>NZ_JBBOQX010000002.1:0-81059 GCF_038004165.1 Janibacter sp. FSL W8-0316 | reverse complement strand
TGAACCGCACTGGGTTGGTTGGAGTCTCCATCGTTTGGAAACGAGGATGTACTCATGCCGAAGGACACCACCCCGGGGAAGCCGACCACGCGTCGCTACAGCCCCGACGAGAAGGCCGCTGCGGTGCGGATGGTCAGGACTCTGCGCGCAGAGCTAGGCACAGAGCACGGCACGGTCCAGCGCGTCGCCCAGCAGTTGGGGTACGGCACCGAGTCGGTGCGGTCCTGGGTCCGTCAAGCTGATATCGACGAGGGCCACGTCGCGGGCATCAGTACCAGTGACGCGGCGAAGATGAAGGCTCTGGAGCAGGAGAACCGTGAGCTCAAGCGCGCCAACGAAATCTTGAAGAGGGCCGCCAGTTTCTTCGGGGCGGAGCTCGACCGCCAGCACAAGAAGTAGCCGCGTTCATCGACGCCAACCGCGACGACGTCGTCGCGGGTCGGCGGCTGGGGGTCGAGCTCATCTGCAGCGTGCTGCAGGTGGCCCCCAGCAGCTACTACCAGGTCAAGAGCCGGCAGCCATCGGCCCGTGCCCGACGTGACGCGGTGATGGGCCCGGTGGTGCGGCAGCTGTGGGAAGCCAACTACCGGGTCTACGGGGCACGGAAGATCTGGAAGGCCGCGCGACGCTCTGGTCACGACATCGGCCGCGACCAGGTCGCCCGGCTGATGCGCGCCGAGGGTATCGAGGGCGTGCGGCGCACCAAGCGGGTGCGCACCACCACGCCAGACCCGGGCATGCCGCGGCACCCGGACCTGGTGGGCCGCGACTTCACCGCCACCGCGCCGAACCAGTTGTGGGTCACAGATCTGACCTTCGTGCCGACCTGGGCCGGCGTCGCCTACGTCTGCTTCATCATCGACGCCTACTCCCGCACGATCGTCGGGTGGCGAGTCGCCTCGCACATGAGGACCACGATGGTCCTCGACGCCATCGAGATGGCCAGGTGGTCACGCGGCACCCAGCTCGACGGGCTGCGGTGTCACAGCGACGCGGGCAGCCAATTCACGTCGATTCGCTACGGAGAACGACTGGCTGAGATCGGTGCGGTGCCCTCGATCGGCACCGTCGGGGATTCGTACGATAACGCCCTTGCCGAGACCGTGAACGGCTACTACAAGGCCGAGCTAATCCGCGGCCCCGCACGCCAGAGACGGCCCTGGAAGAGCATCGAGGATGTCGAGCTCGCCACCCTGTCCTGGGTCCACTGGCACAACCACGACCGCCTCCACGGCTACCTGGGCGACGTCCCGCCAGCAGAGTTCGAGGAAGCGTTCTACGCTACGCAACGGTCCGACCACCCCTTGGTCGGAATCCAATAGCCCGAGCCTCCATCAGACCCAGTGCGGTTCAGCTTGCGGCAGACGACTCCCGCTGGGACGCATCTGCGTCGGAGCCCACCCGCTCTTCAGCATCCGATCGCGAGCGTCCCATCGCACGAATCTAGGGGTGCCTCGCAAGCGTCGCAATCTCCGATTAGGCGGAACCACACAAACTGGCCACCCGACCTTGAGAGCGCTTCTTGAGTGCACTGGAAACCCAGTCCCGGACTCACACCTCCCGACCGACGTCACCTCCGATCGGTGTCTTTGCGGGGGTCTTCAGTCTTATCCGTGTCCGTGGTCTGGCCGGAGCTGTGGCGCAGGTTCGCTGCCTGCTCGATGTCTTGCTGCTCCTTCTTTTCGTCTTTGCGGATCTTGGTGTCGTCCCGCACAGGGAGCTGGATGTCGCGTTCGGCCTCGATCCCGGCCATCAGTTGACGGGAGCGTTCGAGCTCTGCGTCGACCTCGGCCCCGAACAGCAACGCGAGGTTAGTGATCCACAGCCACAGCAGGAAGATGACCACTCCGGCGAACGACCCGTAGGTACTGCCGTAGTTGGAGAAGTTGACGATGTAGAGACCGAAAGCGAGCGAGATCAGGATCCAGACTAGGATCGCGATGCCAGCTCCGACGCTGATCCAGCGGAATTTCGGCTGCTGCACGTTCGGGGTGGTGTAGTACAGGATCGCCACGATCAACATCACCAAGACGAGGATGACGGGCCACTTGGCGATGCTCCAGACAGTCAAAGCGGTGGAGCCCAGCCCAATCAGGTCGCCGATGGCTTGCGCTGCAGGTCCGGACAACACCAGCATCAAGGCCACAAGCACCACGAGCAGGACCATGACCAAGGTGATCAGGAGCATCAGGGGACGAAGCTTCCAGATGGGTCGCCCCTCGCCGATCTCATAGACACGGTTCATCGCCCGGCTGAAAGCCGTGACGTAGCCCGAGGCGGACCACAAGGCGGTGGCCAAACCCAGGATGAGAGCCAGCCCGGCCCCGGGTGAGGTTGCTAGGGAGCGGACGATGGGTTCCAGGGTCTGGGATCCGGAACTGCCCAGGACCTGCTTCAGTACCGGCATGACTGCGTCGATGGTGGTCTGGCTCTGACCGACGAGTCCCAGCAGGGAGAAGATCGCGATCAGCGCCGGGAAGATGGCCAGCACTGCGTAGTAGGTCAGCGCGGCCGCCAAGTCCGTGCACTGGTCGGCCAAGAACTCCCGGACGGCTTTGCGGCCGGTGAATTTCCAGCCCGCGCTGGTGATCTTCGCGGGGCTGTCCGCTTTGGCGTCGTCTTCCGGGTGCGGTGCCTTGCCGTGGTCCTCATCGCCGGTGAGGGCCCGAGCATTCACCGGCGCCACCACCAGATCGCCCCGGCCACGGCAGCCACGCCGGCCACGAGCGCGAGCATCTGTGCGGCGAGGACCGCCAGTTCGATGTTTTGGGGCTGCTGGGCTCGCATCTTGAGGTCTTGGACTCGGTTAAGGCCTTGGCCCTTGAGGTCGTTGACCTGGCGCTTGGCCCGCTTCTTCACGTCCAGGCGGTCGGTCAACTCATCGACGGTGATGCCCAGGTCTTCGCGGTGTCGGGCGATGTCCGCTTCGATCTTGGCCGGATCGGTACTGTCCGACTCGGTGGGTGTCGACGCACTAGTGACGGGCTCGTTGGATTCATTCGTGCTCACGGCTGCTCGCTTCCTTGACCTGGGTGACATCACGTTGCACATTCGCCATGGCGCGCTCGGGTTTTAGTGGTCCGACCTGCTCGACCTGCTTCTTGCCCAGCAATGACACCACCCCGGCGGCGATCAGCAGTAGAGCCGCCACGATCAGGGCCGCGGCCCACGCCGGCAGGATGAGCGCCAAAGCCAAGATGGCGGTCGTTACCAACGCGGCTGCGCCGAAGAACGCGAGCAACCCCCCGGCACCGAACATGCCCAGTCCCGCACCGGCATGCTTGGCCTTGGCGCTGAGTTCGGCCGTCGCCAGTCGCATCTCATCGCGAATCAATGTGCTGGTCTGTTCGCTCAACCGGGAGATCAACTCGCCGGTCGAAGCGCCGCGGGGTGGCGGCTCCATCTGCTCAGCCACGACCATGACCGCCTAGGACGTCGCTCACCCCTGGCTCCGGACCGGAGGTCGGGGGCGGCCAGGGGTCGTCCTGGTCCATGTCTGGGGCGGATGCGAAGTCGTCACCCATGGTGTGGTGTGGGGTCCTGTCCTTGCCGTCCTGAGATGTCCTGCTTATCGAGTCGGGCAAGTGCTCCTTGACCTGTCCGGGCACCTGTTTGGCTTGCTCTTGGACCTTCTTGGCTTGCTTCTGCACCGTCGGGTCGGTCCACAACGCCAGTGCACGATCGCGCAACTGGTCGTAGCGTTCCCGGCCCGCTCGAGTGCCGAGGACGTACCCGGCCCCGAACGCCACTGTCATGGTGATCTTGTTCATCGTCTGCTCCAGTCTCTTCGAGAGCCCAGGACGGGACATTGGTGGTGCTTCCGCGCTTGCCCCGGGGTGCGTACCTTGTAAACTTACAAGTGAAGGCGCCCCCTTCACAACCTTCTTCTTCGTGTTGGCGGTGCCCGAACTCAGCACACCGACAGCAACGAGGAGCACGCCATCATGAGCGACAAGCTGTGGAGTCTGGCCACTACCGGCGCGGCCATCGGCGGCGGGATCATGGCGAGGAAAGTCATCGAAAAGGGGTGGGCGCTCGTTACCGACGGCACCGTTCCAGACAACCCGGAAAGCCCGGAGGTCAACTGGGGTGAGGCCATCGCCTTCGCGCTGATCTCCGGCGCGGTCGTGCAACTGGCCAGGGTCATGATCAATCACAAGTCCACGCAGGCCTATGCCAAGAGGAAGGGCCGTCTGCCGGAGTCCGTGGCTGCCTGAGACCTATTGTCGTCTCTTGACCTAGGGCAGGTGCTGGCCTAGTCCGGTGTCGCCCCCTCGGTGAGCGAGACCGGGAGACTGCGTACGTGGTCGCCGCTGGCCAGTAGGTCAGAGACTGAAGTTGCCAGCGAGGTTGGCCAGATCGGTCGGGCTTAGTCCCAGATTCTCCAGCACGCCTTGGTGTTGACCGGTGTCCACGTCGTCCGGCAGGTCTGCGTCCGCCTGCTGCGCCTTCTCGTCCTCTCCACGGCTCTTGAGCAGGTCAACGATCTTCTGCTTGTCAATCTGCATCAGAGAACTCCTTGTGGGCAATGGGCCCAGCACACGCTATTGCTTACATCGTAAACTTATCTGATCGGCGGGGTAGCAGCAAAGGACCTCATAGGTCCGCGATGATGGGTACGTCAGCACCTGTGGAAAGGACAGCCATGAACACCGTCCCTGACCCGCCCAGAGATTCGCGCCCACGCTTGGACCGGGATCTGATCGTGCAGACAGCGATCACCTCGATCGACACGCACGGCGTTCAGGGGCTGACGATGCGCCGCGTGGGACAAGACCTCGGCGTCGCAGCAATGTCCTTGTACCGCTATGTCTCCGGACGCGAGGCCCTGCTGGAGGCGGTCGTGGAGAAACTCATGGATGGTGTCACCGCCCGCGCGGACGCGGTCGGGTTCACGTCGTGGCAGGGGTACTTGCAAGTGCTGGCCAATGAAGTCCGCCGGGTGGCCCAAGCCCATCCTGCCGCGTTCCCGTTAGTCGCTTCCCGGCACCCAGCCACACCGTGGCTGCGCCCGCCGTTGCGCAGCATCGAGCTGGTCGAGCACTTCCTGGCCACGCTCAGCGACTTCGGCTTCGATGACATCAGGGCCGTGGATGCTTACAAGGCCTTCACCACGTTCTTGATCGGTTCCCTGCTGCTGGAGGTCGCTGCTCATGGGGAGGACATCCTCTCCGTGGATGAAACCCTCAACGAAGGTGAAGCCGCCATCCCCGAACAGGACGCCTACTTCGACCTCCAGCAGGCCCCCCATGTGTGCCGCATGCAGGACCGACTCAGTCAAGACACCACCGCGCAAGAGTTCGAGATCGGCCTAGAGGCCCTCATCGACAGAATTGAGCGCTCGGTCTCCCAATAGACAGCCCACGGCAGCATCTCTGCCTGGGCGTTGTCCTGCTGCGTGCACGCAGCGTCACTGTGCCCCCTCTCGACCCGGTCGTCGTGGAAGCAGGTCAGCACGACCGCCTCGAGTGTGCGCACGCCCAACCGTCGCAGACAGCCTTGTGGTGCTCCACGCAGACGGTGGGATGGGCTAACCGTCGGCGATGTCGGTCCACTCCGGGCGCGTTGACGGGAATGGACCGAATGCGGGACTTCCACACCGGGACAGCGCGAAGGAGAACCAAGGCATGGCAGTCAAGCCCACGTCGTAAAACGAGATTCGCAAGCGGGCCGCGAAATTCACCGCGGAGTGGCGCCTGAACGGGCGAAGAGAAACAGCAGGCCCAGTCATTCGTGCGCGAACTACTCATGGTCTACGGGATGACCGACTGCAAGGCGGCCCTGTATGAGAAGCGCGCCAAACGATCCTCGACGGCCGTCGAGACGTCCAAGGGCCGCGCCGGTTCGGTCAGCGCTGCAGCAGCTCGGCTGCCATGGACAGTCCTGCTTCGTGTTCCGGCTGGATGATGCGGGTGACGCCGAGTCGGTCCAGCGCCTCGTAGTGCTGGCGTGATCCCGCCTTGGCCCACACGTCACGGACCCCCAGCTCGCTGAGGGCCGTGGCGGCCATCAGCGATGCCGCGACGTCGGTCATCCCGAGGACGACGAGGGTGTCGGGGGTGATCTCCAGCTGCCTGAGGGTCTCCTCGTCGCGTGCCTCGGCGATCGCGAGGTGGCGGATGTCCTCCTTGAGGTTTTCCACCACGGACTCGTCGACGTCCACGCCGAGGACGCGCTGCCCATTCTGCTCCAGGCGCAGCGCGAGGGCGGAGCCGAAGCGGCCTAGGCCGATGACGGCGATGTCGTACTTAGCCAACGAGGAGCCTTTCGGTGGGGACCTCGAAGCGTCGAGGTCGGTGGCGCAACGCCAGGGCGGCGCCGAGGGTGATCGGCCCGAGTCGGCCGAGGAACATCAGCACGATGAGCACGACCTGTCCCACGGGTGGGAGGTCCGCGGTGATGCCCGTGGACATCCCGACGGTGGCGAAGGCCGAGATCGCCTCGAAGAGGACCGCGTCCAGGTGGAAGGGGGAGACGATGAGCAGGACGGCCGTCCCCCCGACGACGAGACCGACACCCAGCAGGGCAATGGTGAGAGCCTGACGCAGGTTCGCGGGGGGTAGGCGACGGTGGAGGATCCGCACGGTGGGTTCGCCGCGGATCTCGGCCCAGATGACGAAGCCGAGCAGAGCGAAGGTGGTGATCTTGATACCGCCGGCGGTGCCGGCGCTGCCTCCTCCGATGAACATCAGGCCGTCGAGGAGTAGAAGGGTCTCTTGGTGGAGGTCGCCGATGGGCACGCTGTTGAAGCCGGCCGTGCGGGCCACGACGGACTGGAAGCCGGATGCGAGGATCTTCCCGCCGGTGCTGAGGGGGCCCAGCGTGTCGTCGTTGCGCCACTCGAAGGTCGCGAAGAGCGCGGTGCCGCCGATCCACAGCACGAGCGAGCCCCAGATGATGATCGTCGCGTGGACGGTCCAGCGGCGGAACTGCTGCCGCCAGTGCCGGAACATCTCCCACCAGACCGGGAAGCCGAGGCCACCGATCATCACCGAGGCCATCAGGGGCAGGCACATCCACGGGTCGTCGACCCAGGTGACGGCGCTGTCGGCGTGCAGGCCGAAGCCGGCGTTGTTGAAGGCGGAGACGGCGTGGAAGAACCCCGAGTAGAGGGCATCGCCCCAATCCGCTTGGTAGGTCGAACGCAGGCGAAGGCTCAGGACGATGGCGGTCGCCGTCTCGACGATCAGGGTGAACTTCAGGACGTCGACGAGGACCTGGGCGGGATTGCGGTGCGCGATCGAGCGTGACTCCGCGCCGGTGAGCACGTTGGCGGGTGCGCTGAGCCTGCGGCCGATGACCATGACGAGCAGGGTCGCGGTGGACATGACCCCGAGACCGCCGATCTGGATCATTGCGAGGATGACCAGCTCGCCGAAGGTGGACCAGTGGGTGGCGGTGTCGACCGTGACCAGGCCGGTCACGCAGGTGGCGGAGGTCGCGGTGAACAGCGCCGTGAGCAGGTCGGTGGACTCGCCCGGCTCGGCGGCGAGCGGGGTCATCAGGGCCGCGGTCCCCGCGGCGATCACCACGGCGAAGCCCAGCATGACGGTCCGGGCCGGGTTCGCTACGAGACGGTTCAGCAGATGCGTGTTCGTCGCGTCCTGAGCCATTGGTGGAACGGTACTCCGGTTCGAGTTGAATGCTCCCTCGACGGCGTCAGGTTCTGCTGGCCGGGTCCGGAGAATGCCGGGGGGTCTGCCGCGGGGCCCGCTCTCGTCGCCCATGTCGTCCCGGCGGTACGCGACGCACCAACCAGGAGTGATGCCGGGCGTCACGGCTGCGACCGGGGGCTGGACAGACGAACCCGGCTCGGTGACGTCCGGTTCTGAGTCGGACGGCTGTGCGCGCCGACGATCGGTTACGAGTAAAGCGGCGCGGCAGGTCCAAGACCGGGTGAAATCACGTCCGAAACCCTGAACGGGTGTCGGCAACGGGGGGCTAACCGGCTTCCCTGCTGCGCATATGAGTGAGCGTCCGCGCTACCGCTACTGCACCCTCACCACGCTGCAGTCGGTCGGCGACTGTCCAGCCGTTGAGGTCGATACTGAGATCAGTGGAGGACAGTCCTGCATCGCGCAGCTCAGCGGCATGCCGCGCCTGACCAGGTCTGAGTCCTGCGGCGATCCAGACATCGCGTTCGACCTCCGAGAAGCCGTACAACTTCCATCCTTCGAACTCGAAGCTGTGGGAAGCGTCCCCACCCGCGAGCTCAGCCCACTGCTGATCGGCTTTGCGACCTGCCCATGACGCTGTAGAGGCACTTTCTGTTGACCCCGAGTCGGGGTGGGCATTTCCATCGCGTCGAGGGCTGATCTCTCCCATTAGCGGGTGGTTGTCACGCTTGCGCCGCTTCGGAGGCGGTGTGAGGCCGGTAGGGCTATGCGGGGTCGGAAGACGATCTGGCCAGCCGGGGCTGGGCGGAGGGCCGTACGTGACACCGAAGATCTCGTGCACCCTGCGGATGATCGGGGCCTCAACGAAGCTGGCGGAGTTCTTGACATACTCGTTGATGTCGTTGAGCACGGCGAGAACTTCTCTCGCAGAGACGTCGATCTCCTTCGCGATGTCGCGAACGCGAAGACGGGCACGCGGAGGTTCGTGGAGCTTGATGTGGCGCACCGCGATAACCCTTTCTCAGCCCTCCCGAATGGTCTTGTCGGGGTGTCGCTTGGCGGTGGACTCCTGCACGAAGCGACCGGTGACTACGCTGCGAGACCCGCTGGACCGCGAGAAATGGCCGCCATGTGACACCGACGTCTTGGGACTGCGGGCGGCGGCAGTTTTGCTGATGTAGCGCCCTGTGACGGCGCTGCGGTGCGAACGAGCCATGGGAGCGGCTCCCTCCTGACCCCGGGCGGGGCCGTCGGAAGCATTCAGGCTGCTCGTGTAGCTTCGTCTACCTACGACAGCAAGACTCAGGCCTCGGCCAGCCGCCTCAGCGGTTGCCGAGGCTTGATGCTTCCACACCAGATTACGCCGAGGTGCTGACACCGTGTCAACGGCCAGTTTCTGGTCCCCGCTGGTGGCCAAGTAGAAGTCCCCACTCTGAGTCGTTTACTTGGTCGACTTCAGTCGGGTTCCTCCGTTCTGTCGGGCCTGCTTCATGCGGTAGGAGTCACCGTCGGTGACGACGGTGTGGCAGTGATGCAGAAGCCGGTCGAGCATGCTGACCGCGGTGGTGTGTTCGGGTAGGAACCGTCCCCACGCCTCGAAGGGCCAGTGGCTGGCGACGCCGAGCGAGCGGCGTTCGTAGGCGGCTGCGATGAACCGGAACAGCAGCTGGGCGCCGGTGTCGTCGAGCGGTGCGAAGCCGAGCTCGTCGAGCAGGATCAGGTCGTTGCGCAGCAGCGTGTCGATGGTCTTGCCGACCGAGTTGTCGGCCAGGCCTCGGTAGAGGGTCTCGACGAGGTCGGCGGCAGTGAAGTACCTGACTCGGTGACCTGCGTCGATGGCGGCGTGCCCGAGCGCGACGAGCAGGTGGCTCTTGCCGGTCCCGGCCGGGCCGATGAGGCACACGTTCTCGGCTGCGCGGACCCACTCGAGCGATGAGAGGTAGTCGAACGTCGCGGCGGGGACCGAGGATCCGGTGACGTCGAAGCCGTCGAGGGTCTTGGTGACGGGGAACCCGGCAGCCTTCATGCGGGTGCGGGCGTTGGACTCATCGCGCGCGGCGATCTCTGCCTCGACCAGGGTGCGGAGGAACTCCTCCGGCGACCAGCGTTGGGTCTTCGCGGTCACAAGCAGCTCGGGGGCGACACGGCGCATCGCCGACATCTTCAACCGCTTCAACCCCTCGGTCAGATCGGCCGGCAGCGCCGGCGGAGTCGACGCGGTCACGACGACTCTCCGCTCTCGATCCTGTAGGCATCGAGCGACCTGGTGGGCACGCTCGGCAACGTCAGCACCAACGGCTCGCCGGCCGGTCGCGGGGTGGGGGCTTGGCCGTGGGTGGCGAGGATCGAGCGGATGTCACCGGCGCGCCACCGCCCGAACTCCACGGCCCGGGTGAGCGCGACGACGACGGCGTCGTTGCCGTGAGCTGCAGCCAGGTCGAGGATGACGCCGATCTCGGACGGCAGCTTCGTGACACCGGCTGCTGCGGCGCCGGTCAGGAACGCCTCCGCGGCGGGTCCGAGTGCGAGGAAGTCCTTCTCCTGTTGGGTTCTGGGCCTCGCGCCACGCGATGGCTTGTCGGGTCGTGGCTTGTCGTAGTGGGTGTCGTCGATGCTGACCTCACCTGGTGCGACGAGGGCGTGCTCGGCGTGGACCTCGCCCGTGACAGGGCCGATGATGCGCAACAGGTCGTCCTCGACGAGGACGGTGACGCTGGTGCCGATGAGCCGGTTCGGCACTGAGTACCTGGCCGAGCCGAACCGGATGCAGGACAGCTTATCGACCTTCCTGGTCGTCGGGCGGGGGCCGAACTCCGCACGCAGCGACGGCAGCTCGCCCAGCAGGGGCTGCTCGATGGCGAGGCGCTCGGCGGGGATCGCGCAGATCTCTGAGTGCAGGTTGGCGTTGACCTCGGCGCACCACGCAGCGGCGGCGTCGTTGCGATCGCCCAGGCTCGTCGACTTGCTGCCGACGAGCGGGACCATCAGGTCGGACTTGGCGTAGCCAACGAGGTTCTCGACCATTCCCTTCGACTGCGGGTCGGCGGCGTGGCAGAAGTCGGGCCGGAACCGGTAGTGCGACGCGAACCTGACGTAGTCCGGTGTCGGGACCACGACGTTCGCCACGACACCGGCCTTCAGACACCCCATCCGGTCGGCCAGGACGACCTTCGGGACCCCGCCGAGCTCCTCGAAGCACTCAGCGAGCATCCCCATCGTGGTGGCCGACTTCTGATCGACGGCGAAGCGGACGAACCGGAACCGCGACCACGCCAGCACCGCGCAGAACACGTGGACCAGGACCCCGTCGATGCGCAGCTCGCCCCAGTCGATCATCAACGTCTCGCCCGGGGTCCACACCGCGGGCCTGCGTCCACGGTAACCGGCGTGCTCGTTTCGCCATGCCTGCTTGGCATCTGCGACCAGACGACGGAAGTTCCTGGCCGACCCGTCGTACCCGGCCGCGGTCGCTTCGGGCAGCAACCGCTTCGCGGTGATCCGCCCCGCAGTGTCCGTGACCCGCTTCGCGACCAGGTCGGTGACCTCGTCGTAGTTCCGCGCCCGCGGCGCCTTCGGCGCCGCCGGCGCCCCAGCAGACTCGTGGGCCTCGATGATCCGCTTCACGGTCTTGTGGGTCGTGCCGCAGATCGCGGCCGCTCCTCGATAAGTGCCTACCTCTCGATAGGCCGAAATGACGTCCATACGTTCCCTCGCGCTCTTCAATGGAGGTCTCCTGCGTGGTTGGCGGTCGGCTGGCTGGTTACCGCCACCGTCACCACGCAGGACCTCACGGGCACTTACGACACGACGAAGAGTGGGGACTTTTCTTGGCCACCACTGGGGACCGCTACCTGGCCACCAGTGGGGACTTTTTCATGGCCACGGACACACCGGTCGTATGTCGTTGTGGATCCCCGTGCGGGACAGCCGGACAACTGCGTCAATGGCGGCGAAAGGACGCACGTACGGTCGTGCGTCAGTACAAGTCCCCTGCACGGGCGGAATGCCTAGTTGCGTCTTCTGAGTAGGCGACGAAAACGCGTCCAGACTCTCTTGCGGCGGTCCGCCGGGATTTCGGTGACCGTTTCAAGCTCATCCCAGTCAGGGAGCACTTCGTTGAGGTCGTAGCGGTCGATGGCACGTCGGTCACGCGCTCGGTTAGCCGCGATCTGTTCTTTGGTGAACTGGTAGGACCACCGGATTCGGCCGCGGTCAACGATGTAGTGCGACTTGCACGGCAACGCCCAGTTCCCGACCGACGGGTGGAGCGACACGTCACGCCCGTTGTAGGTCAATGACCACTGCGGCGGCGACAGCGGGGTGATGACCTCCTCTCCGCAGCCACACGCGCATAGGTGAGCGCAAGTAGTGAACTCGATCGACACGTAAAGCACGCCCGGCCTGAGCGTTGTCGGGAAGGTCTCGACGAAGCTTGGCTCGAGGTGACGCACCGTCATGCCGCGCTCACCGACCCATCCCGGCGACCGTCCTCCCGGTCGTCCGCCTGGTCATCGCACCCGTCCGTGGCCTCGTTGGTGATGTGGTTGGTGAACATCGAGTACGTCGAGAACTTCTCATTGGTGCCGTCGGCATAGAACCCGAGGTGCCGCTTCCACCTTCCGATGGCTAGCATCGCGTTGAGCGCGTTGAGATCTGCCACCTGAATGTTGCGGCTGTAGTCGTCGCGTTCCTCAGCTGGCTTCGGGATGCGCGACAGGGCACGCTCCACACTTTCGCCGGGGTCGGCGAACACCATCCGGAGTAGTCCTGACAGCTTCGAGTCGATTTCCTCAACACCCATGCCGACGTCAACGAACGGCGTGCCGCGCTGCAGAAGGTAGGCGGCTATGGCCGGTTTCACCGTGGCGTCGTCCATCGCGAGAAACGCGAACGTCGCTCCGTCGAGCAGGTCAAGGTTCTCAGCGGTGATGTACGTCTGCTCCGTCGTGATGTTCGTGTGCATTTTTCCGTACATCGCGTGGAAATACGCAACCTTCGAGGGCCGCTCACGCAACTGCTCGATCGAAGCAGCGCCGGGTGCCCGGAATGCGTTGTGATTGTCGAACACGTCTCCGTCGATGAGCAGGATGCTCGCTACCGGAGTCTTGGCGACCTGGTCGAGGAGGTACGCGCCGGATCCGCCGAGACCGATGATGACGATCCGCTCGTCGCGGAAGAGGCGAGTCAGGGTAGACAGCCCCGCCCGGGAGGTCGCAGTATCGCGGTACTGGAACGGCAGGTCTTCCTCGACCTCCTGCCAGGCGGCTCCCGGCGTCGCAGTGACTTCCGAGTCCAGCGCCATCGCCGGATGCGCCAGCATGCGCACATACGCTGTCACCTTCGCATACTGGTCCGGGTACCCGTTCGCCGGCTTACTGGAGAGCATGAAGGACGCGGCAGGCAGGTCCGGAAAGATGTCACGTGCCTCGGGGTTCGCGAATGTGAGGGGCTGCCCGTGATCGTTGCACGGCATCGACCCTCCGAACCAGATCCGGTGGTCAGTGTCCATAACTACCCGGTCACCGCTGACGGTGACCGGGTAGGCGAGGAACCCGTACGCGACCACCTTCTCGGTGGTCACGTACGGGACCTGCTTCACGACCAGGTGGCCGCCGATGATGTTGACGTCGTATCCGCCGTCGAGGAGACGACGGACGTCCTCGTCACGAGCGAGAGGTGCGGTAGACATCGAACACCATCCTGTTCTTGACCTTGACGCTGTGGTTCGGGGTCAGAGAGCCCTCGTGCTTCTCGTCGTGCCCCCGTGTGAACGAGACCGTGACCTCCTCACCCTCACCGACCGGCTGGCCCGGGTAGGCCAGCTCGACGACCTCTTCGTACGAGATCGTCTTCTCCGCCCACTGGTGCGGGCGCGTGTTCACGATGATCTTCACGGTCCGGTCCTGGTGCTCGTGACCGGGCTTCTCTGCTTCGGCAGCCTTCACAGCGCCCTCCTATCTGTCAGGTCTTACTCAAACCGCGCTACTTATGACGCAGTGCTCGACAACTCGAACACTGCTAAGGTAGCACACATGGTCTACATGTCGAGCAGTGCACGTTTTGTGGAGCAAAGTTGAGTGCCGGGCCCACGATCAACGTGAAGTCGTTACACGCGGCATTGGACGCAGCTCGGGAGCAGCAGGACCTGTCCTGGCGACAGCTGGCTAAGGAACTCGGAGTCAGTGCGTCGACGATCTCGAGGATGGCGCAAGGGTTGCGCCCCGACGTGTCCGCCTTCGTCGCCATGACGACATGGCTGCGAATGCCCGCGGAGAGCTTCTACCTCGGCGTAGAAGAGACGGATGAAGAGCCGGACCTCGTCGCATCATTGAGCCCGCACCTCCGGGCACGAAGTGACCTGACCGAGAAGGATGTCTCCTACCTTGAAGAGGTCATCGCAGCAGCCGCCAAACGGTTCAAGTCCGAGCGCGAAGAAGCCTCGGAGTAGACGCGGCTGGACCCAGGCCAAGATGCGTGCGGTCGCTGAGGAGGAGCGCAGCTACCTTGGGCTGAATAAACACGACCCTTTCGATCCGTACAAGCTTGCCGAAGTGCATGGCATCCCGGTGTACTCCCTGACCCAGCTTCTCGACTTCGATCTGGGGCCCGAGGCTCACCGTCACTTTCATTCCACCAGGTCCAAGTCGTGGTCGGCCGCTTTGGTGCCGCTCGGGACCGCTCGCATCATTGTTGAGAACGACGCCCACTCGTCCGTGCGACGCCGGAGCAACATTGCGCACGAACTCGGGCACCACCTGCTTGAGCACTCCTTCGAGAACGTCGTCTTCGGCGAGGATCACAAGCGTCAGTTCGACCCCACCATGGAGAAGCAGGCGCTGTTCGTCTCTGGTCAGCTCCTAATCCCCGATGACGCTGCACGCAAGGCCGCCTATGCCGGCTGGGACAACGCGCGAGTCGCCGAAGTCTTCGACGTCAGCGAGCAGTTCGCCCAGATGCGGATGGCGGGACCTCGAGTCGTAGCTGATCGCGCGTCTCGGAAGTTCGGCTTTGGGAGAAGCCGCTAGGTCACTACCGCCTGAGGGCGAGAACGCCAAGAGCCATCGCGCGTGGAGGTCACCCGACCAGAGCACGGGCCCGACGCTAGGCGGTTCCTCCGGGCGTCCCCGCTTGTGGAAGCCAAAAGGGTTTGAGCAGGTCGAAGCACCCACCGAGCCTGACCAGAAGTACCCCGCTGCCCGCTTTCCTCTTCCGGGGTGGGTGTCACCGGGACAGGGGGGGGGCTTGCGGCGCGATTGTGGCGTCTCAGGAAACTACAGGTTGATGAGACACGATCTGACGTCGCTGCCGAGGACCGAGCTCTCGCGGTTCTGCGGCTGCAGGAGTGTCTCGGAAAAGTGTCTCGACGAGAAACGTCTCAGACGACATCACCGGAAGGGTTTCTGAGGCAGGATGGGTGGGTGAGACTTCTGGGGTACACGAGAATCAGCACGGCCAGTCAGGACGCGCAGTTGCAGTTGGACGCGCTGACCAAGGCCGGGGTCGAGGCACGGGACGTTTTCTCGGATGTCACCTCGGGCAGCAAGAACGCAGTGCAACGGCCAGGGATGCGCCGACTCCTGGAGTACGCCACCGCTGGAGACACGGTCGTGGTCTGGCGAGTGGACCGGCTGGGACGCTCACTGATCGACGTGCTGAACACGGTGACCCTGCTGCGCGAGTCGGGCATCGGCATCCGCTCCATCCAAGACGGCATCGACCCAGCCACCACCAGTGGACGGCTGATGCTGAACATGCTCGCCACTCTGGCTGAATACGAGCGGGAGCTGATCACAGAACGGGTCAATGCCGGCATCGCCGCAGCCAAAGCCTCCGGCACCCAGTTCGGGCGACCCCGCGTCGAGCCAGCCGTGATCGCCGAGAAGCTCGCGATCGTCAACGATGCCCGCGCCAAAGGACGCACCGCCACAGACGCTGCCCGACTCGTGGGGTGGTCCCGCGCCACGTTCTACCGCCACAACGCCACCGCCCAGTCACAGGACTCCTGACCGCGCCAGATACCCGCCAGGGCTGAATATCAACGAGCCATCGGCCTTTGACAGCCAGTAGCGCCGACCACCTTGGCTGGACGCGACATCACGCCACACGGCCTCATCGGCGGAGTGCGCCCAACCAGAATCTTCGTATCTTAGATAGAAATCGCGTTGCTCCAATTTAGAGCGCTTCTCGACAGCCTCGACCGTTCGTCGCACGGCCCAACGCGAAGACGTCGCATTTGTGTGGAGTTTGCCGCTCTTTGGCGGTGTTCTGTGATCGCTTCGTGTCGCTAGTTGCCGATGACGAGAATGCTCGCGGCGGCTTCAATGACGTCGTCGGTAATGGTGTCGAGCTGGTTGATCTTCAGCACGCGATTGATCTGGGGGAAGAGCCGTTCGAGCAGGCGGAAGTTGCCGCGGGTGATGCGTTCGATGGCGGCGATGGCTTGAGCGTCGGTGAAGTCGTCAGGGTCGAGAGTCCTGCCGAGTCGCTTCCAGTGGCGGTCGAGAACGAAGAGGAGCTCTTCCCGGCCAAGGGCGCGGTAGTGGTGTGAGAAGCCGAGGCGGCTGTAGAGCTGGGGGTAGTGACGGAAGCGTTCGTCGATACCGGGCATGCCGATCAGGATCATCGCGAGATGCGTGCGGTCGTGACGGTCGCGGAGAAGCTCCAAGGCGGTCGGGGTGAGCCGTTCGGCTTCGTCGATGATGAGGAGCTCGACCAGGCGGGTGACGTCGTTCTGCCTGACCACTTCACCGTCGGGCATGAGGGAGCGGAGGTGCTCGTCGGCGCAGAGTCCGACTTTGATCTGCCAGTGGTCGATGTCGTGCATGAGGTCCTTGGGCCGGCAGAGGACTTCGGGTGTGTAGAAGACGGTGCGGGATCGGTTCGCCAGGGCATAGTGCTTTGCGTCGTGATCGCCTCTCGGTCCCCACGCGTTGATGTAGGGCTCGAGGGCGTCCCAGTTCGCGTAGCGGCGGGCGGAGTTGGTTTTCCCGACGCCGGCGGCGCCGTGGCAGATCCCGATGGTTTTCTCCTTTCGGACGGCGTTGGCGAACTCGGTGAAGCGTCGGTGTTCTTTGGTGACGATGAATGCCTGGTTCATCACTCGTCCTCTTCGTAGGTGCGAAGCCGTGGCCGCCGCTTGATCGGTTCGGGGGTGCGAGGTTCCTGGCGGGTGGCAACGGTCGGAATGCGATCGTGGATTGCACGACGCAGCTGCTTGCGGCGGGCGCGGCGGGCGGTTTCGATGTCGCGGAGGCTGAGGCGGAGGTTGGGGTGGGCCTCGTCGATGGCGGTGCAGATGAACGTGTCGCGGTCGTAGACGCGGATCTCGGAGATGTCCCGGGGGTCGTACCGGATCGTGATGGTGTGACCGACGAACGGCGCCAGGGTTGGGGCGAGGTAGCGCTGGCCTTGGAAGTGGATGCCGTCGCGTTGCACGACCCGGTTCTTCGGAACAGTAAGGAGCAGCCCGTCGAGCTCTTGAAGGCTCTCGGGCATCCGCGGAAGCCAGCCGTCCGCGACCCACGCATCCCGGGGTGAGATCCCCAGCTCGCTGTGGGGCCGGTCGTTGTAGGTGCCGATGAAGTCGCCGATGGCACGGTCGAGGCCTGCGAGGTCGAGCATAGGCATTGGTGTTCGGCTGCCGGGTCCGAGGTGGCCGGGGAGCGTGGCTAGGAGTTCGGTGTTGATGGTTCCGAAGAACCGTTCGATCTTCCCGCGGCCTTGGGGTCGCCCGACGGCGGAGTGGACGATCCTGATGTGCAGGGCGAGTGCGATCTGCTCGAGGTGGTGGCTGATGAAGTCGGAGCCGTGGTCGACGTGGAGGATGTCGGGGATGCCGCACATTGCCCACGCTGGGTCTGTCTTTCGCCAGATCGCCTGTCGGAGAGCGAGGGCGGTGTTGATGGCTGAGGGGGCGCCGGTGAAGACCATGTATCCGCAGATGGCGCGGGAGTAGTCGTCCATGACCGTGGTGAGCCAGGGGCGGTCGGGTTTTCCGTCGGCGCCGACGATGAGGATGTCGAGTTCGGTGTGGTCGGATTGCCAGGTTTGGTTGGGGTGTTCCGCGCGGCGGCGGAAGACGAGCTCGTGCTTGTCCCGGTACGAGACCGGTCCCTCAAGTGCCAGGGTGACAAGGGCAGGATCGAGTGCTTGGACGATCTGGCGGACGGTCGCGTAACTCGGCACCGGCAGTTCGTGCGCTTCCGCCTCCGCGGAGGCGAGCCGGTGCAAGGTGGCGATGCTTGGGCGTGGCCGGGTCAGCGCCAATCGTTCGATGAACGCGACAGTCTCCGCTGATGTTCGGCGGCCCCCCTTGTCGTTGCGGTCATGAGGTTCGAGGGCTGCGATGCCGCCTGCGCGGTAGAGCTGGTGCCAGCGTTGGAGGGTGCGGGCGGAGATCCCGGTCTCCCGGGCGAGGACGGCGAGTGGGATCTGGTCTTCGACATGAAGCCGAAGAACACGCCACCGTTCGGCCGCGTCCATGAGTCACTTACACGGTGGTGCTCTCGCGGGCCGCGAAGGCCTGCTGGTGGCGGTAGAGGGTGGCTCGGCTCCAGCCGACGAGTTTCGCGGCATCTGCCGCGGTCCGGCCCTTGGCCCTGGCCTCGGTGACGAGCTTGAGTTTGTCAGCGACGACGACAGGATCCGACAAGGGCCGGCCGAACTTCGTGCCGCCTTGCCGAGCAGCAGTGATCCCGGCATTCACCCGTTCCGTGATCAGCTCGCGCTCGTACTCAGCCAAAGTGGCAAGCATGTTCAGCATCAGCCGGCCGGAGGTCGTCGACGGGTCGATGCCATCAGAGATGCTCTGCACCTGGACGTTTCGCTCCCGAAGGAGCTTCACGGTGTTGAGAACATCGATGAGTGACCGTCCGAGGCGGTCGACTCGCCAGACGACGACCGTGTCGCCGGGCTTGGCGTAGTCGAGGAGTTTCTTCATTCCGGGCCGGGAGATCGCGGTTCGGCTACCTGAGGTGACGTCGGCGAAGATGTCGCGCTCCTGCACGCCGGATTTGACCAGGGCGTCGACCTGCAGTTTCGCGTCTTGGCTTCTGGTGCTGACCCGCGTGTACCCGAGATGCCTCACCCGACCATTGTGCCTCAATAACTGCTAGAAGCGGCGAAGGAAAGACAGTTTGCGGTAAGACATGTTTCCAAGACAAATGGCGTCCCGGAAATCCGCCACTTCCCTCGGCTGCTCGGAAGGGGTTTCGCGTGCCTCGGAAAACTTTACCTTTCTGGGGCACTGGTTACGAGTCTTAGTCGACCCGAGGATCGACACGCAAGCTTCGATAGGTCCTCAACTGGGACCCGTCTGCGGTAAGAAAATGAAGGCTCGAGCCCTCCCGGGGGCTCGAGCCTTCATTGTTTATCAGCCTGGAGGTCAGGCGACCTCGAGCTCTTCTTCGCGTTCCTCGGCGAAGTCGATGCTCACGGGGGCCGGCGACTCCTCGATGACCGGGGCCGATGCGGCGACTCCGGCGACCTGGGTGAGGGAGGCGCCGTTGGTGGCGGCGGGCCAGCCGATGGCTTCATCGACACCGCGGAGGTTGCGGAGCCACCAGGCCCAGTCCTCGGGCACCAGGCTGAAGGGGTCGGCGTAGCCGAGCACGCGGGCCGCGTAGACCGGCCAGTGCGCGTTCGCCAGGGCCGGGCGGCCGAGGTAGACGAGGTCTAGCAGGTTCTCTTCGATGACGCGGTTGGCGATCTCGGGCTGCCCGAGGTTCCAGCTGGTGGCGACCGGGATGCCCACCTCCTCTTTGACGCGCGTGGCGTTTTTGACCATACCGCCGAGCACGCCGATCGGGATGTCGCCGCTCATGTTGTCGGTGTTGAATCCGATACTCAGGTCGGCGAGGTCGAGGCCGTGGTCTTTCATCCAGCCGATCGCGGTCACGGACTCGTCCACGGTGACGCCGTCAGGGTGCAGGTCGTCGATGCCGAGGCGCATGGTGAGGGGGATGCGGTCGGGCAATACCGCGCGCACGGCGTCGAGCGCTTCGAGGTGGAAGCGGGTGCGGTTCTCGAGGCTGCCGCCGTACTGGTCGGTGCGCTGGTTGGCGAGGGGGGAGAAGAACTCGCTGCCGAGGTAGCCGTGGGCGAAGTGCATCTCGATCCACTCGTAGCCGGCCTCGACGGCGCGGGCCGCTGTGTCTGCGTAGTCCTGCATCAGTTGGGCGATCTCTTCGACGGTGAGCGCGCGGGGAACGTAAGGCATGTCCCCGCCGTAGGCGATGGCGGACGGTGCGCGGGTCTCCCAGCCGGCTTCGTGCTCCGGGGGAAGCATGTGCCCGCCCTCCCAGGGCGTGACCAGACTGCCCTTTCGGCCGGTGTGGCCGAGTTGGATGGCTGCTACGCCGCCCATCGATTTGATCATGTCGACGGTACGCTTGTGGCCCTCGATCTGATCGTCGTTGTAGAGACCGGCGCAGTGCGTTGTGGTGCGGCCGTCAGGGGTGATGGCGATCTGTTCGGGGAACACAAGGCCGAAGCCGCCGGCCGCCCGGGCTCCGAGGTACATCAGGTGGAAGTCGTCGAGTTTTCCATCGGTCGAACGGTACATGGTCATCGGCGACATCGCGATGCGGTTCCGCAGCGTGACGCCTTTCAGCGTGTAGGGGGTGAAGAGATTCGGCATCGGGTTCCTTTCGAGAGCGGGTGAGTGTGAGGAGAGGATGGGGCGGAGCGTGGGTGGGTCGTGGTCACAGTCGACCATCGGCAACCACCGGCGGCGGTTTCGTGGCGATTGCCGCCCGGTAACGTTCTGCTCACGAGGCCACGAGGCGCGTGTGAGGTCTCTGCCTGGCAGCGGTTTCGGCGGCGGACTCGGCGTAGCGATCGAGCACGATCGAGACGATCTCGGGTGGCGCCGCGGCATCCTGCACCAGCAGCGGGTCGGTGGCCAGGTCGGCATTCATCGCGTGGGCGAGGTCGTTGAAGTACCCCGGGGCGAGCAGATAGGTGCTGACGACCACCCTGCGGCCCGGGTTCAGTCGCCGCGCTTCGGCGATGGCGGCGGGCAGTGCGGGTGCGGAGGCGCTGATGAATCCGACCGTCACCGGCCGATGCAGCACCACTCCGAGGCGGCGGGCCATCTCGAAGCAGTCGTCGACGGCGCGCGAATCACTCGATCCGGCGCAGCCGAGCACGACGGCATCGTCAGAGCGGAGGCCCGCCTGCCCGAGGCGGCGGGCGAGCACGCGCACGAGACGGTCGTCGGGCCCCAGAGCACGGGCGACGGTCACGATGCGGTCGTCGACGGATGCTTCGTTCACCAGGTCGACGTGAACGTGGAAACCCGCACTCAGCAGCAGGGGCACGATCACGGCGGCCCGGCCCGCGGGCAGGGACGAGAGCACAGCGGCAACGTCGGGCTGCTGCACGTCGACATGCCCGGGCAGTGCGGTGACCGGTATCCGTTGCTTTGTCGGCTCGGGGCCGGCAGGAGGCCCTCGCGTTCGTAGAAGCGAAGGGTTTGAGTGCTGACGCCCGTGGCCGCGGCGAGGTCTCCAATGCGCATGTGACCATCACACCACTTGACCTTGTACCGGGCTGCAACGTTTACGGTCGTTGGATGGAGATCACGTTGCAGTACTTCGATGGGAGCTTGTCAAGTTGTCTGTGTAAGTGACTGGGTCTCGGTGGGTTACAGGTAGGTGTTGATGCGGTCGGGATAGATCAGGGCGAGTTCGCCGAGGGCTGCTTTCCAGCCTTGGATGACGGAGCCTTCGACGAGCTTGCCGGGTGCCTTGCGGGGAGTGCCTCTGGGGGTGCCGGCTTCTTTGGCGCGCTCACGGGCTCGCTTGTCCTCGATGGTGCGGATGGCCAGCCACAGCAGCTTGATCGCGGCGGTGTCGCTGGGGAAGTGGCCGCGGTTCTTGATGATCTTGCGTAGCTGGTAGTTCAGCGACTCGATCGAGTTGGTCGTGTAGATGACCTTCCTCAAGGCGGGACCGAAGGCCAGGAATGGCGTGAACCGCTCCCACGCGTTCTCCCAGGAGGCCACGGCGGCGGGGTACTTCTTACCCAGGTTCGAGTCGGCGAACGTGGTCAGCGCCATCAACGCCGCGTCCTCGTTCGCGGCGGTATAGATCGGGCGCAGCATCGCCGCGACGGCCTTACGGTCGGTGTAGGACACGAACCGCATCGAGGCGCGGATCAGGTGGACCACGCACGTTTGGACCATCGCCTGGGTCCAGGTCGCCTCGATGGCCTCGGGGAAGCCGGTCAGCCCGTCGCAGCAGACGATCAGCACGTCCTTGACGCCGCGGTTGGCCAGTTCCGCGCACACCGACGCCCAGAACTTCGCGCCCTCGGCGGCTTGGACCCAGATGCCCAGGACGTGCTTGACGCCATCCATGTCCACGCCGACAGCGATGTGCGCGGCGCGGTTGCTCACGTGAGCGCCGTCGCGGATCTTCACCACCAGAGCGTCGAGGTAGATCACCGGGTAGAACGCCTCCAGCGGGCGGGTCTGCCAGGCGGTGACCTCCTCGGCGACGGCGTCGGTGACATTGCTGATCGTCTCGTGGGACAGCTCGGTGCCCAACGTCGCGGCCAGGTGGTGCTGGATGTCGCGGATCGTCATCCCGCCCGCGTACAGCGAGATGATCATGTCTTCCAGCCCACCCAAACGCCGAGCGCCCTTGGGCACCAACGCCGACGCGAACGTGGAGTTGCGATCCCGCGGCTGGTCCAGACCGATGTCACCGACCTCGGTGCCCAAATTCTTGGGGGTGCTGCCGTTGCGTGAGTTCCCCGAGCCGTGCCCTCCCGGGTCGCCCTTCTCGTAGCCCAGGTGGTCGGTCAGCTCAGCCTGCATCCCACGCTCGAGGACAGCCTTGATCATCTCGGGCAAGAAACCGCCCTCACCCGTCAGCGACAGGCCACGCTCATCCGTCGCGGCCATCAACTTGTCGAGCATCTCGTCATCGAACAGCTCACGACGCAACCGACGAGCCTCCGGCTCCTCACGCTGCGCGTCATCCTTCGGCTTGGTCATAGCCATAGTCAATCTCCTTCAGATAGGAGACCCCACTTACACAGACCATCTGACACGCCCTTCGATGGGTGCCCGAACTGGCAGACGACCGAGGAGCGCCTCGCCGTGATCACGGCGGAACGATCCGACATCACGGTGAGCCGGCAGCTCATCGAGACACAAGCGGAAGCGGAAACGGTCGACTTCCGCGGCTCCCCGACTCTCCTGGCCGACGGTGTGCCGTTGTTTCCCGTGCCGGAGGCTCCGCCTGGCCTGTCGTGCCGGGTGTATCTGACACCAGCAGGTCTTGCCGGGTCCCCCACGACAGAGCAGATCCGCGACGCCATCGTGAACGTCGAAGCGGGCACCCGGTGAGTGACGCGTTGGACCTGCTGGTCATCGGTGCCGGCATGGCTGGCACGTCCGCTGCGAACAAGTGCGCCGCACAAGGCTGGCGGGTCGGGATCGTCGACGCGCTCCCCTACGGCGGCACCTGCGCTCTCCGGGGATGCGACCCGAAAAAGATCCTTCGCCGCGGCGCCGAAATCGTCGATGCCGCCCGGCTGATGAACGACACCGGCATCACAGAAGCTGGCCTCCGTGTCGATTGGCCGGCACTCATGCAGCTCAAGCGCGGCTTCACCAACGGGGTACCAAAAGGCATGGAAGACGAACTCACCGGCAACGGTGCCACCACCTTCCACGGTCACGCCGAGTTCACCGGCCCGAACACCATCACCATCGATGGCACCACCCACGAGGCGGAGCGGTTCCTCATCGCCTCCGGGGCCACCCCGAGGCTTTTGACATTCCCGGGCGCGGAGCACCTCATCGACAGCACCCAGTTCCTCGACCTCGATGCCCTACCGCAGCGGATCGTGTTCATCGGCGGCGGGTTCATCTCGTTCGAATTTGCCCACATCGCCGCCCGAGCCGGCGCGCACTGCACGATCATCGACCGCGGCCCGCGGCCCCTGCGCGAATTCGACCCCGACCTGGTGGAGCTGCTGACCTCACGCACCGAACAAGCCGGTATCCGCGTCCACCGAAACACCAGCGTCACCGCCATCGAGGCAACCCCCTCCGGATTCCAGCTCAACGTCGACACCAAAGGCACGACCACCCGCCTTGACGCGGACCTCGTCGTCCACGGTGCTGGCCGCGTCCCGAACCTCGAAAGCCTCCACCTGGACGCTGCCGGCATCGCGAGCAGCTCACACGGAGTAACCGTCACCGGACACCTGCAAAGCACCACCAATCCCGCCGTCTACGCGGCAGGAGACGCCGCTAACACCGCGGGACGGCCCCTGACGCCGGTCGCCGTGTTTGAGGGTAAAGTCGCGGCCTCGAACATGCTGAAAGGCACCACGACAGCGCCCGACTACACCGGAGTTCCCACGACCGTATTCACCATCCCGGAACTGAACCGGGTCGGTCTCCTCGAAGAAGAAGCTGCCGAAGGCCACAACACTGCCGTCCGCTTTACCGACACCAGCAACTGGTACTCCACCTACCGGGTCGCCGAGACCACCGCCGCCGCCAAGATCATCATCGATACCGACACCGACCAGATCCTCGGCGCACACCTCCTCGGCCCCGGCTACTCCGAACTGATCAACACCTTCGGTATCGCCATCAAGCTCGGCCTCACCACCCGGCAACTCAAATCCACCACCGCCACCTACCCCTCCCTCGGCTCCGACCTCGGCTCCCTGCTTTAACCGAGCAAAGCAGAGAGTCAACAACCCTCTGCTTTCAGCCAGTTACCGAGCCCGACGCACCCGCCAACGAGCGATCAAAAAACACTGCCAGAGAGCGGCAAAGTCCACAGGTCTCGACGGAGCGGCAGGACCTCGCGGCGCAGCTGAAGGGTCTGGCCGATCTGGGCGTCGACGCCGATCGGATCTACACCGACAAGCGCACCGGCAGGTCGATGAAGAACCGGCCGGGGCTCACTCAGGCGATCGCCGCCCTTCGTCCCGGGGACGTGCTCGTGGTGACCAAGCTCGACCGGCTCGCGCGGTCGGTACCCGATGCGCGCGACCTCGTCGGCCAGGTCTACGAGAAGGGCGCGGCGCTTCAGCTCGGACCGTCGCTGCACGACCCGGAGGACCCTGTCGGAAAGTTCCTCTTCAACGCGCTGGCGATGGTCGCCGAGTTCGAGTCCGACCTGAACCGTCAGCGCACGATGGAGGGCCTGGCGATCGCGCGGGCGCAGGGCCGACTCAACGGGAAGCCGCCGAAGCTGAACGAGCGACGGACGAAGAAGTTGCTCCAGGACTACGAGGCCGGCACCGCGACGGTCGGCCAGCTCGCCGAGGACTACAACGTGTCCAGAGCAACCGTGTACCGAACCGTCAAGCGTGCCCAGGCGCAAAGGGAAGGGCGTGAATGATGGACTTTGACGAGTTGCTGGACCCCGAGGCGTGGCCCTACATGAAGGACCCCGACGATCCCCTTGGACACGTGTGGTCGTCCAAGTTCCTTGAGGTCTTCATCGAAGAAGCTGAAAGTACTAAGGGACTAAACCCGCGCAAGACGCGCGAGCCCTTGGCAACGGCGAAGCAGATGGTCCCCACCGTCCGCGAGATCCTCCTAAGACTGGACCCTGAACTCGCGAAGTTTCGGGTGGGGGGGTGGACCGGATGGGACGCTGCCATCGATGCCGCTCACGAAGGTATCGGCCGCATGCGAGCCAAGTACGAAGTGGAGGCCCGCATGGGACCCTCCCTGCCGACCGCAGGTCCCGAGCAATGGCACCCCACGGTTCTGGGCGCGAGCCGGGGGCTGCTAAACGATGGTCACTTCAACCAAGCCGTTAGCGACGCGGCCGAGCAAGTGGTCCAGACCGTTCGATCGCGCACCGGTAGAACGGACCTCTCAAGCGGCACCGACGTGTGGCGGCAGGCGTTCTCCAGTCAGCCCGCCAAGCCGGACAGTCCACGCCTTCGTTGGCCAGGTAACCCCGCCGATAGCAACGTGAGAAGCATGAACGAAGGTTTGCTCCACCTAGCCCAGGGGCTGCAACTCACGGTTCGAAATGCGGCCGCTCACCCAGTTACACAGCTGAGCAGACAGGGCGCCTTAGAACGTCTCGCTGCCCTGAGTCTGCTGGCCAACCTGGTTGAGCGCTGCGACCTCGTGGTTGCCGACTTCGCTCAAGGTGAGGTGTCTCAGTGACCACCGCGCTCAGGTCAAAATGGCGTGCCCTAACAGTGGATCACGATGCCACCTTCGTGGCAGAGGACTACGAGTTGGTCGCCAGTCTCAATGACGTGAAACTCTCGCCTGCGGCATTCGTCGATGAACTCGGCCACGCCCACGAAGCGCTCAACGTCGTGGATGCTGCGGCGCACCACTCCGCCTTTGCTCGCCTGGGCCGCTTCGAAAACCTGATCCACGTATGTGCTCATGACTTGACTCTAGAGCGGGGGTCGCAGTGACCGCAGGCCGCGAGGGCAGATTGATCGAAGCGATCGCCGCGGGCATCTCCTTGGTGTTCGCGATTGCCGGGGCTCTCGTCGCCCCGACTGCTGCGGCGAGGTGGCTCTTTGCTGGCACTGCCGTCGTCCTCGTGCTGTGGCCGCTGGTGCGCCGCAGCAGGCTGCGCCGGCGTGGAAGGGGCGTGTGTCAGTGACCACGGGCGGGGACGGCAATGTGATCAAGGCGGAGGATCTTGAGGTGGCCGACACTCAGCTGTCTTCGCTGCTGAGCAAGTGCGAGGCCGTCTTGAGGGGGACGTCGCTCAGTCCTTCGCGGCAGACCCTGATGACCAACAGGGTGTCAGCGTTGCGCACGGCGCTCGAGCTCGTCCGCCAGGCGAAGGCACGAGGGGCGTCTCAGTGACCACGGCCATGCAACCGGTCCGGGCCGGGATCGGTGCGACGTCGGCGATTCCACGTCGACCGGGGCGACGGCTTCGCGTTGTGCAGGCCCGACTACGCCCTTGGTCTCCACACCATCCGCTCGTTCCGAGACGGCGCACCCACCCACGACCAGCGCTGCGGTCGCAACGGATGTGCACGAGTCTGGCGGGACTTGGTGAGCGCCCTGGACCAGAAGAGTGCCTCGATGGCCGAGGTGTCTCAGTGACCAGATGTTGACGACAACTCTATGAAGGAGCAGCTATGACCAATGAGCGACCTATCGACCACCCGGACCTTGCCCACCACCCGGCAGCGCCTACCGCTCTTGCGCGCCTCGACGGCGTCCTCTATCGGGTGCCGATCGTGGATCGACGCGATGAGGCCGTACCGGTCCGGGTTGAGGACGTCATGGCGGCTCGAGCCGCTGTCCATCAACTTTCGGATCTCTTGCCTGAGCTCAATGCCGAGCGGGTCGAAACCATCGGTCGAACGACCGCGCTTGGCACACGGGCTGGGGAGGCCCCGCCGGTCAACGAGGAAGACGTGCGCACAGCCCTCGTTGACCTGCGAGACCGACTCAAGGCTTCTCTGCCGGATTTCTGAGGTGTCTCAGTGAGGCCCACGGCTGTGACCGCGTGACTCCACCCCAAGAGAACGTCTAACTGTGTCTAATGAAATGCCGATAATCCACCTTATGTCAGAAGTGAGCTGTCTGCATCCTGCCTGTGTGCGCAGCCTGACCCCCCAGGGCGGCGTGTCCGACTTGTAGCCGCGCCTGACGACAGACTGGACGGATGCGCTACGCCTCAGGCCTCACCGGGCCACTGCCCGAGCCCGACGACACCGCCAGCTGGCCTGCCCTGCTGGACCTGGCCATTGACGACCAGCCCCTCGGCACCGAAGCTGCCTGCCTCAACCCCGAATGCGACACCACCGTCACCTTCAACCACGAGAACCTCGGCCGCGCTGCGCTCTACTGCTCCCACTACTGCCGCTCGCGAACGAGCGAACTGCGCAAGCGCGCCACCCAGCAACTCGCCGTCATCGACGCGGCCCTGGGCGAACAAGGCCGCAGCCTGCGCGGGGTCCCCCGCGCAGAACTCCGAGACCGAGCACGCCACCTCAAATGGTGGCTCGCGCGCCTCGGCCCAGCCCGAGACTGATCCCGCCCCCAGGCGACCATGTGACTGAAGGTGCACACGTGCCGCACGAGATTCCCTCGGCGTGAACTTCACGTCCGACACCACCGAAACGCAAACAAGATGCGCTGGCCGTCGTGCGCGCGACCTATCCTCAAAGAGCCTCCTTCCCGAGGTTGCACAGTCTCCCGTCCGGTTCACCGGAACCGGAGGGTTCACAAAGGGAGGAGGTGAGCACATGACAACCCGTTGTCTGCGCTGCGAAAAGCCGCATGAAGCAAGCGGCGGCGGCCCGAACCTGATGGTTCGGACCGCCGCGCGGATCTTTGCCTATGTGGCGGCTCGAGCGATCTGGGACATCCTCTCCTAGATCGGCACCACCGCGGTGGGAGTCGGTTGCCCCCGGCTCCCACCGTGTCATTCAGCTATAGCACCGACGATAGCGCCTCGAGGCCTAGAAGCCCCACACGGGCAGGCCGAGATTCCTGGGCACCCCCTGCGATCACCGAGCGTCGATCTCCCGTGCCAGAGAGGGACACCAACGTCCCGAGGTGAACTGGCTACCTTCCGGTTTGCAGTGGGGGCCAGGTCTCCTGCGGGCATCCGGTGCAAGCGGGGCTGGTTCAGCTTTGCACGCAGTTCAACGAGAGCCGGCCGCTTCCAGCCGGTCCGACAGGCTCGCCGACAAGTTCCTCCGCTGGCGGTGTCCTTGAGCGGGGGGTGGGTGTGCCTAGTGAGGGACAGGAGAAGTCACTACTTGGAGGGTGTTGTGGACGAGATGCGGATGCTCGAGGAGTGCAGGCAGCTGCGTGGCCATGTCGTCGCAGGGCTGCGGGAGACGGAGAGCGTGGCACGTCTGCTGGAGGGCGCGACCCACACCGATCCCGTCGACGGCATCGGTGACCAGCAGCACCCCGTGGAGGGCGCTGCGAGCCTGGGGGGTGAGCAGTGATGGCGGCCCAGACGCAGACCGCGGTCGTCGACGAGGTGCGCCGCGAGGTGCTCAGGGCGCATGAGCGGCTGCGCGCGGTGAGGACGCAGGTGCTGACCCAGCAGGACTACGTCACCGCGATGTCGCGGCGGGTCTCGGGCGCCGAGGCGAGCATCCGATCGCTGCAGGCGGTGCAGGATCCGGCGGCACGGCAGACTCTTGGCCGTGACGTCGCCTTGGAGATGGAGGAGGCGCGCAGCAGCGGTCGCCGGGCGTACACGATCGGCCTCGAGGTCGCGCGCGACCTCCAAGCGGTTCAGTCGTCTCTGTCGCAGGTCAAGGCCGACCTCGATGGGGTGGACCGGTCCGGGGCGACACCGCAGGAGCGGTCGGACCTGGTCGCTCTGGCCGCGCGTGTGGACAGCATGGCCTGGGCGGTGGCGCTGACCAGGCCTGCGGCCACGGCGGTGACGGAGAGCATGCTGTACGCGGAGGACCGCGCGCGGGTGGTTGCCGAGCAGGCGCTGTCCTCGCAGGCGCCGGCGCCTGCGGATCTGCGCCCGGATGATCTGACCCCGCTGAATACCGACCTGGCCAGGGCGGCGGAGGTGGGTTCGCACCTGCAGGTGACGTCGTCGGACTCCCTGCGCACGGCTGAGGTGGCCACGAAGCACAGCGAGCTGGTCTCGGAGGCAGCGCACGCGCGGATGTCCATGCAGCAGCAGCGCGAGTTGCCCGGTGAGGGCCCGGGCCTGGACTCGGTGGGCCCCCAGTGGTGAGCGTGGCGGCGATGCCACCGCAGCCCGGGTGCGGTGGAGTGATGGCATGTCGCTCGACGGAGCTTCGGGCGCTGGCTGAGGTGGCCCGGTCCGGTGCGTTGACGGTGGTGATCGACCAGGCGGAGGACCTGCGGCGGCGTCTGCTGGAGCAGGAGACGCTGGTCAGGGCTGAGGCCGACATGGACGGGGTCCCGCCGGCCAGGGTGGAGGCAGCGTTGACCTCGACTCGTGCTGCCGCTCATGTTCTGGAGACGATCTCGAGGGCAATGGAGATCGAGCTGGAGCAGCAGCGGTGGGTCGCCGGTCAGGTTGCTCGTTTCGCGGGGCGGCTCCTCGACGCCGCGCAGCACCAACTGCAGCCGCCGGCCGGCAATCGAAGCGCAGCGATCGGCGGGCCACGACTGAGGGTGGCTCACCCGGCGACGCCGGCCGGAAGCTGAGGAAGAGGCTGTGCGTGCGTCGGCGGTCGCGGCGATGGTCATGGCCGCGGGCGTGACGTGGTCGGCCGGCGGCTGCGAGGCGAAGGGGGTCGTGCCTGCCTCGACTGCGAGCGGCGGGGAGGTCGTGGAGCGCGTGGAGGTCGTGGACGGGGACACGGTGGCGATCGAGGATCCCCAGGGCCAACGGCGCCGGGTGCGGATCATCGGGATCGACACGCCTGAGGTCGCCCGTGACGGAAGGCCGGCGCAGTGCTGGGCAGACGAGGCCACCCGCGGGCTGCGCGAGCTGCTCCAGCAACCCGGTGAGATCCGGCTCGTCGCGGACCGCGCGGTCGGTGACCGCGACGCCTACGGCCGGCTGCTGCGGCAGGTCCTCGTCGACGACGTCGACGTCGGCGAGCAGATGTTGGAGTCGGGGCACGCTAGGAGGTACCGCTCGACACCCAGCACTAGCCGGGTCAGCGGGCGCTACCTCGAGCGAGAGAGAGCGGCCCGCACGGCCGGGCGGGGGTTGTGGGGCCGGTGCTCCAGCTCGTAGCAGGCGCGCGCCTGACGGCGCCTCTTCGCGGCCCGCGGGCCGCCATCGGGCAGATCTACGCCAAGGCCGACAGTCACTTCTTCGGCGTCGCCAAGCAGGACCGGCAGCACCTAGTGCCCTCCGCTCAGCGCCGGCTGCATCGCGGCCTGGGTGACGTTGTCACCCAAGGGGGCGAGGCGGTGCGTTCGCTCGTCGAGCCGCGGAGTCGACGGGAAGCGCCGCAGGAAGGACGCCAACGGCGTACTGAGGCCGTGCTCGGCGGCGGCGCGGTCGCCGACGTCCTCGAGGTGACGGGCCCACGAGCGCTGCGCCCAGGGGTGGGCGTACGTGGCCAGCAGCAGAATGATGGTGGCCACGCCGATGGCCGGGTGGCCCTGCTGGGTGCTCTGCACGGCGGCTCCGAGACCGACGATAGGCCTGCCGAGCAGCCAGCCGGCTCTGAATATGGACCGCATCGGCCACAGCAGCTGCCCGAGGGCAGCGATCAGCAGTCGAACCACGTGCCACGGCAGCGTCCAGTAGGTCAGAGCCAGGTCGTTGCGGACCCGCCCAGCGAGGGTTAGCCCGGTCGCGTGCGCCAGGACCGCAGCGATCTCGTCGGCCGGCAGCAACTGTCCACGCGCCGCGTCCAGCAGACCGCTACTGACGATGACGGTGCGCCGTCCCACGCCCATCGCCTGCACGCCGGGGCCGCCTCGGGCGACGATCTCCACGGGGGCGGTGAGCATCCCCTGCCGCTGCAGGATCTCGTGGGCCGGTGCGAGCAGCTGCCTCTCCGTGGGGGTCAGCGGTCGCGCACCCCGCATGATCTGGCACGCGGGACGCTCCCAGAAGCCCAGGCAGAGGGCGATCGCGATCGCGGGTCCGATCAGGAGCAGCGCCCAGGCTGCCGTCGGCGGCATCAGTCCCCCTGCCATCACGGTCAGTGTCGTGCTGACGGCGACCGGGACGACGTGTGCGGTGACCTTGCGCATGGCCACCACCTTCCTTCCACCTGAATGTGTGCCCTGATGAACTAGTGGACGCGGCCCTATTTGTGGGGTTGGTGTCCGCAGGGCGGGGGTTGTTGTGCTTGGTGTCTACGAGTCTTCCCCCTGAGGCAGACAGCGCGTCGTGGTTATCCACAGGCGCGGTGAGGGGCTGTCGTCGCAGGTCGCGGACGTGGGGAGATGGAGACCCGAGTACGACGACGCAAGGAGAAAGAGATGGCATCCGCGACGACAACGACAGATCCCGCGGTCGAGGACCTCGCCGGGGTGGTGTGGCGGCTCTGGCGGGCCGCTGACCTGGCCTTCCAGGCCGCGGGGCCCGAGGGTGATCTCGAGCTGGACCTGCTGTCGATGGCAGCCAGGAACGCCGCGTGGTCCGGCGCCGATCTGCTGGCGGACGAGCACCGGGGTCTGTGCGACGTGCCGGCCTCGGCCGAGCGTGTGCCGGCAGCGTTGATCCGTGAGGCGGAGCAGGTCCTCGCGGCCCGGCCCGTCGAGCAGTGGCCGGCGGGCGCGTCACGGCTGGTGGTCGAGGTGTGCGACCTGGTCCGAGAGCACGGACGATGAGCGCTGATCACCGCAGTGTCGGCGAGCTGCTCGTCGACAACGATCTGATCGCCCGGAGCATCCTGATGGACACCGAGCAGCTGAGCGCGCGTGAGCTGGTGCGCGCTTGGCCGCAGCTCGCGGACGCGGCAGACCGCTTCTGGTCCTCGTTGCCCAACGCCGGCATGGAGGGCGGACCCGCGCAGGACTCCGGCCTGGTCCGCGACGTCATGCAGGCCCTGCCGTCTGCCGTGAAACTGCGCAGTGGGTGGCCAAGCCCCGGGCCTGAGGATCAACGCCTGGCGGACATGGCCAGCAACTTCGATCAGGCAGGCGAGCTGCTGCGCCGGCATGAGCGGGTCGAGGGCGTGAGGTTGTCGCCCGCGGCTGTCGAGGACCTCGAGGCAGTCCGGGTCCGTGCGTTGCACGGCCTGTACGTCGCCGCCCACGGGGTCAACGTGGCGCTGAGGGCCGAGCACAGCGTCTTGGCCTCGCCCGAGGTCAAGCGCACCGGCAACCGCGAGCTCGGAGCCGCCGTTGCCAAGTTGCAGGACCGGTTCGCGGGGGTGGAGCAGTCCCTCTCGTTCCACCTGAACCGCCGCTGGCCGGCGGGCCTGGAGGGCGAGCACCGCGAGCAGCCGGTCCAGCAGCGCCTCCACGAGTCGATGGCGGTCTGGGACGTGCAGGCACGCCGGGCAATGAGCGAACCGACCGCGTCCAGCGCTTACCTGGTCTGCCACGCCCACGCGATCGTCATCGGCAACGGTCACGCGCTCCTTCGTGCGGCCGCACTGCACGAGCACATCGACCCCCACGAGTACCGCGACCGACTGGCTCCGGCACTCGACACCGCCGCGGGCCGGCTCAGGGCCGCAGGCGAGGTGTGGAGGAACATGGCTCGACCCAGTGAGCGCGTCGATCCGAACTTGCGAGCAGCGGCAGGGGAAGTCACGGCAGCCGTGGGCGACTTGGTGCGAGATGGAGCCGTGGCCGCCTCTGCCGAGACGATCCACGCGCGCGTGGACCTGCGGGAGATCGCGCCGCTGATGCACCGCGCCCTGATCACCGCTGCCGAGACCGCGTACGGCATCCAAGAGGCCGCCCGCTCGAGCGAGCTGACCGCCCCCGCTCGGTGGGTCAACGAAGCGACAACCGCCGCGCAGGCACGGCTGCACGCGGACTACGTCGAGCCGAGCCCCATGGAGGCCTGGGTCTCCCCCAACGCGCTGCGCCGCAACGTGCCGGTGCCGCTGCCTGACGTCCTGAAGGACGACCTGGCCGGCCAGATGGGTCACGTCGTCGCCGCCGCGTCCTCGGTGCGCGAGGCCGCAGCCAACGTCCTCGAGCGCGGACCGCAGCTCGCGGGCCGCACCGCCCAGGACAGAGCGTTGCCCCAGACCGGAGCCCCCCACTCCCCCATGACCCCAGGGTGACCTGTTGAAGTGGTGATGCTGAATCGCGACGCGCCCACCCCCACCCTTGCAATGCTGCATCATGGTGACGATGATGTGGTCATGACTACAGGTAGCGAGCCGCGCAAGCAGGCGGGGCAGCAGCCGAAGGGCCCGCGTGAGGCCATGACGACACGGGTGCACCCCGATGTGTACAAGGTCATCACCGCGCGCGCGAAGGCTGCTGGGTACCGCAAGAGCACCAGCGACTACGTGGCCGCGATCTTGGCTCGCGAGGTGGGTCTCCCCCACCTCGCGCCGTCGCCCAGTCATCCGGCGGACGACGACCAGGACAGGTTGCCGTTGACAGGCTGAGACCTCATCCGGGCAGGGCCCGGACAAAGCGAAACGGCCGGTGTTGGTAGCACCGACCGTTTCTCGCGAAGAAGATTTCCCACTGAGCAGGTGAGGAGGCTTCGCTATGTCTGGAAACAGACTAGCGGTAGCTGTTTCAGATTCCAAGAGGCGGACTGCGAGCCGCCTGGGTGTGTCGGAGCAGTGGCGGCCCGTCGACGAGTTGCTGTTCGACGCGGCCGCCGGCGGTTGGTTTGCCCTCGACGAGGGGAACCAGCGCGTCGCTGGGGTACGTCCCGCGTCGTTGGACAAGGGCCTGGCGATGATCGGTCGTGCCCGGGTGGCCACCGTCGTGGGGAGGCTGCGCCCGGGGGTGGTCGCGGTCGACGTCGACCTCGTCGGTGAGCGTGGCCACGCGGTGGCTGAGCACGTCGCGGCATGGTGCCGGCGTGAGGACCTGTGGCACTGCGTGCGGCCTTCGGGCGGCGCCGACGGTCGCACGCACGTGGTCGTGGCGTGCGGGGCGCGGCGTGAGCACCTCGAGGCCGAGGTCGACTCCCTTCGCCAGACCTACGGCGTCTCGGGGCGGATGATCGACGTGCGGCAGGCGCTGCGGCCGTTGAGCGCGCCGCACCGATCGGGGCCGTGTCCGCCGCCGCTGGGCGACCCGGCGGCGGCCGCCCGCACACTCAAGGCCGCGCTGAAGGGGTTGGTGCGGGTTGCTCGCCCGGTCGGTGCCCCTGCTGCTCCCCCTTCGTCCTCGGCGCGGCGTACCCCCTTGGCCCCGCGCCGTCAGCGCGCCCGCCGGGCCCTGCCGCCGGCGTGGGTCCGCTACCTGGCTACCGGGGAGCGTCCCGAGCTGAGCGAGAAGGCCAAGGACTCCTCGGGATCGACGTTCGAGTATCTGGCCACGGCGCGGATGGTGCAGGCCGGGTGGACGGCCGAGCAGGCGTGGGCGGCAATCGCTTCCGCGCACCCGGAGGCGATGCCCCGCGCCCGCGGCTCCTGGCATCGCTGGGTCGGCCGCTGGAATCAGGCCGTGATGGCCGATGACGACCACCACGGTGGCGTGGAGCTCTCGGCCGAGACGGCCGCGGCGGTCGCGGCCGCACGTGAACGGCTCCGGGCTCTGGCGTGGTCGACGTCGACGAGGGCCCGCTCGGGCTTGCTGACGGTCGGGCACACCGTCCTGGACCGGATGGAGCGCACCGGGAGCCTGCGTGTGCCGGTTCCCCAGCGCGACCTGGTCCTCGACACCGGCATCACCGACCGGCGGGTGATCGCCGCCCACCTGCGGGCGCTGCACGACGTCGTCGGCGCCCTGCACGAGGTCTTCGACCCCCGCAAACGGGCCGCCTCGAGCTTCGAGTTCGAGATCCCCCAGGTGGGGGACGTGTCGCAAACCCCTCCACCTCGTTTTCACACCCCCACAGCCCGCGACCTCCCACCCGGCCTCCCCCGCATGGCCTGGCCGACCCTGCGGAGCCTGCCTGCCGAGGGGGGCCACCTGGAGGACCTGGCCCTGGCCTGCCAGCTCCTGCCCTCTCCTTCCTCCCCGGTGACGGGCACACAACGGCGTACGTTGACCGCGATCCTGACCGGCTTGGCGAGCCTTGGACTCGTCACGTGCGACGAGCACGGTGTGTGGCGGCCTACAGGGGCTCGGCTGGGCGAGGCAGCGCGTCGACGGGCAAGCGAGGTCCTCGAACCGGTGCGCCGGGTCGTGGCGGCCGAGCGCACCGCTTACCGTCAGCCTCGCCACTCGGACGCATGGGCGGCCGCGCACGCAGCGGCGGTCAAGGCTCAGCGCGCCAAGCAGGCCGGATGGTGGCGAGGGCTGCCCGAGATCGAGCGACGCCGTCGCTCGACCGAACTCGCTGCCCGGTTCGCGTCGATGTCGATCCAGGCACAGCTGGAGACCAAACAGCGCTGGGCCGAGCGCGACGCGCGCGCCGGCATCGACCCTAGGACACGCCACGCCCAGTGGCTCGCCCGCCAAGGCCCCGACGAGCTCGCGCGCCGCGCGGTCAAGCGAGCCGCCCACTTCCGCGCGCTCCCCTCCCCCGCCCAACGTGCCACGGTGCACGCATGGCAGACCTACCGCGCCACCTGGGACATCGACCGAACCCCCACCCCGGACGCCATCCCACCCTCATTCCAACGCCGCGACGACGCCTTCATGAAGACCGCTGTCGAGGGCATCGACCAACCACGAGGACAGCTGCCACTCTGGGCCATCGAGTGACTCATGCGAACAACATGCAAAACCTACATACAGACGTCAACACAAACATAAACACAAGCATCACGACGGACGAAAAGGTGAAGGTCTAGGAGAAGATGTGGCGTGTCGCTACCCGTGAGCCACAGGGGTAGGGCTGTAGAACTATCTACATGGATGACCTGAGTGAGGCGCTGAGAAGGGTTGTTGTTGTGGCCAACCGCAAGGGGGGTGTGCTGAAGAGCTCGATCGTGCGCAACGTTGCGGACGTCGCGAGTCACGCGGGCTATCGCGTGGCGGTCATCGACGGCGACCCCCAGGGCAACCTCTCCGAGATCGACTTCGGTGTGGACACGGACGGGGGCCGGGGACTGGCCATGGCCCTGCAGTACGGCACCGACCTCGCGCCCGTCAGCACTGGGGGAGTGGACGTGATCTGCGGGGGCCCAGAGCTGCAGGGCGCCATCGGCGCAGCGATGATGCCCGGATCCGAGGTCAGCATGGAGCAGAACTTGCGGGCGGCCTTGGCTCGGTTGACGCGCCAGCGCGCCTACGACTTGGTTCTGATCGACTCAGGCCCGGGTGACACGAGACTCCTCGACGCGTACCTGTGGGCCGCGCGGTGGCTGATCGTGCCCACGCTGGATGACGAGGCGGCGCTGGCCGGCGTCGACAAGATGGGCCAGCGATTTGTCGCGGCTAAGCGCGCCGGCGCCGACGTCGAATTCCTGGGCGCCGTGGTCGGCAAGGTCAACCCGCGAGCGACCGCACGCAACGCGGAAGTGCGCCGCGAGGTCGAGGAGATGCTGGGGGAGGAAGCCACCCCCTTCGACGCGACGATCCGCTACGACGCGGCCGGGCGGGTCGATGCAAGACGTCACGCGATGAGCGCCCGTGACGTCGCGGAGGAGGCCGTGCGTCAGGCCAAGGCGCGCCTGGACCGCGTCAAGGGCGGCACGCACGCGCCAGGGGACGTGTGGTGGTCGAACGCGAAGAACGCGGGCCAGGGCCTGGCTCAGGACTACGAGAACCTCACCCGCGAGGTCCTCACCCGCATCGGCGCGAAGGAGGCGGCGGCATGAGCGGGTCACTGAGACCACGCCGTGCCCGTGGCGGCGCGTTCGCGCCGGACCGCACCGACCTGGACGACGTCACCCCCACCGCCCCGAGCAAGCCGCTGGGCGAGCTCATGCCCAAGCTCGACCCCGCAGGAACCGCGGCGTCGAGGTCGCCCTCGACGCCGAAGGGGGAGATCTCCTCGGCGGTGGGGGAGCGGGCCCGCGGCGCCGGCGGACGTCCCGCGCGCGCGGCGGCAGAGGCTCATCCCGCGGTGACGCGAGGGGTGACCAAGCGGCCCGCTCGAATCCCTGCAGACCTCTACGCCGCGTCGGAGAGCTTGGTCAAGGGCGCTGGGAAGCCCTCGTGGGGGCAACTGGTCTATTGGGCATGCACCACCGAGCGCGACGCGGTCCTCGAGAGGGTGCTGCAGCAGCTCGCCCCGGCCGACCCTCTGGCTCCTCGAGGAGCCAACCGGGCCGGCGGGGTGACCACGCCGATCATCCCGCAGTTCCTCGGTGCCGAGATCGAGCCCGTCGATGAGATCCAGGCCGCCGCACAGGCGCAGGTCGACGCCAACGGGGCGCCGCGGCCGGTGAAGGTGACTGCGACCGCCGTGGTCATCGCCGCTTTGCGGGTGGCCGTCGAAAGAATGTCGTCGTGACGTGTCCTTGAGCAGACATTCCTGGGCTTAGTGGGGTGTGCCAGAGAGGCGCATCATCAAGGACAGGAGCATGGGCATGCAGGTAAAGCGACAGGCGCGGACGACGGGCGCGGCGGGAATGCTGGTCGGGATGGTCTTGGCCGGCGGACTGGCCACCTCGGCGGCCGCGGCGACCGAGCCGGGGCAGGGCGCCGCGCGCACGCAGGGCAAGTCGGCACGTCAGGCCGTGACGGCGATGTACCCCGACGCCAAGGTCAAGACCAGCGGTGACGTGACCATCGTGGACCAGGGGCGCACGGCGGACGGCGCCTGGGTCGAGTTCACCGGCACTGGCACTGTCGAGATCGACGGAAGCGCTCACGCGACCGACACCCCCACGATGGGCACCTACGCCTTGGTCGACACGTGGGTCAGTGGTGGCCGCTGGATCTACGGCACCACCGTCAACGCCGGCGGGCAGAAGGCCTGCCACTCCAAGTACCACCACAAGTGGCGTCGACACAGCGCCACCGCCAGGATGGACGGATACACCAGCAAGCAGGTCGCGGAGAAGAACGCGTGGGCCAACGCGGCCGTCATTCGCTGGACGAACGAGACCTGCCGCGCGTACTACAACCGCTACGACAACTGAGGCAAAGGAAGCGAATGAGCCACGAAGATGGTCGCGACGGATCGTGGGCGGGGCGAGCCCTGCTGGCTGCTCTGGGCGTGGTGCTCGGGGCGGTCAACGTCGCGGCCAACTTCGGGCTGGTGCCCGGGTCGTTCTGGTTGGCGAAGATCGTGGGTGTCGAGTGGGGCTGGCTGCTTGCCGGCTTTGCCGCATGCTGGGGCGGGCGCACGTGGCGTGAGGCGTTCACACGATCCATGACCTTGCTCCTGCCAGCGGTGATCGTCTATGTCATCGCTGACGCGGTGATGATCGCTCGCACCGTCGACGGCACGATCTCTGGTCCTGCGGCGATCATCATCGAAGGCATCTTCTGGAGCATCGCGGCCGTGGGCGCCTCCGTGGGCCTGGCGACGATCCGCCGGCTCATCCGCGTCGACGGGCCCATCGGGGTCCTCGCTGCGGCAGCGTTGCCGACCTACATCGCCTACTCCGTGTGGAGCAGCCGACGCAACCTGGCACGCATGAACGTCGACGACCCGGCCATGGTCGACGTGGCGGCCGTCGTGCTGCCGTCTGCAGTGGTCGTCGCGATCGTGGCCGCGGCGGCTCGAATCCTGGCGCCGCGCGAGCGGTAAAGCCCGCCGTCTCCGAGGGCGTGTCGCGGTCTAGGCTTGCCGGGATATGCCCTCTGAGAACCCACCCCTGAATCCTGAGCGACTGCGCGCGGCCCGGGTCCGCGCTGGCCTGACCCAGGCCGAGCTCGCGCGGGTGATCGGGGTGGCCGGGGGAGAGCGAGTCTCGCGGTGGGAACTCGGGACTTCCACGCCCTCGACAGCGATGCGCGCACGACTGGCCAAGGCCCTGGGCATCGACCTCGAGGAACTCCTTCCCTCGCAAGGGCCGGCAGACCTGCGGCGACTGCGCGCAGAAGCCGGCCTGACCGTCGCCGAGCTCGCCGAACGCGGCGGCTTGGCCAGAGGCACCATCAAGCGGTGGGAAGCAGGATCGGCGCAGCGCGTGCGGGCACCACTGGACGCCGTCGCCGCAGCGCTGGGCGTCAGCGTCGACACCCTCCGTCAGGCCATCGAGCTCAGCGCCCGCGAGCACTGAACCAAGAACCCGCCCGGACCGCGGTGTCCTCAGGAGAAACAGTCCGCCCCGCGCAGCAGGGGTGATCCCGACGAGATCGGGCTCTTCACCGGAGGACGCCGGTCCGCCCCGCGCAGCGGGGGTGGCCCGCCGCGCGTGGGCGGCCGACCCAGCTTCTTCATTCTTCCCGCGTGGGTGGGGCGGGTCCGAGGAGGTCTTGAAGGTGCGCGGGTGCGCGGGCTCGCGTTCACTAGAGGGGTCGGGGAAGGGCACTTCACCAAATGATCCCTTGTGCACTAGTGTTGGTGGTGTCATTGGTGGATGTGGTGTCCCGGGGAGGCTCGACTCGTGCTTAGTGATGACGACCGATGAAGGAGATGTCGATGACTGGATCGCGCTGGATCACCACGGTGACGGCCGCGAGCTGCCTGCTGCTGGGCGCCTGCAGTGGGGGAGGGGCTGAGGAGACGACCTCGACCAGCAGCTCGTCGACCAGCAGCTCGACCACCGCCGACTACCGAGACGAGGCCGTCGAGGCAGCGCGGGCGTGGATCGAGGACGACGCCGCGCGCCTCACCACCGAGAACGCCACGGCCGAGATGGCGGCTACGCAGAAGCAGGTCGACGCGGTCAACAAAAGGGCGGGGATCACCACGAAGGGTCACGACTCCGTCGTTTCGACCGAGGTCGATGAGGGGCTGACCAGCACGACCGAGGTCGTCATGGACGTTTGCGTCACCACCGACAAGCAGCTGCTGAAGAAGGGCAAGAACGTTCGCACGAACCGGAAGGGGGCGCTCGTCAAGCCAGGGGATAGGCAGCTGGCGAGGGTCGAGATGACGAGGGACGTCGGCGCAGACGACTGGCTGGTGGCAGCGTCCGAGGTCAGGGAGCGATCGTGCTGACCCGCACGGGTGCAGCCGCAGTTGCGGCCGTACTACTCGGCCTGAGTGCACCCACTGCAGCGATGGCGGGACCTGGCCGGCCCGCCGCACCCACGGCCGAGCCCCCGCCGCCCCCGGCGTGCACCTCGATGGAGTGCACGGGTGAGGTGGAGACGTACACACCGACGCCCGATCCGCCATCGGCGGAGCAGCCTGTGCCTCAGCCGTCGCAGACGGCGCGTCCCGGTGGCCCGGAGGCGCAGTACGACGTGGGGCTGCCGGTGTCGGCGCCGGCCGGGCCTGTGGTGCCGGCCGGGCCTCTGCCGGGCCAGTTGTGGGACGACGCTGGCGCGGATGCGGTGGACGCGGCGCAGTGTGACGTGGTGCCGGCGGTGGCCTGCCCGGACGCACCTGCTGCTGCGCCGGTCCAGGCCGCGCCGGCTGCTCAGCCCCAGCCGGCCGTGCCGGCACCTGATCCGGTGGCGGTGGCACAGCGGTCCGTGGCCAATTTGAAGTTGAAGACGGTGACGCCGGGGTCGACGCCGTTGGAGCCGGGCTCCATCTCGATCGTGGGCGTGCCGACGTGGATGTGGGCAGAGAACGCCGACGCCCTGGGCACGGTCACCGACACCGCGCGTGTGCCGGGCCTGTCGCTGACGATGACGGCCAAGCTGTCCGGCGTCACGTGGGACATGGGCGACGGGACCGTGATCGAGTGCGAGGGCACCGGCACGAAGTGGTCCCCGGCGATGGGGACGGGCGACTCGCCGACGTGTGGCCACACCTACACGACGCAGGGCACGCGGACGGTGACGTCGACGGCTCACTGGTCGGTGACGTGGCGGGCGTCGACGGGGCAGACGGGAGTCATCGGGCGTGATCTGTCGTCGACGTCGACGATCCGCGTCGGTGAGGTCCAGGTCATCAACAGCACGAGGACGGGGGACGCGTGAGCGTGGGTCAGGAGGACCGAGTGTCGCAGGTGGAGCAGGCAGCAGATTCTGTGTCGGCGCAGGTAGAGGTCGAGGGATTGCCGTCGGGTCGGCAGCGACGTCGGCCGCTGGTGCTGGTCGGGTTCGTCGGCTTGGTGGTGCTCGGTGCGCTGCTGGCGGTGCTCGGGTACAACTCGGCGACGTCGACACGGGACGTGGTGGCGGTGCGTGAGTCGGTGGCGAAGGGGGAGACCATCGAGAAGGGCGATCTGCGGACGGTCGCGGTGAGTTTGGACGCGTCGGTGGCCACGATCCCTGCGGAGCAGGCGGGACGGATGGTGGAGGGTCGCCGTGCCGCGGTGGACTTGCCGAAGGGGTCCCTGGTCAGTGAGGACTCGATCGCGCAGGGGACGGTGCCGGGGGTGGGTAAGTCGGTTGTCGGCGTGACCCTGCCGGCGTCGCAGCTGCCGGGGGAGCCGCTCGAGGTCGGGGATCGAGTGCGGGTGGTCGACGCTCCTGGCGTCAACGGCCGCGCAGGCGGGTCGTCACAGGGCAGCGGCGGGGACTCGGAGGCACCCAGTGAGCCTGCGGAGGTGCAGGTGGAGGTTGCGGGCGTGCGCGTTGCAGGGGATCAGACCACCGTCTCGGTGGTCGTCGAGGCGGAGCAGGCTGGTCCGTTGGCGGCACGGGCTGCGACGGGGCGTGTCGTGATCGTCCTGGATTCGCGGGAGCGCTGAGATGGCGTTGATCGTGCTGACGTCTGCGTCGGGGTCACCGGGGGTGACGTCGACCGCGACCGGTTTGGCGTTCACGTGGCCGCGGCCGGTGCTGCTGGTGGACGCGGACCCGACGGGTGGGTCCGCGGTGCTGGCGGGTGTCCTGCGTGGCCGGTGGGCGCCTCGGGACACGATGGTGGATCTGGCGGTGGCAGCTCAGACGGGGGCGGTGGCCTCGCGGCTGGCGGAGGTGGTTCAGGTCGTGCCGGGCACGCGCGTGAAGCTGCTGTCGGGGGTGCGGTCGCACGTGCAGGCGCGGGGGCTGCGAGCCCTGTGGGGGCCGTTGGCGGCGACGTTGCGGGGCTTGGAGAGCACGGGTCAGGACGTCGTGGTGGATGCGGGCCGGCTGGGGTTGGAGGGCAGCCCGGGACCACTGCTCAAGGGTGCCGACATGACGCTGCTGGTCACGCGCACGGATTTGGTGTCGTTGTCGGCGGCGCGGTCGTGGGCGCAGTCGCTCAAGGATGAGATGGAGGAGGCGGGCGCGGCTCGGTCGTTGGGGTTGCTGCTGATCGGCGAGGGAGAGCCGTACTCGGCGCGTGAGGTGTCGAAGGTCTTGGGGCTGCCGGTGGTCGCGCGGATTGCGTGGGAGCCGGACGAGGTGAAGGTGTTCTCGCGAGGAGCGCGTGCGGGCAAGCGCTTCGACGAAGGGGCGTTGGTGAGGTCGCTGGTCGCCACCCGCTCCGCGATTGATTCGTGGGTTGCGGCCAGCCGGGTGGATCTGCAGCAGACGAGGAGTGGAGCCTGATGAGTAGTGCCGATGGTGTGGACCCCACGAGCCTGCCGCTGTTCGCGCCGGCAAGCGTCAATGGCCGTGTCGACGCCGCGGGCGGGCTGGCGCAGCAGATGGCGCCGGTGCCGCCGGCCGCGGTGCCGGCGGCGAAGTCGAGCGGGGTGGACTGGACTCTGCTGGCTGACCTTCGCGGGCAGGCCGCCAAGCGGCTGTCGAGCGTGCTCGAGCATGAGGGTCGGTTGACCAGTGCTGAGCAGCGCGAGCGGGGCCGCGCGATCATCCAAGAGTTGCTGGCCGACGAGAGCCAGGAACGCGTGACCTCGGGTCAGGCCCCGTGGTCACTGCAGGAGCAGGGTGCGCTGGCTCAGGCCCTAGACAACGCCTTGTTTGGTCTGGGTCGGCTGCAGCCGTTGATCGACGACGACACCGTGGAGAACATTCAGATCGCCGGCGCAGACCGGGTGGCCGTGGAACGGATCGACGGCCACCTCGAGGACGTCGACCCGGTCGCCGACGACGACGAGGAGCTCATCGACTTCCTCGTGTTCCTGGCCAGCCGATCGGAGGTCAACGCGCGACCTTTCTCCGAGGCGCAACCGCGGCTGCACATGCGCCTGGACGGGGGCGCCCGGTTGGCGGCCTCGGCGTGGGTGACGCGCCGACCAAGCGTCGTGATCCGCCGCCACCGTCTGCGTGAGGTGTCCCTGCAGGATCTGGTGGAGCGAGGGTCGATGACCCCGGTGGTGGCCTCGTTCCTGGCAGCGTTGATCCGCGCCCGCAAGAGCGTGGTCGTAGCGGGCGAGCAGGGCGCTGGCAAGACCACGCTCGTGCGGGCCCTGTGCTCGGAGATCGACCCGGACGAGGCCATCGGCACCTTCGAGACCGAGTACGAGCTGCACCTGGACGAACTGCCACGGACGCGGCACCGGTTCGTGTACGCGTGGGAGGCCCGCCCCGGGTCGGGCGAGGTCGGACCGGATGGTCGGCAGGCCGGAGAGATCACTCTGTCTGATCTGCTCTACGACTCGTTCCGGTTCAACCTCTCCCGGCAGATTGTCGGCGAGGTGCGCGGCGGGGAGATCGTCGCGATGGTCAAGGCGATGCAGTCCGGGGCGGGGTCGATCAGTACGACGCACGCCCGTAACGCGCAGGGAGTGATGAGCAAGCTGGTCACCTGTGCGCTCGAGGCCGGCGAGTCGCACGACTGGGCGGTCTCGGCGCTGACGGAGAGCTTGGACGTGGTCGTGCAGGCCAGCATGCGCGACATCATCGACGACGACGGCCGCAAGCGTCGGGTGCGCTGGATCAGCGAGATCCTCGCGATCGGTCCCGGAGAAAGCTGGAACACGTGGTCGAGCACGACGATCTTCTCCACGGTCCCCGGCACGCAGCGTCTTGTGCCGGGCGTCATTCCCGATGACCTGCGGGATGAGCTGATCCCGTACGGCTTCGACGCGGACGGCTACTACGCGGCGATGGGCACGTCATGATCGTGATGGCGATAGCAGGCGCGCTGGTCGTGGCCGGGATTCTCGGCGTGGTCGCTGAGGTCGCCGGGTTCGAGGTGCTGCCTCGACGTCCTCGGGCGCGGGCGGTGGCCAGACGCTCATGGTGGCAGCGCCTGTCCGGGCGGACCCGACGGTTGATCGCGGCAGCGGTCGTCGTGGGCGCGCTGGTCTGGGTGGTGACCGGCTGGGTACTGGCCGTGGTCCTGGTGCCGGCCGCCGTGGTGGTCGTGCCATGGCTGATGACGTCGCCGGAGGGTGGGCGTGACATCGAGCGTCTCGAGGCGCTCGAGGAGTGGACCCGGGCGTTGTCGGGGATCTTGACCGCGGGGCAGGGCGTGGAGCAGGCCTTGATTGCGAGCGTGCGGTCGACGCCGGAAGCCATCCGCCCCGAGGTCACCCGCTTGGCGGCGCGTCTGCGGGCGCGGTGGACCACGCAGGCGGCTCTACGGGCCCTGGCGGACGAGCTGGACGACGCGACCGGCGACCTGATCGCTGCCAACCTGATGCTGGCGGCTCGGCGCCGCTCGGCGGGGGTCGCGCGCGTCCTGGAGAGCTTGGCGGAGTCTGTCGCGGCAGACGTGCGGGCCCGCCGCGAGATCGAGGCCGATCGCGCCAAGCCCCGCTCAACCGCCCGCTGGGTGACCATCGGAACCGTCGGCCTGCTGATCTACCTCACGTTCTCGGGCGACTTCGTCGAGCCGTACGGCACCCCGCTCGGTCAAGTGCTGCTCGCGCTGTACCTGTGCGTGTACGTCGCGGCGCTGGTGTGGATGAAGCGTATGGCGCGCGGCCGCCCGCTGCCACGATTCATCGGCAGCCTGGTCAAGGCCGGTGCCCGATGATGGGCGCGCTGCAGCTGCTGCTGCTCGGTGGAGGACTGATCGGCGCCGCTGGCGGTCTGCTGCTGTGGCACCTGACGCCCAGCGACCCGCGGTTGTCGGACGTGCTGGAGCGGCTCTCGCCGGCTTCGGCGGCAGCGTCGGCGCGCTCCAGAGAGGTCAGCGCGGCGCCCACGAGAGTGGAGCGGCTGGGTCAGTGGGGGTTGAGGACGGCGCCGGCGTCGGTGTGGTCGTCGACCCCGACCAGCGAGCTGCGGCTGCTGCAGATTCCGCTCGCGCGCTACCACGGGGAGAAAGTCGCGTATGCCCTCGCTGGGCTGTTCTTGGGGCCCTTCGCGTGGGCGTTCCTGACGCTGCTGGGATGGAACGTGCCGGTGACGTTCCCGGTGCTGGGGTCGGTTGCCTTGGCGGTGGCCGGGTTCTTCCTGCCCGACTACAACGTGCGCGACGACGCGAAGAAGGCTCGCCGCGAGTTCTCTCGGGCGCTGGCGTCCTACATCGACCTCGTGGCGTTGGAGCGTGCCTCCGGCTCGGGGCCTCGGCAGGCGCTCGAGGTCGCGGCGGAGGTGGGCGACTCGTGGGTGTTCCAGCGACTGGGCGAGGAGCTGGCCCGCACCCGCTGGTCCGGCGTGACGCCGTGGGAGTCGCTGGCCGAGTTGTCGACGGAGCTGGGGTTGAGCGAGCTGGCGGACTTGGCCGACATCATGCGCCTCTCCGGTGAGGACGGGGCCCAGGTCTGGGGCAGCCTGCGGGCCCGCAGCGCCGGGATGCGCGCGGCGATGCTCAACGTCGAGAAGGCCCGCGCGGTCGAGATCTCGGAGCGGATGACCATGCCGATGTCCATGCTCGGGATGGTGTTCCTGGCCATCTTGGTAACGCCCGCACTCCTGCGGGTCATGAGTTCTTGAAGGTAAATCAACACAGAGGGGAAACATCATGTTCAGTCACATCATCGCCACCGTCCATCTCCTGGGCCTGCGCGCCGCCGACCGGGTCGAGGACCAGTACCGGGTCCTGCGGGCTCGTGACGAGCGCGGGTCGGTGACCGTCGAGCAGGTGCTGTGGGCGGTCGCGGTCATCGCGATCGCGACCGTGGTAATCACCGCGATCCGGGCGTTCGTCACGAGCAAGGCCAGCGAGATCAGCGGCTGAATGGAGACAAAGGTGACCAGAGGAAAGGGCTGGACGTCACGACTGCGCGGCGAGCGTGGGTCGTTGACGATCGAGGCCACGATCCTCTTTCCGGCGCTCCTGGCCATCATGTTCCTCGGCGTCCAGGCGGCCATGTGGTTCCACGCGCGCAGTGTGGCGATCGGAGCCGCCGCTGACGGGGCGCGAGCCCAGTCTCTCGAGCGGGCCGCCGAGGGAGACGGTCGAGCCGCGGCGTTGGATTTCGTCTCCTCCGCCGGCGGCGACGACGTGCTGCGTGGTGTCGAGGTCTCCTCGAGCCAGTCACCGACGAGTGTCAGCGTGACGGTGGTCGGATCGTCGATGAGTCTGGTGCCGGGATGGGACCCGTCGGTGGAGCAGAGCGCGACGGTCCCGCTGGAACGGATCACACCGTGAAGGCCGGACGCAGAGGGCGCGTTGCTGCCGAAGGGGGCTCGATGATCCTGGAGGCGGTGATCCTGGCGCCGGCGATGATGGCGTTCGTCGCGCTGGTCGTCTTCGGCGCGAGGGTGTCGTTGGCGCAGCAGGCCGTGCAGGTCGCGGCCAACGACGCCGCGCGTTCGGCATCCATCGAGCGCACTCAGCAGGCGGCGGTGGCCTCGAGCACGCGATCGGCGTCAGCGACGTTGACGACGCAGGACGTGGAGTGCCAATCGGTCGACGTCGACGTCGACGCCAGCCAATTCGGTGTGGCGCTGGGGGAGAAGGCCTCAGCCACGGCGACGGTCACGTGCGTGGTCTCGATGGGGTCGCTGAGCATGATGGGTATCCCGGGGCAGATGGAGATCTCGCGCACGGCCTCCAGCCCGATCGACAGCTACCGAGAGCGGTGAGAGTGGTGGGACGTGCCCGTGGCGACTCAGGGTCGGTGAGTGTCTGGGCGGTCATGTTCGGAATCGTGGCGATCATGCTGGTCGGGATCGCGGTGGACTTCGGTGGCCGGGTCGTCGCTCAGCAGGAAGCCGCCGACGTGGCCAGGCAGTCGGCCAGAGCCGGCGGTCAGCCGCTGGACCGCGCATCGGCGATGCAGGGCAGGGGTGGGTCGACGTCGCCCGAGCAGGCGGCCGCGGCCGCTCGCGAGTACCTGTCGGGTCATGACCGAGTCACCGGCCAAGTGCGCGTGGTCGACAGCACCTCCATCCAGGTGGACACCCGCACGACGTACGAGACCAAGTTCTTGCGGATTGTGGGAGTCAACGAGCTGAGTGCGACGGCGTCCGCGACCTCGCGGGTGGTCACCGTCCAGGAAGGGACCGAACAATGAAGCAGCGACTCACCGGCCTTGTGTGTGCCGCGGCCATCGTTGCCATCGTGGTCGGGTTGCCGGTCGCACTGCTGGCCGTGGGCAACCCGCTGCCGTCGAGCGCGCCGGCACCGGAGGACGTGTGGTCGAGCCTGACCTCACCGGACGACGGACGGCTGGCGCTGGCCGCGATCACGGTGCTGGGCTGGGTGTGCTGGCTGGTGATGACGCTCAGCGTCGGACTGGAGGTCGCGGCCCAGGCGCGCGGCCGAGTGCACGCCCCGCGGGTTCGGGGTCTGGGTGCACCGCAGTCGATGGCGCGAGGCTTGGTCACCGGAGCGATGCTCTTGGTGACCTCGATCCCGGCGGTAGGCGCCGCGTCAGCGGCTCCGACACACGTGACCGCCGCGGCCGCCCCCGCGGTGACCTCGAGCGTTGGCGCGCAGCAGGCGCCGGCCGAGCAGGCGCAGCCGGAGAGCCCGCACGAGGAGGCGACGCCGACGAGTGAGGTGACGGTCAAGGCCGGGGACTCGCTGTGGTCGCTGGCGCTGGAGCATCTGGGCGACGGCCGCGAGTACACGAAGATCCTCGAGCTCAACCGCGAGGTCCTGGGCGGCAACGAACGGATGCTCACGCCCGGGACCACGCTGCGCATCCCGACACCCGCGGCGGCTAACACCGACACCTCGGGGGTGTCGTCGACCGGGTCGTCGACACGGGTGACGGTCGAGCCGGGTGACACGTTGTCCGAGATCGCCAGCGACGAGCTCGGGTCGTTCGAGCAGTACCCGAGGATCGTCGACGCGAACTCTGACCAGGTGTCCGACCCGGACCACATCGAACCGGGGTGGGTCCTGAACATCCCAGATGCCGCCGGGTCGACACCCTCGCGGACCACCCCGCCGACCGCGACCTCGGACAATGGCGGCGGCGAGCAGGGGCAGGAGCGGCCGGGTGAGACGGCCAACTCGGCCGCCCAGGCCGCGAAGGACGCCCCGCCAGCAGCCGCCTCGTCCACGCCCGCCGGCGGCGCGTCAGAAGAGGCCACGGCGACGCCGTCGCCCACCGCGCCGTCGTCTGGGGCGTCGCCGAGTGAGCGGCCGGCGCCGCAGACCGCGCCCTCACCTCAGAGCCAGGAGAGCTCGTCGACCGCGTGGATCGCCGGCGTTGCCGGCGCCGGCGCGATCTTGGGTGCTGGCCTGTATGGGGCACGCCGGGTGTGGCGGCGACGGGCGCTGCGGGCCCGACGCCCGGGCCGCACGATCATCGCTCCCTCTGCCGAGTTGGAGGGCCTGGAGCGCACGATCACCCGCGTCGGCGCCGAGACGGCCGTGACGGTGGAGTGGATGGACCAGGCCTTGCGGCGCCTGGCTGCAGCGTCCACCGACGCTGAGCTGCCCAAGGTCGTGGCCGTGGCGCTGAGCAGCGACGCCGTCACGCTTTACCTCGAGGAGCCGATGCCGGCTCGTTCGCCGTGGCTGGGTAGCGAGGACCAGAAGCGGTGGGTGCTGCCGGGCGATAGCGACCTCGACGACGTCGGCCCGCACGTGCCCGACCAGGAGGCGCCGTGGCCTTTGCTGGTGACGATCGGGCGCCGTGGCGACCGCCCGTGGTGGCTGCTGAACGTCGAGGACCTCTCGCTCGTGATCAACGGAGACCCGCAGCGTGCCGCGGCGTTGGCGCGGTACGTCGCCGCGGAGATCGCGGTCAACGCGTGGTCCCAGCACGCTCGCGTGCACGTCATGGGCGTGGGGGCGGAGCTGAAGGAGCTGGCCCCGGAGCGGATCGTCACCTACGACGGCTGGGACGAGCAGGCAACGGCGCAGATCCTGTTGGAAGCCATCGAGTGCGTCGACCGCGCCGACGACTTCGACGCGGAGGTCGCCACACTGCGTGCGCGCCGACGCGGCGAGGACCTGTGGCCCGCCCGCGCGCTGGTGGTCGATGGCGGGCAGGGCAGCGAGGCTTTGAGTCAGCTGGAGCAGACCCTGCGCGCCGCCGGCGGTCGCAGCGGGACTGGGCTGATCCAGATCAACCCGGCAGGCGGCAACGACGACGCGCTCGTGCTGCACGTCGACGAGCATGCCCGGGTGCACATCCCGCACGCCGGACTGGAGATCGACGGCGTCGGTCTGAGCGAGGACGAGGCTCGCGCGTGCGCGCAGCTGGCCAGCGAGTACCGCCGACACGACGATGCACCCATCCCGGTCATCGAGGACCCGAGCCAGCCGTGGCAGGAGTGGAGCGACGCCGCGGGAGCCATCCGCGAGGAACACACCCTGCCGCGCGAAAGCCCGGCCGACGACGAGCACGCGACGGTCTCGCTCCTCGAAGGAGAGGACGAGGAATACCTCGAGGTGGGGGCGACCACCGTCGAAGACCTCGCGACCCTCTCCCCGCAGGTCGACGCCGACACCGCCGACGAGATCATCGACGCCGACCCGACCCTTGACGAGGACCTGGCCGAGTGGTGGTCCCCGTCCTGCGCGCGGCCCCGCGTCACCTTCCTCGGGCCGGTGAAGGTGCGCACGGTCGGAGGCGTCCATCTGACCGAGCGAGTGGGGTACTCGACCGAGGTCGTGGCCTACCTCGCGCTGCGGGAGCACGGCGCGACCAATGCTGAGGTCCAGGAGGCCTTCGGTATTGCCGAGGGCACCGTGCGCAGGTCCATCAACACCGTGCGCGACTGGCTGGGCACCCACCCTGGAACAGGCGCGAAGCACCTGCCGAGCGCTGGCACAGGACCGAAGGCATCAGCGCGAGGCAGCAAGGCCTACGAGCTGGTCGACGTGCTCGTCGACGCCGACTTGTTCCGTCGGCTGCGGCTGCGCGCCCAGGCCAGAGGGGCCGCTGGGGTCGACGACCTCCTGCAGGCGCTGCGCCTGGTGCAGGGCGTGCCCTTCAGCCAGCTGCGACCCGGGGGCTGGTCGTGGCTGAGCGAGGGCGAGCGGATCGACGAGGTGCTCACCCTGACCATCGTGGACACGGCCCACCTGGCAACGACCGCATGCCTGCGCGCGGGGGACCTGCACAACGCACGCCTGGCCACGATGACTGCTCTGCGAGCAGCACCGTACGAGGACATCCCTCGCCTGGACATGGCCCGCGTCACCGAGGCGGAAGGGGAGCGCGCGGAGGCAGAGACGATCGTGCTCGACGAGGTCTGCAACGCCTCCGACGTCGACGGGGAGGGCCCTGTGGATCTGTCCGACCGGACCCGCCAGGTCGTCGAGGACCGGCAGTGGGGCAACCGCCGGCGACGGGCCAGCTGAGGCTCGCCGGCGCCAACGAACCAGCCGGTAAGGGGGTCTGACACCACGTGTCAGACCCCCTTCGGCGTGCCTGCCGGCGCGTGACCGCTGCCCGCAAGGGGGAGCGGCAAAACTTCTTCAGGAACTTTGGGAACCTGGCGTTTCCGCAGGTCAGAGGGGGTGTACGGGCCTAGGTACGGGCTCGTACCTAGAGCGTTCCTGCCGCCAGTAGGTACGAATCCGGCAACGACCTCGTCCGAGATTTCTTCCGTGTCCAGACGGAAGGAGAGCGAGATGAGCGTGGCCACACTGCTGGGCCTGGACGAGCCAGACGCGGGACTGCTCGAAGTGGCGAGGATGCGCTGGCCCGCGTGGCAGGAGCGCCATGCCGTGCTGCGCAGCATCGACGACCTCGCGGACCTGAAAGGTGCGACGCGCCGGTTGGGGCCGGCGGGAAGCAACGAGCTCCTGCTCGCGCTGGCGGAGCTCGGCATGCCGGACGGCGGCAACGAGGCGGCGGCGACAGCGACGCTGGTGTGGCTGCTGCTGCCGGGCGCTGGCCACATGGCAGGGCGGCTGCAGCGCGAGCTGCCCGAGCTGCGCGAAGAGGTCGACCAACTCGTCGCCGGGCAGGTGTGGATCCAGGCGCGCACCTTGAAGATCGGCCCGTCGCGACCGACCAACTGCGCCGCGACGGTGCTGCGCAACGCTGAGCGATGCATCCGCCGCGAGCTGGGCATGCACGAGCGCAGCGACAAGACCCGCCGACGCTCGATCCTGATCGGGGCCGGCAGCGAGGACAAGACCGGGATGCTCCTGGGCGCCCCGTCGCCGACCCTGCCGGCCGAGGTCGAGCTGCGTGACTTGTTCGACGCCGCGATCAACGCCGGCGAGATCTCGACCGTGGACGCGCAGCTGCTGCTGGAGGTGGCAGAGCGCGCCGACGAGGTGTCGTCGGGCCGGCCAGGCAGACGCGGAGGACTGATGTCCGAGGCGGTCAGCGTCGCAGTGGCCCAGCGCCGCGGGGGCTCGCCCCGATCGGTGAGACGCCGCACTCATGCAGCCATCACCAAGCTGCGCGCGTACAACGAGCGCTCCATGGGTCGGAGCGCGTGATGAATCCGAGCAGCAGGCGCCTGCGCGCCATCGACCAGACCACCGCGGCGGCCTCGCCCGGCCAGATGGACGTCGACGAGCTGGTGCGATTGACCATGACCGAGGCCGACGTCGTCGCACAGATCGTCGGCGGGGTGACCCGGCTGCAGCAGGTCCAGCAGGCCAAGGCCCTGCTCGCGCAGATCGAGGACCCGGTCCAGCTGCGCGGGGTGCTGTCCAAGCCAGCGGCGGGGGAGAAGCGATGAGCGGCACCACCACTGAGCACCTGCCCCGCGTCGAAGAGCTCCAGGCGGCCGTCGAGGCGCTGGCCGCCGGCCGGTTCCGCGCGGACCGCGCGCCGGCGCCGGCACCTGGGGAAGTGCCGGCAGGGATCGCTCGCCCGCTCGAGACAACTACGTGGGCGACGACGCGTGAGGTCCTACCCGTGCTGGCCGCGAGCGGATCCAGCGGGGCGACGTCATTGGCCGTGGCCGTTGCGAGCATCTTGGCGCCGGCACGCGTCGTGGAGTGCTGCTCGATGAGTGCGACCGGGCTGGCCGAAGCCGCCACGGCCGAGCTGGGCACCGACGCGAGCGGCTGGTGCAACGGGACCCGCGAGCAGGTGGCACTCAGCCGCGCGACCCGAGTGATCGCCGGACCCGACGCGGTCCCCACCCCAGTGGTCGTCGAGGCCCCCGGATGGGACGTGCTCGATGTCGGGTGGCAGCTGGAGCAGCTGACCGCGACCGGCGGGTGGCTCGCCCAGCAGGTGCAGCACGCGCCGGCGATCGTCGTCGCGGCCACGGCCAGCGTGCCGAGCCTGCGGCGCCTGGAGAACACCCTGGCGGCCCTGCCGGCCTCGGCCACGACGGTCGTGGCCGTGCGGTCCCTGGGGTCCAAGCGGCTGCCCGCTCACGTGCGCGCGGCCCTGGGGCCGCGGACGACGACCCACCTGGACCGGGGGACGTGGATCGACGTCCCGCACGAGAAGGACCTGGCCGAGCGCGGCCTGAGCGGCTCTCCACTGCCGCGATCGCTGCTGAACGCAGCACATCAGATCTCCCGGCTCATCGGTGCCGGGTCAACCACGAAGGAAGGCATCTCCTCATGAGCGTCATCAAGAGCGTCACCGTCAACGCCTACAGCAACGTCGCGGCGGTTTGCCCGGTCGCACCCCCCGGTGCGCAGGCGCCTGTCGATCAGCTGACCGGATACGTCCTGTGGGGCGTGATCGCCATGTTTGCCATCAGCGTCTTCGTCCTGATCGGCTGCATCGTGGGCGGCATCTTCTTCCGCATGAGCCACGCGGCCAAGGGAGCGCTGGTCGGCCTGGCTGGAATCTTCGTCGCCGCCATCGGCTACCTGATCGGGCCGGGAATCCTCGACGGGATCCTCGGCAGCGGGTGCGTGTGATGGCCGAGCAGCCACAGCCGTGGAGCGTGGAGAAACTGCGCGTCGTCCTCGCCGTGCTCGCCGTGCTCGCCGTGCTCCTGATCGCGGGGCTGGTGTTCTGGATCGTGCGAGCCACCGGTGGGACCGGCAAGCACGCGGAGGCGACGCGGCCCGCGCCGTCGCAGGTGCACGGGCAGCAGGCGCGCGATCGCATCGCCGCCGAGCCGATGCTCCAGGTCGACCCGGTCGACGCCCGTGAGGGTGACGTCGCCTCGACGCCAGCCGAGACCATGACGATCCCGGCCGCGACGAAGGTGGGGCCGGCCGATGTGCCGACCGGGTTCCCCCAGACTCCGCACGGCGCTGTCGGCCAGCTGGCCGCGATCTCCCGAGTGGTCATGGAAGGGATGTCGATCCCGCACGCCAACACCGTGCACGAGCAGTGGGCGCTGCCCGGAGCGCCTGAGGCGGGGCAGTGGAGGCTGACCGAGAACGTGCGCGCCTTCCTGGAGTCGGCCGGTATCAGCGGGCAGGACGCGGGCTCGACCTCCACCATGACCGTCACCCCGGTGGCCGCCCAGGTCAAGGGCCACGACGGCGACGAGTGGGTCCTGGCCTGCGTCCTCTTCGACGTCACGGCGGTCGTCGAGCAGGAGGCCAAGACCGGGTGGGGACACTGCGAACGGATGCAGTGGGATAACCACTCGAACGCGTGGAAGATCGCCCCCGGCCAGCAGCCGGCCATCGCACCGTCGACCTGGCCCGGGACCACCAAGGCCATCGAGGCCGGGTGGCGCACGTGGGTCAGCCCGGACGAGAGCTGAGCGCGCCATGATGCTGACCCTCAACCTCGTCGAGCAGGCACCTGCCGTGCTGCCCGTGCCGTTCCCCTCGTGGAACCCCTTCACGCCGTTGGGGTCGGCCGCGGGCAAGGTCGTGGCCGACGGGTGGACGGCCATCATGCTCGCGATCTGGAACTGCGGCAGCTGGCTGCTGCGGCTGGCGCTCCACATCATCGACCAGTTCATGACCCCCGACCTACGCGAGGACGGCCCCGGTCGTCCCGTCTACGAGCTCTCGCTCTGGCTCGGGATGACCCTGTTCGTCGCGATGTCCTCGGTGCAGCTGGCCGTCTCGGCCTTCCAGCGCAACGGCCAGGGCTTGGCGCGGGTCGCCATCGGATACGCCCAGTTCGTCGGTGTGTGGGCAGCCTTCAACGCCTACGCCCTAGTCGTCATCGCTGCCGTGCAGGGGATCACCGCAGCCATCCTCAGCCAGCTCCTCCACGTTGACTCGTGGTCGGAGTTCGAGCCCTTGGGCACAAAGCTGGATGCGCAGGACGTCACCGAGGGGTCGGTGGCCACCGTCATGGGCGTGCTGGGGATCGTGCTGATCATCGCGGCATTCGGGCACATCATGGTCATGATTGCCCGATCCGGGTCCCTCATGGTGCTGGTGAGCACGAGCGCGATCAGCGCAGGCGGGCTCGGCAGCGACTTGGGTAAGTCGTGGTTCTGGAAGACCTTCAGGTGGTTCCACGCGGCCGCGTTCACGCCGGTGATCATGGCGCTTCTGCTCGGGCTTGGGGTCTCCTTCACCGCGGGAGTGGCCACCGGGCAGGAGGACGGGATCCAGCGGGCCGTCGGGACCGCGGTGCCCAGCGTGCTGCTGGTCTTGATCGCGGCCTTCGCGCCCCTGGCCCTGTACAAGCTCCTGGCCTTCACCGACCCCAACACCAACTCCGGGGCTTCGATGCGTGCCGGCCTGGCCGCCGCGGGAGGAATCGGCGGGCTGCTGGGGGCAGGTGGCGGTGCGGGCAAGGGCAGTGGGGCAGCGTCGAGCGTCGACGGTCAAGGTCGGTCGCAGGCCGAGGCCAACGGACAGGGCGACTCGGCGAACAGGATGGCCGGGGCCATGGGCAAGCTCGGTCCGCTGGGCTCTGCGGTCGGCAAGGCCATCGGAGCCGCCGCAGGAATGGGAACCAAGGCGGCATCCCTCGGGGCCGACATGACCAATCAGATGGGCGTGGGCCACGGCCAGTACGTCCCCGACTTTGGAGGAAGCCGCGGCGCCGGGCGCGGCGGCGACAAGCAAGCCGCCAGTGGCGGCAAGCACGGCGACCCGCACGACGAGGACCCGACGCCCACCGGGCCAGCCCAGGACCCCTCCAGCTCCTCGACGCAGAGCGACAGCCAGAGTGACGGGCAGGGCGGGGGAACTCCCACCCCGCCGGCGCCGACGCCACCGGGTGCGCCCTCGAGCGGCCAGAACGACGGGCAGGGCGGGGGAACCCCCACGCCGCCGGCGCCGACGCCACCGGGTGCGCCCTCGAGCGGCCAGAACGACGGGCAGGGCGGGGGAACCCCCACGCCGCCGGGAGGTGCTGGCGCGGGAGGTGCCGGCGGCGCCGGCGCGGGGGGAGCGGGTGGCGCTGCCGGCGGCGCCACCCCGCCACCAGTCGTGTGAATCGCGGAATCGACGAGAGGAACTGAGCAGAGATGAGCGTCTACAACGAGTACGTCCCGGCCCGGCGCGGCTGGATGCTGGGTATGACGATCCCCCAGTGGGTGGTAATGCTTCTGTGCATGCTGGCGGTCGCGACCGCCTTCTCGCGCAAGGCGTGGGCCGCGGTCGCCCTACTGATCCTGGCGTGGGTGATCATGGGCGTCCTGCTGCTGCTGCCCGTGCGCGGCCGCTCCGCGATCGGGTGGCTGGGTGCCTTGGTCAGTCACGCGGTGTGCTCCGTGACGGGGCTGTCGGTGTGGCGGTCCCGCGCTGCCACCGGCCGCGGGGGGCAGCCCGACGCGGACCTGCCGGGTGCGTTGACGTCGATCGAGATCCACGAGGGAGCACCGACGGGGGCGCAGATGCGCCGCATGGCCTTGATCCAGGACCACGTGACGCGGACCTGGGCCATCTCGGCCAGCGTGTCCCATCCCGGAATTCAACTGCGCGACCGGGACGAGCGCCTCGGCAAGGCCCGCGGTCTGACCAGCTTGATCGACCAGATGGCGGTGGGCGAGATGGTCTCGGAGGTCATCGCGATCGTGCGCACCATCCCGGACGACGGCGCGGAGCGAGCCCAGTGGGTGCGGGAGAACGGGTCTCCCTCCGCGCCGGCCGGCGCCGCCCGCATCGTCGGTGACCTCGAAGAAGCACTGACGGGGGTGTCCGTGCGCCAAGAGGCCTTTGTGACAGCGGTCGTCGAGGAGCCGGTGCTGGCCAGGCACGCGCGAGAGGCCGGTCGCGGGCTCTCGGGCCGCGGCCGTGTCCTCAGCGACGTGGCCGGAGAGCTGACGGGCGCCTTGATGGGAGGCGTGGGCATGGAGCAGGTGACGTGGATGACGAGCCCAGAGCTTGCGGCCGCCACACGTACCGGATTCGCCCCCGGTGATCGAGCGGGGATCGTCGACGCCCTAGCCGAGCGTGCCCGCAATCCGCGGGTGAACGCGGAGGTGCCGTGGGCACACGCCGGCCCCTCGACCGCTGAGACGGCTGTGCGGCACTACGCGCACGACGCCTGGCACTCGGTGAGCGTGACGCTGCAGCTTCCTGACCGTGGCGCGGCAATGGGTGCACTCCTTCCGGTGCTCACGCCGAGCGAACCGGAGGAGCGGCGGTCGCTGGCCGTGGTCTGGCCCATCAAGACCCTGAAGCAGGCCGACCGCGAGATCAGCCGGTCGGAGAGCATGGCCGACGTCAGTGACGCCTTGAACGAGAAGCTCAAGCGCACCTCGCGCGCCAAGGACAGGCAGGCCGCTCAGCGCACCCGCGACCTCGACGTGAAGCAGGCCCAGGGCAACAGCCTGACCGCACCCCACGCGATCGTGACGATCACAGTCCCGAAGACGAAGTCGGCGGCCGACGCGGGTCGACGGTTGGAAACCTCGGTGCGGCGGGCCGGGTTCGCTCCGCTGCGACTGGATGTCTCGCACGACGTCGCGTTCTGCGCCTCAGTGGTCCCTCTGGGGCTGAACCTCGCGCGCAAGGGGACGCTGTGATCAGGCGCGGGACAGGTCGTGACGTCACCGGCCTGCTGCAGGACTTCGGACACGAGCTGCCGACGAAGCCTGGCCCGCCGACGAAGGAGAAGGACCCTCGCCTCTTCCGCAGCGCCTTGGGCCGGGGCAGTCCGCGGCGCGGCGCAGGGTGGGCCGCGAGCATGAAGCCTCCGGTGGCCAGTTACCGCATGACCAGCGACCAGGCCGCCGTCGTGTGGCCGTGGCTGGCCGGGCCGGGTCTTCCTCCGACCGGAGCGCTGATGGGCATGGACGCCCAGTCGGGGGGCAAGTTCTACGCCGACCCGGTCGGGTGGGTCCGCGACGACAACATCCCGGTGACCAACCACAACATCTTCTCTATGGGAAAGCCGGGCGTCGGCAAGTCCGGGACCACCAAAGCGTTCGCGCTGCGGATGCTGTGCTTCCGGCACTACAAGACGTTCGTGCCCGGAGACCCCAAGGACGAGTACGAGCGACTGTGCCGCTTCCTGGGGGTCGAGCCCATCGCGATCGGCCCCGGCTTGGCCGCGAGGATCAACCCCCTCGACTTCGGGCCCCTGGTCAACGGGTGGGCAGACCTGTCTCGGGCCGAGGCGCACAAGCGTGCCCAGGTCGTGTTCGGGCGCTGGCTCACCCTGCTGGGCGGCCTCGTTGGCAGCCAGCGCGTCGGCGGCGCGCCAGTCCCCTTCGGCCCCAACGAGCAGGCCGTCTGCCAGGCAGCGCTCGAGGACCTCACCGGATGGAGCGAGGGAGCCACGCAGCTGCGCGTGACGACGATCCCGCACCTGTGGGCCGCTCTCGACGAGCCGAGCGCGGCTCTGGTCAACACCTGCAGGTACGCCACCCAGCAGGAGTTCATGGACGGTACGCGACTGCTGCGCAATGCGTTGCTGCAACTGGTCAAGGGCCGCCTGTCCGGGCTGTTCGACACCGAGACCACCGTGGAGATCGACTGGAACGCCCCGATCCAGTCCTTGAGTCTGTCGCGGCTGGACGCGCTAGGCGACGAGGCCGTCGGCATCGCCCTGACCTGCGTCAACTCGTGGGGTCGCGGGATGCGCGAGCTCGCGGCGCGCGAGGACGTGCGCATCGTGATCCGGGACGAGGCCTGGCGGCAGTTCCGGCTGGGGGTCGACGCCATCAAGTCGTTCGACGCGGATCTGCGGTTCTCCCGCGGCAAGGGTGATGAGGGGGGCGACATCCAGTTCGCCGTCATGCACAAGCCCAGCGACCTGCTCTCCGTCGGCGACCAGGGCTCGCAGGCGGCGATGATCGCCAAGGACCTCCTCGAGCTGGCGGATGTGAAGATCCTCCACGGGCAGAAGCCGTCTGTGGCCGGCGAGCTCGACGAGATGCTGGGGCTGGGTCCGGTGGCCAAGGACCTGATCACGGGCTGGGCCATGCAGGACAAGGGGCGGGCCGTGTGGTCGATCGGTGACCGGATCCACCAGGTCTCCACGCTCTTGCACCCCATCGAGCGGCAGCTGACCTGGACGCAGCCCGTCGCGGAGGCCGGCTGATGAAGGCCATAGCGTGGGGCGCGTTCGCCCTGGTCGTGGCCATCACGGCTGCCCTGTGCTCGATCGCCGCCGTGGCTGCGGTGATCGTGGCGCCAGCTGCGGAGAGCATCGACGAGGTCGAGTGCACCGGCGCGGTGGCCGCCACGGGGTCGTGGCAGCCACCGATCGCTGGGCCGTACGTGGTCAACGATCGCGGGTTCGGCCGCGAGTTCCACCCCATCCACCAGGAATGGCGCACCCACAGCGGGCAGGACATGAACGGCGCCGGCGGCACAGGGACCATCGTCGCCGTGGGCGACGGCGAGGTCGCTTTCGCCGGGGTGATGGGTGGCTACGGCAATGTCGTCGACATCAAGCACTCCGGTGGCGTGACCAGCAGGTACGCCCACCTGGCCAGCATCAAGGTCAAGCAGGGACAAAAGGTCGCTGCCGGCACCCAAATCGGGGTCGAGGGCACCACGGGTCAGTCCACGGGCGTCCACCTGCACTTCGAGATCCACGTCGATGGCACCGCCGTCGACCCCAAGAATTGGATGGCCGAGCACGGCGCGCCCCTGAACGGCAAGGAGACCCTGCGCCGTCCCGAGGACGGCGAGGCCCCGTCGGGTCAGGACGCCACCTCGCAGGAGGGCGAAGGGGGAATGGGCTTCGACCTGCCCAAGCCCACCGGGCAGCGGCAGGACTCACTGCACAACCCGCCCCAGCCGATCCCGGCCGAGATCAAGACGCTGTACATGAAGGCGGCCAAGAAGTACGGGCTGCCGTGGACCCTGCTCGCCGGTGTCGGGATGGCCGAGACCAACCACGGCCGCAACACCGCGGTCTCCAGCGCCGGCGCTCAGGGGCACATGCAGTTCATGCCCGCCACCTGGGCCGGCGGGATGGGAACTGACGGCGACGGTGACGGCCGAGCGGACATCAACAACCCGGCCGACAGCATCATGAGCGCAGCGAAGTACCTTGTCCACGAGGGCGCCACCCGCGGTCCTGACGGCGTGGTCGACGCGCTCTTCGCCTACAACCGCTCCCGCCCATACGGTCAGGACGTCCTGTTCTACGCGGCTGCCTACGGCGGCGGCAACGTCGTGGGCGATCCCTCGGACTGCGACCCGGGCGCGGGCGGCGAGGACGGCAACCCGCAGGTGCCGGCGCTGACCAACCCTCGAGTGAAGAAGGTCGTGGCCTTCGCGCTGGAGCAGGACGGGGAGACGTATGTCATGGGCGGCAACGGGCCCGACCAGTGGGACTGCTCCGGACTGACCTCCCGTGCGTACAGCGAGGTCGGCATCGACATGCCGCGCACCGCGCAGGGGCAGCGGGACTGGCTTGCGCAGGGCAACGGCAAGCGCATCAAGCCCGGGGACGAGCGTCCCGGCGACCTGCTGTTCTGGAACAGCTACCTGGGGCCAGAGCGGATCGGGCACGTGGCGATGGTCCTGGACCCCAACAGGAAGTCGACGATCGACGCACGTAGCCGCGCTGAGGGAGTCGGCCGGTTCTCCTACGCCGGCACCTCCACGAAGCCGATCTTCGAGATCTGGCGCGTGGGCAACGTCAAGGCCAAGTAGAGGAAGGGACATCGCGATGCAGCGTGAACGACGACACACCCCGTACCCATGGACGTGGGAGCCGGCCGTGGTCGCCTTGATGGGCGTCCTGCTGGCGGTCCTGCTCATGATCCACGTCAGCCGTGCGGCGGCGAACTGGGTCGTGGGCGGGGGGTGGACGTGGCCGCCCGCCCGAGACCTGCTCGGCAGCACCCTCGCGGTCCTGCGTGGCGACGCCACGGCGGGGCTGGCCGCGGCGCCGATCGGGCACGCGGGGGAAGGGCTTCTGCTGACGTTCGTTGTCATCGGGCAGCTCGTGTGGGTGACGGTCGCGATCTGGGCGGCCGTGATGTGGTGGACCCGGCGGGGGCCGGGCGCGATCGCGGGCACGGCCAGCGTCGCGCAAGCGCGGGAGGTCCTGGGGCGCCGACGGTTGCGCGAGGACGCGAAGGTGATCCGACCCGACCTGTATGGGAAGAAGGGGGTGCAGCGATGAATGTTTTCCAACGGATCGAGCCCTGTGAGGTGGGCTGGCAGATCGGGACGTCGAAGTGGCCTCGAGGCGCAGGGGACCTGTGGGTTCGGTGGGAGCGGACCACGGGGGTCATCGGGCCCCAGGGGTCCGGCAAGACCCTTGGGTGCTTGATCCCGGCGCTGCTGCAGGCTCCCGGCGCAGCATTGGTGACGCTGACGAAGCCACAGGACATGCTGCTCAGCTGGACGGCACGCTCACGCCGCGGACCGTGCGTCGTTCTCGACCCGTTCGGGCTGACCAAGGGGATGCCCGAGATGGTCTTCGACCCAATCGACGGGTGTGTCGACCCGCAGGTCGCCGAACGTCGCGCGAAGGCGTGGACGGCCGGGACGATCAAGGGCGGAGCCCAGAGTGGGCAGAGCGACGACGCCGCCCGCTTCTACGCCAACGAGGCGGCGAAGGTGCTGCAGTGCTACCTGCACGCCGCCGCGCTGACCGGTGCCGACCTCGACGAGGTCCTGGAGTGGGTGGCCAACCCGTTGGGCACGAGCCGCCCCACGGACATCCTGCGCAACCACGAGTACGCCGCCCCCCACTGGGCTGGCCTGCTCGAGGGGGCTCTGCGCGGGGACCCGCGTGCCGCCGGCAACACGACCGCCACCGTGCACCAGGCAATGTCCCTGTTCTTTCAGGAGAAGATCCGCCGGCGGTGCGTGCCCGGTCCCGGCCGGCCAGCCACCGACATCGCTCAGCTGATCGAGCAAGGGGGCACGGTGTACCTCCTGGGACGCGAGGACCCCTACGCGTCGGCGTCGCCGCTGATGACTGCTGTCGCCGAGTATGTGCTGGACACCGCCTTGGAACTGGCCGCCCAATCGCCATGGGGCCGGCTGTGCCCCCCGATCCTGGCCAGCCTCGACGAGCTGCCGTCGACGGCGCCGCTGCCGACGCTGCAGACGCGGATGGCCAACGAACGAGCTTTGGGGATCTCGATCCAGTGGGCCGCACAGACCCGTGCCCAGCTGACGCGCCTGTTCGGCGAGGACGAGGCCCGATCCATGATCGGCCTGACCAACAACCTCGTCGTCTTCGGTGGGTCCAAAGACGTGCGGTTCAACCAAGAACTCTCCGACCTGATGGGCGACGTGCGCGTCGCACGCCACTCCTGGCAGAGCGGCACCATGGCCGGGCGCAGCACCCAAGGCGACGACATCGCCGTCATGACCGGCTCAGAGATCCGCGAGCTCGACGAGGGGACAGTGCTCATCCTCGCGGAGAACGCCAAGCCGATCATCGCCAAGGTGCGTCCGTGCATCGCCGGCAGGCCCGGCGCCCGACTGTTGGCCGACCAGGACGATCTGCGCGGGGTGCTGGCCACGGAGCGGGCCAACGGCATCTCTCCACGTGCCCGGGCCGTGGCAGCCGTCGCCGCCGCCCGCCGCGATGGGCTCACGGGACGGGACGCCGGGGCAGCACCGCCTACCTCCGACGACAGCCCGTACTCCTTCGACCCATATGAGGTGTGACCATGCTCGTGATCTCCTTCCCCAAGCCCACCGGGATGCTGCGACAGGCCTTCAAGGAGCTCGACACGCTCGCCTACGGCACCGATGCGGAGAAGAAGGCGCTGGGCGACCCCCAGACGTTGGCCCGCCCGTGGGACCCCAGCAGCGTGGTCAACCCACGGCTGCGTCAGCAGATGTGGGAGTGGCTCGACCGCGTCGTGGTGTGGATCAACCACGAGTACGGGTGGCGCCCCGAGGACCTCATCCCCGAGTGCTGGCCGCAACACCCCGCCCTCGTGCGCGAGATCGCGGTGCTCGCCGACCTGCGCCGCCGAGCCGGGGCGGCCGCCACGAGCGACGGCATGGAGGAGTGGCACCGGTACGCCCTGCCGGCGTTCCTGGACCGGATGGGTCGACGCGCAGCGGCAAGCAACTGCGGGGAGAAGCACCAGGACTGGCCCGCGCGTGGACCGTACACGCGCCACATCGGCGACGGATCCCGCCAAGCACGCGCCCAGCACTTCACCGCCGACGTAGAGGAGATCACCCAACGCCACGCCCACGCGCAGCAGCGACAGGAACGAGAGGAAGCCACCGCCGGCCCGGCGCCCGAGCCGGAAGCCGAGGTGGGACTGCGCCTGGTCGACGACGAGCGCGGTCTCGTCGACACCCGAACCGGCGAGCTGCTCACGTGACCGCGAGCGAATCGCTGGGCAACCAGATCGCGCGAGAGACCGCATAGGCGAAGATCTGAGCGACGGCCTTGGGCACGATGTGCTCGGGGCCGTCGCTCGATTCTGTGCGTGTGACGGGCCAGGCCGGGTGCAGTGAGCGGGTGACGTTCGGTGCGCAAGTCCCGCGACGTGCGCGCTACTCGGTGATGGCGGTCTGAACCCATCTGGTCCAGGCCGCCGCCGGCGGCTGCTGGATCAGTCGCGGCATGGGCTCTTCGTGGCGGGCGACGAGCGTGGATACACGGATGCAGAGATCTGCATACAAGGGCTGTTGTATGCAGATCTCTGCATCCGGGGATCGGGTCGAGCCGCCGTCACCGGCCGCGGTCGACACCGCGGCGGTGCGTGGAGGGCGGTGTCGCCTTGCGGTCCAGCTGCGCACCTCGTGACGGGGACAGCGGCGTGGGTCGCGCGCCGCTTGGGCGCTCCGGCAGGTGGGCGGCGAGGCGGTAGCGCAGGTCCTGCGCGGGCTGGATCCCCAGCGGGTCGTTCGCGGGCGCCACCTCGTGCGCGGCAGCAGCGACGTCGTGTCCTTGGTCGCTGGCGTGCTGGAGCATGTTGGCCAGCGCGGGCCAGTCGGACTGCTCGACCAGGCGAGGGTCGATGGCGCGGGCCAGTGGGGCCCACCGTTCGGTCGGCGGCGCGTCGGCGGCGTGCTGGAGCCGGTCCTTGACCTGCTGCGCCTCGTCGAGGCGGTGCTGTGCCTGCTCGGCCGGGTTGGTGTCCCACTGCGTCAGCTGGGAGTGGAGCGCGCGCCGGGTAGCCACCTCGGACAGGTGAAGGCGGGTGCCGATCCGGGCCAGGCCGTCCTGCCAGGCTGCAGGATCCCGCGCGGCGAGGACCTGAGCGGCGGCCGTGAGCGCCGCCGGCGGCTCGAGATTGGACAACCGCTCCTCGACGAGGAGGGATCCGAGAGCGCGGCGGTCGTCGAGACTGGCGGCCAAGGCGGCGGGGCCCCCTTCGCGCAGGACGTCGGCGGGGTCGCTGCCGTCTGGCAAGTCGGCGGTCCACGGGTCGATGCCGCGCTGAGCGAGCATCCAGTACGCGCGCTCTGCCGCGACTCGCCCTGCCAGGTCTGCGTCGGTCGCAACCACAGGTGTGACCTCCGTGCCGGCCAGCTGCGTGGCTTGCTCGGGGGTGAGGGCCGTACCCAAGGGAGCGACTCCGACGTACCTGCCGTCGCCGGCGAGCGTGACCGCGATGGCGTCCATGGGGCCCTCGACAAGGACAGGGGTCGCGCCCTGGCGCAGCAGTTGCGGGTCGCTGACGTAGAGCTGCGCTCCCTTGTGGAACAGGGGCGTGTCGCCCGTATTCAGGTACTTGGGCCCCTTGCGGTCTTCGTCGCCGGCCTCGGGGTGGCGACGCCCGACGAACCCCAGCACGTCACCGCGGTGCTCGATGGGGAAGACCGCGCGATCGCGGAACCGGTCGATGAGCGAACCCGTACGGGCACGGGTGGCCACCCCGGAGATCTCCATCTCCTGATCGCTGACACCTCGCGCGCGCAGGTGGTCCACCAGCGCAGTCCAGGTGTTGGGTGCGTAGCCGGCGTCCACTGTCGCGGCAAGGGGCCCGAAGCGGTCGCGGAGGTGCTCGGGGACCCAGCTGTCGGGTTCCTGGGACTGGAAGAAGCGCCACGTCATCGCGTTGACCTCGGCCAGGCGCTCGGGCGAGACCTCGCTGATGTCGGCCTCGTGTGCCCACTGGATCTGCTGCTCGAGCTCTCGGGAGGACGGCTCGAGGTCGAGCAGCGGCCGGCGCATCGCGGCCAGCGCGATCCCGGTCTCGATGTCGTGCTCGCTCGCAGCGGCATCCGGCTCGGCGTCCGCGACGTCGTGAGTGTCGGCGGGCGCGTCGAGGTCGGCATGGTGCGTGTCGACGACGTCGCCGTGCCACAGGTCCGCCGGCGGCGGTTCGTCCTGAGGGTCGGGTGGCGTGGCGTCCTCGAGGGCGGGCACCGGGTCGGTGAGCGACCCGACCCGCCACGTCAGGGCTTGGGCCAGATCCGCGTCGGGCACCTCGACGTGGCTGGTGTTCAGCAGAGTCTCGAGGGTCCACCCCATCTGCAGTCCGCGGTCGACGGCGGTGACCAGGTGCGGCCACATCGGGCTGGACTGGATCGCGCTGGCCGGCTGCGCGCCGACGAGGTCGGGCAGGCGGTCCTGCCATGTGGAGCGCAGGGCGTGGTCGCTGGCCACGGCTTCGGCGGCCGCGGGGGAGAGGTGGGCGTTGATGCGCCACCACAGCGCCGCAGCGGCGTGGTCGTCGGGCAACGCCCCTTCGTCCAAGGCGCGGCGCAGGGCTGCGGGGGCGTCGATTCCGGCGCGGGAGATCGCGGCCAGGCGCGCGGCGAGCACCGGCAGGAACCGCGGGTCGTTGCCGACGCACCCACCCAGCAGGTGGCCCCAGTGCTCGAGCGCGGCTTCGTGTGTGCCGGCGATCCGCTGGTCCAAGCTCTTCTGCCAGGTGAACGCTGCCTTCTGCAGGCTGGTGGGGCCTGTGGGGCGCAGGTCGCCCTCGTCGACGCGGGTCGCGGCGCGCCAGACCGTGACGTCACCGATGACGTCCTCGGGAAGGTGGGCGCCCAGTTCGTGGGCCCACACCGGCTGAGCGCCGCTGTCGGCGCGCACCGTAGCGGCGGTGTTGGCCACGAGGTCTGCCCGCGCCTCGAGGTAGTCCCCCCACGTGGTGTGCTCGCGCAGCGCGCGGGGGACTGCCGGCAGCCACGGGAGCGGGCCGACGCCAGCGCCACGGTGACCCGAGTCGTCCAACCGCCAGTCCAAGACGGCGGCCGTGTCCACTGCTTCATCCAGTGAACGTGAGGCCGCGGCGTGCTGGAGGGTGGCGATGGGGTCGACGTCTTGCGCGGCCAGCAGGATCAGGTGGGAGCGAAGCGCAGGCCACGCGGGCTGAGCACTGACGCCAGGCACCACATCATCAGCACCCTGCTCGAGGGCGGCGACAGCGGTTGGCCCCACCAGGTCCTCCGCCGCGAAGTACAGCGCGTCGGTGTACCGGGCGGTCGCGTCACCGAGTAGACGTGCCGGGTCGGCGTCCACGCGCATCTGTGTGGTTGCCGAGACGGGGGAGTCGTCGCGGGCGAGGATCCCTTCGAGCAGGTCGGTCGCGGTCTCGGGGCGGATGGTCTCGGGGCGGATGATGTTGTGCTCGTCGCCGTCGCCGACTACCTGCAGGTACAGGTGGTTCTCGTGGGCGCCGCGAGTCATCGCCGTGTAGAGGGACTGCCGTGAGATCTGGTCGGTGACCAGGGCGTGGCTGGCGTCGACCGAGACGCCTTGGGCGCCGTGGACGGTGGAGGCATACCCCAGCTCGGTGGACTGGGCGACGTACTTGGGGGGAAGGGTGACCAGTCGGTCGTGGCGCAGGTGTTGGACGGTGATCGACCCGGAGTTGTGGACGTCGACCACCCGCCATCGGTCGCCGTTCTTGACCCAGTCGGTGGCGGATACCCGCAGCCTGCGGTCGTTGGTGCGTGAGATGACTAGGTCGCCGATGGAGGCGTCGAGGCCGTCGGACAGGCGCACGCTGGACTCGGCCTCGGCGCCGTCGAGGCGGTGGGTGCGGGCCCGATCGTTCAGCTGGGCGACCAGGTCGCGGGTGGGCGCGAGCATGATCGAGTCGCGGCCCTGGCCGCGATCATGCCGCCAGGAGTCGAAGACCTCGTCGGTCATGGTGCTCAGGTCGCCCACATGCACCCGCTGGTGGTCGAGATAGAAACCCACGGCCTCGGGGCGGCCGTCGCGCATCGCCAACGAGGCCGCGCCTTCACCTGGGGTGCGGAAGCGCATCAGCTCGTTCAGTCGCAGCGCGCCGTGCGTGGCCTCGATGTCGCGCAGCACGCCGCCGGCGCCGATCGCGGCGAGCTGCTGGTCGTCACCGATGAGGCGGACCTTCGCTCCGCGCTCGAGCGCGAAGGTGATGACCGCGTCCAAGGACAGGGTGTCGGCCATGCCGGCCTCGTCGATGACGAGCAGCGTGTTGCGGTCAACGGCGTGCGCCCACTCGGGCAGGTTGTCCGGGTCGTTCTGCAGGGACCATACGAGCTTGGCCAGGGTGTCGGTGGCCACGTCGATCTGCTCGCCTAGGACGGCCGCAGCCGCCGCGGAGGGCGCCAGCCCCAAGACGGTCCCGCCACCGTTGGTCCATGCCGTGCTCAGGGCCCGCATGGCGGTGGTCTTGCCCGCGCCGGCGGGCGCGATCGCCAGCTGCACGCACGCGGGGGAGGTGGCCATCTCGCGCACCAGGGAGGACTGCCCAGCGTTGAGGGTGACGCCGTTGGCGGTCGATTCCAGCAGCGCGAGATCCACGTGCGCTGCGTCGATCGAGCGTCCGCGCGTCAGGCCGCCGGCGGCCACGATCCGCTGCTCGGCCGCCAGCACATCCGTGGAGGTGTAGTGCGCGGAGCCGTGGACGGTGTACACGCTCTGGCCGTCGGCCCGGGTCAGCGCGGCAGGCTCCGACACCGGGTCGTGGTCCCGAGTGAGTCGGATCGAGTCGCGCTCGAGGACCCGCTTCGTCAGCCTCTGGACCACCGTCTCGACCTGCTCCGGGGCCAGTCCGTCCTGAGCGCGCACGCGGCGCAGTGCCTCGGCGCGCACGTGCCAGGTCTGCCACGTCGACCGCCGTGACTGCATGGCGTCTCGGATCTCCCGCGACGTCTCCAGGATCCACTTGTGGCTCACGTGCGCCGGAGCGTCGGCCGCTGCGGCACCGACCGAGCGGGCGACCATGCTCCTGATGGCGTCGTCGCTGCCGAGGACCTCGCGAGCCTGTCCCCGCCACAGCACCCGCTGCTCCTGCAAGGTCCGCGGCTCGTGCTTGGCCTCGCGGGTCTCCAGGGTCGCCTGCTGGGCGAGCTTGATCGACTCCACGGGCGAAGGGGGACGACCGTGCGTCGTCTGGAACTCGCGCGCCAGCTCGGCCCTGCGGATCTGGATGCTCGCCCGCCGGGCCGACCACCGCTCGTTCAGGCGCGGATCGACCCCGACGATCTCCCGCACCGGACGCTTGCGCGGATCAGGGTTGGCCCGCTCCGCGAAACGCACCCCGAGATCCCGCGTCAGATGCCGCTCGAGCGACGTGTTGTAGGTCTCCGAGGCCGCAACGACAGCCTTGTAGAGCACCCGCCCGTCGATGCTCAACCACTTACCCTCCGCCGTCTGCACCTTGTTCGCGACCGCGACGTGGGTGTGCAGATCGGGGTCGCCGGCCCTGCTGTCCCGGTGGGTGAAGGCGGTGGCCACCAAGCCCTGGACGTCGACCTGACGGACCCCGTTGGTGCCGGTCCTGCTGTACAGCGCGTGTGCCTCGATGAACGCCAGCGCGTCTTTGATCGCTGCCTGGTGCGCCAGCTCGATCCGCGCGGCCAACGTCGGGTCGGCCAAGGCCCACAGCGAGCTGACGGACTTCACCGGGCTGAACGCCAGGTCGAAACCGGCGACCGCGGTCGTCTTGGGCCTTGAGTGCTTGGCGATCGTGGCCGCCAGCTCGCGGGCGTCGGCAGGGTCGCGGCCGTGCTCGGCGCGGAAGAACTCCGTGCCGATCTGCGTGCGGATGCGTGCGCGCTCATCGACGGGCACGGCGTGGTCGCGGGGCAGGTCGCGGCTCTCGTTGTAGGCGGTCAGGGCCCTGGCCACCTCGATCCGGAAGTCGCTCACGTCGCCCTCATAGACCTTGAAGGGCAGCCCGATCCGCGCGGCCTGGTTGACCTCTTCGGCCGTCGCTCCGGCCTGCTCGAGCGCTGCTTGGCGCTCGTGGGCCAGCGGGTGGATGCCCAGCCCGAACAGGGCGTGCATCTGATCGGCCGTGACGACGTCACCGGCCGTCAGGCCCTCCACGCCGGCCATGCCGGACCCGATCCACTGCCCGGGGGTCTCGCCGCGCTCGGTGTAGTAGGACGCGAGACCCGTGCTGCTGCCCAACTCGGTCGAGTCGTGGGCGGCGACCTGGCGGGTCAGGTAGTCGTACCCGCCCCCGGCCGTCAGCTTGTGCAGGGTCATCACACCCGCACTAAGCACGCGCAGAGTGGGTTCGCGGACGGTCGTTGAACGATCAACTCCGGGAATGCAAGAGGTGTGTCGGGATTGGGGGCTCTAGAAAATTGGTAGGTACGCGGGTGCGGTTCTGTGCGTGGTCGGTGGTCGCGGTGATGATCTGGGGAGGTGGCGAAGAATTGTTCGGTCTGGGGTGTCCTTGGGAGGGGGTGTGGCGGGCTTAGTGAGGGTGACAGGTTCGTCTGGATGAAGGGAGAGGATCGTGGGTCAGGCTGCGGTGCGTCAGGAGGCGCGTAAGTCGGTGCTGGAGGCTCAGGCCGAGATGAAGGCGGAGCGGGACAAGCGGGAGAAGCGGTTGAGCGGCCTGGGGGTGGACGTCGTGGTCGCGCTGCGGGAGCGTGACGCGGCGGTGCTGCGGTGCGAGCTGCAGTCGGGTCGGGCGCTGCGGAAGATGCTGGACGAGGGGTTGAGCATGAAGGAAGCGCTCCAGTGGTGTGGCCCGGAGGTCGGGCGGCGGGAGGCTGGGCGACTGATCAAGCAGGCCGAGGAGTCACCGCAGCAGGGGGAGGGCGAGGGAATCTCGACCGGGACGAGCGGGACCGAGCCGGACGGCACGCGCGGGGACCAAGGCGAGGAGTGACATGGGCGCGCGGCGGCTGGACGGTGCGGGGCTGGCGGCTTTGGCTGCCGCTGTCGCGGATCCGGTGCGCGTGCAGCGATGGCGCGACAAGACGGTGACCGTGCCCGGCTCGGAGTGCCGATGGTGGACGGGCGCGGTCAGCGGTCGCGGACACGGTCGGTTCTGGATCGGCGGTCGCGTGGTGATCGCGCACCGATTCGCCTGGGCGCAGGTGCACGGCGTGCAGTCGCTGGCGGACATAGAGCTCTTGGGGCACCGGTGCGACAACCCGCTGTGTCAGCGCATCGGACCGGGCCACGTCGTGGCCTCGACCTATGTGGCCAACCGTCGCGAGTGGGCGGCGCGCAAGGAGTTGACGGGATCGCCCTTGGGGGACCCGCGCGGGTCACGTCGGCGGGCCCGCGAGCTGCGCAACCTTGCCCGCCGTGACCCGGGGTTGGTCGCGCAGGATCAGGAGCGTCTACGGAGGCTCTTCGGGGAGCAGCTGCCGCTGTGGTGACCGCACAGCGCGAAGGCTCCCGGCGCACGCGCCGGGAGCCTTCACGGGGGAGGGGTCAGGCGGGTGTGAGCGCCGCCCACGCCTTGTGCTTGATGCGGGTCGGGTCGTCGCTGGTCAGCAGCCGCGTGGCGCGCGCAGTGGCCGCGTCGCCCTTGGTGCGGACCGGGGCGAAGTGGTCGATGTACTCGACCACCGACTGGTAGCCGGCCCACGCGGTGTGTCGCACGTCGGCCTGCGTGCTCGCGTCGGCCCACAGTCGGGTCAGGGTGTCGGTGCGGCGGCGGTCAGCCTTCTTCGTGCGAGCCGGTGCGTCTCGGTCGGGGGTGCCGAAGACGGTGGCGGTCAAGGCGGCGAAGTCCGCATCCGTCATCGTCGTGTTGATCATCCGCTCGGCCTCGGCTTCGAACTCGTGCACGTAGGCGAACGTCAACCCCAGGGCCTCGCGGGCGGTCTGCACGGCGGCCTTGGCGTTGCGGGTGTGACGGATGCTGATGCTCGCCTTGTGGTCGCGCAGAGCCGCTGCCTGCGTGTTCGCGCAGACCACGCGCACGGGCGTGACGAGGAGGCGGAACGCGCTCGACCCGTCGTGCGAGTTCAGCGCGGCAATGTTCAGGTCGACGCGGTCGCTGCCGCCGACCTTCAGGGACTCGGGCAGGCGCATGGTGACGAAGACCTGTCGCCCGCCGCGCAAGGATCCGGCGGTGTCGAAGATCGCGCCGGACTCGTCGGCCAGGCGGTTGAGGAACTCGGCATGCTCCTCGTTCTGCAGGGGGTGGTAGGCGCTGCCCACGACGCCCAGGGCCTCGGGCGTGCGGGTGAAGGGGTTAGTGCGCACGGTGGCGAACCCGGGGACGTCCATTTGGGTCACTCCGTCGGCGGTGATTTCCGACGCGGACAGCGGCACCTTGCGCACGTCCCAGCCTCCGAGGTGGCCGAGGGTCATTGCCTGCTCGGCGGTGAACGCCTCGCCCTCGAGGGTGGTGCCGAGGCGGTGCCACGGGTCGACGCGGGCGAACAGGGCGGCGGCGGTGTTGGCGTGGGTTTCGATCTGGTGGGACATCGACGGTTCCTCTCGGTGGTAGGTCGTGCTGATGCAAGCAAGTCTATTTTTTCTAGTCTACTGGGCGCGGAGTTCTCCACAGGAGCTCCGCGCCCAGTAGGGGTGGGCGGTCTGGTGGATGTGGCTGGTTACGCGGCCTCGTCGGACTCGTCTGCGTTGTCGTGTGAGGTGAGCAGCTGCTCGACCTCGCTGGGCTCGTAGCCCCACGTGATGAGCGCGGCCATGATGCGGCGGTCCCACGGGTCGGGGTTGCGCCACGTGTGCACGTCGGTGTTCTCCTCCCACGCGAGGAGCACGGCGGCGAGGGTGCGCATGGTCTGCGCCTTGGGCGTGGTCGGCTGGGTGGCCAGCGCCTGGGCGGCTGCGACGCCGTAGTAGTCCTCTCCCTCGGTGGTGGGGCTGGTCACCTTCCTGAGCATCGGGTGTCGTGCGCCCATGGCCTTTGTCAGGCTGTGCGGGGCGGTGAGCACGGCCTCGCAGATGATCGCCTCTGCGCCCTTCGGTGCGGTCTTGCGGGCGACGAACGCGGCGAGCCACTCGCGCCGGACCGTCTCCGCGCTGCGCCATGCGCTGTTGTTCTCCCGCACGCGCCGCCGCTCCTCGCGGGCTGCTTCTGCCTGCTGCTCGTCCTCGACGTGCGCGGGCGAGTGGCCGGTGGCGTCGTAGCGGTAGACCAGTCCGGCAGCCTGCGGGTCTGTGCACACCCACGTCTGCTCCCACACGAGCACGGCGTCGGCCTCCTCGTCCTCCTCCTCGTCGTTCTCGGGCCACTCCCACGAGGGGGTGAGCACGACGGCGATCCCCGGCAGGTCGTCCCGCTGTTCGGGGGTGACGTCCTGACCGTCAGTGGTGACGAGCGAGTCCAGGCGGTGGCGATGCAGCGGGTCCGGGGTCTCGGAGGGGTCCACGACGGGAACGCCCTCGGCGCGCAGCCGCTCGACCTCCGCGAGCAGGGCCTTGCGCTCGGTGCGCTCGTCGCGCAGCCGCTGGGCGACGTGCTCGATGGAATTGCCCCAGCCGATGGCGCGCTCCAGCTGAGCGACGGCCTCCTCGTCGTCCTCGAACTCCGCGAGGGTGGCGGCCTGCTGCAGGGTCAAGCCCTGTGCGTCCATCCGCTCGCGCGTGCTCTTACTGCCCGTGACGGTCAGCGCGGCGTTGACCGTCTCTCGCTTGACGGCGGTGCGCTTGGCGATCTGGGCAGCCGAGACGCCGAGCAGGGCCAGCTGCTCGACGCCGTCGCGGACCTCGCTCTCGCGCATCCGGGTCCGGTGCAGGTTCTCCGTCAGCTGGTCAACGATCCGGTCGGCCTCCTCGGGCCGCTCCACGACGCGCACCGGCACGGTCCCGCTCGGCGTGCCCACCTCGGCGGCCACGATCGTTCGGCGCTGCCCGCGCTGGACGACGAGTGTGCCGTCCTCGTCGGCGTGCGCCGTGATCACCTCCAGCACCCCGCGCGCCTTGATCGACGCCGCGAACTCCTTGGCGTCGGGGTGGGTGTCGGCGCGCACGTTGGCGCCGATGACGAGCGTGGCAGGGTCGACGTCGACGACCTGGCCCACGACGGGGGTTGCGGTGGTGGTGCTCATGGTGCCCTCCAAAGGCGACTAGACTAGAAACAACTGACAAGGTCTAGTCTGGTGCGCAGGCGCTACCGCAGCGGTGGCCCGTCGCAGGGTGTGGACAGGCGTGCTCTTCCTGCTCGGGCTGGGGACAGCGGGGGAGGGGTAGCCCTCTCCAGGCGTGGTGCGCACCTCGAGCGGGGACCGAAGATGCAGCGGCGTAGGTGTTAGGCCGCTGCAGCGACGAACGAGGAGTGACGATGCAGCAAGGAAGCAGCCCGATCGGGCTGTACTGGGACCCACAGGTCTGGTCGACGGCACGTGCGGCGTACCTGTCGGACCTCGACCGGGATCCTCAGTGCCCGGATGCGTACATCGGGTGGCTCCACCGCGTCATCGAGCTGCACATCGACCGGGGGCCGGCGGGCCGGGCGGCCGCCGGCGTGGAGCAGCCCCAACGACGTCGCGGCGGTCAGGGCCTGACGCGCACGTATCCACTCAGTGACGACGTGGTCGAGCGAATGGACAGCGCAATCGTCGCCGACCGCCGCGACCTCGGCCGCGCCCTGGGGCGCTCAGGTTTCGTCCACGAGGCCGTGACCCTCGGCATCGCAGCAGCCATATCCCGCCGGGACGACGCGACACTCCCGCCTGCTCCTGCCCGCCTGCCGACACGGCCACGCCGCCGCAACGGTTGAGCGGAAGGGTGAGGACCGGCGCTGCGCGGGGTGCGTGACGATTAGCGATGCTGACGACCGTCGTGGTCGCTGAATGCCGTGGTGGCCGCCGTCGCTGCCGTGCTGAGTTCGGTGGTGGCGCCAGCGTCGTGGGGACTGATTCGGAGCTGGTGAGTCCTGAGCGCAAGCCCGACGGCCATGCAGGCTCCGGCGCCGAGGGCGAGCAGCGCCAGGGCGATGTCGCGGCTGATCAGGTCGGCGCGAATCGCAGCCAGGGAAGTGTTGTAGATCGTGTGCTCGATGACGAGCGGCCAGATCTGCCCCCAACGTAGGTAGACGACGCTGACGACCAACGCCCACGGGAGGAGGGTTAGCGCTGCCCAGCCGTAGTAGAGGTGATAGGCCATGCGCAGGCAGACCAGCAACCCTAGGACGAGGAGCAACGGAGCGCCCCGGAGAGTGTTCGGCGCGATTGCTCGCAGGAGCACCACCGGCAGGGCGAGAACGATGAACTCTTCGGCGACAGCGGCTCCGATGAAAGCGTCGAGGGCTGCCAAGGCAAGGTTGCCGTCAGCTTCGCTGACGCGTGTGTACGTCTCAGGGACGAATGGGCCGATCGCCCAGTACCCCAACAGGAGGGCGCCCAAGGCAGCTCCCGCAGTGAGTAGTCCACTGCCTGATGCGTTGGGTCGTCGACCTCGCAGCCATTCGACAGTCCAACCGTGGCCGAGGCTCGCGGTCGCGTAATAACCAAAGAGCAAGCCTAGGCCGGTGAGGAACCCGTGGAGCACGAGTTCGTCGGCCGGCGAACTGCCGGCGTTGGACGAGACGGTATTGAACAGCGCCGTGACCGAGACATAGACGCCAAGGCCAAAGGCGCCGAGGTAGGCGAGAACAGCGAAAGCCACGGCGAGGGTCGGAGAACGGGGTGTCGGGCGCATGCCTTGAGCCTCGCGTAGCGCACCGACAGCCCCGGCCCGAGCGGCGGTAGGTACATGGCCTCGAAATGGCGGGGGCAAGTCGCTCACCCGCTGCCTTTCCTGCGCCGGCGCTCGGCGTTGAAGTATCGCAGCAACTCCATCGGATCCTTCGAACACAGCGTGCACACGTGCTCCCCGGTGGGTGCCACCGTGACCCACTCGCCCTTGGCGACGGGTTCGCCACAGCGCCGACACTCCTTGCTCCGCCGAGACACCACGCGCGGGTTCCCGTGCTCGTCGACGGGAGGTTCTTCGCCACAGCGCATGCACACCAAGGCCCCGCCCAGCCCTCGAGCGAGCTCATCGCCGACGGCAATAGGCGTCGCGCACACGCGACACGGCTCCGCTCGCCGAGCCAAGACCACCCGCGCCGATCGTGTCGGCTTCACGCGAGAGCACGCCACGCAGGTGAACCGCGCGTGGCCCTCTCCCTTGGCGATCTGGGAACCGATTTCGATCCGGGCACCGCACTCTGGGCAGGAGCCGGACCAGATGGCCTCCATCTCTCGCACTTGATCACCCATCAGCGCGAAACCGTAGTCCCCCAGCGCCCTTTACGTGCAGCGGAGGGCGGGGTGCCAGGGCAGCCCCAACGGGATTCCGCGCGGCGAGGCACGTCTGGATAGGAGGCCTTCGCTCCCAGGGCGTAGCCGGGAGGGCGAGCAGGCCTGAATCTAGGCATAGCGTGGACAGCGCCCGGGCGCTGCGATGTCACTCGGGCGCCGTAGGCTCGCGCGATCGTGACGATCCCACCTCCACCGACTCGAGCCGGTGTGCCGTTGAAGGACCGGTCGACCGGTGTCGACGTGCCCCGGCCCCCGGTAAGCGGCTCTGCGCGCCGCCGGCACTGCTGGGTCAGCGTCCCCGACGGTCCGGAGCGCGAGGGTCTGGTGCTCCAGTGGGCTCAGGAGGGCGTGGGGGAATGGGTCGCCCTCGTCGCCTACGTCGTCAGTCGGACAGGACGAGACCTCGTCGTCCAGGAGTGGGTTGAGGCACGTCGGCTCCGCCCGGTCACGCGCTAGTCCAACTGTCCCCGGGCAACTCGGACGAGGACATCGGGGGTGTAAGGGTAGATCTCGTTCGCGTCCGCGAGCTTCTGCTGCGTCTCTGAGTCGCTCCACCTTCCGCGGGCCTCTTCGTACCAAGGAGTTTGAAACCGCCGAAACAGGTCCACGTACTCGTCCAGGTCCTGTGCGCGGGAGAACGGCTCACCCTCACGATCCTTGATAAGCGGCCCCGGGCTCAGAAACGCTAGCAATCTCGCTAGCCCCACATCACCCAGGAAGGCGGAGATGTCGAGGCTTGCCGTATAGCCCGCCGAAGCGCCCGGATCGCAACCACGGCCGTCGATCGACTTGTGAACAACCTTGAACCCGTAGTGCGAGAGATTATTGCCCCTTCGCCACACCACTAGGCCCCGGGTCGCGTCGGTGATGTCCTCGCCGCAAACATCGCAGATCCACTGAGTTAGAGGGGTCGAGCTCTCGGTATCAGCCATTCTCGAAAGGTAGCGGATCGAGGACGGATCCGACTCGACAGTGTGCGTTGACGATCGTCAACGCACGCCTGTCGCCCTCTGGGCAAAGGGATTCACGTGTGGCTCCACGACCTCCCGTGCCGAGGTTCCCGCCGTGTCGTAGCGTCAGCCTCTGCCCCCGGGCGCGGCGGGTCGAAGCGGCGTTCGCCGTACGGCAGGATGGCCGTATGCTTCCCGAGGACACCGCTGATCTGCGAAAGGCCCGGGGAGCGTTCTTCACCCCCGAACCGGTCGCCCGCTACATCACTCAGTGGGCGATCCGTTCTCACGGCGACGACGTGATCGAACCATCGTGCGGCGAGGCTGTCTTCCTCCACCAGATCGCGCCAGAGCACACCGGCCGGGTGGTCGGCGTCGAGATCCACAAGAGCTCGGCCGACGAGGCCCGACGCACCCTGCGCGATGCCGGGGTCAACGCCGAACTGCACGAGCGCGACTTCTTCCTCCACGAGGAGTTCGGCAAGTACGACGCCGCGGTCGGCAACCCGCCCTACGTGCGCTACCAGGGATGGACCGGCGCGGCCCGCACCAAGAGCCGCGAGGCCGCACTGCGCGCCGGTGTGAGCCTCACGAACCTGGCGTCGTCATGGGCCGCTTTCACCGTCCACTCCGCGCTACACCTCCGCCCCAAGGGCCGGCTCGCACTTGTCCTACCGGCCGAGCTGCTCACCGTGAACTACGCCGCACCCGTCCGCTCGTTCCTCATGAGTCACTTCGCAGAGGTCTCCCTCGTACTCTTTGAGGAGCGGGTCTTTCCCGGTGTCGAGGTCGACGCCGTGCTCCTGCTCGCGGGCGGTTACGACCCGGAAGGGAAGACCGGCACCGACCACATGAGCCTGGTCCAGGTCCGCGACGCCGCAGGACTCGATGGGTTGCCTCTCGCACGCACGTGGTCGCCACCGACCAGAGGCGCCAAATGGTCCGGCGGAATGCTCTCGCCCTCGGGCCTGACTGCCTTCACCCGTGCCACCTCGCACAAGGGCTTCGGGCTCCTCGAGGACTGGGGCGACACGACGCTGGGCATGGTCACCGGCAACAACAAGTTCTTCGCACTTTCCCCCGCGAAGGTCGCAGAGCTCGGCCTCGCGCCCTCCGACGTCATCAAGCTTTCACCCCCCGGCTCACGTCACCTGCGCGGACTGTCCCTCAGCGCCGACGCACATAAGGCGCTCGGGAACGCCGGGCAGGCAACACACCTCTTCCGGCCTGCTGCGAAGCCGTCCGCCGCGGCACTGCGATACATCGCGTCGGGCGAGGCCCTTGACGTGCACGAGGCCTACAAGTGCAAGGTTCGCACCCCGTGGTGGCGTGTGCCTTACCTCCGGCCTGCTGACCTCTTCCTCACCTACATGAACGCGGACACCCCGCGATTGTCGACCAACCGTGTTCGAGCCCACCACCTCAACTCGGTGCATGGGGTCTACCTCCGCCAGGAGCACAGCGACCTCGGCCGTCGTTTGCTCCCGATCGCTAGCCTGAACTCGGTCACTCTCCTCTCGGCCGAGACGGTCGGCCGGGCGTACGGGGGCGGCATGCTCAAGATCGAGCCACGCGAGGCAGACTTACTTGCCGTGCCCTCGCCCTCGCTGGTGACCGCGCACGCGGAGGCCTTGACCGCGCTTCGACCCAAGGTCGCCGCGGCTCTGCGCACCGGCAATCTCCTTCAGGCGGTCGACCTCGTCGACGAGGTCCTGCTTACCGGAGCCCTCCGCCTTGGAAAGAAGCCTCAAGCCGCGATCCGCTCTGATCGCGACGCTCTGGCGAAGCGACGCATGGACCGCGCCCGGGAGGTCTCCCGTGGCTGACGACACCAAGAAGGCTCAAGCCTGGCGGCTTTTCGACCCCATCGTCACCGAGGCCCCCGGTCGGCGCACCAATCCCTGGGTAGAGCCTGGAGTGTTCGCGCCTGACTACGAAGTCCTTCAGCGACTTCTGGGGGTGCCCCTTCTACTCGATGCCGCCACCACCTCCGGTGTCCCCGCTCTGGCCCTGGACGTCTGGGTTGCGTACGAACTTCGCCGGGCTGGTCTCGACCCGGACCGCGTCTGGCCGCGAGAAGAACCCCCCAGGGTCATCTCCAAGGACGTTCTCGACTTCGTCGAGGGCCAGCCGAACAAGACCGCTAAGGATCTCCGCGAGAGGATCGCCAAGGGTGGCCGCCGCAACGGCGGCGCCGCCAGCGGGAACATCCTCGGCAAGAACTACCTCAAACAGGTCGACGTCATCCTCAGCCACTGGTCGACCGGCCCCGAGGTGCTGATCTCGACCAAGCGCATGGACTCCTCATTCGGCAACAACGCCGCCAACCGAGTCGAAGAGTCCTACGGAGACGCCAAGAACCTCCGGCTACGTCACCCACAAGCCGCGTGCGGGTTCGTCTATGGACTTCGCTCGACTTGCTGGGAGCAGAGTCACGAGAAGGCGAAATGGCTGGTCGACTTGCTCACCAAGCTTGGCCGCGAAGAGGACGCCTACCACGCAGTCGCGCTAGTTGTCCCTGAGTACTCCGGACCGCTGCCAAGCGCCGACGAAGCCGGGGCAGACCCCGACGACGAAGCACCGATCGACCCCTCCCCGCTGGGCGAACTCGAGCTCCTCGTCGAGGACGATGACGACGACGCGGTAATGCGACAGCAGCTGGGCGCGCTTCCCCCTGTGACCCTCCGAAGAGACCTGGTCCCGCACGAGGTCAGCCCTGAGCGATTCTTCGCCGTCATGCTCAACAAGGTCCTCGACCACACACCGATCAACTACCACGAGACGGCCAGGTCTCGCCGCGACAACCCCGGAGTGGACGCCCTCCCAGAGCAGTGAGGGAAAAACAGTCTTGGGACTGCTGAAGATCTGGTTGTCACTTCCGGTGTGGTGTTCTAGGCCGCGTGAGCGGCACGGTTGATGGTCTCAAACTCGATCCTTTTTGCACCGGAACGCCGAGAGGTCAGGTGCAGCGCTTCACCGTGGGCGATGATTGGCAGGTGGTCTTCTTCGATAGCTTCGACACGTCCACCGTCCCAGTAGGTGATGGAGTCCGGCTTCGGGTGCGAACGGGGGGCGAGGGTCCTGCGGTTGTTGTGCTGCACGGCCATCCTCGAACGCACACCACATGGCATCTCGTCGCGCCGCTCCTGGCCTCTCGTGGGATGAGCGTGGTGTGCCCCGACCTTCGGGGCTATGGGCAGTCATCCACCCCCGAGCCAGATGCCGAGCACCACGTATACAGCGACCGCGCAATGGCACTCGACATCGTCAATCTGATGCAGCAGCTGGGGCATGAACGCTTCAGCGTCGTCGGCCACGACCGGGGCAGCTACGTCGCCTACCGCACCGCGCTTGACCATCCCCGGTGTGTAGAGAAACTTGCCGTCCTCGACTGCGTCCCGATCGTGGAGGCGCTCGAGCGCGCGGATGCTCGCTTCGCCGAATTGTGGTGGCACTGGTTCTTCTTCGCCACCGAGCAGGCTGAACGTGTGATCACCGCAGACCCGATGGCCTGGTATCGGCCTGATCCTCAGCGCATGGGGCAAGAGAACCACGACGACATGGTTGCCGCCATCAACAGCCCCGCAACCGTGCGCGCCATGCTCGAGGACTACCGCGCCGGCCTGCACGTCGACCGTGGCCATGACGAAGCTGACCGTGACGCCGGCCGGCGCATCGCTTGCCCCACCCTCGTCGCCTGGTCACGCGATGACGACATGGAAGACCTCTACGCAGACCCAGGTGCGATCTGGGAGTCCTGGTGTGAGCAGCCACCTCGAACGGCCGTGATCGAATCGGGCCATCACATGGCCGAGGAGAACCCGCATCAGCTCGCATCGGTGCTGGGCTCGTTCCTGTCGATGTAGCCCAAACGACTCTTTGCGCACCACGTTGAAGCGGGTCTCAGCCGGTAACGGTCAGGAACGTGAATGCTGTGTGGCTTCGTTGCACTCGCCCCGTACATGCAGACTCCTGTGATGCCCGACCCCGGGGACACCTGGTACGCCAGCGGCCTCTTCCCAGCGGTCGAGAAGGGTTCCTACTGGCCTACATCGCGAGCCCAGGACTTCAAGACGCTCGCCGACCTCATCAAGAAGTCGTGTAAGGGCCAGGTGACCTGGAACCGAACAGCCTCTTGATCAGGTGGGGGCGCGTCGGCATCCCGCCTACACGCCCCCACCTGCGGGCCCCTAGCGACGCGGTAGCTCAAACGATGCTCAGCTGCGACCGGCTCCGGTGGAACCGAGTTCCGGTACATTGTTGGCGGGCTGACGATCACGCCTGCCGCTCGCGCCGATCATCGGTGAGGTGAAGTGATCGGACCTCTGATCCGTCCGCGAGAACCCTCGGTGGGTGTCTCGGTCGGCAACGCGAGCGCCGGCTGCACTGCACACCCAGAGAGAGACTCGACATGACGACGACCCTCGATCAGGCCAAGGGTGCTGCCCGCGCGCTCCGCACCTCACTCGCCACGCTCGACGTGTCGATCACGCATAGCCAGGCGCTCGAACTGATTGCGCATCAACTCGGATATCGAGAATGGAACATTGCGCACGCCGCGCTGACCCCCTCTACAGCCGGCTTCGGAGCAGCGATACCTGTGATCCGAGTGCAAAACGAGCGACTGGCGCGGGAGTTCTACCTCGGCTACCTCGGTTTTACTATGGAGTGGGAGCACCGCTTCGAACCAGGTTTCCCCGTGTATGTGCGAGCACGGCGCGACGATGCGGTCATAGACCTTTCTGAGCACCACGGCGATGGAGTTCCCGGTTCGGTGACCTGGATACCCGTGCTCGACGTCGACGCCCTTCTTGCCGACCTGAGGTCGCGACCCCACCCCAAGCTTCGCCCGGGCATCGATCCGCATTTCCCTGGCGGTCCGACCATCGAAGTTACAGACCCGTTCGGCAACGTTCTGCGGCTATGCCAACCGTCTGAGTAGGGGCGCTTGAGGGTCGGTGTGCGGTGACGATCGTCAAACGCGACACCGCAGACCACTGTCGAGATGCATCGAAGACTGCACACGACACGCGGCCTACATTGCACAAGGCCCTCGCGGATGGCGTCGTGCAAAGTACCGCGGCGGAGCTGCTACTTGACCATCTCAGGGCCATGGCCGCTTGCCCTGGCCCCGCAAGGGGATCGGCGTGCGGCGCTCCGTCTGGCTATCGCCGGCTGGACGCTGCCAGCCGGTGAAGAGTGGGACGAGCACCCCTGCGGTGAGGACGATTTCGCCGAGCACACCCAGCGCCCCGGACCGACGGCTCGACAGCCGTAACCGGTCCACTCATCGCGAGGCT
>NZ_JBBOQX010000001.1:0-3441915 GCF_038004165.1 Janibacter sp. FSL W8-0316 | reverse complement strand
CGAAGGACAACCGCGACGCCGCGGAGGTGATCACCGGGATGCCGAGCCGCACGCTGGCCTGCACCTCGACGCCTCGCAGGGTCAGGTCCGCCAGGGCGTTCGCCCGCGCGGCGCCGGCGGTCAGCTCGGGGTCCTCGGCCCGCGCCTCACGAGCGACCTCGTCGACCGCGGCCTGGATCGCGAGCGCCGCCTCGGTGGGCAGCGTCGCGTACATGTCGCTGCAGCCGACCGGCCCCTCGGCGAAGCCGACCTGCAGCAGGTCTCGCCGGTTGCGCTTGGCCTTGCGCTCCAAGACCTCGGGCTCGACCCGGGTGAGCATCCGTCGGATCGCCTTGCGCAGCTCACGGTCGTCGAGATCACCGGCGCGCACCGTGTCGGGCCGCCCACGAAGGGGGCCGAGCAGGTGATCGACGACCTCCGCCACCGCATCGGCGCTGGCACCGCGGGTCTCCTTGGCGACGATCTCGAGCGACCGCTCGCGCATCCGGCCGGCCGCCACCAGGTCGGCCAGGCAGCTCAGGTCGGTGACCGCTCGAGCCGCCAGGTCGCAGCGGCGCCCGGCTTCAGGAGGACCCGCGCCGACGGCCAGTGCGACGGCCTCGATCGCGAAGTCGGCGACCTCACCGGCGGGCAGGTGCACGGGTCGGTAGACGTGATCGTCACCGATCTCTTCGCCCCACCGCGCCGCGTGCCCGATCACGGTCAAGGCAAGCGCGTCGGCCGCACGTCTGAGGCGCTCGGCCGCCTGCAGCATCTCGCCCAGCGACGCCTCGTCAGCCCGCGTGGCCTGCTCCCCCACCCCCTCGCGGACCCGTCCCAGCCCCCTGAAGGACTCCTCCACCACGGCCAGCTCGTCTTCGAACATGTGTCCATGTTTGCAGCATCCACCGACAACGCTTCCCGGAACGAGTCGAGGCTCACTGGTCAATCACCTCGATGAACTGCATCAGGACTGCCCAGCCTTCTAAGCTCGCGACCGTCCGGGTCGAGTCCAACTCAGGGGGCCGAGTGAGCGCCATCGAGGTTGTTGGAGCGGTCATCCTCCACAACGGACTGGTCCTCTGCACTCAGCGAGGTCCAGAAGGCGACCTCGCCGGCCTCTGGGAGTTCCCCGGGGGCAAGGTCGAACAAGACGAATCACCACCGGACGCCCTTCGTCGCGAGATTCGTGAGGAGCTCGGCTGCCGGGTCTCCGTCGGCGAGAGCGTCATCGCAACTCGCCACGTCTACCCGTTCGCCACAGTCGTCCTCACGACCTACTGGTGCAGGCTCACAGCGGGTCAGCCAGCGCTGACCGTGCACTCAGATCTGGCATGGCTGCGACCCGAGGAGTTGCCGCAACTCCCGTGGGCACCCGCTGACATCCCCGCCGTCGAAATGATTGCGTCCGCAGCGACACCGGGTACGCGCTAGTTCCCTCGTCGTCGCTCGGGGCTGGCAAGCTCACATTCGTGAGCGATGGAGACGCACTTCCCGAGGGCCTCTACGAGTCATTGCTGACTCGCCGCCTGCAAGAGCTGCTCGACCAGCGCACCGGCGTGCAGCACATTATGAACAACGTCGACGAAGGCGATCAGCCACACGTCCTCGCGCGTCACGTCGCCGCGTCGCTTCAGCGAGCGCTGGCCGCGGAGAAGGACGCGGATCGCCGCCTCGCACTCGTCAATCACCTGTTGTCCGAGATGGGTGACAACTCCGACGAGGTTCTCGGGCGCAGTAGCCAACTCTTCTTCTTGCACCGCCCACCAGGGCCGGGCATGGACTACGTCCTGCCAGAAAGGGGGGCCTGACCCCGGTTCTTGGACACGCTGAATCCAGCATCTGCTGGGGAAGCGAGATGATCGAGGGACCATGGCCAGGAAGAACTACTCCGAGGAGTTCCGTCGTCAGGCCGTCGACTTGTATGAGTCCACGCCGGGGGCCACGGTCCGCGGTATCGCTGAGGACTTGGGCATCGTGCGCGGCACGCTGCGTCAGTGGCTCCGGGCGTACGGGTCGGGCAAGAAGACCGCTGCCGACGGGACGGCGACCTCCAGCCCCTTGCAGTCCAAGGCAGCGCCACCGGGGCCGAGCGAGAAGGAGTCGCTCGAGCAGCGGGTGGCTCGGTTGGAGGCCGAGAACGCGACGCTGAGGGTGCAGGCGACGAAGCTGACCACCGAGCGGGAGATCCTGCAGAAGGCGGCCAAGTATTTCGCCGGGGAGACGCGCTGGTGAGTCGCTTCCAGTTCGTCGCCGACAACTCCGCCACCTACCCGGTGAAGCGACTGTGCGAGCTCCTCGAGGTGAGGCGCTCATCGTTCTACGCCTGGCAGGCAGGCGCACCAGCCAGGACCGAACGGGCTGCGGCGGACGCCGAGCTCGAGACTCGGATCCGCAAGGTCCACACCGCCGACAACACCGTCGGAGCCCCGAGGATCACTGCCGAGCTCAATGACGGGGTCCCCCAGGGCGAGCGGGTCAACCACAAGCGGGTGGCGCGGGTGATGCGCGCGGCCGGGATCACCGGATACGTCAAGCGACGCAAGGTCCGCACGACCGTGCCCGAGCCGGCCGATCGGAAGGTGCCTGACCTGCTCAAGCGCGACTTCACCGCCACCGCGCCGAACCGGCGCTACGTCGGTGACATCACCTACCTGCCGTTGTCCCAGGCAGCCGGCGGTGGGAATCTCTACCTCGCGACCGTGATCGACTGCTACTCCCGTCGCCTCGTCGGCTGGGCCATCGCCGACCACATGCGCACCGAGCTCGTCGAAGACGCGCTCAAGGCCGCCGCCGCGACCAGAGGATCACTCGCTGGGGCCGTCTTTCACAGCGACCACGGGTCGGTCTACTGCTCGAAGGACTACGCCACACTCTGCAGCACGCTCGGCGTCGCTCAGTCCATGGGCGCCGTCGGCTCCTCGGCCGACAACGCACTGGCAGAGTCGTTCAACGCCGCTCTGAAGCGAGAGGTCCTCCAGGACGCCAAGACCTGGCCCGACGAGCTCACCTGCCGCCGGCAGACCTTCAAATGGCTCACCCGCTACAACACCAAGCGCCGCCACTCCTGGTGCCGCTACAACACGCCGATCACCTACGAGATCGCCGCCACGGCTACGCTGCAACCTGCTGCGTAATCACACCCCGTGTCCAAGGACCGGGGGTAGGGCCCAGGCCTGCCACCCCGCTGTCCGAAGCCGCACTGCTCACGAACACTGCTGGCGAACCGAACCTTGGGTCGGAGCTGCGAGCGGAGCTCGAGACTGCTGATTCAGTCGATCTGCTGATCGCCTTCGTCAAGTGGCACGGGCTCCGACTGCTCGAACCGCAGTTGCGCAGGCTGTTGGCTCGAGGCGTCTCTTTGCGCGTGATCACCACGACCTACATGGGAGCGACAGAACGCCAGGCTCTGGATCGACTGGTCACGGAATTCGGGGCAGAGGTGAGGATCCAGTACGACGCCCTCCGCACCCGGCTTCATGCCAAGGCATGGCTCTTTCGGCGCGAGACCGGTTTCGACACCGCCTACGTCGGTTCGTCCAATCTTTCGCGCGCCGCCCTCCTCGACGGCGTCGAATGGAATGTACGGCTCTCCGCCATAGCTACCCCGGCGCTCATGAACAAGTTCTCAGCCACCTTCGAGACGTACTGGAACGACCCGACGTTCGAGCCATACGACCCCCGGCAGGACCGGGACCGACTCGACGACGCACTGGCAGAGGCCTCCGGTCGACGCCAACCGGCGCCTACGCAATTGGGCATTGCCAGCCTCGATGTTCAGCCGTATCCGTACCAGGCGGAGATGCTCGAGTCCCTGGACGTCGAGCGGCTGGTCCACGACCGGCATCGCAACCTCGTCGTCGCGGCGACGGGGACTGGTAAGACCGTGCTGGCCGCGCTCGACTACCGCCGGATCAGCGAACGACTCGGTCGATTCCCCCGCCTGCTGTTCGTTGCTCACCGTCAAGAGATCCTGACCCAGAGTCAACGGACCTACCGCGAGGTGCTGCGCCGACAGGACTTCGGGGAGCTCCATGTCGGCGGCGCTCGGCCCGAACGATGGGACCACGTCTTTGCGTCCGTTCAATCGCTGACTTCCTATGGAGTCACCGATATCCCGGCCGACCACTTCGACATCGTCGTTATTGACGAGTTTCACCACGCGCAGGCGCGGACCTACCGAGACGTCTTGGCGCACTTGGCCCCGCAGGAACTCTTGGGACTCACCGCGACGCCTGAGCGTTCGGATGGAACCGACGTCGCCGCGACGTTCTTCGAGGGACGAACAGCGGCTGAACTGCGGCTGTGGGACGCCTTAGGGTCTGAGCTTCTCTCCCCGTTCCACTACTTCGCCGTCGCCGACGGCACGGACCTCTCGGGACTCTCGTGGAAGCGGGGCGCGTACGACACCGAGGCCCTGAGCGACCTGTACACGGGCAACGACGCGCGGGCGGCACTCATCCTGAAGGCCGTAGGCGACAAGATCGCCGATCCGCGATCCATGCGTGCGCTGGGCTTTTGCGTCTCGATCGCGCATGCCCAATACATGGCCCGGGTCTTCAGCGATGCGGGAGTGCCTGCCGCCGCCGTGACAAGTGCCCCCGAGAGCCCTGACCGGGCGCAGACCCTCACCGCCCTGCGCGACGGGCGGATCGCAGCCATCTTCACCGTGGACATGTTCAACGAGGGTGTGGACCTGCCGACCATCGATACCGTTCTCTTCCTCCGCCCCACCGAGTCCTCGACGATCTTCCTCCAGCAGCTCGGCCGTGGTCTTCGGCGCGCCAACGGCAAGGCCGTGCTCACGGCTCTGGACTTCGTGGGCCATCAAAACAAGCAGTTCAGGTTTGCGGATCGTTTCCGCGCCTTGACCGGGAGCACGCGAAAGGCTCTGCAGGACCAGATCGCCAGAGGCTTCCCCTTCCTCCCCTCGGGATGCCAGATCATCCTCGATGAGCAGGCTCAAAACATCATCCTTGACAACGTCAAGGGCCAGCTGATCACCACTCGCCCAGCCCTCGTGCGTGAGCTGAGGGCCCGTCCGACCAACGACTTGGCTCAGTTCCTTGATCAGGCCGATGTTGAGCTCTCGGAGATCCTCAAGTCGGATCGCTCGTGGACACGGCTTCGACGTGAGGCGGGCATCGAACTCCCCCCGCAGGGTCAGAACGAAACCGCGCTCCTCAAGCGTGTTCGAGCCTTCGCGCACGTCGACGACCCTGAACGGGCTCACGCCTACCTGTCCTTGCTCGACGACGACGCGACGTCGTACGACGCGTTGTCTCCCCGAGCCCGAGAGTTCGCCCGGATGCTCTTCTTCTCCTTGTGGCCATCCGGGGGCGAGTTCGCGACCTATGACGACGGCTTGCGATCGCTGCGCGCCGAGCCAAACGTCCGCGACGACCTCCGGCAGGTGATCTCAATCGGGCTGGCACAGGCTCAGCACGTCACACACCCACTCGTGGGCGAACTGGGTCACCTCCCACTGCATGTGCATGCTCGATACACCCGCGAGGAAGCCGTCAGCGCACTGCGTTACGCCTCGCTCGAGGGTCGCGCCCCCAACAGCTTCAGGGAGGGCGTTCTCTACTCGCCCGAGATCGCCACCGACGCATTCTTCGTCACCTTGAAGAAGTCCGAGGCCGACTACTCGCCCACGACGATGTACCGGGACTACGCCATCAGCCCAGAGAGATTTCACTGGGAATCTCAGTCCAGCACGGCGATCGCGTCGCGGACCGGGCAGCGATACATCCACCACGCTGAGCGTGGCAGTTATGTCCTTCTGTTCGCCCGCGCGACGAAACTCAATGAGTTCGGATCGGGTGTTCCCTACGTCTTCCTGGGACCTGCCACCTACGAGAGCCACCGTGGCGAGCGCCCAATTGCGTTTACCTGGCGCCTCCACACTCCGCTGCCGCAGAGCATCTACCTGACGGCCGCGGCTGCTGCTTCATAGCTCGCCTCTTCGCGGCACGCCGAAGGGGGCCAACCGGACTCGCCGGTTGACCCCCTTCGTCAGCTACGGATGCGGATCAGCTGCAGCCGCTGGTGGAGCCACAGCCCTCGCAGACGTAGCAGGAGCCGGCGGGACGCATCTTGGTGCCGCAGGTCATGCACATCGGTGCGTCGGCGGTCTTGCCCTGGAACTTCTCGAGCAGCTCGGCCGAGGAGTGGACCGTGGCGTCGACCTCGCGGACGGAGGCGGCACCGGAGCCGGTGTGGTCAGCGGACTCCTGCTCGGAGGTGGCGACGGCGGCCGTGGGCGACTCCTTGGCCTCCTTGACTTCCGAGGTGGCGGCCGACTGGCTGAAGGACTCGTCGTAGTCGCTGTCGTCGTCGGACGCCTCCGGGGCGTAGGAGCCCGTCTCTAGCTGGCGAGCACGCTCCTCGGCGGTGTGGATGCCCATGAAGGACCGGGTGTCGAAGTCCAGGTAGTCCAGCGCCAGGCGACGGAAGACGTAGTCCATGATCGACTGCGCCATCCGCACGTCCGGGTCGTCCGTCATGCCGGCCGGCTCGAAGCGCAGGTTGGTGAACTTCTCGACGTAGGTCTCCAGCGGCACACCGTGCTGCAGCGCGATCGAGATCGCGATGGAGAAGGCGTCCATCAGACCGGCCAGGGTCGAGCCCTGCTTGCCGAACTTCAGGAAGATCTCGCCGAGCTCGCCGTCGTCGTAGGTGCCCGCGGTGAGGTAACCCTCCGCGCCACCCACGGCGAAGCTCGTGGTCTGCGAGGTGCGGCGCTTGGGCAGGCGGCGACGCAGCGGGCGGTACTCGACGACCTTCTCGGTCTCGACCGCAGCGGCCTCGGCACCGGCCTTGGCGTCCTTGGCGGTGGACCCACCGTCGGACAGCGGCTGGCCGACCTTGCAGTTGTCGCGGTAGACGGCGAGCGCCTTGAGGCCGAGCTTCCAGCCCTGGACGTAGACGTCCTCGATCTCCTCGACCGTGGCCGACTCCGGCAGGTTGACCGTCTTGGAGATCGCGCCGGAGAGGAAGGGCTGCACCGCAGCCATCATCCGCACGTGCCCCATCGGGGCGATGGCGCGGGCGCCCATGGCGGTGTCGAAGACCTCGTAGTGCTCGGGCTTGAGGCCCGGGGCGTCGATGACGTGACCCTTGTCGGCGATGAACTCGACGATCGCCTCGATGGTCTCCTCGGCGTAGCCGAGCTTCTTCAGCGCGCGCGGGATCGTCAGGTTGACGATCTGCATCGAGCCGCCGCCGACGAGCTTCTTGAACTTCACCAGCGAGAAGTCGGGCTCGATGCCGGTGGTGTCGCAGTCCATCATGAAGCCGATGGTCCCGGTGGGGGCGAGCACCGACGCCTGGGCGTTGCGGTAGCCGTTCTTCTCGCCCGTCTTGACGACCGCGTCCCAGGCCTTCGTGGCGAAGGCGTGGATGTCCTTGTCCATGGTGTGCATGGTGCGGATCTGGTCGTTGGCCGCCTGGTGCTTGCGCATGACGCGCTTGTGCGCGTCGGCGTTGCGGGCGTAGCCGTTGTACGGGCCGACGATGCCGGCGAGCTCCGCGGAGCGCTTGTAGGACGCACCGGTGAGCAGCGAGGTGATCGCCGCGGCCAGCGCACGGCCGCCGTCGGAGTCGTAGCCGTGACCGGTCGCCATGAGCAGGGCGCCGAGGTTGGCGTAGCCGATGCCCAGCTGGCGGTAGTCACGCGTGGTCTCGCCGATCGACTCGGTCGGGAAGTCCGCGAAGCAGATCGAGATGTCCATCGCGGTGATGACCAGCTCGGCGACGGCCTGGAAGCGCTCGGCGTCGAAGGTGTCGTCGTCCCCCAGGAACTTCAGCAGGTTGAGCGAGGCCAGGTTGCACGAGGAGTTGTCGAGCGACATGTACTCGCTGCACGGGTTGGACGCGGTGATCCGACCGGTCTCGGGGTTGGTGTGCCAGTCGTTGATCGTGCCGTCGTACTGGATGCCCGGGTCGGCGCACTCCCACGCGGCGGTCGCGATCTTCTTCATCAGCTGGCGCGCGTCGACGGTCTCGATGACCGAGCCGTCCTTGCGCGAGGTCAGACCGAAGTCGGTGCCCTCCTCGACCGCACGCATGAACTCGTCGGTGACCCGAACGGAGTTGTTGGCGTTCTGGTACTGGACGGAGGTGATGTCGGCGCCACCGAGGTCCATGTCGAAGCCGGCGTCACGCAGCGCGCGGATCTTGTCCTCCTCGCGCGCCTTGGTCTCGACGAACTCCTCGATGTCCGGGTGGTCGACGTCCAGGACGACCATCTTGGCCGCGCGACGGGTGGCGCCACCGGACTTGATGGTGCCGGCGGAGGCGTCGGCACCGCGCATGAAGGAGACCGGGCCGGAGGCGGTGCCGCCGGAGGAGAGCAGCTCCTTGGAGGAGCGGATGCGGGAGAGGTTGAGGCCGGCGCCGGAGCCGCCCTTGAAGATGAAGCCCTCCTCCTTGTACCAGTTGAGGATCGAGTCCATCGAGTCGTCGACCGAGAGGATGAAGCAGGCGCTGACCTGCTGCGGGCTCGCGGTGCCGACGTTGAACCACACGGGCGAGTTGAAGCTGAAGATCTGGTGCAGCAGCGCGTAGGTCAGTTCGTGCTCGAAGATCTCCGCGTCGGCGGGCGTCGCGAAGTAGCCGTGCTCCTTGCCCGCCTTGACGTAGGTCAGGACGACGCGATCGATCAGCTGCTTGAGACCGGCCTCACGCTCCGGGGAGCCCACCGCGCCGCGGAAGTACTTCGTCGTGACGATCGTCGAGGCGTTGACCGACCAGAAGTCGGGGAACTCGACGCCGCGCTGCTCGAAGATCGTCGCACCCGTCTTCCAGTTCTGCTGGACGACGTCGCGCTTCTCCCAGGTCACCTCGTCGTAGGGGTGGACGCCCTCGGTAGTGTGGATGCGCTTGATCGTCAGGCCCTTGGTGCGGGACCCGCGACGGGCGCTCGGCTTGCCGGCGGTCTCGGTCATGCTGCTTCTCCTCGATCCGTGTGGTGACGGTCTGCTGCTGGTCGGTGTGGAGTGCTGGTCTGGTCTAGGGAGCGGGCGCGTGCTCGGCGCGCAGCCGCTCGATGGCGGTCTCGAAGTCCTCGAGCGAGTCGAACGACTGGTAGACCGACGCGAAGCGCAGGTAGGCGACCTCGTCGAGCTCGCGCAGCGGCGGCAGGATCGCCATGCCCACCTCGTGGGCGTCGATCTCGGCGCTGCCCTGCGAGCGGATGCTCTCCTCCACGCGCTGAGCGAGGATGGCGAGCTGGTCCTCGGTGACCGGTCGGCCCTGGCAGGCCTTGCGGACACCGGCGAGCACCTTGGCCCGGCTGAAGGGCTCCGCCGCACCGGACCGCTTGGTCACGGTCAGGCTGGCGCTCTCCAGGGTGGTGAAGCGCCTGCTGCACTCGGGGCACTGACGGCGGCGCCGGATGGCGCTGCCGTCCTCGGTCGTGCGGCTGTCGATGACCCGGGAGTCGGTGTGCCGGCAGAACGGGCAGTGCATGCCTACTCCCTTCGATCGACGCCGTCCTGTGGACGGTGCGGTGGACAGATCTGGGGACGAAACCCCATTTCCTGTGGAGAACCGGCTTCATCCTGTGCACTAGATGTGGACGAATGACAACGGTGTAACCACTAGATGTAGTGACCATTAGAAACCCTTGTGAGCCGCGACGCAAGTCCCCCGGCAGGTCGGTCGACGAACGGCACATCGGCCGCCTCCACGCGCTGTGGAGACGGCCGATGGCGGGCCCGGGCTGGGTCGAAGAGCCCGGGAGTCAGGGGCGCCTCAGGGCGCGGGGATGGTCAGCGTCTGACCGGCGTGCACGTGGCTCGAGGGCAGGTCGTTGGCCAGCTGGATGCGGGTGACGGCCTCACGGGTGGGCACGTCGGACAGCTCGGTGGCGGCGATCTGACCCAGGGTCTGCCCGGGCTCGACCGTCACGGTCTGCGGCGTGGCGGCCGGGCCGCCGAAGGCCATCGTCGCGCCGGCGATGCTCGCGACGAGCACGGTCGTGGTCGTGATGGCCAGGCGCCCACGACGGGTCAGGCGAAGGGAGGCCGGCGCACGGTCGGTGACCGCGTCACCCGTCGGCACGGAGACGAGGTGACGGGAGCGTGCCGGCCGGCCGGGGCGCACGTCGATGCGGACGGGGGCGGCGGTGAGAGCGGTCATGCGGTCCTCCTCGTGGCGGCTCTGTCGAACCGGTGTTCGATAGAACGTCTGTACGATGTCTAGCACGGCTGTTCGAAAGAAATCAACAACACGCTCGAACATGTGTTTGAAATACGTGTTCGACCGGCCTACTGTCGGTCACACCGAGAAGTTGACCAGCGACCACCGACAACGGTGTCGCGGCAGACGGACGAAGGGGTCGAGATGGGCGACGAGGACAACATCCACCAGCTCCCGCAGCGGGACACCGGCGACGGGCTGACGGTGCGCCAGCGCAAAGTGCTCGAGGTGATCCGCAATGCCGTCGCCACCCGTGGTTACCCGCCGAGCCTGCGCGAGATCGGTGAGCTCGTCGGGCTGACCTCCCCCAGCTCTGTCGCCCACCAGCTCTCCTCCCTCGAGCGCAAGGGCTACCTGCGGCGCGACCCCAACCGCCCCCGCGCCATCGAGGTCATCTCCCCCGACGGCGAGCCGACGCCGACCGAGCCCGCCGCGGTCGCCGACATGGCCGGCATGCGTGGTGGCGCGAGCGCCGACGACGAGGTCGTCGACCCGACCGGCTCCGGCGACGAGCACCCCGAGGCGAGCTATGTCCCCGTCCTGGGCCAGATCGCCGCCGGCGTCCCGATCACCGCCGAGGAGGTCGTCGACGACGTCTTCCCGCTGCCCAAGCAGATCGTCGGCGAGGGCTCGCTCTTCCTGCTCAAGGTCGTCGGCGACTCGATGATCGACGCGGCGATCTGCGACGGCGACTGGGTCGTGGTGCGGCAGCAGCCGAGCGCCGACAACGGCGACATCGTCGCCGCGATGCTCGACAACGAGGCCACGGTCAAGACCTTCAAGCGCAAGGACGGCCACGTGTGGCTGCTCCCCCACAACCCCGCCTTCGACCCCATCGACGGCGACCACGCGACGATCCTCGGCAAGGTCACCGCGGTGCTGCGGCGCCTCTGACCTCCACCTCCACGAGGTCGACGAGGGAGCGAAGGGAGTCCCCCAGCTCCCCGTCGACGCGATGGTCGACGAGGTCGTCGCCCCGGGTCGGCCCCCGGGTGATGAGCGAGACCGGGATCCCGCGCCTGGCCGCGTGCCGGACGAAGCGCAGCCCCGACATCACCTGCAGCGAGCTGCCGAGGACGAGCAGGCTCGGCGCCGCGTCCACGAGGTCGAAGCAGTGCTGGACGAGCGGCTTGGCGACCGCCCCGCCGAAGAAGACGACGTCTGGCTTGAGTGTGTCCGCACCGCACTGATCGCACGCCGGCGCGACGAAGCGCTCGACGTCGACCGCGTCCAGGCGCACGTCGCCGTCGGGCCGGATCTCGTCGCTGTCGACGTCGAAGCCGGGGTTCTGCGCAGCCATCCGCGCGTCGAGCGTCGGCCGGTCGATGCGTGCGCCGCACGTCAGGCAGACGACCTCGACGAGGTTGCCGTGCAGCTCGACGACATCGCGCGTGCCGGCGGCCTGGTGCAGGCCGTCGACATTCTGCGTGATGAGCGGTCCGACCGCGCCGAGCTCCTGCAGTCGGGTCACGAGGTGGTGCGCTGCATTGGGCCGGGCCGCGTGGAAGCGTCTCCAGCCGACGAAGCTGCGTGCCCAGTAGCGCTGCCGCGCCTGGCTGCTCCCGACGAACTCGGACAGGTGCATCGGCGTCACCCGGCGGGTGCCGTCTGGCCCGCGGTAGTCGGGGATGCCGCTGTCGGTGGACATGCCCGCGCCGGTGAGCACGAGCGCCGGGCCAGCGCACAGCACGGCTGCAATCTGCTCCGTGACCGCCTCGGACGCATCTGCCATGGACCGATCGTAGGTCGGCGCGACAGACCGGTGGAACCAGCCGCCCCCGGCCGACGTCGCAGTCCACGAGGATGGTCACCACCACCCGCCGCCGGAAGGACCCGTCGTGCGACTCCCCCTTCGTGCCGTGTCACTCGTCGCCGCCACCGGGCTGCTCGCCGCGTGCGCTCAGACCACGGCCGATCCGCGATCGACGTCCCCGAGCTCCTCCCTGTCGATGGCCATGCCGACGTCGGTACCGGCGGCGAAGGGAGAGGTCACGGCCCTGGCGATGGTCATCGAGAAGGACGATGGTCCGCGAGCCTGCCTCGGCGGCGTCCAGGAGTCGCTGCCGCCGCAGTGCGACGGTCCGCGGCTCGAGGGGTTCCAGTGGTCGGACGTCACCTCGGACGAAGCGAGCGGCGTGAAGTGGGCGCAGCCTGTGCGGGTGACGGGCACCTGGGACGGCACGACATTGACGCTCACGGAGCCGGCCGCTGACGAGGCGCGCCCCGACACCACCGCCGGTCCCGCCCCACGGACCACGTGCGACGACGCCGAGCGCATCCACGACGAGATCTGGCGGGACGAGGACTCCCTGCCGCCGGGTGCGCTGTCCGGCTACCCCGGCTCGGGCTGCGTCGAGCTCTTCGTCACCTACGACGACGGCTCGATCCAGCGCGCCCTGGACGCGAAGTACGGCGACGGCGTGGTCGTCCAGTCGGCGCTGCGGCCCGTCGGCTCGGGCTCGTCCACCGACTGAGGCTCCACGACCTACCATGGGCGCATGATCGACGCCGCTGGGCTGCGCGTGATGCGGGCCATCGCCGAGGAGGGCAGCTTCACCGCCGCTGCCCTCGCGCTCGGTTACTCGCAGCCGGCGGTCTCGCAGATGGTCAAGCGCCTCGAGCAGCGCACCGGCACCGTCCTCGTCGAAAAGGTCGGTCGCTCCGTCCGGCTCACCGAGGCCGGGGCCGTCCTGGCCCGCCACGCCACCCCGGTCCTCGCCGCGCTCGACGCCGCCGAGGAGGAGGTCGCTGCCATCGCCGGGTTGCGGTCCGGACGGGTGCGCCTCATGGCCTTCCCCTCGTCGTCGGTCACGCTCGTCCCCCGTGCGCTGGCCGCGGTGCGTGCCGAGCACCCCGACCTGTCCGTCCAGTTCACCGAGGCCGAGCCCCCGGAGTCGCTCGCCGCGCTGCGCGCCGGCGAGGTCGACCTCGCCGTCGCCTTCTCCTACGACGGCAGCGACCTGGCCCGGGGTGAGGACCTCGAGGGCTTCGTCGTGCACCCGCTGCTCGACGAGGAGGTGCGTGTGGCCCTGCCGCGCCACCACCCGCTCGCCGGTCAGGAGGTCGTCTCGATGACCGACCTCACCGACGACGAGTGGATCGCCGGCTGCGCGCGCTGCCGGGGACACCTGCTCAAGATCGCCCACGACGCAGGCTTCGCCCCCAAGGTCGCCTTCGAGACCGAGGACTACGTCGCGGTGCAGGGTTTCGTCGCCGCCGGCCTCGGCGTCGCGCTGATCCCCGACCTCATCCGGGCCGCGACCTCCAACGACGACGTCGTGATCCGCCCTCTCGACCCGCAGACCCGTCGGCGCATTCACGTCGTGACGACCGACGACCTGCTCAAGGTGCCGGCGGTCGCGACCACGCTCGAAGCGCTCACGGCCTCGGCGCGCCTCTCGGGCGCGGCCTAGACCACCGCGCCGCCACCGGCTAACGCGCCGTCACCACCGTCGGCCCGTCGAGGACCGCGACGTCACCGTGGCGGTCGGTGCGCAGCACACGGGCCCCGTGCCGCCCCGCCCACGCCAAGGCGGTCGGCGTGGGGTGACCGTAGGTGTTGTCCGCCCCCACGCTGACGAGTGCGATCGGTGCGGCCACCGCGTCCATCAGCCCGAGGTCGAGGTTGCTCGACCCGTGGTGCGGCATCTTGACGACGTCGAGGTCGGTCGCCGCGGCCGCCATCGCGGGGTCGCGCCGCAGCGCGAGCCGAATCGCCCCACCGGCCTCGCGCTCGATGTCGCCGAGGAGCAGGGCACTCACCTCCCCCACCTCGACGTGCAGGACGATGCTGCCGTTGTTGGCCGCGGACCCGCCGGCCATCGTCCGCGACGGCCACCAGGTCGTCGCGGTGACCGCGCCGATCCGCCACCGCTCGCCGGCCCGCGCCGTGCGCACCGGGACACCCCGCTCCCCCGCGATCTCGTGGACCCGACGCACCGCCCACTGCGGGTCCTCCACCGGGGAGACGATGACCTGACCGACCGCCCGCCCGTCGATCGCGGCGGCCAGGTCGCCGACGTGGTCGTCGTGGAAGTGCGTCAGCACGACCGCGTCGAGCGTGCCCACGCCGAGTCGTCGCAGGCAGCCGTCGATGCCCCCGTCCTCCGGTCCGACGTCGACGAGTACCGCGCGCCCCGGTCCGGACGCGAGGACGAGCCCGTCGCCCTGCCCCACGTCGCAGGCGACGACCCGCCACCCGGACGGCGGCCACGCGAAGCTGCGCGTGGGCACCGCCCCCGCCACGACCACGACGACGAGCCCGAGGGCGATGAGCGGACTGGCCCGGGTCCGTCGGATCGCCCACGGCCCACCGAGGACGACGAGCGTCGTGACGACCGTCAGCAGGACCGCACCCGGTGGCCCGTCGGGCCAGGGCATCGCGCCGCCGGGGACGTCGGCGCTCACCCGGGCCGTCCACGCGATGGCGAGGGCGAAGGGGGCCCCGCACCAGGCGACGAGCCCGGCCAGGGTCGCGCTCACCACGGCGACGAGGGCGGCGCTCACCCCGAGGACCGTCGCCGGGGCGACGAAGGGGGCCGCCACGAGGTTGGCGGCGACGGCCACGATGCTCACGTCTCCCTGCAGCAGGACGACGACGGGACCGCACACGAGCTGCGCGGCGACCGGGATCGCGACCGCGGGACCGATGAGGTGCAGGCGCCGGGGCAGGTGCGCGTTGATCGCCGCCGACCACGGGCGCACGAGGAGCAGCAGCCCGAGCGTCGCGAGGGTCGACAGGACGAATCCGTAGGAGCGGGCCAGCCACGGGTCGAAGGCCAGCAGGGCGAGCACGGCCGCGCACAGCGCGGGGGTGCCCGCGCCGCGCCGGTCGGTGCTCATGCCGAGCAGGCCGATCGCCCCCATGGTCGCCGCGCGGATGACGCTCGGCTCCGGGCGGGCGAGCACGACGAAGAAGGCCAGCCCGGCCCCGGCCACCCAAGGTCTCCAGCGCCGGGGCAGGCCGGCAGCCCGGCAGGCGCCGACGAGCGCCGCCAGGACGACCGCGACGTTGGACCCGCTGACCGCAGACAGGTGCGACATGCCGGTGACGAGCATGTCGTCGGTGAGGTCCTCGGGCGTCATCGAGGTGTCGCCGATGACGAGCGCCGGCAGCAGGCCCCGGGCATCCGCCGGCAGTGGCTCGACGGCCTGCCGCAGACCCGCCCGCAGGTGCTCTGCGGCCCGGCGCACGAGCGAGCGATCACCCACCGGAGCCGGCGGCCCGCGCGGGCTGAGCAGGGCGACCTCGGGGTCGGCGAGGTCGGCGGGAGCGAGCTTGCCGGACAGGGTGATCCGGTCGTGCCAGCCCACCTGCGACCACTCCGCCTGCGCACGGACGTAGACGGGCGCGTCGACCCGGGTCGTCACACCGCGAGCGGTCACCGACTCCAGCCGCACGCGCAGCAGGACCTGCTGGGGCGCCTCGCCGCCCTCGTCCCCCGAGCCGCGCCCCGCCCGCACGATCGGCTCGGTGAGCACGACCCCCTCGGCGCGGATCATCGCCCGCTCGTGGGCCAGCTCGTCGACCGGCCCGACCCGCCGGGTCGACTCGTGCGCCGCCGACGCCCCGAGCACGAGTGCCGCGGCCACCAGGCCGAGCGCGAGGACCGCGGGCCCGTCACGGCGCAGCGACGGGCGGGCGTGCCGACCTCGGTAGCGCACCCCGGCCCCGAGGAGGACGAGCACGCCGACGACCGAGGCGAGCGCCACGGACGCCCGCACGCCACCCGACCACGAGAGCGCCCAGGCCCCGATGCCCCACGCGCCGAGGCAGGGCAGCAGCAGCCGCAGGTCGAGGGCCGGCGGCTGGTCCCGCGTCACACGGTGACCTTGGGCGCGAGCTGGGCGTAGATCTTGTCACCGATGCCGCTCACCTCACCGAGCTCCTCCACCGCGGTGAAGCGACCGTGCTCGGTGCGCCAGTCGATGATCCGCTGGGCGAGGACCGGCCCCACCCCGGGCAGGGTCTCGAGGGTGGCCAGATCGGCGGTGTTGAGGTTGACCGTGTCGCCGGCGGCCGGCGCGGCGCCAACCGCTGGAGCGCCGCCTGCCGGTGCCCCAGCAGCCGGGGCGGCGGCACCGGGCGCGGGGGCCGCCGCGATGCTCTCGCCCGGCGTGGGCACGACGACCTGCTCACCGTCGACGAGCAGCCGCGCGAGGTTGACGCTGCCGAGGTCGGCTCGCCCCGTCGCGCCCCCGACCTCGTCGATGGCGTCGGCCACCCGCGCCCCGGCGTCGAGGGTGACAATGCCCGGTCGCCGCACCTGCCCGACGACGTGGACGGTCACCTTGCCGGTCGACGTGCCGGGGGCCGTGGACCCCGCCGGCGCGGCGCCGCTCGCGGCCGCCCCTGCTCCCCCCGGCTCCGCCCCGCCCGGGTCCGCTCCGCCCTCGCCCGGCTCCGACTGCCCCACCTGCTCGACCCCCACGGGCTCCGGTGCGGCCTCCTCGCGCGCGAGGACGAAACGCCCGGCGAGCATGGCCACGGCCAGCGCGACGACGAGGGCGACGCCGATCACCGCCTGTCGGCTCACGCCGTAGCGGCCACCCGCGAGCGTCGACGGCAGCTCGAGCGGGCGCGGGTCACGCGACTCGTCGAGGATCTCGGTGACCCGCTCGGACGGCTCCGTGGTGCGTCGGCTCATGAGTTTCTCCTATGTCAAGCAGCTGCTGGCAGGGCAGTCGATTGATCAGTGGTGTGGTCGGTGGTCAGGTGGTGGAAAACGACGCGTGCCAGGCGTCGCTTGAGGCAACGCAGGGCCTCGCGGTTGGACATGCCTTCGGCCTTCTTCTTCTCGTAGTACGTCTTGCCCAGCGATCCTTCGAGGCGGATCTGGGTGATCGCGATGCGGTGCAGCGCGGCGTTGAGCTGGCGGTTGCCCGAGCGGGTCATCCGAACTCGCCCGGCGGTGTTGCCCGACCAGACCGGGATGGGCGCGACCCCGGCGTGGCGTGCGAACGCGGCCTCGGAGTGGAAGCGGGATGCTCCGGCGGACTCACCGACCAGCTTGGCGGCGGTCAACGCGCCCACCCCGGGCATGGCCAGCAGGGTCGGCGCGGCCTGCTCGGTCATCGCGGTGATGCGCTTCTCGTACGCCTTGGCCCGGGCGGTCAGGGCGATGATGTCGTCGAGCTCGTCCAACGCCAGTTCGGCCACGACCCCGTCCAGGGTGGTCAGCCACCCCCGCAGGGCTTGCTGGTGCTTGGCCAGGTCCAACGAGCCAGCCTTGGGCGCGTGGGCAGGGTCGAGCTCGTGCACCCGCCACAACAGCGAGTTGATGACCGCGGTGCGTTGCGCGACAAGGGTTTCGCGGCGGTCGACAAGCAGCTTCAGCTCCCGGGAGGTCTCGTCGTGCGAGGCCACCGGCAGGCTCGGCTCGCGCAGGTAGGCCCGGGCCACGGCCAGCGCGTCGATCGGGTCGGACTTGCCTCGGGTACGCGCCACCCGACGCTGCTCGGCCATCATCTTCGGCGGCACCCGCACCACGTGCTGCCCAGCGGTCAGCAGGTCACGCTCCAAGCGAGCGGACAGGTGCCGGCAGTCCTCGATGGCCCACACGAGCTCGTCCCCGAAACGTTCCCGGGCCCAGGCCAGCGCCTTGCGGTGGCCCTCTGTGACAGCCGCGACGGTGACCTGCCCGACCTGCTTGCCCACGGCATCAACCGCGACAAAGGTGTGCGTGCGCTTGTGGACATCGGCTCCAACAACAACCATGGTGGTTGCCTCCTTCACTGACGAGTGACTGGACGGTTGGGCCGGTCGGCGGACACATCTCAGTGGGGGCGATGCCACGCTCCTATCAAGTCACGCCGGCCGGTCCTTCACACCAGGTGCCGGCAAAACGCATGCTCATCAGCCCGAAGGCGACAACGACGCTACGAGCCAGACACCCAGTGCTCAGGATCCAACCACCGCAACAGCGGCAACATCACCCTGACACTGACCTCGACGCTAGGCAGCCCGGCGCTGCGCGGACCCCGGGTGCGGCAGTCTGTGGACGAACCCCCTTCAGGCCGTCGGCCTGTGGATCAGCGCGGTCTCGGGCTGACGACGACCCCGATGGTGCCCAGCCCGACGTGCGCGCCGATGACGGCGCTCATCGGCGCCAGCTCGACGGGCCCCTCGATGCGCTCGGCCAGGGCGGCGGCGAGCGGCTCGGCCCGGGTGGCCGCGTCGAGGTGGTGCACCCCGACCTCGACGCCGTCGGCCCAGTCGGGCAGCGCCTCGCACTCGGCCACCGTCAGCTCCTGGAGCCGGGCGATGGCGCGGCCCGCCGTGCGCACCCGCTCGAGCGGCTCGACGTGCCCGTCGACCATGTGCAGCACCGGCTTGATCGCCAGGGCGGAGCCCAGGAGCGCCCTGGCCCCACCGATCCGGCCGCCCCGGTGCAGCCGGTCGAGCGAGTGCACGAGCAGGCGCACGCTCGTCGCCGCGCACCGCAGCTCGGCGCGCTCGACGAGCTCCGGCAGCTCCCGCCCGGCCGCCGCATCCCGCGCGGCCCCGATGACGGCGAAGCCCAGACCCATGCCCACGGAGCGCGAGTCGACGACCCGGACCGGCACCGGTGCCTCGTCCGCCGCCGCCCGGGCCGCCTCGATCGTCCCCGACAGACCACCGCTCAGGTGGAGCGAGACGATGGCGTCGGCGCCCCCCTTCGCCGCCTGCTCGTAGGCCCGCAGGAAGGTCGCCGGTGACGGCCGGGAGGTGCTGATCTCCGCCTTGTGGTGCAGCGCGTCGACGACGACGGAGCCATCGGCGCCGTCGCCCTCGATCCGCTCGCCACCGTCGATGACCAGCTGCAGCGGGACGACCCGGATGCCGTGCTCGGCGACGACCGCCGCGGGCAGCGTGGCGGTCGAGTCGGTGATGACGGCGGTACTCACAGGCCGAGACTACTCAGAGCCCTAGCCTGTGGTCATGGCCGACACCGACCGACTGCCCTACCTCGACAGGTCCCTGCCCGAGGCGTGGAAGGCCCTCAACGCCCTCGCGCTCAAGGTCTCCGCCGCGGCCGAGGCCGCCGGCCTCGAGCGCGAGACCGTCGAGCTGATGAACGTGCGCATCTCGCAGCTCAACGGCTGCTCCTTCTGCCTCGACCTGCACACCCGGCAGGCCACCGAGGCCGGCGCCACGCTGCAAAAGCTCGCGCAGCTGCCCGCGTGGCGCGACTCGACGCTCTTCGACAGCGTCGAGTGCGCCGTCCTCGACGTCGCCGAGGCGACGACGACCCTGCCCGACCCGCACGTGCGCGGCGAGGCCCTCACCGCCGCCCGGTCGCTGCTGGGCGACGAGCCCTTCGCCGCGGTCGAGTGGGCCGCGGTGACGATGAACGCCTTCAACCGGGTGTCGATCCTCTCCGAGCACCCCGTGCGCATCAGGTAGAACGCGTCAGGAGCTAGACGGGCACGACGTTGACCAGCTTGGGCGCCCGCACGATGACCGTGCGGACGCCGCCCTCGGTCGCGGCCACGATCTTGTCGCGTGCCAGGGCGAGCTCGCGCAGGTCCTCCTCGCTGATGTCGGCGGGGACCTCGACGCGGTCGCGGACCTTGCCCTTGATCTGGATGACGCAGGTGACGCTCGCCTCGACCATCTTGCTCGGGTCGGCCACGGGGAAGTCCTCGTGCGCGAGCGAGTCCGGGTGGCCCAGGCGCGACCACAGCTCCTCGGCCAGGTGCGGGGCGACCGGTGCCACCATGAGCACGAGCGGCTCGATCGCCGCACGCGGCACCGCCTTGAGCTTTGTCAGCGCGTTGTTGAGCTCGATGAGCCGGGCGATGGCGGTGTTGAAGCCCAGCGAGCCGTAGTCCTGGCTCACCGCCGCGATCGTCTGGTGGAGAAGGCGCTCGGTGTCGGCGTCGAGCGCGTCGTCGGTGACCCGCACCTCGCCGCTCTCCTCGTCGACGACATTGCGCCACAGGCGCTGCAGGAAGCGCTGGCTGCCGACGACGGCACGCGTCTCCCACGGCTTGGACTGCTCGAGCGGGCCGAGCGACATCTCGTAGACGCGGAAGGTGTCGGCACCGAACATCTCGTACATCTCGTCCGGGCTGACGGCGTTCTTCAGCGACTTGCCGATCTTGCCGTACTCCTGGGTGACCGGCTGGCCCTGCCAGGTGAAGCTCGTCTCGCCGTCGTCGCCGACGTGCTCCTCGACCTCGCCGGCCGGCACCGGCTGGCCGCGGTGGTCGCGGTAGGCGTGCGCCTGGATGTAGCCCTGCGAGAAGTACTTGCGGAAGGGCTCCTCGCTGGTCACGTGGCCGAGGTCGAAGAGCACCTTCTGCCAGAAGCGGGCATAGAGCAGGTGCAGGACCGCGTGCTCGACGCCACCGATGTAGAGGTCGACGCCGCCCGGGTCACGGGTGCCGGCGGGGGCGCCGGGCACGGCCTCGTCGCGGGGGCCGACCCAGTAGGCCTCGTTGGTCGGGTCGACGAGCGCCTCGGAGTTGGCCGGGTCGAGGTAACGCAGGTGGTACCAGCACGAGCCGGCCCAGTTGGGCATCGTGTTGGTCTCGCGGCGGTAGATCTTCGGGCCGTCGCCGAGGTCGAGCTCGACCTCGACCCAGTCGGTGGCCCGCCCGAGCGGCGGCTCGGGCTCGCTGCTCGCGTCGTCGGGGTCGAAGGTGCGCGGGCTGTAGTCGTCGACCTCCGGCAGCTCGACGGGCAGCATCGAGTCGGGCACGGAGTGCGCCACGCCGTCCTCGTCGAAGACGATCGGGAAGGGCTCGCCCCAGTAGCGCTGTCGGGAGAAGAGCCAGTCGCGCAGCTTGTAGTTGACCGTGCCGCGGCCGACGCCCCGCTCCTCGAGCCAGGTGGTGATCGCGGCCTTGCCCTCGGTGACCGACATGCCGTCGAGGGAGATGGAGTCGTTGGTCGAGTTGATGATCGCCCCGTCGCCACCCCAGGCACCCTCGTGCCCCTCGGGTGCCTGCACGGTCGGCACGATGTCGAGGCCGAAGGCGGTCGCGTAGTCGAAGTCGCGCTGGTCGCCCGACGGCACGGCCATGATCGCGCCGGTGCCGTAGCCCATGAGGACGTAGTCGGCGATGAAGACCGGGATGCGTGCGCCGTTGACCGGGTTGGTCGCCCAGCCGCCGGTGAAGACACCGGTCTTGTCCTTGGTCTCGATCTGGCGCTCGACGTCGCTCTTGCGGCTGGCGGCGTCGCGATAGGCCGACACGGCGGCGAAGGGGGTGTCCGCGCCACCGGTCCACGCGTCGAGGGTGCCCTCGGGCCAACCGCCCTGCGGGACGAGGGAGTCCACGAGCGGGTGCTCCGGCGCCAGGACCATGAAGGTCGCGCCGAAGAGGGTGTCGGGGCGGGTCGTGAAGACCTCGATCGGGTGCTCGGTGCCGTCAGCACCCGTCGCGGTGAAGGCCACCTGCGCGCCCTCGCTGCGGCCGATCCAGTTGCGCTGCATCGCCTTGACCTTGTCCGGCCAGTCGACGCGGTCGAGGTCGTCGGCGAGGCGGTCAGCATAGGCGGTGATGCGCATCATCCACTGCCGCAGGTCGGCCTTGAAGACCGGGTAGTTGCCGCGCTCGGAGCGCCCGTCGGAGGTGACCTCCTCGTTGGCCAGGACGGTGCCCAGGCCCGGCGCCCAGTTGACCGGCGCGTGGCTGGTGTAGACGAGGCGGTACTCGTCGAGGACGTCGGAGCGCTCCTTGGCCGACAGCTGCGACCAGGTGCGGGTCTCCCCCTTCGGCAAGGGGCGCTCACCGGACTCGAAGGACGCGACGAGCTCCGCGATCGGCCGGGCCCGACCTAGGCCGCCGTCGGGCCGCACGGCCTCCTCGTCGTACCAGGCATTGAAGATCTGGCTGAAGATCCACTGCGTCCAGCGGTAGTAGTCGGGGTCGATCGTCGCGAAGGCGCGTCGGTCATCGTGGCCGAGGCCGAGGCGGCGCAGCTGGCGCTTCATCGTCGCCATGTTGGCCTCGGTCGTCACCCGCGGGTGCTGACCGGTCTGCACGGCGAACTGCTCGGCGGGCAGGCCGAAGGCGTCGTAGCCCAGGCAGTGCAGCACGTTCTTGCCGAGCATCCGCTGGTAGCGGGCGTAGACGTCGGTCGCGATGTAGCCGAGCGGGTGCCCGACGTGCAGGCCGGCGCCCGAGGGGTAGGGGAACATGTCGAGGACGAGCATGTGGCCGTCGTGCTCGCGCACGCGCTCCGGCTCGGCCCACGGGCCGCCGGGGTTGGGCGCGCGGAAGGTCCCGAGCTCCTCCCACCGGTCCTGCCAGCCGGTCTCGATCCGACCGGCCATCTCCGCGGTGTAGCGGTAGGGCGTCTCGCTCATCTGTGGTGCTTCTCCCGGGGTCGACATGTGCGGCCCCAGCCTACGTGTCCCCCCGGAGGTCGAGGACGTAGTGGTCACCCTCGGGGGTGAACCCGAGGCGGGCGTAGTAGGGGTTGCGCATGCCCGCCGGCGTGCGCACGAGCCGGTAGCCGCGCCGACGGAAGGGACCGTGCTCGCCGAAGACGAACTCACCCGGGGTGCGGTCGCGGTAGCGCGCGGTGACGTGGTCGAGGAGGACCCGGGCCTCCCCCTTCGCCCCGGGTCGCACGACGACCACCCCCACGGTCTCGTCGCCGGTGAGTACGAGGTAGCAGTCGTCGTCGGCGCCCGGGTCGTGGACGAAGCCCGGCTGCCAGCGCTCGATGTCGGCGGCGTGCACCCTCAGGACGTGCCGCAGGTAGCTGTCGTCCGCGGCGACCTCGAGGACCTCGTAGGCGCGGCCGTCGTGGCGGTCGCGGTGGCCGCGCACGAGGTACCAGACGTTGATCGCCGCGAGCACGACGTTGAGCCCGACCATCGGCCACACCCCGACGAGGCCGTTGTAGCCGATGAGGATGAGGCAGCCGACGAGGTTGATCCACCTCAGCCGGTGCAGGTTGGTCTGCAGCAGGGAGACGACGAGGACCGCCGAGCCGACCCAGCCGACGACCTCGAGCAGGGTCGCGTTCATCCCGTGAACCTACCGGCCTAGGGTGCCGTCATGGAGCCCTTGCCCGACGCCCCCATCATCGACGTCCACACCCACTTCATGCCGCAGCGGGTGCTCGACAAGGTGTGGGCGTACTTCGACTCGGCCGGTCCGCTCACCGGCCGGCCGTGGCCGATCACCTACCGCACGGACGAAGGGGAGCGCCTGGCCACCCTGCGAGCGCTCGGTGTGCGGGCCTTCCCCTCGCTCAACTACGCCCACCGACCCGGCATGGCGCAGTGGCTCAACGACTGGTCCACCGACTTCGCCGCCCGCGTGCCCGAGGCGATCCACTCGGCGACCTTCTACCCCGAGCCGGGCGCGGCGGAGTACACGCAGGCGGCGGTCGACGCCGGGGCGCGCATCTTCAAGGTGCACGTCCAGGTCGGTGACTACCCGCTCGACGACCCCCGGCTGGACGATGTCTGGCCGGTGCTCGAGCGCTCGCGCACGCCGATCGTCATGCACGCCGGCAACGGCCCGGCACCGGGCCGCTTCACCGGACCGGCCGCCGTGCGCGACCTGCTCGAGCGGCACCCCCGCCTCGTCCTCGTCATCGCCCACATGGGCATGCCCGACTACGGCGACTTCCTCGACATCGCCCGGGCGCACCCCGACGTGCACCTCGACACGACGATGGCCTTCACCGACTTCACCGAGGCCCTCACCCCCTTCCCCACCGACCGGCTCGACGACCTGGCCGAGCTCGGCGACCGGGTGCTCTTCGGCAGCGACTTCCCCAACATCCCCTACCGCTACGAGCACGCCATGCAGGTCATCACCGATCTCGGGCTCGGCGATGACTGGACGCGGGCAGTGCTGCACGACAACGCCGCTCGCCTGCTCGGCGAGTGATGTCGGCGCGGCTCAGTCCGTCGGGCGGTGCAGCACCGCCCGCAGCACCAGGCCGGCCACCAGCGCCCAGAAGGCCGCGCTGACCCCGGCGACCGCGATGCCCGACGCCGCGACGGCGAAGGTGACGACGGCCGGCACCTGCTCGCCCGGTTCGGCCAGGGCGGAGCGCAGTGAGGCCGCGAGGGTGCCCATGAGCGCCAGTCCGGCGACGGCCGGCACGACCCCCTCGGGGGCGAGCGAGACGAGGGTCGCGAAGGCGGCCGCGGCGATGCCCACCGGGACCAGGACGAGCCCCGAGGTGACGCTCGCGACCCATCGGCGGGAGCGGTCCTCCCCCGCGTCGGGGCCGGCGGCGAGCGCGGCGCTGATGGCGGCGAGGTTGATCGCGTGCCCTCCGGCGGGCGCGCCGAGGACCGTCCCGGCACCCGTGACGAGCATCGCGCGCCGCCAGGGGACCTCGTAGCCGAAGCCGCGCATCACCGCGACTCCCGGCACGTTCTGCGAGGCCATCGTCACGAGGTAGAGCGGCAGGGCGATGCCGACGAGGGCGCCGAGGGTGAAGGTCGGTGCGGTGAGCTCCAGGCGCGGGACGAGGGAGGACGTCTCGACGGTCGTGCCGGAGCGGGTGAGGTGCACGGCGATGACACGGCGGCCGCGGCGAAGGCCAGGGGCGAGGCCCACCTCGGCAGCAGGCGAAGGGAGATCACCCACACGAGGACCACCGGTCCGACCGCCCACGGGTTGGCGGCCATGCCCGTCACCGGCCCGAGGCACAGCTGCATGACGATGCCGGCGAGCATCGCCTGCGCGACGGAGGCGGGGATCCGGGTGATGAGCGACCCGAGGGCCGGCACGAGTCCCGTGGCGAGGACGAGGACGCCGGTGACGACGAAGGCCCCGACCGCCGCCGGCCACCCCCCGTGGACCGTCCCCGTGGAGGCGAGCAGCGCGGCTCCGGGCGTGGACCACGCCACGGTGATCGGCAGTCGGGTCGTCAGGGAGAGGACGACCGAGCTCAGGCCCATGAGGATCGTCACGGCCAGCAGCCCGCTGGCGGCCTGCTCGTGGGTCGCCCCGACGGCGGTCAGGCCCTGCAGGACGACGACGAAGGCGCTCGTGAAGCCGACGAGCGCCGTGACGACGCCGGCCGCGACCGGGCGGCTCGTCTCGATCGGCATGGGCACACGCTAGAGGGTGCCGCGACATGCAGAAGGCCCGGACCGCGATGCGATCCGGGCCTGCTGGCTCCCGGGTGGAGCTGAGGGGATTCGAACCCCTGACCCCCTCCATGCCATGGAGGTGCGCTACCAACTGCGCTACAGCCCCGAGTGGGTTCCCCCGAAGGGGACTGCGAGAGTTTAACCCTACGCACCCCCGCTTTTCCAAATCGGGCTCCGCGAGGGGCTCACAGGCCCTCGGCGGAGGCATTCCACTGGGTGATCCGCCAGCCGGAGCGCCCCTGCTCGACGACCGCCCAGTGGCAGTTGCCGAAGCCCCCGAGCACCCGCCAGGCGGTCTGCTGCTCGAGGCCGACGAGCTCGGCGACGACGGTGCGGCCGGTCACGCCGTGGGTCGCGACGACGACGGTCTCGCCCGGGCCCATGCCGTCGACGAGCTCGTCGATGGCCGGGCGCACCCGCTGGGCGAGCTCGGCGAGCGACTCGCCGTGGCCACCCCGCTTGAAGTCCTCGCCGCTCACGAGCCGCTCGGCGTCGAGCGGGTACTGCTCGCCCACCTCCGCGGCCGTCAGCCCCTGCCAGGCGCCGGCATGGATCTCCCGCCAGCGCTCGTCGACGGCCACGTCGATGTCACCGCTCGCGGCGGCGACGGCCAGCGCGGTGTCGTGGGCCCGGGAGAGGTCGGAGGTGACGATCCGCGTCGGGCGAAGGGAGGCGATGGCCCGGGCCGCAGCCGCGGCCTGCTCACGGCCGAGGTCGGTCAGCTCGTGGTCGAGGTGCCCCTGCCAGATGCCCTTGAGGTTGGAGACCGTCTGGCCGTGGCGCAGCACGACGAGGCGACGGGGCTCCCCCTTCGCCTCGGTCACCGCTCGTCGGACTGCTGCGAGCCCACGACACCGAGGTCCAGGTGCGGGCAGTCGCGCCAGAGGCGCTCGAGGTCGTAGAAGTCCTTTTCGTCGTCGTGCTGGGCGTGCACGACGACGTCACCGAAGTCGATGAGGACCCACCGGCCGGGGCCGTTGCCCTCGCGCCGCAGGGGCTTGATCTGGGCCTGCTCGCGCATGGCCTCCTCGACGGCGTCGACGATCGCCTGGACCTGGCGCTCGTTGTCGGCCGAGACGATGAGGAAGATGTCGGTGAGGGGCATCTGCCCGGACACGTCGAGCCCGGTGATGGTGGTCGCGAGCTTGTCGGCCGCAGCGTGTGCGGCGATGGTCGCGAGGTCGATGGCCTGCTGGGTGGCTACCACGGTGTGTCGGTCACTCCCGGTCGTCGGTGTAGAGCTCGTACTTGTTGATGTACTGCACGACCCCGTCGGGCACGAGGTACCAGACCGGGTCGCCGTCGGCGACCCGCTGGCGGCAGTCGGTGGAGGAGATCGCCATGGCGGGCACCTCCTGGAGGGTCACCTTGTCGTCCGGCAGCCCGGTCTCGCTGAGGTGGTAGCCGGGGCGGGTGACCCCGATGAAGTGGGCGAGGTCCCACAGCTCGCCGATGTCCTTCCACGACAGGATCTGCGCGAGCGCATCGGCGCCGGTGATGAAGAACAGCTCGTCGTCGGGCCGCTGCTCGCGCAGGTCCCGCAGGGTGTCGATCGTGTAGGTCGGGCCCTCACGGTCGATGTCGACGCGGCTGACGGTGAAGCGGGGGTTGGACGCCGTCGCGACGACCGTCATCAGGTAGCGGTGCTCGGCGGGGCTGACCTGCTTGTCCGCCTTCTGCCAGGGCTCACCCGTCGGCACGAAGACGACCTCGTCGAGCCCGAAGCGCGAGGCCGCCTCGCTCGCTGCGACGAGGTGACCGTGGTGGATGGGGTCGAAGGTCCCACCCATCACGCCGAGCCGCTTGCTCAGTGGTGGTCCCCGGCCTCGGGCCCGTGGTCATCGTGGGCGACGGTGTTGTCGGCGGTCGGGATCTTGGTCGCGGCCTGCCGGAAGGCGAAGAGGGCGGCCAGCATCATCGAGAAGACCAGCAGGGCGAAGAGGCCGTAGACCCAGGGCGCGACCGGCAGCTCGTTGTGGTGGCCGGTCTCTGCGGCGAGGGAGACGAAGGAACTCAGCATGGGTCCATGCTACCCGGCCGTTGTCCACCGACGTCATCCACAGACGTGTGGGAGAAGGCGTGGAGAGCGCCCTCTGCCTGTGGATGAGGCTGTGGGTGGCAGCCGCTCACCGATGCGTCACTCCTGACGTTGCCGAGGGCCACCGACCCCGCGTAGAACAGTCCCCACACCGCGGCTGCTTCACGGCGGCCGGCAGGACCACAGGGATAACGACGTCCGCACGTCTGGCACGGGGGAGGCTCCGCGTCGGGCTCAGGCGACTCGAGCGGCGTCGGCGCCTCCTGGTCCACGTGTCACCGCGACGTCGCGGCCCCGCGCCCGGCGTCGTGCTGCAGTCGCCGCAGGACCCCACGGGGCGTGCCACGGACAACGGTCGAGGGCCCTTCCCCGCGTCGGGGGAGGGCCCTCGGCCCGTCCGGGCGAAGGGGGGTCAGCCCCGGATCTGCCCGTCGCCCTCGACGACCCACTTGGTCGTCGTCAGCTCCGGCAGCGCCATCGGGCCGCGCGCGTGCAACTTTTGCGTCGAGATGCCGATCTCGGCACCGAAGCCGAACTCCCCACCGTCGGTGAAGCGGGTCGAGGCGTTGACGAGGACGGCCGCGGCGTCGACCTCGGCGGTCCACCGGCGGGCCGCGGCCCGGTCCTCGGTGACGATCGCCTCGGTGTGCCCGCTGCCGTGGCGTCGCACGTGCTCCAGTGCCGCGTCGAGGTCGTCGACGACCGCGACCGACATCTCGAGAGCGAGGTACTCGGTGTCGAAGTCCTCGTCGGTCGCCGGCTCGACGACCACCCCGTCAGGGGCGTGCTCGCGGGTGGCGTCGTCGCCGTGGAGGACGACGCCGGCGCCGGCGAGGTCGCGCAGCACGTCCGGGAGGACGTCGGCGGCGACGGAGCGGTGGACGAGCAGCGACTCGGCGGCATTGCACACGCTCGGGCGGTGCGTCTTGGCGTTGAGCACGATCGCGAGCGCCTTGTCAGGGTCGGCGGCCGCGTCGACGTAGACGTGGCAGTTGCCCACACCGGTCTCGATGACGGGCACCGTCGACTCGGTGACGACGGCCTGGATCAGGCCCGCTCCCCCGCGCGGGATGAGCAGGTCGACCAGCCCGCGGGCGGTCATCAGCGCCTTGACCGCGTCGTGGTCGCCCTCGAGGAGCTGGACGGCGTCGGCCGGCAGCCCGTGCGCCGTCAGGGCCGAGCGAAGGGCGGCGACCAGGGCCCGGTTGGTGCTCGCCGCCGCGGAGCCGCCGCGCAGGATCATCGCGTTGCCGGACTTCAGGCCGAGGCCGGCGGCATCGACGGTGACATTGGGGCGGGCCTCGTAGATCATCCCGACGACGCCCATCGGCACCCGCACCTGGCGGATCTGCAGGCCGTTGGCCAGCGTCGAGCCACGCACCACCTCACCGACGGGGTCGGGCAGGCCGGCGAGGTCGCGCAGCGCGTCGGCGACGGCCGCGACGCGGTCGGCGTCGAGGGTCAGGCGGTCGAGGAGGCCGGTGGCCATCCCCCCTTCGCGCCCGCGCTGCAGGTCCTCGGCATTGGCCGCGACGACGTCGTCGGTGGCGGCATCGACCGCGTCCGCGAGCGCGAGCAGGGCGGCGTCCTTGTCGGCGCGGGTGAGCAGGGCGAGGGTGCGGGAGGCGACGCGGGCCCGCTCGGCGAGGTCCGTGACCGTGGCGATGCTGTCCGTCATGTTCACAGGCTACGACCGGGCGATGCGATGATGCCGGGGTGACCACGATTCTGTCGATCCAGTCCCACGTCGCCTACGGCCACGTCGGCAACTCCGCTTCTGTCTTCCCCATGCAGCGCCTCGGTGTCGAGGTCTGGCCGGTGCACACGGTCAACTTCTCCAACCACACCGGCTACGGCGCGTGGCGGGGTCCGCTGATGGACCCGGCCGACGTCGCCGACGTCATCACCGGGATCGGCGAGCGTGAGGCCTTCGCCGAGGTCGACGCGGTCCTCTCCGGCTACCAGGGCGGCGAGGGCATCGGCGCGACGATCCTCGAGGCCGTCGCGGCGGTCAAGGCCGCCAACCCCGAGGCGATCTACGCCTGCGACCCGGTGATGGGCAATGCCAAGTCCGGTTGCTTCGTCCACGAGTCGATCCCCGTGCTGCTGCGCGAGCAGGTCGTCCCGCAGGCCGACCTCATCACGCCCAACCAGTTCGAGCTGGGCTTCCTCACCGGGACCGAGCCGGAGACGCTCGAGGAGACCCTCGCCTCCGTCGACGCCGCCCGCGCGATGGGGCCCAGCACCATCCTCGTCACCTCGGTACTGCGCCCCGACCGGCCCGAGGGCACGATCGAGATGCTCGCCTGCCACGAGGACGAGGCGTGGATCGTGCGCACCCCCCACCTGCCGCTCAAGGCCAATGGCTCCGGCGACGTCACGGCCGCGCTCTTCACGAGCCACTGGCTGCGCAGCCGCGACCTGCAGCAGGCGCTCGGTGCCACGGTCTCCGCCGTCTTCGACCTGCTGCAGCTCACGCTCGACTCGGGTCGACGCGAGCTGCAGCTGGTGCAGGCGCAGGAGGCCTACGCCCACCCGCGCATGCAGTTCGAGGTCACGCGGGTGCGCTGACGCTCACAGGAGCGCGAGGTGGTCGCGGTGGATGACCTCGCGCTCGTACTGCGGGCCGATCTCCTTGGCGAGGTCCTTGGTGCCGCGGCCCATGAGGTGCGGCAGCTCGCCCGAGGTGTAGTTGACGAGGCCGCGGGCGATGACGGCACCGTCGGGACCGACGACGTCGACCGGGTCACCGTCGACGAAGGACCCCGTGACGCCGGTGATGCCGGCCGGCAGGAGCGAGCGGCCGCGCTCGCGCAGGGCGGTCACGGCCCCCTCGTCGATCTGGACCGAGCCCCGGGGTGTCGTGGCGTGCGCCAGCCACAGCGCGCGCGATCCACGGCTGCGCCGCTGCGGGCGGAAGGCGGTGCCGACGTCCTCGCCGGTGAGGGCCGCCGTGACGTTGTCGGCGGAGGTGAGCACCGTCGGGATGCCAGCCGCCCCGGCGATGGTCGCGGCCTCGACCTTGGTCGTCATGCCGCCGGACCCGACGGCCGACCCGGTGCCACCGATGGAGATCGACGCCAGCTCGGCGGGGTCGCCGACCTCCGCGACCCGCTCGGCGCCGGGGGTGCCGGGCTTGGCGGTGTAGAGCGCATCGACGTCGGTGAGCAGGACGAGCCCGTCGGCGCCGACCAGCTGCGCGACGAGGGCGGCCAGGCGATCGTTGTCGCCGAAGCGCACCTCGTGGGTCGCGACCGTGTCGTTCTCGTTGACGATCGGCAGCACCCCGAGGTCGAGCAGGGAGTCGAAGGTGCGCTTGGCGTTGGTGTAGCTCGTGCGGCGGGTGATGTCGTCGACGGTGAGCAGGACGAGCCCGATGGTGTGCCCGTGCCGGCCGAAGGCCCGGTCGTAGGCCGAGAGCAGCACCCCCTGCCCGACGCTCGCCGCGGCCTGCTGACGGGCCAGGTCGTTCGGGCGGGTGCCCATGCCGAGCGGCCCGATGCCGGCGGCGATGGCGCCCGACGAGACGAGGACGACCTCGGTGCCCTCGCTGCGGCGCGCGGACAGGGCGTTGACCAGGGCGGTGAGCCGGGCGAGGTCGAGCTCTCCCCCGGCGGCGCTCGTCAGCGACGACGAGCCGACCTTGACGACGATGCGCCGGGCCCGGGCGATCGCCTGCCGGGCATCGCTGCCCATCAGTCCTCCTCGGTCCAGTGCCCGGCCTCGCGCTCGGTGCGCAGGTCCTCGCGCGCCGCGGTCTGGGCGTCCTTGCGCGCGTGGAACTGCTCGCGACGCTCCTGCGTCGTCCGGCGGGTGTTGTCCTCCAGACGCAGGTCGGTGCCGCGGCCACCGAGGAGCTCGGCGCCACCGACGAGGGTGGGCTCCCAGTCGAAGACGACCGCGTCGTCCTCGGGGCCGATGAGCACGGTGGAGCCGGCGACCGCACCGGCCTTGGTCAGCTCCTCCTCGACACCCGCACGGTTGAGGCGGTCGGCCAGGTAGCCGACGGCCTCGTCGTTGGCGAAGTCGGTCTGGTGCACCCAGCGGGTGACCTTGGCGCCGAGGACACGGAAGACCTCGCCGTCGGAGCCGCCCTCGCGGCGCACGACGAAGCCGGCGTCGTCGACGGCCTTGGGGCGCAGCACGACCCGCTGCGGTGCGACCTCGACGGCCGACTCCTCGCGGGCGGCCGTCACGTGGCGGGCCATCGCGAAGGTCAGCTCCTTCAGGCCGGTGTGGGCGACGGCGGAGACGATGAAGACCTCCAGGCCGCGCTCCTCGAGGTCGGCCTTGACCATGTCGGCCAGGTCGAGCGCGTCGGGCACGTCGGCCTTGTTGAGCACGACGATGCGGGTGCGCTCGGACAGCGGGCGCCCGCCCAGGGTCTCGTCGGCGACATAGGCCGACAGCTCGGCCTCGATGACGTCGAGGTCGCTCATCGGGTCACGGCCCGGCTCGAGCGTGGCGCAGTCGATGACGTGGACGAGCACCGAGCAGCGCTCCACGTGCCGCAGGAACTCCAGGCCCAGGCCACGCCCTTCGCTCGCGCCGGGGATCAGGCCCGGGACGTCGGCGACGGTGTAGCGCACGTCGCCGGCGGTGACGACGCCGAGGTTGGGCACGAGCGTGGTGAAGGGGTAGTCGGCGATCTTGGGGCGGGCCGCCGAGAGCACCGAGACGAGCGAGGACTTGCCGGCGCTCGGGAAGCCGATGAGCGCGACGTCGGCGAGCGACTTCAGCTCGAGGACGACGTCGGTGGACTCCCCCGGCTCACCGAGGAGGGCGAAGCCGGGCGCCTTGCGCCGCTGGCTCGACAGGGCCTTGTTGCCCAGCCCACCGCGACCGCCCTCGGCGGCGACGAAGCGGGTGCCGGGCGTGACGAGGTCGGCGAGGACATCACCGGCACGGTTGGTGACGACGGTGCCGGCCGGCACGGGCAGGACGAGGTCCTCGCCGTTGGCGCCGTTGCGCTCGTCGCCGGCACCGGGCGCGCCGTTGGTCGCGCGTCGGTGCGGGCTGCGGTGGTAGTCCAGCAGGGTCGTGACCTGGGGGTCGACGACGAGGACGACGTCGCCGCCGTGCCCGCCGTTGCCTCCGTCCGGGCCACCGAGCGGCTTGAACTTCTCCCGGTGCACGGACGCGACGCCATGGCCACCGCGGCCCGCCTCGACGTGCAGGGTGACCCTGTCCACGAAGGTCGTCACGACCTCACCTTTCCTTCGATCTGGTACGGCGAAGGGGGCAGGTCACCTCGACCCGCCCCCTTCGCTCACGCTGTGGCTCGCGTCAGCCGGCGGCACCCGCCGGGAGGACGCTGACGACCTTGCGGCCGCGCTTGGCGCCGAACTGGACCTCGCCGTCCGCCAGGGCGAACAGCGTGTCGTCGCCACCGCGGCCGACGTTGTCGCCCGGGTGGAAGTGGGTCCCGCGCTGGCGCACGATGATCTCGCCGGTGCCGACGAGCTGGCCGCCGTAGCGCTTCACGCCGAGGCGCTGGGCGTTGGAGTCGCGACCGTTCTTGGAGGAGGAGACACCCTTCTTGGAGGACATGTCAGTGGGTTCCTAACTGTTGAAGGAAGGCTCAGGCCTTGATGTCGGTGATCTTCAGCTGGGTCAGCGGCTGACGGTGACCCTGACGCTTGCGGTAGCCCGTCTTGTTCTTGTACTTGACGATCGTGATCTTGGGGCCCTTGGCGGCACCCACGACCTCGGCCTTGACGCTGGCCTTGGCCAGCTTGTCGGCGTCGCTGGTCACGGACGAACCGTCGACGAGCAGGATCGGCTGCAGGTCGACGCTGTCGCCGGCCTCGCCCTTGATCGAGTTGATGAGGATGGTGTCGCCGACGGAAACCTTTTCCTGGCGGCCACCGGCGCGAACGATCGCGTACATCTGGGGGAACTCACTCTCTGTCTGTAGCGCACTCGCTCTGTCTGACCGGCCAACAGTCCGCATGCCGCATGGCACGAAGCGTTCGCTCGGTGGGCGCACCAAGGGTCAAGACTACCGGCGACCCCCTCCACCGGACAAACCGGCGAAGGGGGTCGACGTGCGGTCGCGAGGTCAGGCCTTGGGCGGGCCGGCCTCGGAGGTCACGCGCTTGCGCTTGCGACGGGCCGGGGCGGCCGGCTCGGGGTCGGCGACCGGCGTGGTCGCAGCCTCGCCGGACTCCCCCGCGACCTTGGTCAGCGGAGCGCCGGTCGGCTCGGCCGGGGCGGTGAGGTCGACGGCCTGCAGGGCCACCGGCGCACCGGCGCTCGAGGCTGCTCGGCGGCCACCACGACGCCGCGTCGGAGCCGGCGTCTCCTCGGCCTGCTCCGGCGCGGGAGCCGCGACCGGCTCCGGCTGCGGCTCGGGCTCCGGCTGCGGCTCGGGTTCGGGGGCCGGGGTCTCGGAGAGGTCGACGGGCTCGAGGGCGACGGGGGCACCGGCGCTGGACGCGGCCCGGCGGCCACCGCGGCGTCGCTTGGGCGCCTCCGGCTGTGGCTCCGGCTCGCTCTGCTCGACCGGCTGACCCGGCTCGACCACCGTCGTGGACTCGAGCTGGGCGACGTCGTCCTCGCCGGCCTCGCCGGCGATGTTCTTGATCGCCGCCGCGTGTGCCGCCGCCGCGATCTGGGCCGCGGTGCGGCCGTTGGCGTCGGTCTGCTCCTCGACCGGCTCCTGGCGCTGCGAGGAGGTGTCCTTGTCCCCCTTCGACCGGCCACGACGGGACTTGCCGCCGCCACCGTTGCCGCCGTGGTTGCCGCCGGCGTGACCACCGGGGTCGTGGGCGACGGGCTCGCTGTGGACGATGATCCCGCGGCCGTGGCAGTGCTCGCACTCCTGCGAGAAGACCTCGATCAGGCCCGCGCCGACCCGCTTGCGGGTCATCTGGACCAGGCCGAGCGAGGTGACCTCGGCGACCTGGTGCTTGGTGCGGTCACGGCCGAGGCACTCGAGGAGGCGCCGGACGACGAGGTCGCGGTTGGACTCGAGGACCATGTCGATGAAGTCGACGACGATGATGCCGCCGATGTCGCGCAGTCGCAGCTGCCGGACGATCTCCTCGGCGGCTTCGAGGTTGTTCTTGGTCACCGTCTCCTCGAGGTTGCCCCCGGACCCGGTGAACTTGCCGGTGTTGACGTCGACGACCGTCATCGCCTCGGTGCGGTCGATGACGAGCGAACCGCCGGAGGGCAGCCAGACCTTGCGGTCCATCGCCTTGGCGATCGCCTCGTCGATGCGGTGCGCCGCGAAGACGTCGCCCTCACCCGTGTAGCGCTCGAGACGGTCGGACAGGTCGGGCGCGACGTCGTCGACGTAGCCCTTGATCTCGCGCCAGGCGTCGTCGCCGGCCACGACCATCTTGGCGAAATCCTCGTTGAAGATGTCGCGGATGACCCGGACGGTCATGTCCGGCTCGGCGTGCAGCAGGACGGGCGCGCCGCCGGCAGAGCCCTTCTTGCCCTTCTTCGACTTGGCCGTGGAGCTGATCTTGTCCCAGGCCTTGGTGAGCCGCTCGACGTCGGCGGTCAGCTCGGCCTCGGAGGCCCCCTCCGCGGCGGTGCGCACGATGACGCCCGCGCTGTCCGGGACGACCTGCTTGAGGATCCCCTTGAGGCGGGAGCGCTCGGTGTCGGGCAGCTTGCGCGAGATGCCCGTCATGCTGCCCTCGGGCACGTAGACGACGTAGCGGCCGGGCAGCGAGATCTGCGAGGTGAGGCGCGCCCCCTTGTGGCCCACCGGGTCCTTGGTCACCTGGACGAGGACCGAGTCGCCGGAGGAGAGCGCATTTTCGATCCGTCGGGCCTGGCCGTTGCCGACGCCCTGGGCCTCCCAGTTGACCTCACCGGCGTAGAGCACCGCATTGCGGCCCTTGCCGATGTCGATGAAGGCGGCCTCCATGCTGGGCAGCACATTTTGCACCCGGCCGAGGTAGACGTTGCCGACGAGGGTCGAGGTCGTCTCGCGGGAGACGTAGTGCTCGGCGAGCACGCCGTCCTCGAGGACACCGATCTGCGTGCGATCACCGTGCTGGCGCACGACCATGGTCCGCTCGACGCTCTCGCGGCGGGCGAGGAACTCCGCCTCGGTGATGATCGTGCGGCGTCGACCGGCCTCGCGGCCCTCTCGGCGGCGCTGCTTCTTCGCCTCGAGGCGGGTGGAGCCCTTGATCGCCTGGGGCTCGTTGCGGCGCGACTCGCGCACCTTGGTCACGGTCCCGGGCGGGTCGTCCTGGCCGCCGTTGCCCCCACCGCCACCACGGCGACGGCGGCGACGCCGGCGGGAGCTGCCGCCGCCCTCGTCGTCGGAGTCACCGTCGTCGTCGGAGGAGTCGTCGCGCTGGGAGTCGACGTCCTCGGCGGCCTGGGCGTCGTCACCCGAGTCGTCCGCGTCGGCCGACTTCTTGGACTTGCCGCGGCCCTTGCCGCCCTTGCCGCCCTTGCTCTTGGCGGAGCCCTGGGCCTCGTCGTCGGACTCGTCGGACCCTCGCTCGTCCCGGGAATCACCCGAGTCCGAGTCGTCGGAGCCGTCCTGGTCACCGTCACCCTCGTCGCCGGAGCGGTTGTTGCGGCCGCGGCCACCACGACGGCGGCGACGGCGCCCCCCTTCGCCCTGGCCGGAATCGGCGTCGTCCGAGGACTCGGAGCCGGAGTCGGCGTCCTCGTCGGGCGACTCGTCGTCCTCGTCAACCGGCTCGGGAGCCGGGTGGCGGGCCGGGGCCGGCGCCGGGGCGGGGGGCTGGAAGAGCAGTCCGAAGCTCGGGACTGCGGCGGGAGCTTCGGTCGTGGTCTCGTCGACCGGCTCGTCGTTGTCGGTGGCCATGTGGCACCTCCTGCACCGCGGCAGGACCCCGACACCGGCACCCCTGGGGGTGCAGTCCAGCCGCCGCGCGGCGTGGCGGGCGCTCGCCCGCGGAAAGGTCCGTGTTGCCTCGACGTGGCTCGCGCCCAGCGCGGCACCCCGTCAGGGCCGACGACGACTCAGTCGGTGGCCAGAGGGTCGGCCACGCTCTCGATCTCGCTGCTCCAGATCCCCTGCGCCAGGCGCGTCGCCTTGGGCGATCGCGTCGGCGCGAACGAGGTGGCAGCGGTGATCGCGCTGAGGACGTCGTCGGGGCGAACGGCAGGTGTGGTGTGCCGCACGACCATCGTCAGTATCGCACAGCCGTCGTCCGAGCGACCGGTCTCTGCCCGGATGACGGGCTCGCGCGCGTCGTAGGACTTCATCCCGCGCTTGAACATCCGGCTGACCTCGACCCGCTCCTCGGCGAGGAAGCCCTCGACCGCACGCTCGAGATCGGCCAGCTCGACGCCCGGGAACTCCAGCAGCCACCGGCTCGCCTGCAGCCGATCGGCCAGCGCGCCCGGCTCGGCGTCGACGACCGCGACGATGTCGAGCCCGTCGGGCAGGGCGGCGTCCAGAGCCCGGCCGAGAGCGTCGGGGTCGACCCGCTCGGTCACCGAGATCTCGAAGTACTCCGCCTCGCTCGCCGCGCCGGTGGCCGCGCCGTTGGCGTAGGAGATCTTGGGGTGCGGGTGGAAGCCCGCGGAGTAGGCCATGGGGACACCAGCACGACGCAGGGCCCGCTCGAGGGCGCGCCCGAAGTCACGGGTCGAGGAGTAGCGCAGCCGGCCACGGCGGGCGTACTGGATGCGCAGCTTCTGGACCGGCGGCGGTGGCGGCGGACCGTCGGGGGTGCGTTGCGGGGACATGGGAGTCAAGCCTAATGGCGACCCCGTCGTGGGCTGATCACCGACCGGCGAGCAGCTCCACGAGGTGGACCCCGGTCCGCTCCGACAGGTCGGCGATCTGCGTCTGGCAGGAGAACCCGTCGGCGAGCACGACCGTCTCGCGGCCAGCCGCCTCGATCGCGGGCAGCAGCTGTTGCTCGGCGACCTTGACCGAGACCTCGTAGTGGCCCAGCTCGACGCCGAAGTTGCCGGCGAGCCCGCAGCACCCGCCGAGCCGGGTCACCGTGGCACCGGTCCTGGCGAGCAGCGCCTCGTCGGCCGACCAGCTCATCACGGCGTGGTGGTGGCAGTGCGGCTGCGCGACGATCTCGGTGCCGGTGAGGTCGGGGGCGACCCAGCGCCCTTCGTCGATGGCGCTCGTCAGCACCTCGGCGACGGTCCGCACTCCCCCGGCCACCTGCCGGGCCGCACCGGAGTCGACGAGGGCCGGCAGGTCGTGGCGCAGGGCCGCGGTGCAGCTCGGCTCCATGCCGACGACGGGGATGCCGGCGGAGACGACCGGGGCGAGGACGTGCGCGGCCTCGGTGAGGGTCTTCTTCGCCGCGTCGAGCTGACCCGTGGAGATGAAGGTCAGGCCGCAGCACAGCGCCTCGGCGGGGACGAAGGGGGTGAACCCCGCCTCCCGCAGCACGGCCACGGTGGCCCGCCCGACCTGCGGCGAGAAGTGGTCGGTGAAGGAGTCGACGAAGAGCGCGACGGGGTGGTCGGTGGCGGCGGCCTGGGCGGCCGACGCGACGAGCCCCTCGTCGGCGGCCCAGGAGCGGAAGGTCTGCCGCGCGAAGGTCGGGATGCTGCGCCGCGGGTCGACGCCGGCCGCGGGCAGGGTCACCCGCTTGAGCCCGGGGAGCGAGGTGAGCGCGTTGGCGACCCGAGGGATCTTCGAGGCGACGCGCGCCAGCTGCGGCAGCCGGCCGAGCGAGTAGTGGCTGCGCGGGCGGATGCGGCCCCGGTAGGTCTGGTGGAGGGTCTCCGACTTGTAGGTCGCCATGTCGATGCCGGTCGGGCAGTCGCTGGCGCAGCCCTTGCACGACAGGCACAGGTCGAGCGCGTCGTGGACCTCGGGCGAGCGCCAGCCGTCGGTGATCGTCGTGCCGTTGAGCATCTCCTGCAGGGCCCGGGCGCGGCCGCGGGTGGAGTCCTTCTCCTCCCTCGTCGCGAGGTAGCTCGGGCACATGACGGTGCTCGACGTGCCCGCCGCACGACACTTGCCGACACCCGTGCAGCGGTGCACGGCCTGGCTGAAGTCGCCGTCGTCGCCTGCGTAGCCGAAGGCCAGCGGCACGGTGACCTTGTGCGCGGCGGGGATGCGGATGTCGGCCTCGACGGGTGCGGCGTCGACGAGGACGCCGGGGTTGAGCAGGTTGGTCGGGTCGAAGGCGTGCTTGACCGCCCCGAAGATCGCCATCGTCTCGGCGTCGTACATGCGCGGCAGCAGCGCCGAGCGGGCCCGGCCGTCGCCGTGCTCCCCGGAGAGCGACCCGCCGTAGGAGGCCACGAGGTCGGCGGCCTCCTCGACGAGACGGCGGTAGCGGTCGGTGGCGTCGGGCGCGTCGAGGTCGACGTCGAGGCGGATGTGCAGGCAGCCGTCGCCGAAGTGCCCGTAGGGCAGGCCCTGCACGTCGTGCGCGTCGAGCAGCGCGTCGAAGTCGCGCAGGTAGTCGCCCAGCCGCTCCGGCGGCACGGCCGCGTCCTCCCATCCCGCGTGGGCGGGTCGGTCGCGGGGCGAGCGCGAGGACAGGCCGGCGCCGTCCTCGCGGATCTTCCACAGCGAGCGGGCGTGGCCGGGGTCGGTGACGACGAGCGAGTCGGTGTGCGGGATCTCGTGGCAGACCCGCTCGGCGGCGGCCTGCGCCGCGGCGGGGTCCTCCCCCGGCACCTCGACGAGCATCCACGCGGCGCCGCGCGGCAGGTCGGGGACGGCCTGCGGCCCGCGACGGCGGCGCACGATGTCGACGATGCGCGAGTCGATGCCTTCTGCCGCAACGGCGCCCAGCCCCTTGAGCTGGTGGGCGACGTCGCCGGCGGCGTAGATGTCGGGGAAGCCGAGGACGGCCAGGCAGGTGGCGGCCGGGTCGGTGACCAGGCGCACCCTGGCCTGCGTGACGACGGCGAGGGTGCCCTCGGAGCCGACGAGCATGCGGCCGATGTCGCGACCGCGCTCGGGCGCGAGGTGCTCAAGGGCATAGCCGGAGACCTGTCGGCCGAAGCGGCCGAACTGCGTGCGGATCGTGCCGAGGTGGTCGTCGGCCAGCTGCGTCAGGCGGGCGACGAGGGCGTCGTCCCCGGTGAGCGAAGGGGGTCCGCCCGCCACTCCCGTCGTCGCGGACAGGGTCGCGCCGGCCGCGGTGAGCAGCTCCATGCCCACGATGTTGTCGCTCGTGCGGCCGTAGCCCAGGGCGCGGTTGCCGCACGCGTTGTTGCCGATCATCCCGCCGACGGTGCAGCGGCTGTGGCTGCTCGGGTCGGGACCGAAGCGCAGCCCGATCTCGCGGGCACGGGCCTGCAGCGTCGCGTGGACCGTGCCGGCCTCGACGAGCGCGGTCGCGCTGTCGCGGTCGACGTCGAGGACCCGCCCCAGATGTCGGGCGGTGTCGATGACGATGCCCGGACCGACGGCATTGCCCGCGCACGAGGTGCCGGCGCCGCGGGTGGTCACCGGCACGCCGAGCTCGCGGGCGACCGAGAGGGTCGCGGCGATCTCGTCGGTGTGCCTCGGGAAGACGACCGCCCGCGGCGGGACCCGGTAGATCCCGGCGTCGGTGGCGTACATGCCGATCGTCAGGGCGTCGGTGCGGGCGTCGGTGACCCCCTCCCGGCGCAGTGCCTCGGTGAGCACGGTGGGCGTCGCGGTCGTCGGCGTCGCGGTCATGTGGCGCATTGTCCCCCTTCGTCCTCGTGACGTGCCGAAGGGGGCCGCAGGCTGGTCAGCTGCGCTGCACCCACCACGGGACGACGACGAGCGCGACGAAGACCAGTGCGACGAGAGCCGCACCGCCCATCGTGTAGCGGGTGCGCGAGGACTCGCTCCACCGCCGCATCGGCAGGACCGCGAAGCCGATCCCGTAGATCACGGCCACGGCCCCCACGACCATGGCACCGGTCTGGACTGACATCTCCTGCTCCCCCTGCTGGACGACGTGCGTGCCTCCAGCGTGGCAGAGCCCCGGCCCGACCGACAGGGTGCCGGGCCCGCGGACCTCAGGAGCTGATCATGTCCTGACGGCCGGACCCGAGGACGGTGAGCGGCAGCAGCGTCTTGCCGGTGGGGCCGATCTCGATGTCGGTGCCCATCTGCGGGCAGACGCCGCAGTCGAAGCACGGGGTCCAGCGGCAGTCCTCGACCTCGGTCTCGTCGACCGCGTCGAGCCAGTCCTGCCACAGCCACTCCTTGTCGAGGCCGGAGTCGATGTGGTCCCAGGGCAGGACCTCGGCCTCCTCGCGCTCGCGGGTGGTGTACCAGGCGACGTCGACGCCGGTGCCCGCCAGGGCGGTCTCGGCCGCGGCCATCCAGCGGTCGTAGGAGAAGTGCTCGCTCCACCCGTCGAAGCGGCCGCCGTCGCGCCAGACCTGCTCGATGACCCGGCCCACGCGGCGGTCACCGCGCGAGAGCAGACCCTCGACGATGCCCGGCTTGCCGTCGTGGTAGCGGAAGCCGATGGACCGGCCGTAGCGCTTGTCGGCGCGGATCGCGTCGCGCAGCTTGTGCAGCCGCTCGTCGGTCTCCTCGGCACCGAGCTGGGCCGCCCACTGGAAGGGGGTGTGCGGCTTGGGCACGAAGCCGCCGATGGAGACCGTGCAGCGGATGTCGTTGTGCCCGGCGACCTGACGGCCGGTCTCGATGACCCGCTTGGCGACCTCGGCGATCTGCAGGACGTCCTCGTCGGTCTCGGTCGGCAGCCCGCACATGAAGTAGAGCTTGACCTGGCGCCAGCCGGCGCCGTAGGCGGCCGAGACGGTCTTGATGAGGTCGTCCTCGGTGACCATCTTGTTGATCACCTTGCGGATGCGCTCGGAGCCACCCTCGGGGGCGAAGGTCAGGCCGGAGCGGCGGCCGCCCCGGGTCAGCTCGTTGGCCAGGTCGATGTTGAAGGCGTCGACGCGGGTGCTCGGCAGGGACAGGCCGGTGTTGGTGCCCTCGTAGCGGTCGGCCAGGCCCTTGGCGATGTCGCCGATCTCGGTGTGGTCGGCGCTGGAGAGCGAGAGCAGCCCGACCTCCTCGAAGCCGGTCGCCTCCAGGCCCCGCTCGACCATCTCGCCGATGCCGGTGATCGAGCGCTCCCGGACCGGACGGGTGATCATGCCGGCCTGGCAGAAGCGGCATCCGCGGGTACAGCCGCGGAAGATCTCGACGCTCATCCGCTCGTGGACCGACTCCGCGAGGGGGACGAGCGGCTTCTTGGGGTAGGGCCATGCGTCGAGGTCCATGACCGTGTGCTTGTCGACGCGCCACGGCACGCCGGTCTCCACCGGGGCGACGCGCTGGATCCGCCCGTCGGGCAGGTAGTCGACCTCGTAGAAGGCCGGGACGTAGACGCCACCGGTCGCCGCGAGGCGACGCAGCACCTCGACACGTCCGCCGGGACGGCCCTGGGCCTTCCACTCGCCGATGATGTCGGTGGCGGTGAGCACCGCCTCCTCGCCGTCGCCGACGATCGCCGCGTCGATGAAGTCGGCGACCGGCTCGGGGTTGAAGGAGGCGTGCCCGCCCATGACGACGAGCGGGTGCTCGTCGCCCCGGTCGGCCGCGTGCAGCGGGATGCCGGCGAGGTCGAGGGCCGTGAGCATGTTGGTGTAGCCGAGCTCGGTCGAGAAGCTCAGACCGAAGACGTCGAAGTCGCCGATCGGGCGGTGGCCGTCGACGGTGAACTGCGGCAGCCCGTGCTCGCGCAGCAAGGCCTCCATGTCGGGCCACACCGCGTAGCTGCGCTCCGCGAGGGCGTCGGGGCGCTCGTTGAGCACTTCGTAGAGGATCATCACGCCCTGGTTGGGCACGCCGACCTCGTAGGCGTCGGGGTACATCAGGGCCCAGCGGACCGTGAGGTCCTGCTCGTCGGGGCCGTGGCCGCCGACGTGCCAGTCCTTGACCGTGGAGTTCAGCTCGCCCCCGACGTACTGGATGGGCTTGCTGACCCGCTCGAGCAGGGGCTCGAGGGCAGGGAAGATCGACTCACCGGACATGCCTCCAAGGGTAGGTCCGGTGCGCGGCTGTCCCAAACGCCGCGGCACCGGACCTCCCTTCGGCCGGTCAGCTCGGGTACATCTCCTCGATGTCGCCCTTGAACTTGTCGGCGACGACCTTGCGCCGCAGCTTCAGGCTCGGCGTCAGCTCGCCGTCCTCGACCGTCAGGTCGCGACCGAGGATGTGGAAGCGCTTGATCTGCTCGTGGCGGTTGAGCCCGGCGTTGAGCTCGTCGACGTAGGACTGGACCATGTCGCGGGCCTGCATCGACGAGACGATCTCGGTGTAGCCGGCGCCGGCCAGGCCGTTGGCCTCGGCCCACGGCTTGATGGCCTCCTCGTCGAGGGTGACCAGGGCGGTGACGAACTGGCGATTTTCGCCGTGGACGAGGAACTGACCGACATAGGGGCACAGACCCTTGAAGGTGGACTCGATCTGCGAGGGCGCGACGTACTTGCCGTTGCTCGTCTTGAAGAGGTCCTTCTTGCGGTCGGTGACCTTGACGAAGCCGTCGGCGTCGACCTCACCGATGTCGCCGGAGTGGAACCAGCCGTCCGCCGTGAGCACCTCGGCGGTCGCCTCGGGGTTGTTGTGGTAGCCCTCCATGACGTGCTCGCCGCGGATGAGGATCTCGCCGTCGTCGGCGATCTTGATCTCGGTCTGCACGTTGGGCCAGCCCACGGTCCCGACGCGGAGGGCGTAGGGCCGGTTGACCGTGGCCGCCGCGGAGGTCTCGGTGAGGCCGTAGCCCTCGAGGATCGGCAGGCCGGCACCGTTGAACCAGTGGGCGATGTCGGTGTTGAGCGCCGCGGATCCGGAGATGAAGAAGCGCACCCGGCCACCGAATCGGTCACGCACCTTGGCAAAGACGAGCTTGTCGGCGATCTTGTGGCGGACCCCGAGCAGGGCGCCGGGCTTGCGCCCGTCGGAGAGCGCCTGAGAGTACTGGCGGGCGGTCTCGGCGGCGAAGTCGAAGATCTTGGCCTTGGCGCCGCCCTCCTCCTGCATGCCGAGGCTCAGCTTGCCGTAGACCTTTTCGAAGATGCGGGGCGCCGCGGCCATGAAGGTCGGACGGACCTCGCCGAGGTTGTCCACGATCTTGTCGATGCGCCCGTCGACGGCGGTCTGCATGCCGACGTCGGTGCTGATGAGCAGCAGCACCTTGGCGAAGACGTGCGAGAGCGGCAGCCACAGGTAGTGCACGTCGTCCTCGGCGAGCATGCCCGTCGCCCGGATCGCCGCGCCCTGGTAGGTCCACGTCGCGTGCCGCAGCCGCACCCCCTTGGGGCGGCCGGTCGTGCCCGAGGTGTAGATGATCGTCGCGAGCGACGTGGGGCCGGTGCCGTCGATGCGGGTGTCGACGACCCCCGGCTCGGAGGCGAGCAGCGCGGCGCCGCGGGCCTCGAGGTCCTCGAAGGAGATGACCCAGTCGTCGAGGTCGACGCCCTCGGTGTCGACCACGACGACCGTGCTCACGCCGGGGATCGCGTCGCGCACCTCGCGCAGCTTGTCGACCTGCTCGGCGTCCTCGGCGATGATCACCGTGGACCCGGAGTTGTCGACGATGAAGGCGACGTCGTCGCTGATCGACGTCGGGTAGATCGTCGTGGTGGCCGCACCGGCCGCCATGATCGCGTAGTCGGCGAGGACCCACTCGATGCGGGTGCTCGACGCCAGGGAGACGCGGTCCTCCGGCTGGACCCCGAGGTCGACGAGGCCGGCGGCAAGCGCCCACACCCGCTCCCCGAGCTGGGCCCACGTCAGCTCGCCCCAGGCGATGCCCGAGGGGAACGAGTAGGCGATGTTGTCTGGGCTCTTGGCGATGCGGTCACGGAGCAGGTGACCGACCGAGGGAGCACGGTTGTCGAAGACGCTTGCGTCGAAGACCTCGTCGGACGCGCGCGAGGGGCTGGGGTCTGGCACGAGAAGTCCACTCCTTCGTGGGCTGCGGGTGGTGCGCGCATCGTCTCCCGAAAGCGCCCTCCCTGTCACCGGTCAGACCGCAGCGTGACCGTTTGGTGACCAAAGGCTGGCAGTCGGCCCCGCGGCGCCGCGGGCTCAGGCCCGCTTGCGCCGCACGTAGAGCTGCTTGCGGTAGCGCGCCACGAGGGTTCCGTCGGCCGCGACGACGTCGTTGTCGCACCAGACCAGGTGCTTCGACCCGTCGGCCGTCGCGGCCCGGATCCCGTCGAGCAGCTCGTCGGTGATCCGGATGCTCGTGCGCACGTCGGTGCGCCCGGGGCTGACGAAGTCGATCTCGCCGGCCTTGTCCCAGACGATGTAGTCCTCGCCGAGGCAGCGCAGCGCCCCGAGCATCCACCACGGGTCGCACATCGCGAAGAGCGAGCCGCCGAACTGGGTCCCGACGTAGTTGCGGCTCCACGGACGCATCCGCAGCGAGACGTCGAACTCCCGGAAGTCGGGCGAGATGCGGTCGACGTGGACGCTCGCCGCGAGGAAGGGCGGCCACAGGTTGAGCCCACGGCGCAGGGCCGTGGCGCCGAGGTCCTTGGACAGGGTCTGGAAGGTCGGGATCTGCACGGCGCCATCGTCACCGACGCGGGCGCACCGGTCCACGACCTGTGGCGGACCTCTCCTCCCGGGTCACGGCGACGACCAGCCCCACCGCGGCCCAGCAGGCGAACATCGAGGACCCGCCGTAGGAGAGGAAGGGCAGCGGCAGGCCGGTCACCGGCAGCAGGCCGAGGTTCATCCCGAGGTTCTCGACGGACTGCACCGCGAACCAGCTCGCGACCGCCCAGCACACCAGTCGCACGAAGGGGTCGTCGCTCCGGGTCCCGGCCAGGGCGATGCGCGCCACGACGAGCCCGAGCAGGCACACCACAAAGGCCGCGCCGACGAAGCCGAGCTCCTCCCCCGCCACCGAGAAGACGAAGTCGGTCTCCTGGAAGGGGATCGCCCCCGAGCTGGTGAGGTCGCCCGCGTGCAGCCCCTGACCGCCCCAGCCACCGTCGGCGATCGCCCGGCGCACCTGCTGGGTCTGGTAGCCGATGCTCAGGGGGTCGGCGCTCGGGTCGAGGAAGGCCGTGAGCCGGTCGCGCTGGTAGGCGCTGAGCAGCGGCGTCGTGAAGGCCGCGACCACGGCGGCGACGCCGGCGAGCAGCACCCCAGCGAGCCATGGCCACGATGCCCCGGAGACGACAAGCACCCCGAGGGCGAGCGCGACGAGGACCAGGGCCGAGCCCAGGTCGGGCTGGGCCATGACGAGGAGCACGGGCACGGCGGTGACCAGCCCGGCGAGCAGGATCTCGCGGGGTCGCGGCCGGTCCCGACGCTCGGCGGCGGGGGCGAGCAGCATCGGCAGGGCGACGCACAGCCCCACCTTGGCCATCTCGCTGGGTTGGATCGAGAAGCCGCCCGGCACCTGGATCCACGACCGGGAGCCGTTGATCTCGGAGCCGAGCGGGGTGAGGACGAGGACCAGCCCGACGACCCCGGCGAGGTAGACGAAGGGGGCGAGTGCCCGCAGCGCTGCCCGGTCCAGCCGGACGATCGCCAGGGCGATGAGCAGGCCGATGACGAGGTTGAGCAGGTGCCGCACGAGATAGGCAGACCCGGCGTCGGCGCGGGTCGCCGAGTGGACGAGCACCGCCCCGAGGCCCGAGGCGATGAGAGCCGCCGCGAGCAGGACGAGGTCGGAGCGCAGCAGCTGCCGCGCGAAGCCCCGCCGACCGTGCCCCGGCACCGTGGAGGTCAGCGCTCGAGCAGGTCGCGGGTGCGCTCGACGTCGCGCGCCATGGCCACGAGCAGCTCGTCGATCGAGTCGAAGCGCAGCGTCGGGCGCACGTGCCCGACGAAGTCGACGGCCACCCGCTCGCCGTAGAGGTCGAGGTCGGTGCGGTCGAGGACGTAGGACTCGACGACGCGGACCTGCCCGTCGAAGGTCGGGTTGGTCCCGACCGAGATCGCGGCGGGCAGACGTCGCTCGGGGTCGCCCTCGGGCAGGTCGAGGCGCACCAGCCAGCCCGCATAGACGCCGTCGGCCGGGACGAGGCCGAGGCTGTCGGCGCCGAGGTTGGCCGTCGGGTAGCCGAGCTCGCGCCCCCGGTGGTGACCGTGGACGACGGTGCCGACGACGCGGTGCGGCCGCCCGAGGATCAAGGATGCTTCGGCGACCTCGCCGGCGGCGAGATGGGTGCGCACGGCCGAGGAGGACCAGCGCTCGGTCTCGCCCTGGTCCTCGATGACGACGACGTCGAAGCCGTGCTCCTCGCCGAGGCTGCGCAGCAGGTCGACGTCACCGGTGTAGCCCGCGCCGAAACCACGGGTGTCGGCCCCGACGACGAGGGCCTGGGCCTGCAGCCCGGTGACGAAGGTGTCGACGACGTAGTCGACGGCGCTCGTCTGCGCGAACTCGGTGGTGAAGGGCAGGGAGAGCAGACCCGCGATCCCGGCCTGCTCGAGCAGCTCGTCACGCAGCGGGCCGGGCGAGATGATCTCGGGCGCCCGCTCGGGGTGCATGACCTCGATCGGGTGCGGGTCGAAGGTCACCGCGACGGCCGGCAGGTCACGCTCGCGGCCCTGCCGGGTCAGCTCGTCGAGGATCGCGCGGTGGCCGCGGTGCACCCCGTCGAAGTTGCCGAAGGTCGCCACGCACGGCCGCAGCTGCGGCGGGGTGTCGCTCGGGGATGTCCAGTGCTGCACGAGAGGACACTCTACGAACTGGCGGGGGCGAAGACGACGTGGGCTCGGGCACGGGCCCGACTCTCGTCGAGCACCGCGACCAGCTCGCCGGTCGGCGACAGGGCCGCGACGGGCTCGACCCGGCCCGGCTCGGCGCTGGCGATGCGCTGCCCGTAGCCCAGGGCGCGGGCCTCGTCGTCGGTGAGCGCCCGAGTCGTCAGGGCCGCCGCGGCCGCCTTCTCGAGCGGCGTGATGGGCAGCACCGCGTCGTCGCCGCCGCTCTCGCGCAGGGCGGTGAGCTCGTCGAGGGTGTGGGCGTGCTCGAGCGTCAGGCCACCCACCCTTGTGCGGCGCAGCGCGGTGAGGTGACCCCGGCTGCCGAGGTCGGCGCCGAGGTCGCGGGCGAGGGCCCGCACGTAGGTGCCCGAGGAGACCTCGACGACCACGTCGACGTCGAGCACCGGGTGGCCGTCGGCCTCGGTCGGGCGCACGTCGAGCACGTCGAAGCGCGAGACGGTCACCGCACGTGCGGGCAGGTCGACCTCCTCCCCCGCGCGGACGCGGTGGTAGGAGCGCTGGCCCTTGATCTTGATCGCGCTCACCGCACTGGGCACCTGCTCGATGTCGCCGGTGAGCCGGGTGACGGCCGCGTCGATCGCAGCCCGGTCGATGCCGGCCACCTCGCCGAGGTCAGTGATCTCCCCTTCGGCGTCGTCGGTGATCGTCGCCTGCCCGAGCCGAATCGTCGCGGTGTAGGTCTTGTCCGCGCCGACGAGGAAGGTGAGCAGCTTGGTCCCCCGCCCGACGCCGAGGACGAGGACGCCCGTGGCCATCGGGTCGAGGGTGCCGGCGTGGCCGACCTTCTTGGTCCGGTAGAGCCGGCGGCCGCGGGCGACGACGTCGTGGCTGGTCCAGCCAGCCGGCTTGTCGACGACGACCAGGCCCTCGCTCACGCCTCGGTCGAAGGGGAGGTCCCCTCGCCCTCCTCGGTGGTCCGGTAGGGGTCGGCGTCGCCGGCGGGCTGAGCGCCGCTGCGGGAACGAGCCAGGTCCTCGTCGCGCTCGCGCGCCGAGCGCAGCAGGTCGTCGATGTGCGATGCGCTCTCCGGCAGGGCGTCGGGGATCAGCTCCAGCGTCGGCGTCAGCCGGATGCCCAGCTGCTTGCCGACGAAGGAGCGCAGCTTGCCGCGGTTGGCCTCGAGGACCTCGGCGCTGCGCTCGCGCTGCGCGTCGTCGCCGAAGACGGTGTAGAAGACCGAGGCGTGCTGGAGGTCACCGGTCACCCGCACGTCGGTGATCGTCACGAACCCCAGGTCGGGGTCCTTGACGACCTGCTGCAGGTTGGCCGCGATGAGCTCCTGGATGCGGTCGGCGATCTTGCGGGCGCGGGCCGGGTCGGCCATGGCACACCTCCGTGAGGGGCTTGGGGTGGGGACACCCCTACGGTATGCGACCCGGCCCGCGGTCGGCTCAGTACTCGTTGTAGACGGCGTTGGCGAAGCCGAAGACGAGCGAGAGCACGGTGAGCAGCAGCCCGACGACACCCAGGACGATCCCGGCGATGAGGAAGGGCTTGGCGTCGCTGTCGGGCTCGCGCTTGAGCTGGCTCAGCCCGGCGATCCCCGTGCCGACGGCGGCCACGGCGGGGATCCAGCCGATGAACCAGCAGCAGCAGGCGAAGGGGACGCCGACGGCCCCGGCGATGACCGAGATGATGCCGAGGGGTGCGGGCATTGCCGGTGCGCCCGGGCGGGCCGCCCTGCGGGTAGGGCATCGGCGGGGGCGGGCCGACCGGCGGCTGACCCGGGGGCTGGCCGCCCGCGGCACCGCGGTAGGGGTCATTGGGGTCCGGCGGGAGGGTGCCGTAGCCGGGCGGAGGGGGAGGCATGCTCATGGTGAAGTCCTGTGTCGTGGCGTGAGACGAGAGCCCCCGGTGCGTCGGCACCGGGGGCCCTCACCTGTGAGATCGAGCCTCAGTTGGTGTAGACGTCGAGCGAGCCGGTGGCGATGAGCACCGGCCACATGATCACACCGAGCACGACACCGACGATGCCGAGGATGAGACCGATCTGCGCCTTCTTGTGGCTGTCGGCGCTACCCGGTGCCTTCTTGCCCAGGATGCCCAGGATGATCGCGGCGATCGAGAAGACGAACCAGGTGCAGCACAGCAGGCCGATGCCGCCGGTGACGAGGGAGATGATCGCCATCGTCTTGGCCTTGTCCTCACCGCCCTGGGGGAAGCCACCGGGAGCCGGCGGCGGAGCCTGGGGCGGCTGGCCGGGGGCCGAGCCGTAGTCGGGCGCCGAGCCCTGACCGGGCATGGAGCCCGCGCCGGTGTTGCTCGCGGACGGGTCGTAGGGCTGGTTGCCCCCGCCACCGGGCGGAGGAGGTGGCGTCGTCATGTCGCTCCCCTGAGTGTCGAGTACGTGGACGGGACCACCCTAGTCGGACGGCGACCCTGCGCAGCGCTTGCGACACGGGGAGAACTCCCCATCGGGACACGACGACGGCGCCGCCCCCAGAGGGGACGGCGCCGTCGGCACGGGAGCGCGTCAGTCGCGCGGCTTCTCGCGCATCTCGTACGTGGTGATGAGGTCGCCCTCCTGCACGTCGTTGAAGCTGCCGAGGTTGATACCGCACTCGAAGCCCTCACGGACCTCGGTGACGTCGTCCTTGAAACGACGCAGGCCGGTGAGCTCGAGGCCCTCGGTGAGCACCACGCCGTTGCGGGTGATGCGCGCCTTGGAACCGCGCTTGATCTCGCCGCTGCGCACGATCGAACCGGCGATGTTGCCGAACTTGCTCGAACGGAAGACCTCACGGATCTCCGCCGTGCCGAGCTCGACCTCCTCGTACTCCGGCTTGAGCATGCCCTTGAGCGCCTGCTCGATCTCCTCGATGGCCTGGTAGATCACGCCGTAGTAGCGGATCTCCACGCCCTCGCGCTCGGCGACCTCGGCGTTCTGGCCCTCGGCGCGGACGTTGAAGCCGATGATGATCGCGTCCGAGGCCATGGCGAGGTTGATGTTGTTGAGCGTGATCGCGCCGACGCCGCGGTCGATGATCCGCAGGTCGACGTCGTCGCCGACGTCGATCTGCAGCAGGGCGTCCTCCAGGGCCTCGACCGAACCCGACACGTCACCCTTGAGGATGAGGTTGAGGGTGTCGATCTTGCCCGCGGCGATGACCTGGTCGAGGTCCTCGAGGCTGATCCGCTTGCGCGCCTTGGCCAGGCTGGCCTGACGGTCGGCGGCCTCACGCTTCTCGGCGATCTGGCGCGCGGTCCGGTCGTCGGGGGCGACGACGAAGGTGTCGCCGGCCCGCGGGACCGAGGAGAGACCGAGCACCTGGACCGGACGGGACGGGCCCGCCTCGTCGACCTGCTTGCCGTGCTCGTCGAGCATGGCGCGCACACGACCGAAGGCCGAGCCGGTGACGATCGCGTCACCGACGTGCAGCGTGCCGGACTGGACGAGGACGGTCGCCGTGGCACCGCGACCCTTGTCGAGGTTGGCCTCGATCGCGACACCACGGGCGTCGCGATCGGGGTTGGCCCGCAGGTCGAGCGCCGCGTCGGCGGTGAGGAGCACCGCGTCGAGCAGGCTGTCGATGTTCTGACCCTGCTTGGCGGAGACGTCGACGAACATCGTGTCGCCGCCGTACTCCTCGGCCACGAGGTTGTACTCGGTGAGCTGGCCGCGGATCTTCGCCGGGTCGGCGCCCTCGACGTCGATCTTGTTGACCGCGACGACGATCGGGACGTCGGCCGCCTGGGCGTGGTTGAGCGCCTCGATCGTCTGCGGCATGACGCCGTCGTCGGCCGCGACCACGAGGATCGCGATGTCGGTGACCTTGGCACCACGGGCACGCATGGCCGTGAAGGCCTCGTGACCCGGGGTGTCGATGAAGGTCAGCGCGCGCTCGTTGCCGTCGTGCTCGGTGTGGATCTGGTAGGCACCGATGTGCTGGGTGATGCCACCGGTCTCGCCGGAGCCGACGTCGGCGTTGCGGATCGCGTCGAGCAGACGCGTCTTGCCGTGGTCGACGTGACCCATGACGGTGACGACCGGCGGGCGGGCCACCAGGTCCTCCTCGTCCTCGGCGTCGACCCCGATCTCGAGGTTGATGTCGAAGGAGTCGAAGAGCTCGCGCTCCTCCTCCTCGGGCGAGACGATCTGGATGTCGTAGCCGAGCTCGGCGCCGAGGAGCTGGAAGGTCTCCTCGTCGAGCGACTGCGTGGCCGTGGCCATCTCACCGAGGTTGAACAGCACGGTGACCAGGGACGCGGGGTTGGCGTTGATCTTGTCCGCGAAGTCGGTCATCGAGGCGCCCTGACGCACGCGCACCACGGTCGAGCCGTCGCCCCGGGGGACGATGACGCCGCCGATCGACGGCGCCTGCATCTGCTCGAACTCGGCCCGCTTGGCGCGCTTGCTCTTGCGCTGCTTGCGCTTGCCGCCACCGCGACCGAAGGCACCCTGGGTGCCGCCACGACCGCCGGGGCCACCGCGGTAGCCACCGCCACCGGGGCCGCCACCGGGACGGGCACCGGGGCCGCCACCGGGACGACCACGACCGCCACCGGGGCCACCACGGCCACCGGGACGCTCACCCGGCCGCGGGACGGCCGAGCTCGACGGCATCATGCCGGGCGAGGGACGGGCGCCACCGGGACGGGGACCGGCCGGGCGCGGACCGCCCTGACCGCCGCCCGCGGCAGCCGGACGCTGACCGGCGCCACCGGGGCGCGGGCCACCGGGACGCTGGCCGGGGCGCGGCATGCCCTGGCTGGACGCGAAGGGGTTGTTGCCGGGGCGGGCGCCGCCGGAGCCACCCCCTTCGCCACGACGGGTCCCCATCCCCTGGCTGGAGGCGAAGGGGTTGTTGCCCGGACGCGGGCCACCGCCGCGCGCGGCAGGCTTGGCCGGGGCCGGCTTGGGGCCGGGCGTCGGGGGCTTGGGGCCGGGCGTCGCGGACGCGGCCGGCGCTGCGGGTGCCTCAGGAGCCGCCGGAGCCTCAGCGGCCGCGGGGGCCTCGGGTGCCGCCGGCGCCTCGGGCGCGGCAGGCGTCGGCTTGGGGCCTGGCGTCGGCGCGGCCTTGGGGCCGGGCGTCGGCGCGGCGGGCTGCTCGGCTGCCGACGGCTTGGGGCCGGGCTTGGCGGCCGGCTTGGCCGCCGCCTTCTTCGCCTTGGGGTCGGCGGCGGGCGGGTTGTCCTTGACCCGACGCACGACCGGCGCCTCGATCGTCGAGCTCGCCGACTTCACGAACTCCCCCATGTCGCCCAGGTGGGCGAGGAGGGCCTTGCTGGAAACCCCGAGCTCCTTGGCGAGCTCGTGGACACGGACCTTGGCCACGTTTCTCCTTCTCTGGTCCGTACCTGAGAGAAGGCGCGGACCGTCGTCAGTTGAGGTGAATGCTCATTGCTGAGTACTCATCGGGTGCTCATCAGCGTCAAACCCGCTCTCGGTTGCTGTACGTACGGATTGCGACTGCGCCATCTGCTCGATCCAGGCACGAAGGGCGTCGGTCGCCTCGACCGGGCGTCGGAACGCTCGAGAGAGGGCCCGCCGCCGGACGGCGAGGTCCAGACAGGCGATGTCGGCGTGGAGCCATGCCCCACGACCCGGCACACGCCGCCGAGGATCGGGGACGGCCGTGGCGATGCCTCGGTCGTCCGTCTCCACGACGATGCGCAGCAGAGTCGACCGGCTATCCCGTCCGCGACACCCGATGCAGGTCCTCACCGGACCCGAGACGGGTGGGTCGGACTGGAGTCCAGTCCGGTCGATCCCCATCAGTCTAGCCCCTGTGCCGTCTGACCTCGTCACCCCTCCGGCTGGCCGGGGACGGCGACGCCCCCGCTGGAGTCCGGAGCGGTGTCGGGTCGGATGTCGATGCGCCAGCCGGTGAGCTTGGCCGCGAGACGGGCGTTCTGCCCCTCCTTGCCGATGGCCAGGGACAGCTGGTAGTCGGGCACGACGACGCGGGCCGAGCGCAGCTTCGGGTCGACGACCGTCACCGACTCGACCTTGGAGGGCGAGAGCGCGGCGGCGATGAAGCGCTGCGGGTCGTCGGACCAGTCGACGATGTCGATCTTCTCGCCCTGCAGGTGGGCCATCACCGCCCGCACCCGGGCACCCATGGCCCCGATGCAGGCGCCCTTGGCGTTGAGGCCCGGCACCTTGGAGTGCACGGCGATCTTCGTGCGGTGACCGGCCTCGCGGGCGAGCGCCGAGATCTCGACCGAGCCGTCGGCGATCTCGGGGACCTCCATGGCGAAGATCTTGCGGACGAGGTTGGGGTGGGTGCGCGAGAGGGTGATCTCGGGACCGCGCAGGCCCCGCTTGACCGAGACGACGTAGACGCGGATCCGGTCGCCGTGGTTGTAGACCTCGCCGGGCACCTGCTCCGAGGAGGGCAGCACCCCCTCGACCGTGCCGAAGTCCACGAGGACGTTGCGGGGGTTGGAGCTCTGCTGGATGACGCCTGCGACGATGTCGCCCTCGCGGCCGCGGAAGTCGCCGAGGATCGCCTCGTCCTCGAGGTCACGCATGCGCTGCGTGATGACCTGGCGCGCGGTAGCCGCGGCGACGCGGCCGAAGTTGTCGGGGGTGTCGTCGAACTCCGGACCCAGCTCGCGGCGCGTGCGGGTGCGCATGAGGGGGGCGCCCTCCTCGTCGACGGGAGGCTCCTCCCCTTCGCCCGCCTCGACCGGGACCTGCTCCTCGACGACGTGCTCCTCACGGGCCCACACGACGACGTGGCCGTCCTTGCGGCCGAGCTCGGCCCGGGCGTTCTTGTAGGCCCCCTCGGTGCGGTGGTAGGCCCCGAGCAGCGCCGCCTCGATCGCGTCGACGAGCACGTCGAAGGGGATCTCGCGCTCGCGCTCGAGCGCCTTGAGGGCGTGGATGTCGATGTCCATGTCAGTCCTCCGTCTCGCCGGGGGCCGGCGTGGTGTCGGGTCGCGTGAACTCCACCTGGGCGACGCCCTTGGAGATCTCGGCGAAGGGGATGTGCTGGGTGTGCGGGGCGTACCGTTTGGTGCCCTTGACGTGCAGGTCGACCCCATCGGCGGTCGTCGCGAGGACCCGGCCGGTGATCTGGGTGCCGTCGCCCTTCGCTCCCTGAGGTGCGAGGCCGTCCGCGGCCGAGCCTCGAAGGGTCACCTCGACGAGGCGACCGACGGTGCGGCGGAAGTGCATCGGCTCGGTGAGCGGTCGGTCGGTGCCCGGGGTGCTCACCTCGAGGGTGTACGGCTGGCTGCCCATGACGTCGCTGGCGTCGAGCGCGTCGCTGACGAGCCGGGTCGCGTCGGCGATCTCGTCGAGCGTCAGCGGCTCGACGGGGGTGTCACCGACGGGGTCGGCGACCGGCCGCTCGACGGTGATCCGCGCGACGCGGCGCTTGCCGGCGGGCGTGACGGCCACTGCGGCCACGGTGAAGTCGTCACCCAACGCGTCGGACACCTGCTCGAGGATGTCCTGGTCCGAACCCATGGGAAGCCTTCCGTGTGGAGTTGCCGTGCTGGCCGCACACTCTAGTCATGATCGGCGCCGGGCGCGGCGTGCGAAGATCGACCACGTGCCCGAACGACCCAGCCGCCGACTCATGCTCACCGGCGCCCTCGCCGTCGCGACGACGGCGCTCACCGGGTGCGGGGTCCGGCTCGAGGACGACGCGCCGGACCTCCCCTTCGTCCCGCGGCGGGAGCCGATCCCCGCGGAGCAGGCGCTGCTCGCGGTCCTCGGGGCCCTCGAGGCCGGGGGCGAGGAGCACGCGACGCAGCGCGCCGACCTGCTGCGCGAGGTCCTCGTCGAGGCCCAGGTACCCGAGAGCGTGATCGCCGACGCGAGCGCGCCGGCGAGCGACGCGGAGACGGCGGCGGCCTTCGAGGCGGCGGTGCGGGAGTGCGGCGCCGGCATGCTCGGGCTCGTCGGCCGGCTCACCGCGACCCACCGCATCACCAGCCCGCTCGGCGACAAGCCACGGCTGTGGACCACTCCCCCGGCCGAGGCCTGGACCGCCGGCAAGATCGCCGCCGACGCCCTCGAGGCGACCCGGGCGACGATGTACGCCCTCGACCTCATCGCGGCCCGCTCCTCCACGACCGTGTCCAAGGCCGTGCTGGACACGGGCACGGAGCTCGAGGGGCTGGCCGTGCGCCAGACCACGGCCGCCGGTAAGCACGTCGGCAGCGCCACCCTCGGCTACGAGCGGCCCGACGACCTGCGCGGCAGCAAGGCGATGGAGTGGGGCACCGAGTCCTTCGGCAAGCTCCTGGTCGCCTACGGCGCCTGCTTCGACGGGCTCGCCGACGACCGCGACGCCGCCCTCGAGACGGTCACGTGGATGGTGACGGCCGAGCGCCTGTCCCGACCGCGTTTCGCCCAGCCGGTCCCCGTGCTCTACGGGGACACGACCGCGACCGGATGAGGGTCGAGGACGCCGCGGCCCTCGTGCCGGCGGACTTCGCGGCGCGAGTCGCGGGCTTCGCTGCCGAAGGGGGTCCCGCCGGCGGTGACTGGGTCGCCGCCCTCCCCCGCCTCGTCGCCGAGGTCCTCGCCGAGTGGGAGCTGACAGTCGACGACGGCGCGATGACCGGCCACTGCTCGCTCGTGCTGCCCGTGCGCCGGCCCGACGGCCGGGCCGTGCTCAAGCTCGGCTGGCCGCACCGCGAGTCCGACGGGGAGCACCTGGCGCTGCGGGCGTGGGACGGACGTGGCGCCGCACGGCTGCTGCGGGCCGACCCGCGTCGGTCGGTGCTGCTGCTCGAGCGGCTGACGAGCGAGGACCTCACCGAGCAGTGGGACGAGGAGGCCGTCGCGGTCGTCGCCGGGCTCTACTCCGACCTGCACGTCGACCCGCTGCCGCAGCTGCCGGCACTCGTGCCGTGGGTCGGGGAGATCCTCGACCGGCCGGCCGCCCGGCGGGTGCCACGGCGATACGTCGAGCAGGCGCGGTCCTCCCTTCGCTCGCTCGGGACCGAGGAGTCTGCTGCGCGATTGCTTCATGGGGACCTGCACTACGGCAACGTCCTGTCCGACGGCACCGACTGGGTGGCGATCGACCCCAAGCCGCTCGTCGGCCACCCCGCGTGGGAGGTCGCTCCCCTGCTCACCAACCGGTGGGCGGAGATGGGCACCGGCCCGTCGCTGCGCTGGTCGGTGCGGCGCCGGGTCGAGGTCGTGTGCGATGTCACGGGGCTCGACGAGGACCTCGTGCGGGCGGTCAGTGCGCTGCGGGCCATGGTGGGTGCGATCTGGGGTGTCGAGGACGGTGACGCCGAGGCGGTCTCGCGAGCGGTGACGCTCGTCAAGGCGCTGGGCGACTGAGGGGTCCCGGCGGGGTCACTCGACAGCGTTGGTGTCACCTGTCGGCGTTGACGCCGCCTGGTTGCCCGGAGAAGGGGGACCAGGTGGCAGCAACGCCGTCAGGCAGCCAGGGCCAGCCCACGCTGGATCTTGGCGCGCACGACCGTGAGGTCGTCCAGATCTGCCCACGTCAGTCGGACGACGACATATCCCAGCGCCCGGAGACGGTCCTCCCTCATCTTCTCGTCCCACAGGTCCTGCGCCTTCTCGTACTTCTTGCGACCGTCGACCTCGATGACGAGCTTCATGTCCTCGTAGAGGAAGTCGACCCGCGCCACGAACTCACCGGCGTCGTCGAAGATCTCCACCTGGGGCGTCGGCATCCGCAAGCCCAGCGTCCGCAGTGCCCATCGCGTGCGGGACTCCGCACCTGACTCCGCGCGGCCGTCCACGAGGGCGAGCATCTTGGCGGGCTCACGCGACCACCGCCACGGTCGAAGGGCGACCATCGCCGCGTCGAGGTCGGCGCGGGTCATCACCTCTCGGTGCAGAGCGTGGTCGGCGCTCACGAGGCCAGCCTCCCCTCCGAAGTGGCTGGCGACCTGGACGCAGGCCACGGCCGGGATGACGGTCAGCAGGCCCCGATGGACCGATGTGAGGGACTCATCGAGAGGCCGGTGGCTCGCCAGACCCGTGTCCGTGCGCCCACGCCCCGACCCGATGCGTGCGACGTGCACGCGGTCGTCGACCCCGTGGACGTCGATACCGCGCACCGCCAGGGCGCTGTGGTGGGTGAGGGCCAGCGGTGGCTTGTGGCCGAGGGCGCGGACCACGGCTCGGGCGCGCAGGTCATGGCGATCCCACGGCTTGGTCTCCCGCCAGCGCTCGCCCTCGACGAGCGCATTGCGGCGGACCCGCACCAGGTCGCCCGCACCGATGGCCCGCTCGACATCGCGGCGACTCGCCCCGCGCCGGTGCAGATCGGCGCTGCTGGCGGTGCCATCACCCGCGTCGAGCGCGGCCCGGATGATCGGATGCATGCCCACATCGTGACCGGGATCGTGGTGGGGGCCGCGGAGTTCTCCACAGCCCGGTGGCCCCGAATCGCCCGGGCCCGAGCCTGTCGGCGTTGCTGTCACCTGGTTGTCCCTCTCCGGGCAACCAGGTGACATCAACGCTGCCCGGTGACATCAACGCTGCCCGGTGACCGAGCGGGTCGACAACATGCTGGTGCACGAGCGGCCCGAGGTGCACGTCGTCGGTGAGAGCCTCGGGGCGACGGCGGGGCAGGCGGTCTCCAGCGGCTCGGGAGCCGAGCGCCCGCGATCGGTGTGCTCGGTGCTGTGGACGGGAACACCCAGCGGGCACCGCGTCGGGCTGCCGCGCGAGGTCTCGGTCGCCAACCTCGACGACCCGGTCGTCCACGCGCGTCGCTGCGCGACGTCGTCGTGCCGCCCGACGGGGCCCAGCGGTGGCTGCCCGTCGTGAGCGCGGTGCACAGCGCGGCGGACTTCGTCGGGCCGCTCGAGGTGCCTGACGGCAGCGGTCACCGCTACGGCCCGGAGCAGGCCGATCGGCTCGCGACGTGCTCGTCGACGAGCTAGTCGACGACGTCGTGGGTCGTCACGGAGCCGGGGGTGATCGGCTCGTCCCAGTCGATGTCGCGGTGCGAGCGCGACCTCAGCCAGGCCAGTGCCGCGCGGATCGTGTGCTCGTGGCTCACGACGACGAGGTGGTCGGGCTGCTCGATGAGGGCCGGGGCGAACCAGTCGCCGACCCGGTCGAAGACCTCCTGCATCGACTCGCCGCCCTCTCCCCAGCGGACCTCGCTGATGTGCTGCCCCTCGGGCACGGGGACCGCGCTCAGCGAGTCGGTGCGCTCGCCCTCGAGGTGGCCGAGCGCCTGCTCGCGCAGGCCGGGCTCGTTGCGCACCGAGGCGCTCCAGCCCATGGGGCGCAAGGCGACCGAGATGATCTCGGCGGTCTGCAGCGCCCGCACGAGGTCGCTGCTCCACAGCGGGAGGGAGTGCTCGCGGCGCGGCGGGCCGATCCGGGCCGCGAGGGCCATGCCGGCGCGCGCCGCGTCGCCCCGCCCGGTGTCGGTGAGCAGGGCCTGGTTGGGCCCCTCGTGGGCACCCTGGACCAGTCCGTCACGGTTCCACGTCGACTGCCCGTGACGGATGAGGTGCACGTGCGTCGGGCTCACGGGCCCCACGCTAGTGGGCAACCGTAGAGTGTCGGTCCGTGAGCGGACTCCTGATCACCGGCACCTCGTCCGACGCGGGCAAGTCCCTCGTCGTGACCGGGCTGTGCCGAGCCCTCGCTCGACGAGGACTGTCGGTCGCGCCCTACAAGGCGCAGAACATGTCCAACCACTCGATGGTCTGCCACGACGGCTCCGAGATCGGTCGCGCGCAGTACCTCCAGGCGCAGGCCGCGGGCGTCGAGGCGACCTCCGCGATGAACCCCGTACTCCTCAAGCCCGGCAGCGACCGTCGCGCGCACGTCGTCGTGCGCGGACGGCCCGCCGGCGAGCTGATGGCCGGCGAGTACGCGACCGGTCGGGCGCACCTGGCCCAGGCGGCCTTCGCCGCCTACGAGGAGCTCGCGACCGAGCACGACCTCGTCGTGTGCGAGGGCGCCGGATCCCCCGCCGAGATCAACCTACGCGCCGGCGACTACGTCAACCTCGGTCTGGCGCAACGGTTTTCGCTTCCGACCGTGCTCGTCGGCGACATCGACCGCGGCGGCGTGCTCGCTGCGCTCTACGGCACCTGGGCGCTCGTGTCCGACGAGGACCGACCGCTGCTCGCGGCCTATGTCATCAACAAGTTCCGCGGCGATGCGTCGGTCCTCGAGCCGGGGCTGGCCGAGATCACCCGCCGCACCGGCATGCCCTCGCTCGGGGTCCTGCCGTGGCTGCAGGAGGTGTGGCTCGACTCCGAGGACTCCCTGTCGATGGGCGCCTGGGGCGACGCCGAGGACGGCGTGCCCGCCGACCGCCGGCTGTCGGTCGCGGTGGTGCGCCTGCCCCGCACCTCCAACGGCACCGACGTCGACGCGCTGGCCGCCGAGCCCGGCGTCGACGTGCGGGTGACGGTCGATGCCGATGCGGTGCGCGAGGCCGACCTCGTCGTCCTGCCCGGATCCCGAGCGACGGCCTCGGACCTCGCGTGGCTGCGGCGCACCGGCCTCGCCGACGTCGTCCTCGAGCGGGCCGCTCGCGGTGCGCCGGTGCTCGGCATCTGCGGTGGCTACCAGATGCTCCTCGACGAGATCGTCGACGACGGGGTCGAAGGCGATGTCCTGAGGTGCGACGCAGGAGCCACGAAGGGGGGCGAGACCACCTCTGCCGCAAGCGTCCCGGGCCTTGGCCTGCTGCCCGGTCGGGTCGTCTTCCACGAGGACAAGGTGCTCGCCCGCCCGAGCGGGAGCTGGCGCGGGCACGGCGTCGAGGGCTACGAGATCCACCACGGCGTCGTCGCGCCGAGCGGCGGCGAGGACTTCCCCGGCGGGCACGCGGTCGGAGCGGTCCGCGGGTCGATCTGGCACGGGACGCTAGAGTGCGACGCCTACCGTCGCGCCCTGCTCGACGACGTGGCCGCGACGACCGGGGCGCGGTGGTCCGCGGCCCCCGGGGCGACCCCCTTCGCCGCTCGTCGTGAAGGGATGATCGACATCCTCGCCGACGCCCTGGAGACGCACGTCGACGTCGACGCCGTCATCGCCATCGCAAAGGAAGGCCGTTGAGCACCAAGGCCCCTCGCCGCATCCACCTCATCGGCATCGGGGCCGGCTCACCCGAGCACGTGACCGCCGAGGCGGCCGCGGCGCTGGCCGAGGTCGACGTCTTCCTCGTCGCCGACAAGGGTGGGGTCAAGGACGAGCTCGTCGCCGTGCGCCGCGCGATCTGCGACCGCTTCATCCCCGCCGACCACGCCTACGAGTTCGTCACCGTGCCGGACCCGAAGCGCGGGCCCGACGCCGACCGCGACTCCGCGGAGTACGCGCAGGGGGTGCGTGACTGGCACGCCGCCCGCACCGACGCCTACGTGCGGATCATCGACGAGCTGCCCGCCGACGCGGTGGTGGGCTTCCTCGTGTGGGGTGATCCCGCCTTCTACGACAGCACGATCCGGGTCGTCGACGCGATCGGCGAGCGGATCCCTACGCGGGTGCGGGTCATCCCGGGCATCTCGGCCTTCCAGACCCTGGCGGCCGCGCACGGCGTCGTGCTGCACCGCGTCGGCGAACCGGTGCACATCACGACCGGCCGCCGCCTCGTCGACGAGTGGCGCGCCGCAGAGGCCGCTGACCTGACGCTCGGCACGGTCGTCGTCATGCTCGACGGGCACCTGCACTGCCGCGAGCTCGCCGCGACCCACCCCGACACGGTGATCCACTGGGGCGCCTACGTCGGCATGCCGCAGCAGAAGCTGCGCGCCGGGCGCCTCGCCGACGTCATCGACGAGATCGTGCAGCTGCGCGCCGATCTGCGCGAGGAGCACGGCTGGGTCATGGACGTCTATGCACTCACCCCTGCATTGCCGTAGGGCAATGCAGGGTCAGCGGGTGCGGGCGGCGATGCGGCGCACGGCGAGGCCCTGCAGCACCATCGAGGCCGCGAGGCAGGCGCCGACGCCCTCGCCGGAGCGCAGGCGCAGGTCGAGCAGCGGCTCCAGACCGAGCTCGCGCAGGACGAGCGCGTGGGCCCGCTCGCGGCTGACCTGTCCGGCGAGCAGGTAGGCCTGGGCGGCCGGCTCGAGGCGCGCGGCGATGACGCCGGGCAACGACGCGGCGAGACCGTCGAGCACGACGGGTGCACCTGCGGCCGCGGCCCCGAGCGCCACGCCGGTGAGCAGGGCGATCTCGGGTCCACCGACCATCGCGAGGAGGCGAAGGGGGTCCCGCTCACCCTGCGTACGCGCCACCGCAGCGGCCACGACCTCCCGCTTGCGGGCGACCATGTCGGCGTCGGAGCCGGAGCCCAGGCCGACGGCGTCCTGAGGCTCGAGGTCGAGGAGGGCACAGGCGAGGGCCGCGGCGACGGTCGTGTTGCCGACGCCGACCTCGCCCAGGCAGACCAGACCGGAGGCCGCGGCCTCGGTGCCGATCTCGCGCCCGGCGGCGACGAGGGCGGCGGCGTCGGCGAGCGTCATGGCTTCCGTGGACGCGAGGTCGCCCCGCTCCCCCGCTGGTCGGGCTCCGTGCGCACCCGGGACCGCCTGGGACACACCGGCGTCCACCCCGACGACGGCGAGCCCGGCTCCCTTCGCCGTGGCGGCACCGAGCGAGGTGCCGGCGACGGTCGCGGCGAGCACGTCGTGGGTGGTCGCTGCGGGGAAGGCGCTGACGCCGAGGCCCGTGACCGGGTGGTCCGCGCCGGCGAGGACGAGGGTGCCGCCGGTGACGTCCTGGGCACCGACGGCGAGCACGCGGTTGAGTGCGCGGTCGAGGACGCCGAGCGACTCCGGCGGCGAGAGCAGCTCGTCGGCGGAGTCGGTCGCGCCGACGAGCCGGTCCGGCTCGGGCCCGCGCAGGTGCGAGACCGGCTGCTGGGGCGCGCCCTCGTCGGCCGGCCAGCGCTCCCGCAGGACGACCTGCTCGAGCGGGGTCTTCTTCGACCAGGCGGCGCGCTCGAGACCAGGCGACGGCGGGCGCTCGTCGGGCCAGCCGAGACAGAGCCAGCCGAGCGTGACGACGCCCTCGGGCAGGCCGAGGAGGTCGGCGAGCTCGTCGGGGTCGAAGAGCGTCACCCACCCCATGCCCAGGCCGTGGGCGCGGGCGGTGAGCCACATGTTCTCGATCGCGGTCGCGCACGACCAGACGTCGGCGTCGGGGAAGGTCGCCCGGCCGAGCACGCCCGTCGCCGGGGTGCGCCGGTCGCAGGCGACGACGACGCCGACGGGGGCCTCGCGCAGGCCCTCGAGCTTGAGGTCGAGCATGCGCGCCGCCCGCTCCGAGGCGAGGTGCGCGGCCTGGTCGACCCGCGCCCTGTCGGCCATCGCGGCGGCCCGGTCACGGGTCGCCGGGTCGGTGACGACGATGAAGCGCCACGGCTGCGAGTGACCGACGCTCGGCGCCCGGTGCCCCGCCTCGAGAACGGCCGTGATCAGATCCTCCGGCACGGCGTCCGGCCGGTAGCGCCGGATGTCACGACGCCCCGCGACGACCGCGGCGAGGGCCTCGGTGACCGCCGCGCCCATCGCCCACCCGGAGGGGTCCTCGCGGCGCTGCGCCGCGCTGCTCGTGTCACCGATCGTCGGGACCGGGCGGGCGTACCTGACGCCTTCGAGGCGCCCACGCGGCGCGTGGGACCCACTACGTCGCTCCTCAGGCACCGGAGGCTCCGTCGTCCTCGAGGTCGCCCTCGATGTCGAGGTAGACCTGCTGCATCGCCCGGACGACCTCGGGGTCGGGCTCCTCCCACAGGCCGCGGTCGGCGGCCTCGGTGAGCTTCTCGACGATGCCGCGCAGCGCCCACGGGTTGGCCCGGCGCATGAACTCCTGGTTGGTCTCGTCGAGGACGTAGTCCTGCGCGATCCGGTCGTACATCCAGTCGTGCACGACGCCGGCCGTCGCATCGAAGCCGAAGAGGTAGTCGACGGTCGCCGCGAGCTCGAAGGCGCCCTTGTAGCCGTGGCGCTGCATCGCCGAGATCCAGCGCGGGTTGACCACGCGCGAGCGGAAGACGCGGTTGGTCTCCTCCTGGAGCGTGCGGGTGCGCACCGCGTCGGGCGAGGTCGAGTCGCCGACATAGGCCTTGGGCTCGGCCCCGGTGAGCGCTCGGACGGTCGCGACCATGCCGCCGTGGTACTGGAAGTAGTCGTCGCTGTCGAGGATGTCTGACTCGCGGTTGTCGACATTCTTCGCCGCGACCTGGATGCGGCGGTAGGTCCGCTCCATGTCCTCGGCGGCCGGTGCACCGTCGAGGTCGCGGCCGTAGGCGTAGCCGCCCCACGCGGTGTAGACCTGCGCGAGATCGTCGTCGCTGCGCCAGTTGCCCGACTCGACGACCTGGAGGATGCCCGCTCCGTAGGAGCCGGGCTTGGAGCCGAAGATCCGTGTGCGAGAGCGCCGCTCGTCACCGTGCTCGGCGAGGTCGGCGACCGTGTGGGCGCGCACGTGGTTGTCCTCGGGGGCCTCGTCGAGACCGGCGACGAGCGCGACGGCGTCGTCGATGAGGGCGATGACGTGCGGGAAGGCGTCGCGGAAGAAGCCCGAGATGCGCACGGTGACGTCGATGCGCGGGCGGCCGAGCTCGGCGAGCGGGATCGGCTCGAGCCCGGTGACGCGGCGGGACTGCTCGTCCCACACCGGGGTCACGCCGAGCAGCGCGAGCACCTCGCCGATGTCGTCGCCGGAGGTGCGCATCGCGCTCGTGCCCCACATCGACAGGCCCACCGAGGTCGGCAGCTCGCCGGTCTCCTCGCGGTAGCGCGCGAGCAGCGAGTCGGCCATCGCCGTGCCGGTCTGGTAGGCCAGCCGCGATGGGATCGCCTTGGGGTCGACGGAGTAGAAGTTGCGCCCCGTGGGCAGGACGTTGACGAGGCCGCGAAGGGGGGACCCGCTCGGCCCCGCGGGGACGTAGCCGCCGTCGAGGGCGTGCAGCACCATCGGCAGCTCGCGCTCGGTCGCGGCGAGCCGCGGCACGACCTGGGTCGCGGCGAACTCGAGCACCCGGGTGACCTCCGCGGCCGCCTCCGGGGCGAGATCGGGCTCGTGCTGCGCGACGAGATCGCCTGCGGCAGAAGGGGACCAGTCCGCGGCGGCGAGGGCCTCGACGAGGTGACGGGCCCTCCCTTCGACCGCATCGGTCTCGGTGGTCGAGGCGTCCTCGGCGAGGCCGAGCGCCGCCCGCAGGCCCGGGACGGACCCGACCTGGCCGGAGAAGACCTGCGCGGCCCGCAGGACCGCGAGCACGAGGTTGACCAGCTCCTCGCCCTGCGGCGCCTGGCCGAGGACGTGGAGGCCGTCGCGGATCTGGACGTCCTTGATCTCGCAGAGCCAGCCGTCGACGTGCATGACGAGGTCGTCGAAGCCGTCGGCGTCGTCGAGGTCGACGTCGTCGCCCAGCCCGAGGTCGACGTGCATCTGCGCGGCGTGCAGCAGCTGCCAGATCTCGCCACGCAGGGCCGGCGCCTTGGCCGGGTCCATGACCGAGACGTTGCCGTACTCGTCGAGGAGCTGCTCGAGGCGAGAGATGTCGCCGTAGGACTCGGCGCGGGCCATCGGCGGGACGAGGTGGTCGACGATCGTCGCGTGGGCACGGCGCTTGGCCTGCGTGCCCTCACCGGGGTCGTTGACGAGGAAGGGGTAGACGAGCGGCAGGTTGCCCAGGGCAGCGTCAGTGCCGCACGAGGCGGACATCGCGAGGTTCTTGCCGGAGAGCCACTCGAGGTTGCCGTGCTTGCCGACGTGGACGACCGCGTGGGCGCCGAACTCCTCCTCGATCCAGCGATAGGTCGCGAGGTAGTGGTGGGTCGGCGGCAGGTCAGGGTCGTGGTAGATCGCGATGGGGTTCTCGCCGAAGCCGCGGGGCGGCTGGACGAGCAGGGCGACATTGCCGCGGACGAGCGCCGCGGTGACGATCTCCTGCTCTCGAGGCTCCTCCGTCGCACCTCGACCCACGTCCCGCACGAAGACCTCGCCGGGCGCCTCGCCCCAGTGCTCGGTCATCGCCTCGCGCAGGTCGGTGGGGAAGGCGTCGAACCACTCCCGGTAGCGCGCGGCCGGGATGCGCACCTGCGCGCCCTCGACCTGCTCCTGGGTGAGCCACTCCTCGTCCTGCCCACCGGCGGCGATGAGCTCGTGGATGAGGGCATTGCCCGACGTCGTGTCAGCGGCCTCGCCTTCGACCGGAGGGAGCGGGTCCATCCCGACGAAGCCGTCACCGAGGTCGTAGCCTGCCTCCCGCATCGCGCGCAGCAGGCGGATCGTCGAGACCGGGGTGTCGAGGCCGACGGCATTGCCCAGGCGGGAGTGCTTCGTCGGGTAGGCCGAGAGGACGACGGCGATCTTGCGCTCGGCGACGGGCGTCGAGCGCAGGCGCGCGTGGTTGACCGCGATGCCGGCGACGCGGGAGGCGCGCTCGGGGTCGGCGACGTAGTGCGGCAGGCCCTCGTCGTCGAACTCCTTGAAGGAGAAGGCGACCGTGATGAGGCGGCCGTCGAACTCGGGGACGGCGACCTGGGTCGCGACGTCGAGCGGGCTCATGCCGTCGTCGGACTCCTCCCAGTCGGCGCGGCCCCAGGTGAGGCACAGGCCCTGGAGGATCGGGATGTCGAGGGCGGCGAGCTTCTCCACGTCCCAGGCCTCGTCGTCCTCGCCGGCGCCGGCGGTGGCGGGCTTGGTGCCGCCGGCCGCGAGGACCGTCGTGACGAGCGCGTCGAGGGTGCCGAGGTGCTCGAGCAGACCGTCGGGGGCGTCGCGCAGCGAGGCGGAGTGGATGACGACGCCCTGGCCGCCGGCAGCGTCGATCGCGTCGGCGAGCGCGTGCGCGTAGTCGGTGTTGCCGGCGGCGTACTGGGCCCGGTAGATGAGGACGCCGACGCGGGGACGACGGGTGTCGCTGCCGGAGGTGTCGAGGGCGGCGGGCTCGTCGCGCTCGAGGACGCCCCACTGGGGCAGCGCCTGCGGCGCCTCGAAGCCCTCGCCGGTGAGCAGGAGGGTGTCGCCGAGGAAGGCGTGCAGCTGCGCGAGGTTGGCCGGTCCCCCTTCGGCCAGGTAGCGGTGGGCCTCCGCGGCGGTGCCGGGCGGGACCGTCGACAGCTCCATGAGCGCGGCGTCGGGCTCCTGGGTGCCGCCGAGGACGACGAGCGGGGCGCTGGCCGAGCGCAGGTCGGCGAAGCCCTCCCACAGCCCCTGCGGGGAGCCGAGGTAGCGCACGACGACGATGTCGGCACCGGCGACGCGCTCGGCGATCTGCTCGTCGGTGAGGCGGGCCGGGTTGCCGACGACGTAGTCGACGCCAGCGCTGCGCGCGCTCAGCAGGTCGGTGTCGGAGGTGGACAGCAGGGCGACGGTGGTCACGTCTGGCTCCTTGGCGGGGGTCCGCGCCCCGCGATCGAAGGGAGGGACCCGCACGGTCTCGTGCAGGCCGGCCGACAGAGCGTGTCTGACTCGCGAAGGGGGCTTCGCTCACAGTGGCGGGACCGTCCCGGACTTGCACCGGGTTCCGCGCTGCTCGGTTGCGGGCAGCCTACCGGGGGCCCGCAGTAGCGCGGCAGCGCTGTGAGTACACCGCCGCGTAGGCTGCCCTGCCGTGAGCACACCGACGCCCTCCCGCAGCGGGGCCGACCGCTGCCCGGGGCTGCTCACCCCCTTCGTCTCGGCAGACGGGGCGATGGTGCGCCTGCGGGTGCCGGGAGGCCGGGTGGACGCCGCCAGCCTGCTCGAGATCTCTTCTCTCGCAAGCCGGTTCGGCAACCCGGACATCACGGTCACCTCGCGCGGCAGCCTGCAGCTGCGCGGCCTGCCCGACCCGCTCCCTCGCGAGCTCATCACGGCGATCGACGACCTCGGGCTCGTCCCCTCCGGGCCGCACGACAAGGCGCGCAACATCGTCGGCGATCCACATGCCGGACTCGACGACCTCGTGACCGCCCTCGACGAGGAGCTGCTCGCGGACCCCGGGCTGGCGGAGCTGCCGGGCCGCTTCCTGCTCGCCGTCGCCTCCCCCGACGGGCCCGTGCTCGCCGAGCCGTGGGACGTCGCGGTCATCGCCCCGCCCCTGCCTGAGCCCACGCTGCCTGAGGTGCGACGAAGGAGCCTCGAAGGCACCGCACAGGTCGTCGCCGACGGTCGCGCAGTCACCGTCTCGCGCGCCCGGGCCGCCGCGACGGCTCTCGACGTCGCCCGGCGCTTCCTCGCCGCCCGGACCGACACCCGCACGTGGAACCTGCGCGACCTGCCCGACGAGGACCGGGGCGACCTGCTGCCGGGGGGCTCCCCCTTCGACGTCGTGGCGGGCGACCCACCTGAGCCGGGGCCGGCGGGGGACGACCTCGTGGCGCTCGTGCCGCTGGGGCTGCTGACTCCGGCGATGGTGGAGGGGCTTCGAGAGGTCGCCGGGTCTCGAGAGTCGTCGCAGGGCTCCTCCCACCTCGACCAGCGGATCGTCGTCACGCCCTGGCGCTCGGTCGTCGTGCCGGGGGCCGCGGGGCGGGCCGAGGAGCTCGCGGCGGCCGGCTTCGCCACGGCCGCCGACTCCCCCTGGACCGTCCTCACCGCCTGCGCCGGAGCCCCCTCGTGCGGGCGGACGACGACCCGCACGCGCGACCTCGCCAGGGAGGCCGCCCCCTTCGTCGACGTCGCCGGACCGGCCGTGCACGTCATCGGCTGCGAGCGCTCGTGCGGCCACCCCGCCCGCGCCCACGCGACCGCCCTCAACCCCACCAACGCAGCGGATGTCGTTGCGGCACAACACGAGAAGGCTTGATGAACCCCCTTCGCCAACCGCCTCGCCGGTACGACTACGTCACCGACGGGCAGGAGATCTACCGCCGCTCCTTCGGGATGATCCGCGACGAGGCCGACCTCAGCGGTCTGCCCGCCGACCTCCACGGTGCTGCCGTGCGGATCATCCACGCCGCTGGTGACGTCGGCATCACGAGCGAGATCGCCGGCCACCCCGAGGTCGCCGCTGCCGCCCACGCTGCGCTCGTCGCCGGGGCGCCGATCCTCACCGACAGCAACATGCTCGCGCAGGGCGTCACCCGCCGCCGCCTGCCCGTCGACAACGAGGTGGTCTGCACCCTGCGCGAGCCGCAGGTGCCCGACCTCGCCGCCCAGTGGGGCACGACCCGCGCGGCCGCCGCCGTCTCCCTCTGGGGCGAGCGGCTCGAGGGTGCCGTCGTCGCGATCGGCAATGCGCCGACCGCCCTCTTCCACCTGCTCGAGCTGCTCCACGACGGCGCCCCGTGTCCGGCCGCGATCGTCGGGATGCCCGTCGGCTTCGTCGGGTCCGCGGAGTCCAAGGTCGCCCTCGCCGAGCACGACCTGCCCGGCGGCCCGGTCCCCTGGCTCGTCGTCCACGGCCGCCGCGGCGGGTCCGCGATGGCCGCTGCCGCGCTCAACGCCCTCGCCCACCGGGACGAGCTGGCATGAGCGGCGGCCGCTTCTACGGCGTCGGCATCGGCCCCGGCGACCCCGAGCTCATCACTCTCAAGGCCGCCCGGCTCATCCGTGACGCCGACGTCATCGCCTACCACGCGGGCACCGGCAAGCAGTCGCTCGCGCGCTCCATCGCCGCCGACCTCATCCCCGAGGGCGCCATCGAGGAAGAGCTGCGCTACCCGGTGACGACCGGCTTCACCGACCACCCTCGCGGCTACTACGGGGCCCTCGCCGACTTCTACGACGAGTGCTGCGACCGGCTCGAGACCCACCTTGCTGCCGGCCGCAGCGTCGTCGTCCTCGCCATCGGCGACCCGCTCTTCTTCGGCTCCTTCATGTACGTCCATGACCGGCTGAGTCCGCGCTACCCCACCGAGGTCGTCCCCGGGATCACCTCGCTGTCCGCCGCCACCGCCGCGGTCGCGACCGGCCTGTGCCGTCACGAGGACACCCTCACCGTCCTGCCCGGCACCTTGCCCGTGCCCGAGCTGGCCCGGCGTCTCGCCGACACCGATGCGGCGATCATCATGAAGCTCGGCCGCACCTTCGCCGGTGTCCGCGAGGCCCTGCGCCAGGCAGGGATGCTCGAGCGTGCCGTCTACGTCGAGCGCGCGTCCTACCCGGGCGAGCTCGTCATGCCGGCTGCCGAGGTCGACGAGGGCCGGGTGCCCTACATGTCGATCGTTGTCGTCCCGGGCGAGGGGCTGCGTGACGATGCCGCCGGCCGGGCCGCGGACTTCGCGCGGCTGACGGGTGGTACGGAGTCCCCTGATCTCGAGGGTCGGCTGCGGGCGGCCTCCCACCTCGATCAGCGGGAGGTGGGCACGGTGCACGTCGTCGGGCTCGGCCCGGGTCCGGACCACTGGCTCACGCCGCAGGCGAGCGAGGTGCTCGCCCGGGTCGACCACGTCGTCGGCTACGCGCCCTACGTCGCGCGGGTGCCGCAGCGCGAGGGCCTGACCCGCCATGCCTCCGGCAACTCGGTCGAGCTCGACCGCGGGCGCCTGGCGCTCGACCTGGCCCGCGAGGGGGCGGACGTCGCACTCGTCTCGGGCGGTGACGCTGGTGTCTTCGGCATGGCGACGGCGCTCTTCGAGTCGCGCGAGGCGGCCCTCTCCGACGACCCCGGCTACGCCGACGTGCCCGTCGAGGTCGTGCCCGGCGTCACCGCAGCACACGCGGCGAGCGCCCTCGTCGGCGCCGCCCTCGGCGGCGACCATGCCCTGGTCAACCTCAGCGACAACCTCAAGCCGTGGGAGGTCCTCGCCGCACGGCTGACCGCGCTGGCGACGAACGACATCTCGGTCGCCCTCTACAACCCGCGCTCCCGCTCGCGCCCGGACACCCTCGGGGCCGCCCGTGACCTGCTCGTCGAGGCCGTCGGCCCGGAGCGCGTCGTCGTCGTCGCGCGCCACGTCGGCCGCGACGAGGAGTCGTCATGGGTGACGACGCTCGGCGAGCTCGACGTCGAGGCCGTCGACATGGGCTGCCTCGTCGTCGTCGGCGCCTCGACGACCCGGGTCACCGACGACGGTCGGGTGTGGACGCCGCGCTCGGTCGGCTGACTCCCGTGCACAAGAGGTCCCGCTGAGGGCGATCTGGGGCGGTCAACGCCACGAGATGCACCAGGACGACCTCTTGTGCTCACCCCCAGAAGGGCGGCGGTCCTGCCGGCGCGTCCTCGCGCGGTGACGGCAGCCGGGTACCGTCTCCCCACCCCTTCGCCCACTCCGGCACGTGGCTCGGCGGAGGCGTCATCCCGAGCATCGGCCACAGCCGGTCGGTATCGACGCCCTTGCCCCGCTGGAGGAAGCGCATGCGCACCAGAGTCTGCGCGCTCACCTGACCGTCGGCGACGAAGCGCTGCTCGAAGAAGACGCTGACCCGGTCCCAGCCGGCGATCACGGTGTGCAGCTCGTAGGCCTGCAGCGGCTGCAGCGAGCTGCGGAAGGTCATCGTCTCCTGCATGACGACCGGTGCCACCCGCCGCCGGACCTGCGCCAGCCCCCACCCGGAGCGGATCGCCAGGTCGATGCGCCCGAGGTCGGCCATCGTGAAGTAGACGCCGTTGTTCATGTGCCACGCGAAGTCGATGTCGTTGGGCAGCACCCGCAGCGGCAGGACGGCGACCTCGCCGGGGGCGACCGGGCCGCGCCGCCTCGCGGTGGCGACGGTCCACAGAATGCGGGGGACGCGGTTCATCGGGGTCCTCGGTGGGTGTCCGGAGCAGGGCCGAGGCAGCCTAACCCGGGCGGGAACCGCTGCTAGCGTGCCAGCCGTGAGCGCCTCCACGATGCCCACCAGCCCTGACTGGGACCTCGTCCGCCGTGCCGAGGGCCCCCGCGCCCCGCTCGCCGACCGGGTCGCCAGCGAGCTCGAACGCGGCCGCCGCGACTACGCGCCGCCCGAGGTCGGCAGCGACGTCGTGAGCGACAAGGTGCGCCGCGTCCAGGAGGACGCCTACAACCGGGCCCGGCTCGAGCGGATCGCCGACGTCGTCCTGCCCGGCGAGGAGCTCGTCGAGGTGGGGTGCGGCGCCGGGTTCGTCGCCGCCCGCGCCCTGGCGGCCGGTGCCGCGTCGTACCGGGCCATGGACCTCGAGGCCAGCTGCGTGCGGCGCACCGGACGGCTGCTCGACGCGCTCGGCCACGAGGACCGGGTCCGCTCGATCGTCGAGAAGGACCTCTACACCCTCGAGCCCGGTGACCTCGACGACGCCTCGCTCGTCATCTGCTCCGAGGTGGTCGAGCACGTCCCCGACCCCGAGCTCGCTCTTGAGACCCTCGGCCGGGCGCTGCCCGAGGACGCCGACCTGCTCTTCACCGTGCCCCTGCTCGGCCGGCTCGAGCAGGTCTGGGGCCACCTGTCGATCTTCACCGCCGAGCGACTCCAGTCGATGCTCGAGCGGGCCGGGCTCGAGGCCCTGCTTGTCGAGCCGCTCGCCGACCGCTGGGTCCTCGTCGTCGCGGGCCACCCGGGCGGGTCGCAGCGGCGCACCGCCCGCGTCGAGCAGCTCCTCGCCGCCGGCAGCCGGCACCCCGAGGTCACCCGCGACGAGGCGTCGCCGGCCACCCCGCCGCAGCCCACGCGGTTCGACAACGTGCCGCTGGGCTCGCTCGACGTCTCCGCCGTGAGCTCCTCGCGGGCCGCCGTCGAGGTCACCCCACCGACCCCTGACGAAGGGAGCGCCGCCGCCACCGTCACCGCGGCGGGCTCGCCGCTCCCGTGGCGCCGAGCCACCGGAGGGCTCGCCCTCTCCCTCGCCGACGTCGACCCGGTGCAGGGCGTGCGCCTCGAGCTCGAGGTCGACTCCCTCGCCGACGTCACGGCGGTCACCGTCACCTTCCCCGGCGCCGCGTCGGGCCGCTCCGCCACGTGGACCTGGTCGCCCTCGCGACGGGACGTGCAGAGCCACCGGCGGCGGACCTTCTCGCTGCGCCCGGGGCGGAGCATCACCCCCTTCGCCGCCCCGCGGAGCGCCGACCTCACCGGGGCGCGGCGCGTCGAGGTGACCCTCACCGTGCGCCCGGGGCGCACCGCCCACCTGGACCTCAGCCGCATCGCCTGGATCCGCTGACGGCTGTCGGTGGCACCAGCCACGCTGGGTCGATGGCGACGATCTACTGCACCGCGACGAGTCTGGACGGCTACATCGCCGACGACGAGGAGAGCCTGTCGTGGCTCTTCGCGACGCCGGCCCACGACAAGGACCCCGGCGGGAGGTACGGCGACGGCGACAGCCTCGACTTCGACCAGTTCCTCCCGACGGTCGGCGCGGTCGTGTGCGGTGCCAACACCTATGCGTGTGTCCACCGCGAGCTGACCCACGACGGGCAGGACTTCGCGTGGCCCTACGAGCAGCCGTCGTGGATCATCACGCACCGCGACCTCGACCTGCCCGACGGCGTGCGGGCCCACGCGGGTGACGTGCGCGAGGTGCAAGCGGCCGCGACGGAGGCGGCCGACGGCAAGGACGTGTGGATCGTCGGGGGCGGTGACCTCGCCGGGCAGTTCGCCGACGCGGGGCTGCTCGACAAGGTGTGGGTCCACCAGACGCCCGTCGTCCTGGGGGCGGGCGCTCCCCTGCTCCCCCGGCGCCTGCGGCTGCGGCGCGAGCGGGTCGAGCGCGACGGTCAGTTCACCGCCATGCTCTTCGAGGTCGTCGGCCCGGAGCCGCGGCGTGCCGGTGAGGTCGACGGCGCGGCCGGGGTATACGCCGAGGGGTGAGCCGGGGCTACGGTCGAGGGGTGAACCCGCACCCCTTCGAGCACGAGGTCTCCTTCGACGCTCCAGCACGCGAGCAGCTGCTCGCGTTCGTCGACGAGCACCGGGCGGCGCTCGGCCGGTGCCTCGACGACCTGACCGAGGACGAGGCGCGACGCGGCCTCGTGCCCTCGCGCACGACCCTGCTCGGGCTGGTCAAGCACGCGACCTTCGTCGAACGGGTCTGGTTCGACGAAGGGGTCCGCGGCCGCTCGCGCGCCGAGATCGGGATCCCCGCGACCCCTGACGAGTCCTTCGAGCTGAGCCCGCACGACACCATCGCCTCGGTCCGGGCCGCGCACCGCCGGGCGTGCGAGGACAGCCGGGCGGCGATCGCCGGGCTCGACCTCGACGACGTGGTGACCGGCAACCGACGGGGGCCGCTCCCCCTTCGCTGGGTCCTGCTGCACGTGCTGCGCGAGCTCGCCCAGCACGCGGGCCACGCCGACATCCTGCGCGAGCAGATCCTCGCCTCCCGCGAGGGCTGACCCACCACTCAGCAAGAGAAACTGCCGCTTCGCAAGAGTTCGAAACTCCTGCGAAGTGGCGGTTTATCGGGTGACCCGAGAATCTTGGGACAAATGGGACGACGCGAGTGCCACCGCCACATCGGCGGGCGTGCGGGGCCAGCCGGCCGCGGCCGGTTCGATCCCCATCTCGCGCAGCACCTGCACCGACCACGGCGGGCGCAGCCGGGCCGCCTCGACGAGGGCACCGTCGGTCAGGGCGTCGGTCACCTCGCCCTGGTGGACGACGTGGTCGACGACGAGCGCGACCTCGTCGGCCCAGCGCCACGCGAGGTCGACGTCGTGGGTCGACAGCACGACGGTCGTGCCGTGCCCCTCGAGCGCCGCGACGGCGGCGAGCATCTCCTCGACCCCGGCCGGATCGAGCCCCGCCGTCGGCTCGTCGAGCAGCAGCACCCGGGGGTGCATCGCGAGCGCACCGGCCACCGCGACCCGCTTGCGCTGACCGAAGGAGAGCCGGTGCACCGGGCGCTCGGCGAGTGCCTCGAGCGAGAGCACCGCGAGCGCCTCGTCGACCCGGGCGGAGACCTCTGCTGCGGGCAGCCCCAGGTTGGTCGGCCCGTAGCCGATGTCGCTGCGCACGTCGGCGCTGAAGAGCTGGTCGTCCGGGTCCTGCATGACCAGCTGCACCCGCTGCCGGTGGGCGGTCAGACCGCGTCGGGTGTGCCGCAGCACCTCTCCACCGGAGACGACGGCCCCCTCGGCCGGCTCGTGCGCACCGGACAGCACGCGCAGCAGCGTCGTCTTGCCGGAGCCGTTGGCCCCGAGGATCGCGATGCGCCGGCCGGTGCCGATCGTCAGGCTGACGCAGTCGAGGACGCCCGGAGCGCCCGGGTAGCCCGCGTGCACCCCGCGCAGGGCGAGGACGGTGGCCGCGTCGTCGGGCGGGGTCCAGGAGCCGAGGCGGTGCGTCATGCCAGCCCCGCCCGCAGCGACAGCCCGGCGAGCCCGAGGACGAGGCCCCCGGCCGCCAGGACGAAGGGGGTCGACACGGACCGGGCAGGGACGAGCGGCACGGCGGCGACTCCCCCACGACCGGCCAGTCCGTCCTCGAGGCGGCGGGCCTTGTCCCACGCGGCGACGAGCACCGCGGCGCACAGCTGACCGACCGACCGTCGCGCGGCCCGACCGCTCGCGTAGCCCAACCGCCCGGCCTGCGCGGCACGGATCGCCGACGCGGCGTCGAGCAGGGCGAAGATCATCCGGTAGGTGACGGCGGCGATGTCGACGGCCACCTCCGGCACCCGCGCCCGGCGCAGCCCGGCGAGCAGGTCGACCATCGGGGTGGTCGCCGCCAGCAGGACCATCGCGCTCGTGGCCGCGAGCGCCCGGGCGGCGACGAGCACGGCCCGGGAGGCACTCCCGCCGTCCACGCCGATCGGACCGAGGGACCACAGGTCGCCGGGACCGAGGGTCACTGCGATCGTCACTGCTCCGATGCCGACGAAGACCGCCGGCCCGAGCATCGCCCGCAGCCAGACGCCGGCCGGGACCCGGGCGAGGGCCGCGAGGCCGACGGTGCACACCCCGACGAGGCCGGCGACGACCAGCGAGGTCGTCGTCGCGGCGACGAGGAGCAGGCCCAGGCATAGGAGGGACTTCTCCAGCGTCGAGCGGGTCCGCCATCGGGAGGACCACGCCGCGTCGTCGAGGGTGGGCCTCATGCGCGGGGGTCGACCGTCTCGGTCCGGGTGCGCCGTCCCTTGAGCCGACCGAAGACGTAGCCGAGCGCGAGACCGCCGAGGCCCGCCTGCAGGGCGAAGAGCCCGGACTCGATCTCGCCGCCGGCGGGGGGCATGAGCGGCTCGAACCACGGCTCGTGGCCGGCCTCCTCGAGCTGGGCGGTCGCGGCGGCGTCGGACCCGCCGAAGGCCTCCTCCTCACCCGATGCGGCCCGGCCACCGAGGTAGAGCGCGACGACGAGGACGAGGACGATGGCGGCGACGACGAGCGCGACGCCGCGCCGACCGAGGGTCTGGGTGGACTCACGCACGAGCGGCCTCCGTGGTCTCGACGGTGTCGGCGGGCACGACCTGCAGGTCCTCCAGCTCGGGCCGCGCCCACGTGATGAGCGCGTTGAGGAGCAGCACTCCGACGAGCCCCTCGACGACGGCGAGCGGCACCTGGGTCACGGCGAAGATCCCGAGGAAGCGACCCCACGCCTCGACGAAACCGCCCTCGGGGTAGGCCAGGGCGAGCTGGGTGGCGGTCGTGACATAGGTGGCGAGGTTGGCCATCGCGACGCCGACGAAGACCCGCACGACGAAGGGGGCCGCGGCCAGCAGCCGGAAGAGCCCGTAGCCGACCCAGGGCCCGACGACCGCCATGGAGACGACGTTGGCGCCGAGCGTCGTCAGCCCGCCATGGGCGAGCAGCAGCGCCTGGAAGAGCAGCACGATCGTGCCGAGCAGGGCCATGACCGGCGGACGGAAGATGATCGCGCCGACGCCGGTGCCGGTCGGGTGGGAGCTCGAGCCGGTGACCGACGGCAGCTTGATCGCCGACATGACGAAGGTGAAGGCGCCGGCGGCGCCGAGCAGCAGGCGGGCACTCGGGTTGTCCCGCACGATGCGGGCGGCACTGCGGGTGCCGTGGATGACGAAGGGGGCGGCGACAGCAGTCCACGCGGCGGCGTGGACCGGTGGCAGGAAGCCCTCGGCGATGTGCATCAGCGCACTCTCTCTCTGGCCGGATGACGCGTCCGGCCGCTGCAGCCCTCGCCCCGGAGTTCCTGACTCGCGGAAGACCCGCTCACAGTGGCGCGACCGTCCCGGACTCTCACCGGGTTCCTCCAGGTGGAGGCGATGGCTGGGGCCGAGACTAGCGAAGCCCGCCCGGGATGTCTGCTGCCGTCCGCTCCTCGCGCCCGGCCGCGCGGCGGCAGGAGTAGAGGTGCGACTCGACGAAGCCCTCGGCCCGCAGGGCCCACCCGACGATGATGATCGCGGCCTGCCGCAGGTCGTGCGCCTCGACCTGGTCGGCGATGTCGGCGAGGGTGCCGCGCAGGACGATCTCCTCGGGCTGCTCGACCCGGTAGGCCACGGCGACGGGGCAGTCGGCGCCGTAGTGCTCGGCGAGCCGGCCGGCGAGCTCGCGGGCGCGGCGGATCGCCAGGTGAAGCACGAGGGTCGCACCGGTCGCGGCGAAGGCCTCGAGCGATTCCCCCGACGGCATGGCCGTCGAGTCCCGCTGGGCGCGGGTGAGCACGACCGACTGGGCGACCTCGGGCACGGTGAGCTCGCGGCCGAGCCGGGCGGCGGTCGCGGCGTAGGCGGCGATGCCGGGCGTGATGTCCCACGGCACGCCGGCGGCGTCGAGCCGGCGGGTCTGCTCGGCGATCGCGGAGTAGACGCTCGGGTCGCCGGAGCACAGCCGGGCGACGTCCTCGCCCCGCTCGTGCGCGGCGACGAGCTCGGCGGTGATCCCGTCGAGGTCGAGGTCCTGGGTGTCGACGAGCCGCGCGCCATCGGGGCAGTGCTCGAGGACGGCGGCATCGAGGTAGGTCCCGGCGTAGAGGCAGACCGGGCTCGCCGCGAGCAGGCGGGTCGCCCGGATCGTCAGCAGGTCGGCGGCACCCGGGCCGGCGCCGATGAAGTGAACGGTCATGTCGGGTCCTCGGATTCGGTACGGATCGCGGCGATCTGGGTGACGGTGCGGGCGGGGGTCCACGACAGGAAGCGACCGAGCGGGACGGCCCGCTCCACGGACAGGCGGGTGAGCTCGCCGCCGGTGCGGGCGTGCCGGCCGATGAGCGCGGCGTCCCCCTCGAGCGTCACGGCGTGCGCGACGAGGCGTCCGCCGGGGCGAAGGGAGGACCAGGCCCGGTCGAGCAGGTCGGGGTCGAGCCCGCCGCCGACGAAGATCGCGTCGGGCGTCGGCAGCGTCGCCAGGTCGGTGCTGCCGGTGTCGCCGACGACGACGTCGACGCGGCCGGCGAGGCCGAGGGCGGCTGCGTTGTCGCGGATGCGCTGGGCGCGGGTCGCGTCGCGCTCGACGCAGGTGACGGTGGCGCGGTCGGCGGCGAGGCACCACTCGAGGGCGACGGAGCCGTTGCCGGCACCGAGGTCCCACAGGTGGGCTCCGGGGGTGGGTCGCAGTCGGGCCAGACCGCTCGCCCGCACGTCGCGCTTGGTCAGCTGGCCGTCGTGGTCGATGAAGTCCTCGGGGCGCCCCGGGACCGGTCCGGCGGTCGCGGCAGTCGCCGCGGGGTCGTCGGCGCGCACGTCGAGGCAGGCGACCACGAGGTCGGGGGTGGCCTGGGCGAAACTGTCGGCGCGCTCGGAGCGAGCGCCCTCGTCGGGGCTGCCAAGGTGCCAGCGGGCGGTGAGCATGCTTGCGCCCCAACCGTGCTCGGTGAGCAGTGCGCCGAGCCGAGCCGGGTCGCCGCCCCCGGAGAGGAGGACGACGAGTCGCGCGCCGGGGGCCAGGTGGGGCAGGACCGCGCGCAGGTCGCGCCCGACGGTCGTGACGACGACGGTCTCCTCGGCGGACCACCCCTGACGGGCCCGGGCGAGGGCATCGCTGCCGATGGCGGGGTGGACGCGCACGCGGTCGGCGCCGACGAGCTCGACGAAGGTCGTGGCGATGCCGGAGCGCAGCGGGTCACCGCTGGCGAGGACGACGGCGTCGGGGTGCGCCTCGACGAGGGCGGGCAACGCCGGGCGAAGGGGGCTGGGCCAGGGCACGAGCTGCGCCTCGGGTGCGTGGGGGGCGACGAGGTCGAGGTGACGGCCGCCCCCGACGAGGGTCGCGGCACCGCTGATGAGGGCGCGCCGGGCCTCGTCCAGACCGGACCACCCGTCGTCCCCGATACCCACGACCTCGATCACGGACGCCCACCCTAGGGCCTCGCCCTCCTGTGAGAGGATCGCGCCCAGGCACTCCCCCGAGGAATCCGGTGCAACTCCGGAGCGGTCCCGCCACTGTCACGGCCCACGCGGCCCGAGCCAGACACTCGGTCGGTGCCCGTCGTCGCGAACCCGCGTCGATGTCGTCGGACGGCGAGCGTGGACACTCGCCAGGAGGCCGCCACTGTGAGCCGCACCGGGTCCCGGACCCCCACCTTCCCCTTCACCGCGCTCGTCGGTGCCGACGAGCTGACGTCGGCGCTGCTGCTGAGCGCGATCTCGCCCGAGATCGGCGGCGTCCTCGTCCGCGGCGAGAAGGGCACCGCCAAGTCGACCGCCGTCCGCGCCCTCGCCTCGGTCCTGCCCGAGCAGCGGGTGGCGAGCGAGTGCCGCTTCGGCTGCGACCCCGACCGCGACGAGGACTGCCCCGACGGCCCTCACGAGGGCGCGGCCACGACCCGCCCGGCCCGCCTCGTCGAGCTGCCCGTCGGTGCGACCGAGGACCGCGTCGTCGGCTCCCTCGACCTGCGCCGAGCCCTGGGCGACGGCGAGGCCGCCTACCAGCCCGGCCTGCTCGCCGAGGCCCACCGCGGCATCCTCTACGTCGACGAGGTCAACCTCCTGCACGACCACCTCGTCGACGTGCTGCTCGACGCTGCCGCCATGGGGCGCAACACCGTCGAGCGCGACGGTGTCTCGATCTCGCACCCGGCGCGGATCACCCTCGTCGGCACGATGAACCCCGAGGAGGGCGAGCTGCGCCCGCAGCTGCTCGACCGCTTCGGCCTGACCGTCCACGTCGCCGCGAGCCGCGACCCGCACGTGCGCGCCGAGGTCGTGCGTCGCCGGCTCGAGGCCGACCTCGACCCGGCGGGCTTCGCGGCCCGCTTCGCCGACGCCGAGGCCGAGCTCACCGCGCGCCTGGCCGTGGCCCGCGAGGCGGTGCGCCGGGTCGCGCTCGACGAGCGGACCCTGCGGACCATCGCGCGGGTGTGCGCCGGATTCGACGTCGACGGCATGCGCGCCGACATCGTCACCGCCCGCGCCGCCGCGGCGCACGCCGCGTGGGAGGGTCGCGACCACGTGACCCGCGAAGACATCCGGGCCGCAGCGCTGCTCTCCCTGCCCCACCGCCGCCGTCGTGCCCCCTTCGACGCGCCGGGTCTCGACGAGGACCTGCTCGACCGGCTGCTCGACGAGGAGCCCGAGGACGACCCGCCGGGCGGCGGCGAGGAGGAGCCCGACGGCGGGGACCAGCCCGACGAGGGCCCGGGCGAGGCGCCCGACGCCGACCCCTCGAGCCCGGCCCCGAGCTCGACGTCGTCCGAGGACCAGCCCCCGACCGGGCCCCAGTCGTCCGCCGACCCGACCCCCGACTCCACGGACGAGTCGGCGGAGGCCCCCGAGTCACCCCCTTCGCCCCCTGCCGGTGCCCAGCAGGCCCCCACCGGCACCGCCGCGGCCACCGAGCCCTACCGGGCCCGTCGCCTCGAGCTCACCGGCGTCGGCGCCGGCCCGACCGGTCGCCGCTCCCCCGCGCTCACCCCCCGCGGGCGGGTCGTCGGCAGCCACCCGGCCGGGCACGAGCCCGCCGGGTCGCCGGTGCACCTGACCGCCACCCTTCGTGCCTCCGCCGCCCGCCGCGCGGCCCACACCGGACCCGCCCGGGTGACCGGCGACGACCTGCGCCACGCCGTGACCCGCGGCCGCGAGGCCAACCTCGTCCTCCTCGCCGTCGACGCCTCCGGCTCGATGGCCGCGCGCAAGCGGATGGGCGAGGTCAAGACCGCCGTCCTCTCGCTCCTGCTCGACGCCTACCAGCGGCGCGACCGGGTGGGTCTGGTGACCTTCCGCGGGACGGGCGCGGAGCTGGCGCTGCCGCCCACCTCGTCCGTCGACGCCGCCGCCGCGCGCCTCGCCGAGATGCCGCACGGCGGACGGACCCCGCTCGCCGAGGGCCTGACCGAGATCGCCAGAGTCGTTGCGAGAGAGCGCATCCGCGACCGCAACCAGCGCGCCCTCGTCGTCCTCGTCACCGACGGTCGGGCCACCGCGGGCCCCGACGCCCTCGCCCGGGCCCAGGCCATCGCCGACGCCTGGGGGCACACGGCGGAGACCGTCGTCGTCGACTGCGAGTCGGGCCGCTTCCGCATGGGCCTGGCCGCCGACCTCGCCCACCGCATGGGCGCCGAGCACATCGCCCTCGAGCAGGTCGCCGCGAGCGGCCTCGTCGAGATCGTCACCGACCGCACCGCCTCCCGAAGGAGCGCCGCCTGATGGCCCAGGGGCAGACCCCCGTCACGCCGAAGGACGGGCTCACCACGCGGCAGCGCCGCAACCGGCCGCTCGTCGTCGTCCACGGCGGCGTCGGCAAGGGCAAGTCAACGGCGGCCTTCGGCCTCGGCCTGCGCGGGTGGAACCAGGGCTGGTCGATCGGCGTCTTCCAGTTCGTCAAGTCAGCGAAGTGGCGCATCGGCGAGGAGGAGGTCTACAAGACCCTCGGCCGGGTCCACGAGGAGACCGGCGAAGGGGGCCCCGTCGAGTGGCACAAGATGGGCTCCGGCTGGTCCTGGTCGCGCAAGGCCGGGTCCGAGGAGGACCACGCCGCCGACGCGCGTGAGGGCTGGGAGGAGATCAAGCGTCGCCTCGCCGCCGAGACGCACACCGTCTACATCCTCGACGAGTTCACCTATGTCATGAAGTGGGGCTGGGTCGAGCTCGACGACGTCATCGACACCCTGACCAACCGGCCCGGCTACCAGCACGTCGTCATCACCGGCCGCGACCCGCACCCGCGGCTGCTCGAGATCGCCGACGTCGCGACCGAGATGACCAAGGTCAAGCACCCCTTCGACCAGGGGCAGAAGGGCCAGAAGGGCATCGAGTGGTGACGGCCCTCCCCCGGGTGCTCGTCGCGGCGCCCGCCTCGGGCCACGGCAAGACGACGATCGCCGTGGGGATCATGGCCGCCCTCGCCCGGCGCGGTCTGACCGTCGCGCCGGCCAAGGTCGGGCCCGACTACATCGACCCCGGCTACCACGCGCTGGCGACCGGCCGCCCGAGCCGCACCCTCGACCCGTGGCTCGTGGGCGAAGGGAGGGTCGCTTCCCTCCTCGCCCGCGGCGCCACCCACCCGACCCTCGCGGACGTCGCGGTCCTCGAGGGCGTCATGGGCCTCATGGACGGACGGCTCGGGGGCGACGGCTTCGCCTCCAGCGCGCACGTCGCCACCCTGACCCGCACGCCCGTCGTCCTCGTCGTCGACATCAGCTCGACCTCACGCACCGTCGCCGCCACCGTGCACGGCCTCGCGACGATCGACCCCGAGCTCGACGTCGTGGGTGTCGTGCTCAACAAGGCCGGCACCCCGCGCCACGGCCAGGAGGCCCGCCGGGCGGTCGAGGCCGTCGGCGTCCCCGTGTGGGGCGTGCTGCCCCGCGACGCCGCGATGCACGTGCCCTCGCGCCACCTCGGGCTCGTCCCCGCCGCCGAGCGCGGCGAGGCCGCAGCGACGCTCGACCACATCGCCGCCGTCGCCGAGGAGCACCTCGACCTCGACGCGCTGCTCGCGGCCTCCCGCACGGCCCCCGACCTCGATCTCGAGCCGTGGGCCCCTGCCGCCGCCCTCCCTTCGCTCCAGTCCCCGCTCCCTGAGGAGCGTGCTCTGCATTCGTCCCGACGGGAGGTGGTCGTGGCCGTCGCCGGGGGCCGCGCCTTCACCTTCCGCTACCCCGAGACGGTCGAGCTCCTGGAGGCCGCCGGCGCCCGGGTCGTCGAGCTCGACCCGGCCCGCGACGCCGCGCTGCCGGAGGGCACGAGCGGGCTCTACCTCGGCGGCGGCTTCCCCGAGGTGCACGCGCGCACCCTGGCGACCAACCGCCCTCTCGTGCACCAGATCCGCACCGCCATCGCGGCCGGCATGCCGACGATCGCCGAGTGCGCCGGCATGCTCTACCTCGCCGAGACCCTCGACGACCACCCGATGGTCGGCGCCCTGCCGGCCCGGGCCGCGATGGGCCGCCGCCTCACCCTCGGCTACCGCGAGGCGACCTCGCTCGTCGACTCCGTCCTCGGCCCGGCCGGGACCCGGGTCGCCGGCCACGAGTTCCACCGCACGGTGACCGATCCCCCCTTCGGCACGAGCGCGGCATGGGACCTCGGTGGCCGCACCGAGGGCTTCGCCCTCGACCCCGCCGGCACCGGTCGCGCGACCCTCGTCGCCTCCTACCTGCACACGCACTGGGCCGGCTCGCCCTCCGTGGCGGGGTCCTTCGTCGAGGCCGCTCGTGGCTGGGGCCACGACGCCCCGCGACCGGCTCAGCCCTTGAGTCGCACCACCCCGGCCCGATCCACGTCCTTGGCAGACCCCCTTCGTCATCACGGGGACGCCGAGGTGTCGAGCGAGCTGGTGGACCTCGCCGTCAACGTGCGGCTCACCCAGCCGCCGGGGTGGCTCGCGCAGGCCCTCGCCGAGGAGCTGTCGACCGTCGCGGCCTACCCCGACCCCACCCGGGCTCGGGATGCGATCGCCGCGCGGCACGGTGTGGCCCGCGACCAGGTGCTGCCGACGAGTGGTGGGGCCGAGACCTTCACGCTGCTCGCGCGGGCGCTGACACCGCGCGACGCGGTCGTCGTGCACCCGCAGTTCACCGAGCCCGAGGCCGCGCTGCGCGCCGCGGGGCACGAGGTGCGGCACGTCCTGCTGCGGCCGGAGGACGACTTCGCACTCACGACCCAGGCGCTCGGGCAGATCGGCGACGCCGACCTCGTCGTCGTCGGCAACCCGACCAACCCGACGGGCGTGCTCCACCCGGCAGCGACGCTGCGCTCGCTCGTGCGGCCCGGCCGGGTGGTCCTCGTCGACGAGGCCTTCATCGACTCCGTCCCCGGCGAGCGCGAGACGCTCCTGGGGGGCGACCTCACCGGCCTGCTCGTCGTGCGCTCGCTGACCAAGACCTGGGCCGTCGCCGGCATCCGCGCCGGCTACGTCGTCGGAGACGCCGAGCTCGTCGCGGCCCTGGCCGAGCACCAACCGCACTGGTCCGTGGGCTCCCTCGCGCTGCGCGTCATGATCGAGACCGCCACCCCGGCCGCACTCGTCGAGGCCGACCGGGCCGCCGAGGAGATCGCCGGGTGGCGGGCCCACCTCATGCGGGGGCTGCACACGCTGGGCATCCCGACCGCCGGCGGGGACGCCCCCTTCGTCCTGGCCCGGGTCGGCACGGGTGTCCGCGAGGCGCTGCGCGATGCCGGGTGGGCCGTGCGGCGAGGCGATACGTTCCCGGGGCTCGACACCGCATGGGTGCGGATCGCCGTCCGTGACCCCCACACCATCGACGGGTTGCTGAGAGAGCTGACCCACCTGCACCACCGGAGGACCGCATGACCGACGCCACCACCGCCACCGGGCGGGTCATCCTCGTCGGCGGAGGTCCGGGCGACCCCGGACTGCTCACCGTCGCCGGACGCGACGCCCTCGCGGCGGCCGACGTCGTCGTCACCGACCGCCTCGGTCCGGTCGCGGCGCTCGACGAGATCGCCCCGCAGGCCGAGATCGTCCACGTCGGCAAGATCCCCCGCGGCGAGTTCACCCCCCAGGAGCGGATCAACGAGCTGCTCGTCGAGCACGCCCGCGCCGGCCGGACCGTGGTGCGGCTCAAGGGCGGCGACGGTTACCTCTTCGGCCGCGGCGGCGAGGAGTGGAACCACTGCGTCGCCGCCGGCGTGCCCGTCGAGGCCGTGCCGGGCGTCTCCTCCGCCTTCTCCGTGCCGGCCCTCGCCGGCATCCCGGTGACCCACCGCGGCCTGTCCCAGGGCGTCGCGGTCGTCTCCGGGCACGTCGCCCCCGACGACCCGTGCAGCGAGGTCGACTGGGCGGCGCTGGCCACCTCGCGTCTGACGATCGTCATCCTCATGGGGGTCGCCACCCTCGGGGCGATCGCCGAGGCGCTCGTCGCGGCCGGCCTGTCCCCCGACACCCCCGCCGCGTGCATCGCCGACGGGGCCACCCCGCAGCAGCGCTCGGTGCGGGCGCCCCTGTCGCAGATCGCCTCCGCGGCCGACGAAGGGGGCTTCGCTCCCCCGGCCATCACGGTCGTCGGTGACGTCGTCGGCGCCCTCGACTCACCGGCCCCCACCTCGCCGTGAGCGCGTCCGAGGGGCTGCGCCTGGCCGTCGGGACCTTTACCCGGTTACCGAGTGGCCGGGTGACGATCACCCCCGACACCGCGCGCACCGCGCTGCTCCTCGCGCCGCTCGCGGTCCTCCCCCTCGCGCTCCAGGTCGTCCTCGTCGGGCTCACCGTCGAGATCGGCGTGCCACCGCTCGTCGCCGCGGGCCTCGCCCTCGGCGTGCTCGCCCACGGCTCACGGGGCATGCACCTCGACGGCCTGGCCGACACAGTCGACGGCCTCGGTGCCGGCTGGGACCGCGAGCGGGCGCTCGAGATCATGCGGCGCGGCGACGTCGGCCCGATGGGGGCGGTCGCGCTCGTCGTCGTGCTGCTCGTGCAGGCCGGGGCGATCGCCACTCTCCTCGGGTCCGGCTGGCGCGGGGCCCTCGTCGTCGGGGCCGCCGTCGTGGCGTCCCGGGCGGCTGCCGCCGCCGTCTGCGGTCGCGGGCAGCAGGCCGCGCCGGGCTCGAAGCTCGGGACGGCCTTCGTCGGCACCGTGCCCTTCGTCGGCGCCGCGCTCGTCGTGCTCGCCGTCGCTGCGCTCCTCGTGGCATCGGTGCTGCCGGTCGCCCTGCTGCTGGGGGGTCTGGGTGGCGGGAGCTCCGCGGCCCCCTCCTGGATGGTCGCGCGGGCCGTGCTCGTGGCGGCAGTGGCCGCGCCCGTGGCCGTCTGGGCGGCGATCTCGCTCCGGGACAAGGCTGTTCGCACCTTCGGCGGTGTGGGTGGCGACGTCATCGGGGCCGGTGTCGAGGTGGCTCTCACCGTGCTGCTCGTCCTGCTGACGGTGGCCTGGTGAGCATGCGCGTCCTCGTCACCGGCGGCGTCCGCTCGGGCAAATCACGGCACGCCGAGTCCCTCCTGCTGCCCCCGCACGTGCCCGAGGGCACGCCCGTCACCTATCTCGCGGCCGGCCCGCAGCGCGACGACGCCGACTGGGCGGCTCGCGTGGCCGCGCACCGGCAGCGGCGACCGGCGACCTGGTCGACCGTCGAGAGCACGGACGCGGCGAGTGGCCTGTGGGAGGCCGAGGACCCGGTCCTGCTCGACTGCCTCGGCACCTGGCTGACCGCCCAGCTCGACGAGATCGGGGCCTGGGAGGCACCCGAGCACCACTGGGGCCCCGCGCTCGAGCAGCGGGTGGACGACCTCGAGGCGGCCTGGCGAGCAGCCCCCCTCGTCGTGGCCGTGACCAACGAGGTCGGCTGGGGGCTGGTCTCGGAGCACCGCTCCGGACGGATCTTCGCCGACCGGCTCGGCTGGCTCAACCAGCGCATCGCCGCGTCCGCCGACCGGGTCGACCTCGTCGTCTCGGGGCAGGTGCTGACGATCAAGGGGGCCGGGTGAGCGACCCCGTTGCCATCGGCCTCTTCCTCGGGTGGGCGGCCGACCGGGCTCTCGGCGACCCACGACGAGGGCACCCCGTCGCGCTCTTCGGCACGTGGGCCGGCTGGGTCGAGACGCGCACCCATCGCGACTCCCGGGCCGCCGGTGTCCTCACCGAGGCGCTCGTGCTCGCGCCGCCGCTCGCCCTGGGGGTCGCCGCCACGCGCCTGCCCGGGCCGGCGCGTGCCCTTGCGACCGCGGCCCTGACCTGGGCGGCACTCGGTGGCACGAGCCTGGGTCGCGAAGGGCTGGCGGTGCACGACCTGCTCGCCTCCGACGACCTCCCCGGAGCGCGCACCCGGGTCCGCAACCTCGTCGGTCGGGTCACCGACGACCTCACCGCCGACGAGGTCGCCCGGGCCGCCGTCGAGTCCGTCGCGGAGAACACCTCCGACGCCGTCGTGGGCACGCTCGTCTGGGGTGCCGCGCTCGGCCCGCTCGGCGTCGTCCTCCACCGGACGGCCAACACCCTCGACGCGATGCACGGCCACCGCACGGCCCGCTATACCCGATTTGGTTGGGCCGCAGCCCGACTCGACGACCTGCTGGGCTGGGTCCCCGCCCGGGCCACCGTCCTCGCGACCGCTGCGGCCTCCCCCCTTCGTGCCGGTGAGGTGGTGCGCACGGCGGTGCGGGACGGGCGCGACCACCCCAGCCCCAATGCCGGTCCGGTCGAGGCGGGCTTCGCCGCGGCCCTGGGCCTGCGCCTCGGTGGGCGGACGGTCTACGCGAGCGGCGCCGAGGACCGGGTCGTCATGGGCTCCGGTCCGGCGCCTACCGTCGCGGACCTGCCGCGCGCCGTGCTCCTCGCCCGCCGAGTGGGTGTCGTCACGCTGGTCGCGGTCGTCGGGGCCCGCCTGCTCGCCCGCCGCTGAGTCGGGTCAGTCGCTGATCTGGCCCTCGACCCACGTCGTGGCGGCGTCGGCATCGCTCGCCTCCGCGACGCCCGGCGCCCGCGCCGGGCGCGACACGACGACGACCGGCACCCCGAGGTGTCGGGACGCGTCGAGCTTGGCCTCGGTGTAGCGACCACCCGAGTCCTTGGTGAGCAGCACGGTGACGCCGTGCTCGCGCATGATCGCCTCCTCGTCGGCGACGGCGAAGGGCCCCCGCGAGCGCAGCACGGTCCAGGCCGCCGGCAGCGGCCGCTCCGCAGGCTCGACGAGCCGGACGAGCACCGGCCGGTCGGCCCAAGCGTCGATGTGGTGGTGCAGGGTCTGCCGCCCTGTCGTGACGAAGGGGGTCCCGCCCACCTCGTCCGCCGCCTCCCGGGCAGCCACGTGGTCGCCCACCCAGGTCCACGACGCGGCGTCCGGGTGCTGCGCCCAGCCGGGCCGGGCCAGCCGCAGCAGCGGCACCCCCAGTGACGAGCAGGCTTGTGCCGCATGGGCGCCCATCGTCGCGGCGAAGGGGTGGGTGGCGTCGACGACCGCGCTCACCTCGTGCTCACGGAGCCAGTCGGTCAGGCCAGCGACCCCACCGAACCCGCCGATCCTCACCGGCCCGACCGGCAGTCGCGGCTGCGACACCCGGCCGGCGAGGGAGGAGGTGAGGGGCACCCCCTGCGCGTCCAGGCGGGCGGCGAGATCCCTCGCCTCGGCGGTCCCTCCGAGGATCAGCACGTGCGACATGGGCTCACCCTCCCACGCACAGGTTGTCCGCATACGGTCACCCCGTGCAGCACCTCCTCGACCGCCTCTCCCCCGCGAGCCCCGCACCCGAGCTCGCCGGGTGGACCCTCGTCGCCGTCCTCGCGCTCGGCTGCGTCGCGGCGACCTGGTGGCCGGCGTGGCGGGTGCTGCGGCTCGTCGTCACCCTCGTCCACGAGCTCGGGCACGCCCTCGTGGGCGTGGCGTGCGGGCGACGCTTCACCGGCTTCGTCCTGCGCTCGGACATGTCCGGCCACGCCGTCACCGTGGGCCCCGCCAGCGGTGCGGGCGTGGTCGCGACGACCTGGGCCGGCTACCCGGCTCCGGGGATCGTCGGCGCCCTGCTCGTGGGGCTCGCGACGGCCGGGTGGGCCGCCCCGATGCTCACCCTCCTGCTCGTTGGGCTGCTCACCACCCTGACCCGGGTGCGCTCGGCGCTCACCGGACTCGTCGTCGTCGCGGTGCTCGCGGCGGGCGCCGCCCTGTGGTGGTGGCGCGACGATGCCCTGCAGCAGCAGGTCCTCGTCGGTGTGGGCCTCCTGCTCCTCGTGGGGGCCTGGCGCCACCTGGCGACGATGCTCGTCGGCATCGAGTCCCGCAGTGACCCGGGCTCGCTCGCCCGTACGACGGGGGTGCCTGCGGTGCTGTGGGTCGCGAGCTTCGCCCTGGTCCTCGCCGGCGCGACCTGGCTCGCCGCCAGCAGCCTCCTCGGTGCCGTGGGAGTCTGAGACATGTCCTCACCACTGCGTGCCGTCGGGCAGGCGCTGCTCGGTTCCTTCCTCGTCCTCGCGGGCGTGGCCCACCTGACCTTTGCCCGCACCGAGTTCCGGGCCCAGGTGCCGCCGTGGTTCCCCGCTGACGCCGACCTCGTCGTCCTCGTCTCGGGTGTCGTCGAGATCGCCGTCGGCGCGGCCCTGCTCCTCGTCTGGCGCCATCCCGCTCGAGCCGTGGTCGGCCTGGTGACGGCAGCTCTCTTCGTCGCGGTCTTCCCCGGCAACATCGCGCAGCTCACCGAGCACCGCGACGCCTTCGGACTGACGAGCGACACCTCACGGGCGGTCCGGCTCGTCTTCCAGCCGGTGCTCGTCGTGTGGGCGGTGTGGAGCACCGGCGCCTGGCGCTGGTGGCGCCGGCGTCGGGTGCCCCCGCCCGAGCAGCACGCCTAGGCGGCGAGCCAGCCGTCGACGATCTCGAGGACGTCGATCAGCTCGTGCGCGACGCCATCGGGCTCGACGTCGACGGTCACCTGCTGGTCGGCCGGGATGTCGCTGTGCGGCACCCAGATCGCGCGCATCCCGACCTCCTGGGAGCCGAGCACGTCCTCGAAGAGCCGGTCGCCGACGTAGACGGCATTGGCCATCGGCACGCCGACGGCCGCGGCCGCGGCCTCGAAGGCCTCCCGGTGCGGCTTGACCACCTGGATCTCCGACGAGTAGACGTCGCCGTCGATGAGGTCGAGCACGCCGTCACGCTCGAAGATCTCGCGGTGGTAGTCCCCGCTCCAGATGGTGTTGGACAGCACCCCGACCTTGAGACCCCGAGCGCGCAGCCCCTCCCAGAGCGGCCGCACCTGCGGGTCGGTGTGGGTGTGCGGCTCCCAGAAGCGACGGTAGGCCGCGAGCGCGACGTGGTGCCGGTCGTGCTGTGGGTCGATGCCGGCCTTGCGCAGGATGTCGTCGAGGTGCGCGCCACGCTGCTCGTCGCGCACCTGCTGCCAGGCATCGGCCTCGACGGCGTGGATCCGCTCGGCGAGCTCGTGTGCGCGGTCGAGGTCCTCCTGCGGCACCTCGTCGGACTCGATCGGGATGCCGTGGACCTCCCGCGCGAAGACGCGCCACTGCTGGCCCAGGTCGATCGTGTGCCACGGGGTGAGCGTGCCGCCCCAGTCGAAGATCACCGCCTCGACGGGCCCGGCCTCGGGCCGCTCACGCACGGTGAGCGGGTGGCGCATCTCGTCGACGCTCACGCGCCGCCACGCACCTCGGCGAGCACGGCCTCGACGGCCTCCCCCACCGGCACCTCGCGGCGCTCACCGCTGCGGCGGTCCTTGACCTCGACGACCCCGTCGGCCAGGCCCTTGCCGACGACGAGGATCGTCGGGACACCGATGAGCTCGGCGTCCTTGAACTTCACGCCCGGGCTCACCTTGCCGGCGCGGTCGTCGAAGAGGACGCGGACCCCCTTCGCCTCGAGCTGCGCGGAGAGGTCGCCAGCGGCGGTGAAGATCTCGTCGCCCTTGCCCGCCGCTACGACGTGCACGTCGAAGGGGGCGAGCTCACGCGGCCAGATGAGGCCCAGCTCGTCGTGGTTGTCCTCGGCGACGACACCGACCGCACGGGTGACGCCGACGCCGTAGGAGCCCATCGTCACGGTGACGAGCTTGCCGTTCTCGTCGAGGACCTTCAGGCCCAGAGCCTCGGCGTACTTGGTGCCGAGCTGGAAGATGTGGCCCATCTCGACGCCGCGGGCGAGGGTCAGCGTGCCGGAGCCGGTCGGGCTCGGGTCGCCCTCGCGGATCTCGGCGGCCTGGATCGTGCCGTCGGCGGTGAAGTCACGGCCGTGCACGAGGTCGATGACGTGCTTGCCGTGCTCGTCGGCGCCGGTGACCCAGGCGCTGCCCTCGGCGATGCTCGGGTCGAGCAGGTAGCGAATGCCGGCGGACCGCTCGGACCCCAGGACGCCGGGGCCGATGTAGCCCTTGGCCAGCTCGGGGTGGGCGGCGAAGTCGGCCTCGCCGAAGTCCTCGACCTCGGCCGGCGCCACCTGCGCCTCGAGGCGCTTGGCGTCGACCTCGCGGTCGCCGGGCACGCCGATGGCCAGCGGCTCGCGCCACGGCTCGTCGTGCTCCTCGTCGGCGGGGTGGACGAGGGTCACGAGGACGTTCTTGAGGGTGTCGGCAGCCGTCCACTCGCGGCCGTCGGTGCGCGGGTGCGCGGAGTTGAGAGCAGCGACGAGGGTCTCGATCGTCGGGGTGTCGGGGGTGTCCTCGACGTGCGCGGGACCGGCGGTCACCTCCACCGGCGGGGCCTGCGGCACGACGACGGCCTCGACATTGGCCGCGTAGCCGGAGGCGTCGCGCACGAAGGTGTCCTCACCATTGGGGCTGACCGCGAGGAACTCCTCGCTCGCGCTGCCACCCATGGCACCGGAGTCGGCGTGGACGATGACGTACTCGAACCCGAGCCGGTCGAAGATCTTGATGTAGGCGTCGCGGTGCGCGTCGTAGGCCTTCTGCAGGCCGGCGGCGTCGACGTCGAAGGAGTAGGAGTCCTTCATGATGAACTCGCGGCCGCGCAGCACGCCGGCGCGCGGGCGGGCCTCGTCGCGGTACTTCGTCTGGATCTGGAAGAGCGCGAGCGGCAGGTCCTTGTAGGAGGTGTACATGTCCTTGACCGCGAGGCAGAACATCTCCTCGTGGGTCGGTCCGAGGAGCATGTCGGCGTCTTTGCGGTCGACGAGCCGGAAGAGGTTGTCGCCGTACTCGGTCCACCGGTTGGTCGCCTCGTAGGGCTCCTTGGGCAGCAGCGCCGGGAAGGACAGCTCCTGGGATCCGATCGCCTCCATCTCCTCGCGCACGATCGCCTCGACCTTGCGCAGGACCTTCAGCCCCAGCGGCAGCCAGGTGTAGATGCCCGGTGCGGCGCGGCGGATGTAGCCGGCCCGCACGAGGAGCTTGTGGCCCGGCTGCTCCGCGTCAGCGGGGTCCTCCCGGAGGGTGCGGAGGAAGAGGGAGGACATGCGGGTGACCACGGACGGTGCTCCTGGCGGGTCGAAGGGGGTGTACCGCGTCAGGATATCCGCTCACCCATGAGCGCCGCCCCCGCAATACCGAGCTGTCGGGTCACGAGCCGCACCGCGGCCCGCTCGGCCCGGTCCGGCCGCGAGAGCGCGACGATCCACCGGGCGGAGGGCACGTCGACGAGCGGCACGAGGGCGAACTCGTCGGCCGAGCGGGTCGTGTAGCGCGGCAGCAGGGCCAGGCCCTCGCCGGCCGCCACGAGCGCGGCGACGAGGTGGTTGTCACGGATGCGCAGCCGCCGGTGCAGCGGGCGGGCGCAGGTGGCCTCGATCCGCTGGAGGACGGTGTCGAAGGGGTAGTGCTCGGGCACGCAGATCCACGGCTCGTCGACGACGTCCTCGGGTCGGAGCGTGGCGCGAGCGGCGAGCGTGTGGTCCGGCGGCACGGCGACGTCGAGCGGCTCACGGGTGAGCACGGTGGCGACGAGTCCCTCGCTGCCGACCGGCACCTCGCTCGTCAGCGAGTGCGCCACGACGATGTCCGCGTCGGCCGCGGCACGTGCGTAGTCGTGCTCGGCGAGGTCGAGGTCGTCGATGCTCAGCTCGACGTCGCTGTCGGAGAGCAGGACGAGCGCACCCGGCAGCAGGGCAGTCAGCCCGCTTGGGAGGCCGGCGACGCTCACCCGCCCGGTCGGCCGGCCACGGTGCTCGGACAGCCGTGAGTCCACGCGCGCGATCGCCGCGGCCACCTCGTCCGCGCCGTCGGCGAGCAGCTCGCCCGCCTCGGTGAGCCGCAGGCCCCGCCCGTGGGGTTCGACGAGCGGCGTGCCGGCGACCCGCTGGGCCGTGCGCAGCTGCTGCGACAACGCCGAGGGAGTCCGGTGCGTCGCCGCGGCGACGGCGGCAAGACTGCCTCGTTCGCGCAGGTCGCGCAGCAGCTCGAGGTGCCGGATGTCCATGCAGGCAGCCTAAAGGGAATCGTCATGATGATTCGCTTGTCCTGCACAGTCAGGTGACCGACGATCGTCGAGTGCCGATCCGCCACCGCCTGCTCGCCGTCGTCGTCGCCGTCCTCTGGGGCGCCAACTTCGTCGCCATCCACGCCTCGCTCGAGATCTTCCCACCCTTCCTGTGCTCCGCGCTGCGCTTCACCCTCATGGCGATCCCGACGATCCTCTTCGTCCCCCGCCCCCAGGTGCCCACGCGCTGGCTCGTCGGCTACGGCATCGGCTTCGGCATCCTCCAGTTCGCCTTCCTCTACCTCGCGATGGACGCCGGCATGCCGACCGGTCTGGCCTCCCTCGTGCTGCAGAGCTCGGCCCCCTTCACCGTCGTCCTCGGCGCGGTCCTGCTCGGCGAGCGGCTGAGCGGCCGCGCCGCGAGCGGCGTGGCGGTCGCAGCCCTCGGCATGGCCGTCGTCGGCTCCCAGCGGCTCGACGCGGAGGCAGGGCTCCTCCCCTTCGTCCTGACGCTCATGGCCGGCCTCGGCTGGGCCTTCGGCAACCTCGCCTCCCGCCTGGCCGCGGCACCGAAGCCGCTCCACCTGACGATGTGGATGACGGTGATCCCGCCGGTCCCGATGCTCGTCCTGTCGCTGCTCGTCGAGGGGCCGGAGCGCATCGGCACGGCCTTGGCCGACTCGCTCTCCACCGCGGCGATCCCCGCCTGGCTGGGCCTGGCCTACACGACCGTCCTCGCGACGCTCGTGGGCTCGGGCATCTGGACCTGGCTCATGGCCCGCCACCCGTCGGGGACGGTCGCCCCCTTCTCCATGCTCGTGCCGGTGACCGGCCTGGCCCTCGCGTGGCTCCTCCTCGACGAGGTGCCCGCACCCCTCGAGCTCGTCGGAGGCGCCCTGGTCGTCGGCGGGGTCCTGTGGGCCTCGACCCGGCGCCACTCCGCACCGCTGGCCGCAGATCCCGTCCCGGACGCAGCGGTCCCCGTGGGAAGGTGACGCCATGAGCGAGGACGTCATCCGCACCGTCGACGAGCTGCGTGACGTCGTCGGCCACCCGCTGCCCCGGACCCGCGACAAGGTCACCGACCGCCTCGACGAGGTCCACCGCCGGTGGCTGGAGCACACCCCCTTCGTCGTCCTGGCGACCGCCGGCAGCGAAGGTCGCACCGATGCCAGCCCCAAGGGAGACCCGCCCGGACAGCTCGTGCACGTCATCGACGAGCGCACCGTCGCCCTCGCCGAGCGCCCGGGTAACCGGCGCGTCGACGGCTACCTCAACGTGCTGGACAACCCGCACGCCGGGCTCGTGTGCATCATCCCCGGGCGCGGGGACACGCTGCGGATCAACGGGCGGGCTCGCCTGGTGCGCGATGCTCCGTGGTTCGACGAGATGGTCGTCAAGGGGCACCGTCCGTTGCTCGCCCTCGTCATCGACGTCGAGGAGGTCTTCTTCCACTGCGCCAAGGCCTTCATGCGCAGTCGCATGTGGCACCCGGACGACTGGGACCCGACGGCGGTCTCCTCCCGCGCCGAGATCGCCCAGCTGCTCGAGCGGCCCGACGAGACGATCGAGGCCCTCGAGGAGTACTACGGCTCGCAGTACTCGACCGGCCTCTACTGAAGCGCAGCCACCAGCTCGGGCAGCACCTGCGCGGCGGTGCCGCGCACGACGTGGTGGCACATGTCGGAGATCTCGGTGTCGACGGGGTTGACCTCCACGACCGTCGCGCCCTCGGCCCGCGCCATCGCCGGGTAGCCCGCGGCCGGGTAGACGATGCCGGAGGTGCCGATGACGAGGACCACGTCGCCCGGCTCGAGGGCCTCGATGGCCGCCTCGGTCGCGGCGACGGCGTCGTCCGGCAGGACCTCACCGAACCACACGACACCGGGACGCACGTCCCCTTCGCACTGCGGGCAGGTCGGCGGGTCGATGCGCTCGGTCGGCTCCGCGGGCAGGTCGACGTCACCGTCGTAGGGGGTCTCGCAGTCGCTGCACCGCAGCGCGAAGATCGACCCGTGCAGGTGCGCGGCGACGGCCGAGCCGGCGCGCTCGTGGAGGTCATCGACGTTCTGCGTCGAGATCGTCACCTCACGCAGGCCGGCGAGCTCGGCGAGCGCCCGGTGACCGTCGTTGGGCTCGACGCCGCGGACCAGCTGCATCCGCCACGCGTACCAGGCCCAGACGAAGGGAGGATCCAGCCGGAAGGCCTCGGCCGTCGCCAGCTGGCTCGGGTCGAACTCCTCCCACAGCCCGGTCTGGGCATCACGGAAGGTCGGCACGCCCGACTCCGCGCTCATCCCGGCCCCGGAGAGGACGAGGACGCGGCGGGCGCCGCGCACGGCGTCGACCACCTCGTCGGGAATCGTCATGGACTCGTTCTCGACGTCGGTCATGATCCCTCCGAGATGGTCGGCTGCTCGTACTGGGCACGGGTGCCGTGGCCCCGGAAGCCGAGGCGTTCGTAGAGCGAGCGGGCGGGGTTGTCGCAGCCGACGGCCAGCCAGACCTCGTCGGCACCGGCCCGCTGGAGGGCCGTGAGCGAGCGGGCGACGAGGTGGGCGCCGAGCCGGTGGCCGCGCCACTCGGGGACGACCCCGACCTCCTCGATCCACCCGTCGGAGAGGGTGACGAAGCCGGCGACGTGGCCGCTGCGGTCCATCGCGACCCGCGAGTCCTCCGGCTGGAAGCCGCGCTGCTCGCGCAGCCACCGACCCCAGGCACGGGAGCTGCCGGCGGTGTAGCCGGGCCGGTCACCGAAGGAGGCGGCGTAGGCGTGGCGGAAGGCCTCGGAGGTGTCGTCGGTGAAGGGCAGGGTCACGATGTCCTCGGGACGCCGGACGAAGGGGATCGAGCGCAGGCTGTGCCGCATGATCGACTCCGCGAAGCCGCGGTGCAGACCGAGCTCGGCGAAGAGGGTCTCCGCCTCGGGGCTCACCGAGTCCAGGACGAAGCGCACCGGGCCCACCGAGTGGCCGATGACCCAGTCGGCGATCTCCTGCCCGATCCCCTGCCCCATGGCGGCGGGGTCGATCAGGCCGGTCGCCGTCCGAGAGCCGTCGGCACTGATGCCGATGGCGGCCGCCGCGACGATGTCACCGAGCTCGTCCCGCCCGCAGATCGACAGGTCGGTGAGGTAGCCGTCGCGCAGGTGCTGCGGGTCGGCGAGGTCGGGCAGCCCGCCGTCGCGGTCGAGGCAGGCCTGCCCGAGGCGGACGAGCGAGGCGACGTCCTCCTCCGTCGTGGGCGACCACTCGAGCGTGCTCATCGTCAGCCGCCCCGGGCGGCGCGCAGCGCCGTGCGCACCAGGGGCCACTGGAGCGGCAGCCGGGCCAGCGTCCCGGCGAAGAAACCGACCGCCTGCGGCGTGCCCTTGCGCCGTGCCCGACGCCCGTGGTCGACGCTCATCTGGACATTGGCCGGCAGCACCCCGAGGAGGAGCGCCGCGCTGGCCCAGCCGGCGGCCGGGCGCGTCGCCGGCACGAGCAGCCCTGCACCGCAGGCGATCTCGGCGACCCCTGAGGCGAGGACGAGCTCTCTGGCCCGCCCGCGCAGGGGCGCGGGGATGATCGGCTCGTAGACCTCGGGACGCACGAGGTGCAGCACCCCACCGCCGACGAGGAGGACAGCCAGGCCGGTCGTGGGCAGGTCGGGTCGGGTCATCAGGTCTCGTCTCCCTCTCAGAGGATCTGTCGCAGGTTGACCCGCGACAGGTCGAGCAGCTCGTCGCCGCGTCCGGACATCACGGTACGCAAGGCGTAGAGGGTGAAGCCCTTGACCTGCTCGGCGGAGATCGCCGGCGGGATCGTCAGCTCCTGGCGTTCGGTGACGACGTCGACGAGCGCCGGGCCGTCGTGGGCGAAGGCCTCGCGCAGGCTCGTCTCGAGATCGGCGGCCTCGGTGACCCGCCAGCCCTTGATGCCGCAGGCCTCGGCGACCTGCGAGAAGTCGGGATTGTGCAGGTCGGTGCCGAAGCCGGGCAGGCCGGCGGCCTTCATCTCGAGCTCGACGAAGTTGAGCGAGGAGTTGTTGAGCACGACGATCTTGATCGGCAGGTCGTGCTGGCGCACGGTGAGCAGCTCGCCCATGAGCATCGCCAGGCCACCGTCACCGCTCAGCGTGACGACCTGCCGCTCGGGCTGCGCGAGTTGCGCGCCGACGGCCTGCGGCACGGCATTGGCCATCGACCCGTGGATGAAGGAGCCGATGAGCCGCCGGTCACCCCGGCACTCGAGGTAGCGCGCGGCGTAGACGACGGGCGAGCCGACGTCGGGGATGAAGACGGCGTCGTCGGCGGCGATCTCGTCGACGAGCCGAGCGAGGTACTGGGGGTGGATCGCCTCGTGCTTGCGGCCCCCGAGCAGTCCCTTCTTGGGCGGCTCGGCGAGCTCGTCGAGCTTGTCGCGCGTCTTGCGGTAGTGCTTGACCGAGTCCTCGAGGTGCTTGCGGTCGCGGGCCGGCTGCAGCAGCGGCAGCAGGGCCCGGATCGTGTCGCCGACATCGCCGACGAGCCCGAGGTCGAGCGGCACCCGCCGCCCGAGGTGCTCGCCCCTGGTGTCCACCTGGATGAAGCGCGCGCCCTCCGGGTAGAACTGCCGGTAGGGGAAGTCGGTGCCGAGCATGAGCACGGTCTCGGCCTCCTCCATCGCCCGGTAGCCGGAGGCGAAACCGAGCAGGCCGGTCAGGCCGACGTCGAAGGGGTTGTCCCCCTCGATGTCCTGCTTGGAGCGAAGGGTGTGCACCACCGGTGCCGCGAGCAGGTCCGCGAGGGCGAGGACGTCGTCCTTCGCTCCTGCTGCCCCGGCCCCGACGAGCAGGGTGGTGCGCTTCGACGCGCCGAGCAGCTGCGCGGCCCGCTCGAGCTGGTCTGGGGCGGGGACGATCCGCGCGCGGGCCCGCTCGACGACGGTCACCCGCTCGTCGGCGGCCTCGGTCTGGGCGACGTCTCCGGGGACGACGAGCACGGCGACCCCGCGCTCCTGGATCGCCGCGCGCATCGCGGTCTCGAGCATCCGCGGCATCTGCGAGGCGTCGGTGACCATCTCTGCCCAGACGCTGCACTCTCGGAAGAGCTCCTGCGGGTGGGTCTCCTGGAAGTAGCCGCTGCCGATCTCTGAGCTCGGGATCTGGGCCGCGATGGCGAGCACCGGCACCCGGCTGCGCTGCGCGTCGAAGAGACCGTTGATGAGGTGGAGGTTGCCAGGGCCGCAGCTGCCGAGGACGACGGCCAGGTCGCCGGTGAGCTCGGCATCGGCCGCGGCGGCGAAGGCGGCGGACTCCTCGTGGCGCACCAGCCGCCAGGCGATCGATCCGTCCCGGCGCATGGCCTCGGTGAAGCCGTTGAGCGAGTCCCCCGGCACGCCGTAGGCGCGGGTGACCCCGTTGGCCCTGAGGGTGGCGATGACGTTGTCGGCGATGGTGCCCATGCGCAACTCCTTGCTCGGGAACAGTCGGTAATGCCCACGCTAGTGCCCGGTGGCAGAGTAGGGCGCATCGTCCCCGATCGAAGGGAGCGCACCGATGCGCGCCGTGTACGCCGAGAGCATCAACAGCAAGGACCCGCTGGCCGGGCTCGTCGTCGGGGAGCGCCCCGACCCACAGGCACCGGAGGGCTGGGCTCGAGTCACCGTCAAGGCCGCCGCGCTCAACCACCACGACGTGTGGTCGCTGCGGGGTCAGGGACTCAAGGCCGACGCGCTGCCGATGATCCTCGGCTGCGATGCCGCGGGCCTTGACGAGGAGGGCAACGAGGTCGTCGTCCACGCCGTGATCAACGACCCCGGCTTCACCGGCGCCGATGAGACGACCGACCCGCGACGCTCGCTGCTTTCCGAGCGCTACCAGGGCACCTTCGCCGAGACCGTGGTCGTCCCCCGCCGCAACCTCGTGCCCAAGCCCGAGGGGTTGAGCATGGTCGAGGCGGCCTGCCTGCCGACCGCGTGGCTCACGGCCTACCGCATGCTCTTCGTCCGGGGTGGCCTGCGTCCCGGCGAGTCGGTACTCGTCCAGGGCGTCGGCGGCGGCGTCTCGACCGCGCTCATCACCCTGGCGCGGGCCGCCGGCCTGCGGGTCTACGCGACCTCGCGCAGCGAGGACAAGCGGGCGCGGGGCCTCGAGATCGGCGCGCACGAGGTCTTCGCGTCCGGCGAACGCCTGCCGGTCAAGGTCGACGCCGTCATGGAGACCGTCGGTCGCGCCACGTGGGAGCACTCGGTGCGCTCCCTTCGACCCGGCGGCCGGATCGTCATCTCGGGCACGACGAGCGGCCCGCAGGTCGACGACGCGATGCTCACCCACGTCTTCTTCCTCCAGCTGAGCGTCATCGGCTCGACGATGGGCACGCGCGACGAGCTCGACGCTCTCGTGCAGCTGCTGCACTCGACCGGCGCCCGCCCGCTCGTCCACGCCGAGCTCCCGCTGGAGCGGGCCCGTGAGGGCTTCGAGCAGATGGTCGCGGGCGACCAGGTCGGCAAGATCGTCTTCACCCTCTGAGGCTCTAGAAGAGGATCGTCGAAAAGGTCCCGAGCCGCTCCATGCCGATGCGCCGGTAGGTCGCGAGCGCCGGCGCGTTGAAGTCGTTGACGTAGAGCGTGGCGAAGGGGGCGTGGTCGAGCATCGCCTGCTCGACCATCGACGCCATGAAGCCGGCGGCCAGGCCTTGCCCGCGCAGCTCGGGCGCGACCCAGACCCCCTGGATCTGCATCGCCCCGAGCCCGACCGAGCCGACGTCGGCCTTGAAGATCACCCGACCGCGCTCGATGACGACATAGGTGCGCCCGGCGCGGATGAGACGCCAGATCGAGTCGCGGTAGAAGGAGGAGTTGCCGGTGTAGGGCCGGTAGCCGATCTCGGCGGTGAACATGTGCTCGGCGGCAGGCAGGACGAGGTCGACCTCGTCGACGGTCGCCGGGCGTACGCGGGAGTCGAGCTGCACCCCGAGCTGCGACGGCGGCGTGTGCGTGCCCATGAGCGGCTGTTCGGCCCGCACCGCCCGGGGCCTGGGGAAGTCGTGCTGGGTCGCCCCCCACAGGCCGGCGACCTCGGTGCGCGGCCCGAGGAAGGAGGCGCAGCGCCGGCGCACCTTGCGCACCTGCGCCGCCAGGTGGCTCCAGCTCGCGTCGGAGGTGCCGACGGGCACGACATTGGCGATGGTCCACACCAGCCCCTCGAGCCGGCCGTCCTCGAACCACCCGTAGGCGGCGGTCGACCCGGCGCCCAGTCCCCCGTCGAGGATCCGGCTCGCGACGAAGACATTGGCCGCGGGGTCGCGCGCGCACAGGTCGAGAGCGGCATCGACGTCGTCGACGCCGAGCAGCCGGGTGGGGTTACGGGTGCGCAGCACCCCGCCAGCCTAGGGCTCAGCCCACCGTGACGGTGGCCCCGGCGTCCTCGCCGTCGACGGACTCGCCCATCTCCTCGGCGATGCGCAGGGCCTCCTCGATGAGCGTCTCGACGATTTTGCTCTCGGGGACGGTCTTGATGACCTCGCCCTTGACGAAGATCTGGCCCTTGCCGTTGCCCGAGGCGACACCGAGGTCGGCCTCGCGGGCCTCGCCGGGGCCGTTGACGACGCAGCCCATGACGGCGACGCGAAGGGGGACGGTCATCCCTTCGAGCCCGGCGGTGACCTCGTCGGCGAGCTTGTAGACGTCGACCTGGGCGCGGCCGCAGCTCGGGCAGGAGACGATCTCGAGCTTGCGCGGACGCAGGCCGAGCGACTGCAGGATCTGCTGGCCGACCTTGATCTCCTCGACCGGCGGGGCCGAGAGGGAGACGCGGATGGTGTCGCCGATCCCCTTCGACAGCAGGGCGCCGAAGGCCGTCGCCGACTTGATCGTGCCCTGGAAGGCGGGGCCTGCCTCGGTGACACCGAGGTGCAGCGGCCAGTCGCCGGCCTCGGCGAGCAGCTCGTAGGCCCGGACCATGGTCACGGGGTCGTTGTGCTTGACCGAGATCTTGAAGTCGTGGAAGTCGTGCTCCTCGAAGAGGCTGGCCTCCCAGACGGCCGACTCGACGAGCGCCTCGGGCGTGGCCTTGCCGTACTTCTCGAGCAGTCGCTTGTCGAGGCTGCCGGCGTTGACGCCGATGCGGATCGAGGTGCCGTGGTCCTTGGCTGCCTTGGCGATCTCCTTGACCTGGTCGTCGAACTTGCGGATGTTGCCGGGGTTGACCCGGACCGCGGCGCAGCCGGCCTCGATCGCCTGGAAGACGTACTTGGGCTGGAAGTGGATGTCGGCGATGACCGGGATCTGGCTGTGCTGGGCGATCTCGGCGAGCGCGTCGGCGTCGTCCTGGCTCGGGCAGGCCACGCGCACGATGTCGCAGCCGGCGGCGGTGAGCTCGGCGATCTGCTGCAGCGTGGTGTTGACGTCGGAGGTGAGCGTCGTCGTCATCGACTGCACCGAGATCGGCGACTCACTACCGACGCCGACCGACCCCACCTTGATCTGCCGGGTCTGGCGACGGGGCGCGAGCACGGGGGCCGGAGCCTTGGGCATACCGAGGGAGACGCTCATGCCCCCATTATGCGACCTCGATGCTGGATGTCCGCTGTGGCCCTGGCTTCGAAGCACCCCCACCGGTGGTCTGGGTCCCACGTTCCGCGTGGGCGGTGCGAGGGCGCCCCGCGCCCGAGCCTCGAGACCTAGGTCAGCTTCACCGGCTTGACGATGTCGGCGTAGACGAGCAGCAGGGTCATGCCGATGAAGGCGAGGGCGACGACATAGGCCAGCGGCAGCGCCTTGGCGACGTCGACCGGGCCCGGGTCGGGCAGGCCCCGCAGCTTCGCCCACCCCTTCTTGACCGCCTCCCACAGGGCGCCGGCCACGTGGCCGCCGTCGAGCGGGAGCAGGGGCACGGTGTTGAAGGCGAAGAGCACGAGGTTGAGCGAGCCGAGCAGGCTGAGCAGCAGGATCGCCTTGTCGCTCGTGTCGCCGAAGATGTCGGAGCTGGCCACCTCACCGGCGACCCGGCCCACGCCGACGACCGACATCGGCCCCTCGGGGTCGCGCTCACCGCTGCCGAAGGCCGCCTCCGCGACGCCGACGAGCTTTTGCGGGATGCGCACGAGCAGGCTGTAGGTCTGGCCGAGCTGCTCGGCGAAGAGCCCGGGCACGGCCGTGATCGGTTGCTGCTGCATCTCCTGGCTGCCGGTGGCGCCGAGGAAGCCGGCGCGCTCGGTGCGCACCTGCCCGGTCGCGTCGGTCTCGGCGCGGCCGTTGTCGTCGTAGACCGGCATGTCGAGCACGATCGGGTCGGCCTCGAGGGTGCGGGTCGAGCCGTCGCGGTCGACGGTCATCGTCAGGGGCTTGTCGAGGTTGGCGCGGATCTCGGTGCGCACGTCGGTCCACGTCGAGACCTGCGTGCCGTTGATCGAGGTGATCGTGTCGCCGGGCCTGAGCCCGGCCTCGTTGGCCGGGGCGACGGGCATGTCATCGGTGCACTCGGTCGCCGCGGTCTGGCCCATCTCCTTGATGTCGACGCACTCGTTGACCGCCGAGACGGTCGTCGTCGTCACGGCCAGGCCGTTCATCGTCCAGATGCCGCCGAGGACGGCGAGGGCGATGAGCAGGTTCATCACCGGGCCGCCCATCATGATGACGATCCGCTTCCAGATCGGCAGCTGGTAGAACATCCGGCCCTCGTCCTCGGGGCGGACCTCCTCGAAGCTCTGCTGCCGGGCCTCGTCGACGAGCTGGCTCATCCGCCCGGTGCTCGTGGTGCGCACCCGCCCGTCCTTGGCCGGCGGGAACATCCCGATCATCCGGATGTAGCCGCCCAGGGGGATCGCCTTGATGCCGTACTCGGTCTCACCGCGACGGCGCGACCAGACCGTCGGGCCGAAGCCGACCATGTACTGCGGCACCCGCAGGCCGAACTTCTTGGCCGGGACCAGGTGGCCGATCTCGTGCAACGCGATCGACAGCGCGATGCCGATGACGGCAAGCAGGACCCCCAGCAGATAGAGCATGCCCCGATCGTCTCACGCGGTCCTGAGCAGCCCGGCCGCCTCGTCGCGAGCCCAGGCGTCGGCCGCGAGCACGCCCTCGACCGTGTGCGCGTCGAAGCGCGCGTCGTCGTGCCGTTGCAGCACCTGCTCGATCGTGTCGACGATGTCGGTGAAGCGCGCCGCACCGTCGTGGAAGGCGTCGACGCCGACCTCGTTGGCCGCGTTGTAGACGGCCGGGTGGGTGCCGCCGGCGGCGCCGACCTGCTGGGCGAGCCGCACCGCCGGGAAGGCCTCGTCGTCGAGCGGCTCGAAGCGCCAGTCCTGCGCCTGCGTCCAGTCGACGGGCGTCTCGACGTCGGTGAGCCGCTCCGGCCACGACAGCCCGAGCGCGATGGGCGCGAGCATCGTCGGCAGCCCGAGCTGGGCGATGACGGCCCCGTCATGGAACTCGACCATCGAGTGGATGATCTGCTGCGGGTGGACGACGGCCTCGATGCGCTCCATGGGCACGTCGAAGAGCAGGTGCGCCTCGATGAGCTCGAGCCCCTTGTTGACGAGCGTCGCGCTGTTGGTCGTGATGACCCGCCCCATCGCGAAGTTCGGGTGCTTGAGCGCCGCCTGCGGAGTCACCTCGCGCAGCGCGTCGCGGTCCATTCCGCGGAAGGGCCCGCCGCTCGCGGTGACGACGAGCTTGCGCACCTCGTCGGCGCGGCCGGAGCGCAGCGCCTGGGCGATCGCGGAGTGCTCGGAGTCGACGGGCACGATCTGTTCGGGCGCGGCGGTGTCCTTGACGATCGGGCCGCCGATGATCAGCGACTCCTTGTTGGCCAGCGCCAGGCGGGCGCCGGAGCGCAGCGCCGCCAGCGTCGGCCGCAGCCCGATCGCGCCCGTGATGCCGTTGAGCACGACGTCGGTCGGTGCGCCGGCGGCGATCGTCGCGGCCCCCTCCCCCACGACCACCTCGGGCGCATACCCTGGGTCACCGGCCGCGGCGGCGATGGCTGCGGTCAGCTCCTCACGGGTGCCGGCAGCAGCCGCGACGAGCGAAGGGCGAAAGCGCGCGGCCTGGGCGGCGAGCAGCCGCGTGTTGGCACCACCGGCGAGCACCTCCACCGCGAAGCGCTCGGGGTGGGCCTCGATGACCTGCAGGCCCTGCGTGCCGATCGACCCGGTCGAGCCGAGCAGGGTGACGCGCGTGCTCACGCGCGCTCCTCCCGACGGCTCGACTCGATGGCCTCGCGACGGGCGAGCCGGTGGGCCCGGCGGATCTCGGCCTCACGGAATCGCCGCTGCTCCTCGGGCGTCTCGATGCTCAGCTCGGGGACGTGACGGGTCCCCCCTTCGGCATCGACGGCCACGAAGACGAGGTAGGCGCTCGCGACGTGGACGCGCTCGGTGACGGCGTCCCAGCGGTCGACCTCGGCCCGCACGCCGACCTCCATCGACGAGGTACCGGCCCAGTTGACCTGGGCGCTCACGTGGAGCACGTCGCCGACGCGCACGGGGTTGAGGAAGGCCATCTCGTCCATCGCCGCCGTGACGGCCGGCCCCTGCGCGAAGCGGTTGGCCGAGACGCCGGCGGTGTCGTCGACCATCTTCATGATGTTGCCGCCGTGCACATTGCCCAGGAGGTTGGCCTCGGCCTGGGACATGACGCGGGAGAGGGTGATGCGGGTGTCGGTGGGTGTCGTCACCGCGTCATCATCCCCCACGTTGGTCGAGGTGCGAGGCCGCCCGCGGCCGAGCCTCGAGACCCGGCGAGCGGTCTCGAGGGCCTCGCTGGCGCTCGGCCACCTCGACCAGCGGAAAGACCCCTCAGCGATCGGCCACCACGATGCTCAGGTCCGGGTACTCGTCGTCGAGGTCACCGAGCACGTCGAGCACACCCGGGTCTGCGCCGCCGTGGCTCGGGCGCCACACGAGCGTCCACGGCCCGTCGTGCCGGTCGGCGACGTCGCGCAGGCAGTCCATGAGGGCGTCGAGGTTGCGCCCGAAGTGCTCGGGCAGCACGAGCGCCTCGGCGAAGCGGTCGTAGGTCTCCTCCCGCCCGGAGCCGCCGTCGACGAGGTGCACGTGGTCGGTGCCGGTGACCGCGCGGGCGAGCAGCCCGTCGACCCCAGCGGCCTCGATGTGGATCACTGCCCCTCCTCGATCTGGGCGAAGCTCGCGTAGTGATCGTCCGTGTAGTAGCGGTCGCCGTCCTGCCCGCCGACGATCCGCCGCGCGCCGCGGTCGTCCTCGCCGGGTGTCGGCACCGTGTACTCGCGGTAGTAGCCCCGCGACTGGTCCGGCAGGATCCCCTCGCGGTTGCCGAAGGTGATGCCGTCCCGGTCGTAGGGGAAGGGGCCGTCGGAGCGGATCAGCTCGAGCGTCTCCCGACCCTCCGGCGGCAGCTGCGACTCAGCGATCGTCTCGAGCCCGGAGTCCGGCGTGGAGCCGGACTCCGTCGTGCCCGAAGGGGGCTCCCCGGCCTCGGTCTGCGAGGTCGCCGATGTCGCGGCGGAGGTGGTCGACCCGCCCGGCGAGGAGTCGCCGCCACCACCGGTGATGACGATCCAGGCCGCGAGCAGGATCAGCAGAACTCCCCCGGCGAGCTGGAGCCGGGTCCGCCAGGTCTTCGACAACTCGGTGAGCCCGCGTCAGAGCGCCAGGCCGACGTACTTGGTCTCGAGGTACTCCTCGATGCCCTCGAATCCCCCTTCGCGGCCGAAGCCGGAGTGCTTGACCCCGCCGAAGGGGGCCGAGGGGTTGGAGACGACGCCCTGGTTGATCCCGACCATGCCGAACTCGAGCCCCTCGGCGACGCGGATCGTCCGAGAGGTGTTCTCGGTGAAGACGTAGGCGACGAGGCCGTACTCGGTGGAGTTGGCCAGAGCGACGGCCTCCTCCTCGGTGCTGAAGGTCGTGATCGGGGCGACCGGGCCGAAGATCTCCTCGGTGAGCACGCGGGCGCTCGCGGGGACGTCGGTGAGGACCGTCGGCGGGTAGAACCAGCCCTTGCCCGAGGGCACCTCGCCACCGACGAGGGCCCGGGCGCCCTGCGAGACCGCGTCGTCGACGAGCTCGGCGACTCCGGCGCGCGCCTTCTCGGTGATGAGCGGGCCGACGTCGACCCCCTTCGTCGTGCCCTTGCCCATGGTCAGGGCGCCCATGCGGTCGGCCAGGGCTGCGGCGAAGTCGGAAGCGACCGACTCGTGGACGATGAAGCGGTTGGCGGAGGTGCAGGCCTCGCCGATGTTGCGCATCTTGGCGAGCATCGCACCCTCGACGGCGCGCTCGAGGTCGGCGTCCTCGAAGACGACGAAGGGGGCATTGCCCCCGAGCTCCATGGAGGTGCGCAGCAGCTGCTCGGAGGACTGCTCGACGAGCCTCTTCCCGACGGCCGTGGAGCCGGTGAAGGTCAGCTTGCGCAGGCGCGGGTCGCGGATGATCGGCTCGCTCACCTCGCTCGAGGAGCTCGTCGGCACGACGTTGAGCACGCCGGCGGGCAGGCCGACCTCCTCGAGCAGTCGGGCCAGGGCGAGCATCGTCAGCGGCGTCTCGTGGGCCGGCTTGACGACGGTGGTGCAGCCGGCGGCGATTGCGGGGCCGATCTTGCGGGTGCCCATGGCGAGCGGGAAGTTCCACGGCGTGATGGCGAAGACCGGCCCGACGGGCTGCTTCATCGTCATCAGGCGGGTACCGCCGCTCGGGGCGACGGCGTAGCGCCCGTGGATGCGCACGGCCTCCTCGGCGAACCAGCGGAAGAACTCGCCGCCGTAGGTCACCTCGCCGCGCGACTCGGCCAGGGGCTTGCCCATCTCGAGGGTCATGAGCATGGCGAAGGTGTCGGCCCGCTCGGTGATGAGCTCGAAGGCCGAGCGCAGGATCTCCGAGCGCACCCGCGGGTCGGTCGCGGCCCACTCGGCCTGCGCGGCGACGGCGGCGTCGAGCGCTGCCTTGCCGTCGGCGACGGTCGCGTCGGCGACCTCGACGAGGGTCTTGCCCGTCGCCGGGTCGCTCACGGCGAAGGTGGCGCCGTCACCGGCGTCGCGCCACTGCCCCCCGATGAAGAGCTGCGTGGGGGCGTACTCGAGGGCTGACTTCTGCGTCACGGCTGTCATGGGGTCTACGTTACGACCAACGGCCGCATTGGGCGACTGGCGCAAATCCTTCGGTTTTGCCACGCTATGAGCGTTGAACTTCCAGATTTCGCCGCCGGAGGCCGCAATGACTGTCACGACCCCCTTCGCCCGGGTGCTCCTCGACCAGGCGCACAGCAGCGCGTGGTCCATCGACCCCGAGCTCGCCGCGCGGATGAACCCCGCCAACCCCGGCGACGCGAGCCTCGCCCGGGCCGCCGCGGTCCTGCGCGAGCGCGGCACCGAGGTCCTGGCCCACACCGACGGTGAGCTGACGCCGGCGGCGCTGGCCGGCACCGACGTCCTCGTCATCGCGCACCCCGCTGCCGCCTCCAGCGAGCGCGTCGCCGGCGACCTGCCGCCGGTCCTCTCCCCCGCCGAGGTCACCGCCGTCACCGACCACGTGGCGAAGGGGGGCGGTCTCGTCGTGCTCGGCGAGTGCGACCACGACGCCCACGGCAACAACCTCAACGAGCTGCTGGCTCCCTTCGGCCTGAAGATCGTCTCCACGCTCGTCCACGAGCGCGCCGACGGCGGCCGCCGCCACCAGGGCAACGCGACCTGGATCCTCGGCGAGACGAGCACCGGCCCCGGGCAGGGCGTCATGGCCGGCATCGGCGAGCTGTGCTTCTACCGCGCCGGGACCATCGACGTCTCCGGCGCTCCGGGTGCGCGCGTCCTCGCCCGCACCTCCGCCACCGCCCACCCCGCGGCCCAGCCGCTCGCCGTCACCGTGCAGCACGGCGCCGGCCGCGTCGTCGTGCTCGCCGACTCCGACCTCGTCGGGGACGACTCGATCGGTGAGCTCGACCACGAGGAGTTCTGGGTGAATCTCGTGACGTGGGCGGGGAACGGGGCGCGAGGTCTCGAAGGTTCGGGTCTCGAGGCTCAGGCCGCAGGCGGCCTTCGCACCTCGACCAGCGGGGTGGAGGGTCTCGAGGGTTCGGCCGCGGGCGGCCTCACCGCCTCGACCAACGTGGAGGGGAGCCCCGCATGGGTCGCGCTGAAGGCCGCCGTGGAGGAGCTGCGGCTCATGCAGACCAAGGACGGCTCGCTCGCCGAGGACGCCGACCGCGAGCGGGCGAGCGCGCTCGTGGCCGTCATGGCCGAGCGGATCACCGAGCTCGCGCCGCGCTTCCCGCACGACGCCGACTACCTCGCCGCGCTGCCCGTCGACCTGCAGCGGTGGGTCGACGGCGGCTTCGGGGTGCCCGACTTCCTCGACTCGCTCATGGCCTTCCGCCCCGACCAGCACCGCGTCGAGGGCACGCAGCACCTCGCCGTCTTCCCCATGTACACGCAAAACGGCAACCTCGACCGGGTCTTCGAGGCCGTGCTCTTCGACGTCATGTGGCCGCAGTGGCTCGCCGACGTCGAGGCCACCTACGACAACCCGATGTTCCTGCCGGTCCGCTTCATCGACTTCACCCCCGGCTACGACACCAACTCGGCCGTCCTCTTCCCCGAGACCGTCGCCGTGCGCGAGGTGCCGAAGTTCAGCTGGGGCGCGATCTTCTGCGACCGCGAGGCCGCCCGCTTCCGTCGCGTGACCTCCGCCTCCGCGCAGGTGCTCGGCCTCGACCTGCCGCCCGAGGGCGAGCGGCTCGTCGCCTCGCAGGAGGTCGCCCAGGCGACCTTCGCGATGTGGGACCTCATCCACGACCGCACGCACAGCCACGGGGACCTCCCCTTCGACCCCTTCATGATCAAGCAGCGCATGCCCTTTTGGATGTACGCCCTCGAGGAGCTGCGCTGCGACCTCAACACCTTCCGGCAGAGCGTGACGCTCGCGGAGGCGGGGCACCCCTACGCCCGCGCCGTGCAGCTGGCGATCCTCTTCGACCGGCTCTTCCGCTTCCCCGTCACCGGCGACCGGGTGCGCAACTACGACGGCCTCGGCGGGCAGCTGCTCTTCGCGTGGCTGCACAAGCGCGGAGCGATGCGCTGGACCGACAACACGCTGACCTTCGACTGGGGTCAGGTCCCGGCCGCGGTCGTCGCCCTCTCCGACGAGGTCGAGACCCTCTACCGCGAGGGCATCGACCGCTCCCGGGTCGGGCACTGGATGGCCGCGCACCAGTTCATCGCCGGCTACGTCGCACCGCACCCGGCGTCGGCCTGGGCGAAGGGGGCCGAGCACCTGCCCCTCGACGGCCCGCCCAAGGGTCTGACCGACCTCGTGCAGCCCGACGAGTTCCCGCTCAACGTCTTCTACGAGGCGCTGCGCAAGAAGCTCGCGCCCGTCATCGAGGCCACCCGCGGCATCACCGGCAGCCTCGACCCCCGCGCGGCGGAGTCTGCCGCGGCTGAGAGGATCCCCGCGTGACCGACACGACCACCCAGGCCTCCCCCTTCGCCCCGCTCCACGACCCGTCGAGCCGCGGGTTTGCCAGCGACAACTACGCCGGCGTGCACCCCGAGGTGCTCGCCGCGATCGTCGCGGCCAACGGCGGCCACCAGGTCGCCTACGGCGAGGACGTCTACACCGCGCGCCTGACCGAGGTGCTCTCCGAGGTCTTCGGCACGGCGGCGCAGGTCTACCCGGTCTTCAACGGCACGGGGGCCAATGTCCTTGCGCTGCAGGCGTGCACGCCGCGCTGGGGGTCGGTGCTCACGACAAGCAGCGCCCACATCCACGTCGACGAGGCCGCCGCACCCGAGCGGGTCGGTGGGCTCAAGGTCAACGTCATCGACACCCCCGACGGCAAGCTGACGCCCGAGCTGATCCGCGCCTACCCGGCCCGGGTCGGCGACGAGCACTTCGCCCAGGTCGGCGTCGTCTCGATCACCAACTCCACCGAGGTCGGCACCGTCTACACGCCGGCCGAGATCCGCGCGATCGCCGACCTCGTCCACGAGATGGGGTGGGTGCTGCACCTCGACGGCTCGCGGCTGTCCAATGCCGCGGCGGCCCTCGGTGTAGAGCTGCGCGAGCTGACGACCGACGCGGGCGTCGACATCCTCTCGCTCGGCGGGACCAAGATCGGCGCGATGCTCGCCGAGGCCGTCGTCGTCCTCTCCCCCGACCGGGTGACCGGCGCGACCTTCCTGCGCAAGCAGTCGATGCAGCTGGCGAGCAAGATGCGCTTCGTCTCGGCGCAGCTGCTCGCGATCTTCGAGGGCGACCTGTGGCGGCGCAATGCCGAGCACGCCAACGCGATGGCCCGCCGCCTCGCCGACGGCGTCGCCGACATCGACGGGATCACCCTGCCCACCGAGGTCGAGGCCAATGCCGTCTTCCCGATCCTCGCCCGGGAGTCGAGCGAGCGGCTCATGGAGTCCTTCCGCTTCTACTTCTGGGACGAGACGACCGGTCAGGTGCGCTGGATGTGCGCCTGGGACACGACCGAGAGCGACGTCGACAGCTTCGTCGAGGCGGTGCGCGCCGAGCTCTCCTGAGGCGCACCCGACCCCGGACGCGGGTTCCGGGCGGACCTGTGCAATTGCTCACAGATGGCGTGTTCTTCAGGTTCCGTTCAGACTCGTCCACTATCCCTAGAGGGTGGCCCGACTCCCTCGACTGACCAGCGCACCGGTCCTCGCCGGTGCGCTCGTCGTGTTCACGCTGCTGGCAGCGGGCCCACTCCAGCCCTATGACGAGCGCTTCCAGGGCTACTGGGCCAAGCGCTACACGCCCAACTGGTGGCAGTTCCTCGACTCGGTGCCCAATGCCGTCGCCGGTCAGGCGGTCTGCCTGCCGGTCCTGCTCGCGGTCGCCCTCGTGCTCGCCTGGCGCCACCGCACCTGGCACCCGCTGGCGATCGTCGCCGCGGCCGAGGTCGGCTTCTACGTCGGCATCGGCGGGATGAAGGTCCTGCTCGGTCGCTCGGCACCCATCCACGGCACCGGTGGTGGCTTCTGGGACGGCGGTCCGATCGCCCACGGCTTGTACGGCATCGCCTACCCCTCCGGCCACGCCGCCGAGGCGGTCCTCATCTACGGCGCCGCGGCCTACCTGATCCTCGCCTACGCCGGTCCCGACGCCCGCCTGCGCCGCCGCCTGACCTGGCTCGTCACGCTCATCGCGCTGCAGGCGATCGTCGTCGCCTTCTACCTCGGCTTCCACTGGCCCACCGACCTCATCGCCGGGCTGCTCGCCGGTGGGCTCGTGCTGCGCCTGATCGTCAACGGTGACCGTGCGCTCACCCGGCGGGGCCTCCCCTTCGGCTGGAGCTACGACCTGCCGGGCCGCCGTGGCCGCGACAGCGAGCCCGAGGTCGCGTCGGCGACGACCCCGCGACCCCAGCCGGTGCCGGTGCCCGCCGCGGTCTGGCTGCGCACCTCCCCCTTCGACCTGCCGCGGCCGTCGGTGCAGCACCTGCGCCCGCTCACCGCGCAGTGGTCGGTGCGCACTCCCGGCACGCCCACGCACCGGCGACCCGAGCGCGAGCTTCAGCTGCACTGACTCTCCCCCCAGGCTGCATTGCCCTACGGCAATGCAGCCTCCAACAGCATTGCCGTAGGGCAATGCGCACCCCAGCCCGCATCTCCTCAAGGTCGTGCGGTCTGGGGGCTGCGGTTGGGGGCGGCCGGGTCCCGCTCCTCGATCCCCCACGGCGAGCCGTAGCCCTGCGGGGCGGGAGCAGCGAGCAGCTCGAGGAAGGGCCTCGCATCGAAGGCCTCCGGCCCCTTGGCCCCCGCACCCGACCAGACGCCCGTCGCGAGAAGCTCGAGCGCGACGACGGGGTTGATCGCCGTCTGCCACACGACCGCCTGGGCGGCGTAGTCGCGCATCGAGACCTCGTTGTCGGCCACATGGTAGAGGTAGACCGCCCGCGGCGCGCCGTCCTTGGTGCCCGTGACGAGCAGCCCGGCGCAGGTCTTGCCGGTCATCCGCGGGCCGATCGTCGCCGGGTCGGGCAGCACGGCCGCGACGACGTCGCGGGGGCTGACCTGCACCCCCTTGACGTCGACCGGGTCGGTCGAGTCGAGGCCGAGCTCGTGGAGCATCTTGAGCATGGAGATCATCTGCTCGCCCAGGCCGTACTTGAAGGTCACCCGCCCGGCGTCGACCCAGCGCGGCATGAGCAGGACCTCCTCGTGCTCGACGTGGACGCACTCGACGGGCCCGATCCCCTCGGGGAAGTCGAAGACCTCCGGGTCGGCGAAGGGAGGCAGCGTCGCGAAGCCCGCCTCGACGTCACCGCCGGCCCGCGCGCGCTCCCACACCACCGGTGGGTTGAGGCACTCCTCGATGATCGTCCACATCGAAAAGCCGGGGGCGAAGACCTCGTTGCCGTCGTCGTCGTGGACGACGAGGTTGGCCCCGTCGCGGGTGCCGAGCTCGTCGATCTCGTCGAAGAGCTCGTCGGCCGCGTAGCGGGCGAAGACATCGGAGAGGCCCGGCTCGACCCCGATGCCGAGCAGCGCGAGCCGGCCCGCGGCCTCCCACTCCCCCGACCGGGCCAGCTGCAGGTCACCGAGTTTGACCCCGGGCAGCTCGTGCGGTCGCTCCGGGTGCGGCGTGGACAGCGACATCGCCATGTCGAGGTAGTCGGCCCCGGCGGCGAGCGCCCCGTCGAAGATCGGCATGACGAAGCGCGGGTCGACGGCGTTGAAGACGTGCGTCGCACCGTGCTCGCGGGCCAGCGCCGTCACGGCCGCCGGGTCGGAGGCGTCGACCTGCGCCGCGACAAAGGTGCCGTCACTCCCCCTTCGCGCCGTCGCTGCGGCAACCGTCGCCTCGGCCCGCTCCAGCGAGTAGTCGGCCACCACCCACAGCTCGAAGAAGTCGCGCTCGGCGGCGATCTTGGCCGCCGCGTCACCGACCCCGCCGGCACCGATCATGAGCACACGCATGAGAGCCTCCCGACTCACTTCGAGGTACGGCTGCTCGCCACGCGCTGGCCCACCACGACGAGCAGGACCGCGATGACGAAGAGCGAGAAGCCGATGACATTGGCCTGGGCGGGGATGCCGCGCAGGTAGCTGACGTAGACGAACTTCGGGAAGGTGCTCGTGTCACCCGAGACGAAGTTGGTGATGATGAAGTCGTCGAAGCTCAGGCTGAAGGCGAGCATCGCGGCGCCGACGATGCCCGGCAGCACGAGCGGCAGTGTCACCCGCCAGAAGGTCTCGCCCGGCCCGGCGTAGAGATCCTGGGCGGCCTCCTCCATCCGCGGGTCGAGGCTCTGCAGCCGCGCCCGCACGGTGACGACGACGAAGCTCAGGCAGAACATGATGTGCGCGATGACGATCGTCCAGAAGCCCAGCCGCAGACCGACCTGCGAGAAGCCCTGCACGAAGATGGTCAGCAGGCTCGCGCCGAGGACGATCTCGGGCGTGGCCATCGGCACGAAGACGAGGACATTGCTCGCGGACTTGCCGCGGAAGCGGTGCCGCACCATCGCGAAGGCGATCATCGTGCCGAGCACCGTCGCGACGAGGGTCGCGAGCAGCCCCACCTGCAGCGAGGTCGCGAGCGAGTCGCAGATGCCGGGGGCGCCGCACGGGTTCTGCCAGTGCTTGAGTGTCGGGCCGGCGTTGGAGTTCCACGTGATGTTGGACTTGCGGTAGTCGTTGAAGCTGAAGACGAAGGTGTAGAGCACCGGCAGGAAGAGGTAGAAGAGCACGAGGAGCGCGGCGATCATCGCGAAGCGGTCGCCGATCCAGCGGGTCACGGTGCGCATCTCAGACCAGCTCCTCGGTGCCGAAGCGCCGCACGTAGAAGAAGACGAGCACGAGGATCATCGCCATGAGCGTGAAGCTCAGCGCCGCGGCCGTGTCGTAGCCGCCCGGCACCTTGAAGAACTGGCTCTCGATGACATTGCCGACCATCTTGGTGCTGCGGTCGGAGCCGAGCAGCTCGGCGTTGACGTAGTCGCCGGAGGCGGGGATGAAGGTGAGCAGGGTGCCGGCGAGCACGCCCGGCATCGACATCGGCAGCGTCACCCGGGCGAAGGTCGTCAGGCCGCTCGCGTAGAGGTCGCCGCCGGCCTCGATGACCCGCGGGTCGGCGCGCTCGAGCGAGGCGTAGATCGGCAGCACCATGAAGGGCAGGAAGTTGTAGGTCAGGCCCGCGACGACCGCCACCCAGGTCTCGGTGATCCGCCCGCCCGGCAGCAGGTGCAGGGAGGTGAGCACGCTCGCGACGACGCCGTCGTCGGCGAGGATCTGCCGCCACGCGATGGTCCGCAGGATGAAGGAGGTGAAGAAGGGGGCGATGACGCAGATGAGCATCACCGGGCGCCATCGGCCGGCCTTGAAGGCCATCGCGTAGGCGAGCGGGTAGGCCAGGACGAAGGCGAAGAAGGTCGCGAGGGCACCGAAGAGCAGCGAGCGCAGCATGTGCGGCCAGAACTCCACGAGCGCGTCGACGTAGTTGGAGAAGTTGACGTCGCGGTAGTAGTAGCCGGGCGCCCCCGGGTAGTCGCTCTGCAGGCTGACGGTGAAGAGCTGCACGACCGGCACGACGAAGAAGACGACGAGCCACAGCACGCCCGGCAGGAGCAGCAGGTAGGCGATCCGGCGGGAGCGCCGGCCCTCGACGACGTCGGGATCGACTGCGGCCGAAGGGGGTCCGCCCGCCGTCGCGGTGGTCACGATGCCTCCCCCGCGGTGGCGATGAAGGCCTTGCCCTCCGCCCCCTCGGGCACGTCGTCGGCGGCGACGACGAAGGCGTGGGCGGGGTTCCACGACAGCCACACCTCGTCGCCCGGCCGGGTCGACTGCGGCTCGACGTCGAGATTTTGCTCGTAGACCGACCATTGGCCGCCGGAGGGCACCGTGACGAGGTACTGGGTGGCGACGCCGGTGAAGGAGACGTCGGTGACCGTCGCCCGCACGTCGCTCCCGGCCGACTCCGGACGAAGGGGGTGCAGCCGCACCTTTTCGGGACGGACGCCGAAGAGCACCTGTCCCTCGGTCACCGCGGCCCGCGAGTGCGGCACCCGCACGGTCGTGCCCGCCGCGTCGGCGACGAGGTGGTCACCGTCGCTGCCGGTGACCGTCGCGGGCACGAGGTTGGACTGCCCGACGAAGCCGGCGACGAAGGCGGTGCCCGGCAGGTCGTAGAGCTCCTCGGGGGCACCCATCTGCTCGATGCGCCCCTTGTTCATCACCGCGACCGTGTCGGCCATCGTCATGGCCTCCTCCTGGTCGTGGGTGACGTGGATGAAGGTCAGGCCGACCTCGGTCTGGATCCGCTTGAGCTCGACCTGCATCTGGCGCCGGAGCTTCAGGTCGAGGGCGCCGAGCGGCTCGTCGAGCAGCAGCACCTCCGGGCGGTTGACGATCGCCCGGGCGAGGGCCACGCGCTGCTGCTGGCCGCCGGAGAGCTGCGCGGGGCGACGCCCGGCGAGGTGGGCCATCTGGACCAGCTCGAGCGCCTCGTCGGCGAGGCGGACCGCGTCACCCTCGCCGCGGCGCTTCGGTCCGAAGGCGACGTTGTCGCGGATGCTCAGGTGCGGGAAGAGCGCATAGCTCTGGAAGACGGTGTTGACCGGGCGCTCGTAGGGACGTGAGCCGGTGAGGTCGGTGTCGCCGATGAGCACCCTTCCGGCAGAGGGCTGCTCGAGGCCGGCCACCATTCGCAGGGTCGTCGTCTTGCCGCAGCCCGAGGGGCCGAGCAGGGCGAAGAAGGAACCACGCGGCACCCGCAGGTCGAGGTCGTCGACGGCGGTGAAGTCCCCGAAGGTCTTGGTCACCGATTCCAGGACGAGATCTCCCTTGGCCTCGCGGACACCACCGGTCGAGGATCGTGTGAACAGGCCCATCAGTTGCCCACCGCCTTCGCCCACAGCGCGCTGTAGTCCGCGTCCTCCTGGGAGGACAGTGCCCTGAAGCCGACGATGTCGTGGTCGGCGATGTAGTCCTCGCTCGGGAAGATGAAGGGCGACTCCGCGAGGTCGGGGTCGATCTTCTCCATCTCCGCCTGGGCGCCCTCGACGGGGCAGATGTAGTTGACCCACGCGGCGACCTCGGCGGCCACGTTGGGGTCGTAGTAGTAGTCCATGACCTGCTGGGCATTGCGCCGGTGGTGGCTCGTGATCGGCACCATGAGATTGTCGCTCCAGAGCATCCCGCCGGACTCGGGGATGACGAACTCCCAGTCGTCGTCCTCGGTCTCGGCCCGCAGGACGAAGAGGTCACCGGACCAGACGATGCCGGCCACGGCATTGCCGCTCTTGAGGTCGTTGAGATAGCTGTTGCCCTTGATCCGGCGGATGTAGCCCTCGGTGAGGCGCTTGTCGACCTCACCGATCGCCGCCTCGAAGGCGGCCTGGTCGAAGTCACCGGAGGGGTCGACGCCCTGCGACTGCATGATCAGGCCTAGGGTGTCGCGGAACTCGCTGAGCACCGAGATGCGGCCCTTGAGGTCGTCGGCCCACAGGTCCTCGATCGCCTTGAGCTCCCGGCCGACCTTGCCCTTGTGGTAGCCGATGCCGGCGAAGCCGGACTGCCAGGTGAGGGAGTACTGCCGCCCGGGGTCGAAGGAGACGTCCTTGAGCGGGGCCAGGAGGTTGCTCGCATTGGGCATCTGGATCAGCTCGAGCGGCTGGCACAGCCCCTCGCGGATGATCCGGTTGGCCATCCAGTCGGTGAAGGTGAAGATGTCGCGGTTGATGTCCTGCTTGGCCCGCAGCTGCGGCGCGATCTTGTTGAAGTAGGTGTCGTTGTCGTCGACGTCCTCGGTGTAGGAGACCTTGATGCCGGTCTGCTTCTCGAAGGCGGTAAGCGTCGGGTAGGTCTTGCCCGCGTCGTCCATGTCGAGGTAGGCGGTCCAGTTGGCCCACCGCACCGTCTTCTCCCGCTCGGACCGGTCCTCGGGCAGGTCGAGCTCGGCGACGCCGCCGGCCGGCGGCTCGGGCGGGGCGCACCCTGCGAGGAGGGTGGCCCCCAGCCCGAGGGCGCCGGCCCCGAGCATCGTGCGTCGGCTCGGCTGGAAGGAGCCGCGCGAGCGGGCCGAGGCCTGCGCGGCCCGGATCAGCGCGGCGGTTCGGGGGTCGGCAGGTCGCCGGAGGCGGTCCATCTCGGACCTCGCTTCCGTGAGGAGGGACGAAGGGGTGTGGCGCCGGCGAGGAGCCGGTCAGCTCTCGATGTTGGCCATGACGTGCTTGACCCGGGTGTAGTCCTCGAAGCCGTACATCGACAGGTCCTTGCCGTAGCCGGACTTCTTGAAGCCGCCGTGCGGCATCTCGGCGACGAGCGGGATGTGGGTGTTGATCCAGACACAGCCGAAGTCGAGGCGCTTGCTCATGCGCATCGCGCGCCCGAAGTCCTTGGTCCACACCGACGACGCCAGGCCGTACTCGACGCCGTTGGCCCAGGCGACGGCCTGGTCCTCGTCGGTGAATCGCTGGACGGTGATGACCGGGCCGAAGATCTCGTCCTGGATCGCCTCGTCGTCCTGCAGCAGGCCGGAGACGACCGTCGGCGCGTAGAAGAAGCCGTCGCCCATCGCGGTGAGCCGCTCGCCACCCTGCGCGAGGTTGGCGTGGTCGGGCAGCCGGTCGATGAAGCCGGCGACCTTGGCCAGCTGGTTGCTGTTGTTGACCGGGCCGAGGAGCGCGTCGGCGTCGTCGGGCATGCCGACCTTGGCGTTGTCGCGGGCGTACTCGGCGAGGGCGGCGACGAAGTCGTCGTGGATGCCGGGGGCGGCGAGCACGCGGGTCGCGGCGGTGCAGTCCTGGCCGGCGTTGAAGTAGCCGGCCGTGGCGATGCCCTCGACCGCGGCCTCGATGTCGGCGTCGTCGAAGACGACGACCGGCGCCTTGCCGCCGAGCTCGAGGTGGGCCCGCTTGAGGTTGCGCGCAGCGGAGGCGGCGACCTCGACACCGGCGCGCACCGAGCCGGTGATGGCGACGAGCCCGGGGGTGTCGTGCTCGACGACCATGCGGCCGGTGTCGCGGTCACCGGTGATGACGTTGAAGGTGCCGGCGGGCAGAAACTCGCTGGCGATCTCCGCCATGAGCAGGGTCGTCTCGGGGGTGGTGTCGCTCGGCTTGAGGACGATCGAGTTGCCGGCAGCCAGGGCCGGACCGATCTTCCACGTGGCCATCATCATCGGGTAGTTCCACGGGGTCACCTGACCGACGACGCCGATGGGCTCGCGGCGGATCCAGCTCGTGTGGCCCTTCATGTACTCGGCGGAGGCGCGTCCCTCGAGCACACGCGCGGCACCGGCGAAGAAACGCAGCTGGTCGCACATGACCGGCACCTCCTCGGTGGCGGTGAGGGCGTGCGGCTTGCCGGTGTTCTCCCCTTCGAGCCGGATGAGGTCGTCGGCGCGGGCCTCGAGAGCATCGGCGAACTTGAGTAGCGCGCTCTGCCGCTCGCCCGGCGTCGCCTCGGACCACTCGGCGAAGCCGGCCTCGGCGCTGGCGTAGGCCGCGTCGACATCGGCCTGCGTGGATACAGGAGCGTGGGCGACGACCTGCCCGGTCGCGGGGTTGACCAGATCGATGCTCGCATCGCCGGTGGCGTCGACGTACTCGCCACCGATGAAGTTGCGCAGGGTCCGGGGCTGGGTCACGACTGGGGTCCTTCCGATCGGGAATGTGACCCAGACGATAGTGCGCCGTCGACGAAATCGACAGGCTTTGGCACTCAGATTTGTGAAAACATCAGCGATCGCCAGTGTTTCGTGCGGATTTCGTCGCGCTCGGCTTGCCATGCGACCGGGATCACGCCACGATGGCGCCATGACCACCCCTGCTCCGCTCGACGAGATGAGCAAGCAGATCATCGAGCACCTCCAGGAGGACGGCCGCCAGTCCTACGCGACGATCGGCCGGGCCGTCGGCCTCTCCGAGGCCGCGGTGCGCCAGCGGGTCGGCCGGCTCATCGACGGTGGTCTCATGCAGATCGTCGCGGTCACCGACCCGCTCCAGGTGGGCTTTCGCCGCCAGGCCATGATCGGCCTGACCGTCGACGGCGACATGGGGCCGGTCGGCGATGCTCTCGCCGAGATCCCCGAGGTCGACTACGTCGTGACCACCGCCGGGAGCTTCGACCTGCTCGTCGAGGTCGTCTGCGAGGACGACGCGCACCTGCTCAGCCTGCTCACCGAGCGCATCCGCACCCTTCCGGGCGTGCGCTCCACCGAGACCTTCGTCTATCTCAAGCTCAACAAGCAGCACTACAACTGGGGGACCAGATGACCAACGAACACGGCACCACCTCCCGTACTGCTCGAGGCACCGACCTGCAGCAGGCCGCCCGCGACCACCTGTGGATGCACTTCACCCGCCACTCCGTCTACGAGGAGGGTGGGCGCGTCCCGACGATCGTCCGCGGCGAGGGGCACAAGATCTGGGACGACACCGGGCGCGAGTACATCGACGGTCTCGCCGGCCTCTTCGTCGTCCAGGTCGGCCACGGCCGCACCGAGCTCGCCGAGACCGCGCTCAAGCAGGCCGAAAAGCTGGCCTTCTTCCCCATCTGGTCCTACGCCCACCCGGCGGCGATCGAGCTCGCCGAGCGTCTCGCTGCGGGTGCCCCCGGCGACCTCAACCGGGTCTTCTTCACCACCGGCGGCGGCGAGGCCGTCGAGTCCGCGTGGAAGCTGGCCAAGCAGTACTTCAAGCTCACCGGCAAGCCGAAGAAGCACAAGGTCATCTCCCGCTCGATCGCCTACCACGGCACCCCCCACGGCGCCCTGTCGATCACCGGCCTGCCGCCGCTCAAGGAGGACTTCGAGCCGCTCGTGCCGGGTGCCCACAAGGTGCCCAACACCAACATCTACCGCGCCTCTGAGGACCTGCGCGACGACCCCAAGGCCTTCGGCCGCTGGGCCGCCGACCGCATCGCCGAGGCGATCGAGTTCGAGGGCCCCGACACCGTCGCCGCCGTCTTCCTCGAGCCGGTGCAGAATGCCGGTGGATGCTTCCCGCCGCCCCCCGGCTACTTCGAGCGGGTGCGCGAGATCTGCGACGAGTACGACGTGCTGCTCGTCTCCGACGAGGTCATCTGCGCCTTCGGCCGGATCGGCTCGATGTTCGCCTGCGAGGACTTCGGCTACGTGCCCGACATCATCACCTGCGCCAAGGGGATGACCTCGGGCTACTCCCCCATCGGCGCGATGATCGCGAGCGACCGTCTCTTCGAGCCGTACAAGAGCGGGACCAACAGCTTCGCCCACGGTTACACCTTCGGTGGTCACCCGGTGAGCGCGGCCGTCGCCCTGGCCAACCTCGACATCTTCGAGCGCGAGGGCCTCAACACCCACGTGAAGGAAAATGCTCCGGCCTTCCGCCGCACCCTCGAGCGGCTGCTCGACCTGCCGATCGTCGGCGACGTGCGCGGCGAGGGCTACTTCTACGGGATCGAGCTGGTCAAGGACAAGGCGACCCGCGAGACCTTCAATGCCGCAGAGTCCGAGTCGATGCTGCGCGGCTACCTGTCCAAGGCGCTCTTCGACGCGGGCCTGTACTGCCGCGCCGACGACCGCGGCGACCCGGTCGTCCAGCTCGCTCCCCCGCTGACGATCGGCCAGGCCGAGTTCGACGACATCGAGCAGCGGCTGCGCACGGTCCTCACCGAGGCCCCCAACCACCTCTGACCCCGAAGCTGCATTGCCGTACGGCAATGCAGCCTCCCGACGAGCTGCGGGCCCGCCCCTTCGTGACGAAGGGGGCGGGCCCGCTGGTTGTCCCACCTCGCATCAGCCGGCGGCCACCTGGAGCAGGCCGGTGGGCGTGCCGGACGGCGCGTCGGTGATCGCGTCGACCGACGCGTCCTGCAGCCCCTGGCTCACCGCGTCGGGCGTCGCCCCCGCGTTGGCCTCAAGGTAGAGGGCGGCCCCGCCGGCGATGTGCGGGCTGGCCATCGACGTACCGCTGTAGGTGTCGGTGCCGCCACCGGGCACGGTCGACTCGATGTCCTGGCCGGGGGCATAGCCCTCGACGACCGAGCCGTAGTTGGAGAAGCTCGCGTTGCCGTCCTGGTCGGTCGACGCCGCGGTCGTGTAGACCCCGTCGGCGTTCGCCGGCGAGACGTTGGCGGCGTCCTGCGACTCGTTGCCCGCGGCGACGGCGGTGAAGACACCGCTGTCGACCAGACCGGTCGCGGCGTTGTTCAGGGCCGGGTCCTTGGCGCCACCGAGCGACATGTTGGCGACCGAGGGACCGTCGGCGTTGGCCGCGATCCAGTCCATGCCCTCGATGATGCCGGCCGTGCTGCCGCTGCCGCTGTCGTCGAGCACCTTGACGCCGACGAGGTCGACGCCCGGCGCCACACCGTAGGAGTTGCTGCCGATCGTGCCGGCAACGTGCGTGCCGTGGCTCTGCCGGTCCAGACCGTCACCACCGGTCGCGTCGAAGCCCACCGAGGCGCGGCCACCGAAGTCCGGGTGGTCGGGGTCGATGCCGGTGTCGAGGATGTAGGCCGTGACGCCCGCGCCGGTCTGGGCCGGCTCGTAGGTGCCGTCGAGCGGCAGCTGCGGGTCGTCGATCCGGTCGAGGCCCCACGGGGTCTCGCCCGCGGCCTGGCCGGAGGGCTTCTCGACGTTGATCGTCATGTTCTCCGAGACCGCGGCGACGCTGGCGTCGGCGCGCACCGAGTGCAGCTGCTCGGGCGTGAGCTTCGCGGAGAAGCCGTCGAGCACGTGCTCGTAGACGTGGGTCGGCGTCACGCCGAGGTCCCGGGCCACATCGGCGGCCGCCTCCCCCTCGTCGAGGGTGACGACGTAGGTCTGCTCCCCCTGCATCGTCACGACGTCGTCGCCGTGGGTGGTGAGAGGAGCCAGGTCGTCGCTCCCCTGCGCCGTCGCGAAGGGGGCCACCGCCAGCATCAGTGCCGCAGAGGAAACCACAACTCCGGTGCTCTTCATCGAGTACTTCATGTGTTCCTTTCGTCGCCGACCCCGGATCTCGGGGACGCGGTGACCGGGACACTACGAGCGCTCCACGAGGGTGTCCACGGATGGGCGAGCACGGCCCGCAGCCGTCAGCGGACAGTAAGAATCACTGCGGCACAGCCCATTTGGTGCGGTTCTTTCGGGTATGTCCGGCTGGCAGCGGACACCCCTGGCAGCGCCCCGGAAGCGCAAATCCTTGAGGGAATCCATACGGTTCGCCAACGCCGCGGACACCACGTCAGGGCGGCTGGCAAGGTTGTCGGCATGACTCGGGAGACCCGCCGCCACCCCCTGCGCGACCGGTTGGGCCGCCGGCCGGACCACCCCGCCTACCGCGAGGTCCACGACGAAGGGGGTCTGCGTCGCCTCACCGCCTCGGGCACCCCGCTCGCCGGCTGGCGCCTGCAGGGCCTGGACCTCGAGCCCCACGCCGCGCACCTCTCCCGCGCCGACGTGCGCGGCCTCGTCGTGCTCGGTGGTCGGGTGCCCGACGAGCTCGCCCGCGACCTCGTCGCGCGCGGCGCGGTGATCATCCCGCCCGACCCGACCTGCCCAGTCGAGCCCTTCCGCGCGCGGCTGTACTCCCCCTTCGACCTCTACGGCGGACTCGAGACCGCCGGCTACCCGAGCACGGTCGACGCCCGCGCCTACGCGTGGAGCCGTGAGGCGCGCACCCAGCACGACGCCTGGGCGACGCTGCTGCGGGCGGTCCACGACGACGCGGTGCAGGACGCGCTCGGCGAGGCGCTGCACGGACTCGACGTCGTCGGGGTGATGGGCGGGCACGCGCTGGAGCGCGGGAGCAGCGACTACGCCGACGCCGCCCGCCTCGGCCACGCGCTGGCCGACGCCGGTCGCGTCGTGCTCACCGGTGGTGGCCCGGGGGCCATGGAGGCGGCCAACCTCGGCGCACTCGCCCCGACCGCCGACGCCGTCGAGACGGCCCTCGGTCGACTGTCCGCCGTGCCGAGCTTCCGCCCGTCGGTCGAGGCCTGGGCCGAGCTGGCGCTGCAGGTGCGCGATGATCTTGGGGCCGGCGACGGCCCGGCCCGCAGCTACGGCATCCCGACGTGGTTCTACGGGCACGAGCCACCCAATGTCTTCTGCGACGGCATCGCCAAGTACTTCTCCAATGCGCTGCGCGAGGACGTGCTGCTCGCGCAGAGCGCCGGCGGGCTCGTCGTGCTGCCGGGCGCGGCGGGCACCGTGCAGGAGATCTTCCAGGCGTGCACGCCGCTGTACTACGCGCCCGAGGGTGAGCCGCTGCCGCCGCTCGTGCTCGTCGGCCTCGAGCACTGGACCGAGACCGTGCCGGTGTGGCCCGCGCTGCGGGCGCTGGGGGCCGGCCGCCCCCTCGGCGAGGTGCTGCACCTCGTCGAGACGCCCGAGGAGGCGGCGGCACTCCTGCTCGGCTGACCTCCGCACCGAGTCGATGACGAGCGGGAGTGGCGAGACCTGCCCCCGTCGCATGACCCAACGGCGATGCGAAGGGAGATCAGTCGAAGACGATCGTGCGCCGGCCGCGCAGGACGACCCGGCGCTCGACGTGCCAGCGCAGGGCGCGGGCGAAGGCCATCGCCTCGAGCTCGGCACCCGTCGCGGCGAGCTGCGCCGGGGACATCCGGTGGTCGACCCGGCGGAAGTCCTGCTCGATGATCGGGCCCTCGTCGAGGTCGGAGGTCACGTAGTGGGCCGTGGCCCCGATGACCTTGACCCCGCGCTCGTGGGCCTGCGAGTAGGGCCGCGCCCCCTTGAAGGAGGGCAGCAACGAGTGGTGGATGTTGATGATCCGACCGGGGAAGTCGGCGCAGAGGTCCTCGGAGAGCACCTGCATGTAGCGCGCGAGCGCCACGGTCTCGACCCGCTCGGTCTCGATGATCTCGCGCAGCCGTGCCTCGGCCTGCGGCTTGGTCTCGCGCGTCACCGGCACGTGGTGGAAGGGGATGCCGTGCCACTCGACCTCGGCCCGGAAGTCCTCGTGGTTGGACACGACTGCCGGCACGACGACGTTGAGCTGGCCGGTGCGCACCCGGAAGAGCAGGTCGTTGAGCACGTGCCCCTGGCGGCTGACCATGATGAGCAGCCGGTGAGGCTCGTGCGGGTCGTGGACCTCGACGTCGACGCCGAGCTCGGCCACGATCCGCTGGCGCTCGGCCTCGAGTCGGTCGACGTCGATCGGGGCGTCGGCCTGCAGGTGCATCCGCAGGTGGAACTCCCCCGTCGACGGGTCGCCGAACTGCTGGCTGTCGAGGATGTTGAGGTCGAGCCCGACCATCGCGCCGGTCACCGCGTGGACGATGCCGCGCCGGTCGGGGCCGCTCAGGGTCAGGACGATCTCGCGGCCGAGGCCGCCCGGGGTCGCCGTGCTCATGCCGTGGCCGCCGCTAGCTGGCCGCAGGCCCCGTCGATGTCGCTGCCACGGGTGTCGCGCACCGTCGTCGGGATGCCGTGGGCGCGCAGCCGCTCGACGAACTGCTGCTCGACGCCCCGCCGCGACGCGGTCCACTTCGAGCCCGGCGTCGGGTTGAGCGGGATCGGGTTGACGTGCACCCAGCCCTTGCCGCGGGCGGTGAGCTTCTTGCCGAGGAGGTCTGCACGCCACGCCTGGTCGTTGATGTCGCGGATCAGCGCGTACTCGATGCTCACCCGCCGCCCGGTGCGCAGGTAGTAGCGGTGGGCGGCGTCGATCGCCTCGTCGACCTTGAAGCGGGTGTTGATCGGCACGAGCTCGTCGCGCAGCTCGTCGTCGGGCGCGTGCAGCGACAGCGCGAGCGTCACCGGGATGCCCTCCTCGGTGAGCCGGTCGATGCCGGTGACCAGCCCGACCGACGACATCGTGATGCCGCGGGCACTCATGCCCAGCCCCTCGGGCGAGGGGTCGACCATCCGGCGGATGGCACCGATCGCGGCCTTGTAGTTGGCCAGCGCCTCCCCCATGCCCATGAAGACGACGTTGGTGACCCGGCGGCCGGAGGACGAAGAGAGGGACTCCCCTTCGTCATCGGCCTCGGCCCCGAGCGCGGCGCCGGCCTCGTCACCCAGCGGCAGGTCGCCGGCCTCGGCCAGCAGCCGGTTGGCAGCGACGACCTGGTCGACGATCTCGGCCGTCGACATGTTGCGCGTCAGGCCCTCCTGGCCGGTGGCGCAGAAGGGGCAGTTCATCCCGCAGCCGGCCTGGCTGGAGATGCAGATGGTCGCCCGCCGGGGGTAGCGCATGAGGACCGACTCGACGAGGGCGCCGTCGTGGAGGCGCCAGACCGACTTCAGGGTCGCGCCACGGTCGGCGGTGATCGTGCGCACCGGTGCGAGCAGGCGCGGGAGCATCGCGGCGGCGAGCTCGTCACGGGCTGCCTTGGGCAGATCGGTCATCTGCTCGGGGTCGTCGGTGTGGTGGGCGAAGTAGTGCGTCGACAGCTGCTTGGCGCGAAAGCCCGGCAGACCGAGCTCCTTGGCCCACTCGACCCGACCGGCGAGGTCGAGGTCGGCGAGATGGCGCGGCGGCTTGCCGCGCCGGGGCGCGGTCATCGTCAGCTGGCCGGGCGCCGGGCGGGCGGTCGAGGGCGTGGGCAGGTCGGTCATCCCGACCATCATCTCAGGTCAGGAGCGTGCCCCACCAAAGCTGCCCGCTGCCGGGTCGGCGGCGTCGCGCCCCCGGCCCTCGCCGTGTGCAGCCTCGCCGGGCGCCGGGGCAGAATCCGGACCGGAGAGCGCGCCGACGAGGGCTTCGTGCACCGCCTCGGCGCTGCCGACGCTCGGCTGGTCGGCGAGGTGGTACCACTCGTCGGCTCCCTCGTAGCGCACCCGGGCGACGACCACCCCGTCCTGCTCGCCCGTCTCGAGCTCGATGCGGCCGGTGATGGTGCCGACCTCGCGGGTGGTCACGCCACCGGGTCGGGCGGTGAAGGTGCTCGTACGGCTCATCGTCGTCAGCAGCTCTCGAGTCGGGTGCTCAGCGCGGTCTTCTCCGCCGTCTGCAGGGCCAGGCCCCAGCGGTACTTCGTCGCGACCCACATCTTCGCGTAGGTGCACGCGTAGGTCGTGCGGGTCGGCCACCACGTCGACGGGTCCTGGTCCCCCTTCGACCGGTTGGACGAGGCCGAGACCGCGATGAGCTGCGGACCCTCGAGGTCGTTGGCGAAGTCCTCCCGCTCCTGGTCCGACCACGAGTCGGCGCCCGAGCGCCACGCCTCGGCGAGCGGGACGACGTGGTCGATGTCGAGGTCGCTGCCGTCGGTGAAGGACTCGCCGTCGTACTCGCTGTACCAGTCCCCCGAGGTGGGGCGGCAGTCGGAGCCGACCTCGACGTCGTCGCCGTCGCGGGCCAGAACGGTCTCGCGGGTGTCGCACCCGTCGACGGTGATCCAGTGGTTGAACTCGTCGCGGTCGTAGCCGGTCATCGAGCCCTCCGTCTCGACGGGGAGGGCGGCGAGCTGGCTGATGGCGGTGTCCGTCGAGGGGATGCCGGGAGGTGCGGCGGTGGCCGACGCCGCCGGCGCCAGCGCGATGGACGTGGCCGCGGTGGCGGCGAGGACGGAGCAGGTGGTGCGCAGGCGCATGACGGGTCCTTGGCGGTCGGGTGCCGGGCACGAGCGACGCTAGGGGCGGGTGAGCGACCGCGGGTGAACACGCGGTCAGGCGCAGCCGGGAACCCCGTCAGAGGTCGGTCAGGGCCGTCAGTGCGGGGCGATGATCCGCAGCGCCACCCACATGAGCGGGATGACGAGGACGAGGGAGTCGAGCCGGTCCATGAGGCCCCCGTGCCCCGGGAGGATGTTGGACATGTCCTTGATCCCGAGGTTGCGCTTGAGGCTGGACTCGATGAGGTCCCCGATCGTCGCGACCGGGGCGGTGAGGGCCCCGAGGATCGCGCCCTGCCACCACAGGCCGTCGAGGGTGAGCGGGATGACGATCGCCCCGACCGCGGCGCACGAGAGGACCGACCCGGCGAAGCCCTCCCAGGACTTCTTGGGCGAGAGCTTGGGCGCCATCGGGTGCTTGCCGAAGAGCACCCCGAAGGCGTAGCCGCCGATGTCGGAGCAGATCGTGATGAGGATGAAGACGAGGATGCGCCACTGCCCCTGGGGCTCGGCGAGCATCAGCGCCGCGAAGCCGGCGAGCAGGCACGGGTAGAGCAGGATCAGCGCGCCGGCGCCGACATCGCGCAGCGCGCCGGCCAGCCCGTCGGCGACCCGCCAGATGAGCGTGGCGACGAGCGTCAGGGCGGCGGCGAAGACCAGCGCCTCGGCTCCGCGCAGGTAGGCGGCGACCGTCATGCTCACCGCGCCGATGGCGACCGGGACGAAGGGGGCGAACAGCCCCCCTTCGCTCAGGGCCTGGCGCATCTCCCACACCGCCACGACCATGGCGATGCAGATGACGACGACGAAGGCGACGGGGTGGATCACCAGCGCCGCGGCGGCGCCGGCACCGAGGCCGACGCCCGTGGCGATGGCGACCGGCAGGTTGCGCCCGGCGCGACCCGTCGGCGCCGGAGCCGGCGCGGGCGCGGCCGCGCGGGCGGAGCGACGGGTCGCGAACTCGGGCTCGGTCACATCAGACCTCGGAGAGCTCGGCTTCCTTGGCCTTGAGCAGCGAGTCGACGGTCTCGACGTACTTCTTCGTCAGCGCGTCGAGCTCCTTCTCGCCCCGGGTGCCGTCGTCCTCGCCGACCTCGCCGTCCTTGACGAGCTTGTCGATGGTGTCCTTGGCCGCCCGGCGGACGTGCCGGATCGAGACCTTGGCGTCCTCGCCCTGGCTGTGCGCGAGCTTGATGTACTCCTTGCGGCGCTCGGCCGTCAGCTCGGGCATGGTCACCCGGATCACGGTGCCGTCGTTGCTCGGGTTGGCCCCGAGGTCGGAGTCGCGCAGCGCGCTCTCGATCGCCCCCATCGACGACTTGTCGAAGGGGGTGATGAGCAGCGTCCGCGCCTCGGGCGTGGCGAAGGAGGCGAGCTGCTGCAGCGGCGTCGGCGACCCGTAGTAGTCGACCATGACCCCGCTGAAGAGGCCGGGGTTGACGCGGCCGGTGCGGATACCGGCGAAGTTGTCCTTGGCCACCTCGACGGCCTTGGTCATCTTGTCCTCGGCCTCGAGCAGTGCGTCCTCGATCATGTGCGTCCTCTCCTGTCCGGCCACGGGGGCCTCGCGTGCGGCGGCGCCGCGGTGGTCTGGGGTCAGTCTCTCACTCAGGCGTGCACGACCGTGCCGATGGACTCGCCGAGCAGGGCACGGGTGACGTTGCCCTCGCCCTCCATGCCGAAGACGACCATCGGCAGCTCGTTCTCCCGGCAGAGGCTGAAGGCCGCGGCGTCGACCACCTTGAGGTCCTGCTGGATGGCCTCCTCGTAGGTGACGCGCTCGAGCTTGCGGGCGTCGGGGTTGGTCCGCGGGTCGGAGTCGTAGACCCCGTCGACGCCGTTCTTGGACATCAGGACCGCATCGCACTTGATCTCGAGGGCGCGCTGGGCGCTCACCGTGTCGGTGGAGAAGAAGGGCATGCCGGCGCCGGCGCCGAAGATCACGACCCGGCCCTTCTCGAGGTGGCGGATGGCCCGGCGCGGGATGTAGGCCTCGGCCACCTGACCCATCGTGATGGCGGTCTGGACCCGGGTGTCGACGCCCGCGTCCTCAAGGAAGTCCTGGAGGGCCAGGCAGTTCATCACGGTGCCGAGCATGCCCATGTAGTCGGCACGCGTGCGGTCCATGCCCTGCTCCTGCAGCTGGGCCCCGCGGAAGAAGTTGCCGCCGCCGACGACGATCGCGACCTGGATGCCCTCGCGCACGGCCGCGGCGATCTGCTCGGCGATGCCGCGCACGACGTCGGGGGCGACGCCGACCTTGCCGCCACCGAAGGCCTCGCCGGAGAGCTTGAGGAGGACGCGTCGGTAGTTGGTGGGGGTCTCGTCGGACACGGGTGTGCTCCCTGTGGGTCGAGGTCGGGGATTCGCTCAGATCCTTCCACAGGTGCGGGCCTGCGGACGCACGCACGATGACGAGGCCGCTTATCCTTGCCGGTCGTGAGCACCGCACCCGCCGACCGGTCGGCCCCTGTCACCGTCTCGATCACCCGCACCGTCCGCCCCGAGGACGAGGCCCTCATGCAGGTGTGGGCCGACGCCGGGACCACCCTCGCGCGGCGCTTCCCCGGCTTCCTCGGCTCGGGGTGGGTGCGCCCGTCGCTCGGGTCCGATCAGTGGCACATGCTCTACCGCTTCGCCGACGCCGACGCCCTCGAGCAGTGGCAGGAGTCCCACGAGCGGGCCCGGTGGCTCGGTGCCGCCGCCCGCCTCGTCGAGGCGACCCGGATGGAGTCGCGCACCGGCATCGAGGGGTGGTTCGACGAGCCGCACGAGGTGACCGGGTACGACATCGCCCCTCCCCCGCCGCCGCGGTGGAAGCAGATGGTCGTCATCTTCTGCGCCTTCTTCCCCACGAGCCTGGTGCTCACCTACGTGCTCGCCCTGGTCACCGAGGGGTGGCCGGCGTGGGGCCGCGTGCTGCTCACCTGCGCCATCGCTATCCCGTGGATGACGTACGTCTTCCTCCCCTTCGTCACACGGCTCTTCCTGCCGTGGACGCAGCCGCGGCGCTCGCCGTGACCTGCCTCCCGGCATGACGAAGGGCGCCGCCCCCCGGCTGGGGGGCGGCGCCCTTCGGCTGTGCGAGGTTCGTCAGGAACCGACGCGGAAGCGAGCGAACTGGGTCGCGCTCGCGCCGGCCTCCTCGAGGACCTTGCCGACGGACTTCTTGGAGTCCTTGGCGAAGGGCTGGTCGAGCAGGACGTTTTCCTTGAAGAAGCCGTTGACCCGGCCCTCGACGATCTTGGGCAGGGCAGCCTCGGGCTTGCCCTCCTCCTTGGCCGTCTCCTCGGCGATGCGACGCTCGTTGGCGACGACGTCGGCGTCGATCTCGTCGCGGGTGAGCACGTTGGGGCTGAAGGCCGCGATGTGCATCGCGACGTCACGGGCCACCTGGTCGTCGCCACCCTCGGTGCCCAGGAGGACACCGATCTGGGCCGGCAGGTCGGGGCTGGTCTTGTGCAGGTACGCCGAGACGTTGGGGGCCTCGACGCGGGCGACCCGCTTGACCTCGATCTTCTCGCCGATGGTGGCGTTGGCGTCGTCGAGGAGGTCCTTGACGGTCTTGTCCCCGGCGGGGGCAGCCAGCAGGGTCTCCGCGTCGGTGGCCTTGGCCGCGACGGCCGCGGCGAGGACCTCGTCCGCGAGGGCGCCGAACTTCTCGCCCTTGGCGACGAAGTCGGTCTCGCAGAGGACCTCGACGAGGGTGCCGACGCCGGCCTCCGCCTTGGCGACGACCAGACCGTTGGAGGTCGTGCGGCCCTCGCGCTTGGTCACGCCCTTGAGGCCCTTGATGCGCAGCAGCTCCTGGGCCTTGGACTTGTCGCCCTCGGCCTCGTCGAGCGCCTTCTTCACGTCGAGCATGCCGGCGCCGGTGCGCTCGCGCAGCTCCTTGATGTCAGCGGCGGTGTAGTTCGCCATGTGTGTCCCGTTCTCCTTCGAGAGAGGTTGACGGTGGTCGGTGAGGTGGTGCTCAGGCCTCGGGGGTGGCCTCGGCGGCCGGAACCTCGGCGGCGGGCGCCTCGGTCGCGGGGGCCTCGGCGGCGGGGGCCTCGGTCGCGGGAGCCGCGGCCTCGGTGCCCTCACCGGCGAGGAGCTCGCGCTCCCACTCGGCCATCGGCTCGGCCTCGGCGGCGGAGGCACCCTCGGTGGCGTTGCCGCCACCACGGGCCATCAGGCCGTCGGCGACCGCGTCGGCGACGACGCGGGTGAGCAGGGTGACCGAACGGATCGCGTCGTCGTTGCCCGGGATCTTGTAGTCGACCTCGTCGGGGTCGCAGTTGGTGTCGAGGATCGCGATGACCGGGAGGCCGAGCTTGCGGGCCTCGTCGACGGCCAGGTGCTCCTTCTTGGTGTCGACGATCCACACGGCCGAGGGAACCTTGGCCATGTTGCGGATACCGCCGAGGGTCTTCTCCAGCTTGTCCTTCTCACGACGAAGGATGAGCAGCTCCTTCTTCGTGTAGCCGGAGCCGGCGACGGTGTCGAAGTCGATCTCCTCGAGCTCCTTCAGGCGGGTGAGGCGCTTGGAGATCGTCTGGAAGTTGGTGAGCATGCCACCGAGCCAGCGGTGGTTGACGTAGGGCATCCCGACGCGCGTCGCCTGCTCGGCGATGGGCTCCTGGGCCTGCTTCTTGGTGCCGACGAACAGGATCGTGCCGCCGTGGGACACGGTCTGCTTGACGAACTCGTAGGCGTCGTTGATGTAGGTCAGCGACTGCTGCAGGTCGATGATGTAGATGCCATTGCGCTCGGTCATGATGAAGCGCTTCATCTTGGGGTTCCACCGGCGGGTCTGGTGCCCGAAGTGGACGCCGCTCTCCAGGAGCTGGCGCATGGTGACGACGGCCATGCCGAAGTCCTCTCTCGTCGATTGTCAGTTGTTTCCTGGTGCTCCGACCCACCCCGCCCGACCGAGGTCGGGACTGCCGTGGTGTGGCCCCGGATTCGCAGTGATCTGATCACCCGGCGAGGAACACGCGAATTCATCCAGACAGACTGGATGTGCCCCTCATCCTACGGCTGCGGGGCGAAGGGGGGAAATCGTCGCCCGCGTAGCCTGCGGGCATGAGCTCACCCCTCGTCGACCGCATGGAGCCGCACGCCGAGACGATCTTCGCGACGATGTCGGCCCTGGCGTTGGAGCACGACGCGGTCAACCTCGGTCAGGGCTTCCCCGACACCGACGGTCCCGAAGAGGTCCTCGAGGCGGCCCGGGCGGCGATCACGGCCGGCCACAACCAGTACCCACCGACGATCGGCATCCCCACCCTGCGCGAGGCGGTCGCCGCGCACCAGGCGCGCCACCACTCCCTTCGTCATGACCCGGCGACGGAGGTGCTCATCACCTCGGGGGCGACCGAGGCGATCGCCGCGAGCCTGCTCGGGCTGGTCTCCCCCGGCGACGAGGTGGTGACCTTCGAGCCCTACTACGACAGCTATGCGGCGGGCATCGACCTGGCCGGCGGGGTGCGGCGGACCGTCCCGTTGTCGTACCCGGACCTGACCTTCGACCCCGAGCAGCTCGCCGCGGCCTTCTCCGAGCGCACGCGCGTGGTCCTGCTCAACTCGCCGCACAACCCCCTCGGCAAGGTCTTCACCCGCGCCGAGCTCGAGGTCGTCGCCGATCTCGCCCGCCGGCACGACGCCTGGGTCATCAGCGACGAGGTCTACGAGCACCTGACCTTCGACGTGCCGCACGTGCCCATCGCGACGCTGCCCGGGATGGCCGAGCGCACGCTGACGATCGGGTCCGCGGGGAAGTTCTTCTCCGTCACCGGGTGGAAGGTCGGGTGGGTCACTGGTCCGGCAGCTCTCGTGCGCGCCGCCCGCGTGGTCAAGCAGTACCTGACCTTCACCACCGCCTCTCCTCTGCAACACGCCGTCGCCCACGCGCTCGACCTGGGAGCGCAGGTGCTCACCGACCTCACTGACTCCCTGCAGGAGCGCCGTGACCTGCTCGTCGCCGGATTGGCCGACGCCGGGCTCGACGTGCGCCCGAGCGACGGGACCTACTTCGTCGTCGCCGACGCCGCACCGCTCGGCGTCCCCGACGCGCTCCAGTGGTGCCTCGACCTGCCCGCGGCGGCGGGGGTCGCGGCCGTGCCGGTCTCGGTCTTCTGCGACGACCCCCAGCGCATGTCGACCCTCGTGCGCTTCGCCTTCTGCAAGCAGGTGCCGGTCATCGAGGAGGCCTGCCGCCGTCTCGCGGCCTTCACCGGCTGATCCACAGTCCTCGGCGGGGCGGCGGCCCCGTCCACAGGTCTGACGGGGACCACCGGCGGCGGCGCGAAGGGGGTCACGCTCACCCCATGAGCACCGTCACCTTCGTCGCCCTCGCCCTGGCCGGGGCCCTCACCGGTCCACCCGCCCCACCTGCCGCGGCTCGCTGGTCGTGGCCGGTCGGGGGCGGTGCCCGCCCGGCCGTGGCGGCCCCCTTCGACGCGCCGGAGGAGCAGTGGGGCGCCGGTCATCGCGGCATCGACCTGTCGACCGCGCGGGGCGGGCCGGTCACCGCGGTCGCCGACGGGGTGGTGACCCATCGTGGTCGGATCGCCGGTCGGGGCACGGTGAGCGTCACCCACGCCGACGGTGTGCGCAGCACCTACGAGCCGGTCGACGCCACGGTCTCGACGGGTGACCGGTTGGCGCGTGGCCAGCGGATCGGCACGATCGGGCCGGAGTCGGGGCACTGCGCTCCCGCGGCCTGCCTCCACCTGGGTGCGCGTCGCGGGCCGACCTACCTCGACCCGATGACCTTCTTCGGTGCCCGCCGGGTGATCCTCCTGCCCGTCCCGTGAGCGCCTGCGCCGTGGTGCCGGGTCGAGGTGATCCCGACCGGCATCCGGTCGGTGACACCTCTACCCGCTCGCAGGGCTCAGGCGCGGGGGTGCGCCTGCTCGTAGCTGCGGCGCAGGCGGTCGAGCGAGACGTGCGTGTAGATCTGGGTCGTCGCGAGCGAGCTGTGGCCGAGGAGCTCCTGGACCATGCGCAGGTCAGCGCCACCCTCGAGCAGGTGCGTCGCGGCCGAGTGGCGCAGGCCGTGCGGCCCCACATCGGGCGCATCGGGCACGTGGGCGAGCAGGGAGTGGACGACCTCTCGGACCTGGCGCGGGTCGACCCGGCGGCCCCGATGGCCGAGGAAGAGCGCCGGGCCCGACCCCTCGACGACCACCCGGGGTCGTCCACGCTCCAGCCACTCGCCGAGAGCCTCGTCGGCGGGCGCGCCATAGGGCACCACGCGCTCCTTGCGACCCTTGCCGAGGACCCGCACGACCCGTCGACCGCGATCGAGGTCGTCGACGTCGAGGCCGGTGAGCTCGCTGACCCGGATCCCGCTCGCGTAGAGCAGCTCGAGCACGGCGCGGTTGCGCAGGTGGATCGGGTCCTCGTCGTCCGCGGCGACTGCCGCGACGTCGAGCACGGCACTCATGCCGTCGCGGGAGACGACGTCGGGCAGGGTGCGCTGCCGCTTGGGGGACGCCAGCCGCAGTGCGGGGTCCGTGGCGGTGCGGCCGGTGCGCGTCGTCCAGGCGAAGAAGGTGCGTACCGCGGCCGACCGGCGGGAGAGGGTCGCGCGGGCGGCGCCCCCCGAGGCGAGGCTGCCGAGCCAGGACCTCAGCTGCGCCAGCGTGACGTCGGCGAGCGCGTCGCTGCCGTCGTGGGCACACCACATGAGGCAGGCGCGCACGTCGCCCGCATAGGCCCTGATCGTGTGCTCCGATCGATCGCGCTCACGCAGCAGGTGCGCGGCGTAGGCGTCGACGGCCTCGCCGACCCACGCTGGGGTCGGCGCCGGCTCCGGGGTCGACGCAGCGCTCACGCCCCCACGGTGCCACGGTCGGGCCGGCGCGTCCCGCAGGTCACGCCGTGAGGACCTCGTCGAGCCGCTGGGCCACGCGCCAGCCACGGCTGTCGTGCGCAGCCAGCGGGCGCGTCGCACCCAGCGCGCGACCGCCTCGGTCCTCACCCTGCCGATCCCTCGCCCCGATCCTTCGCGGCACCTCGACGCTGGGAGCCGGATCGGGCTGGCGGGGCGAACGACTCGTGAGGGTCTCTTCATCTGACCTTCATCTGGGCCCCGGGCCGGGGCCGCGACGCCAGCCGCCGGTGTCGTCCTGCACCACCCACCCCTCGAGCGACATCTCCGCCAGGTCGGCGAGCACCTCCTCGAGCGGCACCACGAGCTCGATCGCGAGCTCGCCGACCGGGACTCCCCTGCGGCTGCTCAGCAGGTCGTGGATGCGGCGGTGCGGCGGCCGGAGCACGTCGAGGTCACGGGCCGGACCGAGGAGCTCGACCGGTTGGTCGACCTCCTCGCCCACGCGTCCGGCCAGGGCGAGCAGGTCCGCGGTGTCGGTGACCAGACTGCCGCGATGCTTCTGGATCCACTCGTGACAGCCCGCGGACGACATCTGGGTCACCGGACCGGGCACGACCCCGACGGGGCGGCGCATCGCCTCGGCCCAACCGGCGGTGTTGAGCGAGCCGGACCGCAGCCCCGCCTCGACGACGAGCGTCGCCTGCGACAGGGCAGCGATGATCCGGTTGCGCGAGAGGAATCGGTGCCGCATGCCCACGGTCCCGATGGCCAGCTCCGTGATGACGACCCCCTGCTCGGCGACGGCGTCGACGAGCCGCCGGTTGCCCTCCGGGTAGACCCGGTCGGGCCCGCACGGGAGCACGGCGATGGCCGGCCCGTGCACGGCGAGCGCCCCCTGGTGGGCCGCGGCATCGATGCCGAAGGCCGCACCGGACACGACCGTCCAGCCCCGACCCGCGGCGCCCGCCCCGATCTCCCGGGCGATGGCCTCGCCGTAGCCCGTGCTCGCCCGCGAACCGACGATGGCGACGGCCCGGGCCGACAGGTCGGTGAGCGACCCCTGCCCCCGCACGTGGAGCAGGTGCGGGGAGACGAGGGGGTGCGAGAGGACCTCGGGCCAGTCGGCGTCTCCCGGGATCACGACCCGGGCCCCCGAGCGCTCGACGCGGTCCAGCTCGCCGTCGACGTCGACCCCGGCCACGTGCGCGCGGGCACTCGCCGAGCGGGGCAGGTCGCCATCGGCAAGGCGGTGCCAGGCCTCGACGTGACCGACCTCTGCGAGGACGGACTGCAGGGCGTGTGGTGCATCGCTCACCCGCTCGCGGCGCAGTTCGAGCACCCGCGACCAGGCGACCCGCGCCCGCCGCTCGTTGGACCCGACCATCGCGTGGGCGCGAGCGACCTCGGCACTCGTCGGGATGCCAGCGACCTCGGACCGGCTCATGCCGCCACCGCGCCCTGCGTGCGGTACATCAGCGCCAGACCCACATCGGTCGGGCTCGGGACGGTACGGCCGTTGAGGTCCGCCGAGGTCCACGCCAACCTCAGGATCCGGTCGTAGCCGCGGACCGTCACCTGCCCCAGGTCGAGCGCCCGATCGAGCGTGGCAGTCGTGGCTGACGGCAGGCGCCACGGTCGGCGGCGCAGCTGCGGCCCGGGGACTTGGCTGTTGAGCGACCAGCCGAGCGGCTCCCACCGGCGTCTCTGCACCTCGCGGGCGGCCAGCACGCGGGCGGCGACCGCCTCGCTCGAGTCGGGCGGGTCCTCGCTGAGGTCGGCCAGGCTGACCTTGGGCACCTGCACCTGGATGTCGACCCGGTCGAGCAGCGGTCCGCTGAGCCGGGCCGCATAGGCCCGCCGCTCGGTCGGTCGACACCGGCAGGCCAGTCCCTTGCCGTGGCCCTCCCCGCACGGGCACGGGTTGGCCGCGAGGACCAGCTGGACCCGGGCCGGGTAGGTCACCCGCTCGCGCGCCCGGGCGATGACGACCCGCCCGGACTCGAGCGGTTGCCGCAAGGCCTGGAGCACCGCGCTGCCGAACTCAGCCGCCTCGTCGAGGAAGAGCACCCCGTGGTGCGCCTGGGACAGCGCGCCCGGCAGCACGACGCCCGAGCCCCCGCCGACGAGGGCTGCGACGCTCGCGGAGTGGTGCGGCGCGACGAAGGGGGGCACGACGTCGAGGCCGGTCGGCGGTGCCACCCCGACGAGGGAGCGCACGGCCAGGGTCTCGAGCGCCTGCTCGCGGGTCAGCGGCGGCAGAATCGTCACGAGCCGCTCGGCGAGCATCGTCTTGCCCGAACCCGGTGGACCGTTGAGCAGCAGGTGATGCCCGCCCGCCGCTGCGAGCATGAGTGCCGTGCGGGCCTCGTGCTGGCCGGACACCTCGGCCAGGTCCAGCCGTCGAGCTGCCGGCCCACCGGGCGTCACGGATGCCTCGTCGGCCGGGTGGAGGCCGCCGCCCTCGCGCTGCGCCGAGCGGTAGGCGAGCACGAGCTCCCCGAGCGTGCCGGCCGTGGAGACCCGCACCCCCTCGACGAGCCGGGCCTCGGCCACGTCCTCGGGTGCGACGACGACGTGCTCGCAGCCGGCGGCCTGCGCGGCGAGCACCGCCGGCAGCACCCCGGTGACGTGCCGCAGCCGCCCGTCGAGGCCGAGCTCGGCGAGGTGCACGACGGGTCGTACGAGCGCCGCCGGCAGCTCCTCGCAGGCGGCGAGGACGGCGACGGCGATGCCGAGATCGAAGCCCGTGCCGTGCTTGGGGATCGATGCGGGCGACAGGTTGACCGTCAGCTGGCGGGAGTTGAGCGAGAAGCCGGCGGAGATCGACGCTGCCCGCACCCGCTGGGGTGCCTGGCGCAGCGCCGCGTCGGGCAGGCCGCTGATGTCGAAGGCCGGGAGCCCTCGCCCGACGTGGCACTCGATGTCGACGAGGTGACCGGTGATCCCGCGCAGCGCCACCCCGCGGGTCACCCCGATGCTCACTGCCCCACCCCGGGCCGGAAGTCGACCTCGTAGAGGCCGTCGGCGTCGCGGACCAGCCCGACGAAGTCCAGCCGCACGCCCGGGGCGTCGACCCGGTGCTCGGCGAGCCACCGCCCCGCCAGCCGACGCAGCCGCGCGAGCTTGGCCCGGGTGATCGCGTGCACGGGGTCACCGAAGGCACGGCTGCGCCGCGTCTTGACCTCGCAGACGACGACCACGTCGCCGTCTCTCATGACGAGGTCGATCTCGCCCTCGCTGCACCGCCAGTTGCGGTCGAGCAACTGCATGCCCTGCCTGGTCAGGAAGGTCACGGCGAAGTCCTCGCCGTCCGCTCCCACGCTCGCCCGTGTGGGCTCCACCTCGGTCATCTGCGACCACCTCCGACCTCCAGTCAAGGTGGCCGGTGGCTCCGACGAGGCCATCACCTCGCGGCTGTGGACACCGCTGCTCGCCGCACCGGGTCTGGGGACGGGGTCCCGACTCGGCTAGAAGCCGCCGTCGGGCATCTCGAGCTCGGACTTGGCGAGCTCCTCGACGTTGACGTCCTTGAAGGTGACGACCCGCACCTGCTTGGCGAAGCGCGCGGGACGGTAGATGTCCCACACCCACGCGTCCTGCATCGTCACCTCGAAGTAGACCTCGGCTCCCTCGCCGCGGACCGTGACGTCGACGCTGTTGGCGAGGTAGAAGCGCCGCTCGGTCTCGACGACGTGGCTGAAGAGGTGCACCACGTCGCGGTACTCGCGATAGAGCGCGAGCTCCATCTCGGTCTCGTACTTCTCCAGGTCCTCAGAGCTCACCGGGACCTCCCTTCGCTCACCGTGCCGGCGAGCAGCTCGTGGCCCTCGCCCGGTCCGACCTCATCATCCCCCACGGCCTGCGGCACGACGGCCGCCACCCCCGGCAGGGACCACGAGCGGCGATGCTCCTCACTCGGCCCGTGGGCCGCGAGCGCGTCGAGATGGGCACTCGCGGAGTAGCCCTTGTTGTCGGCCCAGCCGTAGTGCGGGTGTGTCTGCGCGAGCTCGACCATGCGGGAGTCGCGCTCGACCTTGGCCAGCACGCTCGCCGCCGCAACCGAGCTGCACCGCATGTCAGCCTTGATCATCGTGCGCACCGGCGGCGTCGAGGCACCACCGGACAGCTCGGCGAAGAGCCCGACCTCCTCGGGGGCGGTGAGCCAGTCGTGGTTGCCGTCGAGCAGCACCAGGTCGGGGACGACGTCGATCCGGGCCAGGGCACGGCGCCCGGCGAGCCGCAGGGCGGCGATGATGCCGATCTCGTCGATCTCGGCCGGCAGCGCGTGGCCCACGGCGTGCGCGAGCGCCCAGCGCTGCAGCCGCGGGACCATCGCCTCACGCGCCGCGGGCGTGAGCAGCTTGGAGTCGCGCACACCGGCCGGCGCGGTGCGGCAGGTCTCGTCGATGACGACGACCCCGACGCTCACCGGCCCGGCGAGCGCACCGCGCCCCACCTCGTCCATGCCGGCGAGCACCCGGTGCCCGGCACGCTGCAGCTCGCGCTCGACGCGCAGGCTGGGCTTGCCGGAGAGGCCACGCCCGGAGCGGGGCCCGCGGCGAGCGGGCGTCACGACGTGTGCGGCTCGCGCGCGGGCGGGCCGAGCGAGCGGTTGCTGCCCGCGTCGGGGACCTCGGAGAAGACCTCGCTGTGGTCGCTCAGCGTCGTCATGCGGTCGAAGGGCCAGACGGTGACGACGGCACGACCGACGACGAGGTCGATCGGGACGGACCCCTTGTCGCCGGTGCCGCCAGGGTCGTGGAAGCGCGAGTCGCTCGAGTCGCTGCGGTTGTCACCCATGACCCACAGGCTCCCGCTCGGCACGGTGATGTTGAACTCCTGATCGCTCGCCTCGACCCCGGGCTTGAGGTAGGGCGACTCGTCGACCGGCTCGCCGTTGATGAGCAGGCGCCCCTCGGCGTCGCAGCACTGCACGTGGTCACCGGGCAGGCCGATGACCCGCTTGATGAGGTGCCCCTCGGAGGTGTCGGGGAGCAGGCCGACGAACATCAGCGCGTCACGCACCCCGTCGAGCACCGGCCCGCGGCTCGTCTCGGGGGTCGGGCTGAGCCAGTCGCCCGGGTCCTCGAAGACGACGATGTCGCCGCGCTTGATGTCGAAGGGACCCGGCGTGAGCTTGGAGACGACGACCCGGTCGCCGACGAGGAGGGTGTCCTGCATCGACTCGCTGGGGATGAAGAAGGCCTGGACGAGGAAGGTCTTGACGATGAAGGACAGGGTCAGGGCCATCGCCAGCACGACGACGATCTCCTTGACCGCCGCGCCGAGCCGGGCGCCGAAGCCGCGCTCGTTGGTCGTCCGCTCGTCCCGGGCCCGCTCCCGCTCGGCGTCCTCGGCCTCTGCGTGGGCCGAATCAGGATCGTGTGCCACAGGTCTCTTCCTCTACCGCGCCCCGGGTTCGGGCGTCATCCGCTCCAGTATTGCTGCTCGACGCCCGCTTCGGCGCATCCGTGACCACCGTGTCCCGGCAACCGGTCGCTCACGCGGCGTGGTCCCCGAAGCCACCGATCCGGTCCAGCGGCCAGTAGCGCCAAGCCACGTGGCCGACGACGTCGTCGACGGGGACCATGCCACCGCCGGGGTCACCGAGGTGGGCACGGGAGTCGGCGGAGTCGTCGCGGTTGTCGCCGAGGACGAAGAGGCGCCCCTGCGGGACGGTGACGTCGAAGGGGGTGTCGCAGGCGGTCGTCCCCGGCTCCAGCCAGGGCTCGTCGACGGGTTGGCCGTCGACCTGCAGACCGTCCTCGGGCGTGCACGTCACCCGGTCTCCCCCGACCCCGGCGACCCGCTTGAGGAAGTCCTGCTCGCCCAGGTCGATCGACAGGGTCGAGGCGATCGCGGACAGGGTGCGCCCGATGACCCCGTCGGAGGCGAAGGGGGTGCGGTCGGCGGCCGCGAAGGTGTCGGTGCCGTCGAAGACGATGACGTCACCGCGCTCCACCTCGCCCGCGCCGATCTTGGTGACGACGACCCGGTCGCCGGGCATGATCGTCGGCTCCATCGACCCGCTCGGGACGTGGAAGGACTGCATGACGAAGGCTCGCAGCAGCACGACGAGCAGCACGGCGATGCCGATCTCGAGCAGGAGCCGGCGGGCCGGACACGCGTCGACCCCCGCCGGGTCTCCGGCGGGGGTCGAGGCGCTGGTGTCCTGGGTGGGCTCGGTCGACATCGGGGTCAGCCTAGAGCCCGCGGCAGGGCAAGGGTCAGCTCGCGGGGGTCTCGCGACGCTCGCGGATGCGGGCCGCCTTGCCGCGCAGGTTGCGCAGGTAGTACAGCTTCGCGCGGCGGACGTCACCACGGGTGGCGACCTCGATCTTCTCGATGACCGGCGTGTGGAGCGGGAAGGTGCGCTCGACACCGACGCCGAAGGAGACCTTGCGGACGGTGAAGGTCTCGCCCACGCCGCCGCCGTGGCGGCGGATGACGACGCCCTGGAAGACCTGGACACGAGAACGGTTGCCCTCGATGACCTTGACGTGGACCTTGAGGGTGTCGCCGGCCCGGAACTCGGGGATGTCGTCCCGCAGGGACGCCTTGTCGATCTCGTCGAAACGCTGCATGGCGCTGTCGCTTTCTTGCGGACGCCACAGGTCGTCCGCCCTCGTCAGTACTGTGTGAGGTGTCGCGCCCACCGCCGCGTGCAGCGGGTGACGATGCCTGTCGGCCTCGTCGCTCCCGGCACTCCCCCTGTGGCAGGGGCGGTGTCCATGAGCGCGATGTCCAAGTCTGCCAGAGGGAGCGCGTGACCAGAAATCGACCGACCGCCGACGAGGCGACGTCCGTCGGCGGCACGCGCCTCGGCCGTGCCGTCGGTGCCGTGCTCACCGTGACCCTCCTCGCGCCGGCGACTGCCGTCCTCACCTCGCGGCTGCGCGGGCTCATCGACCTCGAGGCCGGGCTCGGGGCGCAGTGCGGTGGCATCGACGCCCTCGGCCCGGCCCTGCGGACCAGCCTGCCCGTGGTCTTCCTCGTGCTGGCGATCCCGGTCGCCCTGCTCTCCCTGGGTCACCGGGCGCGTGGGTGGGTCTGGCTGCTCGCGGCCCTCGTGGGCACCGCCGCGCTCGAGGTCGCCCTGCGCGTCTGGCTCCCGGCCTGCCTGTGACCCCTCCCCTCGTGACGAAGGGGGTGACTCACCTGCGCACGGGACGGCTGAGGTCGACCGTGCCCGGGCCCTCCCCGGGGCCGCACACGCGGTACCCGGCCTTCTTGTACAGCCGCAGCAGACGCGACTGGTCGGCCCCGGTGTTGAGCCAGTAGGTCCGCACGTCGGCCGGGGCGAGGGCCTCTGCGTGCGCGAGCAGCGCCCGCCCCAGCCCCCGTCCCTGCAGATCGGGCGCGACCATGAGGCGCCCGATCTGCCAGGTCGTCGGCTCCTGCGGGTCGCGCCGCACCCGGACCGACCCGACGAGACGCCCCTGCGAGCGGAAGAGGTGCGTCGTCCAGTGCTCGAGGTTGTCGGCGACGGTCGCGGCGTCCTCGGCGGGCGCGCCCCACCAGTGCTGCTCGGGCGTGACCATCTCGATCCAGCAGGCCTTCTGCAGCACGGTCAGCTCCGCGGCATCCGCCCGGGTGGCGACCGAGTGCTCGAGCCCGGCGAGCTCCTCCGTCGTCGCCGCCACGTGCAGCAGGTCGGGACGACGGGCGGCGGTACGAGCGAGCCGCTGCTCGTGACGCCACTGCGCGATGGCCGCGTGGTTGCCCCCGAGGAGGACGTCGGGCACGGTGCGCTCGACCCCGTCACCGCCGTCCCACACCGCGGGCTTGGTGTAGATCGGGTACTCGAGCAGACCCCCTTCGTGCGACTCCTCGACGAGCGACTCGGCGTTGCCGACGACGCCGGGCAGGAGCCGACCGATGGCCTCGACCATCGCCAGGACGGCGACCTCGCCGCCGTTGAGCACGTAGTCGCCGAGCGAGACCACCCGCACGGGCATCCGCTCGGCCGCCCACTCGTAGACCCGCTCGTCGATGCCCTCGTAGCGGCCGCAGGCAAAGGCCAGCCAGGGCGCCTGCGCGAGCTCGCGCGCGGTCGCCTGGGTGAAGCGCTCACCGCCGGGCCCGGGCACGACGAGCACCGGCGCCGGGCCGGTCGTCTCGTCCGCCGAGTCGAGGACGTGAGTAAGGGCCTCGCTCCACGGCTGCGGCTTCATGACCATGCCCGCTCCCCCGCCGTAGGGGGTGTCGTCGACGGTGCGGTGCCGGTCGTGGGCGAAGTCGCGCAGGTCGTGGACCCGCAGGTCGATGATCCCCTCGCGACGGGCCTTGCCGATGAGCGAGATGTCGAGGGCCGCGAGGTAGTCGGGGAAGATCGAGACGGCGTCGATGCGCACGGCTCACTCCCCCTTCGCGTCGATGTCGAGCAGACCGGGGGGCGCGTCGACGACGAGTCGGCCGGCCTCGGGGTCGACCTCCGGGACGAGCGCCTCGACGAAGGGGACGAGCGCCTCGCTGCCGTCGGGTCGCCGCAGTCGCAGCCGGTCCTGGGCGGCGCCGAGCTCGAGCGCGACCACCTCGCCGACCGTGGTGCCGTCGGGCGCGAACGCGGTCAGGCCCACGAGGTCCGCCTCGTACCAGCCCTCGTCGTCGGCTGTCGGGTCTGGCTCGTCGGCCGACAGCACGAGCCGGGTCCCGCGCAGCGACTCGGCGCCCGTGCGGTCGGGGATCTCCTCGAACCCGAGCAGCCAGATGCCGCGGTGCACCCGCGTCGTCGCCAGGGTGAGGCGACGCGGCACGCCAGACCCGGGCTCGGCCCGGGTCTCGAAGACGGCGCCGGGCACCAGCCGGCTCTCGGGGTCGTCCGTGTGCAGCTGGACGGTCACCTCGCCGCGCAGCGCGTGGGGCTTGCCGATGCGGGCGACGACGTGGCCCTGCGTGGAAGTCATGCCGGACAAGATATGTACCCGCGCCCCGACATGGCGAATGGCCGCCACCCCGCAGGGTGACGGCCATCCGTCATGACGTGGGCGCTGCCCTCAGCGCTCGCGGTCGGTGTCGACGATGTCGATCCGCACGTTTTCCCCGCCGGAGAGCGCACCGAGGACGGTGCGCAACGCGGAGGCGGTGCGGCCGGAGCGGCCGATGACGCGACCCAGGTCGTCGGGGTGCACGCGCACCTCGAGGATCTGGCCGCGACGCAGCTGCTTGCTCCGGACGACGACGTCGTCCTTGTGGTCGACGATGCCGGTGACCAGGTGCTCGAGCGCCTCGTCGAGCATGTCAGGCCTCGGTGGTGGTCTCGGCCTCGGCCGGGGTCTCCTCGGCGGGGGCCTCGGCAGCCTCGGCCTCGGCCTTCTCCGCAGCGGCCTTCTCCTCGGCAGCCTTCTTGTCGGCGGCCTCCTTGTCGGCCTTCTTCTTCGCGGTGATGGCCTCGTGCTCCGCGCCCTCCTTGTCGGAGGAGGCGAGGGCGGCCTCGTAGAGGTCCTTCTTGGAGGTCTTGGGCTCCTTGACCTTGAGGGTGCCCTCGGCGCCGGCCTCACCCTTGAACTTCTGCCAGTCACCGGTGACCTTGAGCAGGGCGGCGACGGCCTCGGTGGGCTGGGCGCCCTGGGAGAGCCAGTACTGCGCGCGCTCGCTGTCGATGTCGATGACCGAGGGCTCCTCGGTGGGGTGGTACTTGCCGATCTCCTCGATCGCCCGGCCGTCCCGCTTGGCACGGGAGTCCATGATGACGACGCGGTAGAAGGGGGCGCGGATCTTGCCCATCCGCTTGAGACGAATCTTGACGGCCACGGTGCGTGGTCTCCTTCGAGTTCATGAGCACGGCGAGACCGTGCGCGGATCGCACGGGGTATCGAGCTCGGGGTGTAGGCATCCGGCGCACGCAGGAGAGATCCCCGGCGCGGACGGGTACGAAGGGGGATTCTTCCACGAGGAGTCACCCCCGGCAAAAACCGGTCAGCGGTTCTCCCAGGCCCCGGGGGCCGCCACCGCCTCGGTGACCGCGTCGGGGAAGTCACCGGTCAGCACGTCGGCGAGGCTCGTGCCGTCGAGGACGGAGCGCACGCTCGAGCGCACGGCCACCCAGACGGTGCGCAGGTGGGTCGCCGCCCCCTCGTAGCTCGTCGCCTGCGGCCGCTCCCCGCGAACCTCGGCGAGCGGGCCGTCGACGGCGCGGATGACATCACCGACGGTGATGTCGGCGGAGGCCCGGGCGAGGAGGTAGCCGCCGTTGGCGCCCATGCGGCTGGAGACGAGCCCCGAGCGGCGCAGGTCGGCGAGGATCGCCTCGAGGAACTTGCGCGGCAGCTCCTGCTCCGCAGCCAGCCGGACGACGGAGACGGGTGTCCCCCCTTCGCCCGAGGCGGCCAGGGTGAGCATCGCGCGGACGGCGTAGTCCGATCGGGCCGAGATGTCCATGCCCCCAGTATCGCCGCTCGCCCACCGACGCCCGGACCACACCCTGAGACATAACTGACCGTTACTTGACCCATAAGCGAGCCGTAGGTAAAACTCCCTCTAGTCCCATGGGAGATGCCCTGACTTCCCGGGCCGTCGCACACTCCTCACGGAAAGAGTCCTCCGTATGCGCAAGCTCGTCCTCCTGGCCGTCGTCGGCCTCCTCGCCCAGCTCGTCGACGGATCGCTCGGCATGGCCTACGGCGTCACGACGACCACCCTGCTCCTGGCCATCGGCACCAACCCCGTCGCCGCCTCCGCCACGGTCCACCTCGCCGAGATCGGCACGACGCTCGTCTCGGGCGCCTCGCACTGGCGCTTCGGCAACGTCGACTGGCCGGTCGTGCTCAAGATCGGCGTCCCCGGCGCGGTCGGCGCCTTCGCCGGCGCGACCTTCCTCGCCAGCCTCGACACGTCGACGGCCAAGCCGATCATGTCCGGCATCCTGCTGGCCCTGGGTCTCTACGTCCTGCTGCGCTTCACCTTCAAGGGCCTGCGCAAGGACCGCCTCGGCACCCCGCTGCGCAAGCGCTTCCTCGCTCCTCTGGGGCTCTTCGGTGGCTTCGTCGACGCGACCGGTGGCGGTGGCTGGGGTCCCGTCGGCACCCCGGCGATCCTCGCCAGCGGCCGCCTGGAGCCGCGCAAGGTCATCGGCTCCATCGACACCAGCGAGTTCCTCATCTCCCTCTCCGCGAGCATCGGCTTCCTCGCCGCGCTCGGCTCCCAGGGGATCAACTTCTCGTGGGTGGCCATGCTGCTGCTCGGTGGCGTCATCGCCGCTCCGATCGCCGCGTGGCTCGTGCGCACCATCCCCCCGCGCGTCCTCGGGTCCGCCGTCGGCGGGATCATCGTCCTCACCAACTCCAAGACGATCCTCGAGAGCGTCGGCGTCACCGGCGCCCCCACCGTGACCGCCTACGTCCTGATCCTCGCCCTGTGGATCGGTGCCGTGGCCTGGAGCGTCCGCGCCCACCGTGCGGAGGTCGCCGCCGACGCGGCAGCCACCGACGGCGAGACCGAGCGCGAGCTCGTCGGCGAGCCGGCCTGACCCCCGCCCGCCGACCCCACGGGTCGAAGGGGGTCAGCGACCGCCCACGCGAGCGCCCCGCAGGATGACGTGTGCCGGTGTGCCGCAGGCGCGCACGTCCTCGCGGGGGTCGTCGGCGAGGACGACGAGGTCGGCGTCCTCGCCCTCGGCGATGGCGGGGTGGCCCAGCCAGTCACGGGAGCGCCACGTGCCGGCCGCCAGGGCCTCGCGGGTGGAGAAGCCCGCGCGGGTGAGCAGCTCCATCTCCTGCGCGACGAGGCCGTGCGGCAGCGAGCCCCCGGCGTCGGTGCCGACGAAGACGTCGATGCCGGCGTCGTGCGCCGCGGCGATCGTCTCGAAGCGCCGTTCGTGCAGCTGCAGCATGTGCCGGTGGTAGTCGGGGAACTTCTCCGCGGCGGGGGCCGCGATCTGCGGGAAGGTCTCGATGTTGACCAGGGTCGGCACGATGGCGATGCCCTGCGCAGCGAAGGTCGAGATCGTCTCCGGCACCAGCCCCGTGGCGTGCTCGATGCAGTCGGTGCCCGCGGCGGCGAAGTCGGCGAGCGACTCCTCGCCGAAGCAGTGGGCGGTCACCCGCGCCCCCTCCTCGTGGGCGGCGGCGATCGCCTCGACGAGCACCTCGCTGGGCCAGCAGGGAGCGAGGTCGCCGACTCCGCGGTCGATCCAGTCGCCGACGAGCTTGACCCAGCCGTCGCCGGCACGGGCCTCGGCCCGCACACGCGAGACGAGCTGCTCGGGCTCGACCTCGTGCGCGTAGTTGCGGATGTAGCGCTTGGTCCGGGCGATGTGCCGGCCGGCGCGGATGATCTTGGGCAGGTCGTCGCGCTCGTCGATCCAGCGGGTGTCGGCCGGGGAGCCGGCGTCACGGATGAGCAGCGTCCCGGCGTCGCGGTCGGTGAGCGCCTGCTGCTCGCTCGTCGCCTCGTCGGCCGCCCCGTGGGCGTCGAGACCGACGTGGCAGTGCGCGTCGACGAAGCCCGGCAGGACGTAGCCGGTCACCGTCTCGACGTCACCGCTGGTCGGCGGCGTGAAGGAGACCTTGCCGTCGATGACCCACAGCTCGGGCACGCTCTCCTGCTCGGAGACCAGCACCTCGCCCTTGACGTGCAGCACATCAGCCATGACCCGAGGCTAGCCCGAGATCGCCTCGTCGATCGGAGTCTCCCCGTCGTGGAACTCGATGGTGCGCCGCACGGTGCCGTTGGCCTCGAGGGTCGCCGCGATCACCCGGGCGACATTGGCTCGCGAGACCTGACCGCTCCCCTCCCGGCCGACCTGGATCTTGCCGGTCGGCGGGTCAAGGGTCAGGTTGCTCGGCCCGAGGATGGTCCAGTCGAGGTCGGTGCCGCGCAGGTGCTCGTCGGCCGCGGCCTTGGACTCGGCATATGCGTAGAAGGGGTCGCTCGGGTCGACGCCGTGGTCGGGCCCGGCGCCGCAGTAGCTCAGCATGACGTAGCGCCGCACGCCGGCCTGTCGCGCGGCCTCCATCGAGCGGATCGCCGCGTCCTGGTCCACGGCCCGGGTGCGCTCGGGGTCTCCCCCGCCGGCGCCGGCGGACCACACGACCGCGTCGTGGCCCGCGAGGACCTCGGCGATGCCGTCGGTGTCGAGCATCTCGACATCGGCGACGTGCGGGGTCGCCCCTGCCGCCTCGACGTCGGCGGCGTGATCGGGGTTGCGGATGACGGAGGTCACCGAGTGCCCGAGTTCGGCGAGGATCGGGGTGAGCAGCAGGGCCACCTTGCCGTGGCCACCGATGACGACGATGCGGGACATGATCAGGTCCTCTCGGTCGAGGTGCCCGGCGGGTCCGCCGGACCCCTCTACTCCATCACACTCCGGCGTCCGCGTGACGAGGTGATGAGCGTCCGCAGCGCCTGGAGCGTCACCTCGGGCGCCTCGGAGTGCACCCAGTGCCCGACACCCTTGACGGTCACGAGCCGCACCCGGGGGAAGAGCCGTCGCATCTCGGCGAGGTCGTCGTCGGTGACGTAGAGCGATCGCTCGCCGGCGAGCCACAGCACCGTCTTGTCGAAGGGGGCGAGACCCGCCACCTCTTCGGTGGGCCAGCCGCCGATGGTGGCGATGTCGCGGCCGATCACCTCGAGGTTGGGCTGCCAGCGCCAGCCGTCGCCCTCCCGGCGCAGGTTCTGCAGGAGGAAGGCCCGCACCCCTGGATCGGGTGCGGCCTCGCGCATCGACGCGTCGGCCTGCTCACGGGTGGTGATGCTGCCGAGGTCCATCGCCTGCATCGCGGCGATGTACGTCTCGAACTCGCTGAAGCTCGTCGTCGCGGCCGGCGAGATGTCGACGACGCACAGCCGGTCGACGAGCTCGGGGTGGCGCAGGGCCACGAGCATGGCGATCTTGCCGCCCATGGAGTGCCCGACGACGATCCACGGCTCGGTGTCGTCGATCGCACGAAGGGAGTCGGCGACGAGGTCGGCCGCCCCGGCGTAGTCGAAGCGCTCGGTCCACGGCGAGCGCCCGTGGTCAGGCATGTCGAGCAGCGTCGGGCGGCAGATGTCCGCCAGGCCCTTGGCGATCTGGGTCCAGTTGCGGCCCTGCCCGAAAAGGCCGTGGCAGAAGGCGACCCGGGGACCGGACTCCCCCGAGGTCACGGCGTGCAGCATCGGCGTGCTCATGCTGGGCTCAGCTGCCCCCGCCCAGGAACTTGTCGAAACCCTTCGGCAGCTGGCTCGGGTCGAGGTCGGCCGGGAGGCCGCCCGGTCCGCCCTGGGCACCGCCGGCACCGGCGCCGCCACCGAAGGAGGACCCGGCAGGCCCGCGGCCCGCAGCCCGCTCGGCCGCCTCGCGCTCCTGCTGGGCGCGCTTGGCGGGATTGCCGGACTTGCCCTTCTTCTTCGGCTGCTTGGTCTGCTTCTTGCGGCCCCCGCCGCCCATGCCGGGGACGCCGGGCATGCCCGGCATGCCGCCTCCGCGGGCCATCTGCTTCATCATCTTCTGCGCCTCGGTGAAGCGCTCGAGCAGCTGGTTGACCTCGGAGACCGTGACGCCCGAGCCCTTGGCGATGCGCGAGCGGCGCGAGCCGTTGATCTGCTTGGGGTGGGTGCGCTCGAAGGGGGTCATCGAGCGGACCATCGCCTCGACCCGGTCGAACTCCCGCTCGTCGAGGGCGTCGAGCTGGGCCGACATCTGGCCCATGCCCGGCATCATCTTGAGCATCGACTTCAGCGAGCCCATCCGCTTGATCGCGGACATCTGCTGGAGGAAGTCGTCGAAGGTGAAGTCCTCCTCGGCGAGGAACTTGCGCTGCATCTCCTCGGCCTCGCCACGCTCGAAGGCGCGCTCGGCCTGCTCGATGAGCGTGAGGACGTCACCCATGTCGAGGATCCGACCGGCCATGCGGTCGGGGTGGAAGACCTCGATGTCCTTGGTCTGCTCGCCGGTGGAGGCGAACATGATCGGCCGCCCCGTCGTGCCCGCGACGGACAGCGCGGCACCACCTCGGGCGTCACCGTCGAGCTTCGACAGGACGACACCGGTGAAGTCGACGCCCTCGGCGAAGGCACGCGCGGTCTCGACCGCGGCCTGGCCGATCATCGAGTCGATGACGAAGAGGACCTCGTCGGGCTCGATCGCGGCGCGGATGTCGGCGGCCTGCTGCATCAGCTCGGCGTCGACGGCGAGACGGCCGGCGGTGTCGACGATGACGACGTCGTGCTGCTGGGCCTGCGCGTGCGCGATGCCGGCGCGGCTCACGCCGACCGGGTCACCGAAGGAGCGGGTGCCCTCCCCCGACTCGAGGACCGCGTCGTGGCCGCCGGTGTTGCCGCGCTCGGGCGCGAAGACCGGGACCCCGGCACGCTGACCGGTCACCTCGAGCTGGGTGACGGCATTGGGGCGCTGCAGGTCGGCCGCAACGAGCAGCGGGGTGTGCCCCTGCTCCTTGAGCCAGGCGCCCAGCTTGCCGGCGAAGGTCGTCTTGCCGGAGCCCTGGAGGCCCGCGAGCATGATGACCGTCGGCGGCCGCTTGGCGAACTGGATCGTGCGGGTGTTGCCACCGAGGATCGTCACGAGCTCGTCGTTGACGATCTTGATGACCTGCTGGGCGGGGTTGAGCGCCTGGCTCACCTCCGCGCCGGTGGCCCGCTCGCGGACGGCGGCGGTGAACTCCTTGACGACGGGCAGCGCCACATCGGCGTCGATGAGCGCCATGCGGATGTCACGGACGGTCTTGTTGACGTCGGACTCGGACAGGCGCCCCTTGCCGCGGAGGTTCTTGAAGGTCGCGGTCAGGCGGTCGGACAGGCTGGTGAACACCCGGCCAAGGCTATCTGCCCGCGGCGCTCCCTTCGTCCACCTCCCCGTCACACCCGTCGATGACGGCCGACACGGTCCGCGCCACGGCCGCCGGACCGAGCTCCCGACCGTCCCGATCGGTGACGTAGAAGGTGTCCAGGGTCTGCCCCGCGTGGGTCGAGATGTGCGCGGAGCGCACGCTGATCCCCTCGGCAGCGAGGACCAGACCGAGGTCGTGCAGCAGCCCGGGCCGGTCCTGGGAGCGGACCTCGATGACCGTCGCCCCGCTCCCGGCGCTGGGCAGCACGAAGGCCCGCGTGCCGCCGGCGGTCCCCGGACGCTCCGGGCCGCGGCGACGGCGCGCGAGCGAGCCGAGTGCCGCGCGGTCACCGGCCTCGAGCCGGGTCAGCCCGGCCGTGATCCGCAGCGGCTCCGGAGGGTCTCCCCCTGGCGACTCGACGAACCACTCGTCGACGGCGATGCCGTCGACCGTCGCCAGCCGGGCGCGGCGCACGGTCATGCCGTGGGCCGCGAGCAGGCCGGCGGTGTCGGCGAAGAGCCCCGTGCGGTCGCGGCCGTGAATCGTCAGCGTCCAGCCACCCGGCCCCGGGTCGACGCGCACGTGCGGCCGGCCGGCGACGACGTCGCCGAGGGCCTCCTCGTCGACCTGCGGGTCAGGGGCGAGCGGCGGCACCGGCGGCGCCACCCCGGTGAGCCGGTCGCGAACCTGCCCGGTCAGCGTGTCGAGCAGGCTGGCCCGCCAGTCGGTCCACGCGGTGGGGCCGGCGGCCCGGGCGTCGGCGACGGTGAGCGCCCGCAGCAGTTCGAAGGCCTGCGGGTCCTGGCCCACGAGGTCGCACACGGCGGCCGACGTCGCCGGGTCGGAGAGGTCACGGCGCGTGGCCATCTCGATGAGCGTCAGGTGCTCGCGCACGAGGAGCACGACGAGCTCACGGTCGGCGTCGGCCAGTCCCCAGCGCCGCAGGACGGTGTCGGCGATGTCGGCACCGGTGCGGGAGTGGTCGCGGGCCCCGGCGATCTTGCCGATGTCGTGGAGGAGCGCAGCGAGGAGCAGCAGGTCCGGGCGGGCGACGTCGCGGGCGAGCGCCGTGGCCTGCGCGACGGTCTCGAGCAGGTGCCGGTCGACGGTGTGCCGGTGCACGGGGTTGTGCTGCGGGCGGCACCGCACAGCGGCCCACTCCGGCAGCCAGCGCTCGACGACGCCGACCTGGTCGAGCCCCTCCCAGACGGCCTCGAGCCCGGGCCCGGCGGCGAGCAGGTCGGTGAGCAGGTCGCGGGACTGACGGTCCCACGGTGTCGGCAGGTCCGGGCAGTCGGCGAGGTTGGTCAGGGTCTGCGGCGCGAGCGGCAGGCGGTGGCGTGCGGCGACGACACCGGCGCGAAGGGGGAGGGTCGGCTCGACGCCGACGAGCCGGGTCGTACCGAGGACGGCCTCGCCGTCGTGCGCGAAGAGTCCGTGCCCGAGCGGGGTCATCGACGGGCGGCGCGGGCCGACCCGCAGGACGCGGGCACGCTGGCTCTGACCGGCACGGCGCATCGTCGACTCGAGGGCCCAGGCGATGGTGCGGGCGCTGCTCGAGACGCTCGTGAGCAGCTCGTCGGCGTCGGCGTGGCCGAGCAGTGCGGCGACGGCGTCGTGCTCCTCGCGCAGCAGCCGGTCGCGACCGCGCCCGCTCACGACGTGCAGGGCGTCACGCACATCGAGCAGCCGGGTCAGGGCCGGTCCGACGGCACCGTGCGGTCGGTCGGTGAGCCAGGCCCGGGTGAGGGCGTCGAGCACGGTGACGTCCCGCAGGCCGCCGAGGGCCTCCTTGAGGTCCGGCTCGATCTGCTGGCTGAGGTCGCCGTGCCGGTGGTGGCGGGCGCGCACGGACTCGACGAACTGCGGTAGCCGGGTGCGGGCACCCGAGCGCCAGTCGTGGGAGACGGTGGAGCGCACCCCCGCGACGAGCTCCTCGTCGCCGGCGACGAGGGAGAGGTCGAGCAGGCCGACCGCCGCTGACAGGTCCTCCCGGGCGACGCTGCGGCACTCGGCCGCGGAGCGGACCGAGTGGTCGAGCGCCAGCCCGGAGTCCCAGATCGGGTACCAGAGCCGGTCGGCCATGGCCGTGAGGTCGTCGGCGCGGATGCTGCGGCCGTCGTGGACGAGGACGAGGTCGAGGTCGCTGAGCGGGCCGGACCAGCCACGCCCCAGGGAGCCCACCGCGGCGAGCGCGATGCCGGGGCGCTCCCCCACGGCGTCGAGGTGGAGATCGGTCAGCCAGCTGCGGGTCGCCTCGCTGATCGCGGCGCGGCGGGCCTCGCCGGCACCCGGGAGCGTGAACTCCCGGGTGCCGGCGAGATCGAGCCGCGCGGATCGCATGTCGCTTCCGGTGCGGGTCATGGTGTCCGAGGCTCAGATCGCCTCGACTCCCTTCTCCCCGGTGCGCACGCGCACGACGTCGTCGATGGGGGTGACCCAGACCTTGCCGTCACCGATCCGACCGGTGCGGGCCGCCGAGACGACGACGCCGACGACGGACTCGGCGTCGATGTCCTCGACGAGGACCTCGAGGCGGATCTTCGGGACGAAGTCGACGGTGTACTCGGCCCCGCGGTAGACCTCGCTGTGGCCGCGCTGGCGGCCGTAGCCGCTCGCCTCGCTCACGGTCATGCCGGTGATGCCGAAGGACTCGAGGGCCTCCTTGACGTCGTCGATCTGGTGCGGCTTGATGATGGCGGTGACGAGCTTCATGCCCGGACCTCGCTTTCGGTGACCGTCGCGGCGGTGGTGGGGAGGGTGCTGCTGAGGACGGAGCGGGCACGGCTGGCGCCGACTCCACCCAGGTCGTAGCCGGACTCGGCGTGCTCGGCGGCGTCGATGCCGGACACCTCGTCCTCCTCGGTGATCCGCCAGCCCATCGTCGCCTTGAGGGCGATGGCGATGACATAGGTGAGGACCGCGGAGATCACCAGGCTGATGAGCGCGACGACGATCTGCAGGAGCGTCTGGTCGAAGCCGTCTCCGTAGAGGAGCCCGCCGTCCGTGGCGAGGAGGCCGGCACCGACGGTGCCCCAGAGGCCGGCGACGAGGTGCACGCCGACGACGTCGAGCGAGTCGTCGTAGCCGAAGCGGAACTTCAGGCCGACGGCGAGGGCGGCCAGGGCACCGGCGACGGCACCGAGGACCAGCGAGCCAACCGGCGAGAGGGCGCCGCAGGCCGGGGTGATGGCGACCAGACCGGCGACGACACCGGAGGCTGCGCCGACCGAGGTCGCGTGGCCGTCACGCAGCTTCTCCACGAGCAGCCAGCCAAGGATCGCGGCCGCGGTCGCAGCGGTGGTGTTGACCCAGACGAGGCTGGCGACACCGTCCGCGGCCAGCTCGGAGCCGGCGTTGAAGCCGAACCAGCCGAACCACAGCAGACCGGCACCGATCATCACGAGCGGGACATTGTGCGGCCGCATCGCGGTCTTGCCGAAGCCCAGGCGCTTGCCGACGACGAGCGCCAGGACAAGGCCGGCGATACCGGCGTTGATGTGGACGACGGTGCCGCCGGCGAAGTCGATGGGCGCGACGTCCGCTGCACCGTTCGAGCTGCCGAACATCCACGACGCGACGCTCCGCTCGGCGCCGGAGAGCAGGCCGCCGCCCCAGACCATGTGGGCGATCGGGAAGTAGACGGCCGTCAGCCAGATGGCGACGAAGACCAACCAGGTGGAGAACTTCGCCCGGTCGGCGATGGCCCCGCTGATGAGCGCGACCGTGATGATCGCGAAGGTCAGCTGGAAGCCGGCGAAGAGGACCTCGGGGATGAAGACGTCGGCACCGAAGACGTCGATGACCGGCATGCCGTCGGCCCCGACCGTCCCGGTGACACCCTCGACCGTGCTGGCGACGCCGCGCAGGCCGAACTTGTCGAAGGGGTTGGCGAGGACGCCGCCGATGTCGGACCCGCCGAAGGACATCGAGTAGCCCCACAGGACGTAGACGACACCGGCCACGCCCATGGCGCCGAAGCTCATCATCATCATGTTGAGCACGGACTTGGCCCGGGTCATGCCGCCGTAGAAGAGGGCCAGGCCCGGAGTCATCAGGAGCACGAGGGCTGCGCAGATGATCATGAAGGCCGTCGCGGCCGGGTCGATCGATGGTGGGGTCGCCGCAAGGGGCGTGATGGCTGGACTCATGGGTGGAAGACTCCTGCGCCGCAGTTTCACCACGGCGTGCGAGATGTTTCGGTGGTGTTTCCCCTCACCCGCCCGCGTTAATCCTCTGTGTCGCGAGCGGGTGCGTCCCACGGAGTGGGACGATCGGTCCATGCGTCCGATCCTCGTCTTCGACGGCGACTGTGGCATGTGCACCACGTGCGCCGACCTCGTGCAGCGTCGCCTGCGCCGCTCCCCCGACGACTACGACGTCGCCCCGAGCCAGCGGCTGGACCTCCCTTCGCTCGGCCTGACGCAGGAGCAGTGCGACGAGGCCCTGCAGTGGGTGGCCGCCGACGGGCGGACCAGCTCGGGGCACGACGCGGTGGCCGACCTCCTCGCCGCCTCCCGGTGGTGGGTCCGGCCGGTGGCGCTGCTGCTGCGCCTGCCCGGTCTGCACGCGCTGGCAGGTGTTGGATACCGTTGGGTTGCAGGACACAGACAGGTATTTCCGGGGGGAACGCCGGCATGCAGCCTCCCGGCGCATCGCGAGCAGGGAGAGTCATGACGCAGCCCCCCACCCCTCCGGGACAGCCCGGTCCGCACCAGCAGCCCTACGGGCAGCAGCAGCCCTACGGCCAGCAGCCCGGTTACGGCCAGCAGCCCTACGGTCAGCAGGCGACCAACCCCTACGGCGGTCAGCCCGGCGGCCCCGGCGGCACTCCCCCGGCCAAGGGCGGCGTCCCCGTGTGGGCCTGGGTCGTCGGCGCCATCGGCCTCGTGCTCGCCCTCGTCTGCGCCGGCGGCATCGGCCTGGTCGCCCTCAACGACAGTGACGAGGAGACGACGACCGCGTCGTCGACCGAGGACCCCACCACCGAGGACCCGACCACCGAGCCCACGACGACGACCGAGCCGACGACGACCACCGAGCCGACGACGCCCTCGTCGACGTACACGCCGCCCTCCTCGACGACGCAGTCGGTCCCGCCGGCCCCCTCCGGCACGCCCAACACGAGCAGCAAGCACCAGCTGAGCGCCGACGAGCTCGAGGGCCAGATCGCGCGCGGCATGAGCCAGTACGGCCACACCAAGTCCGACATCAACTGCGTCGGCGGGATCGTCCTCATCGAGGGCCGCACCGCCACGTGCACCGCGCCCGTCCCGGGCGACTCCAGCCGCACCTCGACGGTCAACGTCAAGGTCGCCTGGGCGGTCAACACCTCGACCCAGCTGCGCTACTACCTGACCTTCAACCAGCGCACCTGATCCGTGCCGCCGGGTGCCGTCAGGGCCCGGTGGGCAGATCGAAGGGGGCGCGAGCGGGTCAGCCGACGATCGCGTCGACGAAGGCCTCGGGCACGAAGGGGGCCAGGTCGTCGGGTCCCTCACCGAGGCCGACGAGCTTGACCGGGACGCCGAGCGTGCGCTGCACGGCGACGACGATGCCGCCCTTGGCGGTGCCGTCGAGCTTGGTGAGTACGACGCCGGTGACGTCGACCGCCTCGGCGAAGACCTTGGCCTGGGCCAGGCCGTTCTGGCCCGTCGTCGCGTCGAGGACGAGCAGGACCTCGTCGATGGGGGTCTGCTTCTCGATGACCCGCTTGACCTTGGACAGCTCGTCCATGAGGCCAACCTTGTTGTGGAGCCGGCCGGCCGTGTCGATGATCACCGCATCGGACTCCATCTCGGCCGCGGCCTTGACCGCGTCGAAGGCGACGGCCGCCGGGTCCGCCCCCTCGCGGTCGCTGCGGATCGTGGGCACGCCGACGCGGGCACCCCAGGTCTCGAGCTGGTCGGCAGCGGCCGCGCGGAAGGTGTCGGCCGCACCGAGCACGACGTCGCGGTCGTTGGCGACGAGGACGCGCGCCAGCTTGCCGACGGTCGTCGTCTTGCCGGTGCCGTTGACGCCCACGACGAGGATGCACGCGGGGCGACCGTCGACGCGCGAGGCCGCCAGGCCGCGGTCCATCGTCGGGTCGACGAGCTGGAGGAGGTCGGCGTAGAGCCAGTCCTTGGCCACCTCGGGGTCGGTCGTGCCGTCGACGGAGACGTGGTTGCGCAGCGAGTCGACGAGCTCGGTCGTCGGCTCCATGCCCAGGTCGGCGACGAGCAGGGTGTCCTCGACCTCCTCCCAGTCCTCCTCGGAGAGCTTGCCCTGCGACAGCAGCGCGAGCAGACCCTTGCCGATGGCGCCGTTGGAGCGGGCCAGGCGGCTGCGCAGCGCGCGCATCCGGTCGCGGGTGGGTGCGGGGGTGTCGAGCTCCGGCTCGGGCTCGGCGGGGGCCGGCTCCGCGACCTCCGGATCGGTGGTCTCCGCCTCGGTGGTCTCCGGCTCGGCCGGGGCCGGCGGCTCGTCGGTCTCGTCCTGCGGGGTGACGGGCGGGACGGTGCGCGACCGCTCGACGTCTGCGTCGGACTCCACGGGGGTGAAGTCCTCGGCCGGTGCGCTCTCGTCCGGCGTCTCGGTGACCGGCTTCTCCGCGGCAGGCTTCGCCACAGGGGTCTCATCGGCCGGGGGCTGCTCCCCCTTCGCCTCGGCCGGCGGAGCCTGCGGCTGGGCGTGCTCGCTCGGCCGGTCGAGGACGATCGTGCCGCTGCGGTGGTCGGTCGTGCCCTTGGGCCGCTCCGGCGGTCGCTGCTGCGGCGGCAGCTCCTTGGTCGTGCCGCGGCCGCCGCGCAGGAGCCCGACGGCGAGCCCGCCGAGGAGGACCAGCAGCCCGACGGCGACGACGATGTACTCGGTCAGCGTTTCGATACCCATCACCCGGTCATCTTCTCAGGGTGAGCGGGCCGCGACGAACCTGGTCGCCGCCCGCGGGGACTGCACGTCAGGAGCGAAGGGAGGGCACCGGCACCTCGGCCGACGGGTCGCCCGTCATCGCCCGCGCCCAGGCGACGAGCCCGGCGACGTCGATCCCGTGGGGCGCGATCGCCACGTAGCGCTCGATGGCATCGGCCCCGCGCGAGGCGACGCTCGCCGCGCCGCGGGTGTTGCCGCGTCGCTGGTGGGTCAGCCCGACGGCAAGCTGGGCCAGCCCCTGCCACAGGGCCCGCTCAGGGTCGGGGGCGGACTTCCACTGCTCCTCGAGGACCTCGTGGGCGTGGAACGGCATCTCGTGGTCGAGGTACTCCTGCGCCTCGGCCAGCGCCTCGTCAGGGGTGCGATCGCGCGCCTCGACGCGCTCGACGCCGGGGCTGCCGTGCGGCAGCGGCCGACCCAGACCGTCACGCGGCCGGGCATTTTCGGCGCGGCCGTGCGCGTCCCGGTCACGGTCGGCACCGGACGACGTCACCACGACCTCAGAAGAGCGAGACCCGCTGCTGCGGGTCGAGCCACATCTCGTCGCCCTCGGCGGTGCCGAAGGCCTCGTGGAAGGCGTCGATGTTGCGCACGGCGTTGGCGCGGACGTCCTGCGGGCTGTGCGGGTCGATCGAGAGCAGCCGCACGGCCTCCTCGGGCCGGGCGTCACCGCACCAGACCCGGGCCCAGTTGCTGAAGAAGCGCTGGTCGCCGGTCAGCCCGTCGTCGCCGACCTGCTCGGCCGCGTCGCCGACGGCGATCCGGTAGGCGGCGTGGCCGATGGCCAGACCGCCGATGTCGCCGATGTTCTCGCCGACGGTCAGCGCGCCGTTGACCGTGTGGCCGGGTGCGTGGCGCGTCGAGTAGCGGTCGAACTGCGCGATGAGCGCGTCGCGACGCTCCTCGAAGGCCGCTCGGTCGGCCTCGGTCCACCAGTCGCGGAGGTTGCCCTGCCCGTCGAAGGTCGAGCCGGCGTCGTCGAACCCGTGCCCGATCTCGTGGCCGATGACCGCGCCGATACCGCCGTAGTTGTCGGCGTCGTCGCCGTCGGCGTCGAAGAAGGGCGGTTGCAGGATGGCCGCCGGGAAGACGATCTCGTTGAGCCCGGGGTTGTAGTAGGCGTTGACCGTCTGCGGGGTGAGGAACCACTCGTCGCGGTCGACCGGGCCGCCGAGCTTGCCCAGCGCGCGGTCCACCTCGAAGGCCGCGACGCGGCGGACGTTGCCGACGAGGTCGTCGGCGGCGATCTCGAGCTGCGAGTAGTCGCGCCACGACTGCGGGTGCCCGATCTTGGGGGTGAAGGCCTCGAGCTTGGCGGCGGCCTCGGTCTGCGTCGCCTCGCTCATCCACGAGGACTGCGCGAAGGAGCGGCGGAAGGCCTCGACGAGGTTGTCGACGAGCTCCCCCATCCGCTCGCGTGCCGCCGGCGGGAAGTGCCGCTCGACGTAGAGCCGGCCGACGGCCTCGCCGAGGGATGCGTCGACGAGCGAGACGCCGCGCTTCCAGCGGGCGCGCTGGTCGGGGATGCCGGAGAGCGTGCGACCGACGAAGTCGAACTCGGCGGCGACGATGTCGGCGTCGAGGTAGGCCGCGTGCGCCTGGACGATGCGCAGCCGCAGCCAGTCCTGCCAGGTCGCGAGGTCGACCGTGTCGAGGGCGGTCGAGAGCCCGCGCAGGAAGTCGGGCTGGCGCACGACGACCTCGGCGAAGGGGGTCGCCGCCCCCAGTTCGCTGGCCCAGGCGCTCCAGTCGACGGCCGGGGCGAGCTCGGTGAGCCCGGCGGCGTCGACGAGGGTGTAGGTCTTGAGCGGGTCGCGGTTGGTGACGCGGTCCCAGTGCTCCCCGGCCAGGCGGGTCTCGAGCTCGACGACGCGCCCCGCGGTTTCGGCCGCGACGTCCTCGTCGAGCTCCAGGGCCAGGACGAGCAGGCGCGCGACGTGCTCGCGGTAGGCCGCGAGGGCTGCCTCGTGCTGCTCCTCGCGGTAGTAGGACTCGTCGGGCAGCCCCAGACCACCCTGCTCGAGGTAGAGCACGTAGCGCGAGGAGTCCTTGTCGTCGGTGTTGACGAAGGGGAGGACGAAGCCGCTCACCCCGTCGCGGGCCAGCCGACCGGTCAGCCCGACGAGGTCGGGCACGCTCGTCACCGCGTCGACGGCGGCGAGCAGGTCGCGGATCGGCTCGACGCCCAGCTCGTCGGCACGGGCCTCGTCCATGAAGGAGCGGTAGAGGCCGCCCACCTTGGCGGACACCGGGTCGTCGGCCTCGCCGGACTCGACGGACGCCGCGACCTCGTCGATGAGGACGCGCACATCGCGCTCGGCGCGCTCGCGCAGCACGTCGAAGACGCCGTAGCGGCCCCGGTCGGCCGGGATCTCCACCGACCGCAGCCAGTGGTTGTTGACGTGGCCGAAGAGGTCGTCCTGAGGACGGACCTCCTCGTCGACGGGCCCGCGGATGCTCAGCTGGTCGAGGTCGCCGCTCATGAGGCCTTGCGCTTACCGGGGCTCGCGCTCGAGATCAGGCCGGACGTACGGCTCGCGGCACCGTCGGCGCTCTCACGGACCTTGACCACGACGCGCTCCCCGCGGGCAGTGAGGATCTCGCGCCCCTCACGGCGGGCGGGCACTGCGACGAGCCCCATCACGGCGACGGACAGGGCGAGGCAGACCAGCAGGCCCACGATCATGGCGGTCATGGGCCCATGCTCCCCCGTGCGGGCGACCGGCTCAACTCGACCCGCCGGGAGTCCCGAAGGCTGGATCGGCGTCAGGAACCGGGCAGCACCCGCCTCAGGCCGGCTGGGCCTGCTCGTCGGCGGGGGCCACGTCACGCAGCCGCTGGCTGACGACGGTGGTGATGCCGTCGCCGCGCATCGAGACGCCGTAGAGGGCGTCGGCCACCTCCATCGTCTTCTTCTGGTGCGTGATGACGATGAGCTGGCTGGAGTCGCGCAGCTCCTCGAAGAGCATGATCAGGCGCCCGAGGTTGGTGTCGTCGAGGGCGGCCTCGACCTCGTCCATGATGTAGAAGGGCGAGGGCCGTGCCTTGAAGATCGACACGAGCAGGGCGACGGCCACGAGCGAGCGCTCGCCACCGGAGAGCAGCGACAGGCGCTTGACCTTCTTACCCGGGGGGCGGGCCTCGACCTCGATGCCCGTGGTGAGCATGTTGCCGGGGTCGGTGAGCACGAGGCGCCCCTCGCCGCCGGGGAAGAGGCGCGAGAACACCCCTTCGAACTGCTCGGCGGTGTCGGCGAAGGCCTCGGAGAAGACCTGCTCGACCCGCTCGTCGATCTCGGCGACGATGTCGAGCAGGTCCTTCTTCGACTGGCGCAGGTCCTCCAGCTGCGTGGTGAGGAAGGTGTGCCGCTCCTCGAGCGCCGCGAACTCCTCGAGCGCCAGGGGGTTGACCTTGCCCAGGGACTTCAGCCCCCGCTCCGCGGTCCGCAGGCGCTTTTCCTGCAGCTCACGCACGTAGGGCTGCGGCTCGGGGAAGTCGTCGGCCTCCGGGTCCTCGTCGGGGCCCGCGACGTGCGGCACGAGCTGGTGCGGGCCGTACTCCTCCATGAGGACGTCGGGGTCCATCCCGAGTTCCTCGATGGCCTTGGTCTGCAGCTGCTCGATCTTTGCGATCTGCTGGGCCCGGGCCACCTCGTCGCGGTGGACCTCGTCGGTGAGCTCGCGCAGCGCGTCCTGCTGCTCGGTGAGCTCGGTGCGCAGGCCGCGCAGGGCCTCGTCGCGCTCGGCGCGCGCGGCCTCGCCCGCGTCACGCTGCTGCGCCGCGACCGTCGCGGCCGCTGCCGTCCGCTCGGCCGACCACGTCGCCGCGGTCTCGACGGCGGCAGCGACCTCGGCCTCACGACGCCGACGCTCACGACGGGCGCGCAGGCGCTCGCGGGCGGCGATCTCGTTGCGGGCGGCACCCTCGAGGGACTCGGCGCGACCGTACAGGGAGCGGGCGCGCTCCTCCTTGGTGCGAAGGGAGAGACGCACCTCGGTCTCGGCGGTGCGGGCCGAGCTGGCCTCGAGCTCCAGCCGCTCGCGGTCGTCGGTCGCGTCGTCGCCGTCGTCGTCGGTGGGCTCGGACGAGGCGTCCTCGAGCCGCTGCTCGAGCTCGGCGAGCTCGGTGCGATCGGCATCGAGCGCGGTGGTGACGTCGGCGATCTTGGCGCGGGTGCGCTCGGCCTCGGCCCGGGCCGTGCGCGTGGTCGTGCCCAGACCCCCGAGCTGCTCCGCGACCGCGGCCATCCGCGCGTCGGACTCGTGGAGGGCCTCCATGGCCGCGTCGCGGGCCTCGACCCGCTCGGCGAGCGTCGCCCGGGCGGAGGTCAGCGCAAAGGTCGACTCCTCGCTGCGCCGGGTGGCGTCGAGCAGCACCTCGCGGGTCTCGTCGACGGCGGCCTGCAGCTCGAGCAGGCTCGGCGCGGCACTCGAGCCACCGCGCACGAAGCCCGGCCCGTAGACGTCGCCCTCCTCCGTCACCGCCGTGAGGTCGCCGACCTCGTCGAGCAGGGCCAGGGCGGCCGGGGTGTCGGCCACGAGGGCGACCCGCTCGAGCACCTGCTCGACGGCGGGTCGCACGCTCTCGGGTGCGGTGACGACGTCGAGCGCCCACACGGCGCCTGCCGGCAGCGAGGGCCACGCGGTCCGGTCGGAGGGGCGTGCGGTTGCCCCGACGACGAGGGTCGCGCGGCCGGCGTCGTCGGTGCGCAGCCGCTCGACGGCCCGGGCAGCGGCGTCGATGCTGCCGAGGGCGAGGGCATTGCCGGCCTGGTCGAGTGCGGCGGCGACGGCGGCCTCGTGGCCCCCGGTCACCGTGACCAGCTCGGCGACCGAGCCGAGGATCTCGTGCTCGTCCTCGGCGGCCTCGCGCAGGGCCTCGACGCCGTCCTTTCGGCGCAGGCTGAGCTCGAGCGCCTCGAGACGGGCCTGCGCGGACTGTCGGTCGCGGTCGGCGACCCGGCCGGCCTCGACGATCCGCTCGACCTCGGCCTCGGCGGCGTCATGGGCCTCGGCAGCGCGCTCGTAGACCTCGTCGAGCCCCTCCTCGCTGCCCTCCTCGTCGGCGATGGTGCCCTCGAGCCGGGTGAACTCGCGGTCGGCCTCGTCGGCTCGGGCGAGCGCGGTGGCCACGACCTCCTCGAGGCGGCCGACCTCGGCCTCGCGCGCCTCGATGCGGGAGCGTCGGGCCCCGACCTGCCCGGCGAGCCGGGCCAGGCCCTCGCGGCGGTCGGCGGCGCGCTGGGCCAGGGCGGCGATGCGCTGCTGCTCGGCCGCGTGCGCGCGCTCGGCGGCCTCGCGGGCGGCGACGGCCGCGGCGAGCTCCTCGCCGACGCGGGCGATGTCGGCGCGCAGCTCCTCCTCGTCGGCACGGGCCCGGGCGGCCTGCTCGCGCAGCGCCTCCGGGTCACGGCCGCTCGTCGTCTCGACCTCCTCGTCCTGCCCGAGCAGGCGCACGCGCTCGGCGGCGAGCGACGCGGTCGCGGTCAGCTTGTCGGTGAGCGAGGCCAGGCGCACGGCCCGCTGCTGGGCGGCGGCCAGCTCGGCGGCCGCCGAGGCACCGGCCTCCTCGTGCTCGGTGATGCGGGTGCGGGCGGCGAGCACCGCCTGCTCGAGGACCTTGCGGCGCTCGAGCATCGCCTGCTCGTCGGCCACCTCCTGCTGGAGGGCGGAGGTCATGCGCACGAGGTCATCGGCAAGGAGGCGGTGGCGGGCGTCGCGGGCGTCGGCCTGGATGACGGCGGCCTTGCGCGCGGTCTCGGCCTGACGGCCGAGGGGCCCGAGCTGGCGCCGGATCTCGGTCGTCAGGTCGGCGACGCGCGAGAGGTTGGCCTCCATCCCCTCGAGCTTGCGGATCGCCTTTTCCTTGCGCTTGCGGTGCTTGAGGACGCCGGCGGCCTCCTCGATGAAGCCACGTCGCTCCTCGGGCGTCGCGCGCAGCACGGCGTCGAGCTGCCCCTGCCCGACGATGACGTGCATCTCGCGACCGATGCCGGAGTCGGAGAGCAGCTCCTGGATGTCGAGCAGCCGGCACGAGGTGCCGTTGATCGCGTACTCCGAGCCGCCGTTGCGGAACATCGTGCGGCTGATCGTCACCTCGGTGTAGTCGATCGGCAGCGCGCCGTCGGAGTTGTCGATCGTCATCGTCACCTCGGCGCGGCCCAGGGCCGCACGACCCGTGGTGCCGGCGAAGATGACGTCCTCCATCTTGCCGCCCCGCAGGGACTTGGCCCCCTGCTCCCCCATGACCCAGGCGAGCGCGTCGACGACATTGGACTTGCCCGAGCCGTTGGGCCCGACGATGCACGTGATGCCCGGCTCGAGCCGCATGTGGGTCGCCGAGGCGAACGACTTGAAGCCCTTGAGGGTGAGGCTCTTGACGTACACGAGCGGGGCGCTCCTCGGGCAGACGGTGGTCGAGTTGGGGCGGGTGTGGGCCGGCCAGTGCGGGCCACTCTACTTTCCGGCCGCATCACACCCAGGGAAAGCGCGCACGGTGGTTGACTCGCCCAGGTGAACCTCACCATCTCCCCGGCCGACTGGGACGACCCTCGGCTCCCGGCCTTCCTCTCCGAGCACCTGCGCGAAATGGAGCCCACCGCCCCTCCGGAAAGCCGTCACGCCCTGGACCTCTCGGGGTTGCAGACCGGTGGGGTGCGCGTGTGGATCGGGCACCTCGGCAGCGCGCTCGCCGGGACGGTAGCCCTCGCGCCGCTGACGCCCGGGCACGAGGAGCTGAAGAGCATGCGCACCGCACCCGACCTGCGCGGTCACGGGGTCGCCGGTGCGCTCCTGCAGCATGCCCTCGCCGACGCGCGGGCGCGCGAGGTCACCCGGGTCTCCCTCGAGACGGGGAGCATGGACTTCTTCGCCCCGGCGCGTGCGCTGTACGGGCGGCACGGATTCGGCCCGTGCCCTCCCTTCGGTAGGTACCGGGAGGACCCCAACAGCGTCTTCATGACGCTTGAGCTGGCCGTCAGGCTGTGAGGATGAGCGGGTCGCCGTCGGTGATGGCGACCGTGTGCTCGCTGTGCGCCCCGCGGGAGCCGTCGACGCTGCGCAGGGTCCAGCCGTCGGGGTCGGTGAGGATCTCGTCGGTGCCGGCCATGAACCACGGCTCGATGGCGATGACGAGACCGGGACGCAGGGGGATGCCCCGGCCCGCGCGCCCGTCGTTGGACACGTGCGGGTCGCCGTGCATCTCCCGGCCGACCCCGTGACCGCCGAACTGGGTGTTGATCGAGTAGCCCTCGCCGCGCGCGACGGCGGCGATGGCGGCGCTGATGTCGCCCATCTTGTTGCCGCCGCGGGCCTGCGCGATGCCGGCTGCCAGGGCGCACTCGGTCGTGTCGATGATCCGCAGGTCCTGCGGGTCGGGGGTGCCGACGACGAAGGACTTCGCCGCGTCGCAGACCCAGCCGCCGACGGAGACGGCGAAGTCGACCGACAGCAGGTCGCCGTCACGCAGCCGGTAGTCGTGCGGCAGCCCGTGCAGCACGGCGTCGTTGACCGAGGTGCACAGCACCTTGCCGAAGGGGCTGGCCCCGAAGGAGGGGTGGTAGTCGATGTAGCAGGAGGTCCCGCCGGCCGCGTCGATCATGCGGTGCGCGAGGGCGTCGAGCTCGAGGAGGTTGACGCCGACGTCGGCGGCCTCGGTGAGGGCGGCGAGCACGTCGCGCACGAGCCGACCGGCCGGGCGCATCGCCTCGATCTCGGTGGGCGTCTTCAGCTCGATCATCGGGTCTCCCCCTGCTCGCCGGCGGCCTGCTCGTGGGCGATCTGCTCGTGGTGGTGGATGACCTCGGCGATGACGAAGGTGAGGAACTTCTCCGCGAAGACCGGGTCGAGACCGGCGGTGTCGGCGAGGTCGCGCAGCCGCGCGATCTGCCGCTCCTCGCGGGCCGGGTCGGCGGGCGGCAGGTCCATCCGCGCCTTGAGCACCCCGACGCTCTGGGTTGCCTTGAAGCGCTCGGCCAGCAGGTGGATCAGGGCCGCGTCGATGTTGTCGATCGACTGGCGCAGGCGCAGCAGCTCGGGGGGTGTCTCGCTCACCCGCTCAAGGTTAGGTCACCGCTGGCAGGCGCCCGACGGGCCGTCTCACTTCTCGACGAAGCCGGCGATCCCTCCCTTCGCCGGAGCGTCCTGGCGCACCACCGAGGTGACGTGGCCGGGGCGCCGCGTCGTCGACGGCTCCTCCCGCAGCAGCCGGTCGAGCCCCTCCAGGGACGAAGGGGGACCCTCCCCCACGACCTCGACCCGCCCGTCGTCGGTGTTGCGGGCGTGCCCGACGAGGCCGAGCTCGAGGGCCCGGGAGCGCGTCCACCAGCGGAAGCCGACCCCCTGGACCCGACCGCGGACGAACCACGTGGCGCGCTGCGTGCTGCTCATGCGGGCGAAACTACCCGGCCGCACGGTGCGCCTCCCCCACCCGGGCGCCGCTTGTGCCTAGCGTCGTGCCCGTGGGTCAGCAGCCTTCCGCCACCGTCGACGCCCCGTCCGCGCCCGACGCGCTCGCCCCCGCCGCCGCCACGTCGGCGCAGGGGCGGCCTCTGCGTGGCCACCTGGCGGGCCTCGACGGTCTGCGCGCCCTGGCGATCATCGCCGTCGTCGTCTTCCACCTCGACCCCGCGTGGCTACCCGGCGGCTTCCTCGGGGTCGACGTCTTCTTCGTCATCTCCGGCTTCCTCATCACGACCCTGCTCGTCCGCGAGCGCCGCTCGACCGGCGGCGTGGACCTGCGCGGCTTCTGGACCCGGCGGGCCCGCCGCCTGCTGCCCGCCCTGCTCCTCGTCGTGCCGGCCGCGGTCCTCATCGCGCGCACCGTCGAGGCCGACCTGCTCGTCGGCATCCGCCGGCAGGCGCTCGGCGCGCTGACCTTCTCGACCAACTGGCTCGAGATCGCCGGCGGCTCCAACTACTTCGCGGCGACCTCCCCGCAGCTGTTCATGAACTTCTGGAGCCTCGCGGTCGAGGAGCAGTTCTACCTCGTCTGGCCCCTCGCGATGCTCGGCCTGCTCGCGCTGCACCGGCGCTTCGCGCTCACCGAGTGGGTCCTCGCGAGCCTCGTCCTCGGCGTCGGTGTCGCCTCCGCGCTGAAGATGGCCCTGACCTACGACGCGGCCAACCCCACCCGGGCCTACTACGGCACCGACACCCACCTCTTCGGGCTGATGCTCGGCGCCGCCCTGGCCATCGTCTGGACCGGCCCGCTGCGGGCCTACACGACCTCCTCGGTGTGGTGCTCCCGCCGGCGCTGGGTCATCGGTGGCTCGGCCGTGACGATCGCCGCCCTGCTCTTCCTGGCCGGCGAGGAGCACGCCTGGACCTTCTCGCTCGGGATCCCACTCGTCTCCCTGGCCACGGCCGCACTGCTGCTCGCGGCAGTCGAGCGCCCCGGCCGCCTGCGGACCGTGCTCGAGCTGCCGCCGCTGACGTGGATCGGACAGCGGTCCTACGGCATCTACCTGTGGCACTGGCCGGTCATCCTCATCATCGCCCAGGACATCCCGACCAACGCCGGCACCGCCCCCTTCGTCTGGACCCGGGTGTGGGCCGTCGTCGTGACGCTCGCCCTCGCCGACCTGTCCTACCGCTTCGTCGAGACGCCGGTGCGCCGGCTCGGCTTCCGCGAGAGCGGGCGTCGCGTCCTCGGCGCCTTCGCCCACCTGCGCTCCGTGCGAGTGCGCCGGGTCGTCGCCGGGGCCGCCCTGGCCGCCGCGCTCGTGCTCACCGCCGTGCTCGTCACGGCCCCCGACCGCACGAGCACCCAGCGCACGATCGAGGCCAACCAGGCCAAGGCGGCCGCCCCGCGCAAGACCGAGCCGGCCCCGACCTTCTCCGGGACCAAGAGCTTCACGATGCCCGAGGGCGACGAGATCGATGTCTTCGGCGACTCGATGGTCGTCGGCTCGGTCCCCGCGCTCGAGTACTACTTCCCCGGCATCCAGATCGACGCCCGCTCCAACCGCCAGTGGTCCGCGGGGCTGTCGGCCGTCGAGTCCGCCGGCGACTCGCTGCGCCGCGCCGTGGTCCTGGCCTTCGGCACCAATGCCGGCACCGATCCCGACACCGTCGAGCAGATCCTCGAGGAGATCGGCGACGACCGCATGGTCGTCATCGTCAACCTCCACGCCGACCGGCTCTCCCGCATCGACGACGACAACGCCGCGCTCGAGCGGATCGCCGACGAGCACCCCAACGTCGCCCTCGCCGACTGGGACGCCGCGGTGAGCGCCGAGGACCTCCAGTCCGACGGCATCCACCCCTCGCTCGGCGGCGCGCACACCTACGCCGCGACGATCCGGCAGGCCTTCGCCGACCTCTCCGAGAAGCACACCGGCAAGGCCGTGCAGCTCAAGGAGCTCCCCCGCCCCTGACGTCGCATTCCCTTGAGGTCATGACGAAGGGGGTCAGCCCCGGGCCGCCCGCGGCCGCACCTGGCAGCGGGGGCAGCTGGTCGAGCTGCGGTTCATGAACTGCTCGCGACGCATCGTCGTGCCACACCGCGGACAGGGGCGGCCCTCCTGGCCGTAGGCCGACGGCGACCGGTCGAAGTAGCCCTCTACCCCCTGTGACATTGAATACCTATGGTGCTGCGCTACTTCGATGCACGGCGAGCGTTGACCAGACCGCTTGTCGGAAGCACTGGATACGATCTAGAGGCAGTGGCCCGCCCCACATCGAGCAATCCCTCGGAGCGGAAGATGGAGACAGAGTGACGGACATCGAACTGCGATCGCTTGCCCCGGAGTACAACGAGGATCACCACCAGACCTACGTGTCCCGGTTGAACGCAGCCGTCTCTGATCCGCGGAACAAGAACATCGCGCTCACCGGTCGTTACGGGGCCGGCAAGTCGAGCATCCTCGACGAGTTCATTCAGGGCCAGGAGACCCCTGAGAGCGAGGATCCCGGGAACGAGAGCTCTGAGGAGGTGGCGAAGACGACCAAGAAGAAGCGCAAGAAGGCTTCTTCCAAGAAGGTCCTACGCATCAGCATCAACACGCTCGGGCCCGACAAGGGCGAAGACCTGACGAACCGGATTCAGAAGGAGCTCGTCAAGCAATTGGTGTACCGGGCGAAGCCCGGCGAGGTCCGTAGTTCGGAGTTCGCGAGGACGCCGCGGTTGAGATGGTGGCGAGCCGGTCTCGACGCGCTCGCCGTTGCGGTGGTTCTCGTCGGCCTACTTTGGCTGTTCGGATTGCGTCCTATCAAGGATTCCCTCGGGACTGACAACTATTGGCTACCGATGGCTACGTTGTTCTTTCTCGTACTGGGGATGCTGTGGGCCGCACGTTGGTACATCGGCAATCGCGTAGTGGCTCAAGTGTCGGCCGGAGGAGCCTCGATCGCGTTGGAGGGTAAGAGCGACTCGTTCTTCGACAAATACCTCGACGAGCTGATCACGTTCTTTGAAGCCACTGAGCCAGACATCGTCGTATTCGAGGACCTTGATCGGTTCGATGACCCGCGGATCTTCGACTCGCTGCGCGAACTGAACACTCTGGTCAACAGCTCCGCCCACTGGAAGGGCCGCCCGGACCGGCCGCTCAGGTTCGTCTACGCGATCAAGGACAGCTTGTTCGAGAAGCTCGGTGACGAGCAGCAGGAGAAGGACGAGGCGGAGAACCGGCAGAACGAGGATTCAACTACGGACACCTCCAAATCGGCGGCGGACAAGAAAAAGGACACCGCGGCCGAAGCGGTAGAGCGCGCTAATCGGACAAAGTTCTTCGAGATAGTTGTTCCGGTGGTGCCTTTCCTTTCCCACAGCAACGCACGTGACCACTTTCTAAATGAACTCGGAAAGCTGAAGCTCCCCAAGGGCACGAATGTAGAACATGGTCTCATCGACATCGTGGCGCGTCACACGACCGACATGCGTTTGATGATCAACATCGGCAATGAGTTCGTAGTCTACGCAGAACGTTTGCTGTGGGTCGAAGTAGACAAGCTCGCTCCTGGGCTAACGGCCGATCGACTATTCGCACTCGTCGTCTACAAAAACTTCCACCTCGCGGATTTTGAAGCACTTCCCCATCGAGGCAGCGCCCTCGACACGTTGGATAAGTCACGCCGCGATCTGGTGGACGAGTCGATCAGGATCCTGCGGAATGAGCGAGCCGACCTGGTGCGCGGAGTGACGAAGCTACAGAAACAACGGGACCTTTCGGTCCATCTCAGCCAGCGGCTTGAGGCGTTGCAGAGAGTCTCGCGCATGACGCTCAAATCAGCAAAGGTCGGCAACAACGAGCTCGATGTAGCGGCGACCAGCGAGCCAACATTCTGGCAACCAATTGGGCGATCCGGGTCGGTGGACATGTCTTTCCAGCACCATTCGGGGCATAACGAGGTCGTCCGGCTTGATCGAAACAACCTTGCCTTGCTATTCCCAGAAGCCTCGGATTCAGCTAGCTGGCTGGAATTGCCGCCATCCGACGTGAGCCGGTTAGGTGAGATCGACGTAGAGATCGCGACGCTGCGTGGTGCGGACTTCAAGAGCCTCGTGGACGATGAGCGCTACGAATACAAGGATCAAACGTTCAGAGCGATCGCCGAACAAACTCTCCCGTCAAAGCTCGCTATCGACCTGGTCAAGCAAGGGTACATCGATCGGTTTTACGCCGAGTATGCGACTGTCTTCTACGGTGAGTTCTTAGGCGTGGACGTTGCGAAGTTCTTCCGGAACAGCGTGTGGCCCAATGAGATAGACACTCAGTTCGAATTCACGACTCCCGGGGCGGTCGGGAACGTCCTGGCGCAGGCACCCGCCGATTTCCTTGGCACGCGGAGTGCTCTCAACATCGACATCGTAAATCACCTCATGACCATCGATGCCTCGACATCGATCCATCTCATCGACTTCCTGGCGCGACCGCACAACGCGGATGGCCATCAGTTCCTCTCGACCTATCTCAATATGCCGACAAGTCATAGTGGAGATCTGGTCTCGCGGCTGGCTGCCAAGCCATGGTCAGGACTGTTCAGCTTCATTGCCTCCGAAGGCACGATCGACGGCGACGAGACGAACGTGAGTCTGCTCAACGCTGCCTTGCGGAGCGCACCGAGTTTCGAGACCTTCGAGCTCGATGACAACGCACGAGCACTCATCGCACGTCTGCACGCGAAGATCCCTGCGTTCTGCGAGACTCAGCGTGGTGTGCCTATGAAGACTCTTTTCGCCTTCCTGACGGCTGCGCTGCCCAGCGTCCCTAACCTTCGCGCGCTCTCGCCGGAGCTCCAGAATCTGGTGGTCGACGCGAAGCGATACACGCTTGACGCCAGCAACCTTCGGGCCGCGGCGACGTTGCCAGACGAAGCACCGATCTCTGCGGACAACCTTATGGCCAAGACAGTGGTCTGGCAGCACTGCGCCGAGAACGTCGAAGGCTACCTGTCGCTGGTCGAGAGTGATGAGCAAACAACCAGTAGCTGCGCGTCCCCCGAGGTCCTCGCTCAGGTCGTCAACGCGCAGCTCGAAGAGTGGTCGGCCGATCAGATGGACGCATTCTTGGATGCCAGCGCCGAAAGCGCGGCGCTGCCTGACATCACCGTGGTGGAGCAGACTGCGTGGGCGACGGTGGTTGAGCGGCTGTGCGTCGTACCGAACTTCACGAATCTTGAGGCATACGTGACCAAGATCGGCGTGGACGATGCGCTCGCAGCGTTGCTCACGGACGATGATGGGGCGGTCGTCGATATCATCAACGTGGAGGACGCGACCGAAGACCAGATTGAGCCCTTGGTCGCCTTGCTGCTGAACGCGCAAACTGTGCTCCAACCGCGACAGCGTGTGCAACTGGCCAAGCAGATGCTGGAAGCGCCGAACGGCCCCAGCTTTGATCTCAGCGAGGTCGAGTCGAGTCCTGATGAGCTACTAGCAGAGCTGCTGCGGGCACACGTCATCGAGGACACCGAAGTGACTTTCGCTCACTTCTCGGGTGCTGGTTGGGCGTCCATTGGCCCCGCCCTGCGAGTGTCCACCAATGCCAAATCGTTTATCACCCCGGCGTTAGTCCAAAGTCACGCCGAGGAGGTCGTGCGCGGAAACACCTTCCCGGAAGCAACGAGGCGTGCGCTTCTTGAGCGGCTGGTCGAGTTCGCTCCCACCGAGGATCAGTCATTCCTAGTCGCGGCAGCGTCGGCAGCACGGACCTTGCGTGTCTTGTTGCCCACGGACGCACTCCTACTCATCGCCCCAGCTGTCCGTGACCATGAAGATGTCGTGTGGCAACTAAAGGAGCAATCTGATTCGATCAGGGCAGGTACGGCAATGCAGATCCTAGGCAGTATGTCCGGCGACTTCATTGGATTCGCAGGGACTGCGAGCCAGAAGTTCGAGGTTAGCGACACGCCGTCGCTGGAGGCCGTTCTGAATTACTTGAAGCGTTCGGACATGATCGTCCCACAACCTGGCAGGCAGCCCAGAGGGCGGTGGAAGCTGCGAATCGCATAGGCATCTCTCTCCGACTTTGACGGCTCTTCACCGATGAGTGTGGGGTCGTAGGTTGAGGCCGCCGCCGATGAGGAGCATGCGGAGGCGGTAGTTGTCGCGGTTGCGAAAGCCGCGGGCTACGCGGCGGTGGAGCTCAATGAGGCCGTTGATGGCTTCGGTGCCGCCGTTGTTGGCGCCGTTGGTGTCGAAGTAGCCGAGGAACTCGCGGCGCCAGGTGTTCAGGGTCTTGCCCAGGCGGGCGACCTCGGGGATCGGGCATGAGGCGAAGGTGTGGAGGATCTTCTCGGCGACCGCTCGCCCGGCAGCATGAGTGGCCTGGTGGTAGGCGGAGCGGACCTGCTGGGCGCACACCCAGGCGACCTCGACCTCGAGGTGGCGTTCGTCGGCAGCCCACGCCGCCTCGAGCCGGGCGCGTTGTCGCTCGGTGAGGTTCTCGGCGCCGGCGCGCAGGATGTTGCGGATCCGGTACAGCGGGTCGTTCTTGCGGCCTCGGTGGCCGTGGATCTGCTGCTGGACACGTCGGCGGACGTCGTCGACGACGGCGGTGGCGAGCTTGACGACGTGGAAGGCGTCCAGGACCGAGCGGGCGTCCTCGAGCTGGTCGTCGATCGCGTTCTTGTACCCGTGGAACGGGTCCAGCGTGGCCACCTCGACCCGGGCTCGGAAGGCCTGGCCGCGCTGGTCGAGCCAGTCCTTGTACACGGCGCCGGAGCGACCCGGGACGAGGTCGAGCAGCCGGGCCCTGGTGCGCCCGCCCGCATCACGGGTCAGGTCGACCATCCCGGTCAGCTCCTTCGGGCCGCGTCCGCCGTCCTCGATCGGCTTGGTCGAGACGTGATGCCACACATGTTCATCGACCCCGAGGATCGCGACCCCCTCGAAGCGCGACACGTCGTCGGCTGCGGCCTGCAGCAGCGGCCGGATCGACTCCCACACGGTCCGCCACCCTGTCCCGAGCTGGCGCCGTACCCCGTTGACGCTGGCGTGCTCGCGGCGGATCTGCTCGATCGCCCACCGGCACGCCCGGGCCGTCAACAACCCGCGAGGCGTCGCGACAGCGTCGTCCTGCTCCACGAACGAGCCGACCCCGCACGCGGGCTCCAGGCACAGCCAGCGGCGCTTGCGCCAGATGATCCGCACCGGCCGGCCAAACGCCGGCGCGTCGACCAGGCGCACCTCCACCCGTCCGTGGCCGCGGGCGATGACCCCGCAGGAGCGGCATCCCATCGGCTCCGGAGCCGACTCCACCGTCACGACTAACCGGTCGTCACCGTGCTGCTCGACAGCGATCACATGCAGCCCGGGTAGTCCGACGAGCACGTCGCAACGGTCGCAGTAGCCGCCGCGCACACGGCAGCACAACGTAGGCTCGGGCATCGTCGAGGTCCTTGCGATCAGGAGAGGTAAGAGTCCTCTGATCTTCGAGGGCCTCGACCCTTTCCACCCTTACCCCACGCACCGGCGCGTCGCGCTCACCCCACACTCATCGGTGAAGAGCCACTTTGACCGGCACTCAGAGCGAGAGTTGTCGCGGGCCATTGTCCGCGTGGCAAAGAGGGTCAGCCCCGGGCCGCCCGCGGCCGCACCTGGCAGCGGGGGCAGCTGGTCGAGCTGCGGTTCATGAACTGCTCGCGACGCATCGTCGTGCCACACCGTGGACAGGGGCGGCCCTCCTGGCCGTAGGCGGCGAGCGACCGGTCGAAGTAGCCCGAGGCGCCGTTGACGTTGACGTAGAGCGCATCGAAGCTCGTGCCGCCCTGGTCGAGTGCCTGCGCCATGACGTCGCGGGCATGGTCGAGCAGCCGGGCGATGGCCGGCTTGGTCAGCGAGGAGGCCAGCCGCTCCCCGTGGACCCCCGCCCGCCACAGGGCCTCGTCGGCGTAGATGTTGCCGATGCCCGACACGACCGTCTGGTTGAGCAGGACCCGCTTGATGCCGCTGCGTCGACGCTTGATGTCGCGCACGACGGCGTCGCGGTCGTAGCCCGGGTCGAAGGGGTCGAGCGCGATGTGGGCGACGGTGCTCGGCACGCCGTCGACGAGGTCGGCCAGGGCGAAGCCGCCGAAGGTGCGCTGGTCGACGAAGCGCAGCTCGTGCCCGCCGTCGGTGAAGACCAGACGCCCGTGCGTGTGCTTGGCCAGTGGGTCGGCAGGATCGGTGACGAGCATCTGCCCGCTCATGCCGAGGTGGACGATCAGCCCCTCGTCGGGGACGGCGTCGGGCGCATCGGCGAGGGCGAGCCACAGGTACTTGCCCCGGCGGTGGGCGCCGGTGACCGCTCGCCCGGCGAGGCGGTCCTCGAGGTCGCGAGGACCGGGCACGTGACGTCGCGCGACCCGCTCCCCCGTGAGGACGACGTGCTCGAGGGTGCGGCCACTCACGTGGTCGGCCAGGCCGCGACGGACGACCTCGACCTCGGGCAGCTCCGGCACGTCAGGCCGGCTGGTCGGCCGTGAGCGCCGCGTAGGCGTCGGCGGCTGCCTTCTGCTCGGCGACCTTCTTGGTGCGGCCGGCACCACGCCCGCGCACCTGCTCACCGACGAGGACCTCGGCGGTGAAGGTCTTGTCGTGGTCGGGACCCTCGTCGCTGGTGCGGTACTGGACCGCGCCGAGGTCCTGCGTCGCCGCGACCTCCTGCAGCGAGGTCTTCCAGTCGAGTCCCGCGCCGAGGGTCGCGGAGTGCTTCATCAGCGGGTCCAGGAGGGAGTGGACCAGCCGGCTCGCGGCATCGAGACCGCCGGGTTTGGCCGTGGAGAGGTAGACCGCGCCGATGACCGCCTCGACGGTGTCCGCGAGGATCGAGTCCTTGTCGCGACCGCCGGTGCTCTCCTCGCCCTTGCCGAGCATGACGAAGTCGCCCAGGCCGATGGTGCGCCCGACGTCGGCGAGGGCACGCATGTTGACCACCGCCGCCCGCAGCTTGGCCAGCTCACCCTCGCTGAGGTCGGGGTGAGCGCCGTGCAGGTGGTCGGTGACGACGAGGCCGAGCACCGAGTCGCCGAGGAACTCCAGGCGCTCGTTGTGCGGCAGCCCGCCGTTCTCGTAGGAGAACGACCGGTGGGTGAGGGCACGCGTGAGCAGCGGCTCGTCGACGGGCTCCCCGGTCACCTCGGTGAGGTATCGGGAGAGCTCCTCGACGGGCCGCTGCTCCGGTGAGGTCCTGTCGCTCATTGCGACAGGTGGCTCAGGCCTGGTGCTCGGTGCGGTCCGCGGTCGCGTAGTAGCGACCCTTGTAGGTACCGCAGCTCGGGCAGGCCTGGTGGGCCGGCGCGGGCGACTTGCACTGCGGGCAGGTCGACAGCGCGGTGGGCGTCGCCTTCCAGTTCGCCCGACGGCTACGGGTGTTGGAGCGCGACATCTTCCGCTTCGGGACGGCCACGTCAGTTCCTCTTCTCTTCGTTGTCCTCATCCCCCGACGGGGTGGCCAGAGGCGCAAGCGCCTCGAGTGCCGCCCACCGGGGGTCGATCAGCTCGTGGTGGTGCTCCGGGTCGTCCTCGAGCCTGGCTCCGCACTCGGAGCACAGTCCCGGACAGTCGTCCCGGCACACCGGTTGGAACGGCAGGTTCGGCAGAACCGCGTCCCGCAGCACCGGCTCGAGATCGATCATGTCGTCCTCGATCCAGTGCTCTTCCTCCTCGTCGGCCTCCGCGTCCACCTCGCGGTGGTGCTTCGCCCGATCGGGCCAGACGAACAGCTCCTGGAACGAGCTGTCGACCGGCAGGTCGATCTCGTCCAGGCACCGCACGCAGGCACCCGTCGCCATGGCAGAGACCGTCCCGCTCACCAGCACGCCCTCGTGCACGGACTCCATCCGCGCCTGCAGGTCCATGGGCTGGCCCTGCGGGACGGACAGCACATCCGTGCCGAAGTCGGCGGGTGCGTCGGCCTGGAGCGACACTTCGTGCATCGACCCGGGTCGGCGGCCCACATCCTTGGCATCGAGCACCAGGGGCGAGGCGGGGGCGTTGCGGTTCATGGCTCCAGTCTCCGACAGAACGGTCCACGACACGACGACGTAGACCGACGCACCAGACTACCGGCGATCCCCCTTTCGTCCCAAACCGACGAAGGGAGTGGGCCTCAGGGCCGGGGCAGACGCTCGACGAGGGCGTCGCGCACCTCGTCGGAGACGAGACCGGTGACGTCGCCGCCGAAGCGCGCGACCTCCTTGACCAACGAGGAGGAGACGTGCTCGTGGCGCGGGTCGCCGGGGATGAAGAGGGTCTCGACACCGGTGAGATGACGGTTCATGAGCGCCATCGGCCACTCGTAGGAGAAGTCGGTCTCCCCGCGCAGGCCCTTGAGCAGCACCCGGGCCTCGAGCTCGGTGCACACGTCCACGATCAGCCGGTTGGCGAAGGCCTGCACCCGCACGTTGTCGAGGTCGGCCACCTGCGCCTCGATGAGGGCGACCCGCTCGTCGACGGTGAAGGTCCCCTGCTTCGCGGGGTTGTGCAGGATCGCCACGACGACCTCGTCGAAGAGCGTGGCGCCCCGGCGGAAGACGTCGACGTGGCCGACGGTCACCGGGTCGTAGGAGCCCGGGCAGACAGCGCGCGTCACGACGGCTGGTCGTCGTTGGGCAGGAGCCCGTCCTCGTAGGCCTGCTTCACCAGCGACTCGACCTGCTCGAGCGACCCGGCGCCGTCCTCGAGCAGCTCGTTGCGTCGGGCGGCCCAGCCGGCACCCAGCTGCTGGCGCAGCTCCTCGGAGGCGTCCTCGCGAGCCGGGTTGAGGATGGTCTGCTCCTCCTCGCCGATGTGGTGGTTGAGCACCTCGGCGACCGCCTCCACGGCGTCGTCGAACTTCTGGGTGTCGGTGCCCTTGGCCTGCAGCAGGTGGAGCAGCGCCTCGTTGGTCGCAGCGTGCTCCTTCTCCCCGTGGTGCTCCTCCTCGCCCTCGATGACATCGCGTCGGACGAGCTTGGGATAGACGACCTCCTCCTCGGCCTCGCTGTGCGCGATGAGCACCGCGGCGAATGCGCTGCGGGCCCCGTCGCGGTCGGCGCTGACATCACGCATGTCGCGCATGAGGTCCTCGAAGAGCCGGTGGTCGTCGGCGATGAGGTCGGTGATGTCCCCAGCGGCCGGGCGCGGGATCGTGTAGTCGCTCATGCCCCCATTCCTACCGGATGCACCGGGCCCGCGGCGGGATGCGGGGCGCTCAGATCTGGTAGTCGGGCGCGACCCGGGTCGCGAACCACAAGGTCGTCTCGCCGTAGGACTTCGACCCCTCGGCGACGATCCCGTCGGGCCAGGTCGGCTCCGGCGAGCGCGACGAGCGCTCGATGACGATGACCGGCTCCTGCGCGAGCCACTGGTGGGCGAGGAGCATCTCGAGGACCGCGCCGAGCGACTCCTCGGTGACGTCGTAGGGCGGGTCGGCGAGAACGAGGTCGTACATCAGCGAGGCCGGCCGGTCGAGCGCCTGCTCGACGGAGCAGGACTGCAGCCGCGCCCCGGCGACGCCGAGGTCGGAGATGTTGGCGCGGATCGTCGCGGACGCCCCGCGGTCGGACTCGACGAGCAGCACGCTCGCCGCACCGCGGCTGGCCGCCTCGAGGCCGAGGGCCCCGGAGCCGGCGTAGAGGTCCATGACATGGGCGCCGTCGATGACGCCGCGCGCCTCGAGCGAGGAGAAGAGCGCCTCGCGCACACGGTCGGTGGTGGGCCGGGTGCCGTCGCCCGCGGGCGTGCGCAGTCGCCGCCCGCCGGCCTCGCCGCTGATGATCCGAGTCACGCCCCCATGATGCGCCATCGCCGGCCGTGGGGACCAACCACCCCGCAAGGACGAAGGGGGTGACTCACCCCTTTTCGAGGTAGGCGGCCTGCTCCTCGTCGGCCCAGTCGTCGACCCGGGCACGCAGCTGCGGGTGGGCCGCGAGCTCGGGGTCGTCGGCGAGGAGTGCCTGGGCGTCCTCACGGGCCAGCTCGATGATCGCCTCGTCGCGCAGCACGGACAGGTGCTGCAGGTGGTTGCGTGCGCCGTGCTGGGCCCGGCCGAGCACGTCACCCTCCCGCCGCAGCTCGAGGTCGAGCCGCGCCAGCTCGAAGCCGTCGGAGCTGCGGGCGACCGCTGCGAGACGCTCCCCGGCCACGTCGCTCTCGGTGGCCGTCATGAGCAGGCACACGCCGGGGTCGCCCCCGCGACCGACGCGGCCACGCAGCTGGTGCAGCTGCGAGACGCCGAAGCGATCGGCGTCGAGGATGACCATCGTCGAGGCATTGGGCACGTCGACGCCGACCTCGATGACCGTCGTCGAGACGAGCACGTCGATGCCGCCGGAGCTGAAGGCGGCCATGACGGCGTCCTTGTCGTCCGGTGCCATCCGCCCGTGGAGCGCGGCCAGGGTCAGACCCTCGAGGGCGGGGTGGGCACGCAGCGTCTCGATGACCTCCTCGACGGCCGCGAGCGGTCGTTGGGGCGCCTCCGGCTCCTCGACCCGCTCGCCGTCGGCCTCGTCGTCGGCCGGCCCGTGCTCGTCGACGAGGTCGATGCCGTCGAGGTCGTCGGGACCGTCGCCGCCGATGCGGGGGCAGACGACGTAGGCCTGCCGGCCGGCGGCGACCTCCTCGGCGACGCGCTGCCACGTCCGGTCGACCCACCCGGGCTTCTGCGTCGGGACGACGTGCGTCGTGATCGGCTGCCGGCCCCGTGGCAGCTCGCGCAGCGTCGAGGTCTCCATGTCGCCGAAGACGGTCATCGCGACGGTGCGCGGGATCGGGGTCGCGGTCATGACGAGCACGTGGGGAGGCGTCCTCCCCTTCGCCCGCAGCGCGTCGCGCTGCTCGACGCCGAAGCGGTGCTGCTCGTCGACGACGACGAGCGCGAGGTCGGCGAAGGTCACCTTCTCCTCGAGCAGGGCGTGGGTGCCGATGACGATGCCGGCGTCGCCGGAGGCGATGTCGAGCATCGCCTGCTTGCGCCGGGCGGCCGACATCGAGCCGGTGAGCAGCGTGACCCGGGTGGCCTGCTCGGCGCCGCCGAGCATCCCGGCCTCGGCGAGGTCGCCGAGCATGGCGCGGATCGAGCCGGCGTGCTGCGCCGCGAGCACCTCGGTGGGCGCGAGCAGGGCCGCCTGCCCGCCGGAGTCGACCGCGGCGAGCATGGCGCGCAGGGCGACGACGGTCTTGCCGGAACCGACCTCGCCCTGCAGCAGCCGCTGCATCGGGGTCGGCCGGGCCATCTCGCCGAGGATCTCGGCGCTCACCTGCTGCTGGCCGGCGGTCAGCTCGAAGGGCAGGCGCGCGTCGAACTCGGCGAGCAGTCCGCCGTCGCGCGCCGAGCGGCCCCGGGTCGCCACCGCCGCGGCGGCGATCCGACGCTGCCCGAGCAGGCTCTGCAGGACGAGGGCCTCCTCGTAGCGCAGGTGGCGACGGGCCGCGTCGACCTCACCGTGGTCGCGTGGGGCGTGCAGGGCGCGAAGGGCGCCGGCCCGGTCGAGCAGGTCGCGCTTGCTCCGCAGGATCTCGGGGATCGTGTCGACGACCCCATCGAGCTGGCCGAGGACGAGCCGCACGCAGCGGGTGATGGTCCACGGATGGACGCCGGGTACGTGCCGGTAGATCGGGATGAGCCCGGTGTGGTCGGCGTCGCCGAGCTCGCCGAGGGCGGCCGCCTCCTCGAGCGTGGCGTAGCCGGGGTGGGCCAGCTGCGTCTGCCCGCGGAACTGCGAGACCGTCCCCGCGAAGAGCAGCTCGCGGCCGGCAACGAGCTTGTGCTCGTGACCGCGCGCGTCGAAGAAGGTCACCCTCATGTGCGAACGACCGTCGGTGATCGTCGCCTCGAGCATGCGCCCGCGGCGCTTGGCCATCTGCCGCGTGCTCGCCGACTCGACCCTCGCGACCGCCACGAGGAAGTCGCCGACCGCGGGGTGGCCGAGGTCGGCCTCGGCGGTGCGGTAGCGACGCGGCGCGAAGGCGAGCAGGTCGCCGACGGTCTCGATGTCGCGGTGCTTGGCCAGCTTGCTCGCCGCCTGGCCGCCGAGCAGGCCCTTGAGCCTGGTCTCCTCGGTCGCCACTACTCGGCCCCGAGCAGGAGCAGGTAGTGCGGCTGCCCCCCGTCGACGACCTGGACCTCGATGCCGTCACGGCGCTCCTCGATCCACCGCTCGAGCCGGCCGACGAGACCGTCGGGCGCGTCGGCACCGACGACGAGCGTCACCAGCTCGGTGCCGGGGGCGAGGATGCCGTCGAGCACCTCGTGGGCGACCTCGTCGACGTCGGACCCGACGATCGTGATGTCGCCGCTCACGATGCCGAGGACGTCGCCGACGGCACACATGCCGCCGCTCGTCAGCCCGGCCTTGACGGCGATCGTCAGCGCGCCGTGCCGGGTCGCCGCGGCGGCATGGGTCATCGCGAGGACGTTGTGGTGCGTGGGCAGCGTGGGGTCGTGCACGGCGACGGCGGCCAGCCCCTGCACGGCAGTGCCCGAGCCGATGACGTGCACCCGGCGCCCCTCCTGCTCGGCGGCATGGGCCGCGGCATCGGCGGCCAGGCGGGTGTCGCGGTCGTTGGGCAGGAGGATGACCTCGTTTGTGCCTGCCTCGCGCACCGCGGCGACGATCTCCCCCGCCGAGGCCCGTCGCCCCGGGCCCGAGGGCACCGTGACGGCGCCCGCGGCCTCGAGCACCCGGGCGATGCCGGGCCCCGCGGCGCACGCGACGATCGACACGCCCGCCCGCGGCGCCCGGTCGACGGTCTCGAGGAGGGTCACCGCGACGCGCTGCGGCGCGGCGTGCAGCAGGCCGGCCTCGAGCGCGGCGCCGATGTCGTCGGTGTGGACGTGGACGTTGGTGAGGTCCCACGCGGTCGAGACGACGACGCTGTCGCCGATCTCGTCCAGGCGCTGCCGCAGCCGTGCCACGTCGTCGTCGGCGACGTCGTGCAGGAGGTACATCACCTCGTAGGCCGGTCCCTCGTGCCGCCCCGGCTCGGTGACCGCCCCGGCACCGGAGGAGGACCAGTCGGGCCGCCGCTCGAGCGAGGGGTTGAGGGTGAAGTCGTCGACGGCGTACTGCGTGGGCGCACCCTGCTCGTGGACGACCTGGTCGAGCGCCTCGACGAAGAGCAGGTAGCCCGCTCCCCCGGCGTCGACGACCCCGGCGTCGCGCAGCACCTGCAGCTGCTCGGGGGTGCGGGCCAGTGCGGCGCGGGCCGCCTCGACCGCAGCGCGGGTCACCTCGCCGAGGGTGGCGCCACCGACGAGGGCTGCCTCGACCGCGTCGGCGGTGGCGTCGGCGACGGTGAGGATCGTGCCCTCCTGCGGGCGCACGACGCTCTCGCGGGCCCGTCGTGCCCCCTGGCGCACGGCCCGGCCGACGGCAGCCGCGTCGACCTCGTCGAGGCTCTCGGAGGAGACGACCTCGCTCACGCCGCGCACGAGCTGGCTGAGGATCACGCCGGAGTTGCCCCGGGCCGACATCAGCGCGGAGCGCGACATCACCGCGACCTCCACCGCGAGCGGCGCCTCGCCGACGACCCCGAGGGCCTCCTGCTCGCGCATCGCACCCGCGAGGGCCTCGTCGAGGGTGAGGTACATGTTGGTGCCGGTGTCGCCGTCGGGCACCGGGTAGACGTTGAGCGCGTCGATCTCGGTGCGGCGCGCCGCGAGGGCCGCGCGGGTCATGACCACCCACCGGCGGACGGAGTCGACGTCGAGGACCTCCAGCACGTCGGTCACGTTAGTGGAGACGTGCGCCAGGGCGGGGCCTGCGGCACGATGTGGCACGGACCGAGACGGCCCGGTGACGCCGTTTTGTCTCTGCGGTCCCACCTCGGCTACTCTGTACCGGTTGCCCGGTGACGGGTCCCCCCTTCGTGGTGGACAGCCCGGGCGCACCACTCACTGACTGACGAACACAGGAGATACCCGTGGCTGCCAACTGCGACGTCTGCGGCAAGGGACCGTCCTTCGGACACTCCATCTCGCACTCGCACCGCCGCACCAAGCGTCGCTGGAACCCGAACATCCAGCGCGTTCGGGCCAAGGTGGGCGACGCCGGGGTGACCCCGAAGCGTCTCAACGTCTGCACCTCGTGCCTCAAGGCCGGCAAGGTCAAGCGCTGACCCGAGCCTGACGACATCGCCGCCGCTCCCCCTCACGGGGACGGCGGCTTTTTCGTGCCCGAGGCCGATGCCGTCGGGACGAAGGGGGTCACCCCCGGAAGTGGTCCCACCCGGTGACCACGGGCACCGCCCCGTCGACGAGGACCGCCGGCGCCCCGGCCGTGCACCGACCGAGCAGGTGCCAGCCCGTCGGCACCTCGCCCGGCGCGAAGGTCGCCACGAGCGAGTGCTCCTCTCCCCCGGACAGCACCTGGCGCATCGCCTCGTCGGCGCCGAGCGCCTCGGTGAGCGGCCCGGCCGCGTGCTCCCGCAGAGCCTCGCCGTCCAGCTCGACACCCACCCCGCTCGCCCGGGCGATGCGACCCAGGTCGCGCACGAGCCCGTCGGACAGGTCGATCATCGAGGTCGCGCCGGCGTCGGCGGCGACCGGGCCCTGCTCCCACGGCGGTCGACCGGCGGTCCGGTGGGCCAGGCACAGGTCGTGCACGACACGGTGGGCCGACATCGCGTCAGGGGCGTCGTGGGTGCGCCCCCGATCGGCGAGGAGCAGTTGCAGCCCACCGCCGGAGCGGCCGAGCGTGCCGCAGACCGCGACGACATCGCCGGGGCGGGCACCGTCGCGACGGACCGCGGCGCGACCGCCGAGGTCGCCGACCGCGGTGATCGCCACCATGACCGTGCCCGGGCCGGCAGAGGACAGGTCACCGCCGAGGACCGGCGCCGAGGCCTCGCGCGCGGCCGCGGCGATGCCCTCGGCCAGACCGAGCGCCCAGTCGACCTCGGTGGCCGGGTCGGCGGCGAGCGCGACGAGCAGCCCCGTGGGCGTGGCACCCATCGCCGCGATGTCGGCGACGTTTTGCACGACGGCCTTGTGGCCGACCTCGTGCGGCGACGACCAGTCGTCACGCCAGTCGCGGCCCCGCACCATCGTGTCGGTCGTGAGGACTACCGAACCACCCGGCGCGGCCAGCACCGCGGCGTCGTCCCCCGGCCCGATGACCACGTCGGCGGTGCCTCCCTTCGCCCCCGCGTAGACCGGGAAGAGGCGGGCGAGGAGGTCCGCCTCGGACAGGTCGGACAGGCGGGTGGCGGGCATCGGTCACGCTCCATCGAGGCGAAGGGGGTCAGCACCGCACGGTAGCCTCCCGGCCGTGCCCACCACCCGCCGACCTCGTGCCCTCCTCGCGCTGGGCTGCACCGTGCCCCTGCTGCTCGCCGGGTGCGGCGGCGCGGTCGGGGTGGCCGTGCCCGACGCCGCCGACAGCCCGCCGTGCGTCGCCGCGGCGAAGCACTGGCCGTCCACGCTCAACGACCTCGAGGTCCGCGAGACCGACCCGGCCGACCCCGGCGTGCGGGCGTGGGGCGACCCGGCGATCGTCGCGCGGTGCGGGATGCCCGCCCTGGGACCGACGCAGGAGCAGTGCGTCGTCGTCGACGAGATCGGGTGGGTGGCCGAGGAGCTCGGCGACGGGACCCGTCTGACGACCTACGGGCACGACCCGGCGATCGAGGTCATCGTGCCCGACGAGCACGGCCCGGGGCCGCTGCTGCTGCCGGCCTTCAGCGACGCCGTCGAGGAGCTGCCGACCAACGGCCGCGAGTGCGCCTGAGCCACCTCCTCGCTCCGCATTGCCCTACGGCAATGCGGTCTCCCCGCACATTGCCCTACGGCAATGCGGCCTCCCCGCGCATTGCCCTACGGCAATGCGGGCCAAGGGAGGGTCAGCGCAGGCCGACGGGCCGCTCGAGGGCGAGCTGGATGAGCTCGTCGACGAGCTGCGGGTAGGCCACGCCGCTGGCGTCCCACATGCGCGGGTACATCGAGTGCGGCGTGAAGCCGGGCATCGTGTTGATCTCGTTGATGACGACCTCGCCGCCCTCGGTGACGAAGCAGTCGACACGGGCCAGACCCTCGCAGGCGAGCGACTCGAAGGCGGACGCGGCCAGGCGACGGACCTCGTCGGCCGCACCAGCAGGCAGGTCGGCGGGGCAGGAGAGGACGACCGAGGCCTCGTCGAGGTACTTGGCCTCGAAGTCGTAGAAGTCGTGCCCGTGCCCGGCCTCGACGACGATCTCGCCCGGCAGCGAGGTGCGCGGCGCGTCGAGCCCCCGCCCCTGGAGGACGGCGCACTCGATCTCGCGCCCGACGATGCCGGACTCGACGATGACCTTGAGGTCGTGCTCGCGGGCGGCCTCGATGGCCGCCTCGAGCCCCTCGGGGCGATCGACCTTGGACACGCCCATGGACGAGCCGGCACGACAGGGCTTGACGAAGACGGGGAAGGTCAGCGCGTTGACCGCGTCCATCGCGGCCGCCTTGTCCCGGCGCCACTGGGCGTCGGTGATGACCGTGTAGGGACCGACCGGCAGGCCGGCACCGGCGAAGACGACCTTCATGTAGTGCTTGTCCATGCCGGCCGCCGAGGCCAGGACCCCGGACCCGACGTAGCGGATGTCGGCGAGCTCGAGCATGCCCTGAAGAGTGCCGTCCTCGCCGTAGGGGCCGTGCAGCAGCGGGAAGACGACGTCGACCTCACCGAGCGCCTCGAGTGCCTGACCGGTGCGGTGCACCGTGAGGGTCGAGTCGCCGACGCGGGTCGGGAGGATGACGGCGGCGCCGGTGTCGGTGACCTCGGGGGTGTGGCCAGGCGTGAGCGCCAGCGCCTCGGGGTCGTCGCTCGCCAGGACCCAGGCGCCCTCGCGGGTGATGCCGACGGGCACGACGTCGTAGGCGTCACGGTCGATCGCGCGCAGCACGCCCGCGGCCGTGGCGCACGAGACGGCGTGCTCGGAGGAGCGCCCGCCGAAGACGACGGCGACGCGGGGCTTGCGGCTGGACTGGCTGCTCATCGGGGAGAGACTAACGCCTAGCCTCGCCACCATGGAGCACCATGACGCCGCGCAGCCCCTCTCCCCCCGCACCCGGGTCGTCGCCCTCGGCCGGCCCGAGCGGGTGCCGGGCGCGCCGCTCAACCCGCCCGTGACCTTCACCTCGACGTACATCCAGGACGGGCCGGTCAACTACGCGCGGGTCGACAACCCGACGTGGACCCCCTTCGAGGAGGCCGTCGGCGAGCTCGAAGGGGGCGACGCGCTCCTCTACTCCTCCGGCATGGCCGCGGTGCAGGCGGCGCTCTCGCTCGTCCCCGTGGGGGGCGTCGTCGTCGCACCGGCGGCTGCCTACAACGGCGTCGTGGTCACGCTCACCGAGGCGCAGCGCGACGGTCGGCTCGACGTGCGGTGGGTCGACGTCACCGATGACGCCGCGACGACCGCGGCCCTGCCCGGCGCGGACCTGCTGTGGCTGGAGTCGCCGTCCAACCCGCTGCTCGAGGTCGCCGACATCGCCGGTCTGACCGCGGCCGCGCACGAGGCGGGTGCTCTCGTCGTCGTCGACAACACCTTCGCCACGCCGCTGCTGCAGCGGCCGCTGGAGGACGGTGCCGACGTGGTCGTGCACTCGGCGACGAAGTACCTCTCCGGTCACTCCGACGTCATCCTCGGCCTGACGGTCACCCCCGACACCGACGCGGGACGGGAGCTGCACGCCCGGCTGGCCCGCCACCGCACCCTGGGTGGGGCGATCGCCGGACCGATGGAGGCGTGGCTCGCCCTGCGCGGGCTGCGCACGCTCTCCCTTCGTCTGGAGCGGGCGTGCGCCAATGCGGCCGACCTCGCCGAGCGCCTGGCCACCCACCCGCGGGTCTCGCGCGTGCGCTACCCCGGCTGGGGAGCGATCGTCTCGGTCGAGGTCGCCGGTGACGGCGACGACGCCGCCGCGGCCGAGGCCCTCGCGGCCGGCACCCGCATCTGGTCGCCCTCGACGAGCCTGGGCGGCGTCGAGTCCCAGCTCGAGCGCCGCCGCCGCCAGCCCGGCGAGCCCGAGGCCGTGCCCGTCGGCCTGGTGCGCCTGTCGGTCGGCGTCGAGGACGTCGACGACCTCTGGGCCGACCTGAAGCAGGCCCTCGACCGGATCTGAGGGGACCGGGGGGCTACTCGGTCTCGTGCTTGCGGGCGCGGGCGAGCAGGACCTCGACCATGTCGGCGGGGGCGAAGTCCTCGTGGACAACGCGGTTGACCATCTCGGTGATGGGCACGTCGACGCCGTGGGCGCGGGCGAGGTCGAGGATCGAGGCGCAGGACTTCACACCCTCGGCGGTCTGCTTGGTGACCTCGGTGACCTGGGCGACGGACAGGCCCTCGCCGAGCTTGACGCCGAAGGAGTGGTTGCGCGAGAGCGGCGACATGCACGTCGCGATGAGGTCACCGACGCCGGCCAGCCCGGCCATCGTGCGGGGGTCGGCGCCGAGGGCCATCGCCAGGCGGGTGGTCTCGGCCAGGCCCCGGGTGATGAGCGTGGCCTTGGTGTTGTCGCCGAAGCCGAGGCCGGCGGCCATGCCGACGGCGAGGGCGATGACGTTCTTGACCGCTCCCCCGAGCTCGGCACCGACGACGTCCTGGCTCGTGTAGGGGCGGAAGTAGCTCGTCGAGCAGGCCGCGGCGACCCGGTCGGCGGCGGAGACGTCGGGGCAGGCGACGACCGTGGCGGCGGGCTGGCGCTGGACGATCTCGCGGGCGAGGTTGGGCCCGCTCACGACCCCGATCCGCTCGGCCGGGACCCCGGCGACCTCGTGGATGACCTCGCTCATCCGCTTCGTCGTGCCGAGCTCGATGCCCTTCATCAGCGAGACGACGATCTTGTCGCCGAGGAGCGGCGCCCACTCGGTGAGGTTGGTGCGCAGCGACTGCGACGGCACCGACAGGATGACGATCTCGGCGCCCTCGGTGACCTCGGCCGGGTCCGTCGACGCGCTGATGCCACCCGGGAGTTGCACGCCCGGCAGGTAGTCGTCGTTGACCCCGCGGTTGAGCTGCTCGACGAGCTCGGGGCGTCGACCCCAGACCCGCACGTCGTTGCCGCCGTCGGCGAGGATCGAGGCGAAGGCGGTGCCCCAGCTGCCGGCTCCGAAGACTGCGATGTGGCTCACGACTGCTCTCCTGATAGGTAGTCGCCCGTGACGCGCAGGCCGTGGGCTTTCGGGTCGAAGCGCTCGGCGGGCGCACGCTCACCGCGCAGCACCTCGAGCTCGGTGGTGATCGCCGCCATGATGCGCGCCGTGGCAGCGGTGACCGTCGGGGCGTTCAGCGGTTGGTCACGCAGGTCGCCCAGGTCGACGGGCGGCCCGAAGCGCACCTGCATGAGTCGGCGGTGACGCGACAGCCGAGGCCGCTTGGCGTAGCGCGGCAACAGTTCCTGCGGGCCCCACTGCGCGACCGGGATCACCGGCGCGCCGGACTGCAGCGCCAGGCGCGCGGCACCCGTCTTGCCGCGCATGGGCCACAGGTCGGGGTCGCGGGTGAGCGACCCCTCGGGGTAGACGACGACGCATTCCCCCTCGTCGAGGGCGCGGACGGCATGAACGAGGGCGGCGCCGGCGGTGGAGGTCTCGCGGTCGACGCGCACCTGCTTGGCGTGGCGCAGCACCCAGCCGACGACCGGGGTGTCGAAGAGCGTGCTCTTGGCCAGGTAGACCGGGCTGTAGCCGCGGTTGTAGAGCACGTGCGCCCACGGGAAGGGGTCGACGTGCGAGATGTGGTTGGGGGTGATGAGGAAGCCGCCCTGCTCGGGCACGTGCTCCAGACCGCTCACCTCGTAGCGGGCCACGACGCGCATCGCGCCACGCAGCAGCCCGGCGGCCACGCGGTACATCACGGGCGTGTGCGTGCGGTGGACGACCATGTCACCTCTTCTTGCTGTGCGGCCTCGGTGCGATGCTCTCGCGGCGTGATCACCCTAGGCCACGGATACGCTCGGCATGTGCAAGCGACGGTCTTCTCCCACAGCCCCGACGACGGCACCGTCGTCGTCACCGACGAGGGCGTGCGCCTCGCGGCCACGCCCGAGGTCTTCGCCGCCAGCTCGCTGCGCTTCGTGCGCCCGGGCCAGCGCGTGAGCATCACGGTGTCGGAGGGAGTCGTCACGCGGCTGTGGATCGTCGGCATCGGCGACGGCGAGACGATCGGCTGACGCTGACCGCTCGGCGCGAGCAGCGCCGGCACGACGAGGGCCGACGACCGTGGTGGTCGCCGGCCCTCGTCGCACGTGGTCAGCTGTTGCTGCCGGAGGAGCTCGCCGTCGTCTTGGCTGCCGTGGTCTTCTTGGTCGCAGCCGTCTTCTTGGCGGGGGTCGTCTTCTTCGCCGCCGACGTCTTCTTCGCCGTGGTCTTCTTGGCGGGGGTCGACTTCTTCGCCGTGGACTTCTTCGCGGTCGTCGTCGTGGCCGGCGTCGAGGTCTTCGCCGCCGACGTCTTCTTCGCCGTGGTGGACTTCTTGGCGGTGGACTTCTTCGCGGGTGTGGCCTTCTTCGCCGTGGTGGACTTCTTGGCGGTGGACTTCTTCGCGGGTGTGGCCTTCTTCGCCGTGCTCTTCTTGGCGGTCGAGGCCTTCTTGGCCGGAGCCGACTTCTTCGCCGGCGTGGACTTCTTCGCCGTGCTCTTGGTGGTCGAGGCCTTCTTCGGCTTGCGTCCGGCGGAGAGGGCTCCCTCGGCGATCGACATCGCCGTGCCGCTCGCAGCCGCGGCCGCGCTCGTCACGGTGCCGGCGGCAGCACGAGCCGCGGCCGGCGCCGCCTTGGGCAGCGAACGCGGGTCGGCCACATAGCCCTTGAAGCTCGTGCCGGCCTTGAAGCGCGGGACGGAGGTCTTCTTGATCTTGACGACCTCACCCGTGCGGGGGTTGCGGCCGGTACGGGCAGCGCGCGCCGCCTTCTCGAAGGTGCCGAATCCGGTGATGGCGACGCGGCCCCCCTTGGCGACCTCACGGACGATCGTGTCGAGCACGACCTCCAGCGCTTCCTGGGCGGCCTTCCGGCTGCCGAGCCTCTCCTCGAGAGCCTTGACGAGTTCTGCCTTGTTCACGGTCACTCCCGTAGCGGTACGGCGCCGGTCGTCCCCCGGCTGGGAAGGCCGAGCCGTACACCCGACCTGTTCCGACGGTATTGGCGTCGGAAGCCCCAGTGGGTCATTTCGACGTCGCCTTTTCTTGCCGCACAAGCGCTTTCGACGTCGGCCCACCGCGCCGGGTGCGTGACCCTCCCTTCGTCGTGCGATGGGTTGACCTGCAGCACAACGGGATTGGATCAAGGTGTGACGTCACGACCGCAGCCGCACGAGGACGGCACGACGAAGGGGGTGCCGCGGCACCCCCTTCGTCATCGCGGCACCGACACGCCGGTCAGACAGGCGTCGTCGTCGGCTTCCAGCTCGGCCGGGTCGACTCGAAATCGGTGATGTCCTGCTCGTGACGCAGGGTGAGGCCGATGTCGTCGAGACCCTCGAGCAGGCGCCAGCGCGTGTAGTCGTCGACGTGGAAGGCACAGACGATGTCGCCGGCGGTGACGGTCCGCGCGGTGAGGTCGACGGTGATCTCGGCACCGGGGGTGTTCTCGAGGTACTTCCACAGCAGCTCGACGTCGTCCTGGCTCACCTGGGCGGCGAGCAGACCCTGCTTGCTCGAGTTGCCGCGGAAGATGTCGGCGAAGCGCGAGGAGATGACGACGCGGAAGCCGTAGTCCTTGAGCGCCCACACGGCGTGCTCTCGCGAGGAGCCGGTGCCGAAGTCGGGGCCGGCGACGAGCACGGAGCCGTCGCGGTAGGCGGGCTGGTTGAGCACGAAGGTCTCATCACCGCGCCAGGCCGCGAAGAGCCCGTCCTCGAAGCCCGTGCGGGAGACGCGCTTGAGGTAGACCGCGGGGATGATCTGGTCGGTGTCGACATTGCTGCGACGCAGCGGGACACCGGTGCCGGTGTGCGTGGTGAATGCGTCCATGGCTCAGGCCCCTTCGGTGACGAGGTCGGTGGCGGGCAGGGCGTCGAGGTCGGCCGGGCTCGACAGCGTGCCGCGCACGGCAGTGGCCGCGGCGACGAGCGGGCTGACGAGATGGGTGCGCCCGCCCTTGCCCTGGCGGCCCTCGAAGTTGCGGTTGCTCGTCGAGGCGGAGCGCTCGCCGGGCGCGAGGGTGTCGGGGTTCATCCCCAGGCACATCGAGCAGCCGGGCAGGCGCCACTCGGCGCCGGCTTCGGTGAAGACCTTGTCCAGGCCCTCCCCCTCGGCCTGCAGTCGCACGCGGGCGGAGCCGGGCACGACGAGCATGCGGACGGACTCGGCGACGTGGCGGCCCTTGATGACCTCGGCCGCGGCGCGCAGGTCCTCGATGCGACCGTTGGTGCACGAGCCGACGAAGACGGTGTCGACGGCGACCTCGCGCAGCGGGGTGCCGGCGGTCAGCCCCATGTACTCGAGTGCCTTTGCCGCAGCGACGCGCTCGTTGTCGTCGCCCATGGCCTCCGGGTCGGGCACGGCCTCGCCGAGGGGCGAGCCCTGGCCGGGGTTGGTGCCCCACGTGACGAAGGGGGTGAGTGTCGAGGCGTCGATGTCGACCTCGGCGTCGAAGACCGCGTCGTCGTCGGTGCGCAGCTCGCGCCAGGCCTCGACGGCGGCGTCCCAGTCGGCGCCCGTCGGCGCGTGGTCACGGCCCTTGAGGTATTCGAAGGTCGTCTCGTCGGGCGCGATCATGCCGGCGCGGGCACCGGCCTCGATCGACATGTTGCACACGGTCATGCGAGCTTCCATCGACAGTGCCTCGATGGCCTCGCCGCGGTACTCGAGGACGTAGCCCTGCCCGCCGCCCGTGCCGATCTTGGCGATGACGGCGAGGATGATGTCCTTGGCCGTGACGCCCGGCTGCAGCTGACCGGTGACGTTGATCGCCATGGTCTTGAAGGGGTTGAGCGAGAGGGTCTGCGTGGCGAGCACGTGCTCGACCTCGCTCGTGCCGATGCCGAAGGCGAGCGCACCGAAGGCGCCGTGGGTGCTCGTGTGGCTGTCGCCGCAGACGACGGTGGTGCCCGGCTGGGTGAGCCCGAGCTGCGGGCCGACGACGTGGACGATGCCCTGCTCGGCGTCACCCATGGGATAGATCTGCACGCCGAACTCGGCGCAGTTGTCCCGCAGCGTCTCGACCTGGATCTTGCTCACCGGGTCGGTGATCGGGCCCGGCGTCGTCGGGACGTTGTGGTCCTCGGTCGCGAGCGTGAGGTCGGGGCGGCGGACCGGCCGGCCGGCGATGCGCAGTCCCTCGAAGGCCTGCGGGCTCGTCACCTCGTGCAGGAGGTGCAGGTCGATGTAGAGGAGGTCGGGCTCCCCGTCGTTGCGTCGGACGACGTGTGCGTCCCAGACCTTCTCGGCCAGCGTTCCAGCCATCTCTCTCTTCCCATCCCAGCGGTGGTGCCACGGTGTGTGGACGGTCTCTCACCTCGAGATTCGCACGTCCCGGGGGCCCCGGATCTTGCGTCTCACGACATGAGATGTCAGTATCACTCCATGGACAACGGTAGCGGAGTCGGCGTTCTGGACAAGGCCGCAGTCGTGCTGGGCGCTCTCGAGGCAGGTCCCTCGACCCTCGCCCAGCTCGTCGCGGCGACAGGTCTGGCACGCCCCACGGCGCATCGGCTCGCAGTCGCCCTCGAGCACCACCGACTCGTCGCGCGCGACATGCAGGGACGCTTCGTCCTCGGCCCGCGCCTGGGCGAGCTCGCCGCCTCTGCCGGCGAGGACAAGCTCCTCGTCGCCGCCGGGCCCGTGCTCGGCGCGCTGCGTGACCACACCAACGAGTCGGCGCAGCTCTTCCGCCGCCAAGGTGAGCACCGCGTGTGCGTCTCGGCCGCGGAGCGCCCCGTCGGCCTGCGCGACTCGATCCCCGTCGGCGCGACGCTGTCGATGCACGCCGGCTCCGCCGCCCAGGTGCTCCTCGCCTGGGAGGAGCCCGACCGCCTGCACCGCGGTCTGCAGGAGGCGGCCTTCACCGCGACCATGCTCTCGGCGGTGCGCCGTCGCGGGTGGGCGCAGAGCGTCGGCGAGCGCGAGGCCGGCGTCGCGTCGGTCTCCGCCCCCGTCCGCTCCCCCTCCGGCCGGGTCATCGCGGCCGTGTCGATCTCGGGCCCGATCGAGCGCCTGTCCCGCCAGCCCGGTCGCCTGCACGCCGCGACCGTCATCGCCGGCGCCAACAAGCTGACCGAGGTCCTGGAGAAGCACGCCCGCGCCGCGGAGGCAGCCGACCGCGACACGGAGTGAGGCGCACGCACCGAGGGCGAAGGGGGCGCTCCCCCTTCGCCCTCTGCTGCACTTAACGCATGACGGCGCACACTCGCTGGTGGCTCGCGGCGACGGTCCTGATCGCCCTCCGGTCCTTGGCCGGGCTCTGGCTCGAGGGGACGACACAGGTCGCGACCACGACGGCTCTGGCCCTGGCGGTCCTCGCCGCACTCACCCTGATCGGCGCGTTCCTCGTCTTCGCCGTGGTGTCCGCCGTCCTGCGGACGAGCTTCGCGGACGCGACGTGGTTCCGACCGGTCATGAGCCTGGTCATCGTCACCTTCTGGGGGCTGGTCGCAGCCCAGCAGGTCCGACGCTCCCGGTCGGGCGGCTCTGGCCCCGAGTGACTCGCGGGTCGGGTCTCGAGGCTCGGGCGCGGGGCGCCCTCGCACCTCGACCAGCGTTGGGGCGGCTCGCTCCCCGGGCACGACGAAGACCCCCGCTCGGATGAGCGGGGGCCTTCGACCGATGTAGCCCCGACGGGATTCGAACCCGCGCTACCGCCTTGAGAGGGCGGCGTGCTAGGCCACTACACAACGGGGCCATGTGTGCTTCCCGGGCCGGCGAACCGGCTGGGCAACGGAGAGAACCTTAACCCCGAAGGGCGCTCTTTCCGAAATCGAGCGGCGAACCGCTCTCAGCGCTGGGGTACCAGGACTCGAACCTAGAACAACTGAACCAGAATCAGCCGTGTTGCCAATTACACCATACCCCAAGGAGGTATCACCGACCCTTCGGACCGGAGTCCGCGCGGCCTGTGAACCGAGAGACGATGCTACCCGCCGATCGGCGACTCCCCAAATCGCGCCTCAGGCCAGCGAGGCACGCAGCGAGCGCAGCCGCTCGAGCGTCGACGCCTGCCCCAGGATCTCCATCGACTCGAAGAGCGGCGGGCTGATCCGCGCACCCGAGACGGCAGTGCGCAGCGGGCCGAAGGCGAAGCGCGGCTTGATGCCCAGACCGTCGACGATGACCTCGCGCAGCGTGGCCTCGATCCGCTCGGCGTGCCACTCGTTGCCGTCGCGGCTCTCCTGCGAGAGGACTCCGGCCGGCACCTGCAGCGACTCGAGGGCGGCGATCGCCGCGTCGAGGACCTCGGCAGCGTTGTCCTTCAGGCCTGCTCGCGCGTCCTCGTCGATCTGCAGGTCGGCGTCGGCCGTGTAGAAGGGCCGCACGAGGGCGCTCGCCTCGGTGAGCAGCGCGATGCGCGTCTGGATCAGCTCGGCGACGGACTTCAGCCGGGCCAGCTCCCCCAGAGAGGGGTTGTCGCCGAGGACGCCGTCGGCCTGCAGGTACGGAAGCAGGCGCGAGGTGAAGTCCTCGAGCTCGAGGTCGCGGATCCATGCGCCGTTGAGCCACTCGAGCTTCTTGAGGTCGAAGATCGGGCCGACGGTGTTGACCTTGCTCCAGGCGAAGTCGCGGCTGAACTCCTCGAAGGTGAACTTCTCGACGTCCTGGCCGTCCTCCCCCTTCGCCGGCGGGTAGGCCAGCAGGCCGAGGAAGTTGACGACGGCCTCGGGCAGGTAACCCTGCTCCTGGAACCACGTGAGGCGGGCCTCGGGGTTCTTGCGTTTGGAGATCTTCGACTTGTTGGTGTTGCGCAGCAGCGGCATGTGCGCGAACTTCGGCGGCGTCAGCCCGAGCCACTGGTAGAGCAGCACGTGCTTGGGGGTCGAGGAGATCCACTCCTCGCCGCGGACGACGTGGGTGATGCCCATCTCGTGGTCGTCGACGACGACGGCCATGTGATAGGTCGGGAAGCCGTCGGCCTTGAGGATCACCTGGTCGTCGGGACGCGGCGCGGAGACGGTGCCGCGGATGACGTCCTCGAAGGTCGTCGGCGCGTCGTCGGGCACGAGCATGCGCACGACCGGGGTCTCGTTGAAGCCCTCGAGCTCGGCCCGCTCCTCACGCGTCTTGCCGACGCACAGGCGGTCGTAGCCGGTGGGCAGCTTGAGCTTCTGCTGCTTCTCGCGCATCGCGGTCAGGCGCTCGGTGGAGCACCAGCAGTAGTAGGCGCGGCCGTCCTCGATGAGCTTGTCGACGTAGGGCCGGTAGGTCTCGAGGCGCTCGCTCTGCCGGTAGGGCGCGTAGGGACCGCCGACGTCGGGCCCCTCGTCCCACCGCAGCCCGAGCCAGCCGAGGGTGTCGTAGAGCTGCTGCTCGCTCGTCTCGTTGAACCGCGCCCGGTCGGTGTCCTCGATGCGCAGGACGAACTGGCCACCCTGCTGTCGCGCGAAGGCGAGGTTGAACAGGGCCATGTAGGCGGTGCCGACGTGCGGGTCGCCGGTGGGCGACGGCGCGACGCGCAGGCGAGGGGCGGTGGGCTCGGTCGGTGCAGAGGAGTCGCTCATGATGCGCCGATCGTATCGCCGCGACGAAGGGGGCACCCGTCACCTAGTCGGGGTAGCGCTCCTCCATGGCGTCGTCCATCGGCGACCAGCTGTGGCCCCAGACGCCCTCGCCGACCGCGACGCCGGTCCGGGCGCCGGCCTGGGCGCCCTCGGCGATGTCGTCACCGACGTCGAAGGGGTTGCCGTCGAACAGCCCGGTGACCCCGCCCACGGCGCCACCCACGAGGGCGCCGCCGGCGCCGGTCGCGCCCACCGTGATGTCGCGGCCGAGGCTCGGCGGGGTCTCGAGGGTGATCTGGGTGCCGGGGGCGTCGGGCAGGCCGGTCGCTTCCTGCACGTTGGTCAGCCCGTCGGTCTCCATCCGGTATGCACGCATCTGCCCCTGACTGGCTTCGGCCTGCACGCTGGCGGCGGTGGCCCCGTCGCCCCGCATCTCGGCGGCCGCGGCCGCGGTGTCGTCGTGGACGCCCGACGCGTCGAAGGTCACCGCCGGCTGGCCGGTCGCCATCGCTGCGGCTGCGGCGAACCCGCCGCCGAGGCTGTGCCCGGTGAAGGTGACGTTGCCGCCGGTCGCGTCGTTGACCTCCACGGCCAGCTCCATCGCCCGCTGGTACTGGGGGTCGTCGTGGCCGAGGGCCTGACGACCGTTGGTCACCCAGTCCTCGCCCTCGACCGACCCCTGGAAGGCGACGACGTAGCCACCGTCAGGCGTGCGGACGAGATAGGCCTGCGGTGACGAGTCCGGGCCGAAGTCGGCGGGGTCGAGTCCGAGCGCGGCGATCTCCTCGGCACTCGGCGCGGTGTAGCCCTCGGGCAGCGGCGGCTGGTCGTAGCCGAACACCGGCACGCCATGGAGGGGGTGCCGGGTGCCCTGCGCGTGGAAGGCGATCTCCCACAGGTCCCTGTCGACCGGCTGGCCCTCGGTGCCGCGCACGTCCTCGTCGAAGGTCGACCCCGTCGGCGGCTGCTCGGGCGGTGGCGACGGGGGTCCCGCGGGCCGCGGCGCAGCCGGCGCCGCGGTCAGGACGGCGCCCGCCCCGTCGCTCGCGTCGAGCTGCTCCTCGGCCTGCTCGATCATCAGGTCGGCCATCGTCGTGAGCATGGCCGCGCAGTCGTCGAGCGAGCGCTCGGCCACGCGCCAGTCCCGCACGAAGTCCTCGCGGTCGGGCCCCTCCCACACCCCCGAGATCACACTGGTGCGGGCGCCGCCCTCGGCGCCGATCCGGCTGGTCAGCTTGGCCTGACCGCGCAGCTGCGCGGCGATCTGGCGAAGGCGCGCGGCGTCGGCGCCGTGGGTGAGGGTCATGGGGTCTCCCGATCCGTTTGCCGTGACCCTAGCCACCCCGGCCGGTGCCGGACATGGGGAGGACTCCCCTCCCTTCGTTGCGTGACGAAGGGAGATCAGGCGGACCGGGGTGCGTACATGATCACGGCGACGCCGACCAGGCAGATCAGGGCGCCGACGACGTCCCAGCGGTCGGGGCGGAAGCCGTCGAGGGCCATGCCCCACAGCAGCGACCCGGCGACGAAGACGCCGCCGTAGGCGGCGAGGATGCGGCCGAAGTTCGCGTCCGGCTGCAGTGTCGCCACCGCGCCGTAGAGGCCGAGCGCGACGACGCCTGCGCCGACCCACAGCCAGCCGCGGTGCTCGCGCAGGCCCTGCCACACGAGCCAGGCCCCGCCGATCTCGAGGAGGGCGGCGAGGACGAAGAGCGGGACCGACCGGGCGACGTCCATCAGGCCCGCGTCACTCGGAGGCGACGAAGGGGTTGGCCAGGGTGCCGATCGCGTCGATGTCGATCTCGACCCGCTGCCCGGGGTCGACGAGGCCGACACCCGCAGGGGTGCCGGTGAGGATGACGTCGCCGGGCAGGAGGGTGAAGGACTTCGACGCGTGGCTGATCAGGGCCGCGACCCCGTGGACCATGTCGGAGCTGTGGCCGTCCTGGGCCACCTCGCCGTCGAGGCGGGTGACGATCGAGACGTCCTGCGGGTCGAGGTCGGTCTCGATCCACGGGCCGAGCGGGCAGAAGGTGTCCATGCCCTTGGCGCGGGCCCACTGGCCGTCGCCGCGCTGCAGGTCGCGAGCCGTGACGTCGTTGGCGATCGTGTAGCCGAAGATGACCTTCTTGGCCTCCTCGGGCTCGATGTCCTTGCACATCCGGCCGATGATCACCGCGAGCTCGCCCTCGAAGCTGACCTCGGAGGTCAGGTGCGTGGGGATGACGACCGGGTCGCCCGGGCCGACGACGGCCGTGTTGGGCACAAGGAACATCATCGGCTCGGCCGGCACCTCGTTGCCCATCTCGGCCGCGTGGTCGGCGTAGTTGCGCCCGATGCCGATGATCTTGCTCCGCGGGATGACCGGCGCGAGCAGTCGCACCTCGTCGACCGTCGTCGTGCGACCGGTCAGCTCGATCCGCTGGTAGAGCGGGTCGCCGGTCACCTCGGCGATCTTCTTGCCGTCTGCGTCGACGAGCCCGTAGACGGGGTCGTCACCTTCGGTGTATCTCGCGATGCGCACGGCACCACCCTAGTGACCATCTAGCCTTGCCCCGATGACGACCCTGATCCGTGACGAGTGGCGTGCTCGTGCGCGGGCCCACGAGGCGGCGGTCGACGAGCTGACGGCCGCCCACCGTGAGCGGCGGGCACGCGGCGAGCGCCACGCGGTCGAGGACTTCCTCTTCGAGTACTACGCCCACCGCCCGTCGCACCTGCGCCGCTGGCACCCTGGACCCGACGTGACCCTGCTCGACGCCGCCGACGTCTACACCGGGCGCTCCGGCTACACGGTGGACTCGGACGGCAGCGTCCGCCTCGACGTCGACGACTTCGTCGGGCGAAGGGGGCGGACGGTCACCTTCGTCAGGGACCTGCTCACGGCGACCCTGTCGCGCCCCGGCACCCACGACTGCTTCGGCCTGCACGAGTGGGCGATGGTCTACCGCCTCCAGCCCGGCGAGCAGCGGCACGAGCAGCTCCCCCTTCGCCTGGGGCAGGAGGCGACCGATGCGGTCGTCGAGGGTTACCGGATCCGGTGCAGCCACTTCGACGCCTACCGCTTCTTCACGCCGGATGCGGTGGGGCGCAACACCCTTCGCCCGACGCGTGAGGACCAGGCCGACCACGAGCAGCCGGCCTGCCTGCACGCGGGCATGGACACCTACAAGTGGGCCTTCAAGCTCGCGCCGGCGGTGCCGTCGGAGGTGACGCTCGACGCCTTCCGGCACGCGCTGCGGGTGCGGCGCCTCGACATGCAGGCCTCGCCCTACGACGTGTCGGGGCTCGGGCTGCACCCGGTCGCCATCGAGACGCCGGAGGGCAAGGCCGAGTACGTCGCCCGCCAGCGCGAGCTCATGGTGACGTCCAACTCCCTTCGTCGTCGGATCGTCGAGGTCTGCGACCGACTGCTCCCCCGCTGACACCGCGCGCTGTCACGCTGGGGTCATGGACCGGCCGCTGGAGACCCAGGCGAGACGCTTCTACGACGGTGGGCCGCCCGACGGGCAGCCCGACCCCACGTCGCCGCCGCTCATCGTCCTCGAGCGCACGCTCGACATGTCGGTCGAGGAGTTCCGCATGGGGCGACGGCTGGGCTACCGCGACCGCGAGCTGGGCCAGCTGCTCGTGCCCGTCGACCCGACGACCTTCACGACCGACCTGACCTCGGTGCCGTCGGTCTTCCTCTGGCTCGTGCCGCGCACCGGCCGACACCTGCCCGCGGCCTTGCTGCACGACGGACTGGTGCGCGGTTCCTTTGCGGCGGCGCCGGGCGTGCGGATCGACCGCGAGCGCGCCGACCTCGTCTTCCGGGCGGCCATGGCGGACACCGGGACCGGGCTGATCCGGCGGTGGCTGATGTGGACCGCGGTGACCCTCGGGACGATCTTCCAGGACCGCAGCGGGACGCGGTCGGCGGGCGAGCGGCTGCGCCGGCAGGTCACGGCCATGGTGACCCTGGGGCTCGTCGCCGTGCTGGGGGTGCTGGCCACGCTCGACCTCTTCGACGTCGCGGTGCCGCTCGTCGGCGGCGTGCCGTGGATGGGCGAGCGGGCCTGGTGGGTCGAGCTGCTCACCGGTGCCGCCGGCGCCGTCGTCGTCCCCGTGCTGCTCGGCCTCACGTGGGGGCGGCTACGGGCCGCGGGCATCATCGCCGGCGTCGCCCTGGCCCTGCTGCTCCACGTGACGGCGGCCGTCGCCCTGCTGACCGGCGTCTACCAGGTCGCCGAACGCCTCGGCACCCGCGCGAGGACCCCCTGAGGCTGCATTGCCGTAGGGCAATGCAGCCTCAGGTGCGCATTGCCGTAGGGCAATGCAGCGTCAGGGGCGCAGGACGAGCAGCCCGAGGTGGAGCTCGAGGCGGTCGCGGCCGCGGGAGAGGTCGAGGCCGGTGAGCGACTCGATGCGCCGCAGCCGCGCGTAGACGCTCTGGCGGTGCAGGCCGAGGCGAGCCGAGGTGGCCCCGACCGAGCACCCCTCCTCGAGGTGCACCCAGGCGGTCTCGACGAGCTCCGGTGCGGCAGAGAGCAGCTCGGCCACCGCCGGCGTCCGCACGGCCTCCACCAGCTCGTCACCGGCGCTGCCGCCGAGGAGCCGCTCGATGCCCAGCGTGGCCCACGGGTGGACCCGGGAGGCCGCGGGCGGGCGCGGCAGGTCGGGGGTCGCCGGACGCACGACACGAAGGGCGGCGCGCGCCTCCCGCAGCGACGTCGCCGTGCTGGTGAGCGGCACGAGGGCCCCGACCCCGGCGACGACGTGCTCCTCCACGACCCGACCGAGGGTGCGCAGGGCCGACTCGGCAGCGTCATGGACCTCCACGTCCGTCGCCGCCGGAACGACGAGCACGAGGTCGCCCGAGCGCTCGGCGACGCCGATACGACGCGGCAGGCCTCCAGGCCCGTGCACCTCGTCGACCCGCAGCCGGACACCGGGCGCTGCGCCCAGGACGACGACCGCGGCCCGGGCGCCGGGGTCCACGGCCAGCTCGTCGGCCAGCTCGCGGGCGGGGCCGCTGCGCGAGCCCGCTTCCGCGTCGAGCAGATCGAAGACGAGGCGCTCGGTCTCGCGGCGACGGGAGGTGAGCCGGGCCAGGTGCTCCCCCGCCTGGTCGGCGAGCACCGTTGCGGCCTGGACCCGCTCGGTCGTCAGCCCCTCGGGGGGCTCGACCGCCCACAGGTAGCCCTGGGTGACCCCTCTCCACCGTGCAGGCAGACACAGCCGCGCCTGCGTGCCACGCTCCGGGTCGCCGGGCACGTGGACCGGGGCGCTCGCCCGCGCGATGCCGAAGCTCTCGAACCACTCACGGGTGCGCGGGCGCGCTCCGCGGGAGAGCACCGTCTCGGCCCGCACGCTGTCGACGTCACCGGCGTGCGCGGCGAAGGCAAGCAGCCGGAAACGACGGTCCTCGAGGGTCACCGGGGCGAGGAGGATCGCGGATGCCTCGTCGACGAGGTCCTGCACATCGACCATCGGACAAATGTAGGCGGCGCGGCCCACTGCACCAGGCCACCCCTAGGGGTGTTGCAGCCCGAGTCCGCCCTTCCTACTGTCGAGACATGACGATCTACAGCACCACGGTCCGGGCAGTGCACCTTGTCACCAACGCCGCCTGGTTCGGCGGTTCGCTCATGGGCGCCGTCGCTCTCAACCCCGCATCACGAGTGGGCGACAGCGCTCAGGAGCGCTCCCGCATCGCCGACGAAGGGTGGACCTCGTGGGGACCTGTGCAGGCCGGCGCGATCGGCGTGCACCTCCTGAGCGGGCTGGCGATCGTCGCCGACAACAAGCGGCGCGTCGCGGTCCACCCACCGACCACAGCTGCAGTCGTCGTGAAGACGGCTCTCACCGGCGTCGCGCTGGTCGCGAGCGCCGCCGCGTATCGCGAGGGGGCCCAGCTCGGTCGTGCCCAAGAGGCCGGCGATCGCGACCCGGAGGCGGCCCAGCGCGTTCGCGACCTCTCTGCCCGTATGCGCTGGCTCCAGTGGGCCACCCCGATGGCGACGGGCGGCCTGCTCGTCCTGGACGCCGCCCTCGGTGAGCAGCAGCGTGGTCCGGCCGGTCTCCTCGATCGCGCGTCGTCGCTGCGACGTTCATGACGACCAGCACTGCCGCCCCGCGGCCCTTCAGCTTCTTGGCTTGGGCGGACCAGGACCTCGTCCTTGCCGCCCGCGACGTGGCGGCAGACATCCCAGCGGCTCTGTCGCTGGCGATCGATCTGAGCCCGCTCTCCTCCCACCTGGGGACGAGCACGTGGTCCTACCTGCAATCCTTGGGCTCCCTCGGCGCCGGCGATCTCACCGTCGCCCGGGTCGTCGAGCCGCACCTCGATGCGCTGAGCATCCTCGCGCAGGCGGCCGACGCACACCCTGGCGCCGACGGTGGCGACGTGACCGTCAGCGCACCGCCGGGCAGCACCTGGGGCGTCTACGCGGCCCACTCCCCGGACACCCATCTGGACGCCACCCGCTCGGATGCGGGCTGGCGTCTGTCGGGGAGCAAACCGTGGTGCTCGCTCGCGGCCCACGTCAGCCACGCAATCATCACCGCGCACGTGTCCGACGAGCGGCGGCAGGCCTTCGCCGTCGACCTGTCGCACCCCGGCATCCGACGGGACGACGCGTCCTGGGCCTCGCGCGGGCTCGTGGACGTGCGCAGCACCGGCCTGGACCTGCACGACGTCCCCGCGACCCCCGTCGGCCCGGCCGGGTGGTACCTGACCCGACCGGGATTTGCGTGGGGTGGGGTCGCCGTGGCGGCCGTGTGGTTCGGAGCTGCGGCAGCCCTCGCGCAGCGCGTGCTCGACGCTGCATGTCGCCGGGAGCCCGACCAGATCGCGACCTGGCACCTCAGTCGCCTCGACCGGGCTCTGCGGGCCGCCGATCTCGAGCTGCGGGCGGCAGCCGCCGCGATCGACGGGGGGACGGCCACGGGTACGGCGGGCGCCTTCATGGCCGCCCGCGCCCGCGACGCGGCGGCGTCCGCCGCCCACGTCTGCCTGACCGAGGTGGCTCGCGCGCTGGGGCCGGCTCCACTGACCTTCGACGAGGAGCACGCCCGTCGGGTCGCGGACCTCACCGTCTACGTCCGGCAGCACCATGGCGACCGCGACCTGGCCCGCACCGGAGCGCTGCTCGTCGAAGCCGCACGATGACCACCCGGACACGCCTGGACCACCCCGACGGCGAGCTGCGGTGGGTGGGCGACCCTCGATGGTCATCGGTGACGACACCCACGACGCGTGCCGTCATCGGCGACCACCACCACCTGCTCGTCGTGGCAGCCCACCCGGACGACGAGTGCTTGGGCGCCGGAGCCTTCATCGCCGATGCCGCCGCGCTCGGCGTGGACGTGACGCTGCTGATCCTGACCAGCGGGGAGGCGTCGCACCCTCGCTCCTCCACGGTGAGCCGTAAGGACCTGGGCGCTCGTCGGCGCGCCGAGGGCGAGCGAGCCGCCGCTGAACTCGCGCCTGCCGCACACGTCGTGCACATCGGGCTCCCCGACGGCGGCCTCGCCGAGCGCCAGGAGGAGATCTCGGCTGCCGTCGCCTCCTTCTGCTCCGCGGGCACCCTCGTCCTGGCCCCGTGGACGTCGGACGGACACCCCGATCATGACGCTGCTGGTCGCGCAACCCGCACCGCGGTCCTCTCCCGGACGTCCGCCGGAGAGGCGCGGGTCAACCTGGCCCACTACCTGGTGTGGTTCTGGCACTGGGGCGAACCCGACCTGCTGCCGTGGTCGGACCTCGTCGCCGTCGACGCGACTCTGGACGCCCAGTCCCGTCGCACGCGGGCGGTCCGGCGGCATCACAGCCAGGTCCAGCCGCTCTCGACGGCCGCGGGTGACGAGGCGTTGCTGACGGACGCAGTGCTGGCGCCGACCGTGCGTGGCTTCACCACCCTGGTCCTGTCCGACCGCGGCAACCTGCGCCCCGATGTGCCGAGTTCGCAGCGACCCGCCACGTTCGACGCGATGTTCGACTGCAGCGAGGACCCCTGGTCGAGCGACACCTGGTACGAGCGGCGCAAACGTGCCCTGACCACGGCCGTCCTACGACGCGAGCGGTACGAACGGGTGCTCGACCTCGGATGCTCCACCGGTGCGCTCACGCGCGACCTCGCGTCGCGGTCCGGTGACGTCGTGGCGATTGACGTCAGTCAGCGCGCACTCGAGATCGCTGCTCGCGACGCACCGAGCGGCCTGACCTGGATCAGGGGCGAGGCCCCCTCCATCATCACCGAGCTGAGCGGACCCTTCGACCTCGTGGTGATGTCCGAGGTCGGCTACTTCCTCACGCCCTTCGAGCTGTGGCTCACCCTCGGCGGTCTCATCGAGCGGCTCGCTCCCGGCGGTGAGCTCGTCCTGGTGAGCTGGCGGCACGCGACCCGCGAGATCCCCTTGGACGGCCCCCGCGTGCACGCTCAGGTCCGCGCCGTGTGCGACCGCTGGTCGGTGGTCACCCTCGTCGAGGAGGACGTCCTCATCGACGTCTACGAGGCGTCCCGATGATCCGCGCCCTGCACGTCGTCGTCCCCGCACGCAACGAGGAGGTGCTGCTCCCCGAGGCACTGGCCAGCATCGACGCCGCTCGGCGCCGGGCGAGCATCGTCCATCCCGAGGTGATGATCGACGTCACGGTCGTGCTCGACCGCTCCGTCGACGGCTCCGCGTCGGTCGTCCGCCGAGCGGGTGTCCGCAGCCTCAGCGTCGACCACGGCAACGTCGGCGCCGCCCGACGCAGTGGGGCCACCGCTGCCCTGAGAACCGCCGAAGCCCTTCAGATCGGTGTCGATGACCTCTGGCTCGCCTCGACCGATGCCGACACCGTCGTCCCCCCGCACTGGCTGGTCGGCCACATCGACCTCTCGCGGACTCATGACGCGGTCATCGGCACCGTCGAGCCGCGCGGTCTGACCGACTCCCGCGTGCTGATGGAATGGCGCGCCCGGCACCACCTGGTCGAAGGGCACCCTCACGTGCACGGCGCCAATCTGGGCCTGCGTGCGAGCACCTACCTCGCCATCGGAGGGTTCCGCGCGATGGCGAGCGACGAGGACGTCGACCTCGTGCGGCGCATCCGCGCTCACACGCCGTCATGGGTGGCGACGGACACGGTGCGAGTGTCCTCCTCGGCCCGTCGGACCGGTCGGTGCCACGGTGGTTTTGCGGAGTACCTCACCGACCTCGAGGACGAGGTGGGCTAGTGCGCATCGCCGTGCTCGCCACCTCGCGTCACCCCGTCGCCGAGCCCTATGCCGGTGGCCAGGAGTCGCACACTGCGCTGCTGGCGCGCGGACTGCGGGAGCTCGGACACCACGTGCGGATGTACGCGCCCGCGGGCAGCGACCCCGGCGTCGCCGACGAGCTCGTCCCCTATCGCGGTCTGCCCGACCTCAGTGCCGTGGCCGCGCTCGACCCCCAGTTGCCCGAGCCCGACTTCCTGCGCGACCACGCGGCCTTCACCGCGGCTGTCGTCGACCTCCTCGCCAGGCCCGTCGACGTGGTCCACAACCAGAGCCTGAACTTCCTCCCGCTGGCTTTCAGCCCAGCGGTGGCCGCACCACTGGTGACGACGCTGCACACTCCCCCCTTCCCCTGGATGGAGCTCGGAGTCGCCCTGGCGAGCCCGCGCGTCGAGTACGTCTGCGTCAGCCGCACCAACGCGGCAGACTGGAGCACGCTGCCCACCCGCCCGAGGGTCATCCACAACGGGGTCGACGACGACGGCGGCGGCTCGGGCGCAGGGGGCGACGACCTGGTGTGGGTCGGCCGCCTGACGCACACCAAGGGATGCGACCTCGCCATCTCCGCCGCGCGACGAGCCGGGCGGCGCCTGACCATCGTCGGCCCGGTGAGCGAGCGGGCGTGGTTCGACGACGTCATCGCGCCCCAGCTCGACGATCGTGTGAGGTACGCCGGACATCTGCCGCACTCCGAGTTGGCCGCGCTCGTGCGCGCCAGCGCGGCGACCTTGGTCACCCCGCGGTGGGAAGAACCCTTCGGCCTCGTCGCGGCGGAGTCTGCCACGTGGGGAACCCCGGTCATCGCCCTCGATCGGGGTGGTCTCGCAGAGTTCGTCACCCCAGAGATCGGCGTTCTCGTGAGTGCCCGGGGGGACGCCGACAGCATCGTCCGGGGACTGAGCGACGGCGTGGACGCAGCGGCTTCGCTCCCCCGCGAGGGCGTGCGCCGCGCCGCCCTGAGGGACTTGGGCTCGGAGCGGATGGTGCACGAGTACGCGAGCCTGTACCGCGAGCTCGTCGGCTCGGGACGGCGCCGAGCGTGAAGGTCGGCTGGTACGTGCACCACCACGGCTCCGGGCACCGCACCCGAGCGATGGTCGTGGGCCGTCGGCTGGCCACGCACGGGGTCGATGTGACCCTCCTCGGCTCAGAGCTGGACCAGGCCGCCACGCGCGCCGCCGGACTCGAGTCCGTGCTGCTGGCCCACGACGCTCCTCTCGCCGACGGCGCATCGGCCAGCGACGCCGACGTGACGATGCGCGGCCTCATGCACTGGGCACCGTTGGGCCACCGTGGATTCAGCGAGCGCATGACGACCATCGCACGGTGGATCCAGGTGCACCAGCCCGACGTCGTCGTCGTGGACGTCTCGTGCGAGGTGACCGTGCTCGTCCGGCTCCTCGGTGTCCCGGTCATCGTCGTGGCACAGCCGGGACTGCGGCACGACGCGCCGCACCACAGCGCTCTGGCCGCAGCCACCGCCGTTCTCGCCCCATGGCCGGAGTGGGCCCACACTCAGCTGTGGTCGACCGGGACGTCCGCCGCCCGCGTCGTGGCCGTGGGAGGACTCGCCCGCAGCCCGCGAGCAGCCATCGCCTCGGCAGACCGGCACCGGACGAACGCCTGGGACGGCGTGCGTCGCGCCAGGGGTCTCATCCTCTCGGGCTCCGAGGGATTCGACCGGGGAGACCTGCCGATGACCATCGTCCGCTCGGCCCCACACCTCGACTGGCAGGTCGCGGGCGGAGACGTCTGGGTCCCGGACGTGCGCAGCCTGATCGCTCGCGCGGACGTCGTGGTCACACACGGCGGGCAGAACGCCGTGGCTGACGTCGCCGCTGCCGGTGTGGCGGCATTGGTCGTGCCACAGCGCCGGCCCCACGAGGAGCAGGACCACATGGCCGCGACCCTCGACGCCGCCGGTCTTGCGACCGCGGTCCGGCCCGAGGACCTCGACACGATCGACTGGGCCTGCGCGCTCGACACGGCCTTGGCGCGAGGCGGCCGGGGGTGGGTGCGGTGGGAGTGCGCAGGTGCCGTCGAGCGGGCGGCCGCACTGGTCGAGGCGGTGGCCGGTGGCTGAGCACATCGTGATCGTGACCGTCGTCCGCGGTCGGCACGCGCACCTGCGCGAGCAGCGCAGGATCCTGCGCGACGTCTCCCCCGGGACGCCGCACATCATCGTGGCCATGGACGACCAGGCCATCGACGACGTCGTCGCTGGCCAGCCGAGCGTGACCGTCATCCACGTCGAGCGCGATCCTCGCGGTCTCCCCCTCGCGCGGGCACGCAACATCGGGGTGCGGGCAGCGCTGCGCTCCGGCGCGGACCTGGTGGTCCTGCTCGACGTGGACTGTGTGCCCGGACCACGTCTGGTGAGCTTCTACGAGATCGCTGCCGAGAGAGTCCCTCAGGCCCTGCTCTGCGGACCGGTGACCTACCTCGACGAAGGCGTCCGGGTCCCGGACGACGCCCGCCGGCTCGACGACCTGACCGACCCCCACCCCGCCCGGCCGGCACCATCGCCCGGCACGATCCAGCGCGACGGCTCGCACGAGCTCTTCTGGTCATTGAGCTTCGCGGTGAAAGCGTCCACCTGGGACCTGTTGGGAGGCTTTGCCGAGGAGTACGTCGGCTACGGGGCCGAGGACACCGACCTCGGTCGGGTCGCCCGCGAGCGAGGTGTCGAGCTGGTCTGGGTCGGAGGCGCCCATGCCTACCACCAGCATCACCCGGTGTCACGGCCCCCGGTCGAGCACCTCGTCGACATCGTGCGCAATGCATCGATCTACTGGCGACGTTGGCACGAGTGGCCCATGTCGGGGTGGCTCGACGAGTTCGAGAGGCAGGGCCGCATCATCCGTCGTCCCGGCGAGATCGTGCTCGTCGCGACGGCGGACGGTCACGAGACCCGAGCCTGACGCAGTCGGTGACCGCGGCTATGGTCAGGGCATGAGCGCCCCTGCACGTGGCCCCTTGAGGGTCGCCGTGATCAACGATCACGAGCTGATCATCCAAGGAGTCGCCGCCATGCTCGAGCCCTACGCCGACGTCGTCAGGGTCGTCGAGCTGGATGCAGGGACCACGGTCGCTCAACCGGTCGACATCGCGCTGTACGACACCTACGCCCGCACCGGGTTCGACGGTGACGACCTCGACGTCTTGTGCGCCGCCCCCCACATCGGGCAGGTGGTCCTCTTCACCTGGCATCTCTCCGAGGAGCTCATCGAGTCAGCTCGGGCCCGGGGGGTCACCTCCGCGATCTCCAAGTCGGTCGGCGCGGAGGATCTCGTCATGGAGCTGACCAGGGCTCACGAAGGGCATCTGCGGGTCATCCCCTTCGAGCCGGACCCCTCGCTCCCCACCAACTCCTGGCCCGGCCGCGCGGCGGGCCTGACGCCTCGTGAGTCAGAGATCATCGCTCTCGTGACCGCCGGGCTGAGCAACAACGCCATCGCGGAGCGGACGTACCTGAGCATCAACTCGGTCAAGTCCTACATCCGCTCCGCGTACCGGACGATGGGCGTGGACAGCCGGAGCCAAGCCGTCCTCTGGGGGATCGACAACGGCATGGCCCCGACACGCAAGCGGATCGTCCTCGAGGCGCCGCCCACGCCCGTCGACTACTGACCCGACGCGCTGCGCGCTGCGGGCCCTTCGCCCGGATCGATCGGGTTGAGCCGGCGCGCGGCGCGAGACCGTGTACCCGCCTGTCCACCCACGACAGGGGTGTGAGCTCGATCGGCGAGCGACCGGCCAGCACCGCGTCGACGAGTCGTCGAGCGGCCCTCTGCGCCGGGATCGAGAGGAGCAGGACGGACAGGCACAGGTGGATCGGCCCGCCCAGCATCATGTCGATCGCGGCCACAGCCACGAGTGGCCGAGGCCCGTGAGGCCCCGCCCACTCGTGCTGCGGTCACGGCTTCAGCACGACCTTGATGCAGCCGTCCTGCTTCTTCTGGAACATCGAGTAGGCGTCAGGGGCCTGCGTCAGCGGCAGGCGGTGGGTCGCATACGCCTCGAGACCGAGGGGGTCGCCGTCCTCGAGCACGAGCGGCATGATGTCGTCGATCCACCGCTTGACGTGGCACTGGCCCATGCGCAGAGCCAGACCCTTGTCGAAGATCTCCATCATCGGCAGGGGGTCGGCCATCCCGCCGTAGACCCCGCTCACCGAGACCGTGCCCGAACGTCGGACGGCGCCGATCGCCGTGCGCAGTGCGGCGAGGCGGTCGATGCCGACCGTCTTCATCATCGGCTTGGCCAGGACATCCGGGACCAGGCCGACGGCCTTGATGGCGGTCTCGGCCACGGGTGCGCCATGGGCCTCCATCCCGACCGCGTCCAGGGAGCCGTCGACCCCGCGGCCGTCGGTGAGCTCGCGGATCGCTCCCGGCACGTCATCGGTCTCGTCGGTGTTGATGACTGTCGCGCCGTACTGGCGCGCCCGTGCCAGCCGTTCCGGCACGTTGTCCACGCCTATGACCTGCAGGCCACGGTGGGTCGCGATGGCGACCGCCATCAGGCCGACTGGTCCCAGCCCGATGACGGCGAGGCTGCCCCCGCTGGGCACGTCGGCGTACTCCACCCCCTGCCAGGCGGTCGGGAGGATGTCGGAGAGGTACAGGAACCGCTCGTCGGCCACGCCCTCGGGGACGAGGATCGGGCCGAACTGTGCCTGCGGGACGCGCAGGTACTCCGCCTGGCCCCCCGGGACGGAGCCGTAGAGCTCGGTGAAGCCGAAGAGCGAGGCCCCCATGCCCTGATCGCGCACCTGCGTGGTCTCGCACTGGGCCATGAATCCGCGTTGGCACATCCAGCAGTGCCCGCACGAGATGTTGAAGGGGACGACGACCCGGTCGCCCACCGAGATGTGGGTGACCTCCGACCCCACCTCCTCGACGATGCCCATGGTCTCGTGGCCGAGGATGTCTCCCTTCGACAGGAAGGGACCGAGTGGGTCGTAGAGATGGAGGTCGGATCCGCAGATCGCGGTCGAGGTGACACGGATGACCGCGTCGGTCGGGCGCTCGATCCGAGGGTCGGGGACGTCGTCGATGCGGACGTTGCTTCGGCCTTGCCAGGTGAGTGCCTTCATGTGGTGCCTCTCTGTCGTGGTGTCTCAGGCGTCGAGGTCGCGGTCCCACTGGCGTGGTCCGGCGATCCTCGACAGGAATGTCGTGTTGTCCTTGGCCGTGTCCAGGCCCAGGCAGGCCGCGTCGAGCTTGTCGCTGAGACCGGCCGCCGCGACGAGAGCATCGGTGGCGCCGCCGAGCCCGATGACCTTGTAGTGGTTGAAGGCGTCGGTGAGGAAGTCACGCGCTGCTGGCTCGTCGGCCAGGACGGCTCCACCCTCGGGCCCTGTCAGGACGGCGATCGCGTCGTACAGCACCGAGGGGGCACCGGCGACGGCCTGCGTCGCCTCGAGCAGCGAGTCGTCGGACAGCGTGGCGCCCCCGACGGCCTTGGCGACGACCTCGCAGATGCCGCCTGCCTTCGTCACGGCCTTGCGCAGACGCTTGACCGCGGCCGCGTCCGCGCCGTCGCCGACCAGCAGCCCCAGCTTGCGGCCGGCGAAGGTCTCCTTGGCGTTGGCGAGGATGCTCAGAGCGGGGCTCGGCGGCAGATCCCTGATGGGCTCCGCGGCCGGGACGGAGGCCTCCGGAAGGGGCATCCGCAGGCCCGCGGCCACGCCAGCGGCGAGGTCCTCGTCGACATTGCGCAGGTTGGCGATCATCCGTGACCTGATGGCCGGGATCTCGCACTTGCCCAGCTCGAAGGTGTACGCGAGGACGATGTGCTCCTGCTCGACCGGAGTCTGGCTGACGTAGAACTGCCGGGCCTGGCTGTAGTGATCGGCGAAGGACGCGCTGCGCACACGCCGGGTCTGGCCCTCGACCTCGTCGGGGAAGGGTCGCTGCCCCTGCGCACCCACCTCGCGCGGCCCTCGGTCCTCGCCGCTGAAGGAGTTCGGCTCGTAGGCCGCCCGACCAGGCTGAGGTGACATCTGCATGTGACCGTCGCGCTGGAAGTGAGCGACGGGGCACCGGGGCGCGTTGACCGGCAGCTGGCTGAAGTTGGTGCTGCCGAGCCTCTTCAGCTGGGTGTCGAGGTAGGAGAAGTTGCGGCCCTGGAGCAGGGGGTCGTTGCTGAAGTCGATGCCCGGCGGCACGTTCTGCGTCATGAAGGCGACCTGCTCGACCTCGGCGAAGACGTTGTCGACGAGCCGGTTCAGGGTCATCGTGCCGACAGCCCGGACCGGGATGAGCTCCTCGGGGATGAGCTTGGTCGCGTCGAGGACGTCGAAGTCGAACTCGTCGGCGAAGGCGTCGTCGAAGACCTGCACACCCAGCTCCCACTGCGGGAAGTCGCCGGCGGTGATGGCGTCGAAGAGGTCGCGGCGGTGGAAGTCGGGGTCGGCGCCGTTGATCTTGACCGCCTCGTTCCAGACCACGGACTGCATGCCCAGCACGGGCTTCCAGTGGAACTTCACGAAGGAGCTGTCGCCGGCGTCGTTGATGAAGCGGAAGGTGTGGACACCGAAGCCCTCCATCATGCGGAAAGAGCGCGGGATGGCTCGGTCCGACATCTGCCACAGCGTCATGTGGGTCGACTCGGGCATGAGCGAGGCGAAGTCCCAGAAGGTGTCGTGGGCGCTCTGCGCCTGCGGGAAACCGCGGTCCGGCTCCTCCTTGACTGCGTGGACCAGGTCGGGGAACTTCACGGCGTCCTGGATGAAGAAGACCGGGATGTTGTTGCCGACGAGGTCCCAGTTGCCCTCGTCGGTGTAGAACTTCGTGGCGAACCCGCGCACGTCCCGCGCGAGGTCGAAGGAGCCGAGGTTGCCAGCCACGGTGGAGAAACGGACGAAGGTCTCGGTCTTCTTGCCGGCCGAGGCGAAGATGCTGGCACGCGTGATGTCGGCGAGCGACTCGTGGCACTCGAAGACCCCGTGAGCTCCGTAGCCACGCGCGTGGACCACTCGCTCGGGGATGCGCTCGTGGTCGAAGTGGAAGAGCTTCTCGCGGAACGCGTGGTCGGAGATGAGGGTCGGACCACGCTCACCCGCTCGCAGTGAGTTGTTGTCGTCCTCGACCGGGACGCCGTGCGCCGACGTCATGACCGGGCTATCTCCGCCTGCTCGCTGGTGGGTCTCGCCGCCGGCCCCGACGCGGTCGTGGGCAGGTGCATCCGCGTCGTGGGAGGTGGTGCGCTTCGTCGTGGGCATCGAGATGAGCTCCTCAGGCTGGCGACGTTGAGCAGACCCGTGGCCGGGTCGACGTCTCCCTTCGACGCTAGGCAGGGGGTACCCGAGGCACTACCTCCCAAGGGGTGGAGACAGGGCGCGTCTCACACAGGCCCGCCGACCGTGCCAATCAGACAGATGTATGTCGATGGACGGCTTGGGGCAAACATCTGGCTGTGGTCATCGCCACGTCGCGCGCCTACCGTCGAGAGCATGACGACGACTCCCTCCCTGACGGACCCGGCCACTGCCGCCTTCGCCCCCTTCGTCGAGGACGCGGTGCGGCTCGCGGACCGCTGGGCCGCCGCTGCCCACGCCGGGGAGACGAAGCGTGAGGCGCAGTCGACCGGCCAGCTCGCCGCCCTGCTGTCCGACCACGCCGGCCTCGACATGGCCGTCTTCTTCGTCGACCGGGTCGCCCGGCCGGAGGACGACCGGGTCGCGGCCAACGCGCTCAGCCGGATCACCGCCTCCGACTCGGCCTCCTTCCTCGGCCCGGTCGACCGTGCCCTGCTCGGGCTCGGCGCCCGCGCCGCCCGCATCGCGCCCAAGGTCGTCGTGCCCGCCGCCCGCGCTCGGATGAAGCAGATGGTCGGCCACCTGCTCGTCGACGCCCGCGAGCCGCGCCTGGGCAAGCACCTGGCGAAGGCCCGCGAGGACGGGTTCCGCCTCAACATCAACCTCCTCGGCGAGGCCGTGCTCGGCGAGGGCGAGGCCGCCAGCCGCACCGAGCGCACCCGCGAGCTGCTCGAGCGACCCGACGTCGACTACGTCTCGATCAAGGTCTCCTCGCTCGTCAGCCAGATCAGCACGTGGGACACCGAGGGCACCGTCGAGCGCTGCTTGACCCGGCTGCGCCCGCTCTACGAGACCGCCAAGGCGTCGACCCCGCACTCCTTCGTCAACCTCGACATGGAGGAGTACCGCGACCTCGAGATGACCATCGAGGTCTTCACCCGGATGCTCTCCGAGCCGCAGTTCCACGACCTCGAGGCCGGCATCGTCCTGCAGGCCTACCTGCCCGACGCCCTGCCCGCCCTCGAGCGGCTCATCGACTTCGCCGTCGCCCGTCGCGCCGCCGGCGGCGCCCCGATCAAGGTGCGCCTCGTCAAGGGCGCCAACCTCGCGATGGAAAAGGTCGAGGCCATCATGCACGGCTGGGAGCAGGCCCCCTACACGGCCAAGGCCGACGTCGACGCCAACTACCTGCGCTGCGTCGAGCGGGCGCTGCGCCCCGACGCCGTCGGCGCGCTGCGCATCGGTGTCGCCTCGCACAACCTCTACGACGTCGCCGCGGCGCACCTGCTCGCGACCGACCGCGGGGCGCAGGAGAGCCTCGACATCGAGATGCTCCAGGGCATGTCGCCCGCACAGGCGCGCGCCGTGCGCGACGAGGTCGGCACGGTCATCCTCTACACGCCGGTCGTCGCCCCCGAGGACTTCGACGCCGCCGTCTCCTACCTCGTGCGTCGCCTCGAGGAGAGCGCCTCCCCCGAGAACTACATCCACGCCTTCTTCTCCGAGGACGCCGCCGCGATCCCCGACCAGGAGGCCCGCTTCCGGGCGAGCGTCGAGGCCATCGGCAGCACCCCAGTCGGCCCGCGCCGCTCCGCCGAGCGCCCGCCGATCGGTGACACCTTCGACAACACCCCCGACTCCGACGCCGCCCTGCCCGGGCACCGTGCGTGGGCCGCTCGCGCCGTCGTCGCGCCTCGGCCGGAGCCGACCTCCCCGCACCTGACGAGCACCGCCGAGGTCGACGAGGTCGTCGCCACGGCGCGCACGGCGCACGAGGGCTGGGCGGCCCGCCCCGTCGCCGAGCGGGCAGACCTGCTGCGCAAGGCTGCTCGCGAGATCGACTCCCGCCGCGAGCAGATCCTCGCGGTCATGGCCGCCGAGGCCGGCAAGACCGTCGCCGAAGCCGACCCCGAGATCTCCGAGGCGGTCGACTTCGCCCGCTACTACGCCGACCGGGCCCTCGAGCTCGAGGACGGGGCGATGGTCGACGGGGCGAGCTTCACCCCCTTCGCCCTGACGCTCGTGACGCCGCCATGGAACTTCCCCGTCGCCATCCCGATCGGTGGCGTCCTCGCGGCCTTGGCGGCCGGGTCCTCGGTCGTCATCAAGCCCGCGCCGCAGACGCCCGTGTGCGTCGAGGTCACCGTCGCCGCGCTGCGCGACGCCGGCATCCCGCGCGAGGTGCTGCACGTCGTGCGCACCGACGAGGACGAGGTGGGTCAGCACCTCGTCGCGCACGCGGACGTCGACGCCGTCGTGCTCACCGGCGCGAGCGAGACCGCGCGACTCTTCGCCGGCTGGCGTGTTGGGCGCGAGCACGGCGCCCGCGTCCTCGGCGAGACCTCCGGCAAGAACGCCCTGGTCATCACCCCCTCCGCCGACATCGACCTCGCGGTCGCCGACCTCGTCAGCTCGGCCTTCGGCCACGCCGGCCAGAAGTGCTCGGCCGCCTCCCTCGGCATCCTCGTCGGCTCGATCGGCACGTCGGAGCGCTTCCGCCGCCAGCTCGTGGACGCCGTCGAGTCGATCGCCGTCGGCTGGCCCGCCGACCTCGGCACCCGCATGGGTCCGGTCATCGAGGAGCCGACCGGCAAGCTGCGTCGCGCCCTCACCACCCTCGAGCCGGGCGAGTCCTGGCTCGTCGAGCCGCGCCAGCTCGACGACACCGGCCGGCTCTGGTCGCCGGGCGTCAAGGACGGCGTGCGCCCCGGGTCCTTCTTCCACCTCACCGAGGTCTTCGGGCCGGTGCTCGGCCTAATGCGGGCCGACTCGCTCGACGAGGCAATCGAGCTGCAGAACGCCACCGACTTCGGTCTCACCGGAGGCCTGCACAGCCTCGACGAGGGCGAGATCGCCCACTGGACCGAGACGGTCGCCGTCGGCAACGCCTACGTCAACCGGCACATCACCGGCGCGATCGTGCGCCGCCAGTCCTTCGGCGGGTGGAAGGCCAGCTCGATCGGTCCCGGCGCCAAGGCCGGTGGCCCCAACTACGTCGCGCAGCTCGGCACGTGGTCGGCAGCCGGCCTGCCGACGAAGGGGGCGCCCGTCGCCTCCGCGGTCCGCGCCACCGTCGACGCCCAGCTGGCCACCATCGGCTCGTCCGTCGGCGACGACGAGCGGGCGTGGCTCGAGGCGGCCCTCGCCAGCGACGCGGCCGCCTGGGCCGACGAGCTCGGCGTCGAGCACGACGAGAGCGCCCTCGTCGTGGAGTCCAATGTCTTCCGCTACCGCCCGCACCCGCGGGTGCTCGTGCGCGCCGGCGACGGCACGCGCGTCGTCGAGCTGCTGCGCCTCGTCGCTGCGGCCACGCTCACCGGCGCCCACGTCGTCGTCTCGGCGGCGACGGGCCTCGACCTCCCGTCGAGCATCGGCCACGTGCAGGTCGTGCGCGAGGACGACGCGGTCTTCGTCGCCCGCGCCGGGCGCAGTGCCGACGTGCGCGTCCGCGCGATCGGTGCCGTCGCCCCGTCGCTCGTCGACGAGCTCGTCACCGCGGGTGTCGACGTCATCACCGGCGAGGTCCTGGCCACGGGACGACGTGAGGTCCTCCCCTTCGTCCGCGAGCAGGCGGTGAGCACCACCCGTCACCGCTTCGGCCACGTGGCCGGCTGACCCCACCTCATGAGTCCCACGATTCTCGGGTGACCCGCGAAACTGCCCCTTCGCAAGAGTTTGAAACTCTTGCGAAGGGGCAGTTTCCCTTGCTCAGTGACCCCGGGGTCAGCGCACGGGCACGCCGGCGCGCATCAGGCCGTAGGTGATGCCGTCGACGAGCGCCTGCCACGAGGCCTCGACGATGTTGGGCGCGACCCCGACGGTCGTCCACGACGTGTGCTCGTCGCTGTGCTCGATGAGCACCCGGGTCGTCGCGTCGGTGCCGTGGGCGGCGTCGAGGATGCGCACCTTGTAGTCGATGAGCTCGATCTGCTCGACCTCGGGATAGACGGTGACGAGGGCCTGCCGCAGACCCTGGTCGAGCGCGTTGACCGGGCCATTGCCCTCCCCCGTCGCGACGAGCCGCTGCCCACCGGCGACCGCCTTGACCGTCGCCTCCGAGAGGGCGTCGTCACCGCCGCGGGCGTCGATCATGATCCGCCAGGACTCGACCTGCGCGTACTCGAGCGCCTCCTCCTGCAGCTCGCGCCGCAGCAGTAGCTCGAAGCTCGCGTCGGCTGCGTCGAAGGTGTAGCCCCGCTGCTCGAGCTCTTTGACCTTCGCCAGCACGCGGGTCAGGGCCGCGTCGTCGCCGGCGAGGTCGACGCCGAACTCGCGGCTCTTCAGCTCCACCGTGGCCCGCCCGGCCATGTCGGAGACGAGCATGCGCATGTCGTTGCCGACGTCCTTGGGCTCGATGTGCTGGTAGAGGTCGGGGTCGACCTTGATCGCGCTCGCGTGCAGACCGGCCTTGTGCGCGAAGGCCCCCGAGCCGACATAGGGCTGCCGGGAGAAGTGCGGGAAGTTGGTCACCTCGCTCACCGCGTGCGCGATGCGGGTGGCGTCCTGCAGCCGGTAGGGCTCGACGAGGTCCATGCCGAGCTTGAGCTGGAGGTTGGCGACGACGGTGATGAGGTCGGCATTGCCGGTGCGCTCGCCGTAGGCGTTGACCGTGCCCTGCACGTGGTCGGCGCCGGCCTCGACGGCCGCCATCGTGTTGGCGACGGCGCACCCGGTGTCGTTGTGGCAGTGGATGCCCAGCCGCGCGCCGGTCGCCTCGATGACGTCGGCGACAGCGTCGCGCACCTGCCCGGGCAGCATGCCGCCGTTGGTGTCGCACAGCGCGATGACCTCGGCGCCGGCCTCGTGGGCGGCGCGCACGCAGGCGAGGGCGTAGTCGCGGTCGAGCTGGTAGCCGTCGAAGAAGTGCTCGCCGTCGACCATGACCGTGCGCCCCTGTGACCGCAGGTGGGCGACGGTGTCGGTGATCATCGCAAGGTTTTCCTCGCGAGTCGTGCGCAGCGCGCGCTCGACGTGGCCGGGGTGCATCTTCGCCACGAGGGTGATGACCTCGGCGCCGGAGTCGAGCAGCGCCTGCACCTGCGGGTCATTGGCGGCGGAGCCGCCGGCCTTGCGCGTCGCGCCGAAGGCGGCGAGCGTCGCGCAGCGCAGCTCCAACTCGGTGCGGGCCCGGCGGAAGAACTCGGTGTCGTTGGGGTTGGCCCCGGGCCAGCCCCCTTCGATGTGGGTCACGCCCAGCTCGTCGAGGTGACGGGCGATGGTCAGCTTGTCCCCGACGGAGAGGTTGATCCCCTCCTGCTGGGCGCCGTCGCGCATCGTCGTGTCGTAGACGTGGAAGCCGTGCATGTGGATCTCTCGCTTCGGACGAAGGGAGGCGAGCTCGCCTCCTCGAGGGAGTGTGACACCTGCTCGTCGCGCCCGTCCGTGGCGGGGGTGATGCTCCGGACCCGTCCGCTTGTCTCGTCCCCTGCCCGAGAAAAGCGAAAGACCCCCCGGGTGTGGGAGGTCCGCGCGACGAGCAGGTGGCTCGTCGCGCCTAGATAATGAGCTCGGCTGCGGTGGCAGCGAGGGTCGTCATCTGGGGCATCACCCGACCACCATGGCACCTGCGCACCCCCACCGCCTCCCACGTCCGCATCATGGGACCGGCGCGAAGGGGGCCACCCCCGACCCCGTCAGGCGAGGTGGGAGAGAAGCCCTTCGAGCACCTGCGCGACGCCGTCGTCGTCGTTGGCCGGGGCGCGGTCGGTGGCGGCCGCCAGGACCTCGGCGTGCGCATTGGCCACGGCGAAGGAACGCCCCGCCCAGGTGAGCATCGGCAGGTCGTTGGGCATGTCGCCGAAGGCCCACACCTCCCCCGCGTCGATCCCGAGCTCGGCGCACCAGCCGGCGAGCGCGGCGGCCTTGGTGACCCCCTTCGCCGAGACCTCGGCCAGCCCGCCGGCACCGCTGAAGGCGACGACCGCCCGGTCGCCGACGATCTCGGTCACCGCGACGATGAACTCCTCGTCGGTCAGGTGCGGGTTGCGGGCCAGCAGCTTGCCCACGGAGGCATCGGTGAGCTCCTCGATGGCCGGTGTCGTCACGAGGTCCTCGGGGTGGTCGTGGATCGCGGCGAACATGCTCTCCGCGGCCAGCCCGCTGTGCCGCTCGGCGGCGAAGCCGGTGCCCGGCAGCTGCTCCCGCAGGTCGCGCACGACCTCGGTCACGACCTCGCGGGGGATCGAGCGCACCCCGAAGACCCGCCGCTCGGCGACGTCGTAGCGGAAGGCGCCGTTGCCGCACAGCGCGACCCCGCGGGCGCCGACGACATGGGCGAGGTCGTCGATCCAGCGGGGCGGCCGGGCGGTGACCAGCACCGTCTCGAGACCCGCGTCGGCGACGGCGCGAAGGACGTCGACCGAGCGTGCGGAGACGGTCCCGTCACTGCGCAGGAGGGTGCCGTCGAGGTCGGTGGCGATGAGCCGAGGAGTCACTCCGGTGCGAAGGGAGGTCAGACGAGGCGGGTCATCCAGCCACGGGTGTCCTCGGCGACGCCGTACTGGATGTCGAGCAGGCTCTGGCGGATGGTGCGGGTCATCTCGCCACCACCCTCGCCGCCGGTGGACGGGGCCGAGCCGCCCGCCCAGCGCAGCTCGCCGACCGGGGTGACGACGGCGGCGGTGCCGCAGGCGAAGACCTCGGTGATCTCGCCGGAGGCGACGCCCTCCTTCCACCAGTCGATCTCGATGCGCGACTCCTCGGGGGTCAGGCCGAGGTCGGGCGCGATGGCGAGGATCGAGTCTCGGGTGACGCCCTCGAGGATCGAGCCGGTGAGCGCCGGGGTGCGCAGGCGGCCGTCCTTGGTGACGAAGAAGAGGTTCATCCCGCCGAGCTCTTCGATGTAGGTGTGCGTCGAGGAGTCGAGGAAGACGGCCTGGTCGCAGCCCTGGGCCTGACCCTCGAGCTGGCCGGCGAGCGAGGAGGCGTAGTTGCCACCGCACTTGGCGTCGCCGGTGCCGCCCTCGCCGGCGCGGGCGTAGTCCTGGCTGACCCAGAGGTTGACCGGCGTGAGTCCGCCGGAGAAGTAGGCACCGGCCGGGCTGGCGATGACCGAGAAGGTCACCTCGTTGGCCGGGCGCACCCCGAGGAAGGCCTCGGAGGCGAACATGAAGGGCCGCAGGTAGAGGCTGGTCTCACCGGTGCCGTAGGCCGGCACCCAAGGCTCGTCGGCCTGGACGAGCGCGCGGATCGCCCCGACGAAGTCCTCCTCCGGCAGCACCGGCAGCGCGAGCCGCTCGCAGCTGCGGGCCATGCGCGCCGCATTGCGGTCGGGGCGGAAGGTCCACACCGAGCCGTCCTCGTGGCGGTAGGCCTTCATCCCTTCGAAGACCTCCTGCGCGTAGTGCAGGACGGCCGCGGCCGGGCTGAGCTGCAGCGGCCCGAAGGCGCGCACCTGCCCGTCGTGCCAGCCCTCCCCCTTCGTCCACGTGGCGAGGGCCATGTGGTCGGTGAAGGTCGACCCGAAGCCCGGGTTGGCCAGGACGGCCTCGCGGTCGGCGTCAGGAAGGGGGGCGTCGCTGCGGGTGGTGGTGAAGGTCAGCTCGGCGGTCATCTGGGGTACGTCTCCTCGGGGGTGCGGGTCTGCTCGCAGGGTAGTCCCACCATGTGGGACACGTCATACGCGGGCAGCGATCGCATCCCCGATCTGGCTCGTGGAGCGCTCCCCCGCGCGCTCGGCGAGGTCGGCGGCGACGGCCGCCTCGACCCGGGTCGCCTGCTCGGCGAGGCCGAGGTGGTCGAGCAGCATCGCCGCGGAGAGGATCGCGGCGGTCGGGTCGGCCTTGCCCTGACCGGCGATGTCGGGCGCGGAGCCGTGGACCGGCTCGAACATGCTCGGGGCCTCGCGGGTGGGGTTGATGTTGCCGCTCGCGGCCAGGCCGATGCCGCCGGCGACGGCCGCGGCGATGTCGGTGATGATGTCGCCGAAGAGGTTGTCGGTGACGATGACGTCGAAGCGCGCCGGGTCGGTCGCGAGGAAGATCGTCGCCGCGTCGACGTGCTGGTAGGCGGTCTCGACGTCGGGGAACTCCGCGCCGACCTCCTCGACGGTCCGGCGCCACAGGTGGCCGGCGTGGGTGAGCACGTTGTGCTTGTGGACCAGCGTCAGGTGCTTGCGCGGGCGGGCCTGGGCGCGGGCGAAGGCGTCACGCACGACGCGCTCGATGCCGAAGCGCGTGTTGACGCTCACCTCGGTCGCGACCTCGTGCGGGGTGCCGACGCGCAGCGCGCCGCCGTTGCCGACGTAGGGGCCCTCGGTCCCCTCGCGGACGACGACGAAGTCGAGGCCCTTGCTCGTCACGTGCTCCGCGAGCGGGCTGGTGACTCCGGGGAAGAGCTTGGCCGGGCGCAGGTTGACGTAGTGGTCGAGCGCAAAGCGAAGGGGGAGCAGCACGCCCCGCTCGAGGACGCCGGAGGGCACGGTCGGGTCGCCGATGGCGCCGAGGAGGATGCCGTCGTGGCCGCGCAGCTCCTCGACGACCGAGTCCGGCAGCGTCTCGCCCGTGCGGTGCCAGCGGGCCGCGCCGAGGTCGTACTCGGTGGTCGTGACGGAGATGTCGGAGCCGAGCGCCCCGAGGACCTTGAGCCCCTCGGCCACCACCTCGGGGCCGATCCCGTCGCCGCCGATGACGGCGATGTCGAAGCTGGTCTGCGCTGCGTCGGTGCTCATGGCCTCAGGCTAGGCGCGCGTCCCGACATGTGAAATCTGCGTCCCGACATATGGGCGTCCTCGGCGACCACTCCCTGCCTGTGTGGCGCCTCCGGACGGAAGGGGCGAGGTCAGTCGACCTTGCGGGCGGCGCCCTTGTCGGCGGACTGGGCGAACTTCGCGAAGATCTTCAGGGCCGGCGAGACGTGGCGCTCACGGGGGGCGGCGGGGGCCCACCCCTTCGCGTCCTGCTCGGCCCGGCGACGGGCCAGCTCCTCGTCGTCGACGAGCAGGTTGACCCGACGGCCCGGGATGTCGAACTCGATGACGTCACCGTCGCGGACCAGGCCGATCGCGCCACCGGAAGCGGCCTCCGGCGAGACGTGCCCGATCGACAGGCCGGACGAACCACCGGAGAAGCGGCCATCGGTGATCAGGGCGCACTTCGGGCCCAGACCCGTGCCCTTGAGGTAGGAGGTCGGGTAGAGCATCTCCTGCATGCCGGGACCGCCCTTGGGGCCCTCGTAGCGGATGACGACGACCTCGCCCTCCTGCACCTGCTTGGACAGGATCATCTCGACCGCGGCCTCCTGCGACTCGGCGACGCGGGCCGGGCCGGAGAAGTTCCACTGGTGCTCGGGCACGCCGGCGGTCTTGACGATGCAGCCGTCCGGGGCGAGGTTGCCGTGGAGGACCGCCAGGCCCCCTTCGCTCGTGTAGGCGTGCTCGACGGAGCGGATGCACCCGTCGGCACTGTCGGTGTCAAGACTCGCCCATCGGTTGGTCGAGGAGAAGGCCTGCGTCGTCCGCACGCCACCGGGCGCGGCGTGGAAGAGCTCGGTGGCCTTGCTCGTGGTGGCGCCGGAGCGGATGTCCCAGTCGGACAGCCAGGTCTCGAGGTCGGGGCTGTGCACGGATCGGACGCTGGCGTCGAGCATGCCGCCGCGGTGCAGCTCGCCGAGGATCGCGGGGATGCCGCCGGCACGGTGGACGTCCTCCATGTAGTAGTCGCCGCTGTTGGGCGCCACCTTGACCAGGCAGGGCGTGACCCGCGAGAGGGCGTCGATGTCGCTCTGGTCGAAGTCGACGCCGGCCTCCTGGGCCGCGGCGAGCAGGTGGAGGATCGTGTTGGTCGAGCCGCCCATGGCGATGTCGAGTCGCATGGCATTGGCGAAGGCGGGCTTGGTCGCGATCGAGCGCGGCAGCACCGACTCGTCGTCGCCGTCGTAGTAGTCGCGGCACAGGTCGACGACCAGCTTGCCGGCGTCGAGGAAGAGGTCGCGGCGGGCCGAGGCGGTCGCGAGCGTCGAGCCGTTGCCGGGGAGGGAGAGGCCGAGCGCCTCGGTGAGGCAGTTCATCGAGTTGGCGGTGAACATGCCCGAGCAGGACCCGCACGTCGGGCAGGCGGACTGCTCGATCGCGGTGATCTCGTCGTCGCTGACGTTGTCGTCGACGGCCTTGACCATCGCGTCGACGAGGTCGAGCCGCGTGTAGGTCTCGCCGTCGTCACCGATGATCGCCTTGCCGGCCTCCATCGGGCCACCGGAGACGAAGACGGTCGGGATGTTCAGGCGCAGCGCGGCCAGGAGCATGCCGGGCGTGATCTTGTCGCAGTTGGAGATGCACACGAGGGCGTCGGCGCAGTGCGCGTTGACCATGTACTCGATGGAGTCGGCGATGACCTCGCGGCTCGGCAGCGAGTAGAGCATGCCGTCGTGGCCCATCGCGATGCCGTCGTCGACGGCGATGGTGTTGAACTCCTTGCCCACTCCCCCGGCCTCCTCGACGGCGCCGGCGACGAGCTGACCCATGTCCTTGAGGTGCACGTGCCCGGGGACGAACTGGGTGAAGGAGTTGGCGATCGCGACGATCGGCTTGCCGAAGTCCCCTTCGCCCATGCCGGTGGCGCGCCAGAGGGCACGGGCACCGGCCATGTTGCGTCCGTGGGTGGTCGTGCGGGATCGAAGCTGCGGCATGGGATCCACGGTATGCCGCCGGTCCGGAGGTTGATACCGCGTCTCACATGCAGACCGCCCCACGTTCGTCGAGGTGCGAGCTTGCGAGCCTCGAGACGCAGGGCGGTCGGTCGTGATGGGTGGTGGCTGCGCTCACTCACCGCTGTCGCGGCGGTCCAGGCTCTCCTGGAGGGCGCGGCGTGCCTCGGCGGCCTCGTCGCTCATGACGGCTCCTCGTGATCGTGCGGTGACTCGGGTGGGCACGACGTGGGTGGGGGTGCCGGTGGTGCGAAGGGGGCGCGGCCGGGTGTGGCTGCCGATCGACCGACGGTACGCCGCTCCCCTCCCGCCACGGAATGCCCCGTCCGCTCCGTGGACCACCGTCTCGAAAAATCGGAGGCGCGGTGTCGGTGAGCGGACATAGCCTTGAGCGGCCATGACGCAGACCCTCGAGCGGACCGCCCCGCCGCACCCCACCACCACCGCGCCGACCCCGCCGGAGCGCACCGTCGACTGGCGTCGGATGCGCTCGCCCGCGGCCGCGGCGGCCCTGGTGTGCTCGGCCCTGGCCGCGGTCTCGCTCACCCTCGGCACGGTCGTCGTCGGCCGGCTCGCCGAGACCCCGACGACCGCTCTCGTCCAGGTCCTCGCCGTCCTCGTCATCGGGGGCGCCCTCGTCGACAACCTCGGCAAGGTCGTGTGGGTCGGGCTGTCCGACCGGGCCGAGGGCGTGCTGCGCGACGACCTGCTCGACGCGGCGCTCGCCCAGCCCGTCGCGACGCTCTCCGAGCAGGCGGCCGGCGAGATCCTCGACCGCGTCGACGACGACACCCACGAGGTCGGCAACCTCATGCGGTGGCAGGTGTGGATGTTCGCCCGCACCGCCTTCTCCGTGATCCCGATGTGGGTCGTCGCCGGCGTGACGTGGTGGCCGGCGTGGCTGCTCTTCCCGCTGCTCGCGCTCGTCACCGGGCTCGCCGTGCGCCCGCTGCTCGGCGAGATCTCCCGCCGCAAGGTCATCGAGGAGATGGCCTGGACCGACCACGCGAGCGCGCTCGAGGAGGGCATCGCCGGGCGTGACGACCTGCGCACCAGCCTGGGTCAGGCCCACATGGTCCAGCGCCTGGCGACGATCACCGCGCGGGTGCATGCCCGCTTCGCCGACGTGCTCGTGCTCGAGAGTCGGCTCGCGCGTCGGGCCGGGCTCCTGCTCCACACGCTCCTGGCGGGCATCGGCGTCACGGGCATCGCCCTCGCCGTCGACGGCTCGCTCTCGGTGGGCTCGCTCGTCACCCTCTTCATCGTCACCTCGACCTTCGTCGGCCTGATCAACCAGCTCTCGCACCAGCTGCCCGACCTGCAGGCCGGGCTCGGTGCCGTGATCCGCCTGCGCCAGATGCTGGCCGTCGAGCCGGAGCCGAAGGGGGGCGCCCCCGTCCCCGCGGGCGCCCAGCTGGCCGTCGAGGTGCGCGGGCTCGACTTCTCCTACGCCGAGGGCAGCTTTGCGCTGCGCGACGTGACCTTCAGCGTGCCCGCCGGCGAGACGGTCGCCCTCGTCGGGCGCACCGGGTCCGGCAAGTCGACGCTCGCCTCCTTCATCTCGCGCGCCGTCGAGCCCCCGCGCGGCAGCGTCTTCGTCGGCGGGGTCGACGTGCGCGAGATCGACCTGCAGCTGCTGCGCACCGATGTCGGCGTCGTCACCCAGCGCACCGAGATCATCGCCGGCACTCTGGCCGACAACATCGCCCTCTTCGACGACACCCCGCGCGACGACGTCGAGTCCGCCGTGCGCGAGCTCGGGCTCGGCGAGTGGGTCGAGGGGCTGCCCGACGGGCTCGACACCCTCCTCGGCCCCGGCGGCACGACGCTGTCCTCGGGCGAGGAGCAGCTCGTCGCCTTCGCCCGGCTGCTCGTGCGCGACGTGCGCGTCGTCGTCCTCGACGAGGCGACCGCCCGCATGGACCCGCTCACCGAGCGCCGGGTCGTCTCGGCCGCCGACCGTCTGCTCGTCGGCCGCACCGGGGTCCTCATCGCCCACCGGCTCAACACCATCGAGCGGGCCCCGCACGTCGTCGTGCTCGACCACGGTCAGGTCATCCAGCAGGGCCGCCGGACCGTGCTCGCTCAGGAGCCCGGCCCCTTCCGCAGCCTCCTGCTCGACAGCCGGGCCGAGGCCGACCTGGCGTCGGCGGCACCGGGCGAGCAGCCCCCTTCGTCCGTCGAGGTCGACCACGCCGACCTCGACCCGGTCGGCGGTCGACGCCGCACGACCACTCCCCCCGAGGCGGTCGAGATCGGCAGCGGACCCTCGCTGGCCCGCGGCATCGCCCACGCCCTGTCGGTCAAGCCGACGTGGGGCATCGCCGGCGCCCTGTGCTTCCTCTTCATGTCGGTGCTCGGCGCGCAGGGCGCGATCACCGGTCTCGTGTGGGGCACCGTCGTCGAGGACCTCCAGGCGGGTCGCACCCCGACCCTGCTCGGCGCGGTCCTCGTGGTCTGCCTGCTCGTCGTGCCCTTCCTCAGCGCCTCGGCCTTCTACCGCTACCCGCGCTGGTGGATCGAGGTCATGCTGCGCACCCGCATGGCCGTGCTCGTCGGGCAGACCCGCGCCGAGCGACTGCCGCGCACGCCTCCCGGTGAGGTCGTCGCCCGGTCGATGGACGCCGACCGCTACGCGCGCTACGCCGACCGGTGGGTCGACTTCATCAACGGCCTGATCATCGCCGCGCTCACCGCGGTGCTCGCCGGCACCTGGGTCGCCGGCGCCGTCCTGCTCACGGTGATGGCGACCTCGGCCGGCGCGGCGACCTTCGGTCGACCGATCGCCGGGCGCTCGGCCGCGGCGGCGTCGGCTGCTCGGGCACGTTTCGGTCGGGCGGTCGTCTCCGCCCTCGAGTCGGTGCGCACGATCAAGCTCGCGGCGGCGACCCCCTTCGTCCGCCGGCGCCTGCGTGAGGTCGACGGCGGCCGCGTCGAGGCAGCCGTGCGCGAGCACCGCGTCCAGGCCGTGCTCGACGCCGTCCCGCTCGTCATGGTCCAGTGCGGCGTCGTCGTCACGTGGTGGATCCACGTCGCGGGCGGATGGGGCCTGGGCACCGCCATCCTCGTCTCGGGGGCGGTCATGGGCTTCGACTGGTTCGGCCGCGTCGCGAGCATGGTCGTCACCGAGGCACCCGGCACCCGGGCGTGGCAGGCAGAGACCGCGCGCTTCGCCGGCGGGGTCGACCTGATGGACCTGCCCGAGGGGGTCGACCTCGTCGACGGCAGCGCTCCCGCTCCCGTCGAGGGCGGGCGCGAGCCCCTCCAGCGACTCGACCTGCGCGATGTCAGCGTCGTCCATGACGACGGCACCGTCGGTGCGAGCGACATCAACCTGAGCGTCGAGCGCGGCGAGCTCGTCCTGCTCGTCGGGCAGGTCGGGTCCGGCAAGTCGAGCCTGCTCGCGGCCCTCGCCGGGCTCGTCGACCACCGCGGTGCCCTGCTGTGGAACGGCTCCCCCGTCACCGACGCGCAGCGCACCCTGCGCCCCGGCCGAGTCGCCCACGTCGCCCAGGTACCGCGGGTGCTCTCGGGGACCTTCACCGACAACGTCCGGCTCGGGCACGAGCGGCCCTTCGACGAGCCGGTCGCGCTGGCGCGGCTGAGCGAGGACGTCGCCGCCGCCGGCGGTCCCGACTCGCTCGTCGGTCACCGCGGTGTGCGCCTGTCGGGCGGCCAGGTCCAGCGTCTCGCCCTGGCCCGGGCGCTGGCCACCGAGGCCGAGCTGCTCCTCGCCGACGACGTCTCCTCGGCGCTCGACGCGACGACCGAGATCGCCCTGTGGCGCGGTCTGCGCGACCGCGGCGCCACGGTCATCGGCGCGACGTCCAAGCGCGCCGCGCTCGAGCAGGCCGACCGGGTCGTCGTCCTCGTCGGCGGTCGGGCCGCCGCCGTCGGGCCATGGGCCGAGCTCTCCCCCACGTGGGGCCACCTGGCGGGCTGACCGACCTCGCGAAGCCCGGTCCACGCACGGCGGTCCTGCTCCACCACACGGGTCAGCACCGCCGGGGCCGCCGACGGCGGGGCCTCCCGCGCACTACGGCCCTGCTCCACCACGCGGGTCACGGTGACCCGCCTCGTGGAGCAGGGGCGTAGTCACCACCATCGCCCCCTGCGGTCATCGCGCTGCCGGACCTGACCCACCACGTGGGCCCGGTGACCCGCCTCCTGGAGCAGGGCAGGAGCACGACGAAGGGGGCGCCCCGGCTGGTGAGCCGGTGGGCGCCCCCGTCGGGGACCGTCCGCGGGGTGACCGCGTCGGGGGTCAGGTGGTGGATCAGCGAGCGGCTGAGCCCTCGGTGTAGTCGTCGTCCCCGGACTGCCACGCGAAGTGCGCCCGCAGCGCCTTGCCCGTCGCCTCGATCGGGTGACCGGCCTCCTGCTCGCGCAGCTGCTGGAACTCGGTGGCGCCCTTGTCCTGGTCCTCGATGAAGCGCTTGGCGAAGGAGCCGTCCTGGATGTCGGCGAGGATGCCCTTCATCGACTCCTTGACCTTGGCGTCGACGACCCGCGGGCCGGAGACGTAGTCGCCGTACTCGGCGGTGTCGGAGATCGACCAGCGCTGCTTGGCGATGCCGCCCTCCCACATGAGGTCGACGATGAGCTTGAGCTCGTGGAGCACCTCGAAGTAGGCGATCTCCGGCTGGTAGCCCGCCTCGGTCAGCGTCTCGAAGCCCGCCTGGACGAGGTGCGACATGCCACCGCACAGGACGGCCTGCTCGCCGAAGAGGTCGGTCTCGGTCTCCTCGGTGAAGGTCGTCTTGATGACGCCGGCGCGGGTACCACCGATGCCCTTGGCGTAGGAGGCAGCGATGTCCCAGGCCTTGCCCGAGGCGTCCTGCTCGACGGCGATGATGTCCGGGATGCCGCGGCCGTCGACGAACTCGCGACGCACGGTGTGGCCCGGAGCCTTGGGCGCGACGAGGATGACGTCGACGCCGTCGGGCGCCTGGATGTAGCCGAAGCGGACGTTGAAGCCGTGACCGAAGACGAGGACGTCGCCGTCCTTCAGCTCCGGCGCGATGTCGTCGGCGTAGAGGTGACGCTGGACCTGGTCGGGGGCGAGGATGACGATGACGTCGGCCTCGGCGGCGGCCTCGCGCGGCGTGAGGACCTTCAGCCCCTCGGCCTCGGCCTTGGCCCGGCTCTTGCTGCCCTCCTTGAGGCCGACGCGCACGTCGACGCCGCTGTCGCGCAGGTTGAGCGCGTGCGCGTGGCCCTGCGAGCCGTAGCCGATGACGGCAACCTTGCGGCCCTGGATGATGGACAGGTCGGCGTCGTCGTCGTAGATCAGTTCGGCGGCCATGGGGCACTTCTCCTTGTGTCGTGGTGGTGCAGTCGGGGGTGGTCGTCATCGTCTCCCGTCACCTCGGACGGGGACGAAGGGGGGGTCAGTGTCGGGAGCGGTCGGTGATGGAGCGGGGGCCGCGGCCGATGGCCACGACGCCGGACTGGACGAGCTCCTTGATGCCGTAGGGCTCGAGGATCTCGAGCATCGCGGCGATCTTGTCGGAGTTGCCGTAGACCTGCAGGGTCATCGCGTCGGTCGTCGTGTCGACGATCTTGGCCTTGAACATCTGCGCGGTCTCGAGGATGCCGCTGCGGTTGCTCGCCTCGGCGCGGACCTTGACCAGGACGATCTGGCTGGTCACCGACGCGAGCGGGTCGAGCTCGACGACCTTGAGCACCTCGACGAGCTTGTTGAGCTGCTTGGTCACCTGCTCCAGCGGCAGGTCCTCGACGTCGACGACGACGGTCATCCGCGAGATCTCGTCGTGCTCGGTCGGGCCGACGGCCAGCGAGTCGATGTTGAACCCGCGCCGGGAGAAGAGCGTCGAGATCCGGGCGAGGACGCCGGGCTTGTTCTCGACGAGGACGGACAGAGTGTGCTTGGTGCTCACGGTGGCGCTACCTCACTTGCCGTCGTGGTCGGCGTCGGTGGACTGCTCGATCGCCTCGGACTCCTCGCGGTCCCACTCGGGGGCGGCGTCGCGGGCGATCTGGATGGCGTCGTTGCTCACGCCGGCGGGGACCATCGGCCACACCATGGCGTCGCGCTCGACGACGAAGTCGATGATCACGGGGCGGTCGTTGATCGCCATCGCCTGCTCGATCGTCGCGTCGAGGTCCTCGGGACGCTCGCAGCGCAGCCCGACGCACCCGTAGGCGTCGGCGAGCTTGACGAAGTCGGGGATCCGGCTGCCGACCGAGGTGTGCAGGTCGGTGTTGGAGTAGCGCTCGTTGTAGAAGAGCGACTGCCACTGCCGGACCATGCCCAGGCTGGAGTTGTTGATGACCGCGACCTTGATCGGGATGTCGTTGATGACGCAGGTCGCGAGCTCCTGGTTGGTCATCTGGAAGCACCCGTCGCCGTCGATGGCCCACACGACCCTGTCGGGCTCGCCGACCTTGGCTCCCATGGCGGCCGGCACGGAGTAGCCCATCGTGCCGGCGCCGCCGGAGTTGAGCCAGGCATTGGGGCGCTCGTAGCCGATGAACTGCGCCGCCCACATCTGGTGCTGGCCGACGCCGGCGGCGTAGATCGCCTCGGGGCCGGCGATCGCGCCGAGCCGCTCGATGACCTGCTGGGGCATGAGGGCACCCTCGCCGTGCGAGGTGTACCCGACCGGGTAGTCCTGCGACCACCGCGTCGTCGTCGCCGACCAGTCGCGGTAGAGGTCGGGGCCGATGCTGGCGGCCTCCCCTTCGCCCGCCTCGATCGCGGCGATGAGCTCGCCGATGATCGCCTTGGCGTCACCGACGATCGGCACGTCGGCCACGCGGTTCTTGGAGATCTCGGCCGGGTCGATGTCGGCGTGGATGACCTTGGCCCCGGGGGCGAAGGACGACAGCTGGCCGGTGACGCGATCGTCGAAGCGGGCGCCGAGGGCGATGAGCAGGTCGCTGCGCTGCAGACCGGTGACCGCGGCGACGGAGCCGTGCATGCCGGGCATGCCCAGGTGCAGCGGGTGCCCGTCGGGGAAGGCACCGCGGGCCATGAGCGTCGTGACGACCGGGATGCCGGTCAGCTCGGCAAGCCGTCGCAGCTCCTCCGCGGCGCCGGCGCGGATGACGCCGCCGCCGACGTAGAGGACCGGCTGACGGCTGCCGGCCATGAGGCGCACGGCCTCACGGATCTGCTTTGCGTGCGGACGCGTCACCGGGTGGTAGCCCGGCAGGGCGATCTGCGGCGGCCACGCGAAGGTGGTGGTGGCCTGCAGCGCGTCCTTGGAGATGTCGACGAGGACGGGGCCGGGTCGGCCGGTGCTCGCGATGTGGAAGGCCTCGGCGATGACCCGCGGGATCTCCGCGGCGTCGGTCACGAGGTAGTTGTGCTTGGTGATCGGCATGGTGATGCCGCGGATGTCCGCCTCCTGGAAGGCGTCGGTCCCGATCGAGCTCGAGGCGACCTGCCCGGTGATCGCGACGATCGGGACCGAGTCCATGTGGGCGTCGGCGATGGCCGTGACGAGGTTGGTGGCGCCCGGCCCGGAGGTCGCCATGCACACGCCGACCTTGCCGGTCGCGGAGGCATAGCCCTCGGCGGCGTGACCGGCGCCCTGCTCGTGCCGCACGAGGATGTGACGCACCTTGACCGAGTCCATCAGCGGGTCGTAGGCGGGCAGGATCGCGCCACCGGGGATCCCGAAGACGACCTCGGCACCGACGCTCTCGAGCGAGAGGACGAGGCTCTGCGCTCCGGTCACTTGCTCTGGGGTCGGTCGGGCCTCCGCCCGGCGCGCCAGCGCTGCCGGGGTCGGGGCGCTGCTGGTCGTGTCAGTCACCGTGTGTCCTTCGGTTTGCCGTGCCATCCGTCCTGCTCCTCACATCTTCTCCCGGCATGAAAAAGCCCTTCAGTCCTGGTCCGGACGTGAAGGGCGCGCGCTGCGTCGACGAACGGGTCGTCGCTCAGGCAGCGCGCCGGGGAAGTACGAGGAGGAGGGCCATGCGGACAACTCTCTCCCGCGGCAGCGAGCGTGTCAATGAATGAGACAACCGCGCCCACGATGTGGGACGCGGCCGTCGGGAGCCGGGCGGCGGCTCAGCAGGGACCGCCGAGCATCCCCAGCCCCCGGAGCACGTGGACGACCGCGAAGACGAGGAGCACCGCGCTGGCGCCGAAGAGCAGACCGCGCGTCGGGCGGGCAATCTTCGACCACGGGTTGTGTCGCGCGAAGGCCGTCTTGGCGACGGCCACCGCGCACGCGGCGACGGCCACGGCCGCGAGGAGCGCGAAGTAGTCCATGTAGGAACACTCGACGACGACGCCATTGACCCTGCTCGTGCGCGTGGACGACAGGTGGACCACGAATGCGGCGAGCGCGAAGGCCAGTCCGACCCAGAAGGGCTTCGGCAGCGCCTTGGGGTGGTTCGTCGTGGGCTGGGTGGGCGTCCCACCGTCGGTCGTGCTGGTCTGCTGGCTCACGGTTCCCCTTGTGTACGTGGCGGTTTCCGGTCTGATCCGATCCTGCCGCTGCGTCGCCGGACGCGCCATGGGGAGCGGTACCCACGACAACTCGGGTGACGACACGAGGGCGAAGGGAAGACGCTGGCTCGCATGAGCACCGGCGCACTGGGTCTCTACGAGCACCTGGGGATGGAGGTCGTCTCGACCTTCCGTCATCTGACGCTGCCCCTGTGACTGGGCGCTCACCGACCGCCTGTCACACCCGCAGAGCGAGCGGTGTCTCCATGGTGAGCGGCCCGACCCGGGGCCGACGGACCCAGGAGACCACCGTGCCCAGCACCTTCCGCATCCCTCGCAACGACATGTCCTCCCCCTTCGGCCGTCTCGTCGTCGCGATCTGCCGACGCCTCTACGGCGAGGTGCCCGACAACGCCTACGTCCTGGCCCACGACCGCAAGGTGGCGTGGAGCGTCTTCGGCTTCGAGCGCAAGGTCGCCGGCTGGGACGCCCTCGACCCGCACCTGAAGTCCTACGCCGTCATGGCCTCCGCCGCGGTCATCGGCTGCTCGTGGTGCCTGGACTTCGGCTACTACGTCGCCCACGAGGACGGTCTCAACCTCGACAAGGTCCGGGAGGTGCCGCGCTGGCGCCAGTCCGACGTCTTCTCACCCCTGGAGCGCGAGGTCATGGGCTACGCCGAGGCGATGACCGCCACCCCGCCGACGGTCACCGACGAGATGCCGACGAGCCTGCGCGAGCAGCTCGGCACCCCTGCGCTCGTCGAGCTGACGATGATCATCGCGGTGGAGAACGAACGCTCCCGCTTCAACTGCGCCGCCGGCCTGGCCAGCCAGGGCTACTCCGACGTGTGCGAGCTGCCCCTCGCCGGCACGGGCACGGACATGGGACGGTGACCGGGTGAGCCTCCACCCCGGCACCGACGCGTGGGTGACCCACCGCAACCTGCTCTTCACCGTCGCCTACGAGATGCTCGGGTCAGCCGCCGACGCCGAGGACGTGCTTCAGGAGGTCTGGCTGCGCTGGTCCCGCGTGACCGACACGGTGCACGACCCCCGCGCCTACCTCGTGCGGATCACCACGCGCCTGTCGCTCAACGCCCTGCGGGCGCACAGCCGACGTCGCGAGGACTACGTCGGCCCGTGGCTGCCCGAGCCGCTGCTCACCACCCCCGACGTCGCCGAAGACGTCGAGCTGGCCGAGAGCGTCTCGACGGCGATGCTCCTCGTCCTCGAGACCCTCGGCCCGACGGAGCGGGCGGTCTTCGTCCTGCGCGAGGTCTTCGAGCTGCCCTACGACGAGATCGCCGAGGCGACCGCTCGCAGCCCTGCGGCCGTGCGGCAGATCGCGCACCGGGCGCGCGAGCACGTCGCGGCCCGTCGACCGCGCCGGGAGGTCACGGTCGCCGAGCAGCAGGCAGTGGTCGAGCGCTTCCTCGCGGCGGTCGCCGGCGACGACCTGCAACTGCTCGTCGACGTGCTCGACCCCGAGGTCGTGCTGCTCACCGACGGCGGCGGCGTCAAGCAGGCCGCCCTGCGCCCCATCGTCGGCGTGGACAAGGTCCTGCGCTTCCTCACCGGCGTCTATGTGGCGGCCACACGGGGTGCGCCGGTCCTCGTCAACGGCGCCCCCGCCCTTCGCCTGGAGCTCGACGGCGCGCTCGAGGCGATCGTCACCTTTGCCGTGACGCAGGGTCGGGTCACCGCGGCCTACATTGTGCGCAACCCGCACAAGCTGCTCGCCGTGGATCAGGAGACCGTGCTCACCAGGTGACCCGGGTACGGCGCGGGGCCGCCCCGACGGTGTCGGGACGGCCCTGCGTGCGGAGCGCGGTCTGTCAGTAGTAGCGCGTGGTGCAGACGTAGGCGCGGGTCTTGACCGTGCCGGCGGTCGAGCTGCCCATGGCGCGCTTCTTGGCCAGGCGGACCGTGGGCCACTTGTACTTGCCGTAGGCGCTGGCGTAGCGGACCGGGCGGCCCTTGCTGTCGTACTTGACGGCGACGGCGGCGCAGCCATTGCTCACCCACACGACGTTGCGGCAGTAGGACGAGTAGCTGTACTTCTTGCAGCGGGTCAGCGCCGCGCTCTTGGCGCTGGTGGCGGTCTTGGCATTGACCGAGGTGCCGACGGCGAGCGTGCGGCTGTTGAGGGCGATCGCACCGTAGTAGGTGCGGGCCGAGGCCGAGCTGTCAGCGGTCGGCGCTGCCTGGGCGGCAGGCACGGCAAGCGTGGCCGCGGTCATCGTCGTGGCGCCGATGACTGCAGCGCGACGGAGCACTGTCTTCATGTGTCTTCTCCCCTGGTGAGGTGGCGTCCCCTGTGGTCGCCGAGGGCAGTCTTGCGCATCGGCCCCCACCTGGGAAGGGGGAGCTCTCCCCGTTCAGGGGGAGCGGAAGTCATCGAGCGCCGCGGCCCCGAAGTCGAGGTCGTCCCAGTGCCCCGAGAAGCGCAGCACGGCCGCAGCGGCCGGCGGGAACCCGCCGCTCAGTCGCTCGTGCGCCTCCTCGCTGCCCTCACCGTCGGCGAGCAGACTGGCCGCCGCCGGCAGCCCCGGCGCATGACCGACGACGAGCAGGATGCTCGCATCGTTGGTCGAGCCCCGGATCACCGAGAGCACGTCGTCGGCGTCGGCGTTGTAGAGCCGGTGCTCGATCTGCACCTCCGCCTCCGGGCACCCGGCCGCGGCGAGCTCCTGCATCGTCTCGCGGGTGCGTAGCGAGGGCGAGCACATGACCTCGTCGCAGCCGAGCCCCTGCTCGCGCAGCCACCGACCGACGTCGGCGGCCTGGTTGCGCCCGTGCTCCGACAGGGGTCGCTCGCGGTCGTCCTGACCGGCACGGCCCGGCTCCGGGTCGGCGTGCCGCAGCAGGATCAGGGTCCGGTCCTCTGCTGACGTCGTCATAGAGCGAGTGTGGCCCGGAGCACACCGACGCGCCACCCCTGACGGGTCGGCGCGGCGACCTCTCACGGGAGCCGGATCGTCAGGAAATGGTCAGATCTGAAGTGCGGCGCAACCGGACTCGACGACGGCGGGCGGCTACAACGACTGGGCCACCTCGAGCCAGAGCGTCGCGGTGGGCAAGGCCGAGGGCTTCGCCGGCAACCGACACCAGGTGGTGCTCGACACCGTCAACGGCTACGTGACCAAGGGCAGCTACATCCGCTCCTACTACTGCCCGCCCGTGCTCGCCAAGAGCCGGACCTCGACCGCATCGCGGGTCGTGGCCCTCAACCTCAGCATCTACCGGATGTCCGAGGGTGGTCAGCCCTTCTGGGTCAAAGGCCACGTCAACGGCGCCCCGCTGCAGCCCGACCGCGACGATAGCTTCGGCCGCCTCTGACGGATTCGCGTCAGCGTCGCCGCCGAGCCGCCGGTCAACCCTCGTGCACGAGGTTGATCGGCGGCTCGCCCGCTGCGAGAGCGGTGAGCTGGCGACGCAGCAGCGCCACCGCGCGGGGGCGGAAGGCGTGGGTCATCCCACCGACGTGCGGGCTGATGATGACACCGGGTGCCGACCACAGGGAGTGCCCGGTCGGCAGCGGCTCGGGGTCGGTGACGTCGAGGGCGAAGCGCAGGCGGCCCGCGTGCCGCAGGGCGGCCTCGGTGTCGAGCGCCGGCCCACGGCCGACGTTGACCACGAGCGTGCCATCGGGCAGCGAGCTCAGCAGCTCCTCGCCCAAGACGTGGTGGGTGGCGTCGGAGCCCGGCAGCACCGAGACGATGATGTCGTGCTGCGGTGCCAGAGAGGCCAGCTCGTCGACCCCGTGCACCGTGTCGACGAGATCGTCGCCGGCGCGCGCCCGCGAGGCCACGGCCGTGACCGACACCTCGAAGGGCACGAGCCGCTCCACGATCGCCCGGCCCACGGAGCCGTAGCCGAGGAGCAGTACCCGCTTGTCGGCGAGGCCCGGGCGCACGTGGCGGGAGGTCCACTCCCCCTGCGCCTGGGCGCGCGCGAAGTCGTCGAACCCACGCTGCGAGGCGAGGACGAGGGTCAGGGCCAGCTCTGCGGTGGCCGCGTCGTGGACCCCCTTCGCGTTGGCGAGGGAGACCCCCTCCGGCAGGACCGGGAGCATGTTGTCGAAGCCGGCCGACAGCAGCTGCACGAGGCGCACCGACGGCTGCTCCGCGACGACGGCCACGCCCGTGGGCTTGGTCATGTACGGCGCGATGTAGACGTCGACCGACTCCTGCGGCGGAGCCTCCTGCGGGTCCCACACGACGGCCGTCACGCCGTCGATCGGGCCGACCTCGTCGCGCCAGGTGATGTCGGGGAAGGAGACGGTGACCATGCGCGTCATCGTAGGTGGACCGGATCCGGTGAGTACGGGTACCCATGGACGGCCCCCTCTCACGGTGGGTCCATGGAGGCAGGCGTGCGTCATCGGGGAAGCACGCCACCACGAGAGGACACCGCCATGCAGCGGACGCTCAGCGCCATCGCCACCACCGGACTCATGACCGCGGGGCTGGCCCTCGCCGGACCGGCGCAGGCCGCGCCGGCCGAGTACCCACCGACGAGCCACCACAAGGCCGCCCTGTCAGAGGTCGTCCTCGGCGGGGCCTGGACCGTGGAGTTCGGCTCGCCCATCAAGGGCAACCGCCACCAGGTGCGGCTGCGCACCGACAACGGCAAGGTCAGCGGATTCATCCGATCCTTCTACTGCCCGAGCGGCGCCACCGTCTCGCCGCGATGGGCCTCGTCCCGGTGCACGCACCGGCAGACGATCTACCTCAAGAACCAGGGCGGCAACAAGGTCGGCTGGGTCAGCTCGAGCGGCAACTCGGCCACCCAGAGGGGCTACCTCATGGGCACGAGCGGGTCGAGGTCGTGGCCCTTCGACGCCAGCTTCACGCTCTACGCCACCGAGCCACCGACCGACGACGGCGACGGGACCTTCTACTCCTGGTGGCGCGCCGCGCGGCCGCAGGGCAGCTTCGCCGGCAAGCCGATCCTCGCCGGGACGACCCGGTACGGCCAGATCTCCGGGTACGGCCCGGTCTGACCAGCACCATGACGAAGGGGGCGGTGCCGGATCGACCTTCGGTTCACATGGTCCTCGCAACACCTCGATCTGAGGAGTTGCGAGGACCATGGTCATTTCGAGCGAAAAGCGGCGTCGTGTTGAGGTCTCTGCGGAGGTAGTTGCTGTGATGGTGGCTGCCTTCGAACGGGAAAGATCGATTGGTGCCGCAGCCAGGGCGGCTGGATGTGCTCACTCCACAGCTCGTCGGCATCTGGTTCGGGCGGGGTTGGTGCAGGCCGAGCCGATGCCGTTGGGCAAGCCGCGTCAGCGGGCCGAGTTTGACGAGCTGATCGCTTCCGGGGTCCACAACGCCGTGGCCGCTCGTCGGGTTGGGGTCACGCTCGACACGGGCCGGTATTGGATGCGGGGCGTGCGTAAGAGTCATGGCCGCACGATCTATCCCGATGGGCGCGTCACGGGCCCGCCGGCCAAGCGAGCGGCTAGGAACAGGCCCATGATCGAGGTCGTGGGTACGGGCAGGTTGCTGTCATTGCAGGATCGTCTGGTGATCGCCGACGGGCTGATCAACCGGGAGTCGATGCGTTCGATCGCTGCCCGGCTGGGCCGGCCGACCTCGACGGTCACACGTGAGGTCGCCGCCCACCGCGATGAGCAGGGCCGGTACGCGCCCCACCGGGCGCATCGTGACGCCGCGGATACCCGGGCCCGGCCGAAGGCATCAAAGCTGGCGCGGCCGGGAGCGCTACGCGAGTACGTCGTGGACGGGTTGTCACGGAAGTTGTCACCGGAGCAGATCAGCAACAGGCTCAAGGTCGACCACCCCGACGACGAGAGCATGCGCGTGAGCCACGAAACGATCTACCAGGCCCTGTACTTCCAGGCCCGCGGCGGCCTCAAACGCGAGGTCCAGACCGCTCTGCGCACCGGCCGCACCCGCCGCAAACCCCAAGCCCACGGGGTGCGGCGGCCGCGGTTCGTCGACGAGATGATCATGATCAGCGACCGGCCCGCCGCGGTCGAGGACCGCGCCGTCCCGGGCCACTGGGAAGGCGATCTGATCACCGGCAAGAACAACGGCTCAGCGATCGGGACGCTCGTGGAGCGCTCGACCCGGTACGTGATGCTGCTGCACCTGCCCGATACCCACGACGCGATCACCGTGCGTGACCGGCTCGTCGCCGCGATGCATCGCCTGCCGCAGCACCTGCGCGGGTCGCTGACCTGGGACCAAGGATCCGAGATGGCCGCGCACGCCTCGTTCACCACCGCGACCGACATGCCGGTCTACTTCTGCGACCCGGCATCGCCCTGGCAGCGCGGCTCGAACGAGAACACCAACGGGCTGCTGCGCCAGTACTTCCCCAAAGGCACCGACCTGAGCGTCCACGGCCACGCAGAGCTGGAGTACGTCGCCCAAGAACTCAACGCCAGACCACGAAAGACGCTCGACTGGGCAACCCCAGCCGAGCGTCTTCGTGATCTACTCCAGGAGGCCTAACCACCCAGGCCGAAATCCACACGGTGTTGCGAACACCCCATGAATCCGCCGACCCGGCACCGTCCCCTTCGTGCTGCCTGCGTCAGGCGCCGAGCTTGGCGAGGATGAGCTCGCGGGCCTTGCCGGCGTCGGCCTGGCCCTTCATCTCCTTCATCACCTGGCCGATGAGCGCGCCGGCGGCCTGCACCTTGCCGCCGCGGATCTTGTCGGCGACGTCGGGGTTGGCCTCGATGACCTTGTCGACGGCGGCCTCGAGCGCGCCGTCGTCCTGGACGAGCTCGAGCCCGCGGGCGTCGGCGACGGCCGTCGGGGTGCCCTCGCCGTCGAGGACACCCTCGAGGACCTGACGGGCCATCTTGTCGTTGAGCCGGCCGGAGCCGACGAGCGACTCGAGCTCGGCGACGTGCTCGGGCGTGACGCCGGTCTGCTCGGCGTAGGTCGCGAGGTCGACGCCCTCGGTGTTGGCGCGGCGGGACGGCTCGCCGAGCCACCACTTGCGCGCGGCCTGCGGCTTGGCGCCGGCGGTGACGGTGGCCTCGATGAGCTCGGTCGCGCCGGCGTTGAGCACGTCACGCATCTCGAGGTCGGAGTAACCCCACTCCCCCTGCAGCCGCTTGCGGCGCTGAGCCGGCGGCTCGGGCAGGGTGGCCCGCAGCTGCTCGACGTAGTCGCGGCTCGGCGCGACCGGCACGAGGTCGGGCTCGGGGAAGTAGCGGTAGTCCTCGGCGTCGGACTTCTCGCGGCCGCTCGTCGTGACGCCGGTGTCCTCGTGCCAGTGGCGGGTCTCCTGCAGGATCGACCCGCCGTTGGTGAGGACCGCTGCGTGGCGGCAGACCTCGTAGCGCACCGCCCGCTCCACGGAGCGAAGGGAGTTGACGTTCTTGGTCTCGGTGCGGGTGCCGAGCGGGACGTCGAGCTGGGCCTGCGCCGCCGGGTCGTCGCCGACCTTGGGGCGAAGGGAGAGGTTGACGTCGCAGCGCATCGAGCCCTGCTCCATCTTGACGTCGGAGACGTCGAGGGCGCGCAGCAGGTCGCGCAGCGCGGCGACATAGGCCTTGGCGACCTCGGGGGCGCGCTCGCCCGCGCCGACGATGGGGCGGGTGACGATCTCGATGAGCGGGATGCCGGCTCGGTTGAAGTCGACGAGGGAGTACTCGGCGCCCTGGATGCGTCCGGTGGAACCACCGATGTGCATGCTCTTGCCGGTGTCCTCCTCCATGTGGGCGCGCTCGATCTCGACTCTGAAAATCTCTGAGGTCTCGCCATCTTGTCCCGGGATCTCGACGTCGAGATAGCCGTCGAAGGCGATCGGCTCGTCGTACTGCGAGGTCTGGAAGTTCTTCGGCATGTCCGGGTAGAAGTAGTTCTTCCGGGCGAAGCGGCACCAGTCGGCGATCTGGCAGTTGAGCGCCAGGCCGATGCGGATCGCGGACTCGACACCGGTCGCGTTGACGACCGGCAGCGCGCCGGGCAGGCCGAGGCAGACCGGGCAGGTCTGGGTGTTGGGCTCGGCGCCGAAGCCGGTGGCACAGCCGCAGAACATCTTCGTCGCCGTGCCGAGCTCGACGTGGACCTCGAGGCCCATGACGGGGTCGAAGGTGGCGAGGGCCTCGTCGTACCCGAGGACCGCGTCGGTGGTGGTGCTCGCCATGTCTCAGGCTCCCTTCGTGATGGCCAGCTCGGGGGCCTGCTCGAGCAGGTGCCCACCCCAGGCGGAGACGAGGCGCTGCTCGAGGGCGGCGCCGACGGTGTAGAGACGGTCGTCGGCCATCGCCGGCGCGAGGATCTGGAAGCCGGCCGGGAGACCGTCCTCGGCGAGGCCGCTCGGCAGGGACATGCCGGGCACGCCCGCGAGGTTGGCGGGGATCGTCGCGATGTCGCCGCGGTACATGGCCATCGGGTCGTCGGACTTCTCGCCGAAGCGGAAGGCCGTCGTCGGGGCCGTCGGCGACACGAGGACGTCGGCGGTCTCGAAGGCCCGCGCGAAGTCGTCGGCGATGAGGCGACGGACCTTCTGCGCGCTGCCGTAGTAGGCGTCGTAGTAGCCGGAGGAGAGCGCGTAGGTACCGAGGATGATGCGGCGCTTGACCTCGTCGCCGAAGCCGGCGTCGCGGCTGGCCGCCATGACCTGCTCCGCGCTCGGGGCGTCGACGCCCTCGGGCCCGACCCGCAGGCCGTAGCGCATCGCGTCGAAGCGGGCGAGGTTGCTGCTCGCCTCGCTCGGCATGATCAGGTAGTAGGCGCCGAGCGCGTGGACGACGTTGGGCATCGAGACCTCGACGACCTCGGCACCGGCGTCGACGAGGTGCTGGACCGACTCGTCGAAGCGCGCCTGGACGAGCGGAGAGAAGCCCTCACCGGTGAGCTCGCGGACGATGCCGACCTTCATCCCGGCGACGTCGGCCCGCTGCGCGGCACCGACGATGTCCGGCACGGGCTGGTCGATCGACGTCGAGTCCAGCGGGTCGTGCCCGGCCATGACCTCGTGCAGCAGCGCGGTGTCGAGCACGGTGCGCGCGCACGGCCCGGCCTGGTCGAGCGAGGAGGCCATGGCGATGAGGCCGTAGCGGGAGACCCCGCCGTACGTCGGCTTGACCCCGACCGAGCCGGTGACGGCCGCGGGCTGACGGATCGAACCACCGGTGTCGGTGCCGGTCGCCAGGGGCGCCTGCCACGACGCGACGACGGCGCTCGAGCCACCACCGGAACCGCCGGGGATGCGCTCGAGGTCCCAGGGGTTGCGGGTCAGTCCGTAGGCCGAGTGCTCCGTCGAGGAGCCCATGGCGAACTCGTCCATGTTGGTCTTGCCGAGGATCGGCAGACCGGCCGCCTTGAGCCGGCTGACGACGGTCGCGTCGTAGGGCGGGATCCAGCCCTCGAGGATCTTCGAGCCGGCGGTCGTCGGGATGCCGGTCGTCGTCATGACGTCCTTGACGGCGATCGGGACGCCGGCGAGGCGGTGGAGGCTCTCCCCCTTCGCCCGGCGCTCGTCGACGGCGCGGGCCTCGGCGAGCGCGGACTCGCCCGCGACGTGGAGGTAGGCGCCGACCTGCTCGTCGACGCCCTCGATGCGGTCGAGGTGCGCGCGGGTGATCTGCTCGGAGGAGAGGTCGCCGCTGGCCAGCGCGTCGGCGAGCGCGGCAGCGGTCATACGGGTGGGGTCGCTCACGTGGGGTCCTTCGGGCTCAGTCTTCGGTCAGGATGCGCGGCACGGCGAAGCGCCCGACCTCGGAGGCCGGCGCCATCGCCAGGGCCTGCTCGGGGGTGAGCGAGGGACGCACGACATCGGGCCGGGTGACGTTGACGATCGGCATCGGGTGGCTCATCGGCTCGACGCCCTCGATCGGAGCCTGCTGCACGGCCTCGACGGAGGAGATGATGGTCCCGAGCTCGCCGACCATGCGGTCGAGCTCGGCGTCGGAGAGGTCGATACGGGCCAACGAGGCCAGATGCGCCACGTCGTCGCGAGAGAGGTCAGCCATGCGGGACAGTCTAGGTTCCGGCGAAGGGGGCGGCGTCCTCGGTGCTCGCGTGGCGCCACCACTGCGCGGCTAGAGGATCGGGATGGTCCCGCGGGTGCGGGCCACCGTCTCGCGGTCGATCTCGGCGACGAGCACGTCCTCTCCCCCGCCGAGGCGGGCGCGCACCTCGCCGGTCGGGTCGGCGAGGACCGAGCGGCCGATGCCATAGGGACCGTCGACCGAGTCCGGGGTCCACGCCTGATCGACGGCGAGCAGCCAGGTCTGGGCGTCGTGCGCACGGGCCCGGGTGAGCAGGTCCCACTGGCTCGCCTTGCCCGGCCCGTCGCCCCACGAGGCCGGCAGCACGACGAGCTCGGCGCCGCGCCGGCCCAGCTGCGTGAACTGATCGGCGAAGCGCACGTCGTAGCAGGTGGCGAGCCCGACGGACCAGCCGTCGACGTCGACCGTGCGCACCTGCTCGCCGGGCGCGACGGTGTCGGACTCGCGGCTGCCGAAGGCGTCGTAGAGATGGATCTTGCGGTAGGTCGTCTCCTCGACCCCGCCACCGGTGACGAGCAGCGTGTTGTGGACCCGCGCGCGATCCTTGCCCTCGGCGGTCGTGATCTCGTCGGCGGGGGTGAACATCCCGACGACGAGGGTCACCCCGTGCCGCGCAGCCACCTCACGCACCCCGTCGGCGAAGCGCCCGTCGAGCGGCTCGGCGGCGGTGTCGAGCCGCCCCGCGAAGGAGGCCATCGCCGCCTCCGGGTGGACGACGAGGCGGGCACCGGCGTCCGCGGCCCGGGCGGTCCACTCCCCGAGCGTGACGAGGTTGGCGGCCGGGTCACCGGTCGCGGTCCACTGGCATCCGGCCAGGCGAAGGCGCTGTCCTGAGGTGCGAGGGACGAGCCTCGAAGGGGGGGTGCTCACGCCGACCTCCCCCCTTCGTCCTGCATCGCCTCGGCACGACGGACCATGTCCGCCCGGGCCGCCGCGAGCACCACCTCGTCACGGCACCCGGCGGCGAAGCCCTCGATGCGCCGGGTGATCTCCCGGCCGAGGAGCCACTGCCCGATCGGGTGCGCGAGCGGCTGCAGCCACGACGGGCGGACGTCGTAGGTGTACTTCCACACCGCGAGGGTGCCGTCACCATCGGGCTGGAAGCGCCACCCGCCGCCGAAGCGCCCGAAGAACCACGGGCCGCGGACCATCGTCATCCCCGCCGAGGTCGGCGGCCGCCACGAGGCGTACTCGCTGACCATGCTCGGCGAGAGCGGTCCGGCGAAGGAGGACCGGGTGAAGGTGCGCACCCCCACCCCCGGCTCGCTCGCCCCGTCGAGGAAGCGCTGCTCGCGGATGAAGGGGTCCCACCGGCGACGGACCGCCCCCGTCGTCTGGGACACGGCGAAGGCGAGGTCCGGCGGGACCGGCACGTGCACATCTGCGCTGACCTGCGGCATGACTCCACTGTAGGTGCCAAGGGGCGTCGAGGCTCCTCGCTGCGCTCGTCACACCTGAGCCACCGGACTCATAGGGTGGGCGGCATGGCGACACTCTTCACGAAGATCATCGAGGGTGAGATCCCCGGACGGTTCGTGTGGTCCGACGAGACCTGCGTGGCCTTCCTGACGATCGAGCCCCTGACCGACGGGCACACCATGGTCGTGCCGCGCGCCGAGATCGAGCAGTGGACCGACGCCGACGAGCAGACGTGGGCGCACCTGCAGCGGGTGGCCGGCATCATCGGCCGGGCCCAGCAGGCCGAGTGGGAGGCGCCGCGGGTCGGCATGCTCCTCGAGGGCTTCCTCGTGCCCCACCTGCACATCCACACCTGGCCGGCCTTCTCCCCCGACGACTTCGACCCGCACACCCCGATGCGCGACGTCACCGACGAGCGCTTCGACGAGTCGGCCGAGCGACTGCGCTCGCGGCTGCGCGCCGACGGCCACGGCGACCACGTCCCGGGCCCGGGGCCGCTGCCCGCATGACGAGCCGCCTGCGCAAGCTCGTCACCTTCGTCGCGGCACTCGTCGCCTTCAGCTTCGCCCTGGCCGGCGGGGTCTGGCTCTTCCTCTCCGACGGGCAGACCTGGCCCGCGCTCGGCTGGGGCGTCGTCTGGGGCATCGCCGTCGTCGTCACCCTCGTCGCCTTCATCGGCTTCCTCCGCGAGATCGACCCCGACGCCACGGCCGACGAGCACGTCGTCGTCACGCCGCCCACCACACCCCTGCCCCCGGCGACCGACAAGAGCGCCCCGTGGCCCTACGAGTGGCTGGCACCGGCCTTGGCCACCGCCTTGAGGACACGCCCTACGTCGTGCGCTCCAACGGCCACTCCGTGCTCGTGCACGCCGACCTCGCCGACGCGCGCTGGCAGCACCTCGCGACCCGCCGGCACCTCGAGCACGCCTTCGTCGCCCGCTTCACCCCCACGGACAAGCCCGGGGTCGTCAAGCGCACCGACGAGTCGCGGCAGGTCGAGTCGCACGCCGGGGTCACCGGCCTCGGCGCCCAGATCGCGGTGAGCTCCGGCCGGGAGTTCACCTACACCCGGCGCAAGGAGTGGTCCCTCGGGCTCGAGGGCTTCCGGAAGCAGGTCGACTACGAGTTCTCCACCGCCGAGATCAACGTGCCGGTCAAGGAGATCCTGGGGCGCGCTGGCTGGCGTGAGGCGCTCGACTCCGAGACCAAGGGTGCGCTCGTCATGGGCGCGATGGGCCTGTCCGCACTCGTCCTCGTCCCCCTCGCGCTCGGGGTCAAGGCCCTCGTGGGCTGACCGCTCCGCAGACCGCAGGTGGCCTCGACCCCCTTCGGGGTGTAGGCATGGGGCATGGCTACCACCGCATTCAAGGGCAACCCCGTCAACACCGTCGGCGAGCTGCCGGCCGTCGGCGCGCAGGCGCCGAGCTTCGACCTCGTCGGCGAGGGTCTCTCCGCGCTGACCTCCGCCGACGTGCCGGGCCGCGTCGTGCTCAACATCTTTCCCAGCATCGACACCGGTGTCTGCGCCGCGAGCGTGCGCAAGTTCAACGAGCTCGCCGCGAGCCTCGACAACACGACCGTCGTCAACGTCAGCCAGGACCTCCCCTTCGCCCAGGCCCGCTTCTGCGGCGCGGAGGGCATCGACAAGGTCAAGGTCGGCTCGGCCTTCCGCTCCACCTTCGGCAAGGACTACGGCGTCACGATGGCCGACGGGCCGATGGCCGGCCTGCTCGCCCGTTCGGTCGTCGTCCTCGACGCCGACGGCAAGGTCCTGTACACCGAGCTCGTCCCGGAGATCACCCAGGAGCCGGACTACGACGCCGCCGTCAAGGCGCTCGGCTGACCCGACTGCACGAGCGCGAAGGGGGGTGCACCGGTCGGCGCACCCCCCTTCGTCATGCCCGCACGGTGCGGGTGACCAGATAGCTGCGGTCGCGGGCGAGGATCTCGGTCAGCCCGACCTCGCGCAGCCGCGGCAGATACGGCAGGTGCGAGTTGTAGACGAGCACGAGCTCGCCGCCGGGGACGAGGACGCGCGCGGCGTCGGCGATCATCGCCAGCGTCGGCGTCGAGTCCTTCGCGGTGCCGACGTGGAAGGGGGGATTGCTCACGATCGTGGCCACGGACGCGTCGGCCAGGCCCGTGAGCCCGTCACCTCGGCGCACGTCGACCGCACCGGCGGTCGTCAGGCGGGCCGATGCCACGGCCGCTGCGGAGACGTCGATCGCGACCACGTCGTCGAAGCGTCGGGCCAGCACGGACGCGAGCACCCCTGTGCCGCACCCGAGGTCGACGACGGTGCCGTCGGTGTCGGCAAGCCCGTCGAGCTGCCCCAGGAGCAGTCGCGTGCCCGCGTCGATGCGTGTCCCGGCGAAGGCCGCGCCGAACGCGTGGACCGTGAGGTCGAGGTCGGCGTGGTGCCGATGCTTCGGCCAGACCTGCTCGACGGCGCGTGGACCGGCGGCGTGCAGCACGCGCGACTTCTGCCGGCCGAGGCTGGCGTGCACCCGCTCGAAGCTCGCGCCCAGCACGTCGTTCATCGACGGGGTCATGTGCTTGACGCGACCACCGGCCACGACGCGCACATCGGCCGTGCCGAGCAGCGTTGCGGTGCGGGCGATCTCGTCGAGGGCGTCGAGCGACTTCGGCAGGCGGAGCACGACGAGTGCGGCATCGGTGAGCGCCTCGGCGAGGGTCGGCACCGCCTCTCCCCCAACCGCGGCTGCGGCCAGCGCCCGGGCCACCCGACGCTCCGCGACGAGCGAGTCGCAGTGCGCGACGACCCGCTCGCCCGCGTGCTCCACGAGCGCGGTCGCGAGCGCGCCGGTGTCGTCGCCGAGCACGGCGACCCGCCCCGCGGGGACCTCACCCAGCTCGTCGAGGAGCAGCCGGTCCACCGGGTCGAGCTCGGCCGGCATCAGTCCCGACGGCCCTTGCGGTGCGGCTTCTTGTCGTAGGACTTCTTCTCGTAGGGCTTCTTGCCGTAGGGCTTGTCACGGCGCGGCCCGCCACGAGCGCCACCGCGCTCCTGCCACTCGCGCAGCTCGATGAGCTGCCCCGAGATCCGGGTGCTCTGCAGCCGATCGGCCGTGCCCTCGGGCAGGGTCGCGGGCAGCTCGACGATCGAGTGGTCGCCGCGGATGTCGATGTGGCCGAAGTCCTCGCGACGCAGGCCCCCTTCGTTGGCCAGGGCGCCGACGATCTGCCGCGGCTCGACCTTGTGCCGGCGACCGACCGCGATCCGGTACGAGGCCATGGGGCCCGAGGAGCCGCGCGGCCCCCGGTCACCGCGGCGTCCCCCTTCGCCCCGGTCACGACGTGGTCCGCGCTCGTCCCGCTCCCGACGCGGCGGACGCACCGGGTCGGGGTCGAGGAGCATCGGCTCGTCCCCCTGGAGGACGATCGCCAGCGCGGCCGCGACGTCACTCTCCGGCACGTCGTGCTCGCGCACGTAGTGCCCGACGACGTCACGGAAGGTCGACAGGTCGGGCGAGGCGAGGGCCGCGGTGATCCGGTCGTCAAAGCGCCCCAGCCGGCTGGCGTTGATGTCCTCCGCGCTCGGCATCGACATCTCGGTGAGCGTGGTGCGGGTGGCCTTCTCGATCGCCTTGAGCAGGTGCCGCTCGCGGGGCGTGACGAAGGAGATCGCGTCACCAGAGCGCCCGGCGCGGCCGGTGCGCCCGATCCGGTGGACGTAGGACTCGGTGTCGGTCGGGATGTCGTAGTTGACGACGTGGCTGATCCGCTCGACGTCGAGGCCGCGGGCGGCGACGTCGGTCGCGACGAGGATGTCGAGCTTGCCGGACTTGAGCTGGCTGACCGTCCGCTCGCGCTGGGCCTGGGCGACGTCGCCGTTGATCGCGGCGGCGGAGAACCCGCGCGCCCGCAACTTCTCGGCGAGGGTCTCGGTCTCGTTCTTGGTGCGGACGAAGACGATCATCGCCTCGAAGTTCTCCACCTCGAGGATCCGGGTGAGCGCCTCGACCTTCTGCGGGTAGGAGACGAAGAGGTGCCGCTGGGTGATGTTGGGTGCGGTCGTCGTCTTGCGCTCGACGGTGATCTCGAGGGCATCGGTGAGGTACTTCTGGGAGATGCGGCGGATCTGCGCGGGCATCGTCGCGCTGAAGAGGGCGACGTGCTTGTCCTCGGGCGTCGCCGCGAGGATCGTCTCGACGTCCTCGGCGAAGCCCATCTTGAGCATCTCGTCGGCCTCGTCGAGGACGAGGAAGCGCAGCTGCGACAGGTCGAGCGTGCCCTTGTCGAGGTGGTCCATGATGCGTCCGGGCGTGCCGACGACGATGTGCACGCCGCGGCGCAGCGCGCTCAGCTGCACCCCGTAGCCCTGCCCTCCGTAGACCGGCAGGACGCGCACGCCGGGCATGCGGGCCGAGTACTTCTCGATCGCCTCGCAGACCTGCAGCGCGAGTTCGCGGGTCGGGGCGAGGATGAGCGCCTGCGGGGCCTTCTGCTTGGGGTCGAGCCGGCTGAGGACCGGCAGCGCGAAGGCCGCCGTCTTGCCGGTGCCGGTCTGCGCGAGGCCCACGACGTGTCGCCCCTCGAGCAGCGCCGGGATGGTCGCGGCCTGGATCGGCGAGGGCCGCTCGTAGCCGATGTCCCGCAGGGACCGCACGACCCGGTCGTCAAGGCCGAGGTCGGCGAAGGTCGGGCCCTCCGGCTCGGTCGTCTCGGAGGTCTCGGGCGCGTCAGGGGTCGTGCTCTCGGTGCTCACCCCCCGACCGTAGTGAGGTCGGGCCCCTGTGCGCCAACGACAGGCGCGACCCCGGTGTACGGCGTGCCGTGCACAAGCGGTCGTCCTGGTGCATCTCATGCCGTTGGCAGGGCCCCTTTCGCCTCTGGACTACCCCTGGTGCACGGGCCTCGCGGCCGTGTCGGCCGGGTTCAGCGATCGTGCACGAGGTCGACGGTCAGGTCGACGTGGCCGAGGTGCTGGTAGAGCTCCTCGATGACGTGCAGGACGATGAAGCCCTGCGTCGTCGGCTCGGGGTCACCCTCCTCCCAACCGTCGGGACCGCGCGGCGCTGCGCCGGCGTCGTAGTCGGCGAGGTCCTCGACCCAGCGCCGCCGCTGGGCGGCGACGAGCGCCTCGAGCTGGTCGATGGTGCCCGTCGCGGTGAACTCCGCGGCCCGGTCGCGATGGATCTGCCGCCCGGCGATCGTCTCACCGCCCCAGCGCTCCATGACGCCGCAGCAGTGGACGACGAGCGCGTAGACGCTGTTGGCCCCCTCGACGTCCGGACGGCGGGAGAGCAGCTCGTCACCCCCGGCGTCGGCGAGCTCGTCGGCCCGGGCGAGCAGCTTGGCCAGGGCGGTGTCGACGTACCACTGGGCGGTGGCCCGGTCGATGCCGCTCATCCGTCGGCGCCGTCCGTGTCACCGGCGCTGTCGCCCCCTTCGCCATCACCCTCGGCGAAGCGCGCCACGGCACCCGTCTCGAGCAGCTCGGTGAACTCCTCCTCGGTGAGGATCGGGCGGCCGAGCTCGCGGGCCTTGGCCTCCTTGGAGCCGGCGTTGTCGCCGACGACGACCCAGTCGGTCTTCTTGCTCACCGAGCCCGAGGCCTTGCCGCCGCGCTCGAGGATCGCCTCCTTGGCGGAGTCGCGGGAGTAGCGCTCGAGCGAGCCGGTGACGACGACCGTGACGCCCTCGAGGGTCTGCCGGATCGACTCGTCGCGCTCGTCCTCCATGCGCACGCCGTCGGCGGCCCACTGGTCGACGATGCCGCGGTGCCAGTCGTTGCCCTCGCCGTCGAACCACTCGCGCACCGAGGCGGCGATCGTCGGCCCGACGCCCTCGACGTCGGCGAGGGCCTCCTCGTCGGCCTCGCGGATCGCGGCCATCGAGCCGAAGTGCTGCGCCAGGGCCCGTGCGGCCGTCGGCCCGACGTGCCGGATCGACAGCGCGACGAGCACCCGCCACAGCGGCTGCTGCTTGGCCTGCTGGAGGTTGTCGACGAGCTTGGCGCCGTTGGCCGACAGGACCCGACCGTCGTGGACGGCCTCCTCCGGGTCGGTCTTCTTCGCCGCCCGCGTGAAGAGCGGTACGCGTGCGACGTCCTGCGCCGTCAGGCCGAAGAGCCCACCCTCGTCGGTGAGCACGCCGGAGTCGAGCAGCCCGACCGCGCCCTCCCAGCCGAGCGCCTCGATGTCGAAGGCGCCCCGCCCGGCGAGCGACGACAGCCGCTCGCGCAGCTGGCTGGGGCAGGTGCGCGAGTTGGGGCAGCGGATGTCCTTGTCGCCCTCCTTCTGCGGGGCGAGCTTCGTGCCGCAGGACGGGCAGTGCGTCGGCATGACGAACTCGCGCTCGCTCCCGTCGCGCAGCTCGACGACCGGACCGAGGATCTCGGGGATGACGTCGCCCGCCTTGCGCAGCACGACGGTGTCGCCGATGAGCACACCCTTGCGCTTGACCTCGTGGCCGTTGTGCAGCGTGGCCATCGAGACGGTCGACCCGGCGACGGTCACCGGCTCCATGACCCCGAAGGGGGTCACCCGCCCCGTGCGCCCGACGTTGACCTGGATGTCCAGGAGCGTGGTGTTGACCTCCTCCGGCGGGTACTTCCACGCGATGGCCCAGCGCGGGGCCCGCGAGGTCGACCCGAGGCGGCGCTGCACGGCGATCTCGTCGACCTTGACGACGACACCGTCGATCTCGTGGTCGTAGTCGTGACGCTGCCGTTCGACGTCGGCGATGAAGTCGCGCACCTGCGTGATCGAGTCGAGCACGCGGTAGTGCGGCGAGGTCGGCAGCCCCCACGCGGCCATGAGCTCGTAGGCATGGCTCTGGCTGTCGATGTCGAAGCCCTCGCGCCGCCCCATACCGTGGACGAGCATGTGCAGCGAGCGGCGAGCCGTGACGCGGGGGTCCTTCTGCCGCAACGATCCCGCGGCGGAGTTGCGCGGGTTGGCGAAGGGAGCCTTGCCCGCCTCGACGAGGCCGGCGTTGAGCTCGGCGAAGTCCTCGAGGCGGAAGAAGACCTCCCCGCGGATCTCGACGAGGTCGGGCACGGGGTGCACGCTGTCGTCGAGCTGGGTCGGGATCCCCTCGATGGTGCGCACGTTGAGCGTGACGTCCTCGCCGGTGCGCCCGTCGCCGCGGGTCAGGGCCCGGGTGAGCTTGCCACCCTCGTAGAGCAGGTTGATCGCGACGCCGTCGATCTTCAGCTCGCACAGGTAGTGGAACCCGCTGACCTCGGTCTCGACGCGCTGCGCCCACGCGATCAGGTCGTCGTCCTCGAAGGCGTTGTCGAGGCTGAGCATGCGCTCGAGGTGGTCGACCGCGGTGAAGTCGGTGGAGAAGATCGCCCCGCCCACCTGCTGCGTCGGCGACTCGGGAGTGCGCAGGGAGGGATGCGCCTCCTCGATCTCCTGCAGCCGACGGATGAGCCGGTCGTACTCGGCATCACTGATCGTGGGGGCGTCCTTGACGTGGTAGGCGAACTGCGCGGCCGTCGCCTGCTCGGCGAGGTCGGTCCACTCCTGGCGCAGCTCGTCGGGCACGTCGGCAGGGGTCTCCGGCTGGACCTGCTCCGCGGACTCGTCCGTCTCGGGGATCTCGCTCACCCGACCATCCTGCCGCACACCCCTGACACCCCCTTCCCTCCACGCGGGAGACCGTGTTGGATGGGGCCACCCGAATCAGCCTTCAGGAGTTGACGATGACGAATCTGGCGAGCAACCTCGTCACCACCGCCCAGGCCCACCCGGACAAGGTGGCCATCAAGCTCGACGATGCCGAGCTGACGTGGTCACAGCTGCACGGCCTCGCCGCCCAGGCGGCCGGCTCCCTTCGCGCGGCCGGCCTCGAGCCCGGCGACCGGGTCTCGCTGATCCTGCCCAACATCCCGGCCTTCCCCGTGCTCTTCTACGGCACCCTGCTCGCCGGTGGCGTCGTCGTGCCGATGAACCCCCTGCTCAAGGCCAACGAGATCGAGTACTTCTACACCGACTCCGGCGCGAAGTTCTCCTTCGTCTGGGGCGACTTCGCCGCGGAGGCGCAGGCCGGTGCCGAGGGCACCGACACCCAGGTCATCGTCTCGGGCCCCGTCGGCCCGGCCGCCGACGCGCTGCCGGCCGGCGAGCCGATCGCCGCGCCCACCGAGCGTGCCGGCGACGACGACGCCGTCATCCTCTACACCTCCGGCACCACCGGCCGGCCGAAGGGAGCGCAGCTCACCCACGACAACCTCAACCTCAACGCGCAGCGCTGCGCCGAGGACATCATCGGGATCCAGACCGACGACGTCATCATGGGCTGCCTGCCGCTCTTCCACGTCTTCGGCCTGACCTGCGGGCTCAACGCCGCGGTCCGCCAGGGCGCGACGCTCACCCTCATCCCCCGCTTCGACCCGGGCAAGGCGCTCGAGGTCATCGCCCGCGACCAGGTGACGATCTTCGAGGGCGTGCCGACGATGTACGGCGCGATGCTCCACCACCCGGCCGTCTCCGAGACCGACACCTCCTCCCTGCGCACCTGCGTCTCCGGCGGCTCGTCGCTACCCGGCGAGACCCTGCGCGAGTTCGAGGAGACCTTCAAGGTCAGCCTGCTCGAGGGCTACGGCCTGTCCGAGACCTCGCCGGTCGCCTCCTTCAACATGCTCGACCGGCCGACCAAGCCCGGCACGATCGGCCGCGCGATCCCCGGCTGCGAGATGAAGCTCATCGGCGAGGACGGCCAGGCGGTCGGCCCGGGTGAGGGCGTCGGCGAGATCGCAATCCGCGGTGACAACGTCATGAAGGGCTACTGGAACAAGCCCGAGGCGACCGAGGCCGCGATCCCGGATGGGTGGTTCCGCACCGGCGACATCGCGAGCGTCGACGAGGACGGCTACTACACGATCGTCGACCGCAAGAAGGACCTCATCATCCGCGGCGGCATGAACATCTACCCGCGCGAGATCGAGGAGGTGCTCTACACCCACCCCGACGTCCTCGAGTGCGCGGTCGTCTCCGTGCCGCACCCCGAGCTCGGCGAGGACGTCGGCGCCGCGGTCTCGCTGCGCGAGGGTGCCTCCGGTGACCTCGAGGAGATCAAGCAGTACGTCAAGGACCGGGTCGCGGCCTACAAGTACCCGCGCACCATCTGGGTCCTCGACGAGCTGCCCAAGGGCCCGACGGGCAAGATCCTCAAGCGGGAGATCCACGCCCCGCAGGCCTGACGCCTCTAGCCCGCGAGCCTCTGGCCGGGAAATCCAGAGCGGGCCGGGAAACCCGGAGATGACCGTGCAATAGCGCGGTCATCTCCGGTTTTCCAGGCCATTCGCGGTTTTCCCGGCCGGGGCGGGTGGCTCAGCCGGCGGCGAGGTCGGTGAGGGCCGAGGCAAGATCCGTCGTGGTCCGCACCGCTGCCACGGCGGACGAAGGGGGAGCCTCCGCCAGTCCGCACGCCGGTGTGACGACGACGTCCGCGAGCGACGGGAGTGGCAGCCCGATCCGCTGCCACGCACCGACGAGCCGCTCCCGTGCCGTGCGCCAGTCACCGCCGGTCGTCGGCACCGCGCCGGCCCACAGGGTCAGGCCCGCCTCGACGGCCTCGGCGACCTGCTCCCAGCGGGCGCCGTCGAGCAGCGAGGTGTCGAGCGAGATGCCACGAGCACCGCTCTCCCGCACCAGCTGTACCGGCACCTCGCCGGCGCAGCAGTGCACGAGCGTCGTCCGCTCCCCGGCCGCGTCGAGCACCGCGCGCAGCCCGTCACGGACCTCCGAGCGGTCGACCGCGCGCAGCGTGCCGTAGCCCGAGGCGGTCGGCAGCCGCCCCTCGAGCACCGCCGGCAGCCCCGGCTCGTCGACCTGCACGATGACCTCGGCACCGGGCACGAGGCGCTCGACGTCGGCGATGTGCGCACGCAGCCCCTCGGCGAGCGACCCGACGAGGTCGCGCCGCGCACCGTGGTCGGCGACCGCCCGCTCACCGCGCGGCAGCTCGATGGTCCCACCGAGCGTCCACGGCCCGGTCACCTGGACCTTGAGCGGGCCGGACCAGCCGTCGTAGGCCTCGGCGAGCTCGTCGAGGTCCTCGCGCAGGAGGGCACGGGCCCTCCCTTCGTCGTGGCCGGGACGACCCGCGAAGCGCCACCCGTAGGGCTGGGTCTCGACGTGCAGCCCCTCGAGCAGGGCCGCGGCCCGGCCGACCATGTCGGCGCCGACGCCCCGCGCGGGCAGCTCGGGCAGGTGCGGGATGCCGTCGCCGAGCAGGTCGCGGACGGCGACGACGGCCTCGCGCGATCGCGTGCCGGGCCACGACCCGACACCGGACGCCCGGGTCACGCGCTCGTCCTCGCGGCGCGCCCGGCGCGGGCGATGGTGCCCGAGCCGACGACGCGGGTGCCGTCGTAGAGGACGATCGACTGGCCGGGGGCGGCGCCGCGCACGGCCTCGTCGAGACGGACCACGAGACGCAGACCCCCTTCGGCAGCAGCGTCGGGCACGACCTCGGCAGTGGCGGGGATCTCCTCGCCGTGGGCCCGGATCTGCGCACCGAGCCGGTGCCGCCCCGAGGCCGCCGGGCCGCACCAGCGCACGTGGTCGGCCTCGATCTCGTCGGTGCCGAGCAGGTCCGATGTGCCGATGAAGACCCGGTTGGACGCCGCCTCGACCCGCGTGACGTAGCGCGGCTGCCCGTCGAGGTCGGACCGGTCCAGGCCGAGCCCGCGGCGCTGGCCGACGGTGAACCCGTAGGCCCCGCGATGCTCACCGACGACCTCGCCGGAGCCTTCGTCGACGATCTCGCCCGGCTGCTCGCCGAGCCGCTGGGTCAGCCAGCCGCGGGTGTCGCCGTCGGAGATGAAGCAGATGTCGTGGCTGTCGGGCTTCTTGGCCACGGCGAAGCCGCGCGCGGCGGCCTCCTCGCGGATCTGCGGCTTCGTCGTGTCGCCGAGGGGGAAGAAGGCGCGCGCCAGCTGCTCCTCGTCGAGCACCCCGAGGACGTAGGACTGGTCCTTGGCGGAGTCGACGGCGCGGTGCAGCTCGCGGCCGTGGGGCCCGTCGACGATCTGTGCGTAGTGCCCCGTCGCCACGGCGTCGAAGCCCAGCGCCAGCGCCTTGTCGAGGAGCGCGGCGAACTTGATCTTCTCGTTGCAGCGCAGGCAGGGGTTGGGGGTGCGGCCGGCCTCGTACTCCGCGACGAAGTCGTCGACGACGTCCCGGGCGAAGGGGGTGGCCATGTCCCAGACGTAGAAGGGGATGCCGAGCCGGTCGGCGACCCGGCGCGCGTCACCGGCGTCCTCGATGGTGCAGCAGCCGCGGGCGCCCTCGCGCAGGGTCTTGGCGTTCTTGGCCAGGGCGAGGTGGACCCCGACGACGTCGTGGCCGGCCTCGATCATCCGGGAGGCGGCGACCGCCGAGTCGACGCCCCCGCTCATCGCGGCGACGACGCGCATCACGCGGCCCCGCTGGCCCGCCGCGCGCGGGCGATGGCCTCGGGCAGGGCGGCGAGCACGGCGTCGACATCGGCCTCGGTCGAGGTCCAGCCGAAGGACACGCGCAGCGAGCCGCGTGCCTCCTCCTCGGAGCGACCCATCGCGAGGACGACGTGCGAGGGCTGCGGGATGCCGGCCTGGCAGGCCGAGCCCGTCGACACCGCAACGCCGGCGGCGTCGAGCAGGTAGAGCATGGAGTCGCCCTCGCACCCCGGGATGGTGATGTGCGCATTGCCCGGCAGGCGGGTCGTCACGTCGCCGGTCTCCCAGCAGCCGGTGACCCGGATGCCGAGGTCGAGCGCCTGGGTGCCGGCGAGGAAGCGGTCGCGCAGCGCGCCGATGCGGGCGGCCTCGGCCTCGCGGTGCTCGACGGCCTCGGTGAGGGCGACCGCGAAGCCCCGGATGGCCGGCACGTCGAGCGTGCCCGAGCGCACGCCGCGCTCCTGGCCGCCGCCGTGGCTCAGGGCGACGAGCCGCGCGTCGCGCTTGGCGACGAGCGCCCCGATGCCGAGCGGCCCGCCGAACTTGTGCGCGCTGACGCTCATGAGGTCGATGCCGCTCGCGGCGAAGTCGACGGGAAGGTGGCCCGCCGCCTGGACCGCATCGCTGTGGAAGGCCAGCCCGTGCTCGTGGGCGATGGCCGCCATCGTCGTGACGTCCTGGACGGTGCCGACCTCGTTGTTGGCCCACATGACGGAGACGAGCCCGACGCTCGCGGGGTCCTCCTCGATCGCGGCACGCACGGCATCGGGCTGGACGGTGCCGCACTCCCCCGGCGCCACGAAGGTCGCCTGCGCGCCCTCGTGCTCGACCGCGTGGTCGACGACGTCGAGGACCGCGTGGTGCTCGACACCGCTCACGACGACCCGATGACGAAGGGGGTCCGCCGCCCGTGCCGCGCGGAGCGAGCCGGTGATGGCGAGGTTGTCGGCCTCGGTCCCGCCGGAGGTGAAGACGATCTCGCTCGGCCGCGCCCCGAGGGCGGCGGCGATCCGCTCGCGCGACTCCTCGACGACCCGGCGTGCGTCGCGGCCGGGGCCGTGGAGGCTGGAGGCGTTGCCGGTGAGCGCCAACTGCTCGACCATCGCCTCCCGGGCAGCGGGAGTCATCGGCGTGGTCGCCGCGTGGTCGAGGTAGGTGGTCATCGGATGAAGTCTACGAGCCGACCGTCGGATCGGACCGCCCGCCGTCACTGCGCCGACGGATGGTTGTGTGTTGAACCGGTAGTCCTGGGCGCCGGCGACGCCCCTCAGCGCGCGCCGGCCCGCAGGGCTACCAGTTGCACACACAACCTTGGGCTCGCTCAGGCCGAGGCCTGCGCGCCCTCGCGTTCGGCGGCCGCGATGTGCGCGCCACGCCCCTGCCGGGCGACCCCGAGACCCGCGAGCGCGACCCCGCCGACGATCCAGCAGGCGAGGACGACGAGGTGGGAGGTCGCGCCGCCCCCGTCGAAGAAGGCGACCGAGCGCACGAGGGAGCCGGCGGCACCGACGGGCAGCAGCTGACCGATCGGGCCCCAGACACCGGGCAGCCAGTCGGGCCCGTTGGCCAGGCCGGAGAGCGGGTTGGCGACGAAGAGCATGGTGAGCGCGCCGATGCCGATGCCCGGGGTGCCGAGGAGCGTGCCGAGGCCGAGGACGGTGGCCGAGATCGCGAGGATGCCCGCGGAGATCGACAGCGACGTCAGCCAGTAGCTGCCGTCGAGCGCGTCGAAACCGAGCTGGAGGATCGCGGCGGAGACGAAGCCCGCGAGCAGGGCGAGGGTGGTCGCGCCGACGAAGCGCATGAGGGTCGAGCCCTTGTAAACGAGCAGGAGCAGCGCAGCCGTGGCCATCCCGCCGAAGACGAGCGGCAGGCCGAGGGTCGAGACGCCGACCGCCTGCGGGTCGTCGGTCGTCGTCGGGGCGAGCTCGACGTAGGTGACCTTCTGGCCGGACTTCTCGAGGCCGGCGCCGACGCCCTTGAGCAGCTGGACGTAGGCGGCGCCGGCACCGCTCGCGGTCTGGACGGTCACCCCCTTCGGTCCGACGGCGATGCCACCGATGGCCTCGCGGTCGGTGATGGCCTCCGCGGCCTCCTGCTCGGTGGCGTAGGTGGTCACGTCGAAGGCGCCGGGCACCTGCTCGTCCAGGGCGGCGGTGACCTGCGAGGTCGCCGGCTCGGGACCGCTCACGGCGAGCGGCAGGTCCTCGGGGCCGGAGTGCAGCGCCGGCGCGGCGAAGGCGAGCAGCATCAGCGCGACCATGGCGGTCAGGCCGAGGACGATCGCGACGAGCTTCGACGGGGAGTCCGCCGTCGTCGGCGGGTGTGCGGTGGTGGCCATGGCCTGCTCCTGAGTCAAGTGGAGGATTTCGCTCCGTTTACAAGTGGAGAGTATTCCTCCGGTAAGGTCGGGCGCAAGTCCGCCACCGACGAAGGGAGCGCCCGTGCGCGCCGACGCCCGCGCCAACCGCGCCGCGATCCTCGCGGCGACCCGAGAGCTCTACGCCACCCGCGGTCCCGACGTCCCCCTCTCCGCGATCGCCGAGCAGGCGGGGGTCGGGGCCGGCACGCTCTACCGCCACTTCCCCACCCAGCAGGACCTGGTCGTCGGGGTCGTCGAGTGGCTGAGCACGACGATCCACGACCTCTGCGGGCGCTGGCTGGAGCCGATGCGCTCCGACCCCGCCACGGCGTGGCCGGGTTTCGCCGCCGACATGGTCGAGCTCAAGGTCGCGGCCTTCATGCCCCGCGTCGTCGAGGGCGTCGACATCGACGACCTCCTCCCCCAGATCGTCGAGCGCCGCGATGCCGCCCTGGCCGCGGTGGGCGAGGTCGTCGAGCTGGCGAAGGGGGCCGGCCTGGTCCGCGAGGACGTCACCGCCGTGCAGTTCCAGATGGGCCTGGCCGTCACCACCCGCCCCCTGCCGGCGGCCGCCCACGCCCTCGTGCCCGATGTCGGCGGCTGGCTCGTCGAGGTCTACCTGCGCGGTCTGCGCCCGGACTGACATCGCGGAATGCCTACGCCGGCAGCTCGGGCGCGTTCATGCAGACCGGGCAGCGCATCGCCACCTCGGTCGGCATCGCCGTCATCACGTCGGCGACCTTCGCCGTCGTCGGCGTCACCGGCAGCGGGCCCGCCGCCCTGAGCACCGGCTTCGGCCTCATCGGCGTGGTCATGCTCGTCACTCGTCGTCGCCGTCCGCGACCGGCGCGAGGTCGAGGTCACCCCACCGGCCTGAGTCACTCGGACGCTTGGCGGCCTTGCTGTCACCTGGTTGCCCGGAGAAGGGGGACCAGGTGACACCAACGCCGCCGGGCCGGAGATCCCAGCGTCAGTGCGCCTGGTGCTCCATCGAGTCACAGGTCCGCTCGCGCAGGCCCGCGGTCTCGAGCTGGATCGTCGCGTGGTCGAAGGAGACGGGGAAGTGCTCGCGCAGGCACTGCCGGATCTCCTCGAGGATCCTCGGCGCGTGCCCCGACTCGAAGCACCCGTCGTCGATGACGACGTGTGCGGAGATCACCGGCAGGCCGGTGCCGATCATCGAGGCGTGCAGGTCGTGGACCTCCTGGACGTGCTCGAGCTCGAGGACGTGCGCACGCACGGCGTCGACGTCGACCCCCTTCGGGGTGAACTCCATGAGCACGCTCGTCGTCTCCCGGAGCAACCGCACGGCCCGCGGCACGATGAGCGCGGCGATGAAGAGACCCGCGATGGTGTCCGCCCGGGTGAAGCCGGTCGTCGAGATGACGATCGCCGCGACGATGACACCGAGCGACCCCAACGCGTCGTTGACGACCTCGAGGAAGGCGGCGCGCATGTTGAGGTTCGCCCCACGGCCCGCGGACAGGACGAGCATGGCGACGATGTTGGCGGTCAGGCCGATGATGCCGAAGACCAGGAGCTCACCTGCCGGGATCTCGGCAGGCTCGAAGAGCCGGCGGACCCCCTCGACCGCCGCGTAGCCGCCGACGACGATGAGCAGGACGGACTGACCGAGCGCAGCGAGGACCTCGATCCGGGCGAAGCCCCAGGTCCGCCCGCTGCTCGGCGGGCGGAGCATCATCGTCGCGGCGATGAGCGCGACGAGCAGCCCCGTGGAGTCCGCGAGGGCATGGGCGGTGTCGGTGAGCAGCGCCAGGCTGCCGGTGATGACGGCGCCGATCGCCTGCGCGGCCACGATGCCGACGGTGATCGCGAAGGCGAGCGCCAACCGGTTGCGCAGTCCTCGGTCAGGTCGGTCGCCCGCGCCGTGGGAGTGGTCGTGCCCGGCACCCATCAGCTCTCCCCCATCTCGTCGTGGTCGTGGTCGCGAAGGGAGAGCGACGCACCCGATGCAGCGAGCAGGTCCTCGGCGTCGGCGAAGAGCGTCGCCAGACGCGTCGCGTCCGCGAGGGCGAACCACGAGGCACGCCCCTCGGTCCGGACCGTCACGAGGCCGCAGTCGCGCAGGCAGGCCAGGTGCTTGCTCACCGTCGACTGCGCCAGGTGCATGTGGTCGACGAGGTCGCGCACCCGGTGCTCACCGCTCTCGAGGTGCTCGAGCAGGGCCAGTCTGGTGGGTTCGGCCAGTGCGTGGAAGAACGCGGCCTGGGCCCCGCGATCCTCGATCCCGACGCCCTCACGTATCATCGTCACGTGGCGATGATAGCGCTCAACAGCGATACCGCAAGAGGTCAGCGCCTGCTGTATGGTCAGCGCGTGCTGACCATTGCTGAGCGCCTCGACGCGCTGAACCGACTCGGCCGTGCCCTCGCCGACCCGACCCGGGCGCGCATCCTCGTCTCCCTGCTCGAGCGCCCCGGACACCCCGCAGAGCTGGCCGACGAGCTCGACCTCACGCGTACCAACGTCTCCAACCACCTCTCCTGCCTGCGCGGGTGCGGCATCGTCGTCGCGACGCCGGAGGGCCGACGCACGCGCTACGAGATTGCCGACCCGCACCTCTCCCGCGCCCTGGAGAGCCTGCTCGGCGTCGTGCTCGCCGTCGAGGACGGTGTCGTGTGCACCGACGAGGACTGCGACCTGCCCCTGTGCTGCGGCACCACGACGCAGGTGGCCACCCGTGGCTGACGCCTGCTGCGGCCCCGCCCTCGCCCCGGCCGACGAGCCCCAGGACGAGATCCTCGCGCACGAGGAGCTGATCCCGTGGTGGCGCGACCGCGCCCTGCTGCTGCCCATCGCCGCGGGCCTCCTGTGGGCCCTCGGCATGGTCCTGGAGTGGACCGGCAACGCGAGCCTCGCGTCCGCCCCCTTCGTCCTCGGTCTCGCGGCTGGTGCGTGGACCTTTGTCCCCGGCACGCTGCGCCGGCTCGTGCAGGGCCGCGGCCGCGGCCGTCTCGGGGTCGGCCTGCTCATGACCATCGCAGCGATCGGCGCGGTGCTCCTCGGGCACCTCGGCGAGGCCGCCGCCCTGGCCTTCCTCTTCTCCATTGCCGAGGCCCTCGAGGACCGCGCGATGGACCGCGCGACACACGGCCTGCGCGCCCTGCTCTCCCTCATCCCCGAGACCGCGCTCGTGGCCCGGGCCGACGGCGAGACCCGCGTCCCCGCCACCGAGGTGCGGCGCGGGGACGTCCTCCTCGTCGGTGCCGGCGAGCGGGTGAGCACCGACGGCGAGATCGTCTCCGGCACCTCCTGGCTCGACACCTCGGCGATCACCGGTGAGTCGATCCCCGTCGAGGTCGCCCCCGGGGACGCCGTCGCGGCCGGCTCGGTCAACACCTCCGGCGCGCTGCGGGTCAGCGCGACGGCCGACGGTCGCGACAACTCGCTCACCCAGCTCGTGCGCCTCGTCGAGCAGGCTCACGCCGACAAGGGCGAGCGTGCGCGGCTCGCCGACCGGATCGCCGGGCCCCTCGTCCCCCTCGTGCTGGCCGCCGCGGCCCTCGTCGTCATCTACGGCTTCATCGTCGGCGACCCCGCCAACTGGACCGAGCGCGCGCTCGTCGTCCTCGTCGCCGCCTCCCCCTGCGCCCTGGCCATCGCGGTCCCCGTCACGGTCATCTCGGCCATCGGGTCCGCGAGCACCCTCGGCACGATCATCAAGTCGGGGGCGGCCTTCGAGCAGCTCGGCACGATCCGCACGGTCGCCTTCGACAAGACCGGCACCCTCACCCGCAACGAGCCCCGGGTCGTCGAGACCGTGGCCGCGCCCGGCCGGACCGAGGAGGAGGTCCTCGCCGTCGCCGCCGCGCTCGAGGCGACGAGCCGGCACCCGCTCGCCACGGCCGTGGCCGCCGCCTCGCCCGAGCACCCCCAGGCGAGCGATGTCACCGAGCTGGCCGGCCACGGCCTGACCGGCCGGATCGGTGCGCACGAGGTCCGCGTCGGCAGCCCGCGCTGGATCGTGCCGGCGGGACTGGAGCAGGCCGCCGATGACATGGCCGACGCCGGCATGAGCGTCGTCGTCGTCGAGATCGGCGGTGCCCCGAGCGGAGTCATCGGCATCCGCGACGAGCTGCGCCCCGAGGCAGCCGAGGCGATCGCCACCCTCCACGCGGACGGCGTCTCGACGCTCATGCTCACGGGTGACAACTCCCGCACCGCGCACGCCCTCGCCGCCGAGGCGGGCATCGACCGGGTGCACGCCCAGGCCCTCCCGGAGGACAAGGCCCGCCATGTCCGGGAGTCGATGGACACCACCCCCACCGCCATGGTGGGCGACGGCATCAACGACGCCCCCGCCCTGGCGTCGGCCACCGTCGGGATCGCCATGGGCGCCACCGGATCGGCCGCCGCGGTCGAGTCGGCGGACGTGGCCTTCACGGGGCACGACCTGCGCCTGCTGCCCGAGGCCCTGCGGCATGCCCGCCGTGGACGGGCGATCATGACGCAGAATGTCGTCCTGTCCGTCCTGCTCATCGCCGCCCTCTTCCCGCTCGCCCTCTTCGGCGTGCTCGGCCTGGCGGCCGTCGTCCTCGTCCACGAGGTCGCAGAGGTCCTCGTCATCGCTAACGGGTTGCGCGCCATCCGGCGCCGCCGACCGGCCCCCGACCCCACCACCTCGACCACCCGCACGTCCCTCCCTTCGTCGATCGGAACCGCATGAGCACGCCCGTCAAGATCTCCATCGCCATGGTGGTCGTCGTCGCCCTCGGCCTCGGCACCCTCCTCTTCCTGGGCCGCGGCGACGACGCCCCGGCCGGAGGGGACGGCGCGTCGGCGCCGTACGTGCGCGAGGACTCCCCCCGCCTGACGAAGGGGGACAAGGCGACCTTCGTCGAGTTCCTCGACTTCGAGTGCGAGGCCTGCCTCGCCGCCCACCCCACGATCAAGGAGCTGCGCTCGACCTACGGCGAGGACGTGACCTTCGTCGTGCGGTACCTGCCGCTCCACGGCAACTCGATGAACGCGGCCGTGGCCGCCGACGCCGCCCGGATGCAGGGGAAGTTCGAGGAGATGCACGACAAGCTCTTCGAGTCGGCCACCGAGTGGGGGCACCAGCAGACCTCCCAGGCGAAGGTCTTCGAGGGCTATGCCGAGGAGATCGGCCTCGACATGGAGCAGTACCGCAAGGACATCGCGGACCCGAAGACCACGGCACGCGTGGAGCAGAGCGCCGAAGACGCCAAGACCCTCGGCGTCCAGGGCACGCCGACCTTCTTCCTCGACGGCGAGAAGCTCGAGGCGGGGACCCCCGACGACTTCAGGAAGGCCCTGGATGACGCCGTCAAGGACTGACGACGCGCGCCGGCTGACCATCCCTCGCGGGCTGGCGCTGCTCCACCTCGTCGGTGGCCTCGTCGGACTCCTCGCCGCGGCCGCCCTGCTCGTCGAGAAGATCAACTCCCTCAAGGACCCCGACTACGTCCCGACGTGCAGCATCAACCCGGTCCTCTCCTGCGGATCGGTGATGAACACCCCCCAGGCCGAGGCTCTGGGCATCCCGAACCCGATCATCGGGGTGGCGGGCTTCGCGGCCCTGGCGATGCTGGGCGCGCTCCTCCTGACGGGCGCGCGCGTGCCGCGCTGGGTGCTGTGGGCGGCCCAGGCCGGCGTGACCTTCGGCATCGCGATGGTCACGTGGCTGATCTGGCAGAGCCTGTACGCCATCGGGGCGCTGTGCCCCTACTGCATGGTCGTGTGGGTCGTGATGATCGCCGTCTTCGTCATGACGACCGTGCACACCCTCGTCACGGTCGCGCCGAGGAGCGGCCTCGCTCGGCGCCTGCACGAGTATCGCGGCGTCGTCCTCACGGCGTGGTATCTCGTCGTGGTCGTCCTCGTTGCCGAGCGCTTCTGGGACTACTGGTCCACCCTCGTGTGAGCGTCACGGACACGCCAGAGCCCCGCCGGGATCATCCCGGCGGGGCTCTGCTGCGTCAGTCTCAGTTGACCGAGACGTGCACGTGGTCGAAGTGGTTCTGCGTCGGGTCGCCCCGGTCCTCCATCATCTTGGAGGTCCCGTTGGGGAACCAGATCTGCTGCTGGTAGATGACGTACTTGACGTTGAGGCTGCCGGCGTTGGCACGCACCCAGGCGGCGACCTGCTCCCCGCGCGCCCCGGAGACCATGATGTCGACGGCGCTGCCGGTGCCGTGGTCGCCCGGGTCGCCGGCCCGGTAGCCACCGATGTTGGTCATGTCGGGGAACTGCGTGCGCACGGCCGAGTAGACCTTCTGCGCATTGGCACCCAGACCCAGGGCGGCAGCCTGCGACGCGTAGTTGTCGGTCGCAGGGGCGGCGGCGGTCGTCGAGCTGGTCGTCGACTCGGCCTGCGGGGCCTCGGCGGTCTGCTCCTGCCCGTCGGCCTGCTCCTGCCGCGCCGGGGCCTCGGTCTCCTCCTCCGTCTGCTCGACGGGCTCGGGCTTCGGCGTTGGCTTGGGCTTGGGCTTGGGCTTCGGCTTGACGACCGGCTCGACGGCGAGGGCACCCGCGCCGTCGTGGACGTCCGCGGCCTGCTTGCCATCGGGCGCGGTGATCGCCGCCGCGACCCGGGCGGACGAGCGCGAGGCGCTGCCGTCACCGGTGCGGTCGGAGAAGAGGTCCTCGACGCTCGTCTGGGCCGTGGCCACGCTGTCGGCGACCGGCGCGGGGTTGCCCCCGGCCTGGCTCGGGGCGATGACGAAGGCGCCGGACCCGAGGACGATGCCGACGCCGGCGACGGACTTGGCGACGGTGCGGGCGCCGTGGGAGCCGACCGACGACGGCAGGCTGCCCAAGCGGGACAGGGGGCTGGGACGGCGGCTGCCATGGCGACCGACGTAACGGGGGGAGCTCACGCGAGACCTCGTGGGTGGAAAACAGGGGAACGGGCCTCACGGCCGCGGCCCACCATAGCCACAACCTCGGCCGAAAGTCACGTTTTGGTAAAGGGGATGTGAAGAGGCTCTCCCCCCAAGACTGCTCGGCACGACGAAGGGCGGCACGCACCGAGTCGGTGCGTGCCGCCCCTTCGTCAGGGATGACCGGAGGTCACTTGCCCTTGACGGCCTCCGTGGCCTGGGGCAGGACGGTGAAGAGGTCACCGACGACTCCGAAGTCGACGAGCTCGAAGATCGGGGCCTCCTCGTCCTTGTTGATCGCGACGATCGTCTTGGAGGTCTGCATGCCGGCGCGGTGCTGGATCGCACCCGAGATGCCCGCCGCGACGTAGAGCTGCGGCGAGACCTGCTTGCCGGTCTGGCCGACCTGCGAGGAGTGCGGGTACCAACCGGCGTCGACCGCGGCGCGCGAGGCACCGACGGCGGCACCGAGGGCGTCCGCGAAGGTCTCGACCGGGGAGAAGTCGCCACCGGTACCGCGACCACCGGAGACGACGATCGCCGCCTCGGTGAGCTCGGGACGACCGGAGGCCTTCTTCGGCTCGGACGCGGTGACCTTGGCGGCCTTGGCGCCGTCGGAGATGCTCACGGAGAGCTCCTCGAAGGCACCCGCGCCGTTGGCCTGCTCCGGCGCAGCGGAGTTGGGCTTGACGCAGATGATCGGCGTGCCCTTGGTGACCTTGGCCTGGACCGTGTAGCTGCCGGCGAAGACGGACTGGGTCGTGACCGGCCCCTCCTGCACGTCGACGGCGTCGGTGATCAGACCGGAGTCGGTCTTGACCGCGAGGCGGGCACCGATCTCCTTGCCGGCGGCATTGCTCGGGATGAGCACGGCGGCCGGGGACGTCGACTGCACCAGCTGCGCGAGGACCTCGGCCTGGGGGGCGACGAGGTGCTCGAGGGCGGCCGGGTCGGAGACGGCGTAGATCTTCTCGGCGCCGTAGCGCGCGAGGAGGTCCTTGGCCGTCTCGGCGCCGGGGCCGATGAAGACGGCAGAGGGCTCACCCAGGCGGCGGGCGATGGTCAGCATCTCCGCGGCGGGCTTCTTCACCTCACCGTTTGCGTGGTCGACGAGGACGAGGACTTCAGCCATGTCTGTTGCTCCTTGGTGTCCGGGTCGTCGCTCAGACGAACTTGTTGGTGGTCAGGAACTCGGCGAGCTTGGTGCCGCCGTCACCCTCGTCGGTGACGATCGTGCCCTGCTCGCGCGGCGGACGCTTGGTCGTCGACTCGACGGCCGTCGCGGCGTTGGCCAGACCGACCTGGCCGGCGTCGATGCCGAGGTCGGAGAGGCTCCACTCCTCGACCGGCTTCTTCTTCGCGGCCATGATCCCCTTGAAGGAGGGGTAGCGCGGCTCGTTGATCTGGTCGGTGACCGAGATGAGCGCGGGGAGGGAGGCCTCGACGGTCTCGCTCGCGGTGTCGCCGTCACGACGCATCTTGGCGACGCCGCCGTCGACGCTCAGCTCGGAGGCGTAGGTGACCTGCGGCAGCCCGAGGCGCTCGGCGAGCATCGCGGGGACGACACCCATGGTGCCGTCGGTCGAGACCATGCCGGTGAGCACGATGTCGGGGGTGCCGATCTTCTTGATCGCCTCGGCGAGGACGAGCGAGGTGGCGAGGGCGTCCGAGCCGGCGATCGCGTCGTCGGAGACGTGCACGCCCTTGTCGGCACCCATCTGGAGCGACTTCTTGACGGCCTCGGCGGCGTCGGCGGGACCGATGGTCAGCACGGTGACCTCGCCCTCACCGGCCTCGACGATCTGGAGGGCCTGCTCGACGGCGTACTCGTCGAGCTCGGACAGCAGGCCGTCCACGCCTTCGCGGTCGGTCGTGTTGTCCTCGTTGAATCCGCGGTCGGACTGTGCGTCCGGAACGTACTTCACGCAGACGACGATGTTCATCGGCGAATCGTCCTCTTCCTGGGTGAGGGGGCTGGGTACCGGGCGATCCTCTCAGCAGTCGCGCCGATTGGGCCCGAACTGTGGGAAGGCTCCCAGTCCGCTCACGCTATCCAGCGCGACCCCAGACCTCCAATGCGGGTGAGGGTGCCCTTCACCACACCCGGCTCAGGGCGTCTCGTCCGCGACATTGGCGAGCACGTGGAAGGAAGGCTCCTCGTAGGGGTGGGCGGCGCGAAGCGCCGCGCCCACCACTGCTCTGCGCGATCGCGGGAGGGCGACCTCGACCCGGTCCTCGACGACCCGCTCCGGCCGACCGACCTCGCCGATCGTCGGGTTGGCCGATCCCACGGGACGGAACCTCCCTTCGCCACGCTGGACGAAGGCGCACTCGCGGTAGTCCCCCACCGCCCCCGCGCCGGCGGCGAAGAGCGCCGCCAGCACCTCGTCGGTGTGGGTAGCCGGGATGTGCGCCACGAGGACGTCGAGCGGCTCGCGGGTGCTCACGTCACCACCCCGCCGGCAGGTCGAGGTCGTCGTCGGTCAGGGGCACGGGCTGGCGGTGCTTGAGGACGCGGGCCGGCACCCCACCGATGACGGCGAAGGGGGGATGGCTGCCTCGGACGACGGCACCTGCCCCGACGACCGTGTGGGCGCCGATGTCGGTGCCGCGGGTGATGACGCACTTGGTCGCAACCCACACGTCGTCGCCGATGCGCACCGGGGACTTGATGATCCCCTGGTCCTTGATCGGGGTCTCGAGGTCCTCGGTGCGGTGGTCGAAGTCGCACACGTAGACGTCGTCGGCGAAGAGACAGGCCTCGCCGATCTCGATGTCGAGCCAGGTGTTGAAGGTGTTGCGGATCCCGATGACCGTCTTGGCGCCGATGCGCAGGGTGCCCTCGTGCGCCCGCAGCGCCGAGCCGCCACCGATGTGCGTGTAGGCGCCCACGACGAGCCGCCCGGTGCCCGGGGTCACCTGGAACTGGACGCCGGGACCGATGAAGCAGGGCCCCTCGAAGACCAGCCCGGGCGTGCGGGCCCGGGCCCGCACCATGCGCAGGTAGCCGAGCACGTGGTGGTGGCTCCAGGCGCGGTGGGCGACGACCCACCGGGCCCAGTGCCACCACGTGAGGCGCTGCGCCGACATCAGGCGGCCCCCGTCACCGCAGGGGCTTGGTGCCGGTCACGCCGACGTTGTAGAAGAAGCGCTGCGGCACGACGCGGCCGAGCACCGCGTCGACCTTCATGAGGTTCTTCCACGTGCCGTAGGCGAACTTCGCCCACCCGAAGCCGAGGGCGTCCTCGGCCACGGCGTACTCGAAGGTGCGGATCGGCCACCCGGCGAGCGCGGAGGTCAGCTCCTCCGTGGCCGTGCCGACGTGCTCGGCCCCGGCGTGGCGGGCCATCGCGGCCAACGCAGCAGGGTCGAAGGTGTGCAGGTCGACGACGGCCTCGAGGGCGGCCGCCCGCGAGGACTCGTCGAGCTCGGCCTGCGCACGGGCCCACTTGCCCCGCAGGGGCGGCAGCTTGGTCACCCGCGTCGCCGTCTCCCACGTCGCCCGCGAGATGTGCCGCGCGTACCAGTGCCCGATCGTCGTCGGCTCACCGGCGATGACGAAGCGCCCGCCCGGCTTGAGGACGCGCACCACTTCGCGCAGCGCACCCTCGACGTCAGGGATGTGGTGGATCACGGCATGGCCGACGACGAGGTCGAAGGTGTCGTCGTCGTAGGGCAGCGACTCCGCGTCGGCGACCTGCCCCTCGATCTCGAAGCCGAGCCGCCGGGCATTGGCCTTGGCCGCCTCGACCATGCCCGGCGACAGGTCGGAGACGTGGACCTCCTCGACGAGGCCGGCGAGCTTGAGGTTGAGGGAGAAGAAGCCGGTGCCGGCGCCGAGCTCGAGCGTGCGCCCGTAGGGCAGCGACTCCCCCGGCTGGCGGGTCGACTCGAGCACGTGGAGGAAGCGGTCGCGCACGACGGAGGTGCAGCGGTCGTCGAAGCTGATCGACCACTTCTCGTCGTAGGTCTGCGCCTCCCAGTCGTGGTAGAGCACCTGGGCGAGCTTGTTGTCCTCCCAGGCGGCCTCGACCTGCTCCGCGCTCGCGGCGCCGGCACCGGTCATCAGATGCCCTCGAAGGTGGCCTTGCCGGGGCCGTTGTCGACGAAGCTGCGCATGCCGGTCTTCTGGTCGTTGGTCGCGAAGAGCGCGGAGAAGAGCTGCGCCTCGATCTCCAGACCGGTGTCGAGGCTGGTCTCCAGCCCCTTGTCGACGGCCTCCTTGGCGGCACGCAGGGCCTGCGTCGGCCCGGTGACGAAGGGGGTGACGAGCGCCTGCGCCGCGTCGAGGACCTCCGCAGCCGGCACGACACGGTCGGCGAGACCGATCTCGAGGGCCTCGGCGGCGTCGACCATCCGGCCGCTGAAGATCAGCTCCTTGGCCTTGGCCGGGCCGACGAGTCGCGGCAGCCGCTGGGTGCCACCGGCGCCGGGGATGATGCCCAGGGTGATCTCGGGCAGGCCGAGCTTGGCGTTGTCGGCGACGACCCGGAAGTCGCAGCACAGCGCCGTCTCGAGGCCGCCACCGAGTGCGAAGCCGGTGATCGCGGCAACGGTCGGCTTCGGGATCGAGGCCAGGGCGCGGGAGAAGCGCTGGAGCAATCGCACGTGGGCGGCCATGTCCGTGTAGGACATCTCCGCCATCTCCTTGACGTCGGCGCCGGCGGCGAAGACCCGCTCGCCGCCCCAGACGATGACCGCCTTGACGTCGTCGCGGGTCGCGGCCTCGTCGGCGACGGCGACGAGCTGACGCTGCATCTCGGCGTCGAGCGCGTTCATCTTCGGGCGGTCGAGGACGATCGTGCCGATGCCGTCCGCGACCTCGAGTCGGACGAGCTGGCTCATGCCTGCGGCTCCTGGCCCGGCTGGTCACCCTCGACGGCGTCCTCGAGCTCCTGGCCGGTGGCGCGCTGGTGCCACAGCTGCACGCCCTGCAGGACGAGCGGCAGGGCCAGGCCGAGCAGACCGCGCACGTCGGCGCCGCGCGGCAGGATGTGCTCGCTGGTCACGAGCAGGGTGTCGCCGGCGACGGCCGCCTTGACGAGGTTGAAGGCGACGTTGAGGTCGTTGCTGACCTGCAGGCGCTCCATCGGGTCGGTCGGCACCGGGTCCTCGAGGGCCCACTGGCCGAAGACGCGCAGCACGTTGGACTCGTCGTCCGCGGCGCGCACGAACATCTGCTGCTCGGAGAAGGTGAAGGCGACATCGCCCTCGTCGTCGATGCGCGGCTCGAGGCCGAGCTCGCGCAGGGCTTCCTCGATGCGGTCACGCAGCGGGGCCTCCTGCTCGGGCTGGTCGCCAGCGGGGGTCGGGGAGGTGCCGAAGTTGGGAAGGGCGGTGGGATCGCTCATGACCTCAACGTACCCACTGCTTACCCTGTGAGCCATGTCGACCACCACAACCCAGCCGCTCCCCGACCGGCCCGCACCCGGCGTGCGTCCCGTCGACGGCGGCGTCACGGTCGCCGTGCCGGCGGCCTCCGCGAGCGCCGTCTGGCTGTGCCTCTTCGACGACGAAGGAGAGGAATCTCGCGTCTCCCTGCCCGCCGCCGGCGAGGGCTGGTGGGGCGGCTTCGTCCCCGACGTGCACCCCGGCGCCCGCTACGGGCTGCGGGCCGACGGCCCGTGGGACCCGGCCGCCGGCCACCGTCACAACCCCGCGAAGCTGCTCCTCGACCCGTGGGGCCTGGCCGTCGAGGGCCGCGTGGCCTACGAGCCGGCCGTCTACGGGCATGCCGTCGACGAGTCCGGCGAGGGTGACGTGACCGTCCGCTCGGAGCTGGACTCGGCCCCCTTCGTCCCGCGCAACGTCGTGCTCGACACGACCTTCGACTGGGGCGACGACGCTCCCCCGGCCCACCCACGAGACTCCCGAGTCGTCTACGAGGCGCACGTGCGCGAGGTGACCCGGCTGCTCGACGGCGTGCCCGAGTACCTGCGCGGCACCTACGCCGGGATGGCGCACCCGGTGACCATCGAGCACCTGCAGCGGCTCGGCGTGACGACCGTGGAGCTGCTCCCGGTGCACGCCTTCGCCGACGAGCCGCACCTCGTCGAGCTCGGCCTGACCAACCACTGGGGCTACAACACGCTGGGCTTCTTCGCCCCGCACGCGCCCTACGCGAGCGACGCCGACCCGCAGGAGGTGCTGCGCGAGCTCAAGGGCATGGTCAAGCTGCTGCACGCCGCCGGCATCGAGGTGCTGCTCGACGTCGTCTACAACCACACCGCCGAGCAGAGCACCGGGGGCGCGACGCTGTCGTGGCGCGGGCTCGACGCGGCGACCTGGTACCGGCTCGACGAGCAGGGCCACGACGTCGACGTCACCGGCTGCGGCAACACCCTCGACCTCACCGAGCCGCTCGTGCTCGAGATGGTGCTCGACTCGCTGCGCTACTGGGTCGAGGAGGTCCACGTCGACGGCTTCCGCTACGACCTGGCCGTCGCGCTCGGCCGCGGTGAGGACCTCGGCTACGACCCGGACCACCCCTTCCTCGTCGCGCTGCGCGAGGACCCGGTGCTCTCCCGGGTGCTGCACGTCGCCGAGCCCTGGGACCTCGGACCCGACGGGTGGCGCACCGGGCAGTTCCCCGGCGCGTGGGCGGAGTGGAACGACCGCTTCCGCGACGCCACCCGCGACTTCTGGCTCGCCGACGCCGGTGCGCTCTCGCGCGGCGAGGTGAGCGGGCCGGGAGTGCGCGAGATCGCGACCCGGCTCGTCGGCAGCCGCGACCTCTTCGGCGAGCGCACCCCCCTGTCCTCGGTGGGCTTCGTCACCGCCCACGACGGCTTCACCATGGCCGACCTCGTCGCCTACGACACGAAGCACAACGAGGCCAACGGCGAGGACAACCGCGACGGCAACGACCACAACCGCTCGTGGAACCACGGCGCCGAGGGCCCCACCGACGACGCCGTCATCGCGCTCGCCCGCCGCCGATCGGTCCGCAACCTGCTCGGCACGCTGCTGCTGTCGGCCGGGGTGCCGATGATCGCCTCCGGCGACGAGATCGGTCGCACCCACGACGGCAACAACAACCCCTACTGCCAGGACAACGAGATGACCTGGCTCGACTGGGACCTCGACGACGCGCGTCGCGACCTGCTCGCGAGCGCCGGGGCGCTCACCGCGCTGCGGCGCGAGGTGCCGGTGCTGCGCGACCACGACGAGTCGGTCATCGGCTGGTACGACGAGACCGGCGCCCCGATGACCGACGAGACCTGGGCCCAGGACGAGCGGCGCACCCTGCAGCTGCACCTCGCCGGCGAGCCCGCGGCCCTGATCGTGGTGCACGGGGGCCTGGCCGAGGCTGCCGTCACGCTGCCGGACGTCGGCCCCCTTCGCCTGCGGTGGGACAGCGCCTGGGAGCGCCCGCAGGCCGCCGACTCGGGCCCCGCCGACCGCGAGCAGACCCTCACCCCCCTCAGCCTGCGCCTCTACACGACCTGACCGCGTGAGAGGGCGGGTCGAGGTACCAGCGACCGCATAACCGGTCGCTGGTACCTCCACCCGCTGCACGACAGGAGCGGGCGACGGGAGAGGCGACCACGCGGGTGGCGCAGGACCAAGAACTCAGGCGTTGGCGACGAGCCCCAGGCTCGCGGGGAAGGCCATGAGCTCGTGCCGGGGCAGCACCCGCACGGTCCAGCCGAACTGGCCGGTGCGCTCGATGGGGACCTGACCGGAGAACTTCGCCTTGCCGTCCTCGTAGACCTCGACGGCCTCGAGCGAGGTGGCGTCCCAGTCGACGAGGTCGTCGGTGCCGAGCTCGACCCGACCGGCGACGACCTGGACGTCGACCTCGTGCGGCGCCAGGCCGTCGAGCGCGACGTAGGCGTCGACGGCCAGGGACTCCCCGACGAGCGGGCTGTCGGAGATGCCGGACCCCTCGACGTGGTCGACCCGCACCGCGGCCCAGCCGGCGCGGGCCCGGGCCTTGTAGTCGGCCAGCGCCCGCGCGCCGGCGTGGTCGTCGGCGTTGACCCGGGCGTTGTGCGCGGCGGCCGGGGCGTAGAGCCGCTCGGTGTAGTCGCGGACCATGCGGGTCGCGAGGACCTTGGGGCCGAGGGTCGTCAGGGTGTGCCGCAGCATCGACAGCCAGCGCTGCGGCAGGCCCTGCTCGTCGACGTCGTAGAAGCGCGGTGCGACCTGGGTCTCGATGAGGTCGTAGAGCGCGGCGGCCTCGATGTCGTCACGACGCGCCTCGTCGGCGACGCCGTCGGCGGTGGGGATCGCCCAGCCGTTGTCGCCGTCGTACCACTCGTCCCACCAGCCGTCGAGGATCGACAGGTTGAGCCCGCCGTTGAGGGCGGCCTTCATGCCCGAGGTGCCGCACGCCTCGAAGGGGCGCAGCGGGTTGTTGAGCCACACGTCGCAGCCCGGGTAGAGCGTGCGGGCCATCGCGATGTCGTAGTTGGGCAGGAAGACGATGCGGTGGCGCACGTCGTGCTGGTCGGCGAAGCGCACCATCTGCTGGATCAGCTGCTTGCCGGTCTCGTCGGCGGGGTGCGACTTGCCGGCGATGACCAGCTGCACCGGCCGCTCGGGGTGGAGCAGCAGTGCCTTGAGGCGCTCGGGGTCGCGCAGCATGAGCGTCAGGCGCTTGTAGGTCGGCACCCGCCGGGCGAAGCCGATCGTCAGCACCTCGGGGTCGAGCACGGAGTCGGTCCAGCCGAGCTCGGCGTCGGTCGCGCCGCGCTTGGCCCAGCTGGAGCGCAGCCGGGCCCGGGCGTCCTCGGCGAGCCGGGCGCGCATCTGCGCCTTGGCCGCCCAGATCGCCTCGCCGGGCACGTCCCCGATCTGCAACCATTGGTCACCGGCCTCGACGTCTCGGCCCCCGAGGTGCTCGGCGGCGACGTCGAAGACCGCGTCGTCGACCCAGGTGGGCGCGTGCACGCCGTTGGTGATCGAGGTGATCGGCACCTCGGCGTCGTCGAAGCCCGGCCACAGCCCGTCGAACATCTCGCGGGAGACGTGGCCGTGCAGCTGGGAGACGCCATTGGCCCGCTCGGCCAGCCGCAGGCCCATCACGGCCATGTTGAAGATGCCCTCGGAGCCGCCCTCGTAGGTCTCGGCGCCGAGCGCGCGCAGCTTGTCGAGCGGCACGCCCGGCAGCTCCTGGGCGCCGCCGAAGTAGCGCTCGAGGAGCGCGACGTCGAAGCGGTCGATGCCGGCGGGCACCGGAGTGTGCGTGGTGAAGATGGTGCCGGCGCGGGCGGCCTCCATCGCCTCCTCGAAGCTCAGCCCGGCGCCCTGGGTGAACTCGCTGATCCGCTCGATGCCGAGGAAGCCGGCGTGGCCCTCGTTGGTGTGGAAGACCTCGGGCGCGGGCGCACCGGTGAGCCGGGACCACAGGCGCAGCGCGCGCACGCCCCCGATGCCGAGGAGCATCTCCTGCTGCAGGCGCTGCTCGCCTCCGCCGCCGTAGAGCCGCTCGGTCACCGCGCGCATCGCGTCGTCGTTGCCGGGCACGTCGGAGTCGAGCAGCAGCAGCGGCACCCGGCCGACCTGGGCACGCCAGACATGAGCGCGAAGGGAGGCGCCCCCGGGCATCGCGACGGTCACCACGCAGGGGGTGCCGTCGTCCTCGCGCAGCAGGTGCAGCGGCAGACCCTGGGGGTCGAGGACCGGGTAGGTCTCCTGCTGCCAGCCCGAGGCGTCGAGGCGCTGCTTGAAGTAGCCGGTCTTGTAGAACAGGCCCACGCCGACGATCGGCACGCCGAGGTCGGAGGCGGCCTTGAGGTGGTCGCCGGCGAGGATGCCGAGCCCGCCGGAGTACTGCGGCAGCACCTCGGTGATGCCGTACTCGGGACTGAAGTAGGCGATCGAGGCGGGCAGGCCCTGCGAGGCTCCCTTCGAGGCTCCCTTCGAGGCTCCTTCGTCGCTCCTCAGGGACCGGGGGGCTTCCTCTTGGAACCACCGCGGGGCGGACAGGTAGGCGTCGAGGTCGGCCTTGGCGGCGTCGACCCGGGCGACGAAGTCGCCGTCGCCAGCAAGCTCATCGAGCTCGCTGGCGGAGAAGGCCGAGAGCAGTCGGACCGGGTCGTGGCGCACGTCCGCCCAGCGCTGGGGGTCGATGTCGGCGAAGAGCTCGCGCGTCGGCGTGTGCCAGCTCCAGCGCAGGTTCATCGCGAGGTCGCCGAGGGCGGCGATGGGCTCGGGGAGGGCGGTGCGGACACTGAAACGTCGGATGGCCTTCACCTCCCCCATCTTGGGGGATCCGACCCCGGCGCGCCAACCTCCGCCGGGCGGACCGCGGGTAACGTTGCGGGAGTGAGCACCGACTTCACCGTCGCCCCTGCCCCCGCGAGCACGGCCCCCGTGTCCGTGGCGCCGCAGCAACCGCTCGGCCGCATCCCCGTCACGGGTGTGCGTCCGGTGGTCGACCACGGCGCCCGTCCCGCGAAGTCCGTCGTCGGCGAGCCCTTCACCGTGAGCGCCGAGGTCTTCCGCGAGGGCCACGACGCGGTCGGCGCGACCGTCGTGCTCACCGACCCCGACGGCGCCGAGCGCCACCTGTCGATGACCTGCACCAACCCCGGTCTGAGCCTGTGGGAGGCCGAGGTCGTCGCCGACCGCGAGGGCCTGTGGCACTACCGCGTCGAGGGCTGGTCGCACCCGTGGGGCACGTGGGTGCACGACGCCGGCATCAAGATCCCGGCGGACATCGACGCCGACCTCATGCGGGAGGAGGGGGCGATCATCCTCGACCGGGCGGCGGCCGAGCCCTTCCGTGACGAAGGGGGACGGACCTCCCTTCGTCAGGCGGCGGCGGTCCTGCGCGACCTCACGGGTCACCAGGCGACCGCGGCGCTGCACCTCGTGACGACCGGGCCCGCTGCCGCGGAGCTCGAGGCCCGCCCGCTGCGCGAGCTGGTCACCCCGAGCACGGACCTGCCGCTGCTCGTCGAGCGCGAGCTGGCGCTCTTCGGGTCCTGGTACGAGATCTTCCCCCGCAGCGAGGGGGCACGCTTCGACGAAGCGACCGGGCGGTGGGTCACGGGCACCCTGCGTACCGCGGCGCAGCGGCTGCCGGCGATCGCGGCGATGGGCTTCGACGTCGTCTACCTCACCCCGATCCATCCCATCGGCACGACCGCGCGCAAGGGGCCCAACAACACCCTTGACGCCGGTCCCGACGACCCCGGCTCGCCCTATGCCATCGGCTCCCCCGACGGCGGCCACGACGCGATCCACCCCGAGCTGGGCACCTTCGAGGACTTCGACGCCTTCGTGGCCGACGCGACCCGTCTGGGCCTCGAGGTGGCGCTCGACCTGGCGCTGCAGTGCTCCCCCGACCACCCGTGGGTCAACGAGCACCCCGAGTGGTTCACCACCCGCGCCGACGGGACCATCGCCTACGCGGAGAACCCGCCGAAGAAGTACCAGGACATCTACCCGCTCAACTTCGACAACGACCCCGCCGGCATCTACGCCGAGGTGCGCCGGGTCGTGCAGGTGTGGATCGACCACGGGGTGAAGATCTTCCGCGTCGACAACCCGCACACCAAGCCGGTGGAGTTCTGGCAGTGGCTCATCGCCGATGTCGCGGTCGACCACCCCGACGTCATCTGGCTGTCCGAGGCCTTCACCAAGCCGGCGATGATGCACACCCTCGCCAAGGTGGGCTTCCAGCAGAGCTACACGTACTTCGCCTGGCGCAACACCGTGGCCGAGCTCGTCGAGTACGGCACCGAGGTGAGCGGCGAGGCGGCGGCCTACATGCGGCCGAGCTTCTGGCCGACGACCCACGACATCCTCACCCCCTACCTGCAGTTCGGGGGCCGGGCCGCGTGGCAGGTTCGCGCCGCCCTCGCCGCGACGATGGTGCCGACATGGGGCGTCTACGCCGGCTACGAGCTCATGGAGCACGTCGCCCGCCCCGGCGCCGAGGAGCAGATCGACAACGAGAAGTACGAGCTCAAGGACCGCCGCTGGGCCGAGGTCGCCGAGCGCGGCGACTCGCTCATCGGCTGGCTGACGATGCTCAACCGCGTCCGCCGGCAGCACCCGAGCCTGCAGCTGCTGCGCAACCTGACCTTCCACCACGTCGACGACGAGAACCTCATCGCCTACGCGAAGTCGCGCACCCTCGACGACGGTACCGTCGACACCGTCATCGTCGTCGCCAACGTCGACCCGCACACCACGCGTGAATCGACCCTGCGTCTCGACATGGGCGCCCTCGGCTTCGCGCCCGACGCGCGCTTCGAGGTCGAGGACCACGTGACCGGCGCCCGCTGGGAGTGGGGTCAGGCCACCTATGTGCGCCTCGGCCCCGACGCGGAGCCGGTCCACATCGTCTCGGTGCGCCGCTGATGGCGACCATCTACGACGCCACCCTCGTCCCGACGAAGCTCGAGCTGCTCGCCGGCTGGGTCGGTGAGCAGCGGTGGTTCCCCGGCCAGGGCCGCCCGAGGCTTCGCCGTCTCGACTCGTGGCGCCTCGACGACCCGGCCGGCGAGGTCGGCATCGAGGTGATCGTCGTCCTCGACGAGTCCGGGCCGAGCCCGACCGTCCACCAGGTGCCGCTCACCTACCGCGGCGCCCCCCTGCCCGGCGGCGAGGCCGCGCTCGTCGGCGAGATGGAGCACTCCGTCCTCGGCCACCGATGGGTCTACGACGCCCCGCACGACCTGGTCTTCGTCACCCAGCTCATGGCGCTGCTGCGGGGGCGCGTCGCGGCGCAGGCCGGCTCCGTGTCCGACACCGTCGAGCCCGACGTCGTCGGCGCACCACACCCGGCGTGGCCCGACGACCCGGTGGTCGCCTCGAGCCGGGTGCTCACCGGCGAGCAGTCCAACACCTCCGTCGTCGTGCAGCCGGCCCCCGGCACGGGCGCTCCGGTGATCCTCAAGGTCTTCCGCACCCTCTCCCCGGGCGACAACCCCGACATCACCCTCCAGGGTGCACTCGCCGCGTCCCGCTCCCCCTTCGTCCCCGCGAGCGTCGGTCACGTGGCCGGTGCCTGGCAGCGGCCCGACGGCGAAGGGAGGGACGTCGGCCAGCTGGCCTTCGCCCAGGAGTACCTCGAGGGCACGACGGACGCCTGGCGCGAGTGCCTGCGGATGGCTGCCGACGGCACCGACTTCACGGCCCGGGCCCGCGAGCTCGGCCGGGCCACCGCCGAGGTCCACGCGACCCTGGCCCGCGCCCTGCCCACGGTGGCGCCCGGCGCCGAGGAGGTCTCCCGTCAGGTCGCGGCCATGCGCCGCCGGGCCGCGATGGCGACGAGCGAGGTGCCCGGGCTCGCCGCGCACGCCGCCGCCCTCGAGGCCGTGTGGGCGGCCGCCGAGGCGGCGAGCTGGCCTGCGCTGCAACGCATCCACGGCGACCTGCACCTCGGTCAGGTGCTCGACGCGCCCGACCGCGGCTGGGTGCTCATCGACTTCGAGGGCGAGCCCCTGCGCCCCCTCGCCGAGCGCAACGCACCGGACTGCACCCTGCGCGACGTCGCCGGCGTGCTGCGCTCCCTCGACTACGTCGCCGGCACTGTCGCCCGCGCCGAACCGACCACCGACGTGCGCCGCTGGTGCACCGACGCCCAGACCGCCTTCCTCGACGGCTACGCCGACGTCGGTGTCGACCCGCGCTCGCACGGGCCGCTGCTCACCGCCTTCGTCCTCGACAAGGCGCTCTACGAGGTGGTCTACGAGGCCCGCAACCGGCCGACCTGGCTGGGCCTGCCGACCGACGCGATCGACCGACTGCTCCAGGAGGCACGCTCGTGACACCCGTCCCCGACTCCGCCCTGCCCGGCGCCCTGTGGGCCGTGACCCACGGGCGCAGCAGCCAACCCCACGACGTCCTGGGCCAGCACCTCGAGCCGAGCGGGCTGCGCGTGCGGGTGCGTCGCCCGCTGGCCACCCGGGTGCGGGTGCGCTTCGAGGACGACGTCGTCATCGACCTCGCGCACGAGAGCGACGGCATCTTCTCCGGCGTGCGGCCGGACGCCACGCGCACCATGGACTACCGGGTCCTCACGACCTGGCAGGACGGCATCGAGCACGTCGGCGACGACGCCTACCGCTTCGTCCCCACCCTCGGGGAGGTCGACCTGCACCTCATCGGCGAGGGCCGCCACGAGCAGCTGTGGACCGTGCTCGGGGCGCGGCCGCGCCGATACGACGGCCCGATGGGTGAGGTCACCGGCGTGGCCTTCGCGGTGTGGGCGCCCCGGGCCAAGGCCGTTCACGTCATCGGCGACTTCAACGGCTGGGACGAGCGCACCCACCCGATGCGGCTGCTCGGCGAGTCGGGCGTGTGGGAGCTCTTCGTCCCCGACGTCCCCGTCGGCAGCATCTACAAGTTCGCCGTGCGCGGCGCCGACGACGTGCTGCGCCACAAGGCCGACCCCATGGCACGCCTGGCCGAGACGGCTCCCGCGACCGGCTCGGTCGTCACCGACAGCACCTACGCGTGGCGTGACGACGCCTGGCTGGAGCAGCGGGCCACGACCGACCCGCACACCGGCCGGATGAGCATCTACGAGGTGCACCTCGGCTCGTGGCGCCAGGGCCTGACCTATCGCGAGCTCGCCCGCGAGCTCGTCGCCCACGTGCGCGACCACGGCTTCTCGCACGTCGAGCTCATGCCGGTCATGGACCACCCCTATCCCCCGTCGTGGGGCTACCACGTGACGAGCTACTTCGCGCCCAACTCGCGCTTCGGCACGCCCGACGACTTCCGCCACCTCGTCGACGAGCTGCACCGCGCCGGCATCGGGGTCATCCTCGACTGGGTGCCCGGGCACTTCGCGACCGACGAGTGGGCGCTCGTGCGCTTCGACGGCCTGCCCCTCTACGAGCACCCCGACCCGCGCCGCGGGTGGCAGCCCGACTGGGGTAGCTATGTCTTCGACTTCGGGCGCCCCGAGGTGCGCAACTTCCTCGTCGCCAATGCCCTCTACTGGCTCGAGGAGTTCCACATCGACGGCCTGCGGGTCGACGGCGTCGCCTCGATGCTCTACCTCGACTACTCCCGCAGCGAGGGCGAGTGGGTCCCCAATGCCCACGGCGGCCGCGAAAATCTCGAGGCCGTCGCGCTCCTGCAGGAAGTCAATGCCACCGCCTACCGGCGCTCGCCGGGCATCGTCACCGTCGCCGAGGAGTCGACCGCGTGGCCGGGCGTCACCCGGCCGACGAGCGAGGGCGGGCTGGGCTTCGGCCTGAAGTGGAACATGGGCTGGATGAACGACGTCCTGCGCTACCTCGCGGAGGACCCGATCAACCGCGTGCACCACCACCGGCTGCTCACCTTCGCGATGATGTACGCCTACGCCGAGCACTACCTGCTGCCGATCAGCCACGACGAGGTCGTCCACGGCAAGGGGTCGATGCCCTACAAGATCCCGGGCGGTGACCCGGAGCGCTTCGCGACGCTGCGCGCCTTCTACGCCTACCAGTGGGCCTTCCCGGGCAAGCAGCTGGTCTTCATGGGCACCGAGTTCGCCCAGACGAGCGAGTGGTCGGAGAGCCGCTCCCTCGACTGGCACCTGCTCGACCACGCCGACCACCGGCGGGTCGCCGAGCTCGTCGCCGACCTCAACTCCTTCGCCACGTCGCACCCGGCCCTGTGGGCGCTCGACGAGCAGCCGGCAGGCTTCCAGTGGCTCGACGCCGACGACGAGCAGGGCAACACCGTCTCCTTCCTCCGCTTCGGCGACACGCAGCGCCAGGACGACGTCGTCGCGGTCGTCGTCAACTTCGGCGGGGTAGCGCGGACCCCCCTTCGCATCGGTGTGCCGAAGGGGGGTCGCTGGGAGGTGGCGCTCGACACCTCGGGCTACGACGGGGCGGGCTCACCAAGCCAGGCCGGAGTCGTGCTCACCGCCGACGAGCAGCCCTGGCAGGGCCAGCCGTGGTCGGTCGAGGTGTCGGTGGCCGCGCTCGGCGCGCTCTACCTCACGCCGGTCGCGCCGGCGCGCTGACGAGCTCGGGTCAGGCCGGGCGCAGCGTGCCGTAGGTCCGCGAGCCGGACCACATCTTGCGCTTGCTGACCATGCGGCCGGAGGACGGGGCGTCGACGATGTAGCCGTTGCCGACGTAGACGCCGACGTGGTAGCTGCCGTAGAAGACCAGGTCCCCGGCGCGCAGCCACGTGCGGTGGATCTTGCGCACGGCCGACTTCTGCTGGGCCGCGGTGCGCGGCAGGCTGACGCCCTGATTCTTGAAGACGGTCTGGACGAAGCCGGAGCAGTCGGCGCCGGTCCGCAGCGAGGTGCCGCCATAGCGGTAGGGCGTCTTGTTGACGCGCGAGGAGGCGAGCTTGGTCGCCTGCCAGCGGTCGCTGGAGTTGGCGGTGACGCGGGCGGTGGTGCCGGTCGAGGTCGCCTCGGCCGTCTGCGGGGCCGCGGTCTCGGCGGCGATGCCGCCGGTGGCGGCGACCGCGACGGCGGCCAGGGCGGTGGTGGTCTTGGGCAGGATGTGGCGCACGATCAGGACTTCCGGTCGGAGCAGGGGCGCACCGATGGTCACAGATGGATCACGGAGAGGTCAAGTCGAGATCACGGGCAGCGTGTCACCATGCGTCGAGGGCCGCACTCCCTTGCGGGGAGCGCGGCCCTCGGTCCGGCTGATGTCGCCTAGAAGAGCGCGCTCATCAGCGTCGTGCGGCCCTTGCGCACGCGCTCGTCGTGGTTGCCGACGACGGCGAAGAGATCGAGCAGGTGGGTCTTGACCCGGTCGCGCTCCTCGCCCGCGGTGACCCGGACGAGGTCGATGAGCCGGGTGAAGGCGTCCTCGACGTGACCGCCGAGGACGTCGAGGTCGGCGACGAGGAGCGCGGCGTCGACGTCGCGCGGGTCGTCCGCCGCAGCCGCCCGGGCGGCCTGGAGGTCGACTCCCTGGGTGCGCTTCATCAGGCCGACCTGGGCCAGCCCGAGCTGGGCGTCGGTGTCCTTGGGGTCGGCGGCGATCGCCTTGTCGTAGGCCGCGGCCGCGGCGTCGAGGTCACCACGCTCGATGGCGTCGTAGGCCTCCTGGTGCAGCGGCGGCAGCTCCTCCTCGGCCCCCTCGGGTGCCTGGTCGGCGCTGACCCGCCCGGTGATGCCGTGCTGGACGGCGACCTGCAGCAGCTGGTCGAGGACCTGACGGAACTGCTCGCGGTCGACGAGCCCGCTGAAGAGCGGGACCGGCTGGCCGCCGACGAGCCCGAGGGCGAGCGGCACCTCGGGCGGCTGGATCGCCTGGGCGATCTGCGGGTTGGTCGCGATGTCGATGCTCACGACCTGCAGGCGCCCCTCGAGGCCGGTGGCGATGTCGAAGGCATCGCGCAGCAGCGCCTGGCTCTCGGGGTGCTCCGAGGACCAGACGACGGCCACGGACGGGACGACACCGGAGCGGCTGACCACCTGGTTGAAGGTCGCATCGGTCGCCTCGACGAGCAGCGCGTCGAGCGACCCACCGGCCGCAGGTGCGGGCGCACCACCGGGCGTCTCGCCGGGCGCACCAGGGGCTGCCGGAGCGGCGGGGCCGGCAGCGCCGGTCTGCGTCGGAGCGGGCGCACCCGCGGGGGTCGAGGGGCGGGCGGGGCCGCCGAGGCCGGAGAGATCGACGGCGCCGCGGAGGGCTCGGGTCGGGTCGTTCATGACCTCATTGTCCCCCACCCGCGGGGCCGCCGGTCACCCGGGATCAGCTGCCCGCAGCCGACTCCACGACCTCGCTCGCGCCGACGACGCGGGCCTTGCCCTCGGCGGGCGTGACCAGCGCAAGCGTCTCGGCGTGCTTGACCGACAGCGCCCGCTTGACCGTGGAGGCGTCGAGCACGTGCTTGAGCGCCTGCTGCTCGATCTTCAGCTCCTTGAGCTTGTCGGTCGCCCGGATCGTGTCCGTCCGGGTCATCGGCACGAAGGTGATCGCCCCGCCGTCGGCGAGCTCGAAGCTCACCGTCTCGCCGTCGGCGATCGCCTGGCGCTGGGTGTAGTCGGCGAGGTCGCCGAGGTCCTTGTTGGTCGTCCTCGCGTTCTTCTTCAGCGCGGTGGAGAAGCCGTCGGCGACCGACACGTCCTGCGGCGCCTTCTTCGGTGCGGGGAAGGCCACGGCCTTGCCCCACGACGTGGCCGCGGTCGCCACGTCCTGGCTGGGCGCGGAGGAGAGCTTGACGGGAGCGCCCTCGTCGACGGCCGGCAGTGCCGGCACGCTGGCCCCGGCCGCCATGGGCACGTCGGCGAAGAGGGTGTACGGCCGGTCGGCCTTCTCGGCCACGAGCACGTGCAGGTGCTGGACGTCGCCGGTGCGCGAGGTCGCCAGGACGGCGCGGGGCCAGTCGGTGCCACGGCTCACGGCGAGCACCTCGAGGCCTTCGGTCTCGGCCGAGGTGCGGCCCGCCGAGTCCTTGCTCACCGCGGCCGCCTCGATCTCGCGCAGGGCCGGGCCGGAGAGGACCTTGCGGCGCGCGGCGGAGTCGGCCTTGGCCCGGCTGACCTCGGCGGCATCACCGACGACGCGCTCGGCGACCTTGGTCGCGGTGCCGGAGGTGACCGACGCGCCACCCGACTGCTCGGCGGGAGCGTCGTGGATGCCGGCGATCGAGGAGCCGAGGCCGCAGCCCCCGAGGGCGAGCGGCAGGACCACCACGGTCATGACGAAGGGAGTACGACGGCGGCTCATGCGGAGCCCTCCTCGGTGGTCGGGCGGGCGGACCGGCGCAGCCCCCGCAGGCGCCCGGTGGAGCGAAGGAGCAGCGCCAGGCCGGCGAGCAGCAGCAGGATCCCGACGACGAGGGTGACGAGGGCGGTCGTGCCCCACGAGCCGTCGACGACGGTCAGCTCGACGGACTCGATCTCGGCGCCCTCGGGCGCGGCGACCACGAGGGTCTGCGGCGCGTCCGCCTGCTCGATGGTGCGGCTGACCTCGTCGGTGCCGGTCGCGCTCTCCTGCCACACGTCGAGGCTGCCGGGGTCGACGGACTGGCCCTTGCCCTCGTCGGTGGACTTCAGGGCCCAGTCGGAGACGTCGACGCCGGCGACGTGCGCGCGGGCGCCGTCACCGACGAGTGCCTCGACGTCGGAGGGGCGGGCGGTGCCCGACCACAGCTCTCCGGAGCCGGTCGCGGTGACCTCGACGGGGTGGTCGACGCGGTTGAGCACGTCGGGCTCGAGGACGACGACGCGCTGGCCGGGCTCGGCGGTGAAGGTGGCGGTGCCGGAGGTGCCGAGGTTGGCGAGGAACCAACCGCCGACGACCGCGGCGACGAGGCCGAGGAGGGCCAGGAGGGCGCCGGCCACGCGCGGGATGAGCGTGCTCACATCGGGGACTTTCCGTGGGACATCAGTGGGTGCCCGCCGACGCGGCGGACGGTCCACCATCCCAAAGACCCCCGAAGGTCACAAAATCGTCACGAAGTGGCGGGGTCGTCGAGCAGGCCCCGGACCCGCTCGACCTTGGCGCTCATCTGCCCGGTGCGACCGGCCCGGATGTCGGCCTTCATGACGAGTCCGACGCGGTCGCCGTAGGGCTCCATGGCGTCGACGCACTGCTTGACGACGGCCATCACCTCGTCCCACTCCCCTTCGACCGTCGTGAACATCGACCCGAGGTCGTGGGGCAGGCCGCTGTCGCGGACGATGCGCAGTGCCGCGGCCACGGCCTCGGCGTAGGAGCCGCTGTCGTCAGGCGACGACGGGGCGATGCTGAAGGCGAGCAGCACGGGGTCCTCCGATCACTTGGTCATCCTGATCCGGCCGTCGATCCGGGTCAGCTCGTAGGTGTGGGTCTCGACGCTCTTGGGCCGACCCTTGGGGTTGTAGGTGAGCTTGACGCTCACCGTAGAGGCCTCCTCGTCGACGGTGATGTCCTCGGTCTGCACCGAGGCGATGCCCTCCCAGAACTCGTCGTAGCCCGCCCGGTCGGTCTGGCGAGCCGGCGCGAGCATGTCCCAGGCGGCGTCTCGGTCGGAGGTGACGGTCGCGAAGTACTCCTCGACGAAGCTGCGCCCCTCCTCCTCGGTGATCGGCGCGTCGTCGGAGGACTCCTGCGAGGTCTCGTCGGACGACTCCGAGGACTCCTCGGTCGTGGGCTCCTGCGTCGGCTCGGCGGTCTCGGTCTCGGTCGTGGTCTCGGTGAGCGTCTCGGGCTCGCTGGAGGTCGGGGTCGTCGTGCTCGTCCCGCCAGCTCCGGGGTCGTCGTCGCCGCGGGTTGCGGCGAAGGCGATCGCGGCGACCGCGAGCGCGATGATCCCGGCGACGAGCAGCGCCCAGAGCAGGCCGTTGCCCTTGCGCGGCGGGGGCGCGCTCGCCTGCCGGTCGAAGGGGGCACCCGCACCTCCCGCAGCGCCGGCCGCGGGTGCCACGGTCGTGCGGGCGGCCGCTGGTGAGGCGCCGGCGGTGCCGCCGGCCGCGATGCTCTCGAGCCGGCGCAGGACCTGCGCCATCGTGCCGCGGCGGCCCGGGTCGCGCGAGAGCATGTCGGCGAGCACCGGTTCGAGTGGACCGGCCCGCTCGGGGCGGCGCGGCGGGTGCGCGGAGATGCTGCGCAGAGTGGCCAGGGCATTGCCCTGCGAGGGGTAGGCGTCCTGGCCCTCGACGGCGAAGTAGATCGTCGCGCCGAGCGCCCAGACGTCGGCGGCCTCGCCACCCTCGTCGCCCATGGCGACCTCGGGGGCCATGTAGCTCGGGGTGCCGGTCACCAGGCCGGTCTGGGTCAGCTGGTCGTCGGTGCCGGCGCGGGCGATGCCGAAGTCGCCCAGCTTGGGTCGCCCGCCGCCGATGAGGACATTGGCCGGCTTGACGTCGCGGTGCACGATGCCGGCCCGGTGGGCGGCGGCGAGCGCGCCGGCGAGCTGCGCGCCGAGGTCCGCGGCCCCCTTCGGCGTCATCGGTCCGCGCTCGCGGATCGCGGAGGAGAGCGTCGGGCCGGCGACGTACTCCATGACGAGCCAGGGTGTGCCCGCGTGCTCGGTGACGTCGTAGACGGCGACGACGTTCGGGTGGTTGAGGGCCGCCGCGGCCCTCGCCTCGCGCATCGCGCGACGGGTCTCCCCTTCGCTCTCGCCGGGGAAGTCACCGATCTGCTTCAGGGCGACCTGACGGCCGAGGACCGTGTCGCGGGCCAACCACACGGTGCCCATGCCCCCGCGGCCGATCGGGCGCAGGCGCTCGTAGCGGCCACCGATCAGCTCGGGCGTCGTGTCGTCAGTCATGTCCGGGCCAGCGTAGATGCTCGCGCTGGGCTACCGGGACGTAGACTGGCGCGCACGGGCGCTCGCCCGGTCCAGACGCCACGTTGTGCAGGGGGATCCACCCATGTCGTACCCAGCCCCGCCGCCGCCCGGTGGCGCCGGTCCCAACCCCTACCAGGCCCCGGCAGGTGCTGCCGGCTTCGGTGCCGCCCCGCAGAAGAAGGACAACACCCTGTGGTGGATCCTCGGCATCATCGCCGCGGTGATCATCCTGTGCTGCTGCTCCGTCGGCGGGTTCTTCGTCTTCGTGGTCAACGAGGCCGATGACCAGATCTCGAGCTACACCTCCTCGGCCAACTCGTCGAAGAACTCCGACGCGGCCGGCGCGACGACGATCAGCGAGGGCGGCACGGCCAATGTCAGCGGCGCCGCGATCCAGTCCGGCTGGAGCGTCATCGGCGACGACATCTCGGGCCTGTCCGTGCGCAACGACAGCGGGTCCAGCGACTCCTTCTACCTGACCTTCTACTTCATGGAGGACGGTGACGTCATCGACGACGTCACCTGCAACACCAGCTACCTCGACGCCGGCAGCACCGACTACGACCCCACCTGCATCGGCGCCATCTCCGACATCGGCGACTTCGACGAGATCCGGGTCTCCGAGGGCCTCTGACCCACGCCCCCCGGCATGACCGAGGCCGACCGCACGATCCCGTGCGGTCGGCCTTCGTCGTGCAGCCGGCCTGCCCCCACTGCGCCGTCACTCCACCCACCCCTGACTCCGCATTGCCGTAGGGCAATGCAGCAACCCGGTGGCCGAACTCTGCATTGCCCTACGGCAATGCCTCCTGACTCTGCATTGCCGTAGGGCAATGCAGAGTCAGGAGGACAGGTCGAGCGTCTCGAGCAGCTCGTCCACCGCGGCGAAGGGGTCGCGGCCACCGTCGACGACCTGCTCGGCGAGCCGCTCGAGCAGACCGCCGGAGCCGAGGTCACCCATGCGGGCCCGCAGCCGGGCGACGGCCAGGGCGGTGATCTCGTCGCGTGCGCGGGCGGTCCGGCGACGCCGCAGGGTGCCGCTGGCGACGAGGTGCTGCAGGTGGTCGGTCACGGCGGCGGCGATGTCGTCGACCCCCTCGCCGTTCATCGCCGAGGCGCGCACGACCCGACGGCGCCAGCCGCCCGGGGCGGTGCCCTCGCCGAGCTGGATCATGTGCCGCAGGTCGCGCACGGTCGAGTCGGCGCCCTCGCGGTCGGCCTTGTTGACGACGAAGACGTCGCCGATCTCGAGGATCCCGGCCTTGGCCGCCTGGATCCCGTCACCCATGCCCGGCGCGAGGAGCACGAGGGTGGTGTCGGCGGCGCCGGCGATCTCGACCTCCGACTGGCCGACCCCCACGGTCTCGACGAGCACCGTGTCGAAGCCGGCCGCGTCGAGCACGCGCACGGCCTGAGGCGTCGAGACGGACAGCCCGCCGAGGTGGCCGCGGCTGGCGAGCGAGCGGATCCACACGTCGGGGTCGCCGGCCGAATCGGTCATCCGGATCCGGTCACCGAGCAGCGCCCCGCCGCTGAAGGGCGACGAGGGGTCGACGGCCAGGACCGCGACCCGCTGCCCACGGGCCCGCAGCTGGCGGACCAGGGCATTGGTCGTCGTCGACTTGCCGACGCCGGGGGCCCCGGTGATGCCGACGACGTGCGCCCGACCGGTGTGCGGCGCGAGCAGACGCATGACCTCCGGCAGGGCGGGGTGCTGGTCGTCGACGAGCGAGATGAGTCGCCCGACGGCGCGCGACGTCCCCGCCCTGGCCTCCTCGACCAGGACGGGGACGTCGACCGTGCGGCTCAAGCTCAGGCGCTCGGCACGCGGATGATCAGCGCGTCACCCTGACCGCCACCACCGCACAGGGCGGCGGCGCCGACGCCGCCACCGCGGCGCTTCAGCTCGTGTGCGAGGGCGAGGGTGATGCGGGCGCCGGACATGCCGAGCGGGTGCCCCATGGCGATGGCGCCACCGTTGGGGTTGACCTGCTCGTCGGCCAGACCCAGCTGCTTGGCCGAGGCCAGGCCGACGGCCGCGAAGGCCTCGTTGATCTCGACGACGTCGAGGTCGGAGACGGCGATGCCCTCCTTGGCCACGGCGGCCTCGATGGCATTGGCCGGCTGTGCCTGCAGGGTCGAGTCCGGGCCGGCGACGACGCCGTGGGCGCCGATCTCGGCGAGCCAGGTCAGCCCGAGCTCCTCGGCCTTGGCCTTGCTCATGACGACGACCGCGGCCGCACCGTCGGAGATCTGCGAGGCGGAGCCGGCGGTGATGGTGCCGTCCTTGGCGAAGGCCGGACGCAGCTTGCCCAGGGACTCGGCGGTGGTGTCGCCACGCACGCCCTCGTCGGTGTCGAAGACGACCGGGTCGCCCTTGCGTTGCGGGATCTCGACCGGGACGACCTCGTCGGCGAACTTGCCGTCGGCCCAGGCCTGGGCGGCCTTCTGGTGGCTCGCGGCGGCGAAGGCGTCCTGCTCCTCGCGGGAGAAGGCGGAGTCCTCGGCGTTCTTGCCCTCGGTGAGCGCGCCCATCGCCTGGTCGGTGATGACGTCGTGCAGGCCGTCGTAGGCCATCGAGTCCTTGAGCTTGGTGTCGCCGTACTTGATGCCCTCGCGGCTCTTCGGCAGGAGGTGCGGGGCGTTGGTCATCGACTCCTGGCCACCCGCGACGACGATGTCGAACTCACCGGCGCGGATGAGCTGGTCGGCGAGCGCGATCGCGTCGATGCCCGAGAGGCAGACCTTGTTGACGGTGAGGGCCGGGACGTTCTTGGGGATGCCGCCCTTGATCGCGGCCTGGCGGGCCGGGATCTGGCCCTCGCCCGCGGTGAGCACCTGGCCCATGATCACGTAGTCGACGTCCTCGCCCTTGACGCCGGCCTTGTCGAGCGCGCCCTTGATGGCGAAGCCACCGAGGTCGCTGCCGGAGAAGCCCTTGAGGGAGCCGCTCAGGCGGCCCATCGGGGTGCGGGCCCCGGCGACGATGACGGACACGGGACGATCGGACATCTGGATGCCTCCAACAACGGTGTGTGGTCACGCGGCACCGGTCCCGGCGCCACGGCTTGCGCTCACCCTAGCGACGAGGACGAAGGGAGGGCAGCCCTGCCCGGGTGGGGCACGACACATGACCGGTCATTCGACGAAGCCCGCCGCACCGCCTCGTCCTTCATACCGCGGGCGAGGAGGGCGACGACCTATCGGACGCGCTCGGTGCAGACGTCGCGGCCGGCGTCGACGGCCGTGTGGTGGGCACCGGTGGCCCAGTGCTGCTCGAAGAGCGCGACGACCGGGGGGTGAGGGCGCGCCCTTTGAGGACATAGGCGCCGAAGGGCGCCCGCCGCGAGCTGGAAGATCCGGCTGAGCACGAGCGACGAGGAGCGCGTCCGCTTCCTGACCGGCCCGCGCGGGTGGGACAGGCCACAGCCGAAGGGGGCGCGCCGCCCCCCTTCGGCTCTCTAGGCTGCCGACATGACCGATCTCTTCACCGCCATCGACCACGTGGGCGTCGCCGTCCCCGACCTCGACGAGGCCATCGCCTTCTACCGCGACTCCTACGGCATGGAGCTCGCCCACGAGGAGGTCAACGAGGAGCAGGGCGTGCGCGAGGCGATGATGCGCGTCGGTGCCTCGGGCTCGTGCATCCAGCTGCTGGCACCGCTCTCCCCCGAGTCGACGATCGCGAAGTTCCTCGACCGCAACGGCCAGGGGATCCAGCAGCTCGCCTACCGCGTCGAGGACATCGACGCCGTGTGTGCGACCCTGCGCGAGCGCGGCCTGCGCCTGCTCTACGACACCCCCAAGCGCGGCACGAGCAACTCCCGGGTCAACTTCATCCACCCCAAGGACGCGGGCGGCATCCTCGTCGAGCTCGTCGAGCCGGCCGCCGACACCGCCCACTGACGTCGACGCCGCGACGAGACACCACGACGAAGGGGGCGGGGCACCGGACGAACCGGTGCCACGCCCCCTTCGTCGTGCCGACGTTGCCGAAGGTCCACTGGTGGGCGTAGCGCGTCGTGCCGTTGGAGTTGGTGTAGTTGTGGAAGCTCCAGTTGCGACCGTGGCCTGGGTCCCCGAGGTCCCGGCCGTCGCCGTGCTGGTGTTCCCCTTGTGTCCGGTCACCGGCCCTGCGCCGGCAACTGCCTCATTCCTAGTGCGCGACAGGGCTCGTCGGCAGGGGTCGACGCCGGTCTGGGAGTGCCATGGCACGGCCGGGCCACCGCCCGTGCGAGCTTGTCAAGTTGTCTGTGTAAGTGACTGGGTCTCGGTGGGTTACAGGTAGGTGTTGATGCGGTCGGGATAGATCAGGGCGAGTTCGCCGAGGGCTGCTTTCCAGCCTTGGATGACGGAGCCTTCGACGAGCTTGCCGGGTGCCTTGCGGGGAGTGCCTCTGGGGGTGCCGGCTTCTTTGGCGCGCTCACGGGCTCGCTTGTCCTCGATGGTGCGGATGGCCAGCCACAGCAGCTTGATCGCGGCGGTGTCGCTGGGGAAGTGGCCGCGGTTCTTGATGATCTTGCGTAGCTGGTAGTTCAGCGACTCGATCGAGTTGGTCGTGTAGATGACCTTCCTCAAGGCGGGACCGAAGGCCAGGAATGGCGTGAACCGCTCCCACGCGTTCTCCCAGGAGGCCACGGCGGCGGGGTACTTCTTACCCAGGTTCGAGTCGGCGAACGTGGTCAGCGCCATCAACGCCGCGTCCTCGTTCGCGGCGGTATAGATCGGGCGCAGCATCGCCGCGACGGCCTTACGGTCGGTGTAGGACACGAACCGCATCGAGGCGCGGATCAGGTGGACCACGCACGTTTGGACCATCGCCTGGGTCCAGGTCGCCTCGATGGCCTCGGGGAAGCCGGTCAGCCCGTCGCAGCAGACGATCAGCACGTCCTTGACGCCGCGGTTGGCCAGTTCCGCGCACACCGACGCCCAGAACTTCGCGCCCTCGGCGGCTTGGACCCAGATGCCCAGGACGTGCTTGACGCCATCCATGTCCACGCCGACAGCGATGTGCGCGGCGCGGTTGCTCACGTGAGCGCCGTCGCGGATCTTCACCACCAGAGCGTCGAGGTAGATCACCGGGTAGAACGCCTCCAGCGGGCGGGTCTGCCAGGCGGTGACCTCCTCGGCGACGGCGTCGGTGACATTGCTGATCGTCTCGTGGGACAGCTCGGTGCCCAACGTCGCGGCCAGGTGGTGCTGGATGTCGCGGATCGTCATCCCGCCCGCGTACAGCGAGATGATCATGTCTTCCAGCCCACCCAAACGCCGAGCGCCCTTGGGCACCAACGCCGACGCGAACGTGGAGTTGCGATCCCGCGGCTGGTCCAGACCGATGTCACCGACCTCGGTGCCCAAATTCTTGGGGGTGCTGCCGTTGCGTGAGTTCCCCGAGCCGTGCCCTCCCGGGTCGCCCTTCTCGTAGCCCAGGTGGTCGGTCAGCTCAGCCTGCATCCCACGCTCGAGGACAGCCTTGATCATCTCGGGCAAGAAACCGCCCTCACCCGTCAGCGACAGGCCACGCTCATCCGTCGCGGCCATCAACTTGTCGAGCATCTCGTCATCGAACAGCTCACGACGCAACCGACGAGCCTCCGGCTCCTCACGCTGCGCGTCATCCTTCGGCTTGGTCATAGCCATAGTCAATCTCCTTCAGATAGGAGACCCCACTTACACAGACCATCTGACACGCCCGCCCGTGCCGAGGCTGTGAGAGCGAGGTCACGGCCGCACGTCCGTCGCCAGCGCGGTGGACGGGACACGATGGGCACCGATGCTGGCCGCCAGGTGGGCAGGCACCACACCCTGCCGTGTGAACTCAGTCATGAGTCCGTCCCCCTCGGCTCCGTGACGACCTAGGTTGCACGCAGACGCATCACCCCGACATCCCCGACGAGGCCGAGGAGCCCCTTCAATGGCAATCGACCAGATCCGCGACGCGATCCTCTCCGGTGACCGCAGCGAAGAGACCTACGCCAACCTCCCCCTGCCGGACACCTACCGCGCGACGACCGTCCACAAGGACGAGGTCGAGATGTTCAAGGGTCTGCAGAGCCGCGACAAGGACCCGCGCAAGTCGCTGCACATCGACGACGTGCCGATCCCCGAGCTCGCCCCCGACGAGGCGCTCGTCGCCGTCATGGCCAGCGCGATCAACTTCAACACCGTGTGGACCTCGATCTTCGAGCCGGTCTCGACCTTCGGCTTCCTCGAGCGCTACGGCCGGCTCAACAAGTACTCCAAGCGTCACGACCTGCCGTACCACATCGTCGGCTCCGACCTCTCCGGCGTCGTCCTGCGCACCGGCGGTCACGTCTCGAAGTGGAAGCCCGGCCAGGAGGTCGTCGCCCATTGCCTGTCCGTCGAGCTCGAGGACGCCGACGGTCACGACGACACGATGATGGACCCGCAGCAGCGCATCTGGGGCTTCGAGACCAACTTCGGTGGCCTCGCCGAGCTGGCCATCGTCAAGGCCAACCAGCTCATGCCCAAGCCGGAGCACCTCACCTGGGAGGAGTCCGCCTCCCCCGGTCTGGTCAACTCCACCGCCTACCGGCAGCTGATCTCCAAGAACGGCGCCTCGCTCAAGCTCGGCGACCGCGTGCTCATCTGGGGCGCCTCGGGTGGCCTCGGTTCCTACGCCACGCAGATGGCCCTGGCGGCCGGCGCGACCCCGATCTGCGTCGTCTCCTCCCCCGAGAAGGCCCAGATCTGCCGCGACATGGGCGCCGAGCTGATCATCGACCGCAACGCCGAGGGCTACAAGTTCTGGAACGACGACAACACCGAGCAGAACCCCAAGGAGTGGCAGCGCCTCGGCAAGAAGATCCGTGAGCTCACGGGTGGCCACGACGTCGACGTCGTCTTCGAGCACCCCGGCCGCGAGACCTTCGGCGCCTCGGTCTACGTCACCCGCAAGGGCGGCAAGATCGTCACCTGCGCGTCGACCTCGGGCTACATGCACGAGTACGACAACCGCTACCTGTGGATGAACCTCAAGAGCATCATCTCCAGCCACTTCGCCAACTACCGCGAGTCGTGGGAGGCCAACGAGCTGATCAACCGCGGTCTCGTCCACCCGACCCTCAGCAAGACCTACAAGCTCGAGGAGGTCGGCCAGGCGACCCTCGACGTGCACCACAACAAGCACCAGGGCAAGGTCGGCGTCCTCGCGCTCGCCCCCGAGCCGGGTCTGGGTGTCACCGACACCGAGAAGCGCGCGAAGTTCGAGAAGCAGATCAACCGCTTCCAGGCGGTCTGACCGCACCAGCACCACACAAAGGGGGCTGCACCGGATCACCGGTGCGGCCCCCTTCGTCATGCCGGCACGGTCCCTGAGGAGAGAGGCCGCCCGCGGCCGAGCGTCTCGAAGGGCCCCTCACCTCCGCGCCCCGGCCTAGCTCAGGCGAGGCTGACCGAGGTGTCCAGCTCCGTCACGGCGGCGGCGAACTGGCTGCGGTACAGGCGGGCGTAGGCGCCCTCTGCCGCGAGCAGGCTCTCGTGCGTGCCCTGCTCGGCGATCTTCCCGTCCTCCATGACGACGATGAGATCCGCGTCGCGGATGGTCGAGAGGCGGTGCGCGATGACGAAGCTCGTGCGGTCGCCGCGCAGCGCGGCCATCGCCTGCTGCACGAGGCGCTCCGTGCGGGTGTCGACCGAGCTCGTCGCCTCGTCGAGGATCAGCAGACTGGGGTCGGCGAGGAAGGCGCGCGCGATCGTCAGCAGCTGCTTCTCGCCGGCGGAGATGTTGCCGCCCTCGTCGTCGAGATGAGTGTCGTAGCCGTCGGGCAGTGAATGCACGAAGCGGTCGACGTAGGTCGCCTCCGCGGCAGCTCGCACCTGCTCGCGGGTCGCGCCCGGGCGCCCGTAGGCGATGTTGTCGCCGATTGTCCCGCTGAAGAGCCACGTGTCCTGCAGGACCATGCCGGTGCGCGAGCGCAGCTCGGCCCTCGACATGGTCGTGATGTCGACGCCGTCGATGGTGATCCGCCCGGAGTCGAGCTCGTAGAAGCGCATGATGAGGTTGACCAGCGTCGTCTTGCCGGCACCGGTCGGCCCGACGATCGCGACGGTCTGCCCCGGCTCGACGACGAGGTCGAGACCCTCGATGAGCGGCTTCGCCGGGTCGTAGCTGAAGGAGACGTCCTCGAAGGCCACCCGCCCGTGCCCGTCGCCAGAGGCGGCCGGCACCCGCGGGTCCTCGACCTGCTCCGCAGCGTCGAGCACCTCGAAGACCCGCTCGGCCGAGGCCACCCCCGACTGCATGAGGTTGGCCATCGACGCGACCTGCGTCAGGGGCTGGGTGAACTGCCGCGAGTACTGGATGAAGGCCTGCACGTCGCCGAGGGTCATCGTGCCGGAGGCGACCCGCAGGCCACCGACGACGGCGATGACGACGTAGTTGAGGTTCCCGACGAACATCATCGCCGGCATGATGATGCCGCTGACGAACTGCGCGCCGAAGCCCGCCGACCGCAGCTGTTCGTTGCGCTCGGCGAAGGCGGCGTCGACCTCCGCCTGCCGCCCGTAGACCTTGACGAGCGAGTGGCCCGTGTAGGTCTCCTCGATGACCGAGCTGAGCTCGCCGGTAGACGTCCACTGCTGGATGAAGTGCCGCTGGCTGCGCTTGCCGATCGCGCCGGTGAGCACGATCGAGATCGGGATCGTCACGAGCGCGATGAGTGAGAGCAGCGGGGAGATCCACACCATCATCGCGACCATCGCGACGACCGTGATGAGGCTCGTCAGCAGCTGGCTGAGCGTCTGCTGCAGCGACTGCGCGACGTTGTCGATGTCGTTGGTCACCCGGCTGAGCACCTCACCGCGCGGCTGCTTGTCGAAGTACGGCAGCGGCAGCCGGTGCAGCTTGGCCTCGACCTCGGCTCGCAGGTCGAAGACGACCCGGTTGACCGCGTGGACGATGACGCGCCCCTGCAGCCAGGACAGCACCGCGGCGACGACGTAGAGCCCGAGGGCGACCAGCAGGATCCGGCCGATCGCGCCGAAGTCCATCCCCTGCCCCGGGACGAGGTGCGGCATGGCCGCGAGCATGTCGGCCTGGCGGTCCTCCCCCTTCGCCCGCAGCTGCTCGACGATCGTGTCGAGGGGGACGCCGGCGGGCAGCTCCGCGCCGATCCACCCGGCGAAGATCCGGTCGGTCGCCCGGGCGAGCACGAGCGGCCCGACGGCGCTCATCCCGACGGAGACGACGGTGAGGACGACGGCGGTGAGCACGCGGGAGCGCTGCGGGCGCAGCCGGCCGAGGAGCCGCTTGGCCGAAGGGAGGAAGTCCTTCGACTTCTCCCCCGGCGCGCCCATCTGCATGGGTCCGCGACGCGCGGCGGCACCCGGGCCCCGCCGGGCCTGGGCGGCCTTCTCCTCCGCGGTGGGTACCTCGCTCATGCTCGATCACCGCGCCGACTCGCGGACCCGCCGCGGGTCGCTCGTCCCTCGCGCCACCGCGCGGCTCCTGCGGCGCTCATGCCGCCTCCTCCCGCGAAGCCTGGGACTCGACGATCTCGACGTAGGTCGGGCAGGTCTCGAGCAGCTGCTCGTGGGTGCCGTCGCCGACGACCCGGCCGTCGTCGAGGACGACGATGTGGTCGGCGTCGATGATCGACGAGACCCGTTGGGCGACGACGAGGACGACGCTGTCGGCGACGACGGGACGAAGGGCGGCCCGCAGCCTCGCGTCGGTGCTCAGGTCGAGCGCGGAGAAGGAGTCGTCGAGCAGGTAGATCGCCGGGCGGCGCACGAGCGCGCGGGCGATGGACAGGCGCTGGCGCTGCCCGCCGGAGAGGTTGGTGCCGCCCTGCGCGACCGGGGCGTCGAGCCCGAGGTCGAGGGCCCGGACGAAGTCCTCGGCCTGCGCGACCCGCAGCGCCTCCCACAGCTCGTCGTCGCTCGCCTCGGGCCGACCCTGCCGCAGGTTGGTCGCGACCGTGCCGGAGAAGAGGAAGGGTTTCTGCGGGACGACCGCGATGCTGCGCCACAGCTCGTCGGCGTCGAGCTCGCGCACGTCGGTGCCGCCGACGAGCACCCGGCCGCCGGTGACGTCGTGCAGCCGCGGGACGAGGTCGAGCAGGGTCGTCTTGCCCGCGCCCGTCGAGCCGACGATCGCCGTCGTGCGGCCCGGCTCGGCCCGCAGGTCGACGTCGCACAGCACGGGCGAGTCCGCGCCCGGGTAGGAGAACTCGACGTCCTCGAGGACGACCGAGGGCGGCTGCTCACGCATCGGGCGCGGCGCGAGCGGCGGGACGACGCTCGACTCGGTCGCGAGGACCTCGTCGATGCGACCGGCCGAGACCGCCGCGCGCGGCAGCATCATCGACATGAAGGTCGCCATCATCACTGACATGAGGATCTGCATGAGATAGGTCATGAAGGCCGTCAGGGCACCGATCTGCATCTGCCCGCTCTCGATGCGGTGCGCGCCGAACCACAGCACCGCGACGGTCGAGAGGTTGAGGATCACCATGACGATCGGGAAGGCGAGCGACATGAGGCGGCCCACGGCGACCGCGGAGGCCGTGTACTCGGTGTTGGCCACCTCGAAGCGCTCGCGTTCGCTCCCTTCGCGCACGAAGGCACGCACCACCCGCACGCCGGTGATCTGCTCGCGCAGGATCCGGTTGACCGTGTCGACGCTCGTCTGCATGCGGCGGAAGTTGGGGATCATCGCCCGGATCACCAGACCCACCGACACGGCGAGCAGCGGCACCGCGACCGCGACGAGCCAGCTGAGGCCGATGTCCTCGCGCAGGGCCATGATCACTCCGCCGATCATCATCATCGGCGCGGTGACCATCATCGTCAGCGCCATGTTGGTGACCGTCTGCACCTGGGTGACGTCATTGGTCGTGCGCGAGATGAGCGTCGGGGCGCCGAAGCGGGCGACCTCCTGGGCGCTGAAGCTGCCCACCCGCGAGAAGACGGCCGCGCGCAGCCGCGCGGCCATCGTCGCCGACAGGCCGGCCCCGATCCACGTTGCGGCGATGGTCGCGACGATCTGGACGACGGAGACGGCGAGCATGACGCCGCCGTGGCGCACGATGTAGCCGGTGTCGCCGGTCGCCACACCGTTGTCGATGATCTCGCCGTTGAGGCTGGGCAGGTAGAGGGAGGCGAGGGTCGCGGCGAGCTGCAGGACGAGGAGCAGCAGGACCCGGCCGCCCGTGCCGCTCAGATGGCGGCGCACGAGGCTGATGAGCACCGGTCGATTGTTGCACCGTGCAGGTAGTGCACCAACAGCTTTTCGGTCCAGAAGAGGCCGCCCGCGGCCGTCTGGCTGTCGGTCCCTGAGGAGGCCGCCCGCGGTGTCTTGCTGTCGGTCCCTGAGGAGGCCGCCCGCGGTGTCTTGCTGTCGGTCCCTGAGGAGGCCGCCCGCGGCCGTCTCGAAGGGTCAGGCCGGGAAATCCGCTGATGACCGCGCAATTGCACGGCCCGGAGCAGATATCCCGGCCATGTCAGGACTTCTCGGCCCGCGGATCGAGCGGGCCAGCCCCTCAGCGCCCGTAGCGCCCCTGGTCGCGCGCCTGCCAGCAGCGCGAGTGCCAGTGCCGTCGGTCGTCCGCTCCCCCGAGCCCGTCGGCGGGCCAGACGACCACGTGGGGCGTCCCCGGCGTGATCTCGTGCGTGCACCCCGGGCAGGTGTAGGTGCGCTGCGAGGTCTGCCCGGTGAGGCGCCGCACGATCCACGCGCGCCCCATCCACGTCTCCCGCGTCTGCGGCGCCCGTCCCAGCGCGAGCGGCCGGTGCTCGTCACGTCTGCGGCGGTTGTTGCGGGGCATGGGACCATGCTGTCCCACGCCCCGCCCGCCGGGCCAGTCGGTCCGGCTCGACGCCGACCGAAGAATCGAGGACCTGTGCGCGACCTGCTCTGGATCACCCCGACGGATGCGGTCTCCGTGGCCGTGGGCACGGTCGGCATGTATCTCGCGATGCTCCTCCTCGTACGGGTGCTGGGTCAGCGGGTCCTCTCGGGCATGTCGAGCTTCGACCTCGTCGCGGTCATCGCCTTCGGCTCGATCATCGGGCGGGCCTCGCTCGGCGACGTCCCGGTGCTCGGCAGCGGGCTCGTCGCCCTGACGACCCTCGTGACGATGCAGGGCCTCCTCGGGGTGCTGCGGCATCGCGGGTGGATCCAGCGCACGATCGTCAACCCTCCGGTCCTGCTCATGGCCGGCCCGCACGTCATCGAGGAGCACATGCGTCGCTGCCACGTCCTCCCGGGCGAGCTCCAGTCGCGGCTGCGGCTCGCCGGGGTGCGCCACCACGAGGAGGTCGTCGCGGTGACCTTCGAGCCGTCGGGGGCGATCAGCGTGCTGCGGCGCGGGGAGCGCGTCGACCCGCTGCTCCTCAGCGGGGTCGTGGGTGCCTCGCTCGTCCCTCCGGAGCTGCTGGCCCCCTCGTCATCGTGACCTCGACGCGCCACGGCCCCGGACCGAAGGGAGATCCGGGGCCGTGGTCGTGCGCGGCGATCAGTAGGTGCGGAAGCCCTCACCGGTCTTGCGGCCGAGCTTGCCGGCGGCGACGACCTCGCGCAGCAGCGGGGCCGGGGTGAGCGACTCGTGCTTGAACTCCGCGAGGAGCTCCTCCTCGATCGCCAGGGCGACGTCGTTGCCGACGACGTCGAGCAGGGCGAAGGGCCCCATCGGGTAGCCGTAGTGCTCGGTGATCGCTCCGTCGACCGTGTCGATCTCTGCGCCCTCCTCGTGCGCCTTGATGGCGTCGTTGAGGTAGGGGAAGAGCAGCGCGTTCACGATGAAACCGGCGCGGTCGGCGCAGCTGACGGCGACCTTGCGGGTGCTGAGGCACAGGTCGAGGACCGTGTCGAGCACGTCCTGACCGGTCGTCGGGTGGTTGATGACCTCGACGAGCTTCATCACCGGCGCGGGGTTGAAGAAGTGCATGCCGACGACGTCCTGGGGGCGCTTCGTCTGGGCGGCCAGGTCGGCGATGGACAGCGAGGAGGTCGTCGTCGCGAGGACGGCGCCCGGCTTGCAGATGCGGTCGAGGTCGGCGAAGAGCTGGTTCTTGATGCCGATCTCCTCGGCGATCGCCTCGACGACGATGTCGACGTCACCGAGCGCCTCGCGCTCGGTGGCACCGGTGAGGCGGCCGAGGATCGCGTCGGCGTCGCCCTGCTCGAGCCGACCCTTGTCGACCTGGCGGGCGAGGTTCTTGGCGATCTTGGCGGCGACGGCGTCGACCTTGTCCTGCGTGCGGGCGACATAGGTCACGGGGAAGCCGTTGGCCGCGAAGACCTCGACGATGCCGCTGGCCATGGTGCCGGAGCCGACGACGCCGACCGTCTTGACCGGGCGGGCGGCGCCCTGCCCGGTCGCGGCCGGGGTCAGCTCGTCGGCGACGACCTCGTCACCCTCGTAGGTGTAGAAGCCCTTGCCGGCCGCCTTGCCGGTGCGCCCCTCGGCGATGAGTCGCTCGATGGCGGCGCTGGGCTGGTGACGCGGGTCGCCCGTCTGCTCGAAGCGCGCGGCGAGCGCGTCGCGGACGGTCTCGAGGCCGAGCTCGTCGATGACGGTGAGCGGCCCCTTGGGCAGGCCGCAGCCGAAGCGCATGCCGTTGTCGAGGTCCTCACGCGAGGCGTACTGCTCGTCGAACATCGAGGCGGCGTGGTTCAGGTACGGGAAGACAAGGGCGTCTGCAAGGGCGCGGGAGTCTGACATGTCGAGCACTATCGCAGTCCACCTGACCCCCCGGTAGGGGTTCGCGGCGTGACGGTCCGCACAGGGTCGATCACGCGCGAACCCGTTGTGCGCGTAGGGTCTGCGGGGTGCGAGTGGTGATTGCGACCTGCAGCGTCGACTACGAGGGGCGGCTCAACGCCCACCTGCCCCTGGCGACCCGTCTGCTCATGGTCAAGGCCGACGGATCGGTCCTCGTCCACAGCGACGGCGGCTCCTACAAGCCGCTCAACTGGATGGCCCCGCCGTGCTCCATGGCCGAGGTCGAGCCCGACGAGACCGAGGCCGCCGAGGGGGTCGAGTCGGTCTGGGTCGTCCAGCACGCCAAGACCGAGGACCGCCTGCGGGTCAAGCTCCACGAGGTGCACCACGACTCCGCCCACGACCTCGGCGTCGACCCCGGCCTGGTCAAGGACGGTGTCGAGGCTCACCTGCAAAAGCTTCTCGCCGAGCACATCGAGACGCTCGGCGAGGGCTACACGCTCGTGCGCCGCGAGTACATGACGGCCATCGGCCCGGTCGACATCCTCGCCAGGGACGCCCAGGGCGTCTCCGTCGCCGTCGAGATCAAGCGCCGCGGCGAGATCGACGGCGTGGAGCAGCTGACCCGCTACCTCGAGCTGATGAACCGCGACCCCGCCCTGCGCCCGGTCACCGGTGTCTTCGCCGCCCAGGTCATCAAGCCGCAGGCGCGCACCCTGGCCGAGGACCGCGGCATCCGCTGCGTCACCCTCGACTACGACGAACTCAAGGGCATCGACACGAGCATGCACCGCCTCTTCTGACCGGTTCAGTCCAGCTCCAGCCGGACGAAGGGGGCGTCCGTCACCTCGCCGGGTGGTCTGGCCAGCACGAGCACGGTCTCGCCGCGGTGCAGGTCGGCGATGGCACCGAGCGTGGCCGGCGGGGCCTCGCCGGCCGCGAGTCCCTCCTCGTCCTCCAGCGGCGCGCCGAGCCGCTGCGCCAGCTCCTCCCCGACCGCCAGATCGGGTGGTCGCACGACGGCGAGCACCCGCTCGCCCGCGAGGGCGTCGACGAGGGAGGACACTCCCTTCGCCCCGCGGGGTGGGGTGGCGACGAGCAGGGTCGCCGGGCAGTGCAGGGCCACCACTCGACCCTAGCCCCACGCCGGGTCACATCAGGCTGATCGCCAGCCCGATCGCGCACGGGAGCATCGTCATGATCGTCCCCAGGCCGAGGCCACGCGCGGCCGGGCGGGGCACGAGCAGCAGCGCGGCACCGCTGGCCGCGCCGACGCCGCAGGCGAGGAGCCCGGAGAAGGCGATGTCACTGCCGGTGTACGCCAGCGCACCGGCGACGACGACCCAGGCGATCGCCGCGACGGGGACCGCGACGACCGCGTGCAGCCAGGAGACCCGGGCGCCGCTCACACGTCGACGGTCTCCCGGGCGGAGAGCCCGCGGCGCTCACGGATGATGTCGACGAAGGAGCCCATGATCTCGTTGAGACCGAAGTCCTTGGGCGTGAAGACGGCCGCGACACCGAGCTCGCGCAGCCGGGCCGCATCGGACTCGGGGATGATCCCGCCGACGACGACCGGGATGTCACCGGCGCCCTCGGCCTCGAGGCCCTTGAGGATGTCGGGGACGAGCTCCATGTGCGAGCCGGAGAGGATCGAGACGCCGACGAGGTCGACGTCCTCGGCCACGGCCGCGGAGACGATCTGCTCGGGCGTCAGCCGGATGCCCTGGTAGACCACCTCGAAGCCCGCGTCACGCGCCCGCACGGCGATCTGCTCGGCGCCGTTGGAGTGGCCGTCGAGGCCGGGCTTGCCGACGAGGACGCGCAGCCGCTCGCCGAGCTCCTCGCCCGTCGCGGCCACCCGCGAGCGGACCTCGACGAGGTCAGCCGAGCCGCCGTCGGCGACGCCGACCGACCCGGAGACCCCCGTGGGAGCGCGGAACTCACCGAAGACCTCACGCAGCGCCTGAGCCCACTCCCCGACGGTGACCCCGGCGCGGGCGCAGACGAGCGAGGCCTCCATGAGGTTGTCGTCGGTCGCCGCGACCTCCTTGAGGCGGGCGAGCGAGTCGGCGGCCGCGGCGGCGGCCTGCGGGTCGGCGTCGCGCTCGGTGCGCCATGCGCGCACGGCCTCGACGGCCTTGGCCTCGACATCGGCGTCGACGGTCTGGATCGCGGTGTCGAGGTCGGCGGTCAGCGGGTTGGGCTCAGTGGTCTCGAACTTGTTGACGCCGACGACGATGTCCTCGCCTGCCTCGATCCGCTGGCGACGCAGCGAGTGGCTGGCGACGAGCGCGTTCTTCATGTAACCCGACTCGACGGCCGGCACGGCACCGCCCATCTCCTGGATCCGGTCGATCTCGGCCTTGGCGCCCTCGACGAGCTCGGCGACCTTGCGCTCGACGACCGGCGACCCGGTGAAGAGGTCGTCGTACTCGAGCAGGTCGGACTCGAAGGCGAGGACCTGCTGCAGGCGCAGCGACCACTGCTGGTCCCACGGGCGGGGCAGGCCGAGCGCCTCGTTCCACGCGGGCAGCTGGACCGCGCGGGCCCGGGCGTCCTTGCTCAGCGTGACGGCGAGCATCTCGAGCACGATGCGCTGGACGTTGTTCTCCGGCTGGGCCTCGGTCAGGCCGAGGCTGTTGACCTGGACGCCGTAGCGGAAGCGGCGCTGCTTGGCGTCGGTGACGCCGTAGCGCTCGCGGGTGATCTCGTCCCACAGCTCGACGAAGGCGCGCATCTTGCACATCTCCTCGATGAAGCGCACGCCGGCGTTGACGAAGAAGGAGATGCGGGCGACGACCTTGCCGAAGTCCTCGTCGGGCACCCGGCCGGACGCCTTGACGGCGTCGAGCACGGCGATCGCCGTCGACATCGAGTAGGCGATCTCCTGCACCGGCGTCGCCCCGGCCTCCTGCAGGTGGTAGCTGCAGATGTTGGTGGGGTTCCACTTGGGGATCTCGCCGACGGTGTAGGTCACCATGTCGGTGATGAGGCGCATCGAGGGCCCGGGCGGGAAGACATAGGTCCCGCGGCTGAGGTACTCCTTGATGATGTCGTTCTGCGTCGTGCCGGCCAGCCGGGCACGCACCTCGGCCGGGTCCTCCCCCGCGGCCTCGGCCTGCTCCTCGGCGGCGACCTGGTAGAGCGCCAGCATGTACATCGCGACGGCGTTGATCGTCATCGAGGTGTTCATCTCGCCGAGCGGGATCTGGTCGAAGAGCCGACGCATGTCACCGATGTGGCTGATCGGCACGCCCACCTTGCCGACCTCGCCACGGCTGAGCACGTGGTCGGGGTCGTAGCCGGTCTGCGTCGGCAGGTCGAAGGCCACCGACAGACCGGTCTGGCCCTTGGCGAGGTTGCGCCGGTAGAGCTCGTTGGACGCGGCCGCGCTGGAGTGCCCGGCGTAAGTCCGCATCACCCAGGGGCGGTCGCGCTCGGGACGGGCTGCCTCGGCTGCGGGCGTGGGGGCATCGGTGCTGTCGGCCATAGGTGGCAAGGTACCCGCGCGCCCCGGCGTGGCGTAGGCCTGTCCGCGGTGAATGACGCCACACCCGGGCACCCCACCCCGCAGGCGAAGGGGGTCGACCTCACCCGATGCGGTCGGTGACCAGCGCCATGAGGCGCTCGACCGGCCCCTTGCCGAGCAGCCACCACCACAGCCAGCACGCCCCGACCGTGGCCAGCAGGACCCCGCCGCCGTAGAGGGCCCAGCCCGCCTGCGCGTCCGGCCAGTCCACCGCGCGCATGACGGCGGCGATGAGGCAGACGTGCAGCACGTAGGCCGTGAGGGCCAGTGCGCCGGTGGCGCGCACCGGGGCGAGTGCGGTGACGACGGATCGCATCGGGCCCCACCGCGCCAGCAGCACGATCACGCCGAATGCCGTCGCCGCGAGCGCCACGTCGAGCAGGGCATCGGGCAGGTCGCCCGAGCGCACCTCGCTCACCCCGAGCCCGTGCCCGGCGAGCCGCAGGAGGACGACACCGACCCCGGCGAGCAGGCCGACGCCAAGAGTCGTCGCGGCCGCCTGCCGGGTGAGCCGCACCCGGGCGAGGACCACACCGGCCAGGACGAAGGGGAGCAGGCTCACCACCCGGTAGTGGGTCGAGAGCACGAGCCACCGGAGGACCTGGTCGACGAGAGCGCCGGAGTGCACCCGGGTGGGGTCGAGGGCCGACCGGGCGGCGGCGTTGACCCACGGGCCCGCGGCGAAGACGGCCGCGGCGATGGCGCCGACGGCCGGGACCGGCAGCAGTGCGAGCGGCGCGGCGACCATGAGGGTCGCTCCCAGGGACATCAGCACGATGGCGACGAAGGTGTGCAGGGCCTGCAGGGCGAGACCGATGCCCACGAGGAGCAGCCCGCGGACGAGGTCGCGCACGACGAAGACCCCGCCGGCCACCCGGCGCTCACGGCGGGTGAGCACGATGCCGGCCGAGACCCCCATGACGAGCGCGAAGAGCGGCGAGGCGACGTTGTTGACGACGAGCAGCGCGAGCTCGGCGACGCCGGAGTCGAAGGGGGCCCAGACGCGCACGTGGGCGATGACCATGCAGATGACTGCCACGCCGCGCACCAGGTCGACCGCGGGGTCGCGTCCACCGTCCCAGGGGTAGCGCCCCGCCGTCTCGCTCGTCACCGGGCAGTCCTCCCGCCGTCTCGACGCCGGGAGTCTAGGTGCGGCCGTGCGGCGGTGCGGCCGCGCGCGCTCAGACCGCGACGGTGCGGCGGCGCAGCGCGAGGGCCGGCGACGGCGTCTCGTGCAGGAGGCGTACCAGCCCGGCCCGACGCAGCAGGCGCGTGGTCCGCTCGTCGGCCCCGACGTAGCGCAAGCGACGTCCGGCACGCGCGGCGCGCGCATGCGCCGCGACGAGCGTCGCGAAGCCGACCTGGTCCACCACGGTCGACTCGGAGATGTCCACCAGGACCAGGTCACCCCCTTCGCGCACGGCGGTGACCAGCTCCTGCCGCAGGTCTGCGCTGTGCCGCAGGTCGAAGGGCACGTGGACTCGGACGCGGGTGGTCCCTGCGCCACCCACGGGCGACAGCGCGGTCGTTGCGCTCATGACGGTTACCTGCTTTCCCCTGCGTGAACCGTTGTCACCCAGTGTGACGTGCGAAACACCGCCGGGGTTGCACCTGCAAATCACGATGTCATCACGCCATGACCTGCGTCAGGTCAGGACTCTCCCTTCGCGCCACCATCGGGACGACCTCGGGACGGCGCTCGCGAGGGTCTGCGACGATGACGCCATGGTCAACCTCACGAGGATCTACACCCGCACCGGCGACGAGGGGACGACCGCGCTCGGCGACTTCAGCCGCACGAGCAAGACCGACTCCCGCCTGCAGGCCTACGCCGACGCCAACGAGGCCAATGCCGTCATCGGTGTCGCCGTGGCGACCGGCGGCCTGCCCGACGAGGTCGTCGCGACCCTCACCCGGGTGCAAAATGACCTCTTCGACCTCGGCGCCGACCTGTCGACGCCGCTGCAGGCCGACCCCGAGTACCCCCCGCTGCGGGTCAAGCAGGAGTGGGTCGACGAGCTCGAGGCCGACTGCGACCGCTACCTCACCCAGGTCGACAAGCTGCGCTCCTTCATCCTGCCCGGCGGCACCGCCGGCTCCGCCCACCTGCACCACGCGACGACCGTCGTGCGGCGCGCGGAGCGCTCGGCGTGGGCGGCCCGGGAGGAGTACGGCACCGAGACGGCCGACGAGCGCGGGACCGGCGGCGTCAACCCCCTGACGACGACCTATCTCAACCGTCTGTCGGACCTGCTCTTCATCCTCGCCCGGGTGGCCAACCTGCCGATCGGCGGCGACGTGCTCTGGCAGCCCGGCGGTGGCCGCGAGGAGCGCCCCACCAAGGACGCCTGACCGTGAGGAGAGGCGAAGGGGGGCTCAGGTCACGTTGACGTTGTGGCCCGGCGGCGCAGACTCCAGCCAGGAGCGGATCGCCGGGTAGATCTTCGGCTCGACCGCGAGGCGGGCGAGCACCCCGTCACGGCCGCTGAGCGTCACCGAGAGGGCACCGTCGAGGCCCGGGATCGAGATGGTCTCGCCCGACTGCGGGGTGGAGATCTCCAGGCCCTCACGCAGCCAGGTCATCGTCGGGTGCGTCGTCACTCCCCCGACACTGAACCAGTCGAGCCGGTCCGACCCGAGACGCAGCAACCCGAGTCGCCATCGGGGCGACTCGGGCAGCTTGACCGCGCAGGGGTGGACGGGGCCGTGGGCGGCGAGGGAACGGCGTCGCAGCCACACCAGCACGAGCCACAGCGCGAGGAGCAGACACCCTGCGAGCAGGATCAACTCGACCGCCTGCAGGGTGGACATGGGGCGTGCGTCAGGCCTTGGCCGGGGTCTGAACGGTCTCGGCGACGATCGTGACGTTGTCGTGGTCGACGGACAGGAAGCCGCCGTCGATCGTCGCGGTCTGGTCGCCACCCTCGGTGGTGTGGATGACGATGTCGCCCTCGATCAGCACACCGAGCAGCGGAGTGTGACCGGGCATGATGCCGATCTCGCCCTCGACGCTGCGGGCACGGACCATGCTGGCCTCGCCCGACCAGACCTTGCGGTCGGCGGCGACGAGTTCGACGTTGAGGGAGCTCACTGGGGGTCCTTCGGGTCTCGGGGTGGTGCGGGTGTCCATCGTAGCCCGCGCGTGGTGCGAGCCTGCGCGCGCCTCAGGCGACGACGAGCGCGAAGTAGTCCTGGCCCATGCCCAGGCTGATCATCCGCACGACCGAGTAGCCGAGCCACACGACGGTGAGCGCGACGAGCCATCTCGGGTTGACCCTGTCGAGCAGGCGGCTCGTGGGGATCCGGCGCAGCAGCGCGTAGGCGGTCCACACGACGAGGACCACGGCCATGGCGAAGCCGATCGGGCCGAAGAAGTTGTACTCGAAGGCCCTGGCGACGTCACCGTGCGCGAGGTGCACCCACGAGCGGGTCATCCCACAGCCCGGGCAGGGCAGACCGGTCGCGATGCGCATGATGCACGTCGGCTGGCCGGAGTCGACCGACGTCACCGGCCACGCCCGCGCGATGACGAGCGCGACGAGGCTCATGGCCGCGAGGATCGGCATGATGGTCCGCTCGGCGATGCTCACGCCGCGTGCGAAGTGCACCTGCCCGCCGGTCTGCTGGGTCATCGCAGCGGCCGCCCGTCGACGTCGACCATCTTGCGGGTCACGACGAGGATGATGTCGATGAGGGTCCAGACGGTCAGACCACCGCAGGTGACGAGCTTGAGCACGCCCAGCCCGGTCTGGCCAAGGTAGAAGCGGTCGACGCCGAGGCCCCCGACGAAGATCGACAGCAGCAGGGTGGTCATCCACTCGCGGCTGGAGAAGAGCCCGGGCACCTGCGACGCGGGGAACCACGTCTGCTGGCCCTCGGCACGGACCGGGGTGTCGCCCTTGAGCTGACCGCCCACGGCCATGCCGGCGAGCTGGGTGAGGTCGTAGGGCCCGTAGTCCTGCCCCATGACGTTGAGGTGGTAGCGCTCGGCACCGGTCAACTGGGGAGCCTGCTGGTATCCGGGCGCCTGGTAGCCGGACTGCGGCTGCCCCTGGCCGGGCTGCGGAGGGACGGGCTGACCCTGGGCTCCGCCGGCCCCGGGGGGCGGGGGCGGGCCGGGCGTGTGCGGCTGGTCGCCGGGAGTCGTCATGGCCGCCAGTGTAGGTGGCCCCTCCCCCGCGGCCCCAATGCCGTACCACGACACGGCGACGGCCGCCCCCTTCGATGGACGAAGGGGGCGGCCGTCGCGTTGACGCGGGGTGGGGTCAGAGGCTCTTCTGGATCTCCGCCCACTGGCGCTCGACGTCGTCGAGGCCACCGCACATGAAGAAGGCCTGCTCGGCCACGTGGTCGTACTCACCGTCGGCGATCTTGGTGAACGCCTCGATGGTGTCGGCCAGCGGGACCGTCGAACCCTCGATGCCGGTGAACTGCTTGGCGACGTAGGTGTTCTGCGACAGGAAGCGCTGGATCCGACGCGCGCGGTTGACGAGGATCTTGTCCTCCTCGGACAGCTCGTCGATACCGAGGATCGCGATGATGTCCTGCAGCTCCTTGTTCTTCTGCAGGATCGACTTCACGCGGACCGCGGTGTTGTAGTGGTCCTCCGCGATGTAGCGACGGTCGAGGATCCGGCTGGTCGAGGTCAGCGGGTCCACGGCAGGGTAGATACCCATCGACGCGATCTCACGGTTGAGCTCGGTCGTCGCGTCGAGGTGCGCGAAGGTCGTCGCCGGCGCCGGGTCGGTGTAGTCGTCGGCCGGCACGTAGATCGCCTGCATCGAGGTGATCGAGTGACCACGCGTCGAGGTGATCCGCTCCTGGAGGACGCCCATCTCGTCGGCGAGGTTCGGCTGGTACCCCACGGCGGAGGGCATGCGGCCCAGCAGCGTGGAGACCTCGGAACCGGCCTGCGTGAAGCGGAAGATGTTGTCGATGAAGAGGAGCACGTCCTGCTTCTGCACATCGCGGAAGTACTCCGCCATGGTCAGGGCGGACAGGGCGACGCGCAGACGCGTGCCCGGCGGCTCGTCCATCTGGCCGAAGACCAGGGAGGTCTGACCGAGGACGCCGGCCTCCTCCATCTCGACCATGAGGTCGTTGCCCTCACGGGTGCGCTCGCCGACACCGGCGAAGACGGAGACACCACCGTGGTCGCGCGCGACTCGGGCGATCATCTCCTGGATGAGGACGGTCTTGCCGACACCGGCACCACCGAAGAGGCCGATCTTGCCACCCTGGACGTAGGGGGTCAGCAGGTCGATGACCTTGATGCCGGTCTCGAACATCTGGGTCTTCGACTCGAGCTGGTCGAAGGCCGGGGCGGAGCGGTGGATGCCCCAGCGCTCGTTGACCTCGAGGGTCTGGCCCTCCTCGAGGTTGAGGCAGGCGCCGGTCGCGTTGAAGACCTTGCCGAGGGTGACGTCACCGACGGGGACCGTGATCGGGCCGCCGGTGTCCTGCACCTGGCCGCCGCGGACGAGACCGTCGGTGGGCTGCAGGGAGATGGCGCGGACCATGTTGTCGCCGATGTGCTGGGCGACCTCGAGGTTCAGCGTGCGGGTGGTCTCCCCGAGCTGGACCTCGGTGGTGAGCAGGTTGTACTGGTCGGGCATGGTGTCGGCGCTGAACTCGACGTCGACGACCGGGCCGGTGACGCGGGAGATGCGCCCGACCCCACCCGCCTGGGTGGTGTTCTCTTCGGTGACGGTGGCAGTCATGGGTTCTCTCTACCTTCTCACTTGGACTCGGCAAGGGCCCCGGCCCCGCCGACGATCTCGGAGATCTCCTGGGTGATCTCGGCCTGACGGGCCTGGTTGGCCAGTCGGGTGTACTTCTTGATGAGCTCCTCGGCGTTGTCGGTCGCCGACTTCATCGCGCGCTGACGTGCCGCGAGCTCGGAAGCCGCCGCCTGGAGGAGGCAGTTGAAGATGCGCGCGTTGACGTAGCGCGGGAGCAGCGTGTCGAGCAGCTCCTCGCCACTCGGCTCGAACTCGTAGAGCGGGTACAGCTCGTCCTCGCCCGGCTCCTCGACGCCCTCGACGACCTCGAGCGGCAGCAGCCGGATGACCTCGGCCTCCTGCGTGACCATCGAGACGAAGCGGGTGAAGACGACGTGGACCTCGTCGACGCCGCCGTCCCCGAAGTCCGTGGTGAAGTCGGCGACGAGCCGCTCGCCGATCTCACGGGCGTTGTCGAAGCTGGGCTTCTCGGACGAGCCGGTCCACTCGGCGACGTACTCCCTCTTGCGGAAGGAGTAGTAGGAGACCGCGCGACGACCCACGAGGTACGTCTGGACCTCCTTGCCCTGGTCACGAAGGGCGGCGGAGACCCGCTCCCCCTCCTTGAGGACGTTGGAGTTGTAGCCGCCCGCGAGGCCGCGGTCGGCGGCGATGACGAGCACCGCGGCACGGCGCACGTTGTCCGGCTCGGTGGTCAGCGGGTGGTCCTCGTCGGAGTACGTGGCCACGGCCGACGCGGCGCGCGTCAGGGCGCGGGCGTAGGGCGTGGACTCACGCACGGCCTGCTGGGCCTTGACGACCCGCGAGGCCGCCATGAGCTCCATGGCGCGCGTGATCTTCTTGGTCGCACTGACGGACCGGATGCGCTGCCGGTACTCCCGGATCTGCGCTCCCATGTGCTTCCGCCTCTCTGGTGGTCTGTGGTCGGCTCAGGGCCGGCGGTCGGGGCTGCTGCCCCCGGTCGGGCGTCGCGGACGACGCCCGACCGGTGGTGGGTCAGCGCTTCTGCTTGACGATCTGGACCTGCTCGGAGTCCTGGGCGTCCTCGCCCGACTCCTCGGCGGACCCGACCGGGACCTCGTCCTTGTTGGACGGGGCGAAGGTCTCGCGGAAGCTCTTGATCTCGGCCTCGAGGGCGGAGATCGTCGAGTCCTCGAGCTTGCCCGTCTCCTGGATGCCCTCCATGAGGTCGTTCTTGTTGCGACGCAGGTGGTCGAGGAACTCGGCCTCGAAGCGACGCACGTCCTCGACGGCGATGGGGTCCAGCTCACCGGTGGTGCCGGCCCAGATGGCGACGGCCTGCTCGGGCACCGGGTAGGGGTCGGCCTGCTTCTGCTTGAGCAGCTCGACGAGGCGGGCGCCTCGGGCCAGCTGCTGCTTCGACGCCGGGTCCAGGTCCGACGCGAACATCGCGAAGGCCTCGAGGGCGCGGTACTGGGCCAGGTCGAGCTTGAGGCGACCGGAGACCGACTTCATCGCCTTGGTCTGCGCGGCCGAGCCGACACGCGAGACCGAGACACCCACGTCGATGGCGGGGCGGACGTCGGAGTTGAAGAGGTCGGCCTGCAGGTAGATCTGGCCGTCGGTGATCGAGATGACGTTGGTCGGGATGTACGCCGAGACGTCGCCCGCCTTGGTCTCGATGATCGGCAGACCGGTCATCGAGCCGGCGCCCATGTCGTCGGAGAGCTTGGCGCAGCGCTCCAGCAGACGCGAGTGCAGGTAGAAGACGTCACCCGGGTAGGCCTCGCGACCCGGCGGGCGGCGCAGCAGCAGCGACATCGAGCGGTAGGCCTCGGCCTGCTTGCTCAGGTCGTCGAAGACGATGAGGACGTGCTTGCCCTGGTACATCCAGTGCTGGCCGATGGCCGAGCCGGTGAAGGGGGCGAGGTACTTGAAGCCGGCGGCGTCCGAGGCGGGAGCCGCGACGATCGTCGTGTACTCCATGGCGCCGGCCTCCTCGAGCGTGCCCTTGACGGACGCGATCGTGGAGCCCTTCTGGCCGATGGCCACGTAGATGCAGCGCACCTGCTTCTGCGGGTCGCCGGTCTCCCAGAACTGCTTCTGGTTGATGATCGTGTCGACCGCGACCGTGGTCTTGCCGGTCTGGCGGTCACCGATGATCAGCTGACGCTGGCCACGGCCGATCGGGGTCATGGCGTCGACCGACTTCAGGCCGGTCTGCAGCGGCTCGTGGACCGACTTGCGCTGCACGACCGAGGGGGCCTGCAGCTCGAGCGCGCGGCGCTCCTCGGCCTCGATCTCGCCGAGGCCGTCGATCGGCTGGCCGAGCGGGTTGACGACGCGGCCGAGGAAGTTGTCACCGACCGGGACCGAGAGGACCTCGCCGGTCCGCTTGACCGTCTGGCCCTCCTCGATCTTGGAGAAGTCGCCGAGGACGACGACACCGATCTCGTGGACGTCGAGGTTGAGCGCGAGGCCGAGGGTGCCGTCCTCGAACTCGAGCAGCTCGTTGGTCATGGCCGAAGGGAGTCCCTCGACGTGGGCAATGCCGTCACCGGAGTCGGTGACGCGGCCGACCTCTTCGCGGGAGGCCGCGCCCGGGTTGTAGGACCGCACGTAGCCGTCCAGGGCGTCCCGGATCTCCTCCGGACGGATCGAAAGCTCCGTCATGTTGTCTTCTCCTCGTTGCCGGCCGCTGTGGTGGCCGAATATGTGGTCTGCATGGTGGGTCTGACCCGGGCTCAGCCGGCCAGGTGGCGCTTCGCCTCGTCGAGACGTCGCAGGACGGTCCCGTCGACGACCTCGTCGCCGATCTGGACCCGGATCCCGCCGATGACGTCCTCGTCGTGGACGATCTGCAGCTGGACGGGCTTGCTGTAGATCTGCTGCAGCGCGCCGGCCAGGCGGGTGCGCTGCTCCTGCGTGAGGTCGACCGCGGTCGTCACGACGGCGGTCAGCTGCTGGCGACGCTCGGCCGCGATGTCGAGGTAGGCCTCGAGCGTGCGGTCGAAGCGACGACCCCGCGGCGCCAGGACCGCCTGGCGAGCCAGTCGGACCGTCTCCGGCCGGGCCTTGCCCTGCAGGAGGCTACTGACGAGGTCGGCCTTGCCGGCCGCGTCGCCCTGACGGTTGCCCAGGGCGTCACGCAGCTCGGGGTTGCCGTCGACGAGACGCTCGAAGCGGAAGAGCTCGTCCTCGACCTGGTCGAGGCTGCCGCTGGCCTCGGCCCCCTTGAGGAGGGCCTCGACGCCGAAGCGCTCGATCGTGTCGGTGAGGTCGCGGTCCTGCGCCCAGCGCTGGGACACGAGCACCGAGACGACGCCCACGGTCTCGTTGGACAGCTTGCCGTGGAGCAGCCGGGTGACGAGGTCGGCCCGCTCCTTGCCCTCACGCGAGGGGTCGGCGACGGTGCGGCGCAGTGCCGCGTTGTCGTCGAGCAGCCCGGTGACGGCAAAGAGTTCGTCCGCCAGGACGGCCGGGTCCCCGGTCGTCAGCGCGGTCTCGAAGGACTGGCGTCCCTCGGCGACGGCGGCGCGGGAAGAGCCTCGCATCAGGCGTCACGCCCCGCGTCGCCGAGGTCGAGCTGGCCCTGCTCCGCCGGCGCGGCGGTCGCTGCCGGAGCAGCACCCACCTTTTCCGGCTGGACCTGACCCGACTCGAGCTCCGCGATGAAGCGGTCGATGAGGCCCTGGCGGCTGGAGGAGTCCTGCAGCTCGTAGCCGACGATGCGACCGGCCAGGTCGGTCGACAGACGACCCACCTCACCGCGCAGCGAGACGAAGGCCTGCTGGCGCTCGGCCTCGATCTGCTTGTGCGCCGACTCGGTGATGCGGTTGGCCTCGTCCTGAGCCTGCCCGCGCATCTCCGCGACGATGGCCGCGCCCTCGGCGCGTGCGTCCTCACGGATCTTGGCGGCCTCGGCGCGAGCCTCGGCCAGCTGGGCCTCGTACTGGGCCTTGGCGGCCTCGGCCTCGGCCTGGGCGTTCTCAGCCTGGGCGATGCCACCCTCGATCGCGGCGTGGCGCTCCTCGTAGGCCTTCTCGAGGTTCGGGGCGACCTTCTTCGCGACGACCCAGAAGAGGATCGCGAACATGATCAGCCCGAAGACGAGCTCCTCCCAGTGCGGGATGAGGGGCATGGTCTCGCCCTCACCCGCCGCGGCGAGCCCCACGACCGTTGACGCGGTTGCGGTGATGTGCACGGGGTACTCCTAGTGACTGGTGCTGATTCGAACGTTGCCGTTGCCGGCGAATCAGAGGACGAAGGCGAGCACCAGACCGAAGATCGCGAGCGCCTCGGCGAGGGCGAAGCCGAGGATGGCGATCGGCTGCAGCAGACCGCGGGCCTCGGGCTGACGGGCGACACCGTTGATGTACGCCGCGAAGATCAGGCCGACGGCGATGGCCGGGCCGATGGCGGAGAGGCCGTAACCGATCAGGGAGAGCGAGCCGGTGATTTCCACGATGATTCCTCTTTCGTGTTTCTGTGATCCGCCGCGAGGTCTGTCCCGCGGGGAAGTACTGGGTGGTGGTGCTATGCAGTTGTGGGTACGAGATCGACGATCAGTGGTCGTCGGCGACGGCGCCGGCAATGTAGCTGGCCGCCAGGAGGGTGAAGACGAAGGCCTGGAGGAACTGCACCAGGAGCTCGAAGATCAGCATGACGCCGGCCATGAGGAAGGTCGGCAGCGACAGCGCCTGCATCAGGATCCCGTCACCGTGGAGCAGGAAGTAGAAGGCTCCGGTGACGAAGAGGTAGATGATCATGTGGCCGGCAAACATGTTGCCGAAGAGTCGCAGCGCCAGCGTCAGCGGGCGGGTCACGAAGTAGGTGATGACCTCGAGCAGGAAGATGACCGGCGCGATCCACCCCGGCAGACCCGGCGGGACCATGTGCTTGAAGTAGCCGACGAAGCCCATCTTCTGGAAGCCCACCCAGTGATAGACGACGTAGACGACGAGGGTCAGCGCGATCGGGAAGCCGATCTTGCCGTTGACCGGGTTCATCGCGCCGAAGAAGGAGCCGGCGAAGTTGTAAAAGAGGACCATGAAGAAGAGGGTGACCAGCAGGGGCACGAACTTCTTGAACTCCTTGGTCCCGATCATGTCGCGGGCGATGGAGTTGCGGGGGAAGTTGTAGGCACCCTCGAGCAGCCACTGGGCCTTGCTCGGGACGACCGAGGCGTTCTTGCTCAGGGCGACGAGACCGATCGAGAGCACCGCCGTGATGATGGCGGCCCACGCCATCTGGTTGGTGACCGTCAGGCCACCGATCTCGAAGAGCGGCTGCCAGAAGATCTCCGGCGTCGGGGGCTGATAGCCCTCGCCGCCACCGGCAGCGGGCAGCGCAGAAGTGAGCGCAGGCAGGGTCACTGAATCTCCTCGTTGTGTGGCTGGGCAGCCGTCGTCGACCCCTGCTCGGGGTCATCGTGCGGGGGTGCCTGGGACGTACCGTATCGGAGCCAGATGGTGTAGAGCGACAGACCCATGCCCGCGACGATGCCGACCGCGACGAAACCCGTCACGCCCAGCCACCGGTCGATGCCCCAGCCGATCGCGCCGAAGAGCAGCGGACCGGTGATGAGGTAGGCCAGGACGGTCGAACCCATGGCATCGGCCTGGGCCGTGGGGTTGGGCCGGCTCGGGTCGTGGGCGTAGCGCTCGCTGACGGCCCGCACCCGCTGCGGGTCGGCGTCGGCCTTGGTGACCAGACGCGGCGTGCGGCCCGGGGTCCGCCGTGCCAGCGCGTTCATGCGCGGCCGGCCTGCGGGTCGATGGCGTGCCGGGCGCGGACGTACCCGCGCAGCTGGCCCACCTGGATGAGGACGACCTCGACGATGGCGGCGGCCGCGATGACCGGTCCGTCGAGCGAGGGCTGCTGGCGCAGCAGCGCGATCGCGGCGACGAGGATGATGAGCTGACCCATGAAGACCAGTCCGGCACCCGCCATCGAGGCACCGGGGTCCCCCGCCACGACCGCCGAGATGGCGAGGAGGCCGAGCAGCAGGACGACGAACGACAGGAGCGCTCCGGCGAGGGCGCTCAGGGCGCCGTCGGCTCCCTTGGCCACTGCTCCGGAGATGGTCAGCGCGACCGTGCCGCAGAGCCCGGAGACGAGGACACCACGGCGCATGCCCGGCACGGGGCTGCGGCGCTGAGTCGTCGTCATCGGCTCACTTCGGGAACGGGAGCATGAGGTGCTCTACGGGTCGGACCAGACGGTCCGGCGGGCGCTTGTGAAAGTTTACACAAGCGCCGCGGAGGCCACCAATCAGGCGTCGATCCGCTGCCCTTGGGCATCGTACTTCTTGGGTCGGTGCCCGGGTCGGGAGAAGCGCGGCAGCCAGATCGTCAGGACCGCGGCGACGCCGAGCATCACCACTCCCCCGATGCCGGCGACGAGCGGCGGCAGGAAGACGAAGCTCACCGCCCCCAGGGCGACGACGGCCGCCCACAGCCACAGCAGCAGCACCGCGCGCCGGTGGCCGTGGCCGATCTGGAGCATGCGGTGGTGCAGGTGCTGGCTGTCGGCGTCCCACGGGCGCTGCCCGCGGGCGGTCCGCCGCGCGACCGCCCACACGACGTCGAGGAGCGGCAGGAGCATGATCGAGATCGGGATGAGCAGCGGCAGCACGGTCGCGGCGACCGCGTTGGCGCTCACCTGGTCGGGGTTGATCTGCCCGACGTTGGAGATCGTCGCGGCCGCGAGCAGCAGGCCGAGCAGCAGGGCACCGGAGTCACCCATGAAGAGCTTGGCCGGGAAGACGTTGTGCGGCAGGAAGCCCAGGCAGCAGCCCGCGAGCGCCGCGGAGATGAAGGTCGCCGAGGAGAAGACGTTGGGCGGGTCGTAGCCACCCGAGATGAGGTAGCTGTAGATGAAGAAGGCGCCGGCAGCGATGGCGACGAGGCCGGCGGCCAGGCCGTCGAGCCCGTCGATGAAGTTGACCGCGTTGATGCACAGGACGACGACGAAGATCGTCATGAGCACGAGGACGGGTGCGGGCAGCACGGTCACCGTGCCGAGCGGCAGCGAGAAGAACTGCACCCCTGCGAAGGCGATGATCGCGGCGGCGACGAGCTGACCGCCGAGCTTGGTCAGGGCGTCGAGCTCCCTGACGTCGTCGATCGCCCCGACGAGGCAGACGACGCCCGCCCCCACGAGGATCCCGATGAGCTCACCGGTCTCGAAGACCTGCCGCAGGAAGGGCATCCGCGACGCCGCGAGGGTCGCGGCCGCGTAGCCGAGGAACATCGCCACCCCACCGAGGCGCGGGATCGGCACGACGTGGACGTCGCGCTCCCGCACCTCGGTGAAGGCACCGACACGCACCGCGATGGTGCGCACCAGGGGAACGAGGACATAGGTCGAGGCGAGCGCGACGAGGAAGACGAAGACGTACTCCCTCACGACGCGCCCCCGTTTGGTGGCCCGGGTCTCGAGGCTCCTCGCAGGGCTCGTCGCACCTCGACCACCGGCGTGCTACCCCTCAGCGCGGGTAGGCCGGGAAGGTGGTGACGAGCTCGCTCACCTGGGCACGCACCTCACGGGAGACCTCGTGCTCGGGGTCGGCGTCCCCCTTCGTCACGGCGGTGTGGATGAGCTCGGCGATCTTGACCATCTCGTCGGTGCCCATGCCCTGCGTCGTGACGCACGGGGTGCCGACGCGGATGCCGGAGGCGACCGAAGGCTTCTGCGGGTCGTTGGGAATGGCGTTCTTGTTGAGGGTGATGCCGGCCGCGTCGCAGCGCGCCTCGGCGTCGACCCCGGTGACGCCGACGCCCTGCAGGTCGAGGAGCGCCAGGTGGGTGTCGGTGCCGCCGGTCGTCGCGCGGATGCCGCGCTTCAGGAGCTCGTCGGCGAGGACCTTGGAGTTGGCGATGACGTCGGCCGCGTACTGCTGGTACTCGGGCGTCGCGCACTCCTTGAAGTTGACCGCCTTGGCCGCGATCGTGTGCATCTGCGGCCCGCCCTGCATCATCGGGAAGATCGCCTTGTCGAGCGCCTTGGCGTGCTCCTCCTTGCACACCAGCGCACCCGAGCGGGGGCCGCGGAGCACCTTGTGCGTCGTGAAGGTGACGACGTCGGCGAGCGGGACCGGGCTCGGGATCGCCTTGCCGGCGACGAGACCGATGAAGTGGGCCGCGTCGACCCACATGATAGCGCCGACCTCGTCGCAGATGGCGCGGATGCGCTCGAAGTCGAGCAGGCGCGGGATCGCCGAACCGCCGGAGCAGATGACCTTGGGGCGGTGCTCCTTGGCCAGGCGCTCCATCTCGTCGTAGTCGACGTCCTCCGTCTCGGGGTGCACGCCGTAGTGGACGGCGTCGAACCACTTGCCCGAGAAGGAGACCTTGGTGCCGTGGGTCAGGTGGCCACCGTGCGGCAGCGACATCGCGAGGATCTTTTCGCCCGGCTGGAGGAAGGCGCCGTAGACGGCCTGGTTGGCGCTGGCACCGGAGTGCGCCTGGACGTTGGCGTGCTCGGCGCCCAGCAGGCTCTTGGCGCGCTCGATCGCCAGGTTTTCCGCCTTGTCGACCTCGGAGCAGCCACCGTAGTAGCGACGCCCCGGGTAGCCCTCGGCGTACTTGTTGCTCAAGGTCGAGCCGAGCGCGGTGAGCACCTCCGGCGAGGAGATGTTTTCGCTGGCGATGAGCTGCAGGCCGCCACGGATGCGGTCGAGCTCGCTGGTGAGGACACCGGCGATCTCCGGGTCGAAGGCGCTCAGGGCACCGAAGTCGGAGCCGTAGAAGGTGTCGTCGGTCATCGAGGGGCCTCCGTGGTCGGGGTGGTGGGGTCGGTCGGGTCGGTCTCGGGGTGGGCCGGGTCCGACGAAGGGAGATCCTCCCACTGCGCGTCGGCCGCGTCACCGGCGGTGCCGTGCCGGGCCTCGTGGTGACGAGCCGCCTCGGCGGCCGCCACCTCGGGGTCCTCGTCGTCGTAGACGGGCAGGTCGCCCGGCTGCGGGTCGGGCCCGGCGTCGTCGGCGGAGTCGGTGCCGTCGGGCGTCGCCACGTCGGCGGCGCCCTCACCGGCGTCGGCGGGCCGGTCGAAGCCCACGCCGAGGATCTCCTCGAGACGCTCGCGGCCGATCGCGCCGAGACGCAGGACGACGGGGTGCTCGCCGGTGCAGTCGATGATCGTCGACGGCTCCTGGCTGGTGCGCGGCCCACCGTCGAGGTAGACGCTCACGGCCGGGCCGAGTTGCACGGCGGCGTCGGTGACGCTGGTGGCCGCCGGCTCGCCGGTGCGGTTGGCACTCGTCACGGCGAGCGGGCCGGTCTCGCGCAGGACCTCGAGGGCGATCTCGTCGTCGGGCATGCGCAGCGCGACGGTGCCGGCGGTCTCGCCGAGGTCCCAGTGGAGCGACGGCTGGGCGAGCAGCACGAGCGTCAGCGGCCCCGGCCACAGCTCGGTGACCAGCCGGCGGGCCCACTCGGGCACGGCGCGGGCCAGTCCGTCGACGGTACGCACGTCGGGGATGAGGACGGGCGGGGGCATGTCGCGCCCCCTCCCCTTCGCGTTGAGGACGGCGGCGACCGCCTCGGGGTCGAAGGCATCGGCCCCGATCCCGTAGACGGTGTCGGTGGGGATGACGACGACCTCGCCGCGGCGGACGGCGTCGACCGTCGCCGTCACGCTCTGCTCGCGGTCTGCGGTGGTCGCATCGACGACGGGACTCATGGGGCCCACCCTATGCCGCAGGCTCGCGGCGGACGGGCCCGGTCGGGACGCCGCCGAATTGGTGACGCCGCTTCGCCCCCACGCGCCCCTCGCGGCGATAGGTTGAATGACCGCCCAAAACCGATCCCCTGGAGGAGGAGAACATGCGAGGCTCAGGTCTCATCTGGACGATCGTCGGCGTGCTGCTGATCATCGTGCTGCTGATGTACATCCTCTGAAGTTCCCAGCACCACCGAAGGGGGCGTGGCCGGTCGGCCACGCCCCCTTCGTCGTGCTCGTGGACTCAGGAGCGACGCGCGGTCGTGGTGCGAGGGCGCCGGGCGAGGTCGGCGTGGTCGCTGGTGTCCGCCCAGTCGCCCGTGGCCGACAACGCGCGGGGCAGGCTCTCGCCCTGGCTGTCGGCGTGCTCCATGACGAGCAGCCCGCCCGGGTGCAGCAGGCGCGCGGCGGTCGCGGCGACCGCGAGCGGGATCGCCAGCCCGTCGGCGCTACCGCCGTAGAGCGCCACCTGGGGGTCGTGCTCGGCGACCTCCGGCTCGAGCGGCACCATCCCGACGGGGATGTAGGGCGGGTTGGACACGACGACGTCTACCCGGCCGACGAGCTCGGCGAGCTCGGGCACGGTGGCGGGGTCGGCGGTGGCGTCGGCGGCGACGAGGCGCACGGGCAGTCCGGTCGCCTCGATGTTGCGCGCGGCCCAGGCCACGGCGAGCTCGCTGAGCTCGACGGCGGTCACCTCGGCACCCGGCGCCTCGTCGGCGACCCCCAGCGCGAGTGCGCCCGAGCCGGTGCACAGGTCGACGACGACGGGTGCCTCGAGGCCGGCGATCGCGGCGAGCACGTGGTCGACGGCCTGCTCGGTCTCGGGGCGCGGCACGAAGACGCCCGGCCCGACGTGCAGCTCGAGCCGGCGGAAGGGGGCGGTCCCGGTGAGGTGCTGCAGCGGCACCCGGGCGGCGCGCTCCTCGACGAGCGCCCGGAGTCGCCGTGCGCCCGCTTCGTCGAGGTCGGCGCCCAGGAGCATGCGGCGCTCGACCTCGCCGCGGTCGCAGCCCAGCGCGTGGGCAGCCAGGAGCAGGGCGTCGGGTCGCGGGGTCGGCACCCCGGCAGCGGTGAGCGTGGCCGTTGCCTCTCCCACCGCCGAGCGAAGGGAGGTCACTCCCCGTCCCCGGCGAGAGCCGCCAGCCGCGCCTCCTCGTCGGCCTGCACCGCGGAGTCGACGACGGCGTCGAGGTCACCGTCGAGCACCGCGTCGAGCCGGTTGGCCTTGAAGCCGGTGCGGTGGTCGCTGATCCGGTTCTCCGGGAAGTTGTAGGTGCGGATCCGCTCGGAGCGGTCGACGGTGCGCACCTGCGAGGCGCGCGCCTCCTTGGCCTCGGCCGCGGCCTCGTCCATCGCCATCTGGTGCAGCCGGGCGCGCAGCACGCGCATCGCCGACTCCTTGTTCTGCAGCTGGGACTTCTCGTTCTGGCAGGAGACGACCACCCCCGTCGGCAGGTGGGTGATCCGTACCGCGGAGTCGGTCGTGTTGACCGACTGCCCACCGGGCCCGGAGGAGCGGTAGACGTCGATCTTCAGGTCGTTGGGGTCGATCTCCACCTCGACGACGTCACCGACGTCCGGCATGACCCACACGCCGGCCGCGGAGGTGTGGATCCGGCCCTGGCTCTCGGTGACGGGGACCCGCTGGACGCGGTGGACTCCCCCTTCGTACTTGAGGCGAGCCCACGGCGCGGTGCCGGGCTCGGCCGCACCCTTGGCGCCGAACGCCACCCGCACGTCCTTGTAGCCACCCAGGTCGGAGTCGGTGGCATCGAGCAGGCGGGTGCTCCAGCCGCGCTTCTCCGCATGGCGCAGGTACATGCGCAGCAGGTCACCGGCGAAGAGGGCCGACTCCTCGCCCCCTTCGCCCGCCTTGATCTCGAGGATCACGTCGCGGTCGTCGTCGGGGTCGCGCGGGATGAGCAGCCGACGCAGCCGGTCCTCGCCGGCGGCCACGCTCTCCTCCAGGGCCGGGACCTCGGCCGCGAAGGCGGCGTCCTCGGCCGCGAGCTCGCGGGCGGCCTCGAGGTCACCGACGGCCAGGTCGAGCTCACGCTGGGCCGCGACCACCGGGGTCAGCTCCGCGTAGCGGCGGTTGACCTCGCGCAGCCGGTCGGGGTCACCGATGACGGCGGGGTCGGCGAGTGATGCCTCGAGCTCGGCGTGCTCGGCGAGCAGCGCCTCGACGGACTCGAGCACGGTGGCCTCCCGGCGGTGGGTGGGTGGAGAGGTGGTGGGAAAGACTGATGCGCCGGCCAGCCCAGTGGGCTGACCGGCGCATCGAGTGGGTTACTTGGCCTCGGTCTTCTGGCCGTAACGCTTCTGGAAGCGGGCCACGCGACCACCGGTGTCCATGATCTTCTGCTTGCCCGTGTAGAAGGGGTGGCAGTTGCTGCAGATCTCGACGCGGATCTCGCCGCCCGGCTTGGTGCTGCGGGTGGTGAAGGTGTTGCCGCAGGTGCACGAGACGCTGGTGGCCTCGTAGGTGGGGTGGATGTCCTTCTTCACGTGGTGCTCCTTGCTCGTGGTGCCCGGGTCGGCGTTGCGCCCTCGCTGGGGCCGACAACTGCGGACGTCTGTGCCGCGTGCCGTGAACCGGACCAGCAGTTGATTGTGCCAGAGCCGACACAGTGGTCCAAACACACCGTGGGCGGTGGTTGTTCCCCGCACCCGGTGGAGCGGCTGCGGCAGGATGGGCGCATGGCACCTCGAGCCCCCCGCCTGCCGCGTCGCTCCACCCGTGACCGACGAAGGGAGTCCACGCCCGGCCCCGTGGAGGGCTCGGTGATCCGCCCGGCCACGGCCGGCGACATCGGCACGATCGTCGCCCTGCGGGCGCTGATGTACGAGGCCATGGGCGCCTCCTCCGAGGAGGTCTCCGACATCGGGTGGCAGCAGGACGCCGCCCGCTGGCTGCAGCTGCACCTGGCCGACGACGACGTGCGGGTCGTCGTCACCGAGGCCCACGGCACCGTCGTCTCGTGCGCGATGGGTCAGGTCGTCGACCTCATGCCCGGGCCCACCCGCCGCGGCGCCGGCGGTCACGTCTCCAACATCGCGACCTTCCCGCGGCACCGTCGGCTCGGCTTCACCCACGCAGTGCTCGGCGAGCTCATCGCGTGGTTCGAGGAAGAGACCGACGTCGAGGTCATCTCGCTCAACGCGACCGAGGTCGGCCGCGACATCTACGACGACTACGGCTTCGTCGAGGCCCGCTTCCCCGAGATGCGCCGCGTGGTCCAGCGCCCGGCCGAGGGGCTCTCCGACGAGGACTCCCCCGGCCCTGACGAGGCCTGACCTCCTCCCCCCTTCGCATTGCCCTACGGCAATGCAGGGTTGACCACCCCCGAGCCCGTATTGCCCTACGGCAATGCAGGGATGACCACCCCCTAGCCCGTGAATCGTGGTGTGCCGCAACCCTATGACTCATGGTCGGGTCGCGCGCGGTGAGGGTCTCGGGACGACGAAGGGGGCCGCCGCGCACGTAGCGCGGCGGCCCCCCAGCCGTGGTCGGGTCGGCGTCAGGCCGTCTCGTCCTCGTCGCCGAGCTTGATCGAGCTCGTCTGCTGGACCTGCATGAGGAACTCGTAGTTGGTCTTCGTCTTGCGCAGCCGGTCGATGAGCAGCTCGACGCCCTGCTGGGTGTCGAGGGCCGCCAGCACGCGACGCAGCTTCCACATGATCTTCAGCTCCTCCGGCGCGAGGAGGATCTCCTCGCGACGGGTGCCGGAGCCGTTGACGTCGACCGCGGGGAAGATGCGGCGGTTGGCCAGGCCACGGTCGAGCTTGAGCTCCATGTTGCCGGTGCCCTTGAACTCCTCAAAGATCACCTCGTCCATGCGCGAGCCGGTCTCGACGAGCGCGGTGGCGAGGATCGTCAGCGAACCGCCGTTCTCGATGTTGCGGGCCGCACCGAAGAACTTCTTCGGCGGGTACAGCGCCGCGGAGTCGACACCACCGGAGAGGATGCGCCCGCTCGCCGGGGCGGCGAGGTTGTAGGCGCGACCGAGCTTGGTGATCGAGTCGAGGAGCACGACGACGTCGTGGCCCATCTCGACGAGACGCTTGGCGCGCTCGATGGCCAGCTCGGCGACCGTCGTGTGGTCGTCGGCCGGGCGGTCGAAGGTGGAGGCGATGACCTCACCCTTGACCGCGCGCTGCATGTCGGTGACCTCCTCGGGGCGCTCGTCGACGAGAACGACCATGAGGTGGCACTCGGGGTTGTTGGTCGTGATCGCGTTGGCGATCGACTGCATGACCATCGTCTTGCCGGCCTTGGCCGGGGCGACGATGAGGCCACGCTGACCCTTGCCGATCGGGGCGACGAGGTCGATCATCCGCGTCGTGAGGACGTTGGACTCGGTCTCGAGGCGCAGGCGGTCCTGCGGGTAGAGCGGCGTGAGCTTGCCGAACTCGGCGCGGCGCTTGGCGTCGTCGGGCGTCATGCCGTTGACCGTCTCGAGCTTGGCGAGCGGGTTGTACTTGCCGCGGTTGCCCTTGGTCCCGACGGTCTGCTGCTGCGGCTCCTCGCCCTCGCGGGCGGCCTTGACCTGACCGGTGACGGCGTCACCCTTGCGCAGGCCGTTGCGCTTGACCATGCCGAGCGGCACGTAGACGTCGCCCGGACCGGGCAGGTAGCCCGAGGTGCGCACGAAGGCGTAGTTGTCGAGCACGTCGAGGATGCCCGCGACGGGGACGAGCACGTCGTCCTCGTTGATCTGCGGCTCGGTGTCGTCGAACTGCTGGCCCCCGCGGCGCTTGTCGCGGTTGCGGTTGCGGTTGCGGTTGCGGCTGCGCCGGCCCCCGCGCTCGTCGTCGTTGCCGCCCTGGCCGCCACCCTGGTTGCGGCCGCCCTGGTTGTCGTTGCGGCCACCCTGGCGGTTGTCGCCGCCCTGGTTGTCGTTGCGGCCACCCTGGCGGTTGTCGCCGCCCTGGTTGTCGTTGCGGCCACCCTGGCGGTTGTCGCCGCCCTGGTTGTCGCCGCCACGGCCACCCTGCTGGTTGCCGCCCTGCTGACGGCCACCCTGGTCGCGGTCGCTGCGGCCGCCCTGGTTGTCGTTGCGGCCACCCTGACGGTCGTCGCCGCCACGGGTGTTGCCACCGCGGTCGTTGCGCTCGGCGCGGTCGGTGCCGCCCTGCTGCTCCCGCTCGCCCTGCTGGCGGTCCTGCTGCTGGCGGTCGTTGCCACCATGCTGCTCGCGCTCGCCCTGCGCACGCTCGGCGGGCTTGTCGTCGCGGGGGGCCGGCGACGCGGTCTCCTCGCGGGGCGCGGAGGGGGCGTCCTCCCCCTTCGGCTGCTCGGTCTTGGCCGACCGCTTGGCCGGGGCCGAGGCGGCGGGGGCGGAGGAGCCGGACTGCTGGGCGCGGATGGCGGCGATGAGGTCGCTCTTGCGCATCTTGGCGGTGCCGGTGATCCCCATGCTCGAGGCGAGCTGCTGGAGCTGGGCAAGGCGCATGGCGCTCAGGGCGCCGGAGCGACGGGGCTGCTCGCTGGTCGCGGGAGCGGCGTTGTCGCCGGTCGTGGTGTCGGTCACGAAGGACCCTTCCCTCGTTGGGGCCACCCGGGTCGGGCAGGCCTGATGAGTCCCGTCAAGAGCGGGATGGTGTGCATCTGATCCCCACGGCTGCGTGCCTGGGCGCAAGGCCGATGGCACTCACGTGGGAAGGGCTCCGGCCCTCATGTGCGACTCGACCGGATGGTCGACGCGCCGGACCTGAAGGAGCACCGCCAATGTATCACTGCGTCGCCCTGGCGACGTCACCCCAGCAGGCGCACGCCGTCGGTGGGGACGCCGGGGGTGAAGACCTGCCAGGCAGCGGAGGTCCCGGCCGCGATGCCGCGGACCTCGTCGAGGCGGCCGACGTCGGTGAGCACGAGGACCGAGGGCCCCGCGCCGGAGATCGTCGCGGCGCATCCGGCGGCCCGCAGCGCGTCGACGAGCTCCATGCTCTGCGGGTAGCTCGGGCGTCGGGGCTCCTGGTGGAGCAGGTCCGTCGTGGCCTCGACGAGCAGCTCCGGCGCGCTGGTGAGGGCGTGCACGAGCAGCCCGGTCCTCGCGGAGTTGGCGGCCGCCGTCGCCAGCGGCACGACCTCGGGCAGGACCGCCCGGGCGGTGTGCGTGCTCAGCGTGGTCTCCGGCACGAGCACCACGGGCGTGATGCGCGGGTCGAGACGAAGGGGGACGGTCCGGGTCCGCGGCAGCGGCTCGGCGGCCTCGGTGACGGACAGCGTCGCGCCGCCGTGGACGCTCGCGGACGAGTTGTCCGGGTGGCCCTCGAGCGCGGCCGCGATCGAGTTGATGACGTCGAGGTCGAGCTCCTCCCCCGCGAGCGCACCGCCGCGGACGGCGAGCGCGTGGGCGACGGCGACACCGGTGACGATCGCGGTCGCCGAGGACCCCAGACCGCGGCCGTGCGGGACGGCATTGGTCGCGCTCAGGTGCAGGCCGGCCGGCGGCTCGACGTCGAGGTGCTGCCAGGTTGTCACCATCGTGCGCACGACGAGGTGGCTCTCGTCGCGCGGCACGGAGTCGGCGCCCGAGCCGCTCACCTCGACGACCAGCCCGGGTGCCTCGGTGACGCGCACGGTGCACTGGTCCCAGACGCCCAGGGCCAGACCGACGCAGTCGAACCCCGGGCCGAGGTTGGCGCTCGACGCGGGCACCTCGAGGGTGACCGACGTCCCGACGGCGATCGTCACGCTCAGTCCTGCAGGCCGAGCTCGCGGGCGACGGCGTAGGCCTCGGCGGGCACGCTCACCGGCGCGACGTCCGAGCCGTCGGCGTTCTTCAGGGCCCACTGCGGGTCCTTGAGCCCGTGACCGGTCACAGTGCACACGATCGTGGCGCCGGCGGGGACCTGCCCGGCGGCGGAGGCCTTGAGCAGGCCGGCAACCGAGGCGGCCGAGGCCGGCTCGACGAAGATGCCCTCGCGCGAGGAGAGGATCCGGTGCGCCCGGAGGATCTCCTCGTCGGTCACCGCCTCGATCCGGCCACCCGACTCGTCGCGCGCGGTCTCGGCCTGCTGCCACGACGCGGGGTTGCCGATGCGGATCGCCGTGGCGATGGTGTCGGGCTCGTCGACGGGGTGGCCCAGGACGATGGGCGCGGAGCCTGCGGCCTGGAAGCCCCACATCTGCGGGGTGCGGGTGGACACCGGCGCGAGGGCGCCGGAGACGCCCTCGGTCTCGGTCGCGTACTCGCGGTAGCCCCGCCAGTAGGCGGTGATGTTGCCGGCGTTGCCGACCGGCAGGCAGTGGATGTCGGGCGCATCGCCCAGGGCATCGACGATCTCGAAGGACGCGGTCTTCTGCCCCTCGATGCGCGCGGGGTTGACCGAGTTGACCAGCTCGACCGGGTAGGACTCGGCGAGCTTGCGAGCGACGTCGAGGCAGTGGTCGAAGTTGCCGTCGACCTGCAGCAGCGTGGCGCCGTGGGCGATGGCCTGCGAGAGCTTGCCCATGGCGATCTTGCCCTCGGGCACGAGCACCGCACAGGTCATGCCGGCCTTGGTCGCGTAGGCGGCCGCCGAGGCCGAGGTGTTGCCGGTGGAGGCACAGATGACGGCCTTGGCCCCCTTCGCCGCGGCCATCGACATCGCCGTCGTCATGCCCCGGTCCTTGAAGGAGCCGGTGGGGTTGAGGCCCTCGTACTTGACGTGGACCTGCGCGCCGACGAGCTCGCTGAGGTGCTCGGCGGGGATGAGGGGGGTCCCCCCTTCGCGCAGGGTGACGGTCGGGGCGCCGGCGAGCATCGGCAGCCGGTCGGAGTACTCGGTGATGACGCCGCGCCACTGGTGGGCAGTCATGTGTCAGTTCCCTTCAACGCGCATGACGGAGGTGACCTCGTTGACGGTGTCGAGCCCGGCGAGCTCGGTGACGGTCGCGGAGAGTGCGGCATCGGTCGCCGCGTGGGTGACGATGATGAGCATCGCCCGCGCGTCGCCGTGGTCGTCGGTGACGACCTGCTGGCGCACGGTCTCGATGGAGACACCCTGGGTGGCGAAGACCGTGGCGACGGAGGCGAGGACGCCCGGCTTGTCGGCGACGTCGAGGCTCACGTGGTAGCGCGTGATGGCCTGACCGATCGAGAGCACGGGCAGGTCGGCGTAGGCACTCTCCCCCGGCCCGCGGCCACCGGTGACGCGGGTCCGCGCCACGGCGACGATGTCGCCGAGGACCGCGCTGGCCGTGGGGTCGCCGCCGGCGCCCTGGCCGTAGAACATCAGGTCGCCCGCCCCGTCGGCCTCGACGAAAACGGCGTTGTAGGCCTCGCGGACCGAGGCGAGCGGGTGGGTGAGCGGGAGGAGCGCTGGGTGCACGCGGGCAGAGATGCCCGGCCGCCCGTCGGGGCCCTCGACTCGCTCGCAGATCGCGAGCAGCTTGACGGTGCAGTTCATCTCGCGTGCGGCAGCGATGTCGCGGGCGCTGACCTCGGTGATGCCCTCGCGGTGGACGTCGGCGCTGCTCACCCGGGAGTGGAAGGCCAGCGAGGAGAGGATCGCGGCCTTGGCCGCCGCGTCGAAGCCCTCGACGTCGGCCGTCGGGTCGGCCTCGGCGTAGCCGAGGGCCTGGGCCCGCTCGACCGTCTCGGAGAAGCCGGCCCCGGTGGAGTCCATGGCGTCGAGGACGAAGTTGGTCGTGCCGTTGACGATGCCGATGACCCGCCGGATCGAGTCGCCCGCGAGCGAGTCGCGGATCGGCCGCAGGATCGGGATCGCGCCGGCGACGGCGGCCTCGTAGTAGAGGTCGACGCCGTGGTCGGCGGCCGCCGCGTAGAGGGTCGGGCCGTCCTCGGCGAGCAGGGCCTTGTTGGCCGTCACGACGGAGGCGCCGTGCTCCATCGCCGAGAGGATGAGGCTGCGGGCCGGCTCGATGCCGCCGATGACCTCGACGACGATGTCGGCGCGGGTGACCAGCTCCTCGGCGTCGGTCGTGAAGAGCGCGGGGTCGACCCCGAGGTCAGACCGGTCACGGCCGGCGCGGCGCACCGCGATGCCGACGAGCTCGAGCGGGCGACCGATGCGCTGGGCGAGGTCGTCGGCCTGCGTGATCAGCTGGCGGGCGACGCTGCCGCCGACGACACCGCCGCCGAGCAGGGCGACGCGAAGGGGGGTCTGCTGGTCGGTGGTCATCGGACCTCCTGGAGCGGGGCGGGCTCGTCCACGTCGAGGGCGAGCAGGTCGTCGATCGTCTCGCGTCGCACGATGACCCGCGCGACGCCGTCCCGCACGGCGATGACCGGCGGTCGGGGCGTGTGGTTGTACTGGTTGGACAGGCTGCGGCAGTAGGCACCGGTGCCGGGGACCGCGATGAGGTCACCGGGGACGATGTCGGCGGGCAGGTACTCGTCCATGACGACGATGTCGCCGCTCTCGCAGTGCCGCCCGACGACCCGCACGAGCCGCGGGCCGGCGGTCGAGGTGCGGCCGGCGAGGGTGCACGAGTAGTCGGCGCCGTAGAGGGCGGTGCGCACGTTGTCGCTCATGCCCCCGTCGACGCTCACGTAGGAGCGGATCGCGTCGTGGGCGACCTCGACGTCCTTGACCGTGCCGATCTCGTAGAGGGTGAAGGCGCTCGGCCCGGCGATCGCCCGGCCCGGCTCGATCGAGATCCGCGGCAGCGGGGCGTCGGGGTGGCCGTCGCGCAGCTCCTTGAGCTCGCGGTCGACGAGCGCGGCCATCTGGGTGCCGAGCTCGCCCGGCGTGAGTGGGCTGTGCTCCGAGGTGTAGGCGATGCCGTAGCCACCGCCGAGGTCCATCTCGGGCATGGCGATGCCGTGGACGTCGGCGACCTCGGTGTGCAGCGCGACGAGCCGCCGGGCCGCGATCTCGAAGCCGGAGACGTCGAAGATCTGGCTGCCGATGTGGCTGTGCAGCCCGAGCAGGCGCAGGCGGTCCCCCTTCGCCACGATGGCGTCGATGGCGGCGCGCGCCTGGCCACCGGCGAGGGAGAAGCCGAACTTCTGGTCCTCGTGGGCCGTCGCGATGAATTCGTGGGTGTGCGCCTCGACACCGACGGTCACGCGGACCATGACGGGCGCGACGGCGCCGAGCTCGGCCGCGACCTCGGCGACCCGGTCGATCTCGGCGAAGGAGTCGACGACGATCCGGCCGACGCCGTAGGACAGGGCCTGGCGCAGCTCGGCGACGGACTTGTTGTTGCCGTGCAGGGCGATGCGCTCGCCGGGGAAGCCGACGCGCTGCGCCACGGCCAGCTCGCCGCCGCTGCAGGTGTCGAGGTTGAGTCCCTCGTCCATGACCCAGCGGGCGACCGCGGAGCACAGGAAGGCCTTGCCCGCGTAGTAGACGTCGGCACCGGCCACTGCGTCGAAGGGAGCGGTGAAGTCGTCCCTGAACGCCCTTGCGCGAGAACGGAAGTCGTCTTCGTCGAGCACGTAGGCCGCGGTGCCGAAGTCACGGGCGATGTCGGTGACGGGCAGGCCGGAGACGGCCAGGACGCCATCGGCGTTGCGCGTGACATTGGCCGGCCACAGCTGCGGCAGCAGGTCGTTGACGTCCTGGGGCGTCGGCAGCCACTGCGGTGCGGCGCCGTAGCCGTCGGCGTGGAGGATGCCGGCCTCGTGGGCCCTCATGTTGGTCGCCACGCCGGCCTCACATCCGCTCGGGCGCGGAGACGCCGAGCAGGTCGAGGCCGTTGGCGAGCACCTGGCGGGTGGCGTCGTTGAGCCACAGCCGGGTGCGGTGCGTGTCGGTGATCTCCTCGTCGGAGCGCGGGCGCACGCGGCAGGTGTCGTACCACTTGTGGAAGTGGCCGGCGAGGGTCTCGAGGTAGCGCGCGACCCGGTGCGGCTCACGCAGCTCGGCGGCATGGGCGACGACCCGCGGGAAGTCGCCGAGCGTCGCCAGCAGGGTCGCCTCGGTCGGGTGCGACAGCAGGCCCGGGTCGAAGCCGTCCTCACGACGCACGCCGTCCTCGACCGCCAGACGGGCGACGTTGAAGGTGCGGGCGTGGGCGTACTGCACGTAGAAGACCGGGTTGTCGTTGGTCTGCTTGCGCAGCTCCTCGCCGTCGAGGCTGAGCGGGCTGTCCGCGGGGTAGCGGGCCAGCGAGTAGCGCACGGCGTCGGAGCCGATCCACGAGATGAGGTCGCGCAGCTCGACGATGTTGCCGGCGCGCTTGGACAGCTTGGCGCCGTTGAGGTCGACGAGCTGACCGATGCGGATCTCGATGTTGGCCTGCGGGTCGTCGCCGGCGCAGGCCGCGATCGCCTTGAGCCGGCCGATGTAGCCGTGGTGGTCGGCACCGAGGAGGTAGATCTTCTCCGGGAAGCCGCGGTCCTTCTTGCTCAGGTAGTAGGCGGCGTCGGCCGCGAAGTAGGTCGGCACCCCGTCGGCCCGGATGAGCACACGGTCCTTGTCGTCGCCGAAGTCGGTCGTGCGCAGCCAGACCGCGCCGCCCTCGTCGAAGACGTGGCCCTGCTCGCGCAGGCGGGCCACAGCAGCCTCGACCGCACCGCCGTCGTGAAGGCTCTTCTCGGAGAACCACACGTCGAAGTGCACACCGAAGTCGTCGAGCGTCGACTGGATGTCGGCCAGCTGGGCCTCGTAGCCGAGCTGCCGAGCCACGGCCAGCGCCTCACCGTCGGCGAGGTCGAGCAGGTCGGGGCGTTGCTGCAGCACCGTCGCCGCAAGGTCGCCGATGTAGGCGCCGGGGTAGCCGCCCTCGGGGGTGGGCTCCCCCTTCGCGCTGGCGAGGACGGACGCGCCGAAGTTGTCCATCTGCGCGCCGGCGTCGTTGATGTAGTACTCGGCGGTGACGTCGGCGCCAGAGGCCGAGAGGAGGCGACGCGTCGAGTCGCCGAGCGCCGCCCAGCGCGTGTGGCCGATGTGGAGCGGTCCGGTCGGGTTGGCGGAGATGAACTCGACGTTGATCGTGTGGCCGGCGAGGGCCTCGTTGCGGCCGTAGCCCGCGCCTGCCTCGACGATCGAGCGCGCGAGGGCCCCCGCAGAGGCGGCGTCGAGGGTGATGTTGAGGAAGCCGGGGCCGGCGACCTCGATCGCGGCGATCCCCTCGGCGGCCTCGAGACGCGCGGCGAGGATCCCGGCGACGTCGCGCGGCTTCATGCCGGCCGGCTTGGCCAGCTGCATCGCGAGGTTGGTCGTCCAGTCGCCGTGGCCCTTTTGCTTGGGTCGCTCGACACGGATCTCGGCGGGCACCTCGACGGTCAGGTCGCCGGCCTCGATGGCGGCGGTGAGGGCGGCACGGATCGCTTCGACAAGCTCTTCGGGGGTCACGGTCGCCCAGTCTAGGTCCGGCTCGGCGTGCGTCCGACGCGTGGCCGATTCCCGGGACGCGCACGCCCGGTGCTAATCTCACCGGGCACCACCCCGCCTCCGTAGCTCAGGGGATAGAGCACTGGTTTCCGGTACCAGGGGCCGCAGGTTCGAATCCTGCCGGGGGCGCATTTTTCGCAAGGGCCGCCAGCGCTCGCTGGCGGCCCTTCGGCATGCCCGACGCGGACTCGACGCTGATCGTGGGCGAGGCGGACCAACATGGACCCGGCCGCATGCCGAGGGGGCCGACGACACCTGGTCGTCGCCCCCCTTCGGGCCTCCGGGGCAGCCGGGGCAGCCGGGGCTACAGGTCGCGGTGCACCTCGAACTCGGTCACGTCCGCGGAGGCGGAGTCGCCGCGGGTGGCGAGGTTGGCGATCGCCAGGGCGAGCCCGCCCCAGATGACGAGGATCGCGACGATCAACATGATGATGGCGGTGGTGGTCATGCCTGCTCACCTCCGTCGACCTCGACCATGGTGGGGTCCTCGAGCGAGACGTCCTTGCGCCACGGGATGAGCGAGAGCCCGATCGCCAGGATCGGCAGCGCGACGACCATGCCCCAGCCGAAGACGTTGAGCAGGTCGGCCGGGTACTCCTCGTAGGGCGTGTCGATCTTGGCCTTGAGCTCCTGCCACAGCATGGCGATGAGCAGCAGCGGCACGACGACCGCGACGAGCGCCGGCCACCAGCCGCGCAGCTTGATCGAGCTGCGGGCGTCGAGGTGACGCTGCAGCACACCGAGCTTGCGGAAGACGTAGGTGATGGCGAGCATCATCACGGCCGCGACGGCGATGATGCCGAAGCTGTTGACGAAGGCGTCCATCGTGTCGAGCACGTAGATGCCGCCGGTCGTCGAGAACATCAGGACGCTGACCACACCCATCGGCGCGCCGACGACGAAGGTCGCGGCGGTGCGCGAGATGCCGACCTTGTCGCGGACGGCGCCGATGACGACCTCGACGATCGAGATGAGCGAGGTGACGCCGGCGAGCAGCAGCGAGACGAAGAAGAGCACGCCGATGACGACGCCGCCGGGGGCTTCGTTGATGATCGTCGGGAAGGCGACGAAGGCCAGGCCGATGCCGTTGGTCACGACCTCGCTGACCTCGGTGCCGGCCGCCTGCGCCATGAAGCCGAGTGCGGCGAAGACACCGATGCCGGTGAGCAGCTCGAAGCCGGAGTTGGAGAAGCCGACGACGGCACCCGAGCCGGTCATGTCGGTCTTGCGGTCGACGTAGCTGGCGTAGGTGATCATGATGCCGAAGCCGACGGACAGGCTGAAGAAAATCTGGCCGACCGCCGAGATCCACACGCTGCCGTGCGTCAGTGCGCCCCAGTCGGGCGTGAAGAGGGCGTTGAGGCCCTCCATCGAGCCGTCGAGGGTGAGCGCCTGGATGACCAGGACGATGAAGGCGAGCACGAGCACGGGGATGAAGATCACCGCGGTGCGCCCAATGCCGGTCTGGACGCCCATGGCGAGCACGCCGATGGTCACGACCCAGACGAGGATCATCGTCATGAGGATGCCGGGGACGAAGTCGAAGGTCGGCCCGGGCGTCTCGGCCGCCTGCAGGTAGTCGCCGAAGAAGTAGGCATTGGGGTCGTCGCCCCAGCCCTTGGTGAAGGACAGGACCGCGTACTTGCCCGCCCAGGCGAGGATCGCGGCGTAGTAGACGGCGATGACAACGCAGATGAGCACCTGCCACCAGCCGAGCCACTCGGCGCCGCGGTGCAGGCGGCGAAGGGAGAGCGGGGCCGATCCGCGGAAGCGGTGACCGACGGCGTAGTCGAGGTAGAGGAGCGGGATGCCCGCGAAGAGCAACGCGCACAGGTAGGGGATGATGAAGGCGCCGCCGCCACCTTCGTAGGCCACGTACGGGAAGCGCCAGATGTTGCCGAGGCCCACCGCCGATCCGATGGCCGCGAAGATGAAGACCTTGCGCGAGGAGAAGCCCTCCTTGGGCTTGACCTCTGGGGCCTGCGTGCTGGACATGCTCACTCTCCTGGTCGTGGCTGAGAACCCCAGCATGTTCCAGTATCCGCGCAGAATGTGGTCCACGCCACGCCGAGTTTTCGCCAGATCAGGCCGCTGACCCCTCCGCGGCGAGTGCCGTGAGCAGCACGAGCAGCTCCGACCGCACCCGGGCGTCCTCGAGCTCGTCCGCGAGCAGGTCCCGCAGCCGGTTGATCCGGGCGCTCACCGTCTGCGGGTGGACCCCGAGCGCGTCGGCCGTCGCGGGCCGGTGACCCCAGTGCCGCAGCCACTCGTGGAGGGTCTGCACCAGGGGTTCGCGCACGTCGGCGGGCAGCCGGTCGAAATCGACGAAGTACTTGCGCCGCAGGGCCGCGATCACCATCGCGTCGGCGGTGCTCGCCAGCTCGAGCAGCTCCTCGTCGACGAAGACGGCCGCCTCACCCTGCGCCTCACGCCGGTCGGCGAGACGGTCGACGAGCGTGAGGCTGTCCGGCAGCTCGCGCAGGGGCACCGCGGGACCGACGGTGCAGCGGACTCCGGCCAGCCATGGCCGCAGGACCGTCGCGAGCGCGCCGTCGGCGACTGGCGCCATGAGCACCACGTCGTCCGTCCGGTCGCGTCGGGCGAAGGGGAGGTCGCTGCGGTCGTCTAGCGTGGCCGCGTCTGCGGGGGCGAGCACGATCGCGCTGACGAAGGCGTCGGCCGGCCAGCCGAGCTCGGCGGCGAGCTCGGCCGCGGCCGGGTCTGCGGCGAGGAGCAGGTCACCCAAGCGCTGCGCCCGCAGGGCGTCCCCGTCGGCCAGCTCGAGCTCGTGGCCGCGCAACACGGCGGGGACGACCTCCTCGCCGAAGGCGGCGATGCGCGCGAGGAGCACGACGACGGCCTCGGCGTCGGTCTCCTCAGACTCGGCGAAGATGAAGCGGTGGACCTGGGCCTGCGTGCGGCGGGTCGCCAGCCGGATGGCCGCCGCGAGCACGTCGGCGCCCGCTCCGGCCCGGCCGGCGCTGCGCCCGACCTGCTCGAAGACGCTGCCCGGTGCGTTGACCCTGGCAACGTCGTTGGCCGCCACGCAGTGGAAGAACTCGCGCAGCAACTCGGTCACCAGCACCGGCCACCGGCCGTCGGCGGACACGTCGTCGATGTCCTGCCCGCGCGCCACGGCCTGGAGGAGCGTGGGCACCATCTCGCCCACCTGGTCGCCGTGGGTCGTGAGCAGCCGCCCTGCCAGCTCGTTCGCCATGCGGGTCGGAGCCATCGCCGCACCGCCTCCCCTCACGGTCACGCGGATTCCTCCCCCGGATCCGTCGTCGAGGATCGTCACACATTCGCTCTCGAGATGCGAGAACTGTCATGACGTGATACGTGCGACAGCCGCGAGTGTCACAGGCGAAGGCGCAAAGGCCGGCGGCTGAGGACCATGACGCGTGGCGGGGAACGGTGTTGGAGCGGGTCCCGCACCACACCGACTTCATCAGGAGCAGCACCCGCATGAGCACCCCGCAGATCTCTCGCCGCAACGTCGCCAAGGGCATCGCCTGGACCGCGCCCGCACTCACCATCGCCGCCGCTCCGTCGCTCGCCGCCTCAGCCCCCCTGTCCGCAAGGACCCGGGGATCAACGGGTGGGTCCTCAACTCACCGCAGAGGATCAGCTAGTGCACCTAGCATCTCGAGGTCAACTCCACCCTCCAGCGCTCCGGGCCCGACGGCGCCCCCTTCGGCCTCTACCTCTACGACGTCACGCCGCAGACGTTGGTCTCCAACGCGTCCCTGACCTACTGGATCATCGGTGAGCCGCGCGACCTGGACCCCCTTGAGCGGGCACTCCTCCTGTTGGTCCCGACCGGTCCGGGGCGCCTCGCAGCGCAAGAGCGACGGGCTCGTCTACACGCCCTACACGTGGACCTACTCCTGCGACGTGCTGGCCTCTGACAACTCGTCGGACGGGCGTCTGCGCCTGGGCGGGTTCCGTGTCCGGGCGGACTTCGCCCAGTCCAGCCCGTTCTGCACGGACGTGACCTACTGGACCCAGCGCAGCGTCGTCATCGACAACGACGGCGCCGGCCCCCAGCGGGCGGAGACCCTCACCTACGAGCGACGCAACGGGACCCGCGGGCCCTACACCAGCGGCACCCGTCGGATGGCCGCGCCCCAGTCGACCGAGGACGTCGCCGCGCTGCCCAGCTGACCCCCGGCGCACGGCAACACGTAGCGCCCCGGACCGGCAGGTCCGGGCGCTACGTCGTGACGAAGGGGGTCAGCCCCGCTGCGTCGAGTCGGTCACCTCACCCACGAGCTCCTCGATGACGTCCTCGAGGAAGACGACGCCCAGGGTCGCGCCGGCGTCGTCGACGACCCGGGCCAGGTGGGTACCCGTGCGCTGCATCGTCGCGAGCACGTCCTCGACCTCGTCGGCCGGCTGGACCGTCGCCATGCGGCGCAGTCGCTTGCGCGGCACCGGCTCGCCGCGCTCGGTCTCGTCGGCGTAGAGCACGTCCTTCAGGTGCAGGTATCCCATGAGCTCGCCGGCCTCGTCGGTCGTCGGGTAGCGCGAGTAGCCGTAGCGGGCGACGAGTCGCTCGATGTCGTCGGGCGTCGCATCGCGCGGGACGGTGACGAGCTGGTCGACCGGCACGCCGACATCGCGGGCGTCCTTGTCGGAGAACTCGAGGGCCGCGCCGACGAGGCCGTACTTCTCGGCCTCGACGAGCCCCTCCTTGTGGGACTCGGTGACGATGTGCTGGACCTCCTCGGCGGTGAAGGCCGAGCCGACCTCGTCCTTGGGCTCGATGCCCATCGCCTTGACGAAGGCCTTGGACACCCAGTCCATGACGAGGATGACCGGCTTGGCGATCTTCATGACCCACATGAGCGGCGGGACGAGGATGATCGCCGAGCGCTCGGGGCCGGCGATGGCGAGGTTCTTAGGGACCATCTCGCCGACGACGACGTGCAGGTAGACGACGATGAGGATCGCGAGCACCAGCGAGCTGGCGTCGGTGAAGGCGTGCGGCACGCCGATGCGCTCCATCACCGGGTGCAGCGCGTGGTGCAGCGCGGCCTCGGAGACGGCACCCAGGAGCACCGAGCAGATGGTGATGCCGAGCTGGCAGGTCGCCAGCAGGACACCGGTGTGCTGCAGCGCGTCGACGGCGATGGCCGCGCGCTTGTTGCCGGCGTCGGCCAGCGGCTCCAGCTGCGAGCGCCGGGCGGACATCGCGGCGAACTCGGCGCCGACGAAGAAGGCATTGGCCAGCAGCAGGCCCACGGTGATCAGGACCGTCGTCATGCCGGCTCACCCCCCTTCGTCATGGCGTCGCCGTCCGTGACGGCATCACCGTCGGTGGCCGGCTCGTGCTGGACGAAGCGCAACCGGTCGACGCGACGGGTGTCCATGTCGGTCACGGTGACCTGCCAGCCGTCGAGCTCGACGACGTCGCCGACCTCGGGGACGCGGCCGAGCTCGGCCATGACCCAGCCGCCGACGGTCTCGTAGGCCGCGCCCTCGGGCACCTCGGCGCCCAGGCGGTCGCGGACCTCGTCGGGGCGCCACAGGCCGGGCACGGTCCACACGCCGTCACCGTGGGCGCGGCCGGTGGTCTGCGCGAGGTCGTGCTCGTCGTTGACCTCGCCGACGATCTCCTCGACGAGGTCCTCGAGCGTGACGACACCCGCGGTGCCGCCGTACTCGTCGACGACGACACCCATCTGCAGACCGGAGTCACGCAGCTGGATGAGCAGGGGGTCCAGGCGCAGCGTCTCGGGCACGACGACCGGGTCGATCATCAGGGCCGAGACGGGCACGGCGGCCCGACGCTCGTGCGGGACGGCGATGGCCTTCTTGACGTGGACGACACCGTCGATGTCGTCCCAGTCCTCCCCCGTGACGGGGAAGCGCGAGTGACCGGTGCGGCGCGCGAGCGAGACGAGGTCCTCGGCGGACGCAGTGCGGTCGATGGCGCTCGCGCGGTTGCGGGGCGTCATGACGTCGGCCGCGGTCTGCTCGCCGAAGCCGAGCGAGCGGGTCACGAGCCGTGCGGTGCCGGAGTCGAGGGTGCCGGCCTCGACGGAGGTGCGCACGAGCGAGGCGAGCTCGGCAGGGCTGCGGGCGGCCGACAGCTCCTCCTGCGGCTCGACGCCCATGCGGTGCAGCACCCAGTTGGCCGAGCCGTTGAGCACGAAGATCAACGGCTTGAAGAGCACGCCGATGACCCGCATCGGCACGGCCACGAGCTTCGCGACGCCCAGCGGCGCCGACACGGCGAGGGTCTTGGGCACCATCTCGCCGAGGATCATCGAGAAGACGGTGGCGAGGATGAGCGCCAGGCCGTCGGCGGACGAGGACGCCACGCGCTCCGGCAGGCCGACCGCCTCGAGGCCGGGCTGGATGAGCGCGCCGACCGCCGGGCTGGCGATGAAGCCGAGCGCGAGGGTCGTGACCGTGATGCCGATCTGGCACGCGGAGAGCAGGGTGGAGAGCTGTCGAAGGGAGCCGAGCACGGGCTTGGCTGCGGTGTCGCCGTCGTCGACGGCGCGCTGGACAGCTGGTCGGTCGAGGGCGACGAGGGAGAACTCGGCAGCCACGAAGAGGGCGGTACCCAGAGTGAGCACCAGGGCCAGGATGAGTAGACCTATGGTCATGGTGGCCGAGATTCTACGGAACGCCGCCTGTGTGTCGCCTGCGACGCCCCTCCCCCCGTGGGGGGAGGTGAGGTTCAGCCGAAAGGCGGATGCCCCCCTTCGGCCGGGATGGTTGCATGGTCCCCGACCACAACCATGAAGGGGACGTGATGACCACCACGGGAGCGCGCGTAGAGGTGCGCAACCTGACCAAGAGGTTCGGGGGCTTCACCGCCGTCGACGACCTCAGCTTCAACGTCGAGCCCGGCCGGATCACCGGCTTCCTCGGCCCCAACGGCGCCGGCAAGACCACGAGCCTGCGCATGCTGCTCGGCCTGGTGCGACAGACCTCCGGCACGGCCACGATCGACGGCAAGACCTACCGCGACCTCGACCAGCCGCTGCGCGTGGTCGGGTCGGCGCTCGAGGCGACCAACTTCCACCCGGGGCGCTCCGGTCGTGACCACCTGCGGGTGCTCGCCGCGACCGCCGGCATCCCCGACAGCCGCGTCGACGAGCTCCTCGAGCTGACCGGCATCCCGGCCGCCGCCCGCAAGAAGGCCGGCGGCTACAGCATGGGCATGCGCCAGCGCCTCGGCCTGGCCGCGGCGCTCATCGGCGACCCGCGCCTGCTCGTCCTCGACGAGCCGGCCAACGGCCTCGACCCCGAGGGCATCCGCTGGCTGCGCGGCTTCCTGCGGCACCTGGCGAGCGAGGGCCGCACGATCCTCGTCTCCAGCCACCTGCTCCAGGAGATCGAGCAGACGGTCGACGACGTGATCATCGTCGGCAACGGCAAGCTCGTCCGTGAGGGCACCGTCGGTGAGCTGCGCGGCAACGCCACCTCGCTCGTGCGCACCTCCGATGCCGACTCCCTCGTCGGCGCCCTGCGCGTCGCCGACGTCACGGCCCACGTCCAGGACGACGGTGGCATCGTCGCCGAGACCGACGACCTGCGGCTCGTCGGTGACGTCGCACTGCGCGCCGGAGTGCCGATCCACGAGCTGCGTCCGCTCGCCGCGGACCTCGAGCAGCTCTTCTTCTCCCTCACCGAGGGCACCAACCGCAACCTCGGTGCGGCCGGGGACCCGGCGGCGCCGGCCATGGCCGACGCCATCGAGGGCCAGGAAGGAGCGAACGGCTGATGCTGGGCGCGATCACGTCAGAGACCCGCAAGATCTTCACGACCAGGCTGTGGTGGGGCATGGGCCTGGGGATGGCGATCTTCGCCTTCCTGCTGTCGATGGCAGCCGCCTCGCTCATCGGTCTGACCAACCCCGACGGCTCGAGCGCCGGCTTCGACACGATGACCGGCGCGACCGGCCAGATGGTCTACAGCGCCGGTCTGCTCGGTGAGTTCGGCAGCATGTCGGCGCTCTTCCCGCTGGCCCTGGGTGTCCTGCTCATCACGACCGAGTACCGCCACAAGACGGCGACGGCCACCTACCTGGCCACGCCGCGTCGGTGGATCGTGGCCGTCGCCAAGACGCTCGCGGTGATCGTCGTCGGCGCCGTCCTCGGTGTCGTCCACGTCATCGCCTCGGTCGGCGGCGGCGCCCTGGTCCTCACCCTCTTCAAGGACCAGTCGCTGCTGCTCACCAACAGCGACGTCGTCGCCACCTACGGCACCTCGATCGTCGCCACCGTCGTGTGGACGCTCATCGGCTTCGGCTTCGGCATGCTCGTGCGCAACCAGATCGCCGCCGTGCTCATCGCCGTGGCCTTCGGCTTCCTCGGCCAGCTCATCCTCAACATCGCCTTCGCGATCCTCGGGTGGACGACCGCCGCGAAGTTCATCCCCGGCAACCTCACGACCGGCATGCTCGTCACCGCCGACCCCACCGGTGGGGCCGTCGAGAGCGGCGGCGACAGCTACTACTTCTCGTGGTGGCTGAGCGCGCTGATCCTCATCGGTTACGCCGCCGTCCTCACGGTCATCGGGTCGATCCTCGCCGGCCGCAAGGACATCACCTGACCTCCGGCGTCCACCTCGGTCCGCGGGACCGCTTCCCTGACGAAGGGGGCGGTCCCGCGGCCGCATCAGGGCCGCGCCCCGAGGCTGGCGCATGGCGGCCGTCACGTTAGGCTGGACCCGATGGGGTCCGCGCTGACTTCGGGCCCCTATTCGCGACTGTGACGAAAGAGGCGTATGCGCCGTGCCTGACCCCCAGGATGGCTCCGTGTCCCTGAACGACTTCGGCCCCAACGAGTGGCTGGTCGACGAGCTGTACGAGCAGTACAAGAAGGACCGCAACAGTGTCGACAAGGCCTGGTGGGAGTTCTTCGAGAACTACACCCCGGGTCAGGGCACCGGTGGGAGCAACGGCACCAGCGCGAAGGGGGATGCGCCGGCCGCGAGCGAGCCCAAGGCCGCCCCCGCCCCCGAGGCGAAGAAGGCCGAGCCCAAGGCGGAGCCGAAGAAGGCCGAGCCCAAGGCCGAGGCGAAGGAGGCCGAGCCCGCCAAGGCGGAGCCCAAGGCCGAGCCGAAGACGGCCGAGGCCAAGAAGGCCGAGCCCACCCCGCGTGACGAGCAGAAGCCCGCGGCCGCCCAGAAGCCGGTCGAGGAGGACGTGCACACCCCCCTTCGCGGTGCGGCCGCCCGGGTCGTGACCAACATGGAGTCCTCGCTCGAGGTCCCGACCGCGACGTCGGTGCGCGCCGTCCCGGCGAAGCTGCTCATCGACAACCGCATCGTCATCAACAACCACCTCAAGCGCAGCCGCGGGGGCAAGGTCTCCTTCACCCACCTCGTCGGCTACGCGCTCATCAAGGCGCTGCGCGCCATGCCCGAGATGAACGTCGGCTACACGACGAACGACAAGGGCAAGCCCGTCGTCGTCCAGCCCGCGCACATCGGTCTGGGCATCGCCATCGACCTGCAGAAGGACGACGGCTCCCGCCAGCTGCTCGTGCCCGCGGTCAAGCCGGCCGAGACGATGGACTTCACCGCCTTCTGGAACGCCTACGAGACGGTCGTCAAGAAGGCCCGTGACGGCAAGCTGACCGTCGAGGACTTCCAGGGCACGACGATGTCGCTGACCAACCCCGGCGGCATCGGCACGGTCCACTCGATCCCCCGCTTGATGAAGGGCCAGGGCGCCATCATCGGTGTCGGCGCCCTCGACTACCCCGCCGAGTGGCAGGGCGCGAGCAACGAGACGCTCAACCGCAATGCCGTCTCCAAGGTGCTCACCCTCACCTCGACCTACGACCACCGCATCATCCAGGGCGCCCAGTCGGGTGAGTTCCTGCGCGTGGTCCACCAGCTGCTGCTGGGTGCCGACGGCTTCTACGACGAGATCTTCGAGAGCCTGCGCATCCCCTACGAGCCGATCCGCTGGGTCCAGGACATCTCCACCACGCACGACGACGACATCAACAAGGTCGCGCGCGTGCAGGAGCTCATCCACTCCTACCGCGTCCGCGGCCACCTCATGGCCGACATCGACCCGCTGGAGTACAAGCAGCGTCGTCACGAGGACCTCGACATCACCAGCCACGGCCTGACGCTGTGGGACCTCGACCGGCACTTCGCGACCGGCGGCTTCGGTGGTGAACCCTTCCTCAAGCTGCGCAAGATCCTGGGCATCCTGCGTGACTCCTACTGCCGCACCACAGGCATCGAGTACATGCACATCCAGGACCCCGAGCAGCGCCGCTGGATGCAGGAGCGCGTCGAGGTCGGCTACGCCAAGACCACGAGCGACGAGCAGCTGCGGATCCTGCGCCGCCTCAACGCCGCCGAGGCCTTCGAGACCTTCTTGCAGACCAAGTTCGTCGGGCAGAAGCGCTTCTCCCTCGAGGGCGGCGAGTCGGTCATCGCCGTGCTCGACCGCATCCTCACCCGCGCGGCGGGCGAGGGCCTCGACGAGGTCTGCATCGGCATGCCGCACCGCGGCCGCCTCAACGTCCTGGCCAACATCGCCGGCAAGTCCTACGGGCAGATCTTCCGCGAGTTCGAGGGCCAGCTCGACCCCAAGTCCGTCCAGGGCTCCGGCGACGTCAAGTACCACCTCGGCACCGAGGGCGAGTTCACCGGCGAGGACGGCGAGACGACCAAGGTCTACCTCGCGGCCAACCCGAGCCACCTCGAGGCGGTCAACCCCGTCCTCGAGGGCATCGTGCGCGCCAAGCAGGACCGCCTCAACCACGGCGGCGAGGACTTCCCGGTGCTGCCGATCCTCATGCACGGCGACGCGGCCTTCGCCGGTCAGGGTGTCGTGGCCGAGACGCTGCAGCAGAGCCAGCTGCGCGGCTACCGCACCGGCGGGACGATCCACGTGGTCGTCAACAACCAGGTCGGCTTCACCACCTCGCCGTCCGCGAGCCGCTCGTCGGTCTACTCGACCGACGTCGCGCGGATGATCCAGGCGCCGATCTTCCACGTCAACGGCGACGACCCGGAGGCCTGCGTGCGGGTCGCCGAGCTCGCCTTCGAGTTCCGCCAGCGCTTCCACAAGGACGTCGTCATCGACGTCGTGTGCTACCGCCGCCGCGGTCACAACGAGGGCGACGACCCGTCGATGACCCAGCCGCTGATGTACAAGCTCATCGAGTCCAAGCGCTCGGTGCGCAAGCTCTACACGGAGAGCCTCATCGGCCGCAAGGACATCACCCCGGAGGAGGCCGACGCCGCGCTGCGCGACTACCAGGCGCAGCTCGAGCGGGTCTTCGTCGAGACCAAGGAGGCCCTCAAGGCCCCCGCCTCGCCGGCCGACGCGGGCAGCGACTCGGGCGACACCGGCTCCGACGCCCCGGACAACGCCGGCCTCGAGCGTCCGTCGTCGCAGACCAGTGACGCGACGACCCGCTCGGCCGACGAGACCGGCATCTCCGAGACCGACCTCAAGCACATCGGTGACGTCTTCGACTCCCCGCCGGCCGACTTCACGATCCACCCCAAGTTGCAGCAGGCGATGCAGAAGCGCGCCGCCTCGGTCAGCGAGGGCGGCATCGACTGGGGCACCGGCGAGATGATCGCCTTCGGCTCGCTCCTCATGGACGGCACCCCGGTGCGTCTGGCCGGTCAGGACTCGCGTCGCGGCACCTTCGTGCAGCGGCACGCGGTCCTCATCGACAAAAACAACGGCGAGGAGTGGACGCCGCTCAACTACCTCGGTGGTGGGCAGGCCCGCTTCTGGGTCTACGACTCGCTGCTGTCGGAGTTCGCGGCCCTCGGCTTCGAGTACGGCTACTCCGTCGAGCGCCCCGACGCGCTCGTGCTGTGGGAGGCCCAGTTCGGTGACTTCGTCAACGGCGCGGCCACGATCATCGACGAGTTCATCTCCTCCTCCGAGCAGAAGTGGGGCCAGAACTCCTCGGTCGTCCTCCTCCTGCCGCACGGCTACGAGGGCCAGGGGCCGGACCACTCCTCCGCCCGCATCGAGCGCTTCCTCGCGCTGTGCGCACAAAACAACATGACGGTCGCCTTCCCGTCGACGCCGGCGAGCTACTTCCACCTGCTGCGTCGTCAGGCCTATCAGCGGCCGCGTCGTCCGCTCATCGTCTTCACCCCGAAGTCGATGCTGCGCCTCAAGGCCGCGAGCAGCCAGCCCGAGGACTTCACCTCCGGTGGCTTCCGCGCGGTCCTGCCCGACATGACCCAGCCGAAGGGGGACCAGGTCACCCGGGTGCTCATCGCCGCGGGCAAGGTCACGTGGGACCTCGAGGCCGAGCGCAAGAAGCGCGGCGACGAGCAGACCGCGATCCTGCACCTCGAGCGCTTCTACCCGCTGCCGGGTGAGGAGCTCGCGGCCGAGCTGGCGCAGTACCCCAATGCCGAGCTCGTCCTCGTGCAGGAGGAGCCGGAAAACCAGGGCGCCTGGCCCTTCCTCGGGATGAACCTGCCGGCCGACCTGGCCAAGCACGGCGAGACCCGCGCTCTCACGGCGGTCACCCGCCCGCCGAGCGCCTCCCCCGCCGCCGGTACCGCGAAGAAGCACGCGCAGGAGCAGGCGGACCTCATCGCCCGCGCCTTCGACCGCTGATGTACTTCACGGACCGCGGCATCGAAGAGCTCGCGGACCGACGTGGTGAGGAGCAGGTCACTCTCGAGTGGGTGAGTGACCAGTTCCGCACCTTCGTCGATCTCAACCCCGAGTTCGAGACGCCGATCGAGCGACTCGCGTCGTGGCTGGCACGCCTCGACGACGACGAGCTCGACGACGAGTAACGTCGGCCGAGACCCGCAGACCGACCCACCCCCAGGAGTACCCCACGTGAGCGGCCACCCGATGACGGACGCAGCCGGCAACGAGTTCACCCCGAGCGCCACCTTCAGCACGGAGGACGGCCGCCGGGAGGTCGCGCTCGTCTTCATCGGCGACTCCTTCGTCGCCGGTGAGGGGGACGACAAGGCCCTGGGGTGGGTCGGTCGGGTCATGGCCCGCACCCAGATCAAGGACGCGGTCGTCGCGCACTACAACCTCGGCGTGCGCGGCGAGACCGCCGGCGGGGTCGCCGAGCGGTGGCTCACCGAGGGCCCGCGCCGCTTCCAGGGCGTCACCGAGCGTCGCCTCGTCGTGCAGGTCGGCCACGCCGACGTCGCCGCGGGCACCTCGATCGCCCGCCTGCGGCTCAACCTCGCCAACATCCTCGACGAGGCCTCGAGCCAGGGCGTCGCCACCCTCGTCGTCGGTCCGCCCCCTTCGGCCGACCCCGAGGCCAACGACCAGCTGCGCCACGTCGTCGAGGCCCAGCGCGACGTCTGCGACCGACGAGGCGTGACCTTCGTCGACACCTTCACCCCCCTGGCGGGTCATGACCAGTGGGAGTCCGACATCGCCGCCTCCGCCGACGGGGTGCACCCGGGCCAGGCCGGCTACGGCCTCATCGCCTGGCTGGTGCTCCACCACGGCTGGGGCGAGTGGATCGGCTGACCCTCAGCCCCCATACCGCTCGGTCGAGGTATCCCCGACCGACTATCCGGTCGATCCCACCTCAACCCAGCAGTCCCTCGACGACGCCAGCTCCCCCGATGCGCGGGTTGAGGTATCCCCGACCGACTATCCGGTCGGGCCCACCTCGTCCGATGGCACCTCGAGCGAGGCTTGGCGCCTGGCGAGATTGTCCAGGGCCCACTCGGAGCGAAGGGCGGCAGTCACCTGGTCCATGAAGGCGTCGGCATCGAGACGCCAGCCCAGGACGTTGATGCGCAGCACTCGGTCCCCGTCGATGACGACCTGGTTGGCCCGGAGTGCGTCTGAGACACCGTTGAGTCCCCAGAGGTGGCCGGCGCCATCGATCTCGACGACGAGGCCGTACTCCTCGAAGAGCACGTCCAGGTACACCCTCCCTCTGGGCCCCTCCCGCACCGCCTGCCGCGTGGGCTCCGGCAATCCACGGACCCGGCACGCCGCCGCGAAGTCGAGCTCGTTGAGCGAATGAGCACCGGCGGCGATGTCGCTGATGATCTGCTTGATGAAGGCCCGGCGCGTTCGCCCCTTCACGACCTGCTGAGCCTGCACCAGCTGCTCTGGTGTGACCAATCGCTGCTGCACGGCCATCGCGAGCAGTGTCGCTGCCGCCCGGTCGCTCACCGCCCAGTGCGCGGACCTGATCGCTGCCACCGCGGGACGCGTGCGGGGCACGCCCGACGAGATGACCTCGTTGGGGACGCGGCGAGCGAGCTTGCGCACCCGCACACCATCGCGGTGTGTCCGGTCGTGCCGGTGGACGACGGACACGACGACGTCTTCCTCGTCCCAGCCCTTGAGCCCGGCGAGCTGGAGCGAGCTCACTCCGTCGACAGCGGCGATCCGCTCCCCCGTCTCCCACACTCCTCGCCAGCACCGGGCGCGGAAGCCCAGCGGGCCGGTGTGCACGGCGAAGGTCTGGGTGCCCCACCTCGTCCAACGACCAGCCAGGACCTGACGCGCTGCCTGCTGTCGGCTCACCCCCAGACTGCGTAAGATCCGGTGGCTGATGACGAAGTCCCAGTCCTCCGCGGCGGCGAGCACCCGGCGATGACGGTCCAGCGGCCCTTCGCGGGTGGGCGTCGTCGGCTGGCCCCCTTCGTCGTCTCGGCGCACAGCCTCTGACTGCTCGGGCATGGTGTCGGTCATCCCCGAACAGTGGAGTGCTGCACCCTCCCCGCGGCGGCCAACGCGCGATCAGTGGACAGCACTCGCGCCCCGGTCAGCTCTGGGGACAGCTCCCTCGAGGGGTCGAGGTGTCAGAGGACGAGGTCACCCCGACCGAATAGACGGTCGCGATCACCTCGCCCCGGCACCACGCGGACGACCACACCCGGCAGGCTCGCGCGGTCGAGGTACCCCCGACCGAATAGACGGTTGTCTTGTGAAGGGACCTATCGGACAGTGTGTGAAGACACTTGTCTGACAGTCAGGGGCGTGCTGTGACTCGAACGTAGTGGCGTTCGCCCTTGGGTGTCTCGATCTTTGCGGGATCGAGTCTGATGTGGGCCAGGAGCCGGTTGTCGTGGAAGAGGACCGCGTGGTCCTGGTCGACGAGGTACTGCAGTTTGGCTCGAGCCCAAGCGACTCCCAGGGCCACGCGTGCTCCGGGCAGGTCGAAGTAGCCGGCCGGGCTCAGGGTGACCTCGCGGATGAACTGACGCTGCGTGAGCTCGCTGGCGTCGGCAACGGCCTTGTCGCTGCTCGCGTAGCGGCTGGCCGGGGTGACCCCACCGATGCCTTGGTGAGGGCGCTGGGTGTTGAACAGCACGTCGTAGGCGTCCAACAGCTGCTGCAACTGGGGCAAGTCAGCCGCGGTGGGCCGAGCAGCGAGCCACTGGTCCAGGGTGCGCCACTCACGTTCCTTCTTGCCGTTGGTCTGGGGATGCCCCGGGCTGGAGTTGATCATGCCGACCCCGATGCGGTGCAGCTTGGACTCGAATGTGGAGTACCCGCCACCACGGGTCAGGCGAGCGGTGAACGCGGAGCCGTTGTCGCACTGGATGAACGCCGGCTTGCCGTGACGGTCCATGGCCTGCAGCAAGCACGTCCACGTGTCCTGACCGTTTTCGCTGGGCGCGGCCAGCGAGCCCATCAGCATCCTGGAGTGGTCGTCCTGGAACCGCAGCACGACTGCCGAGCCCTCGACGAGCTCGACCCCGTGCCCGTCGAGCTGCCAGACCCCGTTGGGGTGCATCGCTTCGAACCGTCGATAGCTGGACTTGGGCCGTTTCGACGGTGTGGGCGTGGTGCGGCCGTGATCGCGCAGGATCTTGTGACAGGTGCGCGCCGAGGGCGCCTGCACGCCCTGACTCGTCAGCCAGTCGTGCACGGACTGCGCGCCGCCGTCCCAACCCTGCTCGACCAACTCGTCGTGCTTGGCCACCACCACGGCCACCACGTCAGCAGGGGTTGCCCTGGGAGAGTTGCGCGGGCGCGTGGAACGGGGAACAAGCCCTTCCACCCCTTCCTGCAGCATCCGCCGTCGATACCGGTAGTACGTATCCCGAGAGATCCCGTACTCCCGACAGATCTGCGTCACCGAAGCCCCAGAGACCTCCTCCAAGACCACCTGGGCGCCAATGGCCAACCGTGCCTCCACCGAGACCGCCTTCGTGCTCATGCAGCCGATCATCCGGCCACCGACCGAGCCCCAAGGACTGTCAGCGATGTCCCTTCACATGTCTGTCAGAAAGGTCCCTTCAAAACACAACCGAATAGACGGTCGGGGATACCTCAACCGAGCATCTGGGGGGCTGGGATCGAGGGGGCCTACCGAGGGGCGGAGGGGCGGAGTCTCCGAGAGGGCCCCCGCCCCTACGCCGCCAAGGGCTTCGGGCGCGAGCAGCCGAAGACCCACCCCCACCGGGTGCGCGCGAGCAGCAGCCCGAGAGTCCAGGGCACGACGACCGCCACCACGGCGACGAGATACGGGTTGTGCCCCTTGCCGAACCACACGAAGAGCGCGTGCAGGAGGATCACCGCCATGCCCGACTGGGCGAGCGTGCTGATCCGATGCGACCAGATCCCGCCGATGTAGATCGGAGCCATGATCATCCCGGCGCTGATGAGGATCCCCGCGAGGACGGCCCACACCGGCTCGTTGAACTGCGCGAACTTCAGGTTGAGGTTGCCCACCCCCGGCCGCGTCGTGATCCACACCCCGAGCGCGAAGGTCGCGACCGCCAGGACCCACAGCGTCCGGCGACTCCACCGCGAGCGCTGCCCCGAGCGCCCGGTGAGCAGCCGTGCCAGGTAGCCGGCCTGCACGAAGATCACGCACCCCAGCCCCTGCGCGATCGCGAAGGGCGAGTTCACCGCGATGTCCTGGTAGATCTGCACGAGAGCGCACAGCCCGACGCCGACGGCCAGCTGCAGCCACAGCGGCAGCCGCAGCGCCTCCAGCCCGCGAATGGTGACGACCGCGACAAAGAGCGCGGTGATGAACCAGAAGGCGGAGTACGGCTCGATCGCATAGGCCCCGCCGGGCAGCTGCTCCTCGACCTTGCCGGTGCTGTCACGCCCCCTTCGCCACAGCTCGATGCCGTAGACCACGGACACGATGGCGAACCACGGGATGTAGGGCAGCAGCAGGGTCTTGGCGCGGACCTTGACCTCGCTGCCGAAGTCGCGCGACCCCGGCCGCCACAGCCACCCCGACAGCATGAAGTAGAGCGGCACGTGCCAGGGGTAGACGTAGTCCGGCAGCGGCTTGAGGCCCTCGATGTGCCCGAGGACGATCGCGACCGTGCCGACGACCCGCAGCAGGTCGAGATAGCCGTTGCGCATCCCGGCATGGTCCCAAAAACCGAGGGCGAAGGGGAATCACAGCACCTTTTCGCTCCGGGCGTAGCGGGCCTCGGTGGCCGACTTCTGCGGGCGCCACCACTCCTCGTGGGTCCGGTACCAGTCGATCGTCGCGGCCAGCCCGGACCGGAAGTCGCGGTACCGAGGCTGCCAGCCGAGCTCGTCGCGCAGCCGGCTCCAGTCGATGGCGTAGCGCCGGTCGTGCCCCGGACGATCGGTGACGTGGTCGTAGTCGCCGGCCTCACGGCCCATGAGGTCGAGCACCGTCTCGACGACGGTCTTGTTGTCGACCTCGCCGTCAGCGCCGATGAGATAGGTCTCGCCGAGCTGCCCGCGGTCGATGATCGCCCAGACGGCGCTGTTGTGGTCGTCGACGTGGATCCAGTCGCGCACGTTGAGCCCGTCCCCGTAGAGGCGCGGCCGGCGCCCGTCGAGGACCTCGGTGACCTGGCGCGGGATGAACTTCTCGACGTGCTGGCGGGGCCCGTAGTTGTTGGAGCAGTTGGAGATCGTCGCCTCGACGCCGAAGGACCTCACCCACGCGCGCACGAGGAGGTCACTGGCCCCCTTCGTCGACGAATAGGGACTCGACGGGTTGTAGGGCGTCGCCTCGCTGAAGCGCTCCGGCGAGTCGAGCTCGAGGTCGCCGTAGACCTCGTCGGTGGAGATGTGGTGGTAGCGCACGTCGTGGCGGCGGACGGCTTCGAGCAGCTCGTAGGTGCCGACCACATTGGTCTGGACGAAGGGGCCCGGCGATGCCAGCGAGTTGTCGTTGTGCGACTCCGCGGCGAAGTGCACGACGACGTCGGCCTCCCCCACGAGCCGGTCGACGAGCTCACCGTCCTCGACCCGGCCTTCGACGAAACGCACGTCGTCAAGCACCCCGTCGAGCGAGGTCCGCGACCCGGCGTAGGTCAGCGCGTCGAGCACGGTCACCTCCGCGTCCGGCCGCGTCGCCAGCGTCTGGTGGACGAAGTTGCTCCCGATGAACCCGGCTCCCCCGGTCACGAGCACCCGCATGTCAGCTCCCCTCCCCTTCTGCCCCGGTGGTGGAGGCGCGAGGAACGAGCCCCGACACCCCCTGGTCTCGAGGCTCGCTGGCGCTCGCACCTCGACCCACGGTGGTGGAGGTGCGAGGAACACCCCCGGTGGTGGAGGCGCGAGGACCACCCCCGGTGGTGGAGGTGCGAGGAACGAGCCTCGACACCACGTGGTCCCGCAGCGCCTCGACCTGGTCCACGGGCTCGTACCCCGCGGCCACCAGCCGGTCGAGCGCGAGCGTCGAGTGCCGTGGCCGCGGCGCGCTCACCCGGTCGCCGAGGCCGGCCTCGTAGTCGGCGGTCGTCACCGCGGTCACGTCGTCGCGCGAGCGTCCCCTCAGCGCGAAGACCTCGCGGGCGATCGCCGCCCAGGTCATCGGCTCCCCCGCCTGCGTCACGTCATAGGTGCCGAAGGGGGCCCCGCTCACCACGAGGTGGAGCGTCGCCGCCGCGATCTCGTCGGCGAAGGACAGCCGGCCCCACTGGTCGTCGACGACGCGAGGGGACCTCCCTTCGTCCGCCAGGCGGGCCATCGTCGCGACGAAGTTGCCCCCGTCGCCCACCACCCACGACGTGCGCAGCAGGTAGTGGCGCGGCGCGACGCCCACGGCGAGGTCACCGGCGGCCTTGGTGCGGCCGTACTCGCTCACCGGGGTGAGGGCCTCCCCTTCGACGTGGACCTCGCGCTGCCCGTCGAAGACGTAGTCCGAGGAGTAGTGCACGAGCGTGCAGCCTTGTGCCGCAGCCTTCCTCGCGAGCTGGGCGGGCAGCTCGGCGTTGAGCCGCCAGGCCAGCGGGCTGCCGTCGGGGGTCTCGGCGGCGTCGACGGCGGTCATCGCGGCAGCATTGATGACCAGGTCGTGGCCGCTGAGGTCGAGTGCTTCGACGGCGGCGGGGTCGGTGAGGTCGAGCTCGTCGCGGCCCGGCGCGACGGCGTCGGGCAGGAGTCGGCGCAGGGCCGAGCCGATCTGCCCGCTGCCCCCGAGGATGAGCGCCGGCCGCGGGACGAAGGGGGCGACCTCCGCCAGCCGCGGGTTGGCCCGGTCCTTGTCACTGATCTCGCTGCGCGACAACGGGATCGGCCACTCGATGGCGGCGGTGGGGTCGTCGAGGGCGAGCGCGGGATAGGTGAGGTCGGGGCGCCAGTGCTCGTTGACGAGATAGGAGTAGACGGTCTCGTCGGCGAGGGCCTGGTAGGAGTTGCCGACGCCGCGCGGCACGAAGACCGCGGTGCTCTCGTCGAGCTCGAGGGTGACGGTGGCGCCGAAGCCTTCGCCCGCCCGCAGGTCGACCCACGCGCCGAAGACCCGGCCGTGGACGACCGTGACGAACTTGTCCCACGGCTCGGCGTGGATCCCGCGGGTCGCGCCGCGCGACGAGTTGTAGGAGATGTTGTGCTGCACCGGCGCGAAGTCCGGCAGCCCCGCCGCGACCATCTTCGCCCGCTGCCAGGACTCGGTGAACCACCCCCGCGCGTCACGGTGCACCGGGCGCCGGACGACGAGCAGCCCCGGGATGCGGGTGTGCTCGATGCTCAGGTCCATGGTCGGAGGCTATCGGCCGCGGACCCGCGGAGGTGTCGGCGTCGCTACCCTCGACTCATGCGCGGCATCATCCTCGCGGGGGGCACAGGCAGCCGGCTCCACCCGATCACCCAGGGCATCTCCAAGCAGCTCGTGCCGGTCTACGACAAGCCGATGATCTACTACCCGCTGAGCACCCTCATGCTCGCCGGCATCCGCGAGGTCCTCGTCATCACCACCCCGCACGAGGCCCCCCAGTTCGAGCGGCTGCTCGGTGACGGCGCACGCTTCGGCATCGCGATCACCTATGCGCAGCAGCCCCGGCCAGAAGGCCTCGCCCAGGCCTTCCACATCGGCGCCGACCACGTGGCCGGCGGCCCCTCGGCGCTCGTGCTCGGCGACAACATCTTCTACGGGCCGGGCCTTGGCACCCAGCTGCGGCGCTTCGCCGACATCGAGGGCGCGGCCGTCTTCGGCTACCAGGTCGCCGACCCGTCGGCCTACGGCGTGGTCGACTTCGACGACGAAGGGAGGGCCCGTCACCTCGAGGAGAAGCCGGCCAACCCGCGCTCGCGCTACGCCGTCCCCGGCCTGTACTTCTACGACGAGACCGTCGTCGAGCGCGCCCGCGGGCTGCGCCCGTCGGCGCGCGGCGAGCTGGAGATCACCGACCTCAACCGCACCTATCTCGACGAGGGGCGCCTGCACGTCGAGGTGCTCCCCCGCGGCACGGCCTGGCTCGACACCGGTACCTTTGCCGCGCTCAACGACGCGAGCAACTACGTGCGCACCCTCGAAAACCGCCAGGGCCTGAAGATCGGTTGCCCCGAGGAGGTCGCCTGGCGCATGGGCTTCGTCGACGACGACGGTCTGCGCGAGCGCGCCGAGCCCCTCGTCAAGAGCGGCTACGGCCAGTACCTCCTCGAGCTGCTCCACCCCGGTCCCTGAGGAGCTCTGCCTCTAACCGTTGGTCGAGGTGCGAGGAGCTCTGCCTCTATCCGTTGGTCGAGGTGCGAGGAGCTCTGCGACGAGCCTCGAGACCCTGCGGAGCCCTCGGCCCCCTACCCCAGCGCCTCCGCCACCGTCTCCGCCCACAGCTGCGAGCCCTCCGGCGAGGGATTGATCTCGTCCACCAGCAGGACGCTCGGGTCCGCCGCGTCCTCGAAGGCCGCGGCCACGTCGATCGTCGGCAGCCCCGCGTCCTTGGCCCAGTCGGTGATGGCGGCACGCCGGTCGGCGTCGGCGTCGTCGGCCTCCGGGTTCTGCAGCACGACGACGACGGGCGCCTCCGGGTAGCGGTCGGCGAGCTCGACCCGTAGGTCCTCGAGCGCGTCGGTGGCGCCGCTCGTCGAGTCGTGGAAGTGCCCATAGCTCAGCAGCACGAGGTCGGGGTCCTGCTCCGGCCAGATTTCGTCGTGGTCGAGCGGGTAATCGGCGGTCCCGCTGTTCATCGCGCCCGACCACAGGCGGGTGTCCTCGGCCTCGTTGGCGTAGCCGGCCTCGGTCGCGGTGTCCCACCGGGCGAGCGGCAGCTGCGCCGACTGCGCCCACAGACTCACCCACTCGTCGTTGCCGTTGCCGGTCGAGTCCCCGAGCACGAGCACCCGCGACCCGTCGCCGGCGAGCGCGTCACGCGCCTGGTCGATGGTCCACGTCGGCTCGGCCTTCGTCGGCGAGCTCGTGGACGACGAGGACGAAGGGGGTGCTGCCGCCGTCACCCCGGCCGGCGCCGTGCCCTGCTCGGCGAAGACCCATGCCCACGCTCCCCCGACCGCCAGCACGAGCGCGAGCAGCGCCGCCCCGACCACGACCGGTGAGCTCCATGCTTTCGACATGCCTAGAACCTACGGCCTATCGCTGGTCGAGGTGCGACGAAGGAGCCTCGAGAGAACCCCGGCTGGTTGAGGTGCGACGTAGTCACCCCGCTGGTTGAGGTGCGACGAAGGAGCCTCGAAACCAGCCCCCACCACCAGCACCGCACACCAGAAGAGCCACGCCGAAGGAAACCCCCGCACGAGATACGTCTCGACGAGCATCGCGGGTAGCGCCAGCAGCACCGCGACCGCGACGAGCTCGAGCCGCCCACCGCGCCGGATCTCCAGCACACCCCGCCGCACGACGAGCCCGAGCACGACGAGCAGCAGGACGAGGCCCACGATCCCGTACTCGACGAGCAGCCCCAGATAGGTCGAGTGCGCGTGGTAGAGCACCGCTCCCCACGGCCCGTCGTACTGCAATGGCCCGTCGAACTGCTCACCGGGCCGCCCCCGCTCCAACTCCATCCACGGCCACATCCGCATCGGGCCGAGCCCGAAGAGCACCGTGCCAGCCGAGCCCGACCACGCCTCCACGCCCACGGCCGCGTTGTGCCAGCGCGACTCGTCGACGAGGAGGCTCAGCCCGCGTCGTCGGGTCAGCTCGCCGAGGACGACGGCGACCACGAGCAGGACGACCGGCCCACCCCACCGCAGGTTCCAGTGGCGATGCCGCACGATCGCCACGACCGCGACGACGAGTGCCAGCACCCACCCCGCGCGCGAGAGGCTCTGCACGATGAGCAGCGCCGTGACGAGGGCGGCGCCCAGCCACAGCCACCGCTGCTCGGGCCACAGCCGCCGCCCCGTCAGCGCACCGGCGAGCACGAGGGTCAGGCCGACCGCGTTGTTGGAGGCACCACCGATCGGCAGCCCTGGCCGCCACCCGAGGCTCTGGTCGATTACCAGCGGGACCACCCACGCCGCGAGCACCGTCCCGAGAGCCGCCGCCCCGAGCACTAGGACGAGCGCCTGCTGCCTCTCCTCCGGCTCGACCGCACGAGCCCAGGCCCATGCGGTGAGCAGCGCGAGGGTTGCGAGGGCCGTGGCGGCCAGGGCCGTGTCCCACCGCTCCCCCGACCGCAGCAGCGACAGCCAGAGCCATCCGAGCAGCGCGCCCCCAGCCCACACCTCGGCCCGGACGACTCCCCGACGTCCGTGCCCGGCGGCGGCGAACCACCACAGGGCGCCCGTGAGGACGAGCAGCACCCACACATAGCCCAACGGCCCCGGCCCGACATTCGTCGCCGGCGGCCCCACCGTCAGCAGGAAGGCAACGACCGCCCCCGCCTTAACGCTGGTTGAGGTGCGAGCGCCAGCCGGCCCAACGCTGGTTGAGGTGCGAGCGCCAGCCGGCCCATCGCTGGTTGAGGTGCGAGCGCCAGCGAGCCTCGAAACCACGTTCCCCACGCTGGTAGAGGTGCGACGAAGGAGCCTCGAAACCAGCCCCGACCCCTCGCTAATCGAACTGCCGCTCGAAGGCCACGATCCGCTCCACGGCCGCGTCGACCTCAGCAGCCATCCGGTCGAAGACCTCCTGCGACTGCCGGTAGGGGTCGTCGATGTCGTCGGCCCCCTCCGGAGCACGGCTCAGCCCTCGCTCCCGCGCCAGGTGCGACGGGAGGGCCGCCCACCGCTCCTCGGGTGTGGTCAGCCCGGCGAGCCGCCGGGTCCACGGCTCGCGCTCGCCGGCGGAGTCGAGCAGCCGAGTGAGTTCCTTGACCGTGTAGGCCCGCTTGAGGTGACGGGGCGAGTAGGAGAGCACGATCTTGCGGTGTGCCACCTCGAGCGGCAGCACGATGTCGACGTCGTCGAGCATCCGCTCGCTGATCTGCCGCGCGGCAAAGGTGTCGTGAGCGATGCCCTTGGTGTCGAGGATCGAGGCGCTCCCCGCCTCGACGGCATGGCCGATGAGCGCCTGTGTCCCCGCGCTCACCACCTCGAAGGCCCCCGGCCGCACGGATTCGAGGGCGTGACCGAGGGCCAGCTGGGCATAGGGCGATCGGCAGATGTTGCCGGTGCAGACAGTCATGATGCGCACGCTCATGGGGCAATCCTGCCGGATGGCGGCCCCTGTGCCAGACTCGCGTCTGCTGTCATCATTTGCGACCCGAGAGAGGCACCGAGAGCGTGGAGCTGCAGGACTACCTGAGGATCGTCCGCAAGCGGTGGGTGACGATCGTCGTCACGACTCTTGTCGTCGTCGGCCTCGCCGCTGCCGTCACCGCACTCCAGACGAAGAGGTACACCTCCTCGACCCAGTTCTTCGTCTCGGTCTCGGGCGCCGACACGACGCAGCTGAGTCAGGGCAGCACCTTCACCCAGCAGCGCGTGAAGTCCTATGCGGAGCTGCTCAAGACCCCGCGCGCTCTTAACCCCGTCGTCGAGGAGCTCGGCGACGACACGACGACGGCTGACCTCGCTAGCCAGCTGACCGTTACGACCCCCCCGGAGACGGTCATCCTCGAAGTCGCGGTGACCGACACGGATGCGGCCCACGCGCAGGCGATCGCCACGGCGATCGGCGAGACCTTCCCCCAGGTCGTCTCCGAGGTCGAGCGCCCGGAGGGGTCCAACCGGACGTCACCGATCAAGGTTTCGCTCGTCGAGCCCGCGTCGACGAGCGAGACCCCCACGAGCCCGGTGCCGGCCCGCAACCTCGCGCTCGGCGTCGTTCTGGGTGTCCTTCTCGGCCTGGGGCTGGCGATGCTGCGGCACCTGCTCGACACCACGGTCCGCACCGATGACGACGTCGAGGAGATCACCGAGGAGCCGGTCATCGGAGCGGTCCACTACGATCCGCGCGCGGGCAAGGAGCCGCTCATCGTCGAGTCGGACCCTAGCTCGCCGCGGTCCGAGGCATTCCGTGCGGTGCGGACCAACCTCATGTTCGTCGACGCGGCCCACCATCCGCGCACGATCCTGCTCACCTCGTCGATCCCGGGCGAGGGCAAGTCGACGACAATCGCCAACCTCGCGCTGACGCTGGCCCAGTCGGGCTCGACGGTCTGCCTCATCGAGGCCGACCTGCGCCGGCCGCGCCTGCTCGAGTACCTCGGGCTCGAGGGCGCGGCCGGCCTCACCGACGTGCTCATCGAGCGCGCCGACATCAACGATGTGCTCCAGCCCTACGGCGAGGACCGTCTCGAGGTCATCGGCGCGGGCGCCATCCCGCCCAACCCGAGCGAGTTGCTCGCCTCCGACGCCATGAGTCGCGTCCTGACCCACTTGTCGACGCGCTTCGACTACGTGCTCATCGACACACCGCCGGTGCTCCCCGTGACCGACGCCGTCGTGCTGAGCACCAAGGTCGACGGAGTCATCGTCCTCGTCGGCACGACGATCGTGCGCAAAGAGCAGCTCAAGGCCACGCTCGAGTCCCTCGGCGGCGTGGACAACACCCTGCTCGGGCTCGTCCTCAACCGCGTCGGCCACAAGTCCGCTGGCGGCTACGGCGGCGGCTACTACGGCTACTACGGCTACTACGACCCCGAGACGGCCCCCCGCTCCGAGCGGCGGGGGAAGCGTCAGCTCAGCCTGGCGGGTCGGGGTTCCAAACGCTGACTCGGGTCGCGCGCCGAGCCCGGGTCAGGACCGGCCTCGGCGTGCGGCCTTCACGTCGCGTCGGCTGACCGCGCCGTCAGTCTCGGCGATGTAATCCCTTTCATAGGACGTGACGTGGCCGTACTCGACGTCGCCGTAGCGGATCCGGTCGACCTTCTTCGTCGACGCCTGGTTGAGCACGGCACCGAGCACCTTGGCGTCCACCCCACGCAGGGAAGCCGCGGCCCGGTCGAGAGCCTCCTTGTGCGTCCTGCCAGCAGCGACGACGAGCACGGCGCCGTCCGCGCTGCGGGTGAGCAGGACGGCGTCTGTGACCGGCAGCAACGGCGGCGCGTCGAGGATGACGAAGTGCCGCTGGCTCAGCTCCTCGATGAGCTGCTCCATCCGGTGGGACCCGAGCAGTTCCGACGGGTTGGGCGGGGTCGCGCCCGCCGCAAGGATCTGCAGGCCGGGCACGTCCGTGTCCTGGAGCGCGTCAGCCAGCGTGATCGTGCCGGCGAGCACCTCGGTGAGCCCGACAGCGCCATCGAGGTCGAAGGCGCGAGCCACAGCGGAGCGTCGGAGGTCTGCGTCGATGAGCACGACCTGCTCCCCCGACTCGGCGAGGACGGTGGCGAGGTTGGCGGCCACGGTCGATTTGCCCTCGCCCTGGTTCGCGCTGGTGACCACGATCGAGCGCGGCTGGTTGTCGACGTCGACGAAGCGCAGGTTGGTCCGCAGTTTGCGCAGCGCCTCTCGCTCGTGGAAGGCCTTGGACCGGCGGGCCTCCCCCCGCTCCGACCCGAGGTCCTTGCTCATCGGCAGCACCCCGAGCACGCCGGCACCGACCGTCTCCTCGACGTCGTCGACGTGCCGCAGCTTGGTGTCGTTGTAGTGCCGGACCGCGGCGACGCCGTAGCCGACGAGCAGGCCGAGCAGGAGGCCCAGCGGCAGGATGCGGGTGGGGTCGGGCGACGAAGGGGACGTGGGCAGGATCGCCGACTCGTTGGGCTCGATGAGCACCTGGGCCTGCGACTTGACCGTGCGGGTGCTGCCGTCCGCCTGCACCACGCGTCGAGTCGGCCCGGCCTCCTCGATCCGCTTGGCCTCCGCCGCAGCCGCTGTGACGACGGAGTCGGCGATCGACTTCGCCTCCTGCGGTGAGGGTCCGGAGGCGGTCACGCTGATCGAGACCCCCTCTTCGGGGACGGTAGCCGTGATCCGTGCTGCAAGAGCCTGCGGCGTGGCATCGAGCCCGAGTTCCTTGATGACCGCCTCTGTCACGCGCCGATTGGTGAAGAGAGTGACGTATGCCTTGGCCTTTTGCTGGGCCAGCGTCTGCGACGAAAAGGACTCGCCGATGCTCGAGCCGCCTCCGGCCGTGACGTAGCCGGCGGCCGTCGCGGTGTAGACCTTGGGCTGCAGGCTCATCCACACGAAGGCCAGCAGCAGCCCGGCGAGCGCGGCGACGCCGATGACGACGAACTGCCGCCGGGTCAGCTTCCAGAGATCTTCCAGGGTCACGCGGTCTCCTCGCAGACAGGCCAAGCCACAGGCATGGTCGAGCGCCGTCCCGGACGCCGCGCGCCAGTATAGGCGGCTGTCTTGCTGGACTGTGGTTATGCCGTCGAGTGCTGGCTGGAGCATCGCATGGACCCGAGTTGCTGGGTAACGCACATCTGCCATAAGTTCGGCAAGTCACACCAGCACCGCCACGGGGAGTTCACCAGTGCACGCTCGAGTCGCACTCTGATGATGGCCATCAGTTCACGATCCGCCGCGAGTCTTCAACCGCGGACGAACCGGTGGCTCTGGGCCGTGGTGGACGTCAGCACCCTCGCAGTCGCCGTCTTCTTCGCCGCACTCCTCCGGTACGACTTCCACCTTGACAACGCGCTGACCATCCCAGTCCTCCGGCTGACGGTGGTTGCAGCCGCGGCACATGTGGCGATCGGCGCCCTCGTTGGCCCCTACGCGGTGGGCCACCACCGGGGTTCCTACGAGGAGATTGTCGACCTCATGAAGACGGTACTCGTGTGGTCCATCCCCCTTCAGGTCGTGACCTTGGGGCCTTGGGATCTGGGGCCCAGATCTCTCCCCCTGGCGGCAGGCGCAACGGCCCTCCTCGGCATGTTCGGGGCCCGGTATGTCCTGAGAGCAACCAGAACTCGACTCGACCCCCGAGACACCGCGGAGTCCAGAGTCTTGGTCTTCGGCGCCGGGGAGGGCGGCCGCCAGCTGGTGCGCGCGCTGGTTCGCGATCAGCTTTCTTCCATGACTCCCATTGGCCTGCTGGACGACGACCGGGCGAAGCGTCGTATGCGCATCGATGGCGTCAAGGTGCTCGGGACCGGAGACGACGTGGCTGCCGTCGCGGAACAGACCGACGCGACGACCCTCGCCATCGCGGTCCCCAGCGCACAGCCGGAACTGGTCAAGAAGTTGCGCGATGCCGCACAGAGCGCGGGCCTCGAGACCCTGATCCTCCCGCAGGCGCACGAAATGCTCGGCCGAATCGGGGGGAGCGACCTGCGCAGCCTCGATCTGGCAGACTTCCTCGGCCGGCGCCCCATTGAGCTCGATGCCACTGCGATCGCCGACACCATTTCCGGTCGGACCGTCCTCGTCACCGGTGCCGGAGGATCCATCGGGTCCGAGTTGTGCCGCCAGATAAGCAAGTTCGGTCCCAAACACCTGATCATGCTTGACCGGGACGAATCCGCCTTGCATGGCACGCAGTTGTCCGTGACCGGGCAAGGGCTCTTCGAGTCAGACGACGTAGTACTAGCAGACATCCGTGACGCCGACCGCATGATCGAGATCTTCGAGCGCCACCGGCCCGAGGTCGTCTTCCACGCGGCGGCGCTCAAGCACCTGCCACTCCTGGAGATGTACCCAGAGGAGGCCTGGAAGACCAACGTACTCGGCACTCTCAACGTCCTACGGGCCGCGCACCACGTCGGCGTCTCGACCTTTGTCAATGTCTCAACGGACAAGGCAGCTAACCCGTCGTGCGTCCTCGGTTACAGCAAGCGGGTCACAGAACGGCTGACCGCCGACTTCGCAAACAAGGACGACCACACCTACGTCAGCGTCCGATTCGGAAATGTCCTGGGCTCACGTGGGTCCGTCATCGCAGCTTTCACGACCCAGATCGAGCAAGGTGGACCTGTGACGGTCACCCACCCCGACGTCGAGCGCTACTTCATGCTCATCCCAGAGGCGTGCCAATTGGTCCTGCAAGCAGCGGCCATCGGCCGCGACGGCGAAGTTATGGTGCTCGACATGGGAGAGCCGGCAAAGATCCAAGACGTCGCGACGACGCTTATCGAACTCTCCGGCCGCAAGGACATCGAGATCGTGTACACCGGGCTCAGACCAGGTGAGAAAATGTCCGAGGAACTCTTCACACCAGGGGAGGAAATCCACCAAACTCTTCACAACCTGGTTAACAGCGTTGCTGTTCCCAGCCTGAGCGGCGAAACGGTGTCCCGAACATCCCACGCTGGCCCAACTGAAACCGCCATCTGGATGCGAGAGGCATCGAGGACCGATGCACCTACCAAAGAAAATGGTGCTCTACGAGTCAGCCACCCCAAGGACCTCCCCCTACAGGAGGAAATCTAATGACCCGCCCACTGGCTGTTGGGGCCATCGCCGCCTTCCTCACCACGGCCGGGACGCCTTTGGTGACGCGAATTCTCCGCGAAAACGCCCACCTGGATGTGCCGAACTCTCGCTCCTCCCATACACAACCGACCCCCCGCGGCGGGGGGATCGCCTGCCTAGCGGCCTTCGGAACGACCGTCACGGCCGCAGCACCCTCATCAATACCTCGGTCGGCAGTGACAGGTATTGTCGCGATCAGTGCACTCGGCATGGCCGACGACCTACTGGGCGGCATAAGTCCGGGAGCTCGCATCCTTGGACAAGGCTTGGGGGCGGCACTCTTGCCCAGCAACCATCCATTCGATCGAGTACTGGTCCCAGTCGGCACAGTTTCCATGGTTAATGCCGTCAATTTTATGGATGGCATCAACGGGATCACTGGGGGAACCATAGCCGCTTGGGCAGTGAACGCCCTCCTCCTGAGGACTGACTACGACACGAGCTCCATCGATACCCTCGCTGGACTCGCCCTGGGAACTGCCGTTGGATTTCTGCCTTGGAATTCACCTCAGGCGAAAGTTTTCTTGGGCGATTCTGGCAGTTACCTCTATGGGGCACTCCTCTCGGCTGCTTTGGCCAGCGCGCCTAGGACTAGTCACCGCCTGCAGCTAGCCGCCCCTCTACTCCTGTACGCCACCGACACGTCAACTACGCTTTTTAGGCGCTTGATGCGCGGCGACTCAATAACCGCACCTCACCGCGACCACGTCTACCAACAACTGGCCATCAACCACGAGATTGGCCATTTCCCGATAGCCGCGTTGCACACTGCGGGCGCTCTGACCGCTGGCCTACTTTGGCAATCCAAGCTCCCCCTCACGCAGCGCATAGCATTCACTGCTGCCATAGTTGGCGGATATACCCTGGCGCCAACGCTAATCAAACGCCTGCACTTCACGCGAAAAAGGGTTGACCAATGAGCACCGTTGCCATGCTTGGATCGACGGGATTTGTGGGCACCGCCGTGGGCAACGCGCTCCGCGCGGCTGATCACGCCATAGTCTCCATAACATCACCTCGGCTTCGGGTGAGAACCGCCGACGCCTGCATTTCGGCCCCAACAGACTTTCCCGAACTGGTCTCCGCAATCGCTGAGCACCTTAGCGGCGCTGATTGCCTGATTATCGCGGCCGGCGTACCCGACGCGTCATCTCAAGATACTAGCCTGCTGTTGGGCGCAAATGCCGCGCTGCCCTCAATTGCCGCCGCGGCGGCAAAGACCGCCGACGTCCCGAGAGTCATACTCGTCAGCACGGCAGCCGTTCAAGGACGCATTCCGAAACTCGACGAATCCACGGACGTCGCACCATTCTCTGCCTATTCCTGGTCGAAGGCTGTTGGCGAGGCATCCTTTCGAAAGTGGGCGGGGGCTAGGGGGCTCGTGTACCGGCCCCCCAGTGTCCATGCTCCCGGTAGGCGCGTAACAGTCTCCCTGACTCGATTGGCGCGCTCACACCTCTCTAGCGTTGCAGGATCTGGCACCAATCCCACACCGCAGGCTCTCCTTGAGAACGTCGCATCGGCAGTCGCTTTTCTGGCCACAACCGAGAAGCGGCCACCAGAAGTTGTTGTCCACCCGAGTGAAGGTCTGACCACAGCAGGCCTACTTCAGGTACTTGGCGGAAAACCTCCACGCCACCTCCCCACTAGCACGGCCAAGGCACTGGTCAACCTGGCGACCTATGCCGGTCGCTATCACGCACCCACAGCGGCGAACGCCCGCCGGGTGGAGATGTGCTGGTTCGGTCAAGAGCAGGCCACGAGTTGGCTCACCACCGTCGGCTGGACTCCTCCGGCAGGAATAGAGGCGTGGTCGACTCTCGGAGAGTGTCAATGACCCATCATCGCCCCCGTCACAGGTCAGCGAATCAAGGAACCATCCTCTACGGTACTACCGTCGGAAGCAGTGCACTCAATTTCCTAAGGGGGCAGCTATCCCATTTCCAGTCCCTTGGCTGGGACGTACACATAGCAAGCAACCCGGACGCCGAGTTCAAACGCGCTGTGCTCCGTGAAGGCGTAACCGGTCATGGACTGCCCATGTCCAGGGAAATCTCCGTTCTCGCCGACGTCCGCTCACTCGTGGGATGGCTCAAACTTCTACATCAAGTTCGCCCAGAGACCGTTAACATCGGGACACCCAAGGCTGGCCTGCTTGGACTGTTCGCTGCATGGAGCTTCCGAACGCCAATTCGCATATACACCGTGCGTGGTCTCCGCTATCAGACCGAACACGGCATAAAGCGGCGGCTTCTCTTGAACATGGAGCGGGCTGCCATGTACTTCGCGACACACGCAGTAGCAGTGAGTTCCAGCGTCAGAGCCGAGATGATCCAAGACGGCATCGCCATTCGGCCCATCACAGTCATTGGGCTGGGCAGCAGCAATGGCGTTGACACCTCGCCTCACCCTTCACCGCATATGCGGGAAGACATTGGACTGAACCCATCCTCCTTCGTCATTGGCTTCGTCGGCCGCTTAACCGCCGCGAAGGGCATTGACGTATTAGCAGAAGCTCTGCAGTTGGCCTCCGGGCACATTCCGAACTTGACACTCCTGGCAATTGGCGCGACAGAGGACACCGAGGCGCAGAGACAGTTGGAAGAATCGGGCATTACGGTATCCATAACCGGATGGGTCGATGACCCACTAGCCTATTACAATGCCATAGATGTACTAGCCCTACCCACGTTACGAGAAGGCTTTCCCAACGTTGTCCTCGAAGCCGCGATTGCACACACTCCATCAATCACCACGCAGGCCACCGGAGCAGTCGACTCCGTCATCCCAGACGAGACGGGGATCATCGTCCCCATCGGCGACCCAAAGGCCCTAGCCAACGCGCTCGTGAAGCTCAGCCAAGATCCCGTCTTGCGCACAGATTTGGGCAACAACGCCTACCAGTGGGTCACTGAACACTTTCAACGCAAACGAGTATGGGCGGGACTGGCTGCCCTCTACGAGAACCGAGCGCACTCAGACAATGACACTCACTTCCCACCAGGGAATCGTCACGTCCAATATGCGAAGTAGATTCGAAGTAGACCAGCAAATTTCCCATTACTCAGGGCGCCACCACGCGCCCACCCGGAACGAGATGGAAGGGACCATGTTGTGCGCGTTCTAGTCACTGGGGGTGCGGGATTCATCGGCTCAAACCTCTGCAAAAAGCTTCTTGCCCAAGATGACGAAATTGAAGTCCGAGTAATCGACGACCTGTCATCCGGCTCCCTAGCAAATCTTGCTGAACTCGACGTGCAGTTCTTCAATGGATCGATTCTGGATCAAGAGATCTTGTCGACAGCGGCACATGGCGTGGACGCGATCGTCCACCTCGCGGCCCTAGGCTCTGTTCCGCGCTCAATCAGTCGCCCAATTCCGAGCCACGAGGCTAATGCCACCGGCACTCTCCAAGTCTTGGAGGCCGCCCGCGCGAATCACAGCGCTCATGTCGTTTTGGCTTCATCATCATCTGTTTATGGCAAAAATCCAACACTGCCGAAGGTTGAAACCCTGCAGTGCATGCCCATGAGCCCCTACGCCGTATCAAAGCTCGCCACGGAGCAATACGCCCTCGCTTACGCAGAATGCTATGACTTGCCGGTTTTGCCCTTCCGATTCTTCAACGTGTTCGGCCCGGGACAAATGGCAGGTCACGCTTACGCGGCTGTTATTCCTGTATTCCTAGAAGCAGCACTTACCGGTCGGCCATTGCCAGTTAATGGAGATGGAGAACAGAGTCGAGACTTCACTTACGTTGGCACTGTCGTGGACACCATACACGCCGCGCTAACCGAGAGAATCACGGGCGGTCCCACAAACCTGGCCTTTGGAACTAGGACAACACTTAACGAGCTAATTTCAATGATCGAGCATCATCTTGGGCGACCACTGGACATCGTTTATCGTGAGCGTCGAAGCGGAGATGTTCGGCACTCTCAGGCTGACAACACACTTCTACGTTCCACTTTTCCCGGCATCGAACCAACCTCTCTAGATGTTGGTCTATCAGCAACTATCGACTGGATGACGCGACAATTGCCCACGATCCCCGCCTCCTAATGCACCCCCATTTCGGCTCCACCTAACATGCAACGAGTGGGCTTGTGAGACCAACTGAGCGCCTGTTTGCTGGCCCTGCGGCCATCACTTTGAGCAACGTCCTACGCGCGAGCTCCCAATGGTTCATCCTTTGGATATTTGCACGTACGCTCGGAACAGATGACACGGGGACGTATGTGCTGGCACTAGCTTGCACCACCCCAATCTTCGCCCTCCTAGAGGGCGAACTGCGCTTACAAATCGTGACCCGGGGCCCCTCCACGGGACTCGACGTTCGGTTTATCGGGATTCGGCTAATGGCTGTACTTGTGGCAAGCGCAGTCGGGCTCCTAACTCTCCTTGCCCTTGACGTACCGCTGACACTGGTTGCCATTCCCTTGATGCTCATGCGCTCAGCCGACTCCTTGTTGGACGTAACGCTTGCACACTTTCAGGCGCGGAGTCGCTTCCGAACCTATTTCACGGCCCATCTCGTAAACAGCATACTTACAGTGGTGCTAATCCTTGCGTCCTTTATACTTTCTGACAGCTGGACTTTGATTCTATGGGCATCCGCTATCGCTTCCATAACTACCTCACTCATTGTTTGGCAGAAGATGAACATAACTCCGCAACCAGGAATCCAGATTGGGACTGTTTGTCGACGCATGGTTCCATTAGGCGTGTCCACCGGATTGGGCTCGGTTCTTGTGTACATTCCCGTATACATGCTCTCTGCGTTCGGATCCAGCGACGCGACGGGGCTATACGGAGTGTTGGCCCAAGTCGTCACCATTGCCAACTTGGCTCTAGTTGGCTCACACCATGGCCTTCTACCCCGCCTAGCAGCAGCCAGAAGACAAGGCATTGAGGCACTGAAGGAGTCGCGACGCCACGTTTGGATCTTTTCGCTTTCCGCTGCTCTTGTGTTGGCCGCGCTGGTCGCTTTCGCAACGCCGCCACTGCTGCCTGTCGTCTTCGGGAACGAATTCGCGGTGTCCTTCCCACAAGTTCTACCACTCGCCCTTTCAATCCTTTCCCTGGCGATGACCTACTTGGGAGAGTCGACCCTTGTCGTACTCGGTGAATATGGCGTTCAGTTCGCAGGTGCGGCTGTCGCTCTATGTGTATCCGTTGTCCTTGCCCTAACATTAGAAGGGGACACAGTTCTGCTGGCAACGACCGTCGCTGCTATCGGTTACGCTTCTCGAGCTATAGTCACGCAAATGGTTAGCCAACATCACTGGAAGAGGACCCTAGGACGGCATGTTCCCTGAGTCAATTGATGGAGTCAGCCCGAAAGAATTCGGACTGCTCTCCCCTCATGCACCGAAAGGAGCACCCTGTTGGGATTCGCGTTGATCTGTGCCGCGATGTTCGGCGGTTTGATCCTTAGCCTGGCGGGGCCGATTCGCGAGCTTGGCAATCGCTGGAACTCGATAATTATCGCAGTCATTCTTGGAGCCACATTTGTGACCGCCTGCGCGGTCAGCGACTACGAGGTAGACGACAAGTATGTGTATTCAGCTGCATTCCAGTCAATCGCGCGCGTCGGCGATGTTCGCGATATACCACTGGACGCAAACTGGGCCTTCAGCTCGACACTCTGGCTGTTTGCAAAGGTTGTCAACACCTCCGATGCCGCTCTGTACGGCTCGGTGGCACTGGCGATCTTCACCGCTTTCACCTATTGCTCATTTCGCTATGTTGCTGACTGGGGTGTGCCTGGAGCGCTGGTCACAGCCCTGTCCACCGGAATTCTATACTCATACTCGGTAGTTGCGATTCGGCAGGGCCTTTCTATGGCGCTTCTCCTTATCGCAATAGCAACCATGTCCCGAGAGAGCGGCGACCGAACATCACGGGTAACGTACGTCGTTCTCGGGCTTGCGGCAAGTATGCACTGGTCAGCGGCACTTCCTGCGGCGATTCTGGCGTTTCATGCATTTCGGCCGCTTTCTGTGAGAACAGCTCTCGCGCTGTGGGTGGTGATGGGCGGGCTCTATCTGGCCGACATTCAGGAACTTCTCCTAAATCCAATACTTCAAAGTTCCGGAGTCGCTACCGACTTGATTTCTACGTCCGCGTACTCCCACTACGGCGCGTCTGGCAACCGGCTGGACTTCTTTCTTGTGAGCTTGGCGGTGGGTCTGCTGGGTTTGCTTGCCCACCGGCGCCACCCTAACGATCCGAAACTCCGCATGTTGCTAGTTTGCTACCTCCTGCTGAACTCGATGTTTCTGACATTTGGCTTCATTGCCTATGCGGATCGAGTTGCCAGTTACTCGTGGATCTTGGCTCCGCTGATTGCTTGGCGACTTTTAGGATGGCTTCAGAAATCGGCCCTGCCGGCGGCCTTCTATATCGCTAGCGTTCTAGTTGGAGTATTCGTCACCCAAGGGATTGGCATGTTTGCGAACTTCTACTGACTTCCCGCGATACCCCTTCCGCTGAAAGGATGATGTTCAATGGGTTCTAGGCCCTCGGTTTCGGTCTTACTCCCCACGATGCCGGATGACCCTTGGCTAGACGACGCCCTCGCTTCGCTCCTGGACCAAATTTCAGATGTCGATCTCGAGGTCATTCTGATTCGAGATGGCCCAAGTTCACATGGTTCACGCGATCTGGTTGAGCACCCAGCCGTACGAACGATCGTCCGTGACAGTCCGCAAGGGCTTGGAGCAGCCCTCAATGCAGGCATTCGAGAGTGCACCCATGAGTTTGTGGCGAGGCTTGATTCGGACGACGTTTGCATGGGCGGCCGTCTAGCTCGGCAGGCTGAGTATCTAGTCGCCCACCCCCTTGTCGCAGTGGTTGGCACGGGGGCTTTTGTGATGGATGAACATAGCGAAAGAACCGGAGTCTGTCTCGGTGCCGGCCTTGCGGGCAATGTCCGGAAAGCGCTGCTCTACAAGAATCCCCTTGTTCATCCCAGCGTCATGTTTCGAAAGTCGATCGTGATTGGGGTAGGGGGATATGACGAAAGCATGTCGCGAGTTGAGGACTACGAGCTGTGGCTGCGTGTCGCAGCACGCGCAGAGGTCCATAGCATTGAACAAGCTTTCGTCGAGTATCGCGTTCACGGCAACCAAATGAGTCGCAAGCTTCCGACGCTCCATGACTATTCTCGCATCGCGAGCAGTCGAATCGAGTTCGCTCGTCGAAACGATTTGGGCGCCCTTCCCTTGATAGTTTCATTTGGGCGCTCGTTCGTCTCTCACGCCACTTGGGCAACCGGGCTTCGAAAGCTTTCTTACAGACGTTAAGCGATATTTGGGTGCTGACTTTTCGGTGGCCCCGTAAATGTTTCCGGCTTTCGCGGGAGAAGGAGTTACGATGATGAGTAGCGGTATTCATTTGGCGTCATTGGCTGGGGCCAGGTTTCGTGGCTATTTGTGGGCAAGCTCCGCCAAATTGTCACCCGGAATCCGCATGGGATCGGGCGTCAGAGCTATCGGATGGCCAAGCGTTCGGCGCGCAACTGGCGCCACAATAGAAATTGGCGATTCTGTCACTCTAAATTCGTGGCGGCGGGGATACCATGCAGCCATGCACTCCGGTGTCACCCTGATCGCAGATGTTCCGGGAGCGAACATTTCTATCGGAGAGGGCAGTCGAGTGAATGGAGCGACTATTCACGCCCAGGCGAATGTAGTCCTTGGGCGAAGAGTTCTTGTCGCCGCGCAGGCAACCATACTTGACTCCAACGCACACGCTTTGTGGCCCGCGCGAGAGCGCACCTTCACCCGAGATTCGCCAAGGGCGGTTATTATTGAAGACGACGTGTGGATAGGGCTCGGCGCAGTTGTGTTGCCAGGGACGCACGTCGGAGCCGGCAGCGTGATCGGTGCAAATGCTGTTGCGCGCGGAAGAATCGAACCGGGAAGCGTAATCAAGTGATCATGACGCGGATTCCCTGGCCGGGCAGTTTCCGCCCTGGGAACACTCAGCAATGGTTTTCGAGTGGTGGTGTAGTGGAGAATGCCACAGCCGTCAGATGGGGTCGTAGGTGAGAGTGTGAATCTCAACAGTAGGCTTCAGCAAGTTGCTCTGAGAGGTCCGTACTGGGCGCGAGCGGCCGGTTTCAGTTTTTTCAGTTGGCGGATGCTGCGTCAACGCCGGGGTGTGCATTTCGATCGCCACTTGTCGTTCCTGATGAAGAATTTGAAGAAGAGCGCGGACGAATTGGCGCGAGTTCAAAACCAGGAGCTTTCTTTGCTGCTCAAGGAGGTCAGTCAATACAGTGAGTTCTACGCAGAGCGGTTGTCGGCGGCGGGCGTCGTTCTTGACGATGCCGGAGGTCACAATGGTATGGACGCGCTCACACGGATGCCAGTCCTGGAGAAGGAGGACCTGCGGGAAAGCTTAGAAGCGATCGTGTCGTCCGACCCAGCCCGACCGAAGGTTTCGGTGACCCACACGAGCGGGACGACCGGAACCCCACTGACAGTTGAGGTCGACCGTGAAAGCATGCAAAGGACCTTCGCTGAATGGGAGCGATATTATCGCTGGATTGGGCTCCCGAGCGGGTTTCGCTCTGCTCGACTGTCTGGGCGAATCATCGTCCGACCAGACGCGACGAAACCACCATTTTGGCTGGAAGGTCGCTTTACACGACAACTTTTCTTGTCGACGTACCATATGACTGGTGAGAACTTGGCTCACTACGTCAGAAAGCTGAATGACCACAGACCGCATCTCATCGATGGCTACCCGTCGGCGATTGCAATCCTGGCTCGATATATTCTGGAGAGTGGGGCGGTTTTGGAGTTCGCGCTCATCGCAGTTTCAACCACTGCAGAGACGCTGAGAGACGACCAGCGCGCAGATATCGAAAAGGCCTTCGGCTGCATCGTTTTCAATCAGTATGCCTCCTCGGAAGGTGCGCCCTGGATTGTGCAGTGCTCCTCCGGGCGATATCACATGTGGACCGATACTGGAGTTTTTGAGTTTGCGGATCTACGGACGAATCAGTCGGGTCATCAGGTGGCCGAGCTGGTGGTCACCAGTTTCAGGGCAAGGAAGACACCGCTAATTCGTTACAATATTGGCGACCTTGTCATGCCAGATCAGGACAATGGGGCCCCGTGCCCGTGCGGTAGTTCCTTTCCAACCATTGGCGGCATTGTGGGTCGAGAGGAAGATGTGTTGATGACGAGGGACCGCGGTCCCGTTGGCAGGCTGGACACTGCATTTAAGGGATTGAGTGGCATTCTGCGGTCCAAGATTGTGCAGACATCCTTGGACGAGATCCAGGTGCTACTCGTCGTCACTGCGGATTTCGATTCTCACCTGAAAGGTATCTTGATTGCCAACTTGAAGGATCGTCTTGGCGACGTCCTAGTCGACGTTTCAATTGTAGACAGCATCCCTGTTGGCCCGACGGGCAAGTTCAAGGCTGTTGAGTGCCACTTACCACCGGAGACTTGTTGAGGGCACGCTTGATTTTCGATTACTTCTTCTTGGGAATTGGGTAGCGTCACGCTTCGTGGGTGTTGACTTTCGGTTCTCGCGTCCGCTCGGAATCGCGGATTTGTCTCGCTTGTCATGGATTATCCCCCGATTGTCTCGTGGCCGGTCCAGATCGACGTCGTCGCCCGGGCCATCTGATGGTCTCGAGTTGCCCAAACGGAAGTGAGCCCGGCTGTTGGCCATCCGCACCCAGGGACCGCGGAGTATTGGATGGAGCCCGGCTGGCTGGTCAGCGAGGGGCAGCGTTCGCGGGCCCGCTTGGGGACGAATTCATGCGCCCGACCACGGAGCAGTCACACCGAAGAGCCTCGCCTGAGGTTCCACGTAAGGATGATCCTAGCCACTAGGGCTTCATCGCATTTGACCCTTCGGGATCGCATTCGATCCCGATGTTGACGGGGCGGCAGGCTTCTGCTGCCCATGCCGGGCCTGCCCGGTGGAACCGGACATGCGTGCGACGCAACCTGCCCGACGCCCGATTCCGTCGATCCGCAACATGCGGTTGCAGGCGAGCGACCGCGCCGATGCTCGCGCGAGGCTGACGCTCGCCGACCTTGTCCCGGATGTCGCCTTAGTCCGCAGCTCGACAGAACTACTGCCACGGCCAGGTCGAGGCTCTGGAGTTTCCTTCACCCCTGAAGCGCCCGCCATCCAACACCTGAACACCAGTTTGGACATCCATAACAGACAGTTATGCTCCGATGGTCCCGTTCGAAGAGAGGTTCCCTCGTGCCCACTGCCGCCCCAAAGGCTGCCCTGACGCACCTCGACGTCCTCGAGTCCGAGTCGATCCACATCATCCGTGAGGTCGCTGCGGAGTTCGAGCGCCCGGTCCTGATGTTCTCCGGCGGCAAGGACTCGATCGTCATGCTCCGGCTTGCCGAGCGAGCCTTCGCCCCGGCCAAGATCCCCTTCGGCCTGCTCCAGGTCGACACCGGCTTCGACTTCCCCGAGGTGCTCGCGACTCGCGACCGTTGGGTCGACCGCCTGGGCATCGAGCTCCACGTCGCCTCCGTCGAGCAGGCGATCGCCGACGGCATCGTCATCGACGATGGCAAGACCTCGCGCAACCGGCTGCAGATCGGCACCCTGCTCCACGCCATCGAGGAGCGTGGCTACACCGCGGCCTTCGGCGGCGGTCGACGCGACGAGGAGAAGGCGCGGGCCAAAGAGCGCATCTACTCCCACCGCGACGACTTCGGCCAGTGGGACCCCAAGAACCAGCGCCCCGAGCTGTGGTCGCTCTACAACGGGCGCATCCACGAGGGCGAGCACATGCGGGTCTTCCCGCTGTCCAACTGGACCGAGCTCGACATCTGGCAGTACATCGGCCGCGAGCAGCTCGACATCCCCGAGATCTACTACTCGCACCAGCGCAGCGTCTTCGAGCGCGACGGCATGCTCCTCACCGCGAGCGAGCACAACCCCCTTCGTCCCGGCGAAGAGGCCCACGAGCGCACCGTGCGATTCCGCACCGTCGGCGACCTGACGCTCACTGGTTGCGTCGAGTCCGACGCCAGCACCGTCGACGAGATCATCGACGAGATCTCCGTCGCCCGCCTCACCGAGCGCGGCGCAACCCGTGGCGACGACCGCTTCAGCGAGGCTGCCATGGAGGACCGCAAGAAGGAGGGCTACTTCTGATGAGCACGGACACCCTGACCACTCCCCCTGCCGAGACCACGGCCGTCAGCACGGAGCTCGACCTGGGCCTGCTCCGGGTCACGACGGCTGGTTCGGTCGACGACGGCAAGTCCACCCTCATCGGGCGGCTGCTGCTCGACAGCAAGGCGATCTTCGAGGACCAGCTCGAGGCCGTCGAGGCCACGAGCAAGGCCAAGGGGCACGACCACACCGACCTGGCCCTGCTAACCGACGGACTGCGCAGCGAGCGCGAGCAGGGCATCACCATCGACGTCGCCTATCGCTACTTCGCCACCCCGCGGCGCAAGTTCATCCTGGCCGACACCCCGGGCCACGCGCAGTACACGCGCAACATGGTCACCGGCGCCTCGACGGCCGACCTCGGGCTCGTGCTCGTCGACGCCCGCCACGGCATCACCGAGCAGTCACGTCGTCACACCGTGCTGCTCTCACTCCTGCGCGTCCCGCACATCACCCTCGTCGTGAACAAGATGGACCTCGTCGGCTACGACGAGGCCGTCTTCACCGCGATCCGGGACGAGTTCGTCGCCTTTACCGAGCGCCTCGAAGTCCCCGAGATCAGTGCCTTCCCTATCAGCGCGCTCGTCGGGGACAACGTCGTCGAGACCAGCGACGCGATGCCCTGGTACACGGGCACGAGCCTGCTCGACCACCTCGAGTCCGCGCAGAACGCTGACCTCTTCGAGACCAAGGGTGACCGCTTCCCGGTCCAGTACGTCATCCGCCCGCAGCAGGGCGAGCACCGCGACTACCGTGGCTACGCCGGCCGCGTCGAGTCCGGTTCGCTCGCCGTCGGTCAGGAAGTCGTCGTCCTCCCCAGCGGTGTGCGCAGCACCGTGGCGGGCATCGACACCCTGGAGGCGACTCATGAGCACGCCGTGAGCGGCCAGTCAGTCGTCGTGCGCCTCACCGACGAAATCGATGTCTCCCGCGGTGATGTCATCGCGGACGTCGAGCACTCCCCCACGGTCACCAAGGAGGTCACGGCAACCGTCTGCTGGATGACCACCGGCACGCTCCATGGTCGGCAAAAGTTGCTGCTCAAGCACACGACCCGCACCAGCAAGGTCATCGTGGACGCCATAGGAGCGAAGCTCGACGTCAACACCCTTGAGCGCGACGGAGAGGCCAGTGAGCTCTCGCTCAACGAGGTGGGAACCGTCTCGCTGCGTCTCGCGCAGCCGCTGGTCGTCGACGCCTACACCGATCACCGCACGACCGGATCCTTCATCCTCATCGACCCGGCCTCCGGTGCCACAGTGGGTGCAGGTCTGATCTCCGGGACCCACGGGGTCGAGTACTCCATCTGACCCCACAAACGATCTCGTACTCCATCGGGGAACGACAACCAGGCGCTTTGGCCATGGTCTTCGCCGACGTAACCAGAGCCGAAACCGAACTCGGGTGGCGAGCCCAGCGCTCCATAGAACAGATGTGCCCCGATACATGGCGCTGGCAGTCAGCCAACCCTTCCCGTTACAGCCTCGGGCACGAGGAAATCTGTGGCGGCGGTTTACCTTCGCCTTCCCTGCCGTCGGACGCGGACGATTTGAGTGCACACCCGCTGCCACAGGGTCATCACTCGTCCCCGGTAAGGCCATCCGTGAAGGTCCGCCCAGTGACGTGCACCCGCCTCGTGTGGGAAGAGCGTGGACCACAGAACCGTGGGCGCGTGAAGGGGGGCTCGCTGGATCAGACGCTGCCAGATGACTCTCCGACTCGGCCGTCCCGCGTCCGCAATCCACTCCTCGTACCCGGACGGGGGCGCGGAGCGCGGAGGATGGCCCCCCATGACTGCGACCAGAGGCGCAACGGTGTGCTCGGCGCCCAAGGCCTGAGCGGCACGAGCGACCGAATGAACATCAAACCCCGGAGCACTATCGACGGTCCGGCGGGCAATTTGCGGCCAGTCGTTAGGGGCGGCCGCTTTCAGGCGGTTGAGAGACTCAATCACCAAGGCGTGCTCGGCGCAGGGCGCGTCGACCCCGACATGTCCAAGTTCGATGCTCACCCGTGACGCCCACATTGACTGAAAGGCTTCATTGCGACGGAGCAGTCCTGAGAACCCATGATGGAGATCAAGGGTGACCGGAAAGGTTCGATGCCGCCAAGTGCTCGAGTGGACTACGTCATCCAATTCGGACGGCAACCAGGACGAGACCTGACGCCATCCGGCAGTACGGAGCCGCGAGGCGGCGCTTGCTCGATCGCGCGGTTGGATCAGTAGGTCGATGTCATTGCTCTGCTTCGGCTGCCGCACCCCCAACTCGACAAAGGCGGGACCTTTGATGACCAACGACCGCACGCCGGCGTCGGCCAGGAGACGCTGCAGGTGCACCGTCCCCAGGGGTACGGCCTCGGCGAGGGTCAGGGGCTCGCTCATGCGGTGGTCTCGATCAACCCGGCCTTACCGATGCTGCGGATGAACTCGTCACGCAGCGCCTCCCCTTCGTCCTGCACGAGGCCGGTCGCGACGGCAAGCAGGTCACTCTCCGAGCGCGGCCCATCCGCCAAGGCCTCCCACAGCTCGGCAAAGGGTGACCGCACGAGCATCGGCTGAGCGAGCGGGTCACGCGTGTCGATGAGGGCGACCCGACGAGGCTCGGCCGCGACCCACGCGATGCCGTCGGCGATGCGCCAGCGGGTCATCCTGCTCCCTTCGTGGGTCCCGGAGGTTTGGAGAGGTGTCGAGGCTCGGCCAGCGTAGTGATGCAGCCTCAGACTAGGGTCACCCCTGCGTCTGCTGGTCAGCGGTCTTGCTCCCTGGAGGAGCGGGGTAGGTGCGCTCGAGGGCCCAGGTCTTGTCCTTGCAGCGCACGAGCCAGCCGCCGCCCTCGATGGCGTACTGACCGGCCTCCGTGCACGAGCCATCGCGCGTGACCCGCTCGGGCGCCCACGACGGGGCCGGCGGCACCTCGGGCGGCTTCGTCGCCTTGGCCGCCCAGTGCACCGGCATCTCCTTCGGGAGATACCCCCAGACGAGCTCGTCCTGCCGCTCGATGCACCGGGCGGGGTATCCGCCCTGGGTGATCATCAAGCTGCCCTGGGTCAGGCACTCCTTGCCGAAGGGCACCCGCTGCTCCACCCACGTCGGCAGGTACAGCGCGGGGTTGCCGCCCCCTTTGCCGTCACCCGTGGGGTACTCCGCCTCCGGCGCCCACAGCGACCCGTTGCAACGCAAGAGCTCTCCGCGGCCGGTCCAAATCGCGTACTCCCCCACCTCGTCACACGGCTCACCACCCCGGTGGGCCCGCGACGACCACGTCGGCTTGGCCGGAGCGTCCGTCAGCACGGCGTTGGCCGAGATCGGCGCCGACGTGGAGCGCTGCCAGGTCGCCTGCCCACCGGAGGCCGAGCACACCGCCACGCCACCGGTCTGGGTGACCGCCCGCACGTCCTCGTCCTGCTCCGCGCACGGGGCGCCGATCGTCACGCGGGACTTGGCCCACCCCTTCGTCAGCATCTCGACGGACTCCGCCGAGGTGGACGCGGCCGTCGTGGGCCGCGTCGGGTCGTCGTCGCCGAGGGTGACCAGCGCGACGGCACCACCCACCCCGACGACGAGGGCGAGCGCTACGGCGGCGGCGAGCCACCCCCTTCGTCTGCGGGGGGACGGCCCGGTGGGCGGAGCCTCGGGCGCGGTGTCAGTGGCCGGGCCGAGCGCGGCAACGACGTCGGGCACGACGACACCCGCGCCGCCGGCGGGCCACGCCATCTCCGGCGCCTCGAGGTCGGCGAGCGCCTCCTGCGCGGAGCCGTGCCGACGGGAGGCGTCGGGGTCGGTCAGGCGCCGCAGGACCCGCCACAGGGGACCCTCCTGCGCCTCGGTGGCCACGCCCAGGTCCCGCGGACGAGAGCCGGTGAGCAGCACCTGCCCGGTGATGCCGGCGGCATAGAGGTCAGCCCTCGGGTCGGGGTCTGCCGTGCGCTCGGGCGGCATGTAGCCCGGGGTGCCGATCTCGCCGGAGTCGACAGTGTGCGTCAGGCGCGGTTCGTCGACGGGCACGGCGATCCCGAAGTCCGTCAGTCGCACCCGCGGCCGGTCCGTCGGCGCGCACGGGTCGAGCAGCAGGTTGCCCGGCTTGACGTCACGGTGCACCCAGCCCTGGGCATGGACGTGGTCGAGCGCCGCGAGGAGCTGGCGCAGGACCTCCGCGACGAAGGGGGCCGGCAGCGGCCCGTGGCCACGCACCAGGTCGGCAGCGGAGCCGCCCCGCACGAGCGGCATGGCGAAGGCGACCCGGTCGTCCTCGGCCACCCACCCGGTCGGCGCGGCGATGTGCGGGTGGTCCATGCGCAGCCCGGCCTCGCGGACGAACCGCAGCAGGTCGACGGCCTCCACCTGGTGGAGCAGCTTGACCGCGACGACCTGACCGTCGCGCAGGTCCCGGGAGACCCACACCGACCCCATCCCCCCACGAGCCAACATGTCGAAGAGCTCGTAGCGGCCGGCGATGATCTGCCCCATGCGCCGGATTGTGCCCCTATCCGGCGTGGGCGGCGACCGCAGCGGCCACCGCCTCGGCGACACCCTCCTGGAAGACGGGCGGCACGATCCGGTCGGCCGTGGGCTCCTCGACGAGGTCGGCGATGGCGCGGGCGGCGGCGAGCTTCATTTCCTCGCTGATCTGGACCCCGCCGGCGTCGAGCGCCCCGCGGAAGATGCCCGGGAAGGCGAGCACGTTGTTGATCTGGTTGGGGTAGTCGCTGCGGCCCGTCGCGACGACCGCCGCGTACTTGTGCGCGAGGTCGGGGTGGACCTCGGGCGTGGGGTTGGCCAGCGCGAAGATCATGCAGTCGTCGGCCATCGACGCGACCTGCTCCTCGGGCACCGAGCCGCCTGAGACACCGATGTAGACGTCGGCACCCCTGAGCGCGTCGCCGATGGTGCCGGTCTTGCCCGAGACGTTGGTCGTCGCCGCGAGCATCTCCTTGTGCGCCACGAGGTCGTTGCGGTGCTTGCCGATAATGCCGCGCGAGTCGCAGACGACGACCTCGGTGACGCCCGCGAGCTGGAGCAGCTGGGTCACGGCGACGCCGGCCGCACCGGCGCCGGAGACGACGACGCTCAGCGAGGCCATCTGGCGGTCGAGGACCCGGCAGGCGTTGATCAGGCCGGCGAGCACGACGATCGCCGTGCCGTGTTGGTCGTCGTGGAAGACGGGGATTTCGAGCCGCTCGCGCAGCTTGCGCTCGAGGTCGAAGCAGCGCGGCGCCGAGATGTCCTCGAGGTTGATGCCGCCGAAGCTCGGCGCCATGCGCGCGATCGCGTCGACGAGCTCGTCGACCGACCCCGAGTCGAGGCACACCGGGATCGCGTCGACCCCGCCGAAGTGCTTGAAGAGGACCGCCTTGCCCTCCATGACCGGCATCGCGGCGAGCGGGCCGATGTCGCCCAGGCCCAGCACGGCCGTGCCGTCGGTGACGACCGCGACCGTGTTGTTGCGGGCGGTGTAGGCGCGCGAGAGCGCCGGGTCCTGCTCGATCGCCAGGCACACGTCGGCGACACCGGGGGTGTAGAGCAGGGAGAGGTCGTCCTCGTCGCGCAGCGGCTTCGTGGCCCGTACCTCGACCTTGCCACCCTCGTGGGCGACGAACTGCGGTGCAGTCAGGTCGAAGGTGGTGGTGGGCTCGGACGCAGACACGGCAGACAAACCTCGGCAGAACTCGGTGAAGCAGATGGTGGGGGGCGCCCTGCAGCGGCCGGGTGTGGCCACGACGGGCGGCGGGTGAGCCGAGCGCAATCCTCGCACATCGGCCGAGCGGGTTTCGAGGCTCCTTCGTCACACGTCGGGCGGGCTGGTTTCGAGGCTCCTTCGTCGCTCCTCAACCAGCGGAGGTCGTCGCTCCTCAACCAGCGGAGGTCGTCGCACCTCAACCAGCGAAGGTCGTCGCTCCTCAACCAGCGGAGAAGGTGCGATGATCGAAATCAGACACGATGTGGTCAGATTCGGACACACGGCCAATAGTCAGGAGATGGTCAGTTGAATCTTGAAGGGCAGCACACCAGCCTCCGGGGGGAGACGCCGAGCGCACCGGCGGCCGCGTGGCGCCCCGTGACGGACGACATCCGGGGCCGCCACGTGGCGGGACCAGCCACCGTCGACGTCGACCGTCAGCGCTACCCCGTCCACATGGCCCTCGTCCTCGAGGGCACCTGCCGGCTGCGCCGCCACGACGGCACCCTCGTCCCGCTCCCCCACTCCACGCTCCTCATCGAGCCGACCCACGCCACGATCGAGGTGCTCGACGGCGCCCGGCTCGGCCTGGTGAGCTTCCTGTCGGTCGCCTCCGGCCCCAGCCTGTTCGAGGGCGCTCCCGGGCTGCGTCAGGTCGCCCCCGTCGACGCGGCCCTCACCCGGATCACCGAGGTCGTCTTCGCCTGGGTCCTCGCCGAACCGCCGACCGGGACCTTCGCGCGCCACATCATCGAGCGGACGCTGCGCGACCTGCTCGGCGGCCTGATCCTCGACAGCCGGTTGCGTCCGGTGACCGCCCCGGAGCAGAGCCTCTACTCGGCAGTCCTGCACCACATCGCCGACCACTACGCCGATGCCGACCTCGGCCCCGAATCCATCGCCGCCGCCTTCAACGTCTCGCCCCGCCATCTGACTCGCGCCTTCCAGGAGGAGGCCACGACCATCACGGCGAGCATCGCCTCGATCCGGGTCAACGTCGCGGCCGCGCTCATCAGCCAGCAGCCGGACCTCGGGTTGGCCGAGGTCAGCACCAAGAGCGGCTTCTCGTCCCTGCAGGCGATGCGGCGGGCCTTCCGAGCCAACGACCGGCCCTCCCCTTCGACCATGCGGACGCTGTCCGCACAGCGCCACCGGGCCGCCAACCGCTCCCGCCACGAGCCCGACGCCGCAGGTGATGGTCAGTGACGGTGCACGGGTCTACGATCCAGTGATCGAGGCACAGTCGGCGCCTCCCCATCGCCACGGAGCACCCCATGCACGCCCGCCCACTCCTTGCCCTGCTCCTCTCCTGCGGACTCGCCAGCGGTGCCCTCGCCACGAGCGCACTGGCCGCCCCCGGAGCTGCCGACGACGCCCTCGTGCGGCTCACCGGCGAGGTGATGCGCACCTCCGTCGAGACGAAGGGGGGTACCGCCTTCACCGCGCTCCGCGTGGGTGATCGCTTCCTCCCGGTGACCGGGGCGGGCGTTGACGACGTGCCCGTCGGGGCCACCGCGACGGTCGACGTCGCCGTGCCGCAGGTGGTCACCAAAGCCGCCGAGGCCGACGGCACCTCGACGATCACCTCGCTCGGCGGAGAGGACACCCGACACGACCTCGGGCCCGCCGACCTCGCGGCCGCCTCCGACAGCAGCCCGGCACCCGCGTCGTCGGCCATCGGGCGGGCGACCCGCGATGCCGCCTTCGCCCCGGGCGCCAGCGCCCTGACCGTCGACCGGCTCGTCACGACCCGGGCCTCGACCGCCGCCTACACGCCGGCCACCCGCCGGATCACCTATGTCGAGGTCACGCCGCGGGGCATGACGCGCCACCCCGTGACGAGCGCGGAGGCCACGACCCAGGTCGCTGGTGCCGACGCCTACTGGCGCGACCAGTCCCGCAGCGAGCTCAAGATCGCGGCCCCGACGGTCAAGCCGCGCTACACCTCGGCCTACTCGTGCGACACCGACCCGTGGGTCATCTGGAACGAGGCGATGGAGCGCACCGGCTGGACCGGCAGCGCCAACTCCAGCCTCGTGCTGTCGATGCCGCCCGCGGCCTCCGACACCTACTGCGGCTACGGGCTCGGGTCGATGGGTGGCTCCCCCAACAGCGCCGGCTTCGTCAACGTCGCCGACCGACTCCACCCCGTCCTGACCCACGAGATCGGGCACAACATGTCGCTCGGCCACGCCAACTTCCTCGTGTGCAGCGGCCGCAGCGACGCGGCCCGCTCCGGCAGCGGGTGGACGAGCGGCTGCGTCGAGGACCCCTACGGCGACAGCCTCGACATCATGGGCGGGGCCGGCTCCGACGAGCCGCACGCGCCGATGCTCTCCTCCCCGCACGCGATCCGCACCGGCATGCTCTCCTCAGCGGCCACGGTCACGGCGGGGTCGGGCACGACGCGCGTGACCCTGCAGCCGATGTCGGGTCGCGCGGGCATCCGCGCGGCGAAGGTCAAGGAGGTCTCGACTGGCGTCACCTACTACGTCGAGTACCGCACGCCGACCGGGCGCGACGCCTCCAACGTCTGGGACATGGCGACCGGCGTGCGCGTGCTGCGCGTCGGCCCGCAGCAGTCCTCCGTTCTGCTCGACCCCACGCCCTCCGGCGGCTGGGACCGCGACGCGGTGCTCACCGCAGGCCGCACCGTGACGAGCTACGGCGGTCGGGTGCGGGTGACGACCGTCTCGACCTCGTCGACGCAGGCGGTCGTCGACATCAGCAACAACACCACGCTCGGCACGTTCACCGTCAAGGCCTCGCCGCGCATCAGCGGGACCAGGGGGGTCGGCAAGACCCTCACCGCGTCGACCGGCTCGTGGTCGCCGACGCCCTCGTCCTACTCCTACCGGTGGAAGCGCAACGGTGTCGCGATCTTCGGGGCGACCGGACGCACCTACACGGCCACGACCGCCGATGCCGGCCGCTACCTGACGGTGACGGTGACCGCCAAGCGCAGCGGCTACACCTCGCGCGCAGTGACCTCGGGCAGGGTCGGGATCCCGATCCACGCGACGACCCGCCCCTACATCTCCGGCACGCCCAAGGTCGGGCGCACCTCGACGGTCATGGTCGGGTCGTGGACGCCCACGCCGACGAGCTACTCCTACCAGTGGTACCGCAACGGCGTGGCGATCAGCGGCGCGACGGCCAAGACCTACACGGCGCGCTCCTTCGACCGGGGCAAGCGGCTCCAGGTCAAGGTCATCGCCCGCCGCTCCGGCTACTCCACGGGCATCGTGACGACCTACAGCAAGACGGTGCAGTAGCGCGGTCTTTGGGCCGCGCTCAGTGGGCGCTCAGGGCGCGCTCGAGGGCGGCGACGACCTCGGGGTCGTAGTCGTAGCCCAGGCCCAGGTGCAGCCGCTCGAGGGCGACGGCGCGGGCGCGGGATGAGACCGCGCCCTCGGTGATGTCGTCCCAGGCGTTGGCGACCCGCACGATGCGCGAAGGGAGCGGGATCCGTTCGCCGAACTCGCGGGCCCGACGGAAGGGCGTGCGCACCTGGTCGAGATAGGGAGTGAGCTCGGCGAGCTGCGGGGTGCCCGCGATGACCCGGGTGACCGAGCGGGCCATGACCGCCTCCTCCGAGGTGCTCGCGTGGATCGTCGCGCCGGTGCGCAGCGGCTCGTCGAGCCCGAGCTGGCCCACGTCGTGCAGCAGCGCGGTGCGCTCGATGTCGCGCAGCATCGCGACGTCGACGGCCATCTCCCGGCCGATGGCGACGCTGAGGTCGGCGACCCGCTGGACGTGCCCGGCACGGGTCAGCTCGGTGATCTCGCTGAAGCGGGACAGGGCGATCACGGCCTCCTCCATGGCCTGGCGGGTGGCGACGACGCGCTGGACCGAGAGGTAGCTGAGCAGCACCGGGAGGATGAGGAGCGGGGTGGCGGCCCAGTCGAGCACCGGGCTGGCGAGCGCGATGAGCGGGCCGGTGGCGACTGTGGCCATCGAGATGCCGGCGAGGGGGCCCACCTCCGCCGCCACGATGTGGGCGAGCGAGCCGCGCTGCCCGATCCACACGACGAGGTTGTCGAGCACCCGCTCGACGAGGCCGCCCGCGAGCGCGGCGAGGAGCAGGCCGAGTGCCCCGAGGGCCGCGTGCGTCTGCGCATCGAAGGCCCACTCGACGAGCGTCTGCCCGTCGGTGACGATTCCGCGAGCGATGAGGGTCGTCACGGCCATGCCGAGGAAGCGCGAGCCCAACGAGCCCTCGACGACCGACAGCCCCCGCAGGCGTGCGATGAGACCGCCGAGCAGGATGCACAGCCACACCACGGCGAGGACTGTCCACGCCGAGAGCCGCACGCCGCTGGCGGCCAGTGGGGTGAGGATGAACCCGAGCGCCGGCGCCGTCGTCAGCGGGGCGATGACCCTGCCCGAGATCCGCATCGGCAGCTGCTCCCCGAGCACGATCGCGAGCAGGGCGACGACCGTCAGCGGTCTGATCTGTTCCTCGGTGACGTCGGCGCGCAGCGCCGCCACAGACCCGAGGAGGACGGCGACGGCGAAGAGCACCAGACCCGGCCGGCGACCCACCGCGGCCATCAGACGACTCCCCGCCGCGGCAGCTGGTCACGCTCGAGCGCGCGCCGCAGGGCGGCCACGCAGTGCTCGTCGAGACTCTGCCCGACCATCCGCTCGCAGTGGGCCACGGCGTCTGCCGGGGACCCCCCTTCGGCCACGTGGTGGCCCCAGGTGTCGGCGACGGCGAGGACCCGGCCGCCGAGCGGGATGTCGGCGCCGCGCAGACCGTGCGGGTGCCCGAGGCCGTCGACGCGCTCGTGGTGGGCGGCGATGAGGTCGAGCGGCTCGCGCAGGAAGGTCACCGACCCGACGACCTGGGCAGCGGCCTCGGGCTGGTCACGCCGGACGATCGCCGGCGGCGAACCGTCGAGGGCGAGCATGCCGACGTCGCGCAGGCGGGCCGCCGTGGCGATCTCGTCGACCTCGGCCGAACCCATGCCCATGCCCGTGGCGACGGCGCTCGCCGCCCCGGTCACGAGGCGAGCCTCCTCGGCAGCCCCGGGGTGGCGCAGGTCGAGGGCTTCGACGAAGGGCGTGAGCAGCGCGTGGCGGGTGGCCCACTCCGTGGCGTGCGTGTGCAGACCCCACTGGATGACGAGGATGGCGGGGAGGAAGAGGACCGCGGAGGCGAGGCCGAGACCGGCAGGGGCCCAGAGGACGACGAGCAGGTAGGCCGCGATCGCATAGCTCGAGTAGGAGGAGACGACCTGCGGCACGAGGTCGGCGATGATCGCGCGCAGCGATCCGGCCGAGCTGAGCTGGATGACGACCGCGAGCAGGGCGCCGTTGACCATGCCTGCTGCGGCCGTGGCGAGGCCCATCTGGACGCCGAGCGCTTCCGGCCGGATGGGGCTGGCTGGCCCCAGGATGACTCCCCCGGCGGCTTCGTAGACGAGGCTGCCGAAGAGGATGTAGGTGACGCGTTGGCTGAGGTTGAAGACGCGTTTGACCAGCTCGTTGCGATCGGCGATGACGGGCAGGACCGCGATGATCGCGGCACCCACGGGTCCGAGCAGGGGGATCGCGGCGATCTGCACGATGCCGGAGGTGGAGAACTGCAGGGCCCCGATGGCCTGCGGTCGACCGACGGCGGCGACGACACCGATGACGAGCATGGCGAAGAGCCAGCTCAGGTGCTGCGGAGGACCTGATCGAACCCAGACCCAGATCAGCAGCCCTCCCGCGAGGGCTGTCGTGGCCGCGACGAAGACCCAGATCGCCCGGTGGGGTTCAGGCGATCTGGGTACTACGTGGTCTCGTGCGCTCAGACGTCGGTGGACGAGCTCGGCTCGGGCAGAGCCCAATCGATGTTGCGCGCGTCCTGCGTCGCCCAGTCGATGTTGCGGTGCTGGCTGCCAGCCCAGTCGATGTTGCGCGCAAAGGCATAGTTGCCAGCGATAGCCAGACCCAGAGTCGTCGCGCCGAGGAGCGCCATGGTGATCTTCTTCACGAGCCCCATGATGCCACCTCATGGGGGTGGATCACTAGCACGACGTGAGTCGTGATCCGAGCGTTGTGTCAGAATGACCGCCTGTATTCGGTCCCAGTCGGCTGGGACACCACAGTCAAGGAGTCACCATGAGCAAGCGCGCCCGCAAGCGTCGCTCCCGCAAGGGCAAGGCCGCCAACCACGGCAAGAAGCCCAACAGCTGAGCACTGCACCACCTGTCGAAGGGGGCCGCACCGGATCACCGGTGCGGCCCCCTTCACGTTGGTCGAGGTGCAAAGCCGCCCGCGGCCGAGCCTCGAGACCCGGCACCACGCTGGTCGAGGTGCAAGGCCGCCCGCGGCCGAGCCTCGAGACCTGGTCCCACGCTGGTCGAGGAGCAAGGCCGCCCGCGGCCGAGCCTCGAGACCCGGTCCACGCTGGTCGAGGTGCAAGGCCGTCCGCGGCCGAGCCTCGAGACCTGGTCCCACGCTGGTCGAGGTGCAAGGCCGTCCGCGGCCGAGCCTCGAGACCCGGTGAGACGCATCCGCAGGCCCACCAGGTCTCGAGGGTCCTCGCAGAGCTCGGACCACCTCGACCAACGTTGGGCCCCCTCGACCAACGTGGGGCGTCAGGCCGGCGGGCGACCTCCCCTTCGCCGTGACGCCTGCTGGATCGCCTCCCAATCGCCGCGCATCAGTGCCTCGCGCTTCCTGCGAGACCACCCTTGGATCTTCTTCTCCCACGCATAGGCCTCGGCGATGCTGTTCGTCGCCTGTGCCCAGCGAAGCGTGACGGGCAGCCGACGACTGGTGTACTTCGCTCCCTTGCCGGACGCGTGCTGCTGCAACCTCGCCTCGAGGTCCCATGTGCTGCCGACGTAGTAGGAGCCATCGGAGCACTCGAGGATGTAGACGTGGGGCATGTCCTGATTGCACCCGAAGGGCGTGGAGGCGGGGGGCGGTTTTCCACAGGTGGCCGGTCGCGAGCCTCACCAGGTCTCGAGGGTCCTCGCAGAGCTCGGGCCACCTCGACCAACGTTGCTGGGCCACCTCGACCAAACGTTGGTCGAGGAGCGAGGAGCTTCGCGACGAGCCTCGAGACCTGGTGAGACCGACGCTCAGGGCTCACCAGGTCTCGAGGGCCCTCGCAGGGCTCGGGCCACCTCGACCAACGTGGACGGGTCTCGAGGGTCCTCGCAGGGCTCGGACCACCTCGACCAACGTGGGTGGGTCTCGAGGGCCCTCGCAGAGCTCGGGCCACCTCGACCAACGTTTGACGTCACCCGGTCTCGAGGGCCCTCGCAGAGCTCGGGCCACCTCGACCAACGTGGGGGCCGGGAATGGGAGCGGGTATCGGGCTGTTGGACAGCGGGAAGACATGCCGCGAAGGACAGGAGTCCAGGTGCTCGTACTGCACGCCGGAGAGCGCACCGCCACCCCGCTAGGGTGGAGCGCGATGACTGAGCCCACGAACGACGAGGTGGCCGCACAGGCCGAGGCCGATGCCGCCGTCGACATCGCCTCCGAGACCACCGAGCAGCGACGCGCGCGCTTCGAGCGCGAGGCGATGCCGCTGCTCGACCAGTTGTACTCGGCGGCCCTGCGCACCACGCGCAACCCCACCGATGCCGAGGACCTCGTCCAGGAGACCTACGCCAAGGCCTTCGCCGCGTTCCACCAGTACCGGCCGGGGACCAACCTCAAGGCGTGGATGTACCGCATCCTCACCAACACCTACATCAACACCTACCGCAAGAAGCAGCGCGAGCCGAAGCAGTCCGACTCCCCCGAGGTCGAGGACTACCAGCTGCACAAGGCGGAGCAGCACACGAGCCGTGGCCTGCGCTCGGCGGAGGTCGAGGCGCTCGACCGCATGCCCGACACGCAGGTCAAGCGCGCCCTGCAGGAGCTGCCCGACGACTTCCGGATGGCGGTCTACCTCGCCGACGTCGAGGGCTTCGCCTACAAGGAGATCGCCGAGATCATGGGCACGCCCATCGGCACCGTCATGTCGCGCCTGCACCGTGGCCGTCGCCAGCTCCGCGAAAAGCTCACCGACTACGCCGCCGAGCGCGGCGTTGCCGCGGCGAAGGAGAGCCAGGCATGAGCCACGACGCCGAGCACATGGACTGCTCCCAAGCGCTCTACCGGATGATGGAGTACGTCGACGGCGAGATGACCGCCGAGGACACGCGTCTCCTCGCCGCGCACCTCACCTCCTGCGCCCCCTGCCTCGCCGAGCACGACCTCGACAAGGTTCTGCGTGACGTCGTCCACCGCTCCTGCGCCCAGGAGCAGGCACCACCGCAGCTGCGCGCGACGATCATGCAGCGCATCACGACGATCTGCGACAACGGGTCGTGGACAGAGGTGACACAGGTGCGCCACATCTCCGCCGAAGGGTGACCCTTCGAGACGGTCGCTGAGCGACCTCCTCAGGGAGCGTGGATAACCTGACGCCATGCGCGTCCTCGTCACCGGCGGAGCCGGCTACATCGGCTCCCACACCGTCGTCCAGCTCGTCGCCGCGGGCCACCACCCCGTCGTCGTCGACAGCTTCGTCAACTCCCGCCCGAGCGTCATCGCGCGCCTCGAGGAGCTGACCGGCGAGCACATCGAGACCCACTCCTTCGACCTGCGCGACGCCGACAAGACGTCGGCGCTCTTCGCCGAAGGTGGCTTCGACGCGGTGATCCACTTCGCCGGGCTCAAGGCCGTGGGCGAGTCCTCGCAGATCCCGCTGGAGTACTACGACAACAACCTCGGCACGACCTTTTCGCTCATGCGGGCGATGGAGCACCACGGGGTGCGTCGACTCGTCTTCTCCTCGTCAGCAACCGTCTACGGCGAGACAGAGACCGTCCCCATGCCCGAGGACCTCCCGACCAGCGCCACCAACCCCTATGGCTGGACCAAGGTCATGCAGGAGCAGATCCTGCGGGACGTTGCAGCCACGGGCGCCGCGCAGGTGGCCCTGCTGCGCTACTTCAACCCCGTCGGCGCGCACCTCTCGGGCCGCATCGGCGAGGACCCGCAGGGTGTGCCCAACAACCTCATGCCCTTCATCGCGCAGGTCGCGGTCGGACGAAGGGAGCGCCTCCAGGTCTTCGGCGACGACTACCCCACGCCGGACGGGACCCCCCTTCGCGACTACATCCACGTCGAGGATCTCGCGGCCGGCCACGTCGCCGCCCTGCAATACCTCGACGCGCACCCGGACGTCGCCGTGCGCGAGTGGAACCTCGGGACCGGGCACGGCACATCGGTGCTCGAGATGGTTGCGGCCTTCGAGGCGGGCAGCGGACGCGAGGTGCCCTACGACGTGGTCAGCCGGCGCCCGGGCGATCTGGCGGCCGTCTACGCCGACCCGAGCCGCGCCGAGATCGAGCTGGGCTGGCGGGCCGAGCGCACCATCGAGCAGATGTGCGCCGACACCTGGCGGTGGCAGTCGGGCAACCCGCAGGGGTACCCGGGCTGAGGCCGCTGGACTGATCCACTGGCAGCGTGTCGGACTGCAGTTCACCCGGACGAAGGGGGAAGACCCCCGGTATTCCGCGGCAGGAGTCGGGGGCCACGCTCGAACTGCAGCGCGACACGCCACGACGGGTCAGCTTGGGCAGTTCGTGTCCGCCCGGACACGGCAAAGGGCGGCTACTCGAGGGAGTAGCCGCCCTTTGTTGGCCTTCGCCCGGTGGTCTCGAGGCTCGTACCTCGCACCTCGACCAACGTTTGCGCGAGCCTGGTCTCGAGGCTCCTCGCTGCGCTCGTCGCACCTCGACCAACGTGGGGGTCGGGTCAGGCCGGGCGGAAGCGGGTGGCGCGCGCCCGCGCCTTCAGGCCCTTCATCCCCTTCGTCCGCAGGATGTGGACCGTCTGCCGCAGCGAGGTGTCGTTGGGCAGGGAGAGGCGGATGATCTCGCTCCACGCCGAGCCGACCTGGCGGTGCAGCGGGCCCGTGACGTAGTCGAGGCCGTAGCGGTCGAAGAGCGCCTGGATACGCGGCGCGATCTCCTGGTAGCGGCGGCTCGGCATGTCCGGGAAGAGGTGGTGCTCGATCTGGTAGCTGAGGTTGCCCGTCGCGATGTGCATGGCCTTCGACCCCGAGATGTTGGCGGAGCCGAGCATCTGGCGCAGGTACCACTCGCCGCGGGTCTCCCCGTCGATCGAGGTCTTGGTGAAGGTCTTGACCCCCGCCGGGAAGTGGCCGCACATGATGACCGAGTGCGTCCAGTAGTTGCGCACGATGTTGGAGACGACGTTCGCAGCGAGGGTGGAGAAGAAGTTCGGTCCGGACAGCAGCGGGAAGAGCAGGTAGTCCTTCGCGGCCTGCTTCTTGATCTTGTTGACCACCTGCTTGGCCTCGGCCTGCCACTGCGGGTTGTCCTTGCGCGTCTTCCAGTTGGCGCCGAGCTCGAGGTCGTAGGCGGCGATCCCGTACTCGAAGAAGGTCGCGTTGACGAAGTTGAGCAGCGGCTGCGCCAGGTAGGCCGGGTACCACTTCTGGGCGTCGTCGACGCGCATGATCCCGTAGCCGAGGTCGTTGTCGTGGCCGACGACGTTGGTGTAGGTGTGGTGGACCTTGTTGTGGCTGTTCTTCCAGTGGTCGGCGGGGGTGACGTTGTCCCACTCCCACACCGAGGAGTGGATCTTGGGGTCACGCATCCAGTCCCACTGGCCGTGGATGATGTTGTGCCCGATCTCCATGTTGTCGAGGATCTTGGCGACGCTCAGCCCGGCGGTCCCGGCGACCCAGGCGATGGGGTTGCCGCTGAAGAGCAGCACCGCGCGCGAGCCCATCTCGAGGTAGCGCTGGGTGGTGATCATCCGGCGGATGTAGCGGGCGTCGGTCTCGCCGAGGTCGTCCATCACCGAGGCGCGGATCTCGTCGAGCTCGCGCCCGATCTTCTCGATGTCGTCAGGGGTGAGGTGGGCGATGGGGTCGTCCGTCGCGTTGACGCGGGTGTGGACGACCTCGGACCGTCCGCCGGTGATGCGGGCGTCGGTGGTGCGGGGGGTGCGCTCGAGGGTGGCAGTCATGTCAGCTCTCCGTCGTCTCGATCGTGCAGGAGCCGGCGACCGCGGAGATGCAGGTCTGCACCTTGACCGCGGGGTCGTCGGGCGTGGTCGTGGTCAGTTCGCCGGTGCGCAGGTCGCGCACGGAGCCGTCGGTCATGGGCAGGACGCAGCCGAAGCAGATGCCCATGCGGCAGCCGCTCGGCATGAGGACGCCGGCGTCCTCGGCGGCGTCGAGGATGGTGGTGCCGCCGTCGAGGTCGAGCGTGGTCGTCTCCGGACCGACGCGAAGGGAGGCGGTCCCCCCTTCGCCCGCCTCGACGATGCTCGGCCGGAAGCGCTCCACGTGGAGCAGCTCGGTATGGCCGTGCGCGGCGTAGTGCTCCTCGAAGGCGTCGAGCATCGGGGTGGGCCCGCAGATCCACGTCTCCCGCTCGCGCCAGTCGGGGACGACGCTGTCGAGCTCGTCGGGGGTGAGCATGCCCTCGTCGTCGGTGTGCCGCACGATGGCGCGCACACCGGTCGGGGCGTCGGCGAGCTCGCGGGCGAAGATCACGTCGTCGGCCGTCGGCGCGGAGTGCGCGTGGACGACGTCGAGACCGTCGAAGTCGTGGTTGCGCAGCATGCCCATGACCGGCGTGATGCCGGAGCCGCCGGTGAGGAAGAGAACCTTGGCCGGGACCGACTGCGGCAGGACGAAGTCACCGCTCGCCTGGTCGATCTGGATGATCGTGCCCGGCGTCGCGCGGTGGACGAGGTGCTGGGAGACGAGGCCGTCGGGCATCGCCTTGACGGTGATCGAGATCAGGCCGTCGCGGGCGCTCGTGTCGGAGGTCAGGGAGTAGGCGCGCCAGTGGCGCACGCCGTCGACGTCGACGCCGACGCGGATGTACTGGCCCGGGGCGTGGCCCTGCCAGTCGCGGCCGGGGCGGATGGTGATCGTCGCGGCGTCGCGGGTCTCGGGCGTGATCGCCACGATCCGGCCGCGCAGGTCGGCCCCGGAGCGAAGGGGGGCGAAGAGGTCGAGGTAGTCCTCCGGGATCACCGGGGTGGCCAGGCCGCGGGCGATGCGGGCGGCGGTGTCGCGAAGCGAGCGTGCACTGCCCACGGTGCGAGGACGGGACACAGTTGCTGTCATGACTCCATCCTCTCGGCTCAACCCCTGCCCTTCGCTGTCCTTCGCGGGTAGGGTTTGGGGCAGTGTTTTGTTCGCTTGGGACAAGGGGTCTCGAGGCTCGGCCGCGGGCGGCCTCGCACCTCGACCAACGGGGTGGGCGGCCTCGCACCTCGACCAACGGGGTGGGCGGCCTCGCACCTCGACCAACGGGGTGGGGCGGTGACGAAGGGAGCGGCGGTGGCAGCAGCAGGGTCCGGGCGCACGGCCCGGCAGGCGGCCGGGCTGGTGCTCGACGAGGCGACGGTCGACGCCCTTCGCGCACAGCTGCCGAGAGTTGCCTCGGTCGTCGTCGCCGAAGTCATGCAGCAGGTCCCGGCCTACGACGTGCCCTTCCAGGGGCGGATGGGCAAGATCATCGAGCGGGCGGTGCAGGTCTCGCTCGCCAGCTTCGTCACGCTCGCGGCCGGCGCCGCGCCGCAGGGCGCCCCCGTCGGGGTGGGTGTCGCCGCCGCGCGCGAGCTGGGGCAGGCGGAGGCCCAGCGGGGCCGCCCCGTCGAGGCGCTGCTGTCCGCCTATCGCGTCGGCGCGAGCGCCGCGTGGCGCGAGCTGTCGGTCGAGGCCATCGCGGCCGGGGTCGACGCCGCAACCCTGGGGCGCTTCGCCGAGCTGGTCTTCACCTACATCGACGAGCTGTCGGCCGCGTCGGTCGCCGGGCACAACCAGCAGACGAGCAGCGCCGAGCGCGAGCGCCTCGTCCAGCTCGACCGCCTGACCCGCGGGCTGCTCACGGGCCTGCCGGAGCTGGCCCTCGACGAAGCGGTCGCCGCGGCCGGCTGGGTGCCGCCGCGCACCCTGACGGCCGTGCTCGTCGAGCGCGATCGGGTGCTCACCACCGCGGGCGTGCTCGACCCGCGCACGCTGACGCTGGCCGAAGACCTGCCCGGTGCCGACGACCACGCCGTGCTGCTCGTCCCCGACAGCGGCGGGCGCTCGCGGGCGCGCCTGCTCGAGGTCCTCGCGGGGCACGACGCGATCGTCGGACCTGCCCGCCCCTGGGCCGAGGTGTCCAGGTCCTACGCCCGCGCCCTCTCGGCCGTGGCGCTCGGGCGCTCAGGTGTCCTCGACACCGACGCCGTGCTGCCGGAGCTCGTCCTCCACGCCGACCCGAGTGCCCTGGCAGACCTGCGCGAGGTGACGTTGGCTCCCTTCGCCGACCTGCCGGAGGAGACCGCCGAGCGGCTCAAGGACACGCTGCGCGCCTGGCTGCTCCTGCAGGGGCGGCGCGAGCTCGTCGCCGAGACGCTGCACGTGCACCCGCAGACCGTGCGCTACCGGATGAACCAGGTCCGCGACCTCTACGGCGAGCGCCTCGCCGACCCCGACGAGGTGCTCGCGCTGGTCCTCGCGCTGGGGCGGTGACCCCTTCGAGACGCTGCGGCCGCGGGCGGCCCCGCTCCTCAGGGGCAGGCAGGCTCAGGGCCGGGAAGAGTGCGGATGGCCGGGAAGACAGAGGATCGCCGGGCAATAGCTCGGCCATGTCCGGATTTCCCGGCCATGCTGGTGCTTCCCGGCCACCCCGCCCTCCCGGAGCCGCAGCAGCTCGAAGCCTCGCCCCACGCAGCCATTGACATCGGTCGACGGCGGGAGATCAGGCCCAGTGCGCGAGCACGGCGTCGGCGACCGCGCCGCCGCCGGTGAAGGAGTGGGTGCCGGGGGCCTCGTCGACGCGCACGTCGGCAGCCCTGTCCCCCAAGGCTGCTCGCACGTCGTCCGGCGACCCGAAGGGGTCCTTGGCGCCCTGCACCACCTGCACGGGCAGCCCCGCCTCGACCGGCAGGAGCAGCTCGTGGATGCGGGACTTGTCCGGCCCCTTGCCCGGCGGCACGAGCGGGAAGCTCAGCGCCAGCACACCGGCGGCCCCGAGCTCCGCCGCCAGCCGGCACGCGACCCGCGCCCCGGCGCTGCGGCCACCGAAGACGACCCGCTCCGACAGCGAGCCCCGCACTCCAGCGACGATCTCGCGCCAGGCGGCGTCGAGCTTGGGCGGCATGGGCGCGACCTTCTTGCCCGCGACCCGCCACGGCATCTCGACGAGCGCCACCTGCCAGCCCGCGTCCGGCAGCCGGGTGGCGATGGCCGAGAGGTCCTTGGCACCGATCCCTCCGCCGGCACCGTGGGTGAGCAGCAGCGTGCCGAAGGGGGTGCCCGTCGCCTCGTGCAGGTGGACGCGGGCGGGGCCTTGGGCGGTGGGGGTTTCGAGCTCAACCATCGGGGTTGATCACCTCGCCGGTCTCGGGGTCGACGACGCCGACGAGCTGGTCGCGGGAGAGCGGCTCGAGCAGGCCGGGGCCGTTGTTGCGGGTGGCGCCGACAGCCGGCGAGATCGGGTGGGCCGCAAAGCGCCCTGGCTGCGCGAAGGCGAGCAGCTCCCCCACCTCGCCCGTGTCCGTGAGCGTCGGGTCGAGCCAGCGGGCCCAGTCCTCGCGCTCGAGCACGAGCGGCTGCCGGTCGTGGATGCGGTCCATGCCCGGGTCCGCGGCGGTAGTGATGATCGTGAAGGTCGTCAGCCACGCGTCGGGGTCGTCACCCGCCGCGACCGCCGGGTCGCGCCAGAACTCGTAGAGCCCCGCGAAGGCGACCGGCGCGTCGTCGCCGCGGTGGATGAAGAAGGGCTGCTTGCGCGGCTTGCCCTTGGCGTCCTTGGCCACCGGCGAGACCTGCCACTCGTACCAGCCGGCGGCCGGGACGATGCACCGGCGGCTGGCCGCCGCCTTGGCGAAGGCCGGCTTGTCGAGGAGGGTCTCGGCGCGGGCATTGGTCATCCGCAGGCCGACCTTGGTCTCCTTCGCCCACGACGGCACGAGACCCCAGGTGAGCAGTCGCAGCTGACGCACCCCCACCCCCGGTTCCTGAGGTGCGAGGGCCTCCGGGCCCGAGCCTCGAAGGGCCCCCTTCGGCACGCGGGTGAGGACGACCGGAGCCTGCTTGGTGGGCGCCATGTTGTAGTCGGGCGTCCCCGCCGGTGGGTCCTGGGGCGACTTGAGGATCGAGCGCGAGGGCTCACCGACGCGGTCCGCGTCGATCTCGAACTCCTCGATCAGGTCGTCGGGGTTGGCCGTGGCCGCATATCGTCCGCACACCCCTCCGAGACTAGGCCCACGGCCGATCCCGACTACGGTAGGAGGCGTACCCGCCGGGAGATTCCCGGTGACCACACGACGACAAGGAGCCATCACCCATGATCGTTCGTCGCATCGCCCGTCCCATGCTCGCCGGAATCTTCGTCTGGGGCGGCATCAACGCCCTGCGCTACCCCACCGCCCATGCCCCTGCGGCCGAGCCTGTCACCAAGCCCCTGGCGGCCAAGACCCAGCTGCCCGACGACACCGAGCTGCTCGTGCGCGCCAACGGCGCCGCGATGGTCGCCGGCGGCGCGCTCCTCGCCACCGGCAAGGCTCCCCGCCTGGCCTCCGCGCTGCTCCTCGGGACGATGGTCCCGACGACCGCGACCCACAACTTCTGGGCCGAGTCCGACCCGCAGGCCAAGGCGGGCAAGCTCACCCAGTTCATCAAGGACGTCAGCCTCATGGGCGGGCTGATCCTCGCCGCGGTCGACACCGAGGGCAAGCCCGGCGTCGCCTACCGCGCCAAGCTCGCCGGCGAAGGCATCGAGCGCACCGCCCGCCAGGCCCGCAAGTCCGCGGCCCGCGAGGCCAAGCTCGCCGCCCTCCAGGCGAAGCAGGCGGTGTCCTGACCGGCGATGACCAGTCCTGATTGGCATGCCCCGGCAGCGTCCGGTCGCCTCGACGCGACCGTGACGCTGCCGGGGAGCAAGTCCCTCACCAACCGCTACCTCGTCCTCGCGGCTCTCGCCTCCGACATCTCCCGCCTGCGACGCCCCCTTCGCTCCCGGGACACCGAGCTCATGGCCCAGGCGTTGCGCCAGCTCGGCGCGAGCATCGACAACGCCACGTCCACGGCCTCCGGCTCCCCCGACTGGATCATCCACCCCGCGACCCTGCGCGGCGGCCGCACCGTCGACTGCGGCCTCGCGGGCACGGTCATGCGCTTCCTGCCCCCGGTCGCGGCACTGGCCAGCGGTCCGGTGACCTTCGACGGCGACGAGCACGCACGGGTGCGCCCCATGGCCGCGATCATCGACGCGCTGCGGGACCTCGGCGTCACCGTCGAGGACGAAGGGAGAGGCACCCTCCCCTTCGTCGTGGAGGGAACGGGCTCCGTGCGGGGCGGGCGGGTCGTGATCGACGCCTCCGCGTCCTCGCAGTTCGTCTCCGCGCTGCTGCTCGCCGGGTCGCTCTTCGACGAGGGCGTGACGGTCGTCCACGACGGCAAGCCGCTGCCCTCGCTGCCCCACGTCGAGATGACCGTCGAGACGCTGCGTGACGCCGGCGCCGCGGTCGACGACTCCGAGGCCAACACGTGGCGGGTCGAGCCGGGCGAGCTGCTGCCGCTCGACGTGACCGTCGAGCCCGACCTGTCCAATGCCGCGCCCTTCCTCGCCGCCGCGCTCGTCGCCGGGGGCCGGGTGTCGGTCCCGGACTGGCCCGGCCACACGACCCAGGCCGGCGACATGATCCGCGACGTCCTCGACCGGATGGGCGCCGAGGTCAGCCTCGACTCCCGCACGCTCACCGTCGCCGGCGACGGTCGCCCCAGCGGCATCGACGTCGACCTGCACGATGCCGCCGAGCTGACGCCGGTCGTCGCCGCCGTCGCGGCGTGCGCCGACGGGCCGTCGATCATCCGCGGGGTCGCCCACATCCGCGGGCACGAGACCGACCGGATCAGCGCCCTCTCCCGCGAGCTGGGCGGCATGGGCGTCGAGGTCACCGAGCTCGACGACGGGCTACGGATCGACCCGGCGCCCTTGCGCCCCAGCACCTTCCACACCTATGCCGACCACCGCATGGTCATGGCCGGAGCGGTCCTCGCCCTGCGTGCCCCCGGCACGGTCATCGAGGACCCCGCGACCGTCGGCAAGACGCTGCCGCGCTTCGTCGACCTGTGGCAGGGCATGCTCGAGGCGTCGGAGGGCTGATGAGCCGGTCCTCGCGCAGCTGGGACGAGTCCGACGTCCGCGTGCGCCCCAACCGCCGCGGCTCCCGGCCACGGACCAAGGACCGCCCCAAGCACGAGGACGCGATCGTCGGCCGGGTGACGGCCGTCGACCGGGGTCGGTGGACGACGCTCGTGCCCGCCGGCGAGGGCCTGCCCGAGCGCGTGGTCATCGCCATGCGGGCGCGCGAGCTCGGCCGCTCCCCCGTCGTCGTCGGCGACCGGGTCGCGATGGTCGGTGACACCTCGGGTGCGCCCGACACCCTCGCCCGGATCGTGCGCATCGAGGAGCGGGCCACCGTGCTGCGGCGCACCGCCGACGACACCGACCCCGTCGAGCGGGTCATCGTGGCCAACGCCGACCAGCTCGTCGTCGTGGCCGCCCTCGCCGACCCCGAGCCGCGCCCGCGCCTCATCGACCGCTGCCTCGTCGCGGCCTACGACGCCGGCATGGACCCGCTGCTCGTCCTCACCAAGTCCGACCTCGCGTCCGCCGAGGACTTCCTCGCGCAGTACGCCCCCCTCGACGTCCCGCACGTCGTCACCTCTGTCCTCACCGAGGGCAGCGAAGGGCTGGCCGAGCTGCGCCGTCGCCTCGCCGGCCGAGTCTCCGTGCTCGTCGGCCACTCGGGCGTCGGCAAGTCGACCCTGGTCAACGCGCTGTGCCCCGACGCCGACCGGGCCACCGGGCACGTCAACGACGTCACCGGTCGGGGACGACACACCTCGACCAGCGCCCTCGGCCTGCGGCTGCCGCCTCTCCCCCCTTCGCACGACCGTGAGGACGTGCGGGCCCAGGAGGCCGAGCCGGTGGACCCGGACGCTGCGGGCTGGATCATCGACACCCCGGGCATCCGCTCCTTCGGGCTGGCGCACGTCGATCCGGACCGGATCATCGGGCACTTCCCCGAGTTGGCCGAGGGCGCCGACGAGGGCTGCCCGCGCGGCTGCACCCACGACGAACCGGACTGCGCCCTCGACGCCTGGGTCGCCGCGGGGCACGCCGGGCCGGGCGGGGAGCAGCGGCTGGACTCCCTTCGTCGTCTGCTGCGGGCGCGGTCCGGCGAGTCGGACGAGCGCTGAGCCGGTCCCCCGCCGGGGCCGCTGGTGCGGGTACGTTGACCGGATGGCCGACAGTTCCCCCTACGCCGATGACCTGCGCCTGGCCCACGTGCTGGCCGACCAGGTCGAGCGGATCACCATGGCCCGCTTCCAGGCGGCCGACCTCGTCGTCGAGTCCAAGCCCGACCTGACGCCCGTCAGCGACGCCGACCGCTCCTGCGAGGAGGCGATCCGCGCGCAGCTGGCTCGTTCTCGCGGGCGGGACGCCGTGCTGGGCGAGGAGTTCGGCAGCTCCGGCAACTCGCAGCGCCGCTGGATCATCGACCCGATCGACGGCACGAAGAACTACGTCCGCGGCGTCCCCGTCTGGGCCACCCTCATCGGGCTCGTCGACGGCGAGGACTGCGTCGTCGGGCTCGTCGCGGCCCCCGCCCTCGGCCGACGCTGGTGGGCGGCGAAGGGCGCCGGCGCCTGGACCGGCCGCTCCCTCGCCCAGGCCAAGCAGATCCACGTCTCGCGGGTCTCGCAGGTGGCCGACGCATCGCTGTCCTACAGCTCGCTCGACGGCTGGCGCGGGCTGGGCCGGGCCCGCAACTTCCTCAACCTCACGTCCGACCTGTGGCGCACGCGGGCCTACGGGGACTTCTGGTCCTACATGCTCGTCGCCGAGGGCGCGGTCGACCTCGCCGCCGAGCCCGAGCTGGAGCTCTACGACATGGCCGCGCTCGTGGCCATCGTCGAGGAGGCCGGCGGGCGCTTCACCTCGCTCGACGGGGCCCCCGGCCCTTGGGGCGGCAATGCCCTCGCCTCCAACGGCCTGCTCCACGACGAGATCCTGCGCCGGCTGGCGCCTGACGCCTGAGGGGCGAGCACAAGAGGTCGTCCTGGTGCATCTCGTGCCGTTGACGAGGGCATTTCGGCCGATGCACTACCTCTTGTGCTCGCGACGCAGCCGGCGGGTGCGCAGCCACTGCTCCGGAGGCACGAGGTGCTCCCCCGTCGCCAGGACCTGCGCGAGCCACATCGCCGTCGCATCCCAGTCGGGGAAGCACATATCGTAGGTCAGCCGACTCGTGCGGTACCCGAGCGCGGTCGCGCTGAAGTCCCGACCCCGGTCCTTCGCGTAGGCGTCCTGGTCCTTGTGGTGCGTCTTGCTGTCGCACTCGATGATCCAGCGCTCACCCACGAGCATGTCCACCCGGCCGACGCCCGGAATCTTGACCTGTGGACGCACCGGCACCCGCTGGAGCAGGAGGTGCAGACGCACCTTGGACTCGCTCCCTGACTCGGGCAACCCCGAGGCATGGGCCAGCACTCGCTGCACCTGCCTCGGTGAGGCCCGGCGAATCGCCGCGACGTCGGCCTCGTGGAGCAGCTCCAGGTGCATGGCCGACTCGGCGAGGATGCCCACGTCGACAGGGTCGACGCAGCGAGCCGCGTGCTCGAGGAGCAGCGCGGGTGAGGCCACCGGGTCGTCTTCGGGCCACGCGTGGTGATAGCCGTGGTCGACCCACGCCCCGGGCACCGGATGCCCACGTCGGCCGTAGACATGTCGGCCGCGTCCTGGCGGCGTCCAGATCCCGTGATGCCGTGCGGCCGTCAGACAGGTCGTGCGCAGCCCCTGGCCCAGGGCCGCGATGATCGCGTCATCCGTCCCCGGGAGCACGAGGTGGCGGCCGGCTCTCACCAGTCGCTCCTCGGCGACCAGACGGTCGATCTGCCGACGTGAGTAGTGCTCGCGCAGCTGGGCGTGGGTGTAGATCATCGAGCCAGTCCAACGGCCCGCACCCAGCGGCTCCAGTGCCACCGCGAGACTGGGGACGAGCCGAGCGACTGCTCGCCCCCTGTGCACAAAGGGGCGTCCTGGTGCATCTCGTGCCGTTGGAACGCCCATATCGGGCAGAGGACGACCTCTCGTGCACGTCAGTTCGGGACGACGGTCACCGGCCCGAGCCCGAGCTCCTCGACCTCGTCGCGGTAGGTCGAGGCGTCACCGACGACGACGATGGTCCACTCGGGCCGCACATGGTCGCGCCACGCGGCGTCGAGGTCGGCGGCGGTGAGCCGGCGCATCGCGGCGATCACGTCGCTGGTAAAGCTCAGCGGCAGGTTGTCGCCCGCCAGCCCGCTCGTCTCGTCAGCGATCGCGTCGGCGGTGTCATAGCGCCCGGGCGCGGTGAGCGTCATGAAGTCGACCCCGGCGCGGGTCTCGGCCTCGGTGAAGCCCTCCCCGACCCCACCGAGGATCTGCGAGAGCAGGCGAAGGGAGTCGACCGTCGAGTCGGCGCGAACCGACCCCGAGACGGTGAAGGCGGAGCCCACCTGGCGCGGGCGGAAGCCGGCCCGGATGCCGTAGGTGTAGCCCTTGTCCTCGCGCAGCACCTGGTCGATGCGGGCATTGGGCGCACCACCGATGACCCAGGCGAGGACGGGGAAGGGGGCCCAGCCGGACTCGACCCGCCGGTCCGGGCCCGGTCCGCCGATGAGGATCTCCGACTGCACCGACCCCGGCCGGTCGACGAGCACCACGCGAGCGGCGTCGTCGGCACGCGGCGCGGGCGCACGGTCGGTCGAGGCGGCGCGGCCGGCGGTCTCCCACGCACCGATCGTCGCGGCGAGCAGCGCGTCGACGTCGATCCCGGTGAGGTCGCCGGCGACGACCACCGTCGAGCCCTGGGGGTGCACGTGCGTGGCGTGGTAGTCGACGACGTGCTCGCGACGGATCGCCGCGACCGTCTCGGCCGAGCCGGAGGCCGGCCGGCTGGCCCGGGTGTCCCGGTCGTAGTAGCTCGCCGCCCACTCCTTGAAGGCGCGCCGCCCGGCGGAGGCGCGCTCCTGCTCGATCTCGGCCAGCCGAGTGCGGACCACCCGGGTGACCTCGCCCTCCTCGAAGGTCGGCTCGGACAGGCACTCGGTGAGCAGCTCCAGAGCCTCGGGCAGGAAGCGCTGCGGCACGTCGAGATCGACGCCCAGCGCCGCCTCGCTCATGCCGGCCCCGAGCGCGATGCCGCGCCGCTCGAGCAGCTCCGACAGCTCGCGCTGCCCGTGCGTGCTCGTGCCCTCGTCGAGCAGCCGCGCCATGATCCACGCGACGCCCTCGACCTCGCGCGGCTCGTGCCGCAGGGCCGCCGGCACGGTGACCCGCACCGAGATGACGTACTGGCCGGGCACGTCGTGGACGAGTGCCCGGATGCCGTTGGGCAGCTCGACCTCGCGCGGCTCGGGGAAGGCCCACTCCCCCGGCGCCGCCACCTCGGGCCGTGGGACAACGGGCGTGCTCGTGCTCTCGACCTCGCTCACGCGACCTCCTCCTGCTCCTGGGCCGCCCGGTAGACGACGGCGGCTCGACTCTGTGGCCGCAGCCACCGGTCCGCAGCCGCCTGCACCTGCTGCGGCGTCACCTCGGCCAGCCGGTCGAGGAAGGTGTTGATGAAGCCCGGGTCGTCGTGCAGGCAGGTGTAGTGCCCGATGAGGTCGGCCCGCTCGTCCTTGGCCGCGAGCGCCGACAGCCAGGCGCGCTCGGCCTGCGCCCGCACCGCCTCCAGCTGCTCGGGCGTCGGCCCCTCGTCGGCGAAGGCGCTCAGCTCGGCGCACACCCGCTCCTCGAGCGCATCGGTGTCGACGCCCTCGGCGACGTCAACGACGACGAGCCCGAGTGAGACGCCGTCGACGAAGCCCATCGCCCCGACGTCGACGCTGTTGGCCACCTGCTCCTCACGCACGAGGTGCTGCTCGAGCGGCGAGAAGCTCAGCCCGCCGAGGCAGTCCAGGGCCATCGAGGCGGCGAGGAACTCGTCACGGGTGTCACCCCCTTCGGCAGGGAGCCGGAAGGCCAGGTGGATCCGGTCGTTGGGCACCTCGTCGACGACCTCCTCCCGCAGCGGCTCCGGCAGCGGCGGCAGGGGCGCGACCGGCGCCCGCCGCGGCTCGGCCCGGTGGGTGATGTGCCCGAAGTAGCGCTCCGCCAGCTCGAGCGCCCGCTCGGCGGTCACGTCACCGACGATCGTCAGGACGGTGTTGTCGGGGGCGTAGTGCCGGGCGAAGAAGTCGTGGACGTCCTGCACGGACGCGGCATCGAGGTCCTCCATCGACCCGATCGTCGGGTGGTGGTAGGGGTGCCCCTGCGGGAAGACCGTCGCGTAGACGCGGGTCAGCGCCTGGCCGTAGGGCTGGTTGTCGTAGCGCTGGCGCTTCTCCTCCTTGACCACGTCGCGCTGGTTGTCGAGGTTGGCCTGGTTGACCGCAGCCAGGAGGTTGGCGTGCCGGTCGGCCTCGAGCCACAGCGCCAGCTCGAGCGCCCCCGAGGGGATCGTCTCGAAGTAGTTGGTCCGGTCGAACCACGTCGTGGCGTTGAGCCGACCGCCGACGCCCATGAGCGCCTGGAAGTGCTCGCCGTTGGCCACGTGCGCGCTGCCCTGGAACATCAGGTGCTCGAAGAGGTGCGCGAAGCCGGTGCGCCCGGGCTCCTCGTGACGTGATCCGACCCCGACCCACAGGTTGACCGTGACGGTCGGGGTCGTGTCGTCCGGCTGCACGACGACGCGCAGGCCGTTGGGGAGGGTGTGGTCCTCGAGGGTGAAGTCCAAGGGCATGGACGCACCTTACGACGCGCGCCCGGGAGGAGTCCCGTCAGCCGTCAGGAGGCCTCGCGCCGCTGCTCCTGCTCACCGGTGCGCGGCAGCTCGGGGAAGGCGTTCTCGCCGAGGTCCTCGATGGCCCGGCGGGCGAAGACCTGCTGCATCGTCGTCGCACGCTCGTTGCGGTTGTTGCCGACGAAGGTGATGATCCAGTTGAGCAGCGTGGAGACGCGGTTCTTGAAGCCGACCATCGCCATGAGGTGCACGGCCAGCCAGGCGAGCCAGGCGATGAAGCCGGTGAGCTTGATCTTGCCGATGCTCGCGACGGCGGAGTACTTCGAGATCGTCGCCATCGAGCCCTTGTCCTTGTAGACGAAGGGGGCCTGCGGCTCCTTGCCCTCGAGGCGCCCGAGGATCTCCTGGGCCGCGTAGCGGCCGCCCTGGATCGCCAGCTGGGCGACGCCGGGGTAGCCCTTGAGGTTGATCATGTCGCCGACGAGGAAGATCTCCGGGTGACCCTTGAGGGTCAGGTCCTCCTCGACCTGGACGCGCCCGGCGCGGTCGATCTCGGCACCGGCCTGCTCGGCGACGAGCTTGCCGAGTGGCGAGGCGGCGACGCCGGCGGCCCAGACCTTGGTCATGGCTTCGATGCGCTGGGTGGAGCCGTCCTTGTACTTGACGTCGATGCCGCTGCCGTCGACGTCGGTGACCATGGCCCCGAGCTGGACCTCGACGCCGCGCTTCTCGAGGCTGGCCCGGGTCTTGCCGCCGAGGCGGTCTCCGAAAGAGGGCAGCACCTGGTCGGCGCCGTCGAGCAGGATGACGCGCGCGTCGCGGGGGTTGATGCAGCGGAACTCGTGGGCGAGGGTCTTGTGCGACAGCTCGGCGATCTGGCCGGCCATCTCGACACCGGTCGGGCCGGCGCCGACGACGACGAAGGTGAGCAGCCGCTCGCGGTCCTCGGGGTCGGTCGTGGTCTCGGCCAGCTCGAAGGCGCCGAAGATGCGGCCGCGCAGCTCGAGGGCGTTGTCGATGTCCTTCATGCCCGGCGCGTAGCGGGCGAAGTGGTCGTTGCCGAAGTACGACTGTCCGGCACCGGCGGCGATGATCAGGCTGTCGTAGGGCGTGACCGTCTCCTGGCTCAGCGAGCGGGAGGTGACGGTGCGCGCCTCGATGTCGATCTCGTGGACGTCGCCGAGGATCGTGCGGACGTTCTTGTCGCGGGCGAGGATGTCGCGGGTCGCCGGGGCGATGTCGCCCTCGGAGAGGATGCCCGTGGCCACCTGGTAGAGCAGCGGCTGGAAGAGGTGGTGGCCGGTGCGCGAGACGAGGGTGACCTCGACGTCCTTGCCGCTCAGGGACTTCGCGGCGAAGAGGCCGCCGAAGCCGGAACCGATGATGACGACGCGGTGCTTGCCAGAGTTAGCGCTCACGCCTTCCATTGTGGCCCAGCGCATGGCGAAGGGAGAAATCGCGCCCCTCCCCTGTGTCCACCGGCACATCCGACCTGATAGGGGCCACAGAGGGCCGCTCGCGGGCCGTCACAGGTCGAGCTCGAGCCGCGCGCACGTCGGCCGAGAGACGCAGATCATCATCTCCTTCATCGCAGCATGCTCCTTCTTCGTCATCACGAGGTCGCGGTGGTCGACCTCGCCCGAGATGATCGCCGTGACGCACGAGCCGCAGATGCCCTCTCGGCAGTCGTTGTCGACGTCGACCCCCAGGGCGAGGGCCTTGTCGAGGATGTTGTCCTCGGGAGCCAGACGCAGGGTGTGGCCGGAGCGCGCCAGCACGAGCTCGTAGTCGTCGGCGTCGAGCGCCTGGCCCACCACCGGTTCGAGGCCGTCGCGGCTGAAGAGCTCGAAGCGCACGACGTCGTGGTCGGGTCCGTGCACGGCCTCGGCCGCGGCCTGCACGGCCTGGAGCAGCCCGAGGGGCCCGCACACGTAGACGAGCCCGCCCTCGGGCAGGTCACGCACGAGGGCCTCCAGGTCGGGGCGACCCTGCGCGTCCTCGGCGAGGAAGCTCACCCGATCCCCGAGCACCGCCAACCGGTCCCGGAAGGCCATGGCCCCGCTCGTGCGGCCGCCGTACGTCAGGTGGAAAGGTCGGTCCTCCCGGGCGAGGTGCTCGGCCATGGCCATCATCGGCGTGATGCCGATCCCGCCCGCGACGAGCGCGTGGTGCGACGCGTCCTCAAGGGCGAAGGTGTTCCTCGGCCGGGTGACGAGCAGTCGGTCCCCGACCCGCAGCTCGTCGTGGATGTAGGCCGAGCCGCCACGCCCTTCGTGCTCACGCAGGACCGCGATCTCCCAGTGGTCGCGGTCGGTCGGGTCGCCGCACAGCGAGTACTGCCGGGTCGTGCCGTCGGGCACGTAGACGTCGATGTGGTCACCCGGCGCCCACTCGGGCATGGGGTCCTCGCTCTCGATCCGGGTCAGCCGCAGGGACAGCACTCCCTCGGCCTCCCACTGCATCCGGGAGACCCGGACCTCTCTCTGCTCAGCCATCGCGGACCACCTCGTCCAGTCCCATGAGTGTGCGCGCCCGGTCGAAGGACGCGTCCGGATCCGTCACGTCCAACCACACCGACGGGATGCCGAGGGCCTCGGCACCCGCGATGTTGTGCGGCTGGTCGTCGACGAAGACCATGTCGGCGAAGTCCACGCCGAGCCGCTGCGCGAGTCTGCGGTACAGCTCGGGGTCAGGCTTGAGCACGCCCTCGACGGACCCGTCGACCATGACGTCGACGGTGTGGATGATCTCCGTGCCGTCGATCCAGTCCTGGGTGTGGAAGGCGCGCATGTCGTTGGTGAGGATCGCCGTGCGACGACCGGCCGCGAGGGCCTCGGCGAGCAGCGCGCGGGCCTGCGGGCGAATCATCCGCGGGCCGGGCGGCGAGTAGAGCGACTCGAACATCACCGGCACCTCGGGGGCCGAACCCCCCGCCTCGTGCCATGCCTGCGCCTTGCGCGCCCAGTACTCCCGTTCGCTGAGGCGACCCTCCTGCAGGTCCGCCCACAGCGGGTCCGGTCGCTGCCGCGTCGCGAGCGGCCCCTGCTCGAGGAAGAGGTCACGGACCACCCCCTCGGGCTCGCGGACCGCCATCTCGAAGGGGGTCAGCAGGACCGGCCCGCCGAAGTCCAGGACGAGCGCCGGAACGTCAGCCATCGGTGACCTCGAAGCGGGGCTCGGCGTTGGCCGGCAGGAGGTCCTCGTCGGGGAGGCTGACCTCCTGCACCCGGTTGCGGTAGAGCACGAGCGCTCCCTTCGCCCCGGCGACGAGGCGCACCCGGACGAACTCGGTGTTGAAGGGCTCGCCCGGGTCGTAGCCCATCGCCGTCGTGGCGAAGGCGCGGATCGGGCCCGAGTGCGTCGCGACGACGATCGTGCGGGCGCCGGTGCGCTCGCGGGCGGTGAGGATGCCCCGCCAGAAGCGCTTGACGCACTCGACGGGTGGCTCGAAGGAGAGCATCGGCATCGTCAGCCAGTGGGTGATCGGGTCGCCGCCGCCCTGCTGGATGCCCCAGAAACGGTCGACGTCGACGAGCCACCCGGGCCGCTCGCCGAGACCGATCCGCTCGTAGCGCTCCATCTCCCGCTGGTACCAGCGGTACGCGCTCGTCACATCGCGCGGCCCCTGGGGGGTGCGCACCTCGAAGTTGCGAAAGTTTTCGTCGTCGTGGATCACACCGATCCGGGGGGCACGGCCGAAGAGCGCGGAGTTGTCGACGAGGCCGCGGCGCAGGTGTTCGGCGGTCTGCCGGGCCCGGTTGGTCGGGGCGCAGAGCAGCTCCACGGGCATGTCGTCGGTGACCCGACGCGCGATCTCCTGGCCGCGCCGGTGGGCCTGCCAGGAGCCGAGGGGGGTCAGGCCGGACTCGGTCGAGTAGCCCTGGGTCTCGCCGTGCCGCACGAGGTAGATGTCGCAGTCGACCTGGGTCAGCTCCTCGCGGCGCTCCGGCACGATCTCCTTGGTGCGCGTCACCTCCGCCCAGGCGCGTGAGCTGCCCACGACCCGGCCGTCGTAGAGCACCTCGTCGCCGCCGTCACGCTCGCGGAATCGCCGCAGGTAGAGAGGGGTGCTCTCGTCGCGCTCGTCGTCGGGGTCGGAGTCCCGCGCACTCGGCACGGCCTGCCGGGACAGGTGCCGCGTGAGGTAGGCCGGGGCGTCGGGGCGCTCGGTCCGGGGCAGGGAGGTCGTCGGCTTCGTCGTCATCGTCGCCCCCTCAGCTGTGGACCGTGAGGTAGCGCTGGTCGACGGCACCGTCGTAGTAGAAGAGGGCGCGGCCCATCTCCGCCTCCGTCCACGTGATCGGCTCGCTCCCGGGGTCGACCCAGTAGCCGCCGGTGAACATCTCGTTGCGGTTGCCCGCGGGGTCGAAGAAGTACAGGCACTGCCCGCGAGTGGCCCCGTGCCGCGTCGGGTTCGTCTCGAGCTCGACACCGTGGTAGATGCACGCATCCGCCGCGTTGCGCAGGTCGTTCCACCCGTCGACCCAGTACGCGAAGTGGTGCAGGCCCGCGTTGGGGCCGGTGAGGAAGGCGATGTCGTGCGAGCGGTGCGAGACCTCGAGCCAGGTGGCGATCTGGTAGCCGTCGTCGCCGAGGACGCGCTCGGTGAGCCGGAAGTCGAGGTGCTCGACGAGGAAGGCGGTGACCGTGTCGACCTCCTCACCGGTGAGGAAGACGTGGTCGATGCGCGGCGGCGCGATGCCCACGAGGCCCATCGGACGCGGCGGTGGGTTGGTCTGGGGCAGCAGGTTGCCCACCTGCTGCATCCCGTGGACGAGCTCCATGTCCTGGCCGCTCGGCAGGGTGAAGCGAATGGCCGCCCCGTGCCCGGGGGCCCACTCGTCCGCGGAGTAGCGGCGCACGTCGACGCCGGCCGCCTCGAGGCGCTGCTGGTAGTGGTCGAGGTCGGCCAGGTCGGTGACCTTGAAGCCGAGGTGGTTCAGCCCGTGGGTCGGCTCGTGGGTGAGGACCACGCTGTGGTGCTGGTGCTCGTCCCAGCACTTGAGGAAGACGCGGGAGTCGTCGCGCCCGGTCTCGATCATGCCGACGACCTCGCAGTAGTAGGCGGTGGCCAGCTCCAGGTCCGGCACTCGCAGCTCGACGTGGGACAGTCTCAGGATGCTCATCAGGTGTGCACTTTCATGAAGCGGTCGTTGAGTTCGCCTTCGTAGTAGAAGATCGCGCGGCCGGCGTTGTCTCCGGTCCACGTGAGGGTCGGGAAGTCGGGGTCCGGCCGGTAGCCACCGGTGAAGACCTCGTTGCGGGTCCCGAGGGGGTCGAAGAAGTAGATGGTCGAGCCACGCGTGATGCCGTGGCGCGTGGGGCCGACGTCGACCTGGATCCCGTGGTGCGCCAGCACGTCCGCGGCGTCACGCACCTCGTCCCAGTCGTCGAGCCAGAAGGCGAAGTGGTGCAGCCCGCCGTTCGGCCCCTGCACCACGGCGAGGTCGTGCGGGGTGTGCGAGCGCTCCATCCACGTGCCCACCTGGTGGCCGTTGCCGTCGAGGAGCTGCTCGGTGATGCGAAACCCGAGGACGTCCCGGTAGAACTGCGTGGCCTCCCCCACCTCCTCGGCGGTGACGAGCGTGTGGTCCATGCGCGGTGGCCCGATGTGGTCACGGGGGAAGGGTTCGAGGCCACCGGCCTCGATCCGCGACCGCGGACGGGCTCCCACCTTCTCGACGTCGGCGACGAGCTCCATGACGTGGCCGCTCGGGGTGGAGAAGCGGATCGACTCGCCCTGGCCCACGGACTCGCCGGCCGAGACCCGCTCGACGGGGAATCCGTAGCGGGAGACCCGCTGCTCGAGGTCGGCGAGGTCGTCAGCGTGGTGCACCTTGAAGGACATCAGGTCCATGCCGACGCGGGGCGCATACCTCAGCCGAAGGGAGTGGTGGTCCTCCTCGTCCCAGCACCGCAGGTACACGGCGTCGCCGGTCCGGGCCGTGACCTCCATGCCCATGACCTGCGTGTAGTACGCCGTCGACAGGTCGAGGTCGGTCACCGAGACGTCCACGTGGCTCAGGCGCAGGATCCCTCGCGGCGGGCCGGCGACGGTCCCGGCCGCCCTGCGGCGCGAGTCCGTCGGGTCGATGCCTCGAGAGCGCTCGGAGGGCGCGTCCGGCGCCATGACCCGGCGCATCCCCTCGGGTGTGGCCTCGGCGAGGTCCGGGTCGGTGTCGTCTGCCATGGCCTCACCGTGGCCGTCACGCCCGAGGCTCGCGGTGGGTGTTCCGGTAGGCAGGACACCATTTGCCGCGCAAGCGGGGCGCCCCCGAGTCTGGTGGCGTGGACGAGCACGCGGGACGGCCCGCACCCGGGCGGACGCGAGGGGAGCGCACCGAGCGGCTGACGAGTGCCGCGGCGACCGCGCGAATCCTCCAGGCCTTCGGCCACCACGCGACCCAGCTCGGGGTGAGCGAGCTCGGCCGTCGCGTCGGGGTCAGCAAGAGCACGGCTCACCGGATCATCTGGACGCTCGTCGACGAGGGCCTGCTCGAGAAGGTCGAGGAGACCGGACTCTTCCGCCTGACGAGCACGATGCGCTCGCTCGGCCAGCGCGCCGAGACGGCGCAGCAGCTCCACGAGGCGGCGACGATCCCCCTCGACGAGCTGCGCACCCTCACCCGGGGCACCCTCCACGTGGCGATTCTCGACGGCGCGGACGTGCTGTACATCGAGCGAAGGGAGGGCCCCGGCACCATCCCCGTCTTCCGCGAGGTCGGCAGCCGCAACGCGGCCCACTGCACCTCGAGCGGCAAGGTGCTGCTCGCCCACCTGCCGCACGACCAGCAGGATCGCGCGGTGGACCGACTTCGCCTGGGTCGCAAGACTCCTCGCACGATCACCACGCGGGAGGAACTGCTGCGCGAGCTCGCCGTCGTCCGCCGGCAGGGTTTCGCGGAAAACAGGGGCGAGTCCGAGCCGGGCATGTGCTCGATCGCCGCGCCGGTGCGCGCGCCCCTCGGCGCGGTCGTCGCCTCGTTGTCCGTGGCGATGTACGTCGAAGACGTGGAGGTCGGGCTGAGGCACCTCGCACCGCCGGTGATCCAGGCGGCCAACCGCGTCTCGGCCGCTCTCGGATGGCGCCCGTGACCGGGCCGTGGCTGCGGATCTGCCGCGTCGAGGACCTCGACCGCGCGCACCCGCTCGCTGTCGAAGTGACCACGCCTGACGGCAGCACCGCGCGGGTGTGCGTCGCGCTCACGCCCGACGGCACCCCGTCGGTGCTGCTCGACCGGTGCCCGCACCGCGACATCGCGCTGTCCGGCGGGATCGTGCGCGACGGCGAGCTCGTCTGCCCGGGACACTTCTGGAGGTTCGACACCCGGAGCGGCGCGCGCACCGACGCCCCGACCGCAGGCGCGACGGTGCACCCGAGCCGGGTCGTCGACGCGTGGGTCGAGGCCCGGGTCCCCGACCCGCCCGCCCCGGCGTCGATGCGAGAGTGGCTGCTCGCCCGGGCCCGGGAGCAGCCCTAGGGGTCGCCCCCCCGTCGTCCCTAGTGCTCCGGCTCGGAGAGGATCACGCGATCGGAGATCGTCACCGTGCACTGGCTGGAGCACCGGGGGCACCAGCACAGGAAGTTCTGCTCCCGCGCGCTCCAGTACTCCTGGACGAAGGCCCGCTGGTCGCGCAGGTCGCGGCCACACACGGGGCACCACGCAACCGCCCGGTCCACGGCGTCCATGGCTCCTGCGCTCAGACCGTGGCCGGCTCGGCCGGGCCGGCCACGTCGGCCGGTGGCTCGTCGCCGAAGAGCTCGAAGATCTCCTTGCGGATCGGGCTGTACCGGATCGAGCTCTCGGCGAGCCACATCTTGCGGAACTCCTCGGCGCTGCCGAACTTGTCCTTCTCCATCGGCAGGTCGATCTGGCCCGCCGGGTCCTGGTCGCGGTAGGTGCAGATCGGGTCCTGACCATCGGCCACGACGTCGATCTGCTCCGTGAAGAGCCGGCGCAGGGTGATCACACCGAGGTCGGAGCGGCCGAGGTGCTCCTCGGTGCGGTCGGCGATCTCGCCCTGGGTCACCCAGGCGGTGATGTCCTGGCCGTCGACGTAGTCGCGCAGCCACTGCCCCTGCTCGTCCTTGAGCGGCACCTCGTAGACGGGGATCGACTCCTGCTCGGGCACCGCACCGCCCGGCGTGTAGCACTGGTACCACACGTGCCATGTGTGGGTGTCGTCGACGGGGACGCGGATCTGGAAGGTCGCCAGACCGCCGCTGCCGACGCGCAGCATGCCGGGGAAGACCAGCGGGTGACCGACCTTCCAGTCCTCGTCCTCCTCGGTCTGCCCCTCGAGGATCCGGCGCTTGAGGATCCCGTGCTCGAAGACCTCGAAGGCGACCTTGACGTGCTTCTTCGTGACGACGGGCAGGGGCGGCTCGCCGGCGAGCTCCTTGAGGAAGGAGCCATAGCGCCCGTGGAGCCACTCGACGTGGTGCGGGTCGACGGAGTTCTCCATGATCTGCAGGAAGTTGCACGGCAGCTCGGCGTGCGCGATGTCGCGCCAGGAGTCGGCCATGACGAAGAGGTCGTAGCGCGGCAGCGGTGGCGCCGGGGACTCCTCGGTGTCCGGCCCGAGATAGGCGAAGACGAGCCCGCCGAGCTCCTGCACCTTGTAGGCGGTGGCCCGGATCCGGTCCTTGAAGTCCGAATCGGCGGGCTCACCCGGCTGGTCGAGGCACTGACCGCTCGTGTCGAAGAGCCAGCCGTGGTAGCCGCAGCGCAGGCCCCGCTCCTCGGTGCAGCCGAGGGTCAGCGAGGCGCGTCGGTGCGGGCACCGCTCCTGCAGCAGCCCGAGACGTCCCTGCGCGTCGCGGAAGAGGACGAGGTCCTCGCCGAGCAGGCGCCGCTTGATCGGGATGCGGCCCACCATGTCGTGCGTGGCGATGGGCCACCAGTAACGACGGAGCAGCTCACCCATCGGCGTGCCCGGCCCCACGCGAGTCAGCAGTTCGTTCTTCTCATGGCTCAACATGCGGCCGACCATAGGGAGACGTGGCAAGGGAGGGAAGGCCCGCGTTCCCGGGTGACGAACGGGCCGCCTCGTTCGTCGCCCCCGAACACGCCTGTTGTCACCCGGGTCGGCGTGCAGCACGGTGTGACCCAAGCCGCGCAGCAGCTGCGTTCGAACACAAAGGAGTGTCATGGCCACGCTGATCCCCGTCGACGAGTACTGCAACGACGAGTGGTACCCCGGCTTCACGCCGGCGTACGACCACGCGCCCTGGGTCGTCGACCCCGTGAAGACCTTTTCCAAGAAGGACGAGGAGAACTTCTGGTTCCTCGACTTCCACTGGCCGCGCGGGATGACCCCCATGGGGTACATCTGGATGGAGGACGGCTACAACTGGGGCACCCAGCTCGCCGCCGAGACCCTCCCCCTTCCTCCCGGCCGGGGAATCACGACCCGCATGGCCGGCACCCACATCTACGCCTCCTCGATCCCGGTGACCGAGCCTCGGCACATCGCCGCCCGCGGTGCGCGTTTGAGCCGCAGCCTGCCTCCCTTCCTCGAGAACTTCCAGGAGATCTGGGGCGGCATGCGTGACGAGCTCGAGGGCGAATGGGCCCACTTCCGCTCCGTCGACCTGTCGAGCCTGTCGCTCGAGCAGCTCGGCGACAACCTCGTGCAGGCCCGGGCGTACCACAAGCGCGCCTTCGAGATCCACTTCCAGGTGATGTACCCGCTGCTGGCGAACTTCGTCGGCTTCTACGGCCAGTGCGTCGAGTTCGGGATCGACCCCCTGGACATCGGGACGTTCCTCCAGGGCGAGGACACGAAGATCATGGAGACCGACCGCGCTCTGTGGGACATGACGGCGAAGGCGAAGCAGGCCGGGCTGACCGACGTCTTCGAGCGCACTCCCGCGGAGGAGCTGCGCGCGACGCTGAGCCGTGAGGGCGGCCCGGCCGGGACCTGGCTGCGCGACTTCGACGACTTCCTCGACGTCTACGGCTGGCGGACCGAGGGCTCGTGCGACATCGCGCTGCCCTCGTGGATCGAGGACCCCACGCCGGCCCTGGGCATGATCAAGACCTTCATGCAGCAGGAGGTCCACGACTTCGACGCGGCCCGCGCCGCAGCCCTGCGCGAGCGCGACGAGGCCGTCGACCGTGCCCGCTCGACCCTGACCGCGCAGGAGCAGGCGATCTTCGACGGCGGTCTCGCGTCGTGCCGCGCCGCGAACTTCCCGTGGTGGCAGGACGACCACAACTACTACATGGACCTCAAGGTGTCGCTGCCGATGCGGTGGGCCTGCCAGCAGATCGCCGAGCGGGTGGGCGCCGACGCGAGCGACGACATGAACTTCCTCTTCTGGCCCGAGAACCTGCAGCTCGTGCGCGGTGAGAAGTCCTATGCCGACTTCCGCACGATCATCGAGGCGCGCCGGCAGTACTTTGACCACTGGTACGACCGTCGCCTCACGATGCCGAAGATGCTCGGCAACATCCCCGACACCGTCGACGACCCGATCCTCATCGAGGTCTTCGGCCTCAACCCGCAGTTCCTCGACACCGTCAAGGCGTCGGCGTCGGGCACCGAGATGACCTCGCTCAGCGGCGTCCCCGCCGCGAAGGGCAAGGCCCGCGGACCCGCCCGAGTGCTCACCGACGCCGACGAGCTGCACCGCATCCAGCCCGGTGAGATCCTCGTCTGCGAGTCGACCTCACCCAACTGGACGCCCGCCTTCGCGAAGATCGCCGGCTGCGTCTGCGACGGTGGCGGCACCCTCTCGCACGCCGCGATCGTCGGGCGCGAGTACGGCGTCCCGACGGTCACCGCGGCCGTCGTCGCGACCTCGATGATCCGTGACGGCGACATCGTCGAGGTGGACGGGACGGCGGGGACTGTGACGATCTTCCGCGACAGCGCACCCGATGCCGAGGCGGGGCGGGACGAAGCGCAGGAGAAGGAGCTGAGCGCATGACGGCCGTCGACAGCGATCCCATCGTCTGGATCGACGGCGTCGACGTCGACACCGCGGTCAAGGTCACCGGCTCGAAGATGGGGCGTCTGTCCGAGCTGCACCTCGCGGGCGCCAACGTGCCGGACGCCTTCTCGGTGGCGACGAGCGCCTACCGCGCGCACGTCGTGGCCAGCGGTCTGGACACATTCGCCAGCGAGGTCGTCGACGCACTCGGCCCCGACCCGGCACCTGATGCCGTCGAGCGGGCATCGGAGACGATCCGGTCCGAGTTCGAGCGACGGCCGATCGGCGAGGACCTGGCCGGGCAGATCCGGGCGGCCTACCAGGAACTCTGCCTCAGGTGCGTCGAGGTCAACGTGCCCGTCGCCGTGCGGTCGTCGGCGACGGGCGAGGACTCCAGCGATGCCTCCTTCGCCGGGATCTTCGACACCTACCTGGGCATCTCCGGCGAGGAACGGGTCCTCGACGCCGTCCGCCGGTGCTGGGCCAGCCTCTTCACGGGCCGGGCCCTGGACTATCGGCTGCGTCGCGGCATCAGTCACCTCGAGATGCCGATGGCCGTCGGCGTGGTCAAACTCGTGCACGCCCGCTGCTCCGGCGTCGCCTTCTCGGCGCACCCGGTGACCGGCAAGCGCGATCGGGTGGTCATCGAGGGCAGCTGGGGCTGGGGCGAGGCCGTCGTCCAGGGACTCGTCACGCCCGACCACGTCGAGGTCGGCAAGACCGACCGGCGCGTGCTGCGCTACGACGTGTCGCACAAGACGATCGTCTCGGCCTTCGACTACTCCATCGGCGCGGTCGTGGAGATCGACATGCCGGACAACCTCGCCGACCGCGCGATCCTGGACGAGGAGGAGATCGGCGAGATCACCCGGGCGGTGCTCAAGGTGGAGGAACACTACGGCTACCCCGTCGACGTCGAGTGGGTCCTCGACCGGCACCACCGGCCCGAGGACTCCGTCTCGATCGTCCAGGCCCGACCGGTCACCGTCTCCGAGCCGGAGACGGGGACGGCACCCGCCGGCTGGGACCCGGTGGCGATGGCCGCCAAACACGCCTTCGGCAGCACCTCCGGGTGACCCACGGCGCGACGAAGGGGAGATGTTCCGGTCCACGGGACATCTCCCCTTCGGGCGCGCGGGTGCGACCAGACTCCGGACATGTCACGGTCACCGCTTCGCACCCCCGACCTCACGATGGCGACGGCGGTCTCGTCATGACCGCCGTCGCGGCCCGGCACGTCGGGCACGACGCCACCGGGCTGCGGTCAGTGTCGATCTCCACCCGCGTCATCGGCTGTTTCGCCAGTCACGAGGAGCTCGGGCCGACCCAGGTGGCGCGCGAGCTCGACATCGCCAAGAGCACCGCCCACGAGATGCTGGTCGCTCTTGCCACCGGCGGGCTGCTCGAGCGGGCGCCGCGAGGGCGCTACCGGCTGAGTCTGCAGCTCTTCGACTACGGCCAGCTCGTCCTCGACCGGCTCCCGATCCGGCGGGTCGCTCGCCCGGAGCTGCTGGCCCTGCACCGCCGTGTCGAGGAGACAGTCCAGCTCGGCCTCCCGGCCGGCGGCCGCGTCGTCTACGTCGAGCGCTTCGACTGCGGCTCGCTCCCCGAGGAGGCGAGCGTCGAGTGGATGCGCAAGGTGAATGGCTTCGCCTCGAGCTCGGGGCGCGTCCTCGCCGCCTTCGACGAGGACATCGCCGAGGCGACGCTGGCGCTGCCGCGCACCCGGTACACCCCCCGCACCATCACCGACACCGCGCGGTTGCGACAGATCCTCGCCATCGCTCGTGAGCGCGGCTGGGTGTGCACGAGCGAGGAGCGCGCCCTCGGCCTGACCTCGATGTCCGCGCCGGTCTTCGCCGCCTCCGGGCGGGTGAGCGCGGCCGTCTCGATCGTCGGACGCACCCGTGCGCTCACCGGCACCCGCGGCGAGTTCATGCTGCGCAGCCTGGTCGTCAGCGCGCAGCGGATCAGCGGCGAGCTGGCCGCCTGCGGCAACGACTAGGAGGGGCACCGGCCGGCCGCGCCCTACACTCCCGGCGTGGACGTCGCGTGGCACACCGGGATGAGCGGGGACGGGGGCCTGCGCGCCCACCTGCTGCGCAGCTGCGGGTCCGACGTCGACCTCGGCCGCCACTGCCCCGCCTGCGGCTCCGACCGCCACGGCCGCCCGTGGGCGCGCCTGCCCGACGGCAGCCGCCCGCACGTCAGCCTGGCGCGGTGCGGTGACGTCGTGGTGACGGCGGTCGACCCCCTTCGGCCGGTTGGCGTCGACGTCGAGGAGATCGCCGCCGTCGACGCCCGCTGGGACCCCGACCTCGTGCTGCACCCGGGAGAGCGTGCGGACTCCCCCGCCGAGCGGGCAGCGATGTGGTGCCGCAAGGAGGCGATCCTCAAGGCGCTCGGCACCGGGCTGCGCACGCCGATGAGCCGGGTCCAGTGCGCCGACTGGCCGGTCGTCGACCTCGTGGCCCCACCCGGCCTGGCCGCCGCGGCCGTCGTGCTCCCACCGACCGCCGGTCAGTCCGGCAGCGGCGGCAGCTCAACGGTGTAGAGCCAGGCCTCGAAGAGCTCGCCGAGGTCCTCGCCGGCGACCCGCTCGGCGTGCTCGACGAACATCGCCGTCGTCACGGTGCCGAACTGGTTCTCCTCGCACCAGGTGCGCAGCACCTCGAAGAAGCGGGCGTCACCGATCTGCCGCCGCAGCGCGTGCAGGGTGAGCGCGCCCCGCTTGTAGACCCGGTCGTCGAACATCAGGTCCGGCCCGGGGTCGCCTAGGAGCAGCTCGTCGCCGTCGTCGGTGCGCACCCGCTCGTGGTGCACCTCGGCCCGCTCGCCCACGGTCATCAGGCCGATCCGCTCCGACCACAGCCACTCGGAGTAGCAGGCGAAGCCCTCGTGCAGCCAGATGTCGCGCCAGTGCCCGAGCGTGACCGAGTTGCCCCACCACTGGTGGCTCAGCTCGTGGGCGACGAGCCGGATGCACTCCCAGTCGTCGCGCATGAAGTTGCGTCCGAAGGTCGACAGGCCCTGGGACTCCAGCGGGATCTCGAGGTCGTCGTCGGTGATGACGGCGGTGTACGAGGCGAAGGGGTAGTCGCCGAAGGTCTCCGCGAAGAAGCCGAGCATCTGCGGCTGCATCCCGAAGGCCGCCTCGAAGTCCTTCTCCGGCCGGTCGGCGGGCGCGACGACGCGCACGGGCACGGGTGCACCCGCCTGGTCGATGACCTCGTAGCGCCCGATCTGCACGGTCGCGAGGTAGGTCGCCATCGGCGCGTCCTGCACATAGGTCCAGGTCGTCGTGCTCCCCCGGGTCGAGCGGTCGAGGAGCTCGCCGGCGACGGCCACGTGGTACCCCTTCGCCGCGGTGACGGTGATGTCGTAGGTCGCCTTGTCGTCGGGCCGGTCGTTGCACGGGAACCACGAGGGCGCGCCGTGGGGCTGGGCGGCGACGATGACCCCGTCGCTCAGCTCCTCCCAGCCGGCCTGGCCGTGCCGGCGGCTGCGCACCTGCTTGGGCGTGCCGGCGTAGCGCACCCGCACCTCGACGCTCTCACCCTCGGGGACGGTGCGCCCGAGGGTCACCGCCAGGCGGTCACCGCGGTGCGAGTAGCGCGCGCTCGTCCCGTCGACGTGGACGCGAGCGACCTTGAGTGCGTGCAGGTCCAGCTCGAGCCGGCTGATCGGCGCGAGCGCGCGGCAGCGCAGCGTCGCCTCACCGGAGAGCCGGTTGCCGGCGACCTTGTAGTCGAGCTCCAGGTCGTAGTGCTCGACGCCGAAGGACGCGTCGCCGTGGCCGGGGACGTAGTCGTCGGTGCCCGCGTGCTGCTGCCTCACTGCTCCTCTTCCTCCCACGGACCGATCGGGTTGCCGATCCAGCGTGTGCGCGACGGTACGCCCTCGCCGCGCATGACGAGCGACACGGGTCCGACGGTCGCGTCCCGGCCGACGCTGGACGAAGGGAGGATGACGCTGTTGGGGCCGAGGGTCGCCCCGGCCTCGAGGACGACCTTGTCCATCTGCAGGACCCGGTCGTGGAAGAGGTGGGTCTGCACGACGCACCCGTGGTTGACCGTCGCACCGTCGCCGAGCTCGACGAGGTCGCTCTCGGGGAGCCAGTAGGTGTCGCACCAGACGCCCTCGCCGACCTTGCTGCCCATGAGCCGTAGCCAGGCGTTGAGTGCCGGCGTCCCGGTGGTGATCCGGGCGAACCAGGGGGCGGCGAGCATCTCGGTGAAGGTGTCGGCGAGCTCGTTGCGCCAGACGAAGGAGGTCCACAGCTCGTGGTCGCCGGCGCGGTGGCGGCCGACGAGCAGCCACTTGGCGACGAGGGTGACGCCGGCGGCGAGGTGACCGGCGACGATGAGGACCGGGCCGGCGAGCAGCACTGCGGCCCAGACCGATCGGTCGAGCAGGGCGAGCAGGCTCAGGCCGACGCCGACGTGCAGCGCGACCCCGATGAGCAGCGGCACGACGCGGCCCAGCTCGACGAGCGAGCGCAGGACCTTGAGCCGGGTCGGCGGGTCGTAGGTGCGGCTCGCGTCCTGCTCGTCGGCGGTGCGGCGCAGCTTGCGCGGGGGCGAGCCGATGTACGAGGCGCCCGCCTTGGCCTTGGCGCGCTGCGGGGCCGCGGAGAGGACCGCGACGAGCGAGCGCTTGGGGACCCGGCGGCCGGGCGCGAGCATGCCGGAGTTGCCGACGAAGGCCCGCTTGCCGACCTTGACCCGCTCGACGCGGACCCAGCCGCCACCGAGCTCGTAGGAGCCGATGAGGGTGTCGTCGGCGAGGAAGGCGTGGCCGCCCACCCGCACGAGCTTGGGGATGAGCAGCACGGTCGAGGCCTCGACCCCCTCACCGACGCGGGCGCCGAGCAGCCGCAGCCAGATCGGGGTGAAGGCGCTGGAGTAGATCGGGAAGAGCCACTCGCGCGCCTCGTCGAGCAGCCGCACGGTGTAGATGATCGCCAGCCCCTGGGCCGAGCGGACCGGGAAGTGGCCGGGCTCGATCGCGGTGGCGAGCAGCCGGGTGAGGGCGAGGACGAGCAGCGCCAGGACGAGGTAGCCGACGAGGGCTGCGAGCGGCAGCCAGGGCAGGGCGGCGCGCACCGCCTCGCCGAGGGAGTCGGTGCCGGAGACGGCCGGCCACAGCACCGCGCCGCCGGCGAGGGCGGCCAGGCCCGGCAGGCTGGCGATGAGCACGGCGATGACGCCCATGCCGACGAGCCAGGGGCGGGGGGCCGGTGCGTCCTCGCGCGACCACGGGCCACGAGCCGGGGCCTGCCGCTCGGCCGGAGAGCCGGACCAGAACTCTCCCGCGGTCACCGTGCCCGTGACGTGCGAGCCAGGGGCGACCTCGGCGGCGCGGCCGACGACGGCGCCCGGCGAGAGGGTGCTGCGGGCACCGATGCGGGCGTGCTCGCCGACGGTGATCGGACCGACGTGCACGCGGTCACCGTCGATCCAGTAGCCGACGAGGTCGACCTCGGGCTCGATGGCCGCTCCCGCGCCGACGTCGAGCCAGCCGGTGACCGGCGGCAGGGCGTGCAGGTCGACGCCCTCACCGATCCTCGCGCCGAGCAGCCTTGCATACCAGCGGAACCAGACCGCCCCGGACAGGGCCGCCGCCGCGAGCTCGTCCTGGGTGCGGGCAGCGAGCCAGAGCCGCAGGTGCACCTTGCCGCCGCGCGGGTGAGAGCCGGGGGTCACCCCACGCAGGACGAGCCGAGCCAGGCCGGCCGCGAGCACCATACGGCCGGGGCCGGTGAGGAAGAGGGCCGCCATGGGCACGACGAGCCAGAGCGGGAAGCTCGGCAGCCACGGCAGCGCGAGGTGGCCGATGGTCGAGCCGAGCACGAGCCAGGCGAGCCACCGCATGCCGGCGAGCGCGCGAAGGGGGATCATCCCGACGAGCTGCGCCACCTGGGTCTTCGTGCGGATCGGGCGCACCTTGCGGTTGGTGCGCACCATCGTCGAGGCGGCGGCCGCCTCGTCGAGCCACGCAGCGAGGTCGCCAAGGGTCGGGTGGGCGTAGAGGTCGCCGACCGTCGTCTCGGGGGTGCGCTCACGCAGCCGGCTGACCACCTGGGCAGCGGTGAGCGAGCCGCCCCCGAGGTCGAAGAAGTCATCCGCCGGGTCGCTCACGTCGGCCCCGATGACCTCGGCCCAGATGCCGGCGACCCACTGCGCGGTCTGCCCGAGCTCTCCCTTCGCCGGGGTGTCGGCGGAGGTGGGCAAGGGCCACGGGAGGGCATCGCGGTCGACCTTGCCGGAGGTGCGCGTGGGCAACTCGTCGACGACGGCCAGGCGCGGGACGAGGGCCGCGGGCATCCGCTCGCGCAGCAGGTCGCGGGCGTGCGGTGCATCGAAGCTCGCGTCGGTCGTCAGGTAGCCGACGAGCAGCTTGTTGCCCGCGGCGGTCGAGCGCACGGCGGCCGCGGCGGAGACCACGCCGGGCAGCCGCAGCAGCTGCTCGTCGATCTCGCCGAGCTCGATGCGGCGGCCGCCGAGCTTGATCTGGTCGTCGGCGCGACCGGCGAAGACCAGGCCCGCCGGGTCGTTGCGCACGACGTCGCCGGAGCGGTAGGCGCGCTCCCAGCCGAGGGTGGGCATGGGCGCGTACTTCTCCGCGTCCTTGGCCGGGTCGAGGTAGCGGGCCAGCCCGACGCCACCGATGATCAGCTCGCCCGACTCGCCCTCGGCGACCGGGTGGCCCGCGCCGTCGACGACCGCGAGGTCCCAGCCGTCGAGGGGCAGCCCGATGCGCACCGGGTCGCTGCCGTCGAGCATGGCGCCGCAGGCGACGACGGTGGCCTCGGTGGGGCCGTAGGTGTTCCACACCTCGCGCCCCTCGCGCTGCAGCCGGGAGGCGAGCTCCGGCGGGCAGGCCTCGCCGCCCATGATGAGCAGCCGCACCCGCTCCAGCGAGCTCGGCGGCCACAGCGCGACGAGGGTGGGCACGGTCGAGACGATGGTGATCTCGTTGGCGACGAGCCAGGGCCCGACGTCGACCCCGGAGCGCACGAGCGAGCGCGGCGCGGGCACGAGGCAGCCGCCGTAGGCCCAGGCGAGCCACATCTCCTCACAGCTGGCGTCGAAGGCCACCGACAGACCGGCCATGACACGGTCCCCCGGCCCGATCGGGTCGTCGACGAGGAACATCCGCGACTCGGCGTCGACGAAGGCGGCGGCATTGCGGTGGGTGACGGCGACCCCCTTCGGCTTGCCGGTGGACCCGGAGGTGAAGATCACCCAGGCGTCGTCGTCGGTCCCGGGCGGCGCGGGCTCGATCGGCGAGCGCCCCTGTCCCACAGCGGTGGTCGTGACGACGAGATCGTTGCCGATGATCGCGGCGGCCGCCGACTCCTCGAAGACCACCCGGGCCCGCTCGTCGGGGTCGTCGGCGTCGACGGGCACGTAGGCGGCGCCCGCGAGGATCGTGCCGATGATCGCGACGTAGAGGTCGGTCGAGCCGGAGCGGATGCGCACCCCGACCTTGTCCCCCGGCCCGATGCCCAGCTCCGCGAGCGACTCGGCGAGCGCCGTCGCGGCCTCGGCCAGCTCGGCATAGGTGAGCATCTCCTGGCCGCTGTCGACGGCCGGCGCGTCGGGGTGCTCCGCGACGACGCCCATGAAGATGTCGACGAGCGTGCGGGGCGCGGGCGCGCGGTCACTCGCGAGGAGCGAAGGGAGCAGAGCCGGTGGCGTGGTCACGGCGAGAAGGATCCCCCACCAAGGTGAACGTTCGGCGCACCGGGTCCGGCACGCCCCGCCGCCCGACTGCCCCCGGTCCCTGGCCTTCGAGAAGCTCGCCCGCTTCGCGGACTCTCTCCTCAGGATCCGGAGGCCGCCTGCGGCCGTCTCGAAGGGACCCGGACATGCGAGAGGCCCTCGACCAGATGGTCGAGGGCCTCTCGGAGTGGTAGCGGGGGCGGGATTTGAACCCGCGACCTCCGGGTTATGAGCCCGGCGAGCTACCGAACTGCTCCACCCCGCGTCGTTGTCTTGCGAGATGAAACTCTACGTGAACGAACGGGGCAGACCAAATCAGCCCTCGTCGAGGGTCGCCGACCCGCCACCCGGCTGGGCCTCCGCGGCGTCCTCGAGGTGCTTGCGCAGCTCCTTCTGGGCCTTGTCGTAGGCCGCGAAGTCGCCCTTCTTCAGGGCGTCCTGGCCCTCCTTGTAGGCCTGCTCCATGCCCGAGATCGCCGCACGCAGCTTCTTCTCGTCGGCCGTGAGGTTCTTGGGCTCGGCCGGCTCCTCGGGCTCCGCAGACGGCCCGTCACCACCGTCGTCACCCCCTTCGTCCACGCCGGCGTCGCCGCCGAAGAGCTCGTCGAGAGCACCGTCGAGGCTCTGCCCCCAGGCGACCCGCCCGGCGAAGGTCGCCACGACGATCCGCAGCTGCGGATAGCTCGTGCCGGACGCCGAGGAGATGTAGATCGGCTCGACGTGCAGGAAGCCCTCGCCGACGGGCAGCGCGAGCTGGTTGCCGAAGTGCACCTGGGACTCGCCGCGGTTGGCGTTGTTGAGGTAGTCGGTGAGCGTCTGCGTGCCCGAGCCGGTGGTCGACGTCGACGAGACGATGTTGTTCTGCACCTGGCCGACGCCGGGGACGGTCGTGTCGCGTGGCACCGACAGCAGGCGAAGCTGCCCGTAGCCGGACGCCGGTTTGCCCGCTGCCGAGCCGGCATCACCGTCGGCCGACAGGTAGCCCGCCATGACATTGCGAGTGCCGCGCGGGATGTAGGTCGAGGTGAGCGACCACACCGGCTGGCGCTGGTCGGGCATCGCGAGCGAGAGGAAGTAGGGCGGCTGGGCCACCCCGTCGTCGCCGCGCGAGGGGTCCTCGGGCACCCGCCAGCGGTCCTGGCCGGCACGGAAGTCGCTCGCCGCGGTCACGTGGTAGTCGGCGAGCACGGCGCGCTGCATGCGGAAGATGTCCTCCGGGTAGCGCAGGTGCGACATCAGCTCGCCGCTGATCGACTCGGTCGACTTCAGCAGCCCGGGGAAGGCCTTGTCCCAGGCGTCGACGATCGGGTCCTCCTCGTCCCACTTGTAGAGCCGCACGGTGCCGTCGTAGGCGTCGACGGTCGCCTTGACCGAGTTGCGCATGTAGTTGATCCGGTCGCCGACGAGCGAGCTGCTGCGCTGGGTCTGGACCGACGAGACCTGGCCCGACTGCACGCCCGAGATGGAGAAGGCCGTGCTGTAGGGGTAGTCGTTGGAGGTCGTGTAGCCGTCGACGACCCACTGGATGCGCCCGTCGACGATCGTCGGGTAGACGTCGTCGTCGAGGGTCAGCCACGGGGCGACCCGCTTGACCCGCTCCTTGGGCGTGCGGTGCTCGAGCAGCCGCGAGTCGCTGCCGACGGCGTCGGAGAGGATGAACTTCACGTCGCGCTTGGTGATCGCGTAGGCGGTCTGCCGCGCGAGCGAGCCGATGCCGACGCCGCCCGCGCCCTGGTAGGTGTAGCGCGACTCCTCGCCGCCGGTCGGCCGGTCGACCTCGCGTGGGGTCGAGGTGTCGCCCTGACCGACGATGGAGAAGTGCTGCATCTCCTCGCCGAAGTAGATCCGCGGCTCGTACTCGCCGAACTCGCTCGTCGGGCTGAGCCACTCGGGGTCGCCGCCGCGTGACTGCGCCCCACGGGCCATGACGAGGCCGTAGCCGTGCGTGTAGACGGTGTGGTCGTTGACCCAGTCACGCCGGTCGGAGGGCACCTTGTCGAGGTCGAGCTCGCGGGCGCCGACGACGACGTCGACCATGTCGCCGTCGATCTCGTAGCGGTCGACGTCGAGGTCGTCCTGGAAGGTGTAGTAGGGCTGCTGGGCCTGCAGCTCCTGGTAGGTGGGGCTGACGACCGACGGGTCGAGCAGGCGGATGCCGGGGATGGAGTCGGCGTCCTCGCGCAGCTGGCCCGAGGAGACGTCGGAGACCGCGTCGTAGGAGGAGGTCTTGACGTCGGTGACGCCGTAGGCGTCGCGGGTGGCGTCGATGTTGCGCTGGAGGTAGGGCTCCTCGAGCGAGTTGCGCGAGGGCGAGACCTTGTAGGTCTCGACGAGCGCCGGGTAGATCGACCCGACGACGACCGACAGCACGACCAGGGTGCTGACGGCGATGACCGGCAGGCGCCACGACCGCGAGCGCACCGAGGCGAGGAAGAGCCCGGCGCACATGGCCGCGGCCACCGCGAGGATGTACTTGGTCGGCACGATGGCGTGCGCGCCGGTGTACCCGACACCGGTGAGGACCTCGCCCTCGCGTGTCGTCAGGCCGTGGGCGTCGAGGATGTAGCTCCACGCCCGCAGCAGCGCCAGCACGGCGGCGATGAGCGCCAGGTGGAGGAAGGCCGCGCGGGTGGACCGGCCCCGGCCGGGCGGCACGATGCCGCCGTAGACGTAGTGGGTGAAGAGCGAGGCGAGCAGCGTCGCGATGGCCACGACCGTGAGGAAGCCGACGACGAAGCTCCACCACGGCAGCGAGAAGAGGTAGTAGCCGATGTCGCGGCCGAACTCGGGGTCGGTGACGCCGGTCGAGCTGCCGTTGCGCCACAGCTTCCAGGTCTGCCACTGCGCGGCCGCCGCCAGTCCGCCGAGGATCCCCAGGACCGAAGGGAGGGCGATGGCCGTCGTGCGTCGGAAGGGTTCGATGGCGCTGCGGTACTGCGCGAGCGCGTGCTCACCGGCCGTCATCGGCACGGAGAGCGGCCGGGTGCGGTGGGCGAGCCACAGGCTCACCGCGATCGGGACCGCCGTGACGAGCCCGCCGACGACGAAGAGGAAGACCTGGGTGCGCAGCCGCGACCACCACATGCCGGAGTAGCCCAGGGACTGGAACCACAGCGACTCGGTCCACAGCGAGGCCGCGAGCGTCACCAGCACGATGACGGCCGCGATCGCCAGCAGCACCTTGGTCAGGCGTGACCGCGGCACGCGTGTGGAAGGGGGGTCCTCGCCTCGGGGCGGCGGCGCGCCCCCTTCGTCCGGCCAACTCGCGCTGCTCATGGTGAGGCCACCGTACCCAGCCCGCCTGAGCGGCCGTAGGGCAGCATGGTCTTCGTGCCCGACTCGTCACCAGACCCCACCCCCACCACCGAGCCGCTCGCCGTCGCCGCCCTCGAGACCGAGCGCCACGTCGCCGCCTCCGGGTGGGACCAGAACCCCCGCGTCTTCGCCCTCGTCGACACCGCGGCCCTCGCCGCGGCCGAGCCCCAGCTGGCCGCCTCGCTCACCGGCGACGCCGACCGCGCACCGGGCGCGCTCACCGCGATCGAGCAGGAGGACCTGCCGCGCACGGCGAAGCTCGAGTCGCTGCTCGGCCGGATGGCCTGGCCCGAGACCGTCGACGGGGTCGCCCTCGCCGTCGAGCGCATCGTCATCCCGCCCGGCGCCGAGCGTGACCTGCCCGAGGACCCCGACACCGCCGTCGATGCCCTCGCGGCGCACCCGCAGCGCGAGGACGTGCGGCTGCTCGTGGCGGTGCACCGTGACGGTCGGGCGGTGTGCCTGCTGCGTCAGCGGGCCAACGACCGCGACGACCGGGTGGCCACCGGCGAGGACATCGCCCCCGGCCTCGTCCACGCCCTGCGCGCGACGCTCGAGGACTGAGCCCTCCCCCCTTCGCCCGGGGTGGACACTCGGCGGTCAGGAGGCGCGGGCCACGACCTGCTCGCACGTCTGCAGGTCGCCGGTATCGCCGTCGGCGATGGCCTCGACGGTCTCGGTCGCCTCGTCGAAGTCGCCCACCGCCGCCACGCGCAGACCGTCGGGGACGTGCCCCACGACCTCGTCGCAGTTGCTCTCGGGCGCCAGGAACCACTGCGCCCCACCGGCCTTGGCGCCGACGAGCTTTTGCTGGATGCCGCCGATCGGGCCGACAGTGCCGGCGTCGTCGATCGTGCCGGTGCCGGCGATCTGCTCGCCGCCGGTCAGCGGCCCCGGCGTGATCCGGTCGTGGACGGCGAGGGCGAACATCATGCCCGCGCTCGGGCCGCCGACGTCGCCGGCGTCGATGCGGACCTCGTAGGGGTAGTCGTACTTCGGCTCGAGGGCGATGCCGATGCCGGCCCGGCCGCCGCCGAGGTCGGTCGTCTTCATCTCGACCTCACGCTCGCGCCCCTTGCGCTCGACGGTCAGGCGGACCGTGTCCCCGGGCGTGCGGTCGGAGATGGCGCTCACGATGTCGGCGACGTGCTCGGTGCGCTTGCCGTCGACCTCGAGCACCTCGTCCTCGAGCGCGAGACGCCCGTCGGCCGGCAGGTCCTCGGCGATCGTCGCGACGAGGTTGACCTGCGGCACCTTCACACCGGTGCTGCGCAGGCCGACGGCGATCGAGTTCTTCTGCGCGCCCTGCATCTGGGCGGTGTTCATCTCGCGGACCTCCTCGTCGGTGGTGTCCGCGGGGAAGACCTCCTCCTCGGGCAGCACCCGGGAGTCGCCGTCGAGGTGCCCGGCGACCCACTCCCAGACGTTGATGTGCCGCTCCGGTCCGCCGAGCACCCGCACGGTCGTGAAGTACAGGGCGCCGTCGGTCGGGTAGCTCTTGGTGCCCTTGACCCGCACGAGGTCGGTGCCGTCGTCGAGGGCGCCGAGGGTGTCGGTGACCGGCCCGGGCTTCTCGACCGCATAAGGGACCTTGATGAAGGTGCCGGCGAGGACGACGACGAGGAGCACGAAGGAGATCGCGAGGATCCACCGGGCGATGCGCTCGCTGCGCGGGATGGCAGACACCGGCTGGGTCACAGGGCCTCCTGACCCGGGTGGGAACCATCCGGGGCCGCTCGTGGTTGGGTTGAAGGACAGCACATCCTCTCAGGAAGAGAAGAGACGTCGACGTGAGCAACGACCCCAGCACCCCGTCCGGTTCCCCCGGGGACGACGGTCTGCCCCCGGAGATCGCCCGGATCTTCCGCGACCTCAACGGCGGCCGTGACCTGCCGCCCCAGGTCGTCGAGCAGCTCAAGGCGATGGGCATCGCCGATGCCGACCCCGGCCAGGTGGCGGCCATGACCTCCCAGATCAAGTCGATGTTCACCCCCGGTGCCATGACGAAGGGGGTCGACGTCGCCTCCGCGACGACCGCCGCCCGTGAGGCCGCCGAGAACGAGGACCACGAGATGGGCGAGCGCGAGCGGGGCCTCGCCGAGCAGGCCGCCCACGTCGCGTCGATGTGGCTCGACCGGGTGACCGACCTCGAGGCCCCGGGGCTCACCGGTGCCGCGCTCTCGCGCAGCGAGTGGATCGAGGAGACGATGCCGGTCTGGGCCTCGCTCGTCGACCCGGTCGCCGACGGCCTGTCCGCCGCGATCCGCGACTCCTTCACCTCGCGGCTCCAAGGGACCGACGCACCCGATCTGCAGGCCCTCGGTCTGCCGGCCGGCATGGACCTGTCGATGCTCACGCAACAGCTGGCTCCCTTCGTCGACACGATGGCGTCCTCGCTCATCACGGGCCAGACTGCCGAGGCCGTGGGCGCGCTCTCCTCCGACACGCTCACCGCCACCGAGGCCGGGGTGCCGCTGCTCAGCGGTCGGGTGGGGCTGCTGCCGGGCAATGTCGCGGCCTTCGCCGAGGGGCTCGATGTCCCGCTCGACGAGGTGTGGCTGCACCTGGCGGCGCGCGAGGCCGCGCGCACCCGCCTCTTCACCGCCGTCCCGTGGATCGGCCCGCAGATCCTCGCCGCGATCCAGTCCTACGCCCGCGGCATGGCCATCGACACCGACGCCATCGACGCGGCGGTGCGCGAGGTCGACCCGAGCGACCCGTCGGCGATCCAGGAGGCCCTCACCGGCGGCTTCCTCAACCCGACGCCGACGGCGGCCCAGCGCGCCGCGCTCGCCCAGCTCGAGACCTGGCTGGCGCTCGTCGAGGGGTGGGTCGACCACGTCGCGGCCAGTGCCACCGCCGACCACCTGCCGCACACCTCGGCGATGACCGAGACGATCCGGCGCCGGCGGGCGACCGGCGGGCCGGCCGAGCGGACCTTCTCCGGGCTGGTCGGCCTCGAGCTGCGGCCGCGACGGATGCGCGATGCCGCCAACCTCTTCGCCGCACTCGAGGAGCGGGTCGGGGCGAGCGGTCGCGACGGCGTGTGGGCGCACCCCGACGTCGCGCCGACGGCCGCCGACCTCGACGACGTCCTCGGCTTCGTCGAGCGCACCGCGGCCGGTGAGGGCAGTGGCGAGCGCAGCGACCTCGAAGACGTCCTCGAGTCGATCCTGCGCGAGGCCGACGAAGGCGGCTCTGCCGCAGGCGGATCCGACTCCTCCCCCGGCGACCGGTGAGCACGCACGCCCACCTCGACGCCGACCTGCACGAGCTGCTGGCCGGCTGGTCCGCGCCCTCGCCCGAGCAGGAGCGGCTGCGCCTGGACTACCTCGCGCACCTCGCCGCGCACGAGGACGCGAGCGCCAAGGCGGGCCCGCCCGCGCACTTCACCGCGTCGTGCCTCGTCGTCGACGAGCCTCGCGAGCGGGTGCTGCTCACCCTGCACCGCAAGGTCGGCCGGTGGCTGCAGTTCGGCGGGCACATCGAGGCGAGCGACCCCGGCGTCGCCGCGGCGGCCCGGCGCGAGGCGGTCGAGGAGTCGGGCCTGCACGCCGGGTCCCTGCGGCTGCTGCCCGAGCTCGCCCAGCTCGACCGGCACGCGCTCGGTTCGGGCTTCACCCGCTGCACCGAGCACCTCGACCTGCGGTGGGTCGCCGTCGCCGAGGCCGGCGCCGAGCCGGTCGTCTCCCCGGAGTCGATCGACGTCGCGTGGTGGCCGGTCGCCGCCCTCCCCCCGGACACCGACGCCTCCATCCGCGCCCTCGTCTCTGCATTGCCGTAGGGCAATGCGGCCTCCTGGCCCTTCGTCTCTGCATTGCCGTAGGGCAATGCAGCCTCCTGGGCGGGGCCTGTGGATGACGCGGGAGGCGGGGCGGCGATCTCCGGCAGAGTGGGCGGACCACCAGCCGCCCACCCGAAGCAGCCGCCATGCCCCACCCACCGCACGACCCGGCGCCCGCCACGCGCCGTCCGGACCTCGACCGCCCGCCGCACGACGCGCCTCCCGGCCCCCTGCGCCGGGCGCGGCTGCACCCCCTTCGGCGTCCTGACGGCAGCGTCCAGCTGGGCACCGGCCCACGGGCCAACCGTCTGCTCGGGCTGAGCGACGACGAGCTGCGGTGGCTCGCGACCCTCGACCCCGGGCGGGCGCTCACGGAGGCCGTGACGACGGCGGCGCTCGAAGGCATCGAGCCGACCCGCGCCGCCGACGTCCTCGACCGGCTCGTCGCGCTCGGGCACATCGCTCCCGTCGACACCGCCCGGCCGCCGCGGGTGGCCGTTGTCGGGGCCGGCGCCCTGCCTGCCCTGCTCACCGACGTGCTCCGGCAGGGCGAGCAGGTCGACGTCACCCGGGTGCGCCCCGGAGACGCGACGAGCGTGGACCTGGCCGTCGTCGTCAGCCCGGCACCGGCCGACCCCGCGGCCGTCCACCCGTGGCTGGCGGCGCGGACACCCGTCCTGCCGCTGTGGTGCCAGGCCGAGCACGCGAGCATCGGCCCCGTCATCACGCCCGAGGGCCGGCCCTGCCTGCACTGCCTCGACCTGACCCGTGTCGGCGTCGACCCCGACTGGCCCTACCTGCGGGCCCAGCTCGTGCGGCCGCGCGTCGCCGGCCCCGAGCCGGCCGATGCCTCGCCCGCGGTGCGTCTGCTCGCCGCCGGGCTGACGACGGCGCTCGTCCTCGACCACCTCGCAGGGCGGGTGACGACGCCGGAGTGGTCCTTCGAGGTGGCGACGCCGGGCCCCACCCTCGAACGGCACCGCTGGCCGGCCCACCCCGGGTGCCCGGAGTGCGGTGATCCTCGCCCCCGTGCCGCGACCGACACCACGACCGAAGGGGGGTCCGCCGCCCCGGTCTCAGGATGGGACGACACAATGGCCGGGTGAGCCAGATCCCACGCCGTGCCGCCGGCCGAGCCGCGCGGCTGGCCGCCGTCCCGATCGGCCACGCCGGGCGCAGCGCCCGAGGCGTCGGTCGACGACTCACGGGCACGCCCGCAGACGTCGTCACCGAGGAGATCCAGCGCCGCACGGCCGAGCAGCTCTTCGCCGTCCTCGGCTCGCTCAAGGGCGGCGCGATGAAGGTCGGCCAGGCCCTGTCGGTCCTCGAGGCGGCGATGCCCGAGGAGATGGTCGAGCCCTACCGCGAGATGCTCGTGCGACTGCAGGACGCCGCTCCCCCGATGTCGACCGAGCAGGTCCACGAGGTGCTGCGCCGCGACCTCGGGCCCCGGTGGCGCGAGCAGGTCGACATCGAGGACGCGCCCGTCGCCGCGGCGTCGATCGGGCAGGTGCACCGGGGCGTGGCCGCCGACGGACGCGAGGTCGCGGTCAAGGTGCAGTACCCCGGTGCCGACACGGCGCTTCGCTCGGACCTGCAGCAGATCGCCCGACTGGCACGGGTCGCGACGACCTGGATGCCCGGCGTCGACATCAAGCCGGTGACCGAGGAGCTGCTCGCCGCGGCCGACGAGGAGCTCGACTACGCCCTGGAGGCGGCCAACCAGCGCGCCTTCGCCGAGGCCTTCCGCGACGACCCGCACGTCGCCGTCCCCGATGTCGTCCTGCACACCCGGCACGTCATCGTCGGCGAGTGGCTCGCCGGCGCCCCACTCAGCCAGGTCATCCGCGAGGCCGACCAGGACGTGCGCGACCGGGTCGGCCAGCTCTACTTCGAGTTCCTCCTGGACGGTCCCGGCCGAGCCGGGCTGCTCCACGCCGACCCGCACCCGGGCAACTTCCGGCTCACGCCCGACGGGCGCCTCGGCGTCATCGACTACGGCGCAGTGGCCCGGCTGCCGCACGGCATCCCGCCGGTCGTCGGGCGCCTGGTGCGCCGGGCCCTGGCCGACGACGCCCAGGGGGTCGTCGACGGGCTGCGCGCCGAGGGCTTCATCCTCCCCGGGATCGAGGTCGACGCCGACGAGGTGCTCGCCTACCTCCCCTTCGTCGAGCCGCTGCGCGAGCCCGAGCACACCTTCACCCGCGAGTGGCTGCGTGCCGCGGCGCGGGGCGTCACCGACCTGCGAGCCCCGGAGTTCGCCACGGGGCTGCGCATGAACATGCCGCGCGAGTACGCGATGATCCACCGCGTCTTCGTCGGCTCGACCGGCGTGCTGTGCCAGCTCGGCGCGACGATCCCGGCCCGCGGGTCGATGGAGCGCCTGCTGCCGGGCTTCGCCGAGGGTTAGCCCTTCGCGGCCTTCGCCTTGGCCTTCGCGGCCTTCTTGTAGTCACGGACCTCCTGCAGCGAGGTCTCGTCGGTGACATCGGCGACCGAGCGGCGCGCCCCGTCCTCGGCGTAGGGGCCGATCGCCTCGCGCCAGCCAGCCGGTCGTACACCGAGCTGCTTGCCCAGGAGCGCGGCGAAGATGCGCGCCTTCTGGTCGCCGAAGCCGGGCAGGGCCTTCAGCCGCCCCACGATCTCGGCCGGGTCGTCGGTCGTGGTCCAGATGCGCGTGACGTCGCCGTCGTACTCGTCGCGGACGACCTCGGCGACGGCCTGGATGCGCCCGGCCATCGAACGGCCGTAGCGGTGCACGGCCGGCGGGGTGGCGCACAGGTCGGCGAACTCCTCCGGGTCGGCCGCCGCGAGCTTCGCCGGGTCGAGCGAGCCGAAGCGCTCCTTGACCTTGGCCGGGCCGGCGAAGGCGCGCTCCATCGGGAACTGCTGGTCGAGCAGCATCCCGAGCAGCAGGGCGAAGGGGTCGGAGGAGAGCAGCTCGTCGGCGGTCTCGTCCTGGGCGATGCGCAGCGTGGTGACCATGTGCACCAGAGTGCCACGCTCCTCCCTTCGCCCTCCCCACCAACGACAACAGGCCCCACCCGGGGCATCGGGTGGGGCCTGTCGGCCTCTCGGGCGGGGTCGTGATCGACGCCGCCGGTGATCGCGCTCATCGGAAGCTCAGGTGGGCGGGTCGGGGGTCCTGCCGGCGGGCGAGCAGCTCACGCCGCTCGACCTCGGGGACGTAGGCCAGGGGCCGGTCCGTGGTCCGCAGCCGGGACATCTTGGGGAACTTCATCATGTCGGTGCCTCCTCTCGTGATCTCGCTCAGGCGGGGATGGGGTGCTTGCGGGGGCGGCCACGCGGCCGCTTGCGGGGGATGACGCGTCCGGAGTCGAAGAGCTCTCCGCCCCAGACGCCCCAGGGCTCACGGCGCTCGAGGGCTCCGTCGAGGCACATCTGCTGGAAGGGGCAGGACTGGCACAGGGCCTTGGCGTACTCGACGCCCGCGGGCGTCTCGGCAAACCAGATCTCCGGCTCCTCGGCCTGGCACGGCGTCAGTCGCTGTATCGGTGGGTGGGTCGTGGTCGTCACGTCGGGTTCTCCTGGTGGCGTGTGATGCGTGGTGTGGCGGGTGCTTGTGGCGGTGCCGGGACACGACGAAGGCCGCGGTTCCCGGGTGTCGGGATGCCGCGGCCTGTAGAGGAGGACCTGTGAGTCCGTCTCCTAGACGGGAGGTCCTGCAGGGCGCGGGTCCACGACGAAGGGGGTCTTCGGCTCAGCGGCCAGGGTGCGGCCACGATCGGTGAAGACGCCGGTGGCGCCGCCGATGCAGAGATCGGCGGACGGCACGAGGGCAGCCCAAGACTCCGGGATGAGGTTCATCGTGATGTTGTCCATGGGTCCTGCCCTCCTCTCGTCGACGCGCTCTCGGATCACACGCGTGGGTATGTCCGACTGACAACGGCCAACCTAGAGCACACCCGCCGGGTGCGCCACCGAATTAATCTCGGATCAGTCCTCGGGCTCCCCGACGGCCGCCTCGGCGACCTCGTCGGGGTCGGCTCCGCCGACGACGGCGAGCACCTGGTCGGCATAGAGCGAGAGCTTGCGCGGGCCGACACCGCTGATCGCCGACAGGTCCCGCTGGTGGGCCGGCTCGGCCTCGGCGATCGCCTCGAGGGTGGCGTCGGTGAAAACGACGAAGGCGGGCACGGACGCCGCCCGGGACACCGCGAGCCGCCAGGCGCGCAGCCGCTCGAAGGTCGCCTCGTCGTAGGTGGGCGGGCAGTCGGGGCATCGGCCGGAGGCCCGCTCGGTTGCCGTGCTCAGCTCGGTGCCGCACACCTTGCACACCTTGGGCCGGGAGGGCTTGAGGGGGCCGGAGCCGCGAGCAGCCTTGGCGCGCTTGGGCGTCGAGCGTGCGCCCTCGCCGAGGATCGAGCTCGCCTGGTCGAGGAAGCGGCTGACCCGGCGGGTGCCGCGGGCCCCGGGCGTGCGAGCGCGCGCCCACGACAGGTGGAGCACCTCCCGCGCGCGGGTCACCCCGACGTACATGAGCCGCCGCTCCTCCTCGATCTCCTCCGGCCCCTCGGCCATCATGATCGGCAGCAGCCCGTCGGAGCAGCCGGCGAGGAAGACGACGTCCCACTCCAGGCCCTTGGCCGCGTGGAGGGAGGCGAGGGTCACGCCCTCGACGTCGGGGGCGTGCTGGGCGGCGATCCGCTCGTCGAGGTCGCGGACGAGATCGGGCAGCCGCGCGTCGGGCGTGGTCGAGGACAGTCGGCCGGCGAGGTCGACGAGCGCCTTGAGCGACTCCCACCGGGCCCGCACCGCACCGGAGCTCGACGGTGGGTCCTCGTGCCAGCCCATGCCACCGAGCACGTCACCGACGAAGGCCGGCAGCGGCTTGCTCCCGTCGTCGGTGCGGGCGGCGCCGCGCAGCAGGAGCACCGCCTCGCGGACCTCCTTGCGGGAGAAGAAGCGCTCGCCCCCGCGGACGAGGTAGGGCACGTCGGCGTCGGCGAGCGCCGACTCGAAGGCCTCCGACTGGCCGTTGGTCCGGAAGAGGATCGCGATTTCGCGCAGCGGCCGCCCCTGGGCGACGAGCTCCTTGACCTTGCCCGCGACCCAGGCGGCCTCCGCCGGGTCGTCGTCGAGCGCCATGAGCGAAGGGGGGTTCCCCCCTTCGCGCTGCGGCACCAGCTCGACGGCGCCGCCGCGACGCTGACCCTGGGCATCGGTCAGCAGGCGGTTGGCGAGGGCGAGGACGGGCGGGGTGGAGCGGTAGTTGCGCACGAGGCGCACGGTCGCCGCCCCGGGGTGCGTCGCGGTGAAGCGCAGCAGGTGCTCGGGGGTGGCGCCGGTGAAGGAGTAGATCGTCTGGGCGGGGTCGCCGACGACGCAGATGTCGCCGCGGTTGCCGAGCCACAGGTCGAGCAGCCGCTGCTGGAGGGCGTTGACGTCCTGGTACTCGTCGACGACGAAGTGCCGGTACTGGTCGCGCACCGTGCGGGCGATGTCCTCGCGCTCCTCGAGGATGCCGACGGTGAGCAGCAGGACGTCCTCGAAGTCGATGACCCCGCGCTCGCCCTTGACGTCCTCGTAGGTGGCGATGAGCCGGGCCATGGCGGTCAGGTCCATGCCGGGCGCCTCGCGGCGGGCCCGGCGGGCGGCCTCGGGGTAGGTCTCGGGCGTGAGGAGCGAGACCTTGGACCACTCGATCTCGGCGGCGACGTCGCGCAGCTCGCTGCGGTCGAGGCGCATGCCCATGCGGGAGGCGGCCTCGGCGACGGCCGGCACCTTGTGCGCCATGACCTCGGGCGCGGCCCCGCCGATGGCCTGCGGCCAGAAGTAGTGCAGCTGCCGCAGGGCCGCCGCGTGGAAGGTGCGCGCCTGGACCCCGACGACGCCGAGGTCGCGCAACCGCGTGCGCATCTCGCCGGCGGCGCGGGCGGTGAAGGTCACCGCGAGCACCCGCTGCGGCTGGTAGGCACCCGAGCGCACGCCGTAGGCGATGCGGTGGGTGATCGCCCGGGTCTTGCCCGTGCCGGCTCCCGCCAGCACCACCATCGGTCCACTGGGGTGGGCCGCGACCTCGCGCTGCTCGGGATCGAGGCCGGCGAGGATGTCGTCCGCGGTGTGCAGCTCGGGCGAAGGGATCACCCCGGCACTCTCTCACCCGTCACGGACACCGCCCGCGTCGAGGGGCGGGCCCGGGGTCACACCTCGTCGAGCCGGTGCCCGAGCCAGCCCTCGATGAGCCGCGACGAGATCGACAGCCGACCGGCGGCCCGCAGGTAGCCCTCGCGCAGCTGGCTGCGGAACTCCTCGCGGGTGAACCACCGCGCCTCGGCGATCTCGTCGGGTTGCGGGGTGATGTCGGTCGTCGTGGCGCGGGCGGTGCAGCCGATCATCAGCGACGCGGGGAAGGGCCACGGCTGGTCGGCGACGAAGCGCACGTCGGTCACCGCCACCCCGGTCTCCTCCGACACCTCGCGGGCGACCGCCCCGGCGATCGTCTCGCCGGGCTCGAGGAAGCCGGCGAGGACGGAGAAGCGGCCCTCCGGCCAGCCGATGTTGCGGGCGAGAAGGAGCCGGTCGGCGGCGTCGGTGACGGCCATGATGACCGCCGGGTCGGTGCGCGGGTAGTGCTCGGAACCGTCCTGAGGGCAGCGCCTGACCCACCCCGACTGGACGACCTCGGTCGCGGCGCCGCAGCGCGGGCAGCACGGGTGGCGCACGTGCCAGTTGGCCAGGCCGAGCGCCGTCGCGAAGAGACTCGCCTCCTGCGGCGGCAGTTGGGCGGCCACGGTGCGCAGGTCGGCGAAGGGGGCGGCGTCCAGGCGTTCCTCGCGCGGCACCGGCTCCCGGGGTGGCGCCGGGTGGCAGGTGGCGACGTGGGCGATGCCGTCGACGAGACCGAGGTGGACGAGCAGCCCGTCGGCGTCATCCGGCTGCGGCGGCCGCAGGTCGAGCCGTCCGTCAGGACGAAGGGGGGTCTGCTCGCCCCGCAGCTCGAGGACGCGCGTGGCCGGGTCCGCGAGCAGCCGCGGCAGGAGGTCGGGGTCGGACCGCCGCGCACCGTCGCGGTCGATGTCCAAGGCGGTCATGGGCAGGTCGCGCATCGGGTCGTGGTCCACCTCGCCCACAGTAGGCCCGCCACGGATCCCTCGCGTCACGGGCGTCGCTCCCGCCCTCCGGGCCGCCGGACTCGTACGGTGGGCGGGTGACCTCTCGTGGACCGCTGACTCTCGCCGCTCTGGCCAGCGCTGCCGTGCCCGGCCTCGACCCCGACTCGGTCGAAGGAGTCGTGACGCCGGCGGTCTCCCCCTTCGACGTGGCCTTCGTCCAGGACCACGAGCACCGGCGCTGGGTGGTGCGCAGCCCGCGTACGCCCGCTGCCTCCGCGCAGCTCGAGCAGTCGGCCGCGCTCCTGGCGCTGCTCGCGCGGCGCCTGACGATGCCCGTCCCGGCGGTCCGCGGGTGGGCGGCCCTCCCTGAGGGCGGCCGGGCCTGCGTCACCTCCTACCTCACCGGCCGGCTCGTCGACCTCGAGTCGATCGCGCCCGGGTCCCGGCTCGCCGCCGGGCTGGGGCGGGCGCTCGCCCAGCTGCACAACCTCGACACCCGGGTCTACGAGGAGGCCGGTGTCCCGGTCTACGACGCGGCGTCCTACCGCACCCGTCGCCTCGCCGAGCTGGACCGCGCGGCGGCCACCGGCCGCGTGCCCACCGGGCTGCTCGCTCGCTGGGAGGGCATCCTCGACGACGCGTCGCTGTGGGGCTTCGTCGCGACGCCGACGCACGGCGCCATCGGCCCCGGCACGGTCCTGGCCACTCCCGACGACGGCGAGGAGCCTGACGTCAAGGGGCTGCTCGGCTGGGAGTCGGCCCAGGTCGCCGACCCGGCCGACGACCTCGCCCCCCTCGTCGGCGAACTGCTTCCTGAGGCGCTCGACACCGTCCTCGAGGCCTATGCCCACGCCCGGGTCGAGCGCCCGGACCAGCACCTCCAGCGGCGGGCCCGGCTCGTGCACGAGATGCAGCTCGTCCGCTCGATGATGGTCGCCGTCGCCGCCGGTGACGACACGGGCGCCGAGCAGCGCGCCGCCGAGCTGCGTCGCCTCGACAAGCAGCTGGCTGCCGAGGAGACCGCCGAGCAGTCCCGACTCCCGGAGCCGAAGGGGGAGGCCCCCGCCGCGGACGAGGCCCCCGACGAGACCTCCGACGACGCGCCCGACGCGAAGGCCGGCACGACCACCACCCAGCCCGTCGCCACCGCTGCCGCGGCTCAGGCCGCCGAGTCGGACGAGGACCAGGCCGTCGAGGTCGAGCCCACCGGACCTGCGCAGCCCGTCAAGGCCGAGGCATCCGACGCCGTCGACGAGCCTTCGGACGACGGCGAGGCCCCCGCGGCCGCTGCCGACGCCGAGGACGACGTCACCGACGCGAACCTCGACACGGAAGCGACCACCGACGCGGCTGCGGACGCGGACACCGGCCAGGACGCGGGCGAGGCCACCGACGCGGCCGCGGAAGCACCGGCCGAGGCAGGCGCGCCGAGCGAGGCAGGCGAGCCCGAGGAGGTCCCCGTGGCCGTGCCGCGGCAGGGCAATGACCACGAGACCGCCGAGATCGTCCCGATCAACGACGAGGACGACGGCGACGACATCATCCCGGTCCTCCCCCGCCGCTGACCTGCCCCACCCCCTTCGCATTGCCCTACGGCAATGCAATCACCACCCCGCATTGCCCTACGGCAATGCAGTCACCACCCCGCATTGCCGTAGGGCAATGCAGTCACCCGGTCCGGCTCCACGGGATGGGCCAGACCGTGACCCACCGTACGGAGCAACGGCGTAGGCACGCCCGCGCCCCGACACCCCGCCCACCAGGGCGGCGGCACCGCGGCGATCAGGCAACGACCTCCCCGAGGAGCCGCACGACCTCGTCCTCGTCGAGCAGGCGGGTGCGGATGGTCTCGCCGGTCGCGGCGTGGAAGAAGGCCCCCCGGACGCGGGCGGGGTCGAGCCCGCGCCACCGCGCGTAGGCGATCCGGTAGGCCGACAACTGGACTGCGCGGACCTGCGCCTCGTCACCCCGGGGCGGGCGGCCGGTCTTCCAGTCGACGACGGTCACGCCGCCGTCGTCATCGGCGAAGACCGCGTCGACCCGGCCGCGCACGGCGTGCTCCCCGATGACGGTCTCGAGGGAGAGCTCGACCTCGAGGGGCACCCGCTCGGCCCACTCGCTCGCCAGGAAGTGCTCCTGCATCGTGGCCAGGTCGGCGTCACCGAGCGATTCGTCGGCGCTGCCGGGCATCTCGAGCAGGTCGACCAGCCCCGCATCGGCGTAGTGCTGCTCGACCCACGCGTGGAAGGCCGTGCCCCGCCGCCCGGCCACCTGCGGCGGCTGCGGCATCGGGCGTCGCAGGTCGAGGGCGAAGGCCCCGGCGTCACGCGCGAGCGCGACCAGCTGCGAGGTCGACAGGTGCGCGGGCAGCTCGACCTCGACGTCTTCGTCGCGGGCGCGACGACGCTGCTCCCGCTCCCGCAGGAGCAGCCGCATCGTCGCGTCGATCTCGTCGGGCTCGGCACCGACGTCGCCGCCTCCCCCGGCACCGTCAGCCGCCCCGACGTCCACCGCCTCGTCACCGTCGGCCCCGGCGCGCGCGGCCATCGCCGCCGCCGCGGCCTCGAGCCCCGGCCGCTCCGGCGCCGGCTCCCCGCCGGGCCAGCCCACCTGCCGGCCGACCTCGAGCGAGGGGTTGGTCGCCTCGGCAGTCTCGGGCATGTCCGCCCAGCCGAGCACCTCGACCGGCCCGGCCGCGAGCGCCTCGTCGAGGAAGCGAGACTGCAGCCGCGGCTGCTGCCCCGTCGCTCCCCACACCCACGAGCCGAGGAGCAGCTGGCTGCGCGCGCGGGTGAAGGCGACATAGGCCAGGCGCCGCTCCTCGAGCAGCCCGTGCTCGCCGTTGTCGGCCCGGTAGCGCCCCAGCTCCTCCTGCAGAGGCTTGGTCTCGGCCAGGGACAGGTCGAGGTGCGGCAGGCCTTCGCGGTCGCCGCGCAGCGGGAAGGGGACCCCGTCGAGCCCGGTGATCCACCCCGAGTCGTTGACCTGCCCGACGACCCACTGCCCGTCCTTGAGCGAAGCTCGCGACAGGTGCGTCGGGAAGACGCCCTCCGCCAGCCCCGGCACGGCGACGACGTCCCACTCCAGCCCCTTGGCCGCGTGGCAGGTGAGGATCTGCACGGCGTCCTTGGTCGGCTCGACGACCGGCTTCTCCAGCCCACGCTCCTGCTCGACCGCCGCCTCGATCCAGTCGATGAACCCACCGAGCGTCGGACGGTCGGCACTCGAGGCGAACTGCGCCGCCACGTCGGCGAAGGCGTCGAGGTGCGCCCGCGCGGCTCCCGGGGACCAGCCGGGGCGCGCGAGCACCTCGACGTCGACCCCGAGCTCCCGCTCGGCCTCCCCGACGAGGTCGGGCAGGGGCACGCCGGCCTGCCGTCGCAGCCGCGCGACCATCGCTCCGATGTGCTGCAGCCGGCGCAGCGCGCTGCCGCTGATCGTCTGCCCGCCGTCCCCGATCCACCCGGGCTCGGGCAGCCGGTCGAGCGCGTCGACGATCGTCACCGTGTCGTCGGGCCCGGGTGGGGGTGCGTCGTCGCCGAGCTCGGCCCGCGCCTCGCGCGCGAGGTGTCGCGCCCAGGTGCTGAGACCGTCGAGGTCGGCCGGCCCGAGGAGCCCGGGCGGCCCGGTGAGCAGCCGCATGAGCCGGTCGCCGCGCGAGGGGTCCTGCACGACCGTGAGCAGCGAGATGACGTCGGCGACCTCGGGCGTGAGCAGCAGCCCGCCGAGCCCCACGACCTCGTGCGGGATGTTGCGTGCCGCGAGCGCCTCGGCCACGAGGGTGAACTGGCTGCGCTTGCGGCACAGCACCGCCGCCGTGCGCCGCCCGTCTCCCCGCCGGGTCGCGATCCACTCGGCGACCTGCGCCGCCTCGTCGTGGGCGGTCTCGACCCGCAGCGCCTGCACCTGCCCCTGGCCGGCCCCGGGGCGAGGACGAAGGGGGGCCACCGGCACACCGCTCACGGCGCCCAGCGGTCCGGCCACGGCATTGGCGACGGCGAGGATCGACTCGTCGTTGCGCCAGCTCGTCGACAGGTGCTTGACGGGGGCGGCCTCCCCTGCGGTGGCGAAGGACCGCGGGAAGGTCGCCAGCGTCGTCGCGCTCGCCCCGCGCCAGGCGTAGATCGACTGGTGCGGGTCGCCGACGGCGGTGACCGCGGCCGGGGCCTGCCCGGCGGGGGCGAAGAGCTCGCGCATGAGGACCAGCTGCGCCTCGGAGGTGTCCTGGAACTCGTCGAGCAGCACGACCCGGAAGCGGTCGCGCTCGGCCTGCCCGAGGTCGGGGAAGCGCGTCGCCAGGGCGGCCGCGAGCGCCATCTGGTCGGAGAAGTCCATGACCGACCGCTCGCGCTTGACCTCGCGGTAGCGCTCGACGATCGGCAGCACGAGACGCTGCTGCGCCATGGGTGTCATGACCTTGCCGCGGAAGTCCTTGGTGAAGTCCTTGCCCGCGGCGGCCACGCCCTCGAGGTGCGCGAGGGTCCGCCGGGCGAAGTCGTCGACCTCCGCCGGCGAGCGCAGGTGCTCGGCCAGCTCGCCCGCGAGCGAGACGACGGCATTGGTCACCGTCGACTCGGTCTTGTCGATGTCGGCCATCGGCCCGTCCCAGGCGACGACGACCTCGTGCGCGAGCTGCCAGGTGGCGGCTTCGGAGAGCAGGCGGCTGTCCTTTTCGTAGCCCAGGCGCAGGGCGCCCTCACGGACGAGGCGACCGGCGTAGGCGTGGTAGGTCGAGATCGTCGGGGTGCCACCGAGTCCGTCGGCGTCGGGCTCCTGCGGCGGCGACCAGACCCCCGCCGACTCGAGCGTCGCCAGACGTCGCCCGACCCGCTCGGCGAGCTCGCCGGCCGCCTTGCGGGTGAAGGTCAGACCGAGGACCTGCTCGGGGGTGACGAGGTCGTTGGCCACGAGCCACACGACGCGCGCGGTCATCGTCTCGGTCTTGCCCGAGCCGGCGCCGGCGACGACGAGCAGCGGATCGAGCGGTGCCTCGATGATCTCGCGCTGCTCGTCGGTCGGCGGGTGCTCCTGACCGAGGGCACGGGCCAGGTCGACGGCGGAGATGCGGGGCGGGTGGCTCATCGCAGTCGGCCTCCTTCTTCGTGGGCGGGGCAGGACGAGCGGACCGGGCAGATGCGGCACCGGTTGTCCTCGGGCCGGGCGACGAAGGTCGCCGCGGCCATGCCGTCGGCCGTGTCGGTGATCAGGTCGTGGAAGTGGCGCGGCTGGTCGCTGTCGGCGATCGGCTGCTGCTCCTGCACGGCGTTGCGGGAGGTGCGGGCCCGCCCAAGGTGGACGAGCGCCGCACCGGCGCCCTCGCGCCCGTGCTCGCCGAAGCCGCCCTCGGCGATGGCCACCTGGTAGGAGCCGAGCTGCGGGTGCTCGACGAGCTCGGCGGCCGTGGGCGCGGACGCCCCGGTCTTGTAGTCGATGACCCGCAACCGCCCCTGCTCGTCGGCCTCGAGCCGGTCGACGCTGCCGCCGAGCACCGCGCGCCCGAGCTCGACCCGGAAGCCCGCCTCGGTCGCGACCGGGCGCCACCCCTCGGCCCGGGCGCGCTGGTGGTACTCGGCCAGCCAGTGCACCATCTGACGGGCTCGCTCGAGCTTCTGGTCGGTCACCCACCCCGGGGCCATCCCCAGCTCGGGCCACCTCCGCTCGAGCTCCGCGAGGAAGGCCGCCTCCCCCGCGTCACCGAGCTCGTGGGCGATGTCGTGGACGAGCGTGCCGACCTCCTGCGAGACGCTGCTCGGGCCGTCTCCGCCCGACGACTGCAGCAGCCACCGCAGCGAGCACTCGCCGAAGAGCGCCACCCGCGAGGGGCTGACGCGCACCGGATCGTGGGGACCGCGCAGCGCCCTGGCGTCGCTGAGGTCGCGCAGGGCCCACCACGTCGACGGCGCCGCCCCGGGCACGCCGGCCGCGGCGAGGTGCGCCAGGCGGGCGACCGCGCGGGCCACGACCCCGGAGTCGGTGCTCGCGAGCCGCTGCCGCAGCACGGCGACGAGCCCGGTGAGGTCGAGCGGCGCCGGCACGTCGGTCGGCTCGCGCCGGCTGCCGTCGTCGTCGCGCGGGTCGACGACGTCGAGGTAGACCGAGGGCTGCTCGTCCTCGGCCGCGACGGCCGTGACGACGACCCGCTCGGTGGCGCGGGTGAGCGCGACGTGGAAGAGCCGCGTCTCGTCGTGGCGCACCGCGGTCGCCGCACCGGCACCCGTGCGGTCGCGACCGGTGACGACGTCGACGAGCCGCTCGGAGCCCAGCAGCGAGCCGCGCAGCCGCAGGTCGGGCCACACGCCCTCCTGCACCCCGGCGACGACGACGGTGTGCCACTCGCGTCCGGCGGCGGTCTGCGGGGTGACGAGGGCGACCGCGTCGGCGTCGGGGCTGCGGGCCGCCAGCGAGTCGGCGGCGACGGCCTGCCCGGCGACCGCGTCGAGGAAGGCGTCAGGGCCGGACGCGGGCAGGGCGTCCTGGTGGGCGGCGGCCGCGTCGAAGAGCGCGACGACCGCGTCGAGCGAGCGGTCGGCCCGGACGCCCGCCGCACCGCCGGCGAGAGCCGTCGAGCGCCAGGCGTCGGCGACGCCGAGGGCCCGCCACAGCTCCCACAGGACCGACTCGGCGGACACGCCCGGCGCCCAGCCGGTCTCGGTCGTGGTGGCTACCGCCCGCCCCGCCGCGAGGGCCACGGCCAGACGACGAAGGGGGCCCACGTCGTCACCCAGGTGAGCCAGCCGCTCGGGGTCGAGGACGACCTCGCCGAGCAGCTCGTCGCTCGTGCGGGCGCCCCCGGCCGCGAGCTCCTCGTGGCGCAGCACCCGCCGCAGCCGGCGGACCGCCACGGTGTCGGCGCCGATGACGGGGCTGGTCAGCAGGTCGAGCACGTCGGGGGCCTCGAGCCCGTCGATGCGGCCGCGCGCGAGGCCGACGACCGCGGTGAGCAGCTGCAGCAGCGGCCGGGCCGCCGGCTCGTCGCGCACCGGCACCCGGTGGGCGTCACCCTGCACGGGCACCCCGCGCGCGGCGAGCACCCGACGCAGCGTCGCCTGCCGGGCCGAGCCGCGGACGACGACCGCCAGCTGCCGCCACGGCACACCACCGAGCAGGTGCGCGGCGCGCAGCTCGTGGGCGACGAAGGCCGCCTCCTGCGCGCTCGAGTGGAGCACGTGGGCCTCGACGACGCCACCGTCGGCCGCGGGCGCGGCCCCGCGCTGCGCGCCGCCGCCGAGCGCGGCGATCTTGGGCGTCACCCGCGCCGCCGCGGCGTGCACGGCCGCGGGCAGCCGGTGGCCCCGCGTGAGGACGTGGGTCTCCTCGTCGCGCCCGGGCCACGGGTCGACGAGGTGGTGCGGGTCGGCCCCGCGGAAGCCCTGGACCGTCGCGTCGGGGTCGCCGACGAGGACGAGGTCGACGCCGCTGCCGGTGAGCACGCGCAGCAGCCGGGCCGCGGGCGCGGTGAGCTCGTGGGCGTCGTCGACGACGACGACGCGCAGCCCGGACCGCACCCGGTCGCGGGCCTCGGGGTCGTCCTCGAGCAGCTCGGCGGCGGCCGCGAGCACCCACGCCGGGTCGAAGGCCCCCGGCCGCGACAGCGCGGTCACCTCGTCGTACTCACGGGCGACCTGCGCGGCGGCGACCCACTCGGGCCGCCCGTGCTCGCGCCCGAGGGTCGCCAGGTCGTCGGGCGAGACGCCGTGCTCGATGGCCCGCATGAGCAGGTCGCGCAGCTCCTCGCGGAACCCACGGGTCGGCAGCGCCTCGGCGAGGTCGTCGGGCCACGCCGGCCCGCCGCCGGACTCGCGGTGGCCGGCGAGCAGCTCGCCGAGCACGAGGTCCTGGTCGGCGCCGGAGAGCAGGCGCGGCGCCGGCTGGCCGAGGAGCGCCGCCTGCTGCCGCAGCACCGCGAACCCGAGCGACTGCATCGTGCGCGCCATCGGCTCGGTCGTCGCCCCGATGAGGCCGGCGGTCACGGCATCGCGTGCCTCGGCGGCGGCGAGCCGGGTCGCCGCGACGAGCAGCACCTCGTCGGGCCGGCACTCCCCCTGCCGCACCCGGTCGAGGACCGCGGCCACGGCCACCGTGCTCTTGCCGGTGCCGGGGGCACCGAGCACCCGCACGAGGTCGGCCCGGGAGGCGATGGCGAGCGCCTGCTCCTCGTCATGACGAAGGGGGGCGCCCGCCCCCTTCGTCACGGGTCGCCGCAGGTGCACGCTCGCCAAGTCTTCAACCACGACGCCATCCCATCACCTCGACCCGACAGCCTCCCCGGCGCACGAGCCGTCACTACCGCGCAGTAGGATCCTGTGACCCACCACACGGTGGGCTGATCCCCGGAGGAACCATGAGCTCCCACGCGACCGGCACCCGCGTCCAGCGGATGCCCCGCGCCCAGCGACGGGCCCAGCTGCTCGGCGCGGCGCTGACCGTTTTCGTCTCCAAGGGCTACCACGCGGCCGCGATGGAGGACATCGCCGACGAGGCCGGGGTGTCCAAGCCGGTGCTCTACCAGCACTTCCCGGGCAAGCTCGACCTCTACCTCGCCCTCCTCGACAACCAGTGCGACCACCTCGAGACACTCGTGCTCGAGGCGCTCAACTCCAGCGAGGACCACGAGGAGCGCGTCTACGCGACCGTCCGCGCCTTCTTCACCTTCGTCGCCGACGAGGGCGGCGCCTTCCGCCTGATCTACGAGTCGGACCTGACCAACGAGCCCCAGGTGCGCCACCGCATCGACGCCCTCGAGGCCCAGCTCGGCGAGGCGATCGCCCAGCGGATCATCCAGGACACCACGCTGCCGCTCGAGCTGGCCGAGATGCTCGGCCTGGCGATGTCCGGCGCGGCGCAGGTCATGGCCCGCACCTGGCTGGCGCACGGCTCGCAGTTCCCGCTGGAGGTCGCGGCGCAGGCCGCGGGTCACCTCGCCTGGCGCGGCATCGGCTCCTTCCCCGTCAACCGCATGGGCGACCCCGACCGTGGCACGCCCGGGCAGGAGTGACACGATGAGCGCGAGTCACAGCACCGACAACCAAGGAGTGACCGTGGAGGTCAAGATCGGGATCCAGAACGTCGCCCGCGAGGTCGTCCTCGAGGCGAGCGGCTCCGAGGCGGAGATCGAGGCCGCCGTGCAGGCCGCGCTCGACGGTGGCGCCCTCGTGCTCACCGACGACAAGGGCCGCCGCGTCATGGTCCCCGCCGGCGCGCTCGGCTACGTCGAGGTCGGCGAGCCGAGCCGTGGTCGGGTGGGCTTCGGCGCCTGATCGCCGGGGCCACCGCGCCCAAATCGTCACTTCCTGAGATTCGCCCCACCCGTCTCAGGAGTCTATGTTGGTCACGGAGCCCGCACGGGCTACCTGAGCGCGTCCGCTCACCCCTGTCGGGCGCAAGAAGGAGTGATCACTGTGATTGGTTCCATCATCGGCGCGATCATCGTCGGCGCCATCATCGGTGCGCTGGCCCGCCTCGTGCTGCCGGGCAAGCAGAGCATCTCGACGCTCGTCACCGTCGTCCTGGGCATCCTCGGCTCGCTCATCGGGTCCTGGGTCGTCTACCAGATCGGCTACAGCAACTCCAACGGCGGCTTCGAGATCATCCCTTTCCTCGCCGGCATCATCGCCGCCGCGGTCCTGATCGTCGTCTACGGCATGGTCGTCGGCCGCAAGCAGGTCTGACGCACCAGCGCGAAGGGGGTCCCGCCCAGTCGGCGGGACCCCCCTTCGTCATGTCGTGGGGCTGCGGACGGTGACGGCAGGCGCCTCAGGCGGACATGCCGAGGCGGGCCATCCGCTGCTGGTGCCGGTCGGTGAGCCGCTGCATGAGCTCGCCGACCTCCTCGAGGGTGGCGCCGGGCCGGTCGTGGCTCAGGCCGAGGACGAGCTCGCTGAGGGCCTCGCGCTGGGCGGCGACGACCTGCCCCTGGGTGAGGGCCTCGCCCATGAGCCGTCGGCCCCACAGCGCGAGCGGGCCACCGCGGCGCGGGTCCTCCCTGATGCCGCGACGCACCGCGGCGACGATCGTGTCGCGGTCGGCCTGCAGGCCACCGGTCTGCTCGATGACCGCCCGCGCCGCGGGGTCGACGTAGCGCGAGATCTCGACGAAGAAGTCACGCGCGATGCCGTCACCGATGTAGGCCTTGACCATGCCCTCGAGCAGGTCACGTGGCCGGGTGCGCGCGTGGTAGGCCTCGAAGGCGTCCTCGAAGGGCGCCATCGCGGCAACCGGGTCACCGCCGAGGGCGACGATGTGGTCGCACAGCTGCTCGTGGCTCTGGAACTCGCGCACCGCCATGCTCGCCAGCGCGCGCTTGAGGACGAGGTCACGGGCCATCTCGGAGTCCGCCGCCATCCGGGTGAATCCGGAGATCGAGCCGTAGGCGATGACCCCGAGGAGCTCGATCGTCCCCTCGCGCTCGCGGTCGCCGAGCTCGGGCACGGACGAAGGGGGAACCTGCTCGCTCATGGTCGCAGCCTAGTGGCGCACCGGCCTCGTTTCGGCTCCGGGAGGGGGTCGCGGGTAGCATGAGGTCGACCAGCGGTGCCCGGTCGGCATCCTTTGCCCCGGACGAGACGTCCGGCGCGGTCGCCCCACGTGGCGGCAGACCGCTTGACTCACCTCCGATCGGCCCGTGCCACCCACGGCGCGCGATGCGTCGTTCACGCTGATCGAGAGATTCCATGACCGACACCGACACCGACACGACCGTGCCCGCGTCCGACGCCGAGCGCGAGGCCGTCCAGGCCACGCCCGACGTCGAGGGCACCGCGCCCGAGGCGGCGCAGCAGACCTTCGGCGACTTCGACGTCCACCCCGACATCGTGGACGCGCTCGCCGACGCGGGGATCATCCACCCCTTCCCCATCCAGGCGATGACCCTGCCCGTCGCCCTCGCGGGCCACGACATCATCGGCCAGGCCAAGACCGGCACGGGCAAGACGCTCGGCTTCGGCGTCCCGATGCTCAACCGCATCGACCTGGAGTCCGACGACACCCGCCCGCAGGCCCTCGCGGTCGCCCCGACCCGTGAGCTGGCCAGCCAGGTCGCCGCCGACCTCGAGCGCGCCGGCAAGCGCCTGGGCATCAAGGTGCTCACCGTCTACGGTGGTCGCGCCTACGAGCCGCAGATCGAGGCGCTGAAGAAGGGCGTCCACGTCGTCGTCGGCACCCCGGGTCGCCTCATCGACCTGGCCCAGCAGCGCCACCTCGACCTGTCGGGCACCAAGACGGTCGTCCTCGACGAGGCCGACGAGATGCTCGACCTGGGCTTCCTGCCCGACGTCGAGAAGATCATGGCGATGACCTCCCCGGCCCGCCAGACGATGCTCTTCTCCGCGACGATGCCCGGCGCGATCGTCGCCCTGGCCCGTCGCTACATGACCCAGCCGACGCACATCCGCGCGATGAGCGAGGACGGCGAGGGCGACAGCCACACCGTCAAGGCGATCGAGCAGTTCGTCTACCGCGCGCACGCGATGGACAAGGTCGAGATGCTCGCCCGCATCCTGCAGGCCAAGGACCGCGGTCTGACGATCATCTTCTCGCGCACCAAGCGCACCGCGGCCAAGGTCGCCGACGAGCTCACCGACCGGGGCTTCGCCGCGGCGTCGATCCACGGTGACCTCGGCCAGGGCGCCCGCGAGCAGGCGCTGCGTGCCTTCCGCAATGGCAAGGTCGACGTCCTCGTTGCCACCGACGTCGCCGCGCGCGGCATCGACGTCACCGACGTCACCCACGTCATCAACTACCAGTGCCCCGACGACGAGAAGACCTACGTCCACCGCATCGGCCGCACCGGCCGCGCGGGCAACACGGGCATCGCCGTCACCTTCGTCGACTGGGACGACGAGACCAAGTGGGCGATGATCAACCGCGCCCTCGACCTGGGCATCCCCGAGGCCGTCGAGACCTACTCCTCGAGCCCGCACCTCTTCACCGACCTCGACATCCCCGAGGGCACCAAGGGCCGCCTCCCCCGCGGGCAGCGCACCCGCGAGGGCCTCGACGCCGAGCGCCTCGAAGACCTCGGCGAGACCGGCAAGTCCAGCGGTCGTCGCTCCGGCGGCGGGCGCGGTGGCTCCGGCGGCCGCGGCAACGGCGGTGGCCGTGGTGGCGAGCGCTCCGGCCAGACCGAGGCCAAGGGCGACGGCGAGTCCCGTCCCCGTCGTCGCCGCAACCGCCGCCGCACCCGCGGTGGCCAGTCGCAGGCCTCGGGCTCGGAGAGCTGAGCGGCTCCTCCCTTCGTCCCACCCGTCTCCCGATTCTCGGGTGACCCGAGAAACTGCCTCTTCGCAAGAGTTTCAAACCCTTGCGAGGGGGCAGTTTCTCTTGCCCAGTGCGAAGGGGGCCCGCCTCCCGGCTCCCTTCGGCCCGGCGAACTAGGCTGCCTCGGGTGCGTGACCCCCGAAGCCTCGCCCGCGGCGCCGCCCGCCGGGCCTACGCGACCCTGCAGCGCCTGCGTCCCCGCCCGACGGCCTCCGACGGGAGCAGCGCGGCAGAGGTCACCGCGCGGCTCGCGACACTGACCGAGCAGCGCGACCACGCCGGCGCCGTCGACCTCGTCCGTCGCGAGGTCGACGCGCTGGGCCGGGACTCCGGCTTCCTCGACCAGGCCCGCCGCAGCGCCTCGCGGGCCGGCGAGCCGAGCCTGCAGGCCGAGATGACCCGCGCCCAGCTCGCCGTGACCCCCCGCCTCGCCGGCCCCGCCCGCACCCGTCTGGCCGCGGCGCTCGACCAGGTCGAGGGGCGACTGCGTGAGACCGACCCGGCGTGGTCCCCTTCGCTCGACCCCGCCGCGGTCCGCGCCGCCCGCACCCGCCAGGAGCGCACCGCTCCCGGCGGCGGCCGCCGCGTCGTCCACCTGCTGAAGATCGCCCTGCCCCACCGGCAGTCCGGCTACTCCGTGCGCACCCGCTACAACCTCGCCGCCCAGGTGCAGGCCGGCATGGACCCGGTGGCGATCACGGCGCTCGACTTCCCCGGCGGTGACGCCCCGGAGGTCGAGGAGGTCCACGGCATCCGCCACCGGCACCTGCTGCGCGAGCACGTGCCCGGCGACGAGCGGGTCGACAGCTACCTTGACGCCTACGCGAGCGCCCTGCTGCCGGCCGTGGCAGAGGAGGCCCCCGACCTGCTCCACGTGCACTCCGGCGGCCGCGGCTACGAGGCGGCCCTCGTCGGGCGCGCCGTCGCCGACGCCCTCGACATCCCATGGGTCTACGAGGTGCGTGGCTTCTTCGAGGCGATCTGGAGCCAGGACCTCGATCGGGCCGAGTCCGCCGAGACCTACCGCCGCCGGCGCGACACCGACACCCGGTGCATGCAGGCCGCCGATGCGGTCATCACCCTCAGCGAGTCGATGCGCTCGGACATCATCGGTCGCGGTGTGCCCGCCGACCGGGTCCACGTCGTGCCCAACGGCGTCGACGCCCAGGCCTTTGCGCCACGCTCCCGGCGCGACGACCTCGTCGACGACTACGGCCTGCGCGACCGCTTCGTCTTCGGCTACGTCTCCAACCTCGACCACTACCGCGAGGGGCAGGAACTGCTCGTCGACGCCGCCGTCGCCCTGCGCGAGCGCGGCGTCGACGCGGTGGCGCTCGTCGTCGGCGACGGCACCCGGCGCGCCGAGCTCGAGGCCCACGCGGAGGCCGTCGGCGCGGGTGACGCCGTGGTCTTCACCGGCCGGGTCCCCCATGACGAGGTCCTCGACCACTACGCCCTCATCGACGTCTTCGTCGTCCCCCGCGTCGACGAGCAGGCGGCCCGCCTCGTCACGCCGCTCAAGCCCTTCGAGGCGATGGCCACGGGTCTGCCCGTGCTCGTCTCCGACCTGCCGGCCCTCACCGAGATCACCGGCGAGGGCGCGTGGGGCGAGTCCTTCGCCGCGGGTGACGCCAGCGCCCTGACCGACGCGCTCGAGCGACTGGCCGGCGACCCGGGGCGCCGGGCCGAGCTCGCGGCCGCCGGGCGGGCATGGGTCGAGACCGAGCGCTCCTGGGCGGCCAACGGCCAGCGGTACGCGCAGGTCTACGAGCAGGTGCTCGGCGCGCGCGCCTGACCCCGGTGAGCGCCCTCAGACGTCGACGTGCTCGCGCGGGTCGCCGTAGAAGACCACCCGGCTCGAGGCGTTCATGAAGGACGCGTCCTCAAGGGTCCACGTGTGCGCGTGCCGGTCGGTGCCGCGGATGCTCACGTAGTTGAAGCGGTCGGACGAGTAGGTCCGCACCCCGGCCGCCTGGGCGCGGTTGAGCAGGTCGGTGTCGACCGCGCGCGGCAGGTCGGAGAAGCGCAACCGCCGCGCGACCTCGCCCTGCATGAGGATCGAGCCGCCCTGGACGAGCCGCTCGAAGCGGTGCTCGCTGCGCGGGAAGCGCAGGATCACCGCGCCGGTGCTGCGCAGCCAGGTGTAGTGCGCCCACTTGCCCGCGATGCCCGCGCCGGAGTAGTCCAGCGCGTCGACGAGGTCGAGCAGGTAGTGCCGCCCGTAGAAGTTGTCGTCGTCGATCTTGGCCACGTGCGCACCGTCGCTGGCGTCGATGCCGAGGTTGAGGCAGGCGCCGAGGGTGAGCGAGGAGTCGGCGGGCACGACGACGAGCTGGTCGATGCCCCGCTCCCGGAAGCGCGCCTCCACGTCGGCGACGTCGACGTCGAGCCCGTGGAGCACGAGGACGACCTGCAGCTCCCCGCTCTCGCGCAGCGACTGCCGGGCCATGTTGTCGGCGACGGTGTCGAGCTCGTGGGCGCGGTTGGTCGAGATGACCGCGCTCACGCTCCGGTCGAAGGGAGCACCCGTCGCCTGCCGCAGGTCACGGGGGCGGCCGACGAGAGCCTCGAGGTCGGCGGCCCGGTGGGCGAAGGTGTGCCCGCCGCGGACGGCGCGGGCAGCCGGCAGACCCACCCGGTCGACGAGCTCGTCCTGCCACAGGTGCGCGCGCACCTGCAGCGCCAGCTGGGTGTCGTCCTCGACCCGGCAGGTGTGCTCGGCCAGGGACTCGGGCAGCCGGTCGATCGTGGCGCCCGTGGCGACGACCGCCGTGCCGGCCGCCGCGGCCTCGAGCACGTGCCACGGCGCGATGGGACGGTCGGCGACCAGCGCCGCGGCCCGGTAGCGCCCGAGGACCGGGCGGTCGCCGGGCAGCTCGCTCGCCGCGTCGTCGCCGCCGATGACGTCGAGCCGCTGCGGCTGCACGGGGGCGAGTCGGTCGAGGTCGACCTCGGCGTCGCCGACGAGGGCGACGACCTGCTCGCGCGCCTCGGTCGCACCGACGAGCGAGGGCGCGTGGACCGTGTGGTCGACGGCCGGTGCCAGGTGACGCACCTCGCGGCCGAGGGCCGCGGCCCACTCGGGGATGCTCGCGGCGTCGTCGACGTGGATGTGCACGGGTGCGGTGACGCCTTCGACGAGACGCGCGACGTCGTCGGCCACGACCCGGGCGCTGCTCGTCACCCACACGATGACCGGCACCTCGACGCCCGCGACGGCCGCCCGCTGCCGCCCGAAGGGGGCCGCCACCGTCACGCTCGATCGCGCGTCGACCTCGACGAGCACCGCGTCGGGGTCCTCGTCGGTGATGAGCCACTGGCTCGCCAGCCCGGAGCGCACGCGGTCGGAGGCGTGGACCTCGACGCGCAGCCGCTCGAGCGAGCGTCGCTCCGGGGACACCGGGGCGGTGACCCGCGCCTGCCGCCGGCTCCGGGCACGTCGGGCACGGGGGGTGGCGGTCGCGTCGCGCACGGCCGCGCGAACGGCCTTGGCGGGTCCGGTCAGGGCACTCATCGCATCTCCTCGGCGAGCTGGTGGACCCGTGCTCGGGCCTCGTCCTCGGGCAGCCACAGGGCGCTGCCGGCCGGCACGCCCCACGTCACGAGCTCGGCCTCGACGGCGGACCGGGTCCAGGCCGGCTCGACGAGGTGGGTGCGGGCGCCGCTCGGGGTGCTGACGACGACCTCACCGGTCGTCAGGTCGGGAGCCGGTCGTCCGACGGCCAGCGCCTCGGCCCGACGGACCCAGGTCACCGCGGCCTCGACGGGCTCCTCGGGGTGCACCTGGATGAGGTCGTCGGCGTGGTCGACGAGCCGGCGCACGGCGGGCAGCAGGCCCTTGCGGTACAGGCGCAGCCGCGCCGGATTTTCGCGGTGGAGCAGGCCGACGCGCACGTCGAGGTCGAGCAGCTCGTCGAGCACGTCGCGCAGCTCGCGGGGGTCGGCCATCGTGTCGGCGGCGTCGTCGACGACGAGCACGTCGAAGGGAGCCAGCGGCCGCGTCGAGATCCACGCGTGCGGCGCGGTGAAGGGGCGGCCGGGCGCACTGTCGCGCTCGGGGTCGGACTCGCCGTGACGGGTGGCCCAGTCGAGGACGAGTTCCCGGGGGACGTCGGCACCGGCGGCGACCGGCGGCAGCTCCCCCTTCGTCCTGGCGGTGACCAGCTGACGGTGCCACGCCTTGTAGGCCGAGCGGTAGGCCAGGCGCGCGCCGATGCCCCAGCCGACGCCGAAGTCGCTGCGGGACAAGGACCCCGAGCGCAGGCGGGTGATCTGCAGGGGCGGGGTGACCATCGGGGGGACCTGCCCGGTGACCGCCTCGATGCGGGCGTTGTACTCGCTGTCGGCGCTCTTGCGCACGTCGTCGAAGCTGCCCACCCGCTCGTGCGTGGACCGCCGCATCACGAGGCCGGCAGCGTTGTGCCGCACTGCGGGGTAGCCCAGCCAGGCGAGCCGCAGGTCCTCGCTCGCCCGGATCGCCAGGGCGTGCGTCGCGACGACCTCGGGGTCGGCGAGCAGCGGGAGCACCTGCCGCTCGATGCGCTCGGGATGGCACCAGTCGTCGGCGTCGAGGAAGGCGAGGAACTCCCCCTGCGCCTGCGCCAGACCGAGGTTGCGCGCACGGTAGGCCCCGCCGTTGCGCTCGCGGGTGATGACCCGGGCGCGCGGGTCCAGGGCGGCGATGCGGGCGATCTCGTCAGCGAAGTCCGGCCCGGACGCGTCGTCGACGACGAGCACCTCCAGGCGCGACCAGGTCTGGTCGAGCAGGGCCCGGATCGCCGTGGCGAACCACGGGCCGGGGCGGTAGGCGGTGACGACGACGCTGACCAGGGGCAGGTCGTCGGGGTCGACGTCGCGGCCGGTGGCCTCACGGAACCGCTCGCGCAACCCGGCGCGGCGGGCCGCCAGCTCGTCGGCGTCGGGACCGACCCGGTCGTAGACGTCGAGGTCGTCACCGAAGGCGGCGACCGACTCCGGTCCGACGACGGCGGCCAGCTCGGCGTCGGTGAGCAGCCGCGGCACGAGCATCCCCGCGTCACGCCAGCGGCGGGTGAGCAGCTCCAGCCAGGCGTCGCGGTCGCCCGTGATCGAGGGGTGCGCCAGGTCGGTCTCGAGGTCGAGGCGTTCGTCGTCGCTGAGCGCGGTCAGCCGCGGCAGCTGGGCGGCGAGGACGGCGGCGCCCTCCCCCGCCTCGGTCTGGCGGGCGAGCAGCGTGTGGGCGTGCAGCAGGCACTGCCGCCCGGTCAGGGCGCCCGCGTGACCGTCATCGACGAGCTCGCGGAAGACCGCGGAGCCGGTCCGGGCGAGGTCGGCGTCACCGCTGGTGACGAGCAGCTCGGCCCAGCCGGCCCGCCAGCTCGGCGCCCCCGTGCGCTCGGCGAGGAGTCGGGCCGCGTCGCGGAGCAGGGCCGAGCGGGTGCGGTGGCCGGTGGCGACGAGGTCGTCGACCCCGATCTGCTCGGCACCGCGCGCATAGCCGGCGACGAGCGGGTCGGCACCGGTGAGCGGCGTGGGCCGCAGCCGGGCGCGAAGGGGGTCGATCACCCGTCGTCGGGCGGCCGGGTCGCCGGTGACGACCGCCCGCAGGCCGCCGACCGCGAGGGTGCGGGCGCGTTGCAGGGTCGGCACGGCTCAGATCGCCGCGAGGATGGCTTCGGTGACCTCGCGGTAGGCGGTCGCGCCCTTGCTGGAGCGGGCGGTGTCGAGGATCGAGCGACCGGCGGCGGGCGCCTCGGCGAAGCGCACCGTGCGCGGGATCGGCGGCGAGAGCACCGGCAGTTTGTAGCGGGTGCCGAGGTCCTCGAGAACCTCGCGGGAGTGGTTGGAGCGGCCGTCGTACATCGTCGGGAGGATGCCGATGGTCTTGAGCTTCTTGTTGAGCAGGCGCTTGACGTCCTTGACCGTGTCGAGGAGCTGGCCGACCCCACGGTGGCTGAGCATCTCGGCCTGCATCGGGATGATCAGACCGGTCGCCGCGGTGAGCGCCGAGAGGGTGAGCACCCCCAGGCTGGGGCTGCAGTCGAGGAGGATGACGTCGTAGTCGCCGCGCACGTCCTCGAGCACCGACTGGAGGACGAACTCGCGCCCGGGGCGGGTGAGCAGCTGGGCCTCGGCGCCGGCGAGCTCGATCGTCGAGGGCAGCAGGTCGATGCCGTCGCTCGCCTCGAGGATCGCGTCGCCGATCTCGGCCTGGCCGAGGACGACCTCGTTGACCGAGGGCTCGACCGCGTCGGGGTCGATGCCGAGGCTGAAGGTCAGGCTCGCCTGCGGGTCGAGGTCGACGAGGAGGACCCGCCGGCCGAGCTCGGCCATCGCGGCACCGATCGAGGCCACGGACGTCGTCTTGGCGACGCCCCCCTTCTGGTTGGCGACCGCGATGATCGCCGCCTTCTTCGCCCGTGCCACGTCTGACGCCTTTCGCCTGGGAGCCCGCTGCCGGGCTCATCCTCTCACTACCGATCAGTAGAGGTTGGGGGTGACACCCGAGGCCGCGGCCTCGATCCGGGCGAGCGACTCCGCGGGCGTCGTGTTCTCCCCGAGCCGGTTGGTCTTGCCGTCGCCGTGGAAGTCGCTGCTGCCCGTCGGCACGAGATCGTGCCGGGCCGCGAGCTGCCGCGCGAAGGCCCGGCCGTCGTCGTCGTGGTCGCGGTGGTCGACCTCGATGCCCACGAGCCCGGCCTCGACGAGCATGGCCACGTCGTCGGCGTCGAGCGAGCGCTGCCGCTTCGTCGCGAAGGGGTGCGCGATCACCGGCACTCCCCCGGCCGCGCGCACGAGCCGGACCGCCTCGACGGTCTCGACGGCGTAGTGCGGCTCGTAGTAGGCCGAGCCGTTGTGCAGCCACCGGTCGAAGACCTCGTTGCGGTGGGCGGCGACGCCATTGGCGACGAGGGCGTCGGCCAGGTGCGGGCGCCCCAGCGAGGCTCCCTCCTCGACCTGGGCAAGGACGTCCTCCCAGGACACGTCGAATCCGTCGTCGGCCATCCGCTCGACGATCCGCTGCAGCCGCGGCACCCGGTCGTCGCGCATCCGGTCCATCTCGTGGGCCAGCGGCTCGTCCTGCGGGTCGAAGAGGTAAGCGAGCAGGTGGACCGACCGGCCCCGGTGCCGGGTCGACAGCTCGGCACCTCGCACCAGTGCGACCCCGTGCGCGGCGGCGGCCTCGGCCGCCTCGGCCCACCCGGTGGTCGTGTCGTGGTCGGTGATCGCCACCGTCGTCAGGCCCGCCTCGGCGGCCTGAGCGATCAGGTCGGCGGGCGCGTCGGTCCCGTCGCTGCGGGAGCTGTGCGTGTGGAGGTCGATCACGTCCCCACCCTAGGCCGTCGCGGCCAGCGCCGTCTCGACCCGCTCCCGGCGAAAGGGCCCGGCGCGCTGCCGACGTCCTCCGACCTCGTGTGGTCACCTCGTCGTCCTCGACGTCGGCCTGACGCCGGCCGGTCAGCCCAGCCCGGGCCACTCGGGCGTGCGCTTCTCGGCGAAGGCGCGCACGCCCTCGGCGCGGTCGGCGCTGAAGGCGGTGTCGTGCCAGCGGGCGTCCTCGAGGTCGAGTCCCTCGTCGAGGCCCACGTCGAGGCCGCCGCGCATCGCGGCCTTGGCATTGCGCACCCCGACCGGGGAGTGCTTCGCGATCGTGCTCGCCAGGGCGAGGGCCTCCCCCTTCGCGTCGTCGACGAAGCGGTCGGCCAGGCCGAGGCGCAGCGCCTCCTCGGCGTCGATGCGGCGGGCGGTGAAGATCAGGTCGGCGGCCCGCGACCAGCCGATGCGGCGGGTCATCAGCTGGGTGCCCCCGCCCCCGGGGATGACCCCGACGGAGACCTCCGGCAGCGCGAAGAGCGCCCGCGGGCCGGCGACGATGAGGTCGCAGGCCAGGGCCAGCTCGCAGCCACCGCCCATGGCATAGCCGTCGACCGCGGCGATCGTCGGGACGGGCAGGTCGAGCAGGGCGCGGTAGGCGAGGCGGTTGCCGGGGCGCTGGGCGCGCAGCTGCTCGTCGGTGAAGCCGTTGCGCTCCTTGAGGTCGGCACCGACGCAGAAGGCCTTGTCGTGGCTCGAGGTGAGCACCACCGCGCGCACCGAGGTGTCCTCGGCGAGGGAGGCGCCGGCCGCGGTGAGCGCGGTGGCCATCTGCGTGGAGACGGCGTTCAGCGCCTCGGGGCGGTCGAGGACTACCTCGACGACGCCGGCCTCGTGACGGTCGATGCGGATGAGCGGGGTGTCGATCATGAATCCATCCAATCAGCAGTCACGGACGCGAGAGCAGGGCCGCGATGCCCTGTCCGACGCCGATGCACATCGTGGCGATCGCGTGGTCGTGGTCGCCGTCGGCCATCGACAACGCGGCCGACCAGGCGATCCGGACACCGCTCATCCCGAGGGGGTGGCCGAGGGCGATCGCCCCACCGTGCGGGTTGACCCGCGGGTCGTCGTCGGCGATGCCGAGCCGACGCAACACGGCCAGGCCCTGCGAGGCGAAGGCCTCGTTGAGCTCGATGACGCCCACCTCGTCGAGCCCGACACGGGTGCGCGCCAGAAGTCGCGTGACGGCGGGCGCGGGGCCGAGCCCCATGACGCGCGGCTCCACGCCGACGACGGTCACCGCGTCGACCCGGGCGACCGGGGTGAGCCCGTGGCGCTCGACCGCCTCCTCGGAGGCGACGAGCAGCGCGGCCGCGCCGTCGTTGACCCCGGAGGAGTTGCCCGCGGTCACCGACCCGCCGTCGAAGAGCGGCCGCAGCCCGCCGAGGGCCTCGAGCGAGGTCGCGCGCGGGTGCTCGTCGGTGTCGACGAGGACCGGGTCGGCCTTGCGCCGGGGCACGCTCACCGGGACGATCTCGCGGGCCAGCCGGCCCGAGGCGATGCCGGCCGCGGCCCGCTCCTGGGAGCGCAGCGCGAAGGCGTCCTGGTCCTCGCGGGAGACGGCGTCTTCGACCGCGACATTCTCCGCCGTCCGCGGCATCGGGTCGGTGCCGTACCGACGCTCCATCTCGGAGTTGACGAACCGCCACCCGATCGTCGTGTCCTCCACCGTGATCCCGCGGGCAAAGGGGGTCTGTGCCTTCGGCAGGACGAAGGGGGCCCGGCTCATGCTCTCGACACCCCCGGCGACGACGAGGTCGGCGTCGCCGGCGACGACCGCGCGGGCCGCGTAGCCGACGGCGTCGAGCCCCGAGCCGCAGAGCCGGTTGATCGTCGTCCCCGGCACGGTGACGGGCAGGTCGGCGAGCAGTGCGGCCATGCGCGCGATGTTGCGGTTGTCCTCGCCCGCCTGGTTGGCGCAGCCGAGGACGACGTCGTCGACGAGCGCGGGGTCGAGGTCGGCCTGCCGGGCGAGCAGCTGGCGGATCGTGTGCGCGGCGAGGTCGTCGGGCCGCACGCTCGACAGCGCACCGCCGTAGCGGCCGATGGGTGTGCGGACCCCGTCGACGAGGTAGGCGCGGCGGGGGGCGCTCACTCGGTGCCCGCGAGCCGAGCGCGTCCGGCCTCGGTGAGGACCCGGTCGGTGCCCTCCGTGGCGACGAGCTGCGGGTCGGCGCGGTAGAGGTCGGCGCGCACGGCCGGGTCGAGCCCGACCTCCCGGGCGATCTGGTGGGCCTCGAGCTTGTTGAGCCGCCCGCCGTTGTCGGCGAGCTTCTGGAGAAAGGCGAGGACCGGGTCGGTCGCGGGTGCCGCGTCGGCCGGGCTCGGGTCGGGAAGGTCGACGAGGGCCTCGAGCTGGGCGATGACCGCGCGCACGGTCTCGCGCCACGAGGCCGCGGTCTGCGCGATGTCGGTCGCCGCGCCGCCGCTGCCCTGCCAGGTGCGCTTGGGGTGGCGGCGGACGTACTCGCGCTCCAGCTCGAGCATCCGAGCGGTGTGGTGGGCGAACTGCTCCGCGCTGCCGTGGAGGAAGACCCAGTTGCGCGTCTCGTGGGCGCGGGTGCCCTGGGCCTCGAGCTCCTCGTCGCTCAGCTCGGACGCCGGCACGCCGGTCGTGGCATCGGACATGGTGGTTCCCTTCGTCGTGCGTCAGTCGAGTCGACGCAGCTGGTCGCGGTAGCGGGTGGAGTTGTCGAGGTACTCGCCGACGCCGAATCGGATCCATTCCTCGGCGGCGGCCGGGACGGGCCGGACCTGCGCGGGGACGCCGACGGCCATCGACCCGGCGGGCACGTCCGCGTGCTCGCGGACGACGGCGCCGGCGGCGACGACCGAGCCGGCGCCGACGGTGGCGAAGTTGAGCAGCGTCGAACCGGAGCCGACGAGGCAGTGGTCACCGACGGTGCAGCCCTCGAGGTGCGCGTTGTGCCCGACGACGCAGTCGGCGCCGACCGTCGTCGGCTGCTCCTCGATGACGTGGATGACCGTGCCGTCCTGGATCGACGTGCGGTCGCCGACGAGGATCCGGCCGAAGTCGGCCCGCAGCACCGCCGTGGGCCACACCGAGGCCTGCTCGCCGAGCGTCACGTCGCCGATGACGACGGCATCGGGGTGCACGTAGGCGGAGGCGGGGATGGTCGGCGTCGCGTCGCCGAGCGCGTAGATCGCCATGTCAGGCCGCCCCGGGCAGCTGCCGGTAGATGCGAAGGGCGTTGCCCCCCAGGACCGCAGGCACGTCCGCGTCAGGCACGAGGTCGGCGACGGCGCGGGCGTTGACGTCGGTGCCGGGCACCCCCGGCCAGTCGGTCGCGAAGATCATCTTGCGCGCGAGCCGCTCGAGACCGGTCGCCCGGTAGTACTCCGGGAGCCGCTTGGGCGGCAGCCCGGACAGCTCGATCCACACGTGCGGGTTGCTCATCGCCATGAAGGCGGCCTGCTCGTACCACCAGCCCCGTCCGCCGTGTGCGAGGACGATATCGAGCTCGGGGAAGTCGCGGGTGACGGCGAGCAGGTGCGAGGGGTCGGCGTACTGGTTGGACGACCCGGCGAAGGTCGAGGTGCCGCAGTGCACGACGAGCGGGGCGTCCTCCTCGCAGAGCACCTGGTACGCCGGGTAGAGCATCGGGTCGTCGCAAGTGAACCCGCCGTGGACCGGGTGCAGTTTCAGCCCCGCGGCACCGTGCCCGAGCTGGCGGCGCACCTCGTCCCCGATGGGGAAGTGCAGGTGCGGGTTGACGTTGGCCATAGGGCGGAACCGCTGCTGGTTGTGCTCGACGACGGGCAGCAGGTCGTCGAAGAGCTGCATGCCGGTCGCCTTGGGGCTGTACTCGCAGAAGAGGATCGCGACGTCGACGCCCTGCTCGGCGAAGAGCTCGTCGACGACCGCAGGTCGCGGGACGCCGTCGGCGTCCCACGCGCGCTCGAGCAGGCCGTCGGGGCCGAACTGCCGCGCCCAGTCGATCCACGACGGGGACAGGGTCGGCAGGACGGGCAGGTGGACGTGCGCGTCGACGAGGGGGTGACCGTCGAGCACGGCGCCTCAGAGGTCCTGGACCATCGGGGTGTCGACCCCGATCGGTCCGGTCTTGTGGCTGCCGCCGGGCGCGCCGAGCGGCTCGTCGCGGCCCTCGAGGGGCTCGGTGAAGAAGCGCCGGTTGTCCTCGATGTGGTCCTTCATGTCGTCGGCGACCCGACGGTCCTGACTGATCGCCTCGACGGGGCACACGGGCTCGCAGGCGCCGCAGTCGATGCACTCCTTGGGGTTGATGTAGAGCTTGCGCTCCCCCTCGTAGATGCAGTCGACGGGGCACTCCTCGGTGCACGAGGTGTCCATGACGTCCAGGCAGTGTCCGGCGATGACGTACGGCATGTGAGTTCCTCTCAGGCGGGCTGCGGGACCGCGGGCTGGTTGTCGGTGGAGTGCCCGGGGAAGAGCTGGGCCTCCGGGTCGATGTGCACGGCGGCGTTGTTGACCGCCGTCGCCACCTCGCCGAAGCCGACGGCGATGAGGCGCACCTTGCCGTCGTAGTCAGTGATGTCGCCGGCGGCGAAGATGCCGGGGACGTTGGTGCGCATCGCCGGGTCGACGACGAGGTGCCGGTTGTCGTGGAGCTCGACGCCCCACTCGCGCAGCGGGCCGAGGTTGGCGGTGAACCCGAGCGCGGCGACGAGCCGGGTGCAGGGAAGGGAGCGGGGCTCCTCCCCCTTCGGCGTCACCGTGACCGACTCGAGGGCGGAGCCGCCGACGGTCTCGGTGACCTGGGCGTTGAGCACGATCTCGACGGGCGCCGCCTGCATCTGCTCGACCGAGCCGTGGTGGGCGCGGAACGCATCGCGACGGTGCACAAGGGTGACCGTCTTCGCGATGGGGTGGAGCATGTTGGCCCAGTCGACGGCGGAGTCGCCCCCGCCGACGACAACGACGTCCTGGCCGGCGTACTCGGCCGAGCTCGGGACGAAGTACTCCAGACCGCGGCCGAGGAAGTCCTCGCCGGCCGGCAGCGGGCGCGGCGAGAAGGTTCCGATACCTCCGGTGACGACGACGGCGCCCGCCTCGACGCGGTCGCCCGTGCTCGTCGTGACGACGAGCCGCTCGCGGCCCTGCTCGTCGGTGGTCCGCTCGAGTTCCTGGGCCTCCTGCCCGAGCAGGTAGACCGGCTCGTAGGGAGCGGCCTGCTCGACGAGGTTGGCGATGAGCTGGCGGCCCGAGACGGCGGGGAAGCCGGCGATGTCGAAGATCTGCTTCTCCGGGTACATCGCGCTCACCTGCCCGCCGACCTGGCTCAGGCTGTCGACGACGGCGGTGCGAAGACCGCGGACCCCTGCGTAATAGGCACCGAAGAGCCCGACGGGCCCGGCTCCCACGATGAGCAGGTCGACACTGGTGGTGGTGCTCATGAGACGGCCTCCATGGCGGCGAGGTCCTTGACGAGCGCGCGCACCTTGAAGCGCTGCATCTTGCCCGTCGCGGTCTTGGGCAGCTCGTCGACGAAGTAGACGTGGCGGGGTCGCTTGAAGGGGGCGAGCCCCTCGCGACACCAGGTGTCGAGGTCCGCGGCGGTGACCGGGCCCCGGGGGACGACGACGGCGACCGGCTTGACCAGCCCGTCGGCGTCCTCCTGCCCGACGACGGCGCACTCGGCGACCGCGTCGTGGGCAAGCAGCCGGTCCTCGACCTCGGTGGGGCTGACCCAGATGCCGCCGGCCTTCAGCAGGTCGGTGGACCGGCCCATGCAGGCGTAGTAGCCCTCGCTGTCGCGCACGTAGGTGTCGCCGGTGTTGAGCCACTCCCCCTGGAAGACGGTGCGGGTGGCCTGGGCCCGGCGCCAGTAGCCGAGCGCGGCCGACCCGCCGCGGACGAAGAGGGTGCCCGGCTCGCCGTCGGGCACGGGCGAGCCGTCGAGGTCGCGGATCTCGAGGTCGTAGCCCGGCACGGCCTTGCCCGTCGTGCCCGGCTTGATCTCGCCCGGGCGGTTGGACAGGAAGATGTGCAGGCACTCGGTCGACCCGATGCCGTCGAGGATCTCGAGGCCGAACCGCGAGAGCATCCGCTCCTGCACACCCCGCGGCAGCGGCTCACCGGCCGAGGCGCCGAGGCGCACCCCGGCGAAGGTGTCGTCGGGGATGTCGCTCGAGAGCAGGCCGGCGTAGAAGGTCGGCACCCCGAAAAAGAGCGTCGGGCGGCCGGTGGCGATCCGCTCGGCTATGCCGGCGGGTGTCGGCCGCTCGGGGTTGAGCACCGAGGTCGCGCCGACGGACAGCGGGAAGAACATCGAGTTGCCGATGCCGTAGGCGAAGAAGAGCTTGGCGACGGACAGGCACCGGTCCTCCGGCGTGATCCCGAGGACCTGCGCGCCGTAGGTCTCGGTGACGATGCGCAGGTTGTCGTGCCGGTGCATCGCCCCCTTGGGCTTGCCCGTCGTGCCCGAGGTGTAGAGCCACAGGGCCCACGCGTCGGGGCCCGCGGGCACCGGCGCGTGCTCGGCGGGGTCGGCGCCCGCGCCGCGGGCAACGAGCTCCTCCCAGGTCATCTGCTGGGCCGCGCCGACCTCGGCGGCCACGGCCCCCGGGTCGCCGTCCCAGACGACGTGACGCAGCTCGGGGCACCGTGCGGCAGCCCGGGCGGCGGGCTCGGCGAAGGTCGAGCTCGCGACGAGCGCGACCGCTCCCGAGTCGGCGATGATCTCGGCGAGCTCGTCGGGGCCGTACATCGTCGAGACGGGCACCGCGACGAAGCCGCCGCGGATCGCCCCGAGGATCCCCGCGAAGAGCGCGATGTCGTCGTTGGCCACGAAGACGACGCGGTCGTCGCGCCGCAGGCCGAGGGACCGCAGCCCCGCGGCGGCCCGACCGGTGAGGTCGACGAGCTCGGAGTAGGTGAGCGTCTGCGTCGGGGTCTCGACGGCCGGGTGGTCACCGCGCTCCTGCGCGATCCGGTCGACGAGCCAGGCTGCAGCGTTGAAGCCGGCGTCGGTCATGGTGCTCAGACCCTCTCGAGGTTGTAGTCGCCCTTCTGACCCGACCCGTAGCGGCGCAGCGCGCCGTCCGGACCGGAGGCATTGGGCCGGATGAAGATCCAGTTCTGCCAGGCGGTGAGTCGGCCGAAGATTTTGGTCTCGAGCGTCTCGGGCCCGACGAAGCGGTGGTTGGCCTCCATGCCCGTGAGGGCATCGGGGCTGAGGGCCGCCCGCTCCTCGAGGACGATGCGCAGCTCCTCCTCGAAGTCGATGTCGTCGAGGGCGACGGTGACGAGGCCCGCTGCGTCGGCAGCCGCGGCGTCGAGGTCGGTGCCGGCGGTCGCGAGCGCGGCCTCGAGCTCCTCGTCGCGGCCGTAGAAGCGCGACTCGAGCCGGGTCAGGCCGTTGCCCATCGGGTAGCGGCCGCGGTTGGCGTCGGTGATGCGCACCGTCGCCGGGTCGGCGTCGGGGTCGACGTCCTCGAAGACCCCCTCGAGCATGTACTGCCGGTCGGCGGCGAGCGCGAGCTCGAGCAGGGTGCCGACGAAGGCCGAGCCGGGCTCGATGACGGCGACGAGGCTGCGCGAGGTGACGTCGAGCCGCTTGAGGGTGCGCTTGAGGTAGTGCACGACCTCGTTGACGAACCAGTGGTCGGCCCACTCGCCGAGCTTGTCGTCATGGGCGACGACGAGCGCCTGGTCGCCCTTCGCCCGCAGGACCCAGGTGCCGAGCATGAGCTCGTTGGTCCGCAGGTGGAGGATGAGGTCGTCGAGCTCGCGGGCGAGGGCCAGCGGGTAGTAGTCGACGCCTCGGGCGCGGGCGGCCTCGGCGTCGGCCGGGGGCTCCTCGTTCGGCGCGGAGACGACGATGTCGACGCGGCGCCCGGCGCGGTCGAGCGTCGCGCTCACGTGGCGGTAGGAGATCGTGTCGCCGTCCTCGGTGCGCTCGATCGGCGTCAGCTGGACGCCCTCGCCGGCGGCGCCGCCACGGGTGGACTCGTCGGCCGCGGCGTGGGCCCGCTTGCCGATCTCCTCGTCCCAGGCCCCGCGCGGGATCGTCGCGTCGACGAGACCCCAGTCCACCGCGGTCTGGCCGCGGTAGCCCTCGGACTTCGTCGCGAAGAGGTCGGCGCGGTCCTTGCGCACGTGGCGCTTGTCGACGACGCGGGTCAGGCCGCCGGTGCCGGGGAGCACGCCGAGCAGCGGCACCTCGGGCAGCGAGACGGTCGAGCTGTTGTCGTCGACGAGGACGATGTCGTCGCAGGCGAGGGCGAGCTCGTAGCCGCCGCCGGCCGCGGTGCCGTTGAGCGCCGCGATCCACTTCTGCCCGGAGCTGGCCGTCGCGTCCTCGATCCCGTTGCGCGTCTCGTTGGTGAACTTGCAGAAGTTGACCTTCCAGCTGTGCGGCGAGCCGGCGAGCATCCGGATGTTGGCCCCGGCGCAGAACATCCGCTCGATGCCGCCGGTCATGACGACCGCCTTGACCTCGGGGTGCTCGAAGCGCATCCGCTGGACGATGTCGTAGAGCTCGATGTCGACGCCCAGGTCGTAGGAGTTCATCTTCAGCTCGTAGCCCGGGACGAGGCCGCCCTGCTCGTCGACCGCGAGGGCGACGGTGGCGACGTCACCGTCGTAGCTCACCCGGAAGTGCTTGTACCGGTCCGGCGAGGTGCGGAACTCGACGACCGGCGGGCCCTGCGGCGCTGCCTCGGTCGCTGCGGGTGCCGCCTTGTCGATGGTGGTCTCGCTCACGTCATGCCTTCCGTCGATCAGCGTCTGACGCCACGGACCGCGGCGTCGAGGTACTTCATCATTCTCTACATCTACTCCGCGATTCGTCAAGAGTGTGTAGCACTTTATTGTCCGACGCCGAGTAGCCGCCGGGCGCGGTCTGCGTCGCTGCGGAACTCCGTCGTCGTGCTGTCGTGGACGATCCGCCCCTTCTCCATGACGACGACCCGGTCGGCGACCGAGAAGGCCGCGCGCAGGTCCTGCTCGACGACGAGCACGGTGATCCCCTCGCGGGCGAGCTCGTGCACGACCCCCATGACCTGGGCGACGATCGCCGGCGCCAGGCCGTCGGAGGGTTCGTCGAGGAGCAGCACCCGCGGGCCGAGCAGCAGCGCTCGGCCGATGGCGAGCATCTGCTGCTCGCCGCCGGAGAGCTGATCGCCGCGGTTGCCCCGCCGCTCCCGCAGCCGCGGCATGAGCTCGTAGACCCGCTCGAGGGTCCAGTCGCCGGAGTGCCGGCCCTCAGCGATGCGCAGGTTGTTGTGCACGGTGAGCGGGGCGAAGACCCGCCGCCCCTGGGGGACGATCGCCAGACCGGCCCGCGCCCGGGCGTGGGTCGGCAGCGAGGTCACCTCGTCGTCGCCGATGTGGATGCTGCCCCGCTGCGCGCGGACGAATCCCATGATCGTCGACATGAGGGTCGTCTTGCCGACGCCGTTGCGGCCGAGCAGGGCGACGGTCTCCCCCGCCGCGACGTGCAGGTCGACCCCCGTGAGCACGGTGCTGCCGCCATAGCCGGCCTCGACCCCGGCGACCCGCAGGTCCGCTCCCTTCGTCGTCATCGGGCGGTCTCCTCGGTGAGAGCCGGCACGCTGACCGGCGGTGGTGCGGTGGGCGGCTCGTCGAAGAGCTCCTCGAGGGAGTCCTCGCCGAGGTAGGCCTGCTGGACGGCCGGGTCCTCGCGGACCTCGCTCGTCGGGCCGTCGGCGATGAGCGCGCCGAGGTGCAGCACGCTGATCCGGTCGGCGAGCTGGAAGACGAGCTCGAGGTCATGCTCGATGATGACGACCGTGAGGTCCTCGGGCAGCGAGCGCACGAGCTCGGCGAAGCGGGCGCTCTCGGCCGGCGACATCCCGGCAGCCGGCTCGTCGAGGAGCAGCAGCCGCGGCCGGGTCGCGAGGGCCACGGCCACCTCGAGCTGGCGCCGCTCGCCGTGCGAGAGGTTGCCGGTCATGATGTGCGACCGGTCGGCGAGGCCGACGTCGGCGACGCACTGCTCGGCGACGTCGTCGATCTCGCTCGAGCGCCTCGACGCCGGCGTGAGCCAGGACATCCCCTTGCCGGCGACCCGCTGGGCGGCGAGCGCGACGTTGTCGAGCGGGCTCATCGACAGGAAGAGCGAGCTGTGCTGGAAGGTCTTGCCCAGCCCCCGCCGGGCCCGCCACGCGGCCGAGCGCGAGGTGACGTCCTCGTCGCCGAAGAGGATCTGGCCGGAGGTCACCGGCAGCCCGCCGGCGACGAGGTTGAAGAGCGTGGACTTGCCCGCGCCGTTGGGGCCGATGAGGGCGTGGCGGCCCCCCTTCGCCACCTCGAGGCTCACGTCGTCGACGGCGGTGAGCGCGCCGTACCGCTTCGTCACGCCGCGCAGGGTGAGCGCGGGGGTCTGGGTGGTCATGCCGATCCCTCCTGGGTGCGACGGGAGAGCAGCCGGCGCCAGCTCGTGCCGGCGAAGCCGTGCGGAAGCAGGTAGACGACGGCGATGAAGACGAGGCCGAGCAGGAGCGGCCCGCGCCCACCGAGAGAGGCGCCGATGTCGTCGCGGACGATCGTCACGAGGGCCGCGCCGAGGACCGCCCCCCAGAGCCGTCCTCGGCCGCCGACGACGACGGCGAGCAGCGCCATGGCCGAGACCTCGAAGGCGAGGTCCTCGGGCGAGACGAAGCGGTTCTGCGCGACCCACATCGAGCCGGCAGCCCCGGCGACCGCCCCGGCGATGGCGTAGACGGTGAGCTTGAGCCGGAAGGTCGAGTAGCCGAGCGAGGACATCCGCTCCTCGTTGTCACGCAGGCCCCGCAGCGACCGGCCAAGGGTCGAGCGGGCCGTCCACCACACGACGGCGAAGCCGACGAGGAAGACGACCAGCAGCCACCAGTAGCGGATCCCCGCGAGGGTCACCGGCTCGCCGCCCGGGGCGAGGGTGATCGACGGGATCCCGTAGAGCCCGTTGGTGCCTCCGGTGAGGCCCACCCAGCGCTGGGCGAGCACGTGAGCCAGCTCGGCGATCGCGAGGGTGAGCATGAGGAAGTACGTGCCCTTGGTGCGCACCATGAGCACGCCGGTGACGAGGGCGAAGAGCCCACCCGCGAGCACCGCGAGGAGCAGCGGGACCGGGGCGAAGGCGTCGACGTCGCGCGCGACGAGGGCCGCCGTGTAGGCACCGACGCCGAAGGGGGCGGCGTGCCCGAGCGAGGGCATACCCGAGACCCCGACGAGCAGGTCGAGCGAGACGGCGAGGAGGGCGAGCGCGAGCACCCGGCTCAGCGTGTTGGCGGTGTCCGCGGGGAAGACCAGCGGCACGGCGACGAGGAGCAGGACGACGAGGACGCCGACGACCGACGAGGCGCGGGCCCTCATGCCGCCGCCCCCTTCTGCCCGAGCAGACCCTGGGGCCGCAGGAGCAGCACCAGACCCATGGCGCCGAAGACGAGGAAGCTCGCGTGGTCGGGCAGGAGCGAGACCCCGAGGGTCTCGATCTGCCCGATGACGAGCGCCCCGACGAGGGCCCCGCTCACCGAGCCGAGGCCGCCGATGACGACGACGACGAGCCCGAGGAGCAGGACCCGGTTGTCCAGGCCGGGGTAGGCCGAGAGGATCGGCCCGCCGATGACGCCGCCGGCCGCGGCGAGCGCGGCGCCGGCGGCGAAGACCCCGGTGACGAGGCGCTTGGTGTCGACCCCGAGGGCGGAGACCATCTGCGGATCGACGACCGAGGCGCGCACGAGCGAGCCCACGCGGGTGCGCTCGATGACGTAGAGCGCCCCGACCGCCAGGAGACCGCCGACGACGATGACGACCAGTCGGTACAGGGGGTAGGACTGGCCGAGGATCGTCACGCTGCCGTTGAGCCCGGTCGGTGCCGGGATCGAGCGCACGTCGTTGCCGAAGCGCATCGAGATCAGGTCGCTCACGACGAGGGCGATGCCCAGCGTGAGGAGCGCCTGGTCGAGGTGCCCCCGGCGGGCCACCGGTCGGACCATCGCCGACAACCCCCATCCCCCGAGCCCCCCGACGAGGGCGGCCAGGACGACCGCCCCCGCGAAGGCGAGCAGCGTCAGCGTCGACCCACCCCCGAGCAGGGCGACGGCGATGTAGGCGCCGACGAGGTAGATCGCTCCGTGGGCGAGGTTGAGCACGTCCATGACGCCGAAGACGAGCGAGAGGCCGAGGGCGATGACGAAGAGCAGGACGCCGGTGGCGAGCCCGTCGATCATCGTCACGCCGTTGTCGGTGATGAAGCTGGCCGGCAGTGCGTTCACGAGGTTCTCCTGGCAGTCGGGGTGGGCCGGGTCAGCTCGTCGGCTTCGTCAGGTCGCCCTCGACGACGTTGCTCCACGCGCCGTCCTTCTGCTCGACCTTGCGCAGGTAGTACGTCTGGTCGGGGCCCTGCTCGTCGGAGAAGGACCACGGCCCGCGCGGGCTGTCGATCTCGCCGGCGGCCTTCAGGCCCTCGACGATCTGGTCGCCCCCGGTGCCCTCCTCCAGCGCCTTGTCGAGGACGGCGCCGGCGTCGTAGGCCTGCACCGAGTAGACGGTCGGCTTGCCGTCGTTCTTCGCCGAGTAGTCCTTGACGAAGGCGGCGTTGGTCTCGTTGTCGAGCTCGGAGGAGTAGTGCAGGGAGGTGAAGATCCCGTCGGCGGACTTGCCCTGGGCCGTGAGGGCGCCGCCCTCGGTGAGGAACCCGGTGCCGTAGAAGGGGATGTCCTTGTGCAGGCCGAGCTGGTCGTACTGCTTGACGAAGGTGACGGCCTCGGACCCGGCGTAGAAGGCGAAGACCGCCTTGGGCTTGGCGTTGCGCACCTTCTGCAGGTAGGGCTGGAAGTTCGTCGTCTTGCCGAAGGGGGTCATCTGCGTCCCGGCGATCTTGCCGCCGGCCTTCTCGAAGGAGCTCTTGAACCCGGCGAGGAACTCCTTGCCGGCGGCGTAGTCGGGGCCGACGAGGTAGACCTTGCCGTCGCCGACCTCCTCGGCGACCTTCTCGCCGATGGCCGCGCCGACCTCGCCGTTGGCGAAGCTCGTGCGCCACACGTAGGGCGAGGACTCCTTGCCGGTGATGTCGTCGGCGCCGGCATTGCCGATGATGAGCGGCTTCTTGGCCTCGGCGAAGGTGTCGACCAGGCCGAGGGCGGTGGCCGAGTTGACGACGCCGACGACCGCGTCGACGGACTCGTCCTGGGCGAGCTTGGTGCCGGCCGGGACTCCGTCCTCGGGGCCGCCGCCCTCGTCGACGACGGTGAGCTCGACCTTCTTGCCGCCGAGCTGGTTGTCGTGCTGGTCGAGGTAGAGGCGGAACCCGGCCTCCATGTCCTTGCCGAGCGGGGCGTAGACGCCGGACTGGGGGACGAGCAGGGCGATCTTCACCGAGTCGTCGTCACCGCCGCCACCTCCCCCGTCGGAGAGTGCCGAGCCGCCGCAGGCGGTGAGGGCGAGGGTGAGAGTGAGGGCCAGGGGAAGGGAGCGGGTGGCGCGCATCGGGTCTCCAGGGGTGGTCTCGTCGTTGAGGTCACGACGGGATCGCTGGGCACCGACCCCGTCGTCGGTTACCTGAGGATGACGGTCAATCCTTCTACAGTCAATAGCCGTGTCGAAACTGATTCGTCGTATATTTGCCCCATGGCCACCGGGCCCCTCCACGGGTGCGTCACGGCACACGCGCGGCCCCGTCACCGCGTCCTTGCGCGACAGCCGCGCACATCGGTGCCACCCTGACGTGCAGACGACACATGAGGAGCAGAGCCAGCGATGACGACGAAGGCCGACACCCCCCGCGCGACACCGGCCGCCGCCGAGCGCCCCACCGCCGCGAGCGCACGGGCGCTGCTGCTCACCGTGCTCGGCGAGTTCGCCCACCCCCGCGACGGGTCGGCGTGGACCGGCACCCTCGTCTCCGCGCTCGGCGCCCTCGGGGTCGAGGAGAAGTCGGCGCGCCAGACGATCGCCCGCACCGCGAGCCAGGGCCTCATCGAGTCCGAGCGGCACGGCCGGCGGGTGCGGTGGCAGACGACCCCCGAGGGGCGCGCCCTCCTCGCCGAGGGCACCGAACGCATCTACTCCTTCCTGCGCAGCCCGCACACGTGGGACGGCGAGTGGCTCGTCGTCGCGGCGGCCGTCCCGGAGTCGCAGCGCGCCGTCCGGCACAAGCTGCGCACCCGCCTCACCTGGCTCGGCCTGGGCTGCCCGACCCCGGGCATGTGGATCATCCCGGACGCCCACAAGGAGGCCGAGGTGCAGGCGACCCTGGCCGACCTCGACCTCGCCGACCGCGCCTTCGCCTGGGTCGGCCGCCGCGCGGCCGGCACCGACCCAGCCTCGCTCATCGACGCCGCCTGGGACCTCGCCGACGTACGCGCGGGCTACCGGGACTTCACGACCGAGTTCGCGCAGCGCTCCGTGGACATTGACGCGCAGGCCTTCGTCGCCCAGGTCGAGCTCATCCAGGCCTGGCGGCGCTTCCCCTTCGTCGACCCCGACCTGCCCGCCGAGCTGCTGCCGCCGGACTGGCCCGGGCCGCAGGCGGCGACGCTCTTCCACACCCTCCGCGACCGCTGGCACCGCCGTGCGCAGCGCGAGTGGGAGCGCCTGGAGCAGGCGGCCGGCGAGCGCACCTGACCCGCCCCCCGGAGCGCACGACCCGGGCCACGACGAAGGGGGGTGACCCGGACCGCGGGCGGATTCATGGGGTGTTCGCAACACCGTGTGGATTTCGGCCTGGGTGGTTAGGCCTCCTGGAGTAGATCACGAAGACGCTCGGCTGGGGTTGCCCAGTCGAGCGTCTTTCGTGGTCTGGCGTTGAGTTCTTGGGCGACGTACTCCAGCTCTGCGTGGCCGTGGACGCTCAGGTCGGTGCCTTTGGGGAAGTACTGGCGCAGCAGCCCGTTGGTGTTCTCGTTCGAGCCGCGCTGCCAGGGCGATGCCGGGTCGCAGAAGTAGACCGGCATGTCGGTCGCGGTGGTGAACGAGGCGTGCGCGGCCATCTCGGATCCTTGGTCCCAGGTCAGCGACCCGCGCAGGTGCTGCGGCAGGCGATGCATCGCGGCGACGAGCCGGTCACGCACGGTGATCGCGTCGTGGGTATCGGGCAGGTGCAGCAGCATCACGTACCGGGTCGAGCGCTCCACGAGCGTCCCGATCGCTGAGCCGTTGTTCTTGCCGGTGATCAGATCGCCTTCCCAGTGGCCCGGGACGGCGCGGTCCTCGACCGCGGCGGGCCGGTCGCTGATCATGATCATCTCGTCGACGAACCGCGGCCGCCGCACCCCGTGGGCTTGGGGTTTGCGGCGGGTGCGGCCGGTGCGCAGAGCGGTCTGGACCTCGCGTTTGAGGCCGCCGCGGGCCTGGAAGTACAGGGCCTGGTAGATCGTTTCGTGGCTCACGCGCATGCTCTCGTCGTCGGGGTGGTCGACCTTGAGCCTGTTGCTGATCTGCTCCGGTGACAACTTCCGTGACAACCCGTCCACGACGTACTCGCGTAGCGCTCCCGGCCGCGCCAGCTTTGATGCCTTCGGCCGGGCCCGGGTATCCGCGGCGTCACGATGCGCCCGGTGGGGCGCGTACCGGCCCTGCTCATCGCGGTGGGCGGCGACCTCACGTGTGACCGTCGAGGTCGGCCGGCGAGCTTGTCAAGTTGTCTGTGTAAGTGACTGGGTCTCGGTGGGTTACAGGTAGGTGTTGATGCGGTCGGGATAGATCAGGGCGAGTTCGCCGAGGGCTGCTTTCCAGCCTTGGATGACGGAGCCTTCGACGAGCTTGCCGGGTGCCTTGCGGGGAGTGCCTCTGGGGGTGCCGGCTTCTTTGGCGCGCTCACGGGCTCGCTTGTCCTCGATGGTGCGGATGGCCAGCCACAGCAGCTTGATCGCGGCGGTGTCGCTGGGGAAGTGGCCGCGGTTCTTGATGATCTTGCGTAGCTGGTAGTTCAGCGACTCGATCGAGTTGGTCGTGTAGATGACCTTCCTCAAGGCGGGACCGAAGGCCAGGAATGGCGTGAACCGCTCCCACGCGTTCTCCCAGGAGGCCACGGCGGCGGGGTACTTCTTACCCAGGTTCGAGTCGGCGAACGTGGTCAGCGCCATCAACGCCGCGTCCTCGTTCGCGGCGGTATAGATCGGGCGCAGCATCGCCGCGACGGCCTTACGGTCGGTGTAGGACACGAACCGCATCGAGGCGCGGATCAGGTGGACCACGCACGTTTGGACCATCGCCTGGGTCCAGGTCGCCTCGATGGCCTCGGGGAAGCCGGTCAGCCCGTCGCAGCAGACGATCAGCACGTCCTTGACGCCGCGGTTGGCCAGTTCCGCGCACACCGACGCCCAGAACTTCGCGCCCTCGGCGGCTTGGACCCAGATGCCCAGGACGTGCTTGACGCCATCCATGTCCACGCCGACAGCGATGTGCGCGGCGCGGTTGCTCACGTGAGCGCCGTCGCGGATCTTCACCACCAGAGCGTCGAGGTAGATCACCGGGTAGAACGCCTCCAGCGGGCGGGTCTGCCAGGCGGTGACCTCCTCGGCGACGGCGTCGGTGACATTGCTGATCGTCTCGTGGGACAGCTCGGTGCCCAACGTCGCGGCCAGGTGGTGCTGGATGTCGCGGATCGTCATCCCGCCCGCGTACAGCGAGATGATCATGTCTTCCAGCCCACCCAAACGCCGAGCGCCCTTGGGCACCAACGCCGACGCGAACGTGGAGTTGCGATCCCGCGGCTGGTCCAGACCGATGTCACCGACCTCGGTGCCCAAATTCTTGGGGGTGCTGCCGTTGCGTGAGTTCCCCGAGCCGTGCCCTCCCGGGTCGCCCTTCTCGTAGCCCAGGTGGTCGGTCAGCTCAGCCTGCATCCCACGCTCGAGGACAGCCTTGATCATCTCGGGCAAGAAACCGCCCTCACCCGTCAGCGACAGGCCACGCTCATCCGTCGCGGCCATCAACTTGTCGAGCATCTCGTCATCGAACAGCTCACGACGCAACCGACGAGCCTCCGGCTCCTCACGCTGCGCGTCATCCTTCGGCTTGGTCATAGCCATAGTCAATCTCCTTCAGATAGGAGACCCCACTTACACAGACCATCTGACACGCCCCGGCCGGCCCAGCCGGGCAGCGATCGAACGCATCGACTCCCGGTTGATCAGCCCGTCGGCGATCACCAGACGATCCTGCAATGACAGCAACCTGCCCGTACCCACGACCTCGATCATGGGCCTGTTCCTAGCCGCTCGCTTGGCCGGCGGGCCCGTGACGCGCCCATCGGGATAGATCGTGCGGCCATGACTCTTACGCACGCCCCGCATCCAATACCGGCCCGTGTCGAGCGTGACCCCAACCCGACGAGCGGCCACGGCGTTGTGGACCCCGGAAGCGATCAGCTCGTCAAACTCGGCCCGCTGACGCGGCTTGCCCAACGGCATCGGCTCGGCCTGCACCAACCCCGCCCGAACCAGATGCCGACGAGCTGTGGAGTGAGCACATCCAGCCGCCCTGGCTGCGGCACCAATCGATCTTTCCCGTTCGAAGGCAGCCACCATCACAGCAACTACCTCCGCAGAGACCTCAACACGACGCCGCTTTTCGCTCGAAATGACCATGGTCCTCGCAACTCCTCAGATCGAGGTGTTGCGAGGACCATGTGAACCGAAGGCGGTCCGGGTCACCCCCCTTCGTCCTGCCGGGTGGCGGGTCAGGCCATGCCCTCCTCGCGCAGCCCCTCCTCGTAGAGGTGGACGTAGTCGTACTCGACGGGCTGGCCGTTGATGCCCGTCGGGGGCTCGGCGATCCAGCCGGCGAACTTGCCGTACTCGTACTCGGGGACCATGAGCTCGGCGACGCGGGCCCGGTCCTGCTCGCTCGGCAGCCACTCGTCCTTGCGGGCCTCCCACGTCGCGTCGTCGAGGACCTCGCCCTGGGGGCTCACGTGGTGCCCGGAGTAGACGCCGACCTGGCGGTGGAATCCCTCGTGCGGCAGGTAGAGACGCTCCTCCACGCCGGCGTCCTCGAGCGCCTGGTTCCACCGGTTGACGCCGTTGGCGCAGTCGGCGACGTACTCGTCGCGCAGGTCGAGGTTGAGCGCGGAGATCATCGGGACCTTCTTGGTCCGGATCTGCCCGTCCTCGACGTAGCTCATCTCGCGCTCGTCGTCGAGGAGCGTGTGGTCGTCCTTGCGCCGGGTCTCCTGCCAGCGGCCCTTGAGCCCGGAGGAGTAGTAGTTGCCGGCATTGGTCGACTGCTCCGAGCCGAAGAGGTCCATCGAGACGGAGAACTGGAAGTTCAGGTACTTCTGGATGACGTCGAGCGGGATGACGCCGTCCTCGAAGGTCGCGTCGGCCCCCTTCTCCTGCATGACCTGCGCGGTGCGCTCGACGGCGCGCTGCACGCCGGTCGTGCCGACGAACATGTGGTGCGCCTCCTCCTTGAGCATGAACTCGCAGGTGCGGGCCAGCGGGTCGAAGCCGCTCTCCTTGAGGGTGCCGAGCTGGTACTTGCCGTCGCGGTCGGTGAAGTACGTGAACATGAAGAACTGCAGCCAGTCGGTCGTCTCCTCGTTGAAGGCGCCGAGGATGCGGGGGTTGTCGTAGTCGCCGGAGTTGCGCTTGAGCAGCTGCTCGGCCTCCTCGCGCCCCTCACGACCGAAGTAGGCGTGGAGCAGGTAGACCATCGCCCAGAGGTGACGGCCCTCCTCGACGTTGACCTGGAAGAGGTTGCGCATGTCGTAGATCGACGGCGCCGTGTTGGCGAGGATCCGCTGCTGCTCGACCGAGGCCGGCTCGGTGTCGCCCTGGACGACGATGAGCCGCATGAGGTCGGCCCGGTACTCGCCGGGGACCTCCTGCCAGGCCGGCTCGCCCTGGTGCTTGCCGAAGTTGATCTTGCGGTCGGGGTCGCCCTCGGCGAGGAAGATGCCCCAGCGGTACTCCTCCATCGGCACGTGGTCGAAGTGCGCCCAGCCGTCGCGGCCCACGGCGACGGCCGTGCGGAGGTAGACGTCCTGGGTGGGCAGCTGCGGGCCGAGGTTCTTCCACCAGTCGAGGAACTTCGGCTGCCAGCCCTCGAGCGCGCGCTGCAGGCGGCGGTCGTCGCTGAGGTTGACGTTGTTGGGGATGCGCTGGCTGTAGTCGATCGGGCTCGTCGGGCCGTCGGGGTCCGGGGCGGAACCGATGCGGTCGTCGGTGGTCGTCATGGTTTCTCCTTGGGTCGCGTCCGTGCGAGGTCCTGTCATATGTTCTACACCCTGCACGGCGTCACGACAAGACTTTGTGGAATATAAGTCGGCGAGGGAGGCGAGTCGATCGAGGACTGCGGGACCGCCCTGCACCGCGGTGCGCTGCAGGTGGGCGTGGACGGCGCGCAGGCCGCCCTCCTCCTGGCCGCCACCGGCGCGGCCGGGACCGCCGTGGACGAGCTGCGGCATCGGCGTGCCGTGCCCGGTCGACTCGGGGGCGCTGTCGCGGTCGAGCACGAGCACCCGGCCGTGGAAGGGCGCCGCCCCGGCGACGACCCGGTCGACGAAGTCGCCGTCGGCCGAGACGACGGAGCCGGCGAGGCTCCCCTCACCCCGGGCGAGCAGCTCGACCGCGTGGTCGGGGTCGCGGTAGCCCATGAGCGCGCTCACCGGGCCGAAGGCCTCGACCTCGTGCGGCTCGGCGCGGTCGGCGTCGTCGACCCGCACGAGGAGCGGCGAGAGAAAGGCGCCGCGCTCGGCGTCGGCACCGACGACGTCGACGTGGTCGAGGTCGCCGTGGACGACCCGGCCCGCGGCGGCGATGCGTCGAGCGGCGTCGCGCACGTCGTCGCGCTGCTCGGTGCCGACGAGCGCGCCCATGCGCACCCCCTCGGCGCCGGGGGCGCCGATGGTCACGCCGGCGAGACGCTCGGAGACGGCCTCGGCCACCGCGTCGACACGGTCCGCGGGCACGAGGGCGCGGCGGATCGCCGTGCACTTCTGCCCCGCCTTGACGGTCATCTCTGTGACGAGCGCCCCCACGAAGAGGTCGAACTCCGGCTCCCCCGGCGCCGCGTCGGGCCCGAGGACGGAGGCGTTGAGGCTGTCGGCCTCGGCGTTGAAGTGCACCGAGCGGCGGGTGACCGCCGGGTCGCCGCGCAGCGCGGCGGCGGTGTCGGCCGACCCGGTGAAGCCGATGTGGTCCTGGCCGCCGAGCTCGTCGAGCAGCCCGGGGATCGAGCCGGCGACGACCTGGAGTGCGCCATCGGGCAGGGCCCCCGAGTCGATCATCATGCGCACCGCCTCGACGGCGATGTAGGCCGTCGGGGTCGCGGGCTTGACGATCGTCGGCAGGCCGGCGAGGAGCGCGGGCGCGAGCTTCTCGAGCATGCCCCAGACGGGGAAGTTGAAGGCGTTGATCTGCAGCGAGACGCCGTGCGGGCTGCTCAGCACGTGCCGCCCGCCGAAGACACCCTCCTTGCCGAGCTGGATGAACTCGTCCTCGACGACCACCCGGGCGTCGGGCAGGCCCTTGCGCCCGAGCGAGGCGTAGACGAAGGCGGTGCCGGTCCCGCCGTCGACGTCGACGGCTGCGTCACGAGCGGTGCACCCGGCCCGGGCGGACAGCTCGTAGAGCCGGTCCTTGCCCTCGTGGACGGCGGTCGCGGCGGCCTTGAGCGCGGCGGCCCGCTCGTGGAAGGTCATGGCGCGAAGGGCGGGACCTCCCTTCGTCCGGGCGTGCACCACGGCGGCGCCGAGGTCGAGACCGTCGCTCGACACCCGGGTCACGACCTCGCCGGTCACGGCGTCGCGGACCTCGCGGCCCTCCCCGGTGCCGGCGCTCCAGCGGCCGGCGACATAGCTCTGCAGGATCTCGCTCATGCGGCGCTCTCCTTGGTCCAGTCGTAGAAGCCGCGTCCGGTCTTGCGGCCGTGGTGGCCCTGCTCGACGAGGTCGACGAGCAGCTGTGGTGGGGCGAATCGGGGGCCGAGCTCGCGCTCGAGGTAGCGGGCGATACCCAGGCGCACGTCGAGCCCGACGAGGTCGGTGAGGCGAAGGGGGCCCATGGGGTGCCCAGGCGGATTCATGGGGTGTTCGCAACACCGTGTGGATTTCGGCCTGGGTGGTTAGGCCTCTTGGAGTAGATCACGAAGACGCTCGGCTGGGGTTGCCCAGTCGAGCGTCTTTCGTGGTCTGGCGTTGAGTTCTTGGGCGACGTACTCCAGCTCTTCGTGGCCGTGGACGCTCAGGTCGGTGCCTTTGGGGAAGTACTGGCGCAGCAGCCCGTTGGTGTTCTCGTTCGTGCCGCGCTGCCAGGGCGATGCCGGGTCGCAGAAGTAGACCGGCATGTCGGTCGCGGTGGTGAACGAGGCGTGGGCAGCCATCTCGGATCCTTGGTCCCAGGTCAGCGACCCGCGCAGGTGCTGCGGCAGGCGATGCATCGCGGCGACGAGCTGGTCACGCACGGTGATCGCGTCGTGGGTATCGGGCAGGTGCAGCAGCATCACGTACCGGGTCGAGCGTTCCACGAGCGTCCCGATCGCTGAGCCGTTGTTCTTGCCGGTGATCAGATCGCCTTCCCAGTGGCCCGGGACGGCGCGGTCCTCGACCGCGGCGGGCCGGTCGCTGATCATGATCATCTCGTCGACGAACCGCGGCCGCCGCACCCCGTGGGCTTGGGGTTTGCGGCGGGTGCGGCCGGTGCGCAGAGCGGTCTGGACCTCGCGTTTGAGGCCGCCGCGGGCCTGGAAGTACAGGGCCTGGTAGATCGTTTCGTGGCTCACGCGCATGCTCTCGTCGTCGGGGTGGTCGACCTTGAGCCTGTTGCTGATCTGCTCCGGTGACAACTTCCGTGACAACCCGTCCACGACGTACTCGCGTAGCGCTCCCGGCCGCGCCAGCTTTGATGCCTTCGGCCGGGCCCGGGTATCCGCGGCGTCACGATGCGCCCGGTGGGGCGCGTACCGGCCCTGCTCATCGCGGTGCGCGGCGACCTCACGTGTGACCGTCGAGGTCGGCCGGCCCAGCCGGGCAGCGATCGAACGCATCGACTCCCGGTTGATCAGCCCGTCGGCGATCACCAGACGATCCTGCAATGACAGCAACCTGCCCGTACCCACGACCTCGATCATGGGCCTGTTCCTAGCCGCTCGCTTGGCCGGCGGGCCCGTGACGCGCCCATCCGGGTAGATCGTGCGGCCATGACTCTTACGCACGCCCCGCATCCAATACCGGCCCGTGTCGAGCGTGACCCCAACCCGACGAGCGGCCACGGCGTTGTGGACCCCGGACGCGATCAGCTCGTCAAACTCGGCCCGCTGACGCGGCTTGCCCAACGGCATCGGCTCGGCCTGCACCAACCCCGCCCGAACCAGATGCCGACGAGCTGTGGAGTGAGCACATCCAGCCGCCCTGGCTGCGGCACCAATCGATCCTTCCCGTTCGAAGGCAGCCACCATCACAGCAACTACCTCCGCAGAGACCTCAACACGACGCCGCTTTTCGCTCGAAATGACCATGGTCCTCGCAACTCCTCAGATCGAGGTGTTGCGAGGACCATGTGAACCGAAGCCCATAGCCGAGCGACATCGCGGCGTCGATGTCCTCCGCCGACGCGACACCGGCCTCGAGCATCCGGATCGCCTCGAGGCCGAGCGCGACGCCGAGCCGGCTGCTCGCGAACCCCGGTGAGTCGGCGACGACGACCGGCGTCTTGCCCAGCCCGTCGCGCACCCAGGTGACGGCCCGCTCGCGCCACGCCTCGTCGGTGGCCGAGGCGATGACGATCTCGACGAGCTTGCTCGCCGGCACGGGGTTGAAGAAGTGCAGGCCGAGCAGCCGCTCCGGCCGGCGCAGCGAGGTGGCGAGCGCGTCGAGCGAGATGCTCGAGGTGTTGGTCGCCAGGGCGGCGTCGTCGCCGATGACCGCCTCGACCCGGGCGAGGGTGTCGCGCTTGAGCTGCTCGTCCTCTGGGACCGCCTCGACGGCGAGGCCGCAGCCGGCGAGGTCGGCGGCGTCGGTCGTCGTCGTGAGGCGTGCCATCGGCTCGGCGGCGTCGGCGACCTTGCCCCGCTCGACGCTCTTGTCGCACGAGCGGCGCACCCGCTCGGCCGCCGCCTGCGCGGCCGCGGTGTCCCGCTCGAGGAGGACGACCTCGCTGCCGGCGAGGAGCAGGGCGTGGACGATGCCCGCACCCATCTGCCCGCCGCCGACGACTCCGGTGCGGCCGGGGATCTGTCCGTCGGTCATGCCAGGCCTCCCGTGGCGTCGACGACGTCGCCGGTGACCCAGGCGGCGTCGGGTGAGACGAGCAGCGCGACGACGCCGGCGATGTCCTCGGGGGTGCCGAGGCGGCGCATCGCATTGCTCGCGGCCATCGCGTCGATGGCCTTGTCGCTCGTGATCGAGCGCATGTACTTCGTGTCGGTGGCGCCGGGGCGCACGACGTTGACCGTGACGCCGCGCCGGGCGACCTCCTTGGCCGCGACCCGGCTGGCCGCCTCGAGCCCGGCCTTGGCCGCGGCGTACGTGCTCTGCCGGGCCGGGGCGACGCGGGCGGCGGCGCTGGAGACCATGACGACGCGGCCGCCGTCGGCCACGCGCCTGGTCGCCTCGCGCAGGACGAGCAGCGCGGAGACGAGGTTGAGCGAGAGCGAGTCGTGGATCTGCTCGCTCGTCAGCTCGGTGATGCGGGGGTAGTCCCAGCCGCCGACGCAGTCGACGACCACGGCCAGCTCGCCGCGCTCCAGCGCCGCGTCGAAGGCCGCCACCACCCCCTCCTCGGTCGTCGCGTCGGCCGCGACGGCGCGCACCCGGTCACCGAGCTCGGCGACGAGCGCCTCGGCGCGATCGGGGTGTCCGTGGTGGGTGATCGTCACGTCGTGGTCGGCCGCGAGGCGGCGGGTCACGGCGGCGCCGATCCCTCCGGCGCCACCCAGCACCAGGGCAGTGGTCATCGTCGACTCCCTTCGTCGAGACCAACATGCCACAGTTCTGTGTCGTAACGCTAGTTCTTGTGTAGAACATGACGAAAGGGTGGCCTCCCTCTTCGTCGTCGGGAGGAGAAAGTTTCCGCCGGGCTGCCGATCCGGCCGGGCCACGATCGTCACCAGGGTGCAGCGTTCGACACGCGACCGCGTCGAAGGAGAGGATCGACCATGCGCTACACACTCGTTATCATCGCCCCCGAGCCCGCGTAAGGGCAGGTCTCCCAGGAGGCCATGGCCGAGATGCAGGGCCTCATGGGCGACTACGCCGCAGCGCTGCACTCGGCCGGCGTGCTCGTCGCCGCCGAGATGCTGCGTCCCGCCGACACGACCACGACGGTGACCCGGCGGCACGGCTCGGTCGAGATCCAGGACGGGCCCTTCGCCGACACCAAGGAGGCGCTCGCCGGCGTCGTCGTCCTCGACGTGCCCGACCTGGCCTGGGCGGAGCGCCACCCCGTTACCTCGTACGGCACGGTCGAGGTCCGGCCGAGCGCCGTCTCCTTCGTCGATGGCACCTGGGTCCCCGCGGGCTGACGTGGCGGAGCGGGCGGCCGAGGACGCCCTCGGCGACGCCCTGGAACACGCGCTGCGCCGCTGGCCGCAGGACGGCATCCCCGACCGGCAGGAGGCCTTGCTCCTCACGGTCGCCCGCAACCGGCAGCGGGACCGGTGGCGCTCCGCCTCCCACCGGACCTCCGTCGAGCTCGAGCCCGACCGCCACTCACCCGCCCTACTCGAGGACGTCGACCCCGACGCCCTGCCCGACCACCGTCTCGCCCTGATGGCCGCCTGCGCGCACCCCGCGATCGACCCGGGAGTGCGCACCCCGCTCATGCTCGGCGTCGTGGCCCTCTCCGCCTCGCGGCTGCCCGCCCGGGGAGGCCGGGACGGCTTCGTCCCTCCTCGCTGAGCAGGACCCCCGGCTGTGGGACCCGGACCTCATCGCGCGCGGCGAGGAGCACCTGCGGGCCGGTCACGCGCTCGGCGAGGTCGGCCGCTCCCAGGTCGAGGCCGCGATCCAGGCCGTGCTCTGCGCACGCCGGCGCACCGGCCGCGCGGACTGGTCCGCGCTGCGTCGGCTCCACGAGGTGCTCCTGGCCGTCGCGCCCACGCGAGGCGCACGGGTCTCGCACGCGGTCGTCACGGCCGAGGACGCGGGCCCGCAGGCCGGTCTCGACCTGCTCGACGCCCTCGAGCCGGTGCGGCCGGCCTTCCAGCCGGAGTGGGCCGCCCGAGGGCACCTCCTCGCGCTGCTGGGACGCGCGGACGAGGCGCGCACGGCGTGGCAGCGGGCGATCAGCCTCACGACGGCACCCGCCCAGCGCCGCCACCTCGAGGAGCAGGTGGCGGCGCTGGCTGACCCGTGCAGGTGAAGGGCCCTCCCTTCGCCCGCCTGAGACGCCGATCCACGAAATGAGACGATGGGCCGATGAGTGAGGAGCAGCAGCAGGCAGACAACCGCAAGCGACCGACGACCGACGAGTTCCGGGCCTTCGTCGCCGAGGACTGGGCCCCGCGGTCGGGCGAGCGCCCGACGCTCACTGAGGCGGCCGAGCGGGCCGCCGAGCGCCGCGCCGCTGTCTCCGCCGCCCACGAGGGCGAGCGCCTCGTCATCCCCGCCGGCGGGCTCAAGGTCCGCAGCAACGACTGCGACTACGTCTTCCGCCCGCACTCCGCCTTCGCCCACCTCACCGGTCTCGGCGCCGACCGCGAGCCCGACGCGGTCCTCGTCATGGAGCCCCTCGGCGGCCCCGACGAGCAGGCCGGCCACGAGGCGAGCCTCTACTTCCGCCCCCTCGCACCGCGCGACTCCGAGGAGTTCTTCGGCGACGCCCGATACGGCGAGTTCTGGGTCGGCGCCCGCCCGTCGATCGAGGACGTCGAGGCCGAGCTCGGCCTCACCGGGCGCCACGTCGACCAGCTCGAGGACGCCGTCGGCAAGGACGCCGGGCAGGTCACCGTCCGTCTGGTCCGTGACGCCGACCGCGACCTCACCGCGCGCCTCGACACCGTCCGCGCGCAGGCCGGCGCCGACGCCGAGTCGCTCGCCGAGACCGATGCCGCGCTCGCCCACGACCTGTCGTACCTGCGGATGGTCAAGGACGACTGGGAGCTCGACCAGATGCAGCAGGCCGTCGACGCGACACGCGTCGGATTCGAAGCCGTCATCCGCGAGCTGCCCGGCCTGCCAGAGCGGGGCCGCGGCGAGCGCTGGGTCGAGGGCACCTTCGGCCTGCACGCCCGCCACCAGGGCAATGGCGTCGGCTACGACTCGATCTGCGCCTCCGGCGACCACGCCAACACGCTGCATTGGATCAAGAACGACGGCGAGGTCAAGGACGGCGACCTCATCCTCCTCGACGCCGGGGTCGAGCTCGACTCGCTCTTCACCGCCGACATCACGCGCACGCTGCCGGTGAGCGGCACCTTCTCCCCCACCCAGCGCGAGGTCCACGAGGCCGTCGCTGCTGCCCAGGCCGCCGGCATCGCCGCGGTCAAGCCGGGCAACAAGTTCTCCGACGTCCACGCCGCCGCGATCCGCGTCGTCGCCGAGCACCTGCACGCGTGGGGCCTGCTGCCCGAGGGCGTCTCGGTCGAGGACACCCTCGACACCGAGCACGGCCAGTACCACCGCCGCTGGATGGTGCACGGCACGAGCCACCACCTCGGCATCGACGTGCACGACTGCGCCCTCGCCACCCGCGAGGAGTACATGGACGCCGAGCTGCAGCCGGGCATGGTCCTCACCGTCGAGCCGGGCATCTACTTCAAGGCCGACGACCTCAAGGTGCCCGAGCGATTCCGCGGCATCGGCGTGCGCCTCGAGGACGACGTCGTCGTCACCGAGGACGGCTGCCGCAACCTCTCCGGCGACTGGCCGCACACCGCCGACGAGGTCGAGGCCTGGATCGCCGACGTCCAGGGGCGCTGACCTCCCTTCGTCTCCCACGCGGGCGGTGGCCGAGAAGTCCTGAGATGGCCGGGAAACCCGGAGTTGACCGAGCAATTGCGCGGCCAGGTCCGGCGATCTCGGCCAGTCGCGCGCTTCCCGGCCAGGTGGCCGGGTGTGGCCGGGTCAACAGCCGGACGGCCTGACCACCACGGGGGCGAAGGGGGAAGATGGCCGCGTCCCCCTTCGCCCACCGAAAGGCACGTGCGCATGTCGACCAAGACGGTCCCCGGCAACTACTTCGAGGACTTCGCGATCGGGCAGGAGATCCGGCACGCGACGCCGCGCACGGTGACCGAGGGCGACATCGCGCTCTACACCGGGCTCTACGGCTCGCGCTTCGCGGCGACGAGCGCGGCGACCTTCGCCGAGTCGATGGGCTTCGAGCGGATGCCGGTCGACTCCCTGCTCGCCTTCCACCTCGTCTTCGGCAAGTCGGTGCCCGACATCAGCCTCAACGCCGTGGCCAACCTCGGCTACGCGGGCGGTCGCTTCGGTGCGCCGCTGCACGTCGGTGACACGGTGACGACGACCTCGACGGTCATCGGGCTGAAGGAGAACTCCAACGGCCGCACCGGCGTCGTCTACGTCAACTCGGTCGGCGTCAACCAGCGCGGCGAGATGGTCGTCGACTACGTCCGCTGGGTCATGGTCAACAAGCAGGACGCCTCCTCCCCCGCCCCCGAGACGGTCATCCCCGACCTGCCGGGCGCCGTTGCGGCAGAGGACCTCCTGGTCCCCTTCGTCCTCACCGGTCGCGACTACGACGTCGAGCTCGCGGGCTCGCCCTTCCTCTGGGGTGACTACGAGGTCGGCGAGCGCATCGACCACGTCGACGGCATGACGATCGAGGAGTCGGACCACATGCTGGCCACGCGCCTCTACCAGAACACCGCGAAGGTCCACTTCAACCAGCACGCCCAGTCGCAGGCCAAGATCGGGCGCCGGCTCATCTACGGCGGCCACATCATCAGCCTCGCGCGCGCCCTGTCCTTCAACGGCCTGGCCAATGGCCAGCTCATCGCGGCGATCAACGCCGGCGCGCACGCCAACCCGACCTTCGCCGGCGACACGATCTACGCCTGGTCGGAGGTCCTCGAGCGCATCGAGCTTCCCGGCCGCACCGACGTCGGCGCGCTGCGTCTGCGCACGGTCGCGACCAAGGACACCCCGTGCGCCGACTTCCCCTACAAGGGCGAGGACGGCAAGTACCTGCCCGAGGTCGTCCTCGACCTCGACTACACGGTGCTCATCCCCCGCTGACGGGCAGCGTCCGTCATGGCCGGGGGGCAGCAGGGAAAGGGCACGGCACCGGGTCGCGCCGGGCGGCTGGGCCCGTGGCTGGTCGCCGCGGTGGCGGGCGCTCTCTACGCGGTGTTCTCCTGCCTGCGGCACGAGCGCTACCTCAGCGGCATGGACCTGGCGATCTTCGGCCAGGTGGCCCGCCGGGTCGCCTCCGGTGAGGCCCCCTACAGCGAGATGAAGGGGGCCGACTACCTCATCTTCGGCGACCACCTCCACCCCGTGGTCCTCCTGCTCGGGGTCCCGTGGAGGTTGTGGGGCGACCCGCGCTCGCTGCTCGTCGCCCAGGCCGTGTGCGTGGCGATCGCCGTGGCGATCATGGGGCGGCTGGCCGTGGAGAGACTCGGCACGCGACTGGGTCTGCTGCTCACCGTCCTGCTCGCCCTGTCGGTCGGGGTCCAGGCGGCTGTCGTCTTCGACGTGCACGAGGTAGCCCTCGGCGCACCCCTCGTGGCCCTCGCCGGAGCCGACTTCGTGCGTCGCCGGTGGAACCGCACGGCCGTCTGGGTCGCGCTCTTCCCGCTGGTCAAGGAGGACATGGCCGTCCTCGTGCTCGGCTTCGCCCTCGCCCTGCTCGTCGCCGGCCGGCGTCGGCTGGCGGCCGCCCTCGCGGTGTGGGCAGGAGTCGCGCTCGTCCTCGCCCTGCGCGTCACCATCCCGGCCCTCAACCCCCGCGGGATCTACCCCTACTCGGGCACGACGAGCGTTGCGCCGCAGCACGTCTGGGACAGCCTCGTCGCCGACGGGCGAGGCAGCGTCACGGTTCTCGTCCTCGTCGCGAGCGCCGGGCTGCTCTCCCTTCGCTCCCCGCTCGTGCTCGCCGCGGCGGCACCCCTGGGGCTGCGCATGGCCTCGTCCAACGACTCCTACTGGGGGCTGGACTACCACTACTCGCTGCTGCCGGCCGTGGTCCTCGCCTGTGCGGCCGTCGACGGGCTCGCCCGGACCCGGTCACAGGCCCTCCTCCGGGCCACCGTGGGGGTGTCCGTCGCCGTCGCGGCGTGGGCGGTGTGGACCGGCCCGCTCGTCGACGAGGTCGAGCGACAGCTCACCCCGTGCGCCCGCTGCGCCGACGCGCGCGCGGCGCTCGACCAGGTCCCCGTCGGTGCCGAGGTCGCCGCCGACGACCACCTCGCGCCGCACCTCGTCGCCGACCGGACCGCCCTGCACGTGCACCCCAACTACACCGACGAGGAGACCCGTCGCCCGGAGTGGATGCTGCTCGACCGGCGCACCGACACCGGGCGCAATGCCCACGGCCGCGCCTGGTCCGAGGAGCTCGTCGAGCACTCGATCGAGGAGGACGGCTACCGATTGGTCTGGGAACGTCGGGGCTATGTCGTTCTGCGGCGCTGATGTCCTCGAGCACGTGCGAGACCATCGACCGGACGACCACCCGCGTGCGAGACCGCCCGCACGCCATCACGACGGAGGCACGATGCGGACCGACCACGAGACCCTCTCCCTGAGCATCACCCACGGGATCCTCCTCGTCACGCTCGATCGGCCGGAGGCGATGAACTCCTTCACGGTGACGATGGCCGACGAGCTCGAGGCGACCTTCCGCGAGGTCAACGACGACGACGAGGTCCGTGCGGTCGTCGTCACCGGCGCAGGACGCGCCTTCTGCGCCGGCATGGACCTCACCGCCCAGGGCAATGTCTTCGGCCTCGACGAGGGCCTCACGCCGGCCCTGGCCGACATGGAGGATCTCGACGACCCGGGTCTGGCCCGGGTGCGGGACACCGGCGGTCGGGTCGCGCTGGCGATCCACGCCTGCCGCAAGCCGGTCATCGCCGCGATCAACGGCGCCGCCGTCGGCATCGGCGCGACGATGACCCTGCCGATGGACGCTCGCCTCGTGTCGACGAAGGGGAGGATCGGCTTCGTCTTCGGCCGCATTGGCATCACGCCCGAGGCGACCTCGTCGTGGTTCCTGCCCCGCATCGTCGGCATGCCCGATGCCCTCGACCTCGTCTACTCGGCCGACATCATCGACGCCGAGCGGGCCCTCGAGGTCGGCCTGGTCCGCTCGGTCCACGAGCCCGACGAGCTGCTCGAGGCGGCCTTCGTCCTCGCCGACCGGTGGACCAGGGACCGCTCGCCCGTCGCCACGGCCCTCACGCGTCAGCTGATGTACCGCAATGCCAGCCTCGACCACCCCGTCGACGCCCACCGGGTCGACTCGCTCGCGATCTTCTACGCGAGCATCGGCGACGGCAAGGAGGGCGTGGCGGCCTTCCTCGACAAGCGCACCCCGGTCTACTCCGGCAAGGCCTCGCAGATGCCGCCCTTCTACGCCGCGTGGTAGTCCGGCGGACCTGTCGCCGTCAGGGGGTCACGCCCGCCCAGCGGCCGCTGCGCCAGGTCTCGAGCAGGTCGTTGCCGACGGGTGCGAAGTCCTCGAAACCGTTGGTGGTCCTGCCCCCCGTGTAGGCACACGTCGGGTCCGCGTCGGCCCGGACCAGATGGACCGCGTCGTTGGGCATCGCCAGCACGAGGACGAAGGGGGTCGGCTCCGGCACGATCATGCAGCGGGTCGCCTGGTCGGGGCGTGGCTCGAGCGCGCAGGTCGTCGACGAGGGCAGCCCGGTCCGACGACGAGGTCAGCTGACGATCCCCGTCCCACGTGAAGCCTCGGCCGTGCGCGCGGTAGCGGCACAGCAGCACCTGCCCGGGTGTGGTCGTCGAGACCACGTGGCCCCGTGACGCCGACGTCCGGTCCGCGCGTGGCAGCCCGACGGCGAGCATCGTCGTCGGGCACCGCGCACCCATCCCGATCGTGCCCGGCGACGACGAGTCCGGGACGAGGACGGTCCGCCCGCGCTCCCGTCCGTGGACGACGGAGTGGACGGCGAACCGGGTCCGGGGTCATCGCCGCCGCACCCGCTCATGCTCAGGGCCAGCGCGACACAGCCGACGACGACGGCCGGGTGCTTGGCCATGAGGCTCGGACGCAGCGAAGGGGGCGCTGGTTCCCCTACCGCTCGAAGACCTCGAGCAGCAGCGCATGCTCGATCGCGGGGTCGTCGACGCCCTGCTCGCCCACCCGCTCGGCGCCACTGCCGAGGATGCCGCCGAGCAGCTGCGCGGGCTTCGGGAAATCCTCGGGCAACGCGGCGTTGTAGAGGCGGTGCTCCTCGAGAGACTCGATCGCGTCGTCGAGGTGGCCGGTGACGTCGACGAAGTGCGTGGGCCGCTGACTGCCGCCGACCGCGAGCAGCTTGACGTGCCAGGGCTCGAGGCCGTCGTCGACGAGCTCGGGGAAGATCCACCGGTTGCCGGCGTCGGCGCAGGCGTCGACGGTCGCGAGGCCCACGGCCCGGTGGTCGGCCTGGTTGAGGATGCCGCCCGGGAAGGTCACGTCGAAGGTCGTGCCGATGACGAGGTCAGGGCGAGCCCGCCGGATCGCCGCGGCGATGTCACGCCGCAGGGGCAGCCCGTACTCGATGGTCCCGTCGGAGTGGTCGCCGAACTCGACCTCCTCGACACCGACGACCGCAGCACTCGCGCGCTCCTCGTCGGCGCGGGCGGGCGCGGCGTCGACCGGGTCCATCGTGTCGATGCCCGCCTCACCACGGGTCAGCAGGAAGTAGCGCACGCGCTTGCCCGCAGCGGTCCACTTGGCGATGGCGGCGGAGGTGCCGTACTCGATGTCGTCGGGGTGGGCGACGACGCACAGCACGGAGTCGAAGGTGGTCTCGTCGAGGGCGGCCAGAGCGGGCTCGGTACTCACACCGACGACGCTAGCCCCGCCCCGCCCCGAGCGAAAGGCTAGGCCTCAGCCCTGCTCGCCGTGCTCGGCCTCGCGGCGCATCCGCTCGCCCTCGGCCCGGGCCGCTGCCTGGTTGCGGGCCAGCTGCTCACGGGCCGCGCGCGTGGGGTCGAGCTCGTGGAGCAGCTCGCGCGCGCGGGCTGCGTGCTTGTGCTCGGTGAGCACCTCGTAGCGCGAGGCGACGACCTGGCTGACCGAGGTGAAGTCGCGCTGGCCGCCTGTGGAGCGGTAGCCGAGCCAGGCCCACACCGCACCGAAGAGCGCGCCCATCGCCATCGTCGAGGCCAGCCGCACGAGCAGGCCCTCGCTGCCCTCGAACATCGCGAAGATCAGGCCGACGAAGACACCGATCCAGATGCCGGAGAGCAGTCCGCCGAGGACGACCTTACCGCTCGTCAGACGCCCGCGGACCCGCTCGACCTGCTTGAGGTCGGTGCCGACGATCATGACGTCCTGGACCGGGAACTCCTTGTCGGCGAGGAAGTCCACCGTGCGCTGGGCCTCGGCATAGCTGTCGTAGGTCGCCAACGACATCGGGTACTCCAGACGCAGGAACTGCTGCATGTGGGCGGCCATACCGGGCTGGGTGCTCATGGGTCCAGTCTCCCACCCGGACCTGTGGGCCCGGTGCACGGGGCGGACAGGACGAAGGGGGCTGACCGTCACCTGCCTCGAGTGACGGCCAGCCCCCTTCGTCGGAGCGAGCGGGTGTCGGTGCCGGCACCGACCCGACATCACCCCTTGAGCTGGTAGTCCTTGAGGATGCTCTTGCCGATGATCATCTTCTGGATCTCGGCGGTGCCCTCACCGATGAGCAGCATCGGGGCCTCGCGGTAGATCCGCTCGATCTCGTACTCCTTGGAGTAGCCGAAGCCGCCGTGGATGCGGAAGGACTGGTTCACCACGTCGTCGCAGTACTCGGCCGCCATGTACTTCGCGATACCGGCCTCGAGGTCGTTGCGCTCGCCCTTGTCCTTCAGACGGGCGGCCTTGACCATCAGCTGGTGCGCGGCCTCGACCTTGCTCGCCATGTCGGCGATACGGAAGAGGATCGCCTGGTGGTCGACGATCTTCTTGCCGAAGGTCTCGCGCTGCTGCGCGTACTGGACACCGAGCTCGAAGGCGCGCATCGCGAGGCCGCAGGCGCGGGCGGCGACGTTGACGCGGCCGACCTCGACGCCGTCCATCATCTGGTAGAAGCCCTTGCCCGGCTCGCCGCCGAGGATCTGGCCGGTCGTCGTCTTGTGGCCCTCGAGGATGAGCTCGGTCGTGTCGACGCCCTTGTAGCCCATCTTCTCGATCTTGCCGGGGACGGTGACGCCCTGGGCGGTCTCGCCGAAGCCCTCGGTCTTGTCGATGAGGAAGGTCGTCATGTTCTTGTGCGGGCTGTCGTGACCGAGGTCGGTCTTGACGAGCACCGCGACGAGGTTGGCGGAGGCACCGTTGGTCAGCCACATCTTCTGGCCGGTGATCGTCCAGTCGTCGCTGTCGCCGTCGCGCACGGCCTTGGTCTTGATGCCGGCGACGTCGGAGCCGAGCCCCGGCTCGCTCATCGAGAAGGCGCCCCGGATCTCACCGGTGGCCATCTTCGGCAGGTAGTGCTGCTTCTGCTCCTCGGTGCCGTGCTTGAGGATCATGTAGGCCACGATGAAGTGGGTGTTGATGATGCCGGAGACCGGCATCCAGCCGCGGGCGATCTCCTCGACGCACAGCGCGTAGGTGAGCAGCGACTCGCCGAGTCCGCCGAACTCCTCGGGGATCATCAGGCCGAAGATCCCCATCTCCTTCATCTGGTCGACGATCTTCTGCGGGTACTCGTCCGCGTGCTCGAGCTCCTGCGCGACCGGGATGATCTGCTCGTCGACGAACTCCTTGACCAGGCCCAGCAGGTCGACCTGCTCCTCGGTCAGTCCGTCGGTCGTCTGCAGTCGGGACATGCGTCCACCTTTGCTCTCGTGGTTCAAGGATCCGAGTCAGTATCCCAGCGCACCCCATCGCCTGCCACGGGGTCTCAGGGTGTCCTCGGCCACGATGCGACCGGCGATCGGAGAGGGGCGAAGGGAGATGTCAGCGCACATCAAGCCGAAGTCAGGAACGACAACCTGCAGCAGCAGACCATCGCAGGACTTCGGCGGGCGCTGACGTCTCCCTTAGCCCGTCGGTGGAAGGTCAGTAGACCTTGACGACGCGCCCGATGGGCGCGAGGTTCTTCCACCAGATGTAGTTGATCGCGCGGTTGCTCAGACGGGCGCAGCCGTGCGACGCGGCGTAGCCCGGGATCGACGGCGAGCCGTGGATCGCGATGCCGCCGTTGAAGTAGCGCGGACGCCACAGCTCACCGAGGGGGGCATTGCGCATGCCGTTGATCGCGCGGTTGAAGCGGAAGGTGCCGCTCGGGGTCGTCGCGTAGAGGTAGCGACCCGAGGCCGACGACCAGTAGCGCTCGCCGTTGCCCGTGCTGGTGTTGAAGACCCACTGGGCCCAGCCCCAGCGCGCGACGATCTGCAGCTGACGGGTCTTGTCGATCTCGAAGGCCGAGGTGGTGCGCGGGCGCGGGGTCCTGGGCTTGTAGATCGCCGACCACGTCTGCGGCCCGACGATGCCGTCGCGGCTCAGGCCGTGCGCCTTCTGCAGGGCCATGACGGCCTGCTGGGTGGTGTCGTCGAAGGTGCCGTTGGCCTGGCGCAGCCAGAAGTGGGCGTCGAGCAGACGCCTCTGCACGTTTTTGACCCACCAGCCGGTGTCGCCCTGACGCAGCTTGTCGGGCCGTGCGGCGCGGGCGTCCTCACCCGCGGTGACGACGAGCCCGCCGGCGACGGCGGTCGCCGCGGCGCCGCGGAAGAGGTCGCGGCGGTCGAGAGAGATGGTGTCCATGGTGTCCCCCTGGTGTGGATGCGCTGTACCCGTGCAGACGCCGGGACCGTCCGTTGGGTTGCGCGCTGATGAGGAAAATATAGCGCGGCCCCCCTGCGTCCCGACATGAAGACATCCCGTGCGTCGCGACGCACGGGATGTCATCGAGGTCGACGGGCTGCGCCCGGGGACGAAGGGAGGGTCAGCCGCGGGCGGCGATCGCCTCGTGGGTCGCGAGCACGCGGCGCGCGATGTCGACGTGGAGGTTTTCGATCATCTTGCCGTTGTGGGTGACCACGCCCTTGCCGGCGCCGTCCTCCCAGGCCTGCAGGACTCCCTTCGCCTCCTCCACGGCCGCCTCGCTCGGGGCGAAGGTGGAGTTGCACACCTCGACCTGGCCGGGGTGGATGAGGGTCTTGCCGTCGAAGCCCATGTCGCGGCCCTGCTCGCACTCGGCCGTGAAGCCCTCGAGGTCCTTGACCGCGTTGTAGACGCCGTCGAGGACCGCGATGCCGGCCTCGCGCGCGGCGAGGAGCGCCCACGACAGCGAGGTGAGGAGCGGGGCGCGGCCGGGCACGTGGTCGGCCTGCAGCTCCTTGACCAGGTCGTTGGTGCCCATGACGAAGGCGACGAGCCGGTCGGACGCCTGCGCGATCTCGCGGATGTTGAAGATCGCGGCGGGCGTCTCGATCATCGCCCAGAGCTTGGTGTGCTCCGGCGCGCCGGCGGCCTCCATCGCCGCGACGAGCTGACGCACCTCGTCGGCGGTGTTGACCTTGGGCACGACGATGCCGTGCGGTCCCGCCTGCGAGGCGGCAGCGATGTCCTCGTCGTGCCACTGGGTGCCGATGCCGTTGACCCGGATCGTCAGCTCGCGCTCGCCGTACTCGCCAGAACGCACCGCGGCGCACGCGGCCTCGCGCGCGGCGGGCTTGTCGTCGGGACCGACGGCGTCCTCGAGGTCGAGGATCAGCGCGTCGACGGGCAGGGTCTTCGCCTTGTCCAGCGCACGGGCGTTGGAGCTCGGCATGTAGAGGACGGAGCGGCGGGGGGTGTAGGTGCTCTCGGTCATGGCTCAGGCCTCCGCGTAGAGCTTGGCGAGGTCGGGGTCGTTGGCGGACAGGCGCTCGGCAAGCTCGAGGATGACCATGCACTGCTTGTAGCTGGCGTCGTCCTCCATCTTGCCGTCGATCATCACGGCGCCACCGCCGCTCGGCATCGCGTCCCGCACCTCGCGGGCGTGGGCGACGTCCTCGGCGCTCGGGCTGAAGACCTTCTTGGCGATGTCGATCTGCACCGGGTGCAGGCTCCACGCCCCGACGCAGCCGAGGAGGAAGGCATTGCGGAACTGGTCCTCGCAGGCCACGACGTCCTTGATGTCGCCGAAGGGGCCGTAGAAGGGGAAGATCCCGTGCATCGCGCAGGCGTCGACCATGCGGGCGATCGTGTAGTGCCACAGGTCCTGCTGGAAGATCGTGCGCTGGCCCTGGTAGTCGGGGGCACCGTCGGCGCCCTTCGTCGGGTCCTGACGCACGAGGTAGCCGGGGTGGCCGCCACCGACGCGGGTCGTCTTCATCCGACGGTCGGCAGCCAGGTCGGCCGGGCCGAGCGAGATGCCCTGCATGCGCGGGCTCGCACCCGCGATGGCCTCGACGTTGGCCATGCCGCGGGCGGTCTCGAGGATCGCGTGGACCATGATCGGGCGCTGCACGCCCCCCTTGGCCTCGAGCTGCGCGAGGAGGCGGTCGACGTAGTGGATGTCCTCGGGGCCCTGCACCTTGGGCACCATGACGACGTCGAGCTTGTCGCCGATCTCGGTGACGAGGGTCGTCAGGTCGTCGAGGACCCACGGGCTGTCGAGGGCGTTGACCCGGGTCCACAGCTGGGTGTGCTCGCCGAAGTCGACGTCCTTGGCGATCTGCACCAGGCCCTCACGCGCGGCCTCCTTCTTGTCCGCAACGACGGCGTCCTCGAGGTTGCCCAGGAGCACGTCGGCGACGCCGACCATGTCGGGGACCTTGGCGGCCATCTTGGGGTTGCTCGGGTCGAAGAAGTGGATCATCCGGCTGGGACGCGCCGGCACCTCGCGGGCCGGGGCGGGCGCCCCGACGGCGAGTGGGGCGAAGAAGTCCTTGGCACTGCGCATGTGTGGCTCGAGTCCTCTCGGGGTGAGCGAAGGGGGGTTCTCGCGCAACCTAGCAAGGCGCCCGGGCGGGCCGATATGACGACCGACACCCGGGCACGCACCTAGGCTGCGGCCATGAGCGAGGTCAACCTCTCCGCCCTGACGACCGAGGCGCTGTCGAAGTCCGACGTGCTGTGGCTGCGCGCGGGCGGGCGCGAGCGGCTCACGTGGTTCGCCACGGGCGAGGACCAGCTCGCCGGTCAGGTACTCCTCGTCTCCGGCGGCCCCGAGGCCGATCTCGGGCCCCTCCCCGAGCAGGTCGAGCTCGTCCTGCGCAGCAAGGGCGACGGTGGCCGGCTGCTCACCCTGCGCGCCCGGGCGCAGTCGATCGCCGTCGGCAACCCGTGGTGGGAGCCCGCCGCCGCTGCGCTGCTCGCGGAGCGGCTCAACGCGCCCGGCGACCTCGTCGACCGCTGGCGCGAGAGCGCCACGCTCTGGCTCCTCTCCCCCTTCGGCACACCGGTGCAGGCCCCCGGCAGCCCCGGTCCCGAGGGCGGGGCGCGCGTCGCGGAGCGGACCACCGCCGGCGCCGCCGCCACCCGGGTGCGCCGCCCGTGGCACCTCGGCGGGCGCGGCACCCGAGGCTGACCGGGACGCTCGCCGCCCGCGGTTACGCTGTCAGGCGTGAGTGCTCCCACCCGGTTCTTCGTCGCCCGCCTGGCGAGCCTCAACGTCTTCGACCCGCTCGGCGACCAGGTCGGCCGGGTCCGCGACGTCGTGGTCACCTTCTCCCCCGCCCGCCGCCCGCGGGTCATCGGCCTGGTCGTCGAGGTCCCCGGCCGGCGACGCGTCTTCGTGCCGATGACGCGGGTGACCTCGGTCGAGGGCGGCCAGGTCATCACGACCGGTCTGGTCAACATGCGCCGCTTCGAGCAGCGGGCCACCGAGACGCTCGTCCTGGCCGACCTGCTCGAGCGGCCGGTCACCGTGCGCACCGACGACGGCGAGGTCGAGGCCACCGTCGAGGACATCGGCGTCGAGCAGTCCGCCAACCGCAGCTGGTTCGTCACCAAGGTCTTCGTCCGCGGTGGGCGCCAGTCCCGCCGTGGCCTCCTCGTGCGGCGAAGGGGGGAGACCTTCACCGTGCCGGTGGAGGACGTCACCGGCCTGTCGGCCTCGGTGAGCGCCGCCCAGCACTCCGCCGTCAAGTTGCTCGAGTCGGTCGAGGACCTCAAGGTCGCCGACCTCGCCGAGGTCGTCGCCGACCTGGCCCCCGAGCGTCGCGAGGCCGTCATCGCCGCCCTCGACAACGACCGTCTGGCCGACATCCTCCAGGAGCTCGGCGACGACGACCAGGCCGAGATCGTCGGGCTGCTCACCCAGGCGCGGGCCGCCGACGTCCTCGAGGCGATGGACCCCGACGACGCCGCCGACCTGCTCTCCGCGCTGCCGCCCGAGCGCGCCGAGACGCTGCTGCAGCTGATGAAACCGGACGACGCCGAGCCGCTGCGTCGACTGCTCAGCTACGACGAGAACACCGCGGGTGGTCTCATGACGACCGACCCCGTCGTGCTCGCGCCCGAGGACACCGTCGCCGAGGCGCTCGCCGTCGTGCGGCGCGAGGAGATCACCGCCGCCCTGGCCGCGACCGTCTACGTCTGCCGCCCGCCGCTCGAGACCCCGACGGGCAAGTACCTCGGCATGATCCACATCCAGCGACTGCTGCGCGAGCCACCCCACGAGAGCATCGGGCGCTACATCGACAAGGCGATCGACCCCCTTCGCCCGGAGGCACCGCTGGGGCAGGTGACGCGCACGCTCGCGACCTACAACCTCATCTCCGCGCCGGTCGTCGACGAGGACGAGCACCTGCTCGGCGTCGTCACGGTCGACGACGTGCTCGACCACATCCTCCCCGAGGACTGGCGCGAGGAGCGCCACGAGGTGACCGATGAGTGACCGCCGCACCACGACCCGCGTCGACACCCCCCAGGAGGTGCGGCGCCAGCTGATCCGCAAGCCGTCGAGCTTCTCGACGGAGGCCTTCGGCGTCATCTCGGAGAAGTTCGCGCGCTTCATGGGCACGCCGCGCTTCCTCATCTGGATGACGGTCTTCGTCGCCGTCTGGCTCGCGTGGAACACCTTCGCCCCCGAGTCGGCGCAGTTCGACCCGCGGGCACTCAACTACACCCTGCTCACGCTCATCCTCTCGCTGCAGGCCTCCTACGCCGCGCCGCTGATCCTGCTCGCGCAGAACCGGCAGGACGACCGCGACCGGGTCGCCCTGGAGCAGGACCGCGTCCAGGCAGAGCGGGCCCTCGCCGACACCGAGTACCTCACCCGCGAGGTCGCCGCACTGCGGCTGGCCCTGCGCGACGCCGCGACCCGCGACTTCATCCGCAGCGAGCTACGCGACCTGCTCGAGGAGCTGGAGACCAAGGGGCTCGAGGTGCGCCAGCGCGAGGAGTCCGGCGACGACGTCGCCGAGCCCAAGCCGCTCTCTCCCTGACCTGCTCCCGGAGACCCTGCCCCGTCTCCCGGCTCCGCTCCCTTCGCCGCCCGCTCCTCCTTGGCCGGGTGCGGCGCGGGCCACACTCCCGGGCGATCTACGATGGGGCAATGGCTTCTTCGCACCCCACGATCACCGATGAGCAGCTGCGCGAGGCGCTGAGCACGGTCATCGACCCCGAGATCCGTCGTCCGATCACCGAGCTCGGCATGGTCGAGACCGCCGCGGTCGACGCCGACGGCCTCGCCACGGCGACCATCCTGCTCACCGTCTCCGGGTGCCCGATGAAGGACACGCTGACGACCGACACGACCAAGGCGCTGGCGGCGATCGAGGGTGTCACCGACGTCAAGGTGACCCTCGGCGTGATGACGGACGAGCAGCGCGCCGAGCTCAAGACGCACCTGCGTGGTGGCCAGGCCGAGAAGGAGATCCCCTTCGCCAAGCCCGGCTCCCTGACTCGCGTCTACGCCATCGCCTCGGGCAAGGGCGGCGTCGGCAAGTCGTCGATCACCGCCAACCTCGCCGCGGCCCTGGCCGCCGAGGGCCTCAAGGTCGGTGTCGTCGACGCCGACATCTACGGCTTCTCCATCCCGCGCATGCTCGGCGTGACGCACCCGCCGACCCAGGTCGACGACATGATCCTGCCGCCGATCGCCTCGGACGTGAAGGTCATCTCGATCGGCATGTTCGTCCCCGGCAACCAGCCGGTCGTCTGGCGCGGCCCGATGCTCCACCGCGCGCTGCAGCAGTTCCTCGGTGACGTCTTCTGGGGCGACCTCGACGTGCTGCTGCTCGATCTGCCCCCGGGCACCGGTGACATCGCGATCTCCATCGCCCAGCTGATCCCCAACAGCGAGATCCTCGTCGTGACCACCCCGCAGCAGGCTGCGGCCGAGGTCGCCGAGCGGGCCGGGTCGATCGCCATGCAGACACACCAGCGGCTCGTCGGCGTCATCGAGAACATGTCGTGGCTCGAGCTTCCCGACGGCTCGCGCCAGGAGCTCTTCGGCTCCGGTGGCGGTCAGACCGTCGCCGACTCGCTGAGCCGCACCGTCGGCGCCGACGTCCCGCTGCTCGGGCAGATCCCGCTCGACGTCTCGCTGCGCGAGGGCTCCGACCACGGCGACCCGGCCGTCATCTCCAACCCCGACGGCCCCGCCGCCGTCGCCCTGCGCGGCATCGCCCGCGGCCTGGCGACCCGCTCGCGCGGCCTGGCCGGCCGCAGCCTCGGCCTCACGCCCACTGGTCGCTGACAGGGGTTGAGGTGGCACCGACCGGATAGGCGGTCACGGGTACCTCCCACCCGCACCATGACGAAGGGGGGCGAGGAGATCACTCTCCTCGCCCCCCTTCGTCATGGTCAGGGCTCAGGTGGCCTCGCGGTCCCAGGGGGTCCCGGCGGGCGCAGCCGACACGGAGGACTCGGGCTCGGCCGCAGCGGTGCTCGCTCGCGACGCCGCGCTGCCCGCCGGCGTGTCGTCGATGCTGAAGGCGTCGTCGAGCGGCTCGAGCAGCGCCTGCTTGACGATCCGCCGCGGGTCGTACTGCCGGGGGTCGTACTGACGCCAGTCGAGGTCGTCGTACTCCGGCCCCATCTGCTCCTTGAGCTGAACCTTGGCGTCGTTGGCCATCCGCCGCGCCCTGACGACGAAGCGCGCCAGCTTGGCGGCGTACTCGGGCAGCTGCTTGGGACCCAGGATGATGAAGGCGAGGACGATGAGGACGAGGAACTCGGTCCCGTGGACGGGCATCGTCAGCTCTCCTCGGCCGCTTCGAGCGTCATGGTCAGCTCCCGCTCCTTGCCGTCACGCCGGATCGTCAGGGTGACCTTGTCCCCCACCGCCTTGGCCCGGATGCGAGTGATCAGCTGGTCGAGGTCGGTGATGCGGCGTCCGTCGAGCTCGGTGATGACGTCGCCGGCCTCGATACCGGCCTTGTCGGCCGGCCCGTCGGGGACCACGGCACGGCCGCCCTGCGCGGCATCGTCCTCGAGGACCTTGGCGCCCTCGCCGTCCCAGCGCCGGTCGAGGCTGACGCCGATGATCGGGTGCTGCGCGCGGCCGGTGGCGATGAGCTGGTCGACGGTGCGCACGACGACGTCGGACGGGATCGCGAAGCCCACCCCGATCGAGCCGCTCGCCTGCTGCTGACCCGGCACCTGCGCGATCGCGGTGTTGACGCCGATGACGTCGCCGTCGCCGTTGAGCAGGGGGCCGCCGGAGTTGCCGGGGTTGATCGCCGCGTCGGTCTGGACAGCGGAGATGAAGGACTCGTCGCCCGCCTCGCCGGCCGTCACCGGCCGCTCGAGCGCCGAGACGATGCCTGCGGTGACCGTCGAGCCGAGCCCGAGCGGGGAGCCGACGGCCACGACCTCGTCGCCGACGGCGACGTCACCGGAGCGGCCGATGTCGAGCGGGTCCAGGTCGGTCGGGTCGACCTTGAGCACGGCCAGGTCGTAGGAGGAGTCCTTGCCGACGACCTTGGCGTCGCGGCGGCTGCCGTCGGTGAGCTCGATGCTCACGCGACCGTCGTCGCCGGCGGCATCGACGACGTGGTGGTTGGTGACGATGTGCCCGCGGTCGTCGTAGACCCAGCCCGAGCCGGTGCCGGCGCCACCGCCACCACTCACCCGGACGGTGACCACGCTGGGCACCGCGTCGGCGGCGATCGCGGCGACCGACCCGTCGGGCCGCTCGGCACTGCCACCGACGCGCTGGACGATCGTCGGGCCGCCCCCGTCGTCGTCCGCCATGCCACCGACGAGTCCGCCGACCCCGCCGGCGACGAGCGCGGCGACGAGGGCCAGCGCCAGCGCGCCGCCCCAGCCGGGACCGCGCCGAGGGCGCTCGGGCTGCGCCGGGGCGAGGTGCTGCCCGGCCTGCTGGTGAGCCGGGTAGGGCTGCGGGCTCGGGGCCTGCGGCTGGTCACCGCCCAGGCTGGCGAAGGGGAGGTAGGGACTCCGCGGCATCGGCTGCGTGTGCGATGCGCCGGGCTGCTCGTCGGCGCTCGCCGCCGCCCGCGGCTCGGGGGCGGCGGGCACCGGCTGAGTCGGCTCGGTGGGCGGGTCCTGCGGACGCGGCCCCTCACCGTGGTGCGGAGAGCTCATGTCTGTAGATCATGCCTTGTCGCCGGGGCTGCCGACTCACAGGGTGCCGGTCACCGGACGGGCGAGCGGGAAGCCGGAGCCGCCCCGCCGGCGGCTCTCGGTGCGGGTGGACGGGGACGGGGCGCGGTGGCTCAGGCTCTCGCGCAGCAGCGATCGCCCGCGGTGGATCCGCGAGCGGACGGTGCCGAGCTTGATGCCGAGGGCGTCCGCCACCTCCTCGTAGGTCAGCCCCTCGATGTCGCACAGGACGACGGCCGCGCGGAACTGCGGGGGCAGGGCGTCGAGGGCGCGTTGGATGTCGGCGTCGAGGTGGTGCTCGAGGACGACCTGCTCGGGCGTGGCGGTGCCGCTGTGCAGCAGCGCCGCGAACTCGTCGGTCAGCGCGTCGAAGCGGATGCGCTGCTTGCGCCGGGCCCTGTCGAGGAAGAGGTTGGTCGTGATGCGGTGCAGCCACCCCTCGAAGGTGCCGGGGGTGTAGCCGTCGAGCGAGCGGAAGACGCGCACGAAGACGTCATGTGTGAGGTCCTCGGCGTCGTGCACGTTGCCGGTGAGCCGGTAGGCCAGCCGGTAGACGCGGGCACTGTGCTCCTCGACGATCTCGGCCCAGGAGGGCGGGGCCCACTCCTGCTCCGGAAGCTCTCGGGCGTCGGTGCTGCTGGTCACCCGACCATGCTCACCCCCCAACCTGAAGGAAGTCTGTGACGGCCCACTCGCGACTAGGGTGGACTCCCATGACCGCCGCCCAGCTCAACAGCCATGCCTACGCCGAGCAGTTCGTCCCCGAGGACGAGAGCTTCGAGGCCGCACGTCGCACCGGGACCGAGCTCGGGGCGGTGCCGATCGGTACGGGCGGAGGCGCCGCCCTTCGCCTGCTCGCCGCGGCCAGCGGGGCCCGGCACGTCGTCGAGGTGGGCACCGGCGCCGGCACCTCCGGCCTGTGGCTGCTCGCCGGGATGCCCGCCGACGGGGTGCTCACCTCGATCGAGATCGAGCCGGAGCACGCGTTGCGGGCCAAGCGCTCCTTCGCCGCCGCCGGCATCGCCCCCCAGCGCACCCGGGTCATCACCGGTCGCGCCGTCGACGTGCTGCCGCGGATGAACGACGCGTCCTACGACCTGGTCCACATCGACGCCGACAAGGAGGGCTACCCGACCTATGTCGAGCACGCGATCCGGCTGCTGCGCCCCGGCGGCGTCCTCGCGATGGACAACATGCTCTGGCACGACAAGGTGGCCGACCCCGCCGCGCGGGACGCGACGACCGTGCTGCTGCGCAACCTGGGCAAACAGCTGCGCGACGACGAGCGGCTCGTCCCGAGCCTGCTGCCGGTGGGCGACGGCATGTTCGCCGCCGTCAAGCGCTGATCCGGCCGGGGGCCGGGCGCGTCAGAGGCTGCCGGGCCCGGGGCCGCGGCGGAACTGCGCCGGCCCCTCGGCGATGGCGACGACCTCGAAGGGCGTGATCTCGATCGGCGCCGAGCCGATGATCCGCGAGCCAGCCGACTCGGTCGCGCTCGCGGTGAACTCCTCGCAGAAGTCGTCCCGGTCCTTGGCGGCGTCGAAGACATAGGTGCCCTCGAACCACTCGCCCTCGCGCATCCGCCATGTCTTGAAGGCCAACCCGTCGAGGAACATGAAGTTGGCCATCGAGGTGCCGACGACGTACTCCCTCAACTGCTCGGCGACGTCACCCGGCGCATCGGTCAGCGACCAGCGGACGGCGAGTCCGTATCCGGCGTTCATGTGGGTCCCCTCGTGGGCTCGGAGCCAAGTCGACATGGTCCGGGCACCGTAGCCAGTGAGTCCGGCGGCCGACAGGTGCGTGTCATCATCCGGGCGTCCACGCACGACGGAGCCCCCGGACGCAGTGCGTCCGGGGGCTCACGTACCGGCGTTACTTCTGCAGACCCTCGCAGTTGTCGATGGCCTCACCCAGGGCGAGGACCTCGTCGGGCTTCATCTCGACGACGAGACGCCCACCGCCCTCCAGGGGCATGCGCAGGACGATGCCGCGACCCTCCTTGACGACCTCGAGAGGACCATCCCCCGTGCGTGGCTTCATTGCCGCCATGTGCGTTCCCTTCGATCAACACCGACCGGTGCCTCACCGGTCGAGCGGCGCAGTCGCGCCGACGCTGGCCCCCATTATCCACCTGTGGAGCGCGCTCGGCCTAATCGCCGTGGGTCACGGCGGCGTGACGTGCCAGGGCACGTAGGGCAGCAGCGCGCACGACCACGTGAGCACCCCGATGACGAGGACACCGAGCACGACGACGGCGCGGCGGCGCCAGTGCGGGACGACCCGACCGCCCGTCGAGGTGCGCATGACGACCGACGCCAGGAGGGCCGCGATCGGGAAGTCGAGCAGGAGGAAGCGCCACATGCTCGTGATCGGCCGCACCACCGCGAAGAGGTACAGCGGGTAGGCCAGCGCCCACATGCGCACCTCGAGCGGGATCCAGCGTCCGTGCCGGCCGAGGACGAGCGCGATGTAGGTCCCGACGAGCGAGACCATGACGACGACGGCGAGCAGGCCGCGCTGCTCCCAGGCCCAGCTGAACCACAGGACGAAGGGCCCCTCGTCGGGGCGCTGCCCCCACGCCGCCTGCACCCGGAAGAAGGCGTCGGGCAGCCCGGAGAGCCAGCCGACGGTGAGCGGCCAGGCGATGCCCGACAGTCCGGTGGCAAGGAGCATGGTCGCGATCCGCAGCCGGTCGTGGCCGAAGGGGGTGACCCCCGCCTCGCGATCATCGCGCCAGCGCAGCCACAGGTGGGCGAGCACGGCCACGCCCAGCGGCGCCGCGACCCCGCGGGTGAAGCCGAGGAGCAGCGCGATGCCGGCCACCACGAGGTAACGGCCGCGCATGAGCATGAGCAGCGCGGCGGCGATGAGGACGGCGGCCAGGGCTTCGGTGTAGGGCAGCACCATGACGCCGGTCGCCGGGTAGAAGCACCACAGGGCGGCGGCGACGAAGGCGAGCCGCTCCCGGGCGGGCTGGCTGTCGGCATGACCGGGGAAGCTCAGGACCTTCCACACGAGGAGGGTCGCGGCGCCGCCGAGGACGAGGTTGAGGGCCACCGCCGACGCGGTGAAGCCGATGCCGGAGTACATGACCAGCCGGACGAGCGCCGGGAAGAGCGGGAAAAAGGCCCAGGCGCTGTAGGTGATCTCGCCGGTCTCGGGGTCGGCGGTCAGCGGGACCGGGTAGCCCTCGGTGACGATCCGGTGGTACCACTGCGTGTCCCACAGGCGGAACATGTCGGCCAGCCCCGGCTCGAGGTGCCCGACCCCCGCCGGCGTCTGGTACCAGCGGGCCGCGACCCACAGCCCCAGGACGGCGACGAGACGCGAGAGTGCGTAGATCGCCAGGAGCGAGCGGACCGGGTGGGCCAGCGCGGCCTCAGTCGTGGTGCGCGCCGTCATCGGTGCGGGCTGCCTCGCGCGCCGACTCGAGCTCGGCGATGCGCTGCTGCAGCCGGTCGAGGACGTCGTCGACCTGGTCCATGCGGTAGCCGCGCAGCGCAGTGTCGAAGCGGACGGCGTCGACGTCCTCGGCCCGGAAGTCACCCGACGGCAGGCCCGGGTCGGGCGCGGACGAGACCGCCTCGGCCATCGGGTCCGGGGTGATCCGCCCGGTGACCGCCGCGGCGATGGCGACGACGACGAGCAGTGCGACGAGGACGAAGAAGATCCAGACCACGGCTACTCCGGCTGCTTGGCGGTCTCGGGCCGCACCCGCTCGGACTCCGCCTTGAGGTACTCGACGGCGTCGACGAGGTCGTCGGTGACGTAGAGACGGTCGATGTCGTCGGGGCTGATCATGCCGCCCTCGAGCACCGAGTCACGCAGCCAGTCGATCAGGCCCTGCCAGTAGTCGGTGCCGATGAGCACGATCGGGAAGCTCGTCACCTTGCCCGTCTGGGCGAGGGTGACCGCCTCGAAGACCTCGTCGAGCGTGCCGAAGCCTCCAGGCAGGACGACGAAGCCCTCGCTGTACTTGACGAACATCGTCTTGCGGGCGAAGAAGTAGCGGAAGTTGATGCCGAGGTCGCAGTAGGGGTTCAGGCCCGCCTCGAAGGGCAGCTCGATCCCCAGACCGACGCTCGTGCCGCCGGCCTCCCTGGCCCCGCGGTTGGCCGCCTCCATCGCGCCCGGACCGCCGCCGGTGATGACGGCGTAGCCGGCCTCGGCGACGAGGCGGCCGAGCTCGATGCCCTGGGCGTAGCGCGGCGAGTCGACCGGGGTGCGGGCGCTGCCGAAGATGCTCACGGCCGGTCCGAGCTCGGCGAGCGCACCGAAGCCCTCGACGAACTCGGCCTGGATGCGCAGCACCCGCCACGGGTCGGTGTGCAGCCAGTCGGCGTGGCCGCGGTCGTCGAGCAGTCGCTGGTCGGTCGTGGACTTGGGCACCTGGCGGCCGCGCATGAGGACCGGGCCCTTGTGGTACCAGCGGTCGGACGCCGGCTGCTTCCCCTGATCAGTCACGTCAGCGACCCTACGCGAGCCACCGCAGGACGGCCGCCTCCGCGGTCTCGATCTGCTCGACCGGGCAGCGCTCCTCGTCGTGGTGGGCGAGGTTGGGGTCGCCGGGACCGAAGTTGACCGCCGGGATGCCCAGCGCGGAGAAGCGGGCCACGTCGGTCCAGCCCTCCTTGGGGCCCACGGGCACGTCGAGGGCCGCGACGAAGGCCTGTGCCGCCGGCAGGTCGAGCCCCGGCCTGGCCCCCTCGGCGACGTCACGCAGGTGCAGCTCGCGGCCGGGCAGCACGGTCTGGACGTAGGCGAGCGCCGCCTCGGTGTCCTTGTCCGGGCTGAAGCGGTAGTTGATCAGGACGCTGCAGCTGTCGGGGATGACGTTGCCGGCGATGCCGCCGCTGATGCCGACCGCCTGCAGCGCCTCGTGGTAGTCGAGCCCGTCGACCGTCACCGTCTGCTCCTCGTGGGCGGCCAGGGCGGCGAGGACCTCGTGGGCGTCGTGGATGGCGTTGTGGCCGTTCCACGGGCGGGCGGAGTGGGCGGCGATGCCCTTGGTGACCACCTCGACGCGCATCGTGCCCTTGCACCCGCCCTCGACGGCCGCGTTGGTCGGCTCGAGCAGGACCGCGAAGTCGGCCGCCAGCAGGTCGGGGTCGGACTCGGCGAGCAGCTGCAGGCCGTTGTAGACCGCGTCGACCTCCTCGGCCTCGTAGAAGAGGAAGGTGATGTCGCGGCTCGGCTCCTCGACCAGCGCCGCCTTGAGCTGGACGGCGACCCCACCCTTCATGTCGACGGTGCCGCGCCCCCAGAGCACGTCGACGCCCCCGACCTGCTCGCGCCGGGTCGGCAGGTTGGCCGGGTCGCTCGTGAGCGGCACCGTGTCGATGTGCCCCGCGAGGACCACCCGCTCGTCCCGTCCGAAGTCGGTGCGCGCGATGACGGTGTTGCCCCGCCGGACCACCTCGAGATGACGAAGGGGGCGTAGCGCCGCCTCGATCGCGTCGGCGATGGCCGCCTCGTCGTGGCTCACGGACTCGATGTCGCACAGCTGCTGGGTGAGGGTCACGACGTCGGCGGTCAGGTCCAGGGTCGGCATGCCGCCACCCTACGACCGCCCGCGCCCGCTCCCCCGCTGGGTCGATGTACGGGGGGAGCCCCAACGCACCCGGACACATCGACCCAACCCCCACGCCGTTTCGTAGGATTCGGCCCATGACGACGACGCGCGCAGCCTGGGGCCACGGAGTGGCCACCGTGACGACCGAGGGCACGGTCCTCGACACCTGGTACCCGCAGCCCGCCCTCGGCGAGGCCCCCGAGGCGACCCAGGTCCCCGAGGAGCTGCTCGCGCTGGCGGGCGAGGACGAGGCCCGCGGCGTGCGCACCGAGGTCGTCACCGTCGCCATCGACCTCGACGCCGCCCCAGAGGGCGCCTCCGACGCCTACCTGCGCCTGCACCTGCTCTCGCACCGGCTCGTCCAGCCCAACTCGATCAACCTCGACGGCCTCTTCGGCCAGCTGAGCAATGTCGTGTGGACCAACCACGGCCCGTGCGCGGTCGAGGGCTTCGAGACCACCCGCGCCCGGCTGCGCGCCCGCGGCCCGGTCCAGGTGACGAGCATCGACAAGTTCCCCCGCCTCACCGACTACGTGACCCCCTCCGGCGTGCGCATCGGCGACGCCGACCGGGTCCGCCTCGGCGCCCACCTCGCCTCCGGCACGACCGTCATGCACGAGGGCTTCGTCAACTTCAACGCCGGCACCCTCGGCACCTCGATGGTCGAGGGCCGCATCAGCCAGGGCGTCGTCGTCGGCGACGGCTCCGACATCGGCGGCGGCGCGTCGACCATGGGCACCCTCTCCGGCGGCGGCACCGAGCGGGTCTCCATCGGCGAGCGCTGCCTCGTCGGCGCCGAGGCCGGCGTGGGCATCGCCCTGGGCGACGACTGCGTCGTCGAGGCCGGCCTCTACGTGACCGCGGGGACCAAGGTCACGCTGCCCGACGGCGCCGTCGTCAAGGCGGCCGAGCTCTCCGGCCGCAGCGGCCTGCTCTTCGTGCGCAACTCCGTGACCGGCACCGTCGAGGCCCGCGACCGCACGGGTGACGGCATCGCGCTCAACGACGCGCTCCACGCCAACGACTGACGTGCCCAGGGCCGAGCACCCACCGCTGCCCGACGACTCCGGACCGCGCTGGTCCGGGGTCGTCGCGCTCGTGTGCGTGCTCGCGCTCGTCGTCGGGGTCGGCGCCTGGTACGCCCGCGACCGGATCGGCCTCTTCCTCGGCGAGCAGTGCAGCGCGACCGCCCTCGGCGAGACGGTGACCTTCGCGCCCGACCAGATGCACCACGCGAGCACGATCGTGCTCCTGGGGGTCAAGCGTGGCCTGCCCGCCCGCGCCGGCACCATCGGCATCGCCACGGCGATCCAGGAGTCGAAGCTGCGCAACCTCTCCTACGGCGACCGCGACTCCGTCGGCCTCTTCCAGCAGCGGCCGAGCCAGGGCTGGGGCACCGCCGAGCAGCTGCAGGAGCCGGTCTACGCGACCAATGCCTTCTACGACGCCCTGATCAAGGTCGACGGGTGGCAGCAGATGGTCATCACCGAGATCGCCCAGGAGGTCCAGCGCAGCGGCTACCCCGAGGCCTACGCCGACCACGAGCACGAGGGCCGGGCGATCGCCTCCGCCCTGAGCGGCCACTCCCCCGAAGGCTTCGTCTGCCGCCTCGACGGACCCACGGCCGCCGGCCGACCCGACCGCTTCGTCGCGGCGCTCGATGAGGAGACCGGGCACTCCGGCACCGCCGACGGCCAGACGATCAGCATCACCGCCGCGGACTCCCGCCACGCGTGGGCGGTCGGCTCGTGGTCCGTCGGCCAGGCCAAGGCCCGCAACGTCGTGCGGGTGCAGGTCGGCAACCGCGAGTGGGTCCGTGGCTCCGGGGACGACGCGATGCAGTGGCGCGACGCCGACGAGCCGATCGAGGACACCCGCGTCGTCGTCACCCTCCACGACGGCTGAGCGGACCTTCCCCTTCGCCCGCCGTTGCGGGCCCGGCACGCAGCGACCCCCTCCGCCCGGATGGACGAAGGGGGTCGAACTCACGTGCTGCGGGTGGGGTCAGCGGCCCTCGATGCCCACGTAGTCACGCTCGGTCGGGCCGGTGTAGATCTGGCGCGGACGGCCGATCTTGGTGTCCTTGTCCTCGATCATCTCGCGCCACTGGGCGATCCAGCCCGGGAGGCGACCGATGGCGAAGAGGACGGTGAACATCTTCGGCTGGAAGCCCATGGCCGTGTAGATCAGGCCGGTGTAGAAGTCCACGTTGGGGTAGAGCTTGCGCTCGACGAAGTAGTCGTCGGCCAGCGCGATCTCCTCGAGCTTCATGGCGATCTCGAGCTGCTCGTCGCCGCCCATCTTCTCGAGGATGGTGTGCGCGGTGTCCTTGACGATCGCCGCGCGCGGGTCGTAGCTCTTGTAGACGCGGTGGCCGAAGCCCATGAGGCGGACGCCGTCCTCCTTGTTCTTGACCTTCTTCATGAAGGTCTCGGCGCCGTCGTCGGAGGCCTGGATCTGCTGGAGCATCTCCAGGACCGCCTGGTTGGCGCCGCCGTGCAGCGGGCCGGAGAGGGCGTGGATGCCCGCGGAGACGGAGTTGAAGAGGTTGGCGTGGGCCGACCCGACGAGGCGCACCGTCGACGTCGAGCAGTTCTGCTCGTGGTCGGCGTGCAGGATGAAGAGCTGGTCGAGCGCGCGCACGATCTCGGGGTCGAGGTCGTAGGGCTCGGCCGGGAAGCCGAAGGTCATCCGGAGGAAGTTCTCCGTCAGGCTCAGCGAGTTGTCCGGGTAGAGGAAGGGCTGCCCGACGCTCTTCTTGTGCGCGTAGGCGGCGATCGTCGGCAACTTCGCCAGGAGGCGGATCGTCGAGATCTCGACGTGCTCCGGGTCGAAGGGGTCGAGGCTGTCCTGGTAGAAGGTGCCCAGCGCGGAGACGGCCGAGGACAGGACCGGCATCGGGTGCGCGTCGCGCGGGAAGCCGTTGAAGAAGGCCTTGAGGTCCTCGTGGAGCATCGTGTGGCGCGAGATGCGCTCCTCGAAGTCGCCGAGCTGGTCGGCCGTCGGCAGCTCGCCGTAGATCAGCAGGTAGGCGACCTCGGTGAAGGTCGACTTGCTCGCCAGCTGGTCGATCGGGTAGCCGCGGTAGCGCAGGATCCCGGCGTCACCGTCGATGTAGGTGATGTCGCTCTTGCAGGAGGCGGTGTTGACGAAGCCCACGTCGAGCGTGGTGTTGCCCGTCTCCTTCATCAGCGTGGAGATGTTGTAGCCGTCATTGCCCTCGGAGGCCTTGACGAGGGGGAACGTCAGGTCCTTGCCCGCGGCGGAGAAGGTGGCGTCATCGGTCATGGAGGTCATCAGCCCTTCGGTCGTGCCGTGCCGCAGGGGCGGTGGCCCCGGGCATGCGATGTCATCACTGAAACTACCCCAGCGGTGTGCTGGGTCACGATGCGGGTCCGGCGGCCAGCCGGGCCGCCGCCATCGCGATGCGTTGGTCGGTCGCCGTGAGGGCGACCCGCACGTGCTGCTCGCCGGCCGCGCCGTAGAAGTCGCCCGGCGCGACGAGGATGCCGCGCTGCGCGAGCCGGTCGACGGTCACCCGGCTCGGCTCCCCCGCGCTCGCCCAGAGGTACAGGCCCGCCTCGGAGTCGTCGATGCGCAGGCCGAAGCCCTCGAGCGCCGGGCGCAGCACCTCGCGGCGGGCCCGGTAGATCTCCCGCTGGGCCGCGACGTGCGCGTCGTCGCCGACGGCCGCGAGCAGCGCCCGCTGGACCGGCCACGGCACGATCATGCCCGCGTGCTTGCGCACCTCGAGCAGCCGCCCCACGAGGGTGGGGTCACCGGCGACGAAGGCCGCGCGGTAGCCCGCGAGGTTGGACTGCTTGGAGGTCGAGTAGACGGCGAGCAGGCCCTCGTGGGAGCCACCGGTGACGCGCGGGTCGAGGATCGACGGCGTCGTCGGCAGGCTGTCGTAGCCCTCGCCACGCGCCTCCTCGGTGCGCCAGTCCAGCTCGGCATAGCACTCGTCGGAGGCGACGACGACGCCGCGCTCACGCGCCCAGGCGACGACCTTGGCCAGGTGCTCGACGCCCAGGACCTTGCCCGTCGGGTTGCTCGGGGTGTTGAGCCACAGCAGCTTCGGCGCGCTGGCCGGGGTCGTCGGACCGAAGGCGGTCGTGGCATCGGCGGCGAAGGGGGTGGCCCCCGCGATCCGGGCGCCGACGTCGTAGGTCGGGTAGGCGACCCGGGGGAAGGCGACGGTGTCGCCGGCGGTCAGGCCGAGGAGGGTCGGCAGCCACGCGACGAGCTCCTTGGAGCCCACGGTCGGCAGCACGCCGGCGGGGTCGACGCCCGGTGCACCGCGACGGCGGGCGAACCACTGCGCGATGCCCTCGCGCAGGTCGGGTGTGCCCCAGGTCTGCGGGTAGCCGGGCGCGTCGGAGGCATCGCGCAGCGCCTGCTGGACGACCTCGGGCGTGGAGTCGACGGGGGTGCCGACCGACAGGTCGACGATGCCCTCGCCCTGCGCGGGGTCGGGCGAGACAAAGGAGCTCGCCCGCTCCTTGGCAGGAGCGAGCGAGTCCCAGGGGAAGTCAGGCAGCGAGCCGACAGTCACTCGTCGTGCTCCTGCGGGGGAAGCGCGGCGATGATCGGGTGGTCCTTGTCGATCATGCCCATCTTCGCGGCGCCGCCCGGGCTGCCGAGGTCGTCGAAGAACTCGACGTTGGCCTTGTAGTAGTCGGCCCACTCCTCGGGGGTGTCGTCCTCGTAGTAGATGGCCTCGACGGGGCACACCGGCTCGCAGGCACCGCAGTCGACGCACTCGTCCGGGTGGATGTACAGACTGCGCTTGCCCTCGTAGATGCAGTCGACGGGGCATTCCTCGATGCAGGCCTTGTCCTTGAGGTCGACACAAGGCTGCGCGATCACGTACGTCATGCGCCCCATACTATGTCGCCCCATGAGTGGTCTGCCGCCGGGTCTCACCGTGGGCTCTCGCGTGGCGGTCCGTTCCCGGATCGCCCCTCCCCCGCCGTCCGGCCCGACGCTGACCGACACCGTCGGCGAGCTCGTCGGCATCGACGCCACGCACCTGCGCATCGCCACCCGCACCGGGGAGGTCACCGTGGCCCGCGACCGCGTCGTCGCCGCCCGGGTCATCCCCCCGAAGCCGGTGCGGCGCGGCGCCCCGCACCGGGCCATCGGCGTCGAGGACCTGCACCTGATCATGACCCGGGGACAGCCGGCGATCGAGGAGTCCTGGCTCGGCGAGGACGGCCGGGGATGGCTCCTCCGCGCCGGCCGCGGGTGGACCGGACGCTCCAACTCCGCTCTGCCCGTGGGCGATCCCGGCAGGCCGCTCCCCCAGGCCGTCGACGCCGTCGAGGCCTGGTACGCCGAGCGCGACCTCCCTCCGCTCGTCATGCTCCCCCGGCCGGCCGGTGCCGGCACCGCGGACGACGCCCTCGGCCGGCTGCTCCTCGACCGCGGCTACCGCGAGCGCACCGTCGCCGAGGTGCTCACGGGGTGGACGGACACCCTGCTCGACGCGCCCGTCCCCGCGCCCGCGGGCATCACCGCGGAGTGCCGCGACCACGTCGACGATGCGTGGCTCGCCGGCAGCTCGCCGCGGGTCCTCGAGCACCGCGACGCGGCCCGGGAGATCCTCGCTCTGCCCCGCCACCAGGTCTTCCTCACCGCCCACGACGACGAAGGGAGCACCGCCGGCGTCGTGCGCGTGGCACTGAGCGACGGGTGGGCCGGCGTCTTCGGCCTGCACGTCTCCCCCGCGCACCGCGGGCGCGGCATCGGCCGGTGGCTGACCGTCGAGGCGCTCCGGATCGCGGCCGCCGCCGGCGCGAGCCTGACCTACCTGCAGGTCGAGCCGGACAACGCGCCCGCCCAGCACCTCTACCGCGGGCTGGGCATGACGACCCACCACGACTACGTCCACCTCGCGCTGCGCTGAGCGGCGGCCGACTCCGACGGCCCGTGCGTGACGAGGGTGACGTCGGCGCCGGCCACGGCGAGCGCCGCCCGGTAGCCCGGCACCGGGACCTCGAGATCGACGACCCGGACGCCGGCTGACGAGCGCGCCCCCGTGGCCTTGAAGGTCGCCTCCTCGACGACCCACCCGGCGACGTCCCCTCCGCGCCGGAGCGACTCGACGTCGACACCGACCGGCACCGCAGCGGTGGCGACGAGGACGAGCGGCCCGGCGTGCGCGACGCTCACGTGCGTGCCGTGCACGAGCGGCCGCCCGTGCGGCCCGCCGCAGTCGGTGCAGGTCCGCTCGACGGCGACCGAGCGGGGGTCGGTCCCCGTCGCGGCCCCCACTGCGACCCGCAGCAGCCACGCCCCGACGACGAAGCGCCCGAGGTCGGCCGAGCCGGCGATGCCCGCGGCCCGTGCCGCCTCGACCGGGTCGAGCAGCGGCAGGAGCGCCAGGTCCATCGCCCGCAGGTCCGACCACCAGACGTCCACGACGTGGTTGTCCATGTGAGGTCCTGACGTCAACGGTTGTACTCTCGCCCTAGCTACTAAGGATAGGCACACCAACATGACTCCCACGGCGACGCTCACGGAGGTGGCCCGCCCGGCTCCCGAGCGCGTCCCGGGCCGGGGGACCGCCCCCTTCGTCCACCCCGGGTCGACCCGTCCCGCGCTCCTCGACGGCGACCGGGTGCTGACGCACGCCGACCTGGCGGCACGGGTCGGGGCGCTCGCGGAGCGCCTGCCCGACGCGGCGACCGGTCGTCGCCTGGTCCACCTCCACCCGACGCGCGACGTCCCGGGTGTCGTGGCCCACCTGGCGGTGCTCGCCGCCGGTCACGTCGGGCTCGTCACCGGACCGGGCGCGGAGTCGGTCACCGAGCGCTTCGCCCCGGACGTGCGGCTCGTCGGCGAGCGCATCGAGGCCCTCTCGACCGATCCCCAGCACCTGCTGCACCCCGACCTCGCGCTGCTGCTGTCGACCTCCGGCAGCACCGGCAGCCCCAAGCTCGTGCGCCTCTCGCACGACAACCTCACGAGCAACGCCGCCGCCATCGCCGAGGGCCTGGGCCTGCGCGCGGACGACCGCGCGATCACCTCGCTCCCCCTCCACTACTGCTACGGCCTGTCCGTCCTGCACAGCGCGCTCCTCGCCGGCGGCGGCATCGTCGTCACCGAGCGCTCGGTGACCGACGACGAGTTCTGGCGGCTGCACGCCGAGCACCGCGTCACCGTCCTCGCGGGGGTGCCGCACACCTTCGACCTCGTCGACGCGCGCCTGCGCGCCGGGACGCCCGGGCTGCGCCTCGTGACCCAGGCCGGCGGCGCGCTCGGCGCCGAGCGGGTGCGCGAGCTCGCGGTGCTCGGCCGGCGCCAGGGCTGGGAGCTCGCGGTGATGTACGGCCAGACCGAGGCGACCGCCCGGATGGCGATCCAGCGCGGCGCCGAGGTCCTCGAGCACCCGGACGCGGTCGGGCGGGCCGTCGCCGCCTCGGCCTTCCGCCTGGACCACGACGTCCCGGGCGGGAGCGACGAGGTCGGCGAGCTCGTCTTCACCGGCCCCGGCGTCATGCTCGGCTACGCCGAGCACCCCGACGAGCTCGCCCTCGGCCGCATGGTCGCCGAGCTGCGCACCGGCGACCTCGGGCGGCTGGACGACGGCCGCGTGCGCATCGTCGGCCGCCGCGACGACATCGCCAAGGTCCTCGGCCTGCGCATCGACCTCGGCCGCGTCGCCGACGCGCTCGCGGATGCCGGTCACGAGGTGGTCGTCACCGCCGACGCCCGCCACCTCCTCGTCACCCTCGTCACCGACGAAGGGGGCAACCCCCACCTCGTCCGCTCGGTCCGCGAGCGGGCGGTCCGGGCCGCCGGCCTCGCCCCCGGGGCCGTCATCGTCGACACCGTCGCCGAGCTGCCCCGGCTGCCCAACGGCAAGACCGACCGGGCCGCGTGCCGCGAGCGCGCGCTCGCGGCGACGACCGGCGACCCCCTGCCCTCCGGCGACCAGCTCGCCGCCACCGTCGCCGTCGTCGCCGCCGCCCTGCGGCGCGAGGACGTCGACCCGGACCGCTCCTTCGCCGAGCTGGGCGGGGACTCCTACAGCCTCGTGCAGACCTCGGTCGCCCTCGAGCGGGCCCTCGGGCCCCTCCCCGACGGCTGGCACCGGGTCCCCCTTCGTCGTCTCGCGGCGCAGGCCGGCACCCCCGGACGCGTCGTGCGCTGGGCCGAGACACCCGTCGTCGTGCGCGCTCTCGCCGCCCTGGCGATCTGCGCCAGCCACCTCGGGATCATCTCCGTCCCCGGCGGCGCGCACACCCTCCTCGCCCTCGCCGGCTGGTCGCTCACCAAATTCACCCTCGACGACCCGCGGCCCGCGGAGCGGCGCCGACGCGGCCTGCGCTCGATCGCGACCTTCGCGGTGCCGTCGATGGCGGTCGCCCTCTTCGGGCTGGTCACCGCCTCGGGCTACGGCTGGGAGAACGTGCTGCTCGTCAACTGGCTCGTGGGCGAGGTCGAGTGGGGCGCCCGGATCAACCTGTGGTTCATCGAGGCCCTGCTCGCCTGCAGCGTGCTCGCCCTCGCGCTCGTCTCCGTGCCCGCGCTCGGGCGGCTCCACGTGCGCCACCCGTGGGCGTGGAGCATGGCCCTGGCCGCGGTCGCCCTGGTGCCCCGGTGGATCCTCGTCCCGGAGTCGACCGGCGCGACGCGTGGCCTGCCCGGGTCCGTCCTGTGGCTCTTCGCCCTGGGCATGGCCCTCGGCGCCGCCCGCACCCACCGCCAGCGCGCGGCGACCCTGGCGCTCACCGCCGTCGGCATGTGGGGCTTCTTCGTCGAGCCCAGCCGCGGCCTGACGGTGCTCGTCGCGATCGCCGTCCTCGGCCTCGTCCCGCGCGTGCCGCTCCCGCGCCCCCTCGCCCTGCCGCTCGGGCTCGTCGCGGCCGCGTCGCTGCACATCTACCTCGTCCAGTGGCAGGTCTTCCGGGTCGTGGACGACCCGTGGCTCGCCCTGGCCGGGTCCCTCGTCCTCGGGGTCGTGCTGTGGTGGCTGCTGCAGCGCCCGACGCACGCCCTGGCCGACCTGGCCACCCGGGACCGCCGTCCCGCCCCCGCACCGACCGGCCCCCGGGCCGAGACCGCCTGAACGATCGGAGACCCCGCGATGATGACCCGACGCACCCTCATGGTGAGCGCCCTCGGCGCCTCCGTCCTCGCCCTCGCCGCCTGCGGCGGCTCGGACGGCCCGGCGACCGACCCGGACGCGCTGCAGATCTACTCCAGCCAGCACGACAACCTCACCAAGGCGTGGGCGCAGGGCTTCACGGACAAGACCGGCATCAAGACCCAGATCCGTCCGGGCAAGGACTCGTCGATGGGCCACCAGATCGTCGAGGAGGGTGACGCCTCCCCCGCCGACGTCTTCCTCACCGAGAACAGCCCCGCGATGACCCTCGTCGAGGACGCCGGGCTGCTCGCGCCCGTCGACGCCGCGACCCTCGCCCGCGTGCCCGAGAACCGTCGCCCGTCGAGCGGCGACTGGACGAGCGTGGCCGCCCGCTCGACCGTCCTCGTCTACAACCCCGACGAGGTCGCCGAGGACGAGCTGCCCGCCTCGCTCATGGACCTGCAGCAGCCGGAGTACAAGGACAAGTGGGGTGCGGGTGCCACCGGCGCCGACTTCCAGGCGATCGTCGCCGGCATGCTCGCCGACCAGGGCGAGGCCAAGACGACGCAGTGGCTCGAGGGCATGAAGACCAACGCCCGCATCTACGAGAACAACATCGCGACGATGAAGGCCGTCAACGCCGGCGAGGTCCCGATGGGCGTGATCTACCACTACTACTGGTACCGCGACCAGGCCGAGACCAAGGAGGGCACGGCCAACACCAAGCTGCACTACTTCAAGGGCGAGGACCCGGGCGCCTTCGTCAGCCTCTCCGCCGCCGGCGTGCTGAAGAACGCCAAGCACCCCGACGAGGCGCAGCAGTTCGTCGACTACATCCTCTCCGAGGAGGGGCAGGCCGTCCTCGAGTCGAGCGGGTCCAAGGAGTACGCCGTGGCGAAGGGGGTCGACTCCGACCCCGACCTGCCGACGCTGGAGTCCCTGCAGGCGCCCGCCGTCGACCCCTTCTCCCTCGACTCCGAAAAGGTCACCCAGCTGATGACCGATGCCGGCATTCTCTAGGCACCTGGTGATGACCGCGGCGGTCCTCGTCGCGGTCATCACGGTGCTGCCGCTCGTGGTCGTGGCCGCGGACGGCTTCGGCAGCTCGCCCGCGGGCGCCGTCGACTACCTGCTCCGCCCGCGCACGGCGGAGCTGCTGACCAACACCCTCCTGCTGCTGCTCGTCACGGTGCCCGCGACGGTCGTCCTCGGGGTCGGGGCGGCCTGGCTCGTCGAGCGCACGGACCTGCCCCTCGCCGGGGTGTGGCGGGTGCTGCTCGGTGCCCCCCTGGCCGTCCCCGCCTTCGTCGCCGCGTACGCCTGGGTCTCCTTCCGACCGGGACTCGACGGTCTCGGCGGGGCCGCACTGGTGACGACGGCCGCGTACTACCCCTTCGTCTACCTGCCCGTGGCCGCGATCCTGCGCGACCTCGACGCCGCCCCCGAGGAGGACGCCCGCGCCCTCGGCGCCAGTCCGCTGCAGGCCTGGCGCCGCACGGTCCTGCCCCGGCTGCGGCCGGCGGTCAGCGGTGGCGGCCTGCTCGTCGGGCTGCACCTCCTCGCCGAGTTCGGCGTGCTCGAGATGATGCGCTACCCGACCTTCACCACCGCGATCCTCGTCCAGTACGAGGTGAGCTTCTCGAGCAACCAGGGCAGCGTGCTCGCGCTCGTCCTCGCCCTGATGTGCGTCACCGTCCTCACCCTCGAGCACCTGCTGCGCGGCACGGCCCGCACCTCCCGCGTCGGCCGCGGAGTCCACCGCCGGGCCGCCCGCGTGCGTCTGGGACGGTGGTCCCCGGCGGCGCTCCTCGCGCTGACCGTCGTCGTCACCGTCTCCCTCGTCCTGCCGGTCACCCTCGTCTGCCGGTGGCTGCTCGCGCACCTGGCCGCGCCCGTCGACGAGCTCGGCCTGCGCCCTTCGCTGCTCGTCACGACCGGCTCGACGATCTCGCTGGCGCTGGCCGCCGCGGCCGTCACGACCGTCCTGGCCCTGCCGGGCGCATGGCTGCTCAGCCGGCGGCGCACCGCGTGGACACTGGTGCTGGAGCGGGTCACTTACATCGCGAGCTCGCTGCCCGGGGTCGTCATCGCCCTGGCCCTGATCACCGTCTCCGTCCGGTACGTCCCGGGGATCTACCAGTCGCCGCTGCTGCTCGTGCTCTGCTACTCGATCCTCTTCATCCCCCGCGCCATGGTCTCCCTGCGCTCCGGCCTGGCCGCCGCGCCCCCCGAGCTCAGCGATGCCGCGCGGTCGCTCGGGTGCAGTCCGCTCGGGGCCTTCCGCCGGGTCGTGCTGCCGCTCATCCTCCCCTCGGCGCTCACCGGAGCGGCCCTCGTGGCCATCGCGGCCGCCACGGAGCTCACCGCGACGCTGCTGCTGTCGCCGACCGGGACCTCCACCCTGGCCACCGCCTTCTGGGCCGCGAGCGACGAGTTCGACTACGCGGGCGCGGCTCCCTTCGCCGCCATGATGATCCTCTTGTCCGCGCCCTTGACCGTCCTGATGCTCCGACAGAGTGGGATCGAAGAATGAGCACCGTCGACATCCGTGGCGTCACCGTCGGGTACGGCGCCGAGCCGGTCCTGCGCGACGTCGACCTCACCGTGCCCACGGGCACGACGACCGCCGTCCTCGGTGCCTCCGGTGGCGGCAAGACGACGCTGCTGCGCGTCATCGCCGGGTTCCTCGCCCCCGATGCCGGCACGGTGACCATCGGTGACCGGGTCGTGTGCGGCGCCGGTCGGGCCGTCCCGCCCGAGCGGCGGGGCATCGGGTACGTGCGGCAGGACGGGGGGCTCTTCCCCCACCTCGACGTCGCGCACAACATCACCTTCGGCATGCCGCGGGCCGCCCGCCGGCGCGGCGACCGCGTCGAGGAGCTGCTCGAGCTCGTCGGCCTGCCCGCCGCGACCGCCACCCGACGCCCCGACCAGCTCTCGGGCGGCCAGCAGCAGCGCGTGGCCCTGGCCCGGGCGCTGGCCCTCTCCCCGTCCGTCGTCCTGCTCGACGAGCCCTTCTCCTCGCTCGACACGGCCCTGCGCGCGAGCACTCGCGATGCCGTGGCCACCGCCCTCGCGGAGACCTCGGCCACGGCGATCCTCGTGACCCACGACCAGCAGGAGGCGCTCTCCTTCGCCGACCAGGTCGCCATCATGCGCGGTGGGCGGTTCAGCCAAGTGGGTGCCCCCCGCGAGATCTACGACGAACCGGTCGACGCCCGCGAGGCCGCCTTCCTCGGCGACGTCGTGCACCTCACCGGACACCGCACCACCGACGGCATCACCTGCCCGCTCGGGATCGTCACGGCACGAGGCGACGTCCCGCGCGGCGACGGAGAGGTCGTGGTCGTCGTGCGGCCCGAGGACCTCAGCCTCAGCGACTCGCCGGGCTGCCCCCACGGCACGGTCCAGGACGTCGACTACCACGGCGCGCACGCCATGGTGCACGTGGCGCTGGCCGACGGCACCGTCGTCACCGTCCGCGTCCCCGGCCGGCACTCCCCAGAGGTCGGCGAGCAGGTCCCGGTGAGCGTCGACGGCCCGGTGCTGGCCTACCCGGGCTCCGCGCTCGTGTGACCCCCGTCAGGGGTTGGTGCAGGTGACGTCGTCCTGGGGGATGTAGGTCGTGGTGAAGGTCGAGGACTTCACCGTCGAGCCACCCTTGATGAAGGTGCGGGTGATGTCGACCGAGAAGCCCGGCGCGGGCGACTGCGGCACGCAGCCCTTCTTGTCGTCGGTGATCTTCTTGGGCGGCACGATGTTGCGGCGGGCGCTCTTGGAGGCCTCGACCTTGTCGTAGGCCTTGCGGCCGTCGAAGCTCACCGTCACCTCGTCGCCGTTGACCGAGGCGTTGATGAGGATGCCGGCGCCGGTGTCGTTGGTGAAGCGGTTGTCGACGCCCGGCCAGGAGATCGTCGCCTCACGCCCCTCGGGGTAGCGCGAGATGTAGAAGGAGTGCGGGTGGAACTCCTCGATCTTGGCTCCCGAGAAGAAGACGGCGTTGAAGAGCGTCGTCGACAGCTGCGAGATGCCGCCGCCGTAGTCCTCGGTGAGTCGTCCAGCGTTGATGACGCCGGCCTTCTGGTAGCCCTTGCCGGGCGTGCGCGGGCCGAGCAGCTGGTTGAGCGAGAAGGTCTCACCCGGCGCGACGTAGGCGCCGTTGAGCTGGCGCGCGGCGATCTTGATGTTGTTGGTGCGCACGCCCCCGGTGTCGGGCAGGTAGGTCGTGAAGGTCGAGATCTGCTCCTTGGGCAGGGTGCGCTTCGCCTCGGCGGTGGTGAACTCCGGCTTGGCCTCCTGGGCCCGCGCCGTGACGGTGCGCTCGGAGCCCGACTTCTTCATCGCGGCGGCGATGTCGGCACCGATGCCCTCGGCCTTGAGCTCGAGACCGCTGCTTGACGGCGTGACGGAGAAGTTGCGGCCGTTGCGCTGGACCGTGGCGTCCTGGGCGGGCCGGAAGCGGCCGGAGGCCTTGCCCGCGGCGACGGCCGTCTGCTGGATCTTGTCCTCGTCGACGGTGGCGGTCAGCTTGCCCTGCGAGTTCTTGATCGACACGACCGCGGCGAGCTGCTCCGCGGTCAGCTCGAAGGAGATGGTCTTGTCGGCGCCGGAGGCCTTGGGGTCGGTGGTCTTGATCGTCACCGGCCCGGAGACGAGCGGCGCGAGGTCGTCCTTGGCGAAGCGGTCGATCTCGGCCTGGCTGAGCTTCGGCTTCGGCTGGGTGGTCGCGGCGTCGATGGCGCGGTTGGACGGCCACCCCTCGACGATCGCCTCGACGACCTTGTCCCGCTCGACGGTCAGCCCGGGCTTGGACGCGGTCTTGGTGATCTTGGCCCCGTCGAGCGCGACCTTGCCCTCGGTCGGCTTGACGTCCATGCCGTCGGTCGCCTCGTCGACGGCCGCGGCGAGCGCGTCCTCGTCGACGGCGACCTCGACCTCGCGCTCGACGCCGCCACGCACGTGGTTGACGAGGTCGACGGGGTTGAGGCTGAAGCCGGTGAGCCCGCTCACCGACTCCTCGTAGTCGTAGCCGAGGCCGGAGTCGGCGGGCTCGAGCTCGACGCTCTTGCCCGCGACGTCGACGACGACCGGCTCGGCCTCCTCGTCGGCGAGCTGCTTCTCCAGCTTGGACTGCGCCTCGTCGGGGGTCAGCCCGCCGATGGCCACCCCACCGACCCGGGTGTCGGAGGGCACCCGGTCGCCGAAGTACATCGCCGCGGCGACGTAGAGCCCGGCGATGACGACGAGCACGAAGGCACCGGCGAGCACGCCACGGCCGCGGCGGGGCCGGTCGACGAGCCCGTCGTCGGTCCAGCTGTCGTCGTGGGTCATGCGGTCACCTCGTGCTCGTGTACTGGCTGCGGTAGTAGATCAGCGGGTCGCCCCGGTGCGCGTCGGCGCGGCTGGACACGACCTCGCCGACGACGATCGTGTGGTCGCCGGCATCGTGCTGGGCGCTCGTGCGGCACTCGAGGGTGCCCAACGCGTCGTCCAGCAGGGCGACGCCGAGCTCTCCCCGATGGTGCGCCACCCGCGAGAGCTGGCCGTGCAGCGGGCGCCCGCCGGTGCTCAGCCAGCTGGCCGCGGGGCGGCCTGCTGCCGGGAGGATCGAGATCCCCCAGACACCCGATTGTGTCACGGCCTCGTGCCAGCCCGTGTCCTTGGCGACGCAGACGAGCACCAGCGGCGGGTCGAGCGAGACCGACGTGATCGAGTTGGCGGTCATCGCGTGGTCGTGGCCGTCCTCGAGCGTCGTCACCACGGTCACCCCGGTCGCGAAGTGCGCCATGGTGTGCCGCAGGCTCGTCGGGGCCAGCCCGGTCATTGGCGGGCCACCAGTGGCGGACGCTCCCCCGCGGGCTCCCCGGCCACAGGGAGGCCGGTCGCCACGTCGAGGCGGGCGAATCCCTCACGCCCCGGGAGCAGCGCGGCGATGTCGTTGGACAGGGCGTAGGTGTGCGACGGGCCGAGCGTGACCTGCGTGCGGTGGTGCCGCAGCGCGGCCTCCTGGTGGGCGATCGCGGACTCGTCGACGACCGCGTGGGTCACGACGGCGTCGTCCACGACCGAAGGGGGGAACTCCCCGGTCGGCTGCGTCCAGCCGACCTGCGCCGGCGCGTGGAGCGTCGCGAGGACCTCGCGGTCCTCCTGGGCCCACGAGCGCGGGGTGAAGACGCCGAAGAGGGCGGGGCGCCCCCCTTCGTCCATCGCGGCGACGGCCGCCCGGGTCACCTCGTGGGTGCGGATGTGGTCGGGGTGGGCGTAGCCGCCGTCGGCGTCGTAGGTGACGACGAGGTCGGGCGCGACCTCGTCGACGACCGCGCGCACGGCGGCGACCGCCTCGGCGTCGTCGGAGCGCACCCAGCAGCGCGGGTCCGCCGCGGCCGGGGTGCCCGCCATGCCGGAGTCGCGCCAGCGCGAGAGCCGGCCCACCGCGGGGTCCTCGCCGAGGACCTGGCTGCGGGCGCCGATGGCGGTCATCGCGCCGCGCAGCTCGTCGCGGCGGAACTCGCCGAGCGTGTCCTCGTGGTCGGCGTCGAGGTGCGCCAGCTCGGGCGGGATGACCTCGCCCTGCTCGCCGAGGGTGCAGGTGAGCACGTGGACCTCGTCACCGGCGGCGACGTGGTGGGCGATGGCGACGCCGGTCGCGAGCGACTCGTCGTCGGGGTGGGCGTGGACGAAGAGCAGCCGCGCGGGCCGCCCGCGGACCAGGACCGGCTCGGCGCGGGTCATCGCGACACCCCGACGACCCCGAGCTCGGGGACCCCGCCGTAGGCGGGGTTGCCGATGAAGGAGGTGACCTCCGACCCGGCCGCATGGGTCAGCCGGCTCTGGCGAAGGGGGATGTACGCCCCGTCGCGCAGCAGGTCGGTGTCGATCGCGGACCAGGCCGTGGCCCGGTCGGCCCGCGTGGTCTCCGCGCCGGCCTTGTCCATGGCCTTGGTGACCTGCTTGTCGGCCCAGAGTCCGTAGTTGCGGCCGACGGAGGTCTTCGACAGGTTGATCCGGTCGTCGAAGAGGGGCGGCAGCACGGTGCTCGCCGAGGGGAAGTCGGGGCCCCAGTTGGCCCAGACGAGGTCGTGCTTCTCGGCCACCTTGCGGGTGCCGACCTGCGAGAAGTAGTCCTCCTCGTCGATCGGCTCGAGGGTGACGTCGAAGCCGGCGTCCTCCCAGGTGCCCTCGAGCGCCTTGAGCGCCTTGGGCATCTCGCCGCCGTCGCGGTAGGCGACGGAGATCTTGACCGGCGTACGCACCTTGGCCTGGCGCAGCTGGGCGCGGGCCGCGGCGGCGTCGCCCGTCGGTCCGTGGTCGAGGACGGTCTCGTGCGTCGACGGCAGGGCCGTCCCGAGCAGCGACCACGACGGGGTGCCGGTGGCGGTGCCGAGTGCCTCGGTGTATCCCTCGCGGTTGGTCGCCGTGGCCAGCGCGGTGCGCACGGCGGACTTCTTCAGCGCGCTGCTCTTGCTGCTCACGGCGAGGTAGTCGACGAGCTGGCCGTCGACGGTGACGGACTGGGCGGCGTCGCCGGCCTCGTCGAGCGCCGGGGTGAGCGCGGCCGGCACCGGGTCGAGGGCCAGGGTGCGCCCGCCGTCCTCGCCGTCGACGATCGTCTCGACGGCGTCCTTGGGCTCGACGCCCTCCTTGTGCTCGATCGTCGCCGGCCCGACCCGACGCAGCGGGTCGCTCTTCGCCGACCACTCGGGGTTGCGCACCCAGGTGCCGCCCTTGCTCGGGGTCCAGCCCTCCTCGAGCTTGTAGGGCCCGGAGCTGAAGGCGTCGTGCGTGACGTCGTCGACCTTGTCGCGCGAGGCCTTGAAGGGCGCGAACTCGGGCAGCGAGACGACCTCGTCGAAGTTGCCGACCGGCTCGGCGAGGTGGAAGGTGATCGTCCGCTCGTCGCGGCACTCCACCGCCCGCTCCAGGAGCTTGCGGTTGGCGGCGGAGGTCCCCCCCTTCGCCAGGGGGCCGGGGTAGCGCGAGGTGCCGTCGGGCCGCTTGGGGATGTCGAGGTAGGTCAGGGCGTAGCCGCTGGAGGTGATGTCCTCGTCGAAGGAGCGGGCGACGCCGTGCTGGACGTCCTCGCAGGTGATCGCCGAGCCGTCCTGCCAGGTCACGCCCTGGCGCAGGCGGAAGGTCCACGTCCTGGCGTCCTTGCTCGCCCGCCCGGTGCCATCGGCGAGGTCACCGCGCAGCGCCCGCTGGCCCGCGAGGTTGGTCGCCGGGGCGTAGGCGGTGAGGGTGCGCATCCACGTGCGCGAGGCGAGCCCGGCGACCTGCCGGCTGGTGATCCGCTGCGGGTCCCAGGCCGCGATCGGGCCCTCCGACAGCAGGGTCAGGCGGTCCTCGGGGCCGCTCACGTCACCGGTGCTCGCCGACGGGCCGGGGCCGGGGCCGCCGTCCCCGTCGGCATCTTGGCCGCGAGCGCCTTGCGCAGCACGAAGGCGAGCGCGACCGCACCGGCGATCAGTCCTCGGGTGCTGCGCCTCATCGGCGCTCTCCTCTCAGGAGTTGCGAGCCCGTGAAGCCGCCCGGGCACGCAGGTTGGCGTCGAGCTCGACCTTGCGGATGCGGATGGCGTCCGGGGTGACCTCGACGCACTCGTCCTCGCGGCAGAACTCGAGCGACTGCTCGAGGCTCAGCTTGCGCGGCGGGACCACCTTCTCGAAGTTGTCCGCGGAGGAGGCCCGCACGTTGGTGAGCTTCTTCTCCTTGGTGATGTTGACGTCCATGTCGTCGGCGCGCGAATTTTCGCCGACGATCATGCCCTCGTAGACCTCGGTGCCCGGCTCGGTGAAGAGCGAGCCACGCTCCTGGAGGTTGACCATCGCGTAGGACGTGACCGGCCCGGAGCGGTCGGCGACGAGCGAGCCGGAGACGCGCGTGGTGATCGCGCCGAACCACGGCTCGTAGCCCTCGAAGACGTGGTGGGCGATGCCGGCGCCACGGGTCTCGGTGAGGAACTCGGTGCGAAAGCCGATGAGGCCGCGCGAGGGCACGAGGAACTCCATGCGGATCCACCCGGTGCCGTGGTTGGTCATCTGCTCCATGCGGCCCTTGCGGGCGGCGAGGACCTGGGTGATGGCGCCGAGGTACTCCTCGGGGGTGTCGATCGTCAGGCGCTCGACCGGCTCGTGGACCTTGCCGTCGACCTCCTTGGTGACCACCTGCGGCTTGCCGACGGTCATCTCGAAGCCCTCGCGGCGCATCTGCTCGACGAGGATCGCGAGCGCGAGCTCGCCTCGGCCCTGGACCTCCCAGGCGTCGGGGCGCTCGGTCGGCAGCACGCGCAGCGAGACGTTGCCGATGAGCTCCTTGTCGAGGCGGTCCTTGACCATGCGGGCGGTGACCTTGGTGCCCTTGGTCGGGCCGCGGCCGACGAGGGGCGAGGTGTTGGTGCCCAGGGTCAGCGAGATGGCCGGCTCGTCGACGGTGATGACCGGCAGCGGGATGGGGTTGTCGGCGTCGGCGATCGTGTCGCCGATCATGATGTCGGGGATGCCGGCGATGGCGATGATGTCGCCGGGGCGGGCGGCGCCGGTGTCGAGCGGCTTGCGCTCGAGGCCCTCGGTGATGAGCAGCTCGGTGATCTTGACCCGCTCGGTCGACCCGTCGTGGCGGCACCACGTGACCTGCTGGCCCTTGCGCAGCTCGCCGTTGAAGACGCGCAGCAGCGCGAGGCGACCGAGGAAGTTGCTCGAGTCGAGGTTGGTGACGTGCGCCTGGAGCGGGGCGTCCTCCTCGTAGGAGGGGGCCGGGATCGTCTCCATGATCGTCTTGAAGAGCGGCTCGAGGTCGTCGTTGTCCGGCAGGGTGCCGTCCTCGGGCCGGGTGAGGCTCGCGGCGCCGGCCTTGCCGGAGGCGTAGACGATGGGGAACTCGATCTGGTCCTCGTCGGCGTCGAGGTCCATGAAGAGCTCGTAGGCCTCGTCGACGACCTCGGCGATCCGGCTGTCGGGCCGGTCGACCTTGTTGATGCACAGGATGACCGGCATCTTGGCCGCGAGCGCCTTGCGCAGCACGAAGCGGGTCTGCGGCAGCGGGCCCTCGGAGGCGTCGACGAGCAGGACGACACCGTCGACCATCGACAGACCGCGCTCGACCTCGCCACCGAAGTCGGCGTGGCCGGGGGTGTCGATGATGTTGATCGTCACGCCGTCGGGGGCGTCGTGGGCGGCCGCGGAGGGGCCGTTGTAGTGGATCGCCGTGTTCTTGGCGAGGATGGTGATGCCCTTCTCCCGCTCGAGGTCGCCGGAGTCCATGGCCCGCTCGTCGACGTGGTCGTGCTCGCCGAAGGCACCCCCCTGCCAGAGCATCTTGTCGACGAGGGTGGTCTTGCCGTGGTCGACGTGGGCGACGATGGCGACATTGCGGATGTCGCTGCGAGAGATCAGGGGCATGGTCGCGATCATCTCAGCCCGTGGGCCCCCGGCCCAAATGGACGAAGGGGGGACCCGCCCCCTGCCGCAGGATCGGGTGAGGGTTTTCCCCCTTCGCCACACATCCTGCGGTCGCGGCGGTCTCACTCCGGTAAAGGTCACGGCACCAGCCCCTGACGGCCGCAGGATCGGACTAGATTGCCGCCCCAACCGTGTGCGGTGGATCACCATCGCCCGCGGACACGGACCCGGGCGACCGCTCCGGGCCTGGCTGAGACGAGCGAGGAACACATGTCGATGAGGAAAGCTGCCCCGCTGGCCGCGCTGGCCGCGACTGCGCTGACGCTGAGCGCGTGCGCGCAGAGCGAGCGCGACGACTCGGGCTCCGGTGGTGACGCCGAGGGCACCTTCACCTTCGGCGCCGCCGGCGCCCCCGAGGTCTTCGACCCCTTCTACGCCAGTGACGGCGAGACCTTCCGCGTCACCCGTCAGATCTTCGAGGGTCTGGTCGAGGTCGAGGAGGGCAGCTCCGAGATCGGGCCCGGCCTGGCCGAGAAGTGGGAGCCGTCCGAGGACGGCAAGACGTGGACCTTCACCCTGCGTGAGGGCGTGAAGTTCAGCGACGGCGAGACCCTCGACGCCCAAGCCGTCTGCGACAACTTCGAGCGCATGGCCGACCAGAACGAGACCGCCCAGGCCGGCCCCGCCGAGTACTGGGCCTACTCGATGGAGGGCTTCGGCGATGACTCGCTCTACCGCAGCTGCGAGGCGAGCGACGAGCAGACCGTCGTGCTCAAGATCGCCCGCGCGACCTCGAAGTTCCCGGCGATGCTCTCGCTGTCGGCCTTCGGCATCCAGTCCCCCAAGGCGCTGGAGGAGGGCAAGGCCAACGACGTCAAGAAGCAGGGCGAGGGCTTCGCGTACCCCAAGAACTCCGAGAACCCCGTCGGCACCGGCCCGTACACCTTCGACGCCTACGACGAGGCCAACAAGACGGTCACGCTCAAGCGCAACGACGACTACTGGGGCGACAAGGCGAAGAACGCCGAGATCGTCTTCAACATCATCCCCAACGAGTCGACCCGCCGCCAGGAGCTCGAGGCCGACAGCATCAACGGCTACGACCTGCCCAACCCCGTGGACTGGAAGGCCCTCGAGGACGACGGCAACCAGGTCGAGATCCGCGACCCCTTCAACGTCCTCTACGTCGCCTTCAACCCCGAGAGCAACCCGGCCCTGAAGGACCTCAAGGTCCGTCAGGCGCTCGACATGGCGGTCAACCGCGAGCAGCTGGTGAAGTCCCAGCTGCCGGAGGGCGCCACCGCGGCCTCGCAGTTCTACCCCGACACCGTCGAGGGCTACAACAAGGACATCGCGGTCACCAAGTACGACCCCGAGGGCGCCAAGAAGCTGCTCAAGGAGGCGGGCCAGGAAAACCTCAAGCTGACCTTCGCCTACCCGAGCGAGGTCACCCGGCCCTACATGCCCAACCCGCAGAAGATCCACGAGGCCATCCGCAAGGACTTCGAGAAGGCCGGCGTGGAGGTCGAGGTCGTCACCAAGCCGTGGAACGGCGGCTACCTCGACGGCGTCGACAACGGCCAGTTCGACGCCTGGCTGCTCGGCTGGACCGGTGACTACAACTCCGCCGACAACTTCATCGGCACCTTCTTCGGCAACCTCAAGTCCAACGACTTCCACACCTCGGCCACGGACTTCGGTGCCGACCTGAGCAAGGCGCTCAAGGACGCCGACCAGACGGTCGACGAGGCCGAGCGGACGAAGAAGTACGAGGAGCTGAACCAGAAGATCCACGACGAGTACGTGCCCGGCCTGCCGATCTCGCACTCGCCGCCCGCGATCGTCGTCAACGAGGACGTCGAGGGGCTCGTCGCCAGCCCGCTGACCGCCGAGCGCTTCTCGTCGGTCACCGTCGGCGGCAAGTGACCCACACCAGCAGGTGACCTCGTGACGGGGCCGCCTCGACCACCGGGTCGAGGCGGCCCCGGTCCGCGGTCGACACCAGGAGCGCACTCGTGCTGAGATTCATCATCCGCCGGCTCATGCAGCTGGTGCTCGTCATCTTCGTCCTGTCGCTGCTGCTCTTCCTGTGGCTGCGCGCCCTGCCCGGCGGCATCGTCTCCGCGATGCTCGGCGAGCGCGCGACCCCGGAGAGCCGCGCCCGGCTGACCCACGAGCTCGGGCTCGACGAGCCGATCTGGGTGCAGTACTGGACCTTCCTCAAGCGAGCCGTCACCGGCGACTTCGGCGTCTCCAACGGCGTCCAGCCCGGCAAGCCGGCGATGGACCTCCTCCTCGACCGCTTCCCGGCGACGATCGAGCTCAGCCTCGTCGCGCTCGTCATCGCCATCGGCCTCGCGCTCCCCCTGGGCTACCTCGCTGCCAAGCGGCACGGCAGCCTCCTCGACAACCTCAGTGTCATCGGCTCGCTCGTCGGCGTCGCCGTCCCGGTCTTCTTCCTCGCCTTCCTCCTGCGCTACGTCTTCGCCCAGGAGCTGCACTGGCTGCCGGTCTCCGGGCGTCAGGAGGTCGACGCCACCCGGGTCACCGGCTTCTTCATCCTCGACGGGTTGCTCACCCGTGAGTGGGACGCGGCCTGGGACGCCCTCAAGCACCTGCTGCTGCCGGGGCTGGCCCTGGCGTCCATCCCCTTCGCGATGATCTTCCGGATCACCCGCGCCTCGGTGCTCGAGGTGCTCGACGAGGACTACGTGCGCACCGCCGAGTCCAAGGGTCTGACCCAGCGGGTCGTCCGTGGCCGGCACGTCATGCGCAACGCGCTGCTGCCGGTCATCACCGCGATCGGTCTGCAGATGGGCGGGCTGCTCGCCGGAGCCGTGCTCACCGAGTCGGTCTTCAACATCGCCGGCATCGGTGACGCCCTGCGCCAGGCCTTCAGCCTGCGCGACTATCCCGTGCTGCAGGTGCTCATCCTCGCGGCCGCGGGCACCTACGTCGTCGTCAACCTGATCGTCGACATCCTCTACGCCGTCGTCGACCCCCGAGTGAGGACCCGATGAGCTCCGACCAGTCCCCCCGCCGCGGGTTCGGCGCCCGCCGCAAGCAGCGCATCGACGACCTCGCCGCCTCGAGCGGCACGACGGTCGCCGAGGCCGGTGCGATCGACGACTCCGAGGGCGTCGGCCTCATCGCCTCGGCCTGGCGTCGGCTGCGTCGCAACCCGATCTTCCTGCTCGGCCTGGCGATCACCATCGCCTTCGTCGTCCTCGCGATCGTCGCACCCTGGATCGCTCCCCACGACCCCGCCGACAACCCCCTCATCGACAAGGTGAGCCCGCAGTCCAACCCGATCCCCGGCCCGGAGGCGGGTTACCCGCTCGGTGCCGACAGCTCGGGCCGCGACTTCCTCTCCCGGCTCATCGTCGGCAGCCGGCAGACGCTCATCGTCGGAGTCGCGGCGACCCTCGGCGGCCTGTCCGGCGGTCTCGTCCTCGGCACCCTCGCCGGCGCCTTCGGCGGGGTCGTCGACGCGGTCATCATGCGCATCGTCGACGTCATGCTGTCGATCCCGAGCCTGCTGCTCGCCTTCTCCATCGCGGCGATCGCCGCCCGCCCCAGCCAGTGGACGGTCATCATCGCCATCGCCACCGTGCAGGTGCCGATCTTCGCCCGGCTGCTGCGCGGCTCGATGCTCGCCCAGCGGAGCAAGGACCACGTCCTCGCCGCCCGCGCGCTCGGCGTCAAGCGCTCGGCGATCGTCCTGCGGCACATGCTGCCCAACTCGCTCGGGCCGGTCATCGTCCAGGCGACGCTCGTCCTCGCGACGGCGATCATCGACGCCGCCGCGCTGTCCTACCTCGGCCTCGGCCTGCCCGACGACCGGGTCCCCGAGTGGGGCCAGATGCTCGGCACCTCCGAGACCTACTTCCAGGACCACCCGCACCTGGCCTTCTACCCGGCCCTGTGCATCATCGTCGTCGCGCTGGGCTTCACCCTCATGGGTGAGTCGCTGCGCGAGGCCCTCGACCCCAAGAGCCGGAGGTGAGCGGCATGTCGTCCGCCCCCACGCCGAGCAGCCCCCGCGCGGGCGCCGGCACTCCCCTGCTGTCCGTGCGCGACCTGTCGGTGACCTTCCGCCGGCAGGGGCAGACCCCCTTCACCGCCGTCGACGGGGTGAGCTTCGACGTCCAGCCCGGGCAGACCGTCGGCCTGGTCGGCGAGTCCGGCTGCGGCAAGTCGGTGACCTCGCTCGCGATCATGGGCCTGCTGCCCACCCGCGGCAACGAGGTGACCGGCTCGGTCCACCTCGACGGCACCGACCTGCTCACCCTCTCCGACAAGCAGATGCGCGAGCGTCGCGGCCGTGACGTCGGCATGATCTTCCAGGACCCGCTCTCCTCCCTCAACCCCGTCGTCCCCATCGGCCGACAGGTCACCGAGGTGCTCGAGCGGCACAAGGGCATGTCCCGCAAGGAGGCCACGCCCCACGCGCGCGACATGCTCAAGAAGGTGGGCATCCCCGACCCCGACCGTCGACTCAAGGACTACCCGCACCAGCTCTCCGGCGGCATGCGTCAGCGCGCGCTCATCGCCATGGCCCTGGCCTGCGAGCCCCGGCTGCTCATCGCCGACGAGCCGACCACGGCGCTCGACGTGACGATCCAGGCCCAGATCCTCGCCCTGCTGCGCGAGCTCGTCGAGGAGACCGGCACGGCCCTGATCATGATCACCCACGACCTCGGCGTCGTCGCCGGGCTGTGCGACGAGATCAACGTCCTCTACGGCGGCCGACTCGTCGAGCGGGCGGAGCGGCACGACCTCTTCGCGCAGCCCCGCCACCCCTACACCGGTGGCCTGCTCGCGAGCGTGCCGAGCCTCGACGGGGAGCGCGGCGCGCGTCTCAACCCCGTGCCGGGGTCGGTGGCCGACAACCTCCCGTGGACCAGCTCGTGCGCCTTCGCGCCACGCTGCGCCAGCGCCACCGACCACTGCCGCGAGGCCACCCCCGACCTGGCCCTCGGGGGCTCGCGTGCCCTGCGCTGCTTCAACCCCCTCGCGGGCGACCCCTCGCCCGCCGAGGCCGCGACGACCGAGGAGGTCCGATGACCACCACGAGCCCCGAGCCGACCGCCACGGAGAGCGACGCCGACGTCCTCGTCGACGTCCGCGGCCTCAAGGTCCACTACCCGATCACCAAGGGCGTCATCTTCGACAAGGTCGTCGGGCACGTCTACGCCGTCGACGGCGTCGACCTGCAGATCCGACGCGGCGAGACCTACGGCCTCGTCGGCGAGTCCGGCTGCGGCAAGTCCACGCTCGGCCGCGCGATCCTCCACCTCGAGCCGGCGACCGACGGCACGGTCACCTTCGGCGGCGAGCCGATCTCCACGCTGACGGGCGAGGACCTGCGCCGGCGGCGCAAGGACCTGCAGATGGTCTTCCAGGACCCCATGGGCAGCCTCGACCCCCGCCAGAGCGTCGAGGCCCTGCTCGTCGAGGGGATGAAGGCCCACGGGATCGTCAAGAACGCCAAGGAGGCCGAGCCCCGCCTGCGCCAGCTGCTCGCCGACGTCGGGCTCCCGCCGGCCGCGCTGAAGAAGTACCCCCACGAGTTCTCCGGCGGTCAGCGCCAGCGCATCGGCATCGCCCGGGCGTTGAGCGTCAACCCGGAGCTCATCGTCGCCGACGAGCCGGTCTCCGCACTCGACGTCTCGGTGCAGGCGCAGGTCATCAACCTCATGTCGGACCTGCAGGCCGAGTACGGCCTGACCTATCTCGTCATCGCCCACGACCTCGCGGTCGTGCGGCACATCTCCGACCGCGTCGGCGTGATGTACCTCGGCGGCATCGTCGAGGAGGCGCCCGCCGACGACCTCTACGCCGCTCCCCTGCACCCCTACACCCGGGCCCTGCTCTCGGCGGTGCCCGTGCCGGACCCGGTCGTCGAGGACACCCGCGAGCAGATCCTGCTGACCGGCGACCTGCCCTCGCCGGCCGCGCCTCCCGCGGGGTGCCGATTCCACACCCGCTGCCCGTGGCGCCAGGAGACCCGCTGCGACACCGAGCGTCCGCAGCTGAGGCTGGTCGAGATCGACGGCGCCGGCGCGGAGCACAAGGTCGCCTGCCACTGGGCCGAGCAGATCGCCTCGGGCGAGCTCCAGCCGCACGCGGTGGCCGCTCAGGTCGACGAGACCGGCGCGCAGCTGGCCGCCGATGACGAGGCCGAGCGGATCGTCGGCGAGATCCCCTTCGCCTGACCTCCGGCAGACGCACGAAGGGGGGAGCCACCGACTGGTGGCTCCCCCCTTCGGCGTCTGACGCGTGGCGTGCGTCAGGCGCCTGCGGTCGAGGTGTCGGCCGAGGCACCGCCGGCGGCGGCGCCACCGGCCTGACCCGCGGCGGCCGCATCGGCCCGGTCCGTGAGGCCGTGCCCCTCGAAGAGACCGTGGTTGTCCGTGACGTCGGTGGTCTCGACCACGAGCCGCGGCTCCGCGAAGTGGCAGCGGGAGGGGTGCGTCCCCGCGCCGTCCGCGCGCAGCTCGAGCTGCGGGGTCTCGGTCCGGCAGATGTCCTGCGCCTTCCAGCAGCGGGTGTGGAAGTGGCAGCCCGACGGCGGGTTGGCCGGCGACGGGACGTCACCGGAGAGGACGATCTGGTCGCGCTTGCCGCGCAAGGTCGGGTCCGGCACCGGCACGGCCGACAGCAGCGCCTGGGTGTAGGGGTGCGTCGGACGCGAGTAGATGTCGTCCTCGTTGCCGATCTCGACCATGCGGCCGAGGTACATCACGCCGACGCGGTCCGAGATGTGGCGGACCACGGACAGGTCGTGGGCGATGAAGATGTAGGACAGGCCGAGCTCGTTCTGGAGCTTTTCCATGAGGTTGATGACCTGCGCCTGCACCGACACGTCGAGCGCGGAGACCGGCTCGTCGCAGATGAGCACCTTGGGGTTGAGCGCGATGCCGCGGGCGATGCCGATGCGCTGACGCTGACCGCCGGAGAACTGGTGCGGGTAGCGGTTGATGTGCTCGGGGTTGAGACCGACGAGCTCGAGCAGCTCCTGCACCCGGCGCTTGCGCCCGCCCTTGGGCACGACGTCGGTGTGGATCTCCAGGGGCTCGGCGATGATCTCGCCGACCGTGCGCCGCGGGTTGAGCGAGGTGTAGGGGTCCTGGAAGACGATCTGGATGTCACGCCGCAGCTTGCGCATCGCGCCGCCGGACTGGGCGTACATGTCGACCCCGTCGAAGTCGACGGTGCCCTCGGTCGGCTCCTCGAGCCGCATGAGCAGTCGGCCGAGCGTGGACTTGCCGCAACCGGACTCACCGACGATGCCGAGGGTCTCGCCCTTGTGCAGCTCGAAGTCGACACCGTCGACGGCCTTGACGTGGCCGACGGTCGTACGGAGCACGCCACCCTTGATCGGGTAGTGCTTCTTCAGGCCCTGGGCCTTGAGGATCACCTCAGGCATCGAGCACCTCCTGGCTGAAGTGGCACGCCGACTGACGGCGCGGACCGATGTCGAGCAGCTCGGGGCGCTCGGTACGGCAGATGTCCTGGGCCATGACGCAGCGCGGGTTGAAGGCGCAGCCCTGCGGGATCCGGGTGAGGTTGGGCGGCAGGCCACCGATGGCCGACAGCGTCTGACCCTTCTGGTCCAGTCGCGGGATCGACTCGAGCAGCCCCTTGGTGTAGGGGTGGCCCGGCTGCGCGTAGATCTCGTCGACGTCCGCCCGCTCGACGATCCGGCCGGCGTACATCACGGCGATCCGGTCGGCGACGTCGGCGACGACACCCAGGTCGTGGGTGATGAGGATCAGGCCCATCTTGTACTCCTCCTGCAGCTCCTGCAGGAGGGCCATGATCTGGGCCTGGACCGTCACGTCGAGGGCCGTCGTCGGCTCGTCGGCGATGAGGACCTTGGGGTTGAGGGCGATCGCCATCGCGATCATGATGCGCTGGCGCATACCGCCCGAGAACTGGTGCGGGTAGGCCTTGACGCGCTCCTTGGCCGCGGGGATGTTGACCCGCTCCATCAGGCGCACGGCCTCCGCGTAGGCCTTGGACCGGCTCATGCCCTGGTGGACCCGGAACATCTCGGCGATCTGCCAGCCGACCGGGAAGACCGGGTTGAGCGAGCTCAGCGCGTCCTGGAAGACCATCGAGATCTGCGGGCCGCGCATGGCACGCCGCTGCTCCTCGGGCATGGTGAGGATGTCGTTGCCCTTGTAGAGGATCCGGCCGCCGGGGATGACGGCAGGGGGCATGTCGAGGATGCCCATGATCGCCTGGGCGGTCACCGACTTGCCGGAGCCGGACTCACCGAGGATCGCCAGCGTCTCGCCCTCGTCGAGGGTGAAGTTGACGCCGTTGATCGCCTTGGCCACGCCCTCGCGGGTGTGGAACTCGACGTAGAGGTCGTCGACCTCGAGCAGGTGCTCGGAGCCCGACGGAGTCGTCGTGGTGCTCATGTACTCACTCACCTGTCTCTCAGCGGCTCTTGGGGTCGAAGGCGTCACGCACGGCGTCGCCGAGCATGATGAAGGCCAGGACCGCGATGCTGAGGAAGAGGGCGGGGAAGAAGAGGATGTGGGGCGAGGCCCGGACCGTGTCGAGGGAGTCGCTGATCATGACACCCCACGAGACAGTCGGCGGGCGCAGGCCGATGCCGAGGAAGGACAGCGTTGCCTCCGCGGCGATGTAGGCGCCGAGGTTGATCGTCGAGACGACGATCGCGGGTGCCATGGCATTGGGCAGCACGTGCCGGCGGATGATCCGCATCGGCGAGGCGCCGAGCGCCCGGGCGGCCTGGACGTAGTCGTTGGGCTTGACCTGGATGACCGACGAGCGCATGAGACGCATCAGGCTCGGCCAGCCGAAGATCACGAAGACGAGAACGACCTGGAAGACGACGCCGAAGTAGCCCTGGATCGGGATGCCCAGCAGCGTGTCAGTGTCCTGCAGCGAGGACAGGAAGATGATGCCCGAGAGCAGCAGCGGGATGGCGAAGAAGATGTCGCCGATACGGCTGATCAGGGTGTCGACGATGCCGCCGACGTAGCCGGCGATCAGCCCGAGCAAGGATCCCAGGAGCAGCACACCGGCCGTCGCGAGCACGCCGACGAGGATCGAGGCGCGGGCACCGTAGATCGTGCGGGTGTAGATGTCGGCGCCCTGGATGTCGGTGCCGAACCAGTGCTTGCTGCTCGGCCCCTCGCGGGCGATGCTCAGGTCGTTGAACTTCAGGTCGTAGGGCGTGAAGAGCGAGGGCCACACCGCCATGAGCAGGAGCACGAAGATGAGCACGCTCGAGATCCAGAAGAGCGGGTTGCGCCGCAGGGAGGCGAAGGCGTCGGAGGTCAGCGACCTCGCCTGACCACTCTCCTGGGTCGCGTCGGCGGCGAGCGCCGCCTCGCGGGTCGTGGTCGCGCCCGTCTCGTCGTTGCCGGGACCGGTCTCGGTGGCGACGTCGCGCGTCGCGTTGTCGTCAGTCATTGCTGATCCTCGGGTCGAGGGCGCCGTAGAGCAGGTCCACGAGCAGGTTCACGAGCAGGTAGACGATGACCAGGGCCGTGACCGCGCCGACCACGGCGACGCCATCGCGGTGGCGGATGCCTTCGAAGATGTAGCCGCCGACACCCTGGATGCTGAAGATGCCCTCGGTGACGATCGCGCCGCCGAGCAGGGCGCCGAAGTCGTAGCCCATGAAGGTGACGACGGGGATCATCGAGTTGCGCAGGGTGTGGATGCCGATGATCCGCCCCGGCTTGAGCCCCTTGGCCCGGGCCGTGCGCACGTAGTCGGACTTGAGGTTCTCGGCGATGTTGGTCCGCATCAGGCGGGCGATGTAGGCCAGCGAGGTCGAGCCGAGCACGATCGCGGGCAGGATCAGTGCCTTGAACTCGGGGTTGGTCCCCCGCGCGAGCGGCGGCAGCCACTCGAGGTTGAGACCGATCGTGTACTGCAGGACGGTACCGATGACGAAGACCGGCACCGAGATGACGAAGAGGGTGCTGACCAGCACGAGGTTGTCGATGAAGCCGCCCTTGCGCAGACCGGCGAGAACACCGGCAGCGATGCCGAGGACTCCCTCGAAGACCAGGGCCATGAGGCCGAGCCTGGCGGTGACCTGGAAGCGCTCGCCCAGCTCTTCGGCGACCGGCCGACCGAACTGGTTCTCGCCGAGGTCGCCCTGGAGGACGTTGGCCGCGTAGTAGCCGTACTGCACCGGCAGCGGCTCGTTCAGGTGGTACTTCTCGTTGAATGCCGCGACGTAGGCCGGCGGACAGGGCCGCTCACCACACTTGCCTGCCGTGGGGTCACCCGGCATGGCGAAGACCATGGCGTAGATCAGGAACGTGGAGAAGATGATCACCGGGATCATCTGGAGCAATCGTCGGACGATGTACTTGCCCACGTTGCACCTCCTCAGGGAAGTCGGACGCACCTCTGCCCGGGGTGCCGGGAGAGACTAACTCAAACGTTGGGGCCCCAGGCGGCGGTCGACGCCGCGGGCTCGGCACGACGCCGGCCGGCCATCACGGGAAGCGGATGGCCGGCCGGCGTCGTGCGGAAAGTCAACCCTCGACGAGGATCAGTTCTTGACCTTCATCGCGGCCAGGTCCGGGTTGCCGAAGGGCGTCGCCTGGACGTCGGTGACGTTCTCCGACCAGCCGATGATGGTCTTGCCGTACCAGGTCGGGATCGTCGTGAACTCCTCGGCGATCAGGCCCTCGGCCTCCTGGTAGAGCTTGTTGGCCTCCTCCGGGGTCTCCGCGGCGCCCGCCTCACGCATCGTCTTCTGGAAGTCGTCGTTGGCGTAGTTGTAGTAGTTCGAGGACGCACCCTTGCCGTAGATCGGCGCGAGGTAGTTCTCGATCGACGGGTAGTCCATGACCCAGCCCATGCGGAACATGCCCTTGAGCTCGTTCTCGCCCAGCTTGGTCAGCATGGTCGCGAAGTCGACCGTGGGGGTCGCGACGCAGTCGATGCCGAGGGTCTTGTTGATGGAGTTGCAGACCGCCTCGGTCCAGCCCTTGTGGCTGGCGTCACCGTTGTAGGTGAGGGTCAGCTTGCCGTCGTAGCCGCCGCCCTCCTTGAGCAGCTGCTTGGCCTTCTCGGGGTTGAACTCGCAGTACTCACCGCACGCGCCCTCCTTGTAGCCGTCGACGACCGGGGAGACCCAGCCGGTGGCGGGAGTGTAGGCGTCGTTGAAGATCTGCTTGACGATCGTCTTGCGGTCGATGGCCATCGAGATGGCCTGGCGGACCTTGACGTTCTCGAGCTTCTTGTCGACGTGGTGGTTCATGCCGATGAACTGGAGGGTGGAGTTCTCCTTCTCCAGGAACTGGCCCTCACCGAGGTCGTCCTTGAACTTGTTGTCGACCAGCGCGCTCGCGGGGATCTCACGGACGACGTCGAGGTCGCCGGACTGGAGCGCCACGTAGGCGGCGTCGGAGTCCTCGTAGTTCTGGAAGATGATCTCGTCGGCGTTGCCGCCGTACTCACCCGAGTAGTCCTCGAACTTGCTCAGGGTGATGGCCTGGTTCTTCTCCCAGGAGTCCAGCTTGTACGGGCCGGCCGCGATCGGCTTGTCGCCGAAGGCCTCCGGGTCGTCGAAGAAGGCGTCGGGCTGCGGGGCGAAGGCCGTGTAGCCCAGACGCAGCGGGAGGTTGGAGACCTTTTCGCTGGTCTTGATGGTGAAGGTCAGGTCGTCGACGACCTTGAGGCCGGTCAGCTCCTCGGCCTTGGGCTTGCCCTTGCCCTCGCAGGGCTTGTCCTCGTCCTCACCGGTGCACTGCAGGTCCTCGAAGCCCTCGATCGGCTCGAAGAAGTAGCTGCCCTGCTGGCCGTTGACGCCGTAGGCGGTGTAGTTCCACGCGTCGACGAAGTTCTTGGCGAGGACATCGTCGCCGTTGTGGAACTTGTAGCCCTTCTTGAGCTTGACCGTGAAGTTCTGGTTGTCGTCGGTCTCGATGGACTCGGCGATGTCGTTCTCGGGCTCGGCGGTCTCGGGGTTGTAGTGGACCAGCTTGGCGGTCAGCACGTCGAGGACGTCGCCGCCACAGGTCTCAGCGGTGTTACCTGCGACGAGCGGGTTCTCCGGGTTGCAGCCGGAAGCGGTGATGGTGCCGCCCTCGCCGCCCGAGCCGCCGTCGCTGTCGTCGCTGCCACCGCCGCACGCGGTCGCGAAAAGCGCGGCCGCGGAGATGCTGGCGATTGCCATCGCGCGAGACTTCACTCGCATGGATGTCCTCCTACGTCATGCCGCCGGGAACGGCGGGTCTATCGGCGTTCCCGATCGTCCGGGTCCACCCCTGGGCGCAGCGCGGTCCGCGACTGCTCGTGACATCAAAAACCACGGGGCCCGATCGCACCATGAACCCGTGTGCCCTGAGACACAACTGTGACTCTTCGGTGACCGACCCGGCACCCCTCAAAGGAGATGCAGGGTTAACCCTCACGATCGGGAAACCTTGCGGTGACGGCCCCGTGACACCGCCGATATCGCGGCGGGCGGACGCGGCGGAGAGGTCTCAGTCGCGACGGGCTCCGATGGCCCCCGCGACGATGTCGTCGAGGCTGACCGGACGACGGTCGGGGCCGGCGAGCGGCAGCCGCCAGTTGGGGTACTCCTCGTCGGTGCCGGGCTGGTTGATCGCCCGCACGTCGCCGACGAGATCGGTGAGGGCGATGCCCCGCAGGCGCGAAGGGGTGAGCCCCAGCCACGCGTGCAGCGCCGCCACCACGTCGGCCGGCTCCGCATCGACGCGCGCCAGCAGCCCCCGCTCGTGCAGCGTCTCGCGCACCGCCCGCACGCTCGCCTCCTCGGCGGCGCGCTCCTCCTCCACCGGGCGGGTGAGCAGGCCGAGGCGCTCGCGGATCGCGACGTGCTCGAGGTCGAGGTAGCCGGCGCTCGGCGGCAGGTCGTGGGTCGTGACGGTCGCCAGGCACAGCTCGCGGTAGGCCTCGGGCGGCAGCGGGCGTCCGTCGTCGCCCCACTCGAACCACGCGACGCTCGTGCCGAGCACCCCGCGCTCGAGGAGGTGCTCGCGCACCCACGGCTCGACGACGCCGAGGTCCTCGCCGATGACGACGGCCCCGGCGCGGTGCGCCTCGAGGGCGAGGATCCCGACGAGGGCCTCGTGGTCGTAACGCACATAGGCCCCCTCCACCGGGGCGTGCCCCTCGGGGACCCACCACAGGCGGAAGAGCCCGATGACGTGGTCGACCCGCAGCCCCCCGGCGCCGGAGAGGACGGCCCGCAGCATCTCGCGGAAGGGCGCGTAGCCGAGCTCGGCGAGCCGGTCGGGCCGCCAGGGCGGCTGCGACCAGTTCTGCCCGAGCTGGTTGAACTGGTCGGGCGGTGCGCCGACGTCGACGCCCCGGGCGAGCGCGTCACCGAGGGCCCACGCGTCGGCGCCCTCGGGGTGGATGCCCACGGCGAGGTCCGTCACCACGCCGATGCCCATGCCCGCGGCCCGCAGCCGCGACTGCGCCCGCGACAGCTGGGTGCGGGCGACCCACTGGAGCCACACGTGGAAGGAGACCTCCTCGCGGTGCGCCTCGCGGTGGGCGAGCACCTCGGGCGAGGTGGGGTCGTGCAGCTGCGGCGGCCAGGTGCTCTCCCAGAGGCTGCCGTGCTCGGCCGCCAGCGAGCACCAGGTCGCATAGTCGACGAGCGCCTGCCCCTCCCCGGCGTGCAACGCGGCCACCTCGTCGGCCTGCCCGGCGCCGAGGTGGCGGAAGGCGGTGCGCAGGGCCTGCTGCTTGAGCGCCCACACGGCGTCCCGGTCGATCCGATCGAGCCGGTTGAGCTCGCGAGCGCGGTCGGCGAGGGCGTCGATCTCGGCGCGCGCCGGCTCGGGGAGGCGGTCGGCGCCGGGCAGGTCGCGCAGGTCGACGTAGACGGGGTTGAGAAAGCGACGCGAGGTCGGCAGGTAGGGCGAGGGCTCCATCGGCGCGACGGGCTCGGCGGCGTGCAGCGGGTTGACGAGGACGAAGTGCGCGTCGTGCTCGCGGGCGGCCCACTCGCCGAGGGTGCCGAGGTCGCCGAGGTCGCCGATGCCCTGGCTGCCGGATCCCCGAACCTGGTACAGCTGCGTCAGCAGCCCGGCCCGCGGCTGCTCCTGCACGACGGCGGGCAGCTCCAGTCGCTGGGGCACGGTGACGAGCACGGCCCGCTCGCTTCCTTCGGTCAGCGGTCCGGCCTCGACCTCCGCGACGACCTCGTGCCAGCCCAGGGGCAGGTCGCCCGGGACCTCGAAGGCGGCCTCGCCCACCACCGTGCCGTCGACGTCGTGCGGCTCGACGACGTGCTCGAGCTGCTGCAGGTCACGGCGGTGCCCCCCTTCGAGCTCGACGTGGACGGCCACCGCACTGCCGTGCGGCACGTGCACGAGGAGGCGAAGGGGGTCACCCTCACGCTGGACGACGGTCGGGGGCAGCGTGCGGCGCCACGGCGCGGTCCGGACCCGCTCGAGGGCGGCCTGCACGGCTGCCTCGTCGGCGACGTCCTCGCCCATCGCGGTGAGCACGGAGCGCAGCGCGGCCTCCGGCACCTGACGGTGCTCGCCGCGCCAGTCCCACCAGTCGGTGTCGACGCCCTTGGCGGCGGCGAGGGAACGCAGCAGGTCCGTCGTCGAGGTCACGGGGCCACCCTTGCCGAGGTCCACGGCTGCTGTCCACCGGGATCTCGGGGGTAGCGTGGGAGTGGTGGACGACGTGCAGATCCTGCAGCCCCGCGAGGTACCGCTCGGCGGTCCCCGGGCCATGACGGTGCGACGCACCCTCCCCTCCCGCGCCCGCTCGCTGGTGGGCGGGTGGTGCTTCCTCGACCACTACGGACCGGACGACGTCGCGGCGACCGGTGGCATGGAGGTGCCGCGCCACCCGCACACCGCGCTGGCCACGGTCTCGTGGCTCTTCACCGGCGAGATCGAGCACCGCGACTCCACGGGCGCGCACGCGATGGTGCGGCCCGGCGAGCTCAACCTCATGACCGCCGGGCGCGGCGTGAGCCACTCCGAGTTCTCCACCCCGCCGACGACGACGCTCCACGGGGTGCAGCTGTGGTTCGCCCTGCCTGGCCACGCCGTCGACTCCGACCCGGCCTTCGACCACCACGTCCCCGAGCCGACCTACGTCCCCGGCGGCATCGCCCGGGTCTTCCTCGGCGAGCTCTTCGACGTGCGCTCGCCGGTCGTCACCCACGGCGCGCTCACCGGGGCCGAGATCCTCCTCGACGCCGACGCCGAGACGGTCGTCGAGGTGCCGGTCGGTCACGAGCACGCGGTGCTGCTCGACGACGGCGACGTGAGCATCGACGGCACCGCCCTCGAGCAGGGCGAGCTCGGCTACGTCGGCACCGGGCGCGAGCGCTTCACGCTGACCTCGCGCGCCGGGGCCCGCCTCGTGCTCATCGGCGGCGAGCCGCTCGGCGAGCAGATCGTCATGTGGTGGAACTTCGTCGGCCGCAGCCACGACGACGTCGTCGCCGCGCGCGAGCGCTGGATGCGCGAGATCGGCGAGGGCGTGCCCGAGGGCGAGGAGCTCTTCGGGCCCTTCCCCGAGGGGCAGCCGGCCGCGCTGCCCGCGCCGGCCCTGCCCGGCGGACGACTGCGCGCGCGAGGCTGACCATGGGCTGGCACACCCCGACCGTCCGCACGGTCTTCATCCACGGCCGCGGCCGCAGCGGCGAGCGCGCCTGGCCGCTGCAGGCGGCCGCGGCCGACCCCGACCACGTCTTCCTCGAGCGCACCTGTGCCGCAGACCAGCCCGAGCGCGACGCCGACCGGGTCGTCGAGGCGCTCGGCGGGCGCGGCCACGTCGTCGGCCACTCCTACGGAGCGGTGACCGCCATGCTCGCCGCCCAGCGTCGCCCCGACCTGCTCCGCAGCCTCGTGCTCGTCGAGCCCTCGTGCTTCGACGTCGCGCGCGGTGGCCGGCACGTCGAGGCGCACATCAGCGCGATGGCCCCGGTCTTCGCCGTCGCCGACGACCCCGAGGTCGACGGCCGCGAGTTCCTCGACCGCTTCGCCGCGGGCATGCAGCACGGCCCGCTCGACCTCGACACCGAGACCTGCTCGGCGCTCGCCGAGCGGATGCGCGCCACTCCTGCCCCGTGGGAGGTCGCGCTGCGCACCGACACCCCGCGCCTGGTGCCGACCCTCGTCCTCACCGGCGACGACCGACCGATGTACACCGAGGTCGCGCAGGCACTGGCGGCGAAGGGGGCAACCCACCTCGTCCTGCCCGGGGCCGACCACCGACCCCAGGACCACGACGAGGGCTGGGCCGCGATCCGCGACTTCCAGGTGCAGCACCAGCGCTGACCCGGCCCTCCGGGCCCGGCGGGCCGGATCTCAGCTCTGCTGGTGGAGCACCGCGACCGGGCAGGTGGCCAGGGCGAGCACCCGCTGGGTCACCGACCCGAGCAGCAGCCCGCGGAACCCGCCGCGACCGCGCGAGCCGACGAGCAGCAGGTCGGCCCCCTCGGCGATCTTGACGAGGGAGTCGGCGGCGCGACCGTGCAGCACCTCGACGGTGACGTCGATGTCAGGGTGCGCTGCCCGGTCCTCGGCGATGGTCCGCTCCGCCATGTCGCGGTAGCGCTGGTCGACCGTCTGCCACTCGGGGCTGCCCGGCTCGGTGACGACGACGCCGTTCTCGACCTCGACGTTCCACGAGGTCACGGTCGTGACCTTGCGGTCCCGGACCTCGGCCGCCTCGAGGGCGTGACGGAAGGCCAGCCGGCTGTTGTTGCTGCCGTCGATGCCGACGACGACGCGACCGTCCCCCGTGGTCCCGACGTCCTCGGGCACGAGGACCACCGGGCACGGGGTGTGCGCGACGACGCTGAGCGAGGTGGTGCCGAGGACGATGCGCTCGGCCTTGTTCTTGCGGGCGGAGCCGACGACGAGCACGCGCGCCCCCTCGGCGGCGTGCAGCAGCGCGCCCGACGGCGACCCGGTCGGCAGCGCCGTCGTCACGGCCAGGTCGGGGTGGGCCGCGGTGACCCGATCGCGCGCCTCCGTGACGACCTTGGTCGACTCCTGCTCGACCCGCTCGACGATCTCGGGGCTGGTGAGCAGCTCGCCGTAGGCGGACAAGGGGGTGCCGAGGTCGACGGCGTGCACGAGGTGCAGCGGCGCCGCGAGGGCGGTGGCCTCGGCAGCCGCCCAGTCGATGACGGCGTCGTCACGGTGGCTGCCGTCGAGGGCAGCCACCACGGCGTCCGAGGGCGTCGGGGTGTCGTGGGTGCTCGCGTCGCTGCTCATGCCCCCATTGTCCCCATGGAAGGGGCCGTGCGGTAGGAGAGATCAGCCCCAGTTCGTCAGGCCGGCCCGATCGTGGCTTCCGTCGGGCCACACCGCCCGGACGATGCCGGCCGCGGCGAGCGCCTTGCGGCAGCCGGGGCACGGCGGGTCCGTGATGTAGGCGGTCGCGCCCTTGGTGTCGCGCGTGGCGAAGAGCAGCGCGTTGACCTCGGCGTGGATCGCGATGCAGAAGCCCTCGGTGCCCGGGCGGTCGTAGTCGCCCAGGCCCGGGACGGCGTCGTAGTCGAGGCGGCCCCGCGGGCAGGCACCCTCGAGGCAGTCCGGCTCCCCCGGCGCCGCGCCGTTGTAGCCCGTCGCGATGATCCGGTGCTCGATCGTCAGCACGGCGCCGACCCGTCGGCGCGTGCACTTGGCGCGGGCGGCGACGGCGCTCGCGATTCCGAGGAAGTAGTCGTCCCAGGTCGGCACGCTCGGGGTGGTGGTCTCGTCGGGCACGGACCGATCCTAGGCACTGCGGCCCATCGTGATAGACCGCTGGGGTGACCAGCCACGAGACGACGCGACGGACTCCCCCGTTCGGCCCGGTCCTCGCGGTCCTGGCGGTGGCGCTCATCTCGATCAACCTGCGCCCCGGGGCCTCCTCGGTCGGACCGCTGCTCGAGGAGGTGCGCACGGCACTGGCCATCGGGCCGACCCTCGCGGGCGTGGTCACCGCGCTGCCGGGGTTCGCCTTCGCCGTCGCGGGCGGCGGGGCCGTCGCACTCGCCCGCCGCGTCGGTGTCTCCGCGGGCATCACGCTCGGCGTCGCCGCGGTCGTCGTCACCCTGCTGGCCCGGGTGCTCACCGACTCCGCCGGGGTCTTCCTCGGGCTCACCGCGCTCGGCCTGGCCGGCATGGGGCTGGGCAATGTCCTCGTCCCGGCGTGGATCAAGGCGCACTCGAGCGACGGCGGGGTGCGCCTGATGACCATCTACTCGATGGGGCTGACCGTCGGCGGCACCCTCGGCCCGCTCCTCGCCGCACCGGTCGCAGCGGTGGCGCCGGGTGCCTGGCGCGGCGCGCTCGGCATGTGGGGCGTGGCCGCCCTGCTCGCCCTCGTGCCGTGGACGATCATCGCGCTGCGCGACCGGGTGCACCGACGTGCCGCCGGCGAAAATCCCACCTCGCGCATCTGGCACTCCCCCACGGCGATCGCCCTCACGGTGCTCTTCGGCGTGCAGTCGACCAATGCCTACGTGCAGTTCGGCTGGCTGCCCCAGATCTATCGCGACGCCGGGCTGTCCGCCGGCACCGCCGGCGTCTACACCTCGGTCCTCGCGGCCCTGGGCATCGGGGGCGGCCTGCTCATGCCGACCGTCATCGCCCGCAGCAGCGACCTGTCCGCGTGGATGATCGGCTTCGGGGCGCTCGCCATCGCCGGCTACCTCGGGCTGCTGCTCGCCCCGACGACCCTGCCCTTGCTGTGGGCGATCCTGCTCGGGCTGTCCGGCTTCGCCTTCCCCACGGCGATCTCGCTCATCACCGCCCGCAGCCGCGACCCGCACGTCACCGCCCAGCTGTCGGGCTTCGTCCAGCCGGTCGGCTACCTGCTCGCCGGCATCGGCCCCTTCCTCGTCGGCGTGCTCCACGAGCTGACCGGCGGGTGGACCCTCGTGCTGTGCCTGCTCATGGCGACCGGCGTCGGCATCGCCCTGGCCGGTCTGCGCGTGGCCCGACCGGTCTTCGTCGACGACGAGATCGGCCTCAGCGCCCCCACGCGCTGAGGCAGGCGGCGGCCGCGGCACCCGGGTCGGCCGCGCCCATGACCTCGCGGACGACCGCGACGCCGGCGACACCCGTGCGCGAGAGCGGCGCGACGTCGGCGAGCGTGACGTCCCCGATGGCGACGATCGGCAGCCGCGTCGCCGCGACCCGAAGGGGGTACCCCTCCAGCCCCACGGGTGGCCGGCCGACGTCCTTGGTCGGGGTGGGTCGGAAGGGCCCGCTGCCGAGGTAGTCCGGCCGGGGCGCGCCGGTGCGGGCGTCGGCCTCGCGGACGTGCTCGAGGGTGCCGGCGGTCAGCCCGACCAGCGCGTCGCCCCCGAGCAGGGCCCGCGCCTCGGCGACCGGCAGGTCGGCCTGACCGAGGTGCACCCCGTGGACCGGGGCGCCCCGTCGACGGGCGGCGTGGGCGACGTCGGCACGGTCGTTGACGAGCACGCGCGTGCTCGGCGCGGAGTCGGCCACGGCGGACGCGACGTCGAGGACGAGCTCGAGCAGGTCGCCGGCGAGCAGGTGCTTGGCCCGCACCTGGACGACGCCGGCCCCGGCGGCGGCCGCCGCAGCGGCGGCCCGCACGGTCGTCGGGCCGTCGCCGGAGGTGACGAGGTAGAGGCGCCAGTCGATCAGGTCCACGACAGGTCCACCTCCGCGGCGACCTCATCGCCCGTCACCGCGTCGAGGGCGTCGACGAGCGCCACCTTGAAGCTGCCCGGCCCCATCGGGCCCACCCGGTCGGAGGCGACCGTGAGCAGCGCGGTGGCCGCGACCGCCGCGGCGAAGGGGGTCGCCGCCGGCAGGTGGGCGGCCGTCAGGGCCCCGAGGAGGCAGCCGGTGCCAGCGACCTGCGTCAGGCGGGGCGAGCCGGAGGCGATGCGTGCCACCTGCCGGCCGTCGGTGACGAGGTCGACCGGGCCCGAGACAGCGACGACGCAGCCGCCGCTGCGCGCGAGCGCTCCCGCTGCCTCGGCAGCGGCGTCCGGCCCGAGCGTGCTGTCGGCGCCGCGACCGCGGCCGAGACCGCCGGCGAGGGTGAGGACCTCGGAGGCGTTGCCGCGCAGGACCGTCGGGCCGAGGGCGAGCAGCTCGTGGGCCAGCGGGGTGCGCACGGGGGCCAGGCCGACTGCCGTCGGGTCGAGCACCCACGGCACCGCGTGCTCGACGGCGACGCGGGCCGTCGGGAGCAGGCCGGCCATGCCGTCGCCGCTCAGCGAGCCCAGGTTGACGAGCAGCGCGTCGGCGACGGTGACGAGCGTCGGGGCCTCCTGCTCGCTCTCGGTGAGCATCGGGCGGGCGCCTGCGGCCAGGAGCCCGTCGGCGACGAGCGCGCGGGTCACCGAGCCGGTCGCCCCGTGGACGAGCGGTGCGGCGGCGCGCATCGCGTCGACCGCTGCGGCGATCTCGGCGCGGTGGCCGCGGGTGCGGGAAGCGCCGATCACGAGCCCGCCCGCGTCGGCACGGTCGCGATCGGCGCCACCTGCGCGACCGGGGCATCGGGCTGGGCCGCGACGCTCTCGACGTCACGGTCGAGGTCCGCGCTGGACAGCCGCGGGCCGAGCGCCCCGCACCCGGCGACGAGCAGCCCGCCGGCGAGGAGCACCGCGGCAACCGACCCGTCGTGGCCGAGCACCGGCTCGAGCGTCGGCAGCCACCACGGCCACAGGGCTGGCAGGACGATCGACAGCGAGTAGGCCGTGCCGTAGCCGGTGGAGCGCACCGGCGCGGGGAAGCGCTCGCACAGGTAGGCCCCGACGGGTCCGTAGCCGCACACGGTGACCACCTGGAGCAGGGCGACCCCGACGACGACCGGCACGACCTGCGTCGCCATCGTGCCCGCCCACAGCAGGGGTGCGACGACGGCAGCGGACAGCCCCCACCCCACGAGGAACCGTCGCCGCCCGAGGAGGGTCGACCAGTGACCGGTGAGCGACATGACGATCGCCTGGGCGACCGCGGCCAGACCCATGACGAGCGCGACGTCACCGCCGCCCAGCCCGAGGTCCGTCGACAGCCGACCGGTCGCGAGGATGACGACCATGTTGGTCATGAGCCACAGGCCGCTCATCAGGCCGAACATCTGCCAGAAGGCACCCGCGTGGGCACCGCCGAGGACGGCGCGCAGACCGACGGCGGCGGGGGCCCTCCCTTCGTCGGCCTGCTCGCGCTGGCGCACCACCTGCGGCGCATCGGCCACGCGGGCGGAGTAGTAGGCGAGGAGAGCCAGGCTGGCGAGGCCACCGCAGACGAAGGACACCCGCCAGCCCCACGCGGCGTAGTCGCCCGGACCGAGGAGGGCGAGCAGGCCCGCCGTGACGAAGGCGATCGTCGACTGCGCCCAGGGCGCCATCGACATGATCAGCCCGGACACCAGGCCGCGCCGTCGCGGGACCGACCACTCCATGGCGAGCGGGATCGCCGAGGTGTACTCGCCGGCGAGGAAGGCGCCACCGACGAAGCGCAGGACGACGACGGCGGTGATGGCCGCGACGCCGATGCTCTCGTGCGTCGGGACCGCCGCGATCGCCAGGCTGCACGCGGCGGTGCCGCCGATCGCCAGCTGGGTGGTGCGGGTACGGCCGACGCGGTCGGCGATGCGCCCGAAGAGCATCGCGCCGATGGGTCGACCGAGGAGGGTCGCGACGATGACGACGGCGCCCGCGGTGACGCCCGCGTGCGGCCCGGCGAGGGTCGCCAGCGCAGGGGCGAGGGCGACGACGGGCAGGAAGATGTTGATCTGGTCGACGTAGTTGCCGACGATCCCGGCGCGCACGGCCGCGCGACCGGTCGGGGGCAGACCGGGCACGAGACTCATCGGGTGGGCTCCTCGCGCACGTAGACGCTCGAGCCGAGCTCGACGAACTGGCGCGACTTCGCTGCCATGCCGGCCTCGACGATGGCCTGCTGGGCCGCACCCGACCCGTAGGCATCGCGGATGTCCTGGCTGATCCGCATGGAGCAGAACTTCGGCCCGCACATCGAGCAGAAGTGCGCGGTCTTGGCCGGCTCCGCCGGCAGGGTCTCGTCGTGGAAGGCCATGGCCCGCGGCGGGTCGAGGGAGAGCGCGAACTGGTCGTGCCAGCGGAACTCGAAGCGGGCGCGGCTCAGGGCGTCGTCGCGCTCACGGGCTCGGGGGTGCCCCTTGGCCAGGTCGGCGGCGTGCGCCGCGATCTTGTAGGTGACCACACCGGTGCGCACGTCGTCACGGTCCGGCAGACCGAGGTGCTCCTTGGGCGTGACGTAACAGAGCATCGCCGTGCCGTGGCGGGCGATCTCGGTGGCCCCGATCGCGGAGGTGATGTGGTCGTAGCCGGGCGCGATGTCGGTGACGAGAGGCCCCAGCGTGTAGAAGGGCGCACCGTGGCACCACTCCTGCTCGAGATCGACGTTGTCCTTGACGAGGTGGAGCGGCACGTGACCCGGGCCTTCGACCATGACCTGCACGTCGTGCTCCCACGCCCGCCGGGTCAGCTCGCCGAGCACCCGCAGCTCGGCGAGCTGCGCCTCGTCGTTGGCGTCGGCGACCGACCCCGGTCGCAGCCCGTCACCGAGCGAGAAGGCGACGTCGTAGCGCGCGAAGATCTCGCACAGCTCGTCGAAGTGCGTCCAGAGGAAGGACTCCTCGTGGTGGGCCAGGCACCAGCCGGCCATGATCGACCCGCCGCGGGAGACGATGCCCGTCACCCGCTCGGCCGTCAGCGGGACGAAGGCGAGCCGCACCCCGGCGTGGATCGTCATGTAGTCGACGCCCTGCTCGCACTGCTCGATGACCGTGTCGCGGAAGATCTCCCACGTGAGGTCCTCCGCTCTCCCGTCCACCTTTTCGAGGGCCTGGTAGATCGGCACGGTGCCGATCGGCACGGGGCTGTTGCGCAGGATCCACTCGCGCGTGGTGTGGATGTCGTCGCCGGTCGACAGGTCCATGACCGTGTCGGCGCCCCACCGCGTGGCCCAGGTGAGCTTGTCGACCTCTTCGGCGATCGAGGAGGTGACGGCCGAGTTGCCGATGTTGGCGTTGATCTTCGTGAGGAAGGCCCGCCCGATGACCATCGGCTCGGACTCCGGGTGGTTGACGTTGGCCGGGATGATCGCCCGGCCGGCGGCCACCTCGTCGCGCACGAGCTCGGGCGAGCAGCCTTCTCGCAGTGCGGCATAGCGCATCTCGGCGGTGATCTCACCGCGTCTGGCGTAGTGCATCTGGGTCACCGTGCGGCCGGCCACGGCACGAAGGGGGCGACGTGCCGGCCCGCGCCACGCCTCCGTGGCGCCGCCGCGGCGCTGGGCCGCGCGGCCGTCGTCGGCGAGGTGACGGGACCTCCCTTCGTAGGGCTCGACGTCGCCGCGGCCGGTGATCCACGCACCGCGGTGGTCGGGCAGACCGACCGCGGGGTCGGCACCGGGTCCGCTCGTGCGGTAGACGACGACGTCGTCGTTGGCGGTGCCGTCGGGGCTGTCGGCCAGCGAGATCGCGGTGACCGCGACCCGGACCGACGGGTCGCGGGGGTCGACGACCTCCTCGCGACGGTGCTGCGGGTGGAGCTCGGACTCTTCGGGTGTGCGCACGCGGGCGCCTCCTCTTCCTTCGCCGGCATGATCCGGACAGGTTCAGACGGTCCGGACGGCAGCAGTCCGATCTCAGCCCGTGCCCGGGCTCCCGCGGGGGTGCCTCGATACAACCACATGGCTACGGTGACGGCATGGCTGCCCCTCTCCCCCGCCCTCCGGTCGCCCTCTCGATCGCCGGGTCGGACCCCTCGGGCGGCGCCGGGATCCAGGCGGACCTCAAGACCTTCAGCGCACTGGGCGCCTACGGCACGTGCGTCATCACCGCCCTCACGGCGCAGTCGACCCGTGGCGTGACGCACGTGCACGAGGTGCCCGTCGACGTCGTGCGCGCCCAGGTCGAGACACTCGTCGCCGACGTGCGCATCGACGTCGTCAAGGTCGGGATGCTCTCTTCCGCCGCGCTCGTCGAGACCGTCCACGAGCTGCTGGCGAGCGGCCCGCTGGCCGCGACACCGGTCGTCCTCGACCCGGTGATGGTCTCGACCTCCGGCTCGCGGCTGCTCTCGCCCGACGCGGTCGACGCCGTGCGGGCCCTGCTCCCCCGCGCGGATGTCATCACGCCCAATGTGCCCGAGGCCGGAGTGCTCCTCGACCAGCCGCCGGCCGGGTCCGCCGCCGAGCTGCCCGAGCAGGCCACCGCGCTCCGGGCACTGGGCGCACGTCGCGTCCTGCTCAAGGGCGGCCACCTCGACGGCACCGAGTCGGTCGACGTGTGGCACGACGAGCGCGGCACGAGCGAGCTGCGCGGACCGCGGATCGCGACGACCGCCACCCACGGCACGGGGTGCACGCTCAGCTCGGCGATCGCCGCCCTTCGCCCGCGCCACGACGGGTGGCTGCCGGCGGTCCGCGAGGCACGCGGCTGGCTCACCGAGGCACTGCGCCACGGCGAGTCGCTCGACGTCGGGTCGGGGGCCGGGCCGGTGCACCACTTCCACGAGCTCGCCCGATGGAGCCAGACCATCCCCTGACCAGACCTTTACCCTTCGGCGGGACCGGAGGATCATGGCGATCGTGTCGGGGCAGGACATCGATCACTACGCCGCCGTCGTCGATCTGGTCACCGGGGTCGCCGAGGCCTCCGAGCACGTCGACGCGCGACTGGGGCGGATGAGCGACCTGCTCATCGAGCTGCTCCACTCGGACACCGGGCTGATGGTCCACGGTGCGCCCGACGGCTACGAGATCCGGGCGATCGGGCGCGGCGCCCACGAGGCCGCGCGGTCACGGATGACCGACGAGCTGAGCATCGCCGCCGGTCCCGACCCCCTGCTCGACCCCGTGCGTGCCGGTGACCTGCGGCCGACGACGGCCGGCCGCGCGCACGGCGGTCAGGCCGTCTGGCAGGCCACGCCCAAGTGCCGCGGCAGCCTCGAGATCTGGGGTATCGACCAGGTCGTCGCGCTGCCGGTGCGTGGCGGGATCGAGTTCGTCGCCTTCCTCATCGGGCGTCGGGGCGAGGACTACGGCGACGCCGACCTCGACCTGCTCACGGCGGTCCAGCCCGTCGCCGTCGGGCTCGTCGCCCTGCTCGAGCCGGAGCACCTGCCCCCGCCGGCTCTGCGCGTGGCGCAGCTGACCGACCGCGAGCGCGAGGTGCTCGCCCTGCTCGCCGCCGGCCACAAGGCCGCGACGATCGCCCGGCTCGCCGGATGCTCCGAGCGCACCGTGCACCGACACCTGGCCAACATCTACGCCAAGCTCTCGGTCACCGACCGGCTGAGCGCCGTCGTCACGGCGCAGCGGATCGGGCTGCTACCGCAGACGTGACGGGGCCGCCATGGGTAGATCTACCAATGGTCGGCCGGGCCGCGCAGGAGTGTGCTGGTCGGCACCCCGCCGGACGAGCCGGCGGCCTCGCAGATGGAGCACGACGATGAAGCACACGATCCTCGGGCGAGTACTGGGCACGCTCGCCGGCGCATCGGCCCTGGCCCTGGGAGTGGCGAGCACGGCGTCGGCCCACCACTGCTACAAGCTCGACTGGAACGACAAGGCCGCCGAGCAGCAGGCGGGCAACGGCTCGCCGTGGACGCCGCTCTCGACGCTCGGCGCGATGGTCATCGCGCAGGACGTCGGCATGCCGGAGTGCGCGGGCTACAGCTCGGTCGCGATCGACCACTGGATGGAGGAGACCGGCACGACCTCGGAGCCGCTCATCCACCTGCGGGCCACGGTCGGCGGCGGGGCGCTGCACCACAACCCGCAGGGCCGGACGGCCCGGTCCATCGGCTACCTCACCGAGGCCGACTTCACGATCCTCGAGGAGGGCCTCGGTCTGGCCATCGCGCAGTGCCAGGCCGACCAGCCGAGCTGAGCACCCGGCACCCTCGGTCAGGCCGCGACGTCGTGCAGGTGGTGCTCCACGTCGTGGAGCAGGTAGCGGCACAGGCCGGCGATCGTGAAGGGCGCGCCGTCGCCCCGGGTACCGGCGCGCCCCCACGCCTCACCTCGCACCCTGTCGAGGACGGCGACGGTGCGCTCGGTCTCCTCGGCGACCTGTCGGGCCACGACGCGCGGGTCACTGGCCCAGAACTCCCGGCGCACGGCCTCGGCCTCCCCGTCGTAGTCCGCGAAGGGGGCGCCCTCCCGGGCGAGCACGGCGCTCACCCGATCGCCGAGGACCCGGACCAGGTCACGCGCGTGGCAGGCGTACTCGAGGGGCGACCACACCCCCGGGGCCGGCCGCTCGCTCGCCCCCGGGCGTTGCAGTGCCGCGGCCCAGCGGGGCACCGCGGCGAGGAGCCGGTCACTCGTCGCGGCCGGGTCGTGCGGGGTGTAGCCGCACTCGTCGCACCCGTCGTCGACGACGAACGTCCAGTCCCGGGAGTCGTGGTCGGCGGGCGGCGGCGGGGTGCTCATGCATCCAGCCTAGGCTCGGGGCATGACGACCTGGCTGCCGCTCGCCGCCGCCATCGTCTGCGAGGTCGCGGCCACGCTGAGCCTCAAGGCGGCCCTCGACCGGCCCGTGCTCTACGCCGTCGTCGTGGCCGGCTACGTCGCGTCCTTCGGCCTGCTCGCCGTCGTGCTCCGACGGGGCATGCCCTTGGGCATCGCCTACGGGATCTGGTCGGCCTGCGGTGTCGCCCTGACGACGCTCCTGTCGACCGTGCTGCTCGACGAGACCTTCACCCCGCTCATGGGACTGGGTGTCGTCCTCGTCATCGGGGGCGTCCTGCTCGTGGAGACGGGCGCCCCGCACGAGCCGGAGGCGTCGCCGTGACGGCATGGGCGTGGCTCGTCGTCGCCGTGGCGGCCGAGGTGGCGGGGACGCTCTCGCTGCGCATGGCGGTCGACCGCGGCCCCCGGTGGTACGCCGCCGTCACGCTGGGCTACGTCACGGCCTTCGTCGGGCTGTCGACGAGCCTCGCGCACGGCATGCCGCTCGGCGTGGCCTACGGGACGTGGGCCGCCGCCGGGGTCGCACTCACGGCCATCGGCTCGCGGGTGCTCTTCGGGGAGGCACTGACCCGGCGGATGGCCGTCGGGATCGCCCTCATCATGGTCGGCGTCCTGCTCCTCGAGCTCGGCGGCAGTCACTGATCCCGGTGCCCACCGTCGGCGCGACGACTCAGCCGAAGAGCGCGGCGAGCCGGTCGAGGGACGAGCGCAGGTTGGCCTCGGTCGTGTTGCGTGCCCGCTCGTAGCGCGACTCGTCGGTCAGCTCGCGCCAGTCGTAGGTGTGGGTCACCTCGGTGCCGCCGTCGGCGGTCGGGCTCAGCTCCCACCCCCACTGGTGGCCGAAGGGGGCCTGCCCCTGGGCCGCCGGACGCCAGGCGATGCGGCGCCCCTCCTCGAAGTCGACGACGTGGTTGTACCGGTCGTTGCCCGAGGTCGTCGTCGTCATGAAGACGTCGCCGACCGCGTGGACCCGCTGCCCGGGTGCGGACGCGCCGAGGTTGTCGTTGCCGTCCCAGGCGAGCTGACGCGCGGGATCGGCGATCTCCTCGAAGACCGCCTCGGGCGGCGCGGCGATGGTGGTGGAGGCGGTCACGACCTTGGTCTCGTCCATGGCACCCACCCTAGGACCGCGCGGCCAGGCGGGCTCGGGAGGAGACCTCGTCAGCCCTGCGGCACGACGGGCACGACCTGCCGCAGGGCCTCGACGTCGGGCTGGTGCACCCCGAAGCCGAGCGCCGCGACCCGCTTGCCGGTCGGGACGTGGAGCAGGTTCTTGCCGTCGAGGACGAGGTCACGGGGCTCGGTGAGGGGGAACCGCCGCAGGGTCATGCCGAGCGGGTTGCACACGCGCACCTCGTGCGCCTCGATCCGCAGCATGGGGTTGACGAGCTGGAGGACGCCGAGGGCGGTGAGCACGACGCCCGCCGCGACGGTCACCCAGGCCGAGGTGAGCAGGGACACGAGTGCGATGAGCACACCCAGGCCGACGAAGGTGATGGCCATGGGGCGGCTGTGGCGGATGGTCAGCGGCTGCATGGTCGCACCCTAGTCGGCGACCTCGATGACGAGCTTGCCGCGGGCGGCGCCGGACTGGCTGGCCGCGAAGGCCTGCGGCACGTCCTCGAGGGCGAAGGTCCGGTCGACGTCGACCCGTAGTCGGCCGGCGGCGACCTCGTCGAGCAGGTCGGCCAGGCGTGCCCCGTCAGGTCGCACCCACACCCAACGGCCGCCGTGCTCCTCGACGGTGGGGTCGGTGATCGACGCGAGGCGTCCGCCGTCGCGCAGCATCGCGCAGCTGACGTCGAGGACGCCACCGACGAAGTCGGCGACCGCGTCGAAGCCCTCGGGCGCCACCTCGCGCAGGCGCTCCTCGAGCCCGTCGCCGTACTCCACCGGCGTGACGCCGATGCCGCGCAGCTTGTCGTGGTTGGCCGTCGACGCGGTGCCGACGACCGTGGCCCCGGCGGCGATCGCCAGCTGGGCGGCGGCGAAGCCGACGCCACCGGAGGCGGCGTGGACCAGGAGGGTGTCCCCCTTCGTCACGGCCAGCGTCTCGAGGACACGAAGGGCGGTGAGCCCGGCGAGCGGGAGGGCCGCAGCGACGTCGTCGGTGACCTCGTCGGGGACGGCTGCCACGTCATCGACGCGGACCGTGACGTACTCGGCGAAGGTGCCGGCCGACAGGACCTGCTTGCGGGCGTAGGCGGCGACCCGGTCGCCGGGACTGAACTCGGGGCTGTCCGGGCCGACGGCGTCGATGACACCGGCGACGTCCCAGCCGGGGATGACCGGGAAGTCGGCGGAGAGCATCGGGTCGAGACCGCCGGACATGGCCTTCCAGTCGACGGGGTTGACCCCGGCCCGGGTGACCCGGATGCGGACCTCGCTCGGGCCCACCTTGGGGACCGGCAGGTCGCTCAGGTGCAGCTCGTCGGTGGTGCCGTACTGGTCGTAGGTGATGGCGCGCATGATCGGGTCAACCTCGGGAGGTGGCAGGGCATTCCACAGGGGTCAGAGTGGTCGCTTGAACCCCACGTGGCTGGCCTCGTAGCCGAGACGGTCGTAGAAGGCGTGTGCCCGCCTGCGCACCCGGTCGGTCGTCAGCTGAGAGAGGGTCGCGCCCCGGGCACGTCCGTGGTCGTGGGCCCACGAGAGCATCGCGGCACCGAGTCCCATGGACCGCTCGCTCCCGGCGACGCGCACTCCCTCGACCTGCAGCCTGATCGCGCCGTTGCGCGAGAGTCCCGGCACGATCGACAACTGCATCGTCGCGACGACGCGGTCCTGCTCGTCCTGCACGACGGCGAGGTACTGCGCGCGGTCACGGCTGATCGCGTCGAAGACCCGCTCGTAGTGGGCGAGGTCGGTGCCCTCGCGGGTGGCGCCGAGCTCGTCGTCGGCGAGCAGGGCGACGATCGACGCGACATCGGTGCGCACCGCTCGGCGGACGCGGTAGCGACGCTCCCCGAGCTCGAGGACCCCGCCTACGGACTCGGCTGCCCGAGCCCTCAGATCGAGCGCGAGGGCGTCGAGCCAGCCGCCGACGTGCCGTCGGGCCTCGTCGGTGTCGGGGTATCGGCAGCGCAGGTGAAGGCCGGCCTCGTCGAGGATGAACCACAGCATCACCCCGTCGGAGCGGATCGTCGCCCCGACGTACTGGGCGTCCAGACCCGCCGCGTCGACCCGTACCGGCAGCCGCCGCAGGTCGAGCCAGGAGACGGCGAACATGCCGGGTGCCTCCGGCATGCCGCCCCACGGACGCATGACGTCGTCGAGCGGCCACGAACCGAGGTGCACCGCTTCTCTGACGGCGGCGGCGCAGGCCTGCGGGTCAGGGTCGGACGACTCGAGGACCGAGTTGGCGATGAACCACCCGACCGAGTCGTGCCACCTCGCGTCGTATCGCGAGTGGACGGGGAAGACGGCGCGCAGCGGTGAGTCGGCGAGGTCGCGGGTGACGGCGGTCATCGCGGCGACGACGGTGGTCAGGATCGAGACACCGTCACCGCGGGCCTGTGCGGCGAGCGCGGCCGCGTCGTCGACGTCGAGCACGTCGCGCAGCTCGACGCGCTCGGCGTGCGGCACCGGCTCCCCGAGCGGCAGCGGGAAGCGGGGCATGACGTCACCGCTGGCGGCGAGCACCTCGGCCCACCGCCGGCGGACGTCGTCGGGAGCGGGGTCACGGTCGGCCAGGGCCGCGGTGTGGTCGGCGAAGGGAGGAACGAGCGTCAGCTCGGGGATGCTCTCGCCGTCGGTGAGGTCGAGCGCCGCGAGGAGGTCGCGGATGACGACGAGCATCGACCACATGTCGACGTGGGCGTGGTCGGCGCCGATGACCACCGTGGGACGTTGCGCGGTCTCGAGGACGAGGAGTCGGTGCGAGGGCGTGGCGAAGGGGGTGCACGTCGCGTCGAGCACGTCCCGGACGCAGTCGTTGACCGCCTGCCCCGAGGCGACGGGGTGCTCGACCCACTGCCCCGGCGTGACCTCGAGCTCCTCGAGCACGGGCACCCCGTCGGGACCGGGCGCGAAGCCCGACCGCAACGTGCCGTGTCGCGCGATGACGGCGAGCCAGGCGGCCGAGAGCCGCTGGCGCGCAACGGGGACGGGCAGGGTGAAGCAGATCGCCATCCACGAGCCGGGCCGGTCGCCACCACCGACGTGGCGACGCTGGTCGAAGGAGAGCGGCAGGGCGCGTCCTGTGCCGTGGGCGGTGACGTCGTAGCCCAGGAGCCTCCCGAAGGGCAGCCGCAGGTGGGCGACGTTGGACAGCCTCATGGCGGTTACCGTAGCCGCACGGTGCCGCCCGCGCGCCGGGCGAGGAGGTACCCGTGACCAGCTTCGACGTCCCCGGTGCGCGGCTGAGGCTGGAGTACAGCGACGAAGGGGGCCACCCCGTCGTCCAGCTCCACGGCCTGACCTCCAGCCTGGCGCGCGACCGGGTCCTCGACCTCGACCTCGGTCGCGGCCTGAGCGGTACCCGGCTGCTGCGCTACGACGCCCGCGGGCACGGTCGGTCAACGGGCCGGCCGGTGGCCGACGACTACCGGTGGCCCCGGCTGGCCCAGGATCTGCTCGCCCTGCTCGACGTGTGGTTCCCGGGCGAGCGCGTGCACGGGGTCGGGCCGTCGATGGGCTGCGCGACCTTGCTGCACGCGGCGCTGCTCGACCCCGGGCGCTTCAGCGGGCTGACTCTCATGGTTCCGCCGACGGCCTGGGAGACCCGCGCGGCCAAGGCGCACGACTACGAGCGCTCCGCCGAGGCTGTCGAGGCCCATGGTCTCGAGCTGCTGCTGCGAGCCCAGGCAGCGGCGCCGGCGCCGCCGGCGACCGCCGGGGCACCCGACACCGTGCCCGACGTGCGGACCGACCTGCTGCCGTGGGTCTTCCGCGGAGCCGCCCGCAGCGACCTGCCCGACCGCGAGTCGCTGCGCTCGATCGACCTGCCGACGACGATCCTCGCCTGGACGGACGACCCGGCGCACCCGCTGTCGACGGCCGGGGCCCTGCTCGACCTGCTCCCCCGCGCGACCCTGCAGGTGGCGAGCACCCGGGCCGAGGTCGACCGCTGGCCCGCGGTGCTCATGGCCGACGTCGAGAGGACCGTGCGATGAGCGGCCCGCCACCCCTGCACCAGGCGATCGCCGTGCTCGACGCGGGCGGGCAGGTGCGTGTCGCGCGCTCGCGCGGCTACGTGATCGGCCTCCTCGTGCTGGGTCTGCTCGTCGGAGCGGGGCTGCTCGCCTGGCTCGTCTTCGCCGTCGCCGACGGACTGCGCCGCGACCGGATGGGCGTGGTGCTCGCGCATCCGGTGACCTGGGCCAGCACCATCGCCGTCGTGGCCTGCGCCCTCCTGCCGGTGGTCATCGCGGTGCGGCTCCACCGCCGTGAGGCCCTCGTCGTCACCCACGGGGGGCTGGCCACGGAGTCGGGTGGCGTCATCCGCTCACACGTGCCGTGGACCGGCATCGAGCGCGTCGGCTTCGAGAGGGTGACCGGCCCCTACTACCACTTCGCCCCCCGCTCGGTGACCTACGTGCTGACTCCGGCGGCGATCGAGGCCAGGGACCGCGCCCTGGTGGCCGCGGGCCGGCGCCCGCCCCGCTATGGGCTCCTCGGGCCCGGTGGGTACGTCCTCGAAGCCGGGTACGTCGGTGGGCGGCGGCGCCTCTACGAGCTCCTCGCCGCGGCGCACCACCGCTACGGCGGCGTCAGGCCTTCCTGACGACGTCCACGCGCAGGATGCGGTCGTCGCCATCGCCGGGATCGCCGCGACCGTCGGTGTTGTTGGTGAGCACCCACAGCGAGCCGTCGGTCGCGACGGCCACGTCGCGCAGCCGCCCGTGCTCGCCGACGAGGTGCTCGGTGGACGTCGTCACGTCGTCGAGGGGCACCTCGCGCAGCCGCTCGCCGCGCAGGTTGGCGATCCAAATGCTGCCGTCGTCGATCGCGATGCCGCTCGGGCTCGCCTCGTCGGGCGACCACTGCTGCACGGGGTCGGTGAACCGGTCGTCGTCGGCGGTGCCCTCGACGGTCGGCCAGCCGTAGTTGTCGCCGGCCTCGATGACGTTGAGCTCGTCCCACGTGTCCTGGCCGAACTCGCTGGCATACATCGTCCCGTCGTCGTCCCAGGCGATGCCCTGCGGGTTGCGGTGGCCGAGGGTCCAGACGAGCGAGTCGTCGAAGGGATTGTCCTCGGGCACCTCGCCCTCGGGCGTCAGCCGCAGGATCTTGCCCGCGAGGCTCTCGGGGTCCTGGGCGCGGTCGGTCTCGCCGGCGTCACCGGTCGTCACGTAGAGCATGTCGTCGGGCCCGAAGGCGATCCGGCCACCGTCGTGGAAGCTCGCCGACGGAATGCCCTCGAGGATCGTCTCGGCGTCGCCGAGCCCGAGCGCGCCGGGCTCTCCGGTCAGCTCGTGGCGCACGACGCGGTTGTCCTCGTCGGTCGTCAGGTAGGTGTAGAGGTGGTCCTCGTGGAGGGCCAGGCCGAGTAGCCCACCTTCGCCTCCCGCGGAGACGCCCTCGACCGTGCCGACCTCCCGGGTGCCGTCGTCCGTCAGCTCGAGGACGCGGCCGGAGTCGCGCTCGCTGACGAGCGTCACGTCGTCGTCGATCGCGATGGACCACGGGGCGTCGAGGCCGGTGACGACGTCGGTGGGTGCGCTGCCCGACGAGGACGAAGGGGGCGCACCTCGCGTCGCCGTCCCGGAGCCGCGGTCCGTCGCCTCCCCCGAGCACCCGACGAGCAGGGCCACCGCTGCGACGAGCGTGGCGGCGCGGGGGGCTGTCCGGCGGTCCATGACCTGACGCTACCGGCGGGCCTAGCCTGAGGCCATGGACGAGACGACCCCACTTCGCGTCGTGGCGGTGGTCGACGACTGCACCCGCCTCACGCCGGAGGCGAGGCAGGTCTGGCGCGAGCGCCTCGGGACGCTGCGGCAGGGCGAGATCCTCAACTGATGCGCCGCCTCCAGCTGCTCCTCGACGTCCTCGGCGCGGGTGAGGACCACCCGACCGTGCGGGAGCTCGTGGACCTGCTCGGCGGCACCCCCGTCACCACCGACGAGCGACTCGTCGACGAGCCTGCCCACGTCTCGCGGCGGCTGAGCTTCGCCTCGGGCGGGGAGGTCGTGCTTCACGACGGCGCGGTCGTGGCGGTGCTGCTCCACGTGCGGCCGACTCCCTTCGCCCGCACGGGGATCGACCTGCGTCACTGGATCGGCCTAGCCGGCCGACGAGCGACGCTGGACGGCCTCGCGAAGGCCGTGGACGCCAGGCCGAGGTTCGGCGGGCGGTACGCGTACTTCGAGCGCGACGGCGGCTTCGTGCGCTGCATCTTCGACGGCCGCTGGAGGGAGCCCGGCAACCTCGTCGAGCTCGCCGTCACCCTCGACCAGCCGGGACGCGCCTGCCAGCCGGACGACGACACCTGCTCGGTCTGCGGTGACCTGCCGGTGCGGGGAGCTGCCAGTGACGGGCTCGTCGTCGACGCGACCATCGCTGCGCTGCAACGCAGGCGCGACGACGGCCTGCTCACCGAGACCTACTCCCCCGCACCGCTCGCCGACCTGCGGCTGCTGCACCGCTCCGGGCTCATGGAGCGCGTCGAGAGCCAGCTCGAGTGCTCGGCGTGCCGGCGGATCAGCGCGCTCACCCTCCACCGGGAGGGGCCGGCCACCTTCGTCCACGTCATGTACGACGAGGCCAGGCGACGACCGATGGAGGCGATCCCGCCCGTGGAGCAGTGGGGCGATGCCTCCCGCATCGCCGCGGCGGAGGAGGCGATGCGCTACCTCGACCACCGACCTGGGTCGTGGTTCCTCGCGCGCGACCCGGACGGCGACCTGTACCTCGAGTCGCGCTACGTGCGCAGCAGCATGGTCGACGGCTCGTGCCTCGTCCGGCTCGACGCCGCGGAGGTCGAGGGGTACGAGACCGGCGGAGCCGAGTACCTCGACGACCTGGCGCGGCGGATCGACGGGAGCCGCCCGTGGTCGCAGGACTCCCCCTTCGGTCGACGCAACCTCCACCTCGACCGCGGGGCAGCCGACCTGGTGGCGGAGTTCACGACCGCCGTCCGGGACCACCGGTGGGTCGCCGAGCAGCGGCAGGCGGCGCACCGGCGGGTGCGGTCTGCCGAGGACTGACCCCTGACCGCCGCGGGCCCTACGCTGGGGTGATGGGCCTGAGGATGGACAACGTCGGCATCGTCGTGGAGGACCTCGCCGCGGCGGTGGACTTCTTCCGCACGCTCGGTCTCGAGCTCGAGGGCGAAGGGGAGGTCTCCGGCGAGTGGGCCGGTCGCGTCACCGGTCTGGGCGACCAGCGCGTCGAGATCGCGATGATGCGCACCCCGGACGGTCACGGGCGGCTCGAGCTGTCGCGCTTCGTCGAGCCGGCGGTCGTCGCCGACCACCGCACGGCGCCGGTCAACGCCCTCGGCTACCTGCGGGTGATGTTTGCCGTCGATGACCTCGACGAGACCCTGGATCGCTTGCGGGACAAGGGAGTCGAGATGGTGAGCACCGAGGTGGTGCGCTACGAGGACGCCTACCGGCTCTGCTACGTCCGCGGACCCGAGGGGCTCCTGCTGGGGCTGGCGGAGGAGCTGCGCTGAGCAGCTGACGCGAGTCAGCGCGTCAGCAGGTCCTGCAGGACGATCGCCTGGTTGTGCTCGTGGTCGGCAGCTCCGAAGAGCAGGGTGACCCGGCCGTGGTCGGCGACGATGTCCTGCAGCTGCTGCCAGGCCTGCGAGCCGTCGAGCTCACGCTCGTAGCGCCGCGCGAACTCCTCGAAACGCTCCGGGTCGTGGCCGAACCACCTGCGCAGCTCGGTGGAGGGCCCGACCTCCTTGAGCCACTCGTCGAGGGCGGCGGCCTCCTTGCTCACCCCGCGCGGCCACAGCCGGTCGACGAGGACCCGGTAGCCGTCTCCAGGCGCCGCCTCGTCCCGGACCGAGCGGACGTGGACCTGCGCTGTGGTGCTCACGCCCCGACCGTACTCCCGCGTGGGCGTACCCAGCTCAGAGCCATCGCGCCTGCCGTGTAGAGCCACGCGACGACGGCGACCCACAGCCAGCTGGCACCGATCTGCTCGACGAGCGGCAGCTCGTCGGCGCGACCGAGGTACATGCCCGCGACCGCGTACATGCCGAGGGGAAAGACGATGCTCCACCACGTCGACTCGTAGCGCAGCGGGATGCGGTGGATGACGTGGCGCCATACGCCGACGGCGAAGAGCACGGGGATCAGCCAGGTCGCCCATGCCCAGCAGAGCACGACGAGGCCGGCGATGAGCCCGCCCGTCGCGTCGACGATCGGCGTCGAGTCCATCTCGACGATCTTGGCCCCGGCGACGATCGAGATCGCCACGGCACCCATCGAGACCCAGTAGGGCGGGCTGAGCTCGTGCACGTCGAGGGGGTAGAGCGTCAGGCGCAGGGCGACGAGGACCGCGCACGCGGCGTACAGGACGATCCCGACCGACCACGCGCAGACGGCGAGGACGGCGAGCTCGGACTGCCCGCGGCCGACGAGCGGCTCGAGTCCGGCCGCGGTCGTCGCGACCGACTGGCTGGCGACGACCCAGATGAACCACGTGCCGTTGGCCTCGGCGAGCGCCGGCCGCTCTCTGCGGGAGAGCACGGCGGCCCACGGGACGGCATAGCTGAGCAGCAGCCCGACCGGGGCCGCGACCGCCAGCAGCACGGCGCTCACGGTGTGGTCGAGGTCGAGCAGGCGCACCGCGACGACCCCTGTGCCGGCGATGATCGTGTAGAAGCCGAAGGCCTTGCGTGGGTCGCGCAGGTCAGTGATCACCCGGCCGCGGTAGGCGACCAGTCGCGCAGCGAGCGCGACCAGCAGCACGATCCACGCGCCGCCGGCGATGACGAGCAGGACGAGCGAAGGGAGGTGCAGCCCCTGCTGGTCGAGCCCGATCGACACGATGCCCGTCGCCATGACGAAGGCGAAGGCTCCCGGTGGCAGGTCCGCGACCGCGGATCGGATCCTCTGCACGGGTCAGCCGACGACGTCGTGGGGATGGAGCTGGACGTCATGGAGCAGGCAGCGGCACCCGGCAAGGTCGTGCCCGGTGGGTGGCGGTGCGGCGTCCATGTCGCCATGGCGCCACCGGGTCCAGGGTCAGCGGGTGGAGAGGGCGGAGCGCCCGCCCATGCCTCACCCGAAGTCGTCGCCCCGCAACCACACCTCGACGCCGTGGGCCTCGGCGATCGCCCCGATCTGCGGCGCGGCTTCGGCGAAGGTCTCGGGCGACAGCGGGAGCGTGAGGTCACGCTGGCCGCGCCTGCCGTCGACGAGCACGAGTTCGACGGACCGACGACCGTCACGCATCCCCAGACCGGTGCCCGCCGTGCGGTCGAGGCCGGCCGTGACCGACTGCCGCAGACGGAACTCGGGATCGAGCCGGGCGACGGCACCGGCGCGCCGCGCACCCGGCCCTCGGGCGGTGAGGTCGATCCTCGAGATCTCGTCCCAGCCGATGTGCCGCTGGTCTGCACCCACCCAGCCGTCGACGACGGTGGCGCCGTCGACGCCGGTCTCGTCGACGAGGAGCAGCGGCTCCTCCTGGCGGGAGTCCCGCCGGATCGTCATGAACACCTCGACCGCGCTCACGAGCGTCGCGAGGGAGAGCAGGAGGAAGAGGATGCCGAAGCCGCAGCCGACGATCCGGCCACCGACACCCAGCTGTTGGAAGGAGGCGATGATCATCCAGACGCCGAAGACACCCAGAGCGGCCATGAGCACGGAGGCGATGCCGAAGCCGAGGACCTGCCGGCCGGCCCGGCCGGGGTCGTAGCGCAACGCCAGGGCTGGTGGATGGGTCACGACCGGCCCCACGGCACGAGGTCCGACCTGCCCTGCCACGAACCGTGCTCGGAGAGCGGCCGGAAGCGGTACGTCGCGAACTCGTGGTGGAAGTCGCGCCGCTCCCGCCCGCGCATCGCGGCCGCGTGCCGGTCCGGCTGGGGAACCTCGGAGCGGCCGTGGACCATCTCGACCATCTCGCGCACGCTGCGCCAGATGGAGAAGGTCGAGATCGTCCGCGGTGGGCGCAGCGCCGCGGTGGCCAGCGTCACCCCCGGGTGGTCACGGACGAGGCGCTCCACCGGGCGGCCGTGGTGCAGGAACCGCGGGAGCTCGGGGATCTTCATGCGGGCCAGGGTGACGGCGACGACCGGCTCGTCCTGCTCCAGGGCGCCGGTGCGGGTGGGCAGCCCCTCGAAGGCCGCGATGGTCGACCAGCGCCGGACGAACTCCAGCCGCACGTGCCAGCCGGCGTCGAGCCGCTGGCCCAGCGGGTCGCGCTCGAGGAAGCGGACGAGGTCCTCCTCGTCGCGCCACTGGGCGAAGACCGCCAACCGGGTCAGCTGGAGCCGCTCGGGCGAGACGACCGGGGCCCCGAGCCGCATGAGGGAGAGGCACTCGAGGTGGTCGAGACCGGGGACGCTCGTCGGGGTGAGCGGCCGCAGGAGCGCCGCTGCACCGGATCGGGCGGGAACCCGGGCCAGGTGGAAGCTGTGGATCATGCCGCGGGCTCCAGCTTGTAGTGCAGGCGAAGGGCGGGACGGTGCCACATGCGTAGGACGTGGTCGGTGCGCAGCGTCCCGTGCGGGTCGCGGTACATGTGGAAGGTCTCCCGCAGCGGCACCTTGGCCGCGTGGCTGCGTCGTCCCCGGACGACGACGTAGGCGCCGTCCTCGCCGAAGCGCCCTCCAGGGGACTCGAGGAGGAAGCCACCGTCGTCGAGAACCGAGGGGCGCAGGAAGACCTGGAGGTTGCCCGACTCGAGCGGGAAGGTCACGTGCACGCTCGGGCGGTCGGCCCCCGGGAGCGTCCGCGTCGAGTAGGCCCCGCTGAAGACCGTGCGACCGGTGGCGCGCAGGGCGCGGGTCCACGCGGCCGCGACCTGGTCGCCCCTCCCGTCGAGGATCGGGGTGACGACGCTGTCCATGCCGTGGGCGACGTCGAGCGGGCGCATCGGCAGAGCCAGCTGCTCGACCCGTCTCCCCCACAGCCGGGCGACCAGCTCCCCACCGGGCCAGAAGAGCGGGGACCAGGACGTCCAGACCTCCATCCGCCACGAGGCCGTGTGCTCGTAGAAGTCACGCACCGCCGGGTGCAGCCGGGCCGCGTCGAAGCCGGGGCCGTCGAGGAGGTCCATCGACGGAAGGAGACCGGCGCGCGGGTCTGCGTCGGCCACGGAGCCGCCGTGCCGCGCGGCCTCGGCCGCCAGCCAGTCAGAGGCCACCCGCGGGGAGCCGCTCACGGGGCCGTCCAGCCAGCGCTCCTCGCCGTCGAGGTCGACGGGTCTCCCGGTGAGCGTCCAGAACTTCCGGGATCCGATGTCGAGCAGGTGCGGCACGCGCTCGATTGTGCCGCAGCGCGCTTGGCGGGCGGACCCGTTCGGGGGGCCGTGCGACCACCCGGAGGACGCACACGACAATGGGAGGGATGCTCCCTTCGCACCTCTGGTACGTCAGCTACGGCTCCAACATGTCCCGCCGCCGTCTCGGCTGCTACATCGCCGGTGGCCGGCCTCCCGGCTCGGCGATGAGCTACGACGGCGCGCGCGATCGGACGCTGCCGACCCGCGATCACGCGGTGACGCTGCCGGGGAGCCTGTACTTCGCCGGCGAGTCGCGGACCTGGGGTGGCGGAGTCGCCTTCTACGACCACGACTCCCCCGGCGAGACCGCCGGCCGCGCCTACCTGCTGACGATCGGGCAGTTCGTCGACGTCGCCAACCAGGAGATGCACCGGCCGGCCACCCCGCACGACCCGCTCGAGGAAGTGCTGCGCGCAGGGCTGCCCGGCGAGCGCCACCGGGCCGGGCCCGGGGCGTACGAGACGCTCGTGCGGGTGGGCGAGCACGAGGGGCTGCCCATGCTGACCTTCACCGCGCCCTACGGCATGGACGCGGTCCCGCACACCGCTCCCCGCCCGACCTACCTCGCGATGCTCGCCGAGGGACTGCGCGAGGCCCACGAGTGGGACGAGGAGCGGATCGAGGGGTACTTCGCGGCGCGTGCGCTGCGCGATCAGCCGATCGTGTAGACCATGCCGCGGCCGCTCGTCGCGAGGGCGTGGCGCTAGACGTTAAACCGGAACTCCACCACGTCACCATCGGCCATGACGTAGTCCTTGCCCTCCATGCGCACCTTGCCGGCGGCCTTCGCCTCGGCCATCGAGCCGAGCCTGTCGAGGTCCTCGAAGGAGACGACCTCGGCCTTGATGAAGCCGCGCTCGAAGTCGGTGTGGATGACGCCGGCGGCCTTGGGCGCGGTGTCGCCCTTGTGGATCGTCCACGCGCGCGACTCCTTGGGGCCGGCAGTGAGGTAGGTCTGCAGGCCGAGGGTGTTGAAGCCCTTGCGCGCCAGCTGGTCCAGGCCGGGCTCGTCGATGCCGACGCCCTCGAGCAGCTCGCGGGCGTCCTCGTCGTCGAGCTCGGCGACCTCGGACTCGAGCTTGGCGTTGAGGAAGATCGCCTCGGCTGGCTCGACGAGCGCCTGCCACTGGGCCTGCAGCTCGGTGTCGGTCAACTGGTCCTCGTCGACGTTGAAGACGTAGAGGAAGGGCTTGGTCGTGAGCAGGCCGAGCTGCGCGGCGATGGTCATGTCGACCCCGGCCGCGGCCCCCTTCGCGAAGAGGGTGTCGCCGGCCTCGAGGACCCCGCGGGCGGCGAGCGCCGTGTCGAGGACGTCCTTGTCGGTCTTCTTGCCCTTGACCTCCTTCTCGATCCGCGGGATCGCGGACTCGAGGGTCTGCAGGTCGGCGAGCACGAGCTCGGTGTTGATCGTCTCCATGTCGGAGGCGGGGTCGATCTTGCCGTCGACGTGCGTCACGTCGTCGTCGACGAAGGCGCGCACCACCTGGCAGATCGCGTCGGACTCACGGATGTTGGCGAGGAACTTGTTGCCCAGCCCCTCCCCTTCGCTCGCACCACGGACGATGCCGGCGATGTCGACGAAGGAGACGGTCGCGGGCAGGATCTTCTCGCTGCCGAAGATCTCGGCGAGCCGGCCCAGCCGCGCGTCCGGCAGCGGGACGACGCCGACATTGGGCTCGATGGTCGCGAAGGGGTAGTTCGCGGCGAGGACGTTGTTCTTGGTCAGTGCGTTGAACATCGTCGACTTGCCGACGTTGGGGAGACCGACGATTCCGATGGAGAGTGCCACGGGGACAGGAGTCTAACCGCGCGAAGGGGGAACCCCGGCCTCGTCGGCCCTGCCGCGGGCGTCGCCGGCGGCGACCCAGCGCCGCAGCAGCACCCGCACGAGCCACCAGAGCGCGACGAAGAGCACGAGCAGACCGAGCAGGCGCGGCCACGAGCCACCCGAGGTGGCGACGACAGGGACGAGGAGGAGGGTGCAGGCAGCGGGCAGCGCGGCCAGCAGCAGCACGAGGTCCTTGACCGTCTCGCGACCCCACAGCGACCACAGGAGGGTCCGGCTCGTCGGCTGGCGGCGGGGCAGCTCGAGGTCGTCGAGGGGGTCGCTCACGGGTCGACCCGATCGGTGGAGTTCTCGAGGTAGAGCGTGGCGTCGGCCGCGACCGCCTCGGCGATCATCGCAGCGGTGTAGGGCGCGACCCGCTCGCCGACTGTGGCGACGTCGACCCAGTGGACCGCCTTGATCTCGCGGGCCTGCAGGACCGCGTCGTCGAGGAAGGACCCCGGCACCGTCCCGAGGTCGAAGAGGCACAGCAGCGCGTCGTCCCACCCGCGATAGGGCGGCAGCCAGTTGACCGCGAGCATGCCGCGGACGGTGACCTCGAGGCCCAGCTCCTCGCGGACCTCACGGACGACGCAGTCGGCCGGGGACTCCCCCGGGTCGACGATGCCGCCGGGCAGGTCCTGGTCGCGCTTGTAGACCAGCTCGCACAGGGCGACCCGGCCGGCCTCGTCGCGCAGCAGGCCCTGGGCGATGAGGCGCTTCTTGGGCAGTCGGGCGTTGAGCACCTTGATGAAGGCGAGCCGACCGGCCTCGGTCGCGAGGTCGGGCCGGGTCGTCGCGGCCTTGACCTCTTCCTCGGTGGGCTCCTGGCTCGTCATGGTCCCGAGGCTACCCACCAGCGATGGTCGAGGTGCGAGGCCGCCCCGCGGCCGAGCCTCGAGACCTCCTACTCCCCGCGCCGGCCGTCGATCCGCTCGCGCAGCAGGTCGGCGTGCCCGATGTGGCGGGCGTACTCCTCGATCATGTGCAGCACGAGCCCGCGCACGCTCCACGTCCACCCGCCGTGGTCCTCGAAGGTCTCCTCCAGCGCGTGCCGCGCGATGATCTCGTCCGAGGCACGGCACTCGGCCCGCCACGTGGCGAAGGCGTCGTCGACGCACTCCTGCGTGCCCTCTGCGTCGTCCCACTCGCCGTCCAAGTTGCCCGGACCGCGGTAGAGGGTGGCGACGTCCTCCCCTTCGACGCACTGGCGGAACCAGCCCTGCTCGACACGTGCCATGTGCCGCACGAGGCCCAGCAGCGACATCGTCGACGGCTCGACCGACGGGGTGGCCAGCTGCTCGGGAGTGAGGTCGGCGCACTTGGCCGCGAGCGTCTCCCGCTGCCACCGCAGGTACTCGGAGAGGAGGTGGCGTTCGTCGCCGACGGGGTCGACGGGCGTCCGCGGGTCGTCGGTCAGCATCTGCGCCCCCGGGGTCTCGCTCATGCACCCACGATCGTGCGGACGCTGGTCTGCGTCAACGGCCCGCAGCGTTGTCGGTGGTCGACGAGAGCATGGGTCATGGGTCGTCGACGATGACGAAGGGGGATGACGTGACGGTCATGCAGGTGGAGACGGTGGGGGCCGAGGCGATCGGCGGGGTGGGGTCCCGGACGGGCCCGGACACGGACGTGGGTGCAGACGCGGACCGGTGGCTGGAGGGGGCGTTGCGAGCGGTGACCAGCGCCCGTGACCGGGCGGTGCGCGGCGTCGCCGGGCTCGACGACGGGCAGCTGGAGCGGGCGCTCGTCGCGACCGAAGCCGTGCGGCGAGCCGTCGACGGACTCGAGCTCGTACTGGTCGCCGAGGTCGGGCGCCGAGGCGAGGAGCGCGGGCCGGACGGGCGCTACCGCGAGGTGCGGTTGCCGGAGGGCGCGGTCGCCGACATGGCTCCCGACGCGGTGGCGGTCGCGACCGGCATCGGTCCCACCGAGGCGGGTCGACGATGCGCCGTCGCCTCCCGCGCCGCGACCGACCTGGCCGCGCTGGCGGGGCTCGTCGCCGAGGGCCGGCTCGGACGCCGCGCTCTCGAGCAGGTGCACAAGCACACGAGCGACACCGCGCCCGAGACGACCGCAGCCATCGTCGAGCACCTGCTCGGCGAGCGTCGCGGGGCGCCGGGCTCGATCCGGATCATCGACATGGAGCCGCACGAGGTCGCCAAGACCTGCCGTCGCCTCATCTCGCGCCTCGAGCCCGACCTCATGCAGGCCCGGGCCGACGCCAACCGCGCCACCAAGCTCGACGTGCGCACCGAGGCCGGTGCCGTCGGCACGACGTGGCTCACGGCCGTGCTGCCGAGCGAGGTGGGCGCAGCGATCAAGGCGGCCGTCGACGCCGCCGGTCAGCGGTGGCGCGCCGACGACCCCAACATGCCGATCGGCACCGCCCGGGCGATGGGGTTGGCCGACCTCGTGCTGTGCGGCAGCGAGGTCACCGCCGAGGTGCGGCTCGGGGTGCCGGTCATCGCATCTGCGGTCTCCCGGCTGACCTTCGCTCCCTTCGTCGACCCGAGCTGCCCGGTGTGCCGGGGTGAGCGCGACGTGCTCTTCGAGGACATGCTCGAGGAGGGCCTGACCTGCGACGAACCCCAGCACGCTCACCTGCGGATCGTCACCGGCGAGGGCCCCGACCAGGTCGACGTCCTCGGCGAGGAGTGGATGAGCGACGACGTGACCACCCAGGTGCGGGTCGGTGGTGGCGACCGGTGGGTGTCGGGCACGACCATCCCGGGCGTCGGCTTCGTCCCGCCCGACGTCGTCGCGGCGATCGTCGCGCGTCTGGACACCCGGGTCGGGCGCGCGATGCTCGACGCGCGCACGGGCACCCTGCTCGAGACGTCGACGTCGAGCTATGCGATCCCGCGGGCGCAGCGCGAGTTCGTCGCCACGCGTGACGGCACCTGTCGCATGTGGGGCTGCGAGCGCCCCGTCGAGTCGCGGCGGCTCGGCTGGGCCGCCGACGTCGACCACGCGACGCCGTGGCCCCAGGGCCAGACGAGCCCGGCCAACCTCTCGGACCTGTGCCGGCACCACCACCGGGTCAAGCACTCCGCGCGGTGGAGCCACCGGCTGCGCGAGGACGGCTCGACCGAGTGGGTCACGCCCGGCGGGGTGGTCGCCTTCACCTTCCCGGTGCACTCGGTGGACGAGGGTGAGGAGTCGTCGTCCCCGCTTGCGGTGACCAGTGAGCAGGTTTCGTCCCCGCTTGCGGGGACCAACGAGGAGGCTTCGTCCCCACTGGCGGGGACCAGCGGAGAAGTCTCGTCCCCGCCCACGGGGACCAGCGGAGAAGTCTCGTCCCCGCCCACGGGGACCAGCGGAGAAGTCTCGTCCCCGCCGACGGGGACCAACGAGCCCGAGGAGCCGGCCGTGGAGCCTCCGCCCTTCTGATCCGAGGTCCCGGTGACAGCCCGGCTGTCGGAGGTCACTGGTTGGCTGGGGCCATGGAGATCACGAGCCTCATCACGGGAGTGCTGGTGGGCCTGGTCGTCGGCGGCCTGCTCACCTGGCTGGCGGTTCGCGCGGAGGTCACCGGCCTGCGCGTCGAGCGTGACGGGCTGCGCGAGCAGCTCGAGGCACTGCGCGAGCGCCTCGACGAGCAGGCCCTTGCTGCCGACGAGGACGACCGCACCGCGGCCGCGCTGGCGCCCCTCGGCGAGACCCTGCGCCGGGTTTCGGCCAAGGTCGAGCAGCTCGAGCGCGACCGGGTCTCGCAGTTCACCTCGGTGCGCGAGGCCCTCGGGCGGGTCGAGCACACCACGACCCGGGTGGGCCGCGAAGCCTCGTCGCTCGCCTCGTCCCTCCGGGTGTCGTCCGTGCGTGGCGCGTGGGGCGAGGTCCAGCTGCGTCGGGTCCTCGAGGTGTCCGGCATGCTCGCGCGGTGCGACTTCGACGAGCAGGCGCGCGGGGCGACCGCCACCGAGCGCGAGGTGCGCCCTGACGTCGTCGTCCACCTGCCGGGCGGCAAGCACCTCGTCGTCGACGCCAAGGCACCGATGAGCCACTGGCTGCAGGCCCAGGCCGAGGAGATCGACCCGGCCGAGCACGACCGCCTGCTCGAGGCGCACGCTGCCTCCCTTCGCTCGCACGTGGCGACCCTGTCGGGCAAGGCCTACTGGACCGCCTTCGAGCCGTCACCGGAGATGGTCGTGTGCTTCGTCCCCTCCGACGCGACCCTCGCGGCCGCCCTCTCCCGAGCACCGGGCCTGCACGAGGAGGCGATGGCCGAGCGGGTCGTGCTGGCCTCCCCCGGCACGCTGCTCGCGCTCCTGCGCACCGTCGCCTACGCCTGGCAGCAGGACGCCGTGACCCGCGACGCGCAGGAGCTGCTCACCGTCGGGCGAGAGCTCTACGCGCGGCTCGGCACCCTCGGCGACCACGCGACCCGCATGGGCCGCTCTCTGCAGCGCTCCGTCGAGGACTACAACCGGCTCATCGGCTCGCTCGAGTCCCGCGTGCTCGTCAGCGCCCGCCGCATGGGCGAGATCGGGCTGAGCACCGACGAGATCGACGAGGTCTCCGCGGTGACGACCACCCCGCGCCCGCTGACCGCCCCCGAGCTCCTCGACGTCGTCGCCGACCGCCGCCCCGAGCTCGACCTCGACCTGGGCCTTGACGTCGGCTCCGGCCTCGATCGCAGCCGCGACGTGGGCGTCGACGAGGTGGCGGCCCGCCCCACCACGCGAGACGATGTGGACCGAGGTCGCGCGCAGCGCGAGGGCGGTGCGTCCGGCCGACGCGAGGAGGCGTCATGAGCGACGACAGCACCACGACCCCGGCCTGGGACCCACCCCTCACGGGCACCGATGCGCAGCAGATCGTCGCTGCGCTCGACCGACAGCGGGCGACCTTCCGGTGGAAGGCCGACGGCCTCGACGCCGACGGACTCGCGCAGCGGATCGGCGCCTCCGAGCTGACCCTGGGCGGCCTGCTCAACCACCTCACCTTCGTCGAGGACCTCTACTCGACGCTCCGGCTCGACGACTCCGCCCTCGACGAGCGGTGGGCCACGATGCGCAGCCAGGAGGCGTGGGAGGCGCACTTCCACCCCGACGACTCTCCCGCCGACCTCTACGACCGCTACGACACGACCGTTGCCCGGGCGAGAGAGCGCGTCGCCGACGCGATCGCCGCAGACGGCATCGAGCAGCAGGTCACGACGGGCCACGATGAGATCGGCTGGGCCAACCTGCGCCGACTGCTGCTCGACCTGCTCGAGGAGTACGGCCGGCACACCGGCCAGGCGGACCTGCTGCGTGAGGCGGTCGACGGCCGCACCGGCGAGGACCCGCCCGACGACTGGCGCCCAGCCTGGCTCTGAGCAGCCGCGCCGCGAGCCGGCGGCACGCGCCTGCGCCAGCAGCCCTCAGACCTCCAGCGCCCGCGCGATCGGCACGCCCGCCCGGTAGCTCAGGTGCAGGTGGTTGGGCGCCTCCAGGACCGCGAGATCGGCCCGCGCGCCCACCTCGATCCGGCCGATGTCCTCGCGGTGCAGCGCCCGGGCACCACCGCGGGTCGCGGCGACGACGGCTTCGCTCGGGGTCAGCCCCATCTCGCGCACGGCGAGCGCGATGACGAAGGGCATCGAGCTCGAGTAGCAGGTGCCGGGGTTGCAGTCGCTCGCGAGCGCGATGGACACCCCCGCGTCGAGCAGCGCCCGCGCGTCCGGCCACGGCGAGCGGGTGGAGAACTCCACCCCCGGCAGCAGGGTCGCCGTCGTCGTCCCGGCGCACTGCACGAGGGCATCGACGTCGGCGTCCGAGAGGTAGGTGCAGTGGTCGACGCTCGCCGCGCCGAGCTCGCACGCGAGCTGCACACCCGGCCCGTGGCCGAGCTGGTTGCCGTGGACCCGCAGCCCCAGCCCGGCGTCTCGACCCGCGACCAGCACCTCGCGGGCCTCCTCCCCGGTGAACGCGTGCGGCGAGTGCGGCTCGCAGAAGACGTCGACCCACCGAGCGTGCGGCGCGCACGCCTCGAGCATCTCCCCCGTGACGAGCGAGACGTAGCCGGCGCGGTCGTCGCGGGCCTCGGCCGGCACGACGTGCGCCCCGAGATAGGTCACCTCGTCGGTCACCTCAGCGGCCAGCCGCAGCGCCCGCTCCTCGTCGGCGACGGTGAGCCCGTAGCCCGACTTCACCTCGACGGTCGTCGTGCCCTGGGCGCGCATCTCGGCGACGCGTGCGGCGAGGGCGGCGCGCAGCCACTCGTCGCTCGCCTCCCGGGTCGCGGCGACCGACACCCCGATGCCACCGCCGTCGTAGGCCTGCCCGGCCATCCGCGCGGCGAACTCCGCGGACCGGTCGCCCGCGAAGACGAGGTGCGCGTGGCTGTCGACGAAACCCGGTGTGACACAACGCCCTTCGACGTCGATAACAGCGTCTGCGGCGGGCGCCGACGAGGCCGGCCCCACCCAGGCGATGTGGCCGGCGTCGACGACGAGCGCGTGGTCGGTGCGGGCGCCGACACCCCCTTCGCCCGTCCCGTCGCAGGTGACGAGCTCACCGATGTTGGTCACGAGGGTCGACATGCTCAGGCCTCCTGCTGGTGTGGGGTGCTCGCGTGGCGGGTGATGATCCGGTGGATCAGCCGGGCCGCGACCCGCGCGGTCCGCTGGTCGACGTCGAGACGCGGGTTGAGCTCGGCGACGTCGAGGTGGACGAGCTTGCCGGAGGCGACGACCGCGTCGCACACCGCCTGGACGACGAAGGGAGGAACCCCCAGTGCCGCAGGCGCGCTCACCCCTGGCGCGACGGCAGCCGGCAGCACGTCGAGGTCGATCGTCAGGTAGACCGCGTCGACCCCGGCGAGGAAGTCTTCGACGAAGCGCACCGGCGCCCCGGTCTCCTGGCAGTCGTCGTCGAGCAGCCACCGCACGCCGAGCTCGTCGGCGGTGTCGAAGAGCGTGCTCGTGTTGCTCGTGCGCGAGATGCCGACGACGGCGTAGTCGAAGTCGACGCCCGCCTCGTGGCGGTCGGCCGCGATCTGCCGGAAGGGCGTGCCCGACGTCGGCCGCTCAGCCTCCCGCAGGTCGAAGTGCGCATCGAGGTTGAGCACGCCGAGACGCGGACGCGGCCCGAGCCCGAGGTGGCTGCCGTAGGCGGTCTCGTGCCCACCCCCGAGGACGACGGTCAGGTCGGCGCTCTCGCGGGCGGCGGCGACCACCTCGCCGAGGCGACGCTGGCCCCCTTCGAGATCGCCGTCGGTGACCGCGACGTCCCCGTGGTCGACGACCGCGAGGTCCTCGTGCACGGCGAGCGAGGCGAGCGCCGCACGCAGGGCGCCGGGCCCCTCGGCGGCGCCGACCCGACCGTGGTTGCGGCGCACCCCCTCGTCGCTCGCGAAGCCGACGAGCGCGGCGTCCGCACGCCCGTGGGACCCCGGCTCACCCACGACATTCCAGAAGCGCCGGTGCGCCAGCCCGTCGCCATCACTCCGTCCGCTCCAGACGAAGGGGGTCACGCTCACCCCTCCTGCCCGTCCCGGACGACCGGCTCCATCGGCACACGGACCCCGCGCTCGGCGGCGACCTCGGCGGCTCGCGAGTAGCCGGCGTCGACGTGCCGCAGCACGCCCATGCCGGGGTCGTTGGTGAGCAGTCGGTCGAGCTTCTGCGCGGCGAGGTCGGTGCCGTCGGCGACGCCGACCTGGCCGGCGTGGATCGAGCGGCCGATGCCGACGCCACCACCGTGGTGGATCGACACCCAGGTCGCGCCGGAGCTTGTCGCGGTGAGGGCGTTGAGCAGCGGCCAGTCGGCGATGGCGTCGGAGCCGTCGAGCATCGACTCGGTCTCGCGGTAGGGCGAGGCGACCGAGCCGGAGTCGAGGTGGTCTCGGCCGATGACGATCGGCGCCTTGACCTTGCCCTCGCGCACGAGCTCGTTGAAGAGCAGACCCGCCTTGTGCCGCTCGCCGTAGCCGAGCCAGCAGATCCGCGCCGGCAGGCCCTCGAACTCGACGAGCTCCCCGGCCGCGTTGAGCCAGCGGTGCAGGTGCTCGTTGTCCGGGAAGAGCTCCTTGAGCGCGGCATCGGTGACGGCGATGTCCTCGGGGTCACCCGACAGCGCCACCCAGCGGAAGGGCCCGAGACCCTCGCAGAAGAGCGGCCGGATGTACGCCGGGACGAAGCCGGGGAACTCGAAGGCCCGCGTGTAGCCGGCGTGCCGGGCCTCGTCGCGGATGCTGTTGCCGTAGTCGAAGACCTCGGCGCCCTCGTCCTGGAACTCGACCATCGCCTGGACCTGCGCGGCCATCGACTCGCGCGACTTCTTGGTGAAGCCCTCCGGGTCGGCCTCGGACTCGCGCTGCCACTCGTCGAGCGCGACCTCCGCGGGCAGCTAGCTCAGCGGGTCGTGCGCGCTCGTCTGGTCGGTGACGACGTCGACCTCGACCTCGCCGGCACGGTGACGCCGCAGGATCTCGGGGAAGACCTCGGCGGCGTTGCCGACGAGACCGACGGACAGGGCGCGTCGCTCCCCCTTCGCCTCGATGACCTTGGCCAGGGCGGTGTCGAGATCGGTCTCGACCTCGTCGAGGTAGCGCTTGGACTGGCGCCGGCGCAGCCGCGACTCGTCGACGTCGACGATGAGGCAGGCGCCGCCGTTGAGCGTGACGGCGAGCGGCTGCGCGCCACCCATGCCGCCGCAACCACCGGTGAGCGTCAGGGTGCCGGCGAGCGTGCCGTCGAACCGCTTGCGGGCCACCGCGGCGAAGGTCTCGTGGGTGCCCTGGAGGATCCCCTGGGTCGCGATGTAGATCCACGACCCGGCGGTCATCTGGCCGTACATCATCAGGCCCTCGGCCTCGAGCTTGCGGAACTCCGGCCACGTGGCCCAGTCACCGACGAGGTTGGAGTTGGCGAGGAGCACGCGCGGCGCCCACGGGTTGGTCCGCAGGACGCCGACCGGCTTGCCCGACTGCACGAGCAGGGTCTCGTCATCGGCCAGGTCGGTGAGGGTCGCGACGATCGCGTCGAAGGCCTCCCACGACCGCGCGGCGCGGCCGGTGCCGCCGTAGACGACGAGGTCGTCGGGGCGCTCGGCGACCTCGGGGTCGAGGTTGTTCATGAGCATGCGCAGCGGCGCCTCGGTCTGCCAGCTGCGGGCGGTCAGGTCGGTGCCTCGGGGGGCACGCACGGGACGGGCTCCATCCATGGTGATCACTCTCTTCCTTCGTTGGTCGAGGTGCGAGGAGCTCTGCGACGAGCCTCGAGACCCCGTGACGATGTCGTTCAGCTGAGCGGGCCAGTCACGGACTGGGCGGCCGCGAGGACCGACCCGTCGACGACGGCGAGGTGGGCGGCGGCCAGGTCGGGCGCAGCGAAGCGGTCGGGGCCGGGCTCGGTCCGCCCGTGCGTGGCAAGGGCGTCGATGACGGCGGCCGTCGCCGGCGCAGGACGAAGGGGGGCACGCAGCGCGATCCCCCGCGCGGCGGTGTGCAGCTCGACGGCCACGACCCGCGCGAGCGCGTCGACGCTGCGGCGCAGCTTGCGCGCACCGGCCCAGCCCATCGACACGTGGTCCTCCTGCATCGCGCTGCTCGGGATCGAGTCGACGCTCGCGGGTGCGGCGAGGCGCTTCATCTCCGAGACCATGCCGGCGGCGGTGTACTGGGCGATCATCAGGCCGGAGTCGGTGCCGGGATCGTCTGCGAGGAAGGGAGGCAGGCCGTTGGACCGCTTGACGTCGAGGAAGCGGTCGGTGCGCCGCTCGCTCATGCTCGCGACGTCGGCGGCGACGATCGCGAGGAAGTCGAGGACGTAGGCGACGGGCGCCCCGTGGAAGTTGCCGTTGGACTCCACGCGCCCGTCGGGGGTGACGACGGGGTTGTCGATGGCCGACGCCAGCTCGTGGCCGGCGATCGTCGCGGCGTGCTCGACGGTGTCGCGCGCGCCGCCGTGGACCTGCGGCGCGCATCGCAGGGAGTAGGCGTCCTGGACCCGGGTGCAGGCGGCGGGGTCGCGGTGGCTGTCACGGATCGGGCTGTCGGAGAGGACCGCTCGCATGTTGGCGGCCGAGCGCGCCTGCCCCGGCTGGGGGCGCAGCGCCTGCAGGTCCGCGGCGAAGACGTCGTCCGTGCCGAGCAGCCCCTCGACGCTCATCGCGGTGGCGATGTCGGCCGTCGTGAGCAGCCGTCGCAGGTCGTGGATCGCGAGGCAGAGCATGCCGAGCATGCCGTCGGTGCCGTTGATGAGGGCCAGGCCCTCCTTCTCGTGCAGCTCGACGGGCACCAGGTCGGCGGCGGCCAGGGCATCGGCGGCGGGCTGCCGGGTGCCGTCGACGACGACGTCACCCTCACCCATGAGGACGAGCGCGCAGTGGCTGAGCGGGGCCAGGTCGCCGGAGCACCCGAGCGATCCGAACTCGTGGACGACCGGCGTGATCCCGCGCTGGAGCAGCGCGAGGTAGAGACGCAGAGTCTCCTCACGGACGCCGGTCCGGCCGGTCGCCAGGGTCTGCACGCGCAGGAGCATCAGGGCGCGCACGACCTCCTCCTCGACCGGCTCACCCATGCCGGCGGCGTGGCTGCGCACGAGGGAACGCTGCAGCCGCGTGCGCTTCTCGTGCGGGATGTGGGTCGTGGCGAGCGCGCCGAACCCGGTCGAGACGCCGTAGTGGGCGACGGTGTCCTCCGCCAACCCCTCGATGACGGTGCGCGACTCCCGGACGCGCTCCCACGCGGCGTCACTGATCGTGACGGGGGCGTGGTGACGGGCGACGGCGACGACCTCGTCGATGGTGAGGGGCCGGTCGCCGAGGACGACGGTGGTGGTGTCGGTGCTCATGGGTCCATGCAACTCCCCGGCGCCGCCCCACGCAGGACCTCCTCAGGCAATACTGTCTCGGATACAAGACACCTCCTCCGCTGGTCGAGGTGCGAGGCCGCCCGCGGCCGAGCCTCGAGACCCCGGCACGACGAAGGGAGACCCCGTGCCCAACGCCACCGCCGCCGGCCACGCGCTGCGCGCCTTGACCCACCTCGCCGGCCGCGCCGAACCCATCCCCGCGGCCCACCTGGCGCGGGCGCTCGAACTGCCCCGCAGCAGCACCTACCACCTGCTCAGGGTCCTCGTGGAGCACGGCTTCGTCGTGCACTACGAGGAGGAGCGCACCTACGGCATCGGGGCGGCCGTGCACGAGCTCGGTGCCGGCTACCAGCGACAGGACCCCCTGGTCCGGCTCTCCCGACCGCTCGTCGAGCGGCTCGTCGACGCCACGACGCACAACGCCCACCTCGCCGTGCTCACGGGCCGCGACGTCCTCTACGTCATCGAAGAACGTGCGGCGGGCCGCCCTTCGCTCGTCACCGACGTCGGGGTGCGGCTGCCGGCGACGCTCACCGCGAGCGGCCTGGCCCTGCTCGCGGCGCTCCCCCGCCGGCAGGTCACCGCGCTCTACCCGTCGGCGTCGGTCATGGTCGGCGGCGGCCCGACGACGCCGTCGGCGCTGCGGCGCCTGCTCGTCGACGTGCGGGCCCGTGGGCACGCGGTCGAGGTCGGCAGCGTGTCACGGGACCTGTCGTCGGTCGCCGCCGCGGTCCTCGACCGCGACGATCACCCCGTCGCCGCGGTGGCGGTCACCTATCGCACCGACGACGTCGACGAAGGGGGCGCTGCCCACCTCGCGCAGGCGGCCGCCGAGACGGCGACGAGGATCAGCCAGCGGTTGTAGTCCCCGCTGGTCGAGGTGCGACGAAGGAGCCTCGAGACCGAGGCCGAGCTCACTAGTGCAGCTGACTCGCGTCGCCGAGGGCGCCGGCGTCGTGCTTCATCTGGTCGCTCATGCCGGCGGCCTTGAGGTCGCGGCGCAGCTCCTTGGGCAGGGCGAAGAGAAGCGACTCCTCGGCGGCCGTGACCGGCTGCGGCTCGCCGTAGCCGCGCTCGGCGAGGAAGTCGAGGACCCCGCGCACGAGGATCTCGGGGACGGAGGCGCCGGAGGTGACACCGACGGTGCGCACGCCGTCGAGCCAGGCCTCGTCGATCTCGTCGGCGTAGTCGACGAGGTGCCCGTCACGCGAGCCGTGCTCGATGGCGACCTCGACGAGGCGCACGGAGTTGGAGGAGTTGCGCGATCCGACGACGATCATCAGGTCGCAGTCCTTGGCCATCTGCTTGACGGCCAGCTGGCGGTTCTGCGTCGCGTAGCAGATGTCGTCGGAGGGCGGGTCCTGCAGATTGGGGAACTTGTCCCGCAGCCGGCGCACCGTCTCCATCGTCTCGTCGACCGACAGGGTGGTCTGCGAGAGCCACACGACCTTGTCGGGGTCACGGACCTCGACGTTGGCGACGTCGTCGGGGCCCTCGACGAGGGTGATGTGCTCGGGCGCCTCGCCGGAGGTGCCGACGACCTCCTCGTGCCCCTCGTGGCCGATGAGCAGGATGTCGAAGTCGTCGTCGGCGAAGCGCACGGCCTCGCGGTGCACCTTGGTGACGAGGGGGCAGGTCGCGTCGATCGTCTTGAGGCTGAGCGCCTTGGCCTCCTCGTGGACGATCGGGGCGACGCCGTGGGCGGAGAAGACGACGGTCGCGCCCTCAGGCACCTCGTCGGTCTCCTCGACGAAGATCGCGCCCCTCTTCTCCAAGGTCGTCACGACGTGCTTGTTGTGGACGATCTCCTTGCGCACGTAGACCGGCGGGCCGTAGAGCTCCAGGGCCTTCTCCACCGTGACGACGGCACGGTCGACGCCGGCGCAGTAGCCGCGGGGCGCGGCGAGCAGGACGCGCTTGGCGTCCTGCGGGGCGTCGGTGGCGGCGGTCGGGGTCGCACTCGTGGTCATGCCCTCCATGGTAGGTGAGGGGGCTGAACACGCCCTGACCGCCGCCGGACCGTCCGGGGTGGCTGCTTGACTGTGGGCCGTGAGCATCCCCCTTCCCGACAAGGCAGCCGACACCACGGCCGAGCAGCCGTGGCCGGTGCGCCTGCTGAGCATGAAGATCGCCGAGTACGTCGACCGCATGTCGGTGACCTGGGTCGAGGGGCAGGTCGTCCAGCTGACCCGCCGCCCGGGCGCGCGCACCGCGTGGCTGACCCTGCGCGACCCCGACGTCGACATGTCGCTGTCGTGCATGGTCCGGGTCACGGCCCTGGATGCCATGCCGACCCCGCTCGGCGAGGGCGCCCGGGTCGTCGTGCAGGCCAAGCCGAGCTACTGGACGCAGCGTGGGTCGCTGTCGATGGACGTGCGCCAGATCCGGCCAGTCGGCGTGGGCGAGCTGCTCGCCCGCATCGAGTACCTCAAGCAGCACCTGCGCTCCGAGGGGCTCTTCGAGGCCTCGCGCAAGCGGCCGCTGCCCTTCCTCCCGCGGCGGGTCGGGCTCGTCTGCGGGCGCGCGAGCGCGGCCGAGCGCGATGTCGTCGAAAATGCTCACCGCCGGTGGCCCGGGCTGCCCTTCGAGATCCGTCAGGTCGCCGTGCAGGGGCCGACGGCCGTGACCGAGGTCAGCGCGGCCATCGCCGAGCTCGACGCGATCGACGAGGTCGACGTCATCATCGTCACCCGCGGCGGCGGGTCGGTCGAGGACCTCCTGCCCTTCAGCAACGAGACGATGGTCCGGGCGGTCGCCGACGCCCGCACCCCCGTCGTCAGTGCCATCGGGCACGACGTCGACACCCCGATCCTCGACCTGGTCGCCGACGTGCGCGCCTCGACGCCCACCGACGCGGCCAAACTCGTCTGCCCCGACGCCGCCGCCGAGCGTGCCGGGGTGCTCGAGGCGCTCGGTCGTGCCCGGTCCGCACTCGCCGGGCTCGTCGAGCGCGAACGCCGCGGCCTGGTCCACCTGACGAGCCGTCCCGTGCTCACCGACCGCACCGCCTTCGTGAGGGCGCAGCGCGAGGTGGTCACCTCCCTTCGCCGCCGTGCGCACGGCCGGGTCGAGGCCCGGCTGCACCGCGAGCGCGACCGGGTCTCGCACCTGCGGACGCAGGCGCGGGTTCTCTCGCCCGCCTCCACCCTCGAGCGCGGCTATGCGATCGTCCAACGGCCCGAAGGGGAGGTCGTCGCCTCCCGCACCGACCTCGGGGTCGACGACCTGCTGCGGGTGACGGTCGCCGACGGCGACTTCGCCGTCCGGGTCACCGACTCGTGACCCCGCCCCCACCTAGAGTGGTCGCCATGGCCACCGACCCGCAGCCCGAGCAGGAGCAGCCCGACGTCGCCGACTTGTCCTACGAGGAGGCGCGGCAGGAGCTCATCGAGCTCGTGGCCCGGCTCGAGGGCGGCCAGGCCGGTCTCGAGGAGTCGATGCGCCTGTGGGAGCGGGGCGAGGCCCTGGCCGCGCACTGCGAGGCCTGGCTCGACAAGGCCGAGGCGAGCCTGGGGTCCGAGGGCACGTCCGACGAGGGCTGAGCCTGCCGTGACCGAGCGCCTGCACCGCGTCGCGATGGGGCTGCTCGTCGTCGACGGGCGGGTGCTGCTCGCACACCGTCCCGCTCATCACCGCGGCCCTGAACCACTGAGCAAGAGAAACCCCGGCTGCGCAAGGGTTTGAGACTCTTGCGAAGCCGGGGACGTTATCGGGTCACCCGGACATCATGAGGCGGGTGAGGTGCTGGCGCTCGGGCTCGACCCCGCCTTCGTCACCTTCGCGGGGGTGAGGTGCTCGGCGAACTCCTCGAGCTGCTCCCACGACCCGGTGCCGGTGACGAGGGTGGTCAGCTCGGTCCTGTCGTCGGGGACGTGGACGAGGCTGCGCTGGACCTTGCCCTCGCGGTCGCGCTGGACCCAGCGGGTGCCGTCCTCGGTCTCGATGCGCCCGATGACACGGCCCTGGTTGGTCTGGGTGTCGACCCAGTCCTGGCCGGGGTCGACGGCCTGCTGCACCGAGACGTACTGCGCGTCCGGGGTCGTGTAGCCGGCGTTCCACACCATGACATCGCCCTTGGACCGGGCATAGCGGACACTGGTCGCGACCCAGCCGTCGGGCAGGTCCTCGGCGTAGGCGAAGGGCTGACCGGCCTGACCCCCGCGGTACTGGGCGGCGGAGGCGACGTCGACCGACTCCGGCGTCACGCTGTTGGGGCGTGCGGTGACGAGGAAGAGCGCGAGGCCGATCCCGACGATGACGAGCATCGAGCGCATCATGTTGGCGCTCGTGCCCTTGGCATAGTGGCTCGCTCCCCGGGCCGGGACGCCCTGCTGGGCCGCGAGCTCCGCCGGGGTCGGCTCACGCTCGGGCGCCGACGTCGTGGGGGTCTCGGCCTGGTCGCCGGGGGCAGAACTCATGACGTCCATGGTCGCACGCGCCACAGGCGCGCCCGGACACCTCCCGGCGACCCGGCAGATAGGCTCGGCTCGTCGAGCCGCCGTCCCGGAGGAGAAGCATGAGCCAGGCCCAGACGTCCGCCCCCAGCGCCGGGGTGATGCACCCCGACCGCAACCTCGCGATGGAGCTGGTGCGGGTCACCGAGGCCGCGGCCCTGGCCGGTGGCCGCTGGGTCGGCCGCGGTGACAAGAACACCGCCGACGGCGCCGCGGTCGACGCGATGCGCTCGATGATCTCCAGCGTGCAGATGAACGGCGTCGTCATCATCGGCGAGGGCGAGAAGGACGAGGCCCCGATGCTCTACAACGGCGAGGAGGTCGGCGACGGCACCGGCCCCTCCTGCGATGTCGCCGTCGACCCCATCGACGGTACGACGCTCACGGCGAAGGGGATGACCAACGCCGTCTCCGTCCTCGCCGTCGCCGACCGGGGCACGATGTACGACCCGAGCGCGGTCTTCTACATGGACAAGCTCGTCACCGGCCCGGAGGCTGCCGACGTCGTCGACATCCGCCTCCCGGTCAAGGAAAACATCAAGCGGATCGCCAAGGCCAAGGGTCAGCAGCCCGAGGACGTCACCGTCGTCATGCTCGACCGCCCGCGCCACGCCGACCTGGCCGACGAGGTCCGCGCCGCGGGCGCGCGCATCCGCTTCATCTCCGACGGCGACGTCGCCGGCGCGATCATGGCCGCCCGTCCCGAGACCGGCATCGACCTGCTCCTCGGCGTGGGCGGCACCCCCGAGGGCATCATCACCGCCTGCGCGATCAAGTGCCTGGGTGGTGTCATCCAGGGGCGCCTGTGGCCGCGCGACGACGAGGAGCGCCAGCACGCGATCGACGCCGGCCACGACCTCGGCCAGGTCCTCACGACCGACGACCTCGTGCAGACCGACAACTGCTACTTCGTCGCCACCGGCATCACCGACGGCGAGCTGCTGCGCGGCGTGCGCTATCGCGCCGGGGGCGCGACCACCCACTCGCTCGTCATGCGCAGCAAGTCCGGCACGATCCGCACGGTCGAGGCCCACCACAACCTCACCAAGGTCCAGCGCCTCTCCCCCGAGCTGTCCTCCTGATCCGATGCCGGGCCGCCGCCGCTCCACACCGCCCGCCCCGACGCTCGTCATCGGCGAGTCCCTCGTCGACGTCGTCGTCGGGGCGGACGGCACGCGCAGCGAGCACGTCGGCGGCAGCCCGCTCAATGTCGCCGTCGGCCTCGCCCGGCTCGACCACCGGGTGACGCTGGCGACCCACTTCGGGCGTGACGCCCACGGCGCGGCCATCGGCGAGCACCTCGCCGAGGCCGGGGTCGACCTCGTGCCGGGCAGCGACCGGGCCGTCGACACCTCGGTCGCGACTGCCACGCTCGACGAGAGCGGCGCCGCGACCTACGACTTCGACATCGACTGGCGCCTGCCCGCGTTGCCGCAGGTGCCGGGCCATGTGCACACCGGGTCGATCGGGGCGCTGCTGCGGCCGGGATGCGTCGACGTGCTCTCGGCGATGTCCGGCGCGGCCCGCACCCACACGGTCTCCTACGACCCCAACTGCCGCCCGGCGCTCTTCCCCGACCCCGAGACCGCTCGCACCGAGATCGAGCGCCGGGTCGCCGTGAGCGACGTCGTCAAGGCGAGCGACGAGGACCTCGAGTGGCTCCTCGGGCGGCCCCTCGGCCACAACGACATCGCCGAGGTGCTGCGCTCCTGGTGCGACCTCGGCCCCTCCCTCGCGGTGTGCACCCTGGGCGCCGCGGGAGCCCTGGCGATCCTCCCTTCGGGCCGCCGGACCCTGCTGCGCGGCCGGCGCGTCGACGTCGTCGACACCGTGGGTGCCGGCGACTCCTTCATGTCCGGCCTGCTCTCCGGGCTGCTCGACGCGGGCCTGCTCGGCAGCGGCGACGTCAAGGGACGACTGCGCAAGGCGCGGGGCCGGGTCGTCTCCGCCGCGATCGAGCGCGGCATCGAGGCCTCGGCGATCACCGTGACGCGCGCCGGCGCACAACCACCGAGCCGCGCCGACCTCGGGGTCGACGCGGCTCGCTAGCGGTGCTGGATCAGCCGGCGTTGGCCGCCTCGCGGGCACGGGCCCGCTCGAGGCCGCGCTGGCGGTCCTCCTCCGACTGACGGGCGATATCGGCCGCCTTGGCGTCGTCACGGGTGAGGCAGTCACCGGTCTCCGGGTCGAAGACGTGCATCAGCGCGGGGTCGAAGACGAAGTGCCCGTCGTCGCCCTCGCGCACCCGCGAGCGCGGGTCGAGGTTGATGACCATCTGGGTGCGCATGCCCTCACCGTCGAGCTCCTTGTCGAGCTCGTCGAGCTTGTCCTTGACCGGCCCCTCGACGGTGAAGGGCACGTAGGCGTACTGCTCGTTGCCCAGCCACTCCGTCTGGTCGACGGGCGCGTCGAAGCGGATGCCGTCCGCCGGCACGTCACCGAGGTCGGAGTCCTTGATGTGCTCCGGGCGGATGCCGACGATGAGCAGGTCAGCGCTGCCCGCCCGCTCCCGCACGGCCGCGGGCACGGGCACGCGGCAGAAGGGCAGGACGAGCTCGTCGCCCTCGACCGAGGCCGGCAGGAAGTTCATCGGCGGGGTGCCGATGAAGCCGGCGACGAAGAGGTTGACCGGCTGGTCGTAGAGCTCGCGCGGACTGGCGCACTGCTGGAGCACGCCCTTCTTGAGCACCGTGACCCGGTCACCGAGGGTCAGCGCCTCGGTCTGGTCGTGCGTGACGTAGATCGTCGTCGTGCCCATGCGGCGCTGCATCCGGGCGATCTCGGTGCGCATCTGCCCGCGCAGCTTGGCGTCGAGGTTGGACAGCGGCTCGTCGAAGAGGAAGGCGTCGGCGTCGCGCACGATCGCCCGCCCCATCGCCACCCGCTGCCGCTGGCCTCCGGAGAGGTTGGCCGGCTTGCGCTCGAGGTGCTCGTCGAGCTCGAGCATCGAGCTGGCCATGCGCACCTTCTGGTCGATCTCCTCGTTGCTGTGCTTGCCCTTGGCCAGGCGAAGGGGGAAGGCGATGTTCTCGAAGACGCTCAGGTGCGGGTAGAGGGCGTAGTTCTGGAAGACCATCGACAGGTTGCGGTCCTTGGGCGACAGGTCGTTGACCCGCGAGCCGTCGATGAGGAGCTCACCGCTCGTGATGTCCTCGAGCCCGACGACCATGCGCAACAGCGTGGACTTACCGCAGCCGGACGGGCCGACGAAGATCATGAACTCGCCGTCCTTGATGTCCAGGCTCACGTCGTTGACCGCGGGGAAGCCGTCGCCGTACTTCTTGACGATGTTCTTGAGGGTGATCTCAGCCATGGGAGGTACTCCAGTTCTGTGAAGGCGGGGGTCAGCCCTTGACGGCGCCCGAGGTCAGGCCGGCAACGATCCGGCGCTGGAAGATCAGCACGAGGACGACGACGGGGATGGTCACGACGACCGAGGCCGCCATGATCGCGCCCGTCGGCTGCTCGAACTGGCTGGCACCGGTGAAGAAGGCGAGCGCGGCCGGGACCGTGCGCGCCTGGTCGGAGGTCAGCGAGATCGCGAAGACGAAGTCGTTCCACGCGGTGAAGAAGGTGATGATCGCCGTGGTGAAGACGCCCGGGGTCGCCAGCGGGATGATCACCTTGCGGAAGGCCTGCCAGCTGCTGGCGCCGTCGACCTGCGCGGCCTGCTCCATCTCCCACGGGATCTGCTGGAAGAAGGCCGACATGGTCCAGATCGACAACGGCAGGGTCAGCGCGAGGTAGGGGATGATCAGACCGGGGATGGTGTCGAAGAGCCCGACGCGGCTCCACACGTCGAACAGCGGCGTGACCATCGCGACCACGGGGAAGAAGCTGACCGCCAGGGCGGTCGTGAGGATCATCTTCTTGCCCTTGAACTCCAGCCGCGAGATCGCGTAGGCGCAGAACATCGCGAGCACGACCGAGATGAAGGTCGCGAGCAGGCAGACGATGAGCGAGTTGCGCAGCGCCGGCATGAAGAGGTCGCTCGCCCCGCCGCTGAAGATCAGCCGGTAGTTGTCGAGGGTGGGGTCCTTGGGCCAGAAGTTGCCCAGGACCGCGGCCTCAGGGTTGGCGAGGTCCTTGGCGCTCTTCAGCGACAGCGACAACATCCACAGCAGTGGCAGGACGGTCCAGATCATGATCGGGATCGCGAGCACCGTCCAGATGCCCGTGCCCTTGGCGGACTCCTTGGCCATGTCAGTTCCTCCCCTGCGTCAGGTCGACCTTGAACCCCTTGACGAACAACGCCGCGATGACGAGCACGCACAGGAAGAGGACCACCGACAGCGCCGACCCGAGGCCGATCTCGGTCCGGTCGATGGTCTGTCTGAAGATGAGCCCGGAGAGCGAGTTCGTCCCGTTGGCGCCTCCGGTCATGATGAAGATGTTGTCGAAGATGCGGAAGGCATCGAGGGTGCGGAAGAGCAGCGCCACCATGATCGCCGGCTTCATGTTCGGCAGGATCACCTTGGTGAGCACCTGCATCCACGAGGCGCCGTCGACCTTGGCGGCCTCCTCCATCGAGGTGTCGACCTGCGCGAGGCCGGCAAGAAGCAGCAGCGACATGAAGGGCGTGGTCTTCCAGATCTCCGACAGGCAGATGACGAAGATCGAGGACCAGAAGCCGCCGAACCAGTCGTAGTTGTCGCTCACGCCGGGGAGCCAACTCGTCCAGCGGTTCACGAAGCCGGTGTCGGTCTGGTACATGAAGAGCCAGGTGAAACCGGAGACGACCGTGATGATCGAGTACGGGATGAGCACGACCGTGCGCAGCGTCCGCCGCGGGAGCACGATCCGGTGCATCACCAGGGCGATGATGAAGCCAAGGACGAGCTCGACGACCACCGTGATCAGGGTGATGAGCACCGTCGCCCACATCGCGCTCCAGAAGACCGAGTCGCTGAAGGAGACGATGTAGTTGTTGAGCCCGACGAACTCGCGGTTGTCCGGGTCGGTGAGCCGGTAGACGAAGAAGCTGTTCCACACCGCCTGGAGGATCGGGTAGGCGGTGACGAGGAGCATGACGACGAAGGCCGGCATCGCCAGCTTCCAGCCGAGCCGCTGCTCGGCCCGGGCCCGGTCGGACAGGCGAGGCTTCTCCCCCTTCGTCCGTGGGGTGGTGTCGGTGGAGGCACTCACAGCAATGCATCTCCGTTCAGGACGTCCTTGAGCAGCTGCGTGGTCTGCTCCGGGGTCTTGTCGGGGGTGACCGAACCGGGCGGGCTGTACTCGCGCTGGATGCCCGAGGAGACGTCGCCGTAGTACTGCGTGAGCGGCCGCGGACCGCTGGAGTCGAGGGACTGGCGGATGAGCGCCGCCATCGGGAAGTCCTTCTTGATGTCGGCGTCGTCGTAGACCGCCTTGCGGGCGGCCGGATTGCCGGTGCCGAGCATGTAGGCCTTCTGGCTGTCCTGCGAGGTGAGGCACTCGACGGCCTCCCACGCCTGCTCCTGGTTCGACGAGGACTGGGCCACGCCCATCTCGATCCCGCCGAGCGGAGGCTTGGACTCGGTGCCCTCGGTCGTCTGCGGGTAGCGCGTCCACGCGAGGTCCTTGATCCAGTCGACCTCGGCGCCCTTGAGCGCCGCGTAGACGTAGGGCCAGTTGACCATGAAGCCGGCCTGCTCGTTCTGGAACATGTCGAGCGTCGACGTCTCGTCGGTCGAGCCCAGCGCCGGCCCGCCGACGCCGTCGTCGTTGAGCTTCTGGATGATCTCGGCGGCCTTCTTGCCGCCCTCGGACTCGAGACCGAACTTCAGCTCCGGGCCGTCCGCCCCCGGATTTTCGACGATGTGGTCACCGCCGCCCTCGACGAGGGCGTTGATCCACACCATGTAGCCCTCGTAGCGCGAGGCCTGGACGCCGATGTTGCTGTCGGTCTTCTTCGCAGCGTCGATGACCTGGTCCCAGGTGACCGGCTTGGTCATGTCGAGGCCGGCCTCCTTCGCCACCGACTTGCGATACCAGAGGACCTGGGTGTTGGCCCAGAAGGGGGCCGCGACGAGCTCGTCCTTCCACGTGGCGTTGGTGACCGCCGGGTCGACGACGTCGTCGGTGAAGGTGGAGACCTTGTCCTCGGGGACCGGCGCGAGATAGCCGGCCTCGGCGAACTCGGCGACGAAGACCGGGTCGATCGACATGATGTCGACGCCCTTGTCCTGCGAGGCCAGGCGCCGCAGCAGCTGCTGGCGCTGGTCGCTCGCGCTGTTGGGCAGCAGCTGGATGCTGATGTCGTAGGCGCCGTCGGAGGCGTCTGAGCACTCCTTGGCCAGCTGCGCCTGCCCGCCACCGGCCGGGTCGGAGCCACCGCCGTCGGGGTTGATGTACCAGGTCAGGCGAGCCGAGCCGCCTGACGAACCGTCGTCACCGCAGGCCGCCAGGCCGAGGCTCGCGGCCGTCGCCGCGGCGGCCATGAAGGCGATCCGACGTCGTCGTCGTGTCTCCACGTCGTTCCTTTCGTCCGCGGGGCACGACGTGGGCGTGAGCCCGACGCCGCCTCCCAGACACGTGTCTACACCTCCGCTGTGCCCCACGTCACGAATATGGGGTCACGAGTTGGCAGCCTTCCCCGCGGGGCTACTGTGCAAGCACTCCCCGAAAGGACTCCCCCATGAATGCACCCACCGGCCACGATGCCGACTTCACCGACCTGCTCGAGGCCAACCGCGCCTTCGCCGACGACTTCTCCCTCGGCGGCTTCGACGGCATCGCCCAGGCCGGCGTCGCGATCGTCACCTGCATGGACAGCCGCATCGACCCGCTGGGGATGCTCGGGCTGAAGCCGGGCGACGCCAAGATCTTCCGCAACCCCGGCGGCCGCGTCACCGCCGCAGCCCTCGAGGCCCTCGTCCTCGGTGTGCACCTGCTCAACGTCAAGCGCGTTCTCGTCATCCCGCACACCCGGTGCGCGATGACCAGCTCGACCGAGGTCGAGCTGCGGCAGAAGGTCGGCGAGTCCGCCGGTCAGGACGCGTCATGGCAGGGCTTCCACGTCGTCACCGACCAGCTGGACTCCCTTCGTCAGGACGTCGCCGCGGTGCGCTCGCACCCGCTCATCGCCGACCGTGCCGCCGTGGGCGGGTTCGTCTACGACGTCGACACCGGCCTGATCAGCCAGCACTACTGAGTCTTCCGCCCGCGACGACCGGGGTCGGTGACGGGGGTCACAGCCGCAGTGCCACCATGGGCTCATGACCACCGTCACCCACCCCGTCCCGACGTCCGACGCCATCGCCACACCCTGGGCGAGCGAGCAGACGATCACCTGCCGCGACGACCGCGTCGGCCTCCGCGCCGTCATCGCGATCGACGACACGACCCTCGGCCCCGGCTTCGGCGGGGTGCGCTACCGCGCCTACCCGTCCACCGAGGCCGCCGCCCGTGAGGCCCAGCGACTCGCGGCCGCGATGACCCTCAAGCACGCGCTCGCCGAGCTGCCCTACGGCGGGGCGAAGTCCGTCGTCGTGCTCGACGGTGCCGCGCCCGCTCCCGGCAGCCCGGAGCGCCGCGCCCTCTTCGCCCGCTTCGGCCAGATGATCGCCCGCACCGCCGGCTCCTACGTGCCCGGCGTCGACATGGGCACCCTCCTCGAGGACATGCAGACCATTCGCGACGACGGCGGTGCACGGGCCTTCTGTGACGAGGTGAGCCCCTCCCCCTTCACCGCCCGTGGCGTCTACGCGGCGATGCGGGCCGCGGCCGTCCACCACCACGGCGAAGGGGGTCTGTCCGGTCTGCGCGTCGTCGTCCAGGGCGTCGGCAGCGTCGGCGAGGAGGTCGCCCGGCTCGCCCACGGCGACGGCGCCCGCGTCACGCTCGCCGACATCGACACCGCCCGCGCGCAGGCCCTGGCCACCGAGCTCGGCGGCGACACCGTCCCCACCGAGGCCGCCCCCTTCACCGAGGCGGACGTCTTCGCGCCCTGTGCGGTCGCGCGCGTGGTGACTCGCGACAACATCGACCGCATCCCGGCACGGATCATCGCCGGGGCGGCCAACGACACCCTCGACTCCCCCGACTGCGCCGATGCCCTGCAGGCGGCGGGCATCACCTTCGTCCCCGACTTCGTCGCCAACGCCGGCGGCGTCATCCAGGTCCACGGCGGCGTCGCGGGCTGGTCCGACGAGGAGACGCTCGCGGCGATCGACCGCATCGGCGAGCGGGTCACCGGCCTGCTCGAGGCGGCCGAGGCCGAGGGCATCACGCCCGTCGAGGCCGCTTTGCGGCGTGCCGACGCCGCCCTCGGACGGACCGTGGCCCGATGAGCGCCGAGCAGGCGGTGCGCCGTTACTACGCGCTCGTCGACGCAGGCGACGTGACCGGCGTCGTCGACTGCTTCGCGCCCGACGCTACCTACCACCGTCCCGGCTACGACCCGATGGTCGGGCACGCAGCACTCACCGACTTCTACGGCGGGGAGCGCGTCATCGCCGACGGGCGGCACGAGCTCGACGAGCTCGTCGTCGACGGCCGGCGGGTGGCGGTCCACGGGCGCTTCGTCGGCACGCTCAAGGACGGCAGCGCCGCGCGGGTCGGCTTCGCCGACTTCTGGGTCCTCGACGACTCCGGGCGGGCCGTCACCCGCCGTAGCTTCTTCGACACCCCCGCCGTCTGACCCGACCGGAGCCCGCATTGCCGTATGGCAATGCGGCCCACCCGGCCCCGATTGCGCATTGCCGTAGGGCAATGCGGTCTCGGGGGCGGCGTCAGAGGGCCAGGCGCTCCTTGACGACGACGGACAGGCGCTCGGCCGACTCCTGCGCGCGCTCGTGGGTCGCGGCCTCGACCATGACCCGCACGACCGGCTCGGTACCCGACTTGCGCAGCAGGACCCGCCCCTCGTCGGCGAGCGAGGCCTGGACCTCGGTGACCGCGGCCTGCACGCCCTCGTCGCCGTCGACCCGGTGCTTGTCGACGCCCTTGACGTTGATGAGCACCTGCGGCATGCGGGTCATCGCGCCGGCCAGCTCGGCCATCGAGCGACCGGTCTCGGCGACCCGCGCGGCGAGCATCAGGCCGGTGAGGACACCGTCACCCGTGGTCGCGTGCTCCTGGAGGATGACGTGCCCGGACTGCTCGCCACCCAGCGAGAAGCCGCCCTTGCGCATCTCCTCGAGGACGTAGCGGTCGCCGACGCCGGCCTGCACGACGGTGATGCCGGCGGACTCCATGGCACGCAGCAGACCGAGGTTGCTCATGACCGTCGCGACGAGGGTGTCCTGGGCGAGCTCGCCGTGCTCCTTGAGCGCGATCGCGAGGATCGCCATGATCTGGTCGCCGTCGACCTCGCGGCCCTGCCCGTCGACCGCCAGGCAGCGGTCGGCGTCGCCATCGTGCGCAATGCCGAGGTCGGCGCCGTGCTCGACGACGGCGGCGCGCAGGCCCTCGATGTGCGTCGAGCCGACACCGTCGTTGATGTTGAGCCCGTCGGGGCGGGCGCCGATGACGTGCACCTCGGCGCCCGCGAGGCGGAAGGCCTCGGGCGAGACCTGGCTCGCGGCGCCGTGGGCGCAGTCGAGGACGATCGTCAGGCCGTCGAGACGCTGCTCGACCGCGTCGAGCAGGTGGCGCACGTAGCGGGCGCCCGCGTCGTCCATCGGCGTGACCCGCCCGACGTCGATGCCCGTCGGGCGGTCGGGCGTCTCGTCCATGGCCGCCTCGATGGCGTCCTCGACGGCGTCGGGGAGCTTGTGGCCCCCCTTCGCGAAGAACTTGATGCCGTTGTCGGGCATGGCGTTGTGCGAGGCCGACAGCATGACGCCGAAGTCGGCGTGCAGCTCGGCGGTGAGGAAGGCGACGGCGGGCGTCGGCACGACACCGGCGTCGAGGACGTCGATGCCGCTGCTGGCGAGCCCGGCGACGACGGCGGCGGAGAGGAACTCGCCCGACGCGCGGGGGTCACGGCCCACGACCGCGACCGGCCGGTGGCCCTGCAGGCCCTCGGGGTCGCGCAGGACGCGCGCGGCGGCCTGGGCGAGGGCGAGGGCGAGGTCTGCGGTGATGACCTCGCCGTTGGCGAGGCCGCGAACACCGTCGGTGCCGAAGAGTCGGGACATGTGCGTGCTGAACCTTCCGTGGGGGGCCCGCCGCATGACACACGAGAGACGGGCTCGTGCGACGATACCCGCTGGTTAGGCTGGGAGACCGTAGGTGCGACGTCGAGAGGCCCTCATGATCGAGTTCATCCCGTCAGACGGCCCCACCCTCGGGGTCGAGTGGGAGATCGCCCTCGTCGACGGGGAGACCCTCGACCTCGTGCCGCTCGCCGACTCCGTCGTCGAGCCGCTGGCCGCGGAGGACGGCCTGGCCCCCAAGGTCCACCGCGAACTGCTCACCAACACCGTCGAGCTCGTCACGGGCATCTGCCGGGACGTTCCCGAGGTCGTCGCCGACCTCTCCGACAGCCTCTCGAGGCTGCGCGGGGTCACCGACGGCCTCGGGCTGGAGCTCATCAGCGCCGGCACCCACCCCTTCGCCAGGTGGGAGTCGCAGCAGGTGAGCGAGGGCGAGCGCTACGCGACGCTCATCGACCGCACCCGGTGGTGGGGGCGGCAGATGGTCATCTACGGCGTGCACACCCACGTGGGCGTCACGCACCGCGACAAGGTCCTGCCCCTGCTCGGGGGGATGCTCAGCTATGCGCCGCACCTCCAGGCCCTCGCGGCCTCGTCACCGTGGTGGGGCGGGGTCCCGACCGACTACGCGAGCAACCGCGCCCTGCTCTTTCAGCAGCTGCCGACCGCCGGGCTGCCCTTCCAGTTCGAGACGTGGGCCGAGTACGAGCGCTATGTCGACGACCTGCTCGTCACCGGCGTCATCGACGAGCTCAAGGAGGTGCGCTGGGACCTGCGTCCGGCGCCGCACCTGGGCACCCTCGAGGTGCGGGTGTGCGACGGCGTGCCGACGCTGCACGAGATCGCGGCGCTGACCGCCCTCACCCAGTGCCTCCTCGTGCACCTCGACGACCGGCTCACCGACGGCGGCACGATCCCGACGCTGCCGCCGTGGCACGTGCAGGAAAACAAGTGGCGCACCGCGCGCTACGGCATGGACGCCATCATCATCCTCGACTCGCGCAACCGCGAGCGCCTCGTCACCGATGAGCTGCACGACCTGCTCGAGCGCCTCACCCCGATCGCCCGCCGCCTCGGCTGCGAGCGCGAGCTGGCCGGCGTGGAGGACATCATCCGGGCCGGCGCGAGCTACCAGCGACAGCTGGCCACCGCCGACGCCCACGGTGGCGACCTCGTCGAGGTCACCCGGTCGCTCGTCGCCGAGATGCGGTCCGGGCGCCCGCTGACGGTCTAGCGGGGCACGACCCTTCGAGGCTCCTTCCTCGCACCTCAGGACAACGCGAAGGGCGGCGCCCACCGTGAGGTGAGCACCGCCCTTCGTGGTCTCGAAGACCAGCGTCGATCCGTGGATCAGCGCTTGCTGTACTGCGGCGCCTTGCGGGCCTTCTTGAGACCGGCCTTCTTGCGCTCCGGGACGCGGGCGTCACGGGTGAGGTAGCCGGCCTTCTTCAGGGTGGCGCGGTTGAGCTCGGGGTCGACGCCGTTGAGCGAGCGGGCGACGCCGAGACGGACGGCACCGGCCTGGCCGGAGGGGCCACCGCCGTGGACGCGCACGAGCACGTCGTAGGCGCCGTCGAGCTCGAGCGCGACGAGCGGCTCGTTGACGATCTGCTGGTGGACCTTGTTGGGGAAGTAGTCCTCGAGCGCACGCCCGTTGACCTTCCACTCGCCGGTGCCCGGGACGATCCGGACGCGGGCGATGGCCTGCTTGCGGCGGCCGGTCGCGGATCCGGGAGCGGACGCGGAGGGGCGGCGCACGGGCTCGTCGGCGCCGACGGGGCCCTCGGACTCGGAGGTGTAGGAGCTCAGCTCGGGCTCGTCGCCCTCGAGCACCTCGATGTTGTCGGTGGTGTCAGCCACAGTGGTTCCTCAGTTCCTTGTCGGCGGCGCTTACTGCGCGACCTGGGAGATCGTGTAGGGGGTGGGCTGCTGAGCGGCGTGCGGGTGCTCGGCACCGGCGTAGACCTTGAGCTTGCTCAGCTGCTGGCGGCCGAGGCTGTTGCGGGGCAGCATGCCGCGCACGGCCTTCTCGACGGCGCGCGTCGGGTGCTTCTCCAGCATCTCGGTGTAGTTCATCGAGGACAGACCGCCCGGGTGACCCGAGTGACGGTAGGCGCGCTTCTGCTCGGCCTTGGCGCCGGTCAGCGCGATCTTGTCGGCGTTGATGATGATGACGAAGTCGCCGGTGTCCACGTGGGGGGCGAAGGTCGTCTTGTGCTTGCCGCGCAGCAGGGTCGCGGCCTGGCTCGCGAGGCGGCCGAGCACGACGTCCGTGGCGTCGATGATGTGCCACTGACGGGTGATCTCACCGCCCTTGGGGGTGTACGTGCGCATGTCAATGCCTTCTGCTCGTCGTTCGCTTGCCCCTGCGGGGGCGAAGGGGAGGCGCCGCACGTCGCGAGGACCGGGCGCCGCTGGGTTCAATTCTACGGACCGCCCACGTCCCGCCGAAATCCGCACAACAGCCCCAAAACCCTTGGTAGGCCGGGCATCTCGCACGATCTCGGGGCGTCCACGACGGCCACCCAGCGGCGATTGCACAAAACTTGTGCAATCGTGGAGGGGTGACGGACTCCCCTTCGACCGCGCCCTGGCGACTGCTCGCCCACCCGCTGCGCTCGCGTATCCTGGCCCACCTGCGGCTGCACGGTGGGGCCACCGCCGCCGAGCTCGCCCGCGCGCTGGGCACCAACACCGGCGTCACGAGCTACCACGCCCGGGTGCTCGCCGACGCGGGGCTGCTCGAGGACACGGGCCTGGGCGACGGCCGCTCCCGCGTGTGGGCCGCGGCCGAGGAGGACGAGGAGCGCGCCGTCGACACCTCCGTCGCCGTGAGCACGATCGACGACGCCGACGACCTCGCCGACGCCCTGTGGCTCGCCCATGACCTCGTCGACCACCACGCCCAGCGGATGCACGGCTGGGTCGACGCGCAGGTGTCGTGGCCCCTGGTCTGGCAGGAGGAGTGCGGTCTCGACGACCGCGAGGTCCTCGTCGACGAGACCCAGCTGGCCGCGCTGCGGGCCGAGCTCGGCGCGGTGCTCGATCGCTACCGACGACGCGGCGCCGGCACGCCGGGCGCGCGCCGGGTCTCCGCGGTCGTCGCCCTCACCCCCCTGCCCCGCTGACCCGACCTAGGCTGGCGCGCGTGAGCGAGGGCACCGAGGGCGAACGGCACTGGCTGTGGGGCGTGCTGCTGCGCATCACGATCGCCTTCGCGGTCCTGGCGCTCGTCACCCACACGCTCGTGCGGCCCTTCGTCATCCCGAGCGGGTCCATGGAGCCGACCCTCATGACCGGCGACCGCGTCTTCGCCCAGGTCGCCGGTGTCGACGGCGACGACCTCGAGCGCGGTGACGTTGTCGTCTTCGGCCACGGCGAGACCTGGGGCGACGCGCGCCTCGACGAGACCCACCCGGTCAAGGACGTCCTGCGCTACGCGGGCGACCTCCTCGGCGCCGGCCCCAGCCACACGGCCCACACGGTCAAGCGGGTCATCGGTCTGCCCGGTGAGACGCTCTCCTGCTGCGACGCACAGGGGCGCGTGCTCGTTGACGGCGAGCCCCTCGACGAGCCCTACGTCCGCCACGACCTGCCCTTCTTGCGGGACGCCGACTGCAGCCGTGAGGGTGCCCCGCAGCGCTGCTTCCCCGAGGTGACCGTCCCCGACGACTCCTACCTCGTCCTCGGCGACAACCGCGCCAACAGCGCCGACTCGGTCATGGGCTGCCGTGGCCGCGGCACCGGACCCTGCGAGGCCCGCTTCGTGCACGCCGACCGGGTCGTGGGCACCCTCGGCTGGCGCTGGTGGCCGCTGCCGCCGGGCGGCGCCGAGCGCGACTGAGCTAGTCCCGCCGGGCCCGCGCCTCGTGCGCTCTCGCGGCGAGCGCGTCGTCGGCCGGATAGCTCACCTCGACGAGGCACAGACCGTGCGCCGGCATGACCTTGACCCGCGGGTCGCGGGCCCCGGCGGTGAGCACCTCGGCCGGGAAGCCGGCACCCCGGTGCCCGGCCCCCACCGGCACGAGCGCCCCGATGAGCGCCCGGACCATCGAGTGGCAGAAGGCGTCGGCGACGACCGTCGCCTCGAGCAGCCCGTCGTCGCGTCGGGTCCAGTCGTAGCGCAGCAGGGTGCGCGTCGTCGTCGCCCCCTCCCGCTTCTTGCAGAAGGCCGCGAAGTCGCGCAGCCCGAGCAGCTCCTGGGCCGCCGCGTGCATCGCGTCGACGTCGAGCGGGCTGCGCAGCGCTACCACCTCACGACGACGAAGGGGGTCCACCCGGGCCGGGTCGTCACCGACGAGGTAGCGGTAGCGCCGGCTCGTCGCGGAGAAGCGGGCGTCGAAGCCCTCGGGCGCCCGCGCCACCCGGTGGACGACGACGTCGGGCGGCAGCACACCGCGCAGGCGGGTCGCGAGGGCCTCCTCGGGTGCGCGGTCGGAGTGCCCGCGGGCACGCTCGAGCTCCTCCGGCGCGACGTCGACGTGGACGACCTGGCCGGCGGCGTGGACACCGGCGTCGGTGCGACCGGCGACGGTGAGGCGCGCCGGTTCCGCCAGGCGCAGGACCGTCGTCAGGCCCGCCGACAGCTCCCCCTCGACGGTCCGCAGACCGGGCTGCGCGGCCCACCCGTGGAAGTCGGTGCCGTCGTAGGCGAGGTCGAGACGCAGCCGCATGCGGGTCAGCGTAGGCGAGGCACGACGAAGGCGATGTCCTGAGGCGTGAGGCCACCCGCGGCCGAGCACACGAAGGGGCGCCGCCCACCCGGTGGGGTGAGCGGCGCCCTTCGTGCTGCGGGGGTCGAGCGGGGCCTCAGGCCTCGTCGGACTCCTGCTGCTTGACCTCGTCGGTGGTGGTCTCCTCGACCGCGCTCTCCTCGGCCGGGGCCTGCTCGGCCTCGTCCTTGGCGGAGCGCTGGGTGGCGGCCTCGGCCTCGGCGACGACGGCGCGCTTCGGCTTGGCGTCGACGGGCTCGCGGACGAGCTCGATGACGCACATCGGGGCGTTGTCACCCTTGCGCGGGGCGATCTTGGTGATGCGCGTGTAGCCGCCCTGGCGCTCGGCCATGTCGGGAGCGATCTCGACGAAGAGGCGGTGGACGACGCTCTTGTCCTGGACGGTCGTCATGACCTTGCGGCGCGCGTGCAGGTCGCCGCGCTTGGCGAAGGTGATGAGGCGCTCGGCCAGGGGACGCAGACGCTTGGCCTTGGCCTGCGTCGTCGTGATCTGGTCGTGCTCGAAGAGCGCGGTGGCGAGGTTCGCGAGGATGAGCCGCTCGTGAGCTGGGCCGCCACCGATACGGGGACCCTTGGTGGGGGTGGGCATGGTGTTCTCCTTGGAGGTTCTGACCTACCGCGTCGGCGGTGAGGTCGGGAAGCGGTGGGTCAGAGCTGCTCGTCCTCGGCGAACGAGGCGTCCTCGTCGCCGGACTCGTCGTAGTCGTCCTCGCCGTAGCCGGGGATGGCCGTCGGGTCGAAGCCGGGAGGGCTGTCCTTGAGGGCCAGGCCCATCTCGTGCAGCTTGGCCTTGACCTCGTCGATCGACTTCGCGCCGAAGTTGCGGATGTCGAGCAGGTCGGCCTCGCTGCGACCCACGAGCTCACCCACGCTGTGGATGCCCTCGCGCTTGAGGCAGTTGTACGAGCGGACCGTGAGGTCCAGGTCCTCGATCGGCAGGGCCAGGTCGGCGGCGATCGCGGCGTCGGTCGGCGAGGGGCCCATGTCGATGCCCTCGGCCTCGACGTTGAGCTCACGGGCCAGGCCGAAGAGCTCGACGAGGGTCTTGCCGGCGGAGGCCAGCGCGTCCCGGGGGGCGATCGAGTTCTTGGTCTCGACGTCGACCACGAGCTTGTCGAAGTCGGTGCGCTGCTCGACACGGGTCGCCTCGACCTTGTAGGTCACGGCGAGGACCGGCGAGTAGATGGAGTCGACCGGGATGCGGCCGATCTCCTGGTCACCGGTCTTGTTCTGCTGCGCCGAGACGTAGCCGCGGCCGCGCTCGACGGTCAGCTCCATCTCGATGGAGCCCTTGTCGTTGAGGGTGGCGATGTGCAGGTCGGGGTTGTGGACCTCGACACCGGCCGGGGGGTTGATGTCGGCGGCGGTGACCGCGCCGGCACCCGACTTGCGCAGGTACATCACGACCGGCTCGTCGTTCTCGCTCGAGACGACGAGGGACTTGATGTTGAGGATGATCTCGGTGACGTCCTCCTTGACCCCGGGGATCGTGGAGAACTCGTGGAGCACGCCGTCGATCCGGATCGAGGTGAGGGAGGCACCCGGGATGCTCGAGAGCAGGGTGCGACGCAGCGAGTTGCCGATGGTGTAGCCGAAGCCGGGCTCGAGGGGCTCGATGACGAACCGCGAGCGGTTGTCGGCGATGACCTCTTCGCTGAGGTTGGGGCGCTGTGCGATGAGCACGTCTGTTTCCTTCCCACGGGCGACCGCTATATGACGCCTCGTGAAGGTGCCGGTCTGGTGGCCGGCGGTTGGTGCGCCTCTGTCCGTGCACCAACCGTGAGGCTCCTGCCCCCTTCGCACGAGGCGAAGGGAGCAGGAGCGACGGTGATCAGTTCTTCGAGTAGAGCTCGACGATCAGCTGCTCGGTGAGCTGGGTGTCGATCTGCTCGCGGGTCGGCAGCTGGTGCACGAGGATCTTCAGGCTGCCGGGGACGACGTGGAGCCACGCCGGGACCGGACGCTCGCCGAAGGTCTCACGCGCGAGCTGGAAGGGGAAGGCCTCCACCGACTGCTTGCGGACCGTGATGATGTCGTACTGCTCGACGCGCTGGCTCGGGACATCGGTGCGGACACCGTTGACCTCGAAGTGGCCGTGCGTGACGAGCTGGCGGGCCTGACGACGCGTGCGGGCCAGCCCCGCGCGGTAGATGACGTTGTCGAGGCGCGACTCGAGGATGGTCAGCAGGTTGTGACCGGTCTGGCCGGGGCGGTTGGCCGCCTCCTTGTAGTACCGGACGAACTGCTTCTCCATGACGCCGTAGGTGAAGCGGGCGCGCTGCTTCTCCTGCAGCTGGGTGAGGTACTCCTTCTCCTGGATCCGCCGACGGCCGTGCTGGCCCGGGGGGAAGGGACGGAGCTCGAAGTTCTTGTCGCCGCCGACGAGGTCGAGCTTGAGTCGACGCGACTTCTTGGTGATGGGGCCGGTGTAACGAGCCATGTCTTATCTGTCTCCCGTATCTCTGCTGCTCAGACGCGACGGCGCTTGGGCGGGCGGACACCGTTGTGCGGGCTGGGCGTGACGTCCTGGATCGCGCCGACCTCGAGGCCGGCGGCGGTCAGGGAGCGGATCGCGGTCTCGCGACCGGAGCCCGGGCCCTTGACGAAGACGTCGACCTTCTTCATGCCGTGCTCCATGGCACGACGTGCAGCGGCCTCGGCAGCCATCTGGGCGGCGTACGGGGTGGACTTGCGCGAGCCCTTGAAGCCGACCTGGCCGGCGGAGGCCCACGAGATCACGGCACCGGTGGGGTCGGTGATCGAGATGATCGTGTTGTTGAACGTGCTCTTGATGTGGGCCTGGCCCACGGCCACGTTCTTCTTGACCTTGCGACGCACCTTGGCGCCGGAGCGGGTCTTGGGGGGCATGTTTCTCCTACGAAGTTCTTCGGTGTGTGGTGATCACCGCGCGGCGCGAGCCGGCAGCGGTGAGCCGTGGTGTGTCAGGCCTTCTTCTTGCCTGCGACGGTGCGCTTCGGGCCCTTGCGGGTCCGGGCGTTGGTCTTGGTGCGCTGACCGCGGACCGGGAGACCGCGGCGGTGCCGCAGGCCCTCGTAGGTGCCGATCTCGACCTTGCGGCGGATGTCGGCGGCCACCTCGCGGCGGAGGTCACCCTCGAGCTGGACGTTGGCCTCGAGGTAGTCGCGGAGGGCGACGAGCTGGTCGTCGCTGAGGTCCTTCACGCGGGTGCTCGGGTCGACGCCGGTCTCGGCGAGGGCCTTGCTTGCGGTCGTGCGTCCCACACCGAAGATGTAGGTCAGGGCGACCTCGACGCGCTTCTCGCGCGGCAGGTCGACTCCAACAAGTCGTGCCATGTGCTGGCTTCCTTCTCGTGATTCGGAGGTCTGGTGCACCACCGATCCGGCGGTGGTCCCCGCCGATGGGGGCGGGCCGCTCGGTCCCCGGCCTCCGAGCCGGGGGTGACGTCCTGCTCCGCGAAGGGGGCAGGGGCCGGGTGGTGCGTGCTTCTTGATGTTGGCGTTGCTCGAGGATCTGTGGCGATGAGCCAAGGTCCCCGCCGTGCGGGCCGTGGTGGCCGCGATCAGCCCTGGCGCTGCTTGTGGCGCAGGTTGTCGCAGATCACCATGACCCGACCGTTACGGCGGATCACCTTGCACTTGTCGCAGATCTTCTTGACGCTCGGCTGAACCTTCATTGCCGTCTCGCATCTTTCATCGATCTGTCCCGACCCACGGGTGGTGGATGCCGGGTCGTGCGGGAGTTGCGTCCCTCGTCGGTCGCCGGGTCGACGACCGCCTCGGTCAGCGGTAACGGAAGACGATCCGGCCGCGGGTCAGGTCGTACGGGCTGAGCTCGACGACAACCTTGTCCTCGGGGAGGATTCGGATGTAGTGCTGCCGCATCTTGCCCGAGATGTGGGCGAGAACCTTGTGACCGTTGGTCAGCTCGACCCGGAACATTGCGTTCGGGAGCGCTTCGACGATCGTGCCCTCGACCTCGATGACACCGTCCTTCTTGGCCATACCCTCTCAATCCGTTGGTGGTCGCCTCCTGGGTGGAGGCCACCGGGTCCGGCACGCGGGCGATGGCCTCCTCGCGAGCGGGAAGGCATGACACACGTGACCGACGATCAAGAATAGTGGACGAAGACGCCGGGGGCGAAATCCACCCGCGGGCGTCCCGATATTGCCAGACTCGAGGATCCGGATGCTGACCCCCTCCGAAAGGATCACACCGTGGACGCACTGGCTCGCAAACTGGGACTGCGCACCCACCCCACCATCTTCTTCGTCTCGGCGGGCCTCATGGCCCTCTTCCTCCTCGTGCTGCTGGTCTTCCCCACCCAGCTGAGCTCGGTCTTCGGCAGCGGGCGCGAGTGGATCGTCACCAACCTGGGCTGGTACTTCATCTTCGGCGTGACCGCGTGGGTGATCATGCTCCTCGCCGTGGCCTTCAGCCCCTACGGTCAGGTCCAGCTGGGCCGCAAGGAGACACCCCCCGAGTACAGCTTCGCCTCGTGGTTCGCCATGCTCTTCGCCGGCGGCATCGGCACCATCCTGATGTTCTGGGGCGTCGCCGAGCCGATCTCGCACTTCAGCGAGCCGCCTCGGTCCGGGGTCGAGCCCTACACGGTCGAGGCGGCCCAGGACGGCATGAACTTCGCGCTGTACCACCTGAGCCTGCACACGTGGGCGATCTTCTGCCTGCCGGGTCTGGCCTTCGCCTACTTCATCCACCGCTACGAGCTGCCCGTGCGGGTCAGCTCGGTCTTCTACCCGCTGCTCAAGGACCGCATCTACGGCCCGATCGGTCGCGCCATCGACATCCTCGCGATCCTTGGCACCCTCTTCGGCGTGGCCGTCTCGATCGGTCTGGGAACCTCGCAGATCGGCGCCGGCCTGGGCGAGCTCTTCGGCTGGTCCAACGACACGACCCTGCAGGTGCTCATCATCGTCGTACTCACGACCGTCGCGACGACGTCGATCGTGCGCGGCCTCGACAAGGGCGTCAAGCTGCTGTCGAACATCAACATCGGCATGGCCATCGCGCTGATGATCTTCGTCCTGCTCACCGGCGGGATGACCCTCTTCCTCATCCGCGAGATGTTCGAGACCACCGGAAACTTCGTCGCCGCGCTGCCCGAGCTCATGCTGTGGAACGACGCCCTCGCCGACGTCACCAAGGACGACGGCTGGGGCTGGCAGGGCGGCTGGACCGTCTTCTACTGGGCGTGGACGGTGAGCTGGGCCCCCTTCATGGGGATCTTCCTCGCACGCATCTCCAAGGGCCGCACCGTCCGTGAGTTCGTGCTCGGTGTCCTCTTCGCCCCGACGCTCTTCACGATCATCTGGTTCGTCACCTTCGGCTGGTCGGCCCTGCGCATCGACGGCATGGACGGCAGCGAGGGCCCGATCGCCGCGGCCGTCAGCGAGTCGGTCCCGCTGTCGATGTTCGCCTTCTTCGAGAACTACCCGCTGACGACGATCGTCCAGGGCTTCGCGGTGCTCATCGTCGCGATCTTCTTCGCGACGAGCTCCGACTCCGCATCGCTCGTCGTCGACATGCTGTGCACCGGCGACGGCGACGCCGGCCCCACCCGTCAGCGGGTCTTCTGGGGAGTGAGCGAGGGCGTCCTCGCGGCCCTGCTCATCGTCCTGGCCGGCGACAAGGGCCTCGAGGCCCTGCAGGAGGTCATCACCGTCATCGGGCTGCCGATGTTCACGTTGATGTTCCTCGCCGGCATCAGCTTCCTCGTCGCACTGCGCAAGGAAGACCTGCAGTACGTCACGAAGGTCAGGGGCGTCCCCGACGAGGCCGTCTCCGCCGGCGAGGAGGCCCGCGAGCGTGGAGAGATCGTCGACCTCGGCGCGGACGAGCCCGAGGACGAGCGGGAGACCGCCCGGGCCTGACCGGTCCCGACGGCCTCGGGGCGCGCACCCTGTCGGGGTGCGCGCCCCGGGCACGTAGGCTCGACGCATGACCGGCCTGACCATCGCACTCGTCGGCGCGCCGGACTGGCCGGACGCCCCCTTCGTCGCCCGTGCCGTGGCCGCACTGGCCCCCGACGCGAGCGTGCGGTGGTTGCCCGCAGGGGCCGCCCTCACTCCCGACGTCGACGGCGTCTGGCTCCTCGCGCCGCCGGCACAGGCACCGGCGACGACCCACGACACGACGACCGGCTGGGCCCTGCAGCTCGGCGTCCCGGTCCTCGGCCCCCTCCGCACGGACGAAGGGGGGAGCCTCACCCCCTCCCCCGGCAGCCGCCTGGCGGCCATCGGCGGCGAGGCGCCGGTCGACCTGCCGACGCACACCGGCTCCGCCCGTCCCGGGCGCGACTACGTCGCCGCCCCGGGGACGATCTGGTTCGCGCAGGCCCACCGGGGCGCCGAGCCCGCCGTCGTCACCGCGGGGGGATCCCCCTTCGCCACGCTCACCGACTTCCCCGCGGCGACCGCCGACGGGGTGCACCCGCTGGCCCTCGACCTCGTCGCGGCTGCCCGCGAGCGCGCCGCCAGCCGCCACGCCCCCGCGGTCGCGCCGAGCTCCGGCTCCTCGCTCGCGCCGCTGCCCGACGACGAGCCGCGCAGCTATGTCCACCAGATGCGCACGGCCGGCTACCGCTGGTGGCGCCCCTTCCTCGCGCTGGGGGCGGGCATCGCCACGTGGTTCGTCCTCGCGATGGCCCTGAGCATCGCGTGGTTCGTCCTCGACCCCTCGCTGCTCGAGAGCGGCGGCAGCACCGCCGACATCGACCCCGCCGACCCGGTGACGATGCTCATCAGCAACCTCACCCTCGCCGCGCTCATCCCCGCGACGCTCGTCGCCACCCGGGTCGGCCACTGGCGGCCGATGGGCCGACTGTGGTCGGTCGCCGGGCGCATCCGCTGGCGCTGGCTCGCCGTCGCCTCGGCCGTCACCCTCGTCATCTGGGGCGGCTACCTCGCCGCGGCCTGGGTGCTCTCCGGCGAGCAGCCCACCGAGCGGCCCGCCCACTGGCCCTGGCTGCTCGTCATCACCCTGCTCACCACGCCGCTGCAGTCGGCCGGCGAGGAGGTCGCCTTCCGTGGCGGGATCCTCCAGGGCGTCGGCGCGTGGATCAAGCGGCCGGTCGTCGCCCTCGTCGTCGGCACCGTGCTGTCCGCGGCGACCTTCGCCCTGGCGCACACCTCGCTCGACCCGTGGGTGCTGCTCGACCTCGGTGGCATGGCGGTCGCCTGCTGCTACCTCACGTGGCGCACGGGCGGGCTCGAGGCCGCCATCGTGCTGCACGTCGTCAACAACCTCGTCATCATCCTCGGCCTGACGATGCTCGGCGGCCTGTCCGACGCCTACGTCACCGAGGAGACGACGAGCACCGCTGCCTCGGGTGGCCTCGGGGTCGCGGCGACCTTCGTCATGACGGCGATCCTGCTGTGGCTGGCGCGCCGGACCGGGGTGGCCCCCAAGGGCTTCGGCCGCCCGGCCCTCTCCCCCGGTGCGACCCCCGAGTCCGCATCTGCCTGAGGTCGCACTTCCTCAAGGTCGTGCGGCCAGGTCGCTCGAGAAGGCAGCGATGATCCGGGCGGCACCGTCGACGGCGCTCACCTCGCCGGTGCGCAGGCCTGGGGTGATCTCGGCGAGCAACTCGCGCACCTGCGGCGAGCGACGCACGGCGTCGCGCAGCTCGGCGTCGACCATCGCCCACATCCACTCGCGCTGCTGCTCGGCCCGGCGGGCGTGCAGCGAGCCCTGGGCCTCGAGCCACTCGCGGTGCTCGAGCACCGCGGCCCACACGTCGTCGAGACCGTCGCCGGTCTGCGCGCTGCAGGTGAGCACGGGGGGACGGCGGGCGTCGGGGTCGGAGTTCATCAGCCGCATCGCGCCGGAGAGCTCCCGGGCGGCGACCCGCGCATCGCCGGCGTGCTCGCCGTCGGCCTTGTTGACCGCGATGACGTCGGCCATCTCGAGGATGCCGCGCTTGATGCCCTGCAGCTGGTCGCCGCCGCGGGCGAGCGCCAGCAGGAGGAAGGTGTCGACCATCTCGGCGACCGCGACCTCGGACTGACCGACGCCCACGGTCTCGACGAGCACGACGTCGAAGCCCGCGGCCTCGAGCACGAGCATCCCCTCACGGGTCGCGCGGGCGACCCCACCGAGGTGCGCGCCCGACGGCGACGGCCGCACGAAGGCATCCTCGCTCGCCGTCAGCTGCGCCATCCGGGTGCGGTCACCGAGGACCGACCCGCCGGTGCGGGAGCTGCTCGGGTCGACGGCGACGACGGCGACCCGGTGACCGCGCTCGATAAGCCGGGTGCCGAGCGCGTCGATGAAGGTCGACTTGCCGGCCCCCGGGATACCCGAGATGCCCACGCGCATGCCCTGCCCGGTGTCGGGCGCGATGAGCGCGAGCAGCTCGCGAGCCCGCTCCCGGTGGTCCGGGCGCGAGGACTCGACGAGCGTGATCGCCCGGGCGATGTGGGCGCGCGAGCGCTCCCGCACCCCCCGGGCGAGGTCGGCGACCGACTCAGGCATCGGTGCCGGCGGCCCGCTCCCGCAGGCGGTCGACGAGACGGCCGGCCGCCTCGGCGATGACCGTGCCCGGCGGGTAGATGTCGTCGGCCCCGGCGGCACGCAGCTCGTCGAAGTCCTGATCGGGGATGACGCCACCCACGACGATCATCAGGTCCTCTCGGCCGAGGGAGTCGAGCTCCTGGCGCAGCGCCGGCACGAGGGTCAGGTGACCCGCGGCCAGCGACGACACCCCGACGACGTGCACGTCGCCCTCGACGGCCTGACGGGCCACCTCGCCGGGGGTCTGGAAGAGCGGGCCCACGTCAACGTCGAAGCCGAGGTCGGCGAAGGCGGTCGCGATGACCTTCTGGCCGCGGTCGTGGCCGTCCTGGCCCATCTTGGCGACGAGGATGCGGGGGCGGCGCCCCTCGGCCTGCTCGAAGTCGTCGACCTTGGCCAGGACCTCGTCCACGGCGCCACCCTTGCCAGCCTCGTCCCGGTACACACCCGAGATCGTACGGATCTGCGCGGTGTAGCGGCCGTAGACCTCCTCGAGCGCGGACGAGATCTCGCCGACGGTCGCCTTGGCCCGGGCCGCGTCGATCGCGAGCGCGAGCAGGTTGGTCTCCATGGTGCCGCCGTCGGCCTTCGCCGCCTCGGTGAGCGCTGCGAGGGCCGCGCGGGTCTCCCCTTCGTCGCGCTCGGCACGCAGCCGCTCGAGCTTGGCGATCTGGGAGGCCCGGACCGCGGCGTTGTCGACCTTGAGGATCTCGATGGCCTCGTCGGCGGTGCTCTCGGTGACGGGGTAGGTGTTGACGCCGATGACCGGCTGCTGGCCGGAGTCGATGCGCGCCTGGGTGCGGGCGGCCGCCTCCTCGATGCGCATCTTGGGGATGCCGGCCTCGATGGCCTTGGCCATGCCGCCGGCGGCCTCGACCTCCTCGATGTGGGCCCAGGCCCGCTGCGCGAGGTCGTGCGTCAGGCGCTCGACGTAGGCGCTGCCGCCCCACGGGTCGATGACGCGCGTCGTGCCCGACTCCTGCTGGAGGACGAGCTGGGTGTTGCGGGCGATGCGCGCGGAGAAGTCCGTCGGCAGCGCGATCGCCTCGTCGAGCGCGTTGGTGTGCAGGCTCTGGGTGTGGCCCTGGGTGGAGGCCATCGCCTCGACGCAGGTGCGCACGACGTTGTTGTAGACGTCCTGGGCGGTGAGGCTCCAGCCGGAGGTCTGCGAGTGGGTGCGCAGCGACAGCGACTTGGCATTGCCCGGCTCGAAGTTCTCCTTGACCAGACGCGCCCACAGCAGGCGGGCCGCGCGCAGCTTGGCCACCTCCATGTAGAAGTTCATGCCGATGGCCCAGAAGAAGGACAGTCGCGGCGCGAAGGAGTCAACGTCCATGCCCGCGGCCTTGCCCGCCCGGATGTACTCGATGCCGTCGGCGAGCGTGTAGCCGAGCTCGAGGTCCTGCGTCGCCCCGGCCTCCTGCATGTGGTAGCCGGAGATCGAGATCGAGTTGAAGCGCGGCATCCGCTGGCTGGTGAAGGCGAAGATGTCGGAGATGATCCGCATCGAGGGAGCCGGCGGGTAGATGTAGGTGTTGCGGACCATGAACTCCTTGAGGATGTCATTTTGGATGGTGCCGCTCAGCTGCTCCGGGCTCACCCCCTGTTCCTCGGCCGCGACGACGTAGAGCGCGAGGACCGGCAGGACCGCGCCGTTCATCGTCATCGACACGCTCATCCGGTCCAGCGGGATCCCGTCGAAGAGCGTGCGCATGTCGTAGATCGAGTCGATGGCGACACCGGCCATGCCGACGTCGCCGGACACGCGCGGGTGGTCGCTGTCGTAGCCGCGGTGGGTCGCTAGATCGAAGGCGACCGACAGGCCCTTCTGCCCGGCCGCGAGGTTGCGCCGGTAGAAGGCATTGGACTCCTCGGCGGTCGAGAAGCCGGCGTACTGCCGGATCGTCCACGGCTGGTTGACGTACATCGTCGGGTAGGGCCCGCGGAGGAAGGGGGCCGCGCCGGGGGCGGTCTCGAGGAAGTCGAGGTCGGCGGTGTCGGCCTCGGTGTAGACCGGGGCGACCTCGATCTTCTCCGGGGTCTCCCAGCCGTCGGCCGCACCGGGGGTGGCGTCGAGAGCCTGCTGCCAGCGCTCGGCGGCGTCGGCGGACGGGGCTCCGTCGCCGAGGTCGACGGTGTCGAAGCTGGGGATCTGCGCGCTCATGCGTCTGCTCCTGCCTGCGGGGCGCCCGGGGCGCTCGGGGCGCCGAGGAGATCAAGAAGTTCTGCGAGGAAGTCCACGATATTGATGCCGTCGCGGACCTCGCCGTCGACGGTGGTGTCGCCGAGCTCGGCGGCCTTGCCGGCGACGAGGACCCGGCCGACGCCGGCGGAGCGAAGGGAGGCCACGCTCGCCTCGGCGTGGGCCGAGTAGCCCGCGGCGGACGAGGCGATGATCGCGGCGGGCGCACCCTGGGCCGCGGTCAGGTCGGCGTCGGGACCGTCGACCTCGATGACCTCGGGGCGGATGCCCGCGACGCCAAGGAGGTTGGTGACGAAGGTCAGCCGCGCGGTGTGCTCACGGGCCGGCCCCAGGGCCAGCACCGGGACGCTGACGTCACCGCCGGCCGTCCGCTCGCGCAGCGCCTCGAAGATCTCGGCGTCGCGACGACGGGGCAGACCACCGGTGGGTTCGGTCCGGGGCGTACGGCTCAGCAGGGTCTCCCCGGCCAGCGGGAAGGTCGAGGTGCCGGTGATCGGCAGCGCCCTCGTGGCCAGCGCGACGTCGCGCTCGGCGCTCGTCGCGGCCAGCCGCTCGGCGACGGTGCCGGCGGCCAGGGCTGCCGCCGCTCCCCCGGCGGCGTCGAGCTGCCCGAACCACGTCCAGGCCGCGCGGGCGAGCTCGTCGGTGAGCGACTCGACGTATGCCGAGCCACCGGCCGGGTCGGCGACCCGGGCGACATTGGACTCGGACGACAGCAGGGACTGGGTGTTGCGGGCGACCCTGCGGGAGAAGGCGGTCGGCAGACCGAGCGCGTGGTCGTAGGGCAGCACGGTGATCGCGTCGGCGCCACCGGCGGCGGCCGCGAAGCAGGCGATGGTGTCGCGCAGGATGTTGACCCACGGGTCGGTGCGCGTCTGCATGCGCCACGAGGTGACCGCGTGCACCCACGCGCCGCGGTCGGCCTCGGGGACCTCGATCACCTCACCGACACGCGCCCAGGTGCGGCGCAGGGCACGCAGCTTGGCGATGGTCGTGAACTGGTCGGCGGTCGCGGCCACGCGGAAGTCGATCCGGCGGAAGGCCTCGGCCGGCTCGACACCGGCCTCGGCGAGGTGCCGGACGTAGTCGAGGGCGGTGGCCAGGGCGAGCGCGATCTCGTCCTGGTCGCTCGCGCCGGCATCGTGGTGGACCCGGGTGTCGACGGTGATGGCGCGCACCCCGGTGAAGCGGTCGGTGCACGTGGCGACGGCCTCGGCGAGCGGCGCGAGGTCGGGCGAGCCGCCGACCGTGGCGACCTGGCCGATGGGGTCGTGCCCGAGGCTGCCGCGGACCACGGTGGGGTCGACCCCCTTCGCCTCCCAGGCGGCGACGAGTGCGGCCGCCGCGGCGCTCTGGTCGTCGGTGGAGCTGACGACGACCGGGGCGAGGTCGACCATGACGTCGGTGAGGACCTCGGCGACGTCACCGGGGGCGATACCGTCGGCGCCGACGTGCAGCCACACCGAGCTCACGCCGCGCTCGAGGTCGTCGAGCACGGCCGCGCGGCTGGCGGCGGCGTCGGGGTCGTCGTGCAGCTGGCGCACGTCCCACGGCTGGTCGGGGTTGCGCGGGCCACGGCCGCGGGTGAAGGGCATCGCGCCCGGCAGGCCGAGGGCGGCCCCGGGCTGCGGCCAGTAGATCGGCTCGATGTCGACGCCACCGGGCAGGTGGCTCGCGAGGGCCTCGCGGGCGCCGGCGCCGTCGACCTTGCGGTCGTCGGGTCGCGACTTGTTGACCACGGCGGCGGCCAGGTCGGCCCACGCGTCCGGGGCCACCGGGGCGAAGCCCTCGGCCAGTCCCATGACGTCGTCGCGTGCAGGGGGAAGGGTCATCCTCGAAACGCTCCTCATCGACCCGGCCGCGTCGTCACGGCGTCGGACATGACTGGTCTCGCACCCTACCGACCGAGCCGCCGGGGCGAAGGGAGTGTCCAGCGTCGCGTGGGCCACACCGCTCCGGTCCCTGAGCAGCTTGCTCTGCAAGCGTCTCGAAGGGTGCCCGAGATCAGTCCAGCGGGCCGAAGGGGGCGCCCCGCGCGGTGAGCTCCGCCTCGCCGCCGTCGAGGGCGGTGAGCACCCACAGACCGCGCTCGGTGAGCGCGACGGTGTGCTCCCAGTGGCTGGCGACGGCGCCGTCGTCGGTGGCGACGGTCCACTCGTCGGGCAGGACGTGGTTGGCCTGGTCGCCGAGGGTGACCATCGGCTCGATGGCCAGGGTCGTGCCGACGGGCGTGCGCGGCCGGCGGCCGGGCTCGCGGTAGTTGGGCACATTGGGCGGCAGGTGCATGTGCTCGCCGATGGCGTGGCCCGTGTAGTCCTGGACGATCCCGTAGTCGACGCCGTCGGCGCGCGCGTCGTCGGTGATCGAGTCCTCGACCGCGCCGCCGATGTCGTTGAGGTCGCCGTCGGGACGAAGGGCGGCGAGACCGGCCCAGAGGGAGCGCCGGGTGACGTCGTTGAGCCGGACCGCGGCCGGGTCACCGGCCTCGTCACCGCCGACGACGAGGGTGATGGCGCTGTCGCCGTTCCACCCGTCGACCTCGGCGCCGCAGTCGATGCTCAGCAGGTCACCGTCGCGCAGCACCCGGTCGCCCGGGATGCCGTGGACGATCTCGTCGTTGACCGACGTGCACAGCGTGTTGACGTAGCCGGGGACGAGCTGGAAGTTGGGCACTCCCCCGCCGCTGCGGATGAAGTCCTCGGCGAGGGCGTCGAGCTGCCCGGTGGTGACGCCGGCGCGGACCTCGCCGCGCAGCATCTCCAGGGTGCGGCCGGTGAGCAGACCCGCCACGCGCATCGCCCGGATCTGGTCCGGGGTGCGCGGGCGGATCCGCTCACGGCCGAAGAGGGACACGGGTCAGGCGCCCAGGGCGGCGACGATGCGCTCGGCGACCTCGTCGACCTCGCCCTCGCCGTCGACCTGCACGAGCAGGTTGCGCTCGCCATAGGCGTCGGACAGCGGCTTGGTCTCGCGGTGGTAGATGGCCATCCGCTCGCGGATGACCTCCTCGGTGTCGTCGACGCGACCCTCGAGCTCGGCGCGCTTGAGCAGTCGCTGGACGACGACCTCGTCGTCGACGACGAGCTCGAGCACCTTGTCGATCGAGTGGTCGGCCTTGGCCAGCATGGCGTCGAGCGCCGTCACCTGGGCGGTCGTGCGCGGGTAGCCGTCGAGGAGGAAGCCGGGGGCGGCGTCGTCCTGGGCCAGCCGGTCCTCGACGATGGCGTTGGTGATGTCGTCCGAGACATAACCACCGGAGGCGAGGATCTCCTTGACTTGGAGACCGAGCTCGGTCTCGTTCTTGATGTTGGCGCGGAAGATGTCACCCGTGGAGATCGCGGGGATGCCGTAGTGCTCGGCGATCCGGCCGGCCTGCGTGCCCTTGCCGGCACCGGGGGGACCCAAAATGATCAGACGCATCAGCGGAGGAATCCTTCGTAGTGGCGTTGCTGGAGCTGGGACTCGATCTGCTTCACCGTCTCCAGACCGACCCCCACCATGATGAGGATAGAGGTACCGCCGAAGGGGAAGTTCTGGTTGGCCCCGACGAGCACGAGGGCGATGAGCGGGATCAACGAGACCAGAGCGAGGTAGATGGCGCCCGGCACGGTGATGCGGGTGAGCACGTACTGGAGGTATTCGGCCGTGGGTCGCCCGGCGCGGATACCGGGGATGAAGCCCCCGTACTTCTTCATGTTGTCGGCCACCTCGGTCGGGTTGAAGGTGATCGAGACGTAGAAGAAGGTGAAGAAGAGGATCATCGCGGTGAAGACCGCCATGTATATCGGGTGGTCACCCGTGACGAGATAGGTGTTGATCCAGTCGACCCAGGCCGGGTTGTCGCCCGTCGGGTCGGTCTGGAACTGGGCGATCATCTGCGGCAGCGCGAGCATCGAGCTGGCGAAGATCACCGGGATGACGTTGGCCATGTTGACCTTGATCGGGATGTACGTCGAGGTGCCGCCGTACATCTGCCGGCCGACCATCTTCTTGGCGTACTGCACCGGGATGCGGCGTTGGCTCTGCTCGACGAAGACGACCGCGGCGATGATGACCAGGCCGATGGCGATGACGAGGAAGAAGATGTCCCAGCGGCCGTCGCGCTGCTGGATCGCCCACAGCGAGCCGGGGAAGGTCGCGGTGATCGAGGTGAAGATCAGCAGGGACATGCCGTTGCCGACGCCCTTGTCCGTGACGAGCTCGCCGAGCCACATGATCAGGCCCGTGCCGGCGGTCATCGTCAGAACCATGAGGATGATCGAGAACATCGAGTCGCGGTAGAGGATCGGCCCGCACTCGGCGTTGTTGAACAGGCTCGCGGGGTTGCGCGCGAAGGTGATGAAGGTGGCCGACTGCAGCACGGCGAGGGCGATCGTCAGGTAGCGCGTGTACTGCGTCATCTTCGCCTGGCCCTGCTGCCCCTCCTTCTTCAGCTGCTCGAAGCGGGGGATGACGACCGTGAGCAGCTGCACGATGATGCTCGCGGTGATGTAGGGCATGATCCCCAGCGCGAAGATCGACAGCTGGAGCAGGGCGCCACCACTGAAGAGGTTGGCCATCCCGAGGAAGTTGTTGCCCGCGTCGTCACGCGCACCGGCGATGCAGTCCTGCACCGCGGTGTAGTTGACGTTGGGCGTCGGCACGTGGGAGCCGAGCCGGAAGAGCACGATGATGCCCAGCGTGAAGAGCAGCTTGCGCCGCAGGTCGGGCGTCTTGAACGCCCGGGTGAAGACGGAGAGCACGTGGGTTCCTCCAGGACGGTGCCGGGATGCAGATGTGAGCTGCAGGCAGGGAGCCCACCGGCGGCGGGCAACCTGTCAGACGATACCTGCCGCGACTGCGCGGTCGCGACGTGACCCACGGCCCCCTTCGTCAACAGGGGGCCGGGAGACGCGTCGAGGCCGTCCCGGATCGGGACGGCCTCGACACGATGGACCGAAGGGGGTCAGCGAGCGCTGATGCTGCCGCCGGCCGCCTCGATCTTGTCCTTGGCGCTCGCGGAGAAGGCGTCGACCGTGAGGTCGACCTTCACCGTGATCTCGCCGGACCCGAGGACCTTGACCGGGTGTCCGCCACGGACGGCACCCTTGGCCACGAGCTCCTCGACGCCCACGCTGCCACCCTCGGGGAAGAGGGCGGAGATGCGGTCGAGGTTCACGACCTGGTACTCGGCCTTGAAGGGGTTCTTGAAGCCACGGAGCTTCGGCAGACGCATGTGCAGCGGCGTCTGACCGCCCTCGAAGCGCTCCGGCACCTGGTACCGGGCCTTGGTGCCCTTGGTACCGCGGCCGGCGGTCTTGCCCTTGGAGCCCTCACCGCGACCCACACGGGTCTTCGCGGTCTTGGCGCCGGGGGCCGGACGCAGGTGGTGCACCTTGAGCGCGTGGGTCGAACCCTGCTCGGGGTTCGGGGTGGCCTTGGAGTCAGCCATGATCAGTCAACCTCCTCGACGGTCACCAGGTGGCGAACCGTCTGGACCATGCCACGGATCTCCGGGCGGTCCTCCTTGACGACGACGTCGCCGATGCGCTTCAGACCGAGGCTGCGCAGCGTGTCGCGCTGGTTCTGCTTGCCACCGATCTCCGAACGGGTCTGGGTCACCTTCAGCTGAGCCATCACGCACCCGCCTTTGCCTTCTCGGCGGCCTCGGCGCGGCCAGCAGCCTGGGCGCGCAGCATGGCAGCCGGGGCGACCTCGTCCAGGGGCAGACCGCGGCGAGCCGCGACGGCCTCGGGACGCTCGAGGCCGCGCAGGGCCTCGACGGTCGCGTGGACGATGTTGATCGCGTTGTCCGAGCCGAGGCTCTTGGACAGCACGTCGTGGATGCCGGCGCACTCGAGCACCGCACGCACCGGGCCACCGGCGATGACACCGGTACCGGGGCTGGCGGGGCGCAGCATGACGACACCGGCCGCGGCCTCACCCTGGATGGGGTGCGGGATCGTGCCCTGGATGCGCGGGACGGTGAAGAAGTTCTTCTTCGCCTCCTCGACACCCTTGGCGATCGCGGCCGGGACCTCCTTGGCCTTGCCGTAGCCGACACCGACGGTGCCGTCACCGTCACCGACGACGACGAGGGCGGTGAAGCTGAAGCGGCGACCACCCTTGACGACCTTGGCGACACGGTTGATGGTCACGACGCGCTCGAGGAACTGGCTCTCGTTGCGGTCGCGGCCACCGTCACGACGGTCGCGGCCACCGCCGCGGTTGTCACGACGGTCGTTGTTGGAGCGCTCGTTGGTGCCTGCGGCACCGGCGCCTCGACGCTGGGGTCCGGGCATCAGATGTTCCTCTTCTCGACGTTCTGGGTCTGCATCACAGCGTCAGACCCCCTTCGCGGGCGCCGTCCGCGATCGCGGCGACGCGACCGTGGTAGCGGTTGCCACCGCGGTCGAAGACGACGGCCTCGACACCGGCGGACTTGGCGCGCTCGGCGACCAGCTCACCGACCTTCTTGGCCCGCTCGGTCTTGTCGGCCTCGAGCGCACGCACGTCGGCCTCCATGGTCGACGCGGACGCGACGGTCTTGCCAACCGTGTCGTCGACGACCTGGACGAAGACGTGACGGCTGCTGCGGGTGACCACCAGCCGCGGACGCGCCGCGGTGCCGGTGACCTTCTTGCGCAGGCGCAGGTGGCGACGCCCGCGAGCGGCGCTCTTGCCCTTGGCACGCTTGACGATCTTGGCCATGGGTTACTTACCAGCCTTTCCGACCTTGCGACGGATGTGCTCGCCCTCGTACCGGACACCCTTGCCCTTGTACGGGTCGGGGCGGCGGAGCTTGCGGATGTTGGCAGCGGTCTCGCCGACGAGCTGCTTGTCGATGCCCTGGACGCTGAAGCGCGTGGGGTTCTCGACGTTGAAGCTGATCCCCTCGGGGGCCTCGATCGTGATCGGGTGGCTGTAGCCGAGCGCGAACTCGAGCGAGCCGCCCTTGTTCTGCACGCGGTAACCCGTGCCGTGGATCTCGAGCTTCTTCTCGTAGCCCTCGGTGACACCGACGACCATGTTGTTGATGAGGCTGCGGGTCAGGCCGTGGAGCGAGCGCGACTCGCGCTCGTCGTCGGGACGCTTGACCTCGACGCCGGCCTCGGTCTTCTCGACCGTGATCGGCTCGGTCACGATGACCTGCAGCTCGCCCTTGGGGCCCTTGACCTTGACGGTCTGGCCCTCGATGGCGATGTCGACACCGCTGGGGATGGCGACCGGGAGTCGTCCGATTCGCGACATGTCTGCTTCCCCTTACCAGACGTAGGCGAGGACTTCCCCGCCCACACCCTTGGTTGCGGCCTGCTTGTCGGTGAGGAGGCCGGAGGACGTGGAGATGATCGCCACGCCCAGGCCGCCGAGCACCTTCGGCAGGTTGGTGGACTTCGCGTAGACGCGCAGACCGGGCTTGGACACCCGGCGCACGCCCGCGATGGAACGCTCACGGTTGGGGCCGTACTTGAGGTTGATCGTCAGCGTCTTGCCGACGGTCGCCTCCTCGACCTCCCACCCCGCGATGAAACCCTCGGCCTGGAGGATCTCCGCGATGTGCGACTTGAGCTTGGAGTACGGCATGGAGACAGCGTCGTGGTGCGCCGAGTTGGCGTTCCGGACGCGGGTCAGCATGTCCGCGATCGGGTCGGTCATGGTCATGGGCTCTGCCTGCCCCTTCTCACCGCGGTTTCCCCTGGGGACCTTCGGTGTCGTGGTGTTGAAACGTGGTGGCCCGCTGCAGGGTTCTGCGCGAGCAAAGCGAGCTGGTGGCTCCGGGCGGTTACCAGGAGGACTTGGTGACGCCCGGGAGCTCGCCGCGGTGGGCCATCTCCCGAAGGCACACGCGGCACAGGCCGAACTTGCGGTAGACCGAGTGCGGTCGGCCGCAGCGCTGGCACCGCGTGTACCCGCGGACCTTGAACTTCGGCTTCTTGTTCGCCTTGTTGATCAGGGCGGTCTTCGCCATGTCAGTTCTCCTTGAAGGGGAAGCCCAGCTGCTTGAGCAGCGCGCGGCCCTCGTCGTCGTTCGTCGCGGTCGTGACCACGGTGATGTCCATGCCGCGGACGCGATCGATCTTGTCCTGGTCGATCTCGTGGAACATCGACTGCTCGGTCAGACCGAAGGTGTAGTTGCCGTTGCCGTCGAACTGCTTGGGGTTCAGGCCACGGAAGTCGCGGATACGGGGCAGCGCGATCGCCGTGAGGCGGTCGAGGAACTCCCACATGCGGGCGCCGCGCAGCGTGACGTGGCAGCCGATCGGCATGCCCTCGCGCAGCTTGAACTGCGCGATGGACTTGCGGGCCTTGGTGACCTGCGGCTTCTGACCGGTGATGGCGGTCAGGTCGCGGATCGCGCCCTCGATGAGCTTGCTGTCCTTGGCGGCGTCGCCGACGCCCATGTTGACGACGACCTTGACGACGCGGGGGACCTGCATCGCGTTGCCGTAGCCGAACTGCTCCTGCAGCGCGGGCACGACCTGGTCGCTGTACTTGCCCTTGAGGCGCGGGGCCTCGACGGTGGTCTCGATGGTGTCAGTCATGCTCAGAGGTCCTTGCCCGAGCGGCCCGCGACGCGGGTGCGGCTCGCCTTGGTGCGACCGTCGCTCTCGACGGTCTCGACGCGGGTCTTGATGCGGGTCGGCTTGTTGTCCTCCGGGTCGACGATCGCCACGTTGCTCACGTGGATCGACGCCTCGGAGACGACCAGGCCACCGGCCTGGCCGCCGAAGCCGGCCTTGGTGTGGCGGGTGACCCGCTGGACACCCTCGACCACGACGCGCTCGGTCTCGGTGTTGACCGAGATGACCTTGCCCTGCAGGCCCTTGTCCTTGCCGGACAGCACCTGGACGAGGTCGCCCTTCTTGATCTTGAGCTTGGCCATGGATCAGATCACCTCCGGTGCGAGCGAGACGATCTTCATGAACTTCTTGTCGCGCAGCTCGCGACCGACCGGGCCGAAGATGCGCGTCCCGCGCGGCTCGCCGTCGGCCTTGAGGATGACGGCGGCGTTCTCGTCGAACTTGATGTAGGAACCGTCGTTACGACGACGCTCCTTGGTGGTGCGGACGATGACGGCCTTGACGACGTCACCCTTCTTGACGTTGCCACCGGGGATGGCGTCCTTGACGGTGGCGACGATGGTGTCGCCGACGCCGGCGTACCGGCGGCCGGAGCCACCGAGCACACGGATGCACAGGATCTCCTTGGCACCGGTGTTGTCGGCGACGCGCAGTCGCGACTCCTGCTGGATCACTTCTCACTCCTGTCGTCGAGCTGGTTCTCGCTCGCGGCGAGCCTGGCCGAACTGATGTGGTCTATGCCGGTGCGAAGGGGGCGGGGCCCCCTTCGCGTCCGGGGTGGCCTTACTTGGCCTTCTCGAGGATCTCGACGATGCGCCAGCGCTTGTTGGCCGACAGCGGTCGCGTCTCCATGATGAGGACGTGGTCGCCGATGCCGGCGCTGTTGTCCTCGTCGTGCGCCTTGACCTTGGAGGTCTTGCGCATGACCTTGCCGTAGAGCGCGTGCTTGACGCGGTCCTCGACCTCGACGACGACGGTCTTGTCCATCTTGTCGCTGACGACGTAGCCACGACGCGTCTTGCGGTCGTTGCGCTCGGAGGTGGTCACGGTCTCATCCTTCACGTTCTCACTCACTTCGACGCTCCGATCCCGAGCTCGCGCTCACGCATCTCCGTGTAGATCCGAGCGATGTCCTTGCGGACCGCGCGGAGGCGGCCGTGGTTCTCCAGCTGGCCGGTGGCCGACTGGAAGCGGAGGTTGAACAGCTCCTCCTTGGCCTTGCGCAGCTCGTCGACCAGGCGGTCGTCGGTCAGCTCACGCAGCTCGGCCGGGGTCAGGTCCTTGGATCCGACTGCCATCAGTTGACACCACCCTCACGCACGACGAAGCGGCACTTCATCGGCAGCTTGTGCATCGCCAGGCGCATGGCCTCGCGTGCGACGGTCTCGTCCACACCGGAGATCTCGAACATGATCCGGCCCGGCTTGACGTTGGCGACCCACCACTCGGGCGAGCCCTTACCGGAACCCATGCGGGTCTCAGCCGGCTTCTTGGTGAGCGGGCGGTCCGGGTAGATGTTGATCCAGACCTTGCCGCCACGCTTCATGTAGCGCGTCATGGCGATACGAGCCGCCTCGATCTGGCGGTTGGTGACGTAGGCCGGCTCGAGAGCCTGGAGGCCGTAGTCACCGAAGGAGACGGCGGTGCCGCCCTTCGCCATGCCGGAGCGCTTGGGGTGGTGCTGCTTGCGGTGCTTGACCCGTCGGGGGATCAACATCTCAGGACTCTCCCTCGGTCTTGGCCGGGGCCTCGGCAGCGGGAGCCTCAGCGGGGGCGGCGGCCTGGGCCTGGCCCTCGTTGCGGTCGCCGCGGCGGGCGCGGGCGGGACGGTCGTCGCGGTCGCGACGCGGGCCACGACCACGGGGAGCGGCGGTCGCCTGCTGGGCCGCGAACTCCTTCTCGGTCATGTCGCCCTTGTAGATCCAGACCTTGACGCCGATGCGGCCGAAGGTCGTGCGGGCCTCGTAGAAGCCGTAGTCGATGTTGGCGCGGAGCGTGTGCAGGGGCACGCGGCCCTCGCGGTAGAACTCCGAGCGCGACATCTCGGCGCCGCCGAGGCGACCGGAGCACTGGATCCGGATGCCCTTGGCACCGGCGCGAAGGGAGGACTGCATCCCCTTGCGCATGGCGCGACGGAAGGTCACGCGGGCAGCGAGCTGCTCGGCGATGCCCTGGGCGACGAGCTGGGCCTCGATCTCGGGGTTCTTGACCTCGAGGATGTTCAGCTGGACCTGCTTGCCGGTGAGCTTCTCGAGCTCGCCGCGGATGCGGTCGGCCTCGGCGCCACGGCGACCGATGACGATGCCCGGGCGCGCGGTGTGGATGTCCACACGCACGCGGTCACGGGTGCGCTCGATCTCGACGCGGGCGATGCCGGCGCGCTCCATGCCCGTGGACATGAGCTTGCGGATCGCCACGTCTTCCTTGACGTAGTCGCGGTAGCGCTGACCCTCCTTGTTGGAGTCGGCGAACCAGCGGCTCTTGTGGTCGGTGGTGATGCCCAGACGGAAGCCGTGCGGGTTGATCTTCTGACCCATCAGCGGGTCCCTCCCTTCGCGGCCTTCTCAGGCTTGCTCGTCACGAGGACGGTGATGTGGCTGGTGCGCTTGTTGATCCGACCGGCGCGGCCCTGGGCCCGCGGACGGAAACGCTTCATCGTGGGGCCCTCGTCGACGAAGGCGGAGGTGATGACGAGGTTGCGCTCGTCGAAGGGCTCCCCGGCCTCGTCGGCCTTGACGCGCAGGTTGGCGATGGCGCTCTGCAGGACCTTGAGGGTCGGCTCGGCCGCACCCTGGGGGGCGAACTGCAGGGTCGCGATCGCGGTCTGGGTGTCCTTGCCGCGGATCATGTCGACGATGCGACGCGCCTTCTGCGGCGTGACCCGCACGTGGCGGGCGGAGGCGCGGGCGACCAGCGTCTCCTGCTCGGTGGTCTCGGTGGCAGGCATCAGCGACGACGTCCCTTCTTGTCGTCCTTCACGTGACCGCGGAAGGTGCGGGTCGGTGCGAACTCGCCGAGCTTGTGACCGACCATCGCCTCGGTGACGAACACCGGGACGTGCTTGCGGCCGTCGTGCACGGCGAAGGTGTGGCCGAGCATGTCCGGCGAGATCACCGAACGGCGCGACCAGGTCTTGATGACGTTCTTGGTGCCCGCTTCGTTCTGGACGTCGACCTTCTTCTGAAGGTGGTCGTCGATGAAGGGGCCCTTCTTCAAACTACGAGGCATGTCCAAAGGCTCCTATCAGCGCTTCTTGCCGGTGCGGCGGCGACGGACGATGAGCTTGTCGCTCGCCTTGCCGGGACGCCGGGTACGGCCCTCGGGCTTGCCCCAGGGCGAGACGGGGTGACGACCACCGGAAGTGCGGCCCTCGCCACCACCGTGCGGGTGGTCCACGGGGTTCATCACAACACCACGGACGGTCGGGCGCTTGCCCTTCCACCGCATGCGGCCGGCCTTGCCCCAGTTGATGTTCGACTGCTCGGCGTTGCCGACCTCGCCGACGGTGGCGCGGCAGCGCACGTCGACGCGACGGATCTCACCGGAGGGCATGCGCAGGGTCGCGTAGGGACCCTCCTTGCCCAGCAGCTGGATGCTGGTGCCGGCGGAACGAGCGAGCTTCGCTCCCCCACCCGGACGCAGCTCCACGGCGTGGATCGTCGTACCGGTCGGGATGTTGCGCAGCGGCAGGTTGTTGCCCGGCTTGATGTCGGCCGAGGGGCCGTTCTCGATGACCGTGCCCTGCGTCAGCTTGTTCGGCGCCAGGATGTAGCGCTTCTCGCCGTCGGCGTAGTGCAGCAGCGCGATGCGGGCGGTGCGGTTGGGGTCGTACTCGATGTGAGCGACCTTCGCCGGGATGCCGTCCTTGTCGTGGCGACGGAAGTCGATGACGCGGTAGGCGCGCTTGTGGCCACCACCGATGTGACGGGTGGTGATGCGACCGGAGGCGTTGCGGCCACCGGACTTGGTGAGCGGGCGAACGAGCGACTTCTCCGGCGTGGAGCGCGTCACCTCGACGAAGTCGGCGACGGAGCTGCCGCGACGACCCGGGGTGGTCGGCTTGTACTTACGGATTCCCATGTTGTCCTTGTCCTCTCCGTCAGCCCTGGCCGCCGAAGATGTCGATCGTGCCCTCGCGGAGGGTGACGATCGCGCGCTTCGTGTCCTTGCGCTTACCGGTGCCGAACCGCGTGCGTCGGGCCTTGCCGACACGGTTCATCGTGTGCACGGAGTCGACCTTGACGTCGAAGATCTGCTCGACGGCGATCTTGATCTCGGTCTTGTTGGCCCGCGGGTCGACGATGAAGGTGTACTTGCCCTCGTCGAGCAGGCCGTACGACTTCTCCGACACGACGGGACGGATCAGGATGTCGCGCGGGTCCTTGATCTGGGCCGCACTCGAAATGGACTCAGTCACTTGTCCGTCCCCTCTGCAGTCTTGGGCGCGGGCCCGGCGAGGAAGGCCTCGAGAGCCGCCTGGGTGAAGACGACGTCGTCGGCGCACAGCACGTCGTAGGTGTTGAGCTGGTCAGCGGCCAGGACGTGCACGTCGGCGAGGTTGCGCACTGACTTCCACGCGGTGTCGTTGTCGCGCTCGATGACGACGAGCAGGTTGTTGCGCTCGCTCAGGCCACCGAGGACGCTCGCGACGTTCTTGGTGGAGGGGGTGTCCCCGTCCACCAGCGCGCTGAGCACGTGGATGCGGCCGTGACGCGCCCGGTCGGAGAGGGCACCGCGCAGGGCGGCGGCCTTCATCTTCTTGGGGGTGCGCTGCGCGTAGTCACGCGGCTGCGGACCGTGGACGGTGCCACCGCCGGCGAACTGCGGCGCACGGGTCGAACCCTGGCGGGCGCGGCCGGTGCCCTTCTGGCGGTAGGGCTTGCGGCCACCACCGCGGACGTTGCCGCGGGTCTTGGTCGCGTGCGTGCCCTGGCGCGCGGCGGCGAGCTGGGCGACGACGACCTGGTGGATCAGCGGGACGTTGACCTGCACGTCGAAGATCTCGGCGGGCAGCTCGACGGTGCCGTTGGCAGCGCCCTGCGGGCTGATGATGTCGATGGTCGGCACGTCAGGCTCCCTTCACCGCGGTGCGGACGAGGACGACGCCGCCGCGGGGGCCGGGGACGGCGCCCTTGACGAGCAGCAGACCCTTGTCGGCGTCCACGGCGTGGATCGTGAGGTTCTGGGTGGTCTGGCGCACGCCGCCCATGCGGCCGGCCATGCGCATGCCCTTGAAGACGCGACCCGGGGTGGCGCAGCCACCGATCGAGCCGGGCTTGCGGTGGTTGCGGTGGGCACCGTGCGAGGCGCTGACACCGGCGAAGCCGTGGCGCTTCATGACGCCGGCGAAGCCCTTGCCCTTGGTCGTGCCGGTGACGTCGATGGCCTGCCCGGACTCGAACAGCTCGACGGTCACCTCCTGACCCAGGGAGTACTCGGAGGCGTCGGCGGTGCGCAGCTCGACGAGGTGACGGCGCGGGGTCACGCCGGCCTTGGCGAAGTGGCCGCTCTTGGGCTGGCTGACCTTGCGGGGGTCGATGGCGCCGTAGGCGATCTGGACGGCGTCGTACCCGTCGGTCTCCGCGTTGCGGACCTGGGTGACGACGCACGGGCCGGCCTGGATGACGGTCACGGGCACGAGGCGGTTGTCCTCGTCCCAGACCTGCGTCATGCCGAGCTTCTCGCCGAGCACGCCCTTGACGGTCTTGGTGGCAGTGGTAGTCATCTCGTTCAGCCTCAGAGCTTGATCTCGATGTTGACGTCAGCCGGGAGGTCGAGACGCATCAGCGAGTCGACGGCCTTGGGCGTCGGGTCGATGATGTCGATGAGGCGCTTGTGGGTGCGCATCTCGAAGTGCTCGCGGCTGTCCTTGTACTTGTGGGGCGACCGGATGACGCAGAACACGTTCTTCTCCGTGGGCAGCGGCACGGGGCCCACCACCGTCGCGCCGGCACGGGTCACGGTGTCGACGATCTTCCGCGCCGAGTTGTCGATGACCTCGTGGTCATACGACTTCAACCGGATGCGGATCTTCTGTCCCGCCATCTTGTGTCCGTCTCTCTCTCGCCGTCTTGCCTTGGTCTGTGTCGGTCGGCCTGGCCTCCGACCCACGCGGTCGGGTGTGTCGCACCCGCTCCGCGACGCGACGACATGCCGAAGGGCAGGTCGTGCGATCTGGTCGTCGACCCGGTCGAACCGGATCGTGCTTCGTGTCCGATGTGTCGCCCCGCCTCAGGCGGTTCGATGCGTTGTCATCGGGGGAGGCGGTGGCACCTGGCGACCGGGGCAAAGTCCGATCGCCGCGTCACCGCACAACAAGCAACCTGAACAGTGTGCCAGAGCCTGCAGGCTCAGTCCAAATCGGGCCGGGGCGGTGCTTGACAGCCCCGGCTCCGGCGCTCCGGCGCGGTCGGCCGGGGTCGCACCCGACCGACCGGAGTCAGTCCTGCTCGGCGAGGTCGGCGGTCGATTTGCCCTGGTCGCGCAGCCCGTCGATGCGCAGGGAGCGGGCCTCCTCGCGCACCTCCACCTCGGCCTCGGCGGCCGCATCGGACTTCGTGGTGTCGCGCAGCGGGAGGAGCAGGTCCTCCTCGGCCGCCATGCCGGCCTGCAGCTGGCGGGAGCGCTCGATCTCGGAATCGAGCTCGGCACCCAGGAGCAGCACGTTGTTGAGGATCCACAGCCACAGCAGGAAGACGATGACGCCGGCCAGCGAGCCGTAGGTCGCGTTGTAGGAGCCGAAGTTGGAGACGTAGAAGCCGAAGGCCACGGACGCGACGATCGCCACGACGATCGCGACGGCCGCGCCGGGGCTGAGCCAGCGGAACGTCGGATGCTTGACGTTGGGCGTGGCCCAGTAGAGCAGGCCCACCATGAAGGTGACGACGAGCAGGATGACCGGCCACTTGGCGAGGTTCCACGTCATCACCGCGGCCTCGCCGAGGCCGATGGTGTTGCCGATGGCCCGGGCCACGTCACCGCTGACGGCGACGGACAAGATCGTGGCCGCGGCCAGGACGAGCAGCACCGCGGTGACCGCGAGCTGCATGGGCCGCAGCTTGACGAAGCCACGCCCCTCGGGCACCTCGTAGATCCTGTTGAGGGCCCGGCCGAAGGCTCCGACGTACCCCGAGGCCGACCACAGCGCACCCGCGATACCGGCGACGAGGCCGAGGCCGGCCCCGCTGGAGTTGACCATCTGGTCGATCGGGCCCTCGAGGATGTCGACGACGTTGTCCTGGCCCAGCTGGCCGATGACGTCGAGCAGGGTCTTCTTCGTCTCGTCGGGGTCGCCCACGAGACCGATGATCGAGACGAGCGCCAACAGCCCGGGGAAGATCGACAGCACCGCGAAGTAGGTGAGCGCGGCGGCCAGGTCGGTGCACCCGTCAGCGCTGAACTCCTTGATCGCCCGCTTGAAGGCGAAGACCCAGCTGCGCTTCTTCATCTGGCGCAGGGTCGGCTTGGCCACCTCGTCGAGGCCCTCCTCCTCGGGGGCGAGGTCCTCGGTCGTGGTGCTCTCGTCGCTGGCCATATGGCGTGGTCTCCGTGGTCGGGTGCAGCGGTCGTCACCACCATAGGCCGAAGGGGGCCGACCCTCCCGTTGTCACACGCCAGCGCACCTCCTTGGACAAGGCGGGGCTCTCTCTGCGGACAGGCGCGGGTCAGGTGCGCCGAACGGATGCCACGGCCGGGTCCAGGGTCCTCCCCCGGGTGAGCGACTCCCTGTCAAGGCACTCGCGCGCGAGATCAGGGACACTCCCGCCGCCGCGCCACCTCCGCTCGGGGGCGATCCGACCAGTCGGCGAGGTAGCGGCCGCCCGTGACCCTCCGGGCACGACGCAGGGCCCGCCTCCCCTGACGGGGAGACGGGCCCTGCGTGGATGCTGACTCGAGGTCAGCCCAGGATCACTTGATGATCTTGGTGACGCGACCGGCGCCGACGGTGCGGCCACCCTCGCGGATGTTGAACTTCAGGCCCTCCTCCATGGCGATCGGCTGGATGAGCTCGACCTTCATGTCGGTGTTGTCGCCGGGCATGACCATCTCGGTGCCCTCGGGCAGGGAGACGACGCCGGTGACGTCGGTGGTCCGGAAGTAGAACTGCGGACGGTAGGAGTCGTAGAACGGCGTGTGACGGCCGCCCTCCTCCTTGGACAGGATGTAGACCTGCGCCTCGAACTCGGTGTGCGGGGTGATCGAGCCCGGCTTGCAGATGACCTGCCCGCGCTCGACGTCCTCGCGCTTGGTGCCACGGAGGAGCAGACCGACGTTCTCACCGGCGCGACCCTCGTCGAGCAGCTTGCGGAACATCTCGATGCCCGTGACGGTCGTGGTCGTCTTCTCCTCGCGGATACCGACGATCTCGACCTCCTCGTTGACCTTGAGGATGCCGCGCTCGATACGACCGGTGACGACGGTGCCACGACCGGTGATCGTGAAGACGTCCTCGACCGGCATCATGAACGGCTTGTCGAGGTCACGCTCCGGCTCGGGGATGTACTCGTCGACGGCCGTCATGAGCTCCATGATCGACTCGCCCCACTGGGCGTCGCCCTCGAGCGCCTTGAGCGCCGAGACCTTGACGACCGGGACGTCGTCGCCGGGGAACTCGTAGGAGGACAGCAGCTCGCGGACCTCCATCTCGACGAGCTCCATGATCTCCTCGTCGTCGACCATGTCGGCCTTGTTGAGGGCCACGACGATGTAGGGGACGCCGACCTGGCGGGCCAGGAGGACGTGCTCCTTCGTCTGCGGCATCGGGCCGTCGGTGGCGGCGACCACGAGGATCGCACCGTCCATCTGCGCCGCACCGGTGATCATGTTCTTCACGTAGTCGGCGTGACCCGGGCAGTCGACGTGCGCGTAGTGACGCGACTCCGTCTGGTACTCGATGTGCGCGATCGAGATCGTGATACCGCGCTGCTTCTCCTCGGGGGCCTTGTCGATCGTGTCGAACGCCGAGGCCTCGTTGAGGTCGGGGAGCTTGTCGTGCAGCACGCGGGAGATCGCGGCCGTCAGCGTCGTCTTGCCATGGTCGATGTGACCGATGGTGCCGATGTTGACGTGCGGCTTGCTCCGCTCGAACTTTGCCTTCGCCACTGTGTTGTCCTCCTCAGGACGTCTTCTTGGTTACGCCTTTGCCCGGCAGGGTGGCGTCGTTTGTGGGTGTGTGTGGTTGGTCCGTGTCGGGATCCCGGTAATGCTACCGGTCACTCGCCTCGGGTCTTCTTGATGATCTCCTCGGCGACCGCCTTGGGGACCTCCGCGTAGGAGTCGAACTCCATCGAGTAGTTCGCGCGGCCCTGGGTCTTGGACCGCAGGTCACCGACGTAGCCGAACATCTCGGACAGGGGCACGAGGCCGGTGACGACCTTGGCGCCGCTGACGTCCTCCATGGACTGGATCTGCCCACGGCGAGAGTTGATGTCGCCGATGACGTCGCCCATGTAGTCCTCGGGCGTACGCACCTCGACCTTCATCATCGGCTCCATGAGCACCGGGTCGGCCTTGCGGGCGGCCTCCTTGAAGGCCATCGACCCGGCGATCTTGAACGCCATCTCCGAGGAGTCGACGTCGTGGTAGGCACCGTCGATGAGGGTGGCCTTGACACCGACGACCGGGTAGCCGGCGAGCACGCCGTACTGCATGGCGTCCTGGATACCGGCGTCGACGCTCGGGATGTACTCACGCGGGATGCGACCACCGGTGACGGCGTTCTTGAACTCGTAGAGCTCGCCGTCGGTGTCCTCGGACGCCTCGAGCGGCTCGAAGGTGATCTGCACCTTGGCGAACTGACCGGAACCACCGGTCTGCTTCTTGTGCGTGTAGTCGTACTTCTCGACCGCGCGACGGATCGTCTCGCGGTAGGCCACCTGCGGCTTGCCGATGTTGGCCTCGACCTTGAACTCGCGCTTCATGCGGTCGACGAAGACGTCGAGGTGCAGCTCGCCCATGCCGGCGATGATCGTCTGGCCGGTCTCCTCGTCGAGGCTGACCTGGAAGGTCGGGTCCTCGGCGACGAGCTTCTGGATCGCGGTGCCCAGCTTTTCCTGGTCGCCCTTGGTCTTGGGCTCGATGGCCACCTGGATCACCGGGGCCGGGAAGGACATCGACTCGAGGATGACCTGGTCGTTGACGTCGCTCAGGGTGTCACCCGTGGTCGTCTCCTTGAGACCGATGACGGCGTAGATGTGGCCCGCCATCGCCTCGTCGACCGGGTTCTCCTTGTTGGCGTGCATCTGGAAGAGCTTGCCCAGACGCTCCTTCTTGCCCTTGGTCGAGTTGATGACCTGGGTGCCCGGCGTGATCTTGCCCGAGTAGACCCGGATGAAGGTCAGCGTGCCGAAGAAGGGGTGCGCGGCGATCTTGAAGGCCAGCGCGGAGAAGGGCTCGTCGACGCTGGGCTTGCGCAGGACGACCTTCTCCTCGTCGCCGGGGGCGTGGCCCTCCATGGCCGCGACGTCGAGCGGGCTGGGCAGGTAGTCGCGGACCGCGTCGAGGACGGGCTGGACGCCACGGTTCTTGAAGGCCGAGCCGCAGAAGATCGGGTAGAGCTCGGAGTTGACCGTCAGCTTGCGCACGCCGGCCTTGATCTCCTCGACCGTCAGGTCCTCCCCACCGAGGTACTTCTCCATGAGCTCATCGTCGGACTCGGCGACGCGCTCGACGAGGTGGTTGCGGTACTCCTCGGCCTTGGCCTGCAGGTCCTCGGGGATCTCGCGGGTCTCGTAGGAGGCACCCAGGGTGACATCACCCTTGGCGTCGCCGGGCCACACGAGGGCCTTCATGTGCACGAGGTCGACGACACCGACGAAGTCGTTCTCGGCACCGATCGGCAGCTGCATGACCAGGGGCTCCGCACCGAGGCGGTCCTTGATGGTGTCGACGGTGAAGTAGAAGTCCGCGCCGAGCTTGTCCATCTTGTTGACGAAGGCGATGCGGGGGACGTCGTACTTGTCCGCCTGGCGCCACACGGTCTCGGACTGGGGCTCGACGCCCTCCTTGCCGTCGAAGACCGCGACCGCACCGTCGAGGACGCGCAGCGAGCGCTCGACCTCGACCGTGAAGTCGACGTGACCCGGGGTGTCGATGATGTTGATCTGGGTGTCGTCCCAGAAGGAGGTGACCGCGGCGGACGTGATCGTGATGCCGCGCTCCTTCTCCTGCTCCATCCAGTCGGTGGTGGAGGCGCCGTCGTGCGTCTCGCCCAGCTTGTGGTTGACGCCGGTGTAGAAAAGGATGCGCTCAGTCGTCGTCGTCTTGCCGGCGTCGATGTGCGCCATGATGCCGATGTTGCGAACCTTGGTGAGGTCCGTCAGGACGTCCTGTGCCACTCGTTATCTCATCTCGCTCGTTGCGGTCGTGTCTGCCCGGGAAGGGCGGTGGTGGTCGGGGCCGGCGGCTGCCGGCCCCGACCTGCTGTCACCAGCGGTAGTGCGCGAAGGCCTTGTTGGACTCGGCCATCTTGTGCGTATCCTCGCGACGCTTGACTGCGGCACCCAGGCCGTTGCTCGCGTCGAGGATCTCGTTCATGAGGCGCTCGGTCATCGTCTTCTCGCGACGCTGACGGGCGTAGCCGACGAGCCAGCGCAGCGACAGGGTCGTGGCGCGGCCGGGCTTGACCTCGATCGGGACCTGGTAGGTCGCACCGCCGACGCGGCGGGACTTGACCTCGAGGGAGGGCTTGACGTTGTCGAGCGCGCGCTTGAGCGTCTGGACCGGATCGGTGCCGGTCTTCTCACGGCAGCCCTCGAGGGCGTCGTAGACGATGGACTCGGCGATGGACTTCTTGCCGTCGAGCAGGATCTTGTTGACCAGCTGAGTCACCAGCGGGGACTGGTAGACCGGGTCGACGACGAGGGGGCGCTTCGGAGCAGGACCCTTGCGAGGCATTACTTCTTCTCCTTCTTCGCGCCGTAGCGGCTGCGGGCCTGCTGGCGACCCTTGACACCCTGGGTGTCGAGCGAACCGCGGACGATCTTGTAGCGGACACCGGGCAGGTCCTTCACACGACCACCACGCACGAGCACGATGGAGTGCTCCTGCAGGTTGTGGCCGACACCCGGGATGTACGCGGTGACCTCGATGCCGGACGTGAGGCGCACACGGGCGACCTTGCGAAGGGCAGAGTTCGGCTTCTTGGGGGTGGTCGTGTACACGCGGGTGCACACGCCACGGCGCTGCGGCGACCCCTTGAGGGCCGGGGTGGCGGCCTTGGACGGCTTGTCCTGCCGCCCCTTGCGCACCAGCTGGTTGATGGTAGGCAACCTGTTCTCCGTACGTCGGTGATGTTGTCTGCACCCGCCGGGACGAACCCGGCCGATGCTCCTTGGATGCCGCCGACGACCCCCGCACTCGGGTGTGTCGCCTACGGTGCTCTCCCCTGCACTCCCCGTCACGGTCGAAGACCGTGACTCGGGCGCCCGGCGAGAGGGCGAGGAAGGTCGTCACCGATCTTCCTCTGCGCGCGTCACGGCACAGCCGAGCCACGCACGCTGATCAACGATACCGGCGCGCCGATGCCCTCACAAATCGTTACCTCAGCCCAGGCGGTCGAAGGCCGGCGCGTACCGGAAGTCACCGGCCATCTGCGGGCGCCAGGCCCGCAACGGCTTGGCTTGGAAGTTGCGGTCCTCCCACTCCCCCGGGGACGCGATGCCCAGGCCGGAGGCCGGCACGAAGCCGAAGAACCCGTAGTACTCCGGGTCGCCGAGCAGGACGACGGCCGGCTCTGCCTGCTGCTCCGCGCTGGCGACGACGGCCATCATCAGGGCCGCGCCGATCCCCTGCCGCTGGTGGTCGGGACGCACGCCGATCGGTCCGAGGCCGACGCTCGGCTCCCCCGCGAGGCTGCCGCGACTGCACACGACGTGGCCCACGACCTCGCCGTCGAGCTCGGCGACGAAGGTCAGCTCGTCGATGACCGAGCCGTCGGCCCGCAGCCCGCGCAGGAGCTCTCGTTCGACGGACTCGCTCCTGCCGTCGGGGACGCCGAAGGCGGCGTCGTGCAGGGCCTCGGTGGCCGCGGTGTCGTCCGGCGTCTCGCGTCGGATGATGAGGTCGTCGCGCATCAGTACCTGTCCGTGATCCAGTGGCTGTTGCCGGTGAGGAAGGCCCCGAGGTAGACCCCGGCAACGACGAGGAGCACGACCGAGACGATGGTGGCGTCGCTGCGCGAGCGTCGGGCGAAGGTCGTGACCGCCGCGCCCGCGAGGACGAGCGCGAGCAGCTTGCTCACCCCACCGGGCTTGAGGAGCAGCACGAGTGCGCCGACCGCCAGGATCGTGCCGAGCGCCCAGCGCGCCGCGGTGGCACGCACCGACATCGGCTGGCTGGAGTCGTGGTCAGGGGCGGGCACGCCCCCCATCCTCTCTCACCTGCCGGATACGACGAAGGGGGCTGGTCACCGTGCGGTGACCAGCCCCCTTCGGGCAGTGCTGGGGCAATCAGCCCTTGGCCGCGGCCTTGAGGGCGCTGCCGGCGGTGAGCTTGGCGGCGTAGCCACCGGGGATGGTCATCTCCTCACCCGTCTGCGGGTTGCGGCCCTTGCGCTCGGCGCGCTCGACGCGCTCGAGGCTGAAGAAGCCGGGGACGGTGACCTTCTCGCCCTTGGCGACGGAGTCGGACAGGACCGCCTGGAGGGCGGTGATGACCTCGGACGCCGCGGAAGCGGACACGCCAGCCTTCTCGGCGACGGCGCTGGCGAGCTCGGACTTGTTCATAGTGGGATCTCCATCCTTGAAGTTCGTAGGTCGAACAGGGACCAATCAACCACGAATCCCCAGCCGCCGTCGACTTGCCCGTCGGCGTGTTTCCCTTGATTTTCCGGCGATCTTCGCCCCTGCACCCTCCCTGACCACATCCGTCACGTCCGTCGCCGGACGACGAAGGGGGTCGCCTCCCTCGCGGGAAGCGACCCCCTTCCTTGTCAGGCGCTTGCAGAGCAAGCTCCTGAAGGAAACGGTGAGTGCGGCGACTCAGACGTCCAGGTCCAGGTCGTCGAGGCGGATCGCCTCGCCGGAGCCGGGACCGAAGACCGGGTAGGCGTACTCGTCGTAGTTGGGCAGCGAGTACATCGCGGCCTTGGCCTCCTCGGTGGGCTCGACGTCCACGTTGCGGTAACGGGGCAGACCCGTACCGGCGGGGATGAGCTTTCCGAGGATGACGTTCTCCTTCAGGCCCAGCAGCGGGTCGGAGCGGCCCTCCATCGCGGCCTCGGTGAGGACGCGGGTCGTCTCCTGGAAGGAGGCGGCGGAGAGCCAGGAGTCCGTGGCGAGCGAGGCCTTGGTGATGCCCATGAGCTCCGGACGACCCGAGGCCGGGCGACCGCCCTCGGCGACGACGCGACGGTTCTCCGACTCGAAGCGCGCACGCTCGGCGAGCATGCCCGGCAGGAGGTTGGCGTCACCCGACTCGAGGATGGTGATCCGGCGCAGCATCTGCCGGACGATGACCTCGATGTGCTTGTCGTGGATCGACACACCCTGCTGGCGGTAGACCTTCTGCACCTCGTCGACGAGGTGCTTCTGGGCGTGGCGCGGGCCGAGGATGCGCAGAACCTGCTTGGGGTCGATGGCGCCCTGGACGAGCTGGGTGCCGACGGCGACCCGCTCGCCGTCCTCGACGAGCAGGCGCGAACGCTTGCTCACCGGGTAGGCGTGCTCCTCGCCGTCGCGGTCCGCGACGAGCAGGATGCGGCGGCCCTTGTCGGTCTCCTCGATGGTGATCCGACCGTCGGCCTCGGCGATCGGGGCGACACCCTTGGGGGTACGCGCCTCGAAGAGCTCGACGACTCGCGGCAGACCCTGCGTGATGTCGTCACCGGCCACACCACCGGTGTGGAAGGTACGCATCGTCAGCTGGGTACCGGGCTCACCGATCGACTGGGCCGCGATGATGCCGACGGCCTCGCCGATGTCGACGAGCTGGCCGGTGGCCAGGCTGCGGCCGTAGCACTTGGCGCAGGTGCCCACCTTGGACTCGCAGGTGAGGACCGAACGGATCTTCAGCTCGTCGACGCCGGCCTTGTAGAGCTTGTCGATGACGACATCGCCCAGGTCGGAGCCGGCCTCGGCCAGGACGGTGCCCTCGTGCTCGACGTCGGTCGCGACGCAGCGCCCGTAGACCGTGAACTCGACGTCGTCGTGCTTGCGACGGGTGCCCGTGAGCTCGTCGAACTGCGCGATCGGCATCGTCAGGCCACGCTCGGTCCCGCAGTCGTCCTCGCGGATGATGACGTCCTGGGAGACGTCGACGAGACGACGGGTCAGGTAGCCCGAGTCGGCGGTACGAAGGGCGGTGTCGGCCAGACCCTTGCGCGCACCGTGCGTCGAGATGAAGAACTCGACGACGGACAGACCCTCACGGAAGTTCGTACGGATCGGGCGCGGGATGATCTCACCCTTGGGGTTGGCCATGAGGCCACGCATACCGGCGATCTGGCGCAGCTGGAACCAGTTACCACGAGCACCCGAGTTGACCATCCGGAAGATGGGGTTGTCCTTCGGGAAGTTCTGCTGCATCTCGGCAGAGACCTCGTTGGTCGCCTGGGTCCAGATCTCGATCTGCTCCTGACGACGCTCGTCGTCGGTGATCAGACCGCGCTCGTACTGCTTCTGGACCTTGGTCGCCTTCTCCTCGTAGGTCGCGAGGATCTCAGGCTTGCGCGGCGGCGTGACGACGTCGGAGACGGCAACCGTCGTGCCCGAACGGGAGGCCCAGTGGTAGCCGGCCTCCTTGAGGGCGTCGAGCGATGCCGCGACCTCGACCTTGGTGTAGCGCTCGGCGAGGTCGTTGACGATCGTCGACAGACGCTTGCGGTCGACCGGCTCGTTGACGAAGGGGTAGTTCTCCGGGAGCGTCTCGTTGAAGAGCGCCCGGCCCAGCGTCGTCTCGGCGGTCCACGTCGCGAGCATGCCGCGCTCGTCGAGCTCGGCACCCTCGGGCAGCTCGTGGCCGATCGGCGGGACGACGTCGGTCAGCCGGACCTTGATCGGCGTACCGATCTTGATCTCGCCGGCGTCGAAGGCCATGCGGGCCTCGGCCGTCGTCGCGAAGGCGCGACGGTGCTCGGTCTCCAGCGCCACCTCGGAGGAGAGGTGGAACAGGCCGATGACCATGTCCTGCGTCGGCATGGTGACGGGTCGACCGTCGGCTGGCTTGAGGATGTTGTTGCTCGAGAGCATGAGGATCCGGGCCTCGGCCTGGGCCTCCGCGCTCAGCGGCAGGTGGACGGCCATCTGGTCACCGTCGAAGTCGGCGTTGAAGGCCGTGCAGACGAGCGGGTGGATCTGGATGGCCTTGCCCTCGACGAGCTGCGGCTCGAAGGCCTGGATGCCCAGACGGTGCAGCGTGGGCGCACGGTTGAGCAGCACGGGGTGCTCGGTGATGACCTCTTCGAGGACGTCCCACACGACCGAGCGCTGACGCTCGACCATGCGCTTGGCCGACTTGATGTTCTGGGCGTGGTCGAGGTCGACGAGCCGCTTCATGACGAAGGGCTTGAACAGCTCGAGCGCCATGGCCTTGGGCAGACCGCACTGGTGCAGCTTCAGCTGCGGGCCGACGACGATGACCGAACGGCCGGAGTAGTCGACGCGCTTGCCGAGGAGGTTCTGACGGAAGCGACCCTGCTTGCCCTTGAGCATGTCGGACAGCGACTTCAGCGGGCGGTTGCCCGGGCCGGTGACCGCACGACCGCGACGACCGTTGTCGAAGAGGTTGTCGACGGCCTCCTGCAGCATCCGCTTCTCGTTGTTGACGATGATCTCGGGCGCACCGAGGTCGAGCAGTCGCTTGAGGCGGTTGTTGCGGTTGATGACGCGGCGGTAGAGGTCGTTGAGGTCGGAGGTGGCGAAGCGGCCACCGTCGAGCTGGACCATCGGGCGCAGGTCCGGCGGGATGACCGGGACCGCGTCCAGGACCATGCCGGCCGGCTTGTTGTCGGTGGTGAGGAAGGCGGTGACGACCTTGAGGCGCTTGAGGGCGCGGGTCTTCTTCTGCCCCTTGCCGGTGGCGATGATCTCGCGCAGCTTGTCGGCCTCGGCCTCGAGGTCGAAGGTCTCGAGGCGCTTCTGGATCGCCGCAGCGCCCATGCCGCCCTCGAAGTACAGACCGAAGCGGTCACGCATCTCGCGGTAGAGGACCTCGTCGCCCTCGAGGTCCTGGACCTTGAGGTTCTTGAAGCGGTCCCAGACCTGCGCGAGGCGCTCGACCTGCTGGTCGGCCCGCTTGCGGATCTGGTTCATCTCGCGCTCGGCGGAGTCGCGGACCTTGCGCTTGGCGTCGGACTTGGCGCCCTCGGCCTCGAGCTCGGCGATGTCCTTCTCGAGCTTCTGGGCGCGGGTCTCGACGTCCGCGTCGCGGCGGTTCTCCAGCTCGCGCTTCTCGGCCTCGATCTGGGCCTCGAGCGAGGGCAGGTCGCTGTGACGCTGGTCCTCGTCGACGCTCGTGATCATGTAGGCGGCGAAGTAGATGACCTTCTCGAGGTCCTTCGGCGCCAGGTCGAGCAGGTACCCGAGGCGGCTCGGGACGCCCTTGAAGTACCAGATGTGGGTGACGGGGGCGGCCAGCTCGATGTGACCCATCCGCTCACGACGCACGCCGGCGCGGGTGACCTCGACGCCGCAGCGCTCGCAGATGATGCCCTTGAAGCGGACTCGCTTGTACTTGCCGCAGGAGCACTCCCAGTCCCGGGTGGGGCCGAAGATCCGCTCGCAGAACAGGCCCTCCTTCTCGGGCTTGAGGGTGCGGTAGTTGATGGTCTCGGGCTTCTTGACCTCGCCGTGGCTCCAGTTGCGGATGTCCTCCGCGGTGGCCAGGCCGATGCGCAGCTCGTCGAAGAAGTTGACGTCCAGCACTTCGTGCTTCCTTCTCTCGTTGTCGAGGATGACTCGATAAGTTCTGTGGCCCGGTGACGATCACGAAGGGCGACCGTCTGGGCTTGTTGAGGGTGCTCGGGGGACCCGGACCGGGGCGGGCCCGGGTCCCCCGGGCTCTCAGACCTCTTCGACCGAGCTCGGCTCGCGCCGGGACAGGTCGATGCCGAGCTCCTCGGCGGCGCGGAAGACGTCGTCCTCGTTGTCGCGCATCTCGATGGTGCCGCCCTCGGAGTTGAGGACCTCCACGTTGAGGCAGAGGGACTGCATCTCCTTGATGAGCACCTTGAAGGACTCCGGGATCCCCGGCTCGGGGATGTTGTCGCCCTTGACGATGGCCTCGTAGACCTTGACGCGACCGGTCACGTCGTCGGACTTGATGGTGAGCAGCTCCTGGAGCGCGTAAGAGGCGCCGTAGGCCTCGAGGGCCCACACCTCCATCTCGCCGAAGCGCTGGCCACCGAACTGGGCCTTACCACCCAGCGGCTGCTGGGTGATCATCGAGTACGGACCCGTGCTGCGGGCGTGGATCTTGTCGTCCACGAGGTGGTGCAGCTTGAGGATGTACATGTAGCCGACGGACACCGGGTCCGGGTAGGGCTCACCGGTACGGCCGTCGAAGAGGTTGGCCTTGCCGGAGCGGTCGATGAGCCGCACACCGTCGCGGGTCGGGGTCGTCGAGTCGAGCAGACCGGTGATCTCCTCCTCGCGGGCACCGTCGAAGACGGGGCTGGCAACGCGCGTGTTGGCCGGAGCCTGGCGCGCGTCGTGCGGGATCATCTCGGCCCACTCGGGCTCGCCCTCGATCTGCCATCCGCGGCTGGCGGCCCAGCCCAGGTGCAGCTCGAGGATCTGGCCGATGTTCATGCGGCCGGGGACACCGAGCGGGTTGAGCACGACGTCGACCGGGGTGCCGTCCTCGAGGAAGGGCATGTCCTCGACGGGCAGGATCTTGGAGATGACGCCCTTGTTGCCGTGACGGCCGGCGAGCTTGTCACCATCGGTGATCTTGCGCTTGTTGGCGACGTAGACGCGCACCAGCTGGTTGACGCCCGGGGGCAGCTCGTCGCCCTCGTCCTTGTCGAAGACCTTGACGCCGATGACGGTGCCGGTCTCGCCGTGGGGGACCTTCATCGAGGTGTCGCGCACCTCGCGCGCCTTCTCGCCGAAGATCGCGCGGAGCAGGCGCTCCTCGGGGGTCAGCTCGGTCTCGCCCTTGGGCGTGACCTTGCCGACGAGCAGGTCGCCGTCGCGCACCTCGGCACCGATGCGGATGATGCCGCGCTCGTCGAGGTCCGCGAGGACCTCCTCGGAGACGTTGGGGATGTCGCGGGTGATCTCCTCGGGGCCGAGCTTGGTGTCGCGGGCGTCGACCTCGTGCTCCTCGATGTGGATCGAGGAGAGGACGTCGTCCTGCACCAGACGCTGGCTGAGGATGATGGCGTCCTCGTAGTTGTAGCCCTCCCAGGGCATGAAGGCCACGAGAAGGTTGCGCCCGAGGGCCATCTCGCCGCCGTCGGTCGCGGGACCGTCGGCGATCAGCTGACCGGCCTCGACGCGGTCACCCTCGGAGACCATGACGCGCTGGTTGTAGCTGTTGCCCTGGTTGGACCGGGAGAACTTCATCATCTTGTACGAGCGCGAACCGCCCTCGTCCTGCGTGACGGTCACCAGGTCGGCGGAGACCTCGGTGACGACACCCGCCTTCTCAGCACGGACGACGTCGCCCGAGTCGAGCGCTGCACGGTGCTCCATGCCGGTGCCGACGAAGGGGGCCTCGGCCTGGACGAGCGGCACGGCCTGACGCTGCATGTTGGCGCCCATGAGCGCGCGGTTGGCGTCGTCGTGCTCGAGGAAGGGGATCATCGCGGTCGCGGCGGAGACCATCTGTCGCGGCGAGACGTCCATGTAGTCGACGTCCTCGGCCGGGATCTGGTCGACCTCGCCACCCTTGGTCCGGGCGAGGACCCGCTCCTCGGCGAAGGTGCCGTCGTCGAGGAGGACGGCGTTGGCCTGGGCCACGATGACCTTGTCCTCCTCGTCCGCCGAGATGTAGACGATCTCGTCGGTGACCCGACCGGCCTCGACCTTGCGGTACGGCGTCTCGATGAAGCCGAAGGCGTTGATCCGGCCGTAGCTGGCCAGCGAGCCGATCAGACCGATGTTGGGACCCTCAGGGGTCTCGATCGGGCACATGCGGCCGTAGTGCGACGGGTGGACGTCACGAACCTCCATCTGCGCGCGGTCACGGGAGATACCGCCCGGGCCCAGCGCGTTGAGGCGACGCTTGTGCGTCAGCCCCGACAGCGGGTTGTTCTGGTCCATGAACTGCGACAGCTGGCTGGTGCCGAAGAACTCCTTGATGGAGGCGACGACCGGCCGGATGTTGATGAGCGTCTGGGGCGTGATCGCCTCGACGTCCTGGGTCGTCATCCGCTCGCGCACGACGCGCTCCATCCGCGACAGGCCGGTGCGGACCTGGTTCTGGATGAGCTCGCCGACCGAGCGCAGACGACGGTTGCCGAAGTGGTCGATGTCGTCGGTCTCGACCGGCACCTCGAGGGGCTCGCCGTCGCGGACACCCGGGAGCGTCGGCTGGTCGGCGTGCAGGGCGACGAGGTACTTGAGCGTCGCGACGATGTCCTCGAGCGTGAGCACCGAGGAGTCGAGGTCGGCCTCGACACCGAGCTTGCGGTTGACCTTGTAGCGGCCGACCTTGGCCAGGTCGTAGCGCTTGGGGTTGAAGTAGAGGTTGTCGAGCAGGTTCTGCGCGGCCTCACGGGTCGGTGGCTCGCCGGGGCGCAGCTTGCGGTAGATGTCGAGCAGCGCGGCGTCCTGGTCCTCGACGGTGTCCTTGTCGAGGGTGGCGCGCATCGACTCGTAGTCGCCGAACTCCTCGAGGATCTCCGCGGAGGTCATGCCCAGGGCCTTGAGCAGGACGGTGACCGACTGCTTGCGCTTGCGGTCGACGCGGACGCCGACCATGTCGCGCTTGTCGACCTCGAACTCGAGCCACGCACCGCGGCTCGGGATGACCTTGGCCGAGTAGACGTCCTTGTCGGAGGTCTTGTCGGGGGTGCGCTCGAAGTAGACGCCCGGGCTGCGCACGAGCTGCGAGACGACGACGCGCTCGGTGCCGTTGATGATGAAGGTGCCGCGCTCGGTCATGAGCGGGAAGTCACCCATGAAGACCGTCTGGCTCTTGATCTCGCCGGTCTCGGCGTTCATGAACTCGGCGGTGACGAAGAGGGGCGCGGAGTAGGTCTGGTCGCGCTCCTTGCAGTCGTCGACGGAGTACTTCGGCTCCTCGAAGCGGCTCTCCCGGAAGGAGAGGCTCATCGAGCCGGAGAAGTCCTCGATCGGGGAGATCTCCTCGAAGATCTCCTCCAGCCCCGGGTGCTCGGGGACGTCACGTCGACCGGCGTCGAGAGCGTCGGCGAGACGCTCCTGCCACTTCTCGTTGCCCAGGAGCCAGTCGAAGCTCTCCGTCTGGAGGGCCAGGAGGTCGGGGACCTCGAGGGGCTCGCGGATCTTTGCGAAGGACAGACGGCCACTGGCCGTCCGTGCGGTGGACATCGGGGAAGCGGTGCGCGAGGCAGCCAAGGATGGATCCTTCCACGGGCCTTGAGAGTCGGGCGGTGCCACCGGGTCCGGATCGCGTCCCGGCGGGGCTCTCGACACCCTCGGGAACGAGGGGATGTGAGCGGTCCGACGGGGTCGCGACAGGAACAAGGCAGCGCAAAGCGACAGCGTAGTCCACAAACACACAAGTGTCCAACCCGGTCGAGCCGACGGCTCGACGGTGGTCCACGGCCCCTCTCCCGCAGACGCGGTGGGGCCGGATCAATCGACGCCATGAGGATGGACGACGGGAACCGCCACGTCAAGGCACGTCCCCGGCGGGTCGCGAGCCGGTGCCCGGACCGGGCCGGCGGGATCCCCCCTTCGGCCCGGGCCCTAGGATGGGACCATGAATGCACGCTCGATCCGCCGACGCCGACGCCGGCTCGAGGTGCGACGTGCGGTCCGGCGCACGGCCGGCGCCGTCGTCGCGACCCAGCTGCTCACTGTCGCAGGCCTGCTCGTCTTCGACAGCCAGCGCCGCAAGGACCGTCCGGACAAGGAGTTCCCGCACCAGCAGGGCGGTCCGGTGCCCGTCCCCGGCGGCGACGTGCGCATCTACACCTTCGGCGAGCACCTCTTCGAGGAAATGCTCGCCGACATCGACGCGGCGCGGGAGCGCATCTACTTCGAGACCTACATCTGGAAGGACGACGCCATCGGGCAGCGCTTCCGGGACGCGCTCGTCGCGGCCCACGAGCGCGGCGTGCGCGTCTTCGTCGTCTACGACACCTTCGCCAACCTCGTCGTCCCACGCCGCTTCTTCCAGTCGCTCCCGGAGGGCATCCACGTCAAGCGACACCCGCTCGTCACCGGCGGGGTGGCCTTCCTCAGCCCGCGGCACTGGGGACGCAACCACCGCAAGCTCCTCGTCGTCGACGAGACGGCCGCCTACCTCGGCGGCTACAACATCGGCCAGGACTACGCCAACCGCTGGCGCGACACCCACGCCCGCTATGCCGGCGACATGGTCGTCGAGCTCGAAAATGCCTTCATCGACTACTGGAACATCTACGACGGCAGCCCCGCGCTCCCCCAGCCGCGGCGCCGCACGTGGAGCCGCGACATGCGCATCCACCGCAACCTGCCGGCCGACATGGTCTACCCGATCCGCAACATGTACCTCGAGGCGATCGACCGGGCCAGCGAGCGGGTGTGGCTGACGACCGCCTACCTCATCCCCGACGACGCCTTCATCCGCAGCCTCGTCAACGCCGCCGAGCGCGGGGTCGACGTGCGCGTCATCGTGCCGCACTTCAGCAACCACATCGTCGCCGACTGGCTCAGCCGCACCCTCTACGAGCGCCTGCTGCGCGGGGGTGTGCGGCTGCTGCGCTTCGAAAATGCCATGGTGCACGCCAAGACGGCGACGATCGACGGCCTGTGGTCGACCATCGGCACCGCCAACATCGACCGGCTGAGCCTCGCCGGCAACTACGAGATGAACATGGAGATCCTCGACGCGGACGTCGCGGCGCGCATGGAGGAGGTCTTCGCCCTCGACTCCGGCAACTGCACCGAGCTGACCCTCGACGAGTGGACCCGACGCCCGCTCATCAGCCGGGTCACCGAGGGCATCCTCTCCCCCTGGCGCCCGCTGCTCTGACGAGGCACACGCCGAAGGGCGGGTCGCACCAGGTGGTGCGACCCGCCCTTCGGCAGATCAGTGCTCGTCAGTGACGAGCCGAGATCACTTGAGCTCGACGGTGGCGCCGGCGCCCTCGAGGGCCTCCTTGGCCTTCTCCGCGGCGTCCTTGTCGACCTTCTCGAGGACGGGCTTGGGGGCGCCGTCGACGAGGTCCTTGGCCTCCTTGAGGCCGAGGCTGGTGAGCGCACGGACCTCCTTGATGACCTGGATCTTCTTGTCGCCGGCCGCGGCGAGGATGACGTCGAACTCGTCCTGCTCGGCGGCGGCGTCGCCACCGGCGTCGCCACCGGCGGCCGGGGCGGCACCCGCAACGGCAACCGGGGCCGCGGCGGTGACCTCGAAGGTCTCCTCGAACTGCTTTACGAACTCGGAGAGCTCGATGAGGGTCATCTCCTTGAAGGCCTCAAGGAGCTCGTCGGTGCTGAGCTTCGCCATGATGGGCGTCCTTTCTGATCAAACGTGTGTGCCGAAAGTGGCGGGGTCGTGCAGTGGCCGAAAGGCGGGCGCCTCAGGCCTCGTCGCCACCCTCGGGGGTGGTCTCGGTGGAGGCGACGGCCTCGGCGGCCGGCTCCTCGGTGTCCGCAGCGGGGGCGTCGGTCGCGACCGGGCCCTGCTCCTCGACCTTCGCGCGCAGCGCGTCGACGACGCGAGCCGTCTGCGCGAGCGGCGCGTTGAAGAGGTACGCGGCCTGGGTGAGCTGGGCCTTCATGGCGCCAGCCAGCTTGCCCAGGAGAACCTCGCGGGACTCGAGCTTCGCGAGCTTGTCGATCTCCTCCGGCGTGAGCGGGTTCCCGTCGAGGATTCCGCCCTTGATCACCAGGAGAGGGTTGTCCTTGGCGAAGTCACGCAGACCCTTGGCAGCCTCGACGGGGTCGCCCTCGACGAAGGCGATCGCGTTGGGGCCGACGAGCTGGCCCTCGAAGGCGGACTCGACGCCCGCCTCCTTGGCAGCGCGCTCGGTCAGCGTGTTCTTCACCACGGAGTAGGTGGCGTTGCCACGGAGCTTGCTGCGCAGCTCGCCGAGCTGCGCCACGGTCAGACCGCGGTACTCCGTGATCACGGCCGCGCTGGAGCTGCGGAACTTCTCCGCGAGCTCGGCGATGGCGGCGTCCTTCTGGGGGTTCGCCATGCGGGCCTCCTTCTCGTGTGGTGCCACCGGGGCCCGGAACGAGAAAAGGAGCCCCGGCGCAGGCACGGGACTCCGGCACGCACGTCACGAGGACGGGTGCGAATCAAGTGGCCTGCGCGGGTCGCCCGCTCTCGCGGAACCTTGGGTCACGATCACGTGGATCACGACAACCGGCGGTCAATGGTCGGAAGCAACAGTACGGCAGGTGCGCCGGTGGGACAAATCGTCGCCGGCGCAGCCTGGCGGACATGACGAAGGGGGTCGCACCCGGGTGGGTGCGACCCCCTTCGAGGTCACGCGAAGGCGTGGGTCACTCCGAGGCGGGGACCTCGTCGGCCGCCACCGGGGCGGTCTCCTCGAGGAGGTTCTTGACCCGCGAGGAGTCCAGGACGATGCCCGGGCCCATGGTCGTGCTCAGCACGGCCTTGGTGATGTAGCGGCCCTTGGAGGCGGACGGCTTGAGACGCAGGATCTCCTCGAGCGCCGTCTGGTAGTTCTCCACGAGCTGCTTCTCGTCGAAGCTCGCCTTGCCGATGATGAAGTGCAGGTTGGCGTGCTTGTCGTTGCGGAACTCGATCTTGCCGCCCTTGATGTCGGCGACGGCCTTGGCCGTGTCCATCGTGACGGTGCCCGTCTTGGGGTTGGGCATGAGACCACGGGGGCCCAGGACCTTGCCGAGACGGCCGACCTTGCCCATGAGGTCCGGGGTGGCGACGACGGCGTCGAAGTCCATCCAGCCGCCCTGGACCTTCTCGAGCATGTCGTCGGACCCGACGAAGTCGGCGCCGGCCTCACGGGCGGCGTCGGCCTTGTCGCCGTTGGCGAAGACGAGGACGCGGGCGGTCTTGCCCGTGCCGTGCGGGAGGTTGACCGTGCCGCGGACCATCTGGTCGGCCTTGCGGGGGTCGATGCCGAGACGGAAGGCGACCTCGACGGTCTCGTCGAAGGTCTTCTTCGCGCCCTCCTTGGCGAGACGGACGGCCTCGAGGGGGGCGTAGGCGAGATCGCGGTCGACCTTGTCCGCCGCGGCGCGGTAGCTCTTGCTGCGCTTCATGGGTACTCCTTGGGTGGTGGTGGAGGTGTGGTGCGGGCCAGCGCAGGCCCTCCCACTGTTGTGGCCGTGTCAGACGCTGAGTTTCCTCGGGCGTCCTCCTCGGCCCTCCGAGCCTCGCTCGCGAGAGCTCGCTCGGATTGTCGGGCTGTCGTCAGACGCCCGGGGTCTCGATGCCCATCTGACGCGCCGTGCCGGCGATGATCTTCATCGCGGCGTCGATGTCATTGGCGTTGAGGTCGGGCATCTTGGTCTCGGCGATCTCGCGCACCTGGTCCTTGGTCAGCGAGGCGACCTTGACCTTGTGCGGCTCACCGGAGGCCTTCTTCACGCCCGCGGCCTTCTTGATCAGCTCGGCGGCCGGCGGGGTCTTGGTGATGAAGGTGAAGGAGCGGTCTTCGTAGACCGTGATCTCGACCGGGACGACGTTGCCACGCTGGTCCGCCGTGGCGTCGTTGTACGCCTTGACGAACTCCATGATGTTGACGCCGTGCTGACCCAGCGCCGGACCGACCGGCGGGGCAGGGGTGGCGGCACCAGCCTGGATCTGCAGCTTGATGTAGCCGGAGACCTTCTTCTTGGGGGGCATGCGATGTTCCTACTTCCGTGTTGTGGGCCGACGCCGTGGGCGATGACCCGGTTGCAGATGCGCCGCCAGTCGGCGACGCGGCTTCTCAGAGCTTGGCGACCTGGTGGAAGCCGAGCTCGACCGGGGTCTCCCGGCCGAAGATGGAGACGAGGACCTTGAGCTTCTGGCTCTCGGGGAGGATCTCGGAGATCGTCGCCGGCATGGTCTCGAAGGGGCCGTCCATGACGGTGACCGACTCGCCGACCTCGAAGTCGACGTCCACCGGGGCGGCGGGGGCGGACAGGCCGTCCTGCGTCGGGGCGGCACCGGCGGCCGCCGGGGCGGCGGCCTTCTCGAGGTCCGCGGGCTTGATCATCGTGAAGACCTCGTCGAGGCTCAGCGGCACCGGGTCGTGCGCGTTGCCCACGAAGCCCGTGACGCCCGGCGTGTGCCGCACGGCGCCCCAGGACTCGTCGGTGAGGTCCATGCGCACGAGGACGTAGCCGGGCATGCGCGGCTGCTTGCGCACCTTCTTCTGGCCGGACTTGATCTCGGTGACCTCGTCGATGGTGACGGCCACCTCGAAGATGTAGTCCTCCATGTCGAGGTTGGCGACACGGGTCTCGAGGTTGTGCTTGACGCGGTTCTCGTAGCCCGCGTAGGTGTGGATGACGTACCAGTCGCCGAACTTGCCGGCGAGCTCGTCCTTGAAGGCCTGGACCGGGTCGGCGCTGTCCTCGGGGAGCACGTCGCCGTCGGCGTCGCTCTCGCGGGTCTGCGGCTCGGCGGGGGCCTCGTCGGCCTCCTCCGCGGCGGCCTCCTCGAGGGCCTCGTCGGCGGCGCGGGCGTCGTCGGCCTCCTGTGCCGAAGGGAGGTCCGCCGGCGGCTGCGCAGCGTGCTCGGCCTGCTCGGCGGCGATGACGCTCGAGGTGCCCTCGGTGTCCTGGGACTCGGGGGTCGGGGCCTGCTCGGACATGACCTGTTTCCTCACTTCAACTTCGTACGTCGGCGCGGGAGCGCGCCCGGTCTGCGGGTGTGGTGCGGCGGCGTCAGCCGCCGAACACCCAGAGCACTGCCCGGGTGAACGCCGCGTCCAGGCCCGAGACGATGAGCATCATCACGGAGACGAAGACGATGACCACGAGCGTGTAGTTGATCAGCTCGGACCGGGTCGGCCGGACGACCTTGCGGAGCTCGTCGAGCACCTGAGCAAGGAAGAGGCCGATGGAGCCGAAGAAGCGAGAGATCGGGTTGCCGCCCTTCGGCTCGCGCCGCGCCTTGGTCGGCTGCGCTCCGAGCTGGCTCACGTCGTCTCTTCTCCGTCGGGGTCTCACCTGGCTGCGCAACGGGTGTCGTGCAACGCAGGGCAGGAGGGACTCGAACCCCCAACCGCCGGTTTTGGAGACCGGTGCTCTACCAATTGAGCCACTGCCCTTCGGAAGGTCGCGTTGGGGGCGGCCTCCCGTGGCCGGCTCGGACCATCTCCCCCGATGTGCGGGCACGCCGGAGAGTCTGGTCCAAGTCAACCGAGGGATCACTGTACGTCACGGAGGCACCGCACCGCGAACCCACGTGAGGTGGAAGACTGACGGCGTGACTTCGACGCCCGACGCTCGCCCCCTGTCCGACCTCTCCGCGCAGGAGCTGCACGCCCTCGCGCAGACCCAGCGCGAGGCCCACGCCGCGCAGGCCGCCAAGGGCACCAAGCTCGACGTGACGCGCGGCAAGCCGAGCTCCGCACAGCTCGACCTCGCCGACCCGATGCTCTCCCTCCCTTCGGCCACCACGGACCGCGCCGGCACCGACGTGCGCAACTACGGCGGCCTCACCGGGCTGACCGAGCTGCGCGAGATCTTCGCCGAGCTGCTCTGGGTCGAGCCCGAGCAGATCGTCGCCGGCGGCAACTCCTCGCTGACGATGATGCGCGACGTGCTCGTCGACCTGCTCCTCTTCGGGGCCATCGACTCCCCGCGCCCCTGGGCCAAGGAGGACAAGGTCACCTTCATCTGCCCGGTGCCCGGCTACGACCGCCACTTCGCGCTCCTCGAGGACCTCGGCATCGAGATGGTCACCGTGCCGATGACCGACGAGGGCCCCGACGTCGACGAGGTCGCCCGCATCGCCGGCTCCGACCGGTCGGTCAAGGGCATCTGGATCGTCCCGACCTACGCCAACCCGACCGGTGCGGTCGTCAGCCACGAGGTGGCCAGCCGGCTGGCGGGCATGGAGACCGCGGCGCCCGACTTCAAGATCTTCTGGGACAACGCCTACGCGGTGCACCACCTCACCGAGGACGAGGCCAAGAGCGCCGACATCATCACGCTGGCCTCGGGCGCGGGCCACCCTCACCGCGCGGTGATGTTCGCCTCGACCTCCAAGATCACCTGGGCCGGCGCGGGCGTGGCCTTCCTCGCCTCCTCGGTCGAGCAGGTCGCCTGGTACCTCGAGCACCTCGGCAAGGGGTCGATCGGCCCGGACAAGATCAACCAGCTGCGCCACGTCGAGTTCTTCGGCGACGCCGACGGGGTGCGGGCGCACATGCGCAAGCACGCCGAGATCATCGCCCCGAAGTTCGCCGAGGTCGACCGGGTGCTCACCGAGCGCCTCGGCGGTCTCGGGGTCGCGACGTGGAACCGCCCGACGGGCGGCTACTTCGTCAACCTCGACGTGCTTCCCGGCACGGCCTCCCGTGTCGTCGCCCTCGCCAAGGAGGCCGGCCTGTCGCTGACCCCCGCGGGTGCCTCCTTCCCCCACGGGCAGGACCCGGACGACACCAACATCCGCCTGGCGCCCACCATGCCGCCGATGTCCGAGCTCACCGAGGCCATGGAGACGGTCGCCACGTGCGTCCTCATCGCGGCCGCGGAGCAGCTGGGCGCAACCACCAAGGAGTGACCATGTCCGAGCGTGAAGACCTCGACACCGACCTGACGAGCTACAGCCTCGACGACGAGGACCAGCTGCAGCCCGGCGACAGCCTCATGGGCACCGGCGCCGAGGACGAGGACCCGCTCGACGCGGGCTACTCCCCGCCCGACTCGGCCCGCGGCTCCTACGCCCACGGAGTCACCGCGGCGGAGCAGCGCGAGGGCGAGAGCATCGACCAGCGGCTCAAGCAGGAGGATCCGGACACCACCTGGGAGGTCGACGAGCCCGGCCGCATCGGTGGTGACGACCCGGACGCCATCGCCGCCGAGGACGACTGGATCGGCGACAGCGAGGTCGGCGACGCCCGCGCCGGGCGGCTTGTCAGCCCCGACGAGGGGGCCCACGACGACACGGACGACCAGGCCTGGGGCCGCGACGTCGGCGTCGACGGTGGCGCGGCCTCCGCCGAGGAGGCCGCCGTGCACGTCATCGACGGACGGGCCGAGGAGGAGGACTGACCTCCCCGACCCGCGACCTGCGGGCCCTGCCCAAGGCCCACCTGCACCTGCACTTCACCGGCTCGATGCGGGTCGAGACTGTCCGGGACATGGCGGCAGCGCAGTGCCTGCGGTTGCCCGACTCCCTTCGCTCGGCCTATCCCCCACGACTGTCCGCGGCCGACGAGCGGGGGTGGTTCCGCTTCCAGCGGCTCTACGACGCGGCCCGCCACTGCGTGCGCGGCGAGGCCCAGATGCGCCGGATCGTGCGCGAGGCGGCCCTCGACGACGGCGCCGAGGGCTCGCGCTGGCTCGAGATCCAGGTCGACCCGACGTCGTACGCCCCCTTCGTCGGTGGCATCACCCCCGCGATGGAGGTGGTCCTCGACGAGGCCCGCTCCGTCAACGCCACGGCGGACGAGACGGGGTCGGCGCGGGTCGGCGTCGTCATGGCGGCCAGCCGCATCCGCCACCCCCTCGAGGCGCGCACCCTGGCCCGGCTCGCGGCCCGGCTGGCCGACCGAGGGCCAGAGGGGGTCCTCGGCTTCGGCCTGTCCAACGACGAGCGCCGCGGGTCCACCCCCGACTTCGCCCCGGCCTTCCGCATCGCCGAGCGGGCCGGGCTGATGCTGGTGCCGCACTCGGGCGAGCTGCTCGGCCCGGACGCCATCGCCGAGACCCTCACGAGCCTGCGCCCGCAGCGGCTCGGGCACGGCGTGCGCAGCACCGAGGATCCTCGCGTGCTCGAGGCGCTCGTCGCCGCCGATGTGGCCCTGGAGGTCTGCCCCGGGTCCAATGTCGCTCTCGGGGTCTACCTCGAGGAGCACGCCGTGCCGCTGCGCACGCTGCTCGACGCCGGCGCCACGGTCGCGCTCGGCGCCGACGACCCGCTGCTCTTCGACTCGCGCCTCCTCGCGCAGTACGAGACCGCTCGCACGGTCCACGGCCTCACCGACCCCGAGCTCGCCGAGGTCGCCCGCGGCTCCTTCCGCGCCAGCCGCGCGCCCGAGGAGGTCATCACCACCGCCCTCGCGGACATCGACGCCTGGCTGGGGGCGCCGGCCTGAGGCCACCCCCTTCGCCGATCCGACGGCGTGACCGCAGATCCTGCGGCGTTCGACGCGCACGAAGCGTGATCTTCTGCCAAGATCGCCGGTGCCGCGGCTCGATCCCCGGCCCGCGGTCACCAAGGGAGGAAATGCACATGGCTTCACGCATGCGACCGCGCGGCGCTCGACTGGCGGCTGCTGCCGCCGTCGTCGGCCTCGGCGTCATCGGCGCCCAGTCGGCCACCGGAGCGACCCAGGACGAGCCGGTCTCGACCCCGGTCCCGATCTCGACCCCCGAGGGCCAGATCTCCAGCTACGTCATCAACACCAAGATCGTCAGCCCCGGTCAGGTGCGCAAGGTCGAGCGTGCGGTCCAGTCCGCCGGCGGGGTCGTCGTGCAGTCCTGGCCGCAGATCGGCGTCGTCGTGGCCCACTCGACCAAGGCCGACTTCCGCACCACCGTCGTCGCCGCGGCCCGCAATGCGGTCGAGTCGGTCGGCCCGACCCGGTCGGTCGCCGTCAGCGAGGGGACCCCGGCGGGCGCCCAGGCCCCGTGGGGCCCGGGCAAGGGCCAGCTGAAGAAGGCCCTGACGAAGAAGGGCGACGTCTCCGAGGGCACCGCCGCCACGAGCACCGACCCGCGCGAGGGCGAGCAGTGGGACATGCAGATGATCAACGTGCCGCAGGCGCACCAGATCACCACCGGCTCTCCCGACGTCACCGTCGGTGTCCTCGACTCCGGCATCGACCCCGACCACCCGGACCTGGCCAACCAGATCGACCGCGCCAGCTCGGTCGGCTGCACCGATGCGGGCCGCCCGGCGACCGGCGAGTCCGCCTGGGCCCCGACGACGAGCGACCACGGCACCCACGTCGCGGGCACGATCGGCGCCGAGCGCAACGGCGTCGGCATCGTCGGCATCGCCCCCGGGGCGAAGATGGCCTCGGTCAAGGTCGTCAACGACGACGGGTTCATCTATCCCGAGTACGCGGTCTGCGGCTTCATGGAGGCCGGCCTCAAGGGCATGGATGTGACCAACAACAGCTACTACGTCGACCCCTTCGAGTTCTGGTGCGGCGACCAGCCCGAGCAGGCCCCCGCCCTGGAGGCCGTGCGTCGCGCGGTCGACTGGTCGACGAAGCAGGGCTCCGTCCACGCGGCGGCCGCCGGCAACAGCGCCTACGACCTGTCGAACAAGACGACGAACGCATCGAGCCCCAACGACGGGACCTCGGTCGAGCGCACGATCAACAGCTCGTGCAAGGACATCCCGACCGAGCTCGACGGTGTCGTCACCGTCTCGTCGATCGACCGCCAGGGCAAGCTGTCCTCCTTCTCCAACCGCGGCCTCGGCTCGATCGACGTCGCCGCTCCCGGCAGCTCGATCCTCTCGACGATCGTCCGGGACAACGGGTGGGGCCTCAAGAGCGGCACCTCGATGGCCTCGCCGCACGTCGCCGGCGTCCTGGCCCTGATGAAGTCGGCCCACCCGACGTGGGGCCCGGAGAAGATGATCAGCGAGCTGCGGTCCCAGGCCACCGACACCCCGTGCTCGAGCACCACGCGAGGCGCCGCGTGCGTCGGCACCCCGCAGGAGAACTCCTACTACGGCGACGGCATCGTCGACGCCTACGCGGCCGTGCGCTGACCCGCACGCACGACGCACGCCGACGGGCCCACGGTCGACCTGACCGTGGGCCCTTCGGCACCTACAGCTCGTGCCCGACGAAGACCGGCTCGTTGACGAGCGTCACGCCGAAGGCGGACTCCACCCCGTCGCGCACCTCGCGGGCCAGGGCCGCGATGTCGGCCGCCGTCGCCGTGCCGCGGTTGGTCACCGCGAGGGTGTGCTTCGTCGACAGGGCGGCCGGCCCGGGCATCGCGTGCCCCTTGCCGAAGCCCGCCTTGTCGATGAGCCAGGCCGCGCTGGTCTTGACCAGCCCCTCCCCCGCGGGGAAGACCGGTGGGGTCGGTCCCTGCGGCCCCAGCCGCTGGGCGGCGCGCTCGACGAGCTCGTCGAAACGCTCGGCCGGCAGGATCGGGTTGGTGAAGAAGGAGCCACAGCTCCACGTGTCGTGGTCGGTCTCGTCGAGGACCATGCCGCGGTTGCCGCGCTGCACGAGCACGGCGTCACGGGCCGCGGCGAGCGGCACCCGGTCCTCCTGCTCGACCCCGAGCTGGCGTGCCAGGTCGGCATAGGCCACCGGCGCCGACAGGCCACCCCGGCCGAGGCGGAAGGTCACCTCGAGCACGACGTGACGGCCCGTCTCCTTGAAGACCGAGTGGCGGTAGGTGAAGGCGCATTCCTGCGCCGTGAAGGTGCGCTCGCGCCGCTCGTCGCGGTCCCAGACGCGCACGCGCGTGATGGTCTGCGCGACCTCCTGGCCGTAGGCGCCGACATTTTGCACCGGCGTCGCCCCGGCCAGCCCGGGGATGCCGGAGAGCGCCTCGATGCCCGACCAGCCCTCGGCGACGGCGCGGGCGACGACGTCGTCCCACACCTCTCCGGCGGCGACGACGACGTCGACGTGCTCGTCGTGCGTGGACTCGACGCGGACCCCCTTCGTCGCGATGCGGACGACGGTGCCGCGGAAGCCGTCATCGGCGATGACGAGGTTGGAGCCGCCGGACAGGAGCAGCAGGGGCGTGCCCGCCTCGTCCGCGGCCCGGACGGCGGCGACGACCTCGTCGAGGGTCTCAGCGGTGACGAGGGTGTCGGCCGGCCCGCCGACGCGCATGGTCGTGAGCGGCGCCAGCTCGACGCCGCGCTCGGTCGCGCCCATCAGTCGAGCCGGGCCACGGCGCGGCAGCGGCCGAGCACCTTGTCGTCGCCGCAGGTGACGGTCAGCTCGACGGTCGCCTCACGGGTCTGCTCGTCGAGGGACTTCACGACGCCGGCGACGGCGATCTCCGCCCCGGCGCCGTGCGGGACGACGACCGGCTTGGTGAAGCGGGTGCCGTAGTCGACGATGCGCCCGGCGTCCCCGACCCAGTCCGTGACGACCTGGACCGCCGCACCCATCGTCCACATGCCGTGGGCGATGACGTCGGGCAGCCCGACCGCCTGCGCGGTCCGCTCGTCCCAGTGGATGACGTTGCGGTCACCGGAGGCGCCGGCGTAGTGCACGAGGTGGGCCCGGGTCACGGGGATGGTGCGGGGCGGGAGGGACTCCCCTTCGCTGACGTCCTCGAAGCGGCGCACGGTCATGCTCACTCTCCTCCTCGGATGACGATCGTCGACAGGCTCGTCGCGACCGGCTGGTCCTGGGCGTCGACGATCTCGCTGCGCATCGTCACCATCTGGTGCCCGCCCGCGGCACGGATCGCGTCGACGTGCAGGACGCCGCGCAGCTCGTCGCCGGCGACGATCGGGCGGTGGTGGGTGAAGCGCTGCTCGCCGTGGACGACGCGCGAGTAGTCGACGCCCGCCTCGGGGTCGGTGACGAGCTGCGCGTCCGTGCGCTGCCCCGGGATGACGGCGAAGGTCGGCGGCGCGACGAGGTCCGCGTAGCCCGCGGCCCGGGCGGCCTCGACGTCGTGGTGCACCGGGTCGGTCGCCCCGACCGCCGCGGCGAAGTCGCGGATGTGCTCGCGGCCCACGCTGAAGGGGGGCGTCGGGTCGTAGGTGCGCCCCTGGAAGTCCTCGTTCACGGCCATGCGATCAGTCTAGGAGCGACGCCGCCGGCACGACGAAGCGGCCGTCGAGCAGGTGCTCGGCGGCCGCTTCGGTGCAGATGCGCTGCGCTCGGTCAGCGGGTCTCGCGGTGCAGGGTGTGCTGGCGGTCCCGCGGGCAGAACTTCATGAGCTCCATGCGGTCGGGGTTGTTGCGGCGGTTCTTCTTGGTGATGTAGTTCCGCTCCTTGCACTCCGTGCACGCCAGGGTGATCTTGGGGCGGACGTCGGCGCTCTTGGATGCCACGGTAAGAACCTGCTCTCGACAACTTCGGGTGGTACTCGCCTGCGCCGGTCTGCGCTGGGCGGGAGGTGCGTGTGGTGCTGCAGCGTGCAGCACGGCGACGCACAAGGACAGTCCACGGGCGGCCCCCACCGGAAATCGGTGGTGGTCGCACCCGTGGCACTGCGTAGCGGGAGCGGGACTCGATCCCGCGACCTCACGATTATGAGTCGTGCGCTCTAACCAGCTGAGCTACCCCGCCGTGGCGGTCAACCTGCGCGCGCGGCGCGGGCCGAACCCGAGCCCCCTGTCGGAATCGAACCGACGACCTTTTCCTTACCATGGAAACGCTCTGCCGACTGAGCTAAGGGGGCAGGCCCTCCGGACCGGAGTGATCCGGTGGACAACCTCGGGAGAGATTACACGGCAAGTGCCGTGGTCATGAAATCGGGGACCCGACGAGGTCGCCGGGCCCCCGATCAGCGCCGCTCGATCAGAGCAGGTCCGTCTCGACGACGGGGCCGCGCACCGGCTCGTCGGTGTCGTCGCCGTCGTCGGTCGGGCGCGAGGTCGGCTCGTCCGTCGAGTCGGCCGTCGGCTCGTCGGTGGGGTCCGTCGGCTCGGTGGGGTCGGTCGGCTGGGTCGGCTCGGGCAGCGCACCGGGGGCGTCGACCTGCCAGATCGTCGTCGTCCCGGAGACCTCGTTGCCGACGAGCAGCAGCGGCTCGCCCGTCGGGCTGTCCACCGCGGGGATGAAGTGCACGCCCTCGGGACCCAGGTCGCCGGCCGTGCCGGCCTCCGGGTCACCGGAGAAGTCGCGGTTCTTGGCATACCCGACGATCTCGGCGCCGGTCGGGTCGGTGACGTCGACGACGGCGATGCCGGAGTCGCGCTCGAGCCCGACGAAGGCGTAGCTGCTGCCACCGATCGTGCCGATGTCCAGGCCCTCCGGCTCCGGCCCCTTGGCATCGCTGCGGCTGTCGAAGGAGTCGTTGTCGTCGTGGCCGGAGTTGAAGTGCTCGGGGTCGCGCTCAGCGACGAGCTGCTCGAGCGCGTCACCGCTGTCCCAGACCTGCGAGCCGTCGGCGCCGAGGATGCTCACGGAGCGCCCGCCGAAGGAGTGCAGCTCCGTGTACCCCTCGTCGCTGCGCGGCGAGGTGGTCGTCACCGTGAGCCGGCCGAGCGACTCGTCTGCCTGGACCGCCTCGGCGTCGGGGAAGGCCGTCGGGTCGAGGTCGAGGTCCTTGACCCGCTCCTCCTCGGCGAAGCAGTCGTACTCGCGCGCGTCGCCCTCGTTGGCCGTGACGACGTACTCGGCGCCGTCGCCGGCGCTGTAGGCCACCGCCCCGTCAGGCATGTACATGCCCTTGACCGGGTGGGAGTCGATGGCGATCGCGTCGTCCTTGTCGGACGCGTCGATGCCCTGCCCCTCGGCCGAGTGGTCCTTGAGTCCAAGCGGGACGATCTTCGTCACCCGCGCCGCCTGCAGGTCGACGACGGCGACCGAGTTGGCCTCCTGCAGGGTGACCCAGGCGGTGCGGCCGTCAGCGCTCGTCGCGACGTACTCGGGCTCGAGGTCCTGGGCGACGGTCGCGTGGGGGCCGAAGAGGCGGACCCCGGCCGCCTCGAGCTTCTTGGCCCGGCCGTTGAAGGAGGTGAAGTCGGCGGTGCGCACCTTGGCGCGGGCGACCCCCTTCGACACGTCGATGACCGAGATGCTGCCCTCGGGGTCGACCTGACCAGCGCAGTAGCCCTCGGGCTCGCCCTCGTTGGCGACGACGACGCGCCGGCCGTCGGGGGTGAAGGTCACCATGTCGGGCAGCGAGCCGACGGTGACGGTGCGCTCGGTCGTGAGGGTCTCGGCGTCGAAGAAGGAGACGGTGCCGGCGTCGGTCCTGGTGTCGGCCTGCTCGGCGACGACGACGAGGCCGTCATGGACGTCGACCGAGTTGGCCCCGGGGGTGTCGAGGGTGCCGACCTTGGTCGGGTCGCTCGGGTCGGCGATGTCGAGCACGTCGACCGTGCCCGCCTGCGCGTTGACGACGAAGGCGCGCTGGGTCTGCGGGTCGTGGGCGACGATCTCCGAGGCCCCCTCGTCGAAGGCGCCGGTCGAGAAGGTGCCGAGCGGGGTGAGGGTGACGTCGTCGCCGGGGGCAGCGGAGGCGAGGCTCGCGCCGAAGGGGGCGACGAGGGCGGTGGACATGACGAGGGCCAGCGCTGCGGTGCGCGGCCGGGGCAGGGGTGCGGTCATGGCGGGGAACCTAGGCAGCCCCTCCCCTTCGCAGCCGACGCGTGGATGAACGAGCGCTTAAGCCTCGGCGACCAGTGAGTCCAGATGTGGTCGCAGGTCGGTCGGGATCTGCACCGGGCGTCGCGACACCGCGTCGACGAAGACGTGCGCCCCCGTCGTCAGGGCGACGAGCTCGCCGTCGCTCGCCCGCAGCAGCGCGCACTCCCAGCGCACACTGGTCCGGCCGACGGACAGCGTGCGCAGCCCGACCTCGAAGGAGTCCGGGTAGGAGATCTCGGCGAGGTAGCGGCAGCCGGTCTCGGGGATGAGGTTGATGACGTCACCGCCGGCCGCGACGTCGAAGCCGTGCGCCTTGAGCCAGTCGTTGATGACCGTGTCCATCACCTCGTAGTGCACGGCGTTGTTGACGTGGCCGAAGACGTCGTTGTCGTTCCACCGGGTCGGCACCGTCGTCCAGTGGCCGTAGGCAGTGCGGTCGAAGGGGGTCACCCGGCCCATCCTGCACCCGCCGGCGCCGTCGTCTCGAGCGGCACCGTCCCGACACGACGCGAGCCCCGGGCCGGGTACCCGGCTCGGGGCTCGCTGTGCACTGCTGGTGGCAGGTGAAGGATTCGAACCTTCGTAGGGATAACCCGACGGATTTACAGTCCGTTTCCATTGGCCGCTCGGACAACCTGCCGTGTGCGTCTGAGAGAATAGCAAGTCGATCGCCCAACAGCAGAATCCACCCCGAGGAGCGCCCCGGACATGGCCAGCAGCAGCTTCGACATCGTCAGCAAGGTCGACCGCCAGGAGGTCGACAACGCCCTCAACCAGGCGGCCAAGGAGGTCTCCCAGCGCTACGACTTCAAGGGGGTCGGCGCCTCCATCGCCTGGAGCGGCGAGAGCATCGTCATCAAGGCCAACACCGCCGAGCGGGTGCTCGCGGTCCTCGACGTCTTCGAGTCCAAGCTCGTGCGCCGCGGCGTCTCGCTGAAGAACATCGACTTCGGCGACAAGGAGCCGCAGGCCTCCGGCAAGGAGTACGTCCTCTCCGGCCCGACCAAGGAGGGCATCGACCAGGACAACGCGAAGAAGATCTCCAAGATCATCCGCGACGAGGGCCCCAAGGGGGTCAAGCCGCAGATCCAGGGCGACGAGCTGCGGGTCACCGGCAAGTCCCGCGACGAGCTCCAGGAGGTCATCTCGCTGCTCAAGGGCAAGGACCTCGACGTCGCGCTGCAGTTCACCAACTACCGCTGACGCCACCACGCGCGACGGCCGGCCACCCCACGGGGCGGCCGGCCGTCGCGCGTCGTGCGGGTCAGACCGTGACGGGGGCGACGTCCTCGTCGGGGTCGACCACCGGGTGCTTCGCGTCGTGCGTGGCGAGCAGCACCTTGAGCAGCGGCACGCAGAGCAGCCCGAGCGTCGTCGCCGCGATGAGCACCCACAGGCCGGCCGAAGGCGAGCCCGTCGCATTCTCCGCGAGGCCGAAGGCGTAGGGCCCGACGAAGCCACCGGTGAGACCGATGGTGTTGACGAAGGCCAGGCCCGCTGCCGCCGCCACTCCCCCGAGCCGCGCCATGAGCGTGGACCAGTAGAGCGGCTGGACGCCGACGATGAAGAGCATCGTCGCGCTGAGGATGATCATCTGCGCCACGCCGTTGTCGACCACGACGAAGGCCAGGGCCATGACGATCGCGCCCGCCGTCGCGTAGCCGATGAGCCGCACCTCGGTCCCGGGGTTGCGCGCCAGGACGCGCGGCACGACGAGCAGACCGATGACGGCGCCGATGCCAACCACCGCGGAGATCAGGCCGATCATCACGCTGTCGGTGACGTCCATCGCCTCGACGATCGAGGGCACGAAGAAGATCACGCCGTAGGTCGCGATCTGGTTCATGAAGTAGATCGCCGCGATCGTCAGCAGGAAGGGCTTGGACATCGCGCTGCGCACGATCGCCCCGGGCCGCTCGACGTGCGCCTCCTCGCCGACCGCGCGCCGGGTCAGCTCGCTCGCCTCGTCGTCGCTCAGCCACCTCGCCCGGCTCGGCGAGTTGGGCAGGACGAGGAAGATGAGGATGCCGAGCAGGACCGTCGGGATGCCCTCGAGGACGAAGAGCCACTGCCAGCCGTGCAGGCCTCCGACGCCGTCCATCTTCATCAGTGCGCCGCCGATGGGGTTGGCGACGATGAAGGCGATCGACCCCGCGAGCAGGATGAAGCTGACCGCCTTGGCGCGGTCCTTCTGCGCGAACCACGTCGTGATGAGGTACATGATCCCGGGGTAGAGGCCGGCCTCGGCCGCACCGAGCAGCAGACGCAGGACGTAGAAGATCGCCGGGCTGGAGATGAACATCATCGCCATGGTGATCAGGCCCCAGGTGACGGCGATCCGGCCGATCCAGACCTTCGCGCCGATCCGGTGGAGGATCAGGTTGCTCGGCACCTCGAAGGCCGCGTAGGTGAGGAAGAACAGCCCGGCCCCGAGCCCGTAGGCCGCGGCGTCGATGCCGGCGTCGACCTCGAGCGAGGACTTCGCCAGGCCGACGTTGGTCCGATCGACGAAGGCCATGAAGTAGGCCGCCATGAGCAGCGGGACCAACCGCACGAAGGCCTTGCGGGTGGCTCGCGCGTGCACCGCGTCCGACGCCGTTGTCGGTGATGTCATGTGAACTCCTGTATCTGAAGGATGATTCACATTCATATTGAACTTGGATTCAAGTCGTGTCAAGGGTCACATCGGTCAGCGGTCGGCCCGTGGGACGAAGGGGGTCACCCCCGGGCCGCGACGACCTCGCCGGCCCGCTCGAGCAGCTCGCCCTTGCGGATCTTGCCGGTGTCGGTGAGTGGGAAGGCGTCGAGCACCTCGACGAGCGGGACCTTGTAGGTGGCCATCCGCCCGCGCGCCCACTCCTCGATCTCGGGCCCGCTCGCACCCGACGCGGTCACGAAGGCCACCGGGCGCTCGCCGGTCTCGGGATCCGGTGCCGGCACCACGGCGACCGTGGCGACATCGGGGTGGTCGACGAGCAGGGTCTCGACCTCCGCCGGGAAGACGCTCATGCCGCTCACCTTGATCATGTCCTTGGCCCGCGCCAGGTAGTGCAGGCAGCCGTCGTCGTCGAGGTAGCCGGTGTCCCCCGTGTGCAGCCAGCCGTCGCGCAGCTGTCGCGCCGTCGCCTCGGGGTTGCGCCAGTAGCCGGTCGTGATCGAGGGGCTGCGCAGGATGATCTCGCCCGGCTCCCCGAGCGGCATCGGCTCGGCGGTCACGGGGTCGACGACGAGGACGTCGGTGCCGGGGACGGGCAGCCCGCAGAAGACGGGCGTCGTCGTCAGGTCGTGGTCATCGGCCTGGAAGCCGTGCGGCACGACGTCGATGGTGTGGCTCTCGGTGAGTCCGTAGGACCCCTCGCGCAGCACCGAGTGCCCACCGACGACCTCCGCCCACCGGCGGCGCACCTCCGGCGTGAGCTTGCGGATGAAGGACATCGCCATCGGCGAGGTGAAGCTCGACAGGTCACGATCGGCGATGTCGGGCAGGTCGAGGATCGCGAGGTAGCTCTCGACCGTCGCCGCGGTCGTCGTCACGCCGTGGCGCTCGACGAGGTCGACGACCGTCGCCGCGTCCCACCGCGAGAGCAGGATGCTCGTGCCGCCCATGACGAGCGGGATGAGGATGCCCAGGTCCTCACCGGCGATCCAGAAGACGGGGACGAAGCACAGCGAGACCACCTCGCGCCCCAGCGCATTGGCCCCGGCGCCGCTCACCGCCGTGTAGACCATGTGCCGCTGGGTGTGCTCGCACCCCTTGGGCAGGCCGGTCGTGCCGCCGGTGTAGTTGAGCGCGGCGAGCGCATCGAGGTCGCGGGCCGGCTCGGGCAGCGGGTCCGCCGTCAGTGCGTCGACCCAGGCCACGACCTCGACCCCAGCCTGCCGAAGGGAGGAGACCTCACCTCCCACGACGACGACCGTGGACACTCCGGCCTCGGCCGCGGCCGGCAGGAGTCGCTCGGCGAGCGTCACGTGGGTGACGACGACGCGGGCAGCGCTGTCGGCGAGCTCGTGGACGAGCTCGGCGTGCTGGAACATCGCGTTGACCGGGACGTGGACGCACCCGGCACGCAGCGTGCCGAGGAAGGCGAGCACGAACTCCGTGGAGTTGCCCAGGTGGACGCCCACGCGCTCGCCGGGGGCCACCCCCTTCGCCCGGAGCCACCCGGCCCAGCGGCCGTGCTGCGCGGCGACGTCGGCGTAGGTGAGCACCTCCTCCCCCATGACCACGGCGTGGTGGTCCGGCTGCTCGACCGCCCACCGGTCGACGTACTCCGGGACGGTCAGCTCCCCGAAGGGGTGGGCGACCTCGCGGGGCGTGTCGGCGGGACGCACCCGCTCCTGCCGCGCGCGGACGTCGGCGAGGTGCTGCGTGTACTCCATCAGGCACTCCTAGGCTCACCAGGTGTCGACGTATCCCCGTGGCACGTCGGTTTGGTCGACCTCGCCCAGTGCCGTGGTGATCCACTGCCGGGTGTCGATCGGGTCGATGACGTCGTCGAGCTCGACGACGGCTGCGGCGTTGACCGCGCGCCCGCGCTCGTACATCTGCGCGAGCAGCTGCGCCTCGAGCTCGGCCCGCTCCGCGGGGTCGGCGACCGCCTCGAGCTCGCGACGGAAGCCCAGCCGCACGGCACCTTCCAGGCCCATGCCGCCGACCTCGCCGGTCGGCCAGGCGAGCGTCGCGGCAGGTCTGTGGAAGCCGCCGGCGGCCATCGCCTGCGCCCCGAGGCCGTAGGCCTTGCGCAGGACGACGGTGACCATCGGCACCCGCAGGTGCGAGCCGATGACGAAGAGCCGCGCGAAGTGCCGCACCGTCGCGGTGCGCTCGTGGTCGGGGCCGACCATGAAGCCCGGTGTGTCGCAGAGGGACACGACCGGCAGGCCGTGCGCATCGCACAGCTGGAGGAAGCGCGCGAGCTTGTCGGCGGCGGGGGTGTCGATGGCGCCGCCGAGGTGGCGTGGGTTGTTGGCCACGAGCCCCATGGGTCGTCCCTCGATGCGCACGAGTGCGGTGACGATGCCCGGGGCGAAGCCGGCCCGCAGCTCGAGCACGGAGTCGTCGTCGGCGAGCGTCTCGATCGCGCGGCGCACGTCGTAGGCGCGCACCCGGCTTTCCGGCACGACGTGGCGCAGGCGCCGCTGGTCCGGCGCGCTCCAGTCCCCGCGCGGCCCCTGGAAGTAGCCGAGGTAGCGCCGGGCGATGGCGACCGCCTCTGCCTCGTCGTCGACGACGACGTCGACGACGCCGTTGCTGCCCTGCACCTCGATGGGGCCGACCTCCTCGGGGGCGAAGACGCCGAGGCCGCCGCCCTCGATCATGGCGGGGCCGCCCATGCCGATCGTCGAGTCACGGGTGGCGATGATGACGTCGCAGCAGCCCAGCAGGGCGGCGTTGCCGGCGAAGCAGCGCCCGGCGGCGATGCCGATGGTCGGCACGAGCCCGCTGAGCCGGCCCATCGTCGCGAAGGTCGGCACGTCCAGCCCGCTGGCGACGGTGGTGTCGGTGTCTCCGGGGCGACCGCCACCCCCTTCGGCGAAGAGGACGACGGGCAGCCGCTGCTGCTCGGCGATCTCGAGCATCCGGTCGGTCTTCTTGTGGTTGAGGTAGCCCTGGGTGCCGGCGAGGACCGTGTAGTCGTAGGCGAGCACCGCCACCCGCGGGCTCGTCCCCGGCGCCGTCGTCACCCGCCCGATGCCGGTGATGATGCCGTCGGCCGGGGTGGTCGCCACGAGCTCCTCCTCGCTGCGTCGCGCCCGCTGGGCGGCGACCGCCAGCCCGCCGTACTCGACGAGGGTGCCCTCGTCGAGCAGGTCGGCGAGGTTGTCCCTCGCGGTCCGCTGCCCCCGCGCGTGCCGTTTGGCGACCGCCTCGGGGCGGGCCGCGTCGAGCCGCCGCGCCTGCCGCTCGCGCAGACGGGTCAGGTCGGCCCGCTCCGTGTCGAGGTCGGGTCCCTCGTCGACGGCAGCGGCCTCCTCGCCCACGGACGAAGGGAGCAGCCGCACGAGCAGGTCCCCGGCAGCCGTCGTGGCCCCCGGCCGGGATCGCACCTCCGTCACCGTGCCGGAGACCGGGGCGGTGACGACGTGCTCCATCTTCATCGCCTCGACGACGAGCAGGGGCGCGCCGAGGGCGACCTCGTCACCGGCCCCGACGAGGACCTCGAGGACGGTGCCGGTCATCTCGCCGCACACCTCGCCCGGGGCCGCCTCGTCCGCCGACACCCCGGCGTCGACCGTCGTCAGCACCCCTGAGGACTCGATCCACCCGGTCGTCACCTGCCAGCCTGCGAGGTCGTCGTGGGCGAGCAGCTCGCGCAGCAGGGGCAGGGTCGTCTCGACACCGTCGATCGAGCACTCGAGCGCGGCCCGGCGCGCCTTGTCGAGCGCGCCGGCGAGACCGCCGTGGCTGTGGGTGACGACCTTGGCGACGAGGGAGTCGAAGGCCCCCTCGACCCGGGAGCCCTCGACGAGATGGGTGTCGACCCGCACGCCGGGGCCGCTCGGCCAGGTCAGGCCGGTCGCCACCCCGTGCGCGGGCAGGAGCGCGCCGTCGGAGCCGACCCGCTCGGCCGCGACGCGCAGCTCGACCGCGGAACCTCGCACGGCGGGCGGGTCGGCCAGGCCGAGGTCGCCGAGGGTGCGGCCGGTGGCGAGCGCAAGCTGGGTGAGGACGAGGTCGACCCCCGTGACCAGCTCCGTCACGGGGTGCTCGACCTGCAGGCGCGGGTTGACCTCGATGAACCACCAGCGGGTCGGGTCGTCGGCGTCGAGGAGGAACTCCACGGTCGCCAGCCCGCGGTACCCACGACCGACGAGCAGCCGCACGGCGGCCTCGTGCAGGGCCGCGCGCACGTCGTCGGGCAGGTCCGGTGCGGGGGCGACCTCGACGACCTTCTGGAAGCGGCGCTGGAGGGTGCAGTCGCGCTCGCCGAGGTGGGTGACTCCCCCTTCGCCGTCGGCCCCGACCTGCACCTCGACGTGCCGGGCGCGCTCGACGTAGAGCTCGGCGAAGAGGTCACCGGAGCCGAAGCTGCGCTCGGCCTCGGACCGGGCGCGCTCGAGCGCCGGGGCGACCGGCTCCCCCGCCGGCACGGCCCGCATGCCGCGGCCGCCACCACCGGCGGCGGCCTTGATCATCACGCCGCCGGGCAGCTGCGCCCGCGCGAAGTCCTCGACCTCGGCGACGCTCGCCCCGACGTCGGTGGCCGGCAGGACCGGCACGCCGGCCTCCTGCGCGGCCGCGCGCGCCCGCCCCTTGTCGCCGAAGAGCTCGAGCAGCCCCGCGTCGGGGCCGACGAAGGTCACGTCGGCATCGGCGCAGGCCCGCGCCAGCTCCGGCGACTCGCTGAGGAAGCCGTAGCCGGGGTGAAGCAGGGTGCACCCGTGCACCCGGGCCCCTGCGACGAGGGCTGCGGCGTCGAGGTAGGCCGCCGGGCCCTCGCCGGGGAGCACGTGGACACCCGACGCCAGGCGCGCGGCGAGGCCGTCGGCCTCGGCCCGTGTCACCGCGACGACCGCCTCCAGCCCGGCCTCCCGGGCCGCCCGCACGATGCGGACGGCGATCTCACCGCGGTTGGCGACGAAGACGCCCACGTGTACTCCCTTCGGCTCAGAAGATCTCGAAGAGGCCGGCCGCGCCCATGCCGCCGCCGACGCACATCGTCACGACGCCGTAGCGGGCCCCGCGCCGCTTGCCCTCGATGAGGACGTGGCCGGCCATCCGGGCGCCGCTCATGCCGTAGGGGTGACCGATGGAGATCGCCCCGCCGTTGACGTTGTACTTCTCCGGGTCGATCCCGAGGGTGTCGCGGCAGTAGAGCGCCTGGACCGCGAAGGCCTCGTTGAGCTCCCACAGGCCGATGTCGTCGACGGTCAGGCCGTGCTGCTTGAGCAGCTTCGGCACCGCGAAGACCGGGCCGATGCCCATCTCGTCCGGCTCGCAGCCAGCGACGGCCATCCCGCGGAAGGCGCCGAGCGGGGTGAGGCCGCGACGCGAGGCCTCCTCGGCCTCCATGACGACCGCGGCGGACGCGCCGTCGGACAGCTGCGAGGCATTGCCGGCGGTGATGGAGAAGCCCTCGCTGCCGTCCTTCGCGAGGACCGGGCTGAGCTTGCTCAGGTCCGCCAGCTGGGTGCCGGGGCGGTTGCCCTCGTCCTTGGTCAGGGTCACCTGCTGCGAGCCGACCTCGCCGGTCGCCTTGTCCTTGGTGAGCATCGTCGAGGGCAGCGGGACGATCTCGTCGTCGAAGGCGCCGGCCTCCTGCGCCGCAGCGGTGCGGCGCTGCGACTCCAGGGCGTACTCGTCCTGCGCCTCGCGGCTGATGCCGTAGCAGCGGGCGACGACCTCGGCGGTCTCGAGCATCGACATGTAGGTCGCCGGCACGTGCTCGACGAGCCACGGGTCCTGGGCGCGGTAGGTGTTCATGTGCTCGTTCTGCACGAGCGAGATCGAGTCGACACCGCCGCCGACGGCGACCTGCTGGCCGTCGAGGATGACCTGCTTGGCCGCGGTGGCAATGGCCATGAGGCCGCTGGCGCACTGGCGGTCGACGGACATGCCGGCCACGCTCACGGGCAGGCCGGCCCGCAGGGCGGCCTGACGGCCGATGTTCATCGCGGTCGAGCCCTGCTGGAGGGCGGCGCCGATGACGACGTCCTCGACCTGCTCGCCCTCGACGCCGGCGCGCTCGACGGCGTGCCGCACGGCGTGGCCGATGAGCTCCTGGGCCTGGGTGTCGTTGAAGGCGCCGCGGTAGGCCCGGCCGATCGGGGTGCGGGCGGTGGAGACGATGACGGCTTCGCGCATGGTCACTCCTGGTCTGTGGGTGGGGGTGGTCGAAGGGGGTCGCAGGTCGAGTCTGTCGCTCAGCACGCCGGCAGGTCCACGAGTTCCGCGAGGTCGCTGCGGTGCCGGTCGGGGGTGCCCAGCGCCAGCTGGTCGGACTTGGCGCGCTTGAGCCGGGTGTGCACCGCGGCCTCCCACGTCATGCCGATGCCGCCATGAAGCTGCAGGGCCTCCTCGGCGGAGCGCACGGCGGCGTCGGAGCAGAAGGCCGCCGCAGTAGCCGTGGCGATCCGTCCCTCCACCGCGTCCTGAGGTGCGACGGAGGAGCCTCGAAGGGCGCCATCGGCCATCGTGCCGGCGGCATGACGTGCCGCAGCCTGCGCGCCCACGAGCAGCAGGTAGAGGTCGGCCAGGCGGTGCTTGATCGCCTGGAAGGAGCCGATCGGCCGGGCGAACTGCACCCGCGTCTTGGCGTACTCGACCGTCGTCTCGAGGCACCACTGCGCCACGCCGAGCTGCTCGGAGGCGAGCAGGGCCGCGCCGGCCGCCAGGCCGGCGTCGACGGCGGCGCGCGCCGTATCGCCGGAGGCGATCTCGGTGCCCTCACCGGTGAGCGTCACCCGGGCGAGCGGCCGGGTCATGTCGAGCGAGGTGATCTGCTCGAGCTCGACCTCGTCCCGGCCCACCGCGCGAAGGGAGGTCACTCCCCCTTCGTCGGTGACGGGCACGAGGAAGAGGTCGGCGGTCAGCGCACCGGCGACCGGGGAGACCACGTGCTCGACCGGGGTCCACGCGCCACGGCGCGCGGTCCACGGCAGGGCGAGGGTCGCGACGACCTCGCCGGACGCCAGGCGCGGCAGGTGCGTCTCGTCGCCGGCCGAGAGCAGGGCGCTCGTCGCGACGACGGCGCTGGTGAGGAAGGGCGTGGGCGCGACCGCGCGGCCGAGCTCCTCGAGGACGACGGCAGCCTCGCGGGCACTCGCGCCGACCCCACCGAGGGACTCGGGCACGAGCAGGCCGGCGACGCCGAGCTGCTCGGCGAGGGTGTGCCACAGCGCGGTGACATCGGTGTCGGGCTCGTCGGCCAGACGGGCGGGCAGCCCCTCGTCGAGGGATCGCTGGAGGGTCGAGCGGACGCTGTCGCGCAGCGACTCCTCGACGTCGGTGTAGAGCAGGTCGGTCATCGCGGCACGTCCTTGAAGGCGACGCCCTTGTCGGGGCGGTGGTCCGGGGGCAGGCCGAGCACCCGCTCGGCGACGACATTGCGCATGATCTCGCTCGTGCCGCCCTCGATGGAGTTGCCCTTGGCCCGCAGGTAGCGGTAGCCGGGGCCGTGGCCGAGGAAGGAGCCGCCCTCGGGGCGGACCATGGTCCAGTCGTGGTACTCGAGCCCCTCCTCGGGGGCGAGCTCGAGGGCGAAGCCGCTCACCTGCTGGGCCTGGTGGGCAAAGGCGAGCTTCATGGCCGAGCTCTCCGGCCCGGGCTGCCCGGCCTCGAGGCCCTGGCGCAGTCGCTCGCCGGCGAGCCGGGTCACCTCGGTCTCGACCCACCAGTGCATGAGCTCGGCGTGTGTGCCGGGGGTGCGCACCGTGGGGTCCTCGCGCCAGCGCTGCGTGACCAGGCCGATCTGGCCGGCCTCGCGCTCGGTGCCGGCGCTGATGGCGACCCGCTCGTTGTTGAGCGTCGTCGTGGCGACGCGCCACCCCTCGCCGACCTTGCCGACGCGGTTGCGGTCGGGCACGCGCACACCCGAGAGGAAGACCTCGTTGAACTCCGCCTCGCCGGTGATCTGGCGCAGCGGGCGCACCTCGACGCCGGGGTCGGTCATGTCGACGAGGAAGTAGGTCATCCCGGCGTGCTTGGGCACCGAGGTGTCCGTGCGGGCCAGGAGGATCGCGAAGTCGGCGTTGTGCGCACCGGAGGTCCACACCTTCTGCCCGTCGACGACCCAGTCGTCGCCGTCGGGCACCGCGCGCGTGGCGACCCCGGCGAGGTCGGACCCGGCCCCCGGCTCGCTGAAGAGCTGGCACCAGATCTCCTCGCACGCGAAGAGCGGCCGCAGGTAGCGCTCCTGCATCTGCGGGGTGCCGAAGGCGAGGATCGTCGGGGCGGCCATGCCGAGGCCGATGCTGTTGCGTCCGACGTCGGGACGCGGTGCGCCCGCCGCCTCGAGCAGGGCGTCGACCTCGAGCTGTCGGCCGCGGGCCAGGCCCAGGCCACCGCGCCCCTGCGGGAAGTGCACCCACGCGAGGCCGGCGTCGAACTGCGCGCCGAGGAAGTCAGCGGGAGGCGTCGTCTGCGGGTCGTGGCTCGCGAGGAGCTCCTCGACCCTGCGCTGCAGGTCAGGGCTCTGCTGCTGATCAGGCATGTGCGGTCATCCTCCGGATCTCGTGACGGGCCAGGGCGTTCTTGTGGACCTCGTCGGGGCCGTCGGCGAAGCGCAGGGTGCGCACCTGGGCGTACCACTCCGCGACCGGGAAGTCCTGGCTCAGACCACCGGCGCCGTGGGCCTGCACCGCCTTGTCGACGATCCACTCGACCGTCGCCGGGGCGGCGATCTTGATCGCCTGGATCTCGGTGTGCGCGCCCTTGTTGCCCACGGTGTCCATGAGCCAGGCGGCCTTGAGGGTGAGCAGCCGCAGCTGCTCGATGCGCACCCGGGACTCGGCGATCCAGTCGCGGATGACGCCCTGGTCGGACAGCGGCTTGCCGAAGGCGACCCGGCTCGCCGCCCGCTCGACCATGAGCTCGAGCGAGCGCTCGGCGATGCCGATGAGGCGCATGCAGTGGTGGATGCGGCCAGGGCCGAGACGGGCCTGGGCGATGGCGAAGCCCGCGCCCTCCTCACCGATGAGGTTGCTCGCCGGGACGCGCACGTCGATGAAGTCGATCTCGGCGTGACCGCCGTGGTCGCGATCGTCGTAGCCGAGGACCTTCATGCCACGGCGCACCTCGACGCCGGGGGTGTCCCGCGGCACGAGGATCATCGACTGCTGCCGGTGACGGTCGGCCGACGGGTCGGTCTTGCCCATGAGGATCAAGACCTTGGCGTTGGGGTTCATCGCGCCGGAGATGTACCACTTGCGGCCGTTGATGACGTACTCGTCACCGTCGCGCACGATCGAGGTCTCGATGTTGGTCGCGTCCGAGCTGGCCACGCGGGGCTCGGTCATCGCGAAGGCCGAGCGGATCTCGCCGGCGAGCAGCGGGGTGAGCCACTGCTCCTGCTGCTCGGGGGTGCCGAACATGTGCAGCACCTCCATGTTGCCCGTGTCGGGCGCGGCGCAGTTGGTCGCCACCGGGGCGATGTGCAGGCTGCGACCGAGCACCTCGCACAGCGGGGCGTACTGGAGGTTGGTCAGGCCGGCGCCGTCCTCGCCGGGGAGGAAGAGGTTCCACAGCCCCTGGCTGCGGGCGGCCTCCTTGGCCGGCTCGATGATCGGCGGTGGCGCCCACACGTCGGGCGCGGCGTCGAGCTGCTCCTGGTAGGACGCCTCGATCGGGTAGACGTGCTCGTCCATGAAGGCGGTGAGCTGCTCACGCAGCTCGAGGGTCCGGGCGTCCAGCGCGAAGTCCACGGGTCGCTCCCTTCGGGTCAGGTGGTGGGGGCGGCGGCCCGGGCGGGCCGCTCGCCGGAGGTGGCGATGGTCGGTCGGTCGAGGGCCCGCTTGAGGATCTTGCCGGTGGCCCCCTTGGGCAGCTCCTCCACGAGCTGGTAGATCCGGGGGACCTTGTAGGCGGCGAGCCGCTCCTCGAGCCAGGCACGCAGGGCGGCGGGCTCGATGTGAGCACCGGGCTGCGGGGTGACGACGGCAGCGATCTCCTCGCCGAGTCGCTCGTCGGGCACGCCGATGACGGCGGCCTCGCGGATGTCGGGGTGGCCGTAGAGGACCTCCTCGATCTCGCGGGGGTAGACGTTGTAGCCGCCGCGGATCACGAGGTCCTTCTTGCGGTCGACGATCCACAGGTCGCCGTCCTCGTCCATGCGACCGATGTCGCCGGTGAGGAACCACTCCCCCTCGAAGACCGCGGCGGTCGCGTCGGGGCGCTGCCAGTAGCCGCTCATGACGTAGGGGCCGGCGATGGCCACCTCGCCGGTCTCGCCGGGAGGCAGCTGGTTGCGGTCGTCGTCGAAGATCGCGAGCGCACCGCCGGGCAGGGCCCGGCCGACGCTCATCTCCTTGCGCGGGAGGTCGGCCCGGTTGAAGGTCGCGGCACCCGCGGTCTCGCTCAGGCCGTAGCCGTCGAGGACGACCGCGCCGAAGCGCTCGCGGAAGGCCTTGGCCACCTCGAGCGGCAGCGCCGCGCCTCCCGAGCAGGCCAGGCGAAGGGAGGTCAGCTCCTGCGGGGTGACATCCGTGTCCGCGTGGAGCATGGCATTCCACATCGTCGGGACCCCGGCGACCGCGGTGAGCTGCTGGTCGGCGGCCATGCGCAGCAGGCCCGCCGGGTCGAAGGGCCGCTGCAGCGACAGGCACCCACCGGCCGTGTAGACGGTGAACATCACCGAGGACTGGCCGAAGACGTGGAAGAGCGGCAGGGCCGTGCCCATGCTCTCCCGCGGCCCGAGGTCGAGCGCCTCGGCGAGCGAGGCACCGCAGCCGAGGAGGTTGCCGTGGGTGAGGATCGCGCCCTTGGGAGCACCCGTCGTGCCCGAGGTGTAGAGCAGCACGGCCGGGTCGTCGGTGCCGACGGACGCCGGGTCGGGTGCCCCCTCGGGCGGCGGCACGCACCCCGGCTCGAGGACCCAGGTGTCGAGCCGGCACTCCCCCGCGGTCGCGGTGAGCGCCTGCGAGCCCTCGTGCCAGCCGATGGCAAAGGAGCAGCCCGCGTCCTGCACGAAGTGGGTCAGCTCGCGCTGGGTGCACAGCGGGTTGACCGTCACCGCGGTCGCCCCGAGGGCGAGGACGGCGTGGTAGGTGAGGACGAACTCGGCACTCGTCGGGACGACGACGAGGACCCGGTCACCGGGGTGCACACCCCGGCGGGTCAGCTCCTCCATCGCGCCGCGGATCCCCGTGCGCAGCTGCTCGAAGGTCCAGGCGCGCTCGCCCTCGCGCAGGGCGGGAGCGTCGGGCGTCGTGTCGGCCCAGCGCCACAGCAGCTCGGCGGTGCCGGTCATCGGGTGCTCTCCCTCAGGTGGCGCTGATAGCGCTGCATGCCGCCGATCCACCGGTCGTGGTCGTCGACCTTGCGCCGGAGGAACTCGCGCACGTCCTCGTGCGGGGTGATGAGGAAGCGGCCCTCGGTGACGGCGGCGAGCACCTGGTCGGCGACATCGCTCGGGGCAAGCACCTCTCCGGCGCCGGTGACCGCGGCCGCGGCGACCCGGCCCTCTGCGTCGTCGCCGGAGGTCATGCCGCTGCGCAGCAGGTCGGTGTCGACACCCATCGGGCACAGGCAGCTGACGCCGATGCCGTCGTCGCCGTAGGTGACGGCGAGCCACTCGGCGAAGGCGACGGCACCGTGCTTGGAGACGGAGTAGGTCGCCGACCCGATCTGCGTGAGCAGCCCTGCGGCAGAGGCGGTCGAGACGAAGTAGCCCGTGCCGCGCTCCACCCAGCCGGGCACGAGCTGGCGGGCGGCGCGCACGTGCGCGAGGAGGTTGACGTCGAGCGCGGCCTGCCACTGGGCGTCGGTGGCCGAGAGACCGAGGCCGTCGCCGATGCCGGCATTGGCGAAGAAGAGGTCGACCGGGCCGTGGGCCTGCTCGGCGGCAGTGATCATCGCGGCGATGGCCTCGTCGCTCGAGGCGTCGCCGGCCACGGCGACCGCGCCGAGGCGCTCGGCCGTCGCGACCACGCGGGCCTCGTCGACGTCGGAGACGACGACGTGCGCACCCGCGTCGACGAGGGCCTGCGCGACGGCGGCACCGATGCCGCCGGCGGCGCCGGTGACGACCGCGACCTTGTCCTGGAGCTGCATCGGGACGCCCATCAGTCGCACGGCCCGCCGGCGACGTAGAGGACCTGACCGGTGGTGAAGCCGGCCCCCTCGCTCGCGAAGAAGGAGACGGCGTGGGCGATGTCGGCCGGGACGCCCGTGCGGGCGACCGCCGCGGCCGCGCTCGCCTGCGCCTTGAGGTCCTCGAAGGAGATCCCGATGCGTTCGGCCGTCTCTGCGGTCATCTCGGTCTCGATGAAACCCGGGGCGATGGCATTGGCCGTCACGCCGAACTTGCCGAGCTCGATGGCCAGGGTCTTGGTGAAGCCCTGCATGCCGGCCTTGGCCGCCGAGTAGTTGACCTGGCCGCGGTTGCCCTGGGCCGAGGTCGAGGAGAGGTTGACGATGCGGCCGTGACGCTCGGCCGTCATGTGCGCCTGGCAGGCGCGCGTCATGAGGAAGGCCCCCCGCAGGTGGACCGCCATGACCGAGTCCCAGTCGGCGACCGACATCCTGAAGATCAGGTTGTCGCGGATGATGCCGGCGTTGTTGACCAGGACCGTCGGCGGGCCGAGCTCGTCGACGATGCGCTCGACGGCCGCGGCGACCTGCTCCTCGTCGGAGACATCGGCCCCGACGGCCAGGGCCCGACCCCCGGCGGCGGCGATCTCCTCGACGACCGGCGCACAGGCGCTCTCGTCGAGGTCGAGGACGGCGACGGCCATCCCGTCGGCGGCCAGGCGACGGGCGACGCCCGCACCGATGCCGCGGGCGGCACCCGTGACGACGGCGACGCGCTGCTGGTCTGTGGTCATGTGAGAACTCCTGTGGTCTCGACTACCGGATGACCTCGACGCTACTTGAAGCCGGGTTCAAGTTCAACTAGGTTCGAGGGACCAGATCGTGACCGAAGGAGCTCACCGTGACCCAGACCGCGCAGCACCGCCCCACGTCCGTGCAGGACCTCAAGGACCTCGTCGGCACCCGGCTCGGCCCGACCGAGTGGCACGTCGTCGACCAGGCGAAGATCGACGCCTTCGCCGACCTCACCGGCGACCACCAGTGGATCCACGTCGACCCGCAGCGGGCGGCCGACTCCCCCTTCGGCTCGACGATCGCGCACGGGCTCTACAGCCTTTCGCGCACGCCGGCCTTCCTCGAGGAGCTCATGGCCTTCGACGGCTTCGCGCACAGCCTCAACTACGGCTACGACAAGGTGCGCTTCATCCACCCGCTGCCCGTGGACTCGCGCATCCGCCTGGTCGCCGAGCTGACGTCGGTCGAGGAGACCGGCCCGGGCGCGGTCAAGGTCGTCACGACCCTCACCGTCGAGGCCGAGGGCATCGACAAGCCGATCCTCGTTGCCGAGTCGATCGGTCGCTTCAGCTCCTGACCCCGATGGCCCCGCACGTCGGGGCCGGCCACGGCAGCGCCGCGTGGGCCGCCACGAGCTCGTCGATCCGCTCGGCGATCGTGGGGGCCCACGCGCATGCCCGGCGGGTCGTCAGGTCGACGTGCGCCTCGAGGACCTCGAGGGAGTTGGCCACGCTGCCGGTCGTGCGGTCGACGACGAAGGAGATCGCGTGCATGACCTTGTCGCCGCGGGCCACCCAGCGCAGGTGCACGCTCACCTCGTGGCCGACGTGCACCTCGCCGAGGAAGCGCAGGTGCTGCTCGACGCTGAACATGCTCCACCCGGTCTCGGCCCGGTAGGCGTCGTCGACGCCGAGCGCCGTGAGCGCCGCCTCGGCGCCGCGCAGGTGCAGGTCGTAGTAGCGGGCGACGTTGACGTGGCCGTTGACGTCCTCCCACTCCGGCGGAGCCGTCTCGACGATCACCGCCGGGAGGGCGAGGACCTCCTGGACCGAAGGGAGCGGCGCTGCGGTCGTCATGGGAGCAGCAGCACCTTGCCGGTGACCTGCCGGGTCTCGAGCGAGGCGATGGCCTCGGCCGCCTCCGCCAGCGGGTAGGTCGCACCGAGCACCGGGTCCAGGGCGCCACTGCGCAGGTGCGGGAGCATCGCCTCCCACTCGGTGCCGATGTGCCCGGGGCGGGACATCGCGTAGGCACCCCAGCCGACGCCGACGACGCTGATGTTGCCCAGCAGCAGCCGGTTGACCTTGACCTCGGGGATGGCACCGGCGGTGAAGCCGATGACGAGCAGGCGACCGTGCTCGCGCAGGGCCCGCAGCGAGTCGGTGAAGCGGTCGCCGCCCACGGGGTCGACGACGACGTCGACGCTCGCCCGGCCCACCGCGTCGAGGAAGCCGTCGGCCAGGACGACCTCGTCGGCACCCGCGGCCCGGGCGATCTCCCCCTTCGCCTCGGTGGAGACGACACCGATGACCTTGCCGGCACCGAAGGCCTTGGCCATCTGGATCGCGGCGGTGCCGATGCCGCCGGCTGCGCCGTGCACGAGGACGGTCTCGCCCTCGGTGAGGTGACCGCGCTCGACCAGCGCGAAGTAGACGGTGGCGTAGTTGAAGGTGAAGGCGGCACCCGACTCGAAGCCGACCTCGTCGGGCAGGTGGAAGGTCAGGTCGGGCTGCGCCTGGGCGACCTCGGCGAAGCCCCCGAGCATCGTCAGTGCCGCGACCCGGTCACCGGCGGCGAACCCGCTGCCCTCGGGCGCCGCGGTGACGACACCGGCCACCTCGGCCCCCGGGACGAAGGGGAGGTTGGGCTTCATCTGGTAGAGCCCGCGGGTCTGGAGCAGCTCGGGGAAGGCCACGCCGGCGGCCCTGACCTCGATCGTCACGAGGCGCGGGTCGGCCGGTGCGGGGACGTCGACGAGCTCCACGGCCTCGGGGCCGTCGAGGGTGGTGATGTGGATGGCGCGCATGGGTGGTCCTCTCAGATCTCGAGCAGCAGCTTGCCGGTGTTGACCCCGTCGAAGAGGCCGAGGAGGGCATCGGGGAAGGCGGCGACGCCGCCCTCGAGGATCGTCTCGGTGGCGACAAGACGCCCGTCGCGGATGAGCTCGCTGATGCCGGCGATCGCCTCGTCGTAGCGGTCCTCGTAGTCCATGACGACAAAGCCCTGCATGCTCGCGCGGAAGACCAGCAGGGCCATGTAGCGCCGCGGGCCCTCGGCGAGGGTCTCGTCGTTGTAGGTCGAGATCGCACCGCAGATGGCGATGCGCGCGCCGTGGGCGAGGTTGGCCAGGGCGGCGTCGAGCAGCTCGCCGCCGACATTGTCGAAGTAGACGTCGACGCCGTCGGGGGCGGCCCGGCGCACCTGGCGCAGCAGGTCACCCTCGCGCCGGTCGATGACCTCGTCGAGGCCGAGCTCGCGCAGCCAGGCGACCTTGTCGGGGCCGCCGGCGACACCGATGACCCGGCACCCCTTGGCCTTGGCCAGCTGGGCCACCGTGGACCCGACGGCGCCGGCCGCGGCCGAGACGAGGACCGTGTCACCGGGCTGGGCCCGACCGACGTCCTCGAGGCCGAACCACGCGGTCATGCCGGGCATCCCGAGCGCGCCGAGCCAGGTGCTCATCGGGGCGACGTCGAGGTCGAGGTGGGTGACCCCCGTGCCGTCCGAGATCGCGTACTCACGCACCCCGAAGGTGCCGCTCACGACGTCACCGACGGCGAAGTCGTCGTGCTGAGACGCGACGACGGTGCCGGCGCCGAAGGCCCGCATGACGGCACCGATCTGCACCGGCGGCAGGTAGGAGCGCACGTCGTTGAGCCAGCCGCGCATCGCCGGGTCGAGCGAGATCTGCTGCAGCTGGACGAGGAACTCCCCCGGCCCCGGCTCGGCGACCTCGGTCGTGGCGAGCTCCCAGGTGCTCGCATCGGGGCGGCCCTGCGGGCGGGCGGCGAGACGGATCTCCTGCGAGGTCCGGGACATGTGAGCTCCTGTGGTCGACGTGCCGGTGTGGCGCCAGCCTGTCACAACGTGAATCTGGCTTCAACTACTGTTGAACCCTGATTCAGGTCACGCTACGGTCGACGGGACAACCCCCCTTCGAGCGTCAGGACCAGCATGGACCTCACCGCACTCTTCTCCCTCGAGGGCCGCGTCGCCCTCGTCACCGGCGGCAGCCGCGGCATCGGCCGGATGATCACCGAGGGACTGCTGGCGCAGGGCGCCACGGTCTACATCACCGCGCGCAAGGAGGAGGCCTGCCGGGCCACCGCCACCGAGCTGTCGCAGCAGTACGGCGAAGGGCGCTGCGTCGCCCTGCCCTGCGACGTCTCGACGACCGCCGGGATCGCTGCGCTGCTCGACGCCTTCCGCGAGCACGAGGACCACCTCGACATCCTCGTCAACAACGCCGGCGCGGCGTGGGGAGCGGGCTTCGACGAGTTCCCCGAGAGCGGCTGGGACAAGGTCATGGACCTCAACGTCAAGGCGCCCTTCTTCCTCACCCAGGCCGCCAGGACCCTGCTGCTCGCCGGCCGCGAGCGCAGCGGCCACCTGGCCAAGGTCATCAACATCGCCTCGATCGACGGGCTCTCGCTCAACCCGCTGGAGACGTACAGCTACCACGCGAGCAAGGCGGGGGTCGTGCACCTGACCAAGCGCCTGGCGGTCCGGCTCGCGCCGGAGGGCATCGTCGTCTCGGCGATCGCGCCGGGCGCCTTCGCGTCGTCGATGAACAAGGAAGCCCGGGACGAGGAGGAGGCGACCGCCGCCCAGATCCCCTCGGGCCGGATCGGGCGCGACGAGGACATGGCCGCCGCCGCGGTCTACCTCGCCTCGGACGCCGGCGACTACGTCGTCGGCAGCACGCTGACCGTCGACGGCGGGGTCAACATCGCACGCTGACCGTCGACGGCGGGGTCAACATCGCCCGGTGAGGCCGCTGGTCCTGCGCGTCAGTCGGCGCGCAGGACCGGCTCGGTCAGGCCGAGGGCATTGGTCCACAGCCGGGTCGCCGTCGCGACGACGTCCTCGACCGTCTCGGGACCACCGATGACGAAGACGTCGTAGGCCAAGCGGGCGACCATGCCCGACAGGGCCATCGCCGCGAGCTCGGGGTCGACGTCGCGGTCGGCGAGGCCGCGCTCCTGCAGGTCGCGGATCGCCCGGGAGTTGCGGGCCACGAAGGCCTCGCTGCGCGCGCGACGCATGTCGCGGAAGCGCGGGTCGACCGCCGCGACCTGCTGGAGCAGGACGTTGAGCTTGGCATTGCGGCGGAAGGCCTCGAAGTAGGCGCGGTTGCTCGCGGCGATGATCGCGATCGGGTCGTCGGTCGCCTCGATCCGACCGGTGCCGGGGTGGAGCATGTCGCTCTGCGCCTCGTGCAGGACGGCCGCCAGGACCTCGTCCTTGCTCTCGAACCACGTGTAGAAGCTGCCGATCGAGCACTTGGCCTCGGCCGCGATGTCGACGAGCCGCGAGTCGACGTAGCCGTCACGCTCGAAGACCGTGCGCGCGGCCGCGATGAGGGCATCGCGGGTGCGCTTGCCCCGCGCGGTCTGGGGCAGGGTCCCCAGCTTAGCCGCGTCGACGAGGTCGGGCACCTCAGGGTCGGCAGGATCGGTCTCGCTGGGCATGGCGGACACCCTAGTCCGCCTCGTCGAGGACGACGTGCGCACACGCGACGAGCTCGTCGACGGCCTCGGCGGGGATGCGCCCCATCGCCGTGAGGTTGCGCGGGTCGTCGAGCTGTCGGCGGCGCACCCCTTCGAGGATGATCGCGAGCTTCCACAGGCCCAGGCCGTGCCAGAAGGGCACGTGGGTGAGGTCGCGGCCGGTGATCTCGGCATAGCGCTCGACGAGCTCCTCCCGCGTGGCGAAGCCTTCGACCATCGAGGCGTCGAAGCGCATCGTCGGCGGGTCGCCCGGCTGCGGCCAGTAGGCGAGCACGGTCCCGAGGTCGGCGAGCGGGTCACCGAGGGTGCACAGCTCCCAGTCGAGGATCGCCCGCACGCTCGCGTCGTCGGGGTCGACGATGAGGTTGCGCAGGTGGCAGTCGCCGTGGACGAGGGCGACCTCTCCCGCCTCGGGCTCGAGCGTCCGCAGCCGCTCGGTGAGCCGCTCCAGCTCGGGCAGCTCGCGGGTGCGCGAGAGCTCCCACTGCCCCGACCACCGCTTGAGCTGGCGGGCGGCATAGGGCTTGTGGCTGGCCAGGTCGGCGAGACCGACGGCCTCGAGGTCGACGCCGTGGATCCGGCCGAGCGTGTCGACGAGCGAGAGCCCGATCGCGTGCCGCGCCGCCGGCGAGAGGGCCTCGGCGTCGGCGCGCTCGTCGACGACCGTGCCGTCGACGTGCGAGACCGCGAGGACCGGAACGTCGGTGACAGCCGGGTCCTCGCACAGCCCGAGCACCCGCGGCAGCGGCACGTCCGTGCCCTGCAGGGCCGCGAGGATCCGGTGCTCCCGGGCCACGTCGTGGGCCGAGGCGAGCAGCTCACCCAGGGGCGGTCGCCGCAGGACGAGACGAGCCCCCTGCGCGTCGGTGACGAGATAGGTGAGGTTGGACTGGCCCAGGCCGACCCGCGCATAGGTCAGGGGCGCCTGCAGGCCGACCCCGAGACCGACGAGCCAGTCGGTCATCGCGGCCTCGTCGATGCCCTCGGTCACTTCTTGCCCCACTCCGGGCTCCGGCGGCGGTACTCGCGGCGGGCGATGGTCATCTTGTGCACCTCGTCCGGCCCGTCGGCCAGACGCAGCGTGCGCATGTGCGCGTACCACTGGGCCAGCGGGAAGTCGTCGCTCACGCCGCCGCCGCCGTGCACCTGGATCGCCCGGTCGAGGACCTTGAGCGCGACCTGGGGCGCGGCGACCTTGATCGCCGCGATCTCCGTGCGGGCCACCTTGTTGCCCACGGTGTCCATCAGGTGCGCGGCCTTGAGCGTCAGCAGGCGGGCCATCTCGATCTCGATCCGCGCCTCGGCGACCCAGTCCATGATGTTGGCCCGGTTGGCCACCGGCTCCCCGAAGGTCACCCGCGACTGCGCCCGGTCGATCATCAGATCGAGGGCGCGCTCGGCGACGCCGATGGCCCGCATGCAGTGGTGGATCCGGCCGGGCCCCAGGCGGGCCTGGCTGATCATGAAGCCGTCGCCCTCACCGGCGAGCAGGGCCTCGCGCGGCACGCGCACGTGGTCGAACTCGACCTCGGCATGCCCCTCGCGGTCCCAGTAGCCGAAGACCGGCAGGCCGCGCAGGATCTTCACGCCCGGGGCATCGATCGGGACGACCATCATCGACTGCTGACGGTGGGTCGGGGCGTCCGGGTCGGTCTTGCCCATGACGATGAGGACCTTGCAGTTCTTGTGCAGGGCGTTGGAGGTCCACCACTTGCGGCCGGTGATGACGTACTCGTCGCCGTCGCGGACCATCCGGGTCTCGACATTGGTCGCGTCGGAGCTGGCGACGGCCGGCTCGGTCATCGCGAAGGCCGAGGCGATCTCGCCCGCGAGCAGGGGCCCCAGGTAGCGCTCCTTGTGCTCGTCGGTGCCGAAGAGCGTGAGCACCTCCATGTTGCCGGTGTCGGGGGCATTGCAGTTGATCGCCTCGGGAGCGATCTCGATGCTGCGCCCGGTGATCTCGGCGAGGTGGGCGTACTCGAGGTTGGTCAGGCCCGGCCCCCACTCGGGGTGGGGGTGGAAGAGGTTCCACAGCCCCTGGCTGCGCGCCTCGGCCTTGAGGTCCTCGAGGACCTGCGGGTGGTGGTTGGCGTCGCCGGAGGCGCGCATCTGCTCGCGGTAGACACTCTCGGCCGGGTAGACGTGCTCGTCCATGAAGGCGAGCAGCCGGTCGCGGTAGTCATGGCCGCGGTCACTGAGGTCGAACATCGTGGGGTCCTTTGGTGGGTGGATCACGGGCGAAGGGGGGTCACGCTGCGGTCGTCGTCGGCAGGCCGAGCGCGGCCCGCACGCGCGGGATGGTCTCGTCGGCGGTGCGGTGGTGGATGCCGTCGATGCCCAGGCGGGCGGCGCCGACGAGGTTGTGCTCGAGGTCGTCGACGAGGACGCACTGCCCGGGGGCGACCCCGAGCCGCTCGCAGGCGATCCGGTAAATCTGGCGCGAGGGCTTGCGCACCCCGACCTGGCCGGAGATGACGGTGACGTCGAAGAGCTCGTCGAGGTCGACGCGGGCGTAGCAGTCGCGGCCGAGGGAGTTGGAGACGAGGGCGACGGGCACCCCTGCCGCGCGGACCTCGCGGACAAGGTCGACCATCGGCTCGTCGAGGTCGAGGTGCTCGGCGAGGCGGGCGAGCAGACCCCGGGGCTCGACGCGGCCCCCGGCCTCGACGAGCGCGGCGGCGAAGGCGTCCTCGAAGCCCTCGTCGTCGAGGCGGCCGACCTCGTGCTCGCCCAGCGCGGTGCGGGCGCCCTCATGGGTGGCGAGGACCCGCAGGCCGGCGTCGGGGTCGAGCCCTGCGTCGTCGGCGAGCGCCCCGAAGGCCCGACGGAGGGGGACGGTGAGCACTCCCCCGAAGTCGATGAGCAGCGCCGCGGCACAGGGAGTCTCGCCCGCTGCGGCATCCGACGTCGTCGTCATGGTGCGCATCCTCTGGTCGGTCGGCTCTGGTCGTCCGTGGTCCTCACAGGTATACTTGAACTTGGATTCATATACAAGCGACGAGGGAGTCGACATCGCCACCGCTGCCGCGCCCGCCACGCCGCGCCCGGCTGCCCTGGCGAGCGCGATCGCCGTGCTCTTCGGCATCACCGGCCTGGGCAGCGCAGCCGTCGCCGTCGCCCTGCCCACGCTCGCGGCCGACCTCGACCTCACCGCGGGCCGCGCCGCCCTCGTCGTCAGCTGCTACTCCCTCGCCCTCGCCGTCGGTAGCGCCGTCTGCGGCCGGGTCAGCGACCTGCTCGGCATCCGGCTGCCCCTGCTCGTCGGGGTGGGCGTCATGGTCACCGCCGCGTGCGCCGGTGCGCTCGTCGACAGCCTGCCGGCGCTCGTCGCCACCCGCACCCTCCAGGGGCTCGGTGCCTCGGCCGTCCCCGCCCTCACCCTCGCCGCGGTTCAGGCCCTCTTCGCCGGCGATGCCCGGGCGCGGGCCCTGGCGACCTATGCCGGGGTGGGCGGCACGGTCAACGCGCTCGGCCCGGTCATCGGGTCAGCGCTCGTCGACCCCTTCGGCTGGCGCCCGGTCGTCGCCATCCCCCTCGTGACGCTCGCCTTCGTCCCGGTCGTCTGGCGCCACCTGCCCACCGATCGACAGCCGGGCGCCACCCTCGACCCGGCGGGCGTCCTGCTCGTCGGGGCCGCCGCGATCGGCGCGGTGATGTCCCTGCAGGCGGCGACGCTCGGGCCGGCGGTCGCCGTCGGCGGCGGCGTCCTGCTGCTCGTCGCCGCACCGGCCGCCGTCCTGCGGGCGCGACGCGTCCCCTTCGGCGTCGTGCCGCAGGCGCTCCTGCGCAGCAGCGCCGCCCGCCGCTCCCTGCTCACCGCGGCGAGCCTGTCGTCGGCGTGGTTCGGCATGCTCGTCGCCGTCCCGACGAGCCTGGCCGCGCGCGGCTGGACCGGCGTGCAGGTCGGCCTGATCCTCCTGCCCGCCGCCGCGCTCGGGGTCGTCGCGCCCCGCATCACCGGACCGGCACTGCTCCGACTCGGTCCCGTCCGGGGCCAGCTCGTGGCGACCACCGGCGTCACCACCGCCGTCCTCGTCGCCACCGTCGGCACCGCGCTCGCCCAGCCGGTCGTCCTCGTCGTCGCCACGCTCGCGCTCATGCTCTCCTTCGGGCTCGGACAGCCGGCGATGACCGCACTCGTCGCCGACTCCGTGCCCACCCGCATCCGGGGCAGCGCCCTGGGCCTGCTCACGCTGTGCTTCCTCCTCGGCGGCAGCCTCGGCGCCGCCGCGGTCGGCGGGCTCGGCGACGTCATCGGCTGGCCCCGCTCGCTGCTGCTCCTCGCCCTGCTGCCGGCGCTCGGCGCGCTCGCCTTCGCCCGCCCCCTTCGTCCCGCCGTACCCGACCCGACCCCGTAGGAGTGCCCATGACCACCCCCACCGACCACGTGCTGCTCGACGTCACCGACGGCATCGCGACGATCACCCTCAACCGGCCCGACCGGCGCAATGCCATGTCGCCGGAGATGGTCGAGCGCCTCGGGGAGCTGCTCGCGCAGACCGAGGCCGACCCCGCGGTGCGCGTCCTCGTGATCACCGGGGCCGGGCGCGCCTTCTGCTCCGGCGGCGACGTCCAGCAGTTCGATGCCGACGGGGGCGAAGGGGGTGGCGCCACCGAGGTCGACCCGGCCGCCGTCGCGGAGCAGCTGCGTCACCAGGAGATGACCGTCGGGCGGATCCACGCCTTCGCCAAGCCGGTCGTCGCCGCCCTGCCGGGCGCGGCCGCGGGCGCCGGGCTGGGCTTCGCGCTCGCCGCCGACCTGCGCATCGGCACCCCGAAGACCGTCGTCGCGACGGCCTTCGCGAGGATCGCCCTGTCCGGGGACTTCGGCGTCGCCTGGCTGCTCGAGCGACTCGTCGGGCCGGCGACCGCCCGCGAGCTGATGTTCTTGGGCCCGCGCCTCGACGGACCGGCCTGCCTCGACCTCGGGCTGCTCAACCGGCTCGTCCCCGAGGAGGAGCTCGAGGTGCGCACCCGCGAGCTCGCCGAGCAGCTGGCGGCCGGCTCGGCCGGCACGCTCGCGAGCATCAAGCGCAACCTCCTCGAGGCACCCGGCCAGACCCTCGCGGAGTCGATGGCGGCCGAGGTGCCGCGGCACAAGGCGTGCGGCCTGACCGCCGACCACGTCGAGGCCGCCCGGGCCTTCGTCGAGAAGCGGCCGCCGGTCTTCACGCGCTGACGCTGCCGGCGCCCGGGTCTACGGTCGGGACATGGCACAGGTACTGCTCTTCCCGTCCGTCCTCGGTGTGCGTCAGGGCATCACCGACCTCGCCGACGCCCTCACCGGCGCCGGCCACAGCGTGACCACCGTCGACCACCTCGAGGGCGTCACCTTCGACGACTACCCGACCGCCGCAGCCCGCTCGCAGGAGATCGGCTTCCCCGCGCAGATGGCCTACGCGCTCGAGGCCGCGCGAGCCGTCGAGGGCGCCTTCGTGGCCGTCGGCTTCTCCAACGGCGCCGCGATGGCCCAGTGGATCGCCGCACAACGCCCGGCCGACGCCCGCGGCGTCATCATGGTCGGCGGCGGCATGCCCATGCGCCACCTCGAGGCTGCGTGGCCGCCCGGGGTGCCGGGGCAGGTCCACGTGACGGCCGGCGACCCCTTCCACGAGGAGGACCGGCAGTTCGACCCGATGGTCGACGAGCAGCTCCAGGACGACGTCGAGCACGCCGGCGGCGCCTACTCCTACGTCGAGTACCAGGGGGACGGCCACCTCTTCAACGACCCGACGCTGCCGGCGGAGTACCAGCCCGAGGAGGCGCGCATCCTCACCCGACGGGTCATCGAGTTCGTCGACGAAGTGGGCTGAGCCTCACTCGAAGTAGCGCCGCGGGTTGTCGACGAGCAACGTGTCGATGTCGGCCTCGCTCGCGCCACCCTCGAGGAGCGCAGGCAGCACGTCCTGGCTGATGTGCCGGTAGTTCCAGCGCGGGACGACCTGCCGCTTCGCCTCCGGGTCGAACCAGTCGATGAAGCACGACGCGTCGTGCGCGAGCACCATGCGCTCGGCATACCCGCGCCGCAGCAGCTCGAGCACCGTCGCGATGCGGTCCTCGAAGGGCAGCAGCACGTCGAGGCCGAAGCGGTCCATGCCCAGGAGGGAGCCGGCGTCGGCGACCTTGCACAGGTAGTCCACATCGGTCGAGTCGCCGCTGTGACCGATGACGACCTTCGTCAGGTCGGCCCCCTCCTCGGCGAGCACCTGCTGGGTGACCAGCCCCGACTGCGTGTGCGGGTTGGTGTGCACGGTGATGGGGGCGCCGGTCTGCACGTGGGCCTGGGCGACCGCGCGCATGACCCGCTCGACGCCGGGGGTCAGGCCCTGCTCCTCGATGGCGCACTTGAGGAAACCGGCGCGGACCCCAGTGTCGGCGATGCCCTCGGTGAGGTCCTTGACGAAGAGCTCGGTGAGCGGCTCCGGCACGTCGAAGAGCAGCCCCGGCCCGGTGTAGTGGAACTGGAAGGGGATCTCGTTGTACGTGTAGACCCCGGTCGCCACGACGACATTGAGGTCGATCTGCTCGGCGACGCGCTGCACGCGGGGCAGGTACCGACCCAGGCCGATGACCGTCGGGTCGAGGATCGTGTCGATGCCCAGGCTCTTGAGCTCGGACAGCTGGGTCACGGCGTCGACGACCTTGGCGTCCTCGTCCCAGTCGGACTGGTAGTTCTGCCGGTACTCCTCCCCCACGACGAAGATGTGCTCGTGGGCCAGCACCCGGCCCAGGTCGGCGGAGTCGATGCTCCCGGTCACGGTGGGGACGACGGCCATGCTGACTCTCCTTCGAGTACGGGTGGCCCGAGACTATGCCCACCTGAACCTCGTTTCAAGTATCGAGCGCGCGTCCTCGCGTCTCGGGCAGGAGGAAGGCCGCCGCGGCCGCGACGACGAAGGCTGCGGTGAAGATCGTGAAGACGAGGACGTCGCCGCCACCTCGCTCGAGGAGCACCGGCACCACCAGCGGCGCGGCGATCGAGGCGAGCCGCCCGAAGCCTGCAGCCGCACCGGCGCCCGAGCCGCGCACCGCCGTCGGGTAGATCTCGGGCGTGATCGCGTAGAGGGCGCCCCAGGCGCCGAGGTTGCAGAAGGAGAGGGCCGAGCCCGCGACGATGATCGACGTCGCCGAGTCCGACTGCCCGAAGAACCACGCGGCCACCGCCGAACCCAGCAGGAAGAGGGCGAGCGTCGAACGCCGACCCCAGGCCTCGACGAGGACCGCCGCGAGGGCATAGCCCGGCAGCTGGGCGAGCGTGATGACCAGCGTGTAGCCGAAGGAGGTCGTCACGTCGTGGCCCCGCGCGACGAGGAGCGAGGGGATCCACAGGAAGGCGCCGTAATAGCTGAAGTTGACCCCGAACCACACGAGCCAGATGCCCAGGGTGCGGCGGCGCAGCCCACGCGACCACAGGCCCGGCGCCGCCTGCGGGTCCGGCTCGGCGACCGCAGCGGGCACCCCCTTCGTGCTCGTGGGCGGCGGGTCCTCCCCCGCCGACTCCTCGAAGCCGCGGACCACCCGCTCGGCCTCCTCGTGCCGGCCGCGGCGCTCCAGCCAGGCAGCCGACTCCGGCAGACCGAAGCGCACGACGAGCGCGTAGACCGCGGGGACCAGCCCGAGGGCGAGGCCCCACCGCCAGCCGTCGTCGCCGCGGGGCACGACGTAGAAGCCGATGACCGCGGCGAGGATCCAGCCGAGCGCCCAGAAGGACTCCAGCGCCACGACGAGGCGACCACGGATGCGCGTCGGGGACAGCTCGCTGACGAGGGTCGAGGCGACCGGCAGCTCGGCGCCCAGCCCGAGGCCGACGACGAGCCGCAGGACGAGAAAGGCCGCGAGCCCGCCGACGAGGGCGGACGCGCCGGTGGCCAGCCCGTAGACGAGCAGGGTCGTCGCGAAGACAGCGCGCCGACCGAAGCGGTCGGCCAGCCACCCGCCGACGGTCGCGCCGATCGCCATGCCGATGAAGCCGACCGTGACGATCCACGACCGCTCGCCCGTCGTGAGGTCCCACTGGTCGGCGAGGACGACGATGACGAAGGAGATCAGCCCGACGTCCATCGCGTCGAGCGCCCAGCCGGTCCCCGACCCGACGAGCAGGCGGGTGTGGCGGCGGGTGTACGGCAGCGCGCCGAGGCGCTCGGCACGCGACGGGGTGGGGGTGGTGCTCATGCGGCGACGGTAGCGCCGACCCAGTGGCTCAGAAGAGCGCGTCCCGCTCGCCGGCGCTCGGCTCCTCGAGCGCGAGCAGGGTCCGCTTGCGGTCGAGCCCGCCGGCGTAGCCGGTGATCGAGCCGTCCGCACCGATGACCCGGTGGCACGGCACGACGATCGAGATCGGGTTGGCCCCGACGGCGCGGCCGACGGCCTGGGCCGCGCCCCCGGTCTCCCGGGCGAGGTCGCCGTAGGTCACGGTCTGCCCGTAGGGGATCCGCTCGAGCAGCGCCCACACCTGCCGGTGGTGCGTGCCGCCGCGCAGCTCGTAGGCGACGTCGAAGTCCGTGCGCTCCCCCGCGAGGTACTCGCGCAGCTCGTCGGCGAGCGCGGCGAGGAGCGGCTCGTCGCCGAGCTCGACCTGCGGGCCGTGGTCGGCGCCGTCGGGCAGCGTCCAGTGACCCGGGAAGTACAGCCCGACGAGGACCGCACCCCCGCCACCGCTCGCCTCGTCGACGACGGCGGTGAGGTCACCGAGGCTCGTGGGCAGGAGGGCGTGCCGCGTGGTCATGGGGTCGATCATCGTGGAAGTGCTCACACCCTGCAGACGCGCCGGCCCGCCAGCGTGTGAGGTCGGTAGCCTCCGCGACATGACGATCCGCGCATGGCAGGCCCAGCAGCTGGGCGACCCCTCCGAGGTGCTTCGCCTCGTCGACCTGCCGGAGCCGACCCCCGGGCCCGGTCAGGTGCGGGTCGCGGTGCGCGCCAGCGCCGTCAACTTCGCCGACACCCTGATGTGCCGGGGCGAGTACCAGGTGCGGCCGGAGCCTCCCTTCGTCCCGGGGCTGGAGGTCTGCGGCGACGTGCTCGAGGTCGGCGAGGGCGTCACCCACGTCGCCGTCGGCGACCGCGTGCTCGGTGGCACCGCGGTGCCCGCCGGGGGCTTCGCGACGCAGTGCCTCATGGACGCGGCGAGCACCTTCGCCGCGCCGGCCGGGCTCGACGACGCCGCGAGCGCGGCGCTGATGATCAGCTACCAGACCGGCTGGTTCGGCCTGCACCGCCGGGCCCACCTGCGCGAAGGGGAGACCCTCCTCGTCCACGCCGCCTCCGGTGGCGTCGGGTCGGCCGCGGTCCAGCTCGGCCGGGCCGCCGGCGCCCGGGTCATCGGCGTCGTCGGTGGCGCGGACAAGGTGACGATGGCCCGCGAGCTCGGCTGCGACGTCGTCATCGACCGCCGCGAGCAGGACGTCATCGAGACGGTCAAGGAGGTCACCGACGGGCGCGGCGCCGATGTCGTCTACGACCCGGTCGGCGGATCGGCCTTCACGCAGAGCAAGAAGTGCATCGCCTTCGAGGGACGGATCATCGTCGTCGGCTTCGCCAGCGGCCGGGTCCCCGAGCCGCGGCTCAACCACGCAATGGTGAAGAACTACACGATCCTCGGGTTGCACTGGAGCCTCTACCAGCAGCACGACCCGCAGTCGGTGCTCGACGCCCACGCCGAGCTCGTGCGCCTGGCCGACGCCGGTCAGATCGCCCCGCTCGTCGCCGAGACCTACGACTTCGCCGACACCCCGGCCGCACTCGCCCGCCTCGCCGGCGGCTCGAGCACCGGCCGGATCGTCATCACCGCCTGAGACCTTCGCATTGCCCTACGGCAATGCGAACCAAGGCTGCATTGCCGTAGGGCAATGCAGCCTTGGTTCGCCATTCCTCAGGGTCGTGCGGCAGGGAAGGCGCGGCGGGAGGCCAGCGCCTCCTCGAGCTCGGACTGCGCGTCGACGATCGCGCGGCGCACACCCTGGTCGATGTCGGTGCGCGCCAGAGTCGCTCGCGACAGCTCGAGGGTGCGCTCGCTGACGAAGCGTGACGGGTAGGCCATCGTCGCGACGCGGGCGAGGGCGTCCTCGCCCAGCCACGCGCTCATCGGCGGGATGTCGGCGAAGTAGCGCTCGACGTAGGGCTCGACGAGGGACCGGTCGGCCGGCCCCCAGAAGCCCGCAGCGATCGCGACGAGCTCGTGGTTGCTGCGCTCGCGGTTGGTCGTGAGGTCGGCCCAGGCCGCGGCCTTGCCGGCCTCGGTGGGGATCGCGGCGCGGGCGGTGAGCGCCCCGAGCTGACCGGTCATCGTGCGGTCCTGCGCGAGCGCCTCGTCGACCTCGTCGCCGGTCAGGATCCCGCGGCGGGTCAGCTGCCCGATGAGGATCCACCGGAAGTCGGCATCGCCCTCGAGCCCGACAGGCAGGTCACGCCCGTGCGCCCACGGCACGAGGCGCCCCTCGACGTCGTCGGTCGTGCGGGCGACGAGCCGCGCGGCATGCAGCGCGAGCGAGGAGCCCGGCTCGGCCGTGGCGAGCACCTGCTCGCCGACCGCGGTCATCCGGGCCCGGGCGGCGTCCTGCTCCTCCTCGGGCAGCAGCACCCGGATGACGCGGTTGGTCAGGTGCATGCCGGCGCGGGAGAAGATCGAGTCGTTGGTCTCGGTGACGAGTGCGGCCTCGCCGAGGTCGACGAGCAGTCGCGGGTCGACCTGACCGAGCGCGGCGCCGTCGCGCAGGCCGACCCAGATGACCGCCCGCGCCTGCGCATCGGTCATCGCCGGCAGTTCCGTGCGCAGCGCGGCGAGCGACTGCTCGTCGAGCAGCGGAGTGGCCCAGGTGCGGTCGCCGGCATTGGGCAGCACGAGCGGTGCGGTCAGGTCGACGCCCGCGACGGGAGCCGAGTCGGTCTCGAGGGTGAGCGTCGTGCGAGAGCTCTCGACCCCGCCCGAGTAGGTCGCGATGTCGAGGGCGTGCGGGCGCTGCGCGGGGTGGTCGGCCGGCGCCCGTCGGGTCACGGTGCCCGCCGCGCGGTCGACGGCGATCGTGTCGACGCCGGAGGTCTCGAGCCAGGCGGCGCTCCACGCCGCGAGGTCCTGGCCGCTGGCACGGGACATCGCGGCGAGGAACCCGGCGAGCGTGCCGTTGCCGAAGGAGTGCTCGGTCAGGTAGTCGCGGATCCCCTCGAGGAAGGCGTCGTCGCCGATGAACTCGATGAGCTGGCGGATGACGGCCGCGCCCTTGGCGTAGGAGATGCCGTCGAAGTTGGCCAGGGCCGACTTCGCGTCGGGCGCCGGCGACCCGGCGACCGGGTGGGTCGAGGGCGAGCGCTCGGCGCCGTAGCCCCAGGACTTGCGCGACATCGTCGAGTCGACCCAGGCCTCGGTGTACTCGGTCGCCTCGACGAGGCAGCGGTGGGCCATGTACTCGGCGAAGGACTCGTTGAGCCACAGGTCGTCCCACCACTGCGGGCTCACGAGGTCGCCGAACCACATGTGGGCCATCTCGTGGCTGATCGTGTTGGCCCGCGTGAGCAGCTCGTCGCGGCCGACGGCCCCACGGAAGAGGTAGGCGTCGCGGACGACGACGCACCCCGGATTTTCCATCGCGCCGGCGTTGAACTCCGGCACGAAGACCTGGTCGTAGTCGTCGAAGGGGTAGCGGATGCCGAAGATCGAGTGGAAGTAGTCGAAGCTGAGTCGGGTCACCTCGAGCATCTCCGGCGCGTGCTCCTGAAGCTGCTGCCGAAGGGAGCGCCGGGCCCACAGCCCGAGGCGGATGCCGTCGTGCTCGTCGGTCACCGAGACATAGGGACCGGCGCACAGGGCCACGAAGTAGGTCGACAGCGGCCGGGTCTGCGCGAGGTGCCACACCCCGCCGTCGGCGATGGTGCCGGAGCCGTTGCCGATGACCTGCCACTCCGGGGGCGCCTTGACGGACACCGCATAGGGCGCCTTGACGTCCGGCTGGTCGATGCACGCGAAGACCGCCGGGGCGGCGTCGAGGAAGAGGTGGCTGAAGACGTAGTCCTCGCCGTCGGCGGGGTCGGTCGCCCGGTGCAGCCCCTCGCCGTCGTGGCTGTAGGCCATCGTCGCCTCGACCTCGACGACGTGCTCTCCGGCCGTGACCGCCAGCGGCAACCTCCCTTCGCGAAGGGAGGTGACGTCCAGGTCCGCGCCGTCGATGGTCGCGCGGTGCAGGGTCTCGGGCTTGACGTCGACGAAGGTCTGACCGTCGCCGCTCGCGGTGAGGTGGATCCGGGTCACCGACCCGAAGGTCTGCGCCCCCCGGTCGAGGTCGAGCTCGACCTCCATGAGCGACACGGTGAGCAGGTCTGCGCGGGCGACGGCTTCGTCGCGGGTCAGGGAAGGCACACCGGCATCCTGTCACCCCCTTCGCCCGAAGGGGGCGGTCACATGGTGGACGTCGTCGGCTCTCCGGTCGCGACGCTCCAGAGACAGGTGTCTACTGCTCGGTAACGACAACGCCGTCGACCACGGGAGGCACCGTGACCGAAGTCCAGCCCACCCCCGAGAGCACCACATCGGGCCCCAGCCGTCGAGCCTTCATGGGCTATGTCATCGCCGGGGCGACCCTCGTCACCGGGGCCGAGATGAGCACCGGCGCACCCTCCGCCGAGGCGGTGGTCCCCACCCCGCCGCAACCGGCGGAGATCCTCGACCTCAACGACCTGCTCACCCTCGCCGCAGCCCCGACGGCCGCGCTCATCACCGTGACGATCGGCACCGACGGGCGCGCCTCCTTCGCCCTGCCGCGCGCGGAGGTGGGCCAGGGCATCGTCACGTCGACCGCGATGATCATCGCGGAGGAGCTCGACCTGCCCGTCGACCGCGTCGACGTCACCCTGGCGCCGGCCCGCCCGGAGCTGCTCTTCAACCAGCTGACCGGCGGGTCCAACACGACGATCTCCACCTACACGCCGATCCGGATCGCGGCCGCCCTCGCCCGGCAGCAGCTGCTCAAGGCGGCTGCGGCGGCCCTGGGCGCCACGCTCGAGTCCCTGACGATCAAGGCCGGTGTCATCACCGACGCCCTGGGCAATGCGCTGACCTTCGGCGAGCTGTCCAGCAAGGCGGCCGCCACGACGACGACCCGTGCCTCGGTGACCCTCAAGGACGCCTCCGACCGCACCGTCGTCGGCACCCCGCAGGGGCGCACCGACGCCCGGGCCGCGGTGACCGGCACCAAGACCTTCGCCATGGACGTCAAGGTCCCCGACGCGCTGCCGACGATGGTCTGCCGCCCACCGACGCACAACGGTCGGCCGGTCGCCCTGCGCAATGCCGCCGAGATCGAGGCCATGCCCGGCGTCACCGACGTCGTCAAGGTCGCGACCGGCATCGCCGTCCGGGCACGGACCTTCGGTCAGTGCATCGATGCGATCCAGCGGATGGACGTCGAGTGGGAGGGCGGCAAGCTCGCCGGCGAGTCCGACACCACGATCCTCGAGGGCCTGAAGAAGGCCCAGCTGCCGATGCTCACCCCGAAGGTCTCGCTGATCGCCAAGAAGCTCGACGCCTCCTTCACCTTCCACTTCCGCAGCAACTCCTCGCTCGAGCCCAACTGCGCGATCGCAGACGTGCGCTCGGACTCGGCGACGGTCTGGGGCTCGCTGAAGTCACCGGTCGTCGCCCAGGAGAACATCGCACTCGAGCTCGGCCTGCCCGTCTCCAAGGTCAAGGTCCACGTCACCCAGGGCGGTGGCTCCTTCGGGCGCAAGCTCTTCCACGACGCGGCCCTCGAGGCCGCGCGCATCTCCCAGGCGATGGGCAAGCCGGTGCGCCTCATGTGGCACCGGGCCGACGAGCCGCGCCAGGGGCGCCTGCACCCGATGGCGACCTCCCGGATCCGGGCGGCCTACCTCGGCGGCGAGGTCCTCTCCTTCGAGCAGAAGCACACGAGCGTCACGACCGACTTCGGCCACGGCCTCGGCGACATCATCACCAACCACGCGGCCAAGCTGCCCGTCGGCCAGCTGACCTTCGCGCAGACGATCTTCGCGCTCACCCAGGAGCTGCCGTACAACTTCGGCGTGGTGACCCAGTCGCTGCAGGAGACCGACTCCCGCTTCAACACCGGGAGCATGCGACAGATCTACTCCCCCGACGTGCGCTGCGCCAACGAGCTGGTCATCGACGAGCTCGCGCGCAAGATGCGCCTGGACCCGCTGGCCTTCCGGCGCAAGTTCCTCCGGGACAAGCGGGCCGAGGCCGCCCTCGACAAGGTCGCCGAGATCGGCAACTGGGGCCGCTCGATGCCCGAGGGCACGGCGCAGGGCATCGCGATCCACAAGGAGTACAAGGGGGTCACCGCCTGCCTCGTCGAGATCGACTGCCGTCCCGAGACCGTGGGCCGCACGATCCGCGATGCCGTCACGGGCCCGCGCGTCACCAAGGTCGTCTTCGCCGTCGACGCCGGCCTCGTCATCAACCCCACGGGCATCGAGGCCCAGATGCTCGGCGGGGTCATGGACGGCATCGGGCTGGCGCTCACCTCCAGCTGCCACCTCGACGAGGGGCACTTCCTCGAGGCCAGCTGGGACAACTACTTCTACACCCGGCAGTGGAACGTCCCCCCGGAGATCACCGTCGAGATCATGCCCTCGGACTCGGAGCAGCCGGGCGGCGCCGGGGAGGCGGGCGTCGCGTCGAGCTTCGCCGCGATCGCGTGCGCCTACGCCCGGGCGACCGGCCGGATGCCCACCGAGTTCCCCATCAACCACGCCGACCCGATCACCTTCGACGTCAAGAGCTTCGTGCCGTCGGCGCCGCAGTCGCCGACCGACGGCCTCGACCACACCCGCTGAGGAGCCCGCCATGCCCAGTCACACCTTCGTCCTCAACGGCGAGAAGGTCACCGTCGACGTCGAGCCCGGCGTGCGTCTGCTGTGGGTCCTGCGGGACGTGCTCGGGGTGACCGGCCCCAAGTACGGCTGCGGGATCAACGTCTGCAAGGCGTGCACGTCGCACATCAACGGCAAGGCCTTCAACCCCTGCGCCGTCCCGGTCGACCAGATCAAGGAGACCGACGAGGTCACGACGATCGAGGGACTCGCCGACACCGTCGACGGCGATCTGCACCCCATGCAGGAGGCCTGGATCGAGCACGACGTCGCGCAGTGCGGCTACTGCCAGCCGGGCCAGATCATGGCCGCGGTCGCCCTCGTGCGCAAGGTCCAGCGTGAGGGCCGCGCGGTCACCGAGGCCGACCTCGACACGATCCGCAATGTCTGCCGGTGCGGGACCTACCCGCGCATCCGCGACGCGATCAAGGACGGCGCGCAGCGGATGTGACCCTCCGGTCGCGTCCCCGGCGGGTCACCGCAGGTGGTGTCCCCCGGCCATGCGCTCGAGCCGGGCGATCCGCTCGGCCATCGGCGGGTGCGTCGACAGCAGCTTGGAGACGTCGGCCGCCCGGAAGGGGTTGGCGATCATCATGTGGCTGGCATTTTGCACCTGGGGCGTCGGCTCGAGCGGTGCCGCCTGGACCCCGCGCTCGAGCTTGCGCAGCGCCGAGGCGAGGGCCAGCGGGTCTCCGGTGAGCGCGGCGCCGTCCTCGTCGGCGTCGTACTCGCGGGTGCGCGAGATCGACATCTGGATGACCATCGCGGCGATCGGCGCGAGCAGGGCGATGGCGATCGCCGCAATGGGGTTGCGGTCACGGTCGCCGAACCACAGCGCGATCGAGGCGACCGAGGAGATGACACCGGCGATGGCCGCGGCGATCGAGCCGGTGAGGATGTCGCGGTTGTAGACGTGCATGAGCTCGTGGCCGAGGACGCCGCGCAGCTCGCGCTCGTCGAGGATCTGCAGGATGCCCTCGGTGCAGCACACCGCGGCATTGGCCGGGTTGCGTCCGGTGGCGAAGGCATTGGGCGCCGCCGTCGGGCTGACGTACAGGCGCGGCATCGGCTGGCCGGCGCGCTGGCTCAGCTCCTGCACGATGCGGTACATCTGCGGGTACTGCTGCGGGTCGGCCGGCTGGGCCCGCATCGAGCGGATCGCCAGCTTGTCGGAGTTCCAGTAGGAGTAGGCCGTCATGCCCACACCCAGCAGGGCGAAGACCCACACGTAGCGGGCCCCGCCGATGGCGTAGCCGACGAGGACGAGGAGACCGATGATGCCGCCGAAGAGCGCGGCGGTCTTCAGCCCGTTGAAGTGGTTGTGCATGTCACGACCAACGCCGGGAGGGGGTCACGGCGTTCCCGTTCCCAGCAACATCACAGGGAAGACGGTCGCGGCGAGCAGGACCAGGCCCGTGACGACGGCCAGGGCGCTCGCCGCCCGCTCGGTGCGCTCTGGAGGGGTGGCCACCTCCGGCGGCAGGAGGATCAGCGCGACCCACCGCAGGTAGACGGCCAGCCCGATGACGGCGGCGACGACGGCCGGCAGCGCCACCCACCACAGGCCGCCCTCGGCGAGCGGGCGCAGCGCGAGCACCTTGGCGAGGAGCCCGGCGACCCCCGGAGGCAGCCCGGCGAGGGTGAGCAGCGCGAGGGTCAGCACCGCGGCGTGCACGGGCCGACGGCGCAGCAGACCTCGGTCGTCCTCGAGGCGGCGGGCCCCGTCGGTGGACAGCGCCGCGACGACGGCGAGCGCGGCGACGACCGCGACGACGTAGACGGCGAGGTAACCGACGGCGGCCGCGGTGTCGCCGGCCACGAGCGGGGCGAGGACCCACCCGCCCTGGGTGACGCCGGACCACGCGATGAGCCGAAGGGGGTCCTGCGCCCCGAGCGCGAGCACGGCGCCGCCGATCATCGAGACCACGGCGAGGACGCCGAAGGCGGGGATCGCGGCATCGCGCACGCTGGCCGCACCGTCGGCGACGGCGACGAGCGCGGCCGCGGCCGCGACGGTGGAGACGCCGGCGAGGAGCATCGTCACCTCGAGCCCGGCCCGTGGGTAGGTCGCGGGGGCCCAGGCGTGGAAGGGCACGAGCGAGAGCTTGAAGCCGACCGCTGCGAGGAGCATGACGACCCCGAGCGTGAGGATCGCGCGGGAGCCGTCGTCTTGGCCCGCGGCCCAGGAGGCGACCCCACCGAGGCGCAGGCTGCCGGTCGCGGTGACCCACAAACCGCACCCGAGGACCGCGACGGCGAAGGAGACCACCGAGGTCGTCACGAGCTGCATCGCGCCGCTGTCGCGGCCGCCGCGCAAGACCGCGAGCGCGACGATCGGCAGGGTGGCCAGCTCGAGACCGACGAGCCAGGTGCCGAAGTCGTGGGCCACCGCGACGGCGCTGGCGCCGGTCACGGTCGCGAGGAGCAGCGCCACCTCGACCCCCGGGTCGGGCCGGTGAGTCCGGTCGTCGTCCTGCGAGGGCACGCCGCGCTCGCGTGCGAGCAGGACGAGGACGACCAGCCCGGCCGCGGCGGCCAAGGCCTGCAGCAGCGCCCCGGACTGACTGACGCGCAGCAGGCCCTCGCTGGCCACCATCCCGGGCGGCGCGGTGACCGCGAGGGCGGGGTCGCCGGGCAGGCACAGGGTGGAGATCTCACCCCCACCGGACGCCCGCACCCGCAGCCAGATCGCCGAGGCGAGGGAGAGCAGGAGCGCGAGCGCGGCGAGCAGTGGCGCCGGCAGCCGCCGACGGGGGGCCACGACGTCGACCGCCAGGACGGCGATCGCCCCGAGCGCGGGCGCGAGGACGGGCGCGGCGACGGCGACGTCGAGCTGCGGCGCGCTCATCGGGTCACCACCGCGCCCAGAGCAGGATCGGTCACGGCGAGGACGAGACCGGGGGCGACGCCGAGGGCGACGACGACCAGCGCGAGGACCGCGCCGGGGACGAGCTCGCTGCGGGCGAGCTCTGCGCGGCTCGTCGCGGGTCGATCGGCGTCGTCGCTGCCCTCGCCGAGCCAGACGAGCCGGGCGACCCGCAGCGAGTAGGCGGCGGCAAGGGCTGCGCCGACGGCGGCGACGACGGCACAGCCGACGAAGAGCGGGACCGGGCGCCCGTCGGCCGGTGACAGCGCGGCCACGACCGCGACGGTCTCGCCCCAGAAGCCCGCGAGCCCCGGCAGCCCGAGCCCGGCGGCCAGTCCGGTGAGCAGCAGCAGCCCGGTGACCGGCGCCTGCTCGCGAAGGGGGGACCGCGCCGTGCCGAGGCCGTCGTCGCCCCAGCGGTGCTTGAGCCCGCCGACGACGAGGAAGAGCAGGGCCGAGATCACCCCGTGCGCGAGGTTGGCGTAGAGGGCGGCCGCCACGCCGGTCGCGCTGCCGGTGGCCAGCGCCAGCGCGACGAAGCCCATGTGCGCGATCGACGACCAGGCAATGAGCCGCTTGAGCTCGCGCTCGACGAGGCAGACGAGCCCACCCCAGATGATGCCGACCGTCCCGCACACGGCCAGGACGGGCGCGACCCGGGCGAAGCCCTCGGGCACGGTCGCGAGCGGCAGCCGGACCAGACCGTAGGTACCCATCTTGAGCAGGACGGCGGCCAGGACCATCGACCCGGCGGTCGGTGCCGTCGTGTGGGCCATCGGCAGCCAGGAGTGGAGCGGCCACACGGGGACCTTGATCGCCAGGCCGAGGGTGAGCAGCACCGCGACGGTCACCTGCACCCCGGTGCCGAGCCCCTGCCCGCGACCGGCGCCGAGGGCGACGAGGTCGCCGGTGCCGGCGCGAGACACGAGGAGCAGCACCCCGAGGAGCATGAGGGTCGAGCCGAGCCCGGTGTAGAGGACGAAGCGTGCCCCGGCCTCGCGACGGGCGGCCGGGTCACGGTCGTCGCCGAAGCGGGTGATGAGCACCCACATCGGCACGAGCACGAGCTCGAAGGCGACGACGAAGAGCAGCGCGTCGCGGGCGGCGAAGGTCCCCACGGCACCGGCGAGCGTGATGAGCAGTGCACCGACGAAGGTCGCCGCGCTGCCCCCTCGTGGGGTGTCGGCGAGCACGGTCGAGCAGGCCGCGGCGGTGACGCCGGCGGCGAGGAGCGCGAGCGGGCCGCTGATGCCGTCGAGGGCGAGGTGGACCCGCAGGTCGAGGGCCGGCAGCCACGGGATGTCGATCACGGCGCCGCTGCCCCACGCGACGGCGACGAGCGCTGCGGTGACGAGCGACCCGGCGAGTCCGACGCGGGAGGCGACGCGGCCGGACAGCTCGGTGCCGGCGCCGAGGAGGACGGCACCGACGAGGAGCGGCAGGACGCAGGCGAGGCCGATCACGAGTCCCCCAGCAGGACGATGCCGGTGACGACGGCGACGAGCAGCACGCCGCCACCGAGCAGGGCCAGGCCGTTGGCCGGGCGGGCCCGGCGGTGCGCCTCGGTGCCCAGGCCGCTCGCCCCGAGGACACCCCAGGCCGCGGCGCGCACATAGGTGTCGACGACACCGCGGTCGAGGAAGGCGACGAGCTCGCCCAGCGCGGTCACCGGGCGCACGACGAGCGCGCGCTGGGCCCGGTCGACGCCGAGCCCCCTGCCGACGTGGCGCCCGGGGGCACCGGCGACGAGCCGCTGCTGCCAGCCGGTGTGGTGCAGCCCCCAGCCGATGGCGATGCCGACGAGGACGAGGAGCAGCACGACGACGAAGAGCGCGAGCGGCACGTGCCCGGCGTCGGGCAGGCGCGGGCCGAGGGCCAGTCCGCCGAGGACGCTCGCGACCGCGAGGACGACGAGGATCCCGGCGACGGCTGTCGGCATGACCGCCCGCTCGCGCACCCGCCCCGCGTCGCCGAGGGTGACGACGAGCAGGGCCCGGGTGGCGTACGCGGCGGTCACCACGGCCGTGCTGAGCAGGGAGACCAGGACCAGTCCGGCGACCGGGCCCTGCTCCCCCACGCCCTCGCCGACCGCGGCGACGACGTGCTCCTTGGTCAGGCCACCGAGGACGAGCGGGATGCCGGCGAGCGAGCCGAGACCGGCGGCCCACGCGCCGAGGGCGACCGGGTGGGCGCGGCCGCTGCCGGCGAGCGCGCTCGCGGCGGTCGAGCCGCGGGTGCTCGCGAGCCAGCCGACGGTGAGGAAGAGCAGCGCCTTGAAGATCGCGTGGCCGTAGAGGTGGCCGAGCGCGGCTCCCGAGGCGGGTCCGGACCCGGCCGCGGCGAGGGGCGCGAGCATGACGCCGACCTGGCTGATCGTCGACCAGGCGAGCAGCCGCTTGAGGTCGGGCTCGACGAGCGCGCACACCGCCGCGAGGAGCATCGTCACGGCGACCGACAGCCCGAGGAGGGTGCGGGCGGGGTCGGAGAGCAGGAGCACCGGCAGCAGCTGGGTCAGCACGACCGTGCCCGCGGCGACCATCGTCGCGGCGTGGATGAGGGCGGAGGCGGGGGTGGGGCCCTCCATCGCCTCGAGGAGCCAGTGGTGGAAGGGCAGCTGCGCGGACTTGCCGAGCACGCCGATGACGACGAGCACGAGGGCGATCGACCTGGTGCCCGGGTCGGCCGCGGCGGAGGTCCAGTGGTCGATGACCTCGGCCCGCGCGCTCGTTCCGGCACCGGCGACGAGCACCGCGGTGCCGAGGAGCAGCCCGATGTCGGCCACCCGGGTGACCATGAAGGCCGCGTGCGCCGCCCGCCGCGGCTGCGGCCGGCGGGACCAGTGCCCGATGAGCAGGTAGGAGCACCAGCCCATGACCTCCCAGCCGACGACGGTGAGCAGCAGGTCGGCGGAGAGGACGACGAGGACCATCGCCGCGCTGAAGAGCGCCACGGTCGCGTGGAAGACCCCGCGCCGGTCGTCGTCGGCGAGGTACCAGGCCGCATAGGTCTGCACGAGCGCGGTGACCAGGGCGACGACGAGGACGAGGAAGGCGCTCGTCGGTGACAGCGCGACGGCGAGCGGCAGGTCGAGATCGCCCATGACCAGCCCGGGTCCGCTCGCGAGCTCCTCGGCGAAGGGGGCGCCGCTCACCGCCGCCGGTGCGCCGGCGAGTGCGATGACCGACAGCACGAGCGTCGCGACGGCCCCGGCGACCCCGGCGAGCGCCGCGAGCGGGCCGCTGCGGGCAACGAGGAAGATCAGGACCGCCGCGGCGCAGGGCAGTGCGACAAGGGACCAGGCCATCACTCGGCGTCCTCGGCGAGGTCGATGTGGCCGCGTCGCCGGTAGGCGGCGACGATCACGGCGAGCGCCACGACGACCTCGGCCGCCGCGATGGTGATGACGAAGAGGGTGAGCACCTGCCCGGACCAGCTCGGGTCGGGGCCGAGGGCCCCGGCGGTGACGAGGAGCAGTCCGCCGCCGGCGAGGAGCAGCTCGGCGCCGACGAGGACGAGCACGGCATTGCGGCGGGCGAGCACGCCGTAGAGGCCGAGCGCGACGAGGACGCTGGCGAGCGCGTAGGGGCCGGCGGCGTGGATCATCGCTCCTCCCGCTCGGAGGTCAGCCCGGAGACGGCGAAGGCCCCGACGAGGGCGGCGAGCAGCAGCAGCGAGAGCAGCTCGAAGGGCCACACCCACGTCGAGAAGATCTGCCGGGCCAGCTCCTCGCTGCCTCCCGGGCGCACCTGCGTGCGGGTCGCGGTCGGCAGCAGCACCGCCGCGACGAGCCCGCCGGTGCCGGCGCCGACGAGGGCCGCGAGCGCCCGGTGGGCGCGGCTGGTCGAGTGCTCGGTGCGGCGCCCGATCGGGGCGCGGGTCAGCATGAGCGCGACGATGACGAGGACGACGACCGCGCCGACGTAGACGAGCACCTGCACGAGCGCGACGAGCTCGGCGCCGAGCACGAGGTAGCACCCGGCGAGACCGAGGAGGGCGACGACGAGCCACAGCGCCGCGTGGACGACCTGCCGGGTGGTCACCGCGAGCGCGGCGGCGGCCGCGGTGATCAGCCCGGTCGTGGCGAAGGCGAGGTCGAGCCCGGTCATCGGCGACCCTTGCGGGCGGGCTTGTTGGCGGCCGCCACCTCGGGGGCCTCGGCGGCGCCCGGGTCGAGCTCGGGCGGTGCCGGCACGTCGGCGGCCCACTGCCCGAGGCGCTCCTTGTCGTGGAGCAGGTCGCGGATGTCGGTCTCGGCGTACTCGAACTGCGGGCTCCAGAAGAGCGCGTCGAAGGGGCAGACCTCGATGCAGATGCCGCAGTACATGCACAGCGAAAAATCGATGTCGAAGCGGTCGAGGACATTGCGCTGACGGGCGCGCCCCCCACCACCAGGAGGGACCTCCGCGACGGTTTCTTTGTGCGAGTCGATGTGGATGCACCAGTCGGGGCACTCGCGGGCGCAGAGCATGCACGAGGTGCAGTTGCTCTCGACGAGAGCGATGACGCCCCGGGAGCGGGCCGGCAGCTCCGGTGCGACGTCGGGGTACTCGGCGGTGTGCGGCGGGCGCATCATCTGCCGGGCGGTCGTCGCCATGCCCTTGACGAGCCCGGGGACGAGGCTGCGGTCGTTGCTCATGCGGTCATCACCACTCCCACGGCGGTCAGGGCGAGCTGGGCCAGGGCCAGCGGGACGAGGACGGTCCAGGCGAGTCGCTGCAGCTGGTCCTCGCGCAGCCGCGGCCAGGACACCCGCATCCAGATGATGAGCAGGACGACGAGCCCGCCCTTGAGCAGGGTCCACAGCCAGCCGAGGTGGTCGGCGAAGGGCCCCTGCCAGCCGCCGAGGAAGAGGATGCCGAAGAGCAGCCCCATGACGACCATGCCGGCGTATTCGGCGAGCATGAAGAAGGCGAAGCGCAGCCCGGTGTACTCGGTCCACGGCCCCATGACGACCTCGCTGTCGGCGATGGGTGCGTCGAAGGGGGGACGCTGCAGCTCCGCGGTCGCGGCCACGACGAAGACGATCGCGCCGGGCAGCTGCCACAGCAGCCACCACGGGGACCAGGCCTCGACGACCCCGGCGAGGGAGAGCGTGCCGGCGGCCATCGCCACCGACGCCACGGAGAGCACGAGCGGCAGCTCGTAGGCGAGCAGCTGGGCGGCCGAGCGCATCCCGCCGACCAGGGCGTACTTGTTGGCGCTGGCCCAGCCGGCCATGAGGGTGCCGAGCACCCCGACCCCGGTGACCGCGAGGACGAGCAGGACGCTGCCGGGCACCGCGGCCCCGGCGACACCGGGGTGGATCGGCAGCAGCGCCATGGCGATGACGTAGGGCACGAGCGCGATCGCCGGGGCGAGGCGGAAGACGGCCCGGTCGGCGGCCGCGGGGGTGATGTCCTCCTTCTGAACGAACTTCACCCCGTCGGCGACCAGCTGCGCCCAGCCGTGGAAGCCGCCGGCGTACATCGGGCCGAGCCGACCCTGCATGTGGGCCATGACCTTGTGCTCGGTCTGGCCGGCGACGAGCGGGAGCACGAGCACGGCGGCGAGCGCCGCGAGCGAGCGCAGGGTGACCTCGAGCAGGCTCATCGGCTCCTCCCTTCGTCCACATCGGCACTCTCTCGCACGAAGTCGCGGAACCCGGGGACGGTGAAGCTCAGCAGGCCGTGTCCTGCGACCTCGACGAGTCCTTTGTCCATGAGGGAGCGCCGAGCCATACCAAGGGATCCGGTGGTCACGCCGAGGGTGGCGGCGATGTCCCCACGCCGGACGACGGGCTCGTCGGCACCGGCCATGGCGGTCAGGAAGCGTTGCTCCGAGGGTGATGCCTTGGACCACCGGCTGCGGTAGAGCGCGTCGAGGTCCTCGGCGATCCCGGCCCGGGCCGAGTCGACGTGGTCGACGGTGAGGACCGCGCCCGCGTCCGGCCGCCCGGCCGCCCGCCACACCCCGTCGGCGTGGAGCTGCACGAAGTAGGGATATCCCTGGGTGCGCTGGACGACCTCGGTGACCGCTGCCGTCTCCCACGAGACCCCGAGTGCTGTGGCGGGCGCGGTGACGGCCTCGCGTGTCGCTGCTTCGTCGAGCGAGCCGAGCTGCCGGTAGGCGAAGCGCTCGGCGAAGCTGGCGGCGTCGGTGACCACGTCCTCGGTGTGCCCGAGCCCCGCGCAGACCAGCGCGATCGGCACGCCCTCGGGCTCGGCCTGCAGGTGCTGCCAGGCATAGGCGAGGGCTTGGATCCCGTCTCGGTCCGCGGCCTGCAGCTCGTCGACGAAGATCACGGCGCCCGCCGCGGCGTCGTCGAGCACCTCGCGGGCGGTGGCTCGGAGCAGGTCCTCGAGCCGGCGCACGACCGTGGGGCCCTCACCCGGCGCGAAGGTGGCCTCCACCTTGGCCCCGGGGAGCCCGACGCTCACGCCGATCTCGCGCAGCCGTGAGGCCACCATGTGAGGCTGCCAGCGCAGGGGGCCGAGCCCCAGTGCCTCGACGAGCGATGCCAGCAGGTCACCGTGCCCAGCCGTCACGAAGACGGTGGCGTGACCGGCGGTCTGCGCCTGACGCTGGGCCTCGCGCAGCAGGGAGGTCTTGCCGACCCCGCGCGGCCCCACGAAGACGTGGACCCGACCGGCGAGCCGACGCCGGGCGGACATGGCAGCCAGGAGATCCGCCACCCGGTCGAGATGGTCCGCGCGCCCGGGGACGTCGTGCGCGATCTCCCCCGGGGTGTAGGGACTCGGCTGGGCCATGGCTGGACCTTACAGGTCTTTACAGTTGGGCGAACTGTAAAGACCTGTCCTCGTCAGCGTGCTCATCCCTGCCCCCACTCGGGCCCGGGCACGCCGGGCGCGGTGACCCGGCGCCGGCTCGGCGACTTGCTCGAGTGGCCCTCGCCCGGCTCCTTGCCGCCGGGCCAGGGGCGGGTGGCGCGGGAGGCCAGGACGAAGGACTTGCGCAGCGGCGTCCCCTCGAAGCCGTCGGGCAGCAGCAGCGGCCGCAGCCCCAGCCCGGTGCCGTCGACGAAACCGTCGAAGTCCTGGCCGAACATCTCGTGCGTCTCGCGCTCGTGCCACGCCGCACCGGCGAAGACGCCGGTGATGCTGTGCACGCTCTCGCCCAGCGGCACCCGGGTGCGCAGCAGCGCGGTGCGCTGGTCGCGCTCGGGCGTCGGTCGCGGGTCGATGAGGTGGCAGACGATGTCGAGACCGGGGTGGTCCTCGCGGTCGGTCTCGTCGACGGCGCTCAGCCAGTCGAAGAAGGTGTAGCCGCGGTCGCGGGCGTCGCGCACGGCCCGCAGCCACTCCGGCGGCGTCACGGCGAGGTCCTCCTGGGGCACGTCACGCTCCCTTCGTCGGGCGTCGCAGCAGGCCACGACGCACCTCACCGGCGCCGGCGGACCGGTGGCCGGCGTAGCGGGCGCGCAGACCGGGCGTCGACAAGGACTCGGCGGCGATGCGGTCCTGGAGGGTGAGGATCCCGTGGAGCAGGGCCTCGGGTCGCGGCGGGCAGCCGGGGACGTAGACGTCGACCGGGACGAGCTGGTCGACGCCCTTGGTCACCGAGTAGGAGTCCCAGTAGGGGCCGCCGGAGTTGGAGCAGGCACCGAAGGAGATGACGTACTTGGGCTCGGGCATCTGGTCGTGCAGCCGGCGGATCGCCGGCGCCATCTTGTCGGTCACCGTGCCGGAGACGACCATGAGGTCGGCCTGCCGCGGGCCGGGGGCGAAGGGGATGACCCCGAGCCGGATGAAGTCGTGCCGGGCCATCGACGCTGCGATGAACTCGATGGCGCAGCAGGCCAGCCCGAAGTTGAAGACCCACAGGGAGTAGCGCCGGCCCCAGTTGAGGACGACCTTCATCGGCTTGGGCGCGTGGGCGCCCACGGGGCCCACGCGGGGCATCGGCAGGTCGGTGGTCATCGGGTCACCTCACGTCCACCGCAGCAGCCCGCGCCGCAGCGCGTGGGCCAGGCCGAGGAGCACGACCCCGATGAAGATCGCCACCTCGAGCAGGCTCACCGGGCCGAGGTCGGTGCGCAGCACGAGTGCCCAGGGGAAGAGGTAGACCGCGTCGACGGCGAAGATCACGTAGAGGAAGGCGTAGGCGAGGTAGCGCACCCGGGTCTGCGCCCAGTCCTGCCCGACGGGGTCGACGCCGGACTCGTAGGTCGTCAGCTTGGCGCGGGTCGGGGCGGCCGGGGCGAGCAGCCGCCGGGCGGTGTAGGCCGCGACGACGAGCAGCACACCCACGACGAGGGTGCCGGCGACGACGAGGTATCCATCCACGTCCCGCACCCTATCCGCGCCGCCCGTCGAGAGAGCGGACCCCAAAGCCCCCAAAGCGTCGGCGGGCCCCCTAGGTTCACTCCCACACCGGCGGGCGACGGCGCCCGCCGGACGACCGGAGGAAACATCGTGCGCTCACGTACCGCTGCCGCTACCGCGGCCGCCGCGACCGCGGCGCTGGCACTCACCACCCTCGCCAGCAGCCCGGCCTAGGCAGACAACCCCAACAACAGCAAGAAGATGACCCAGGCGGTCACCGTGGACAACGTCCACGACCACCTCGAGGCCTTCCAGGAGATCGCCGACGCCAACGACGGCAACCGCGGTGCCGGCACGTCCGGCTACGAGGCCAGCGCGCAGTACGTCGAGAAGACCCTGCGCGACGCCGGCTACACGACCGAACGCCAGTACTTCGACTTCATCTACGAGGAGACCCACGCGGCGAGCCTCGACGAGATCTCCCCCGAGGCGCGCTCGGTCGAGCACGTGCCGATGTCCTACAGCCAACCCACCCCGGCGGGCGGCGTGACCGCCGAGCTCGTCGCGCCGAGCAACCCGCTCGGCTGCACCGCCGACGACGACGCGGGCGTCGACGTCGCCGGCAAGATCGCCGTCGTCAGCCGCGGCGAGTGCGCCTTCGGCGACAAGGCCGCGGCCGCCGATGCCGCGGGCGCCGCCGCCGTCATCGTCTACAACAACGCGCCCGGCGCCCTCAACGGCACGCTCGGCGGGGTCAACCCCGACAGCGCCCCGGCCACCGGTGTGACCCAGGAAGAGGGCCGGACGATCCTCGACAAGATGGCCGCCGGCCCGGTGACGATGAAGCTCGTCATCGACAAGACGCTGGAGGAGCGCGAGACCTTCAACGTCCTCGCCGAGACCGACACCGGCCGCGACGACAACGTCGTCATGCTCGGCGCCCACCTCGACGGCGTCCACGACGGCGCCGGCATCAACGACAACGGCTCGGGCAGCGCCGGCATCCTCGAGACGGCCGTCCAGCTGGGCAAGGTCAACAAGCTCAACAACAAGGTCCGCTTCGCCTGGTGGGGCGCCGAGGAGCTCGGTCTCATCGGCTCCGACCACTACGTCGCCGACCTGCAGGCCAACGACCCGGCCGCGCTCGACGACATCGCGACCTACCTCAACTTCGACATGATCGCCTCGCCCAACCACATCATCGGGGTCTACGACGCCGACGAGTCGACCTACGAGGCCCCGGTCGAGGTGCCCGCGGGCTCCGCCGCCACCGAAAAGGTCTTCACCGACTACTTCGACAAGGGCAACCAGGCGTGGGTCGACACGGAGTTCTCCGGTCGCAGCGACTACTCGGCCTTCATCGCCGCGGGCGTGCCCGCGTCGGGCCTCTTCACCGGCGCCGACGGGGTCAAGACCCCCGAGGAGGTCGAGAAGTTCGGTGGTGAGGCCGGCGTCATCTACGACCCGAACTACCACACCCCCGCCGACGACATCACCAACATCAACATGGATGCCCTCGACATCATGAGCGACGCGATCGCCCACGCGACGATCACCCTCGCGCAGTCGACCAAGGACATCAACGGCAAGTCCAGCCGGGGCAAGTCCGGCAAGCCGGCGCCGACCGTGCTGCCCGAGGGCGTCGACGCGGCCTGACCGCAGTCACGACCCCGACGGGGGTGCCCGGCCACGTGCCGGGCACCCCCGTCGTCGTGCACCCGGCGTCGCGCGAAGGGGGGATGACCCCCGCACCGTCTCGGCGGCGGGCCGCATTGGCTCACGGGCCGCGAACGGGCAGAGTCGGGGTGAGACCACAGGAGGACACATGAGCGAGCACCCGCAGACCCCACCCCTGCACGAGCCCCCGGCCCAGCAGACCCCGCCCCCACAGACCCCACCCCCCGGTTACGCCCCCACCCCGATGTCGCCGACCGAGGAGCGCAACCTCGGGATGATCGCCCACCTCGTGCCGGCGGTGCTGCTGCCGCTCAGCGCAGGCACGCTCGGCTTCGTCGGGTCCCTGATCATCTACCTGATCTACAAGGACCGCGGCCCCTTCGTGCGGGCCCACGCGGCCAACAGCCTCAACGTCCAGATCATGACGGCGATCGCGCTGCTCCTGTCGAGCGTGCTGATGATCGTGCTCGTCGGCTTCCTGCTCTACCCGCTCGTCATCGTCGTGGCGACCGTCATCCACGTCCTGGGTGCGGTCAAGGCCAACAACGGCGAGTGGTGGACCCCGCCGCTGACGCCGCAGCTCGTCAAGTGAGCGACGGCCCGCGGTGACCCAGCAGGCGAAGGGGGTCGTCGTCGCCGGGCACGGGGTCGCCTCCGGCCGGGCGGGCGACTCCCCCTTCGCCGCGGGAACGATCGAGCTGCAGGCGCCGCACTTCCGCGCCCGCGGGCTGGACCTGGCCCCCTTCGTCATGGCGACGGTCAACCTGGACCTCGCCCCGCACCGGCTCGCCCTGCGGCAGCCGCGGTGGACCTTCGTCGACGTCGACTGGACCGACGTGCACCCGCCGGAGACCTTCTCCTTCGTCGAGTGCACGGTGACCCGTGACGACGAGCAGGTCGACGGGCTGGTCTACCACCCGCACCCGGAGACCAAGCCCATGCACCACCAGCCCTCGACCGTCGTCGAGCTGCTCCTGCCGCGGCTGGCCGGGCTCGCCGCGGGCGAGGAGCTGTGGCTGCACCTCGACCCGCGACAGGCCGCCCTGGTCACATAACAGCGCGTTATCCATCTCATAACGTGACCGATTGGTTCGCGAGGAACCCCCCGACCTACCATGGAGGGACGTCCGGGGAGCGCCCGCGACATGACCGACCTGCGAGGGGCACGACCACCCATCATGAGCAGTACTGCGACGACCCAGGCCAAGGACCGCGTCATCATCCGCTTCGCCGGCGACTCCGGCGACGGCATGCAGCTGACCGGCGACCGGTTCACGGCCGACAGCGCGGCGCTGGGCAACGACCTGTCGACCCTGCCCAACTTCCCCGCCGAGATCCGCGCCCCCCAGGGGACGATCCCGGGCGTGAGCTCCTTCCAGCTGCACTTCGCCAGCTGGGACATCCTCACCCCCGGCGATGCCCCCGACGTCCTCGTCGCGATGAACCCCGCGGCCCTCAAGGCCAACCTCGCCGACGTCCCGCGCGGCGCGACGATCATCGTCAACACCGACGAGTTCAGCACCCGCAACCTCAAGAAGGTCGGCTGGGCGACCAGCCCCCTCGACGACGACACGCTCGAGTCCTGGCACGTGCACGCCCTGCCGCTCACCTCGATCACCGTCGAGGCCCTCGCCGAGTTCGACTCCCTGACCCGCAAGGAGAAGGAGCGGGCGAAGAACATGTTCGCCCTCGGCCTGCTGTCGTGGATGTACTCGCGGCCGATCACCGCCACCGAGGACTTCCTCACCTCGAAGTTCGGCGCCAAGCCCGACATCCTCGCCGCCAACCTCGCCGCGCTGCGCGCCGGGTGGAACTACGGCGAGACGACCGAGGACTTCGCCGTCCCCTTCACCGTGGCGCCGGCACCGACCCCGCCCGGCACCTACCGCAACATCACCGGCAACTCCGCGCTCTCGCTCGGCCTCGTCGCCGGCGCCCACCGCGCGGGCCGCCCGCTCGTGCTCGGCTCCTACCCGATCACCCCGGCGAGCGACATCCTGCACGCCCTCTCCGGCTACAAGCGCCACGGCGTGACGACGGTGCAGGCCGAGGACGAGATCGCCGGCATCGGCGTCGCGCTCGGCGCCTCCTTCGGCGGTGCGGTCGGCGTGACGACGACCTCCGGCCCGGGCGTCGCCCTGAAGTCGGAGACGATCGGCCTCGCAGTGAGCCTCGAGCTGCCGCTCGTCATCGTCGACGTGCAGCGTGGCGGGCCCTCGACCGGTCTGCCGACCAAGACCGAGCAGTCCGACCTGCTGCAGGCGATGTTCGGCCGCAACGGCGAGTCGCCGGTGCCGATCATCGCGCCGCAGACGTCGGCCGACTGCTTCGACGCGGCCCTCGAGGCCGTGCGCATCGCGACGGTCTACCGCACGCCGGTCTTCCTGCTCTCCGACGGCTACCTGGCCAACGGCTCCGAGCCGTGGCAGGTCCCGCAGGTCGCCGACCTGCCGGCCTTCCCCGTCGAGCTGGCCACCGAGCCCAACGCGACGGACGCCAAGGGCAACCCGACCTTCCACCCCTACGTCCGTGACGAGGAGACCCTCGCCCGGCCGTGGGCGGTGCCCGGCACCCCCGGCCTCGAGCACCGCATCGGCGGGATCGAGAAGGACGCCGTCACCGGCAACATCTCCTACGACCCCGACAACCACGACCTCATGGTCCGCACCCGCCAGGCCAAGGTGGACAAGATCGCCGACTCCATCGGCGACCTCGAGGTCGACGACCCGAGCGGCGACGCCCGGGTCCTCGTCCTCGGCTGGGGCTCGACCTACGGCCCCAACCTCGCCGCGGTCCGCCGCCTGCGGTCCGCCGGCAAGAGCGTCGCCCACGCGCACCTGCGCCACCTCAACCCCTTCCCGGCCAACACCGGTGAGGTCCTCGCGCGCTACGAGCGCGTCATCGTGCCCGAGATGAACCTCGGTCAGCTGGCGATGCTGCTGCGCGCGAAGTACCTCGTCGACGTCCGGTCCCACACCTCGGTCCGCGGTCTGCCCTTCAAGGTCGCCGACCTGGCCGAGGTCATCAACGCTGCCCTCCAGGAGGTCACGGCATGAGCATCGATCTCGGCATCCCCACGGTGGCGTCCGGCACGGCCGGCGTCCCGGCCCTCCCCGAGGGCGAAAAGCAGACCCGCAAGGACTTCGCCTCCGACCAGGAGGTGCGCTGGTGCCCCGGCTGCGGTGACTACGCGATCCTCGCGGCCGTCCAGGGCTTCCTGCCCGAGCTCGGCCTGCGGCGCGAGAACATCACCTTCGTCTCCGGCATCGGCTGCTCCTCGCGCTTCCCCTACTACCTCGACACCTACGGGATGCACTCGATCCACGGGCGCGCCCCGGCGATCGCGACCGGGCTGGCGACGAGCCGCCCGGACCTGTCGGTGTGGGTCGTCACCGGTGACGGCGACGCCCTGTCCATCGGCGGCAATCACCTCATCCACGCGATGCGGCGCAACGTCAACATGACGATCCTGCTCTTCAACAACCGCATCTACGGCCTGACCAAGGGCCAGTACAGCCCGACCTCGCAGCCGGGCCTGGTGACCAAGTCCTCCCCCATGGGCTCGGTCGACGCCCCCTTCAACCCCGTCTCGCTGGCGCTCGGTGCCGAGGGCACCTTCGTCGCGCGGACCATGGACTCCGACCGCAAGCACCTCACCGAGGTGCTCAAGGCGGCTGCGGCACACCGCGGCACGTCGATCGTCGAGATCTACCAGAACTGCCCGATCTTCAACGACGGCGCCTTCGAGCTGATCAAGGACGTCGAGCAGCAGAAGGCACGTCTGGTGCACCTGCGCGACGGCGAGCCGGTCGCCATCGGCGACGAGGGCGAGCGCGAGCTGCTCGTCCGAGGCGAAGGGGGGTCCGTCCGCTTCGTGCCGGAGGCCGAGGTCTCCGAGCAGGGACTGGCCGACCACGTCGTCGTCCACGACGTCACCCTCTCCGACCCGAGCCAGGCCTTCTCGATCAGCCGGCTCGACTCCGAGTCGATGACGCACGTGCCGATGGGCATCTTCCGCGCCGTCGACCGCCCGACCTACGACGACCAGACCCGCGCGCAGGTCGAGTCCGCGGTCGACCTCGCCGGCGGCCCGGCCACCGACGACGACCTGCAGGACCTGCTCCACGGCAAGGACACCTGGACCGTCGAGTGACCGCATTGCCCTACGGCAATGCAGATCAGGGGCCGAGGACCCGGTCCAGGTAGTCGTTGGCCAGGACCCGGCCGGGGTCCAGCCGGTCGCGCAGGGCGACGAAGTCGCCGTGCCGCGGGTACAGGGCCGACAGCCGCTCGGCGTCGAGGGTGTGCAGCTTGCCCCAGTGCGGGCGGCCGGCGTGCGCCGCGACGATCTCCTCGAAGGCTCCGAAGTAGGCCGTCGGGTCGGCGCCCCGCACGTGCTGGTGCACCGCGACATAGGCGTTGGCGCGCTCGTGGCCGGTCGAGAGCCAGATGTCGTCGGACGCGGCGACGCGCACCTCGACGGGGAAGCTGATCGGCTCGCGTCGCCGCTCCACCCACGCGTGCAGGTCGGTGAGCACGTCGGCGACCGCCTCGCGCGGCACGGCGTACTCCGACTCGACGAAGCGCACGGTCCGCGGCGTCACGAAGACCTCGTGCGAGACCGCGGTGTAGGAGCGCTGCGACAGCGCCCGGGCGGCCACGGCGTTGAAGGGCAGCACCGCCCGCGGCACGTGGGCCAGCACGCGGTTGACCGCGCCGAAGACGGTGTTGGACAGCAGCTCGTCGTCGAGCCGGCGACGCCACTCGGCCAGCGGCTCGTCGACCTCGTCGGGCACGAGGTCGTTGGCCTTGGTCTGCACCCGTCGCGTGCCGGGGAACCAGTACATCTCGAAGTGCCGGTGGGCGTCGAAGAGCTCCTGGATGCGCGGCAGCACCGCGTCGAGCTCGTCGGGCGACTCCACGGCGCGCAGCCGGTAGGCCGGCAGGCAGGCGAGCTCGATCTCGGTGACGACGCCGAGCGCGCCGAGGCCGACCCGCGCCGCCCCGAAGAGCTCCGGGTCGCTCTCGTCGACCCACCGCTCCTGCCCGTCGGGCGTGACGAGCTGCAGCCCGACGATGCCTGCGGCCAGCCCGGGCAGCCCGGCGCCGGTCCCGTGGGTGCCGGTCGACGTCGCACCGGCGAGCGTCTGGGCGTCGATGTCACCGAGGTTGGGCATGGCCAGTCCGAGCCAGTCGAGGGCCTGGTTGAGGACGCGAAGGGGGGTCCCCGCCAGCACCCGGACCCGCCCGGTGTGCCGGTCGGCCGAGACGATGCCCGACAGGTGGTGCAGGTCCAGGCGCAGGTCGTCGGCCTGAGCGACGGCCGTGAAGGAGTGCCCGCTGCCGACGGGGCGGATGCGCCGCCCTTCGCCCGCCGCGGAGCGGACCGCCTCGGCCACCTCCTCGGGGGTGCGCGGGGCCACCGCCTCGGCGCCGTCCGTGACGTTGCCGGCCCAGTTGGACCACGTGTCGCGGCGACGGGACCTCATCCGAAGCACCGCCCTTCGCCGCGGTAGGTCGGCACGACGTCGACGACCTCTCCCCCGCTGATGACGACGTAGTCGTCGAAGCGCTCGGCGAGCTCGCCCGCCTTGGCGTGCCGCCACCACACCCGGTCACCGATCGCCAGGTCGCGAGCGGCCTTGCCGCGCAAGGGGGTCTGCACCTCACCGGCGCCCTCGGTCCCGACGAGCGAGAGCCCGGCGGGGTGCACCGGCGTCGGCACCCGGGAGTTGCCTGCGGGCCCGGAGGCGATGTAGCCCCCGGAGAAGCAGGTGACGACGTCGCGCGTCGGCCGGCGGACGACGGGCAGCGCGAAGCCGACCGCGGGCTGCGGGGTGAAGGCGTCGTAGCCGTCGAAGAGCGTCGGCCCGACGAGGCCGGACCCGGCGGCGAGCTCGGTGAGCGCGGGGTCCGCGCCGGTCACCTCGAGCGAGCCGGTGCCGCCGCCGTTGACGATCGTCAGCGGCCCGGCGACCGCCTCGACCGCAGCCCGGACGGCACCGCGCCGGCGACGCAGCGAGGCGTCGCTGCGCCGCTTGACGAGACGCACCGCCGCGGAGCTGTCGGGCAGCCCGGCGATCTGGGCGTCGTAGAACATCAGGCCGACGACCCGCAGGCCCGCCCCCTGCGCGGCGCGCGCCACAGTGGCGGCGACCCGCGGCGAGCGAAGGGGGCTGCGACGCACCCCGAGGTGCGCCGGACCGACCCGCAGGGAGGCGTCGACGTCGACGACGACCCGCACCGGCGCGCCGTGCGGCAGCCACCGGCGCAGCGCGTCGACCTGCTCGCGCGAGTCGACGGCGATGCTCACCTGCTCCAGGGCCCGCTCGTCGGCGGCGAGCGCCTGCAGCGCCTCACGATCGGTCGTCGGGTAGGCGACGAAGAGGTCGTCGACACCGTGGCCGGCGAGCCACAGCGCCTCGGGCAGGGAGTAGGCCATGACCCCGGCGAAGCCGGGCGTCGCCAGGGCCCGCTCGAGCAGGTGGCGCACCCGGATCGACTTGCTCGCCACCCGGATCGGGCGGCCACCGGCCCGTCGCACGAGGTCGGCGGCATTGGCGTCGTAGGCATCGAGGTCGACCACGGCGAAGGGGGCGGACCTCCCCTTCGTCGCACGGTCCCAGGTCGCAAAGTTGGTCACCTGACCCACATTACTCACGGGAGCGACCGTTCGACTGCGCGTCACCTTCCCGTCACGTCGAGGCCGCCCGACGTGACCCGGGCCTCCCTAGGTTGCTGAGGTCCCTGACATGTCACCCCGCCCCTCGGCGGGATCCTCGGAGGAAATCGATGACGCCCCCTCGCAACGACCGCACCCTGCTGCCCCTGGCCGCCGGCCACCGGGACGGCGGCCGCTCCGCGGCCACCTGCATCTGGAAGTGCAACGACGCGTGCAGCAAGCCGGTCCCCAACACCTCGGACAACGAGTACTTCGGCGACGTGGTGGCCGCGTCCCGTCGCTCGGTGCTCAAGGCCGGCGGCGCCGCCGCGGCCCTCGCCGGCCTGACGACCATCGCCACGGGCGCGGCCACGCCCGCCGCGGCCGCCGGCCCGGGCAAGAAGGCCCCCTTCGGCTTCACGCCCATCGACCCCGTGCCCGCCGGCACCGACGAGGTCGTCGTCCCCGAGGGCTTCCAGTGGGCCCCGATCATCGCCTGGGGCGACCCGGTCCTCGCCGGCGCCCCCGCCTTCGACTTCGACCGCCAGAGCGCCGCCGCGCAGGCCGGCCAGATGGGCTACAACTGCGACTACGTCGGTGTCGTGCGCACCCGGGGTCAGAACAACGCCGTGCTCGTCGTCAACAACGAGTACACCAACAACAACCTGATGTTCCACGACTACACGACCGCGGCCGCGATGACGGACGACCAGGTCCAGATCACGATGAACGCCCACGGCATGACCGTCGTGGAGATGTCGCGCAAGAACCCCCACAGCAAGTGGGTCTACACCAAGGGCGCCCCGCTCAACCGGCGGATCACGGCCGAGACCCCCTTCGAGCTCGTCGGTCCGGTCCGCGGCCACGACCTCGTCAAGACCTCCGCCGACCCGGCCGGCACGACCCCGCTCGGCACCTTCGGCAACTGCGCCGGCGGCACCACCCCGTGGGGCACGATCCTGTCCGGCGAGGAGAACTTCAACGGCTACTTCACCCAGCCGGCCGCCCCGAGCGACGACCTCGCCGGGCAGGGCGCCAAGCGCTACGGTCTCGCGGGTGGCTCCAAGAGCCAGCACAACTGGGACCGCCTCGACCAGCGCTTCGACCTGACCAAGGAGCCCAACGAGGCGCACCGCCACGGCTGGATCATCGAGGTCGACCCGAGCGACCCGACGAGCACCCCCCGCAAGCTCACCGCCCTCGGGCGGATGAAGCACGAGGGCGCCAACGTCGTCATCGCGCGGGACGGCCGCGTCGTCGCCTACATGGGTGACGACGAGCGCTTTGACTACATGTACAAGTTCGTGTCGAAGGCGAAGTACCGCAAGAACGACCGCGCCCACAACCTCACGCTCCTGCACGAGGGCGACCTCTACGTCGCGAAGTTCGTCGGCGACGGCTCCGCCGACGGCGAGCACGACGGCACCGGGCAGTGGCTGCCGCTCGTCGTCGACGGCAAGTCCAAGGTCGACGGCATGAGCGTCGAGGAGGTGCTCACCTTCGTGCGGGTCGCCGCCGACAAGGTCGGCCCGACGAAGATGGACCGCCCCGAGGACGTCGAGGTCAACCCGGTCAACGGCCGCGTCTACGCCGCCCTGACCAACAACTCCGCCCGCACCCCCGCGCAGGTCGACGAGGCCAACCCCCGGGCCAACAACAAGCACGGCCAGGTCCTCGAGATCACCGAGGACCGTGGCGACCACACCCGCACGACCTTCACGTGGAAGCTCGTACTCGTCTGCGGCGACCCGAACGACCCGCAGACCTACTTCAACGGCTACGACAAGTCGCAGGTCAGCCCGATCTCCTGCCCCGACAACGTCGCCTTCGACGGCGATGGCAACCTCTGGGTCGCCACCGACGGCAACGCGCTCGGCCACTGCGACGGCATGTACCTCATGCCGCTCGAGGGCAAGCACAAGGGCCACCTGCAGCAGTTCCTCTCGGTGCCGGCCTACGGCGAGTGCTGCGGCCCGCTCATCGAGTGGGACGACCGGGTGGTCTTCGCGGCCGTGCAGCACCCGGGCGAGTCGGACGGCGCCACCACCGCCGCCCCGACGAGCACCTTCCCCTACCGCGGCAACACCCAGCCGCGCCCCTCGGTCATCATGATCTGGCCGGAGGCGAAGGGGGGACACGGCAAGGGCCACGGCAAGGGCCACGGCAAGGGCCACGGCAAGGGCCACGGCAAGGGCCACGGCAAGGGCAAGAACTGAGCCCGGTCATCCCTTCCCGGTGGGCCGTCCGCGAGGACTCGCGGGCGGCCCACCGCCGTCCCGTGACAAGGTGAGCCCATGACCCTCCCCCGCCGCAGCGCCCTCGCCGCCGGCACGCTGCTCGCGCTCGCCGTGGCCGCCTGCTCCGACGAGGAGTCGTCGGGGTCAGGGTCGAGCACGTCGAGGACGCCGTCGACCACCTCGGGCACGACACCGAGCGCGTCGAGCACGTCGACATCGGCCGACCCGACGGTGGACGTCACCGCGAGCCCCGACCCGACCCAGCCGGCCGACGCTCGCGACGCGGCGCTCGCCGACGTCGACGGCGGCGCCGAGGCGATCAGCCTGGCCATCCCCGCCGTCGGCCTGCGCACCCCGCTCGAGGCCCAGGGCCTGCGCGGTGGCGTGGTCAACCCCCGCCCCGGTCAGGTCATCTGGTTCACCGGCTACGAGCGGGTGCGCCCCGGCGCAACCGGCACGAGCGTCCTGGCCGGGCACGTCGTCTCCGGCGGCGCACCGGACCGCTTCGCGGCGCTCGAGCAGCTCGAGGTCGGCGACGGTGTCGTTTTGGGCTACCCCAGCGGGACCGAGGTGCGCTTCGAGGTGACGAGCACCGACATCGTCGACAAGCAGGAGCTGACGAGCGACCCGTCCGTCTGGGGCCGCAACGACGACACCCGCCGGATCGTGCTCATCACCTGCGACGACCGGTTGGGTTTCCGCGAGGACGGGCACCGCACCGCCAACTTCGTCGCCGTCGCCGAGCTGCCCGACTGACCGCTGCCGAGGCCACCGACGCCCGGGAGTAGCCTCGCCGGGTGACACCCTCTCGCGATGGCCGCGGCGTCCTCGCCGCCTGGCTCGCCTACGGCATCTGGGGCCTCTTCCCGCTCTACTTCCATGCGCTGCGCCCCTCCGGGGCCGTGGAGATCCTCGCCCACCGGATCGTGTGGACCTTCGTGCTGTGCGTCGTCGTGCTGCTGCTGCGCCACGAGCTCGTCGCGCTCGCCCGACGGCTGCGCGGCCGGTTGGCGCTCGGCGTGGGCATCGCCGCCCACCTCATCGGGATCAACTGGTTCGTCTACGTCTACGCCGTCGGGACCGGGCGCACGAGCGAGGCCGCGCTCGGCTACTTCCTCAACCCCATCGTCACCGTGGCACTCGGTGTGCTCGTGCTGGGCGAGCGGCTGCGGGTGCTCCAGTGGATCGCCGTCGGCGTCGGTGCCGTCGCAGCGCTCTACCTCACTCTCGCGGGCGGCGGGCTGCCCTGGATCTCCCTCGTCCTGGCCCTGTCCTTCGGCGGCTACGGGCTGACCAAGAAGCGCCTGGGCGCCAGCCTGCCCGCCCTGCACTCCCTCTCGGCCGAGACCGTCTTCCTCATGCCGGCGGCGCTCGGCCTGCTGTGGTGGCTCACCGCAGCGGGCGACTCGACCTTCACGGTCGACGCCCCGTGGCACCCGCTCCTGCTCGTCGCCGCGGGCGCGATCACGGCCGTCCCGCTGCTGCTCTTCGCCGAGGCCGCACGCCGGATCCCCCTCGTGACGATCGGGCTGATCCAGTTCATCACGCCGGTGCTCCAGCTCGTCGTGAGCGTCACCGTGCTCGGCGAGCACCTCGAGCCGGCCCGCTGGGTCGGCTTCGCGATCGTCTGGGTGGCGCTGGCCTTCCTCACCGTCGACTCGGTGGCCTCCGCCCGCAGGCGGCGGCGTCCCGCCGACGACGAGTGCGAGTCCCTGGAGCCCGTCGAGCCGGTCTGAGGCCCGGCGAAGGGAGCGGACGCGTCAGCCGACGCGGTGGATGACGCCGTCCATGAGCGCGATGAGCGCGGTCTTGGCGTCGCTGTCGGGCAGCGCGTCGAGGGAGGCGGTCGCCCGACGGCCCACCTCGAGGGTCTCCTCGCGGGCGGCGGCCATGCCCGGGTGCACCCGCAGCAGCTCCAGCGCCCGCTCGAGCCGCTCGGGCTCCTTGAGCTCGGAGCGCAGCAGCTCCTGCAGCTCGGCATCGGCGGGGTCGGTGGAGGCCAGGGCGTTGAGCACCGGCAGGGTGCGCTTGCCCTCGCGCAGGTCGGTGCCGGGCGTCTTGCCCGTCTCGCCGGACTCGCTGGCGATGTCGATGAGGTCGTCGGCCAGCTGGAAGGCGATGCCCAGCTGCTCGCCGTAGTCGGTGACGAGCTCGACGACCTCGGGGCTGCAGCCGCCGTACATGGCGCCGTAGCGGGCCGCGGTCGCGACGAGGACACCGGTCTTGTCGGCGAGCACCCCGCGGTAGTACTCGCGCGGGTCGGCACCCTCGGGGCAGGGCCGGTCGTCGCGGATCTGCCCGGAGCACAGCCGGATGAAGGTCTGCGCCTGGATCTTGACCGCATCGGCCCCGAGGTCGGCGATGATGTCGGACGCGGTGCCGAAGAGCAGGTCGCCGACGAGGATCGCCGTCGAGTTGTCGTAGCGGGCGTTGGCGCTGGGGGCGCCCCGGCGCAGGTCGGCCTCGTCCATGACGTCGTCGTGGTAGAGGCTGGCCAGGTGGGTCAGCTCGACCCCCGCCGCCGCGGCGACGACCCGGTCGTCGATGCCCTCGCCGAGCTCGGCGACGAGCATCGTGAGCACCGGCCGGAAGCGCTTGCCCCCGGCGCGCGCCAGGTGGAGGTTGGCCTCGGTGATGAAGTCGTCCTCGTTGCGGGTGCGCTCGACGATCAGCGCCTCGACCCGCTCCAGCCCCTCGGCCAGCCGGGAGCTCAACGCGTCGCTGGCCTCCGGCAGTGCGAGGACAGGGGGCGTTGCGCTGGTCATGGTCACCTCGGGATGAAGACGCTGGACTGCTCGGCCAGCTCGAGGAGCGGGCCGGGGAAGACACCGAGCACGATGGTGGCGATGACGCCGATGCCGATGACGACGAGGGACAGCGTAGCCGGGGCCGCGACGGTGACCTCACCCGCCGGTTCGGTGAAGAACATCAGCACGATCAGCCGCACGTAGACGAAGGCGGTGATGGCCGACATGAGCACGCCGATGACCACGAGGACGACCCCCGCGAGACCGCCGTGCTCGATGGCCGGCATGAAGGCGGCGACCTTGGCCGTGAAGCCCGAGGTCAGCGGGATGCCGGCGAAGCCGAGCATGAAGAGCGCGAAGGCGCCCGCCAGGTAGGGGTGCGTGCGCCCGAGCCCCGCCCACTGGGACAGGTGGGTGGCCTCGGCCCCGCGCTCGCGCACGAGGTTGACGACGGCGAAGGCGGCGATCGTCGTGATGCCGTAGGCGACGACGTAGAAGAGCACTCCCTCGATGCCGCTGCGGTCGAAGGCGATGAGCGCGACGAGGATGAAGCCGGCGTGGGCGATCGAGCTGTAGGCGAGCAGCCGCTTGACGTCGGTCTGGGTCACCGAGAGCACCGCGCCGACGACCATCGTCAGGGCCGCGACGACGATGACACCCATCCGCCACTCCCAGCGGGTGGTCTCGAGGCCCACGTAGACCAGACGCAGCAGCGCACCGAAGGCGGCGGCCTTGGTGCACGCGGCCATGAAGCCGGTCACCGGGGTCGGGGCGCCCTGGTAGACGTCGGGGGTCCAGGAGTGGAAGGGGGCGGCGCCCACCTTGAAGAGCAGGCCCACGAGCACCATGACGACACCCGGCAGGAGCAGCCCCTCGAGGTCACCGGTCGAGGTGGTCGCGGCCGCCGCGATCTCGGCCAGACCGATCGACCCGGCGTAGCCGTAGAGCAGCGCTGCGCCGAAGAGGAAGAAGCCGGACGAGAAGGCCCCGAGGAGGAAGTACTTCAGCGCCGCCTCCTGCGAGAGCAGGCGCCGACGCCGGGCCAGCCCGGACATGAGGTAGAGCGGCAGCGACAGCAGCTCGAGCGCGACGAACATCGTCAGCAGGTCGTTGGACGCGGGGAAGAGCAGCATGCCGGCGAGCGCGAAGAGCGCGAGCGGGAAGACCTCGGTCGTCGACCAGCCCTTGCGGGCGGCCTGCGCCTCGAGGTTGGAGCCCGGGCTCGCGGCACCCATCGGGGTGAAGGCATCAGCGGTCTCGCCGCCGAGGCGGTCGGCCATGACGAAGAGGCCGAGCAGCCCGAGGAGGAGCAGGGCGCCCTGCATGAAGCGGGTCGGCTCGTCGACGGCGACGGTGCCGCCCACGCTGACCCCGGTCTCGTCGCCGGTCATGAAGACCAGCGCGGCGAAGGAGAGCACGAGGGTCGAGACCGAGACGACGACCTGGGTGACGTGTCGGGCGGGCCGCGGCGCGAAGGCCTCGACGAGCACGCCGACGAAGCCGCCGACGAGGAGCACGATCATCGGCGAGAGGGCCCAGTAGCTGAACTCGACGGCCTCGAAGGCCGCGGGGACGGTCAGGGTCATCAGTGGTCACTCCCGGAGGTCGAACCGGCGTCGGCGGGGACGGACGGGGCCGGGTCGCTGACGCCGACGATCTGCAGGGTCCGCTCGACCGCGGGGTCGAGGGTGTCGAGGACGGGTCCCGGGAAGAAGCCGAGCACGACGAGGGCGATGACCACCGGGGCCACGACGGCCTTCTCTCGCCAGCCGAGGTCTCGCAGGGGTGCCGTCAGGCGAGCCGGCGTGACGCCCTCGTCGAGGTCGGCACGCACGTAGGGCAGCTCGGCGGTCGCGGGGGCCTCCCCTTCGCCCCGGTCCGTGCCGGCGCCCTCGGGGTCGACGACCGGGGGCGGCCCGGTGAAGATCCGCTTGTACATGAGCAGCACGTAGATCGCGGCGAGGACGACGCCCCACACGGCGAAGGCGGTGGCCACCGGCTGCGTCGACCAGGACCCGGCGATGACGAGGAACTCCGAGACGAAGGTCGACAGGCCCGGCAGCGACAGGGTCGCGAGGCCGGCGACGAGGAAGGCCCCGGCGAGCCACGGGGTGGCCCGCTGCCAGCCGCCGTAGTCGTCGATCCGCTGGCTGCCGCGGCGGGCGATGAGCATGCCCGCGACGAGGAAGAGGCCGGCGGTCGCGAAGCCGTGGTTGACCATGTAGAAGTTGGCGCCCGACTGGGCGACCGAGGTGAAGGCGAAGATGCCCAGGACGATGAAGCCGAAGTGGCTCACCGAGGTGAAGGCGATGAGGCGCATGATGTCCGGCTCGCCGATCGCGAGGATCGCGCCGTAGAGGATCGAGAAGACCGCAAGGGTGACGACGACCGGCGTCGCCCACTGGCTCGCCTCGGGGAAGAGCTGGAGGCAGAAGCGGATCATCCCGTAGGTGCCGACCTTGTCGAGCACGCCGACGAGCAGGGTCGCGACGGCCGGACGGGAGGCGGCGGCCGCGTCGGGCAGCCAGGTGTGCACCGGCCACATCGGCGCCTTGACGGCGAAGGCGATGAAGAAGGCGATGAAGATCCAGCGCTCGGTGGCGCCGCCGATCTCCAGCCCGGTGAGCCGCTCGACGAGGAAGCCGTCGTCGCCACCGGGGCCCTGCAGGTAGAGGGCGATGACGCCGACGAGCATGATCAGCCCGCCCGCGAGGGAGAAGAGGAGGAACTTCATCGCCGCGGCCTGGCGGCGGGCACCGCCGTACATCCCGATGAGGAAGTAGACCGGGATGAGCATCGCCTCGAAGAAGACGTAGAAGAGGAAGACGTCGATCGCCGCGAAGACGCCGACCATGAAGGGCAGCAGCGACAGCAGCAGCGCGAAGTAGCCCTTGTGCCAGGTGCCGCCCTCGGGGACGTCGTCCCACGCGGCGAGGATGCACACGGGCACGAGGACGAGTGCCATGAGGATCAGGGCGAGCGAGATGCCGTCCACCCCGAGGGCGTAGCTGACGCCCAGCTGCGGGATCCACTCGTGGCGCTCGACCATCTGGAACTGCTCGCTGCTGCCCCGGGTGAAGCTCGTCGCCGTCGCGGCGATGCCGATCACGAGGGTCAGCAGGGCGACGCCGAGGGCGATGGGCCGGGCGAGCAGCGCACTGCGCGAAGGGAGGACGGCCACCACGAGCGCGCCGACGGCCGGCACGGCCATGAGCAGGGTGAGCCAGGGCAGGTTGTCCATCAGTTGATCACCCACAGGGCTGCGAGGAAGGCGACGACGCCGGTGAACATCGTCAGGGCGTAGGAGCGCGCGTAGCCGTTCTGAGCCGTGCGCAGCCAGGAGGAGACGCTCTCGATCGACCGGCTCAGGCCGCCGACACCGGCACCGTCGACGCCCTCGACGTCGGCGGAGACCAGGCCGCGGGTGAGCGAGATGCCGGGCCACTGGAGCAGGGTCGCGTTGAGCTCGTCCTGGTAGAGGTCGGCGCGGGCGGCGCGGGTGAGCGCGTTGCCCTCCGGCGCGACCTGCGGGACGTCGCCGCGACCGTAGACCAGCCAGGCCCACACGGCGCCGACGGCGACGACGACGAGAGTGGCGCCCATGAGGACCGGGATCGGCAGGACCGGCTCGTGGTGCTCGACGTGGCCGAGGACCGGTTCGAGCCAGGTCGTGATCGGGGCGACCGTCGCGAGGACGAGACCCAGCAGGGCCGAGCCCACGGCCAGGACCATCATCGGGATCGTCATCGTGAGCGGCGACTCGTGCGGGTGGACATCATCGGTCCAGCGCTTCTTGCCGTGGAAGGTCATGAAGAACAGCCGCGACATGTAGAAGGCGGTGATGCCGGCACCGAGGAGCGCGGTCAGGCCGAAGACCCACGGGCGCCAGCCCTCGCCGACGAAGGCGGCCTCGATGATCTTGTCCTTGCTCCAGAAGCCGGCGAAGGGGGGAACCCCGAGGATCGCCAGCCAGCCGAGGCCGAAGGTCACCCAGGTGATCTTCATGACCGTCGACAGCCCGCCGAAGCGGCGCATGTCGACCTGGTCGCCCATGCCGTGCATGACCGAGCCGGCCCCGAGGAACATCCCGGCCTTGAAGAAGCCGTGCGTCACGAGGTGGAAGATCGCGAAGGCGTAGCCGACCGGGCCCAGGCCCGCGGCGAGCATCATGTAGCCGATCTGGCTCATCGTCGAGGCGGCGAGCGCCTTCTTCATGTCGTCCTTGGCGCAGCCGACGATCGCCCCGTAGACGAGGGTGATCGCGCCGACGACGACGACCGCGAGCTGGGCGTCGGGTGCGGCGTCGAAGATGTGGTGGCTGCGCACGACGAGGTAGACGCCGGCGGTGACCATGGTCGCGGCGTGGATGAGCGCCGAGACGGGGGTCGGGCCGGCCATGGCGTCACCGAGCCAGGACTGCAACGGGAACTGCGCGGACTTGCCGCACGCGCCGAGCAGGAGCAGCAGGCCGATCGCCGTGAGGGTCCCCTCTCCGGCACCGCCGACTGCGGCGTCGACCGCAGCGAAGTCCACCGTGCCGAAGGTCGCGAGCATGATCGACATCGCGAGGATCAGGCCGACATCACCGATGCGGTTGGCGATGAAGGCCTTGTTGGCCGCGGTCGCGTAGGCGGGGTTGTGGTTCCAGAAGCCGATGAGCAGCCACGACGCCAGGCCCACACCCTCCCAGCCGACGAAGAGCAGCAGGTAGGAGTCGGCGAGGACGAGCAGCAGCATCGACGCGACGAAGAGGTTGAGGTAGGCGAAGAAGCGCCGCTTGTCGGGGTCGTGCTCCATGTAGCCGAGCGAGTAGACGTGGATCAGCGAGCCGACGAAGGTGATGAGCAGGACGAAGGCCATCGACAGCGGGTCGACGAGCAGCCCGGCGGTGACGTCGATGGTGCCCGCCGGCACCCAGTCCCACAGGTGGATCGAGTGGGCGCGGTCGTGCGGTTCGGCGCCGAGCATCGAGACGAAGACCGCCGCGCCGACGAGAAAGCTGCCCCACGACAGGAGGGTCGCGAGCAGCGGGCCGAAGGAGTCGGTGAGGCGTCCGCCGAGCAGGAGCAGGGTCGCGCCGAGGAGCGGCAGGGCGACGAGGAGCCAGGCATATTCGGTGATCACGAGGGCCCCTTACAGCTTCAGCAGGTTGGCGTCGTCGACGGAGGCCGACCGGCGGGCACGGAAGACGGCCATGATGATGGCCAGTCCGACGACGACCTCGGCGGCGGCCACGACCATGACGAACATGGCGATGACCTGGCCCTCCACGGAGCCGTGCATCCGGGCGAAGGTGACGAAGGCGAGCGATGCGGCGTTGAGCATGAGCTCGACGCCCATGAAGACGATGATCGCGTTGCGGCGCAGCAGGACCGTCGCGCTGCCGATCACGAAGAGGATCGTCGCGAGGTAGATGTAGTTCATCGGGCTCACGGCTGCTCACCTCCCTCGGTCGTGGTCTCGGAGTCCTCGAGCTGGCGGTAGCGCGTCGGAGTGGTCACCTGGTCACGGGCGACGAGGACGCGGTTGAGCGAGAGCTCGGAGATGCTGCCGTCGGGCAGCAGCGCCGGAGTGTCGACGGCGTTGTGGCGGGCGTAGACACCCGGCACCGGGAGACCGGCGAGGTGCTTGCCCTCGCGGAAGCGCCGCTCCATCCACTCGCGCTGGGTCGGCTTGGCGATGATCCGCTCGCGGTGGGCGAAGACCATGGCGCCGATCGCGGCGACGGTGAGCAGACCGGCCGCCACCTCGAAGAGCCAGACGTACTTGCCGAAGACGAGGTAGGCGATGGCCTCGACGTTGCCGGGGTCGGCGTTGACCTCGGCAAGCGTCGGGTCACCCTCGTAGACGACCCGACCGATGGCCGAGAAGAGCACGGCGAGCGCCACGACCGAGACGAGCAGCGTGAGGAGGCGCTGGCCGCGCAGGGTCTCCACGAGCGAGGAGGAGTGGTCGACGCCGACGAGCATGACGACGAAGAGGAAGAGCATCATCACCGCGCCGGTGTACACGAAGATGTGCACGACGCCGAGGAAGTGCGCCTCCTGCAGCAGGTAGAACACGCCGAGGACGATCATCGTCGTCACCATGCCGATGGCGGCGTGCACGGCCTTGCGGGCGAAGAGCAGGGCGAGGGCTCCGGGGACGGCGATGCAGCTGAGCACCCAGAAGACGACTGCCTCACCGGTGCCGGTCATCGGGTCTCCTCCGTGCTCGCGTGCTGCTCGACCCACTCACGCTGCTCGGGCGTCGCCGTGGCGACCTTGCCCAGGTAGTAGTCGCGCTCCTCCATGCCCTCGACCATCGGGTGGGGCGCGGGCAGCATGCCCTCCTGGAGGGGGGCGAGCAGCTGCTCCTTGGTGAAGATCAGGTCGGCGCGGTTGTTGTCGGCGAGCTCGTACTCGTTGGTCATCGTCAGGGCGCGCGTCGGGCAGGCCTCGATGCACAGCCCGCAGAAGATACAGCGCAGGTAGTTGATCTGGTAGATGTGCCCGTAGCGCTCGCCGGGGCTGAAGCGCAGTCCCCGCTCGTCGTCGTTGCCACGGCCCTCGACGAGGATCGCGTCGGCAGGGCAGGCCCACGCACACAGCTCGCAGCCGACACACTTCTCCAGCCCGTCGGGGTGACGGTTGAGCTGGTGGCGGCCGTGGAAGCGCGGCTGGGTGGGCCACTTGACCTCGGGGTACTCCTGGGTGGCGACCTTGCGAAACATCGTCGCGAAGGTCACGCCGAACCCGGCCACGGGGGCGAAGAGCTCGGAGAAGAACCCTCCCTGGGCGTCGTCGTCAGCCACGGTGCTCCTCCTCGGAGGTGGGGGTGGACGCAGGCTTGGTGTCGATCGCGGTGCCGCCGCGCGGCGCCTCGACGAGTCGCTGGCCGGGCAGCGGGGGCACGGGGTAGCCCTCGGCCCACGGGTCGATCTCGTCGGGGACCTCGGCGGCGGCCTCGGCCTCCTTGGCCCGCTGCTCGACCTTGGTCTCCCAGATCCACGTCGAGCCCAGGACGAGGACCGCGAGGACCCCGACGATGATCAGCGACGAGACGGGGAACTCGCGGCCGAAGAGGCCCACGGTGCCGTCACCGAAGAAGCCGGCGTCGGCGCCGCGAATGAAGGCCACGGCGATGACCCAGGCGACGGTCACCGGGATGAGGAACTTCCAGCCGAAGCGCATGAACTGGTCGTAGCGGGTGCGGGGCAGGGTGCCGCGCAGCCAGACGAAGAAGAACATGAACATCCACAGCTTGAGCGAGAACCACAGCAGACCCCACCAGCCGGTGTTGAGCATGCCATCGCCGATCGCGGCGATGCCGGGAGGCGCCTGCCAGCCGCCGAGGAAGAGCGTCGTCGCCAGGGCCGAGACGGTGAACATGTTGATGTACTCGCCGAGGAAGAACATCGCGAAGCGCATACCCGAGTACTCGGTGAAGTAGCCACCGACGATCTCACCCTCGCCCTCGGCGAGGTCGAAGGGCAGGCGGTTGGTCTCGCCGACCATCGTGATGACGTAGATGACGAAGGAGACGCACGCCGGGACGATGTACCAGAGGTCGCTCTGGGCGGCGACGATCTCGCTCGTGCTCATCGAGCCCGCGTACATGAAGACGGCGACGAGGGCCAGGCCCATGGCGATCTCGTAGGAGATCAGCTGGGCGGTGGCTCGCAGGCCGCCGAGGAGCGGGTAGGTCGAGCCGGCCGACCAGCCGCCGAGGACGATGCCGTAGGCGGCGACGCCCGCGACCGCGAGGACGAGCAGGGCGGCGACCGGCAGGTCGGTCAGCTGCAGCGGGGTGTGGTGACCGAACATCCACACCATGCCGCCGAGCGGCATGACCGAGAAGGCGACGAAGGCCATCGACGCGAAGATCACCGGCGCGATGGTGAAGATCAGGGCGTCGGCCCCCTTGGGGCGCACGTCCTCCTTGAACATCGACTTCATGCCGTCGGCGAGGGTCTGCAGCAGGCCGAAGGGGCCGTTGCGGTTGGGGCCGGGGCGCTGCTGCATCCGGCCGATGACGCGCCGCTCGAACCAGATGACGAGCAGCACCGACAGGAGCAGGTAGACGAAGAGGAAGAGCGCCTTGACGAGCGAGAGCCACAGCGGGGTGTCGCTGAAGTCCGCCGGCACGGGCTTGTCCGCCGCCGCGGCGAGCAGGGTCAGGCCGGTCATGCCGCACCTCCCTTGGTCACGGAGACGATCGCTCCGGCTCGACCGGAGAGGCTGCGCAGGTCGCAGCTCTCGGAGTTGGTCGGGAGCCAGATGACGTGGTCGACCATGTCGTGCACGAGGACGGGCACGGTGACCCGCACATCGTCGGAGCTGACGGTCACGAGGTCTCCCTCGACCACGCCCAGGCCCTCGGCCGTCGCCGGCGACACCAGGGCGCGCGGAGCGCGGGCGGTGCCGGCGAGGAAGGGTTCGCCGTCCTGCAGCGACCCCTTGTCGAGCATGAGGTGCCACGTGGCCAGGACCAGCTCACCGGGCCCGGGCTGCGGCACCGGCGAACGGCGCACGCGGGGCGGGTAGCCGGTGGCGCGCGGCGCCGCCGAGCCCTCCATGGAGCGTCGGGCCTCGGCCGTGGTGCGGGTGCCGAGGAACTCGCCCATCTCGTCGGCGAGCATGTGCAGCACCCGGTGGTCGGGCAGGGCCGTGGTCGACAGGGACGCCTCGAAGGGCCGCACCCGCCCCTCCCAGTTGATGAAGGCGCCCTCCCGCTCGGCGTGCGGCGCCACGGGGAGGACGACGTCGGCGTGCTCGGTGACGCTGCTCGGGCGGATCTCCAGCGACACGACGAAGGCGCGCTCCAGGGCGCGCGAGGTCAGCTCCTCGGGCAGGCCGGTGTCGCGGACGTCCACGCCACCGACGACGAGGCCGCCGATGGTGCCCTCCGCGGCGGCGTGGATGATGCCGGCGGTGTCCTTGCCCCCTTCGCCCGGAAGGCAGCCGGCCTCGATCGCGCCGCGCTCGCCCGCCCGGCGCGGGATCCACGCGAGCCGGGCGCCGGTCGTCCCGGCGAGCTCGGCGGCCGCGGCGAGGGCCCCGGGGACGGTCGCCAGGCGCTCGCCGACGAGGATGCTCGGCCGCTCGCCACGCAGCGCGGCGTGGGCTGCGGTGAGGGCGTCACCGTCGGAGCCGGGACCCACCTCGCCGGTGAGCGCGGTGAGCACCTCGGTCTCGGTGCCGGGCGCGGAGGGGATGAGCCTCCCGCCGAGCTTGTCGAGGCCGCGGGTGGCCAGCGGCGCGACGGAGTAGACGGTGGTCCCGGCCTTGCGGTGGGCCTTGCGCAGGCGGAGAAAGAGGATCGGGCTCTCCTCCTCGGGCTCGAGCCCGACGAGCAGGACCGACGAGGCCCGCTCGAGGTCGGTGAAGGTCACCCCGCCCGTGTCGGGGGTGGTGCCGACGACGTGCCGGAGCAGGAAGTCACGCTCCTCGTCGGAGTGCGGCCGGGAGCGGTGGTCGATGCTCTCGGTCCGCAGGACCGAGCGGGCGAGGGCGGCGTAGGCATGGGCGTCCTCGGCCGTGCCCCGGCCGCCGACGAGCACGCCGTGCCCCTGCGCGGCCCGCAGGCCGTCGGACGCGGCGGCCAGGGCCTCCCGCCAGGAGACGACCTGCAGCTCGCCCTCGGCGTCGCGCACCATCGGCAGCTCGAAGCGGTCACCCAGGCTCGCGTAGGCGAAGGCCCAGCGGCCCTTGTCGCAGTTCCACTCCTCGTTGACCTGCGGGTCGTTGCCGGCCAGGCGACGCAGCACCGCGCCGCGACGGTGGTCGGTGCGAAGGGAGCAGCCGTCGGCGCAGTGCTCGCAGACGTCGGGTGTGGAGACGAGGTCGAAGGGCCGCGCCCGGAAGCGGTAGGCGGCGCCGGTGAGCGCGCCGACCGGGCAGATCTGGACCGTGTTGCCCGAGAAGTAGGACTCGAAGGGCTGCTCCTCGTAGATGCCGACCTGCTGCAGCGCCCCGCGCTCGACGAGCGCGATGAAGGGGTCGCCGGCGACCTGGTCCGAAAAGCGGGTGCACCGCGCGCACAGCACGCACCGCTCGCGGTCGAGGAGGACCTGCGAGGAGATGTTGATCGGCTTGGGGTAGGTGCGCTTGACGTCCTCGAAGCGCGAGGTGGCCCGGCCGTTGCTCATCGCCTGGTTCTGCAGCGGGCACTCGCCGCCCTTGTCGCAGACCGGGCAGTCGAGCGGGTGGTTGATGAGGAGCAGCTCCATGACGCCCTGCTGCGCCTTGTCGGCGACCGGCGAGGTGTGCTGGGTGCGCACCTGCATGCCCTCGCTCACGGTCATCGTGCAGCTGGCCTGCGGCTTGGGCATCGGCTTGACGTTGCCCTCGCGGTCGGGGGTCGCCACCTCGACGAGGCACTGGCGGCAGGCGCCGACGGGCTCGAGGAGCGGGTGGTCGCAGAAGCGCGGGATCTCGATCCCGGCCTCCTCGGCCGCCCGGATGACGAGGGTGTCCTTGGGCACGGCGACCGCGATGCCGTCGATGCTGAGGTGGGTCAGCTCGGGGGCCTCGGGTGCCTGCTTGTCGGTGGCGTCTGTGACGGTCATGCGGTCACCTGTGCGGTCTCGTGGTGGAAGAGCGTCGAGGCGGCCGGCGGGAAGAGCTCGCTCGCCGGGGTGTGGCACCCGGCCTCGAACTCCTCCCGGAAGTACTTGACCGCCGAGGTGATCGGGCTGGTCGCACCGTCACCGAGGGCGCAGAAGGAGCGGCCGAGGATGTTGTCGCAGATGTCGACGAGCTTGTCGATGTCCTCGGGGGTGCCGTGACCGTGCTCGATCCGCTCCAGGATCTGGGCGAGCCACCACGTGCCCTCACGGCAGGGGGTGCACTTGCCGCACGACTCGTGCTTGTAGAAGTCGGTCCAGCGGCTCACGCAGCGCACGACCGAGACGGTGTCGTCGAAGATCTGCAGCGCCCGGGTGCCGAGCATCGAGCCGTGGGCGGCCACAGACTCGAAGTCGAGCGGCACGTCGAGGTGCTCGCTCGTGAAGATCGGCGTGGACGAGCCACCCGGCGTCCAGAACTTCAGCGGGTGGTTGGGGTCGCGCATGCCGCCGGCCATGTCGATGAGCTCGCGCAGGGTGATGCCGAGCGGCGCCTCGTACTGGCCGGGCCGCTTGACGTGGCCGGAGAGGGAGAAGATGCCGAAGCCCTGGGACTTCTCGGTGCCCATGTCGGCGAACCACTCGGCGCCCTTGCGCATGATGATCGGCACCGAGGCGATCGACTCGACGTTGTTGACCACGGTCGGGCGGGCGTAGAGGCCGGCGACCGCCGGGAAGGGGGGCTTGAGCCTCGGCTGGCCGCGGCGCCCCTCGAGGGAGTCGAGCAGGGCCGTCTCCTCGCCGCAGATGTAGGCACCGGCACCGGCGTGCACGGTGACGTCGAGGTCGAAGCCGGTCCCGAGGACGTCCTTGCCGAGGTAGCCGGCCGCGTAGGCCTCCTCGACCGCGCGCATGAGGCGGCGGTAGACGTGGACGACCTCGCCGCGCAGGTAGATGAAGGCGTGGTTGCAGCCGATGGCAAAGGAGGTGATCGCCACCCCCTCGACGAGGAAGTGCGGCGCCGCCATGAGCAGCGGGATGTCCTTGCACGTGCCGGGCTCGGACTCGTCGGCGTTGACGACGAGGTAGCGCGGGCCGCCGTCCGGCGGGGGCAGGAAGCCCCACTTCATGCCGGTCGGGAAGCCGGCGCCGCCGCGGCCGCGCAGGCCGGAGTCCTTGGCCGCCTGGACGAGGTCGGCCGGGTCGCTCTCGAGCGCCTGCCGCAGGGCGGCGTAGCCGTCGTGCTCCTCGTAGGTCGCGAGGGTCCAGGACTGCGGGTGGTCCCAGAACTTCGTGAGGATCGGGGTCAGCGTCGTCACTTGTCGGCCTCCGTACCATCGCTCGTCGGCCGCTCGTCCGGCGCATTGGCCGGGGTGTCGACGGATGTCTGCTCGCCGGCGGCCATGCCCTCGGTCGTCGTGCCGGTCGCCACCGTCGCGGTCTGGGCGTCGCCCCCTTCGCCCGGTGCGGTCCAGCCCTCGCGTCGGGCCACCTCGAGGCCACGAAGGGAGGCCGCCCCGGCTCCCACGCCCTCGTCGGCGAGCCCGTCGGGGAAGCCGGCGAGCACCCGGGAGACCTGCGTGAAGGTGCACACGCGGCTGGGGCCGCGGGTCGGTGCGACCGGGACGCCGGAGCGCAGGTCGTCGACGAGACGCACGGTCGACTCCGGGGTCTGGTTGTCGAAGAACTCCCAGTTGGTCATGACCACCGGGGCGTAGTCGCAGGCGGCATTGCACTCGATGCGCTCGAGGGTGATCTTGCCGTCCTCGGTCGTCTCGTCGTGGCCGATGCCCAGGTGCTCACTGACGGTCTCCCAGATCTGGTCGCCGCCCATGACCGCGCACAGCGTGTTGGTGCAGACCCCGACGGTGTAGTCGCCGTTGGGGTGGCGCTTGTACTGGGTGTAGAAGGTCGCCACACCGGAGACCTCGGCGGTCGTCAGGCCCAGCGTCTGGGCGCAGAAATCGATGCCGCGTCCGGTGACGTAGCCGTCGACGCTCTGCACGAGGTGCAGGAGCGGCAGCAGCGCCGAGCGCGGTTGGGGGTAGCGCGCCACGACCTGCTCGGCCTCGGCGGACAGCCGCTCGAGCACCTCCGCGGGGTAGGGCTCCTTGCTCTCCGAGGGCACGTGCAGGTGCCCGGACGCCGTCTGCTCTCCGTAGTGGTTGACCATCAGCGGTCCACCCCTCCCATCACCGGGTCGATCGAGGCGACCGCGACGATGACGTCGGCGAGGTTGCCCCCTTCGCACATGGCCGCGACGGCCTGCAGGTTGTTGAAGCTCGGGTCCCGGAAGTGCGCCCGGTAGGGGCGGGTGCCACCGTCGGAGACGACGTGGCAGCCCAGCTCTCCCTTGGGCGACTCGACGGCGACGTAGGCCTGCCCCGGCGGGACGCGGAAGCCCTCGGTGACGAGCTTGAAGTGGTGGATGAGGGCCTCCATCGAGGTGCCCATGATCTCGCGGATGTGGTCGAGGCTGTTGCCCATGCCGTCACCGCCCACCGCCAGCTGCGAGGGCCAGGCGACGCGCTTGTCGGCGACCATGACCGGCCCGGGGTTGCGCTGCAGCTCGTCGGTGACCTGCTCGACGATCTTCAGGCTCTCACGCATCTCGGCCAGGCGGATGGCCAGCCGGTCGTAGGCGTCGGCGCCGGTGCGGGTGATGACCTCGAAGTCGTACTTGTCGTAGCCGCAGTAGGGCGTGAGCTTGCGCAGGTCGTGCGGCAGCCCGGTCGAGCGCAGCACCGGTCCGGTGATGCCCAGGGCGGTGCACCCGGTGAGCGAGAGCTCGCCGACGCGCTTGGTCCGGCCCTTGAGGATGGGGTTCTCCAAGAGCAGCTTCTCCAGCTCGCCGATGCCCTTGCGCACCTGCGGGACCATCTCGCGGATCTTGTCGATGGCGCCGTGCGGCAGGTCCTGGGCGACGCCACCGGGGCGGATGTAGGCGTTGTTCATGCGCAGGCCGGTGATGTTCTCGATCACGGACAGGATCCGCTCGCGCTCGCGGAAGCTGATCGTCATGATCGTCGTCGCGCCCATCTCCATGCCGCCCGTGCCGAGGCAGATGAGGTGGCTGGAGATGCGGGTCAGCTCCATCATGAGCACCCGGATCGCGCTGGCCCGCTCGGGGATGTCGTCGGTGATCCCCAGGACCTTCTCGACGGCGAGGCAGTAGGCGGCCTCTTGGAACATCGGCGTCAGGTAGTCCATGCGCGTGCAGAAGGTCACCCCCTGCGTCCACGTGCGGAACTCCATGTTCTTCTCGATGCCCGTGTGGAGGTAGCCGATGCCGGCCCGGGCCTCGGTCACCGTCTCGCCGTCGAGCTCGAGGATGAGGCGGAGCACCCCGTGCGTCGACGGGTGCTGCGGGCCCATGTTGAGGACGATGCGCTCCTCGGGGTTCATCCCGAGCTCGCCCATCTCCTGGTCCCAGTCGCCGCCCTGGACGTTGACGATCCGGCCCTCGGCGAGGTCGTCGGCTACCGGCGTCGCGTGGACCCGGCCGCCCTGCGTGTGCGTAGCCATCAGGTGTACGACCTCCGCTCATCGGGCGGCGGGACGGTGCCGCCCTTGTACTCCACCGGGATGCCGCCCAGCGGGTAGTCCTTGCGCTGCGGGTGCCCGGCCCAGTCGTCGGGCATGAGGATCCGGGTGAGCGACGGGTGCCCGTCGAAGACCACGCCGAACATGTCCCACGTCTCGCGCTCGTGCCAGTCGGCGGCGGGGTAGGTCTCGACGATGCTCGGGATGTGCGGGTCGGCGTCGGGGGCGGTGACCTCGACGCGCAGTCGGCGACCCCCGTGGGTGATCGACAGCAGGTGGTAGGCGACGTGCAGCTCGCGGCCGCTCTCCTGCGGGAAGTGCACACCGGAGACCGACATGCACATCTCGAAGCGCAGGTCGGGGCGGTCGCGCAGGGCTCGCATGACGACCGGCAGGTCCTCACGGGCGACGTGCAGGGTCAGCTCGCCACGGTGGACGACGACCCGCTCGAGCAGGTCGCCCCCGGTCGCATCGGCGAGGGTGTCGACGACCTCGTCGAACCAGCCGCCGTAGGGGCGCTCGCTCGCGCCGGGGAAGGCGACGGTCGTCTTGAGCCCGCCGTAGCCGGAGGTGTCCTGGCCCTGGCGGGCACCGAACATGCCGCGTCGCTCGTCGCGCACCACGGGGGCGTGCGCGGGGTCGACCTCACCGGCACCCTCCCCTTCGACATTGCTGTACTCGACCGGCTGGTTGCCGCCGGTGAGCGCCTGGGTCGAGGGGAAGCCCTTGTTGGCGGTGCCGCTCAGGCCGACGCCGTCCGGGTGGACGCCCTCGGCGGGCTTGTCGATCTCGCTCATGCCAGGAGGTTCCTTCCGAGCAGGCCCTCGTGGTCGTGCGTCGGGGGCTGCAGCTCCGTCGGGGTGGCGCCCAGGGCCGCCTGCTCGGCGGCGCGGGCGGCGGCGACCCGGTTGACCCCGAGCGGGGTGCTCTGGATCTGCTGGTGCAGCTCGATGATGGCGTTGAGCAGCATCTCGGGGCGGGGCGGGCAGCCGGGCAGGTAGATGTCGACCGGGATGATGTGGTCGACGCCCTGGACGATCGCGTAGTTGTTGAACATGCCGCCGGAGCTGGCGCACACACCCATCGAGATGACCCACTTGGGGTTGGCCATCTGGTCGTAGACCTGACGCACGACCGGGGCCATCTTGTTGCTCACCCGACCGGCGACGATCATCAGGTCGGCCTGACGCGGCGTCGCCGCGAAGCGCTCCATGCCGAAGCGCGCCAGGTCGTAGTGCGGCGTGCCGACGGCCATCATCTCGATGGCGCAGCAGGCCAGGCCGAAGGTGGCCGGCCAGATCGACGCCTTGCGCATGTAGCCGGCGAGCTTTTCGACCGTCGTCAGGGCGATGCCCGACGGCAGCTTCTCCTCGATCCCCATTGATCCGTCTCCGTCCTCGTCAGTCCCACTCGAACCCGCCGCGGCGCCATACGTAGGCATCCGCGATGAAGAACGCGTTGAACAGGAAAAGCACCACGGCAGCGAGGGTGAAGGCCCCGAGCTCGTCGAAGGCGACGGCGAAGGGGTAGAGGAAGAGCGCCTCGATGTCGAAGATGATGAACAGCATCGCGGTCAGGTAGTACTTGACCGGGAAGCGGCCGCCCTCGGCGGCCTGCGGCGTCGGCTGGATGCCGCACTCGTAGGCCTGGGCCTTGGCGGCGTTGTAGCGCGCCGGGCCGACGACCAGGCTCGTCCCGACGGACACCAGCGCGAAGCCGAGCCCGAGGGCGAAGAGGATGAGCAGCGGGATGTACGGGTTCATCACTGCCCCTGCCTTTCTGACGTCATGTGATGCAGGCCATGTCCAATCCTAGGGGTGACCTGCGCCACGCCAGCAGCCGACCTACGCATTGGGGGCCACCCGGGTCATGAGCTGGACGAGACGGTCGTCGAGACCGCCCCCCTTCTCCTCCGGAAGGTTGGCCATGAGCTTGAGCATGAACTTCATCAGGGTCTGGCGCGGCAGCCCGTACTTCGTCGCCAGACGCATGATCTCCGGCTTGCCGATGAGCTTGGCGAACTGCGCGCCCAGGGTGAAGTAGCCGCCGTGCATGGCCTTCATCCGGTCGACGTAGGAGAGCAGGACGCGCTCGCGGTCGGCGGCCGTCGGGCGGGCCAGGGCCTGCACGATCGTCTCGGCGGCCGCGTGCCCGGCCTCGAGCGCGTAGTCGATGCCCTCGCCGTTGAAGGGGTTGACCATGCCGCCGGAGTCACCGACGAGCATGAGCCCGTCGGCGTAGAGCGGCTGCCGGTTGAAGGCCATCGGCAGGGCCGCCGCGGTGATCTCACCGCTGATCGTGCCCTCGTTGATGCCCCACTCGGCCGGCATCGTCTCGACCCAACGGCGCATGACGTCCTTGTAGTCGGTGCGCCCGAAGGCCTCGGAGGTGTTGAGCACGCCGAGGCCGATGTTGGAGCGTCCGTCACCCAGGCCGAAGAGCCAGCCGTAGCCCGGCATGAGGATGCGCCCCCCTTCGGGCGTCGTCGACCACAGCTCGAGGTGGCTCTCGAGGTACTCGTCGTCGTGGCGGGGGGTCTCGTAGTAGGCCCGCACGGCCACGGCCATCGGCCGGTCCTCGCGCTTCTCGCGGCCCATCTTCACCGACAGGCGGGAGGAGACACCGTCGGCGGCGACGACCACCGGGGCCCGGTAGGTCTCGGTCTCGCCCGTGGCGCGACCGCGCTCGTCGACGACCTTGGCGACCACGCCGACGATGCGGCCGCTCTCGTCACGGACCGGCTCGGAGACGTTGCGGCCCTCGAGCAGCTCGGCGCCGGAGGAGGCGGCGTGCCGGGCGAGGACCTCGTCGAGGTCCTGCCGCGCCCGGACCATGCCGTAGCCCGGGAAGGAGGTCACGTCGGGCCAGTCCAGCTGCAGACGCATGCCGCCGCCGATGATCCGCAGGCCCTTGTTGTGCGCCCAGCCGTCGGTCTCCGACAGCGGGATGCCGAGGTTGATCAGCTGGCGGACCGCGCGGGGGGTCAGCCCGTCACCGCAGATCTTGTCGCGCGGGAAGCGCGACTTCTCCAGCAGGACGACGTCCTTGCCGGCCTTCGCCAGCCAGGCCGCGGTGGCGCTGCCCCCCGGGCCGGCTCCGACGACGATGACGTCGACACTGCGGTCTCCGTCGGCCGCAGGCAGTTCACTGGTCACGAAACTTCCTCAGCTGCTTGTGAAGCATTTCACGATCGCGGGTGACACTACCCGGCAGGAACTTCACGGGTCACACAGGTAGACCTAACCCGACGTCAGCTCTTGGTGGCTCGGTGCAGCGCGACGATGCCCCCGGTGAGGTTGCGCCACTCGACCCCGCCCCAGCCGGCGCCGGAGATCATCTGCGCCAGCGGCTCCTGCGCCGGCCAAGTCTGGATCGACTCGGCGAGGTAGACGTAGGACTCGGGGTTGGAGCTCAGCCGCCGCGCCACGGGCGGGAAGGCGGCCATGAGGTACTCGGAGTAGATCGTGCGGAAGGCCCGGTTGACCGGCTGGCTGAATTCGCAGATGAGCAGGCGCCCGCCCGGCGTGGCGACCCGGAGGAACTCGCGCAGGGCCACCTCCGGCTCGACGACGTTGCGGAAGCCGAAGGACATCGTCACCACGTCGAAGGACGCGTCGGCGAAGGGCAGCCGGGTCGCGTCGGCCGCGGTGAACTCCAGCTCGGGGCTCTGCTTGCGGCCCTGGCGCAACATGCCGAGGGAGAAGTCGGCCGAGGCGACCTGCGCGCCGGCCTCGCGCAGCGGGATCGACGAGGAGCCGGGGCCGGCCGCGATGTCGAGGATCCGCTCCCCCGGTTGCGGGTCGATGGACTGCACGACCGCCCGACGCCACAGCCGCGTCTGACCCAGCGACATCACGTCGTTCATCAGGTCGTACTTCGCGGCGGTCTCGTCGAACATCGCGGCGACGTCCTTGGGGTCCTTCTGCAGGGTGGCGCGGCTCATGTCCTCATCCTCGCACCCGCCGCCGTAGGCTGATGCCCGACATGTCTTCCCCTTCGCCTGCCGACGCCCCCACCCCGCGCGGCGTCCCCCACCCCGCTCTCGTCGTCCGCACCATCGCCCTCCCCACGGCACGCGTCGCGGACCTGCTCTCGCTCCTCCCCGAGCCCGAGGACGCCGGCGACGTCGTCTCGTGGGTGCGCAAGGGCGAGGGCTTCGTCGGCTGGGGCCGGGTGGCCACCTTCACCGCGAGCGGGCCGGAGCGCTTCGAGCAGGCCCAGGAGTGGTGGCGCCAGGTGACGGCGGAGGCGATCGTCCGCGACGACGTCGACGAGCCGGGCACCGGTCCGATCGCCTTCGGCTCGATGGCCTACTCGCGTCGGTCGGGCACCGAGTCGGTCCTCGTCGTCCCCGAGGTCGTCGTCGGCCGCCGCGGCGACCTGGCCTGGGTCACGACGATCACGACCGACGCGACCGTCCCAGCCGCCGACGAGCCGCTCGACCGGCAGCCCGCGCCGCAGGGACCGGGTGCGGTCGAGTTCGCCGACCTCGACCTCGCCGCCGACCGCTGGGCCGAGGCCGTCGACGAGGCAGTCTCCCGGATCAACGCCGGCGACCTCGACAAGGTCGTGCTCGCCCGGTCCGTGCGCGCCACCGCCACCCGGCGCATCGACCCGCGTTGGGTGCTCGCCCGGCTCGCCTACGACTACGACACGACGTGGGTCTTCGCCGTCGACGGTCTCGTCGGCGCCACCCCCGAGATGCTCGTGCGCCTCGAGCGGGGCCTCGTGACCTCGCGGGTGCTCGCTGGCACGATCCGGCGCACCGGCGACGACAGCCACGACCTGGCCCTCGCCGGGTCCCTCGCCCGCAGCAGCAAGGACCTCGAGGAGCACGAGTACGCCGTGCGTTCGGTCGCCGACGCCCTCGCCGCGCACACCTCGTCGATCAACGTGCCGGACTCCCCCTTCGTCCTGCACCTCAACAACGTCATGCACCTGGCGACCGATGTCGCGGGCGTCGTCGACGACGACTCCACGTCGCTCGCGCTGGCCGCGTCGCTGCACCCCAGCGCCGCCGTGTGCGGCACGCCCACCCTCCTCGCCGACGACGTCATCGGCGAGCTCGAGCAGATGGACCGGGGCCGCTACGCCGGCCCCGTGGGCTGGATGGACGCCTCCGGTGACGGCGAGTGGGGCATCGCCCTGCGCTGCGGCGCCTACGAGAGCGCCCGGTCGCTGCGGCTCTACGCCGGCTGCGGCATCGTCGCCGGCTCGGTCGCCGCCGACGAGGTCGCCGAGTCGGTGGCCAAACTGCTGCCGATGCGCACCGCCCTGGGCGGTTAGTCCCGCCCGCCCAGCGCCGCCACGACCGTCTCGCGGGCCAGCCGCCCCGCCTCGCGGCGCGCGGCCCCGTCGACCGGCACCCGCACGACCCGGATCCCCTCGCTCGGGCGCGCGACGAGCGCGGAGAGCTGCTCCGCCGACGTCGCCGTCGTCGCCGGCACCCCGTGGGCGGCGCAGAGCACCTCGATGTCGGTGCCCGTCGGCGTCGTGAAGAGCCGGCGCATCGGTCCGGCGAGCTCGTCGGCGCCGTACTCGAGCGTCGTGAAGATGCTCCCCCCGTCGTCGTCGACGACGACGATCGTCAGGTCCGGGCGTGGTTCGTCGGGGCCGACGAGCAGGCCGTTGGCGTCGTGGAGGAAGGTCAGGTCACCGAGCACGGCCACCGTCGGGCCGCTGCGGGAGAGCGCCAGACCGACCGCGGTCGAGACGCAGCCGTCGATGCCGGCGAGCCCGCGGCTGGTCACCACCTCGACCGCGTCGCGCACGCGCGCGACCCCGTGGCCGAGGTCGCGGGCGACGCTGCTGCTGCCGAGGAAGAGTGCCGCACCGTCGGGCACCGCCTCGTGCACGGCACGGGCCACGGCGGGCCCGTCGAGGTGGTCGCCGGTGGGCGCGAGCGCGGCGGCGACGGCCTCTCCGGCGGCCAGCCACTCGCGGGCGAAGGGGGTCGGCTCCTGGCCCTCGCCGTCGGTCCGCAGCGCCGCGAAGGGATGGACGGCCGCAGCAGCGTGGGTGGCGTCGGCCCACCCGTCGGCGCCGGGCTCGCCGCTCGTGACGACCTCGACCCGCAGACCGGGGGTGCGGGTCAGCGCGGGGACGGCCCGGCCGAGGGTGGGGCGGCCGACGACGACGACGCGCGAAGGGAGGTGCTCGCCCACCCAGTCGGTCGCGGCGAGCAGCCGGTCACCGTGTGGGAGCACCAGCCGGCCCGTGCCGGGGCCCGGCTCGGCGATGACGGGGGCTGCGTGGTGGTCGGCCCACGCCAGGGCCGCTGCCCGGTGCTCGACGGTCGGGAGCTCACCGACCACGACGAGGGTGCGGGCGTCGTGCACGAGCGGGGCCCCGGGTCCGTCGAGGACCGCCGGGGGCGCGGCCAGCGTGACCCACGGCGCGTCGTCCGGGCGGCCCGCGAGCGCCGGGTGCGGGTCGACGGCGAGAGCACCGGGCGCGAGCGGGTCGCGGTAGGGCAGGTCGAGGTGGACCGGCCCGGCCGTGCCCGCACCGCCGAGCGCCCCGGTGGCGGCGGCGACGGCCCGGGCGGCTGCCGTGCGCCACGCCGGCGCCTGCCGGTCGGGGTCCGCGGGCGTCTCGAGCTCGAGAGCGAGGCGCACCGTGTCACCGAAGACCCCTGGCTGGACGGTCGCCTGGTTGGCCCCGACACCGCGCAGCTCGGGCGGGCGGTCGGCCGTGAGCAGCAGCAGCGGGACGGCACCGTGGTGCGCCTCGAGGACGGCCGGGTGGAGGTTGGCGACCGCGGTTCCGCTCGTCGTGACGACGGCTGCGGGGCGGCGCGAGGTCTTGGCCAGGCCGAGCGCGAGGAAGGCCGCGCTGCGCTCGTCGACCCGCACGTGCAGCCGCAGCCGCCCGGCCGCGTCGAGGTCATGGGCGGCGTAGGCCAGCGGCGCCGAGCGGGACCCCGGGCACAGGACGAGCTCGCGCACCCCGAGGCGGACGAGCTCGTCGAGGAGCACGCGGGCACCGGCGGTCGAGGGGTTCACGCGCCCGATCCTGCCACTGGAGCCCGCAGGGCCCGACGACGACGGCGCTCATCGGCGCACGACGTCGTAGTCGGTGGTGACCGTCGTGGCCAGTGGCGACCCGACGAAGGGGGCCGCCCCGTCACGCCAGGCCTGCACCGACGGGTCGTCGCTCGCGTCGACCTGGCGGGCCGTGTCGACGTATGCCGCGTTGTCGTGCGCCTGCGACGACCGAGCGTCGGCCCTGAGGTCGTCGGCGAGCGACCTCTCGACGGTGACCCAGTCGCGGCGGTCGGGGTTGTCATCGCCCTCGAGACCGGGCACGAGGTCCTCGTCGTGCTCGAGGCTGAGCACGCTGACCCCCTCGGGCACGGCGAGCGCCGCGACGGGCGCCCCCGAGGTGACGACGTGGGTGACCCGGTGGCGGGAGCGGAAGGTCGGGTCGGCGGCGAGCGCCGCCGCCGTGAGCCCGCCCTGGCTGTGCCCGGTGAGCATCACCCGGCTCGCGCTGCTCGTGTCGCCCGCGCGGCGCCGGGCGTCGTCGAGGGCACGGGCGACCGCCTGCATGATGAGCGGGTGCCGGCCGGCGACGAGCAGCGCATTGCTCGTCATGTCCCAGGGGTTGTCGCCCGCCCGGGGGTCGAAGGTCTGCGTGCCCGGGACGTCGACGACCCAGCTCCAGCTGCCGTCGGGCCCCTGGATACCGGTGACCCGCACGCGTCGGCCACCCGAGGTCGGGCCGTGGTTGGAGACCAGGTCGGCGACACCGGTGGGCGGCCGGCCCGCGGCCGACGGCCGTGCGCTCACGGTGACCGACCGGCCCGACTCGTCGAGGGCGATGCCGCGGGAGGCGGCGAGCACGACACCCAGCGCGTCGCGCTGGTCGCGCGGCGGGTAGGGCACCCCCGCGGCACCGCTGCGCCACGCGAGCAGCACGCCGAGCGCGGGCAGACCCTCGCCGAGACCGATGAGCAGTCCGTCGAGACCGTCGGCGGCCGCCGGGACGAGCCACGGGTGGTCGAAGAGGATCTCGTCGACCTCCTGCCCCAGCCCGAGGCCGATCGCGACGGCCGCGTCGCGCCCGGCGGGGGTCGACAGCACGACGGCCGCCACGGGCGCGACGGCAACCGCGGCCCCGAGGACGGTCGGCGCGACGGACCGGCCGACCCAGCGACCCACCTCGGTCGCGACGCCGTCGGCGAGGGCCTCGACGGCCTGCTCGCCCTCGCGGTAGGCCCGGACCGCGGCCCGTGTCGCCACACCCGTGGCGGCGACGTCGACCGCCAGACCCGCGGCTCCGGTGGGCCCGACGCAGGTCAGGACGGCGCGCTGCACGGCGAGGTACTCCAGCGGCGCCGTGAGCGCCGCGAGCTGCAGTCTCGGGTCGAGTCCGACGAGGCCCACGGCGACGGCGACCTCACCGACCTCCGTCGCGACCCGACCCAGCCCGTCGGCCGCGGCCTCGAGCTCGTCGAGCGCCACCGACAGTCCTCCGACGCCACCGCTGACCCGGATCTCAGCCACGACCGATCGCCCCGACCGGCCAGTCACCGACGGTGATGTCGACGTCGCCGAGCAGGTCGATCCGCCGTCGCGCGGCCGCCTCGAGATCGCGGACCAGACCGGCTGCCTCACGCAGGCGGCGAGCGAGCGCCTGCAGGTCGCTCGCGTGCTCGCCGACCCGGTCGCGGTGCAGCGTGGCCGCCTCGCCGCGCCAGGTCGTCGACGTGGCAACGCGCGCCTGGGTGGCGCACACGTCGACACGCCCCGCCGCCCGCTCGAGACGGGCCGCGACGTCGGTGAGGTCGACGGGGGTGAGGGTCGAGATCTCCATGCCCGAAGCCAACCGGCTGACGGGGCGGGAGGGGCCCCCTTCGTCGTGGCTGTGGACCGTGGGACCCAGGCCACCGGGTGTGTGGACCGTCAGCCCCGCGCTGCGTGGGTGGCCCGGACCCGCTCGCGCCACCACGCCACCCGCTCCGGAGGCGCCGCGTGCGCCGCCAGCCGGTCGGGGTCGACGACGACGTCACGCACCCCCAGCGCACCGGCGACCGGCACCATGGGGTCGGCGGTGACGTCGGCCGTGAGCAGGGCGCCCGTGCCCAGTCCGCAGGCGTGCTCGAGCCGTGGGAGGGCCGCGGCGAGGGCGACGCCCGCGCGCAGCCCGATGCTGGAGTCGATGGCCGAGGAGACGACCGCGGGCAGCCCGCAGTCCTCGACGATGCGCAGGGCGGAGCGGACCCCGCCGAGCGGCGCGACCTTGACGACCACGACGTCGGCGGCGCCGAGCCGGGCGACCTCGAGGGGGTCCTCCGCCTTGCGGATCGACTCGTCGGCCGCGACCGGCACCGCCAGCCCGCGGCGGGCCAGCTCGACCCGCAGCCGGGCGAGGTCGCGGACGTCGGCGCACGGCTGCTCGACGTACTCCAGACCGAAGGGGGCGAGCGCCGCCACCGCGTCGACGGCCTCGGTGAGCGACCAGCCGCCGTTGGCGTCGACGCGCACCCGGGCGTCGGCGCCCATGACGTCGCGCACGGCCGCGACCCGGTCGAGGTCGTCGGCGAGCGGCTGCCCGCGCTCGGCGACCTTGACCTTGGCGGTCGTGCAGCCGTCGTAGCGGGCGAGCACCCCGGCCACCTGCTCAGCGGCCACCGCGGGGACCGTTGCGTTGACCGGCACCTCGGTCCGCAACGGGGTCGGCCACCCGTCCCACGCCGCCTCGATCGTGGCGTCGAGCCAGCGGGCGGCCTCGGGCGGGGCGTACTCGACGAAGGGGGCGAACTCCCCCCAGCCGGCCGGTCCCTCCACGAGGGCGACCTCGCGCTCGGCCACCCCACGAAACCGGGTGGCGAGCGGCAGGACGACGACGTGCAGCCCGTCGAGCAGCTCGTCGACGGTGACGGCCGTGGTCATCGGTCGCGGCTGGAGAGCACGCAGAACTCATTGCCCTCCGGGTCGGCGAGCACCGTCCACGTCACCTCGTCGTCGTCCTGACCGACGGCGGCGCGGGTGGCTCCCTTCGCCAGCAGTGCCTCGATCTCCGCGTCACGGTCCTGGCCGATGTGCGGGGCGAGGTCGATGTGCAGCCGGTTCTTGACGGTCTTGCCCTCGGGGACCGGGACGAAGCTGAGCATCGTGCGGCGGGCCAGCCAGCTAGCGGTCTCGTCGACGGGGTCGGGGCTCGCCTCCGGCGGGAGCACCTCGCACTCGTGCTCGTCCTCGTAGCCGATCCGCCACCCGAGGACGTCGGCCCACCACCGGGCCAGGGCCCGGTGGTCGCGGGCGTCGACGGTCAGCGAGTACAGGTGCAGGGCCATGCCCCGACGTTAGTCCGCGAGGCGAGCCAGCCGGGCGCGCAGGAGGGCGAGCCGGTGGGCATTGCCGTGGAGCGCGATGTAGCGCTCGCCGTAGACCGACAGCAGGGCGTCGTCGAGGCGGCGCACCGCACCGGGCGGGTAGCGGTAGCCCATGTGGTGGTCGATGGCGGGGACGTCGACCTCGCGCAGCACCTCGCGCAGCTCGGACAGCGAGCTGATGCCGAGCTCGAGGAGCAGGCCGCTGATCCACGCGTAGTGGTCGGTGCGCGACCAGCCGGCATCGGTGAACTGCCCGGCGAGGAAGGCCGCGAGGTCGGTCGGGCTGATCCGCGGGTCGTCGTCGTCGCCGTCGGCCGGCGAGGTCAGCTCGTCGCGGTGGCGGTCACGGATCGCGGAGAACTGCTGGTCGGCCAGCTCGAGCAGGCCGGCGGCGAGGGTGAAGCGACGGTCGAAGTCGGGTGCGTGCTCGGCCGAGACCGAGCCCTTGTAGCGCACGTCGTGCTCGAACTCGGCCCACGCGTGCTGGAGCACGGTGCGGATCTGCACCGACGCCGGCCGCGCGGGCGGGATGCCCGGCTCGTCCCGGTCCTCGCCCAGCCCCACGAGCAGGTGCCGGCTGGAGTAGCCGAAGCGTCCGGCCGCCGCCGTCTCCTGGCCCATGTCGCGGTCCTCGTGGACCTCGAGCTGCGAGGAGAGCAGTTGCGCGACCGCGTCGACGTCGGCGAGGACATAGGTGACGACCCGCACCCCGACCTGGTCGGTGATGTCGGTGAGCGGCTTGGGGTGGGCCATCCGACCACCCGGCAGGCGGCGGGCGGCCTTGCCGGCGAAGGACTCGACCGACTTCGTCCGACCGGTGACGGTCAGGTAGTTGATACCGGCGTCGTCGAGCAGCCGGGTGACGAGCGTGACGTAGGCGTCGGTGACGCCGCGCAGCTCGTCGAAGCTCGCGGCGTACCGCTGGACTGCCCGGCGCACCCGGGTCGACTGCGTGGTCGCCATGGGGGACAGCCTGCCTCAGTCGGGCCCGCGCGCGACGTCAGCGACGGTGCGTGCCGAACATGCGCCCCATCACCGCGTCCATCACCGGGCTGGGCACGACCTTGGTCGCCGCGACCATCGCCCGGGCGGAGGCGGGCACCTGGTAGCGGCTGCGCGGGCGGCGCGCCGTCGCCGCGTGGACGATCGCGTCGACGACGACGTCGACCTCGGCGGCATCGGCGCCGAACATCCGCTCGTGCGCCCGGGCCATCCGACGCGCCTGCGCGGCGTAGGCACCCGAGCCGGAGTACTCGGCGAGCGAGTCCGCCGCGATGTCGCCGAACTCGGTGCGGATCGCTCCCGGCTCGATGATCGCCACGCGCACGCCGTGCGGCGCCAGCTCCATCCGCATCGCGTCGCTGAGGGCCTCGACCGCGTACTTGCTCGCGTGGTACCAGCCGCCGAGCGGCTCGCTCACGTGGCCGGCGACGGATGCGATGTTGATGATCCGTCCGGCGCCGGCAGCGCGCATGTGCGGCAGCACGAGCTGGCTCATCCGCGACAGCCCGAGCACGTTGACCTCGAGCTGGCGCCGGGCCACCTCGACGGGGACGTCCTCGACCGCACCGAAGACCGAGTAGCCGGCGTTGTTGACGAGGACGTCGATGCGGCCGTGCTCGGCGACGACATCGTCGACGAGGGTCACCATCGAGTCGTCGTCGCTCACGTCGACGACGTGCGGGGTCACCCCCTTCGCGCGGAGGGACTCGAGGCGCTCGAGGCGCCGGGCGGCCCCGACGACGGCCCACCCCGCCTCGGCGAGGGCGACGGCGGCGGCCTCGCCGATGCCCGAGGAGGCACCGGTGACCAGGGCGACGTGGGATTCGGTCATGGCTCCATCAGACGCGAAGGGGGGTCGACGGCGCCACCTCGGGTCGCGGACCGGAGGTGTGACCGTGCTCACGGACGCGTAGGGTCGACTGCCGTGGACATCGCACTGACGCTCGTCGCGATCGCCCTGGCGATCGTGCTCATCCTCCGCTTCAAGGTCGACCCGGTGATCTCGTTGATCATCTCGTCGGTCTTCCTCGGCCTGTCGGCGGGGGTGGGGCCGGCTGACACCGTCGCGGCGATCACGACCGGCTTCGGCGAGATCATGGGCGAGGTCGGTCTGCTCATCGGCTTCGGCGTGCTCATCGGCTCGCTCCTGCAGGCGACGGGCACCTTCCGGGCGCTCGTGGAGATCATCGCTCGCCGGGTCGGCCGCAAGCTCCCCTATGCGATGACCGCCGCCCTGTCGGCGATCTTCCCCTCGATCTACGTCGATGTGCAGGTCGTCCTCGCCTCGCCGATGGCCCGGCAGGCGGCACCGGTCGTCGACCGTCGCAAGGGTCTGCCGTGGCTCGCCGGCGCCATCGGCATCGGCATCTTCGCCGGCTACGTCTTCGTCGTGCCGGGTCTGGCCGCGGTCGCCGTCGCCGGGCAGCTGAAGCTCCCGCTCGGCGAGTACCTGATCTTCGGTGCGCCGATCGGCATCGCCACCGCGCTGCTCACCACCTTCCTCTTCCGACTGCTGCTGCAGACCCGCTTCTGGGACGAGCGCACCGACGTCGACCCCGACGAGGAGGAGCACCCCGACAACCCGGGCCACGCCGCCTACCTCGCCCGCGGGGACCTCGGGCACGAGGGCACGGGCAGCTCCGCCGACGCCGACCTGGACGACCCGGACGCCGTGCCCGAGCAGGCGCTTCGTCTGCCGCTGCTGCTGCGCCTCACCCCGATCCTCGTGCCGCTCGTGCTCATCGCCTTCGGCGCCTTCATGGACCTCTTCGGGGCGAGCAATGCGGCCATCGCCTTCGTCGGCGATGCCAACATCGCGCTCTTCATCGGCCTGCTCATCGCCTTCGTCATCGGCCGCTCGACGCTCGGCTCCGAGGGCACCGAGCACGCCCTCTCGAGCGGCTTCCGCACGACCGGCGAGATCCTGCTCATCACCGGCATCGGCGGCTCGCTCGGCGCGGTCATCACCGAAACCGGCCTCGACAAGACGCTCGAGGGCCTCTTCGCCGCCGACGCCGGCGCACCCGTGCTCATCACCGTGCTGCTCGCGTGGTTCATCGCGGCCCTGCTGCACTTCGCCATCGGCTCGGTGTCGGTGGGGGCGATCACCGCCTCCGGCATCATCGGCCCGGTCGTCGCCTCGACCGGCGTCGCGCCGGTCGTCGTCGCGCTCGCCATCGCCTCGGGCGCGATGTTTGCCCTGCACGTCAACAGCAACTTCTTCTGGATGTTCAAGAGCCTGCTCGGCCTGTCGACCAAGGGCGCGCTCAAGACGCTCACCCTGGCGACCTCGCTCGGCGCCGTCGTCTCGCTGCCGATGGTCCTGCTCGTCAGCCTCGTCGCCTGACGGGGGCGGCCCCCTTCGTCCTCGCGGTGGTTAGGCTCGCCCCCGTGAGCGCACTGGACAACGTCAGCGAGACCTTCGACCCGCAGGCCTGGGAGGTGGTCCCCGGCTTCGAGGACCTCACCGACCTGACCTACCACCGCGCCAAGGACGTCGGTTGCGTGCGCATCGCCTTCGACCGTCCGGAGATCCTCAACGCCTTCCGGCCGCACACCGTCGACGAGCTCTACCGCACCCTCGACCACGCCCGCCGCACCCCCGACGTCGGCGTCGTCCTGCTCACGGGCAACGGCCCGACCCCGCGCGAGGGCAGCAGCGCGACGACCGAGGGCTGGTCCTTCTGCACCGGCGGCGACCAGCGCATCCGCGGCCGCTCGGGCTACCAGTACGCCGCCGACCCCGGTGGCGACGACTCCGCGGCCGGCATCGACGAGCGTCGGGTCAAGGCCGAAGGGGGGCGCCTCCACATCCTCGAGGTCCAGCGCCTCATCCGCACCATGCCCAAGGTCGTCATCGCGCTCGTCGGCGGCTGGGCCGCCGGCGGCGGGCACTCGCTGCACGTCGTGTGCGACATGACCCTCGCCAGCCAGCACGCCCGCTTCAAGCAGACCGACGCCGACGTCGGCTCCTTCGACGGCGGCTACGGCAGCGCCTACCTCGCAAAGATGGTGGGGCAGAAGCGCGCTCGCGAGATCTTCTTCCTCGGCCGCGCCTACACCGGCCAGGAGATGTACGAGATGGGCGCGGTCAACGCCGTCGTCGACCACGCCGAGCTCGAGACCGAGGCGCTGCAGATGGCCCGCGAGATCATGGCGAAGTCCCCCACCGCGATCCGGATGCTCAAGTTCGCCTTCAACCTCACCGACGACGGGCTCATGGGCCAGCAGGTCTTCGCGGGCGAGGCGACCCGTCTGGCGTACATGACCGACGAGGCGGTCGAGGGTCGCGACCAGTTCCTCGAGAAGCGTGACCCGGACTGGTCGCCCTTCCCCTGGTACTTCTGATGGGCGGAGTACTGCTGCCCGAGACCGACCTGCTCCGGATCGCGGCGTACTGCGGGGAGAAGTGGCCGGTGCGGTTCGCCGACGAGGTCCGGGCCGAGCACCACGTGCGGGGCCGCCACGTCACCATCTGCGAGACGCGCGCTCCCTGGGACGGCGAAGGGGACTGGACCCACCAACCCCTGGCTCAGCTGCGGTACGTCCCCGAAGAGCGGCGGTGGACGCTGCACTGGCCTGATCGCAACAGTCGCTGGCACGAGTACCGCGAGGGCACGGTCTTCAGCGGCTCGGCAGCCGAGCTGTTGGCGGAGATCGACGAGGACCCCACCAGCATCTTCTGGGGCTGAGGCCCTGTGGATGGCGCGGGGCGCGTCGTCGCCGACTGCTCTAGCGTCGACGGGTGCCCGATGACCGCCTGACCTCCGACCAACCGCGCGAGCGGCTCATGGCACTCGGGGCGGGCGCGCTGTCGGATGCGGAGCTCGTCGCGGTCCACCTCGGCACGGGGCGGCAGGGCGAAGGGGTGATGGCCCTGGCTCGGTCGCTGCTGACCGAGTGGGGCGGCGTCGGCGGGCTGGCGCGGGCAGACGTCGACGAGCTGTCACGGACGCCCGGCGTAGGACCCGCCAAGGCCTGCCGACTCGTGGCGGCCTTCGCCTTGGCCGATCGGATCACCTCTCACGAAGGCGCGGCGGTGACCACCTCGGCAGACATCGCCGCGATCGCGGCGCGCCGGATTGGGCGAGCGCGAACCGAACGAGTGCTGTTGGTGCTGCTCGACGGGCGCAACCGGGTCCGTCGCATCGAGACCGTCGCGAGCGGCGGAGCCACCAGCAGCTTCGTGCCGGTCCGCGAGGTGCTGTCGATCGCCCTGCGCCACGACGCTGCGGCGATCGCAGTGGCACACAACCACCCCGGCGGCGGGGTCGAACCCAGCGCCGAGGACGTCGCCGTCACGCGGCGGCTGCGGCAGGCATGCGGCGAGGTCGGACTGCGTTTCCTCGACCACGTCATCATCGCGGGCGATGAGTGGTGCAGCGTCACCGCATCGCGGTGAAGATCTCGTTGCGTGCCGCGGGGAGGAGCGCCTGGATGAGCGCCGATTTCCGATGCGCCAGTTTCGCGAATCGACGACCGATTTCCCGCAGTTCCGCAACATGACCTTGAACCGCCGCGGAGGGAACAGGCATCTCTAATGATTCAAACGACCGGATACTCAAAGTACGGTTCCTGTCAGCTGACCCCGGAGATGCCGCGCTCATGGCGGCGGTCCCCTCTGGGCTAGAGAGGTAGGCCAGCACCCAGTCCAACGAAACGTGGGGAGACGAAACCTCATACTGCAGGAATCTATTGCTCCCCACGAGGGCAAGATCATCGGCAGTGGTCTGCGCGACAGCCCCCTCCCACGCCTTGATGTTGCTGACAAGGAGGCGGAAGGGCTTCACATCGAAGTACCGCAATTTTGACAACTGCTCCCGCGGCACAGCGGGATACCTAATCAGCCCCCTCCCGAAGCCGCGGATACCAATTGCTCGGTAACTCTCCCGCTCATCCAACTCGATGAACTGACGGTCCATAACCATCACGTCGCCAAGCCGAGCGCGTGGAGCGTCAATTGCAGACCGGACCAAAGCATGAATCACGGCCTCGACCGATAGATCGGTTGAACCCTGCTGGGTGACAGCGGCCACACCGTCAAGGTGGGCGGCGATGCTGCGCTGCTCGTCGATGGGCGGCAGTGGCATTCGAAGGTCCAAGAAGTCCGACACGTTCACACGCTGGCGTCGCTGGCCCAGGCCAGTCGTTGCAGACGCCATCTGCGAAACGAACCCATCCCAAGCGACCACGTGGCCCACGTAACTGGGGTCAACCTTGTGGCTCAAATCGAAGACGGGAAACTCTGGGGACACTACGAATCCCTCGAGCCCGTCTTGGATAACCGCGATCGATCCTTCCCACCCGAAAAGCTTGCTGTACACGAGTTGTCCTGGACGCACTCGGGTGAAGCGCGGGTACTTGGTCTCAGCGCCGCGGGTAGGAGTTCGCTCAAAGATTCCCCGCCCTCGGTTCAGTACACCCAACGTCTTGTAGGTCTGGTCCAGCTCGACCGTTACGACATCCTTGCTCTGCGCAGCTACGTCTCCGACGCGCACCCACTCAACACTCACTGCGCGAAGTCCTTGATCTCCCGCTCCAGCTGCTTGAGCAGGCTGAGCATCTCGCGCTCGGTCTCGATGAGCTCGGCGATCAGCTCCGCCGGCGGACGGTGCGTCAGGTCATCGGGCCGGTTCGGGTTGCGCAGGTCGAGGTTGTAGCCGGACTCGAAGATCTCCGCGACGGGCACCTGCCAGGCCCGCTCGGTCTCCCTTCGCCCCTCACGCTCACGTCCACCCCACCACGCGGCGCATTCGGCGAACTCGTCATACGCAAGCGGCTTGGTCTTCGTGTAGTTCTTGCGCCCCTCGGGCAACGGGTGTTCGTAGAACCAGACGTGGTCCTGCTGCATGCCGCGGTCGAAGAAGAGCACATTGCTCGGGATGAGCGTGTACGGCGCAAAAACACCGTTCGGCAGGCGCAGCACGGTGTGGAGGTTGTAGTCCTTCATCAGCGCCTTCTTCACCCGGGCGCCGATGCCCTGGTCGAAGAGCACCGAGTTCGGCACGACGATGGCGCACCGCCCCTTCTTCTTGTCCAGGCGCGCCAGCACGGCCTGCAGGAAGAGCCACACGGTCTCCGCGGTCCGCATCCCGCTCGGGAAGTTGCCCTGGACCCCCTTTTCTTCCTCCCCGCCGAAGGGCGGGTTGGTGAGGACGACGTCCACCCCGTGGTTGCGCATCTCGGCGACGGTGACGTCCAGGGCATTGGTCTGCACCACCAAAGGGCGGTCGATGCCGTGGAGCAGGAAGTTCATCTGCGCGAGCAGGTACGGCATCGACTTCTTCTCCGTGCCGCGGATTCCCTCCTGGACTGCCTCGAGCTGACGCGTGGTGGTTGCCTGCCGGCTCATGTGGTCGAAGGCCTCCACGAGGAACCCCCCGGTGCCCATGGCCGGGTCCAAGACCACCTCGCCCGGTTGCGGGTCGACCATCTCGGTCATGAAGCGCACGAGCGGGCGCGGCGTGTAGAACTCGCCCGAATCACCGGCGGCATCCCGCATCTCCTTGAGCATCGACTCGTAGAGATGGGCCATGGTGTGGATGTCGTCCGCGTTGGCGAAGTCGATCTTGTCGAGCTGGGCGACGAGATCTGCCAGCAGATACCCGCTGTGCATCCGGTTGGCGATGTACTGGAAGATCTGCGCCACGGTGTCCTTGGGGTCACCGGCGCGGCCCGAACCCCGCAGCTCGCGCAGATGCGGAAGCAGCTGCTCGTCGACGAAGGTGAGCAGGGCCGGTCCAGTCAGGTCTCCCTGCGTCCACTCGCACCACCGGTACCGGCCCACCACTGCCGGGACGTATTCGGGGTCCTTCATCTGGCGCTCCACCTCGACCTCGTCGAGGGCCCGCAGGAAGAGCAGCCACGCCAGTTGTGGCAACCGGTCGAGCTCACCGTTGAGACCGGCGTCCTTGCGCATGATGTTGCGCGACTCCTTGATCACCGACTGGAGTCGCGCACGGGTCGTCGGCGGCTGGCTGGACTTCTTGGTCCGGGGAGGGGTCACGCGGAGGTTCCTTCGTCGTCGATGGCAGAGGCATAAAGAGTGGCCACCAGATCATGCGCGGCCGACAGGGAGAGGTCGGGCGGCCCGTGGCCCCCGAGGAGCCGGGCCATGTCGTCGGCCCAGGTGGGCGGTGGCGAAGGGAGCGACGCCGGCGGCTGGGTCCGATCGCGAACGCTCCACACGACTGCCAACCACGTGCCGAGACGCCGGGCGTCGACCAGCAGTCCCGCATCGATGAGCAGGACGAGGTCGACGAGATCCTTGACCCGGGAAGATGGGCGGCCGCCGGCGTACAGCCGCGAGTATGCGTGCAGCTTCTCTGCTGCGTGCTGATAGACGTCAACTGCCGTGACGGAGACGGCCCCGCACGTCGGCGCCGCGATCGGGGCGCGGACCTCGATCAGCTCGGTCGCTCCCTCGACCTCGTCGAGCTGACCGACAAGGTCGAGCTTGATGTGAGCGAAGTGGGCACCGTCAACCAGCGCCTCGACGGGAACACGCCACGCCGGGCTGGTCGCCTCCTCGCCACGCAGCCTGCGTGGCGCTGCGACACGGAAAGAGAACCCGTCATCGAAGTCACCGAGCATGGCGCCCTCGAGCGCATCGAGCAGGTCATCGGGGTCGGACGCGAGAGCCAGCCAGCCCACGAGATCGATGTCCTGTGTGGTGCGCGCGATCTGCCCCAGACGCACCTCCAGGCAGTACCCGCCCTTGAGGACCAGGCCATGGGGAGCCAAGCGGGCGAGGAGTCGCTGGAAGACCAGTCCACGGCGCAGACGCTGCGCGTCCTGGGCGCGATCCTGAGCAGCGATGCGGATCCGATCGCCCAGGCCCTGGGCGCGTGGCGAGGTCACCCGGCCCCGATCCGGGCAAGGACGTCCGGGAGGCGCTCCGCGGCCCGTCCGCCGCGGGACGTCGCACCCGAGGTCAGGCGCCTCGGGGTCACCAGCCCGCGCTCGAGTGCGTCGGCGACGGCGTCCTCGACGAACTCGAGCGGAGTGTCTGATCCGGCGACGTCGATCAGGGTGCGCAGGGGCGCGGTCACCCGCCACCCGGGGCGCTGCTCGATGTCATCGCTCGGCACCTCACCCCGATGCAGCACCACGGCGCTGTCGGACGCACGGAAGTCCGCCGGGACCGTCAGGTGGACCTGGGCGGGGTTGACGTCGGACAGGTCGTGGGCAGTCAGGGCCGACTCGTGGGACACCACCCCGCACCCACGGGACCAGACCGACCAACGGGCGTAGGCGTCGGTCGCCTCGCTGGGCCACCCCGGCAGCCGGAAAAGGGCCCGCTGCACACGCACCCAGTTGCCGTGGTCGGCGTGGTACTTCTGCGCTTGGTAGGAGTACCCGACCTCGAGGGCCTGAGCAGCCGTGAAGTAGCCAGCCTGCTGGAAGGCGAGCGCGCTCAGCTGCTGACGCAGATCCTGTCGAGAGCCGGGCATTGACGCAGCCTATCACCGACGAAACTCAACGAAATCTTTAGTTTTGCGCTCACGCCGACTCGTCCGTGTACAGCCACTCCTGCAGCTCGTCGATCGCAGCATGCATGTCCGCCGGGTCGCCAAAGGCCCCGGCGATCTCGCGCACCGTCCCCAAGGGGACGATCTCGGGCAGGCGCAGTCGCTCCGGCGAGACCTCGTCGATGCCTCGCTCCGCGTAGACGTCGAGCAGGCGCGTCAGCACCTCTCGCGCCAGCTGGGAGCGCCGCTCGAGATCGGCGTGGTGACGCTCTCGCACCCGCCGCGCCCTCTCGGCTCGCGTCCGCGAGGGCAGGCCCCACGCGAGCTGGACGAGGAAGTCGAACGGATCCACGTCCCCTTCGCCGACCGGCAGCAGCGCGTCGACCTCGATGCCCTCGTCCTCGAGGAGGGTCAGCACTTCATCGCGCGACGGCCTCCGTGACCACTGGCGCGCCAGGTCGCTGGGCGTCGGCGCCACCCGGCGGACCACGCCCGCGACGAACTCGCCGTACTCGGTCAACCGCAGCTTTCCGCTGGAGTGGTCGACCACATGGAGCGACTCGGAGACCACCGAGAAGCCCCCCTCGTCGACGACGAAGGTCGGCCTGCCCTGATGCTCAGGGTCGTGGTCGGGCGACGGCGGACCTCCAACGTCCGGGTCGCCCGGGTTGTGCACGACGAATGGAGGCTCGGGCTCGTGCACGGCGGCATCGCCCCCTTCGTCGCTACCGCCGCCCTCCAGCGGCGGGTCGCAGATGATTCGCACGGGATAACCATCGAAGTCAGGGTCCTCGAAGTGCCGCGTCGCCCCGACGAAGTCGACGATCTCGAAGGACGTCTTGTCCTTGTCCGGGTACAGGCGAGTGCCACGCCCCACGATCTGCTTGAACTCCACGATCGACCCGACGGCGCGAAAGATCACGACGTACTTGAGATCGGGCACGTCGATGCCCGTCGACAGCAGCCGGGACGTCGTCGCCACGACCGGCGAGTCCTGCCGCGGGTCGCAGAAGGCCTCCAGGAGGCGGGTCTTCTCCCCTTCGACACCGACGATGCGTACTGCCCACTCCGGGTCGGCCGCCACCAGATCCGGGTTGGCGTTGACCAACGCCTGACGCATGTCGTCGGCGTGCTGGGCGTCGACGCAGAAGATCATCGTCCGGGCCGTGGGGTCAGCGCGCAGCAGGTCGGAGATGTAGGCCGCCGCCAGATCCGTGCGCGCCAGCAGGCGGAGCAGCCGCTCGAAGTCCCGGGTGGTGTAGACGCCCTGCGGGATCTCGCGGCCGAAGCGGTCCACCTGCCCGGGCGTCGGCTCCCAACCGTCAGCATCGGGACTCAGCGTGACCCGTCGCACGCGGTAGGGGGCGAGATAGCCCTCCTCGATGCCCTGCCGCAGCGAGTACGTGAAGACGGGATCGCCGAAGTACCGGTAGGTGTCGACCGTGTCGTCCTGCTTCGGCGTGGCCGTCAGGCCGAGCTGGATCGCCCCGCCGAAGTGGTCGAGGATCCGGCGCCACGACGAGTTCTCCGAGGCGCTCCCACGGTGGCACTCGTCGACGATGACGAGATCGAAGAAGTCCGACCGGTACTCGTCGAGTCGGTCTTCGTCACCCTGCACCAGGGACTGATAGGTCGCGAAGTAGACCTCGCGATTGAGGTTGGCCGTGCCCCCCACCCGGAAGAGCGGCTCCCCACCGAAGGCCACCCGGAAGGTCTTGTCCATGGGATCGGCGACCAGCGCGTCGCGGTCTGCGAGGTAGAGGACCCGGTAGTTGCGCTCGGGGGTGACGACCCGCGCATGCTCCCGCACCAGATGCACGATCTGCATGGCGGTGAAGGTCTTGCCCGTGCCCGTGGCCATGAGGAGCAGAACCCGGCGCTCACCTCGAGCGATCTCGGTGAGCACCCGGCGGATCGCGACGGCCTGGTACCAGCGGGGCTCCTGCACATCTCCTGAGGCCAGCCTCTGCTGCCGGTTGAAGCCACGCGCCTGCAGGTCCGCTCCACCAGGGTCGAGGTCGTGCAGCCGAACGAAGCTCGACCACGCTTCCGGCGGAGTAGCAAATCCGTCGACACGACGCTCATGGCCCGAGACCATGTCCCGCTCGATGATCTCTGCACCGTTGGTGGAGTACGCGAGCGGCACGTCGAGCTGCTGCGCGTACCGCACCGCCTGCTGCAGGCCGTCCGACGCCGATCGGTAGGCGCGCTTGGCCTCGACCACAGCCACGGGTACCTGGTCGACCTCGAGCACGTAGTCGACGAAGCCGTCACCCAGCTCTCGCCTGCGCCGCCCCAGCCGCAGGCTCCTGGTCGCCTTGACCGGGTACTGCTCTCGGATGTCCGCCGGGTCCCACCCGGAGGAGTGCAGCGCCGGCACGACGACGTCCCGACACGTCTCGCTCTCCAGAGGCCCCTGACTCACGAGGTCAATCTACGAGCGGAGTCAAGATTTCCACCGAGGACCTCGGGTGGCCGAGCACGCCAGCGACGATGGGAGAGGATGAGTCCCGTGCCGATCACCCCCCTCCCCCTCCCCGCCGGCCTGGCCGCGCTCGACGCGCTGCCCGCGCTCGAGCAGGCACTGACCGGCACCGCGCCGATCCACCCGCACGCGCCCGGCGAGACCCCGAGCCTGCCCGAGGGCGAGCTGCCCGCCGACCTGGCCGTCGCCATCGCGACCTCCGGCTCGACCGGCACGCCGAAGCTCTCGCTGCTCACCGCCGCCAACCTCATCGCGAGCGCCGAGGCGACCGCGCAGCGGCTCGGCGGGCACGGTCAGTGGCTGCTCGCGCTGCCGCCGCACCACATCGGCGGTCTGCAGGTGCTGCTGCGCAGCATCGCCGCCGGCACGACACCGGTGGCGCTGGACCCGTCGGGGGTCACCCCCTTCGCGCTGGTGGAGGCGACGGCCGGCATGCACGCCGAGCGGCGCTACACCTCGCTCGTGCCGACCCTGCTCGCCCGGCTCGTCGACGACCCGCTCGGGCTCGAGGCGCTGCGACGCTTCGACGCGATCCTCGTGGGCGGGGCCGCCACTCCCGGGGCGCTGCTCGACCGCGCGCGCTCAGAGGGCGTGCGCGTGGTGACCACCTATGGCATGTCCGAGACCGGCGGTGGTTGCGTCTACAACGGCCAGCCGTTGCAGGGCGTCGCGGTGCGCACCGACGCCGCCGGTGCCCTCGAGATCGGTGGCCCGGTCGTCGCCCACGGCTACCTCGGCGCGGACACCGGCGCCTTCCGCAGCGAAGGGGGCCAGCGCTGGTTCCGCACCGGCGACCTCGGCAGCGTCGACGACAAGGGTCGGGTGAGCGTCACCGGCCGCGCCGACGACCTCATCAACACCGGCGGCCTCAAGGTCGCACCCCGCGTCGTCGAGGAAGCCGTCCTCGCCCACGTGCCCGCCGTGACCGAGGCGGTCGTCGTCGGCGTCCCCGACCCCGAATGGGGCCAGGCCGTCGCGCTCGTCGTGGTCACCTCGCCCGGCGGCCCGCCGGTCGGCCCGGTCCCCGACGCCGGGGTCGGCGAGATCCGCGAGATGCTCCGGCCGCACCTCGAGGCCGCCGCGCTCCCCCGCCGCGTCGTCGTCGTGCCCGAACTGCCGATGCGCGGGCCGGGCAAGCCGGACCGTGCCGCCGTGGCGCGTCTGCTCGGGGGCTGACCGCCTCGTAAGATCGCCTCTCGTGGCCACCATCAAGCAGTGGGTCGCCGGCGCCCGTCCGCGAACCCTCCCCGCAGCACTCGCCCCCGTCATCGTCGGCACCGCCGCCGCAGCAGCCAACCGGGACGTCGAGGAGGGGACGAAGGGGGCCAACCTCGGCCTCGCGCTGCTGGCCCTGATCGTCTCGTGCTGCCTGCAGGTCGGCGTCAACTACGCCAACGACTACAGCGACGGCATCCGCGGCACCGACGAGGAGCGGGTCGGGCCGGTGCGGCTCGTCGGCCAGCGCCTCGCCGACCCGGCCAACGTCAAGCTCATGGCCTTCACCTTCTTCGGCATCGGCGCCTTCGTCGGGTTCGCGCTCGTCGCGCTCAGCCAGGCGTGGATCATGATCCCCATCGGTGCCTTGGCGATCCTCGCGGCCTGGCGCTACACCGGCGGCGACAACCCCTACGGCTACCGCGGCCTCGGCGAGGTCTACGTCTTCATCTTCTTCGGGCTTGTCGCGACGCTCGGCACGCAGTACACCCAGATCGGCTCGATCACCGCGGTCGGTGTGCTCGGCGCGATCGGCGTCGGCGCCCTCGCCAGCGCGATCCTCGTCGCCAACAACCTGCGCGACATCCCCACCGACTCGGTGACCGGCAAGACCACGCTCGCGGTCCGGCTCGGTGACACGCGCACCCGTCAGCTCTACCTCGGGCTCTTCGGCGTGACGATCCTGTGCACCCTGCTCATGGCGATCTGGCGCCCGTGGGCCCCGATCGGCCTGCTGGGCCTGGTCATCGCCTGGCCCGGGATCCAGGCGGTGCGCTCCGGCGCGACCGGCAAGGCACTCATCCCGGCCCTCGGGCTCACCGGCTTCGCTGAGCTGATGTGGGCGATCTGGCTCTTCGCGCCGCTCGCGCGCTGACCCCCCTTCGGCACTCCGCAAGAGAAACTGCCCCTTGGCAAGAGTTTGAAACTCTTGCCAAGGGGCAGTTTCTCGGGTGACCCGGAAATCGTGGGGCGAGCGAGGTCCCGACCTCAGCGGAAGGTCTCGGGCTCCTCGGCCTCGGACCCGGTCTCGGCCTTGCCCTCGCTCGATCCCCGGCCGTCCTCGACGGCCTCGTCGGTGTCGGGGCGGGCGGCCCGGGCGCGGGCCTTGGCCTCCTGGCGGTCCTGGATCTGCTGGACCATCTCGGCGCGGAAGGGCTTGAGCACGACCATCGAGATGAGCATCGAGGCGATCGCCGCGGTGACGACGAGCCAGGGCAGCTCGGTGGGCTCGCGCAGGCCGACGAGCCACAGGGCCGCGAGGCAGCCGAAGAAGATCATCAGGCGGAGCAGGGTGTAGCGGACCATGTAGTGCCTCACTGGGCGTAGCTGTGCATGCCGATGAAGTAGAAGTTCACGACCGTGTAGTTGATGATGATGCACACGAAGCCCGCGATGGCGATCCAGTTCGCCGTGCGACGTGGGGTGTTCTTCGTCGCGCGGGCGTGCAGGTAGGCGGCGTAGACCGTCCAGATGACGAAGGTCCACACCTCCTTGGGGTCCCAGGTCCAGTACGCGCCCCAGGCCTCGCGGGCCCAGATGGCGCCGGCGATGAGGGTGAAGGTCCACAGCGGGAAGCCGATGATGTGCAGGGAGTAGGAGAACCTCTCCAGCGCCGGAGCTGACGGCAGCTTGCGCCAGAACCGCTCGCCACCGACCTCGCGGTCGCTGAGCAGGTAGAGCCCGCTGACGATGGCGCCGACGGTGAGGACACCGACGGCGAGGGTGGCGACGGTCACGTGGATCGGCAGCCAGTAGGACTGCAGCGAGGGCACGACCTCGTCGGCCTCGACGTACCAGGAGGTCGAGGCGATCATGAGCAGCAGCACCACGAAGGCCGTGACGAAGACCCCGAGCCAGCGCAGGTCACGCCGCGACTTGGCCACGCTGAACGTCGCCATGGCGAAGAAGGCTGCGCCGATGCTGAACTCGAAGAGGTTGCCCAGGGGGAATCGGTCCACCGCGAACCCCCGCAGCGCGAACGACAGCAGCAGGAACCCCGCACCGAGCCACGAGAGGGAGCCGGCGACACCGGCGGCCTTGCGCGCCCGCATCGGGGTCTCCACAGCGGTCGCGGTGCCGGTCTCGGCGGGTGCGTCGCCCCCTTCGTCCGTGGCAGGAGCGCCCACAGCAGCAGGGACTTTGGCTGCCACCTCGTCGCGCTCGCGCACCGGCACCGCCTGCGCGAGGTACAGGGCGTAGCCGAGCATCGCCACGGTGATCACCAGCGCGGCCGCGGCCAGCGAGTAGTTGGCGTACTGGGCCAGCATCGCGTTCGTCATCATGTCCTCGATTCTCCCACGAGCTCGTCGCGGATCTCCTGGACCACCCCGAGGATGCCCTCGTCGTCGTCCTTGCTCATACCAGCGACCTCCACCCGCACGACCTCGCCCACCTGGACGAGACGCACGAAGACGCGGCGGCGCTTGATGGTCAGGGTCGTGATCAGGCCAGCCAGCGCAGCGAGCGCCGACCACAGGGTCAGCCCCTTGCCCGGGTCGTGCCGCACGGAGAGGCCGGCGAAGCGCTCCACCCCGTCGAAGCTGATCGTGCCGCGCCCGTCGGGCAGCTTGGCCCCCTCGCCGGGCTCCAGCCACAGCCGCAGCTGGTCGGTGCCGTCGGCATTCTCGACCTTGGCCATGGAGTCGGTGTCGAGCGTGAAGACCGACTGCGGCGCCCCGCCGGGGTAGAGCTCGCCGGTGTACATGCTGAGCGCGAGCGCCGGGCTGCGGGTGTCGGGGAAGACCGAGATCGGGCCCTGGTCGGGGTCGATGTAGGAGGTCGGCAGGAAGAGCCCCATGAAGCCGAACTGCTCCGGCGAGGCGGCCCCGACCTTGATCGCGCCGGTCGAGCGGTAGTTGCCGTCCTGCGCGAGGAAGGGGGTGGCCCCCGAGTACAGGACCTTGCCGTCGGCGTCCTTGACGGTGACGACAGGCGCGTAGCCGTTGCCGAGGAGGAAGACGGTCGCGTCCTCCATCTCGAGGGGGTGGTTGACCTTGATGACGTCGCTGAACTCATCGCCGTCGGCGGTCGTGCCCGTGACGTGCGCCTCGAAGTCGCGCGGTTGCCCGAAGGTCTGCGTCCCGGGCTCGCGGTCGTTGAAGTCCGCGGTCATCTTCGTGACCGTCATGCCGAAGGGGGCGAGGTCCGACTCGTCGACGAGCGGCCCCGGCGCGAAGGTGTCGTAACGCGTCACGGTGTTGACGAAGGAGTCCCCGGCGGGGACGACGATATCGGCCTTCCAGCCCCACAGGTGCCCGACGGCGACGCCGATGATCAGCGTGACGAGGGCGGTGTGGAAGACGAGGTTGCCCGTCTCCTTGAGGTAGCCGGTCTCGGCGGAGACGGAGGCGTCGTCGTGGCTGGCGACGCGGTAGCGCCGCCGGCGCAGCACGCGGGTCGCGGCCTCGCGCACCTCGGCGAGGTCGCCCTCGACCTCGCCGGCGGCGTGGGCCTCGAGCCGGGCGAGCCGCTTGGGCGCACGAGGAGGCTTGTCGCGCATGGCCTTCCAGTGCACGGCGGTGCGCGGGACGATGCACCCGATGAGCGAGATGAAGAGCAGCAGGTAGATCGCGGAGAACCACGGCGAGCTGTAGACCTCGAAGGCGCCGAGCTTGTCGAGCCACGGCCCGGTCGTCTCGTGCCGGGAGATCCAGTCCTCGGTGCGCGCCGGGTCGATGCTGCGCTGCGGGAAGACCGAGCCGGGGACGGCGCCGATGGCGAGGAGCAGCAGCAGGAAGAGCGCCGTGCGCATGCTCGTCAGCTGCCGCCAGCCCCACCGCAGGTAGCCGACGACGCCGAGCCGGGGTTGGGTCACGGTGGACCTGTCGGGCCGGTCCGCGCTCACAGGATGACCTCCGTGTCGCTGATGAGATGGATCTGCAGCCACTGGGTCATCGCGTCCCAGCCGCCGGTGAGCAGGAGCAGGCCGACGGTGATGAGCAGCACCGCTCCGGCGATCTGGATGGCCCGCTGGCGACGGCGCAGCCACGCCGAGACCGGCGCCCAGCGCTCGTAGGCCGCGGCGATGAGCAGGAAGGGCAGGCCCAGACCGAGGCAGTAGGCGACGGCGAGGACGACTGCGCGGGTCGTCGACGCGTCACCGGTGAGGTTGAGGGCGAGGACGGCGCCGAGGGTCGGCCCCATGCACGGGGCCCAGCCCAGGCCGAAGACCGCGCCGAGCAGGGGCGCCCCGGCCAGCCCGGTCGCCGGTTTGATGGGCAGGCGCAGGGTGCGCTGCGAGCCGGCGCCGAGGAAGACGAGGGCCATGAGGATGACGAGCACGCCGCCGACGCGCGTGAGCAGCTCACGGTGCTCGACGAGCGCCCGCCCGGCGGTCGCGACGAACATCGACGCGAGGACGAAGACGACGCTGAAGCCGAGGATGAAGAGCAGGGTCCCCAGGACCATCCGGCCGCGGCTGCGCTCCTCGAGGGCGACGTCGGACAGGCCGGTGACGTAGCCGAGGTAGCCGGGCACGAGCGGCAGCACGCACGGGGTGGCGAAGGAGACGAGGCCGGCGAGCGCCGCGACGAGCACGGCGAGGGGCAGCGCCCCGTCGGCCACCTGGTCGCTCAGTCCGCTGGCGAGCGCCGGGAGCGAGGTGTATGCCGTAATCATCCCTTTTCGGCCAGGGTGTCCTCGACGAGCCCGACGAGCGTCGAGGTGGTCACGGGCCCGAGGACGACGGCCGCGATCCGACCCTCACGGTCGAGCACGGCGGTGGACGGCGTGGCGGTCATCTTGCCCTGCATGGCCAGGGCGCTCTGGCCGGACTTGTCGTAGACGGAGGGCCAGGTGAAGCCCCACTCCTGCGCCTGCGCCCGGCCGGTCTCCTTGGAGGACTCGCGGAAGTTGATCCCGACGAACTCGACGTCCTCCCCCTTCGTCTCCTGCTGGGCCTCGACGAGGTGCGGCGCCTCCGTGGCGCACGGACCGCACCAGCTCGCCCAGCTGTTGACGACGACGACCTTGCCGCGCTCGTCGGCGCTGTCCCAGGTCTTGCCGTCGATGGTCTCGCCGGACAGCTCCACCGGCTTCGCCCGGTCGGCCTCGGCGATGAGGCGCGTCGAGCCGTCGCCGTTGCGGGAGCCGAACTCCTTGGCCGCCTTTTCGGAGGGCGAGTCGCTACAGGCGGCGACGCCGCCGGCGAGGGCCAGGGCGCTCGCCGTCGCGACGAGGGTGCGGGTGATGCGGTGTCGTCTCATTGAAGGGGGTCACGCTCCAGGGGTCTTCGCCGCGTGCGCGTAGAGGTGCGCGGCCGGCTCGCTGTAAGTGACGTCGACGATCTCGTCGCCGACGAAGGTCACCGAGGTGAGGGAGGCGAGGTTGCACTCGCGGCGGCGCGGGTCGTGCCACAGCGGGCGCTGCTCGAGGACGCTGCGGATGGTCCAGATCGGCAGCTGGTGGCTGACGACGAGGACCTCGCGGCCGCGGGCGTGGTCGCGGGCATCCTCGATGGCGGCCATCATTCGCTTGCCGATGGCGCGGTAGTGCTCGCCCCACGTGGGCTTGGTCGGGTCGCGCAGCCACCACCAGCGCCGCGGGTCGAGGAGGAGCCGCTTGCGGAAGCGGCGACCCTCGAACTTGTTGCCCGCCTCGATGACCCGCGGGTCGACGACCGCGGTCAGGCCATGGCGCTCGAGCGTCGGGGCCGCGGTCTCGGCGGTGCGCACGAGCGGGCTGTGGACGACGAGCGCGAGGTCGGCGTCGGCGAGGTGCTCGCCGACGACCTCGGCCATCTCTCGGCCCAGGGGCGAGAGGTGGTAGTCGGGCAGGCGGCCGTAGAGGATCTTGTCGGGGTTGTACACCTCGCCATGGCGCAGCAGGTGGACGACGGTGCGCTCGGTCCCGGGGTGGACGCCGTGCTCGGCGTGGGCCTCACGGGCGCCGGCGGCGGCCTCTCTCGTGGCCTCCGCGGCGACGGCGGAGGACTCCTCGTCGAAGGGCAGGTCGGTGCCGGAGTCGGGCATCGGCTCGGTCATGGCCGGGATTGTCCCATCTCAGTCTGAGTGCTCCCTGCGGTGGGCCAGCACGGCATCGTAGAGGGCCTTCTTGCTGTGCCCGGTGGAGACGGCGACCGCGGCGCACACGTCCTTGAGCCGGGCGCCCTTGTCCTTGCGGGCGATGACCTCGGCCACCGCGTCCTCGATCGAGATGCTCGTGCGCTCGGCACCGCCGACGACGACGGTGATCTCGCCCTTGACCCCCTCGGCGGCCCACTCGGCGAGCTCGGCGAGGCCGCCGCGGCGCACCTCCTCCCACGTCTTGGTCAGCTCGCGGCAGACCGCCGCCGGTCGGTCGGGCCCGAGGACCTGCGCCATCGCCTCGAGCGAGGCGGCGATGCGATGCGGTGCCTCGAAGAAGACCATCGTGCGTCGCTCCTGCGCGATCTCGGTGAGCAGCCGGGTGCGCTCGCCGGCCTTGCGCGGCAGGAAGCCCTCGAAGGTGAAGCGGTCGACCGGCAGCCCGGAGACCGCCAGGGCCATGAGCACCGCGCTCGGCCCCGGCACGCAGGTGACGACCTCGTCGGCGTCGATGCAGGCCCGCACGAAGCGGTAACCGGGGTCGGACACCGAGGGCATCCCCGCGTCGGTGACGAGGACGACCCGCTCCCCCGCGACGACCGACTCGAGCAGCTCGGCGGTCTTCGTCGCCTCGTTGTGCTCGTGGTAGCTCACGACGCGCTCGGGCAGGTCGACGCCGAGCTCGCCGGCCAGGCGTCGCAACCGGCGGGTGTCCTCGGCCGCGACGACGTCGGCCCCGGCGAGCTCCTCACGCAGCCGCGGGCTGGCGTCGCGGGGGTCTCCGATGGGCGTGGCGGCGAGCACGAGAGGCATGGCTCCATCCTCGCCTACGATGACGGCCATGGACCGGGGGGAGCAGCTGCGCGCGCGTCTGCTCGGCTTCCGTCCCACCGACGCCCTGTGGGGCTGGGCCGGTCCGCTGCTCTTCGCCGCGATCGGCGGCATCCTGCGCTTCTGGGCCCTCGGCCGACCCCACCAGCTGGTCTTCGACGAGACCTACTACGTCAAGCAGGGTGTCTCGATGCTCCAGTACGGCGTCGAGATGCGGTGGAAGGGCGAAGGGGAGAAGGTCGACCCGCTCTTCACCACCGGCAACCTCGACGTCTTCAAGTCCACCGAGGGCGACATGGTCGTCCACCCGCCGGTCGGTAAGTGGATCATCGCCGGCGGCGAGTGGCTCTTCGGCCCGACGTCGAGCTTCGGCTGGCGCTTCGCCGTCGCGCTCCTCGGCACGCTCTCGATCCTCATGGTCGGCCGGATCGCCCGCCGGATGTTCGGGTCGAGCTGGCTCGGGGCGATCGCGGCCTTCCTCATGGCCTTCGAGGGGCACCACTTCGTCCACTCACGCACCGGCCTGCTCGACATCATCGTCATGTTCTTCGCGCTCGCGGCCTTCGGCGCCCTGCTGATCGACCGGGACTGGTCGCGCGAGCGCCTCGCCGCCCGGGCCGCGGCACGCGGGGTCCGCGGTGCCGGCGCGATGCTGTGGTGGCGCCCGTGGCGGCTCGTCGCGGCGCTCTCCCTCGGCCTGGCCTGCGGCACGAAGTGGTCCGGCCTGTACTTCTTCGCCGCCTTCGGCCTGATGACCGTCTTCTGGGACCTGGGTGCCCGCCGCGCCGCCGGCACCCGGCACTGGGCCCTCACCGGCCTTTTCAAGGACGGCGTCTGGGCCTTCGTCACGATGACCGTCGTCGTCCTGGGCACCTACCTCGCCTCGTGGACCGGGTGGTTCGCCACGAAGACCGGCTACAACCGCACCTGGGCCATGGACCACCCCGGCGAGGGCGTCCAGTGGCTGCCGCCCGCCCTTCGCTCGTTGTGGCAGTACCACGTGCAGGCCTACGAGTTCCACGCCGGGCTGACCTCGCCGCACACCTACCAGTCCAACCCGTGGTCGTGGATGATCCAGTCGCGGCCGACGTCCTTCTTCTACGAAAACAAGGCGATGGGCGTCGACGGCTGCGAGGTCGACAAGTGCTCCAAGGCGATCACCTCGCTCGGCTCCGTGTCGATCTGGTGGCTCGCGACCGCCGCCCTGTTCTTCCTGGTGTGGCACTGGGCGATGCGGCGCGACTGGCGCGCCGGGGCGATCCTCGCCGGCTTCGTCGGGGGGTGGCTGCCGTGGTTCTTCCTGCAGCACCGCACGATCTTCACCTTCTACACGATCTCCTTCGAGCCCTGGGTGATCCTCGCGGTCGTCTTCATGCTCGGCCTGGCCCTCGGCCCGCCGGGCGCCGAGGCCCGCCGACGCCGCCTCGGTCACCTCGTCGTCGGCGCCTACCTGCTGCTCGTCCTGGCCAACTTCGCCTTCTACTGGCCGGTCTGGACCGCGCAGGTCATCCCCTACGACCACTGGCGCTGGCGCATGTGGTTCCCGAGCTGGGTGTGAGCCCGGGAGGTCTCGAGGGTCGACCGCCGGCGGCCTCCCACCTCGACCAACGGGGTGTCGGCGGCGCCTCGTACCCTCGAGGCCATGGACCTACCCCTCGTCGACGACCGGCCGCAGCCCGCGGTGCTCACAGCGGGTGACCTGCGCCGAGGTCGTGAGTGCGAGTTCGGCCTCCTCGTCGACCTCGACGTGCGGCTCGGCCGACGCGAGGCGGTCCCGGCCGAGGTCGACCCCGTGCGCGAGCGCTTCGGCGACCTCGGCCGTGACTACGAGCAGGAGGTCACCGACGAGCTGACCGCCGCAACCGGCGACGGCGTCGTCGACGCCGGGCGACTGTCGCCCGAGCAGCTCCTGCCGCTCCTGCGCGACCCCTCCGTGCGGCTGGTCCACCAGGCACCGGTCGCCGGCGAGCGCTTCCGCGGCCGTGCCGACCACCTGGTCCGACACGACGACGAGACCTGGGTCGTCGCCGAGACCAAGCTCGCCCGCAAGGCGCACACCCACGCCCTGCTGCAGGTGGCCGCCTACGCCGAGGCGCTGGCCTCCTCCGGGGTCCCGGTCGCCCCCTTCGTGCGCCTGATCCTCGGTGACGGGACCATCGTCGACACCCCGCGCGAGGAGCTCGCCGAGCCGCTGGGTGAGCTGCGCGACCGGCTGCTGGAGGTCATCGACACGCACACCGGCGAGACCGGCCCGGCCCGGTGGGAGGACCCGCGGTGGCGGGCCTGTCTCTTCTGCGACGCCTGCCGGGCAGAGCTGGCCGTCCGCGAGGACGTCGGGCTGGTCGGAGGGGTGCGCGCCACGACCCGGGCGCGACTGCTCGAGGCGGGCGTCACGACGATGACCGCCCTCGCCGAGCGCACCGAGCCCGTCGAGGGCATCGACGACGACCAGCTCGCCGTCCTGCGCAGCCAGGCGGGGCTGCAGCTCACCGAGCCGACTCCCGAGACCCCGCTGCCCTACGAGGTCTTCGCCCCCGAGGTGCTCGCCGAGCTGCCGGCGCCGAGCGACGGAGACGTCTTCTTCGACTTCGAGGGCGACCCGATGTGGCGGGGCTCGACGCCGACCGACACCGGGCTGGAGTACCTCTTCGGGTCGCTCACCGCGAGCGAGGAGTTCGTCGCCTTCTGGGCCCACGACCGGGAGCAGGAGCGGGCCGCCCTCGTCGGCTTCGTCGACTGGCTGCGCCACCGGCTCGAGCGCTGGCCCGACCTGCACGTCTACCACTACTCCGGCTACGAGCGAGCAGCCTTGTCCCGCATGGCCGCTCGCCACGGCGTCTACGAGGCCGAGGTGGCCCAGATCCTCGACGACGGCGTCTTCGTCGACCTCTACGCGGCGGTCAAGTCCGCCGTGCGCGTCGGCAGCCGCTCCTACTCGATCAAGCGGCTCGAGCCGCTCTACATGGGTGACGACCTGCGCGACGCCGACGGCGTCACCGCGGGCGGCGACTCGATCATCGAGTACAAGCGCTACCGCGAGGCGATCGCCGCGGGCGACGAGGCCGAGGCCGCCGCCCGCCTCGAGGACCTGCGCCAGTACAACGAGTACGACTGCCTGTCGACGCTGCGGCTGCGCGATTGGCTGCTCGCGCACGCGGGTTGACCACCGGGGCGGCCTACCCTGATGGACGTGTCCCCCCTTCGGTCCCTGGCCCCGGCGGGCGCAGCCCAGGCACGACGCCGACAGCTCGCGGCCGCCGGCCTGGCGCTGCTCGTCGTGGTCGCCCTCGTCGTCGGGCTGCGCTCGGCCTACGGCGCGCCCGACCGGGACGACCCCGGTGCCGGGGCAGCCGTCACGACGGCCACTTCCTCCTCCGCTCCCTCCACCACGTCGTCGAGCCCGACCTCGGCCTCCCCGACCCTGCCGGAGTACCGCTCGACGGGCCGCTACACCCGCATGCAGACCGGGACCCCGGTGCGCGGCCGGTCCGGGCGGGTGGTGACCTATCGCGTCGAGGTCGAGCAGGGCGCCGGGGTGACCACGCGCGAGTTCGGCCGGGTCATCGACCAGGCCCTCTCCCACGAGCGGGGGTGGACGGGTGACGGCCGGTGGCGCTTCCAGCGGGTCGCGCGGGCCCAGCCGGAGCTGACGATCCGGCTCGCGACCCCCGCGACCGTCGACAAGCAGTGCGAGGCGGCCGGCGCCGCCACCGACGGCTACACCTCTTGCCGCGCAGGGCAGTTCATCGTGCTCAACCTCGACCGCTGGTTCCTCGGGGTGCCGCACGTCGACGACCTCTCGCTCTACCGCACCTACCTCGTCAACCACGAGGTCGGCCACGGCCTCGGCCTGGGCCACGAGCGGTGCCCGGCCAAGGGCTGGCGGGCACCGGTCATGCTCCAGCAGACGCTCGGATTGCAGGGCTGCACGGCCAACCCGTGGCCGCTCGACGCCGACGGCAAGATGATCAGCGGGCCCCCCGCTGCCTAGGATCATCACGTGACCGAGCCGAGCAGGGGTGTGCTGCGGCTGGCGCGCACCCTTGCGTGGACGCTCGCGGCCGGCGGGCTGTCGACCGGCGCCCACCTCACTGCCGGAGGCGGGCTCCCTTCGACCGGCGGGATCGTGCTCGTCGTCGGGCTGCTTGTGTGGAGCGGCCTGCTCCTCACCCGCTGGCGGCTCGGCCGCGTGGCGCTGGCCGCCACGCTCGGCGGGGCCCAGGTGGTCCTGCACACCCTGCTCTCCGCCGGCCACCACGCCCCGACGTGCGCCGTCGGTGGTGGTCACCACGAGATGGTCGTCGGGTGCGTCGGCGGGGCCGAGGTGTCCCACACGAGCCCGGCGATGGTCCTGGCGCACACCGTCGCCGCGCTGCTGCTAGCCCTGCTCCTCGCCCGTGGCGAGGAGGCCGTGTGGTTCCTCGCCGGACTGCTGCGACCGGTCCTGCCGCGGCCTATCCGGCGGGTCGTCGACGCCGCGCCGTCCGAGATCCCGGCCCGCGCGGACCAGCGGCGACGGGCTCCCTTCGTCCTCGGTGGGGTGGGGCGGCGCGGTCCGCCGGTGCGGCCCGCTCCCACGCCTGCCTGACCCGTCCCTCGCCGTGAGGGCGCGGGCGGGCCCCGCACACCTCACCGAAGGACAACTCATGAACCGCACCACCCTGCGCTCCGGCGCTGCCCTGACCCTCGCCCTCGCCGCCACCGCCGCGACGGCACTGCCCGCCGCCGCCCACGTGCGCGTGATCCCCGAGGCGACGGCCTCCGGCGGCTACGCGGCGATCACCTTCCGCGTGCCCAACGAGTCGGACACCGCGTCAACGACCAAGCTCGTCGTCACCCTCCCCCAGGACCGGCCGCTCGCGACCGTCTCCATCCGCCCGGTCCCGGGCTGGACGGCGAAGGTCACGACGGCGAAACTCCCCGAGAAGGTCACCGCCAACGACCTCACGCTGACCGAGGCACCGCGGGCGGTCACGTGGACCGCCGACTCCGAGTCGGCCGGCATCGCGCCGGGCGAGTACGCGGAGTTCGCGATCAGCGCCGGCCCGCTGCCCACCCCCGGCGAGCTCGTCCTCCCGGCGAAGCAGACCTACTCCGACGGCGAGGTCGCCGACTGGTCGGACGTCGTCGAGGAGGACGGCGAGGAGCCGGAGCACCCCGCTCCGAGCTTCGAGGTCACGGCCGCCGAGGAGGGTGGCCACCACGCCACCACCGAGGACGACCTGAGCGAGGACGAAGGGAGCCAGACGGCCTCCGCCGACACCCTCGCGCGGGTGCTCGGCGGGCTGGCGCTCGTCGTGGCTCTCGTGGGCGCGGGCGTTGCCGTGGCAGGGCGACGCCGGGCCTGACCCGCCCCGGTGCGGCCCGGCGCTCAGGCGCCGGGCCGCACCACCCGGTAGCGCGAGGCGACGACGCCGTTGCCGAAGGTGCGGCTGCCCACGTGCTCGAGGTCGATCCGGTTCAACCCCTCGGGCCAGTAGGGCCGCCCTCCCCCGACGACGACCGGCAGGACGAAGGGGCGGTACTCGTCAACGAGGTCGGCGGCCTCGGCCGCCGCGGCGAGCTCTGCGCCACCGAGCGCGATCTCCCCTTCGTCGGACTCGGCTCGCAGGGCCGCGATCTCCTCGGCCAGGCCGCGGGTCGCCAGCCGGGTGTTGGTGCCGGTCACCTCGGTGAGGGTGCGGGAGAAGACGACCTTGGGCACCGCCCGCCACATCTGCGCCCACTCGACGGTGGAGTAGTCGGACTCTGGCTCCTGGTCGGCGGTCTCCCAGTAGCACATCGTCTCGTGCAGTCGGCGCCCGAGCAGGTGCACGCCGACCCCGCGCAGCTCGTCGGTGTGGGCGGCGAAGACCTCTTCGTCCGGCTCCGACCAGTCGAAGCCGCCGTCGGGTCCGACGATGTAGCCATCGAGCGAGATGTTCATCGAGTAGGTGACGAGGCGGGGCGTGGGTGCCATGGACCGACGCTACTGGCGAAGGGGGAGCCCGTCACCCCTCGTCGTCGGCGAGCGCCGACAGGTAGCGGCCGGTGATCCGCGACTGGACGCGCCGCCCCACCTGTCCCGCCAGGCGGGCCAGACGGGACGCCGGACGGGAGACGGCGGTGATGGCGAGGGTGACGTCGCCCGTTTCGCCCAGCTCCACGACGAACGACTCCTCGCCGCTCTCGGGGTGACCGGGCAGGGTGCCGTAGGCGAAGCCGCGACGGGTGGGCTCGTCGACCACGTCCACGACCCGCACTGGCGCGCGAACGCCTAGCCGACCCACGCCCAGGCGCAGTTCGGCGACCGCTCCGGTCTCGACCCGCGCGTGCAATGCCATCACCGCGATCCCGGCGCGACGGTGCATCTGCCAGGACAACAAAGCGTCGGCGGCCCGCTCGAAGCCGTCGCGCCCCGATCCGACCCGACGGCTGCGGCGCAGCTCGTCGAACCCGTCCGGCACCACGCCCGTGCGCGTGCACCCGACGGGGGCGTAGGTGACGGGGGGCTGGTCCATGTCTACGACCTCATCTTCGAACATCATCAGCATCGAGCTCGTCCAGGGTGAGAATGACAAGAGCTGAGGTCCAGCCGAGCGGCGCCGGCCCGCCTGGGTCGCCCTTCCAGTCGACCTTCTCGGGCAGAGAACCCCATTCCGTGCGATGCCTGTCCAGCCATGCGAGCCAGTGAAGCGCCGTCGACCTGTCGCCGGACGCCGCGGCGCTGTATGCGACAAGCGCGACTTCCGGTGTCCACGATGTCCCGTCCTTCTTCCACTCCGCACCCGGCGCGAGGCCTCCGGCCGGGCGAACGGCGTCCCGTTGGTACTTCGCCCAGGCATCGGCGACTCCCGGAAGAGGTTGGGGGTCGAAGGGAGGCATGAGCATGGCGCTCGACGCGTCGACACCTCCTTGGGTGGGCGATCGTTGGAAGCCCGGCCCAAAGATCTCGTTGACCTCAGCGCGCACTCCCTCTGCTGCCTGTTGAACAGTCTCGGCTCGCTGGGACTGGCCGAGCCTCCGGTAGTCGCTCGCGGCGAAGCGCAGGCCAGCGGCAACGGGTGCACTGGCGCCCAGGAGATATCGGTGGCTGGTCTGCTCCCAGTAGTCCTGCCCAGGTGACGGGAGGTGGCTTCCTCCGCCCGTAGACCTCAACAGCTGGTCGGTGCATCGGTCGCGGAGCCGGTCGATCTTCGACGTTGACCTGGCGTCCTGACTCGTCTCGTGGATCGCCCACAGCACCCAGCCGCACCCGTCAACTTGCGCCCGGCGGGGATCGAGGTAGACGCGTTCACCAGACAAGAGATACCGGGCGTCGAACCCATACATCGGGTCCAGGTAGAGAGTGCTGACACCCTCGAGCACACCTGTGGCCTCGAGCTCGTGCCCGGTGCGATGCAGTGCCACGGCCAGGAAGGCTCCGTCACGCGGCCAGAAGTAGCCCCACTTCTCGGATGGCCCTGCAGCCGGCAGCGCTCCGACCTTCAAGCCGTTGGTGGTCAGCAGGTGGAGGTCCCAGAGGGCGACTCGGCTCATCTCCTCGTACGGCCCGCCACTGCCAGGAATCGTCCCGTCCGCCAACCACACCGCGGCCTCGGGCGCGGGAGTGTCGCCCGCCGGAACATGGAAGCCCTTCCCAGCCACGGGGGTCGAGGCTCTGGGGTCAGTTGATTCGCCCGGCGCGGCGATAGCGGCACCAACAGCAACCACCGCGGCGAGGGCAGCGACCACGACCACCCTCCGCGACACCGGCGGGCGCCGAGCCCAGAGAGAGGTCGCGGCTATGCCAATAAAAGCCCCACAGGCCAAACCCATCCATGCGTGCACCAGATCCGGTGTCGAGCCGACTCTGGCCAGTGAGGGGACCACATACTGCAACACCTCGACGACAAGGGGAGTCCCGGCGGCCCAGAACAGCATGCGCGGCCGGCGGCCCACTAGCAGACCTGCCAGAAGCATCAGCACGATCCCCCCGAGTCGAGGGTCCGGCTGGAGCCACTGCCACGGCCACAACACGTGCTCAACCGGCAGGTCCCAGGTACGCGGGAGCCCCGACACCAGGCCGCGGCTCGGCGGAACAAGTTCCCGCACCACGATCGCTCCCAGCGGCCACGTGACCAGCCACGCCGTTGGGACACCCCGCCCTCGACCCCACATGACCGCCGCAGCGGCGACCCAGACCAGTGACCAGACGACCAGAGGCACGTCATAGCGGAAGAGCAGGTCGAGGCCAGTCACCGTCGCACCCTATGAGCGCTTCTCGCCATGCTTGGGGACGCCTTGCCGACGACGGTGGATTCCAGGAGCCGGACCAGTTCTCGCCCTCACGTCAACGTCCAGAATCAGGCGACAGGCTCGAGGGCGTGGCAGGTCGCACTTCCTGGGCACAGGAACCGATCGGGCGGGCGTCGACCTACTCAATGTCGAGGCGGGACCAACTCCCCTGCCGATGATGAGGGCGGCACTGTCGCGATGCGCCCCAGAACGGCGAAGGCCCCCGGCGCGACGCCGGGGGCCTTCGGTGGTGGAGCTGAGGGGATTCGAACCCCTGACCTTCTCATTGCGAACGAGACGCGCTACCAACTGCGCCACAGCCCCGAGAACGACGGCAACCATAACACCGGCGTGGCCGGGACTCGCAATCCGGGCGACTAGAGTCGGCAGACCATGGACCTGTGAGGAGCCGCATGAGCGACGAGCGCCGCCCGAAGGGAGTGCGGCTGCCCCGCATCCCCCGCCGCCTGCCCCAGCTGCCAGCGGCCCCAGCGCCTGAGCGGCAGATCGTCATCCAGACCACGCCCCCGACGCCATCGGCCCCAGCGACGGTCCCTCCGACCTTCCGGGCGGCCTCGGAGTGGGTGTGGCGCAGCCTGGTCATAGGCGTCGGGATCCTCGCGCTGCTCTGGATCATCTCGAAGCTGTCCGAGGTCGTCTTCCCGGTCATCATCGCGCTGCTCCTCGCGGCCCTCCTCGAGCCGCTCTACCAGCGGCTGCGCGTGGTCCTGCCCCGCGGGCTGGCCGCCGGCGTCACGGTGCTCGGCACCCTCGCCGTCCTCGTCGCGCTCTTCAGCTTCGTCGGCAACCAGTTCGCCGACCAGCTCGACGACATCGTCGGCCAGGTAACGCAGGGCATCGAGGAGTCGCGCGAGTGGATCGTCTCCACCTTCGGTCTCACCGAGGGCCAGATCACGACGTGGCTCACCGAGCAGTGGGCCAAGGTCGCGCAGGGCGAGGACCTCTCGGCCCGCGCGACCCAGGCCGGCCTGACCGTCGGCCACCTGCTCACCAGCTTCTTCCTGGCGATGTTCTCGCTCTTCTTCTTCCTCTACGACGGGCCCGGCATCTGGGCGTGGATCGTGCGCCTCTTCCCGCGCGGCGCCCGCGCCAAGGTCCTCTCCTCCGGCGCCATCGCGTGGAACCAGCTCAAGGCCTTCACTCGCGCGACGATCCTCGTCGCCGGCGTCGACGCGCTCGGCATCGGCCTGGGTGCCTTCGTCCTCGGCGTCCCCTTCGCCTCCGGCATCGCGCTGCTCGTCTTCATCGGGTCCTTCGTCCCGATCGTCGGAGCGCTCGTCTCCGGCTTCATCGCGGTCGCGCTGGCCTTCGTCGCCAAGGGGCCGGTCACCGCCCTGATCATGCTCGGTGTCGTCATCGCGGTGCAGCAGCTCGAGTCGCACGTGCTGCAGCCGCTGCTCCTCGGCCGGGCCGTGCGGGTTCACCCGCTCGCGGTGATCCTCGGCATCGCCACGGGCATCATCGTCGGCGGCGTCATCGGGGCCCTCGTCGCGGTCCCGACGGTCGCCGTGCTCAACGCCGTGGGCCACAACCTCCTCGACCCCGAGCCCGAAGACGTCGACGACCCCGCAGACCTCGTCGAGTCACGGGAGCAGGACGCGGAGATCCGTGAGGACGTCGCCGAGGACGACGAGCGCAGCCGCCTCGAGTCCTGATGGACGAAGGGGGCTCAGCCCCAGCCGGCGATGGCCGGCAGCTCGTCGTCCTCGACGTCGATGACCTGCGGCACGTCGTCTGCGGCCGCGGGTGCAACCGGAGCGGCGGTCGGCGCGGGAGCCGGCTCGGGCCGGTGGGCCGCGGCCTTCATCGTGTAGACGGGGCGCGGCACGGGGGTGGGCTGCCAGGTGCCCGGCTCCGGCTCGGCCTCGGCGACCGGGGTCGCGACCTCGGTCTCGGGCTCGGCGGCCGGGGCGGCGGCGGCGACGTCGTAGATGCGCTCGGGCGCGCGGGGCGCGGCGGCCGGAGCAGCGCTGGCCCGGGGGGCGCTCGGGCGTGCGGTGGCCCGCTCGCGTGAACGAGCCGCGGCCCGCTCGGCGGCACGGGCCCGACGCTCGACCTGCACGGCCTGACGCAGCCAGCCGAAGGCCGCGACGGTCCCGACGAGCCAGGCGAGCCCGACCCACCAGGGCAGCGGGCCGAAGGCCGCGACGAGGACGACGACGGGCAGCAGCACGACCATCGAGAGCAGCACCAGACCGCGCACCCGACGGGGAGCACCGACGGCCGGCTCGGCGAGGCGGCCGCGCTGGGGCGTCTCGGCGCGCTGCGGAGCCTCGGCGTGCTTGACGGTCACCTCGGGTCGCGCGGCACGCACCGGAGCGACGGAGTAGGAGCGCGGCGTCGGCTCGGCCGACTCACGACGCAGTCGGTGGTCGTCGAGGACCCGCATGGCAGCGGAAAACCGGTCGACGGACCGCACGGTGGAGAGGTGGTCGCGGCGCTTGATCCAGTACTGGAGGAGATAGACAGCCCAGATCGCCACGACGAGGACGAAGATGAGGCTGCTCGGCTGCACGAGGCCAACGCTATGAGGACGAGCACCGCGCGTGGCGCAGGCTACTCGGTGTGTCGCGCACGTGACGGATGTTGTGAGTGTGACAAGCGTGCCGTGAGCCCTCCGGGACCGAGCTCCTCGCGCACGACGGCGAAGCTGCAGTGGTCGCGCCAGTCGCCGTCGATGTGGAGATAGGCACGCCGCAGGCCCTCCTCGCGCAGCCCCAGCTTCGCCGCGACGGCCAGGCTCGCGGGGTTGTCCGGGCGGATCTCCAGCTGCACCCGGTGCAGGTTGCGGCCGCGCGGGTCCATGAGGTGGTCGGCGATCGTGGCGACCGCCGTCGGGGCGATGCCCCGGCCGGCGACCTCCTGACCGACCCAGTAGCCGAGGCTCGCCGAGCGCAGCGCCCCCTCGACGATGCTGCTCGCCGAGACCATGCCGACGATGCGGTCACCGACCACGATGACCAGGCTGAGCCCACCACCGGAGCGGGCCTCCGCCCGCAGCGCCCGCACATAGCCCCCGAAGTCGGCCGCGATGTCGCGTCGCGCCGGCCCGCCGGGCGGCACGGTGGGGTCCCACGGACGCAGCCAGTCGGCATTGCGCTCCCGCAGCGCGACGAACTCGGCGCGGTCCCCCCTTCGCACGGGACGAAGGGAGATCTCCTCGCCCGCAGGAGTGGTCCCGGTAAGGACGACCTCGCGCGAGCGCCTCACTGCGGCAACGTGACCCGGCCCTCGAGCCGGGTCCCGTCCGCCACCGTCGTCGGCTCGCTCGCGACGACCTCGACATCTCCCACGGCCACGACGTCGGCACCGAAGGTCACATCGCCCTCGACGGCGAAGCTCGTGCACTCGCGCAGCGAAGGAGCCCCGGCGGGGAAGCGGGCGTCGAAGTCGGCGAGGAACTTGTAGCTGCCGTCGAGGCTGACCCGCGGGTCCTTGCGCTCGATCCGCGAGACGACCCGCCAGGCCTCGTCGAGCTCGAAGACGTCGCTGCGCACGAGGAGCAGCTCGTTGGTCGTCTTGACCGGGCGGAAGCGCGAGCGCGGCACGCGCAGCGCGACGCTGCCCTCGAAGGCCTCGACGGCCGTGCCCATCGCCGACTCGATCTGGATGATCGGGGTGGAGTCGGCGCGCGTGGGGTCGACGGTCTTGCGGTTGATGATGATCGGCAGGCCGAGGACGCCGTCGCGCTCTCGCAGCAGGGCGTCGAGCTCGTCGAGGCCGACCCACAGGTTGTTGGTGTTGAACCAGCCGTGGCGCGAGGTGTCCTGGAAGAGATCCTCCTCGCCGTCGACGACCATGGCCGACTCGCGCAGGACGATCCGTCCGTCGCTGCGGCGCACGGCGACGTGACCACCCTTGCGGTCGTTGGCCGTGCGCTCGGCGACCTCGGCCGCGAAGGGGATGCCCTCGGCGAGCAGCCAGGCCGCGATGTCGGGGTCGCAGGTCGCGCCGAGGTTGTCGGAGTTGGAGATGAAGGCGTAGCGGATGCCGGCAGCGCGCATCTGGTCGAGCAGGCCGGAGGCGGCGAGCGAGACGTAGACGTCGCCGTGGCCGGGCGGGCACCACTCGAGGGTGGGGTCGTCGGGCCAGGTCACCGGCGCGAGGGTCGCGGCGTCGAGCTTGGGCTCCATGCTCTGCACGAAGTCGAGCGGCAGGTCCTGGCGCGCCAGCTGCGGGTAGCGCTCGAGGATCTCGAGCGACTCCTCGCGGGTGCGGAAGGAGTTCATCAGCACGAGGGGCGGGCGGGTGCCGTAGCGCTCCTCGAGGGCGATGAGCTGGCGGGCGATGATGTCGAGGAAGGTCAGCCCGTCACGCGCGACGACGGCCGACTTGGGCCCGGACATGCCCATGCTCGTGCCGAGACCGCCGTTGAGCTTGATGACCGCGACCTTGGCCATCGCGGCCCGGCGCTCGTCGTCGCTCACCTCGATGGCGGCGAGCTCGGGCGGGTCGACGAGAGGCTCGATGCTCTCCTCGGGGATCGTGCCCTGGGCGCCGTCGGCGAGCTGCTGCCAGTAGTCCTCGAAGACCGCCACAGCCCGCGGGTCCACCCCGCGCGCGGTCATCCTGGCGACGGCCTCGTCTCGCCCTGCTGCTCCCATGACGGTCACCCTACGATGCGCTCATGGCACCCGCCCGGAGGACGAAGGGAGAGATCCGTCGCCTCCTGCGGGCCCGGCGGCGGGAGCTGGCGGCCGCTCGAGACCTCACGGCAGACGGGGCGGCGCTGGCCGAGCACCTCCTCGACCACCCGCCGGCGGGCTGGCCCGGGGCGGCCGGGCGCACCGCCCCGACGACCGTCCTGTCCTACGAGTCGCTGCCCCACGAGCCGCCGACCGCCGGGGTCAACGCCGCCCTGCAGTCGGCCGGCCACCGCGTGCTCGTGCCGATCACCCTGCCCGACATGCAGCTGGAGTGGTGCGACCTCGCCGACCCCGACCGCACCCCGCTGGGCATCGATTCCCCCACGCGCGCCGACCTCGTCCTCACCCCGGCGCTGGCCGTCGACACGGCCGGCACGCGGCTCGGGCAGGGCGGCGGCTGCTACGACCGGGTGCTGCCGATGCTCGCGGAGGGCACCCCCTTCGTCGTCCTGCTCCACCCCGGTGAGGTCACCGACGAGCCGCTGCCCGCCGATGCCCACGACGTGCCGGTGGCTCTCGTGCTCACTGCGGACGGGTGGAGCCGGGCACGAGCGTGAGGGTCTCCTCGGTCGACTCCTCGACGGCGCGACGGGTGCTCGGCCAGGGATAGGTCTCGCCCGCGAGCCAGGCCTGCGTCTGGTCGTCGTAGTGGTCGCTGAAGGGGTGCCCCGAGGCCCCGGTCTGGTTGACCCACCGGGAGGCGTCGAGGTCGCCGAGGTCGACGACCATGCGCATCGACGGCGCATTGGTCACGCCGAATCCCTCGGGCGCGGTCCAGGCCATCGCGTTGACCGTCGAGGTGCCGCCGGCGACCGGGTGCGACCCGCCGTTGACAAGGCGGCGCACCGGCCCGGGGACGTCGTCGCCGCCGAGCACCTGGTGGCGGAAGGTCACCCGGTGCAGCTGGTCCCACCGCCACGTCGTCGGGTCCTTGCCGAGCTCGCGGGTCAGCTCGAGCCGGGCGTCGACGAGCGCGCGCCGCAGGATCTCGTCGCGGCCCTCGAGGACGCCGGGCGTCGTCCGGTCGTCCCACCAGCCGCTGCGCGGCTTGTCGAGCAGCTGCTCGATCGCGGTCCAGTAGGCCGACTCCCCGCTCGCCGGCAGCTCGGCGGGCAGGTCGTCGTCGAAGGTCAGCCGCACGAGCTGCTGCCACACGGCGTTGAAGTACATCGCGGCCGCGGCGTGCGAGCCCCCACCGGACGGCTGGCTGTCGTCCCAGTCGCGCAGCAGGTCCCGCGCGTCCTCGGTGAAGTCGTCGTCGAGGTCGATCTCGAGCAGCCGGTCGACGAGCACCGGCGCCAGCCCGTGGTGGGTGTCGAGCTGCACCCGCGCCATCTTGTCCGGGCTCACCCGCTCCTCGCTGAGCAGCAGGTCGCGGATGCGCTGCGACCGGTAGCCGTGGTCCCACTCCGTCGTGAGGAAGGGGGTGGTGCTCGCCGTGACCTGCTGGTTGGCCGTGACGACCAGGCCCTCCTTCGGGTCGAGCGTCCACGGCAGGTCCTCGAAGGGCACGTAGCCCGTCCAGTCGTAGGTCTCGTCCCAGCCCGGCGCCGGCAACCAGCCCGGCGGGTGGTCACCGACCCCCTGCCGGATCGGCACCCGGCCGGGCGCCTGGTAGCCGATGTGGCCGGCGGTGTCGGCGTAGACGAGGTTCTGGTTGGGTACGGCGAAGTCCTGTGCCGCAGCGCGGAACTCGTCGAAGTTGCTCGCGGTGTTGAGGCCGAAGATCGCGTCGGCGGTGCGCCCCGGCTCGAGCGCGGTCCAGGCGAGCGAGACGGCGTAGCTCTGCGTGCTCCGGCCCTCGACCTCGACCTCCTCCCCCGCCTCGGCGACCGTGGGGACGACGTCGGAGAGGATCGGACCGTGGCCGGTCGAGCGCACGGTGATCCGCTCCGTCTTGCCACCAGCGACCCGGATCCGCTCGACGCGGGTCTCGAGCGGCACGAGACGCCCCTTGCGCAGGTAGCGGTCGTCGGTGATCTGCTCGAGGTAGAAGTCGGTGACGTCCGGCCCGAGGTTGGTCAGGCCCCAGGCGATGTCGCGGTTGTGCCCGATGACCACGCCCGGCACCCCGGCGAAGGTGTAGCCCGACACGTCGAAGGGGCAGGCGTCGCTGACCTCGCGGCAGTGCAGCCCCATCTGGTACCAGATGCCCGGCTGCGTCACCCCGAGGTGCGGGTCATTGGCGAGCAGCGGCTTGCCCGTGGTCGATCGCTCCGCGCTCACTGCCCAGGCATTGGACCCGACACCCTCGCCGTGGCCGAGGAGCGGTGGGACGGCGTCGATCGCGGCGACCGTCTCGGTCATCGCGGTGCGGGCCTGCGAGGCACGAAGGGGGACTCCCTCCCCCTTCGTCGTGAAGGCGGGACGCTCCTGCGTCGACGGCCGCCAGTCGCTGCCGGACAGGATCGGGGCGTGCTCACGGGTCGGGTAGGCCGGGTAGAGGTCCTCGATCATCGCGTCGCTGACCCGGCCCTGGAGCAGCGCGCGGGTCAGCTCGCCGTCGTAGTTGCCGCGCAGGTCCCAGGCCATCGCCTTGAGCCAGGCGAGCGAGTCGACCGAGGTCCAGTGCTCGACCTGGTACTCCGGGAGGGTGAGGTCGAGGACGGTGTACTCCAGGGCCATCGACGCCGTGGAGCCGTGCTCGTCGATCCACGCATTGACCCCGGCGGTGTAGGCCGAGAGGGCCTGACGGGTCCGCGGGTCGAGCGTCGGCAGCTCGGCCTCGGCGACGCGCCGCCAGCCCATCGTGCGCACGACCTTGTCGGTCTCGACACCGGGTTCGCCGACGAGCTCGGCGAGGCGACCGGCGGTGATGTGCCGCCGCAGGTCCATCTCGAAGAACCGGTCCTGCGCCTGCACATAGCCCTGCGCCCGCATGAGGTCGCCGGTCGTGTCGGCGTAGACGTGGGGCACGCCCTGCGCGTCGCGCAGCACCTCGACCTTGCCGTCGAGCCCGGCCAGCTCGATCGTCCCGCTCGTCTGCGGCAGGGGTCGGCGGCCCTGACCGATGACGACGCCGGCGAGGACCACCGCGGTGACGAGCACGAGCGCCAGCACGACGACGAGCGTGCGGCGGACCTTACGCACGAGGCTCACCCTGAGAGACTATGCGCAGACGACGGGCGGAGGTGGTGTTCCGGTGACGATGGGCGATCCTGCGGCCGCGGGCTTCGACCTGTCACAGCTCTCGCTCGTCCTGCTCGCCGGGTCGCTCGTGCTCGTCGTCGCCGTCGCCGCCGTGCGGCTGGCCACCCACTCGGGCCTGCCGACGCTCCTGCTCTACCTGGCCATCGGCCTGGCGCTGGGGCGGGAGGGGCTGGGCATCCCCTTCGACTCCGAGCAGATGGCGCAGGTACTCGGCTACTGCGCGCTCGTGCTCATCCTCGTCGAGGGCGGCCTCACGACGAAGTGGTCCTCGATCCGCGCGTCGGTCGCCCCCGCGCTCGCCCTCTCGACCGTCGGCGTGCTCGTGTCCGTCGCCGTGGTCGCCGTCGCGCTGCACCAGATCCTGCACACCGACTGGCGGATCAGCCTGCTCATCGGCGCGATCCTCGCCTCCACCGACGCGGCCGCGGTCTTCTCCGTGCTGCGGGTGGTGCCGCTGCCGCGGCGGCTGTCCGGGATGCTCGAGGCCGAGTCCGGCTTCAACGACGCCCCCGTCGTCCTGCTCGTCACCGCCCTCTCGCTGCAGATCGCCCACCCCGCAGACGCCGAGCCGTGGTGGGCCATCGGCCTGCTCGCCGTCGCCGAGCTCACTGGTGGGGCGCTCATCGGTCTGGCGATCGGGTGGCTCGGCGGCAAGCTCATGCAGCGGCTGGCCCAGGGCACGTCCGGGCTCTTCTCCCTCGGGGTGGTGGCCATCGGGGTGCTCGCCTACGCGGCGGCCGCGACGGTGCACACCTCGGGCTTCATCGCCTGCTACCTCGCGGCGCTCGTCCTGGGCAACATGCACCTGTCGCACCGCCAGTCCGTCACCGGCTTCGCCGAGGCGCTCGGCTGGCTCGCCCAGATCGGCCTCTTCGTCATGCTCGGCATGCTCGCCCGCCCCTCCGGGATCGTCGAGGAGATCCCCCGCGCGATCGTCGTCGGCCTCGTCCTGCTCCTCGTGGCCCGGCCGCTGTCGGTGCTCGTCTCGCTCACCCCCTTCGGCATCCCGTGGCGCGAGCAGGCCTTCCTCTCGTGGGCAGGTCTGCGCGGGGCCGTGCCCGTCGTCCTCGCCACGGTGCCGGTGACCAACTCCGTGCCCGGCGTCGAGTGGGTCTTCGAGCTGGTCTTCATGCTCGTCGTGATCTTCACCCTCGTGCAGGCGCCCCTGCTGCCGTGGGTGGCCCGTCGGCTGCGGGTCACCGAGCCGGCGCTGGCGACCGGGGTGGTCGTCGAGTCGGTCCCGCTCGAGCAGCTCGGTGCCGAGATGCTCGAGGTCGCGGTCGTGCCCGGCTCTCGTCTGGCCGGCGTCGAGGTCTACGAGCTGCGACTGCCCCGCGGGGCCAATGTCTCGCTCGTCGTCCGCGACGAGGCGACCTTCGTCCCCGACGCGCACACCCGGCTGTGGACCGGCGACCGGCTCCTCGTCGTCACCCCCGGGGCGGTCCGCGAGGCGACCGAGGCCCGTTTCCGTGCCGTGTCGCGGGCAGGTCGACTGGCCGGGTGGCGGATCGACGTATGATATGGCCCGATATGCCTACCTATGCCTACGCCTGCGCCGACTGCGGCCACGCCTTCGACATCGTCCAGTCCTTCAGCGACGACGCGCTGACGGTGTGCCCGCAGTGCGACGGCACCCTGCGCAAGCAGTTCAACGCCGTGGGCGTCGTCTTCAAGGGCGGCGGGTTCTACCGCAACGACTCGCGCCCCAGCGACTCGTCCTCGAGCTCCAGCGACTCGTCCTCCTCGAGCGCGTCGGGGTCGTCGAGCAGCTCCTCGAGCGCGTCGAGCTCCAGCTCGTCCACAAGCTCGGGCACTGCGACCGCGTCGTCCACCGCCAGCTGACGCCTGCCCCGACCGGCCCGCCGCGCCCCTAGCGTCGGGCCATGGCCGCATCCGCTCTCGCCCAGCACCTGCCCTCGCTCTTCGGGCCCTCCCGACGTGCCGCGTGGCGCCTCTCGCTCGCCCGCCGGGCCCTCGCCGCCCTGTCGATCCTGGTCGCACTGCACCTGGCGCTCGGCGCGCTCGCGCCGGCCGAGAGCCTCGCCCCGAGCTCCTCGACACCCGCCGGCCCCGAGCTCTCCCTACCGCTGGCGATGCCCGCAGACCACCTCTCCCCCGGCGACCGGGTCGGCGTCTACCTCCCCGGCCGTGCGGAGCCCGTCGTCGCCTCGGCCCGGTTTCGCGGGGGCGACGAGGACGCGTCCGGGCGCAGCGTGGCTCGGATCACGCTGCGCGACAACGACATCGGCGCGATCCTGCGCCAGATGGGGGTCGACGGGCCGACCCAGGGCGGCTTCGTGCTCGTCCGCCACGGGTGATGCGACACGACGGGGAGCGCATGGCCGCCAAATGGCCTCCCCATGGTCCACACTGAAAGACGAGCGGCCTCGGTCGCGACCCCTGTTACCCAGTTGAAGGGAGACCCTCGTGAAGGGCTTCAAGGACTTCCTCATGCGCGGCAATCTCGTCGAGATCGCCGTCGGTCTGATCATGGCGACCTCGTTCGGCGCGGTCGTCGCGTCGTTCACCAGCCTGCTGCTGGCCGCGATCGCCAAGGTCATCGGCGCCAACCCCAACTTCGACGACTTCAAGCCGGCGGGCCTGCCGGTCGGTGCCTTCGTCACCGCCGTCGTCGCCTTCCTCATCCTCGCCTTCGTCGTGTACTTCTTCGTCGTGAAGCCGTACACCGCGATGCGTGAGCGCTTCGTCGCCGCCGAGGAGGAGACCACCGACGAGTCCGTCGAGCTCCTCCGCGAGATCCGCGACTCCCTGCGCGCCGGCCGCGCCTGAGTCACGCCACGAGCACGACCCGACGCCCGCCTCACTCCCAGTGAGGCGGGCGTTGCTCGCGCAGCCAGCGGTCGTGCTCGTCCTCGTCGGGGCGCTCGCCCCAGCCGCGGTCGGTGTCGTCGCGGGTCTGCTCCGGGCGGGTGCGCGGCCGAGGCGTCCGCGGCTGCTCCTCGGGTGCCTGCCCCTCGGGCGTCTCACTCATGACTGCTCCTGATCTCCGATGGCTTCGCGCACCGCTCGGGCGACCTGGGCCTCCTGACGTGCCGGGTCGGCGAAGATGTCCACGGCCCACAGCCGCAGGTGGTGCCACCCGAGGTCGGTGAGTCGCTCGACGAGGATCCGGTCGCGCTGCCGGGTCGACGCCAGGCCGGCGTAGCCGGGCCCGTCGACGTCGACGGCCAGGAGCATGCGCTCGGTGTCGCGGGGGTCGGCGACGGCGATGTCGATACGGTGCTCGCCCATGCCGACGCCGGTGCGCACCGACAGGCCGCCCTCGCGCAGCCTCTGGACGAAGCCGTCGAGCAGCGGGCTGAGCGCGGGAGGCTCGGCTTCCTCCTGCGGGGTCCGGTCGGCCAGACCGGCCAGCAGGGTGCGCAGCGCGCGATGCCCCGACCGGTCGCCGTGCTCGCCGGTGAGGTCGTCGGCCTCGAAGGTCGTCACCCAGGTCACGCTGAGACGAGCGCGCGTGGCCGCGAGCAGGACGAGCTCGCCCCCGGTGTCGCCGCTCAGGGCCCCGAGCCGTCGCACGACCCGGCCCTGCGGCGTGCGGCCGAACCCGACCGAGACGATGACCGCGTCGCGCTGCTCGCGCTGCCAGCGGTCGGCGGGCTTGATGAGCAGGGGCTCGGGCAGGTCGGCGATCGCCCGCGCGATGGCCGGGTCACCCTGGGCGAGCTCGGCCACGGCATCGGCGATCCGCTCGGTGTGCGCCCGACCGAAGGTCACGATGCCCACGGAACGCCCCGGGTGCCCGCTCAGCTGGCGGCGCAGCCTCTCGAGCACCGCCTCGACCTCGGCGGTCGAGCTCTCGACGAGCCCGGTGCGCTCGTCGAGGATGCCCAGGCCCTCGACGCGCACGAGGTGGACGTCTTCGTGGGCGAGGGGCGGCGGCGGGTGGACGAGCTCGCCGGCGGACGAGCCGTCGACGAGCAGGTTGGCGACCCGCGGGCGGGGGTAGGCGCTGTCCCGCAGCGCGGCGGTCGGGAGCACGTCTGCGGCGACGTCGGCGAGCGAGCGCTTCGGTGCTGCAGGTGCGGACACGCCGGCGTCCGCGGACCAGGTCGCGGGCGGCAGCTGGCCGCGGTCGCCGATGACGAGCAGCTGGCCGCCGCGGGCGATCCCGGAGAGGGTGCGGGCGAGCGAGGTGCGCGAGGCGTCGTCGACGACGACCAGATCGAAGCGCTCGTCTCCCGGCAGCACCTGCCCGATGACGAAGGGGGACATCGCCCAGGCGGGAGCCGCGGCGCGCAGCAGCCCGCCCCACGAGTCGAAGGCCCGGGTCCACGGCGGTCGCGCCACGATTCCCTCGTGGGCGGCGGCGACCTCACGCGCGGCGGAGCGGAAGCGCCGACCCTCGACGTGGAAGCGCTCCCGCTGCCGGGTAGCGATGCGAGCGACGTTGGCGCCCAGGCTCGCCCGGTCGGCCTCGACGAAGGTGCGCAGTGCCTCGTCGAGGCTCTCCCCGGTGATCGCCGAGTACCGCTCGTCGCGGCCGGCCTCGGCGAGGACCGAGGTCCACCAGACGAAGCGGACCTCGTCGGCGACAGCGTCGGGCGCGACCCGGCGGGCAGCGAGGTCGTCGAGCAGGTCGCCGAGACCACGGGCCCGCAGGTCGTCGAGATCCTCGATGACCTCGGGCACGGCACGCACGCCCGTCGTGTCCTTGGCGAGAGCGTCGAGGCGGGCGGTCAGCTCCTCCCACGGGGTGTCGAGCAGGTCGCCGCCCGCGTCGGTGTCGGCGAGCACGGACCCCACATGGGTCAGGTCGGCGTAGACGCGCTCGTAGGCGGTGTGCGCGCGGTCCATGTCGGCCGGGATGCGGGGGCGTCCGCCGCCACCGGTGAGGCGCGACCAGGAGCGACGCTGCTCGGCGGCCAGCCGCAGCGCGGCGTGGAGGTCCTCGGGCGGGCGACCCGGGCGCAGCAGTCGGCGGGCCTGACCACGCAGGCGCCGCCGCTCGATGGCGCCGAGCGCCTCGAGGTCGGGCGTGCCCTTGGGCGCGGTGGCCGCGAGCAGGTGGTCGAGCGGGGTGTCGAAGACCTCCGGCCGGAAGACCTCGAGGGTGTCGCGGATCTCCTCGATGCCGGCGAGGAACCGACCGAGGTCGGCCGGGCGCCCGGACCGCGGCTCGGCGATGTCGGCGAAGACGTCGCGCACCGTCGTGCGCAGCGACGCGAGGCTGCCGTCCTTGCCGCGCAACCGCTCCAGCGCCGCGAGCACCTCGTCGACGTCGGCCGTGGAGGTCAGCCGGGCGCCCTGCCAGGGCTCGTCGCTGCGCTCGGGGCGCCAGGCCTTGCGGGTCGCGACACCGGTGAGCTGCGCGGCGAGAGCGTCCCTCCCTTCGGCATCGAGGGCGGCGAGCGTGCGGCCGGTGATCCGGACACGGGAGCGGGGCGCCGGTCGGCACGTCGACAGACCGACGATCGCGTCCTGGGCGTCGGCGATGGACACGCCCCAGGGCTCACGCGGCTGGTGCATGGCGTGGGTGTGGCCGTCGAGGATGCGGGCGGCCGACGCCGCGCGCCGGCCCGGCTGGCTGAAGGAACGGTCTGAGTCCGGCAGCCCGCGGGGCCAGCGCTCGGTGACGATCGCGGGGTCGATCTCGGCGGCGGGGTCGGTGACGTGGACGAGCAGGTCCGCCAGGCCGGCTGGGCGCAGCTCGCCGGCGACGGCCTCGATGGCAGAGGCCTTTTCGGTGAGGAGCAGGACGGAGCGGCGCTCACCGGCGGCCTGCGCGATGACCGAGGCGACGAGCCGGGCGACACCGGTTCCGGGCGGCGCGTCGACGTAGAGGTCCTGACCGTCGGCGACGCGGTCGAGCACCGCCTGCTGGTCGGCCGTGACGTCGAGGACGGCGGAGTCGGCAACGCTCGGCGCCTCGGCCTCGGGCGAAGGGAGTGCCTCGCCCGCCAGCAGCGCCGCCGCCGGGCCCTGCTCGAGCGCACCCGACTCGGTGAGCCGGGAGAGGTCGGCGAGCGCCTCGGCCTTGCCGTAGGGGAAGGCCGCCAGGACGATCCGCGAGGAGATGGTGAGCTCGGGCAGGTCGGCGCACTGCTCCCGCAGGGCGTCGAGCACGGGCGTGGGGTTGAAGCCGCGACCGTCGCCGCGGCCGAGGTCGGCGAGGGCCTCGCCGTCGATGTCGCGCCTCAACGCCCGACGCAGGTAGGTCAGGAGCGCGGGGTTGATCTCGACCCGGGGGGCCAGGTCGAGGGCGAAGTCGGGCCCGGGCCGCAGCCGCCGCAGGGCGGCTCGGCGGAGCACGACCGGGGCGAGCGGGCGCTCCTCCTCGCCGGGCACGTGCCACGAGGCGGCGCCCATGGCGAGGAAGCAGGTGTGCACGCCGTGCTCCTCGGCGATCCGCTCGACGTGCTCGGTGAGGCTGGCCGCCCGGCGCTGGGCCCGCAGCAGGGCCCCGGGCTCACGGACGAGGTCGGACAGGCGGGCGTCGCGGCCGGAGAGGAGCATCGCCACGCCACCGGGGTGGGCGTTGGTCAGGTCGACGACGTGGGGATCGCGGGTCGGCCAGATGAGAGTGTTGGGGCCGCCGAGCTCCATCAGCTCGCGGCGCAGGGAGGAGACGTCGGCCGGCGCCTGGGCAGGGGTCGTCGGCACAGGAGTCACGACGCCAACGCTAACAACCGGAGCGGCGCCCCAGCGGGACCAACAGCCCGAGCAGCAGCGCCGCGCCGCCGGCGAGCAGCCCGAGCGCGGGATAGCCCCACCAGCCGACGACGACGCCCGCCAGGGCTCCCCCGCCACCACCGGCGAGGCCCATCGCGACGTCCGACAGTCCCTGGGCCGCAGGCCGCTGACGCAGTGGCACGGCGGCCGTCAGCAGGGTCGAGCCGGCGATGAGGGTGCAGGACCAGCCCATGCCGAGCAGCACCAGCGCCGCCGTCAGGCGAAGGGAGTGCCCGCTCGCGGTCGACGCGGCGAGCAGGCTCGCGGTGAGCAGCACCCCCGCACCGACCGCGATGACCGCCCGGGAGCCCCAGCGGTCGACGGCCCAACCGGTGAGTGGTGAGAAGGCGTACATCCCGACGACGTGGAGGGAGATGACCAGACCGATGATCTCGAGGCCGGCGTGGCCGTGCCGCATGTGCAGCGGGGTCATGATCATCACCGACACCATGACGACGTGACCGAGCGCCATGGCGACCACGCCCATGAGGGCGTCGGGTCGGGTGCGGATCACCGCCCAGCCGCGGGTCGCCTCCCCTTCGAGCCCGGCCGTCGGGTCCGGCTCGTCGTGGTCGACCTGCAGGCTGCGGGCGGTCAGGAGCGGGTCCGGCCGCAGCGCGGCCGTGAGGACGAGGGCGGCCAGGGCGATACCCACGAGCGAGAGGACGTAGGGCCCGACGAGCGCCGGCAGGTGTAGCTGGCGGGCGACCCACTGCCCCGGACCGGTGAGGTTGGGGCCGGCCACCGCCCCGATCGTCGTCGCCCAGACGACGACCGACAGGTGGCGGCCACGGTGCGCGTCGTCGGCCAGGTCCGTCGCGGCGAACCTCGCCTGCGAGTTCGCCGCCGTCGCCCCGCCGAAGAGGAGGAACCCAACGAGCAGCACCGCGAAGGAGCCCACCACCGAGGCGGCCACGATGAGTAGCCCGCCGAAGATCGCCATGAGGTACCCCGTGGTCAGGCCGGGGCGCCTCCCCTTCGCGGCCATGACCCGCGCGACGACGAGGGCGGCGAGCGCGCCACCCAGCGTCTGGGCGGTCCCGCCGAGGCCGGCCCAGGTCTCGCTGCCCGACACGTCGGCCGCGAGCAGGGCCCCGACCGCGGCGCCGGCGCTCACCCCCACGCCCCCGAGGACCTGCGACCCGGCGAGGGTGGTGACGGTGCGCCGCTGCAGGGCCGGGATGCTCACCGAAGGGAGTATGGCGCGTACCCTGTCCCGTGGCGTGGTCGCCTCACCGCACCGCGCCGGGCCTCCGTAGCTCAGGGGAAGAGCACTTCTCTCCTAAAGAAGGTGTCGCTGGTTCGAATCCAGCCGGGGGCGCCCAGCACCTACGCCGCGTCGAGCAGCGCCAGCAGCCGGGCCTCGAGCGCCGAGGGCTGCCCCACCACCGGCCGTCGCTCGCGTCGACCGAGGCCGAGCAGCGGTGGCGCGAGGCAGCGGACGTCACCCGCAGCGGGGGTCGTCAACCTCACCTCGTGCGACCCGCCTCCGGGGTCGAGCCCGGTCGAGATCACCTCGGCCCGCCAGCCGGGGGCCTCCTTGTCGAGGTTGTGCCGCTGGCAGACGCCCATGCCGTTGCTCGCGGAGGTCTCGCCGCCCCGGGCGACCGGGCGGACGTGGTCGACCTCGCGCACCGGCGCATCACACCACGGCACCCGGCAGGTCGCGTCGCGCAGCTCGATCAGCCGCCTCAGCCGCCCGGCGAAGATCCGCTGCCTCGAGTCGACGGCCACGAGATCGCGCCCGGCGGGCGCCGTCCAGAGCCGCCGCAACCAGAGCGCCGTCTCGCCGTCTCGGTCATCGCCCGCGTCGAGCAGTCGCAGGACGTGCTCGCGGGCGAGGTCACCGGCGAGCGCGCCGTGGCCCGGCACCTCGACCTCGTCGTCGGCGCCGCCAGCGCCGGCGCCGGCGCCCGAGCGCCCGCCCGGAAGGAGCACGCCCTCGCGCATCACGAGCCCGATCTCGACCGGCTGGGGCTGACCGGGCGCCCGCCCGGAGAGCAGCTCGAGCGCCGTGTCGGCCATCCACGCACCGCGACCCCGCGGGTCGGCGGCGGCAGCCGCATCGGCCTGCGGGTCACCGGTCGCCACGTGCCGCGCCTGCTCGGCCGCGCGCAGCGCGACGTGGGCGCCGACGACGTCGACGAGCGGCCCGAGGATCGACAGCCAGGCCATGCCGTCAGGCGCCGGGCGGACCGACACGTGCCGCGAGGCGGCGGCCCGACGCCGCCGCTCGACGACCGACTCCTGGTCGAGGTCGACGCACGCCCGGTGCGCCGCGGCAGCCAGCGCCCGGTCACCGAGGTCGCGCAACCCACCCGCCAGCCGGCGGTCGGCCTCGCGCCGGTGCTCCGGCGACAGGCAGGCCGTCTCGCGGACGACGATCGTCGCCCGCCACTCGCTGATCTCACCCGCGGTGAGCGCGGCCATCGTGCCGGGCAGCTCGTGGACGAGCGCCCGCGCGGCGCCGACGTGACGGTCGGCCTGACCCGGCGAGCACCGCCGCGCCAGCGCCACCTCGCTGCGGGTGGCCCGGCGTCGCAACGAGGCCTCGCGGCGGGAGATCTCCTCGGCGGCGGCCATCTCGGCCACCCGCGTGTCACGCTCCTCGACGAAGCGCGCGGTGGCGCGGGCCTGCGCGGCGGCCGCGGCCCCCTTCGTCATCTCGAGGAGGGCGACGACCTCGAGCAGCTCGACCTCGGTCAGCCCGTCGACGCCGGTGGCGGACACCTCGGCAAGGACGGTGCGCAGGCGCCCCGGGACCGTGGTCCCACTGACCTGATCGGTGATCGACTGCTGTGTCATGGCGCCTCCCCTCGCCCCTCCAGTATCGAACATGTGTTCGAAGAGTTCAAGAGGGTGGGCCGAGATTTCTTCGGGAGCTGCCGAGCCGGGCACCTACGGCACCGCGAGGACGCGCGTGCACCCCGGCCTCGGGGCGCCGGTCACCTGCCGTTAAACTGGCCTCCCGTCCCCGGACCCGTGAGAGGCCCTCGTGACCCTGCTGCTGCTTGCGCACTTCGCGGCGGCAGCAGTTGCGCCCGGCCTCGCCAAGTTCCTCAACCGACGCGCCTTCCTCGTCCTGGCCCTCGTGCCCGCCGCGGCCTTCGCCTGGCTCCTCGCCCAGACCGGCGACGTGACCGCCGGCCGGTCGATCGTCGAGGACATCGCCTGGGTCCCCTCGCTCGGCATGGACTTCGCGCTGCGGCTCGGCACCCTCCAGTGGCTCCTCGGGCTGCTCGTCACCGGCGTCGGTGCCCTCGCCCTGCTCTACTGCGCCTGGTACTTCAAGCCCGACGACCCCAGCCTGTGGCGCTTCACGGGCGTCTTCACCGCCTTCGCGGGCGCCATGCTCGGCCTCGTCCTCGCCGACAACCTGCTCGCGCTCTACATCTTCTGGGAGCTGACGACGGTCTTCTCCTACACGCTCATCGGGCACAACCCGGTGCGCTCGGCCAACCGCCGCTCCGCCACCCAGGCCCTGCTCGTCACGACCTTCGGCGGCCTGGCGATGCTCATCGGCACGGTGATCATCGGCGAGACGAGCAGCTACACGATCAGCGAGATGCTCGCCTCGCCGCCCCCGGCCGGCGCCCTGACGACGACGGCCGCCCTCCTCGTCCTCGTCGGCGCCCTCACCAAGTCGGCGCAGGTGCCCTTCCACTTCTGGCTGCCCGGCGCCATGGCCGCCCCGACCCCGGTGAGCGCCTACCTGCACGCAGCCTCGATGGTCAAGGCCGGCATCTACCTCATCCTGCTGCTCGAGCCGATCTTCGCGGACGTGCCCGGGTGGCGTCCGGTCCTGCTCGTCCTCGGCCTGTGGACGATGATCCTCGGTGGCTGGCGGGCCCTGCGTCAGGACGACATCAAGCTCCTCCTCGCCTACGGCACGGTGAGCCAGCTGGGCTTCATGACCGTCCTCGCGGGCGTCGGCACCCAGGCCGCCGGGCTGGCCGCCCTGGCCCTCGTCCTCTCCCACGCCCTCTTCAAGTCGGTGCTCTTCTTCAGCGTCGGCATCATCGACAAAGGGACCGGCACCCGCGACCTGACGCAGCTGCACGGCCTCGGGCGCACCGCACCGGTCCTCGCCGCCGCCGCAACCCTGTCCGCCGCCTCGATGGCCGGCCTGCCGCCCCTCGTCGGCTTCGTCGCCAAGGAGTCGGCGCTCACCGCCGTCATCGAGTCCGCCCACGGCCCCCTGTCGACGACCACCGGCTGGCTGGCCGTCGCCGGCCTCGTCACCGGGTCCGTGCTCACGGTCGCCTACTCCGCGCGGTTCGTCTGGGGTGCCTTCGCGACGAAGGGGGCGACCGGCGCCGCCCCGAGCCCCACCCCCTTCGCCGCCCCCCACGCGCTGCTCATCGCGCCGGTCCTGCTGTCGCTCACGACCCTGGCGTCCGGCTTCTTCGGTGACCCGCTCACCGAGCTCTTCCGCCCCTACACCGAGACGCTGCCGGGCGCCGAGCCCGAGCACCTCGCGCTGTGGCACGGCCTCACCCCGGCGCTCGGGCTGACCGTCGTGGCCATCGTCGCCGGCCTCCTGCTCTTCGTGGGGCGGGCCCCCTTCGCCCGGGTCCAGGCCGCGCTGCCCGAGGTGGTCAACGCCGAGCGCGTCTACCAGCGCTTCATGAAGGCCCTCGACCGCTTCGCCGTCGAGGTCACCGCCCTCGCCCAGGGCGGCTCGCTGCCGACCTACCTCGGCACGATCTTCCTCGTCGTCATCCTCCTGCCGGGCGTCGTCGCCGCCACCGCCCTGCCGGGCACCGAGGTCCGGCTGTGGGACACCTTCAGCCAGGCGGCCGTCGGGCTCTTCGTCATCGCCGCGGCGATCCTCGCCGTGCGCGGTCGCAACCGCCTCCAGTCGGTGATGTTCGTCGGCCTCACCGGCTACGGGCTCGCGCTGCTCTTCCACCTGCACGGGGCGCCCGACCTCGCCCTGACCCAGGTGCTCGTCGAGACCTTCTCCCTCGTGCTCTTCGTTCTCGTGCTGCGCATGCTCCCGCAGGACTTCCGCCGCCGCCCCCGCTCCGGCCGCCGCTCGCGCCGCCGGCTGTGGCGCCTCGCCCTCGCCGGGACCATGGGCGCGGCGATCTCCACCCTCACGGTCGTCGCGGCCAATGCCCGCATCCACGAGCCGATCAGCAAGGCCTTCCCCGAGCAGGCTTACGACTTCGGCCACGGACAAAATGTCGTCAACGTGACCCTCGTCGACATCCGCGCCTGGGACACCCTCGGCGAGATCTCGGTCCTCGTCGCGGCCGCGACCGGCATCGCCAGCCTGGTCTTCGTGCGCACCCAGGACGTCGAGCGCTCGTGGACCCGCCGGCGCAACCAGGGCCCGGTCACCGCGTCGATCCCCCGCGAGCGCCGCTCGGTCATCCTCGAGACCGCCACCCGGCTGGTCTTCCACGTGATGATCGCGCTCTCGCTCTACCTCCTCTTCTCCGGGCACAACCAGCCCGGCGGTGGCTTCGCCGGTGGCCTCGTCCTCGGTCTGGCGCTGCTCGTGCGCTACCTCGCCGGCGGTCGCGCCGAGCTCGACCGCGCCGCCCCGGTGAGCGCCGGTCTCGTCCTCGGGGCCGGTCTGGCCGTCGCGGCGATCTCCGCGCTCGCGCCGCTCGCCTTCGGCGGCACCGTCCTGCAGTCGGCGGTCGTGCAGTTCGACGTCCCCGTCTGGGGTCACGTCAAGCTCGTCACCGCGATGTTCTTCGACATCGGCGTCTACCTCATCGTCATCGGGCTCGCGCTCGACGTCGTTCGCTCGCTCGGTGCGGGTGTCGACAAGCAGGCCGAAGAGGACGGGGCCACCGCATGAACGCCGTCGCCCCCAACCTCAGCCTCGTCGTCGTCGCCGGCTTCCTCATCGCGACCGGCGTCTACCTGCTCCTCGAGCGAGCGCTCACCCGCCTGCTCCTCGGCATCGTCCTGGCGTCCAACGGCGTCGCCACGCTCTACCTCGTCGTCTCCGGACCGGCGAAGGGAGCCCCCTTCGTCGGTGCACGACCGGCCGACGAGATGAGCGACGCGCTCCCCCAGGCAATGGTGCTCACCGCGATCGTCATCGCCCTGGCCTCGGTCGGCTTCGTCCTCTCCCTCGCCTACCGCCAGTGGCGGATCACCGGCAGCGACGACGTCCCCGACGACGCCGAGGACGAGCTGATCAAGCGCCTCGCCGAACGCGACGAGGTCTCCAGCACCTACGACGACGACACCCAGTCCACGACCGAGGCCGAAGAGGAGGACGCGACCGCATGACCGTGGCCAACCTCCTGCCCATGCCGGTGCTGCTGCCGCTGCTCGGCGCCGCCCTCACCCTCGTCGCGCGCCGCCACCCCCGCGCGCAGGTCGCCATCAGCATCGCCGTGCTCGCCGCCAGCCTCGCCGTCGCCGCCACCCTCATGTGGTCCACCCACCACGACGGACCCATCGCGCTGTGGCTCGGGGCGTGGTCCGAGCCCTTGGGCATCGCGCTCGTCGCCGATCGGCTCTCGGCCCTCATGCTGCTCATCAGCTCCTTCGTCATCCTCGTCGTGCTCGTCTTCGCCATCGGGCAGGGCGTCGCCGACGGCGACGAGGACTCGCCGCTCGCGATCTACTTCCCGACCTATCTCGTGCTCTCGGCCGGCGTGTCCAATGCCTTCCTCGCCGGCGACCTGTTCAACCTCTTCGTCAGCTTCGAGATGCTGCTCTTCGCGAGCTTCGTCCTGCTGACCCTCGGCGGCAGCGGCACCCGGATCCGGGCGGGGACGACCTACGTCATCGTCTCGATGGTCTCCTCCTTCCTCTTCCTGTCGGCGATCGCCGGGGTCTACGCCGCGACCGGCACGGTCAACTTGGCGCAGCTCTCCCTTCGCCTGCCCGAGATCGACCCGACGGTCTCGCTGGCGCTGCAGCTGATGCTCCTCACCGTCTTCGGCATCAAGGCGGCCGTCTTCCCGATGTCGGCGTGGCTGCCCGACTCCTACCCGTCGGCGCCGGTGCCGGTCTCGGCCGTCTTCGCCGGACTGCTCACCAAGGTCGGCGTCTACGCGATCGTGCGCACCCAGTTCCTGCTCTTCCCCGAGTCACCGCTGCACCACCTGATCATGGGGGCCGGCCTGCTGACGATGATCATCGGCATCCTCGGGGCAGTCGCCCAGCCGGGGATCAAGCGGATGCTCTCCTTCACCCTCGTCAGCCACATCGGCTACATGCTCTTCGGCATCGGGCTGGCGAGCGAGTCCGGGGTGTCGGCGGCGATCTTCTACATCGCCCACCACATCACCGTGCAGACCGCGCTCTTCCTCATCTCCGGCCTCATCGAGCGGGTGGGCGGCTCGACGGTCATCGACCGCCTCGGCGGGCTCGCCGCGAGCACCCCGGTGCTCGCCGCCCTCTTCTTCGTCCCGGCGATGAACCTCGCCGGCATCCCGCCCTTCTCCGGCTTCGTCGGCAAGGTCGGCCTGCTGCAGGCCGGCACCCAGGACGGCAGCATCATCGCCTGGACGCTCGTCGTCGGCTCGGTCGTCACCTCGCTGCTCACCCTCTACGCCGTGGCCAAGACGTGGAGCGCCGCCTTCTGGCGGCCGCGCGCGGTCGAGGGCCAGGACCAGACCTTCGAGATGCCGACGCTCACCCCGAGCTTCGGGCGGCTGAGCGACGCCATCGGCGCCGCCGTCGCGGCCCAGCGCCCCTCGACCCCGATCGCGCCGCCGCCGGCGGTGACCCAGGTCGAGCGGCCGATGCCGCCGCTCATGCTGGGCGCGGCCGCCGCGGTCGTCGCCTTCAGCCTGGGCCTCTCGCTCTTCGCCGGCCCGCTCTTCACCTACACCGACGCGGCGGCCCGGCAGATGCTCTCCAGCGATGCCTACGTCCGCGCCGTCCTGTCCGAGGAGGCGCCGTGAGCGACACCGCTATCGACACGACCCCGGCGACCCGTCGGCGCGGCGGCTTCCAGCCCCGGGCGATCATCGGCCTGGCCGTCGTGTGGGTCCTGCTCTGGGACCGCATCACCCTGGGCAACATCATCAACGGCCTGATCATCGGCGCGGTCGTCACGCAGATCTTCCCGCTGCCCTCGATCCAGTACTTCGGCCGGATCCACCCGTGGCGCCTCCTGCTGCTCATCGGGCGCTTCCTCGTCGACCTCGTGAGCGCCGCGGTCCAGATCACCGGCGCCACCCTGAGCCGCCGCCCCAGCCAGGGTGGCTCGATCGTCGAGGTCCGGATGCGCACGCACTCGGAGTTCTACATGACGATCGTCTCCGCGCTCGTCTCCCTCGTGCCCGGGTCGATCGTCGTCGAGGCCCGACGCGGCGCCAACGTCCTCTACGTCCACGGCTTCCACGTCACCACGCCCGAGGGCATGGAGGAACTGCGACGAGACGTCCTGGCCGTCGAGACCCGGGTCGTGCGGGCCATCGGCACCCCCGAGGAGATCTCGATCTGCACGCAGGAGGTTGCATGAGCATCATCCTGTCGATCGGACTCGGGCTACTCTTCGCCGCCGCCGGCCTGGTCCTCGTGCGCATCGCGCGGGGTCCGACCAACCTCGACCGCGCCCTGAGCCTCGACGTGGTCATCGTCATCGTCATCGGCATCATGGCGACGCAGATCGTGCGCACCGGTGACGCCGGGACGCTGCCGATCCTCGTCGTCTTCAGCCTCACCGGATTCGTCGGGTCGGTCTCGGTCGCCCGCTTCATGGCCCGCAAGGACGATGCCTCGTGAGCTGGGCACAGATCCTCGACCTCGCCGGGGCGATCAGCCTGCTCCTCGGTGCCACGCTGGCCCTCGTCGGCGCGATCGGCCTGGTGCGCCTGCCCGACCTCTTCGCCCGCATGCACGCCGCCACCAAGCCACAGACCCTGGGTCTGCTGCTCATCCTGCTTGGCCTGGCGCTCACGGTGCGTACCTGGGCCTCGGTCGCCACGCTGCTCATCGTCGTCGGCGCCCAGGCCCTCACCGCCCCGGTCACCGCGCACATGCTCGGCCGCGCCGGCTACCGCACCGGCATCGTCGAGGACGACCTGCTCCACCACGACGAGCTCGGCGCCGCCTACCGACGGATGCAGGAGCAGGACCGGGCGCGCGAGCAGTCCTGACGACATGACGCAGGGGGCGAAGGGAGCGGCTGCTCCCTTCGCCCCCTGTCGGGTCGGCGGTCAGACCCGGCCGTAGCCGGAGACGCCGTCGAAGATCGGACGGATCGAGATCGACGAGCCGGTGCGCGGCGAGTCGATCATCATGCCGTCGCCGACGTAGATGCCGACGTGCCACGACGGGGAGCCGAAGAAGACCAGGTCGCCCGGCTGCGGGCTGGACACCGGGGTGGCGGCGGCCTGCTGGGCGGTGGTCACGCGCGGGATGGACTTGCCGGCCTTGGCGAAGACGTACTGCGTGAAGCCGGAGCAGTCGAAGCCCGCGGGGGTCGAGCCGCCGTAGACGTAGGGGGTGCCGATGTACTGCTTGGCGATCTCGACGACATTGCTCGAGGCGGCCGGGGCTGGTGCCGCGGTCTCGGCGGCGGGGGTCGAGGTGCTCGCCTGCGGGGCGGGCGACTGGCGCTCCTGCGAGCGGCTGGCGGCCTCGGACTCGCGCTCCTGCGCGGCCTGCTCGCGCTCGGCCTGCGCCTGCGCCTGCTCCTGCTCCTGCTCCTGCTCGCGCTGACGCTCCTGCGCGGCGGCCTCGCGAGCCTGCTCACGCTCGGCGCGCATGCGCAGCTGGTAGGGGGTGGGGCCGGTCGGCTTGGCGACGGGCTCGACCTCGATCTTGCCGAAGGCGGAGGTCGCGGCCGTCGAGGTGGCCGGGGCGCTCGGCGCGGTGACGGCCACGGCAGCCGGGGCGGCGGGGGCAGCAGCGGCCTGGACCGGGGTGGCGTCGACCTGGTCGGCGGCGGTGCTCGCCTGCGCGGGGATGGCGATGGCGGCGACGAGACCACCGGAGGCGGCGAGGACGGCGGAGCCCTTGGCCAGCGGGGTGCCCGTCTGGCTGATGACGGTGCCGATCTCGGTCAGGGGGTTGTAGCGCTCAGGAGCGCGGTGGCGCCCGACGTTGTGAGACACGATGTATACCTCTGTCCCGCCTGCGAGGTCAGCTGTCGGGTTCGGGCCAGAGGTGCGGCCCGGTCCCGCGGCACCGGACCGACCCAGCGGTCCGCACGCCCCGGGACTTCACCCCGAGGAGCATCCGCGATGCCCCATGAGTGGGTCCCCCGCTCCTGCCATGCGGTGTGCTCTCACAACCGTCGGTGCGGTGGCAGGACTTGGCGTCCGCGTGACGGATCCGCCCAGGGGAGACGGACCTCCCGGCCGTACCTGCCGATCACGAAAATGTCACACCGAGGTCACGGCACGGTACGCACGCGGTCAGGGCGCGATCTGCTCCACGAAGACGTGGACGGCCACGTCGCGCGGCAGCGAGACCGCGTCGGAGGAGGCTGCGCCGTCACGGGCGACGATGATGCGGTCGTCCTCGGGAGTGACGCGCACGACCTCGCGCGGGCGCAGCCGGGCCTCGGTGAGCAGCGCGAGCGCCTCGTGGTCCTCCTGCGCCGGCTCGCCGATGCGCCGCACGCGGAAGGGACCGGTCAGGCCGCCGTCGACGACGTCGGTGAGGCTGGAGAGCCCCTCGAGGTAGTCGTCGGCCGGAGCCTCATCGCCGCCGGCGAGCAGCTCGTCGAGGCCGGGGATCGGGGTGCCGTAGGGCGACTCGCGGTGCTCGGGGAGCATGGCGAGGATCTTGCGCTCGACGCGCTCGCTCATCACGTGCTCCCAGCGGCAGGCCTCGTCGTGGATGTGCTCCCACTCGAGGCCGATGACGTCGGCGAGCAGTCGCTCGGCGAGGCGGTGCTTGCGCATGACGCGGGTGGCGAGGAGCCGGCCCTCGTCGGAGAGCACGAGGCGACGGTCCTCGCCAAGGCTCACGAGTCCGTCACGCTCCATGCGCGCAATCGTCTGCGAGACGGTGGGACCCGAGTGCCCCAGCCGCTCGGCGATGCGGGCTCGCATGGGCGGGATGCCCTCCTCCTCGAGCTCGAAGATCGTGCGGAGGTACATCTCCGTGGTGTCGATGAGATCCTTCACGGCTCCATCATGCCTTGCCGCGCTCCCGGTCGGCCCGCGAGACCCACAGGCTCGTCCAGCCCAGCCCGACGAGCCCGGTCGCGCCGAGCACCACGGCCGCGACCGGCAGCGACACCAGGGCCGTCACCGCGCTCAGCCCGAGCGTGCCGCCGGCGTGGCCGAGCTCGCCCATGAGGCGCCAGGCGCCGAGGAACTGCGCGCGGTCGCGGTCCGGCGCCGCATCGGCCCCGAGGGTCATGACGATGCCGGACCCCAGACCATTGCCCAGGGCCATGACGAGGGCCACGGCGAGCAGCTCCCCCTTCGTGCCGGCGAGGGGCAGCGCGAGGAAGGACGTCGAGACCACCGACAGCAGCACCGCGACGACCCACACCCGGCCGAGGCGGTCCATGACCCAGCCTCCCGGGTAGACGAGGAGCAGCTCGGCGACGCCGGCGACGGCGAAGATCTGCGAGGAGTCGACGCCGTCGAGCCCGATGTGCACCGCCCACAGGGGCAGGATCACCAACCGCGACTGCCGCAGCGCGGAGATCACCGTGACGCCGATGCCCTGGGTGAGCAGGAGGCGCGCGTGCTGCCGCACGACCCGCAGGACCCCCGTGTGCGGCTCCCCGGCCCGGGCGCGCTCGTGGTCGCCGGTGAGGTCGGGTGCGGTGAGCACGGTGACCACCGAGCCGACCGCGAGGAGCACGGCCACGCCGTAGGCCCCCTGCAGGCCGAAGGGGGCGATCGCCACCGAGCCCAGGACCGGCCCGAGGAGCAGGCCCGCGCGCATCGAGCCGCCGAGCAGCGACATGCCGCGGGCGAGCAGCCGCTGCGGCAGCACGTCGATCATGTATCCCTGCCGGGCGAGGAAGAAGGCCGAGGACGCCAACCCGCTCAGCAGGAGCGCCACGCCCATGAGCCACAGCGAGGGCGCCCAGCCGGCGACCGCCAGGGCGACGATGTCGAGCAGCCCGGCGCGCACGAGCGTGGCCCGCTCCCCGATGCGGGCGACGAGCGCCCCGGCGGGCAGGACCCCGACGAGCTGGCCGACGCCGGTGAGGGCGACGACGAAGGCGGCCGTGCCGATGCTCGCCCCGAGCTCGTCGGCGCGCAGCGCCGCGATCGGCACGACGGCACCCGTGGCCGCGGCGGAGAGCAGAGTCGGCCCGAAGGCGGGTACGGCGATGCGCCTCCAGCCGAAGGTCTCGCTCTCGCTCATCCCGGCCATCCTCTCCTGCCGCGGTGTCGATACGTTGGGCGGTGTCAGCGTCGCCGCCCGAAGGAGACCCCATGACCCGCCCCCTCGCCCTCGTCACCGGCGCCAGCTCCGGCATCGGCGCCGCCACCGCGCGCGCCCTCGCGGCGGCCGGCCACGAGGTGGTCTGCGCGGCCCGCCGCACCGACCGCATCGCCGACCTCGCCGCCGAGATCGACGGGCGCGCGGTCACCTGCGATGTCACCGACCCCGACGCGGTGGCCGCCCTGGCCGCCGAGGTGGGCGACCGGCTCGACGTGCTGGTCAACAACGCCGGCGGCGCCTACGGCCTCGACCCCGTCGCGACCGGCGACGTCGAGGACTGGCGGGCGATGTACGAGGTCAACGTCATCGGGACCCTGCGCGTGGTGCAGGCGCTGCTCCCTTCGCTCGTGGCGGCCGAGGGGGTCATCGTCAACGTCGGCTCCATCGCGGGGCGCACCTCCTACGAGGGCGGCGCCGGCTACACCGCGGCCAAGCACGCGCTGGCGACGATGACCGAGACGATGCGTCTAGAGCTCGTGGACCAGCCGGTGCGGGTCACCGAGATCGCGCCCGGGATGGTGCAGACCGAGGGATTTTCGCTCACCCGCTTCAAGGGTGACCGGGAGCGGGCGGAGCAGGTCTACGCCGGCGTCGCCGAGCCGCTCGTCGCCGACGACATCGCCGAGGCGATCACCTGGATGGCCACCCGGCCGCGCCACGTCAACATCGACCTCATGGTCATCAAGCCGCGGGCGCAGGCCGCGGCCCACAAGGTCCACCGGGAGTAGGAAGGCACCGTCATGCCCACGTCACCGCACACGCCCGAGTCCGTCTTCACCTATGCCGCGCCGCGGCTGAAGTTCGGCCCCGGCGCCGTCACCGAGATCGGCCACGACGTCGCCGGGCTGGGCGCTCGCAGCGCGCTCGTCGTCACCGACCCCGGGCTGGCCGCGACCGGCCACCCCGAGCGGGTCGCCAAGGCCCTGCGCACGGCCGGGCTGCGGGTCGACGTGCACGACTCCGCCGCCGTCGAGCCCAGTGACGTGTCGCTGGTCGCCGCCGTCGAGCGGGCGAAGGGGGCGGCCCCCTTCGACGCCGTCGTCGCCGTCGGTGGCGGGTCGAGCATCGACACGGCCAAGGCGGTGTCCCTGCTGCTCACCAACCCGGGTGAGCTCATGGACTACGTCAATGCCCCGGTCGGGGGCGGGCGCGCGCCCGAGCAGTCGGTGCTCCCACTCGTCGCGGTGCCGACGACGACCGGGACCGGGGCCGAGTCGACGACCGTGTGCGTCCTCGACGTGCTGGCGTCCCAGGTCAAGACCGGCATCAGCCACGAGCGGCTGCGGCCGGTGCTCGCCGTCGTCGACCCCGAGCTCACCGCGACCCAGCCGGCGGGGGTCACCGCGTCGGCGGGCATGGACATCCTGTGCCACGCCCTCGAGTCGTGGACCGCGCGGCCCTACACGAGCTACGAGCACAAGACGCCCGAGCAGCGCGTGCCCTACTGCGGGTCCAACCCGATCTCGGACCTCTACGCGGAAAAGGCGATGCGGCTGCTCGCCGGCGCCTTCCGCGGGGCGGTGGCCGGTGAGGAGCAGGCGCGGGCCGACATGGCGCTCGCGGCGACCTTCGCGGGGATGGGCTTCGGCAACGCCGGTGTGCACGTCCCGCACGCCAACGCCTACCCGATCGCCGGGCGGGTCCACGACCTCGGCTCCGACTTCCGGCCGCGCGACTACGACGTCGACGAGGCGATGGTGCCCCACGGCATGGCGGTCGCGTCGACGGCTCCGGCGGCCTTCGCGATGACCTTCGCGGCCAACCCGCAGCGCCACCTCACCGCCGCCGCCTGGCTCGACCCGCAGGGCCTTGACGCCGACGTGTCCGAGCCGGAGCGCCTCTCGGCCGTGCTGCGCCGCCTCATGCGTGACATCGGCCAGCCCTCGGGCCTGGCCGAGATCGGCTACGGCGACGCGGACGTCGACGGCATCGTGTCGGGGACGATGCAGCAGCAGCGGCTGCTCGCGACGGCCCCGCGGGAGGTCACCGAGGAGGACGTCGCCGGCGTGGTGCGGGCGTCGATGCACCACTGGTGAGGCGACTCAGGGCTGCAGGCGCTCGACCTGCCAAGCGCCCGCGACGTCGAGTCCCCCGTCGGCGACCCGCGTCCAGCGGAAGCGGTCGTGCAGCCGGTTGCTCCGACCGGCCCACGCCTCGACCTCGTCGCAGACGATCCGCCAGCCGCCCCAGAAGTCGGGGCGCGGCACGTCCTGACCGGCGAAGCGCTCCTCGACCTCGGCCCAGGCGCGCTCCAGGGGCTCGCAGCCCTCGATGGGCTGCGACTGGTGCGAGACCCACGCGCTCAGCTGCGACCCGCGCGGCCGCTCGGCGAAGTAGCGGTCGATCTCGGCCTCGGCCACGAGCTCGGCCCGCCCGCGGAAGCGGACCGCGCGGAACATCGCCGGCCAGGTGATCGTCGCGGCGATGACCGGGGAGGCCTGCAGCTGCCGGCTCTTGGCCGACTCGAGGTTGGTGACGAAGCCCGGACCGCGGGCGTCGAGGAAGCGCATGAGCACCGTGCGCACGTCCGGCCGCCCCTGCTCGTCGACGGTCGCGACGGCGAAGGACAGCGGCTCCGGCACGTCGCCGCGGTCGGCCTGGCGGGCCCGTGCGGTGTCGATCCACGACGTCACCAGCGCGAAGGGAGCGCCCGGCACCTCCCCCTCGGCCAGCCCCTCCCCGGAGTAGTCGACGTGGTCCACCGTCGGTGGGGTGCGGGGGATCATGCCGTCGGGCGAGGCGCTCATGGCCGCCAGAATACGACCGGCCTACTGACGCGTCGCCTCGACCACCCGCGGCGTCAGCCAGGTCCAGACCATCGCGGCGCCCGCGGGCGAGAAGTGGACCGTGTCGGAGTAGAGCGGCACGCCGTTGATCTCCTCGCGGTAGCCGTCGCCGCACAGCGGCTCCCACAGGTCGAGGGCCTGCCGCTGCACCCCCGAGGTGCGCTGCGACCCGCCCTCGCCGCGCGCCCAGGCGCGGATGACGTCGTTGACCCAGCCGATATTGGCCGGGTCGGAGATCGGGCCGGCGAACTGCCGCAGCGACGGGTCGAGCCTGTCCGGGTCGACCTCGCGGCAGGGCATCGTCGCCACCTGCACGTGCGTCACCCCGGCCTCGTGGGCGCGCCGCTCGATGTCGTCGAGGGTCTCGGTGATGAGGGCCGCGTGGTCGGCCGAGCGCGACCCGACGGTGCGCCCGTCGACCTCGTGCTCACCGATGAGCTGCGGCCCGGGCAGGACGAGCAGGTCGCTCGCCCCGGCCTCCTCGACCTGCTGGGGCCAGTCCCGGCGCCAGTCGTCGCAGGCGGCGTCCTCCGGCATGGGCGCGCCGTCGGACAACAGCGGGGCGTCCACGAGGTCGCAGCCGATGCGCGAGAGGTTGGTCATCGTCACGCCCGGGTGGTCGTCGTCGCGCCAGCCCTCGCCGAGCGAGACCCCGACGGAGTCGCCGAGCAGGGCCATGTCGAGCGGCGGGTCGGCCGGGGTGACCTCGGCGTCGGCCGCGACGAGCGGGGGGACGTCGAGGTCCTCCTCGCTCACCGGGCGGGTGAAGACGAAGCCGGCGAGTACCGCGACGACGGCCACCCCGGCGACCGGGACCACCCAGGTGCGTCCCGGCCGCCGTCGGGGCAGCAGGGCGCCGAAGCCGTCCCGCAGGACCGGCACCTCGAGCCACCGGAAGCTCGCCCAGGCGACGGCGATCGTCACGGCGAGCTGTCCGAGCACGGAGACGACGAGCGGCAGCGGGTCGAGGAGCGGACCGAGCCACAGGTGGATCGGCCAGTGGTAGAGGTAGAGGCCGTAGGTCATCTGGCCGAGCAGCACCGCCGGCGGCCAGCTCGCGATCCGGTTGATCGTCAGCGGGCGTGGGTCGGTCGCGGCCAGGCCCATCATCGCGGCGCCGACGGCGAAGAGGAGCATGCCGCCGCTGGTGAAGAGCCACTCGCTGCGGGGCCCGACGACGAAGAAGGCCGAGAGCGAGATGGCGAAGCCGACGAGGCCGATGAGTTGAGTGACGTCACGCGAAGGGCGCCGCCCCAGTCGGCCGCGGTGGTCCCGCCCGAGCAGCACGGCGACCGCAGCACCCACGAGCAGTGCCTGCGCCCGGGTGTCGGTGCCGTAGTAGAGCCGGGCGAAGTCGACTCCCGAGCCGGCGAGGTGGGCCGTCCATGCGGCCGAGGCGACGGCGAGTGCCGCGACGACGACGAGGCGGGCGGTGCGGCTGGTGCGGAAGGCCGCGAAGAGCACGAGCACGAGCAGCGGCACGAGGAGGTAGAACTGCTCCTCCACGCCCAGGGTCCACGCGTGCTGCAGCGGCGAGGGGTTGCCCACCTGCTCGAAGTAGGCGTCGTCCCGGCTGATGAGCCGCCAGTTCTGGACGAAGAAGAGGGAGGCGAGCACGTCACCCGCGTCGCGGTGGCGGTGTGCCGACCCGGCGAAGAGCGCGGCAAGGAGCACGGCGGTGCACACGACGACGAGGGCCGGCAGCAGCCGCTCGGCGCGGCGGCGGTAGAAGCGCCACACGTCGATCCGGCCGGTGCGGGCCCGCTCCGAGATGAGCAGCCGGGTGATGAGGTAGCCGGAGAAGGCGAAGAAGTGGTTGATGCCCACCCAGCCGCCGACCAGGAAGGTCGCGCCGAAGTGGTAGAGCAGGACGAGGGTGACGAAGAGGCCGCGGTAGCCGTCGAGGGCGGAGAGGCGCTGCTCCCCCGTCGACGTCCGCAGCTGCTGGGTCAGGCTCCTCACGACTCGGCCCGCGCGTAGTTGCGGCTCACCTGGCCCAGGACGTGGTCCCAGATCATCGGGGTCGCCTCGGGCGAGAAGTGGAGATAGTCGTTGAAGACCTGGATGCCACCGATCTCCTCGGGGTAGCCGTCGGAGCACAGCGCCTGGTGCAGGTCGATCATCTCGACGTCGTCGTGGGAGTCGGCCCACTGCTTGACGAGCCGGTTGATCTGTTGCGGCTCCTTGTACTCCTTGACGATCTCGGGGCTGGAGTCGAAGACGACCCGGAACTCCTCGGGGATCGAGTCCTCGACCGGCTTGCGGCAGGGCACGTTGACGATCTGCACCTGCTTCGCGCCGGCGTCGAGCGCCTCCTCGCGCACCGTGTCGAGGCGCTCGCGGATGAGGGCCCGGTAGTCGGGGTCGTCGAGCCACAGTCGCTCGCCGTCGACGACGTGCGGGACGGCGAGCAGCGGCGAGGCCCAGACGAGCAGGACGTCGTCACCGCGCTCCTCGAAGCGCTGCGGCCACTCCTTCTTCATCGCGGTGCACTGCTCGTCGTTGCCCATCTGGAAGCCGGGCGCCCAGCTCATCGGCTCGGAGAGCAGGTCACAGCCCTCGCGCGAGTAGTTGTCGAGGCCGACGCCGGGGAAGGTCTCCTGAGGGAAGCGCTCGGTGAGGAAGAAGGGCACGGAGTCGCCGTAGACGCCGATCCTCGCCGGGGATCCCTCGCGGTAGGCGGGCTGGTTCGCCACGATCTTCGGCGGCGGGCCCTGCGGCACGACCTCGGCCGTGTCGGCCCCGGGCTCGGCGGACGGTGCCGTGCGGGCGACGGCGAGACCGCCCCCGGCGATGAGGACGATCGGCAGGACGGCCGCCACGGCCGGGGTGCGCAGGGACGGGACGAGCCCGCGGACCCCGCGCTTGATGACCGGCCGCTCGACGTACTGGTAGGACAGCTGGGCGATGACGACGGTCAGCGCGGAGCACATGACGAACTCGACGATCGCGTTGTCGGTGATCCGGCCGTTGCCGGCGGCCAGCCAGATCGGCCAGTGCCACAGGTAGAGGCCGTAGGAGAGTCGCCCGACGTGGGCGAGCGGTCGCCAGCCGAAGACGGTGCGCACCCAGCTCGGCCGCTCGTCGACGCACGCGATGACGAGCAGCGCGCTGCCGAGCGCGAAGAAGAACATGCCCCCGAGGTTGAACATCCAGCCCGAGTAGGGCCCGACGACGACGAAGGAGAAGACGCTCGAGACGACACCGACGACCCCGGCGACGGCGACGACCGGCCGCGGGAAGCTCGGGAAGGCCCCGCTGCGGCCGGGAGCCAGCCACACGCCGAGTGCGGCGCCGATGAAGAGCGCCTGCGCCCGGGTGTCGGTGCCGTAGTAGACGCGCGGGTAGTCGCTCGCGTCGTGGAAGCCGACGACCGCGGTCCACACCGCGCTCGCGACGGCACCGGCGAGCAGGACGAGGGTCATCCGGCGGCGGGTGCGGACCCAGAGCATCAGGCCGAGGATGACGAAGGGGACGAGGACGTAGAACTGCTCCTCGATGGCGAGGGTCCAGGCATGACGAAGGGGGGATGCCCCGCCCTGGGTGCCGAAGTACTGGTCCCCCTCGACGATCAGGCGCCAGTTCATGACGTAGCCGAGCGTGGCCAGCACGTCGCCGCCGATCTTGCGGCGGACGGCGTCGTCGGCCCAGAGCACGGCGTAGACGAGGACGAAGGTCAGGACGAGGAAGAGCCCGGGCAGCAGCCGTCGGGCGCGCCGGCGGTAGAAGCCCCAGACGTCGATGTCGCCCCGCTGCACCCGCTCCTCGACGAGCAGGCGGGTGATGAGGAAGGCCGACAGGACGAAGAAGAGGTTGATGCACACCCACATGCCGGCGAGCTGGTCGACCCCGAAGTGGTAGGCCATGAAGCAGAGCATGAACAGCCCACGCACCCCGTCGAGGGCCGGGCTGTACCCGAGCCGTGAACGCACCACCCGGAGCTCCTCGTCGATCGTCTGCGTGGCCCCGGGCATGCTACCGGCTGGTCGCCCCGGCATGGCCTCGTCGTCCGGAGCGTGCAGAATGGCCCTGAGATCACCTTGCGCACGAAGGAAGGCCACCGAGATGACTGACACCGAGGTCAAGCACGGGCTGGAGGGCGTCGTCGCCTTCGAGTCGGAGATCGCCGAGCCGGACAAGGCCGGTGGCAACCTGCGCTATCGCGGCGTGGACATCAACGACCTCGTCGGCAAGGTCTCCTTCGGGCGCGTCTGGGGCCTGCTCGTCGACGACAGCTTCGACCCGGGTCTGCCGCCCGCCGAGCCCTTCCCCCTCCCGGTGCACAGCGGCGACATCCGCGTCGACGTCCAGTCGGCCCTGGCCCAGCTCGCCCCGCTGTGGGGCTTCAAGCCCCTCCTCGACATCGACGACACCCAGGTCCGCGACGACCTGGCCCGCGCCTCGGTCATGGCCCTGTCCTTCATCGCCCAGTCCGCGCACGGCCAGAACTCCGCGATGGTCCCGCAGGCACGTGTCGACGAGGGCAAGAACATCGTCGAGCGCTTCATGATCCGCTGGCGCGGCGAGCCCGACCCCAAGCACGTCGAGGCCATCGACGCCTACTTCATCTCCGCGGCCGAGCACGGCATGAACGCCTCGACCTTCACCGCCCGCGTCATCGCCTCGACCGGCGCCGACGTCGCCGCCTGCCTCTCGGGCGCGGTCGGCGCGATGTCCGGCCCGCTCCACGGCGGCGCCCCCTCGCGTGCGCAGCACATGATCGAGGGCGTGGAGCGCACCGGCGACGCGACGAAGTACGTCAAGGACGCGCTCGACCGCAAGGAGCGCCTCATGGGCTTCGGTCACCGCGTCTACCGGGCCTACGACCCGCGCGCGGCCGTCCTGCGCGACACCTGCAAGCGCCTGGGCGCCCCGCGCTACGAGGTCGCCCTCGAGCTGGAGAAGGCGGCCATCGCCGAGCTCGCCGACCGCTACCCCGAGCGCAAGATGGAGACCAACGTCGACTACTGGGCGGCGGTCCTGCTCGACTTCGCGGATGTCCCCGGCGAGATGATGACGCCGCTCTTCGTCTGCGCCCGTACCGCCGGCTGGGCAGCGCACGTCCTCGAGCAGAAGCGCACCGGCCGCCTCATCCGCCCGAGCAGCAACTACGTCGGTCACGGTCCCCGGGCGATCTCCGACGTCGCGGGCTACGACCAGCTGCCCTCGGTCTGATGCGCACGGCCGCGATCGCCCTCACCGCCGCGACCGCCCTCGCCCTGTCGGCGTGCGGCGGCGACGGCGGTCCGGGACCGACGGCCGGGTCCGGTGACGACTCCGTCTCCAACTCCTCGACGCCGACCCCCGGCGGCAGCAAGGGCAGCACCCCCGGCGGGTCGAGCACGAGCTCGCCGCGCTCGACGAGCAGCAGCGGCTCCGACGAGCCGACCCTGTCCAACTCCACCAAGAGCTCCTCGACCAGCCCGTCGAGCTCGACCTCGACCAACACCGGCAAGCCCTTCGACCCGAAGGAGTTCACCGACCGGCTCGAGGCCGCCGTCGACGCCAACCCCACGGTCAAGATCGACGTGACGGCCAAGATCGCCGGCCAGTCCCAGGCCTCGGCCACCGGGGTGCAGGATCTCGAGGCCGACGCCCTCGACATGGACGTCTCCCTCGCCGGTCAGCAGCTGGGCTACAAGCTCGTCGACGGGCAGTACTACCTCGCCCAGCCGCCGAAGTGGGTCAAGGTCACCGAGGGCTCGACCAACCCGCTCATCAAGACCACGCTCGACCAGGTCAAGATCCTGTCGATGCGCCGCCAGCTCGACGCCTTCGTCGCCGGGGTGCACAAGGCGGGCAACAAGGGCACCGAGGACGTCGGTGGCGTGCCGACGACCCACTACACGGCGACCGTCGACACCAGGACCTCGCTGCGTGAGCTCGGCATGGAGCCAGCCGAGGGCGCTCCCGACACCGTCATCTACGACGTCTGGCTCGACGAGGACGACCTCATCCGCAAGATGGAGTTCACCCTCAACGGCGCCACAGCCCGGCTGCTCGCCTCCGAGTGGGGCGAGCCGGTCTCGATCACCAAGCCCAAGTCCTCCGAGCTCGCCGAGGTCCCATGACCGACATCACCATCCCCGAGGCGCTGCGCCCCCGTGACGGCCGCTTCGGCTCGGGCCCCTCCCTCGTGCGCGCCGAGCAGGTCGACTACCTCCGCTCGATCGCCCGCGACGTCATCGGCACCTCGCACCGGCAGGCACCGGTCCGGGGTCTCGTCCACGAGCTGCGCGAGGGTCTGGCGACGCTCTTCGGGGCCCCCGAGGGCTACGAGGTCGTCCTCGGCAACGGCGGGTCGACCGCCTTCTGGGACATCGCAGCCCTCGGCCTGATCCGCGAGCGGGCGCAGCACTGCGTCTTCGGCGAGTTCTCCGGCAAGTTCGCCGCCGTCACGCGACGCGCTCCCTTCCTCGCCGAGCCCGACGTGCGCTCGGCCGAGCCGGGCGGGCTGAGCCGACCCGAGGCGGTCGCCGGCGTCGACGCCTACGCCTGGCCGCACAACGAGACCTCCACCGGCGTCATGGCACCCGTCGAGCGCCCGGCCGGCACCGACGACGACGCGCTCGTCCTCGTCGACGCCACCTCCGGCGCGGGCGGCCTGCCCGTCGACATCGCGCAGACCGACGCCTACTACTTCGCCCCGCAGAAGTCCTTCGCCTCCGACGGCGGCATCTGGTTCGCCATCATGAGCCCCGCGGCGCTGGCCCGAGCCGAGGAGGTCGCCGCGACCGATCGGTGGATCCCCGACTTCCTCTCGCTGACCGCCGCGATCGACAACTCCCGCAAGGACCAGACGCTCAACACCCCGGCCGTGGCGACGCTCGCCCTCATGGCCGAGCAGGTCCGCTGGATGCTCACCTCGGGCGGCCTCGACTTCACGACCGCGCGCACGGCCGAGTCCTCCTCGCGCATCCACGAGTGGGCGACGAAGGGGGAGCACACCAGCCTCTTCGTCACCGACCCCGCGGCCCGCTCACAGGTCGTCACCACGGTCGACTTCGACGCCGAGGTCGATGCCGCGGCGATCGCGACCACCTTGCGCCGCAACGGCATCGTCGACGTCGAGCCCTACCGCAAGCTCGCCCGCAACCAGCTGCGCATCGCGACCTTCCCCGCCGTCGACCCCGACGACGTCTCCGCCCTGCTCGCCTGCATCGACCACGTGCTGGAGCGGCTCTGACCGCTCGGGTGCGCGCCCGGCACGTCGGGCTGCTCGCCGCCGGCGGCGTGGGCGCGTGGACGCTCGGGTGGCGGCTCGACGCCCACCACCTGCGCGGTGACGAGCTCTACTACCGCCAGGCCGCCCTCGACATGCTCGAGGGGCAGTGGCTGACCAATGCGCAGCACCCGCCGCTGGCCAAGCAGCTCATGGCCCTCACCCACCTCGGGCTCGGCGACACGGTCGTCGCCGACCGCCTGCCCGCAGCGCTCGCCGCGTGGGTCACCGGGCTCCTCCTCGCCCTCCTCGTGTGGCAGGTCGGGCGCCCCGGCCGGTGGACCGCCCTCGTCGGCATCGCCACGGCGCTGCTGTGGTGGACCCTCCCCTGGGCTCCCGGGCGCACCGCCACCCTCGAGTCGGTGATGACCTGCGGGCTCCTCGCCGCCCAGCTCGCCTGGACCCTCGCGGTCACGCGGCGCGACCCGCGCTGGCTCCTCGTCGGTGGCGCCCTCGCCGGGCTGGCCGCCGCGGCCAAGCTCACCGGCGCCCTCGCCCTCGTCGGGCTGCTCCCGGCAGCGCTGCTCCTGCTGCGGCACCGCCCCGCGCACACCGTCGTCCCCCTCGCCGCCGCGGCCCTGGTCGCCGCCGGGGTGACCTGGGTCTTCCCCTTCGTCCCGATGGAGGGCGAGGCGCTGCGGGCGATGACCACGCCGGTGACCTTCCAGCTCGGCCACGCCGAGGCCGGGCACACGGTCGTCGTCGCGGGGCAGACCCACCACCACGCGCCCTGGTGGACCTCGCTGTGGTTCGCGCTCCAACGGCTCGGGCCGCTCGCGGCTGCCGGGCTCGTCCTCGGTGCCCTCGTCGGGTTGGCCCGGCACGGGGCGCGGCTCGCGCCCGTCGCCACGACCCTGCTCGGCCTCGTCGTCGCGATGAGCCTCTCCCCCGTGCAGCTCGGCCACTACCAGTACGTCTGGTGGCCGCTGCTCCTCGCGCTCGCGGTGTGTGCGCTGGCGCCGAGCCACCGGGCCACCCGGCGTGGACCCGCCGGGCGGTGGGCCGGGCCCGTGGCGTCGGGCGGGGCCGCGCTCGCCCTGCTGCCCGCCGTCGTCCTCGCCGCTGACCACGTCGGCGCCGTGGCCCGCACCGAGCCCAGCGGGCTCACCCTCGCCCCCGACGTGCTCGCGCGCGAGGTGCCCGACGGGACGACGATCACGATCTGGTCCGACCCCTGGCCGACGCAGGTGGCGCTGCCCGGCCGTCGGCTGACGACGACGATGCCGGGCAGCCTGGCGCCCCGCGCCCTGCTCGTCGACCGCTCGTGGGCCGCCCGCTCGGACGCGATGGACCCGCACCTGTGGCGGGCCTGCCGGCCGGTGCCCTACGCCGAGCACCGGGTCGGCGACCTCGTGCTCTTCGTCCGGCAGGCCGACCCGCACCCGGCCTTCGTGCCGGACCCGGGCTGCGGCCCCCTTCGCCCGGCAGCGTCCGGGGGCGCGAGTCGGCCTACAGCGCCGCGATGATCGCGACGAGGACGAGGGAGGCGAGCACGACCCACGTCATGACCCGGCGGAAGCGCGGGGTCATCGGGCGGCCTGCGGCACGTCGTGGGTCGGCGCGGAGGAGACCCGCACCCGGGGTCGGCGTTGGCTGGAGTAGGTCACCTCGACATTCTCGTGCCGACCGAGCCAGATCGAGACCCCGACGAGCGTGATCCCGACCGCGGCGGCCCCGATGCCGATCGTCCAGCGCGGGCCGAGGACGTCGCCGACCCAGCCGATGATCGGCGCGCCGAGCGGTGTCCCGCCGAAGAAGATCGCCATGTAGAGGGCCATGACGCGGCCGCGCATCATCGGGTCGGTGCGCATCTGGACCATGGCATTGGCCGTCGTCATCGCCGTCAGGGCGGTCAGGCCGCACGCCGCGAGCGCCACCGCGAAGCTCGCGTAGGTCGGGGCGAGCGCGGCGCCGGCCGCGGCGAAGGTGAAGCCGACGAGCGAGAGCAGCAGCACCCGTAGCCGCGGCTCGCTGCGCCGGGCAGCCAGCAGCGCGGCGCTCAGCGAGCCGACCGCCATGATCGAGCCGAGCAGGCCGTAGTCCTCGGCGCCCCGTCCGAAGACCTGGGTGGCCATGAGCGCGATGGTGATCTGGAAGTTCATGCCGAAGGTGCCCAGGACGAAGATCAGCACCATGACGAGGATGATGTCGGGCCGGCCGCGCACGTAGCGCAGGCCCTCGCGGGCCGAGCCACGACCGGTCACCCGCGGCGCCGGGGTCAGCTCGCTCGCCCGCAGCGCGAGCAGCGCGACGATGACCGTGACGAAGGACAGCGAGTTGACGAGCAGCGCCTGGCCCGAGCCGATGCCGGCGATGACGAGTCCGGCGACCGCAGGGCCGATGAGCCGGCCGAGGTTGAAGGAGGCGCTGTTGAGGGCGACGGCATTGCTCAGCCGCTCGCGCGGCACCATCTCGGAGACGAAGGTCTGCCGCGCCGGGTTGTCGAAGGCCGTGGCGACACCGGTCATGAGCGCCAGCAGGTAGAAGTGCCACAGCTGCGCCGCCCCGGTGACGACGAGGACACCGCCGACGAGCGCGGTCAGGCCGAGCACCGCCTGGGTGAGCAGCAGCAGCGCCCGCTTGGGGAAGCGGTCGACGACCGCGCCGGTCCACGGCGCGAGCAGCAGCATCGGGAGGAACTGCAGGCCGGTGACAATGCCCAGCGCGGTGGCCGAGTGGTCGGTGAGCTCGGTGAGCACGACCCAGTCCTGGGCGACGCGGCCCATCCAGGTGCCGACGTTGGAGACGATCGCGCCGAGGGCGTAGATGCGGTAGTTGCGGATCGAGAGGGAGGCGAAGGTCGGGCTCATCGGGCGGCGATCCGCTGCAGCAGGTCGGTGGCGGCCCGCAGGGTCGCCTGCTCGTCGCCGGTGAGCTCGGCCACCCGCTCGGTCATCCACTTGTCGCGGCGACGGCGGGTGAGCGCCAGCGTGGCGCGCCCCTCGGCTGTGAGCTCGACGAGCACCCGGCGCCCGTCCTGCGGGTCGTCGTGCCGCTCGACGAGGCCGTCGTCGGCGAGGCAGCCGACCGTGCGGGTCATGCTCGGGGCCGAGACCTTTTCGACGTCGGCCAGGGCGCGCGGGGTGAGCGGCCCGTCCTCGAGCCGCGACAGGACCGAGAACTGGTGCGGCGCAATGGCGTCGGTGCTCTCGAAGCGGACCCGCCGACTGATCCGCATGCACGCGAGGCGCAGGTCCTCGCTCAGGCTGCTGATGGCCTCGTGGCCCACCTCGTCACCGGACACGGATCTCCCTTCGCTCGCCAGAACACGTTAGCACAACTCATTACCTGTGCTAACTAATCCCACCTGTCCCGGGATTCTCGGGTGACCCGGAAAACCCCCGCTTCGCAAGGGTTTGGAACTCTTGCGAAGCGGGGGTAAGTCCTGCGAAGGGGGAGGGGCCCGTCACTCGACGCCGAGGATCCCCTTGATCGGGTCGATGCCGAAGTAGAGGACGAAGAGCACGCCGACGAGCCACATCAGCGGGTGGATCGTCGCGACCTTGCCACGCACCACCTTGATGAAGACATAGCTGACGAAGCCGGCGCCGATGCCCGCGGTGATCGAGTAGGTGAAGGGCATGAGGATGATCGTCAGGAAGGCCGGGATGGCGATCTCCAGGTCGTCCCAGTCGATGTCCTTGACCTGCTGCATCATGAGGAAGCCGACGAGCACGAGCGCCGGGGTCGCGGCCTCGTAGGGCACGACGGCGACGAGCGGCGACAGGAAGGTCGTCAGCAGGAAGAGCACGCCGGTGACCACCGAGGCCAGACCCGTGCGCGCGCCCTCGCCGACACCCGAGGCGGACTCGATGTAGCTCGTGTTGGAGCTGACCGAGGCGGCACCACCGGCGACCGCGGCGAGCGAGTCGACGACGAGGATCTTCTGGCTGTTGGGCGGGTTGCCCTCCTCGTCGAGCAGGTCGCCCTCGGCGCCGACGGCGACCATCGTGCCCATCGTGTCGAAGAAGTCGGCGAGCAGGATCGTGAAGACGAGCAGCGCCGCGGAGACGATGCCGATCTTGTTGAAGGAGCCGAGGAGGTTGAAGTCGCCGAGGAGGCCGAAGTCCGGGGTCGCGACGAGCGAGCTCGGCAGGCTCGGGACGTTGAGCCCCCAGCCGGTCGGGTTGACCAGCTCGCCGGCCTCGTTGGTCTGGCCGCCGATGTCGAAGACCGCCTCGACGACCATCGCGAGGATCGTCGTGCCGAGGATGCCGTAGAGGATCGCGCCCTTCACCCCGCGCACGTGCAGCGTGATGATGATGAAGAGGCCGATGACGAAGACGAGCAGCGGCCAGCCGGCGAGGAAGCCGCCGACACCGAGCTCACCCAGCGGGCCGCCCTCGGCCTTGCGCACGAAGCCGGCGTCGACGAGACCGACGACGGTGATGAAGAGGCCGATGCCGACGCTGATCGCCGTCTTGAGCGGTGGCGGCACGGCGTGCAGCACCGCCTTGCGGAAGCCGGTGAGCACGAGCAGCAGGATGATCAGGCCCTCGAGGACGATCAGGCCCATCGCGTCGGCCCAGGTCATCTCGGGCAGCTTGGCGATGCCGAAGGCGACGAAGGCGTTGAGCCCCAGGCCTGCCGCGAGCGCCAGCGGGTAGTTGGCGACGACACCCATGAGGAGGGTCATCACGCCGGCGACGAGCGCGGTGCAGGCCGCGACCATCGCGAGGTTGGGCCCGTCACCGCCGCCGAGGAAGCCTCCGGTCGAGTCCTCCTGGGTGCCGATGATCAGCGGGTTGAGGACGACGATGTAGGCCATGGTGAAGAAGGTGGCGAACCCACCACGGACCTCGCGGCTGACGGACGAGCCGCGTTCGGTGATCTTGAAGTACCGCTCGAGAGCGGAGCCCTCCGTCGACGGGCGGGCAGCAGGGGTGCTCATGGGCCGACATCGTATTGCCGTGGCGGCCGTGCTCCTGCATCCGATCCCCCTGCCCCGCACCTACGCTGGGGCCATGACCCGGATCGTCCTCGTGGGCTCGCTGCTGTGGCTGCTCGCCCTCGTCGCGACCCTCGTCGTGCCCGGTTGGCACACCGGCGACCGGTCGTGGTGGCCGTGGACGTGCGTCGCCGGCCTCACCCTGGGGTTCCTCGGCTGGGCCTACCTGCGCCGCCGCCGCGGTAATGCCGAGCAGGCCTAGAGGACCTCGAGCACCTCGTCGTCGAGGATCGGCTCGCCGACCTTCTCCGGCTCGGGGGCGTCCATGTCGATCTCGGAGTGGGCGCCACAGCCGTGGTCGCGGCTGACGACGCCGCCGTCGCTCGGGCTCCACTCGTTGGCGCAGACGCCGAAGACCGAGCGCAGGGCGCCCGCCATCGGGATGAAGTAGCCGCACCCCGCGCAGCGCGCGGGAGCCTTGGTCGCGACCTCGGCGTTCGGACCGTGGGCGCCGTCGTACCAGCGCAGGGCGGCCCGGGCACGGCCCTCGGCGGACAGCACCCGCGGGCGCCCGAGACCGAGCTCCCACAGGGCCACCGCGTCGACGTCCTCGTCACCCGTGGCCTCGAAGCCGGGCTCGAGGTTGGGGTCGTCGTCGATCTTGGGCGTGACGTCGCCGGGGCCGACGTCGCCGGGGGCGAGCCGGTCGGCCCACGGCAGCCACTCCGGCGAGAGGATCGCGTCGTCGCCGGGCAGCAGCTGGGTCTCGCAGACGGTCGCCGTCTTGGCGCGCGGGGCGCGGGTGACCGTCACCGCCCACGCCCACCCGCCGTAGCCGGGCAGGGTGGCGGCGAACCAGTGGGTGCCGAGGCGCTCGCCGTCGAGGGTGAAGCCGACGTGCTCGCCGACGCCCTCCCCCTTCGTCGCCTCGAGCAGCTCGCGACGGGCCGGCTCGACGGCGGCCGCGAGCACGGCATCGGACTTGGCGCGTGCCATCTCAGCCCTCCAGGTCGTCGGCGACGCGGCGCAGGACCTGGGCGACCTTGGCGCCCTGCGCCTTGTCGGGGTAGCGGCCGCGGCGCAGGCCGTTGCCGATGCCGTCGAGGAGCTTGATGACGTCCTCGACGATCGCGGCCATGTCCTCGGCGCCCTTGCGGTCGCGCTGGCGCAGGTTGGAGGTGACGCTCGGCGGGGTGTCGAGGACCTTGACCGCCAGCGCCTGGGCGCCGCGGCGGCCCTCGACGATGCCGTAGTCCACGCGGGTACCGCCCTTGAGCGTCGTCGTGCCCTCGGGCAGGGCATTGGCGTGGAGGAAGATGTCCGCGCCGTCGTCCCCGGAGATGAAGCCGAAGCCCTTCTCCGCGTCGTACCACTTGACCTTGCCAGTGGGCACCGTGCACCTCTTGCTCGCATACGAAAGTGTGTGGGCGCACCGGATCGCGCACCACCCCCAAGGGTAACCCGAGCAGGCCGAAAGCCAGTGGTCGGCCGTCGGTGCCGTGGGGCAGCATTGCCCCTCGTGACCACGCTGCCCAAGGACCTCCCCGCCGACGAGATCGGGTCGGGTCTGGCCGGCTTCTGGCGGGCGCTGCCGCGCGAAGGGAGGTTCCTCCTCTCGACCGTCGCCGTCCAGCACCTCGGGCGGGGCATGACCTTGCCCTTCACGGTCATCTACCTGCACGAGGTGCGCGGCTTCTCCCTCGACACCGCGGGCTCGATCATGGCCCTGCTCGCGCTGGTGGCCGCCCTGGCCGCGGCACCGATGGGCGCCCTCACCGACCTCCTCGGCGCCCGGTGGATGCTCATCGTCGCCGGCGTGTGCCAGAGCCTCGGGGCGGTCGCGCTCGCCTTCGCGACGAGCCTGCCGATCGCGGTCCTCGGCGCGGTGCTCATGGGCCTGTCGCAGAGCATCGGCTGGTCGGCGTCCAACACCTTCATCTCCGCTCTGGTGCGAGGGCCCTTGCGGCAGAGGTACTTCGGGGTCAACTTCGCCCTGCTCAACCTCGGCATCGGCGCGGGTGGGCTCATCGCCGGGGCCTTCGTCGACGTCGCCCGGCCGGTGACCTTCGAGACGATCTTCCTCGTCGACGCCGTCCTCGTGCTCATCCCCGGCATCTGGCTGCTCGGCCCCCTTCGTCATGTGCACGCCCGCGCCGAGCACCCCGACGACGGCTCCGCCACCGCGAGCTACGCGACGGTCCTGCGCCTGCCCGGCATGCGCTGGGTGCTGCTGCTGGCGCTCGTCACGAGCTTCGTCGGCTACGGCCAGCTCGAGGCCGGCATCCCGGCCTTCGCGCACGGGGTGGCGCAGGTGAGCACCTCCGTCGTCGGGCTGGCCTTCGCGGCCAACACCGCCGTCATCGTCCTGCTGCAGTTCTGGGTGCTCCAGCGCATCGAGGGCCACCGGCGCACCCGCGTCGGCCTCGTCATGCTCGGCATCTGGGCGGTCGCGTGGCTCGCCCTCGGGCTGAGCGGCCAGCTCCCGGGGAGCCTCGCGGCCTCCGTGCTCGTCGTCGCCTTCCTCACCCTCTTCGGCCTCGGCGAGACCCTGCTGCAGCCCACGCTCCCCGCGATCACCAACGACATGGCGCCCGACCACCTGCGGGGCCGGGTCAACGCCGCCCAGTCCACGGCCTTCATGGCCGGCGGGGTGCTCGGGCCGCTCGTCGCCGGGGTGCTGCTCGAGCGCGACCTGTCGACGACCTTCGTCCTCGTCGTCGTCGCCGGGCTCGTCGTCACGGCCTGGCTCTTCCTGCGGCTGGAGCGGATCGTCAGCCCCGCGGTCAACGGACTCCCGGTGACCGCGACCGACGAGCCGTCCGTGCACTGAACTACCGTGGGTCGGTGCGTTCCCTCGCCGAGGACATCCGCGACCGCTCCGACGCCGAGCTGGTCGCGCTGCTCGAGCTGCGACCCGACCTGGCGCGACCCCAGCCTGCCGATCTCACCGCCCTGGCCGCCCGGGCGAGCACCCGCGCGAGCACGGCCCGCGCCGTCGACCACCTCGACCTCGACCACCTGAGCGCCCTGCAGGCCTGTGCAGTCACCGGCTCGACGGACCCGGCGACCATCGCCCCCTTCGTCGGGGTGGACGAGCACGAGGCCGCCACCCTCGTCGACGACCTGACGGCCGCGGCCCTGCTGTGGCGCTCCCCCGACGGCCCGGTCCTGGCCCGCACCGTCACCGACGTCCTCGGCCCGCACCCCGCGGGGCTCGGCCCGAGCGCCGCGACCCTCGGTCACGCGCTGCCCCTCGACCTGCCGACGACCCTCGCCGACCTCCCCGCCGAGCAGAGCCAGGTCCTGGGCCACATCACCGCGCACGGTCCCACGGCCGCCGTCCCCGGCGACCCGGAGGGACGCACCGGCCGGGCCGTCGCCGCGCTCGTCGACGCCGGTCTCCTGGCCGCCCTCGACGCCGAGCACGTCGTCGTGCCGCGCGAGGTGGGGCTGGCCGTCCGCGGCGGCCGCCTGCACCCCGAGCCGCGCGAGCAGGCCACGACACCCCCGAGCTACGACCCCGACGACGTCGACCGGGCCGCAACCGCCTCGGCCACCGAGCTCGTCGCCCTGGTCGACGAGCTGCTCGACCACGCCGATGCCCTGCGCCCGCGGGTCCTGCGCAGCGGCGGTCTCGCGGTGCGCGACCTGCGCACCCTGGCCACCCGCATCGACCTCGACGAGGCCGCCACCACCCTGCTCCTCGAGCTCGCCCTGGGCGCGGCCCTGCTCGCCGACGACCACGCGCTCGACCCGACCTGGCGCCTCACCACCGTCGTCGAGGACTGGCGCGCCCTCGCACCCGCGCGGCGCTGGAGCGCGCTCGCCCTGCCCTGGCTGCACTCCCTGCGCGCCACCGTCGTGCCCGCCCCCGAGGACGGCGGGCGGGTCAACGCCCTGTCCGAGGGCATGGTCTGGCCGCCGGTGCGGGCGCTGCGCCACGAGGTGCTCGAGATCCTCGCCGCGCTCCCGGCCGGCAGCGCCCCCGACACGGCGACCGTCGTGCACCTGCTCCACCAGCGCCGTCCCCGCCGCATGCCCCACCAGGCCGACGAGGTCGTGGCCGCGCTGCTGCGCGAGGGCGAGTCCCTCGGCGTCACCGGTCGCGGGGCCCTCGGCTCCTTCGGCCGGCTGCTGCTCAGCGACGAGGCCGCCGCGACCGAGCGGCTGGCCGAGCTCGTCCCCGACCCCGTCGACCAGCTGCTCCTGCAGGCCGACCTCACGGCGATCGTGCCGGGCACTCCGGTGCCCGAGCTCGCGGCGATGCTCCGCCGCAGCTCGGTGCTCGAGTCACGAGGCGGCGCGAGCGTGCACCGCTTCACCGAGGCCGCGCTGCGCGGGGCGCTCGACGCCGGGTGGACCGCCGACGACCTGCTCGAGTCGCTCGCTCGCTTCAGCGCCACGCCCGTGCCCCAGCCGCTGGACTACCTCGTGCGCGATGTGGCCCGCCGCCACGGGCAGCTGCGGGTCGGCAGCGCCGGCAGCTATCTGCGCAGTGACGACCCGACGCACCTCGAGGCGCTGCTCGGCCACCGCGACCTCGGCCACCTCCAGCTGCGGCAGATCGCCCCGACCGTCCTCGTCTCGCCGGCCGGCCCCACGACCCTGCTCGACGCGCTGCGCGAGATCGGCGCCGCGCCGGCGCTCGAGGGATCCGGCGGTGTCGTGAGCAGCACGCCCACCGGGTCGCGGATCACGCCGCGCACCGCTCGCCCCGTCCTCGAGGTCCGCCCCGAGCCGGCACAGGAGGTGCTCGAGCGCCTCCGCGCCGGCGAGGCGCGCGCCGCCGCCCAGCGCACCGCCGGCACCCCCGACGGGCCGAGCATCCCCGCTCTCGACCCCGCGAGCAGCTCGGCGCTGCTGCGCGAGGCAGCCGCCGACCGGCTCGCCGCGTGGATCGGCGTCACCGACGCCGTCGGCGCCACCCGCCGGCTGCTCTTCCACCCCCTCGCCGTCGAGGGTGGCCGCGTCATCGGCGAGGTCGACGCGATGCCGCAGACCTACTCGCTGCACCGCATCACCGGCGTCGTCATCGACGGCTGAGCCGGGCTCGCCGGGTCACCCGCCCGACAGCGCCTTGACGACCCGCGAGGGCGAGGCCTTGCCGAGCTGCTGCGCCATCCACGCGCTCGTCTCGACGAGCGCGTCGAGGTCGACACCGCTCTCGACACCCGCCCCGTCGAGCATCCACACGAGGTCCTCGGTGGCCAGGTTGCCCGTCGCCGACTTCGCATAGGGGCAGCCGCCGAGCCCGCCGGTCGAGGCGTCGACGACGGTCACGCCGGCGCGCAGGGCCGTGAGGGTGTTGGCCAGGGCCTGCCCGTAGGTGTCGTGGAAGTGCACCCCGATCCGGTCCACGCCGACCCCGCGCCGGTCGAGGGCGGCGAGCAGCGCCTCGACGTGCCCGGTCGTGCCGGTGCCGATCGTGTCGCCGACGGAGAGCTGGTCGCAGCCGAGGTCCATCAGCTCGGCGCAGGCATCGGCCACCTGGTCGACGGGCACCGGCCCCTCCCACGGGTCGCCGAAGCACATCGACACGTAGGCGCGCACCCACAGACCGGCCTCCTGCGCCCGGCGGACCACGGGAGCGAACATCTGCACCGACTCCGCCCGCGAGCGCCCGAGGTTCTTCTGCGCGAAGGTCTCCGTCGCGCTGCCGAAGATCGCGACCGCCCCCACACCGGCCTCGAGGGCGCGGTCCAGGCCGCGTTCGTTGGGCACGAGCACGGGCCGAAGGGGGCCCCGCCCCACCTCGTCGAGATCGGCGAGGAGCTCGGCCGCGTCGGCGAGCTGCGGGACCCACCGCGGCGAGACGAAGGAGGTCGTCTCGACCGTCTCGAGCCCCGCCGCGACGAGTCGGCGGACGAACTCCGCCTTGACGGGGGTGGGCACGCTCGACGACTCGTTCTGCAGGCCATCACGCGGGCCGACCTCGTAGATCGTCACCCGTGGGGGCAGGTCGCTGGCGGGCTCGGTCTGCGGCAGTGCACGACTCATGGGGCCCATGATCCCCCATCACGTACCGTGGGCTCGGGCCGCAGTCGTCGGCCCGGGAGGACAGCACAGGATGAGCAACGACCCGTACCCGAGCCAGCGGCCCGACCCGAGCGGCAGCGACCCCTACTCGAGCGACCCCTACCTCCCCGTGGGCCGACCCGACGAGACCCGGCCGCCCGCTCCCTACCCGGCGACCCCGGCACCCCAGCAGGCGCCGCCGGCCCTGCCGCCGCCGTATGCCTACGCCTATGCGCCGCCGCGGCCCATGGGCGCCTCGGTCATCGTCCTGGTCATCCTCTCGGCGATCATGACGATGTCCGGCTACTGCTGCTGGGTCGGCATCCCGTCGCTCGTCATGGGCATCGTCGCCATGACCAAGAACTCCTCCGACCCCGAGGGCGCCGACCGGCTGACCCGCTACGGCTGGATCACCTTCGCCGCGCTCTTCGCCATCGGGCTGCTCGCCGTCATCGGCTTCTTCGCCGTCGTCGCCCTGAGCGAGGCCTGAGCGTGGCCCCCGACGGTGCCCTGATCGTCCAGAGCGACAAGACGCTCCTGCTCGAGGTCGACCACGAGCGGGCAGCCGACGCGCGGCGGGCCATCGCCCCCTTCGCCGAGCTGGAGCGCGCACCGGAGCACATCCACACCTACCGGGTCACGCCGCTCGGCCTGTGGAATGCCCGCGCCGCGGGCCACGACGCGGAGCAGGTCGTCGACGCCCTCATCACCCACTCGCGCTACCCCGTGCCGCAGGCGCTGCTCGTCGACATCGCCGAGACGATGGACCGCTACGGCCGGCTCGTGCTGGAAAAGGATGGTGAGCAGCTCGTGCTGCGCGCCACCGACCGGGCCGTGCTCACCGAGGTCATGCGGCACAAGAAGATCACGCCGCTGCTCGGCGCCCAGCTCTCCCCCGACGAGGTCGTCGTCCACCCCTCCGAGCGGGGCACACTCAAGCAGGAACTGCTCAAGGTCGGCTGGCCCGCCGACGACCGGGCCGGCTACGTCGACGGCGAGGCCCACCCCATCGACCTCACCGAGGACGGCTGGACGCTGCGGCCCTACCAGCAGCAGGCGGTCGACGGCTTCTGGGACGGTGGCTCCGGCGTCGTCGTCCTGCCGTGCGGCGCGGGCAAGACCCTCGTCGGAGCCGGCGCGATGGCCGCCGCGAGCGCCACGACGCTCATCCTCGTGACCAACACCGTCAGTGCCCGGCAGTGGAAGCAGGAGCTGCTCGAGCGCACCTCGCTCACCGAGGACGAGATCGGCGAGTACTCCGGTGCCCGCAAGGAGATCCGGCCCGTGACCATCGCGACCTACCAGGTGCTCACGCTCAAGCGCAAGGGCGTCTACCCGCACCTCGACCTGCTCGACGCCCGCGACTGGGGCCTGATCGTCTACGACGAGGTCCACCTGCTGCCGGCGCCCATCTTCCGGATGACGGCCGACCTGCAGGCCCGTCGCCGGCTCGGGCTGACGGCCACCCTCGTCCGCGAGGACGGCCGCGAGGCCGACGTCTTCTCGCTCATCGGCCCCAAGCGCTTCGACGCGCCGTGGAAGGACATCGAGGCGCAGGGCTACATCGCGCCCGCCGACTGCGTCGAGGTGCGGGTGACGCTCAGCGACTCCGAGCGCATGGCCTATGCGACGGCCGAGCCCGACGACCGCTACCGGCTCGCCTCGTGCTCACCGGTCAAACTGCCCGTCGTCCGCTCGCTCGTCGAGCAGCACCGCGGCGAGCCGACCCTCGTCATCGGTCAGTACCTCGACCAGCTGCACGAGCTCGCCGAGCAGCTCGACGCCGACCTCATCACCGGCGAGACCTCGGTCAAGGAGCGCCAGCAGCTCTTCGCCGACTTCCGCGAGGGCCGCTCGAGCCTGCTCGTGGTCTCCAAGGTGGCCAACTTCTCCGTCGACCTGCCCGAGGCGAGCGTCGCCATCCAGGTGAGCGGGACCTTCGGCTCACGCCAAGAAGAGGCCCAGCGCCTCGGGCGGGTCCTGCGGCCGAAGGGGGACGGCCGCACCGCGCACTTCTACACCGTCGTCACCCGCGACACCGTCGACGCCGAGTTCGCCGCCCACCGCCAGCGCTTCCTCGCCGAGCAGGGCTACGCCTACCGGATCGTCGACGCCGACGACCTGTAGACCGTCACAGGATCGAGGTCAGGAAGCGCTTCGTCCGCTCGTGCTCGGGGTTGCTGAGGATCGCGTCCGGGGTCCCCTGCTCGAGGATCTGGCCGTGGTCGAACATCATCACCTTGTGCGAGACGTCGCGGGCGAACTGCATCTCGTGGGTGACGATGAGCATCGAGATGTCCGTCGAGTCCGCGACATCGCGCAGCACGCCGAGCACGTCCCCGACGAGCTCCGGGTCGAGCGCCGAGGTCACCTCGTCGAGCAGCAGGATCTTCGGGTCCATCGCCAGGGCCCGGGCGATGGCGACCCGCTGCTTCTGACCTCCGGACAGGCGGCTGGGGTGCTCGTCGGCGCGATCCTTCAGGCCCACCTGGTCGAGCAGCGCCAGCCCCCGCTCACGGGCCTCGTCCTTGCTCCGCCCGAGGACGTGCACGGGCGCCTCGGTGACGTTGTCGATGACCGACATGTTGGGGAAGAGGTTGAAGTGCTGGAAGACCATGCCGATCTTCTTGCGGGTCTGGGCAACCTCCTTCTCCCGCAGGCGGACCCGCTTGCCGTCGCGGCGGTCGTGGGTCAGCGGCTTGCCCTCGATCCAGATGTAGCCGCCGGTGAGCTCCTCGAGCGTCATGACGAGCCGCAGGATCGTCGTCTTGCCCGAGCCGCTCGGGCCGATGAGCGTCACCCGCTCGCCCTGCGCGACGTCGAAGTGCAGGTCCGACAGCACCGTGTGGTCCCCGAAGGACTTCTCGACGTCCTCGAAGCGGATCACGGGGGTGGACGAAGGGGGCGTCCCCCCGGTCGGGTCAGTAGACAAGAGCTTTTTCCAATCTGCGGACGGCGAAGGCGGTGACGAGGCTCGCGACGAGGAAGATCAGCCCCGCGATGGTGAAGGCCTCGTTGTAGCGGAAGGTGTTGCCGCCGGCCTGCTGGGCGACGGTGACCATCTCGAGCACCGTGATGGCGAAGAGGTAGGGGGTGTCCTTGAACATCGAGATGGCCCAGTTGCCCAGGGCCGGGAGCGTCGAGCGGAGGGCCTGCGGGAGGATGATGTCCCGCCAGGTGCGCCCCTGCGGGAGGCTGAGCGCGCGGGCCGCCTCCCACTGGCCGGTGTCGACCGAGCGGATGCCGGCGATGAAGGACTCGGCCATGTAGGTCGCGTAGTGGATACCGATGACCACCGTCCCGACCCAGAGCATGTCCCAGTCCACGGGCACGAGGAACTTCGCGAAGACGAGCTGGACGATGAGCGGCGTCATCCGGATGACGTCCATGACCCAGCGCACGGGACGCGACAGGAGCGTCGGTGCGACCTGGGTGATCACGGCCAGGAGCAGGCCCACGACGACGGCGACGGCCGTGCCGACGACGGTGATGAGCAGGGTGGCCGTGAAGAAGGCCTCGATGATCTCGGGCGCCAGCTCACGGGCGGCCTCCCAGCTCCAGAACTCCTCGAAGGTGATGGCGGGCCTCATCAGAGCGCCACCCCCGCTCCGGCGTGGGCACTGCGGGTGGGCAGGCCGAGTCGACGACGGGCACGCTTCTCCAGCTGTCGCAGACCGGAGGAGAAGACGAGCGCGAAGAGGTAGTAGATGATCAGGCCGATGCCGTAGGCGAAGATCGTCGTCGTGTTGATGCGCAGTTGGTCGATCTCGTAGGCGAGGTCCTGCAGCCCGATGAAGAGCGCCACGGCCGTGCCCTTGATGAGCATGACGAGCAGGTTGTTGTAGCCGGAGAGCATGAGCACCCAGGCCTGCGGCCAGATGATCCGACGCATGCGGGTCAGCGGCGACATGTTGAGGGCCTTGGCGCCCTCCCACTGGCCGCGGTCGACGGCATTGATCGAGCCGCGCACGATCTCCGCGCCGTAGGCGCCGTAGTTGAGCCCGAGCGCGATGACGCCGGTGAGCACGGCATCCCAGCTGACCCCGAAGAGCGGCATGACGTAGTAGAGCCAGAAGAGCTGGACGACGAGCGAGGTCCCGCGGAAAAACTCCACGACGATCGTCGCGAGCCACCGCAGGGGTGCGACGGGGCTGATGCTCAGCAGGCCGAGGGCGACCGAGACGACGAAGGCGACCAGGGCCCCGCCGAGCGTGAGCTGGAGCGTGACGAACACGCCCTCGCCCAGTCTCGGCAGGGCATCCCGGAGCGCGTCGAGATGATCGGTCACTTGGCGTCCGGCAGCTCGCCCTTGCAGAGCTGCTCGGTCGTCAGGTCGCCCTTGGGCCGCTCGGCGTCGGTGAAGCCGAACTCGCCGATGACGTCGGTGTAGGCCTTCTCGTCGCCGGTGATCTTGGCGAGCTCCTCGTTGTAGGCATCGCGCAGGGTGTCGTCACCCTTCTTGAAAACGGTCGCGCCGGCGCCGACCTGCTCCTTGCCGTCGACCACGGCGACGAAGGAGTCGGTGACCTCGACCTTGACGTCGGGGTTGTTCTCGTCCATGGTCCGCAGGGAGATCCCGGTCAGCGCGAAGACGTCACTGCTGCCGCGCGCCACCGCGTCCATGCCGTCCTGCGGGGACTTGACCTGGGTGGCCTCGATGTCGAGCGACTTGGCGTAGTCGGTCTCGATGGCGCCGCTCATCGTCGCGAGCTTGGCGCCGGACTTCTTGACGTCGTCGAGGTCCTTGAGGTTCTTGGGGTTGCCCTCGGGCACCATGAGCGCCGTCGTGTAGAGGATCTCCGGGTCGCCGAACGAGGCCTCCTTGCAGCGGTCCGGCAGGATCGACATGCCCGCGGAGATGGCGTCGTAGCGGCCGGCCTTCAGGCCCGGGATGAGCGCATTCCACTCCGTCTTGACGCCCTTGACCTCCTTGATCCCCAGGTCCTTGAAGATCTTCTCGTGCAGGGCGATGGTGGCCCCGGTGAGTTCCCCGTCCTTCTCGAAGGAGTAGGGCTCCTCACCGGCGAAGGCGACGGTGATCGTCCCCTCCTCCTTGAGCTCGGCGAGCTTGTCGCCCGACCCGCCGTCCGATCCGGAGTCGGAGCCGCAGGCGGCCAAGGTGAGAGCGAGGGTCAGCGCTGCGGTTCCGGCCAGAGTTCGTGAGTGACGCACGTGTTTCCTCCCCTCGGAGGTTCTTCGCCGGGCCCCTCCCGGTCCTCCGAGTCCCTCCACCCGACCAAATCAACGGCGCGAAGGGGGGGTTCCCGCCCCCTTCGTTGTCACTCCGTGACCCCACCGCGCCCAGCGCTCGTTCAGCCGACACCCAGACAACGGGCGCACACTCGACGGGTGAGCACTCCCACCACCTCCGTCGACGCCCCCCACCTGCTGGTCGTCGAGGACGAGCCCAACATCCGCGAGCTACTCGCCACGTCGCTGCGCTTCGCCGGCTTCGAGGTCGAGGTGGCCGGCGACGGCGCGAGCGCGCTCGACGCGGTGCACCGCATGGAGCCCGACCTCATCGTCCTCGACGTCATGCTCCCCGACACCGACGGCTTCGAGGTCGCCTCCCGGCTGCGCGCCTCCGAGCGCCACCAGCCGATCCTCTTCCTCACGGCGCGCGACTCGCTCGACGACAAGCTCAAGGGCCTGACCGTCGGCGGCGACGACTACGTCACCAAGCCCTTCTCCCTCGAGGAGGTCATCGCCCGCATCCGGGTCATCCTGCGCCGCACGACCGACATCCCCTCCACCGAGTCGGTGCTGCGCTTCGCCGACCTCGAGCTCGACGACGAAGCCCACGAGGTCCGCCGCGCCGGACGGGTCATCGACGTCTCGCCGACCGAGTTCAAGCTGCTGCGCTACCTCATGCTCAACCCCAACCGCGTCCTGTCGAAGGCCCAGATCCTCGACCACGTGTGGGACTACGACTTCCGGGGCGAGATGGGGATCGTCGAGTCCTACATCTCCTACCTGCGCCGCAAGATCGACACCGAGGGCCTGCCGCCGCTCATCCACACCAAGCGCGGCTTCGGCTACGTGCTGCGCCTGCCGCCCGAGTGACCCGCCCATGAGCCTCGAGCGCGTCACCGCGCCCGTCGTCCGCCGGTTGGAGGCGATGCCGCTCACCTGGCGGCTCGTCGCCATCCTGCTGACGCTGCTGCTCGCGGCGCTGCTCGCGACCTCGGTGACGACGGCGTGGCTGCTCCAGCGCGACCTCGAGGCCAATGTCGACGAACAGCTGCGCACGGTCGCCATCCCGGTCGCCGAGGACAGCTCCGGGCTGTCGACCGGGGGCGAGACGCCGGACTTCTACCAGCCGCGTAGCGGACCGACCAACCTCTTCTTCGTGCGCCAGCCGGCCGACGGCGACGCCTGGCAGTACCGCTTCCCCACGGGCGTGAGCTCCCGCCCCGACGTGCCGGTCATTCGTGCAAACGACGCGCGGGCCATCACCAACCAGCCCTTCACCGTCGAGTCGCTGGACGGCACCGTCCAGTGGCGCTTCATCGCCGGCCGCTACGAGGACGGCTCGACCTTCGCCGTCGGCATGCCGCTGTCCGGGGTCAACAAGGTCATCGGCCGCTACGTCATCGTCACCGCCTCCGTCGGTCTGGGCGCCCTGGCGACCTGCGGGGTCCTCGGCTGGTTCGCGACCCGCCGAGCCTTCCGCCCCCTTCGCCGCATCGAGGACACCGCCGCGGCCATCGCCGCCGGCGACCTGACCCGACGTGTCCCCGTGCGCCACAGCCATGACGAGGTCGCGAGCCTGAGCGAGTCGCTCAACTCCATGCTCGGTCAGGTCGAGCGCAGCTTCGCCGTGCAGGAGGCGTCCGAGACCAAGATGCGCCAGTTCGTCGCCGACGCGAGCCACGAGCTGCGCACCCCGCTCGCGACCGTCCGCGGCTACGCCGAGCTCTACCGGCAGGGCGCCGTCCAGGGCCCCGACCAGACGACCCAGGCGATGGAGCGGATCGAGGGCGAGGCCTCGCGAATGACCGGGCTCGTCGACGACCTGCTGCTGCTGGCCCGCCTCGACGACCAGCGCCCGCTGGAGCTCGAGGACGTCGACCTCGTCGTCCTGTCCGCCGAGACCGTCCACGACGCCCGCGCCCGGGCTCCCCACCGCTCGATCCAGCTCGCCGGTCTCGACGGCGACCTGCGGCCCGCGGTCGTCCGCGGCGACGACGGCCGGCTGCGGCAGGTACTGAGCAACCTCATCGGCAATGCCCTCATGCACACCGCCGACGACGTGCTCGTCGAGGTCCGCACCGGCCAGGTCGGCGACCGAGCGGTCCTCGAGGTCCGCGACCACGGCGCCGGCATCGACCCCGAGGTGGCCGCCCGGGTCTTCGAACGCTTCTACCGGGTCGACAAGGCCCGCTCGCGAGCCCGCGGTGGCAGCGGCCTCGGCTTGGCCATCGTCGCGGCGATCGTCGCCCAGCACTCCGGCACCGTCGCGGTCCGCGAGACCCCGGGCGGCGGCGCGACCTTTCGCGTCGAGCTGCCCGGCGCGACACCGGCGCGCCCCGGACACGTCTGATCACAGCAATCTGACAGGTGGGGCCAAGGACGAACAGAAGTCCGCGGCGCAGAGTGGGTCGCACAGCCTCGAGAAGGAGCCCCACGATGGACCAGCCCACCGCGCCACTGCCGCCGCAGCACCCTTCGTACGCCTCGGCGCTCGCCGCTCCCCCGCCGCCGCGCATGCCGCGCCACCGGGGACGCCGGATCGGCGAGCTGACCGCGGTCGCGGTCCTCACCGCGGCCCTGGCCAGCGGTGGCACCTGGGGTGTCATGTCGCTCACCGACGACGGCACGACCGCCGCCTCGTCGACGAGCGCGAGCACGTCCGGTGACTCCGCCGCCAGCGTGGTCCCGGTGAGCAGCGCCTCCAAGACCAACCCCGACTGGAACGCCGTGACCGCCGCCGTCACGCCGAGCGTCGTCTCGATCACCGTCTCGGCGGGCGGCTCCGGCGGCGAGGGGTCCGGGGTAGTCCTGGACAAGGAGGGGCACGTCCTCACCAATCACCACGTCGTGAGCGGGGCGGGCGACGACGCGACGATCACGGTCACCCTCTCCGACGGCAAGACCTACCGGGCGAGCATCGCCGGTGAGGACGCCTCGACCGACCTGGCGGTGCTCACCCTCGAGGACCCGCCCGATGACCTGCAGCCGATCACCGTCGGCTCCTCCTCGGGCCTGGAGGTCGGCGACCCGGTCATGGCGGTCGGCAACCCCCTCGGCCTCTCCGGCACGGTGACCACGGGCATCGTCAGCGCCCTCGACCGCCCCGTGACGACCAGCTCCACCGAGAGCGAGCAGCAGGACCCCTTCGGCCAGCAGCAACAGCAGCAGTCGAGCCAGGTCGTCACCTCGGCGATCCAGACCTCGGCGGCGGTCAACCCGGGCAACTCGGGGGGCGCGCTCGTCGACGCGGCCGGTCGCCTCGTCGGCATCAACTCCTCCATCGCCAGCCTGGGCAGCAGCAGCGGTCAGTCCGGCAGCATCGGCATCGGCTTCGCGATCCCCGTCGACGAGGCCCAGTGGATCGCCGAGCAGCTCATCGAGGACGGGCAGGCCGAGCACGCCTTCCTCGGGGTCACCCCCAGCGACGGCACCGCCGAGCTCGGGTCCGCGACCCGCTCCGGCGCCCAGATCCGCTCGGTCTCCGACGGCAGCCCCGCCGAAGCTGCCGGCCTGCAGGAGGGAGACCTCGTCGTGGGCGTCGACGACAGCACGGTCACCTCGGCCGAGTCGCTCGTCGGGATCATCCACTCGCACCGGATCGGGACCAAGGTCTCGCTCGCCGTCGTCCGCGACGGCGAGGAGCAGACCATCGAAGCCACCCTCGGGACGGCCCCGACGTCCCAGGGGTGACCTGGGGAGCCGCGTGCTCAGCAGACTCTCAGGTCGATGCCAGCGGTGTCCCATCCCGGTGTCGCACGATGGTCTCAGGAGCACAGGACATGGAAGCAACGGTCGCTCGATCGTCTCCTCCCCCGACGAAGCACCGACTTCCTCCGGCTCCCACAGGGGTGCTACCCCCGCCTTCGGGTGTGGCGTCTGAAGGCGGCGCTGAGTAGCCGAACTCATGCCCCCGGTGTGCTGGCAAGAGCACACTGGGGGCATGAGCATGTCAGGAGACCCGGTCCTCGAGCGGGTGCGCGCGATCGAGGACGACTTCGCAGACGCGATGTCGCGCATGTACGGCGTCGGCAACGAGCTGGCCAGGCTCCGCGCCCACCTCGCCACCGAGGCCTCCCCCGAGCACTGGACGCGGGTCGCGGCCCCCGAGGTCCCCCCTTCGCCCTCGCCCGTGGCCACCGCTCCCGCCGCGGCGCCCGTCGCGGCCGGCCACGTGACGCCTCCGCCGCGGGTCGCCCCGCCGATGGGGCCCTCGATGGCGCCGCCGCCCTCGCCTCCGCTGCCGCCCACCGAGCCGTGGTGGCAGCGGGACGGGATCATCGCCAAGGCCCTGGCGGCCGTCGGCGCCGCGATCACCCTCATCGGCGTCGCCTTCCTCCTGGCCTTGGCGATCCAGCTGGGGTTCTTCGGTCCCCTCGCCCGGGTCATCAGCGGCGGACTGCTCTCCCTCGCGCTCGTCGGCGCCGCGGCGCTCGTGCGCTCCCGGCAGACGAGCACCGTCGGCGCCCTCGGTCTGGCGGCGACCGGCATCGCCACCGCCTACCTCGACGTCCTCGCGGTCACCTACGTCTACGCGTGGGTCCCGCTCGGCGTCGGACTCGTGCTCGCCGGCCTCATCGCCCTCGGCGGCGTCCTGCTCGCCCGCGCCTGGGACAGCCAGCTGCTCGCTGTCATCGCCGTCCTCGGCGTCGCGCTCATGGCCCCCTTCGTCGGCGTCGAGCACGAGCTGCTCACCGGCGGCTTCCTGCTCGTGCTCACCGCAGCGACCTGGCCGGCGCAGATCGGTCGCGACTGGTGGGCCCTCGAGCTCTCCCGCGTCATCCCGACCGCGCTCTTCCTCACCGCGCTCGCCGTCGCGCACGACGAGCAGGGCATCGCCGCTGCGCTGGCCATCGCCTTCGCGCTCCTCGTCATGGCTACGACGCTCGCAGGGGCCCGGGTGGGCCGGCTGCCGGATCAGCTCGGGCTCCTCGTCCCGGTCGGCATCGGCCCGCTCTGGTTCGCCGGCATGGCCTTCGACGGCCGGTGGACCGGCACCGGGCTGCTCGTCATCGCCACCTGCCTGCTCGTGCTCGTCGCCGGTCTCGTCGGGCACGACGAGCGCACCGCCCTGGTGCACCGTGTCCCCGAGCTCGCACTGGCCGCGGCGGGCGTCACCTCGCTCACCGCCGCCGTGCGCGGCGCCGACGGCAACGGCTGGACGCCGGTCGTCGGGCTGGCGCTGTGCCTGCTCTGGGCCGTCGCCGCGCTCGTCCTGCGGCACCGCACGACGCTCTTCGTCTCGTGGGCCCTGTCGACGCTGGGCCTGATCGGCGCGACCACGCTCCTGCCCCACGTCGCGCTGCGCAGCCTCGCCGACGAGGTCGGGCCCACCCACCTGCTGGCGACCGTGCTCCTCGTGGCGACGCTCGCTGTCACCGCACGGGCGAGCGACGTGCTCGTGCCGGACCTCTCGCCGGCGCTGCCGCGCGTCCTCGTCGCCCTCTCGGTGCTCGTCACCGGCGGCGCCGTCGTCCTGCTCGGCGCGCTCGTCGGCCAGCTCGTCGACGACGCCCGCGGGGGCTACACCGCGGGCCAGGCGGGCGCCACGGTCGTGTGGATGGCCACCGCCGCGGTCCTGCTGCTGCGTGGTCTGCGCGGCTCGACGATCGCCGTGCCGGCCGGCCTGGGTCTCGCCGCGCTGAGCGTCGGCAAGCTGCTCCTCTTCGACCTGTCCTTCCTCAGCGGGCTGGCCCGGGTGCTGTGCTTCATCGTCGCCGGCCTGATCCTGCTCGGGATGGGCGCCGGCTACGCCCAGGCGCTCGAGCGGTCGCGCCGCGGCGGTGGCGGCCCCGGCACCGGGCCGACCCCTCCTGTGGATAACCCGGCGGTGCCGGTCCCGGTTCCTCCTACGGTCTAGGGAGACGTCGGGCCGCAGGGGCCCGGCCGATCACCAGCCGAAGGGGAACCACCATGGCCAGCTTCACCGTCGACACCGCCCAGGTCGCGAGCAGCGCCTCCGACGTCTCGCGCATCTCCGAGGACGTCGAGACGACCGTCGCGAGCATGATGTCGCGCCTGCTGTCGCTGCAGAACGAATGGCAGGGCGAGGCCTCGTCGTCCTTCCAGGACCTCATCAACGACTGGCGCGCGACCCAGCGCACGGTCAAGGAGAGCCTCGACGAGATCGGTCGGGTCCTCGGCGAGGCCGGCCGGACCTACGACGACACCGAGACCTCGGTCAAGAGCACGATGCGCCCCGGCCGCTGACCGGCCCGACCACGACGAAGGGGGACGATGACCTGTCCGGTCACCGCCCCCCTTCGTCGTGCTCGCAGGTCACTCCGTGCTGATCGCCTGCAGGACGTCCATGCGCGAGGCCCGGCGGGCCGGCAGCAGGGCCGCGAGGACGCCGATGACCCCGGCGAGGGCGACGAAGACGGCCATCTGTGCCCATGGGATCGCCAGCTCGGTGATGCCGTCGTCGACGAGCGAGCGCTGGATCGCCACGCCCGCGACCACCCCGAGCACGATGCCGAGCAGAGCACCGAGCAGCGCGATGGTCACCGACTCGAGGGTGATCATCCGCCACAGCTGCCGGCGGGAGAGGCCGACCGCCCGCAGGAGCCCGACCTCACGGGTGCGCTCCATGACCGACAGGCCGAGCGTGTTGACGATGCCGAGCACGGCGATGACGATCGCCAGGCCGAGCAGGGCGTAGATGAGGAAGAGCAGCTGGTTGATGCTCGAGCGCTGCTCGTCGGCGTAGCCGGCCTGGTCCTTGAGCGTGACGAGCGGCTGCTTGTCGACGATCTGCTCGATCCCGGACTCGACCTGGGCCTTGTCGACCCCCTCGTCGACGAAGATGAAGGCCCAGTTGTCCGCGGCCGAGCCGCCCATCGACTCGACGGTGTCGACCGACATGAGGACGTCCGGCGAACCGATCGCCTGGATCTCGTCGTAGAAGCCGACGACCGTCAGGTCGCGGGTCGTCGAGCCCATCTTCACCTCGACGGTGTCGCCGACGGAGCGGCCGCCCTCGTGCTTCGTCGAGAGCATCACCGAGTCCTTGTCGAGATCGGCGCTCCCGTTGGTCGGCTCGATCTTCTCGACGTCCTCGAAGCTGCGCGGGTCGATCGCGGTGACGAAGAGCTGACCACCGTCGACGCCAGCACTGCTGAAGCGCACCGGCGAGACCTCCCGGACCCCGTCGACCTCGGCCACCCGCTCGGCGACCGTCGACGAGAAGGGCTGGCCGACGGCATTGCTGAGGATGTAGTCGGCGCGGAAGGTCTCCTCGATCTGCTTGTCGACGCTCGCCGTGGTGCTCGTGGCGACGACCCCCATGAGCGCGACGAGCGTCATGCCGATCATCAGCGCCGATGCGGTCGCCGCGGTGCGACCGGGGTTGCGCACGGAGTTCTGCTCGGCCATCCGGCCGATGCTCCCGAAGGCCGTGCGGTAGACCCAGCCGAGCCCGGAGATCACCGGACGCCCGACGAAGGGGGCGAGGAAGGCCGTGCCGAGGACGAGCCCGACGATGCCGCCGCCGATCCACCACAGCTCGCGGGTGTCGGCGACGAAGAGCCCGTAGAGGAAGGCGACGACGCCCAGCACGAGCACGCCGGCCTCGAGGCCACGGCGGATCGGGTGGTGCCCGATGCCCGTGTCGACCGAGTCGCGCATCGCCGCGACCGGCGGCACCGACCCGGCTCGTCGGGCCGGCACCCAGGCCGCGAGCATCGTCACGACGATGCCGACGGCGTAGGCCGCGATGACCGTTCGGGGCGTGAAGACCAGTCCGGTGCCCGACAGGTCGAGCCCGAAGGTGGCGAAGAGCGCCTGGATGCCCAGGGCGAGCACCACACCGAGGGCCAGGCCGAGGGTCGCGCCCACGACGCCGATGATGAAGGCCTCGAGGAGGACGCCGCGCACGATCTGCCGGCGAGAGGCACCGATGGCCCGCAGCAGGGCCAGCTCCCGGCCACGCTGCGCGACGAGGATGCTGAAGGTGTTGATGATGAGGAAGGAGCCGACGAAGAGGGCGATGCCGGCGAAGACCAGGAGGAAGGTCGTGATGAAGCCGAGTGCCTGCTGCACGTCGCTCTGGTTTTCCTCCGCGAGCCCCTTGCCCGTCCAGCCCTTGTAGCCCTCGGGCACGAGCGGCTCGACCTGGGTGAGCAGCTCCTGCTGGCTCACGCCCTCGTCGGCGGTGACCCAGACGGAGGAGTACTGGTCCTTGCCGTCCATGTAGTACTTCTGCATGGTCTTGGTGTCGAAGACGACGACCGAGGCGCCGGCCATCCCCCCTTCGCCGAAGGTCATCGTGCCGACGAGCTCGGCCTCGATCTCGGGGGTGTCGCCGGTCGTCACGAGACTGATCCGGTCGCCGACCTCGTGGCCGGCCCGCTCGGCGGTCACGGAGTCGACCATGACCTCGCCCTCGCGCTGGGGCTCGCGCCCCTCGTCGATGACGAGCGGGTCCTCACCGAGTTGGTTGGGCGCGTCGGTGTAGTTGAAGGCCAGGGCGGGTGCCCCCTGCCCGCCGACGACCTTGCCGTTGTCGCCCACGACGAAGACCCCGACCGCGTCGACCGAGCCGTCGGCGCGCGCCGCGCCCGGCAGCTCGGCCATCTTGTCGACGTCGGCGGCGGACATGCGCCCGCCACCCGTGCCACCGTACTCGTCGGTCTGCTCGGGCTGGACGACGACGTCACCGACGGTGCCGTCCATGATCCCGTCGAAGGTGCGCCCGAGGGTGTCGGTGAAGATCAGCGACCCGGCGACGAAGGCGGTCCCGAGGACGATCGCCATGGCGCTCATCAGCAAGCGCGCCTTGCGCGCCAGCAGACTCTTGAAGGTGGCCTTGAGCATCAGTGCGCCCCGTCGGTCAGCGCGACCATCCGCTCGAGGACGGTCTCGCGGTCCGGCTCCCACAGCTCGTCGACGATGCGCCCGTCGGCGAGGAAGAGGACCCGGTCGGTGTGGCTCGCGGCCACGGGGTCGTGGGTGACCATGACGATCGTCTGGTCGAACTCGTCGACGCTGCGGCGCAGGAAGCCGAGCACCTCGGCGCCGGAGGTCGAGTCGAGGTTGCCGGTGGGCTCGTCGGCGAAGATGATCGCGGGCTTCGACACCAGGGCCCGGGCGCAGGCGACGCGCTGCTGCTGGCCGCCGGACAGCTCGTTGGGCCGGTGGCCGAGGCGGTTGCGCAGGCCGACGGTCTCGATGACGAGGTCGAACCACTCGCGGTCGGGCTTGCGGCCGGCGATCGCCAGGGGCAGGAGGATGTTCTCCTCAGCGGTCAGCGTCGGGATGAGGTTGAAGGCCTGGAAGATGAAGCCGATCCGGTCGCGGCGCAGCCGGGTAAGGTCCTTTTCCTTCAGCCGGGTGATGTCGGTGTCACCGATGAGGGCCCGCCCCCCGCTCACCGCGTCGAGCCCGGCGAGGCAGTGCATGAGGGTGGACTTGCCGGAGCCGGAGGGCCCCATGATGGCGGTGAACTGCCCCGCACCGATGTCGAGGTCGATCCCGTCGAGGGCGGCGACCTGCGCCTCGCCCTTGCCGTAGACCTTGCGAAGCTCGTGCGTGCTGGCGGCAACCTGCGTGCCCATGTCCCCTGCTCTCGTCCGTCGTGGATGTCCGACGACCAATCTAGGGTCCACGCTCGGCGGCCGTCATTAGGGTTTACCCCCGACGCCTCCCTGCGGCCGGCTACACCTCGACCGTGGCGACGACCCGCAGGCGCGGGTGCTCGTCGTCGCCGTCGACGACGTCTCCGGTGATCCACCGCAGGGTCACGTGGCCGTCGTGGACCTCGGCGACGGCGAGGTTGTTGTCGAACCACGGCCCCTCGGTGAGCTCCCACGGGTAGCGCAGCTCGGGCACCCCGGCGGTCCGGGCCGCGAGCCAACGCATCGGGCGGACGAGCCCCTTGGCCATCTGCGACATCAGCACGCGCAGCGCGCGGGGCATGGGGTTGCGGATCGGGCTGCACACGGCCTGCACGATCCGGCTGCTCGCCCCGTGACCGGCGGGGTCGGTCACCTCGGCGACGTAGGAGTGGTGCACGTCGCCGGAGAGGAAGGTGATCGTGCCCGGCGGTCGGCCGCGCTCCCCGCGGGCGACGGACATGACGAGCTCGAAGACCTCGACGAAGCCGGACTGGAAGGCACCCCAGTGCTCGAGGTCGACGACCTGCCGCAGCGCCTCGGTCGCGCGGTGCACCGGCTGCGGCCGGTCCGGACCGGCGAGGGACTCGCTGATCGACTCGGCGTCGTGCAGCCCGGGCGGCAGCAGGAAGGGCAGCGAGGTCCCGACGAAGAGGTGGTCGAGGTCGCCGGTCATCTGCTCGTCGAGCCAGGCGAGCTCGTCGTCGTCGAGCATCGAGCGCCGCTCCGGCTCGAGCACCCGGGCGGCCCGGGAGTCGAGCATGATCAACCGCGACCCGCCGAGGGCCCGGGTGTAGCTCCAGCGGTAGCTCTCGGGCTCACGGTCCACCCGCTCCGCGAGGGCCCGAAGGGGGCCGGTCAGGTCGACCTCGCCCGGCCCGGCGCCGTCGAGCCGGGCCCAGATCTCGTCGCGGGCGAGCTCCTCGGGCGCGAGGTTGCCGATGTGCTGGTGCACCCAGTAGCTCGTCAGCCCCGCGACCAGCCGCTCGTGCCACCACGGGGTGCGGTTGATCTCCTGGTGCCACGACCACGAGGTGTTCCAGTCGTCGCGGATGTCGTGGTCGTCGAAGATCATCGCGCTCGGCACGACCGACAGCACCCACCGGATCGCTGGATCGCTCCACGCGAGCTCGTAGAGGTGCGCGTACTCGGCGTAGTCCTTGATCTCCTCGCCCGGCGGCTCGTCGAGGCTGCGCCGCGAGGCGATGAAGTCACGCATCTGCGGGCTCGTCTCGTCGGCGTAGACCTGGTCACCGAGGAGGGCGAGGACGTCGGGTCGTGGGGACTCCCCCTTCGCCAGGGACAGGGCGAAGGTGCGCAGCGCGTCGACGCCGTGGCTCGCGTGGTGCTCCGCGTCGTGCGGGACGCTCGTGCGGCAGGAACCGAAGGCGAGCAGGGGCGCCCGCTCGTGGTCGAGCGTCGCGATCGTCGGCTCCGGGAAGGTGCCGTCGGCGAGCGGCCAGACCTGCGCGTCGTCGACGTGCACGGAGTAGGCGTAGGTGCGCCCGGGGGCCAGCCCGCCGACGACGACCAGGGCGTAGTGGTGCCCCTCGACGACGAAGGTCGCGGCGTCGTGCGCGTGGCCGTCGACGACGACCGACACCCGCGCCGGGCCGGAGGTCTGCACCCAGATCGAGGCGTGGTGCTTACCGACGAAGCGCAGGAGGGGACCGAGGACGAGCGGGGACGTGGCGGTCATCCGCTCATCGTCTCGCCCGTGGCTGTGAGTCGGCTGGCCGGGGGTGCGTCAGCTCACCCCTTGCGACGCCGCAGGGCGATGATCAGGAGGACGAGCGGGGCGAGCGCCGCGGCGATCTGGGGACCGTAAGCCCGCAGCAGCACCGGAAGGGCGGTCGCCCCGAGGTCGATCGCGTCATCGGACGAGCTCGCCGGGCGCGCGGCCGGCGAGGACACGGCCGGCGAGGACACGGCCGGTGAGCTCGCGGCGGGAGCCGCAGCGGATGCGGGAGCCGTGGCTGCCAGCGTCGTGGTCGACCGGGTCGGCGTCTGCGCAGGCGATGTGGCCGCCGCCTCCTCCTCACCCGTCGGCTCCGGGGTGGCCTCGGGGGCGGCGAAGCGGCCCGCCAGGCAGTCGACGAACTGCCCGAGGAGCTTGTCGGAGACGTCCTGCATCACGCCACGGCCGAACTGCGCGGGCTTGCCCGTGATGTTGAGGTCGGTGACCACCTCCACCTTGGTGCTCGCCGCACCCTCGGGGGCCATGGTCACGACGACGTCGGCGCCCGCGGTGCCGTTGCCCCGCTTGTCCTTGCCCTTGGCGGCGATGCCCATCCGGTGAGCGGCCTCGTCCTTGTCGACGAAGTCGCCGCTCCCCTTGTACACGAGCGCGATCGGACCGAGCTTGACCTTGACCGTGCCCTCGAAGGAGTCGGCGTCGGCGTGGGTCACCTGGGCACCGGGGAAGCACCCGGCGACGGACTCGATGTCGTTGAGCGCGGCCCAGGTCTCGTCGATGCCGGCGGGAACGGTGAAACTGTGGGTCAGTTGCACGAAGGTCCTCTCATCCTGCGGCCGTGAGCACGGCACGCCTCGTCAGTACGGTGGCCAGGTGCCGGCGGTAGTCGGCATCGCCGTTGAGGTCCGACGGCGGCTCGGTGCCCTCGCCGGCCAGTTCGCAGGCCGCCCGCACGCCCTCGGCGGTGGGCTGGTTCCCGACGAGCGCGGCCTCGACTGCGCTGGCTCGGACCGGGGTCGCGCCCATGTTGGTCAGGCCGACCCGTGCCTCAGCGATCGCGCCATCCTCGACCCGCACCTGCGCGGCGACCGCGACGATGGGCCACTGGTGGGCGACCCGCACGAACTTCTCGTAGTGCGAGCCCCACCCGTCGTAGGTGGGCACCCTGACGGCGGTGAGCAGCTCGTCCTCGCCGACCGCGGTCTCGAAGAGGCCATGGAAGAAGTCGGCCGCGGGGACGACCCGTCGGCCTGACGCTCCGGTGATGACGAGCTCGGCGTCCATGGCGAGCACAGGTGCCCCGCAGTCGCCGGCGGGGTCGGCGTGGACCAAGGCCCCGCCGAGGGTGCCCCGGTGGCGGATCTGCGGGTCGGCGACCTCGCTGATCGCCTGGTGCAGGAGTCGACAGCGTCCACTCACCCGATCGTCGGCGAGGATCTCGTGGTACGGCGTCATGGCCCCGATGGTGAGCGTCCGACCGTCGTCGCTGATGCCGCGCAGCTCGGGGATCCGACCGATGTCGATGATCATCTCGGGGGCGTTGAGCCGCATCCGCAGGACCGGGAGCAGGGACTGCCCGCCGGCGAGCACCTTGGCGTCGTCGCCATGCTCGCCGAGCAGCCCGAGCGCCTCCTCCACCGACGTCGGTGCCGCGTAGTCGAACTTCGCCGGGATCATCGGACCTCTCCTTCCGTGCTCATCGCCGGTCCCGTGGGTCCGTCGGCGCCTGCCATCCGGTCAGTCTGCCCCTGGTCACCAGTCGCCTCGTCGAAGTGGGGCGCCGCGGCCCCGGTCGTGCCCTCGCCACCGGACCCGGACCGGATCGCCTGCCACACCCGCTCGGGGGTGCACGGCATCTGCACGTCGTCGACGCCGAAGATGCGCAGCGCGTCGACGACACCGTTGACGATGCAGGGGGTCGAGGCGATCGTTCCCGCCTCACCCACTCCCTTGGTCCCGAGCGTGTTGCCCGTCGCCGCCGTCGTGGTGGTCGCGGTGTCGAAGCTGATGGTGTCGGCCGCGGTCGGGACGAGGTAGTCGACGAAACTGCCGCTCACGAGCGTGCCGGAGTCGTCGTAGACGGCCTCCTCCCACAGCGCCTGCGAGATGCCCTGGACGAGTCCGCCGTGGATCTGTCCCTCGACGATGAGCGGATTGATCACCTGTCCGACATCGTCGACGCAGGTGTACTTGCGCAGCCTGACCTCCCCGGTCTCGGTATCGATCTCGATGGCACTCAGGTGGGTGCCGTGCGGGTAGTTGAAGTTCACCGGGTCAAAGGTGGCCTCCGCGTCGATGCCCGGTTCGATGTCGTCCGGGTAGTCGTGCGAGGCGAAGGCCGCGGCCGCGATGTCGGTGATCCCCACGGACTGGTCCGTGCCCGCGACACCGAAGCGACCGGCCGTGAACTCTAGATCGTCGGGGTTGGCCTCGAGCACGTGCGCCGCGTAGCGCCGCGCCTTGTCGATGACCTTGTCCGCGGCACGGACCACGGCCTCGCCGCCGACGACGAGCGAGCGCGAGCCGTAGGTGTCGAGTCCCTTGTGCGAGATCTGGGTGTCGCCGTGCAGGATCTCGACGTCCTCGAAGGGGACACCCAGCCGGTCGGCGACGATCTGGCTGAAGGCCGTCTCGTGCCCCTGGCCGTGCGGGCTCACGCCGACGACGACCTCGACCTTGCCCGTGGCGAGCATGCGCACGCTCGCGTGCTCCCAGCCACCCGCGCCGTAGTCGAGGCTGCCGAGGACACGGCTGGGCGCGAGACCGCACATCTCGGTGAAGGTCGAGATGCCGATGCCCAGCTGCACGGGGTCCTTGGACTCGCGCCGACGACGCTGCTCCTCGCGCAGCTCGTCATAGCCGAACATCTGCTTGGCCAGGTCCGTGGCGGCCTCGTAGTTGCCGGAGTCGTACTCGAGACCGGCAACGGAGGTGAAGGGGAACTCCTCGTGGGTGATCCAGTTGCGCTCGCGCACCACGAGCGGGTCCTCACCGAGCTCGTGCGCCAGCTCGTCCATGATCCGCTCGATGCCGAAGGTGGCCTCGGGGCGACCGGCACCCCGGTAGGCATCGGTCCAGGCCTTGTTGGTGAGGACCGACTGCATCGAGAAGTGGTAGGCCGGGAACTTGTAGATGGCGTTGAACATGAAGGCGCCCAGGACGGGAACGCCGCCGCCGATGAGGGCGACGTAGGAGCCGAGGTCCGCGAGCAGGTCGACCTTGAGCCCGGTGACCTTGCCCTGCTTGTCGGCGGCGAGCGTCAGCCGCTGCCACTGGTCACGGCCGTGGTGGGCCGCCATGAGCGACTCCGAGCGGGTCTCGGTGTACTTGACGGGCCGGCCCAGCTGGCGGGCCACCCACCAGGCCAGCCACTCCTCCGGCGTCACCTGCAGCTTGCCGCCGAAGCCGCCGCCGACGTCCGGGGCGATGACCCGGATCTTCGACTCCGGGACGCCGGTCGTGGCCGCGAGCGCGAAGCGCACGATGTGCGGGATCTGGGTCGCCGTCCACATCGTCAGCTGCTCGCCGGTCGGGTCGACGACGACGGAGCGCGGCTCCATGAAGGCGGGGATGAGTCGCTGCTGGCGGTACTCGCGCTCGATGACGATGCCGTCCTGGCGTGCGGTGGCAATGGCCTTCTCGACGTCACCCCCGGTGCCGGCCTCGGCGGAGTCGAAGGTCCACAGGGCCGACTTGTTGGTGCCGAGGTCGGGATGCGCGAGGACGGTGTCCTCCGCCGCCTCCTTGAGGTCGAGGGCGGCGGGCAGCTCCTCGTAGTCGACGTCGATCAGCTCAGCGGCGTCGCGCGCCTCCGCGGCGCTGCGGGCGACGACGAGGGCGACGATCTCCCCGGCGAAGGTCACCCGGTCGGCCGGCATCGGCGGGTGCACCGGAGCCACCTGGTCCGGACTGACCGGCCACGCGTTGATGAGGACGCCGACCGATTCGTCGAGGTCGGCGCCGGAGTAGACGGCGACGACATTGGTCGCGCTGGCCGCCTCGCTCGTGTCGACGGACATGATCCGGGCGTGCGCGAAGGGGCTGCGGACCATCGCCATGTGCAGCATGCCCGGCAGCACGATGTTGTCGGTCCAGCGGGTGCGACCGGTGATGAGCCGCTGGTCCTCCTTGCGACGACGGTCGCGGCCGATCTCGGTGGTGGCGGGCCGGTCGGTGACCTCCGCGGTCATGACGCATCCCCAGCGGCACCTGCGGAGGCGGCCGAGGCACTCGCCGCGGTCTTCACCGCGCGGACGATGTTGTGGTAGCCGGTGCACCGGCAGAGGTTGCCCTCGAGCCCCACACGGATCTCCTCCTCCGAGGGATCGGGGTTGTCGCGCAGCAGGTCGGCGGACTGCATGATCATGCCGGGGGTGCAGTAGCCGCACTGGAGGGCATGGCACTCGTGGAAGGCCGCCTGCACCGGATGCAGCTCGCCATCCCTGGCCATGCCTTCGATGGTCGTCACCTCGCAGCCATCTGCCTGGACGGCGAGGACGTTGCAGGACTTCACGCTCCTGCCGTCGAGGTGGACGGTGCACGCTCCGCAGTTGGAGGTGTCGCACCCCACCACCGTGCCGGTCTTGCCGAGGGTCTCGCGCAGGTAGTGCACGAGCAGAGTCCGGGGTTCGACGTCGTCCGCGACGCGGGCGCCGTCGACGACGAGCTCGATATTGGCCATGGAGCGCTCCTGATCTCAATCACGACAGTGTGATCTGGCTCATGCTAGCCACGACCGCGTCGGGAGTCACCCCCTTCGCAACGACTCATTCCCCGCCCGACTGGTGGATCCGTCCTGCGCGCCCGGCCAGCGGTCGACCGGAGCCGCCCCACCGCTCGGCGACGAACTCGGCCGCGATGCTGATGGCGGTCTCCTCGGGCGTGCGGGCCCCGAGGTCGAGCCCGATCGGGCTGCGCAGCCGGGCCAGCTCCTCGCCGGTGACGCCGACCTCGCGCAGCCGCGCCTCGCGGTCGTCGTGGGTCCGCCGCGAGCCCATCGCGCCGATGTAGCCGACCTCGGGCAGGCGAAGGGCGACCTCGAGCAGCGGGACGTCGAACTTCGGGTCGTGGGTGAGCACCGCGATGACCGTGCGGCCGTCGATGCGCCCGGCCTCCTCCTCGGCGGCCAGGTAGCGGTGCGGCCAGTCGACGACGACCTCGTCGGCGGCGGGGAACCTCGTGCGGGTGGCGAAGACCGGTCGCGCGTCGCACACCGTGACGCGGTAGCCGAGGAAGTCGCCGACGCGGGCGACGGCCGCCGCGAAGTCGATGGCGCCGAAGACGAGCATCCGCGGTGGTGGGGCGAAGGCCCAGACGAAGACGCGCATGCCCTCGCCCCGGCGTTCGCCGTCGGGGCCGTATCCGAGGGTGGCGTTGTGACCGAGGGCGAGCTGGCCGAGCGCGTCGTCGCGGACGGCGGCGTCGACCCGCGCGGAGCCGAGGGTGCCGGTCGGCTCCTGATCGGGGCGCACGAGCATCCGCCGGCCGAGCCATGCCTCGTCGGGGTGCTCGATGACGGTTGCGACGGCCACCGGCCGGCCGGCCTCGACATCGGCGGCGATCTCGCCGAGCTCGGGGAAGGTCTCGCGGTCCATGACCTCGACCCAGACGTCGAGGATGCCGCCGCAGGTCAGCCCCACGGACATCGCGTCGTCGTCGGAGATGCCGTACCGGTGGAACTGCGGCCGGCCGGACTCGACGACCTCTTGGGCCGACTCGTAGACCGCGCCCTCGACGCAGCCCCCGGAGACCGACCCGACGGCGGTGCCCTCCGGCCCGACGAGCATCGAGGCCCCGGGGGGCCGTGGCGCGGAGCGGAAGGTCGCGACGACGGTCCCGACCCCGACGGAGTGGCCCTGCTCCCACCACTGCATCAGCTCGGGCAGCACCTCACGCATGGGCGATCACCTCCAGCAGGTCCTCGAATGCTCGCAAGGAGTGCCCCGCGACGAATTTGTCCACGTGCGGCAACGCGGCGACGATGCCGACCTGCACAGGACGGTACCCCTCCTTGCCGCGATGGGGGTTGGCCCAGACCAGATGGTGGGACATGCGGTGCAGCCGGGACAGCTGCACGGCGAGCTCGGCCCCGTCACCGCGCTCCCAGCCGTCGCTCACGACGACCACGACCGCTCCGCGGGCGAGGTAGCGGGTGTGCTCGCGGGTGAGGAAGACCTGCAGGACCTGCCCCAGCCGGGTGCCGCCGGACCAGTCCGGCACGGCCTCCCCCACACGCACGAGGGCCCGCTCGGGGTCGCGGGTGCGCAGCGCCTCGGTGACCCGGGTGAGGCGGGTACCGAGCGTGAAGACCTCGACGGCGCCGGAGGACCCGCCCTGGCGCGGTGCTTGGGCGACGGCGTGCGCGAGTCGCAGCAGGGCGTCGGCGTAGGGCCGCATCGAGCCCGAGACGTCGACGAGCAGCACGACCCGGCGGGTGCGGGTGCCGCGGCGACGGTGGTGGACCCGGGCCGGCTCGCCCATATGCCGCAGCATGGCGCGAAGGGTGGACCGCACGTCGATCTCCCCGCGCCGCCAGGCGGTGCGCCGGGTGGCGCGACGCACGGGCAGCCGGGGGCGCAGCTGCCCGATCATCCGGTCGAGCAGCGCCTTGCCCTCCGGCGACAGGGCCGCCACGTCGCGGTGGCGCAGGACCTCGACCTCGCTCGCGGCCACGTGCAGTGCGTCGGCCTCCCCTTCCACGCCGTCGGCACCGTCGTCCTCGGGCAAGGGGGAGACGAGCTCGTTCTGCTCCTCCCTGTCGACCCTCCGCGGCAGGTCGTCGCGCCCGGCGAACCATTCGGCGTACACCTGCTCGAAGCGCACGATGTCCTCGGGCCCCGCGCACAGGGTCGCGCGGCCGGCGAGGCGCACCTGCGCCAGGCCCCCGGCGCCGACGAGCGCGGCCGCCTCGAGGAAGGTCGTCGCCCTGTCGTGGGTCACCGGCACCCCGGCCGCCCGCACCGCATGGGTCAGCCCGAGGAGGATCTCGTCGACCTTGCCGGCGTACTGGGGTGCCGTCATCGGGCGAGCACCCGGTCCAATGCCTGCCTCACCCGCTCAGCGTCCTCGCGGTACTTGATCACGGCGCCGAGTGTGCGGGCGGCGGTCTCGAGGTCGAGCTCCGGCGACCCGAGACGCTGCAGGGCGGCGACCCAGTCGAGGGTCTCGGCGACGCCCGGCGGCTTGACGAGGTCCTCGGTGCGCAGCCGCTGCACGGCCGCGACGACCTGACGGGCGAGGGTCTCGCTCACCTCGGGGATGCGGCGGCGCACGATCGCCACCTCCCGGTCCAGACCGGGGTGGTCGATCCAGTGGTAGAGGCAGCGGCGCTTGAGTGCGTCGTGCAGGTCTCGGGTGCGGTTGGAGGTGAGCACGACCGTCGGCGGCACCTGGGCGCGGACGGTGCCGAGCTCGGGGATGCTCACGCTCCAGCTCGAGAGGACCTCGAGCAGGAAGGCCTCGAACTCGTCGTCGGCCCGGTCGATCTCGTCGACGAGCAGCACCGCCGGGGCCCGCCGCAGGGCCTGCAGGACCGGCCGCTCGAGGAGGTAGCGCTCGTCGAAGAGCGAGCTCTCGGCCTCGGACGCCTCGAGCCCACCACTCGCGTGGAGCGCCTCGAGGGTGCGAAGGTGGAGGATCTGCCGCGGGAAGTCCCAGTCGTAGAGGGCCTGCGAGGCGTCGATGCCCTCGTAGCACTGCAGCCGGACGAGGGGCACGCCCTCGAGCTCGGCGAGGGCCTCGGCGAGCGCGGTCTTGCCCGTGCCCGGCGCCCCCTCGAGCAGCAGCGGCCGGCGCATCTCCCGGGCGAGGAAGACCACGGTGGCGAGGTCCTCGTCGGCGAGGTAACCCGTGGCACCCAGCCGGTCCGCCAGCTCCTGCGGTGACGTCATGCAGGAAGGGTACGCCGAAGGGCGGTCCCCCGTGACCGGGGAACCGCCCTTCGCGCGTGGTGCAGGTGGTGCGGGGGTGGGCTCAGAAGCCCATGCCGCCCATGCCACCCATGTCGTCGCCACCGGGCATGGCCGGGGCGGCCTTCTCCGGCTTGTCCGCGACGACGGCCTCGGTGGTGAGGAAGAGCGCCGCGATGGAAGCGGCGTTCTGCAGCGCGCTGCGCGTGACCTTGGCCGGGTCGATGATGCCCTGGGCGATCATGTCGACGTACTCACCGGTCGCGGCGTTGAGGCCCTCGCCCGCAGGCAGGTTCTCGACCTTCTCGGTGACGACGCCGCCGTTGAGGCCAGCGTTGGCCGCGATCTGCTTGAGCGGGGCACCCGCCGCGACGCGCACGATGTTGGCGCCGGTCGCCTCGTCACCCTCGAGCGAGAGCTTGTCGAAGGCGGCCTTGGTCGCCTGCAGGAGCGCGACGCCACCACCGGCGACGATGCCCTCCTCGACGGCGGCCTTGGCGTTGCGCACGGCGTCCTCGATGCGGTGCTTGCGCTCCTTGAGCTCGACCTCGGTGGCCGCGCCCGCACGGATGACGGCGACGCCGCCGGCGAGCTTGGCGAGGCGCTCCTGGAGCTTCTCGCGGTCGTAGTCCGAGTCGCTGTTCTCGATCTCGGCCTTGATCTGGTTCACGCGGCCGGCGATCTGGTCCTGGTCGCCAGCACCCTCGACGATGGTCGTCTCGTCCTTGGTGACGACGACCTTGCGGGCGCGGCCGAGCAGGTCGAGCTCGGCGGTCTCGAGGGAGAGGCCGACCTCCTCGGAGATGACCTGGCCACCGGTGAGGATGGCGATGTCGGCGAGCATGGCCTTGCGGCGGTCACCGAAGCCCGGGGCCTTGACGGCGACGGACTTGAAGGTGCCCTTGAGCTTGTTGACGACGAGCGTCGACAGCGCCTCGCCCTCGAGGTCCTCGGCGATGATCAGCAGCGGCTTGCCAGCCTGCATGACCTTCTCGAGGACGGGCAGGAGGTCCTTGATCGAGCCGATCTTGGAGTTGGCGATGAGGACGTAGGGGTCCTCGAGCACGGTCTCCATGCGCTCGGTGTCGGTGACGAAGTAGCCGGAGATGTAGCCCTTGTCGAAGCGCATGCCCTCGGTGAGCTCGAGCTCGAGCCCGAAGGTGTTGCTCTCCTCGACGGTGATGACGCCTTCCTTGCCGACCTTGTCCATGGCCTCGGCGATCTTGGCGCCGATCTCCTGGTCAGCGGCGGAGATGGAGGCCGTGGCAGCGATCTGCTCCTTGGTCTCGATCTCCTTGGCCATCGCGAGCAGCTCGTCGGACACCGCAGCGGTGGCCTTCTCGATACCGCGCTTGAGGGCCATGGGGTTGGCGCCGGCCGCGACATTGCGCAGGCCCTCGCGCACGAGCGCCTGGGCGAGGACGGTGGCCGTCGTCGTGCCGTCACCGGCGACGTCGTCGGTCTTCTTGGCGACCTCCTTGACCAGCTCGGCCCCGATCTTTTCGTAGGGGTCGTCGAGCTCGATCTCCTTGGCGATGGACACGCCGTCATTGGTGATCGTGGGGGCGCCCCACTTCTTCTCCAGGACGACATTGCGGCCCTTGGGGCCGAGGGTGACCTTGACAGCATCGGCGAGGGTGTTCATACCCCGCTCGAGACCGCGACGGGCCTCCTCGTCGAAAGCAATGAGCTTTGCCATTCGGGTGGTTCCTCCACGCGAATCGAAGGGTGCGACCGGGGGTGCCCGCGACGGACGGAGTGCGACCACCCGGCTCACGTCACCGTGCGATCGCGCCCCTCACCTGACCGGTCAGGACTGTCACTCTCACAAGGAGAGTGCTAAGGCCCATTATTGGCACTCTCACCGAGCGAGTGCAAACGCCGTGGCGGACGACGGAGTGCGGCCAACCGGCCGCACTCCGTGGTCGTGGGTTCGTGGGTGACCTCAGCGCACGGTCTCGTAGCGGTGGATCCAGGCCTCCCCTCGGGTGCTCCACCGCACCCGGGCTCCGCCGACGGTGCCGGACACGTTGGCGTCGACCTCACGGCGCACCGCCCCACCGTGGTTGCTCGTGCGCTGGGCGCCGTCGGCGAAGAGCGTCAGGTCAGCGGCGAAGAGCCGGCTACCGGACACGAGGGTCCCGTCCACCACGGCCGAGCGCATCGTCGAGCTCACCCGGTAGTCGGCGCTCCGGGGCCGCAGGTATCTCGTGCTGCGGTGGGTGCACCGGCTCGACTGCCACGTCTGGGTGACGGTGGCGCCGGTCGGGCAGAAGAAGGAAGTGATCTTCATGGCTGAGGCCGGCCACGGCATTCCCTCGGTGTCGGTCTGGTAGGTGAACCGGTGCTGGTTGCCCCGCGCCCCGCTCATCGCCCCGTCGAGCATGACCCGGACGGTGACGTGCTCGGCGAGCACGCGCGTCGCGTCGGCCGGCGCGGCCTGGGCACTCGCCCCGGTGGCGACGAGACCCACGGATGCGGCGGTCACCAGCAGTGTGCGTGTCGTGGTCTTCATGTCTCTCCCCTGTCTGTCATGGGGTCGTCGACGGTGACGACCCTCACAACGAGAGACGCACGAAGGGGGGCGGACGGTTGCGTCGACCGGCGGGCGGTGGTCAGGCGCGCGGGTGCAGCCCCTCGAACCCGGCGCGCATCTCGCCGTCGGCGTCGGAGGAGACCGGGTCGTCGACGTCGGCGACGAAGACCGCCACGAGCTCACGGGCCGGGTTGTCGCGGGCCTCGGTGAGCAGTCCGCGCCAGGCGCCGAGGTTGGGGTGCTCGACGGTCGTGCACGCCCGCGCGGGCTCGAGTCCCTCGACGGCTGCCTGCAGCTGGTCGACGGAGACGTCGAGGGTGGCAGTGGCGCCGTCGTGCCGCAGCACGGAGGCGAGGACGACGGCCGCCAGCCCGTGGCTGCCGCCGGGGAGGTTGACGTGCGGGAACTGCACGTCCGGGTCGCTGGTCGCGGGGGTGATGCCCACGGCCCAGGCCACCGGCGGCGTCCAGCCGTCGAGGCGCTCGGCGAGGTGGGCGCGGATCGCGGCGAGGCCCTCGGGGGTGCTCCAGTCCATGTCGCTCATGGCCCCACCCTGCCAAGTCCGAGGGCGGCTCCGGTACCCCCTGCGCACCGGAGCCGCCCTCGGCGTCCCTCCCGTGGAGTCAGACGTGGCCGGGGCGGCTCCGGTTGGCGCGGACGCGAATCCGAGACCGATCTGTGATCTGGAGCGGCGCTCAGACCTCGAACCCGAGGCGGCGGGCGCTACGGGTGCGCTGCCTCTGGTCGCGCAGGCGGCGCAGACGCTTGATGAGCATGGGGTCCTCGGAGAGGGCCGCGGGGTTGTTGATCAGGGCGTTGAGCACCTGGTAGTAGCGGGTGGAGCTCATGTCGAAGAGCTCCTTGATCGCCTGCTCCTTGGAGCCGGCGTACTTCCACCACTGGCGCTCGAAGGCGAGGATCTCGCGGTCGCGGTCCGAGAGCGGGACCGAGGGGGTCGGCGCGGCGGTCTGGTCTGCGAGGTTCACGCGTCGCACTGTACCGGCGTAATCACACGCCTGTCATTCCCTTCGGCGTGTCGGCTGGACAGCGCGGACGAAGGGGGTCACTCGCGCCCCCTTCGCCCCACCCGTCACAGCACACTCAGCCCATGGAGTCGAGGATCGCGACGATGTCCTCCGTCGTCGTCTGCGGGTTGACGATCGCGAAGCGCGCCAGCGTCTCGCCGTCGTGGTTGGTCGGGACGACGAAGGCGAACTCCTCGTCGAGGATCCGGTCGGACCACGCCTGGTAGTCGGCCGCGGTCCAGCCCTTGCGCCGGAAGACGAGGACGGACAGGAAGCGCTCGCCGACGAGCTCGAGGTCGTCACGACGGGCGACCTCCGCCTCTGCGAAGGCGGCGACGCGCAGCGTCTGCTCCACCGAGTCGCTGTAGGCCTGCGTGCCGTGCGTGGCGAGGGAGAACCAGAAGGGCAGCCCGCGGGCCCGCCGAGTCAGGCCGACGGAGTAGTCGGTGGGGTTCCAGTCGGTCGCCTCGGTGAGCACGTCGAGGTAGCCGGCGTGCTGGGTGTGGGCATTGCGGGCCGCCGCGGGGTTGCGGTAGATCAGCGCGCAGCAGTCGAAGGGGGCGAAGAGCCACTTGTGCGGGTCGACGATGAAGCTGTCGCAGTGCTCGATGCCCGCGTAGAGGTGGCGCACCGACGGTGCCGCCAGGCCCGCGCCGCCGTAGGCACCGTCGACGTGGAACCAGATGCCGAGCTCGCGGCAGACCTGCGCGACCGACTCGAGGTCGTCGACGATGCCGAAGTTGGTCGTGCCCGCGGTCGCGACGACCGCGAAGTAGGTCTCCGGCCCGTTGGCCAGGAGCACCTCGCGCAGCCGCTCCCCCGTGAGCCGGCCTCGCTCGTCGGGCTCGACGGTCGTCAGCTCGGCGTCCATGACGTCGCACGCCGACTGGATCGACGAGTGCGCGCCGTGGGTCGTCGCCACCCGGAAGGGCCGCTGCCCCGGGGCTGCGGTGCGGCGCGCCTCGGTGCGGGCGGCGACGAGGGCGGAGAGGTTGCCGATCGTGCCGCCGGGGACGAAGACGCCGCCCGCCGACTCCGGCAGACCGACGAGGTCGGCGATCCAGCGCAGCGCCTGATTTTCGGCGTAGACGGCACCGGAGCCCTCGAGCCACGACCCGGCGTAGATCGAGCTCGCCCCGACGACGAGGTCGAACATCGCGGCCGCCTCGGTGGGGGCGCACGGGATGAAGGAGAGGTAGCGCGGGTGGTCGACCGACAGGCAGGCCGGCGCGAGCACCTCGGCGAAGAGGTCCATCGCCTGCTGACCGCCCAGGCCGTCGCGGGTGATCGTCTGCCCGGCCTGCTCCTGCAGCTGCGCGGGCGTCAGCGTGCGGTCGAGCGGCACCGGGTCGAGCTCGAGCCGCTCGCGGGAGTAGTCGAGAACCGTCTGCGCCAGCTCGGCGAGGGACATGTTGTCGTCAGCGAATCCGTGCACGCGTGCACTCTAGGCGCGCCGCGCACTTCACCACGTCGTCCACCTTCTGTTAACCTTTTGTTCACCAAGGCACACCGTCTGGTTCACCCGGCCCACCAGGAGGCCCACATGTTCACGATCAACGTCGACCACGTCGCCGCCAACATCGCTGCCGACCTGTGCGTGCGCTACCCCCAGGTCGCCTGCGAGCGCATCGAGGCCATGGTCGCCTCCGCCCGCGAGCGGATCGAGCCGACCAACACCCACCCCGAGTTCATCGCGCCGCTCATCGAGCACGCCGTGCGCATCGAGCTGCACGACCTGGCCGGCGCCCCGGTGCCGCCGACGAGCGCCACCTGCTGATCCCCCTTCGCACCGCGACGATCCCCCCGGCACCCCTGCGCCGGGGGGATCGTCGTACGTTGGGGGCGTGCCCACGCGACCGCTGACCGAGCTCGTCCACCCGTCGTGGGCACAGGCACTGGAGCCGGTGGCACCCGCGATCGCCGCGATGGGCGACGTCCTGCGGGCGGAGCTCGACGCCGGCCACGGCTACCTGCCGGCGGGCGAGCACGTGCTGCGCGCCTTCACCATCCCGCTCGAGCAGGTGCGGGTCCTCGTCGTCGGCCAGGACCCCTACCCGACGCCCGGGCACGCGATCGGTCTGTCCTTCGCCGTCGCACCCGAGGTGCGGCCACTGCCGCGATCGCTGACCAACATCCACCGGGAGCTCGTCGACGACATCAAGATCCCCCAGCCGACCAACGGCGACCTCAGCCCATGGGCGCGGCAGGGTGTCATGCTGCTCAACCGCTGCCTCACGGTCCGGCCGGGCGCACCGGGCAGCCACCACGGCCGCGGCTGGGAGACCGTCACCGACCGGGCGATCGAGGTCCTCGCCTCCCGCGGCGGACCGCTCGTCGCGATCCTCTGGGGCCGTCAGGCCCGCAACCTCGCCCCGGCGCTCGGCGACGTGCCGCGCGTCGAGAGCGCCCACCCCTCTCCCCTGTCGGCCCGCAACGGCTTCTTCGGCTCGCGGCCCTTCAGCCGCACCAACGAGCTGCTCGCCCGCCAGGGCGCCGACCCGATCGACTGGAGCCTGCCGTGACCGACCCGACCGTCCCCGCCGAGCACCCCTGGCGCCGCTACGTCGCAATCGGCGACTCCTTCACAGAGGGCATGGTCGACACCGACCCGCGCCACGAGGGCCGCTTCATCGGCTGGGCCGACCGGCTCGCGGCCGAGCTCGCAGGCCGCACCGGCGGAGAAGAGCTGCACTACGCCAACCTGGCGATCCGCGGCCGCAAGCTCGACGACGTCGTCGGTCGTCAGCTCGACGAGGCGATGACGATGGCCCCCGACCTCGTGTCGATCGTCGGCGGCGGCAACGACATCCTCCGGCCGCGCGTCGACCTCGACGCCATCGCCGCCCGGCTCGAGGAGGCCGTCGCGCGGATCCGGGCGACCGGCGCCGACGTGCTCCTCGCGACCCCGACCGACCCGCGCGGGGCGGGACTCTTCTCCGCCCTGCGCACCCGGCACGCGGTGCACACGGCCAACCTCTACACGATCGCCTCCCGGCACCGGGCGCACGTCCTCGGCCTGTGGGGCATGCAGTCGATGCGCGACCCGCGCATGTGGGGCGAGGACCGCATCCACCCCAGCACCGAGGGGCACCAGCGGCTCACCCAGGCGGCTCTCGCGGCGCTCGGCCTCGGCGCGCGGGAGGGGTGGGACGAGCGGCTGCCCGCTGCGCCGCCGGTCACGGCTGCGCAGCGCCGTGCGGAGCGCGCGCGGTGGGCCGTCTCCTACGCCGGCCCGTGGGTGCAGCGCCGGCTCACCGGCCGCTCCTCCGGCGACTCTGTGACGGCCAAGATCGGGCGACCGACCCCCTTCGGCCCGCAGAACCTGCCCACCGACTGACCCGCGCCCGAAGTCGCATTGCCCTACGGCAATGCGACCACTGTGCTGCATCTGCGGCTGATACGTTCCTCTCATGACGCAGATGCGGGTGTCCGAGGCGGCCGAGCTGCTCGCCGTCTCCCCCGACACCATCCGACGGTGGATCGACGGCGGGCGCCTCACGGCGACGAAGGGAGCGGGGCCCGTCCTCGTCGACGGCGCCGACCTGGCCCGGCTGGCGCAGGAGATCGCCCAGCCACCGGCCATCGGCAGCGTGCGCGACGAGTCCGCCCGCAACCGCATGCGCGGCATCGTCACCGAGGTCCTGCGCGACGGGGTCATGGCGCAGGTGAGCCTGCAGGCCGGCCCCTTCCGCGTCGTCTCGCTCATGTCGCGCGAGGCCGCCGACGAGCTCGGCCTCGAGCCGGGCGTCGTCGCGGTCGCGTCGATCAAGTCGACCAATGTCGTCATCGCCACCCCGGGGAGCCCCGCATGAGCCGTCGCACCCTCACGACCACGACCGTCGCCGCGCTGGCCCTCGCCCTGGCGGCGTGCGGCTCCGACTCCGGCGACGGGTCGGGCGGCGAGGACGGCACGACCACCATCCACGTCGCGGCCGCCGCCTCGCTCACCGAGGCCTTCGAGGAGATCGCCACGGACTTCGAGGCCGAGCACGAGGGCGTCGAGGTCGAGTACCAGTTCGCCGGGTCCTCCGACCTCGCAACGCAGATCGAGGGCGGGGCGCAGATCGACGTCTTCGCCTCGGCCGACGAGGCCAACATGGACAAGGTCGCCGACTCCGTCGAGGACCCGCAGATCTTCGCCACCAACGTGCTGACGATCATCACCGAACCCGGCAACCCGAAGAAGATCAGCGGGCTGGACGACCTCGCCGACCCCGACCTGGCCGTCGTCGTGTGCGCCGAGCAGGTCCCCTGCGGGGCCGCGGCCACGACTCTCACCGAGCAGCAGGGCGTCACGCTCGACCCGGCGAGCGAGGAGTCCAAGGTGACCGACGTGCTGACCAAGGTGAGCAGCGGCGAGGCCGACGCGGGTCTGGTCTACGTCACCGATGCCACCGCCGCGGGCGAGGACGTGGAGACCGTCGAGACCGAGGGCGCCGACGAGGTCGTCAACAGCTACCCGATCGCGACGCTCACCGACGCCGCCGCCGCTGACCTCGCCGAGGACTTCGTCGCCCACGTGACCGGCCCCGAAGGGCAAAAGGTGCTGCAGGACAAGGGCTTCGGCACCCCGTGAGACCACCCGCCTGGCTGTGGGTCCCGGCGGCGGGGGCCGTCCTCGTCGTCGTCGTCCCGCTGCTCGGCCTGCTCACCTCCGTCGACGTCGGGTCGCTCTGGCCGCTGCTGACCTCCGAGGCGTCGCTCGACGCACTCCTGCTGTCGTTGCGCACCGCCGTCGTCTCGACCCTGCTGTGCATCCTGCTCGGTACCCCGCTCGCGATCCTGCTCGCCCGGGGCCGCTGGCCGGGTCGGTCCGTGCTGAGGGCGCTCGTCCTCGTCCCGCTCGTCTTGCCACCGGTCGTCGGCGGTCTGGCCCTGCTGACGACCTTCGGTCGCCGGGGCCTGCTCGGCGAGCACCTCGTCGCCGCGGGCGTGACGATCTCCTACACGACCACCGCGGTCGTCCTCGCACAGACCTTCGTCGCGCTCCCCTTCCTCGTGCTCTCGCTCGAGGGCGCCGTCCGCTGCCTCGACCCACGCCAGGAGCAGGCCGCGGCGACCCTGGGTGCGAGCCCGTGGCGCCGCCTGACGCGGGTCACCCTCCCGCTCGTCGGACCGGGGCTGCTGTCGGGCTCGGTGCTGGCCTTCGCCCGGGCGCTCGGCGAGTTCGGCGCCACGCTGACCTTCGCCGGGTCCGCGCAGGGCCGCACCCGCACGCTGCCGCTCGAAATCTACCTCCAGCGGGAGGTCGACCAGGACGCCGCCATCGCCCTCTCGCTCGTCCTCGTCGTGCTCGCGACGCTCATCGTCGGTGGCGTCTACGCCCGGACGACGAAGGGAGGACCGGCGTGAGTCTGCAGGTCACCGCCCGCTGGGCCCAGCGCGGGCTCGACGTCGACCTCACCCTGCCGGCGGGGCGGCACGCGCTGGCCGGGCCCAACGGCGCCGGCAAGTCCTCGCTGCTGTCGGTCATCGCCGGGCTGGCCCCGGCCGACAGGAGCCGGATCGTCCTCGGCGGCCGCAGCCTCGACGGCGTGCCGCCGCACCGTCGCCGGGTCGTGCTGATGAGCCAGGCGGCGCAGCTCTTCCCCCACCTTGGCGTGCGGGACAACGTCGCCTTCGGCCCCCGCAGCCTCGGTCACGGTCGACGAGCGGCCCGGGCGCTCGCCGACCACTGGCTCGAGGTCGTGGGCATGAGCGCCTTCGCCGACCGGCGACCCGGTGGGCTCTCCGGCGGCCAGGCCGCCCGGGTCGCCCTCGCCCGGGCCCTGGCTGCGGAGCCGGCGGCGCTGCTGCTCGACGAGCCGCTGGCCGCCCTCGACGTCGAGGCGACACCGCAGATGCGGGCGGTCCTGTCCGACGTGACCCACGAGCGCGACGACCTCGTCGTCGTGCTGGCCACCCACGACGTCCTCGACGTGCTCACGGTCTGCGACGGCGCCGACGACACCCTCACGGTCCTCGGCGAGCAGGTCGAGCACGGCCCGGTGCGCGCCGTGCTCGACCGACCGCGCAGCGGGTTCACCGCAGACCTGGCCGGGGTCAACCTCGTGCGCGCACGGGCGGGCTCCGGGTCCGGGGCGCAGGCCCGCGACGACACCGGGGCGCGCACGGTGGTCGCCACCGGCCCGCACGACGTGACCGGCGACTGCTGGGTGACCTTCGCCCCCGACGCGGTCTCCCTGCACCGCGACCGGCCCGAGGGCTCCCCGCGCAATGTCTGGCCGGGTCGGGTCTCCCGGGTCGAGGCCCACGCGGGCCGGGTGCGCGTGGGGCTGGAGTCCCCCTTCGTCATGAGCGCCGAGATCACGCCCGCCGCGCTGACCGAGGTGCCCCTGCGGCCGGGCGCGAGCGTGTGGGTCTCGGTCAAGGCGACGCAGGTGCGGGTGCACCCGGCGCACGCCGGGGCGCTCAGCTGAGCCGGCCGTCGCGGAAGTCGCGGAAGGCCCGGCGGGAGTCCTCGTCCAGACGCACGATCGACTGCCCGGACTGCATGCCCGTCGGGCCCTGGGCCACCGCCGTGCCGACCCGGGTGGGATCGACCCGGAAGAAGGCCGCGGAGACGAGGAGCATGTCCTGCGCCGACAGGTTGCTGCTCGCGTGCTCGTCGATGACGGTGAGCGCCTCGGGGATCGAGCCCGGCCCGCGCAGCCGCGCCTGGATCGCCGCGGAGGCCAGGAGCAGGCCCTGGTTACGGGAGCGGTCGAAGTCGCCACCCGGCAGTGACTTGCGCTCACGGGACCAGGCGAGCGCCTCGCGGCCGTCGAGGTGGTTGTAGCCCTTCTTCACCTGGCCGCCGGACAGGTGCGAGTCCATCGCCTCGGGCGCGATGAAGTTCAGCCCACCGAGCTCGTCGACGATCGCCTCGAAGCCCTCGAAGCCGGTGACGACGTAGCCGTCGACGTCGATGCCGCTGATGCTGCTCACGGACTCGGTCTGCCCGCTCGGCCCGGCGAAGACCATCGAGGAGTTGAGCTTGCCCTGTCCGTGCCCGGGGATCGGGACCCACAGGTCGCGGGCGAAGCCCATGAGGCCCGCGCCGCCCGTGCCGTCGACCCCGAGGAGCTGGATCGCGTCGGCGCGTGAGCGCTCGACGTCCTGGCCGGGGCGCGCGTCGGAGCCGATGACCAGGACGTGCCTGGCCCCACCGAGGTCGGCCTTGCCGCGGGTCCCGCCGAGGCTCGGCCACCACCCGCCGACGACCTTCCAGCCCTGGCGGCCCTTGGGCTGGACGGCGAGGGTGACGTCGTCGCCGGCGGTGACGACGGCGACCTTCGAGCCGCGCCAGGTGCCGAGCGAGGCCTTGCCGCGCAGGGTCGCCGAGCCGTACTTCTTCGCCACGGCGGAGGTGAGCGCCGCGGGCGCGCCGGTGACCTCGGCCGCGGGTGCGGCTGCGCTGCTGGAGGTCGGGGTGGGGGTGGAGCTCGACGAGGTCGCAGGGTCCGACGAGGGGGTCGGCGACTCCTCGGCGGAGCAGGCCGCGACCGCCAGCGCGAGGGCGGTGGCGGTCGCGGCGGTACGGGCGAAGGGAGGTCTCACCCCTCCACCGTAGGCCGGTCAGCTGTCGTCGTCGTTGTCGTCGTCCTGCTCGACGGTCGCCTTGCCCGAGGTGACGTCGACGCGGACCTCGACCTCGTTGCGGTCGGCGGTGTCGACGGTGACCTGCCAGAAGTGCTGGCCATCCTCCTTCTCGAGCTCGGCGTCGTCGAGAGAGCCGTCGGCCTCCTCGAGGGCGGCCTCGATCGCCTCGACGAGGGTGATCTTCGCGGCGGCCAGGCCGGCGCGGTCGTCGTCGTCGAGGTCGTCGTCGGCGTCCTCGACCCGGGCCGTGCCGTCGGCGGCGACCTGGACCTCGGAGGAGGTCTTCCCCTTCGCCACGTCGACCTCCCAGGTCTCGTCGTCGTCCTGGTCGTCGATCTCGTAGGCGGTGCCGTCGGCCTCCTGCTCGGCCGCCTCGATCGCCGCGTGCCACGTGTCGGACCCCGAGCTGCTCGCCGGGGCGGTCTCGCTCGTGGCGTCGTCGGAGGAGGTCTGGTCGGCAGAGGTCTCGTCGGAGGTCTGCGCGGCGCTCGACGTCGTCGTGGCGTCGTCACCCGGGGCGGGGTCGGACTCGCCACAGGCGGAGACACCCACGGCGAGTGCCGCGGTCAGGGCGATCAGGGCGGGGCGGCCGATGTTCTTCATGTCGTCCACCATCCCCTGCACCGAGCCCGGGGACCAGCCCGAAGGGCGATTCTGAAGGATCTCTCACGGACCCCTCACCTCCCCCTCATCCACGCGGCCGACCACCTCCCCGATGCACCTCCTAGAGTGGCCCGCATGGCAGCAACGAGGCTCATGCCCACGGACATCGGTGACGATCTCATCGAGCTCACCCGGGCGATCTGCGACAAGACCTTGCGACCCCAGGTGGACGACGTCGAGGCGCGCGCGGCCACCGAGGAGGTCTTCCCGCGGGAGGTCTTCCGCACCCTCGGGCGGGCGGGGCTGCTCTCGCTGCCCTATCCCGAGGAGCTCGGCGGTGGCGGCCAGCCCTACGAGGTCTACCTGCAGGTCGTCGAGGAGATCGCCTCCGCCTGGGCGGCCGTCGCGGTCGGCGTCTCGGTGCACTCGCTGACGGCCTATGCCGTCCACACCTACGGGACCCCCGAGCAGCAGGCAGCGCTCCTGCCCGACATGCTCTCGGGCGAGACCCTCGGCGCCTACGCCCTCTCCGAACCGCTCGCCGGCTCCGACATCGGCGCGATGACCACCCGGGCGACCCCGGACGGCGACGACTGGCGCATCCGGGGCCGCAAGGCCTGGATCTCGCACGCCGGTCACGCCGACTACTACACGACCTTCGCCCGCACGAGCGACGACGGGGGCCGCGGCGTCAGCTGCTTCGTCGTCCCGGCCGACGCCGAGGGCCTGTCCTTCGGCACCCCCGAGCGCAAGATGGGCCTGCACGGCGACACCGTGCGCGAGGTGATCTTCGAGGACGTGCCGGTGGCCGGCGACCGGCAGGTCGGCGACCTCGGGCGCGGGGTGCCCATGGCGCTCGCCGGGCTGGACGCCGGCCGCCTGGGCATCGCCGCCGTGGCGACCGGCCTGGGCCAGGCGGCCCTCGACGTCGCGGCCCGCTACGCGAGCGAGCGCGAGCAGTTCGGCCGGACGATCGCGAGCAACCAGGGCCTGGCCTTCCTCCTCGCCGACATGGAGGCCGCGGTGACGAGTGCCCGCGCGACCTACCTGCACGCAGCCCGGCTGCGCGACGCGGGGCGGGCCTTCGGCAAGGAGGCGGCGGTGGCCAAGCTCGTCGCGACCGACGCGGCGATGCGGGTGACCACCGAGGCGATCCAGGTGCTCGGTGGCGCCGGCTTCACCCAGGACTTCCCCGTCGAGCGCTACTTCCGCGAGGCCAAGGTGACCCAGATCTTCGAGGGGACCAACCAGATCCAGCGGCTGGTCATCTCGCGCCAGCTGCTCGCCGGGCTCTGACCCCCTTCGCCTGTCACTCCTCGTGGTCCCGGGAGATGCCGGGCAGGAGGGCCTCACCCCGACGCAACGCGTCCATGGCGCCCGGGCTCTGCGCGACGCGGTCGAGGCTGCGCCGACGGTAGCGCCAGATCATCCAGGCGCCGAAGCCCCAGAGGAGGAACTGGACGCTCATGGCGATGCGGAAGTCGTCAAGGGTGTAGGTCGACGGGCCGCCGGGGGCCAGCCGGTCGAGGACGAGGCCGATGAGGGCCATCGTCACGAGCGAGGCGACGAAGCCACCCATGTTGACCACGCCGGAGGCCCGACCCAGCCGGTCGCTGCGGTGGAAGGTGCGGGCCAGGTCGAAGGCGATCATCGACCCGGGGCCGCCCACCGCGGTGACGGCGACGAGGACGACGAGCAGCCACAGCGGCGCCCGGCCCGGCAGCGCGAGGACGACCGCCCACACCAGGGCGATCGCCCCGACGACGCCGAGCGCGACCACCGAGCGGTAGTAGGGGTTGCGGCCGGTCCAGCGCCCGATCGTCGGACCGGCGACGAGCGCGACGAAGGTCATCAGGGTGAGCAGCGTCGAGGCCGTGGTCGGTGACAGCCCCTGCCCCGAGACGAGGAAGGGGTAGCCCCACAGCAGCGCGAAGACCGTGGGCGCGAACTGCGAGGTGAAGTGCACCGACAGCCCGAGCCGGGTGCCGGGGTCGCGCCAGACCTCGGTGAGGCTGTGCCGCAGGGCGCGCAGCTTGATCCGCTCGACCTCGCCGCGCTCGTAGGGCGAGTCCTTGATGACCGCGAAGGCACCGAGGAGCAGGATGACGCCGAGCGAGGCGGCCAGCGCATAGGTGCGGGTCCAGCCCATGCCGTGCAGGGCGGCGCTCAGGGGGACGGCCGCGGCGACGGCGCCCATCTGGCCGATCATGCCGGTGATCTGGGTGATGACCGGCGCCTGCCGCACGAGGAACCACACGGCGACCAGCCGCAGGACGGCGGTGAAGACCATCGCGTCGCCGGCACCGACCAGGGCCCGGGCCCCCAGGCCCATGGCGAAGCTGTCGGCGACGGCGAACCACAGCTGCCCGACGGTCATGCAGACCAGGCCGCTGATGATCAGCGCACGCGAGCCGAAGCGGTCGAGCGCCACCCCGACCGGCACCTGCATCGCCGCGTAGACCGCGAGCTGGAGCACGGTGAAGGTCGCGAGCTGGCTGGCGTTGATGTCGAAGCGGTCGGCCGCGAGCAGCCCCGCGACCCCGAGAGAGGTGCGGTGGAAGACTGCGAGGACGTAGACGGCGAGGCCGGCGCCCCAGATGGCGTAGGCGCGACGCCGCCCGATGTCGTGCAGCTGTCGGGTCCCGGTCACTGGATAGATGGTACGAATCCGTGCGCCGTGCAGGCAATTGCGTCCACGGACCGAGGTGCGACAACTTGTCGCACGCACTTGACACAAGGCGAAGGGAGGAGGACCGTCGTTTTGTCGCACTCATCTGATACAAGGAGCTCGCCATGGCCATCGCGCTCGTCCTCCCCTTCGTCCTCGTGGCGGTGCTCGCGGCGCTCGTCGGGTGGCTGCTCACCCGCTCGCGCGCCCCGCTCACGGCACCGGAGCACGCGGCCGTGGTGCACGCGCACCGCCGCTCGACCCGATGGTTCGTCTGGGCCGTCGCCGTCGCGCTGGTCGTGACGGTCGCGCTCTTCGCCCTCGCCGGCGTCTCGCTGGGGCGGGTCGCCGCCCTCGCTCCGGCGGTCGGCGGCATGACCCTGCTCCTGGTCATGTGCATCGGCGAGCTGCGCAGCCCGCGGCAGACGACGCTCACGCGCACCGCGGTGGCCCGACCCCGACGGGTGCGCGACCTCATCGGCGCCGGCCCCCTCGCCCTCGCGACGATCTCGGTCGCCGCGCTCACCACGACCCTCGTCGTCGGCACGGCCATGGGCTCGGCCGACGACCTCGGCCGGGCCGGGCGCGCGCTGACGACGGTGTGCGGGGACGTCACGACGGTCCGCGGCCCGTGGCCCGGGAGCTACTACGCCATCCCGATCGCCGCCGCCCTCCTCGTGGGTCTGGTGGCCGCCGCTGTCACCTGCCGCACGATCGCCGCCCGTCCCGCCCAAGGGGCCGAGGAGGCCGACGTCGACGACGCCGTGCGACGGTGGTCGACGCGGTCGGTGCTGCTCACCCTCGCGCTCGTGTGCTGGGCGACTCTCGTCCCGCTGCTGCTGCTCATGACGGTTGCGCACTCCGGCGGCAGCTGCACGACCCCCTCGACGCGAGCCCTCCAGCTCACCTTCGGCGCGGGTTCGCTCGTGTCGGTGGTGGCTGCGATCGGGACCTTCGCCGCGCTGTGCACCGGGCCGCGCCTGCGGCCGGGGCAGGCGCCGCCACCCGGCAGCTCCGACCATTCGCCCGTGGGGGTGCCGCTGTGAGCGACGTCGTGACGATCGACCTCGTCGACCCGACTCCCCCCTTCGAGCAGGTGCGCCGCCAGCTGACCCTGCTCATCGAGACCGGCCAGCTCGTCACCGGCGAGCGCCTGCCGTCCGTGCGCCAGCTCGCCGGTGACCTCGGTCTGGCGACCGGCACCGTCGCGCGCGCCTACCGCGAGCTCGAGGCCGCGGGGCTCGTCGTTACCCGGCGCGGGGGCGGCACCCGGGTCGCTGACCGACCAAGCTCGGCGAGCGCGGCCGTGACGTCGCTGCTCGAGGAAGCCGCCCGCGAGTACCTCGCCCGGGCCAAGGCCCTGGGCGCCGGACCCGACCGCGCCATCCAGGTCGTCGAGATCGTCTCGCGCCGCCACTGACCGCACCACCGGGGATACCCATGGACCGCATCGCCACCGCATCGGCCGACTTCGCCGTCGACCGCGCCACCCGCGAGGACGTCGCCGACATCGCGACGCTGCGGCGCGACGAGCAGGGCACGCCGGTCGGCACGCTGCAGCTGACCTTCGTGCCCGGCCTGGGCCGCGGCGGTGCGATGCGGATGACGAGCGACAAGCGGCGCCCCGAGCCGCACCGCTTCTACGAGCGGCTCGGCTACGTTGCGACGCACGAGGGCTTCACGCCCGAGGTATGACGCCTCAGGCCCAGCGGGCGAGCAGGTACTGCACGCCGAAGGGGGACTCCTCGGCGACGAGCTCCCCGGCCAGACCGTCGGTCGCGGCGGCGAGGACCTGCAGGGCGGCCCGACCGCGCATCCACAGCCGGTCGCACGTCGCGGGGTCGAGGGCGGCCAGGGCGGTGGTGTCGGCGGCGGCGAGCGCACGCGCCAGCCCCTCGGCGAAGGGAGCCGCGTCCGGCTGGAGATGGCCCGGCGCCTTGTCGGTGAGCGTCGCCGGGCCGTCGGCGACGACGACCAGCACGGCTGGCGGGCCGGTCGCCAGCTCGCGGCCGAGCGCCGCGCACTCCTGCGACGACGCGTCGGCGGCGACCGACTGCAGGAGGATCTCGCCCCCTCCAGAGGGGGCGAGCTGGCGTCCGATCTCGAGGTCGGTCGGCAGCGCCCCGTCGGGCACGCGGCCGGTGGTGAAGCGGGCTGCGCCCGAGGGCGCGTCGCCGGGCCACACGCGGGTGGTCGCACCCGAGCCGACGACGACGAGACGGTCGGCCCCCTTCGCCCCCGTCGTGGCGGCGACGAGTGCGGCAGCCCGCTCGCGCAGGTCCGCCAGCGGGTCCGCGGTGCCGCCGATGCCGGGCAGCAGCGCCGGGGCGGCCGGTACGACGACGGCGGCGGCGAGGCTCATGCTGGTCGACCGCGATGGGTCCGTCCCTGCGGGCACGGCTCGTTCCTCGCTCGTGCCCTCGCTCCGCACCCCGCTCACGCGAGCCCCCGGATCGTGCGGGCCGGCGCGCGCTCGCCGCGCAGGGTGGCGACCATGTCGAGCACCTGGCGGGTCTCTCTGACCTCGTGGACGCGGTAGATCCGCGCGCCGAGCCACGCGGAAACGGCAGTCGTCGCGAGCGTGCCGATCAGGCGCTCGTCGACGGGGCGGTCGAGGGTCTCCCCGACGAAGTCCTTGTTGGACAGCGACACCAGCACGGGCCAGCCGGTCTCGACCATCTCGTCGAGGCGCCGAGTGACCTCGAGGGTGTGGTGGGTGTTCTTGCCGAAGTCGTGCGCCGGGTCGATGACGACCGACTCACGGGCGACGCCGGCCGCGACCGCCCGCTCGGCGTAGCCGAGGACCCCATCGATGACGTCGGCGACGACGTCCCGCTCGAAGCCGGTGCGGAAGGGCCGGGTGCGGGGCTCGACCCCGCCGGTGTGCGTGCAGATGATCGCGGCGTCGTCGGCGGCGGCGACGTCGACGAGGCCGGGGTCGGCTCCACCCCAGGCGTCGTTGAGCACGTCCGCGCCTGCGGCACAGACGGCTTCGCCCACCTCGGCCCGCCACGTGTCGACCGAGATCACCAGCTGCGGGTGGGCATCGCGGACGCGGGCGACGAGCCCGGCGACCCGGTCGATCTCTTCGGCGACGTCGACGTCACCCCCGGGCGCGGCCTTGACCCCGCCGATGTCGACGATGTCGGCGCCCTGCTCCACGACGAGGTCGACGCGCTCCATCGCCTTGTCCTCGGCGAAGGTCGCGCCCTTGTCGTAGAAGGAGTCGGGCGTGCGGTTGACGATCGCCATGACGAGCATTGCGTCGTCGGCGAAGGAGCGGCGGCCGAGTCTCATCGTGCTCCTGCGGGGTAGCCGGGCTGGGTGATCGCCGGTGGCCGCTGGCGAAGGGGGACAGGCCGGGTCCGCCAGCCGCCCTCCCGGGTGAACTGCTCGAGCGTCTCGCTCGCGACGGCGACGTCGACCGGCTCGCCGTGGCGGCGGGCGTGGACGACGGCGAGCAGCTCGGCGGCCATGACGGCGAGGTCGTGGTCGCGCTGGTGCCGGTGGGCGCGGGCGCCGAGGTCGACCTGGGCGATCGCGTCGAGACCGTGGCGGGTGTGGGTGTCGAGGAGGGAGGCGATCTCGACGCCGTAACCGGTCGGCACTGTCAGCGACTCCATGAGCGAGCGGCGGGCCGCCCACTCCCCTGCCAGGGGCTGGACGACGCCGGTGAGCTCGGGCCACCACAGGTCGAGGGCCGGGCGGGCGACGAGCTCGGTGACGCGGCCGCCCTCGGTGCTTGGGGCGCGGCCGGGCACGTCCATGACGCGGTCGTACCAGCCCTTGACGAGCAGGGTGCCCGGGTCGGCGGTCATGGCACCGACGAGCCCGGTGACGAAGTGCGGTCCCCACTCGGTGAGGTCGGCATCGACGAAGACGAGCAGGTCGGCGGTGGTGACGAAGAGCGACTTCCACAACGCCTCGCCCTTGCCCGGGTGGGAGCCGAGGTGCGGCGCGATGTCGGCGGCGCGGTGCACGGTCGCCCCGGCGTCGGCGGCGACGCGCGGGGTGTCGTCGGTCGAGTCGGAGTCGATGACGACGAGCTCGTGGACGAGCGGCTGGGTCTCGACGAGCTCGCGGCGTAGGCCGGCCACCACATCGCCGACCGTAGCGGCCTCGTTGCGGGCCGGGACGACGACGGCGACGGACTCCCCCTTCGCCTCGAGGCGGGTGACGAGGTCGGCGGCGTCGAAGTCCGTGTGGACGTGGCTGCGCGCCGACAGCCACTCACGGGTCGACGGGCGCATGCGGCTCATCGTATGCAGGCATCATGGAGCCCATGCGACGACTCCTGGCGATCCTGCTGCTGCCGCTGCTGCTGACCGCCTGCTCCGACCCCGGGTCCGCTCTGTCCCGCGCCGAGAGCACCGGCGTGCTCAACGTCGGCGTCGTCGACAACCCCCCGCGCACCGTCCCGACCGACGGCGGCGACGTCACCGGCCCGGCCGCCGACCTCATCGGCGACTACGCGGACTCCATCGGGGCGCACCCGAGCTGGCAGGTCGGCGAGCTCGAGGCGCTCGCTGCCGCCGTCGAGCGCGGCGAGGTCGACGTGATCATCGGTGCCGACGGCGAGGCGAAGGGAGTCACCCCCACCTCCTCGTCCGGAGACGCCGGCGCGGTCCTCGTGGGTGAGCAGGAGACCCCGCTCAAGGAGTCGATCGACGCCTGGCTGGCCCAGCGCGACTGACGCCTACGGCGCGTCACGCGGCAGTTCGCCCAGTCACGCCATCGGAACCGCCGAATTTCCGGGCCTTGTGCCCGAGTCACACCATGAACTGCCGCGCGACATGCCACCGCAGCTGGTGCACGTGGAGCTGGCGAAGGGACTCGAACCCTCAACCACCTGTTTCCCTGCGGTGGTCCTCGGATGGGTTCTGCTGGGACTCGGATTCCCTGTGTTTCCAACGGTGTTCGCGTGCATGCATGGAGCCGTCTCGGACTGGATCGGTCCTTCTCTGGACCAAAGAGGAGGCGTAAGTGGAGGGCTGGCCGGATCTAGCCACGGACCCTGTAGCGGAGCAGAGGAGCCTGCCGGAGTGGCCGGGTCAAGGGTGGACGGAGTCCATCACGGAGTGACGCGGAGCGCCCTTGATGCGGTCCGGAGGTGGGCGGAGAGTGAAGCGGAGGGTCGGAGGCGTGAAGGTGACTTGGTCCCTCTACGCGTGCGCTCGGTCCAGGTCGGCTCGGGTCAACAGGTAGCGCGTGGTCAAGTCGACGTCGGACAGCGCGTCGCCGGGATTGGGGCTGCGGTCAATCGCGCAGACGACGGCCTCGACCGTCGCGCCCGCCTCGCGCAGGGCAAGGGTGGCGTCTCGGACCGCACCACCGGTGGTGATGATGTCCTCGACGAGGGTCACGCGGCGTCCGTCGACATCTGCACCCTCGGCCAGCCGCTTGGTTCCGTACTCCTTGGCCTTCTTCCGGACGAAGAGTGCGGGCGTGGCGGTGAGGCTGCTGAGCATCGTGGCGAGAGGGATGCCGCCGAGCTCCAGGCCGCCAAGAAGGTCTGTGTCTTCGGGAATCAGCGGGACCATGCTCTCGGCGACTCGCCGAAGGAGGTGCGGGTCGGATTCGAAGAGGTACTTGTCGAAGTACTCGGTGGCGACCTGACCACTACGAAGCGTGAAGGTGCCCGTCAGTCGGCAGGCCCGGTCAATGTCACGGGCAAGTTCGCTGAGGAGGTCGGCCACGAGGGCAGTTTCCCATAGGTCTTGCTCAGCAGAGTTGGCGTCTGACTTCCCACTCGGACGCCGTTTCTGTGCCGTGCGGGCTCGGCCCGCCGGCTCGCGCCGAAGGCGCGCTTGAGTCAGTGGAGAAACTTCTCACCGGGCCGCGGTGAGCCTCAGTGGCCCTCGGGTGGCAGCGCGACGAAGAGTCAAGGCCTGTGGACGGTCGGTACCTCAGTTCGCGCAAAGCCGGCCAACTCCGGGATGCAGCACGCGCATCCGAGCGCAGCAGTGGGTGTGCGGTTCGCCCAGCGCGCCCGAGCACGGTTCGTCGAGAGGTTTCTCGTGATCTGGCCTAGTGTTCGCAACATCAGGACTCCGCGCCCGGCGCGGGCCGCGGGGTCACCGCACAAGAGGGGGGTTTGAACATGAATCGAAAGTCCGCCGCATCCCTGATCGCGACGCTGACCATGGCACTCGGGACCCTGGCCCTGCCCGGCGCAGCCGTCGCGGAGTCACCTCGGAAGGCTAGCGATCCGCAGAGTCACCATGTGGGCGCTGACGTCGAGACAACTGGATCGATCAAGGTCATCGATAGCGGGGAGACCGCTACCGGCGGCTATGTCACCTTCACTGGCGAAGGAACGGTCACCGTTGACGGCAAGCAATCTTCCCCCTTTGCGCCTGCTGCAACGGTGCGCGTGGGTGGCGGAGAGTGGCGCTACGGAACCACCGTAAACGCTGGAGGTCAAAAGACTTGCTTCTCCAAGTACTACCACTGGTACAACCGCCACAGCGCCACTGCCTCGATGGACGGCTACACCGACACCGTGACCCAAGGCGCTAAGGGCTGGGCCGAGGCCTACGTTATCCGCTGGACCAGCAACACCTGCAAGGTGTACTGGAGCAACTCGGCCTGACCTGGTTTGAGTATGAACGAGTTGGGTTGATGACGCGTCATGCACAGCGTCATCAACCCAACCTCTTGTTCGACCCGAGGAGATCTGATCTACCGTGCGACGGATCCACTGGTACTTGCTTGGAGGCGGGCTACTTCTAGGTCTGGTCAACGTGACCGCAAACTACGGGCTCTTCCCCGGGGCCGTTTACATCTCCAAGCTTGTCGGGAATAGCTGGGGGTGGCTCGCGGCTTCCTTCCTCGCAGCCTGGGGGGGAGCGTCTTGGCCTTCGGCCACCAAGCGCAGTTTATTCACGCTGTTGCCAGCCATAGCGGCGTACTACCTATTCGACTACATTCTCGCTGAACAGGTAACCGGAACTGGAAGTTCCAAGTCTCCCGCCATCGTCATTTTCTGGACCATCGCGGCTCTGGTCGTCTCCGCGGCGATTGGTGGGTTGACACGTCTAGTCAGAAGACGCACGTGGATATCCGTTCCCGCCGCCGCCGCCCTTCCCGCGTTCGTCTCCTACGGCGCTTTCGATGCATACGGCTTTCTTTCTCAAGACCCTTGGATGGATCCTGAGCTCTTGCAGGTGACGCGGATTCTGTGGCCCGTGGCCGCGGGTGTCGCTTTCGCCGTCGCAGTCATACGCATCGTTGCTCTCACGTCGCGCACCGCGGCTCACCGGCCGGGCGAACACGCCTCCGGGGCAGCGCGCCTCGATTGCGACCTAAGCAAATAGGCCGACCCATGTCGATTCGGCAAGCTAGGCGATGTGCTGGGCGTAGCCGGGGGAGTTCTTTGTCAGACTTGTAATTGGCGTGTCATGCGACGTATTGATCCCCTCCTGATTCTTGGCACGTCTCCCCGTTGCGCCGCCAGCAGTCTGCGAGTCACCATTCACTGCCACCGCCCGCTGAGGGTCCACGAAGGGCCACAGCAGAATAGGACCTCGATCCGTGTCGATGGGTGGTTTCACCGATCGTCTCCCACCCACGATCTTCGTACAGTCGCAGGGCCGCCCGATCTTTTGCTAAAACTTCTAGGATTGGGATCAGGCTCAAGTGTCGGCGGCCACGAGAAACTGCCCGGAGACGGCCACGAAACTACCCGGTGGCGGACATGAGAACTGCCCGCTGACGGTCATGGGATCTGCCCGACACGACGTCGTCTGCCTCGCCGTGCTGCGTGGTTGAGGCCCCTTCCTCGGGTGCGATGAGCGGTGCTGAAGCGCCCGATCGCTCCCGAGGAAGGGATGAGTTGAAGTCTGCCGAGGAGATCATGAGAATTCTGGATGCCTACGACCTGACTGGGTCGTTGCGTGATGCCGGGGAGCTGGCCGGCTGCTCGCACCACACGGTGAAGCACTACGTCGAGCGGCGTGCCGCTGGCGGCGAGCTGGACCGGGCCGCGCAGCGGCCGCAGGTGATCGATGAGTACCTCGCGAAGGTCGAGGAGTGGGTCGAACGCTCGAAGGGCAAGGTCCGCGCCGATGTGGCCCACGAGAAGCTGCTTGCGATGGGCTACAAGGGTTCGGAGCGCACCACCCGCCGGGCGGTCGCGAAGGTCAAGGCGTCCTACCGGGCCGGGCGGGTGCGGGTGCACCGGCCGTGGGTCACCGAGCCGGGGATGTGGCTGCAGTACGACTATGGCGACGGTCCGGTCGTCGACGGCGCGAAGACCGTGCTGTTCGTCGCCTGGCTGGCGTGGTCGCGGTTCCGGGTGGTGATCGCGCTGCGCGACAAGACGATGCCGAGCGTGTTCGCCGCGCTGGACCAGACGTTCCGGCGACTGGGTGGGGTGCCGACCTACGTGTTGACCGACAACGAGAAGACCGTCACGGTCGAGCACATCGCCGGGATCCCGGTCCGCAACGCCCAGCTCGTCAGCTTCGCCGAGCACTACTCGGTGGTCGTGCACACCTGTGTCCCGGCGGATCCGGCGTCCAAGGGCGGCACCGAGTCGTCGGTGAAGATCAGCAAGGCCGACCTGGTCCCCAAGGACACCAACCTGCTCGTCGAGTACGCGACGTTCGCTGAGCTCGAGGCCGCCTGCGAGGCGTTCTGTCAGAAGGTCAACGCCCGCCCGCACCGGCTCACCAAGCGGCCACCGGTCGAGATGCTCGCCGAGGAAGCCACCCGGCTGCACCCGGTCCCCGCGGTGCCGCACACGGTCGCGTTCGGCACCACCCGGCAGGTGCCGACCAACACCCCGATGGTGACCTTCGAGTCCGGCCAGTACTCGGTCCCCCACGTCCACGACGACCAGTCCCTACTGGGCGCCACGGTGTGGGTCCGCACCCAAGGAGTCGGGGTCGACGAGCAGGTCGTGATCGTCCACGTCGGCGCCGATGGTCCGGTCGAGGTCGCCCGCCACGCCCGGGCCACCCCGGGCACGCCGAAGATCAACGACGAGCACTTCCCGCCCCAGCCCGAGGGACCGCTGGACCGTCGGCCGCGGGCGAAGAACGCTGCTGAGTCGGAGTTCCTCGACCTGGGCGAGGGCGCGAGGTTGTGGCTGGTCGAGGCCGCCGCCGCGGGCACGCCGCGGATGCGGGTCAAGATGGCCGAGGCACTTGCCCTGGCCAAGCTGTTCGACCCCGTCGAGGTCGACTGGGCACTGGGCCATGCCGCGGTCCATGGCCGGTTCGCCGAGGCCGACCTGTCCTCGATCCTGGACCACCACGCCCGCCAACCCGGCGCCGGTGAGCACCGGGCCAGCGAGGACTCCTCGCTGACCCAGGGCACCAGCGCCTGGGCACGGCTCGGCCAGCAGTCCGCTACGGACACCGACGAGGTGATCGCATGAAGACCACGACCACCGCGCCGCCACTGCCAGCCGACCTGGAAGACCTGCTGCGCAGGCTGCGGCTGCCGCACATCCGCCGCCACGCCCCGGAAGTCGTCGCGACCGCGAAGGCCCAACGCTGGGAACCGGCCGAGGTCCTCAAGGCGCTGTTCGCAGAGGAGGTCGCCGGCCGGGAACGCTCCGCACTCGCCACGAGGCGTGCAGCGGCGGGGTTCCCGACCGGGAAGACCTTCGACGCATGGCAGCCCGACGCGTCCTCGATCCCGGCGCCCACCCAGCAGGCACTGCGGACCCTGGAATGGGTCCACCGACGAGAGAACCTTGTCGTCTGTGGGCCGTCGGGGACCGGGAAGACGTTCCTGCTCGAGGCGCTCGGCCAACAAGCCGTCGAGACCGGTCTGAAAGTCGCCTGGTTCACCCTGGAAGACCTCGGCGTCCTACTGCGCCGACACCGCGCGGACGACACGGTGTCGAAGGCGATCGCCCGCGTCCTGCGCGCCGACCTGGTCATCGTTGATGACATCGGGCTGCTGCCGGTTGCCGCCGACGCCGCCGAGGGCCTCTACCGGCTCGTCGACGCCGCCTACGAGAAGCGCTCGGTCGCGATCAGCTCGAACCTGCACCCGTCCGGATTCGACGAACTCATGCCCAAGACGCTGGCCACCGCCACCGTCGACAGGCTGCTGCACCACGCCCACGTCTGCCAGACCAGCGGCGACTCCGTGCGCCTCACCCAAGCACTGGCTGGCCAAGGGGTGAGCCCGTTGAGCTGAGCACCCTGGTCGGTGGTGGCCGCAGCCCCCATGGGCAGATCCCATGGCCACCACCGGGCAGTTCTCGTGGCCGTCAGCGGGCAGGTTTCATGTCCGCCACTGGGCAGTTCTCACTGGCCCTTGACACTCAAGTCGCTCGCAGCAACCGCGACGGTTCTCATCAGTTCACCGCCAACGCCGCGACCCCTTGCCGCTGGCAGCACGAAGAGACGAGCCACGACGGCCGAACGCTCGACGGGCATGCCTCTTTGAGCCATGATCTCGACGGCGTCCTCGCGGTCCCCTGGGCGCGTGAGCGCCACATGCCCTACGGGGTGCCCGTCAATACGCGACACCCACTGACTGCGGCGGCGCGCTGAGGTCGGGGTCGGGCCGGAGGAGCCGGTCTTCGGCACGGTCGACGGTGGCTTCCGGGAGCCGCGCTCGGTCAGCCGGTGGCTCTACGAGGTGCGGCTCGACAGCGACCTGGAGTGGGTGACCTCGCACGCCTGGCGCAAGACGACGGCGAGCATCCTCGACGGGTCGGGGGTCACGGCGCGGATCATCGCGGACCAGCTCGGCCACTCGCGGGTGTCGATGACGCAGGACGTCTATCTGGGCCGTGGGGAGCATGATCCTCGGGTGCTGGCGCCGCTCGAAGCGGCGGACCCGCAACCCCCTTCGCCGGGCCAAAGTGGAGGCGAAAGTGGAGGCTTCGGCCTTCCGGAGGGTGGGGAGTGAGGTGTTTCCCTTGATTTCAGAGCTGGCGAAGGGACTCGAACCCTCAACCACCTGTTTACAAGACAGGTGCGCTACCAATTGCGCCACGCCAGCGGGCCCGGACGACGAAGACCGGGACCGCGGCATCGTAGCCCGCGGTCCCGGTCCTCACCGAGCCGGTCGTGCGCTCAGAGCACGTTGTTGTTCAGCCAGGTCTGCAGGCGGGAGGTCGTCTGCGGCCCCCACTTGCCGTCGACGTCGGCGCCGACCTTGCGCTGCAGCGCCCGCGTTGTCATCGGGCCGATGACGCCGTCCTGCGCGGTGCCGACGCGGGCCTGGAGGGCGCGCTTGTCACCGGCGTCGAGGTAGCCGTTCATCGGGCGGCCGCCCCACTTCTCGATGCCGGCGTTGGTCCGCGGACCCTGGACGCCGTCGACGACGAGCTTGCCGCCGGTCGAGGTCACCGGCGGGCGCGTGGTGTCGCGCGACGGGCGGGTGCCACCGGAGTAGGGGTCGACGGCCAGACCGTTGGCGACGGTCAGGCCGGCGCGCTGGGAGCACACGGGCCAGGCGCCGGGGCCCTGGACCTTGAGCACCTCCTGGGCGATCTCGATCTGCTGCGCCTTGCTCGCGCGATTGGCGGTGTAGGCGTACTTCTGCCCACCGAAGCCCTTCCAGGTCTGGAAGGAGAACTGCAGGCCGCCGTAGTAGCCGTTGCCGGTGTTGATGCTCCAGTTGCCGGTCGACTCGCAGGCCGCGACGCGGTCCCAGACCGTGTCGGATGCGCCGGCGTTGGAGGCGACGACCAGACCACCGGCCACGATCGCGCCGGCGGCGACGGCGCCCCCGGCCACGCGCAGACGTCGGCCGCGGCGACCGACGCGCTGGTCGGGAAAGTCGTTGGTGCTGAACATGAAGGTCCCTCTCCTGGGCTGAGCGCGGCAGGGGTCCCCGCGCAGGTCCGAGAGAGACGCTAAGGACACTCCAGTCACACAAACAACACCTGCCACGTAAATACAGACCTGTAACTTCAGGCCCTCGGCCACCATTCGTCACCACCCTGAGCGCCCCGTCCGGGCACGACGAAGGGGAGAGGAGACCAGTGGTCTCCCCTCCCCTTCGCGGAGGTGATCGGGCCGATCAGGTCAGCCCGTCAGCCGCGTCTCGCTCAGCGACCGTTGAGGTAGGTCTGCAGCGCGGACGTGGTCTTGGGACCCCAGACGCCGTCCTGCGTGGCGCCGACGACCGACTGCAGCGCAGCGGTGGTCTTCGGGCCGATGACGCCGTCCTGAGCCGTGCCGACCTTGGCCTGGAGGGCCTGGACGTCGGTGGAGCTCAGGGTGCCGTCCTGCGCGACGCCGACCCACTTCTCGATGGCGGCGTTGGTCTTGGGGCCACGGACGCCGTCGACGACGAGGCTGCCGGAGGTGGCCTCACCGCGAACCTCCGAGCGGGAGGTCTGCGTCGGTGCCTGCTGCTGCGTCGGGGCCTGCTGCTGCGTGGGGGCCTGGGTCGTGGTGCCCGAGCTGTCGCCACCGGAGGTGGACGCCACGGCGGCACCGCCGTTGGCCTTGGTCAGGCCGGCCTTCTGCGAGCAGACGGGCCACGCGCCGGGACCCTGCACCTGCAGGACCTTCTGCGCGATCTCGATCTGCTGGGCCTTGGTGGCCTGGTGCGCGTTGGCCGCGTACTTGCCGCCGCCGAAGCCGTTCCAGGTCTGGTTCGTGAACTGCAGACCGCCGTAGAAGCCGTTGCCGGTGTTGATCGACCAGTTGCCACCGCTCTCGCACTGGGCGAGGGCGTCCCACACGGAGGACGAGGAGGCGGCCGGGGCGGCGGAGGCGCCCTGCGCGGTCGCGATGGTGCCCACGGTGGCGGTCGCGCCGGCCACGGCGACACCGGCGATGCGGCGGCGAGCGGGCGACGACTGCTTCGTCTGGGCGTGCTTGGGGGAGTAGAACATGGGGGTGTGGTTCCTTCCACGGAGTTCAGGGGGCTTCGTGGTCGAAGCTGCCAGGAGGTCTGGCGTCATTCGCGGACGGCGGGAACGTTACCTTCCCGTGACCAAATGAGTCAAACACGTGACCTGAATTGGTCAGGACCGGGTCAGCTCGTGCGCTATCGGGCGGGTCAGACGATGTCCCAGCCCTCGTCGGCCCGGGCCGTGCTCTCGGACTCGACGGCGGCCTTGCGTCGCTGCGCCACCGGGGCGTCGAAGGGGGCGGCCAGCCGGTCGCCGAGGGTGGTCCCGGTGGCGATCGCCATGATCACGCCGAGCGCCCCGAGGACGCTGAAGAGACCCTGCACGGTGTCGGACCCGTCGGCCATCGTCGAGGGACCGGTCATGTGGTACAGACCGACGAAGATGCCCAGTCCGGGGAAGAGACCGAAGGTCGCCGGCACGGCCACCGTGAGGGCGGGTGCGTCCATGCGCAGTGCGATGAAGCGGGCCATGAAGCCGATGAGCGCCGCCGCGACTCCGGTGGCGGTCACCCGCCCTACACCGGCCTGGGTGAGCAGGGCCGCGACGGCCACACCCATCGTGCACAGCAGGGCCGCCGGCAGGAGCATGCGCCGACTGCCCTGGAGCGTGATCGCCCCGGCGAAGCCGATGAGCACGGCGCCGACGATGACGACCGGCAGCGTGGCCGAGGCCCAGGCGAGTTTGTCGATCGGCGGCGGCTCGAGCCCGAAGTCGAGCACCCCACCGAGCTCGAGACTCATGCCCAGGCCGCCGGCGACCCCCACGATGAGGCCGAAGGTGTGCAGCATGACCGCGAAGATCCGCGCCGACCCGGTGACCGGGAAGCCCGACAGCACGTCCTCCATCGCCGAGATGAGCGTGCGTGAGGGCAGCAGTGCGACGATGCCGCCGGCCACGATGAAGGCGAAGTCGGACGGTGAGATCGGCAGGATCGAGTAGGTGCCGAGGACATAGGCGACGAAGGCGACGAGCGTCGCCACGGCACCGCCGATCGCCCCGAGGTAGAAGTCGGGCAGGTTGAGCCGGTCGATGAGCGTGGCGAGACCGATCGTCAGACAGGCCGAGAGCAGCGCCACGAGCACCGCGAAGTCGCTCGCCCCGAGGATGAGGGCGACGCCGGCCGCCACTCCGCCCTCGGCGAGGGTGACGAACCAGCGCGACCACATGCGCGGTGTGCGGCTGATCTCCCGCAGCCGGGAGTCGGCCTGCTCGAGGTCGATGTCGCCGGAGACGAGGTCGTCGACGAGGGCGTGCACCATCGCCAGCCGGGCGAAGTCCAGGCGCGGCTGACGCACGACACGCAGCCGGCTGATCGTCTGCCCCGACGGCGTGCGGCACTGCATGTGCATCGACTGCATCGTCAGGTCGACATCGAGGTCCTCGAGCCCGGCCGCCACGCCGACGGCGATCGTCGCGGACTCGACACCGCTGGCCGACGACCCCGAGCGCAGCATGATCTCGGCGACCCGCAGGGCGAGGTCCATCGCGTGCGCGGCCGCCTGCTCCTCGGCGACGGCGCGGGTGACGCGGGGGTCGCGGTAGGGGGTGCCGCGCAGCGAACCGCGCAGCGGGATCGTCTCGGTCGGCTGCTCGCCGCGCAGGCTCGGGCGACGGCGCGGCTTGGGCTGGGGCCACTGCGGAATCGAGCCGGTCGTCGGGTCGACGGCCTCGGGTTGGGCTCCCGGCCGCCGCCGCGGTCGCGGACGGGGTCGCGGTGGGGGCGGAGGGGGTGGGGTGCTCGTCATCGCGCGGGCAGCTGCTCCGGGCCGGGCAGGGGCGAGCTGACGCCGGGCCACCACGAGACCTCGAGGGCACCGACGGCCAGGGCGCCGAGCACACCCACGGCGAAGACGACGAGCACCGCGGTGAGCACGACCCGCGCGGCCGGGACGCCGGTCACGCCGCGGACGAGGCTGCGGCTGCCGCGCCGCAGGCCGGGGCCGCCGGGGCCCCACCAGGCGACGAGGAGGGCGAGCAGCGACCCGACCGCGAGCGGCACGGGCGCGGCGAGCCGCACGCCGAGGCCGTCGACCGCCGACTGGGCGAGTGCCGCCGCGAGCAGGCCGGCAGCGCCGACGGCGATCGGCAGGAGGGCGGCGACGATCGTCTTGAGGCCGGCGGTGAGCAGGTGCCACGGCGAGGCCATCGCGGCGACGACCCCGTCGCTGCGGCGCCGGCCGGACTGGTGACGCCGGCGCACCGTCGAGGTCATCGAGGTGTCGACGGTGCGGGCGAGCCACGACCAGAGCACGGCCAGGCCGAGGCCGACGAAGGGGACGGCCGTCGCCAGGGCCACGGCGGCGGCGAGAAGCGCCGCGAGGACCTCGCTGCGGCGCGGCTTGCCGATGCGGGGGTCGCCGGGGCGGTCACCGGGCATCCCGGCAGGGGCGGTGCCCGGCCACGGGGTGTGACCGCTCTGCGCGACGGGCGCCGGCGTCGGGGTCGGCGCGGGAGCCGGCCGCGGGTCGGTCCAGTCGCCGCTGCCCCAGGGCGCCGGCGGCTCGGCGCGCCGGACGGGGGCCGGCGCGGCTGCCACCGGCGGCAGGGTGCGCGTCGCGTCGGCCTGCAGCGCACGGGTGCGCTGCGGCAGCACGTCGGTCACCGGGCGCCCGCGGGACCAGGCCTCGAGCGCCATGAGCACCTCGTCGGCGTCGGGCCGCAGCTGCGGGTCGGGAGTGAGCGCCGCGTAGAGCAGCGGCGCGAGCTCAGGGTCGACGTCGCGCAGGTCGGCGTCGCCGCGGCACACCCGGGCGAGCACGGCCTCCATGCCACCCCGGCCGAAGGGGGAGCGCCCGGTCGCCGCGAAGACGAGCGTCGCCGCCCAGCCCCACCAGTCGGTGGCCGGCGTGACGTCGCCGCCCTCGACGAGCTCGGGCGAGAGGTAGCCGGGGGTGCCCATGACGAGGCCGGTCATGGTCATGCGTGAGGTGTCGGCGACGTGGGCGATGCCGAAGTCGATGACGACCGGGTCGCCGTCGAGGATGAGGACATTGCCCGGCTTGAGGTCGCGGTGGATCACCCCGACCTCGTGGATCGAGCGCAGTGCCTCGGCCAGACCCCGGGCCAGACGCAACAGCGACTCGGCGTCGAGCGGGCCCTGCTCGCGGACGAGCTGCTCGAGGCTCGGGCCGGGCACGTAGCGGGTGACGATGTAGGGCTGGTCGGCCTCGAGGTCGGCGTCGAAGACGGGGGCGATCCGCTGCGAGCGCACCCGCGCGAGCGTGTCGACCTCACGGGCCAGACGCGCCCGGGCGTCGTCGTCGTGGGCGACGTGGGTCCGCAGCACCTTGACCGCGACGGCGCGGCCGCGGGCGTCGAGTGCGAGGTGGACGATGCCCATGCCGCCCTGGCCGAGCTGCTGGAGCACGCGGTAGGGACCGATGGTGTCGAAGTCCGCGACGCTGACGTCTCCGCGCTCGTCCGGGGCGGGGTCGTCCCCGAGGAGCTGTGTCGTCATGGGATCAGGGTAGAAGGCCCTCCTTGGGAGATGTCGGAGCACCTCCTGTGTGCGCGCTGTGGCGACCGGATCGTTACTGGGTGATGTAGGCCTCGAGCTGGTCGCGCTCGGCGGCGAGGTCGCGGATGCGCTGCTTGACGATGTCACCGATGCTGACGATCGCGACGAGCTTGCCGTCACGCACGACGGGCACGTGGCGGATGCGACGGTCGGTCATCTCGCCGGCCAGATCCCGCACGTCGTCGTGCTCGCCGCAGGTGTGCACCTCGGCGGTCATGATCGCGCTCACCGGCCCCTCGAGGACCCCGAGCCCGTCGCTGTGGAGACGGCGCACGACATCTCGCTCGGAGACGATCCCGTCGACGCTGCCCTCCCCCGCGGAGACGACGACGGCCCCGATGCGGTGCTCCGCGAGGAGCGCGAGGAGCTCGCCGACGGTGGACTCGGGTGCGACGGTCACGACGTCGGTGCCCTTGCTGCGCAGTACGTCCGAGATCTTCATGTACCGACGGTAGTGGCCCCGGACCGCGGATGGAAGGACGAGCCCGGGTGCATAGAGTGGGGCCATCGAGCTCCGGAGGGTGCCCACCGTGTCAGACCAGCGCACGTACGACCTCGTCATCGCCGCCAACCGCCTCCCCGTCGACCGGGTCGTGGCCCCCGACGGCAGCTCGCAGTGGCACCGCTCCCCCGGCGGGCTCGTCACCGCCATGGACTCGGTGATGCGTGGCCGCGACGGGGCCTGGGTCGGCTGGGCCGGCGAACCGGGAGAGGCTCCCGCCCCCTTCGCCGAGGCCGGCATGTGGCTGCACCCGGTGCCGCTCGACGCGCAGGAGCTCGAGACCTACTACGAGGGGTTCAGCAACGACACCCTCTGGCCGATCTACCACGACGTCATCGTCCCGGCGCACTTCCACCGCGAGTGGTGGCAGGCCTACGAGCGGGTCAACGAGCGCTTCGCGGAGGCGGTCTGCGAGGTCGCCGCGCCGGGGGCCAAGGTCTGGATCCACGACTACCAGCTCCAGCTCGTCCCCGCCCTCGTGCGCCGGCGCCGCCCCGACGTGCGCATCGGGTGGTTCAACCACATCCCCTTCCCGCCCGTCGAGCTCTTCGCCCAGCTGCCGTGGCGCTCGCAGATCATCGAGGGCCTCCTCGGCGCCGACTACCTCGGCTTCCAGCGGGTCGCCGATGCGCAGAACTTCCTGCGCGCCGCCCGGCGCCTCGACGGACGCGCGACCCGGGGCGACACGGTCATCGCCCGCGACGCCGACGGCGCCGAGCGGGTCGTGCGCGCCTCGGCGGTGCCGATCAGCATCGACTACACCGACCTGGAGTCGCTGGCCCGCAGCGAGGCCGTGCAGGAGCGGGCCCGGCAGATCCGCACCTCGCTCGGCGAGCCCGAGGTGGTCATGCTCGGCGTCGACCGGCTCGACTACACCAAGGGGATCCGCCACCGCCTCAAGGCCTACGAGGAGCTGCTCGCCGAGGGCACCCTCCGGCCGCCGGAGGTGACCTTCGTCCAGGTCGCCACGCCCAGCCGCGAGCGCCTCGAGGCCTACAAGCGTCTGCGCACCGAGGTCGAGACGACCGTGGGCCGCATCAACGGCACCTACGGCACCCTCGGCTCCCCCGCGGTGCACTACCTCCACCAGTCCTACCCACGCGAGGAGATGGCGGCGCTCTTCCAGGCCGCCGACGTCATGCTCGTCACTCCGCTGCGCGACGGGATGAACCTCGTCGCCAAGGAGTACGTCACCTGCCGGCACGACACCGGTGGCGCGCTCGTGCTCAGCGAGTTCACCGGGGCCTGGCACGAGCTGCACCAGTCCTTCGTCTGCAACCCCCACGACATCGAGGGGCTGAAGCAGACGATCCTGCGGGCGCTGCGCACCGACGACAAGGAGCGCCGTCGCCTCATGCGGGCCCTGCGCCGCCGCGTCGCCGACAACGACGTGCAGCGTTGGGCCGACCGCTTCCTCACCAACCTCGACACCGCACCGCACAAGCCCGGCCGGAAGGGAGCCTGACGTGCCCCTGCCGCAGGTGGTCACCACCGCGCTGGCCACCGTCGCCGCCGCGCCCCGACTGCTCGTGGCCACGGACTTCGACGGGGTGCTCGCTCCCTTCGTCCTCGACCCGATGGACGCCCGGGCGCAGCCGGGCACCCTGGCGTCGCTCACCTCGCTGGCGGCCCTGCCGGCGACGTGGTCGGCGGTCGTCTCCGGGCGCGATCTGGCCACCCTCGACGAGCTCACCGGCCTCACCGGGTCTGCCGTGACCCGCATCGGCAGCCACGGCGCCGAGTCCAGCCGCGGCGGGCCCCTGCCCGACGGCACGGCCGCCGCGCTCGCCACGCTGCGCGGCGCGGTCGAGGCGGCGGTGGCCGCCCGCGACCCGCGGATCCGCCTGGAGCACAAGCCGACTGCCGTCGTGCTGCACACCCGCGGCCTGCCCGACGAGGCGCTGTCGACGGCCGCCGCGATCGCCGACGAGGCCGCCGCCACCGAGGGCGTGACGCACCTCGCGGGCAAGGGCGTGCACGAGCTGAGCGTCCTGCAGGCGGACAAGGGCACGGCGCTGCGAGACCTGGCCACCGAGCTCGACGTCGACGCCGTCGTCTACCTCGGCGACGACGTCACCGACGAGCACGCCTTCGCCGTGCTCGGCGCCGGTGACCTCGGGATCAAGGTCGGGCCCGGCGAGACGGCCGCCGCCGTGCGGGTCGACGACGCGGCGGCGGTGCCCGAGGTGCTGGCCGCGCTAACCTCCCTTCGCGCCTGAGGCTGCGCCACACTGGGTCGATGGGCCCACCCGGGGCCGCGAAGGGAGGAGCCGTGCCGCTCGACATCTCCGCCGCGCGCCCGGACCCGGCCCTGCTCGACCTGCCGTGGTCGACCCCCCTCAAGGACTGGCCCGCCGACCGGCTCGCCGCGCTGCCCCGCGGCATCTCCCGGCACGTCGTGCGCTTCGCCCACCTGTCCGGCGGCATCGTCGCGGTCAAGGAGATCAAGGCCGAGCTGGCGCGCAACGAGTACCAGCTGCTGCGGCAGCTGCGCCGACTCGACCTGCCGTGCGTCGAGCCGCTCGCGGTCGTCACCGGGCGCACCGACGCCGACGGGCAGCCGCTCGACGCCTGCCTCGTCACCCGGCACCTGCAATTCTCCCTGCCCTACCGCCTCGTCTTCAGCCAGAACCTGCGCGCCGACACTGCCGTCCGGCTCGCCGACGCCCTGGCCGTCCTCCTCGCCCGGCTGCACCTGGCCGGGTTCTTCTGGGGCGACGTGTCGCTGTCCAACACGCTCTTCCGCCGGGACGCCGGCGCCTTCTCCGCCTATCTCGTCGACGCCGAGACCGGCGAGCTGCACGACCGGCTGAGCACCGGGCAGCGCGAGCACGACCTCGACCTGGCCCAGACCAACATCGCCGGCGAGATGATGGACCTCGCCGCGGCCGGCTACCTGCCGGAGGAGCTCGACCCCATCGAGATCGCCCACGACATCATCGAGCGCTACCGCGGGCTGTGGCAGGAGCTTACCGGCGACGAGTGGTTCGACGCCGGCGACCGCTGGCGGGTCGACGAGCGGATCCGCCGGCTCAACGCCCTGGGCTTCGACGTCGACGAGCTGGCGATCACCACCGACCTCGACGGCACCCACCTGCGGATCGAGCCCAAGGTCGTCGACGCCGGGCACCACAGCCGGCGCCTGCTGCGCCTCACCGGTCTCGACGTGGAAGAAAACCAGGCCCGCCGCCTGCTCAACGACCTCGACTCCTACCGCGCGGCCATGGACCGGCAGGGCGACGACGAGGCGCTCGTGGCCCACGACTGGCTCACCCGGGTCTACGAACCCACCACGCGCCGCATCCCGCCCGAGCTGCGCGCCAAGCTCGAGCCCGCCGAGATCTTCCACGAGATCCTCGAGCACCGGTGGTACATGGCTGAAAAAGTGGGGCACGATGTGCCCATCGAGGACGCGATCGCCGACTACCTGCGAGAGGTCCTGCCGAGCAAACCCGACGAGCAGTCGGTCCTGGGGACGGACACCCAGATGCTGCCCGTCGTCGACAAGGGAGAGATGAGATGACCGACCCGACGCAGGGGGGCCTGCCGGGCCAGCCGCCGCAGGGCGCGCCGATGCCGCCGCAGGGCTCACCGACGCCGCCGCCGGGAGCACCCACCCCACCGACCGGCGCACCGCACCCGGGGCCCCCTTCGCCCTACCCGGCGGCTGGTGGCAGTGACCCGGGCAGGCCGGGGTCGCGGGCCTGGGTCGAGCAGCGCTACGGCCGCACCGCAGGCTTCGGTGACCGGATCCTCCCGGGGATCATCGACAGCCTGCTCGGCATGGCCGCCGCCTTCATCCCCGTGATCCTGGGCATCGTGTGCATCGTCGCCGGCATGCCCGACACCTACGACTGCGGCGTCTACTACACGCGCACCTGCGAGGTGCCCGGCTCCGGGTCCGGCGGGCTCGTCGGCCTGGGCATCCTGCTGATCTTCCTGTCCTTCCTCGCCGCGATCGCCATGGCCGCGTGGAACCGCGTGTGGCGGGTGACCAAGACCGGCCAGAGCATCGGCAAGAAGGTCACCGGCCTCAAGGTCATCGACGCCGAGAGCGGCAAGCACCCGCAGCTCGGCCCGGCCGCCTTGCGCGAGCTCGTCCACCAGGTCGCCGGCATCATCAGCTGGATCTGGATGCTCGTCGACGACGACGACCGCACGCTGGCGGACATCGTCGGCAAGACGCACGTCGTGCACGTCGGCAAGGACTGACCCACCACGGGCGAAGGGGGCCGCGAGCGTCATGCTCGCGGCCCCCTTCGTCATGTCGGCGGTGGGTCAGCCGGCGCCCCGTACCCGGGCGATCTCGTAGAGCGTGACGCCGGCGGCGAGGCCGGCGTTGAGCGACTCGACGCTGCTGCTCATCGGGATCGACACGATCTGGTCGCAGGTCTCGCGGACCAGGCGCGACAGGCCCTTGCCCTCTGACCCGACGACGACGACGAGCGGCGAGGTCGCCAGCTCCAGGCCGGGCAGCTCGACGTCACCGTCCATGTCGAGGCCGATGACGAAGAACCCGGCCTTGCGGTAGTCCTCGAGCGCACGCACGAGATTGCTCGCCTGCGCCACGGGGATCCGGGCGGCGGCACCGGCGGAGGTCTTCCACGCCGAGGCGGTCATCCCCGCGCTGCGACGGGCCGGGACGACGACGCCGTGCCCGCCGAAGGCCGCGGTCGAGCGCACGATCGCGCCGAGGTTGCGCGGATCGGTGATGCCGTCGAGGGCGACGACGAGCGGGACGCCCGGGATCTGCGAGTCGACGAGGTCCTTGGGGTGGGCGTAGTCGTAGGGCGGCACCTGGAGGGCCAGGCCCTGGTGCACCGCACCGTCGGTGAGCCGGTCGAGCTCGGCCCGCGGCGTCTCCATGATGGGGATGCCCGCCTCTGCGGCCAGGGTGAGCGACTCCTTGACCCGGTCGTCGCTGTCGATGCGGTGCGCGACGTACATCGTCGACACCGGTACCTCGGTGCGCAGCGCCTCGAGGACGGAGTTGCGTCCGGCGACCATCTCGGTCGAGCCGGACTTCTTGCGCGTCGGCGTCGGACGGCCCGAGGCCCGCTTGTCGGCGGCCTTGGACATCTTGTAGGCCTTGTGGTTGGGGCGCTCGCTCGCCTTGGGCGTCGGGCCCTTGCCCTCGAGCCCGCGGCGGCGCTGGCCGCCGGAGCCGACCTGCGCCCCCTTCTTCGATCCGGTGCGACGCACGGCGCCGCGACGCTGGCTGTTGCCGGCCATCAGTGGTCCTTCCTGCCGAGGGTCCAGCGCGCGCCGCGCGGGGTGTCCTCGATGGTGATGCCCGCGGCGGTGAGCGCGTCGCGGATCTGGTCGGCGGTCTCGAAGTCGCGGGCCGCGCGGGCCTTGGCCCGGGCCTCGACCTGCAGCTGGACGAGCGCATCGAGGGCCTCGGTGAGCTCGGCCTCGCGGCTGCCACCGGCGCCGCCCCACGTGCCCGCCAGCGGGTTGATACCGAGGACGTCGGTCATCGCGATGACCGTGGCGGCGATCTCCGCGGCCTCCTCCCGGCCCCCTTCGTCCAGGGCGGTGTTGCCGGCGCGGACGGCATCGTGGATCACGGCGAGCGCACCGGCGACGCCGAGATCGTCGTCCATCGACGCGGCGAAGTCGGCGGGCAGCTCGACGGCCGGGTCGGCCTCGACGACCGCCTGTCCGGGCAGCGCCCGCCGCAGGAAGCCGGCGATCCGCTCGACCGCCGCGCCCGCCTCCTCGAGGGAGCCGGGGTGGTACTCGATCATCGAGCGGTAGTGGGCGGCGGTGAGGAAGTAGCGGACCGTGAGCGGGTCGTGCTCCTGCACGAGCTGCTGCACCTCGAGTGCGTTGCCGAGGGACTTGCCCATCTTTTCGCCCTTGACCGTCACCCACCCGTTGTGCAGCCAGTAGTGGGCGAAGTCGAGCCCGGCCGCACGCGACTGGGCCTGCTCGTTTTCGTGGTGGGGGAAGCGCAGGTCGATGCCGCCGCCGTGGATGTCGAAGGTGTCGCCGAGGTACTTGCGGGCCATCGCCGAGCACTCGAGGTGCCAGCCGGGGCGACCCTCGCCGTAGGGGGTCGGCCAGTTCGCCGTGGCCGGTTCCTCGGCCTTGCGGCCCTTCCACAGGGCGAAGTCGCGCGGGTCGCGCTTGCCGCGGGGGTCGGCGTCCTCGGCCGCGACCATGTCGTCGAGGCCCTGGTGGCTCAGCTCGCCGTAGTCGGCCCAGCTGCGCACGTCGAAGTAGACGTCGCCGCTGCCGTCAGCCGCCGGGTAGGCGTGACCGCGCTCGACGAGCAGGTCGATGAGCTCGACCATCTCGGGGACGTGCCCGGTCGCGCGCGGCTCGTAGGTCGGCGGCAGCACGCCGAGCAGGTCGAGCGCCTCGCTCGTGTAGCGCTCGTTGCGGTAGCTGAGCGCCCACCACTCCTCGTCGGTCTCGGCCGCCTTGCGCAGGATCTTGTCGTCGATGTCGGTGACATTGCGCACGAGGGTCACGTCGTAGCCGTGGCCGCGCACGAGCCAGCGGCGCAGCACGTCGAAGGCGACGGCGAAGCGCAGGTGACCGATGTGCGGCGCGCCCTGGGTCGTGAGCCCACAGATGTACATCCCCACCCGGCCGGGGGTCACGGGGACGAAGTCGCGCTGCTCGCGCGTGGCGGTGTCGAAGAGCTGCAGGGTCACGGGCTCAAGGCTAACGGGCGCAGGTGGTTACCTTGACCTCGTGACGACCCAGATGCCGTCGTGGGTGCTCCTGCTGCACGGCGTCCTCATCACGCTCCTCCTGATGAGCGTGCTCGTCGTGCTCGCCGTCCGCGAGGAGACGACGTACCGGACGTGGCCGCTGGGCGGCCTGCTCGTGGCGACCCTCGTGCCGCTCGGCCCGGTCGTCGCCAACGTCCTGCCGAGCCCGTCCGGCCTGGCCCCCGACAAGGAGACCCTTGCCCGCGCCGGGGCCGACGAGAGCCAGGCCGCGGTGGTCCGGTGGCTGGGCGCCCCCTTCGCCATCGTCGAGATGGCGATGCTCGTGACGGTCTGCTTCCCGGCACTCGCGGCCTGACCCTGCGGCTCAGTGACCGCGGTCGAGCCACTCCTGCACGTGGGGTGCCTCGGCGCCGATCGTCGTGTCATCGCCGTGACCGGTGTGCACGACGGTGTCCGAAGGGAGGGTCAGCAGCTTTTCGCGGATCGACTCCACGATCGTCGGGAAGTCGGAGTACGACCGCCCCGTCGCGCCGGGTCCGCCCTGGAAGAGGGTGTCCCCGGAGAAGAGGGCCCCGAGCTCGGGGGCGTGCAGGCAGCAGGCGCCCGGCGCGTGACCGGGCGTGTGCAGCACCGTCAGGTCGGTGCCGGCCACGGTGATGACCTGGCTGTTCGCCAGCGCACCGTCGGGCGCCCGGTCCGGGTAGGTCATCTGCCACAACGGCGCCTCGTCGGGGTGCACCAGGATCGGCGCGCCCGTCGCCTCGGCGACCTGCGCCGCGGCGTTGACGTGGTCGTTGTGCGCGTGGGTGCACACGATCGCCGTGACGGTCCGCTCGCCGATCGCCTCGAGGATCGGTCCGGCCTCGTGTCCTGCGTCGATGACGATCACCTCGGAGTCGTCGCCGACGAGCCAGACGTTGTTGTCGACCTCCCACGAGCCCCCGTCGAGCTCGAAGGCGCCGGAGGTGACGACCTTGTCGATGCGTGCGGTCACAGGACCACCACCGAGCGCAGCACGTCGCCGGAGTGCATCTTGTCGAAGGCCGACTCGATGTCGCCCAGACCGATCCGCTCGGTGACGAAGGCGTCGAGGTCGAAGCGCCCCTGGCGGTAGAGGTCGACGAGCATCGGGAAGTCGCGACTCGGCAGGCAGTCGCCGTACCAGCTGGACTTGAGGGCGCCGCCGCGACCGAAGATCTCGATCATGGGGAGGGTGACCTCCTTGTCCGGGGCCGGGACCCCGACGAGGACGACCCGACCGGCCAGGTCGCGCGCGTAGAAGGCCTGCTCGTAGGTCTGCGGCAGGCCGACCGCGTCGACGACGACATCGGCACCGAAACCGCCCGTCAGCTCACGGACCCGCTCGACGGTGTCCTCGGTGCTCGCATCCACGGTGTGCGTGGCACCGAAGCCCTTGGCGATCTCCAGCTTCCGCGGATCCATGTCCACCGCGATGATCGTCGTCGCACCCGCAACCTTCGCGCCCGCGATCGCCGCATCACCGACACCACCGCACCCGATGACCGCAATCGACTCACCACGAGTGACCTCACCGGTGTTGACCGCGGCACCGAAGCCGGCCATCACACCGCAGCCCAGCAGGCCCACGGCCGCCGCGTCGGCGTCCCCGTCGACCTTGGTGCACTGCCCCGCAGCGACGAGGGTCTTCTCGGCGAAGGCGCCGATACCCAGCGCGGGGGTCAGCTCCTCGCCGCTCTCGGCGATGGTCATCTTCTGGGTCGCGTTGTGCGTGTCGAAGCAGTACTGCGGCTTGCCCTTCCGGCACGCGCGGCACTGACCGCACACCGCCCGCCAGTTGAGGATGACGAAATCACCGGGCGCCACCTCGGTGACCCCCTCGCCGACAGCCTCGACGACACCCGCGGCCTCGTGGCCGAGGAGGAAGGGGAACTCGTCGTTGATCCCACCCTCGCGGTAGTGCAGGTCGGTGTGGCACACCCCGCACGACTGGACCTTGACCACGGCCTCACCCGGGCCCGGGTCGGGCACGACGATGTCGACGAGCTCGACATCGGCTCCCTTCGAACGAGCGATGACTGCCTTGACGGTCTGCGGCACGGTGCAACTCCTTCGTGTGGCGGAGACCGGTGGCCCGGCTCTCACGCCCCTATCTTGGCCCATCACGTGACGACCGCGACATAGGGTCGGCCCATGGGACTCGACGTCGCCTTCCGTCACCTGATCACGCAGGTGGGATGGGCCGCTCCGTTGGCCGTCGCGGCACTCGTCATCGGCGGGTGGGCGCTGCTGCGTCGTGACGAGGGGATGTGGTGGAAGCTCGTCGTCGACGGCGTCGCCGCGCTCCCCGCCGCCGGCGCCGTCTCGGGTCGCCTCGGCACGCAGGGCACGTCGCGATGAGCCTGCTCGTCGTCCAGCACCAGACGACCTGCCCGCCGGGCCGGGTCGGGACATGGCTGCGCGACGCCGGAGTCAACCTCGACGTGCGCCGGCCCTACACCGGCGAGGCGCTGCCAACCGACCTGTCGGGCCATGACGGCCTGCTGGTGCTCGGCGGCCAGATGGGCTGCCGCGACGACGAGGTGGCCCCGTGGCTGCCGGCCGTGCGTGACCTCATCAGCACCGCGGCGAAGGGGGGCACGCCCACCCTGGGCATCTGCCTCGGGCACCAGCTCGCTGCCGTCGCCCTCGGCGGCGAGGTCGGGCGCAACCCCGGTGGCCGGACCGTCGGCGTGCTCACCGTCGGCGAGACCCCGCAGCTCGCCGACGACGCGGTCCTCGCCGGCGCGACCGGCGCGCCGGTGCCGCAGTGGAACGACGACATCGTCACCCGGTTGCCGGAGGGCGGGGTCGCCCTCGCCGACAACGAGCGCGGCGACCTGCTGCTCGCCCGGCTGGCCCCGACGGTCTGGGGCGTGCAGGGCCACCCCGAGGCCGACCTCGTCATCGTCACCGCGTGGGCGGTCTCGGACTCGGGGACCCCGGGCGTCGAGGGCATCGACCTGCCCGCGGCGCTGGCCGCGGTCCGTGATGCGCAGCCGGCCATCGAGGCCGCCTGGCGCCCGGTGACCGAGGCCTTCGCCGCGCGCCTATGACCCCTGGGCGACCGCGACGACGAGGGCGGTGGCCACGGCCGCGGCGCCCTCTCCCCGGCCGGTGAGCCCGAGCCCGTCGGTCGTCGTGCCGCTCAGGCTGACCGGTGCACCACAGGCCGCGGACATCACCTGCTGGGCCTCGTCACGTCGGCTGCCGATCTTGGGCCGGTTGCCGATGACCTGGACGGCGATGTTGCCGACCTCGAAGCCCGCCTCGCGCACGAGCCGGGCGGCCTCGGCGAGCAGTCTTGTGCCGGAGGCTCCCTCGAGCTCCGGGCGACCGGTGCCGAAGTGCTGGCCGAGGTCGCCGATGCCCGCCGCGGCGAAGAGCGCATCGCACGCCGCGTGGCAGGCGACGTCGGCGTCGGAGTGCCCCTCGAGCCCGACCTCACCCGGCCACAGCAGCCCGCCGACCCACAGCTCGCGCCCGGAGTCGGGCGCGGCGAAGGCATGGACGTCGACACCGATCCCGGTGCGCGGCAGCCCGGTCAGCTCGTGTGCACTCATGGCGACAGTCTCGCAGCCGGGATCAACCACGGCCGCACCTGCGTTGGACGCAGCGTGACCCCCTTCGACTCCCTCGTCATCGGTGCCGGTCAGGTCGGGCTCTCGGCGAGCCACCACCTGTGCCGGCTCGGGATCGAGCACGTCGTCCTCGACGCCAACACCCACGCCGGCGGCGCCTGGCAGCACCGGTGGGACTCGCTGACGATGGCCGACGTGCACGGCGTCGCCGACCTGCCCGATGCCCCCGCGCCCGGCGCGAGCAGCACCCGGGCCAACGAGGTCATCGCCTGCTGGTTCGACGACTACGAGCAGTCGCACGACCTGCCGGTGCTGCGCCCGGTCCGCGTCGAGCGGGTCACCGACGAGGAGGGCCTGCTCGTCGTGCACGCCGAGGCGGGCACGTGGACGACGCGCACGCTGGTCAACGCGACGGGCACGTGGACCCACCCCTTCGTCCCGACCTACCCCGGGCAGCGCGACTTCGCCGGTGAGCAGTGGCACACCGTCGCCTACCCGGGGCGTGAGCACTTCCGCGGCAGGCGCGTGCTCGTCGTCGGGGGCGGCGCCTCCGCGGTGCAGTTCATCGGCGAGCTCGCGACGATCGCGCACGTGCAGTGGGTGACGCGGCGGCCACCGGCGTGGTCCGCAGAGTTCTCCGGGCGGCGGGCCATCGAGATGGTCGAGCAGCGGGTGCGCGAAGGGAGGCCCCCGGCCAGCGTCGTGTCCGTCACGGGCCTGAGCCTGCGGCCGCAGGAGATGGCCGCGGCCCGGACCGGCGTCTACGAGCGGCGGCGCGAGATGTTCGAGCGGATCGAGCGTCACGGGGTGCGGTGGGCCGACGGGAGCACCGAGGCCTTCGACGCGATCCTGTGGGCGACCGGCTTCCGCCCCGCCGTGCGACACCTCCCGCCGCTGGGTCTGCGCAGCCCGGAGGGCGGCATCGCGCTGCTGCCGGGGTCGCGCGACGTGCAGACCTCGGTGACGGCCGCGGCGGACCCGCGGGTGCAGCTCGTCGGTTACGGGCCTTCGGCGAGCACGATCGGCGGCAACCGCGCCGGACGCGCCGCGGCCCTGGCCGTGCGCGCCCAGCTGGCCGGCACCGGCCCTGCATTGCCGTAGGGCAATGCAGAGTCGGTGGCGTCAGTGGTCGGAGAGGAGCCGCTCGGCGCGCGCCAGGTCGTCGACGGTCGTGATCTTCAGCCCGAGAGCGTCGCCCTCGACGACGATCACGTCGTGGCCGAGCGCCTCGACGAGGGCGGCGTCGTCGGTCGCCGCGGCGCCGGAGGCGTGGGCGGCGGTGAGCAGCGCCCGGTCGAACCCCTGCGGGGTCTGCACCGCGCGCAGCGAATCGCGCAGCGGGGTCGCGGTGATGAACCCGCCGGCATCGACGACCTTGATCGTGTCGACGACGGGCACCCCGGGGATCGCCCCGGCAGCACCGGCGGCCAAGGCGGCCAGCACCCGCTCGAAGACGACGACCGGGGTCAGGCAGCGCGCCGCGTCATGCACGAGGACGACGGAGACGGCATCGCTGAGCGCCGCCAGACCGGCCGCGACCGAGTCGGTGCGCTCGGCACCACCGGCGACGACCGTGACGTCGACCCCCTCGGGGCGAAGGGGGTCCACGCGCCCCGTCGCCTCGGCCACCAGGTCCTCGGGCACGACGACGACGAGCTCGTCGACGGCGGCCTCGAGCACTCCGGCCACCGCCCGCTCGAGGATCGTCGTGCCGACGACCTCGACGAAGGCCTTGGGCCGCTCGGCCCCGAGCCGCGTCCCCGACCCGGCGGCCACCACGACGACGCCCACACCGCGGTCGGTGTGGGCGTCGGACTGCGTCAGCAGCGAGTCGTTCAGGACGCGAGGACCTCGTCGAGGATGACCTCGGCCTTGTCCTCGTCCGTCTTCTCCGCGAGCGCGAGCTCGGAGACGAGGATCTGGCGGGCCTTGGCCAGCATGCGCTTCTCACCGGCCGAGAGGCCGCGGTCCTTTTCGCGGCGCCACAGGTCGCGCACGACCTCGGCCACCTTGATGACGTCACCGGAGGCCAGCTTTTCGAGGTTGGCCTTGTAGCGGCGCGACCAGTTGGTCGGCTCCTCCGCGTGCGGGGTGCGCAGCACCTCGAAGACGCGGTCCAGACCCTCCTTGCCCACGACGTCGCGGACACCCACGAGGTCGCAGTTCTCGGCGGGCACCTCGATGGTCAGGTCACCCTGGGCCACCTTGAGCTTGAGGTACTGCTTGTCCTCGCCCTTGATCTTTCGAATCTTGATCTCTTCGATCAGAGCAGCCCCGTGGTGGGGGTACACGACCGTCTCGCCGACCTTGAAAACCATGTGGAGATTTCCCCTTTCGCGGCCTCCAGATTATCACGGCGTGTCGTACGTCGCACAGTGCTCCACCCCGCCACAATGCCCTCTCGCGCGCGCGTGGAGAGTACGAGCGTGGCCCGGCGCATCCCACGCGCACGCCCCCGCTAGGCTGTCGCCCGTGAAGCGCCATCTCCTCACCCGCACCCCCGCCGTGGCCCTGGCGGCCCTGCTCGCCGCCGGCACCGCAGGCTGCTCGGTCAACTCCCCCTTCCAGACCTCCAAGACGCAGTCGATCTCCGACGGTGTCGCGGTCGAGCTGGACGACGTCCACGTCAACAACCTCGCGCTCGTCAGCGGCGAGGCCGGCGGTGACGCGACGGTCACCGGCGTCGTCGAGAACACCTCGAGCGAGGACCTGACCTTCACCCTCAGCGCCGGTGACGCCAAGGTCGAGGCCGAGGTCCCGGCCCACCGCCTGGTCAACCTCAGCGACGACGACAAGCTGACGCTGGAGAGCCTCGAGGCCGGCCCGGGCGACATGACCGAGGTCGAGATCAGCACCGGCGGGTCGACCACCCCGGTGAGCGTCCCGGTGCTCGACCCCGCGGGCTACTACGAGGACTACGCCCCCGAGGGCTGGACCCCCACCCCGACCGAGACCCACGAGGAGTCGGAGGAGTCCGGCGGCCACTGAGGCCCCACCCCGACCACGACGTGAGGCCGGCACCCCGAGCGGGTGCCGGCCTCACGGGTGTCCGGGCGAAGGGAGGTCAGGCCTCGAACTTGTAGCCCAGTCCGCGGACGGTGACGATGTGCACCGGCTTGGCCGGGTCGGGCTCGACCTTGGCGCGCAGCCGCTTGATGTGGACGTCGAGCGTCTTGGTGTCGCCGACGTAATCGCTGCCCCAGACCCGGTCGATGAGCTGCACGCGGGTGAGCACCCGGCCGACATTGCGCAGCAGCATCTCGAGCAGCTCGAACTCCTTGAGCGGCAGCGAGACCTGGGTGCCGTCGACGGCCACGACGTGCCGGTCGACGTCCATGCGGACCGGACCGCCCTCGATGGTCGACGGCAGTAGCTCCTCGGGCTCGTTGTTGCGCCGCAGCACCGCCTTGATGCGGGCGAGCAGCTCGCGCGAGCTGTAGGGCTTGGTGACGTAGTCGTCGGCGCCGATCTCGAGGCCGACGACCTTGTCGATCTCGCCGTCCTTGGCCGTGAGCATGATGACCGGCACGTTGGACTTCTGCCGGATCGCCCGGCAGACGTCGATGCCGGAGAGGCCGGGCAGCATCAGGTCGAGCAGGACCAGGTCGGCACCCTCGGAGTCGAAGGCGGTGATGGCGTCGGGTCCGGTCTCGGCGACCTCGACGTCGTATCCCTCCTTGCTCAGGAGGTACGACAGGGGGTCCGAGAAGGACACCTCGTCCTCGACCACGAGGATGCGTGTCATCAGCGGGGCTCCTTTGTGAGGGGTGGTGGAGTGGGGTCGGTGTGGGAGTCGGAGGTGGGCTCCGACGAGCCGGCGGCCTCGAGCGCCTCGAGGGTCTCGGGCGCCATGGGCAGGCGGATGGTGAAGGTCGAGCCGTGCGCGCCGTCGCTCCACACGCGCACGTCGCCCCCGTGGTTGGCGCAGATGTGCTTGACGATCGACAGCCCGAGGCCGGTCCCCCCGGTGGCGCGCGAGCGGGCGGCGTCCATGCGGTAGAAGCGCTCGAAGATGCGCGTCTGCTCCGGCTCGGGGATCCCCGGCCCCTGGTCGGTCACGGCGATCTCGATGGTGCCGTCGTGCAGCCGCGCCCCGACGCCGACCGCGGTGCCCGGGTCGGAGTAGGAGATGGCATTGCCGACGAGGTTGCGCACAGCCGTGACGAGCATGTCCTGGTCGCCCCGGACGTAGAGCTCCTCGGCGACCTTGTCGGTCAGGGTGATGCCCTTGGCCCCGGCCTCGAGCCGCAGGTGCTCCAGGGCGAGGGCGACGACGTCCTCGACGTCGACGAGCGCGGGGTCCTGCAGCACGGGCGTGCCCTGGAGCCGGGAGAGCTCGACGATCTCGCGGATCAGGCTCGACAGACGGGTGGCCTCGCCCTGCATGCGCCGCGCGAAGCGGTCGACGGCCTCCGGGTCGTCCTTGGCGTCCATGACCGCCTCGGCGAGCAGGGAGATACCGCCGACGGGGGTCTTCAGCTCGTGGCTGACGTTGGCCACGAAGTCACGGCGGGTCTCCTCGACCCGGCGCCCCTGGGACTGGTCGTCGACGAGCAGCAGGAGGTGGCGCACGCCGAGCGGCGCCACGCGGGCGGCGACGTAGGAGGTGGTCGTCATGCCCGGCCGGTCGATGTCGAGGTCCTGCTCACGGATCACGCCGTCACGGGCGACCTGCTCGACCATCGTCTGGATCGCCGGGTGGACGAGCCGTCCGTGGCGCACCAGACCGTAGGTCACGGCCGCCGGGGAGCTGGTGACGACCCGCCCGTCGCGGTCGAGGACGACCCCCGACGAGCGGAGCACGGCGAGGACGTCACCGACGCCTCGGGGCACCTCGGGCTCGGGCTCCGGCGCGACGGCCCGCTCCCGGTCGCTCATCGTGATCGCAGCCCACACGAGGAAGGCGATGAGCAGCCCGGCAACACCCCCGAGAATTGCCGCGGTCGTTGGCTCCACGTCACCGAGAGTACTTCTCCGGTCGGGCATGCTGGGACCGGGCCGTGACCGCCGAGACGCGCACCCGCGATGTTCACCTGCGCGCCCGCAGGCGTTCACCCCCTCGGCGTACACAGGCCCTTGGATCTCTGCCACACCAGCGAAGGGGACGCCATGCGTCAGTTGTTCCACGACGAGCTCGAGCAGATCGCCAGCGATCTCGTCGCACTCTCCGAGCTGGTCGCCGCGGCCATCAGCGACTCGACCCGGGCCCTGCTCGACGCCGACGTCCAGCTCGCCGACCGCGTCATCGAGGGCGACAAGGCTGTCGACGCCCGGCGCAACGACCTCGACGCCCGCTCGGTCGACCTCCTCGCCCGTCAGGCGCCGGTCGCCAGCGACCTGCGCACCGTCGTCGCGTCGATGCGCATGTCAAGCGACCTCGAGCGGATGGGGGACCTCGCCCGGCACGTCGCCCAGGTCGCGCGCATGCGCTACCCCGAGCACGCACTCCCGGACGAGCTGCGCGAGACCTTCGCCGACATGGGCCGGATCGCCGAGGACCTCGTCCGTCGCGTCGGCGAGGTCATCCGCTCCCAGGACCTCACCCAGGCGCGCGACATCGAAAACGTCGACGACGCGCTCGACGCCCACCACCGCGAGATGTTCACCCGTCTGGCGGAGGGTGCCTGGCAGCACGGCACGACGAGCGCCGTCGACGTCGCCCTGCTCAGCCGCTACTACGAGCGCTTCGGCGACCACGCCGTCACCGTCGCCCGCCGCGTCGGCTTCCTCGTCACCGGCGACGCCGGGTCGATCGAGCTGCCGGAGGAGTCCGAGCGGGCGTGACCGTCAGCGGCCCTGGTTGGCCACGGCGGCCGCCTCGGCGGCCGCGGCCTCGGGGTCGAGGTACTCGGCCGGCCGGGTCGGCATGAAGTCCTCGCCGAGGTCGTAGACGAGCGGCATGCCCGTCGGGATGTTGAGGCCGGCGATGTCCTCGTCGCTGATGCCGTCGAGGTGCTTGACCAGGGCACGCAGCGAGTTGCCGTGCGCGGTGACCAGGACGGTCCGACCGGCGGCCAGGTCCTCGCGGATCGGGCCCTCCCAGTAGGGCATGAGCCGCGCGATGACGTCCTTGAGGCACTCGGTGCGCGGGACCTCCGGCAGGTCGGCGTAGCGCGGGTCGTCGGTCTGGGCGTACTCGTCGTCGGGCTCGATGGCCGGGGGCGGGGTGTCGAAGCTGCGCCGCCAGAGCATGAACTGCTCGTCGCCGTACTTGTCGCGGGTCGCGGCCTTGTCCAGGCCCTGCAGGGCACCGTAGTGGCGCTCGTTGAGACGCCAGTCGCGACGCACCGGGATCCAGTGACGGTCGGCCGCGTCGAGCGCGAGGTTGGCGGTGGTGATCGCCCGGCGCAGTACCGAGGTGTGCACGACGTCCGGCAGCAGACCGGACTCCTTGATGAGGCGGCCGCCGCGGACGGCCTCCTCGCGGCCCTTGTCGATGAGGTCGACATCGACCCATCCGGTGAAGAGGTTCTTCTCGTTCCAGTCGGAACGGCCGTGGCGCAGCAGGATCAGAGTCGACATGGGGCCAGCGTATCGACGCCGCTCACTCCGGCGTTGACCCGTCCGTGTGCTCCAGGACGGACCGGAAGGCCTCGAGGTTGCGCAGGGACTCACCGCGCGAGACCCGCCAGTCCCACTCCTTCTGCATGGAGCTGCGGAAGCCGAGCAGCAGCAGCTCGTTGAAGGGCGCGTCGGCGGCGTCGAGGACCACGCCGAGCACCTGGTCGACGAGTTCCTCCGTCACCGCGCGAAGGGGGATCCGCCCGCCGACGTAGACGTCGCCCGAGGCGTCGATCGAGTAGGCGAGCAGCGGCATCCGCAGGTTGCGCCGCAGCAGGTGTCGGTAGAACTCCTCGTGGTTTTCGTCCGCATTGCGGATGACGAAGGCCGAGACCGACAGGGCCTGCTCGCCGACGACGAGGGAGACGACGGTCTTGAGCTTCTTCTCCCCCGGCAGGGTGACGACGAGCTCACCGTCGCGGGCACCCCCTTCGTGCTCGAGGTCGGCGTCCTCGACGGTGCGCCGCACGACGGCCAGGGCCTGCTCTCGGTCGGTCTGCTCGGTCATCGGGCCACCTCCAGGGGCTCGGGTGTCAGGGTCGCGGCGCGCTCGGCGACCGCGCCGGCGTAGACGTCGAGGAGCCGGTCGACGGTGCTCGCCCAGCCGAAGCCCTCGGCGTGCGCACGCGCCCGGCGACTCAGCTCGGCCGCCCGGTCGGGGTCGTCGAGGACGGCGAGCAGCTCGTCGGCCCACGTGCTCGGGTCGTGGCCCGGCACGAGGATCCCGGCATCGCCGACCGCCGTGGGCAGACCACCGACGTCGGCGGCGAGGACGACCGCGCCGGAGGCCTGTGCCTCGACGGCGACGAGGCCGAAGGACTCGGTGTAGGAGGGCACGGTGACGACGTCGGCGGCGCGGTACCAGTCGGCCAGGCGGGTGCGGCTCACCGGCGCAGCGAGGTGCAGCACGTCGGCGACCCCGAGCTCCTCGCCGAGGCGCTCGAGCCGGTCGGGGGCGGTCAGGCCGCGCCCGGAGGCCCCGCCGAGGACCGCGACGACGAGCCGCTCGCGCAGCTCGGGCCGGCGCTCGAGCAGCTCGGCCGCCGCCCGCACGAGCACGTCGGGCGCCTTGAGCGGCTGGATCCGCCCGACGAAGAGCAGCACGACGGCGTCGTCGGCGAGCCCGAGCCGGGCCCGGGCCGCGCGCTGCTCCCCCGGCACGAAGAGGTCGAGGTCGACGCCGGGGGGCACGACGACCACCCGGTCGGGGTCGGCGTCGTAGTAGCCGACGAGCTCGCTCGCCTCGCGCTCGGTGTTGGCAACGAGCCGGTCGGCGATCTCGACGACCTGGGCCTCGCCGATCTCCCGGCCCGGAGGCTCGGGGACGTCATCGGCGGCCAGCTGACGGTTCTTGACCCGCGCCATCGTGTGCATCGTGTGGACGAGGGGCACCTGCCAGCGCTCGGCGACGAGCCAGCCGACCTGACCGGAGAGCCAGTAGTGCGAGTGCGCGACGTCGTAGTGCCCCGGGGGGACGCGGGCGATCTCGCGCATCATCCCGGCAGCGAAGGCGCACAGCTGCCCCGGCAGGTCCTCCTTGACCAGGCCCTCGTAGGGGCCGGCGTCGACGTGCCGCACCGTCACCCCGGGCATCATCTCGACGACGTCGGGCAGGTCGGCGGCCGTGCGCCGGGTGAAGATCTCGACCTCGACGCCCCGCGCCGCCAGCTCGCGCGCGGACTCGACGACGTAGACGTTGAGACCGCCGGCGTCGCCGGTGCCGGGCTGGGCCAGCGGCGAGGTGTGGACGCTGACCATCGCCACCCGCCGGATCCCGCGCGTGCCTGCGCTGTACTCGCTCACTCCTCCATCATCCTCCGATAGCTCGTCACCGTCACTGTCGCCGATGACGACCAGACGTGCAGGTCCGTGTGACCCATCCGACGCAGGTCGACACCGCGCGCGCTGCCCCGCGGCCCGACCCCGACGAGGGTCCCGAGACTCGTCGAGTAGGCCTCGGTGACTGGGCCGGGGCCGCTGCCGACCCACCACGCCCGCTGCCGCAGCAGCCGCTCGGGCAGCCCGGACCCGAGTCCACGGGTGGCCAGCTCCTGGTGGGAGTGCACGACGAGGGCGTCGGCTCCCTTCGCCTCGGCCGTGAGGGTGACGTGCAGGCCCTCGAGGCGCACGGTGAGGGTGATCGGGAGCTCGCGGTCGTCGCCGGTGAGCCGGCCCGACCACGTGGCCTCGCCGGGGCGGATCGCCAGCCGGTCGATCTCGAGGTCGGCCAGCGTGTGGGTGACCTCCTCGCGGCGCTGCTCCCCTCGGCCCTCGACGCGGCCGAGGAGCGCCGAGACGGGCGAGCCCATGCGCACGGTGCGCAGGAGCCGGTCACCGCGGTGGGTGACCCGCAGGCCGCTGTCGTCGAGCTGGACCGCCCGGCCCCTGCCGAGGGTCACCACGCCCGCGGCCTCGGGGGCGACGACGAGCAGACCGGGCTGGACCGGCCGCAGCCCCGAGTCACGGCCGAGCGCCGGCGGCACCCACGTGACGGCGGCCAGGGCGAGCGCCCCGCACAGCGACACGACGAGCGCCACCATGCTCCGGCTCACGCGTCGGTCGGGGTGCCACACACCGTCAGCCTAGTGACGGGGACCGCCTACGCTGCCGGGGTGGTCAGCCAGCGCCCCCTGGGCAACATCACCCGCGGGACGACCAACCCCAACCGGTTGCGTCGTTGCGACCGCTGGCTGCTCGCGACCCACCGCCACCGCCTGACGAAGGGGGACCCGCCGCACCTGGTCGACCTCGGCCACGGCGCGAGCGGGGTGACGACCCTCGAGTGGGCCGACCGCGTGCGCACCGTGCGGCCCGATGTGCAGGTGACCGGGCTCGAGATCGACCCGGAGCGGGTCGCGACCGCGCAGGCCTGGGCGCGGCCCGGGCTCGACTTCGCCCTCGGGGGCTTCGAGGTGCCGCTCCCCGGCGACCGGCAGGTTCGGGTGCTGCGGGCCTTCAACGTGCTGCGGCAGTACGACGAGACCCAGGTCGAGGGCCCGTGGCGCACGATGCTCGACCGGCTCGACCCGCTCGGGGTCCTCGTCGAGGGCACGTGCGACGAGCTGGGCCGGCTCGGCAGCTGGGTCACGCTCGACGGCGACGGTCCGCGCACGCTCACCCTGTCGTGGCGGCTGCGTGACCTGGGCCCCGACCGGCCGCCCTCGGTCGTCGCCGAGCGGCTGCCCAAGGCGCTGATCCACCGCAACATCCCCGGTGAGCCGGTCCACGAGCTGCTCCTGCGGCTCGACGACGCGTGGCGGCGAGCCTCCCCCTTCGCGCCGTACGGGGCTCGGCAGCAGGCGGTGGCCGCCTGGGGTGACGTCGCCCGGCAGGTGGCGGTCGTCGGCGGGGCCGACCGGTGGCGCCTCGGCGAGCTGACCGTGCCGTGGTCGGAGGTCGCGCCGCGCGGCGGACCGCTCGCTCAGCGCTGGTAGTCGTCCTCGAGCCGCACGATGTCGGCCTCGTCGAACTCGCCGTAGCCGACCTCGAGGACCCGCCCGGGGACCTCGGCGCTGTTGCCCATGCGGTGCCGGGTCCCGACGGGGATCCAGACCTGCTCACCGGGCTGCGCGCTCCACGTGCGCTCGCCGACGGTGACGTCGATCGGGCCGTCGAGGACCTGCCAGAACTCCGCCCGCAGGGCGTGGGTCTGCAGCGACAGCCGCTGCCCCGGCTCGACGGTGATGACCTTGACCGTCGTCGGCTCGTTGAAGGTGAACTGCTGGAAGCTGCCCCACGGACGCTCGGACACGAACATGTCCTCGCGCGGGTCCGGCAGGTCGGTCACGGGTCCCCCTGGCTGGTGGTGCGGTGCGTGGCCATTGTGCCCGAGATCAGCGCCGCCGACCGAGGACCTCGTCGATGGCCGGGCGGACGTCGGCGAGGTAGACGCCCGCCACGACGATGCCGATGATGCCGAGCAGCCCCACGCCCCCGACCGAGGCCACACCCATGAGCGTGGCGATCGCCAGGGCCGCGACCCAGAAGGTCTTGCTCTGCTTGCTCGTCGCGGTGAAGGCATCGGCGCGCTGGCGCACGGCGTGGAACAGCGCGAAGACCTCGGCTCCGAGAGCCAGGAGGCTGAGCACGAGGACGATCGTCGCCTGGACGCTGGTGAAGAGCTGCACGACCTCAGCCTAGGCGGGCACGTCGACGACGATCGTCACCGGACCGTCGGCGTGGATGTCGATCGCCATGTCGGCACCGAAGCGACCGGTCGCCACCTCGACCCCGCGCTCACGCAGGCCCGCGGCCACCGCGTCGACGAGCGGCTCGGCGACGGCGCCGGGAGCGGCGGCATTCCACGAGGGCCGACGCCCCTTGCGCACGTCGGCGTGGAGGGTGAACTGGCTGATGACGAGCACGCCGCCACCGCTGTCGGTCACCGAGGTCTCGTCGGCCATGATCCGCAGCTCGGCGATCTTGCGCACGGTCGTCGCGACCTCGCCGGGGCCGTCGTCGTGCGTCACACCGACGAGCGCGACGAGCCCGGGCCCGATCTCGCCGACGACCTCGCCCTCGACACGCACCCGGGCCGCGGTGACCCGCTGCAGGACGGTCCTCACGGGGCCGTCAGGTCGAGGACCTCGACGGCGCCGACGGGGCGACCGTGACCGAGGACCGGCTGGTCGGCCAGCTCGCGCAGGCCCGGGGTGTCGGCGCCCAGCGCGAGGAGGGCGTGGGCGAGCAGCCCCCGGCGCGCGCGGGCGACCGGGGCACCGTCGGCGACCTTGACCGCGACACCGTGGCCATCGGGCAGCCCGGCGGCGTAGACCGACTCGGCGCCGTCCTTGGCGATGAGGCCGGGCACGGCCTCCATGAAGGCGGTGACGTCGCGGCCGGTGCCGCCGACCATGTGCGGGGCGGTGCGCATGGCCTCGGCGACCCTCCCTTCGTCGGTGGTGGGGTCGGCCGCGGCGAGCCGACCGAAGGCCGCCGCCAGACCCGACAGCGGGACGGCGAAGAGCGGTGCGCCGCACCCGTCGACGGTCGTGTGGGTCACCTCGCCCACGATCTCGGCGACGGTGTCGCGGATCGCGACCTGGAGCGGGTGCTCGGGGTCGAGGTAGGTCTCTGTCGGCCACCCGTGGAGCGTGCAGGTGACGAGCATGCCGGCGTGCTTGCCGGAGCAGTCCATGGCGACCGGGGTCGGCGCCTGCCCGGCCGCCAGCCAGCGGGCGTGCTCGAGCTCGCCGAGCGGCAGCGAGGGGGTCGTGCGCAGGGCGTCGAGCCCGAGGCCCGCGGTCGCCAGGATCTCGGCGACGGCGTCGCGGTGGACCGCCTCGCCGGAGTGGCTGGAGCAGACGAGCGCCAGCAGGTGGGGCGGCAGGTCGAGCCCCAGGCGCACCATGGCGAGCGCCTGGATCGGCTTGAGCGAGGAGCGCGGGAGCACGGGGTCGTCGACCCGGCCGTGACGAAGGGGGGTCCCCCCGGCGGCGTCGGTCGCGACGAGCGTCGCGCGGTGGGCGGACTCGACGAAGCCCCCGCGGGTCACGTGGACCAGCACGGGGGCTGCGTCGAGGGCTGCGGTGTAGGAGGCCTGTGCGGTCACCTGCCGGAGGTTACGTCACCACAGCATCGGCTGCTCTGCAGCCGGGGGGCCACCCCTTCAGTCGCCGACCTTCTCGGTCGCCTTGGTGGCGGCCGTGGTGGTCTTGGCGGCCGTCTTCTTGGCGGCGGTCGCGGTCGACTTGGTCGCGGTGCGGGTGCGGGTCGCGGCCTTCTTGGCGGTGGTGTTGGTGCGCTTGGCCGCGGTGGTGGTCCGCTTGGCGGAGCCGGAGACGGCCTTCTTCGCCTTGGCGGTGTCGACCTTGACGTCGACGTCCACGGAGTCGGCGACGGCCTCGGCGGCCTTGACGGCCTCCTTGCGGCCGATGGTCAGGGTGGCCTTGGCGGAGCGCTCGACGTCGGCGACGGCCTTCTTGACGGTCGTGACGACACCCTTGCCGAGGGCGACGGTCGCCTCGGCCTGGCCCACGAGGTCCTTGGTGGCCTTCTGGTTCTTGATCCGGGTCACGAGGGCCTCGCCGCGCTTGGTGAGGTCGACGTAGTACGCCTGGGCGTCCGACGGGGCGGCCTTGACGCGGGCCTGGACCTTCTTGGGCTCCAGCTCGGCACGCAGGGCGGCGATCTGGTGGGTGTAGCCGCGGAAGGTCTCGACCGTGAGGTCGGTGGCGCCGATGGTGGCGTAGGTCTGGTCGGTGACGACCTTCTTGACGGTGGTGGTGACGCTCATGAGGTTCTCCTTGTGGTGGTCGTGCGAGACGAGGACTGCGACCCGCGCTTGGCGGCCGGGGCCGCGGCCTTCGAGCCCGACGACGCCGTCGAGCCCTTCTGACGGGACGTCGCCTTCTTGGCGGCGGCCGTGGTGGTGACCTTCTTCCCCGAGGCCGCGGGGGCCCCCTTCGCCTGCTTGGCCGCCTTGTGCGTCGCCCGGGACCGCGGGGTGGGCCTGGCGGGCTCGGCAGCCGGCTGCGTCGGGGCGGGCTCCGCACCGACGAAGGACTCATAGATCTCGAGCAGGGTCTGGCGCTGACGCGGGGTCAGCGCGGGGTCGGTGCGGATGGCGGCCCGGGTGGTCGCCCCGGCCTCCGCGACCGCGTCCTTGGGGTCGAGCAGACCCGCCTGGACGTAGAGGGTCTCGGCAGAGATCGACAGCCCCTTGGCGATCTGCTGGAGGATCTCGGCGCTCGGCCGCTTGACCCCCCGCTCGATCTGGGAGAGATAGGGGTTGGAGATCCCGGCCAGCGCCGAGAGCTGCCGCACGGAGAGCTTGGCGAGGACACGCTGCTCGCGCAGGTAGTCGCCCAGCGAGTTGCCGAGCGTGCCCGGCAGTCCCTCCAGCGGATTCTTCGACATGCCTCCATTGTGCTTGCCGTAGTTAGCACAATGCAAGCCAAAGACAGCAGTGGTGACCGGAGTCACCACGGACCGTCAGCGGGGGACGATGACCGTCTGGGCTGCCGCGACATCGGGGGTGACGAGCAGGTCGGCCGCGTCGTCGGTGATGCGCTTGAGCACGGCGAGGGCGATCGGGCCGTCCTCGTGGTGCCGGGCACGTGAGGTCACCCGGCCGACGACCTTGTCGCCGAGGAGCACGTCGGCGCCGACGTCGGGGAGGGTGTGGCCCGACCCGTCGAGGTGGAGGAAGGCCAGCCGGCGGGGCGGTCGGCCGAGGTTGTGGACCCGGGCGATCGTCTCCTGCCCGCGGTAGCAGCCCTTGTGCAGGTGGACGGCGGTGCGCAGCCAGTCCAGCTCGTGGGCGATCGTGCGGTGGTCGGTCTCGGCGCCGAGACGGGGCCGCCAGGCGGCAATGCGCAGGGCCTCGGCGGCCCAGGTGCCGACGAGCTCGCGGTCGCCGACGGTCGAAGGGAGGTCCGCCACCGGGACGATCACCTCGCGCCAGCGACGCTCCCGACCGGGGTGCTCTTCGGGTGCGGGTCCGTAGAGGGCGGAGTCACCCGCGAGCCGCGGCCAAGGGTCGAGCCAGGTCGGCGGCTCGCCCTCGGCCCCCTCGCGGGCGACGCCCTCGCCGAGGACGGCGTAGTCGTCGCTGACGTCGGCGACCTCGACGCGCAGCATGAAGCGCATCGAGTCCAGCCACGCCGCGAGCGCCGGCGCGGTGCCCGGCTCGACGGTGAGCCAGGTCGTCTCGCCGTCGTCGACGACGTGCAGGGCGTGCTCGACGTGCCCCTTGGGGGTGAGCACGAGCGTCTCGGTCGACGTGCGCGGCGGCAGGTCGACCAGCTGCTGGGAGGTGAGCGAGTGCAGCCACGACAGGCGGTCGGGGCCGGTCACGGTGACCACCCCGCGGTGCGAGAGGTCGACGACCCCGAGCCCCTCGGTGAGCAGTCGCTGCTCACGCAGCGGGTCGCCGTAGTGGGCGGCCACGCCGGTGTCGGGCCCGTCGCCGGGGACGGCGCCGGAGGTCTGGAGCAGCGGTGACGCGGTCATGGCACCAATCTACGACCTGACCGAGCCGGCCCCCCGCCCCCGTACCATGGCGGCATGCTCGAGGAGTTCGACGACGACACCACCGATGAGTCCACCCGCCGCCGATCCCGCCGCCGCATGGGGTGGGGGCGCCGGCTCACCGTGTCCGTGCTCGCCTTCCTCCTGCTCGTGGTCATCGGCATCGGTGGCTACGCGTGGTTCCTCAGCAGCAAGGTCGACCGCAACCTCGCCCGCGAAAACCTCCTGGGCGATGCCCGCAGCCAGACGGAGACGACCACCGGCAAGAAGCTCGTCGACGACGCCGGCACCAACTACCTGCTCATCGGCTCCGACGCCCGCCCGGGCGAGACCGCCAGCCGCGCCGACGTCATCCAGCTCGTTCACGTCGACGCCGACCACGACAACGTCTGGATCATCCACTTCCCGCGCGACCTCTACGTGCCGGTCCCGGGCCACGGCGAGGACAAGATCAACGCCGCCTACGCCTACGGCCAGTCCCCGCTGCTCGTCCAGACGATCCAGGACCTCGTCGGCGTCAAGATCAACCACGTCGCCAAGACCGACTTCGAGGGCTTCAAGCAGCTGACCGACTCGCTCGGCGGCGTCCGGGTCAACAACGCCCAGGCCAGCCCCAAGTACGCCGAGGGCCCCCTGGACCTCGACGGCGACCAGGCCCTCGAGTACGTCCGCGAGCGCAAGACGCTCGCCGAGGGCGACATCTCCCGCGGTCAGCGCCAGCAGGCCTGGCTCAAGGGGATCATGTCGGAGACGCTCACGCCCGGCGTGCTGCTCAACCCGAGCAAGCTCGGCGGGGTCATCGACGCCGGCACCCAGCACACGATCGTCGACGAGGACCTGACGACCGGGACGATCCGCAGCGAGGCGATCAAGCTGCGCGGGGTCCGCGGCAGCGACATCCACTTCGTCACCGCACCCTTCAGCGGCTACGGCACCGCCCCCAACGGCGGCTCGATCGACATCCTCGACGAGGCCGGCATGGCCGACCTGAGCGATGCCCTGCGCACCGACCACATGGAGAGCTACCAGGAGTAGCTAGCCGTCGACGCGCTTGAGCTCGGCGGACAGGTGGCTGGTCATGGGCTGGCCCATCGCGCTCATGTCCATGACCCACATGAGGTTGGACTTGACCAGGCCGTACATCCGCTTGGCGGCGGCGTACTCCTTGGCGTGGGGGCTGCGGATGACGCCATCGGTCTGCAGCTCGATCCGCCCCGGCTCGACGGTGCCGTAGTACATCTCCACGATGCCGGTGGGGTGCACGAGGAGCAGCTCGGCCTCCCCTTCGCCGCCGGGACGCCAGAAGCCGAGCTCGGTGCCGGACGGACGCACCTTGTTGCCCTGCTCGTCGAGGATCCACGAGCGGCTCTCCCACCGCAGGAAGGGGCGCTCGTCGTGGGTGACGACGATCTCCTGGCCGAAGTTGGCCGACTCGATCGTCGGGTAGCCGAGGACGCCGGCGCCCTCCCAGCGGCCGACGAGCCAGGCCAGGGGTGCGATGTCGGGATGGATCGTGGGGTCGAGGGTGAACACCCGCCCATCGTAGAGCGGACCCGCCCGCGACCGGTCAGGCGAGCGGCAGCCTGGCGACGAGGTGGACGAGCGGGCCGGCGATGAGCACGGACGCCGCCCCCGCGGCGATGGCACCGGGCAGCGACTCGATCGCGCGCTGCTGCGACAGGGCCCGGCGCAGGGCCGCGGCCGAGCCCGCGGCGATGACGCCGAGCAGGGCCGACCACGCGGACACCGAGCCGGAGAGCAGCAGGTGGGCCAGCAGGCCGGCGAGGCCACCGGCGAGCATCGCCGCCGGGATCATCCAGGCGCTCGTGCCGGGACGCTCCAGCACGAGATCGGTCAGGGCCGCGACGGCCAGGCTGACGCCGACGATGACGACGGGGCCGTGGTTGTCGGCGTAGACGGTGCTCGTGAGCAGTCCTCCACCACCGATGAGCAGGATGCCCAGGGAGGTGCCGGCCAGCGCACGGGCCAGCTGCACGCGAGCCGGTGCCTGCAGCAGCGGGTGCAGGCACATGGCGATGATGCCGACCGCGAGCGCGGCGGGCACGTGCTCGAGGTAGGGCTCCTCGTCCTGGAGCGCGAGCGCCCCGCCCAGCGAGACGGCGGTGAGGCCGAGGACGACCGTGGTGCCCAGCGGGGTGCGTGAGTCGACGAGCGCCGGCCAACCCACGGCGAGGAGCAGCCCCGCGACGGTGACGGCGACGACCTCGACGAAGCGGTCGCCGGTCGCGGCCGCGGCGGCGAGGAGCAGTGCGGTGACGACGGTCGCGGCCGCGACGACGACGCGCGGGCGGGCCGCCGGAGCCTGGGGATCCGCAGCGGCCCGGCCGCCGGCGCGCAGGGCACGTCGGGCGGCTCGGGTCTCGGGTTCGGCAGGTACGGGCGTGGTCACCCGGCGAGGGTAGCGGGCTCGCCACATACTGTGTCCCGTGATGGCCCGACTCCTGCTCCTCACAGACGACCTGGCGCCGAGCGCCGAGGTCCTTCCAGCCTTGGGGCTGCTCGGTCATCAGGTGCGCACCCTCCCGGCCGAGGCCTCGGCCATCGTCGACGCCCCTGCCGTCGACGTCGTCCTCGTCGACGCGCGCACCGAGCTGGTCCAGGCCCGCTCGCTGTGCCGGGTCATCCGCACCGCCGGCACCACGGCCCCGGTCATCGCGATCCTCACCGAGGGCGGCCTCACCGCGGTCAACGCCGAGTGGGCGGTCGAGGACATCCTCCTCGAGGGCGCGGGCCCGGCCGAGGTCGAGGCGCGGCTGCGCCTGGTGATGACCCGGTCCGATGCCGACGACGAGGACACCGACGAGCGGATCGTCGCCGGGGACCTGACGATCGACGAGGGCACCTACTCCGCCCGGCTGGGGGACCGACTCCTCGACCTGACCTACAAGGAGTTCGAGCTGCTCAAGCACCTCGCGCAGCACCCCGGCCGGGTCTTCACCCGGGCCCAGTTGCTCCAGGAGGTCTGGGGCTACGACTACTACGGCGGCACCCGCACCGTCGACGTGCACGTGCGGCGCCTGCGGGCCAAGCTCGGCAGCGAGCACGAGCAGCTCATCGGCACGATCCGCAACGTCGGCTACCGGTTCGTGCCGGCACACGACGACCAGACCGACCACGAGGCGGTGTCCCTGTGACCGTGACCATCACCCCCTTCGACGTCCTCGAGCCGAGCATGCTCGAGCAGGTGCGCACCGCAGCCGCGGCCGCCGCCGAGGTCGACGGCGTCGAGCCGCTCAGCGAGGCCTTCGTCCTCGCACTGCCCCGGGCGGGTGACCACGTCGTCGCCACCGACGGCGACCGGCTCCTCGGCTACGCGGCGTGCGCCGACGACGGGTCCGTCGAGGCCTTCGTCGACCCCCGTGATCGGGCGAAGGGGGTCGGCGCGGCTCTGCTGACGAGCGTCCTGGAGCGCCGACCCGACGCCCGGCCGTGGGCGCACGGGGACCTGCCGGCCTCCCGCGCGCTGGCCGAGAGCCTCGGCCTGCACGTCGTGCGCCGGCTGCTCGTGCTCTCCCGCGCGGTGCGCCCGGGCGACGAGGTCGACCCGACGCTGCCGGAGGGGCTGCGGCACCGCACCTTCCGACCGGGGCAGGACGAGGCGGCGCTGCTCGCCGTCAACGCTGCGGCCTTCGTCGACCACCCCGAGCAGGGGGCCCTCGACGAGGCAGGTCTGGCCGAGCGCGCGGCCCAGCCGTGGTTCGACCCCGAGGGCGTGATCCTCCTCGAGGACGGCGACCCGAGCCGGCTCGCCGGCTTCCACTGGACCAAGATCGACCCGCCGGGCGGCGACCTCGGCGAGGTCTACGTCGTCGGGGTGCACCCCGACTGCCAGGGGCACGGCATCGCCGGGCCGCTCACCGGCCTGGGGCTGGCCCACCTCGCCCGCCGCGGGGTGCGCGAGGTCGAGCTCTACGTCGAGGGCGACAATGCACCGGCGCTGGCCACCTACGGCCGGGCGGGCTTCGAGCGCAAGGCGCTCCACGTGATGTATTCACGCGAGGTTCACCCCCCGATGGCAGGATGAGCGACATGTCGGATGCCTCCGCCCCAGCCCCACGGCCGGCCGTGCGCACCCCGCGGCCCAGCGCGGCCACCGGGGACGTCTCGATCAGCTCCTCGGCGCCCGACGCGACGCCCGAGCTGCGCCCCCGCGCGGCCAACGGCCGCTTCACCCGGGCCGGCTCCTACGAGGACGTCGCGGCACCCGACCTGCCGGTCGACCGCTTCCTCGACCGCGAGATCAGCTGGCTGCAGTTCAACGAGCGGGTCCTGCAGCTGGCCGCCGACGAGAGCGTCCCGCTGCTCGAGCGCGCCCGGTTCCTCGCGATCTTCACGAGCAACCTCGACGAGTTCTTCATGGTGCGGGTCGCCGGCCTCAAGCGCCGCATCGCCACCGGCATCGCGGTGCGCAGCCCCTCCGGGCTGGAGCCGCGCGAGGTGCTCGAGCAGATCGCCCGCATCGCCCACGACCTGACCCTCATGCAGACCCGCATCTTCGACGAGAGCGTGCGCCCCGCCCTCGCCGAGGAGGGCATCAACATCGTGCGCTGGAGCGAGATCGAGCAGGCCGAGCAGGACCGCCTGGGTGAGCTCTTCCGCGACCAGATATACCCGGTACTCACCCCGCTCGCCGTCGACCCGGCCCACCCCTTCCCCTACATCTCCGGCCTCTCGCTCAACCTCGCGGTGATCCTCATCAACCCCAAGACGGGCAAGGAGCACTTCGCGCGGATCAAGATGCCGCCTTCGCTCCCGCGCTTCCTCAAGGTGCGCCGCGCCCAGGCGTCGGTGACCTCCGACCTCTTCGAGGCGCGCTTCGTGCCGCTCGAGCACGTCATCGCCGCGCACCTGCACCACCTCTTCCCCGGCATGGAGGTCCACGAGCACTACTCCTTCCGGGTCACCCGCAACGAGGACCTCGAGGTCGAGGAGGACGACGCCGAAAATCTCCTCGCCGCGCTGGAGAAGGAGCTGACCCGACGGCGCTTCGGCCCGCCGGTGCGCCTGGAGGTCGAGGAGGACCTCGACGACCACGTCATGGAGCTGCTGAGCCGCGAGCTCGGGATCTCCGCCGACGAGGTCTACCGGCTGCCCGCCCCGCTCGACCTGCGGGGGCTCAACGAGATCGCCGACCTCGACCGCACCGACCTGCACTTCCCTCCCTTCGTCGCCCGGACCAATGCCGACCTGGCGCCGGCGGAGTCCGCCAAGGCCGCCAACCTCATCGGACGGATCGCCCGTCAGGACGTGCTACTGCAGCACCCCTACGACTCCTTCTCGACGTCGGTGCAGGCCTTCATCGAGCAAGCGGCCGCCGACCCGCACGTCCTGGCGATCAAGCAGACGCTCTACCGCACCAGCGGCGACAGCCCGATCGTCGACGCGCTCATCGACGCCGCGGAGGCGGGCAAGCAGGTGCTCGCCGTCGTCGAGATCAAGGCGCGCTTCGACGAGCAGGCCAACATCGAGTGGGCCCGCAAGCTCGAGCACGCGGGCGTCCACGTCGTCTACGGCATCGTCGGTCTCAAGACCCACTGCAAGCTCGCCCTCGTCGTGCGGCAGGAGCCCGACGGGGTCAAGCGCTACTGCCACGTCGGCACGGGCAACTACAACCCCAAGACGGCCCGGCTCTACGAGGACATGGGCATCCTCACCTCCGACCCCGAGGTCGGCGAGGACCTCACCCGGCTGTTCAACCAGCTGTCCGGCGTCGCGCCGCGCAGCAAGTTCAAGCGGCTGCTCGTCGCGCCCCGGCACATCCGCGACGGTCTCGTCGAGCGGGTCGAGCGCCAGGTCGAGCGCCAGCAACGCACGGGCGACGGCTACGTCGCGGTCAAGGTCAACTCCCTCGTCGACGAGGGGACGATCGACGCGCTCTACCGAGCGAGCCAGGCGGGGGTGCGGGTCGACGTCTGGGTCCGCGGCATCTGCGCGATCCGGCCGGGTGTCCCCGGCCTGAGCGAGACGATCCGCGTCCACTCCGTCCTCGGCCGCTTCCTCGAGCACTCCCGGATCTTCCTCTTCGGCACCGGCGCCGACCGCGAGGCCTGGATCGGCTCCGCCGACCTCATGCACCGCAACCTCGACCGGCGGGTCGAGGCTCTCGTGCGGATCAAGGAACCCCGCCACATCGACCAGGTCTTCGACCTCGTCGAGCGGGGCATGTCCGGCGACTACGCCCACTGGAGCCTCGACGGCGACGGCCGCTGGACGCGAGTGCACCAGGGTGCCGACGGCGCCCCGCTGCCCGACATCCAGGCCGCCCTAATCGCCATGCACGCCAAGCGTCGCCGCAAGGCACGGCGCTGACGATGGCCACCGTCCTGGCCGCGGGGACCCTGCCATGGCGTCGTCGCCGAGGACGCCTGCAGATCGCCCTCGTCCACCGGCCCCGCTACGACGACTGGTCATGGGCCAAGGGCAAGCTCGACCCCGGCGAGACCTTCCCCGTCGCCGCAGCGCGGGAGACCCTCGAGGAGACCGGGCTCCGCGTGCGGCTCGGGCACCCGCTGCCGACGACGACCTACACCGTCGCCTCGAAGTCGGGCCCGGCGGTCAAGGAGGTGCGCTACTGGGCCGCCGAGGTGACCGGCGGTGACGGCGGCCTCGTCCACGAGGTCGACGAGGTGGCCTGGCTCGAGGCCGGCGAGGCCCTCTCGCGGCTGACCTACCCCCACGACGTCGCCCAGGTCGAGGCGCTCATGGCCGCCGACGCCCGGGGCACCCTCTCGACCTGGCCCCTGGCCGTCGTGCGCCACGCCAGGGCCCACCCCCGGTCCTCGTGGACCGATGACGACTGGCTGCGCCCCCTCGACGACCGGGGCCGTGAGCAGGCGGCCGACCTGGCGCCCCTGCTCGCCGGCTACGGCATCGAGCGCCTCGTGAGCAGCCCCTCAACGCGCGCCACCGACACCCTCGCCCCCTACGCCACCGCGAGCGGCGAGCGGCTGCGGCTCAAGCCCGGCCTGTCGGAGGAGGGCCATGCCGCCGACCCGGCGAAGGCCCGCCACCACCTCGGCCGCCTGCTCGAGCGCGGCGTGCCCGCTGCCCTGTGCAGCCACGGACCGGTCCTGCCGGACCTCGTCGCCCTGCTCCTCGAGCGCAGCGACCCCTCCCTCGCCCCGGGCCTCGTCGGCCGGTCGGTCATCGAGGACGCCCTGACGACCGGCCTGGCGAAGGGGGAGGTGTTGCTCGTGCACGTCGTCGGCACGGGCGACGAGGCCCGGATCATCGCGGCCGAGCGACACCACCCGCGCGACCGCGGCTGACGCGCGCGTTACCCCGCCCAGCCGCACTTCGCGACCCGACCACGCACTGTGCAGCCGTGATTCACCGACTGTTCACCGATCGCGACCCGTCCGGTCACCAGACGTGCCTACCTTCGATGAGTACGACCACGGCGGTCGCGACGGACTGCCGTCGCGGAGCACGTGGCCAACCCCTGTAGAGAGGTTCGACAGACGTGATCCGTTCCACCCGCAGCCGCAAGGCCCTGACCGCCACCGCTGCTCTTGCCCTGACCTTCACCATGGCCGCCTGCGGCGCCGGCAACGAGGGCGGCGACTCCTCGTCCGGCGAGGGCGGCGACGCCTCGTCCGCTGCCGGCACCATCAAGGGTGCTGGCGCCAGCTCGATGGAGAAGGCCCAGAACGAGTGGATTGCCAAGTTCACCGAGGAGGCTCCTGACGCCACCGTCGAGTACGCCCCCGACGGCTCGGGCACCGGCCGCGAGAAGTTCATCAACGGCGCCGTGAACTTCGCCGGCACCGACTCCGCGATGGACGACGAGGAGATCGCCTCGGCCAAGGAGAAGGGCTGCACCGGCGAGACGATCCAGTTCCCGGTCTACGTCTCCCCGATCGCCGTCGCCTACAACCTCAAGGACGTCGAGGACCTCAACCTCAGCGCCCCGGTCATCGCCGACATCTTCTCCGGCAAGATCAAGAAGTGGAACGACCCGAAGATCGCCGCTGACAACAAGGGCGTCGACCTGCCCGACACCAAGATCACGCCGGTCAACCGCTCCGACGAGTCGGGCACCTCCAAGAACTTCTCCGCCTACCTCTCCGAGGCCGCTGCGGACAACTGGAAGCACGAGCCCGAGGACGTCTGGCCGATCAAGGGTGGAGAGGCCGCCAAGGGCACCTCCGGTGTCGTCGACACCATCGGCGCCGGCGAGGGCAACATCGGCTACGCCGACGCCTCCCAGATCGGTGACCTCAAGGCCGCCAAGATCAAGGCCGGCGACGAGTTCATCGAGTACAGCCCCGATGCCGCCGCCAAGATCCTCGAAAGCGCCAAGCGCGTCGACGAGAGCAGCAAGACCAACTACGCCGTCGAGCTCGACCGCGGCAACGCTGGCGAGGGCGTCTACCCGGTCGTCCTGGTCTCCTACGCCGTCGCCTGCAGCGACTACGAGGACAAGGAGGTCGCCAACACGGTGAAGTCCTACCTCGAGTACGCGGTGTCCGAGGACGGCCAGAAGGCCTCCGCCGAGGCGGCCGGCTCGGCCCCGCTCAGCGAGGCCGCGACCAAGAACGCGACCGACGCCCTGGGCCAGATCAAGACCGACTGACCTCAGTGACCCTCAGGGTCGATCTGATCGGCCCTGTGGCTGCAGTGCAGTCGCAGGGCCGATCGGCCTGTCGGCCCTCACTCAACTTCCCCACCCCCTGAAGGAAGCAGCAGGACACCGTGAGCAGCACCCCAGCAGTGGACTCCCCCGGACGGAGCGAGCTGAAGTCCGGACGCCGGTTCGGCGACGCGATCTTCAGCGGTCTGTCCGTCTCGGCCGGAGCCGTCATCCTCCTCGTCCTCGTGGGGGTGACCTTCTTCCTCTTCTTCGGGGCCAAGGACGCCCTCGTGGCCGATCCCTCCGAGGTCCGTGGACAGGAGGGCCTGCTCGCCTACGTCGGGCCGCTGATCTTCGGCACCCTGCTCTCCTCGATCATCGCGCTGATCATCGCGGTGCCCCTGTCGATCGGCATCGCGCTCTTCATCAGCCACTACGCACCGCGTCGCCTCGCGGCGGGCCTGGGCTACGTCGTCGACCTGCTCGCGGCCGTGCCCTCGATCATCTTCGGCCTGTGGGGCTTCCAGATCGCGCAGAGCGCGGTCCCGTCCTTCGAGTTCCTCCACGAGCACCTGGGCTTCATCCCGCTCTTCGGTGGCGAGTCGGTCACGACGACCGGACGCACGATGCTGATGATCGGCATCGTCCTGGCGATCATGATCCTGCCGATCATGACGGCCGTGAACCGCGAGGTCTTCCTGCAGACCCCGCGCCTGCACGAGGAGGCCTCGCTGGCCCTCGGCGCCACCCGCTGGGAGATGATCCGCCAGACGGTCATCCCCTTCGGCAAGTCCGGTGTCGTCTCCGGGTCCATGCTCGGCCTGGGCCGCGCCCTCGGCGAGACGATGGCCGTCGCGATCATCCTCTCCTCGAGCGGCGGCGGCTACTCCTGGGAGCTGCTGACGCCCAACACCCCCGGCACCATCGCCGGTGACATCGCGCTGAACTTCCCCGAGTCCTTCGGTGTCGAGCGCAGCACCCTCTTCGTCTCGGGTCTGGCGCTGTTCATCGTCACCTTCCTCGTCAACATGTTCGCCCGGTGGATCATCTCCCGCCGATCCGAGTTCTCTGGAGCCAACTGATGACCGCCACCACCCACGACGACGTCCAGGCGGAGGGCCGCCTGGGCCAGCCCGCCCGGCTGGTGATCCTCGCCGGTGCGGCCGTCGCCGCCATCGCACTGCTGGCCGTGGTCGGCGGCCTGAGCCCGCTCACCGTCATCCTCGTCGGCGCGCTCTTCTACTGCATCGCCATCTACCTCGTCTCGCGCAGCATCGAGGGCTCCCGGCACGCCATGGACCGTCTGGTCACGGGCGTCGTCACGACGACCTTCCTGCTCGCCATGGTGCCGCTCGTCTCGGTGCTGTGGACGATCCTGTCCAAGGGCTTCGCCCGCTTCGACGTCGAGTTCTTCACCTACTCGATGCGCGGCGTGGCCGCCGGCGACACCGGCGGCGCCTACCACGCGATCATGGGCACGCTCATCACGACCGGGATCGCGACGCTCATCTCCGTACCGATCGGCCTCTTCGCCGCGATCTACCTCGTCGAGTACGGCAACAAGGGCCCGATGGCCCGGGGCCTGACCTTCTTCGTCGACGTCATGACCGGCATCCCGTCGATCGTCGCCGGCCTCTTCGCCATCGGCTTCTTCACGATGATCCTCGACGACGAGGCCTACCAGGCCGGGATCGTCGGCGCCGTCGCCCTGTCGGTGCTGATGATCCCGACCGTGGTGCGCTCCAGCGAGGAGATGCTGCGGCTGGTGCCCAACGAGCTGCGCGAGGCCAGCTACGCCCTCGGCGTCTCCAAGTGGCTGACGATCGTCAAGGTCGTCCTGCCCACCGCCATCGCCGGGCTCGCGACGGGCATCACCCTGGCCATCGCCCGCGTCATGGGTGAGACCGCTCCCCTGCTCATCACGATGGGTGCGGCCAAGGCCGTGAACTTCAACCCCTTCGACGGCTCGATGTCCGCCCTGCCGCTCTTCGCGTACAGCTCCTACGCCAACAACGGCAGCGACCCGACCGGTGGCCTGCTCGACGCCGCCTGGACCGCAGCGCTGGTCCTCATGGTGATCGTCATGGTCCTCAACATCGTCGCCCGGCTCATCTCCAAGTTCTTCGCCCCCAAGACCGGTCGCTGACGCGACAGACAAGGAACCACGACGTGTCCAAGCGCATCGACGTCAAGAACCTCGACATCTACTACGGCGACTTCCTCGCCGTGAAGGACGTCTCCGTCACCATCGAGCCCCGGTCGGTCACCGCCCTCATCGGCCCCTCGGGCTGCGGCAAGTCGACCTTCCTCCGCTCGCTCAACCGCATGCACGAGGTCATCCCGGGCGCCCACGTCCAGGGCGAGGTCGTCATCGACGGGGAGAACCTCTACGGCAAGGGTGTCGACCCGGTCATGGTCCGCCGCAAGGTCGGCATGGTCTTCCAGAAGCCCAACCCCTTTCCCACCATGTCCATCCGCGAGAACGTCCTCGCCGGCGTCAAGCTCAACAACAAGCGGATCAAGAAGTCCGACGCCGACGAGCTGGTCGAGACCAGCCTGCGCGGCGCCAACCTGTGGAACGAGGTCAAGGACCGCCTCGACAAGCCCGGCTCGGGCCTCTCGGGTGGTCAGCAGCAGCGGCTGTGCATCGCCCGCACCATCGCGGTCCGGCCCGAGGTCGTCCTCATGGACGAGCCGTGCTCGGCCCTCGACCCGATCTCCACGCTCGCCGTCGAGGACCTCATCGCCGAGCTCAAGGAGAACTACACGATCGTCATCGTGACCCACAACATGCAGCAGGCGGCCCGGTGCTCGGACCGGACCGGCTTCTTCAACATCGAGGGCACCGGCAAGCCCGGACAGCTCGTGGAGTTCGACGACACCCAGAAGATCTTCAACAACCCGAGCGAGAAGGCGACCGAGGACTACATCTCCGGCCGTTTCGGGTGACAGACCTCCCCTTCGTCGGGGAGCGAAGGGGGCAACGGCGAGGCCGGCGGATCCGACAGGGGGATCCGCCGGCCTTCGTCGTCCCGGGAGGGTGGGGTCTCAGACGCCGGTGAGGGGCCGCAGGACCCACATGAAGAGGACGGCGGTCAGGCCCGCACCGGGGAAGGTGAAGATCCACGCACCGACGATGTTCTTGGCCACGCCCCAGCGGACCGCCTTGAGCGATCGGGTGGAGCCGACGCCCATGATGGCTGCGGTGATTGCGTGCGTCGTCGAGATCGGGGCCTTGAGCATCGTCGCGACGTAGAGGATCGAGGCGGCGGTCAGCTCGGCCGCGAAGCCCTGCGGCGGGTCCAGGTGGATGATGCCGCGCCCGAGGGTGCGCATGATCCGCCAGCCGCCGGAGTAGGTGCCCATCGAGATGACGACGGCCGACATGACGAGGACCCACATCGGGATGTGGTGGTCGTCGGAGGACTGGTAGCCCGAGACCGTCAGGGCCAGGACGACGACTCCCGCGGTCTTGGCGGCGTCCTGCATGCCGTGGCAGAAGGCCATGGCGGCCGCCGAGGCGGTCTGCGCCATGCGGAAGCCGCGCTTGGTCCGGCCGGGGTTGGAGTCACGGAAGATCCGCAGGATGAGCTTCATGACGAGGTAGCCGACGAAGATGCCGACGATCGGCGAGACGACCATCGGCACGACGACCTTCTCGAGGATGCCCGTCCACTTCACCGTCGCGCCGGCCGCCAGCGCCGCCCCGCCCAGACCGCCGATCAGGGCGTGCGAGGACGAGGACGGCAGACCGAACCACCAGGTGAGCAGGTTCCACCCGATGGCGCCGAGCAGGGCCGCGGCGCACAGGACGAGACCGAGGTGGCCGTCGGGCGCCTCGATGATGCCCTTGCCGACCGTCTCGGCGACCTTGGCACCGAAGAAGGCACCGACGAGGTTGGCCACGGCCGCCATGAGGAGCGCCGCCCGCGGCGTCAGGGCGCGGGTCGAGACCGACGTGGCGATCGCATTGGCCGCGTCGTGGAAGCCGTTGGTGTAGTTGAAGCCCATCGCCAGGAGGGTGACGACGGCCACGGGGAGCCACTCCACGAGGGTCAGGACTCCTTGATGGCGATGCTCTCGACGCGGTGCGCGACACCCTCGAAGGCGTCGGCCCCCTGCTCGAGGCGCTCGATGATGTCCTTGTGCTTGATGACCTCGATCGGGTCGGTCACCGCCCCGTCGAAGAGGTCACCGAGGAGGGTGCGGTAGATGACGTCGCCCTCGTTCTCCAGCCGGTTGATCTCGACCCAGTACTCGGGCAGGGACTTCATGCCGGCCAGCCGGGGCATCGCGTCGGCGGTCAGCTCGGCCATGCGCACGATGACGTCCATCTGCCGGGTGACGTCGGGCATCAGCCCCTCCATCCGGTAGAGGACGATGTGCTGCCCGACCGACTCGAGGATGTCGGTGCAGTCGTCGAGGGCCGCCGCCAGCTCGAGGATGTCGACGTGGTCGAAGGGGGTGACGAAGCTCGAGTTGACCTTGTGGATGATCGCGTGGGTCGCCTCGTCGGCCTCGTGCTCGATGTCCTTGAGCCGCGGGAGCATCTCGGCACGATCGGCCGGCGGTGCGGCGATGAGCTGGGTGAGGAGCTCGGCAGCGGTCACCGCATGGCCGGCGCTGTCGGCGAGGAGCTGGAAGAAGGCGTCGTCCCGGGCAGAAGCCGGTCTGAAGAAGGCCACGGTGTGGGTCTCCGGATCAGGGGATGGAGTCAGTGGTCGGTGCACAGCCTAGAACCGACTCGCCACCTGTGCGTCATCGGGAGTTCACACGGCACCGTGGGGAGTGCGCCGGGTCGGGAGCGCCTCACGGCGCACGGCCGCTCGTAGCGGCGAATTTTGGGACCCGGGGCTACCGCGACCCGGCGCACCGACACAGCGTAACGGCGATGAAGGTCACGATGTTCCCGCGGCTCAGTCCAGGCTGCCGACGCGCCACAGCCGGGCGCTCGCCTCGAGGTCCTCGGCGGTGCCCACCATGGCCGCCGCGGCGGTGACGTCACCGTCGTCGAGGCTCGCCCGACCGGTGGCCACGACGCGGCAGAAGGCCGCGGCGCGCTCAAGCGCCACGGCGAGGTCGCCGTCGAAGATGCCTCCGAGGATCCGGTCGGACAGGTCGCGCACCTCGTCGGCACCCGGTGGGTCGACGACGCCGGCGATCGCGTGGTTGACCTGCGCCACGGCCATGCCGGCCGCGTACTCGCGCGCCGCCACCTCGGGCCCGCGCTGGATCCAGGCGCGCAGCACGTAGACCCGCCACAGTGCGCCGGGCAGCGAGCGGGCCGGGCGGTCGGCCCACAGCTGGGCCAGGGTGTCGATGCCGACGTCCTCGACGAGGCGCACGAGGCGCGCGGTCGTCTCCGGCGAGGCACCGCCGCGTCCGGCCTCGACGACCGTCTGCGCCGCTGCGTGGGCCGCGGCGGCCGTCTCGGCGGGGTCGGGCAGGGTGCCGCCGTGCGCCTCCATGGCGTCGGGACCGAAGTGGAGCGGCCGGCGGGGACGGCCCGGCTCGCCCACGGTCAGGCCCGGTTGCGGTTGAGCAGGGCGCGCACGAGGGTCACGGCCTCGGACTGCGAGAGCTCGGTGCGTGAGGTCTCCCAGGACGCGTGCAGCAGGCGACGCATCTCGGAGTTGGCCCACAGGTGCTTGCCGCCGAGGTTGTCGGCGGCGTCCTCGAGCGCGGCCGGCACGTCGCCCTCGGGCGCGAGCTCGGCGATGCCCCAGTCGTCGGCGGTCGCCGCGTCGAGGGTGCGTCCACCGAGGCCGAAACTCAGAGCGCGCTGCTGCCCGATGGCCCGGGGCAGCAGCCAGGCCAGGCCCGGGTCGGGCGCACCGGTGCCGCCCTTGGGGGCGACGCAGAAGGTCGCGTCGTCGGCGCAGAAGGCGAGGTCACCGGCGAGGACGAGGCCCAGACCGGACCCCATGGCGCGGCCGTGGACACCCACGAGGACGAGCTTGCTCGAGGAGTTGAGCAGGGCGAAGAGCTCCTCGAGGGCGGCAGCGAGCTCGAAGACCGCGGTCGTCGGGTCGTCCGCCGACTCGGCATCGCTCGTGTCGGACCCCAGGCAGAAGTCCGCGCCGTTGGCCGTGAGCGTCATGATGTCGACATAGGGGTCCCCGAGCGCCCGCTCGACGGCCTCGCGCAGGGCGCGGGCCATCTCGAGGTCGAGCGCGTTGCCGGCCTCGGGCCGGTCGAGGACGATGCGGGCAAGGCGGTCGGATGCTTCGTACGTGACTCCCACACCATGCACCTTAGTCACCACGGCTCAGTTCTTCGATGCCCTCGGCACGAGGTCGTGCTCGGGCTCGATGTCGCTGGCGGGCACGAGACCGTGCTCCTCGAGGGCCTTGCGCAGCTGCTCGGCGGAGTTGATGTTGAGCGGGCTGCTCGTCCACGCCGGGATCGGCAGGTTGAGGAAGCGCTCCTCCGTGACCGCCGGCAGGTCCTTGGTCGCCGGGTTGCTCTTGAGCACCTCGACCTTGTCCTCGAAGCTCTGCCCGTCGTAGTCGACGAAGGCGAAGAAGTCCGGGTCGGAGGAGACGAGCTGCTCCCACGAGACCTCGGTCCAGGTGTCCTCGACCTCGGCCGTGGCATTGCGCGCTCCCGCGGCCTCGATGATCGCCTGCGGGCCCCCGAAGGAGCCGGAGGTGAAGATCTGCTTGGTGCCGGAGTCGAAGACGAAGACCGTCGGGGCCTTCGTGGGCTGCGGCGCGGCCTCGAGGGCCTTGAGCCGCGCATCGATGTCGGCGTTGACCTCCTCGGCCTCCTCCTCGTGGCCGGTGATCTTGCCGAGGTTGTCGATGTCGGCCGACAGCGCCTCCCACGGCGCCATCGTCCCCCGCTTGCCGTCGGCCTGGCGGCAGCTCTCGGACAGGACGTACGGGGCGATGCCGCGCTGCTCGAGCAGGTCAGGGGTGAGGTTCTTCTCCTCGGAGTAGCCGTAGTTCCAGCCGGCGAGCATGACGTCCGGCTTCTGCGCGATGACGTTCTCCATCGTCGGGTAGTCCTTCGTCGCCACGGGGAGTGCGTCGACGACGTCCGCGCCGTAGGCGGTGGAGAGCGCGGCCTTGGTGTCGCTCAGCCCGCTGACGCCGGCCACCTGGTCCTGTGCGCCGAGCGAGAGCACCATGGCGAGCAGGTTGCCGTCACCGCCGACGTAGATCCGCTCCGCAGGCGAAGGGAGGGTCACGTCGGTGTCGCAGTTGGAGATCGTCACCTCGCCGTCGGCGGCGGTGGTGTCGGTGCCGCTGTCACCGCCGCAGGCGGCGAGCAGGCCCGCCGCGAGGACCGCGACGGTGGCGTGGGCAGGGCGAAGGGGGATCATGCGTGGGCCTTCTGGTGGGCGGGGACGGGCGCTCCTGCGCCCACGACGAGGTGGACCCGACCGGTGGCCGGGTCGGTGAGGTGCCGCGCCTCGACGTCGAAGACCTCGCGCAGGACCTCTGGGGTGAGCACGTCGGCCGGGTGACCGACGCCGTGCAGGCGGCCGTCGTGCAGGACCGCGACGGTGTCGAAGTGGGCGGCCGCGAGCTGCAGGTCGTGCACGGCGGCGATCACGGTGCACCCGAGCGAGCGCACCGTCTCGAGCAGCTGGATCTGGTGGTGCACGTCGAGGTGGTTGGTCGGCTCGTCGAGGACGAGCAGGTCGCTGCCCTGCGCGATGCCGCGGGCGAGCATCGCCCGGCGGCGCTCGCCACCGGACAGGTGCTGGCAGGGGTGGTCGACCTTGTCCGCGAGGTCGACGTGCTCGAGGGCGGCGAGGACGAGGTGACGCTGCCCCTTCGCGTCGAGGGCCCACGGCGGCCGGTGGGGGATGCGGCCCATGGCGACCATCTCGCCGACGAGGAGGTCCTCGGGCGGTCCGTCCTCCTGCGCGACGTGGGCCAGGCGGGTCGCCCGCTGCCGCGGGGTCAGGTCGGCCATGTCGACACCGTCGACCTGCACGGTCCCGGCGACGGGGCGGCGCAGGCCGGTGAGGGCCCGCAGGAGCGTCGACTTGCCGCTGCCGTTGCGCCCGACGATCGCGAGCATCGAGCCGCGCGGCACGTCGAGATCGACGTCGGAGACGATGGTGCGCCCGCCGATCGCGGCGGCGAGCCCGTGGCAGGTCAGGTGGCTCATTCGCCGCCTCCCGAGTAGGTGTAGTGACGGCGGCCGAGCAGCAGCAGGAAGACCGGCGCCCCGACCAGACCGGTGACCACGCTGAGCGGGATCTCCTGGGGCGCCACGACGGTCCGGGCCGCGACGTCGACCCAGAGCATGAAGAGGGCGCCACCGACCGCGGCGACCGGCAGGACGACGCGGTGCCGTGCCCCGACGACGATCCGGGCCAGGTGCGGGACGACGAGACCGACGAAGCCGATGCCCCCGGACACCGCGACGAGCACGCCGACGAGCACGGAGACGAGGACGAAGAGGGCGATGCGCAGGCCCTTGACCGGCACGCCGAGCGCCGAGGCCACGTCGGCGCCGGCGGCGAGCGCGTCGAGCCACGAGTGCAGCGCGACGAGCAGGAGCGTCGCGAGCACGACGACGATGACCGACGGCAGGATCTGCTCCCACACCGAGCCGGAGAGGCTGCCGAGCAGCCAGAAGAGCACCGACTGGGTCGCCCGCGGGTCGGCGCTGAAGAAGACGAGGAAGCTCGAGACGGACGAGAAGGCGGCCGACATGACCACTCCCGTGAGCACGAGCCGAAGGGGGGTGATCCCGCCCTGGGCCATGGAGATCCCGAAGACGAGGGCGGTCGCGAGCAGCGCGCCGCCGAGGGCGCCGGCGGACAGCGCCCAGATGCCCAGACCGCTGAAGACCCCGAGGACGATGACGAGCGTGGCGCCGACGCCGGCGCCCGAGGAGACCCCGAGCAGGTAGGGGTCGGCGAGCGGGTTGCGCACGAGCGTCTGCATGCACGCACCGGCGATGGACAGCCCCGCGCCGACGACGACGGCCATGATGACGCGCGGCGCGCGCAGCTCCCAGACGATCGTGTCGTAGGTCGGGTCGCCGCCCCGGCCGCCGGCGAGCCGCGCGCGCAGCACGTCGACGACGCCGGAGACGCTGAGCGGCTCGGAGCCGAAGGCGAGCGAGACCACCGCGCTCACCGCCGTCGCCACGACGAGCGCGACGAGGAGCGGGACGGCGGGGACACGTCGTCCGCCGGGACGGTCGTGGGACACCGGGGTCTCCAGATGCATCGGGGGCCTGATCGCGAGGCCCGGTCGGATGTGACGAGCCAGCAGGTCTTCGGACTCGGGATCATCCCGACGGGGCGCCTTCCCGGGCTGGTTGCCCAGTGGCGTCGCACCCCGCCAGTCACCCTCACCGCTGCGCGACAGTCCCGGACTCGCACCGGGTTCCCTCTGCACTGGTGTGCGTCTGGCTCGCCCCCGACCCTACGGCACCGCCTGCCGCGACCTCCCTTCGCCTCCTAGACTCGGGGCACACCGCACGCACAGAGGGGACCACCATGCGCGGACGCAGGACCTGGGGTGCGCTCGTCGCGCTGACGCTGACGGTGGGCGGCTGCTCGCTCATCGAGGGCGACGACGACGCGACCTCGTCGCCCACCTCGAGCAGCGCCACGAGCCGGCCGAGCTCGACGCCGGCGCAGTCGAGCTTCGAGCTCTTCGACCCGCCGCGCGAGGGCCGCGACTGGGTGGTCCTCGTCGAGGACCCGGGCGACACCGACCGGGTCGCCGACGAGCTCGAGGCCGGCGGTCTCGCGCTCACCTCCGTCAACACCGCGGTGGGCATGGTGACCCTGCGCAGCGAGGACGACGACGTCGCCGAGCGGGCGAAGGGGGTCGACGGCGTCACCGACGCGGTGACCGACCGCAGCGCCTCCTGGACCCCCGAGCCGCCTGCCGAGCCCGACCCGGGCGACACGACTCCCGCAGCGGACCTCCCTTCGCCCCCGGACGTGCCGGAGGGTGGCGACCCCCTCGACGGCTGGCTTTGGGGCATGGAGGCGGTCAATGCGCGCGGCGCCCACGAGGTGACTCCCGGGCGCCCCGAGGTGCGCGTCGGGGTCATGGACACCGGCATCGACGCCAGCCACCCCGACCTGGCGCCCGTGCTCGACAGGGGCCTGTCCAAGAGCTTCGTCAGCGACATCCCCGACATCGACGGCGAGTGCGAGCACGAGAGCTGCATCGACCCCGTCGGCGAGGACGACGGCGGGCACGGCACCCACGTGGCCGGCACGATCGCCGCCGCGGCCAACGACCTCGGCGTCACCGGCGTGGCCCCGGGCGTGACGCTCGTCGACCTGCGGGCCGGGCAGGACGCCGGGCTCTTCTTCCTCGGCCCCACGGTCAACGCCCTGACCCACGCCGCCGACCAGCGGCTCGACGTGGTCAACATGAGCTTCTACGTCGACCCGTGGCTCTACGCCTGCGAGGGCGGGGCGCCGGGCGACAGCCCGGAGCAGGCCGCCTTCCAGGACGTCATGCTCGAGCTCGTCCACCGGTCGCTCGACCTCACCCACGAGGCCGGCGTGACCCTCGTGACCTCCGCCGGCAACGACGGCGCCGACATGGGCGACCCGAGCCGCGACAGCTCGAGCCCCAACTACGGCGGCGACCCGCGCAACCGGACCATCGACCCAAAGACCTGCGAGCGACTGCCGCTGGCCGGCGAGCACGTCATCTCGGTCGCCTCGGTGGACGAGGGCAATGTGCGCTCGACCTTCAGCAACTGGACCTCGACGCCCGACGACGGCCTCGTCGACGTCGCCGCCCCCGGCGGCGAGGAGACCTCGGGCCGCGGCGGCATCCTCTCCGCGGCCTCGCGCTCCGTGGTCACGGCCGAGGGCCTCGTCGACGCCGAGGGCCGGGTCACCGAGACCGGCGCCGACATCGTCGTGCGCAGCTGCCCCGAGTCGATCAGCGGCAACGACCCCGACCCCGACGGCCGGTGCGGCCTCTACGTCTGGAACCAGGGCACCTCGATGGCCTCGCCCCACGCCTCGGGCGTCGCCGCGCTGATCATCAGCGCCCACGGCGACCGGATGGCCCCGGACGACGTGGCCGAGCGGCTCGGCGAGAGCGCCACCGAGATCCCCTGCCCCGATGACGAAGGAAGCGTGCGTTGCGTCGGCGACGACCAGCGCAACGGTATCTTCGGCGAGGGCGTCGTCAACGCCGACCGGGCGGTGCGCTGACCCCTCCCGGTCGCTGAGGAGGTCGCGCAGCGACCGTCTCGAAGCGCTGCCTCAGCGCACGCACTCGCCCGTCCCGACCTCGGCGCTCGCCCGCAGGCCGTCCTCGACGACCGGGCGGGTCTCCTCGAGGGTGAGCACGTATCCGGTGCGCTCGTCGGTGGGTGACTTCGCGAAGACCGTGCCCACGACCTGGCCCGTCGGGGACAGGAGCGGGCCACCCGAGTTGCCCTGCTGGACCTGCGCATTGATCGAGTAGATGTCGCGGGTGACGCCGAGGGACCCGTCGATGCCGGCCCCGCGGGCCTGCAGGACGTCGCGGACCCGGCCGGCCTCGAGGTCGTAGGGGCCGCCGAGCGGGAACCCGGCGACGACGACGTCGTCGCCGTGGGCCTGCCGCTCGCCGGTGGGCAGGGCCGGCGCCTCGAGGTCGGGCACGGCGAGGACCGCGACATCGCGCTTGGGGTCGAAGGCGACGGTCGTCGCGGCATAGGAGCGCCCGGTACCGCCGACCTGGACCCGGGGTCGGTCGACGCCGGCGACGACGTGCGCATTGGTCACCACCCGCTGGTCGGCGGCCACCCACCCGCTGCCGGTCTGGGTGCGACCGCAGGCGCCGCCCGCGACCCGGACGACCGACTGGCCGGCCGCCTCGATGCCGCGCCCCTGCGTCACCCCCTCGGCCGGGGCGTCGACGGGCCGGATCTCCTCGGGCGCCACGCCCGCGAAGACGCGCGGCAGGCCGCTGTCGAGCGAGCGGTAGGCGCCCGCGACGGCACGGTCGGCCGACGCCGGCATCACGCGGTCGATGCCCTGCAGGACCCGGGAGTCGGAGACGGCCGGCGGCGTCGACGAGAGCCCGCCGACGACCGCGGACGCGGCCAGCCACACGAGCCCCGCGCCGACGACGAGGGCGCCGGCCGCGCCGAGGAGGGAGTCGGTCACGCGCACCGACCGGCTCTCGAGCCGCGATCGCCAGCGTGCCCCGATCGCGGCCCCGAGCTGCTGGCCGAGCAGCGCCGCGACGGCGGCACCGCCGACGAGGAGGGCGATCCGGGCCGCTGGGTCACCGTCGGCCGGCGACCACCGGTCGAGCAGGGGCGGCAGGCCCCAGAGGGCGAGCAGCCCACCACCGAGCAGCCCGACCAGCGCCAGCGCTCCGGCGACCAGCCCGGCGCGGTACATGCCCGCGGCGTAGAGGGCGAGCGCGAGCACCAGGACCAGGTCGAGTGCGAGGGCTGAGGTCACAGTGCGCTCCTGGGTGCAGGTGGGTGGGCCCCGTGGGACTCGAACCCACAACCTACGGATTAAAAGTCCGCAGCTCTGCCAATTGAGCTAGAGGCCCGGGGGATGGGGACTTTAGTCGGGACATCCCTGGGAACTTTCATGGGGAGAATACGCGGATGTAGGTGGTGGATCGCGACAGGGCGGCCCTTGGTCTCGCCTGGGACCGCCCTGTTGCTGCATTCCAACCGTGAAGCATCAGCTTCGCCGTGATCGGACTCCGACTGGCATCGTCAGGGATGTCTGCTCCGCTCACGCTGCAGCGACCGCATCAGAGGAGTTCCCAGCAACCAGTCCGCTGAGGTCAGGTCCGCAACTGGGGTCGCACCGAATGCCTCGGTCCGTGCTGGACATCCGTGTCTTCAGCACACTCGCACCTCGACGCCACCCGACTGAGGTCGAGGTCCCGCTTCGACACGTTCGTAAGACGATGATCCTCGAGCATCACTCTTCAGGCGGCCAGATGCGCATGCCCCGCCAGAACGTCAAGGGCAGAGGCTTGGCGATCCAGATAATCCACGCTGGAGGCATCGACAAAGCCTTCGACACGTCGGGGCGCGTAGAATTGTGACGGAGTCGACGCGTCGTCGCTGTGCTTCGCGCAGTGGGGAACGGAGCGGACTCGCCGTTGCTACCCTGCGTGGCACCGGACGAATTTCATCAGGCCACGGAGGGAACGAAGATGCCTGAAAGATTCAACATCGGTGACCACGTCACGTGGAATTCGGAGGCGGGGCACGTCTCGGGCACGGTGACCAAGGTGCACACGAAGGATTTCGACTACAAGGGCCACACTCATCGTGCGTCGGAAGACGACCCGCAGTACGAGATCAAGAGCGACAAGACCGACCACATCGCCGCCCACAAAGGCAGCGTCCTGACTCTGGTCGATGAGTGAGCCTTTCTTCACGATCGGTCACTCGACGCGAGCGCTCGACGAGTTCCTCGAACTGCTGCGTGACAGCGGGGTCGAGCTGATCGTCGATGTCCGGAAGCTCCCGGGGTCGACGCGGTATCCGCAGTTCGACCAGGACGCGCTCGCGTCGTCGCTCGAGGCGGCGGGCATCGGATACCGACGCGCCGATGGCCTGACTGGTCGCCGCCCGGTGAGCCGGGACGTGCCGTTTGCGATCAACGGCTGGTGGGAGAACCGCAGCTTCCACAACTACGCCGACCACGCATTGTCCGAAGAGTTCAAACAGGCTTTGACAGAGCTGCGGGAGCAGGGGAGCGCCCAGCGCGCGGCCGTGATGTGCTCGGAGGCGGTCTGGTGGCGGTGCCATCGGCGGATCATCGCCGATCATCTCCTCGCCCACGACGATCAGGTGCACCACATCCTCGGCGTCGATCACGTCGATCCGGCGCAACTGAGCCGCGGCGCGGTCATCGGGCCCGACGGCACGGTGACGTACCCGGCCGACGAATGACCAATGCGCCATTCGCTTCCGCACCCCGACCAGGGCTCGAAGACGCCCCGCCGATTTGGATCGCCCCGGGTTCAGTGGAGGCTGAGTTCTGCCGCCGAGGGGTTCTCGGCAAGGTCGTGCGGGTGAGCTTAGTGCAGGGTCTCGTATTCGGCTGGGGGTCGGTTGTCGCACCAGGTGTGGAGCTGGGTGTGGTTGAACCAGTCGACCCATTCGGCGGTAGCCGTGGCCCAATCGCCCGCGCCACCGATGCGGGCCCCTAGAACATGCCGAGGTTGGGCAGCAGCTTGTCCGCGTGGTCGATCATCTTGCGGGTGGCGGCGATCGCGTCGCGCAGCTCGGCGTCGGTGACCGCGACGTCCGGGGTTGAGGGGTACTCGACCTCGTTGCGTCGCCGGCGCATCCAGCCGAAGTCTCGGAAGCCGTCGCCGAACTGTGCGCGCATGGCCTCCTGCACACCCACGTGACCTCCAGAGCGAGTCGGTCGCAAGCCCTGCTGGGCGAGCAGTGCCGTGCACGCCAGCCGTGCGGCGTCGTAGACCAGAGTGAAGGCCCCTGAGGGGTCGTCGGCCGCGTTCTCGCCCGTGCGCAGTCGTGTGCGCGCCTCGTCGAGCAACCGACCGCCATCGGTCGCAGACCCCTTGATGCCTTCCAGGTCGCCCCTGGAGACCATCGCCTCGATGTCGCTCTCCCCGCGCGACCACCGCGGCGCCATCACGCCACCTGCGCCGGCTCGGCGACGTGCCCCAGGGCCACGACGTAGGGCTTGTGCCGGACGTCGTCGACGAGCGGGTCCGCCGCGTCATCTGACCAGCTGGAGACGGGACGGATCACGGGGTTGACCTCGAACCCGACCCGCTCCTCGACGCGGCCGGCGGCGTCGTAGACCGAGGCCCGGTCGACGTCGCCGAGGACCAGCACGTCGACGTCGCCAGGCTCCCCACCCGGGTCTCCGTGCCAGCGAGCGGCCCACGAGCCGTACAGCACGACTGCATCCGCGCCGAGGTCGGCGAACTCGTCCGCGACGATCTCCAGGGGTCCGTAGGTCATCGCGACCAGTTGGGTGAGCGTGGGCGTCAGTCGCCCTCGGGGGTTGGCGCGCAGCAGCGTCGCACGGCCCACGCGCCGGGAGGTGAAGACGCCGGCCTCGACCAGGCGGGCAACTTCACCCGACGCAGTGCTCTGCGGGATGCCGGCGACCTTGGCCAGTTCGGTCTGGGTGACCTCGCGGTCAGGGTGCAGCAGGACCGCAGCCAGGACCTTGCCTTGGGTGTGCGATCGCAGAATCGGCAGAAGGGGAGGGGCTTCGCTTCGCATGACTCGATGCTATCACTGGTTTATGCGTTATGTTCGCATTTTTCGCTGACGTGAACGGTTTATGCGTTTTGTTGACACCTAGGCGTCAAGCCCGTGATCGGCGAGCGGCCCGCCAGGCAACCTCCCCACCCATGAGGTCGACGTCGCCTGGGGCTGAGCTAGCCGGCGGAGGCGCTGTCAGAGACGGCGTCTGCTGCTTCGCGAATTTCCCGGGAGAGCTTGCTCAGCGTGTCGTGAGATCCGCGGTCCTCTTTTTCCCCGACCCGCTGAAACTCGCTCTTGTAGTAGTCGCTGTGCTCACCCAGGAAGTACGCGACTGCGTCGAGCGCTTCCTTGCGTTGCGCGGCGGTCAGTCCTGCCTTCGCCAATTCCTCGGAAAGATCATCGGGAGTCGGCAAAAGCTCGTAGTAACCCATGGGTGAATGCTAGCCACGCGGAAGGGTGCTCACTGCGACACCTCCAGAGTTCCCGGGTGCCACGCGATGATGTCGTCGCGGCGGACGCGAATCCACGACTCAGACGTGAGGTTGGAGGGGTGGAAGAGGAACCGTGCCCAGCCCAAGGTTATGAAGTACTCGGACGGCGATTCCTCGTCGAGGAAGGCCCTCTCCTCTTCGGAGGGCTCGACACCTGCTTCGCGGTCGTCTTGGAACTTCCGCGCCCGCTGGGCATAGTTTTTGGAGTCCCTCCCGTATGGCTCGAACGGGGGTCCTCCGTCTGCGGGGACGGGCGCGAGGTTGTGGGCGTATTGCCACTGAGGGACAGGGGTTCCGGTGACCAATCCACCTGGGGTTAGGAGAGTCACCGCGTTCTCCCCTTTCGCCACGGGTTCAGTGGCGGCGTCAACGAGTGAGATAAGGACACTGAGATACTTGTCATTCCACGCACCTCGCCCACGAGGAGTGCTGGCGCCACTGGGGGAACTGTCGTCGTTCATCTCGATCTCCAATCTTGATCGTGGCCCGCATACGCTGGCGAGGCCTACTTCCCTACTTCTGATCCTGCCGCTGTCCTGTGACAGCGCAAGGTGTGGCTGCGGAATGGCCTTCAAGCACATACAACAAGGGCTATGCCAAGTGCGCCGTGCTGAACGGCGGAACCAAGATGCGGGTGCAGGTCCAGTGCAACTCGTGGACGTCCTGGCACGAGGGAAACTGGGTATGGGGAAGTAACGTCTGGTCAACCTACGCCTGCGACCCTGGCGAGACGGTGTACAAGGTGAAGTACCAGATCGTCTGAGTCAGATGATCTAGCCCTCTCTTAAGGCGTCTCGGACCAGCCCGACCAAGGTGTTCTTGTCGATCGCGCCCAGTACGACTGCTGCGATCCGACCCTCTCGGTCCAACACGGCGGTGGAGGGTTGCGCCGCGAGTTTGCCCTGCATCTGCAAGGCGGTCTCGCCCTTCGCGTCGTAGATGGAGTCGTACGGCAGGCCCCATGACCGCGCTTGGGCTCGACCGGTGTCGAGGGATGATTCCCGGTAGTCGATGCCAATGAACTCGACGTCGGACCCCTCCTTGCGGAACTCACGATAGGCGGCGACCAAGTCTGGGGCCTCTTCGTGACAGGGTCCGCACCAGGACACCCACAGGTTCACCACAACCACGGAACCGAGGTGCTCATGAATGCCCCAGGGCCTGTCCTTGAGCGTCGTTCCGCTCAGGGTGACTGCATCGTCTCGTTCCCCAGGGGCAAGGAGGTGCAGACTGCCATCGCCCGAGATATAGCCGCGGTCTGGTTGTCTCTTGGCCTGCTCCGCGGCAGAGTTCGGATCGCTTGAGCATCCAGAGAGCAGTCCGACGACCGACGCTGCCGCGCCGAAGCACACGTGGCGTCGAGAAACGGGTGAAGTGTTCATGTCGCAGGTCAATCTACGCGCTGGGATCAATTGAGCGAGACGCCTCTCGCGTCTTCGCCTGGCGGACGAGTCCCAGCGCCGTGCGCAGCGCGGACACCCGCCTTGGCGCGCTTGAGCGTGCGGTACACGGTTGCCCGAGAGACGTTGTAGTCCTCGGCGAGCTGGCCCACGGTCGCGGTGCCGGCTTCGTAGTCCTGGAGCAGCTTCTTCGTGCGCCGCTCGTTGAGCTTCGGCGGCTTCCCGTTGAGCCGGCCCTGCTCGCGCGCGATCGCCAGGCCCTCGAGCGTGCGCTGCCGGTTCAGGTCGGCCTCAAACTCAGCGACCATCGCCAGCGCGTTGAACAGGAACTTCCCGACCGGGTCCTCCGCGTCGTGCAGCGACGATCCCAGCTGGAGGGCAGCTCCCTTCTCGTAGACCTGACCGACGAGGTCGCGCGCGTCGGGCACCGACCGTGCGAGGCGGTCGAGCTTGGTCACCACGAGCACGTCCCCCAGACGAAGGGCGGCGATCGCCTGGGTCAGTCCGGGCCGGTTCTTCATCGACCTCCCGGTGCGCTTGTCGGTGTAGATCCGATCGGCGTCGACGCCCAGGTCGGCCAGACCCTTCAACTGAGCAGCGAGGTCCTGCCGCTCAGTTGAGACGCGGGCGTAGCCAATGAGCATCGCCCCTCCTATCGTCGCGTTTGACGGGTGTTACTGCGATCCTAACGCGGGCGGGTCGAATGCGACACCCTCGCGTTGATCCGTGCGGTGAATGTCAGTTTTCGAAGTCCACTGCACGAGTGTCCGAAGTCGACTGCACATTTTAAGGTTGCGCAGCCGTTGTCTGGTGAGGCGCCATGGTGAGGGCTGCGGCGGCCAAGGAACGCCGTAGCGCAGCCGGGCACTGGTGACAGCACGCCCGGACGGTCCGAGGCGCGACCCTTTTGCGATCGCTGAAGCGAGGGCACGGTGCTGGGAACGGTGCGGATGTTAAGCTGGTGAATGACGCGGGGTGCCGTGCTGGTACGGCTGAGATCACACCCGTTGAACCTGATCTAGTTCGTACTAGCGAAGGGAACGTCGCCGATGTCGGCACCTTCTTCCGTCCCTACTGTCCCACTCGATGCTGCCGCTGTGGGCGAGGCCTTGGCTGCGATGCGCGGGCATGCCCCGCTGGTGCAGTGCCTAACCAACGTCGTCGTCGCTCAGTGGACAGCGAACGTCCTGCTCGCGGTCGGCGCCAGTCCATCGATGGTGGACAACCCGGAGGAAGCCGGGCCGTTCGCCGCCGTCGCCGACGGGGTCCTGGTCAACCTCGGCACGCCCCAAGAGGCGACGGTGGCTGCGATGCACGGCGCGGTCAGTGCCGCCGCGGCGGCCGGCACCCCGTGGGTGCTCGACCCGGTCGGGGTGGGTGGGCTCGCCTGGCGCAGCCGGGTTGTCGTCGACCTGCTCGCCCACGCCTCCCCGGCACTCGTCCGTGGCAACCCCTCAGAGATTCTCGCTTTCGCCGGTGGGGGCAGCGGTGGGCGGGGTCCGGAGAGCGTCGACGCCGCCGAGGATGCCCTCGACGCCGGCCGGGCGCTGGCCCGGGAGCACGGCACCATCGTCGCGGTCTCCGGGGAGGTCGACCACCTCACCGACGGCACCCGGCTGGTGCGGGTGGCCAACGGCCATCGATGGTTGACCCAGGTCACTGGCGGTGGGTGCGCGCTGGGCGCGCTCATGGCTGCCTTCGCCGCCACCACCGACGACCCGCTCCTGGCCGCCACGGCCGCGACCGCGACGTACACCGTGGCCGCCGAGGTCGCGGCCGAGCGTGCCGCCGGGCCGGGGAGCTTCGCCGTTGCGCTGCTGGACTCTCTCGCCACCCTCAACCCGCAGGAGCTGACCGAGAAGGTGGTGCTCCGGTGACCCGCCGACCGGTGAACCTCAGCCTCTACCTGGTCACCGACACCGGTTTGTGCGGCCCACGGGGGGTGCCCGCGACCGTGCAGGCTGCGGTCGCGGGCGGAGTCACCGTGGTGCAGTTGCGTGACCCGGGCGCCACCGACGCCCACTTCGTCGCCCTCGGCGTGGCGGTCCGCGAGGTGCTGGCGGGGACCGGGGTGCCGCTGATTATCGATGACCGGGTCCACCTCGTTCAGGACATCGGCGCCGACGGCGTCCACGTCGGTCAGCGCGACATGCCGCCTGCTCAGGCCCGGCAGTTGCTCGGGCCGGACGCCATGGTCGGGCTGTCGGTCAGCACGATCGAGCAGGTTCGCACAGCACGCGGGCTCGGTGACGGCGTCTTGGACTACCTCGGCGTTGGACCGGTGTGGCCGACGGCGACCAAGCCTGACCACGGCACTCCGATCGGCCCGGGCGGGGTGGCTGCGGTGGCCGCCGCGAGCCCGTGGCCGGTCGTCGCCATCGGCGGCATCACCACGAAACGCACCGGCATGCTGCGCCACAGCGGCGCCGCCGGCGTGGCGGTCGTCTCGACGGTGTGCGCCGCGGAGGAACCAGCCGTGGCGGCCGCGAGCCTGCGGGCCGCGTGGGACGGGCAACCGTGAACCCCCGCCCACCGATCGCGCTGACGATCGCCGGCTCCGATCCCTCCGGCGGGGCCGGTATTCAAGGCGACCTCAAGACCTTCTCCGCACTGGGTGCCTACGGCACCGCGGTGCTCACCTCACTGACCGCCCAGTCCACCCAGGGAGTCACCGGTGTCCACGTCGTCCCCGCGGACTTCGTCCGCGCCCAGCTGGACACCCTCGTAGACGACGTGGCGGTTGACGCCGCCAAGATCGGGATGCTCGCCTCCGCGGCCACCATCGAGACCGTCCTCGCCTTCCTCGACAAGCGCTCCGACGCGGTGCCGGTTGTGGTCCTCGACCCCGTCATGGTGTCCACCGCCGGTTCCCGGCTGCTGGCCGAGGACGCCGTCGAGCCGATGCGCCAACTCCTGCCGTACGTCTCCCTCATCACGCCGAACGTCCCCGAGGCCGCCGTGCTGCTCGACGCCGACCCCGCCGAAGACCTCGACACCATGCGCGCCCAGGCCATCGCGCTCCGGGAGCTGGGCGCCGCGCGGGTGCTGGTCAAGGGGGGCCACCTCGGCGGCGACGCACACGCCACCGACCTGTGGCTCGACGACGCGGGCGAGCAGCTGCTGACCGGCCCGCGGGTAGCCACGGTCAACACCCACGGCACCGGGTGCGCCCTGTCCTCCGCGATCGCCGCACTCGCCCCGCGCACCGGGTCCCTGCTAGAGGCCACCCGCCAGGCCAAGACTTGGCTCACCGGCACCCTGCGGGCCGCCGACGCGCTCCACATCGGCCACGGACCCGGCCCCGTGCACCACTGCCACGACATCTGGAAAGACGAGAACGACTGGAAGGACAGCGACCGATGACCAGCCCACACACCTCCATGCCCGAGACGATTCGCGACCACGACGACACTGGCGTGTTCAGCACCGTGGCGTGGCATCGCACGGCCAGGGTCCGCGAGGCGATCGACGCGCTGCCCTTGTTGCACCAGCTGAGCGACGCGACCCTGGCGGAAGAGACGTTCCGGCACTACCTCGCCCAGGACGCGCTCTACCTGGCCGACTACGGCCGGGTCCTGGCCGCGGCCGCCGCTCAGGCCCAGGCGTCGGAGGAAATGGCATTCTGGGCGCAGGCCGCGCGGGAGGTGGTCGAGGTCGAGCGGCAGCTGCACGCCACCCACGTCACCGACCTCACCGCCGCCGAGCCCTCACCGACCACGGTTGCCTACACCTCCTACCTGCTGAGCCTCGCGACAGCGGGAAACTACCCGGTCCTCGCGGCCGGCATCCTGCCGTGCTTCTGGGTCTACGACGACGTCGGCACCCGTTTGAAGGCCGCCGTCGGTGACCTGAGCACGCACCCGTACGGGGACTGGATCGCCACCTACGGCGATCCAGACTTCACCGCCGCCACCGACACCGCCCGGGACATCGTGGACCACCTCGCCGACCAGGCCAGCCCCGGCACACTGGCGCGCATGCACACCGCGTTCCACCGCGCCACCCAGTACGAGTGGATGTTCTGGGACGCCGCCCACCGGCAGGAGACCTGGCCCATCTGAGGTCATTGGTCGGTGCGCCCTTGGGCGCGCGCTCATCATGATCTTTCGAGAGCTGGTCGCCGCCCTGGAGACTCCTACCGTCCGGTGGTGTTGCTCGGACGGTGGGAGACCGGACCCGGGGTTGATCAAGGTAAACGGCGCGCTCAGGCCGGTGCTCCGCACGAGAAGCGCCAGCGCTTTTGACACCATGCGCCCCGAAGGGGATGCGTCCTATCAGTCGATGAGTCCTGTGTCGCCTGAGAGGGCGTCGGTGAGCCACCGCGGGTGCATGGGGAGCAACGGTGCCGGAAGCTCATCCGGGGAGAAGAAACCCGCCTGTGAGGTCTCCACACCATCAGGGTGCATCTGACCGCCGCGCGGGAGGCAGGCGAAGGTGGTGGTGACGAACTGGGTCACTCTCCCGTCGGGATAGGCGAAAACCTGCGAGGCGGGGTCCGAGTACACCCCCACCAGCCGCTGCACTTGCACCTGCAAGCCGGTCTCTTCGGCGACCTCCCGCACCGCCGCCTGGGCGGCAGTCTCGCCCACCTCGACGTGTCCCGAAGGCAGTCCCCACAGCCCGTTGTCCAGCCTGCGCCCCAGTAGCACGCGCCCGGCCTCGTCGAAGACCACCGCGGCCACACCCGCCCGCACCTCGTCCGGCCACGGGTACGGCGACGGGCGCATCGGGCCGATGTCAAGGGCCGGATCAAACAGCCCGGCCAGGCCCGTGACCGTGGCCTCCGCAACGGTGGGATCACACTGCCGACGGCCGCTGCTCGGCGTCGCGGGAGCGACGAGGATCGCCGGCAGGCCCGCGCAGTGCGCCCCGACGACGTCCGTAGCCGGGGTGTCCCCCACGACCACCACTCTCGTCGTAGCAGGGAGCCCGCGCTGGGCCAGGCGGAACATCTCCGGTCCCGGCTTGCCCACCACGACCGGTCGGCGCCCACTGGCGGTCTGGATCGCTGCGACGACCGCGCCGGTGGCCGGCCACGGGCCGCTCGCTGTGGGGAACGTGGCGTCCACGTTCGTGGCCACGAACGGCACGCCGGTACGCAGGAGGGCGGTGGCCTGGGCGAGGTCCCGGTAGGTCACCGTCTCGTCGCAACCGACCACCACCGCCTCGGCCCCAGACCCCTCCACGGATTCCACGCCTTGGGCCGCGAGTTCGCCGCGGAGGCCATCACTGCCCACCACATAGGCGCGGGTAATGCCCTGCTGGCGCAGCCAGCACGCCGTAGCCCACCCGGAAGATACGATCTCCTCGACGGCGGCCCTCACGCCCAGGCGGCCCAGACGGTGGACGACGTCTTTGCGGGACGGGCGGGGATCGTTGGTCACGAACCGGACCACCCGGCCCCGACTCCGCAGGCTGGCCAAGGCTTCGGTCACGCCGGAAAGCAAGGTGTCTCCGACGTAAACCACGCCGTCAAGATCAAGCAGAAAAACATCGAACTGGTCAACGAGCACAACAACCTCCGAGGTCAAGGGACAGTCAGCGCGCATGCTGGCGCTGAGCCATCCCCCTCGGGCATTTTGTGCCAATAGGTGCCCTCCCGCCTGTTCGGCGGAAGCTGCAGCGCTCGGTCACAGACCCCCAGCCGGCTGGGGCGGAACCCTAGCTGCCTTCTCCCGGCTCGCCCACAATCCTAACCGACCCGACACGAAGTAGCTGAGCGGTGGAAGTCCCCCCGCGGGCGTGCGAGAGTCGCGGGAACGTACCCCGCTCATTGACGTTCGTAGGTTCCGGACAACAGAGGTTACCTGGCTACCTTGCTGCGGTCCTTGGCCAGGAGCTTGCGTCCGTCCTCGCGGAGTTCGCCGGTGGGTGAGACGTGGCGGTAGAGGGTCTGGCGGGTGATGCCGAGTTCCTTGCAGAGGTCACCGACGTTGGTACCGGGCTTTCCCATGGAGGCCATGGCGAGGCGGAGCTTGGCGGGGGTCATCTTGTAGGGGCGTCCGCCTTTGCGGCCGCGGGCCCGGGCGGCGGCTAGGCCGGCGATCGTGCGTTCGGAGATGAGTTCGCGTTCAAACTCGGCCAGGGCGGCGAAGATGCCGAAGACGAGCTTGCCGGATGCGGTGGTGGTGTCGAGGGCCGCGCCTTGCCCGGTGAGGACCTTCAGGCCGATGCCGCGTTGGGTGAGGTCGTGGACGATGTTGACCAGGTGACGCAGGTCGCGGCCGAGCCGGTCCAACTTCCACACCACCAGGGTGTCCCCGTGACGTAGGGACTTCAGGCACGCCGCAAGCTCGGGACGGTCCTCCTTCTTGCCCGAGGCCCTGTCCTCGTACAGAGCCTCCGGGTCGACGCCCTCAGCTAGGAGCGCATCCCGCTGCAGGTTCGTGGTCTGCGATCCGTCGGCCTTCGAGACGCGCATGTAGCCGACCAGCACGAGGTGCCTCCCATCTATCACTTATACGACCGATTACGTGACACCGATATCCCCGTCTGCTCGCCCGGGGGCACTTGTCACTTAATCCGTCACCCAGTCTAAGTCACGCGAAGGGTCCGCGGGAGCCAATACGGGACAGTCGACGTTGGGTCGAGCTGAGTCTCGCGCGCACCTCGCCTCAGAAGGCGTCAGTGGGAGGTTGTCGTGGGGGATGCCGAGGGCAATCAGGTCAGCGCGGGCCCGCACGAAGGCGGCCTCGCTATCGGTCCAGGCGGTGAGGACGGTCAGGAGCTTCCGGGCGGCTGCCGGGTCGTCGCGGGCGAGGGCGATCGCCTCGTGCAGCGCATCCTTGGCCTTCTGCCAGTGGTCATCCGGTCCGGGGGCCGCTCGTGTGTCAGCGGGAACAGACGGTTCGGGGGTCAGGAGCGGAGCGAGGGTGCCGTGTGCGGCGATCTCGCCGGTTTCGATCAGGTGCACGGCGGTGGCTGCGGCCTTGAGGAACTTCTGCTGGTGCGGCCAGGCCAGGTCTTCGTAGGGCCGCCAGGCACCGACGATCCCCGCGCGGACGGGGTGGCCGGTCGAGTGCCAGATGTGTTCGAGGGTGCGCCGGGAGTGGGCATCCAGCTTCGAGACGGGGGTGGACAGCTCGTCGATAAGCGCGCGCAGCAGCCGAAACCAGACGCCGACATGCACTGGGCGGCGAGGCAGGGTGACGGCGCCGGTGGAGAGGCCCTGGTGGGTACGCACGTCCATGGCGCGAACGGCCGCTGAGGCGGGCGTGGTGTGGGTGTTCGCCTCTTCCCACCCGAGGAAGGAGCCGGCGGCGCCGAGGGTCGGCGCCAGGTGGCAGCCGTGCTCGGGGCAGCTGAGCGTCAGCGGAAGCTGGGAGGCGAGAGTGAAGAACGGCGCGGTCGTCACACACAGCGGGCAGGCTCGGCGCATCGGACCTGCTGTGGGTAGCCAGGCCCGCCAGCCGGGCACTGGCCGTCGGTCTGGTAGTCCGGTCGCCCACAGCAGCGAGTCCTGATGGACGTAGGTCTCGAACCCCACCCCGGGCTCTGGCTCCGGGCCGAGGGTGTCCAGCAGCCAAGGCACCTGCCCGGCGATCGTCATCCGGCGGATGTCGCCGAGTGGGACGCCGGTGCGGTCGGCCAAGATGAGCAGCGCCCCGGCGGGTGGGTCCAGGTCCAGGTCAGCGCGGGTCAGGCTGGTCGTGTCGGTGCCGGGTGGGGCCACGTCGTGGCGGAGCAGCTCTTCGACCGTCATGCCGTATGGCTTGGCCAGCCGGGTCACCCAGGAGGAGAGGACCTCTCCCTCGCGTGGTGGCGGGTGCAGCGGCCAGCGGCGCGTCATGTCAGTTCGCGCTCGAACGTCCGGCGTCGTTCGGTGGGACCGACGTAGGGCGCGATGCGCAGGGTGCGCTGGTTGATCGCCTCCTCGCCGGACTCGATGGCGGCCACCGCGGCATCGGTGAGCAGGTGGGTGAGTTCGCCGATGGTGCCCTCGCTGCGGGTGAGCAGGTAGCGGGCCATGTCCTCGGTCGTGATCGGTGAGGGCCGGTGCAGCGGGAAGGACGCGGCGAAGCTGGCCAGCAACGAGCAGGCCTCCTCGCCCGCCTCCCACCGGGGCAGGGTGAGTGGTTCGAAGCGGTTCTCCAGCTGGTCATCGGAGCGGATCGCCAGGTAGGCCTTCTGGGTGCCGGCCCCGACCAGCGGGATGCGCAGCTCGTTGCCCAGGAAGCGCAGCAGGTTGAGGAACTCCCGCCGGGTGTGGGCCTGTCCGGCCAGGACGTTGTGCAACTCGTCGATGACCAGGACCCGCACCCCGACCGCCCGCAGGAGGCCCAAGGCGGCTTGTTCCATTTCGGCCACCCGTTGCCGGGGGCGTAGCGGTGCACCGAGGGCAGCCAGCAGGGCGACGTAGAACCGGCTGACCGAGGGTTCGGTGGGCATCTGCACGGCCAGCACCGGCACCTGCTCCCGTTCGGGGTGGGAGGTGGGCGGGTGAAGGCGGCGGAATTTCTCGATGATCATCGACTTGCCGTTGTTCGTCGGGCCGATCAGCAACAGGTTCGGCATCCGCTGCTTGCCCGGCCAGGTGTAGAGGGTCTCCAGCCACTCCAGCGCCTCCGTGGCGCGGGAGTAGCCGATCCACCGGTCGGCGCGCACGTGCCGCACACGCTCCTGTGCCGGCAGCCGCGCGATCGACCGTGCGCTGGCGTGTAGATGCTCCAGTCCGCCATTCGCGACGTCTTCGCTGGCCCAGCCCTGGGCTTCGCTCACCATTGCTCAATCACCTCGAACGGCGCCGCAGAGCCCACGGGGGAAGCACTGCCCGGCTCCAGCGCGGTGGCCGGGAGATCTTCGGGCGGGACTGACGCAGCAGGTGCGGCCCGTGAGCGCGTCGCGGCACCGGCCTTGTCGCGGCGTTCGGCGTCGCGGCGGGCCTTGCGCGTGCTCGACCGCGCGGTGACGGTGATGGCGCGCATCTGCTCGACCATCCGAAACAGCGCCTGCTCGTCGACCTGCGCCCGGCCCTCGTGGCGGAGTCGCTCAAGTGCAGCGCGGTGCTCCCACACGCTCATCGCTGGACGCGACAGCGTCCGGTAGGGCACCGACAGATAGGTCTCGCCCTCGGGGTCAAGGACCCAGATGCGGCTGATGTCGCGCGGGTCACGGCGAATCACGAACCGGTCCAGCCGGTCGCGGCGGGCGATCCACGGCTTGAGCGCGTCGCTGAAGTAGTGCACGTGGTCGATGACGAACCCGGTGCGCGTCAGCCTCCGGCGGAACACCGGCAGAAAGTCGACCAGGAACGCGCTCTCGTTGGCCACCGTCACCGCGGGCGTCTCGGCATTGCCGGCCACCCAGCGGGCCTGTGGGGTCTGCCCCGTCGTGCCATGCACTCGCCCGTGATAGCTCGCCACCGCCAGCGCCAGCCACTTCTCCAGCTCCGCGACCGTCAGGGCAGCCTTGGCGTCGGAGTCGTAGCTGCCGCGCTGGGCCGGGTTGGAGAACGTCGTGCCGGGCAGCTCGTGGACCATCTCCATCAGCGTGCCGATGACCCGCTCGATAACCCCGCCATAGTGCGGGCGCCCCACTGGCCGGTAGTCCAGCGTGATCCCGTGCTCCTGGCAGCCCCGACGCAGAGCCTCGCTCTTGAACTCCGCGGCGTTGTCCAGAAACAGCTCGCCCGGCTTGCCGGCCATCGGCCAGTCCACCTCGATCCCCAGCCGCTCGACCCAGGCCCGCTTGTCGGTGACCATGTTCGCCAAGCACAGCCCAACCGACAGCGCCGAGGGGGCCTCCAGCGTGACCACCAGACCCACGATGGATCGAGAGAAGACGTCGATCGCGACCGTCACGTACGGCCGCCCGATCGGCAGGCGGTGCCGCTCGTCGACCACGATGAGGTCCACCACGGTGTGATCGATCTGGACCTGCTCCAGCACGCGGGTGACGGGCGGCACCCGTCCACCGGCCGACTCCAGCGACCGGGCCGCATCTGCTCCCTCGCGCGCCTTCATCGCGGCGAGCGGATCCAGGGCGGCGATGCGGCGCACGATCACGCCACGTGACGGGGCCGGCAGTCCCCGCGTACGGCAGACCCGGATGACCTCTCGGTGGATCGCGGTGATCTTCTTCCGCTGCCGGGTCAGGTAGTGCTTGCGCAGTACCTCCCGGATGACCACCTCGACCGCGCTCGGCAGTCGCTGCCCTCCCCGCCCACCGCTGGAACGACCCGGGATCAGGTCCGAGACCACGCCCTGCCCCTCGCGCCACCGACGCAGCAGGACATACACCTGCCGCCGCGAGATACCCAGCCGCTCGGCCGCCACCTCTGCGGCGACCGCTCCACCGGCCGTCCCGGCCACCGCCAATGGGCCGATCACCTCGGCTCGGCGAACCGCCAGCGCCCACACCTCATCGGAGACGGTCAGCAGACCGCGCTCGGCAACCCTGCCCTCGTCGACTGCATCGTCGTGCACACGACTATGGAACCACCGCGCACCGCTCGTGCACAGGGGTACGGACACGCCGCAAACTCACACCCGCGTGCAGACAGCCCAGAAAACGCAGGTCGCCGGTGCAGTCGACTTCGGACAATGACAGCGGTCGACGGCGATTGTCGAGAAGCGCTCTAAATTGGAGCAACGCGATTTCTATCTAAGATACGAAGATTCTGGTTGGGCGCACTCCGCCGATGAGGCCGTGTGGCGTGATGTCGCGTCCAGCCAAGGTGGTCGGCGCTACTGGCTGTCAAAGGCCGATGGCTCGTTGATATTCAGCCCTGGCGGGTATCTGGCGCGGTCAGGAGTCCTGTGACTGGGCGGTGGCGTTGTGGCGGTAGAACGTGGCGCGGGACCACCCCACGAGTCGGGCAGCGTCTGTGGCGGTGCGTCCTTTGGCGCGGGCATCGTTGACGATCGCGAGCTTCTCGGCGATCACGGCTGGCTCGACGCGGGGTCGCCCGAACTGGGTGCCGGGGGCTTTGGCTGCGGCGATGCCGGCATTGACCCGTTCTGTGATCAGCTCCCGCTCGTATTCAGCCAGAGTGGCGAGCATGTTCAGCATCAGCCGTCCACTGGTGGTGGCTGGGTCGATGCCGTCTTGGATGGAGCGGATGCCGATGCCGGACTCGCGCAGCAGGGTCACCGTGTTCAGCACGTCGATCAGTGAGCGTCCCAGCCGGTCCACTCGCCAGACCACGACCGTGTCTCCAGCGGTGGCGTACTCCAGGAGTCGGCGCATCCCTGGCCGTTGCACTGCGTTCTTGCTGCCCGAGGTGACATCCGAGAAAACGTCCCGAGCCTCGACCCCGGCCTTGGTCAGCGCGTCCAACTGCAACTGCGCGTCCTGACTGGCCGTGCTGATTCTCGTGTACCCCAGAAGTCTCACCCACCCATCCTGCCTCAGAAACCCTTCCGGTGATGTCGTCTGAGACGTTTCTCGTCGAGACACTTTTCCGAGACACTCCTGCAGCCGCAGAACCGCGAGAGCTCGGTCCTCGGCAGCGACGTCAGATCGTGTCTCATCAACCTGTCCATTAGTAAGACACTCGATATGCGCTCCGATGGAGTGAGAAGGATTATTTGTGGGCTGTTATCGAAGTGAGCTCTTGACCTTCCTCCATTGGGGAAGGTGCACAGTGGGTCCAGTACACCAATGAGGAAGGTGTCTGCCGGACGTTCTTCCTCGACGATTCGTGGAGGTCCTTGTGTCCGGAACTGCAACACCCGAGTTCGATCTGGCCATCATCGGTTCCGGTGGTGGGGCGTTCGCCGCCGCGATCCGGGCGACCAGCCTGGGCCAGCGGGTGGTGATGGTCGAGCGGGGCACGATCGGGGGCACCTGTGTGAACACCGGGTGCGTGCCCTCGAAAGCACTACTGGCCGCCGCCGACGCCCGCCATGTGGCCCTGGACGCTCCCGGTCGGTTCCCCGGGATCAGCGCCTCGACCGGCCCGGTGGATATGCCCGGCTTGATCGCGGGCAAGGACGAGCTGGTGGAGGGGATGCGCTCGGAGAAGTACGCGGACCTGATTGAGGACTACGGGTGGGACCTGCGCCAAGGTGACGCCACTTTCACCGGTGACGCCCAGGACCCGGTGCTGGAGATCACGAACACAGACGGGGCCGTGGAAACCGTGCGGGCCCGGCACTACCTGGTGGCCACGGGTTCGACCCCGTGGGCCCCGCCAGTGGATGGTCTGGAGGAGGTCGACTACCTCACCTCCACGACGGCGATGGAGCTGCAGGAGGTCCCGGAGTCGTTGATCGTGCTCGGCGGCGGCTACGTGGCCTTGGAACAGGCCCAACTCTTCGCCCGGCTGGGCTCGAGGGTCACCGTGCTGGTCCGCTCCCGGTTGCTGTCCAAGGAGGAACCGGAGGTCTCGAAGACGCTCATGGGTGTCTTCGCCGATGAGGGCATCCAGGTGGTGCGCCGGGCCGCGGTCGAGTCCGTGGCCACCGACCCGGCCACCGGCGGCGTCATGGTGGCCGCCACCACGGGCGCCGGCCGCCAGGAGTACACCGCGGCACGGCTACTGGTGACCACCGGCCGCCGGGCGGTCACCGAAGGGCTGGGCCTGGAGACGGTCGGGGTCGCCACCGGGGACCTTGGGGAGATCACCGTGGAGGACACGCTCGCGACCTCCCACCCCCGGATCTGGGCGGCCGGGGACGTCACCGGGCACCCGGAGTTCGTCTATGTGGCCTCGGCCCACGGGGTCACCGCGGTGGAGAACGCCTTCAACGACGCCGGGCAGCGGATTGACTACACCCACCTGCCCCGGGTCACATTCACCTCCCCGGCCGTGGGCGCGGTGGGGATGACCGACAAGCAGGCCACAGCCGCCGGGATCCGGTGTGAGTGTCGGGTGCTGCCCCTGGAGTACGTGCCGAGGGCGCTGGTGAACCGTGACACCCGCGGGTTCGTGAAGATCGTTGCCGACGCCGACACCGGGCGGATCGTCGGGATCACCGCCGTGGCCAAGGAGGCCGGGGACCTGGCCGCGGCCGGGGTCTACGTCCTGTCCGCGGGCATGACAGTGGACCAGCTGGCGACCCTGTGGTGCCCGTACCTGACGATGGCCGAGGGCCTGAAGATCGCCGCCCAGTCCTTCCGCACCGATGTCTCCAAACTGTCCTGCTGCGCCGCCTGAGAGCCGGGCCCCCAGCAGCGACCCGGACCACGGAAAGGAATGACCATGACCGAGCACCACCCCCACGAGGTCACCGAGCGGCTGGCCTCCGCCGAAACCGGGATGCAGCCGTGGCTGTGGGTGCCGGCGCTGCGACTGCTGGCCCAGGGCGACCCGGTGGACGTCCAGGATCTGGCGGGCGCGGTGGGACGACCGGTCGAGGAGGTCCGCGCCGCCATGGAGACCGTGCCTGATGTCGAGTACGACGGTGAGGGGCGGATCATCGGCTGGGGCCTGACCCAGCGGGCGACCCCGCACCGCTTCGAGGTCGACGGGAAACAGCTCTACACCTGGTGCGCGATGGACACCCTGATCTTCCCCACCCTGTTGGGGGCCCCGGCCCGGGTCGAGTCGGCTGACCACGCCACCGGGGCGCCGGTGCGGCTGCGCGTCGGCGCCTCCGGGCCCACCGGCGTGGAGTCGGCCACCGCCGTGGTCTCCCTGGTCAACCCGGACGACCTCAGCTCCATCCGCTCGGCATTCTGCCACCAGGTCCACTTCTTCGCCTCCGCCGAGACCGCTGCCCCCTGGCTGCGGGACCACCCCGGGGCCACTGTGATCCCCGTGGCCCAGGCCTACCAGCTAGCTACCACCATGGCCGAGCAGATGCTCACCCAGGGCTCCACCGGGACCCCCGGCAACGGGTCAGGCGGCTGCTGCTGACACCTCACATTCTGCCCCGGCACGGGCTGGGACGACACGACGAGCTCGACGAGTAGAACCGAAGGATCCACCGAATCTGAAGGAGAAACATCATGAGCGAACATTTCGACGTGGCTGTGCTGGGCATGGGGCCCGGTGGTGAGGTCGCGGCCAGCCGCCTGATCAAGGCCGGGAAAAAGGTCGCCGTCTTCGAACGGGAGCTGATCGGTGGGGAGTGCGCCTACTGGGCGTGCATCCCCTCCAAGACGGTGCTGCGCCCGGCCGAGGCCCGCACCGAGGTCCACAAGGCTGCCGGGGTCTCCGGGGCCGAGGTGGACTGGGAAGCCACCAGCAAGTACCGGGACTACATGATCCGCGACCTCGACGACTCCGCCCAGGTCGAGGGTCTGAAGAAGCAGAGCGCCACCGTCATCAAGGACGAGGCCCGCCTCACCGGACCCGGGCGGATCCAAGCCGGGGAGCGGGAGATCACCGCCGAGCACATCATCATCGCCACCGGCTCCGAGGCCGTGATCCCCCCGATCGAGGGGATCGAAGAGATCACCGCCTGGACCAACCGGGAGACCTACACCACCCACGACCTGCCCGAACGCGTCGTCATCGTCGGCGGCAGCGCCGTCGGCGTGGAGACGGCCACGTTCTTGGCCCGCTTCGGCGTGCAGGTCACCCTGGTCCACCGCGGGGACCGCCTGCTGGGCCGGGAGGACCCCCGGGTGGGGGAACTCGCCCACGACTACCTGGCTGAAGCCGGGGTCGACATCCGTCTGAACGCCTCGGCGGCCAAGGCTCACCGTAACGGTGAGGACAGCGTCATCACCCTCGAGGACGGCAACGAGGTTGCCGGCGACGTGGTGATCTTCGGCACCGGCCGCAAACCCCGCACCGACGGCTTGGGCTTCGAGGATGCCGGGGCGCGACTGGGTGAGCACGGCGAGGTCCTCATCGACGAGCACGCACGGGCCGGGCAGAACCTGTGGGCAATCGGCGACGTCACCGGTGTCATGCCGTTCACCCATGTGGCGAAGTACCAGGGGCGGATTGCCGCTGATGCGATCCTGGGCCGGGCCCACGCCGCGACCTATGAGGGAATCCCGCGGGTGGTGTTCTCCGACCCGGAGATCGCCGCCGCCGGGCTGACCACCTCGCAGGCGGAGCAGCGCGGGATCCGCACCGCCGCCACCGAGCTGGACCTGGCCAATGCCATTGCTCGGCCCTGGACCTACGAGCAGGACCCGCGCGGGCACCTGGGGCTGCTGGCCGACAAGGAGCGGAAGGTGCTGATCGGGGCGTGGGCGATCGGGCCCATGGCCGGGGAGTGGATCCACCAGGCCTCCCTGGCGATCCGTGCCCAGCTGCCGCTGGAAACCTTGTTGGACCAGGTCGCCCAGTTCCCCACCTACCACGAGGCCTACCAGACCGCTCTGGAGAAGCTGGAAGTCTAACGCCACCGACCCCGAGTCCACCCTCCGTCCCGCCCCGTCCAGGTAAGGATCGCCGTGAACGTCCCGGAAGCACCTGAAGACCCGCCCATCCCGGAGCCGACCGGACAGGATGTGGATGCCGCCGGTATGCGAGGTGGCTTTCCGGACATCGGGGCCTTGGCCCCGCTCGGTGACGGGCTCTCGGCCGCCCTGGTCGGCCCGGACGCGGCCGTGGAGTTCTTCTGCCCGCTGCGCTTCGACGCCCCCGCACTGGTGTTCCCGGTGCTGGACCGCCGGCGCGGGGGCCGGTTGCGGTTCGGCGCGGTCGAACCTTCCGGTGCCACGCTGCCGGTGACCCGGCGGTGGTACCAGCCCGGCAGCGCGGTGATGGTCCTGGAGTGGGGCGGGGCCTCCACGGTCTTGGCGCGGATGAGAATGGCCATGACCTGGCCGCCCCCGCAGCACGGCCAGGAGATCCTGTGGGTGCTCGAGGGCGTCAACGGGTCGGTGGATGTCGAAGCGGTTCTGAAACCCCGGCCCGGGTTCGGGACCACACCCGTCGACCTGACCGTCAGTGACGGACGGGCCACCCTCGCCTCCGACGCTGAACCGGTGCAGTTCGCCGTCTCCGGCCTGGAACTGGACGACCGAGACGCGGACAGCGCCGGCGGTCAGGCAGTGCTCCATGCCGGGGACCGGTGGTCCGGGCGCCTGATGATCGGGGCCGGGGAGGGCCCCTGCACAGCGGAACCGGAAGAAGTGGCCGCCGCGCTGGAGGCCACCGACGAAGCGTGGCGGCAATGGTCCCAGCACCTGGCCTACGAGGGCCCGGCCCGGGACGCGGTGATCCGCAGCGCGATCACCCTCAAGCAACTGATCTACGCCCCCAGCGGGGCCGTGACGGCCGCGGCCACCACGTCCTTGCCCGAGCAGATCGGCGGGGAACGCAACTGGGACTACCGCTACACCTGGTTGCGCGATGCCAGTTTCACCCTCAACGCCCTCTACCAGCTCCAGTGCTACCCCGAGGCCAACGCCTACGCCCGCTGGTTGTGCACTGCCACCGCCGGGGCGGGTCTGCCGCTGCGCGTGCTCTAACGGGTGGACGGGACCACCGAGATCCCCGAGTCCTCCCTGGCGGAGGTGACCGGCTACCGCGGCAGCACCCCGGTGCGGGTAGGCAACGCCGCCGAGACCCAGTTGCAGCTGGACAGCTACGGTGAGCTGCTGGACTGCCTGAGCATCTGCGAGGTTTTCGGCGATGACGTGATGCGCACCGAATGGCCGCACTTCCGCCAGCTCGTGGATTTCGCCGCCGATCACTGGCACGAGCCCGACAGCGGGATCTGGGAGGTCCGCAACCACCCACGCCACTTCGTCCACTCCAAGGCCCTGGCCTGGACGGCCCTGAACCGCGGCTGCCAGCTGGTGGAAGCCTACGGACTGGACGGCGACCTTCCCCGCTGGCGCACAGCAGCAGACCAGTGCCGCCAGGAGATCTTCGACTCCGGAGTCACCGACGGGCACTTCACCCGCGCCTACGATGACCCCTCCATGGACGCGAGCCTGCTGATGCTGCCCATCATCGGCTTCATCGACGGCGACCACCCGATCATGACCAAGACCATCGAAGCCGTCCGCGCCCAGCTCACCCCCCACCCCACCGTCCACCCCGGGCTGCTCTACCGCTACCGCCTCGACGGGCCCAACAGTCTCGGCGACGGGCTGGCCGGCACCGAAGGGTCCCTCACCATCGCCAGTTTCTGGCTCATCGAAGCCCTCGCCCTGGCCGGAAACACCCGCGAAGCCAACGAACTCTTCGAAACCCTGGTTGCCCTGGCCGGGGACCTGGGCTCGTTCGCCGAGGAGATCGACCCCGCCACCGGCACCCAACTGGGCAACACCCCCCAGGCTTTCACCCACATCGGCCTCATCAACGCCGGCCTACGCCTGGCCCGAACATCCGACAAAGGACAGACACCCCGCTCCACCTGAACCGGCATCAAAGGGGCACCGCCGCTGATGCCGGTGAAGGACCTCGAAGAAGGAACACCGAAAAGGAGAAGAGCAATGAGCGATGTTGAAATCGGCCGCCCGGAAGGCCGCACCCAGTACAGCGACAAGCCCATGGAAATCTACGAACAGCAACGACGCCCCGGCGAGCCCCTTGGCGCAGGAGAGTTGAACCGCCCCGGTGTGTCCGGAGACCTTCTAGTTTGAGACTCCAGCGTTTGCTGGGGCCTGGTGGTGAGCGTAGTGAGCCTGCTCGGCCTGCACTGGGGTGAGGTCGTCGCAGTACTCGTGGGGTCGGCGGTGGTTGTACCAGTCGACCCACTCGGCGGTGGCGATCTCGAGGTCGTCGAAGCCCTTCCACGGCCGCTGTCGCTTGACCAGCTCGGTCTTGTAGAGCCCGATGATCGACTCTGCCAGCGCGTTGTCGTGCGACGAGCCGACGAGGCCGGTCGAGGGCTTGATTCCCGCGGTGTCGAGCCGTTCGGAGTAGGCCACGGACATGTACTGGGCGCCGTGGTCGTGGTGGGCGATCAGGCCCGTCAGGTCACCGCCACGATCTTCGCGGCCGCGGGTCCAGATGGCCTGCTCGACTGCGTCCAGGACGAGCTGGCTGGTCATCGTGGTCGACACCGACCAGCCCAGGATCCGCCGGGCGTAGGCGTCGATGACAAAGGCGGTGTAACACCAGCCCGACCACGTCGAGCAGTACGTGAAGTCGGCCACCCACAGCCGGTCCGGCGCCAACGGCTCGAAGTTGCGATCGACCAAGTCAAGCGGTTTCGGGGCCTTCGGGTCGCTGATCGTGGTGCGCTTGACCTTCCCGCGCACCGCGCCTGCCAGCCCAAGCTCGCCCATGAGCCGCTCGACGGTGCAGCGCGCGATCGGCGATGCGTCGGCTGCCCGCTGACGGTTGAGCGTCAGCCACACTTTCCGTGCGCCGTAGACGCCGTAATTGGCCGCGTGGACCTGCTCGATCATCGGCTTCAGCTCCTCGTCGCGCACCTGCTGGGCGCTCGGCTGGCGGCCTCGGTGCTCGTAGTAGGTCGCGGGGGCGATCTTGCAGCCGAGCTCGGTGAGCGCGGCGCAGATCGACTCGACACCCCATCGCAGACCCTGCCCGTCGGCGTCCTCGTGCTGCTGACCGACGTGCTCGTCGATGTAGCGCACGATCAGCGCTGTGGCCGGTCGAGTTCGGCCGCGAAAAAAGCCGACGCGCTCTTGAGGATCGCGTTCGCGCGTTTGAGCTCGGCGTTCTCCCGCTTCAGCCGCTTCAGCTCTGCCGACTCCTCGGACGTGACCCCCGGGCGCTGGCCGGCGTCCACCTCAGCCTGACGACACCACTTGCGCACCGTTTCCGGTGTGCCCACCCCCAGCAGCTCGGCGACCCGGCTCATCGCGGCCCACTCCGACTCGTGCTCGGCCCGGACCTCGGCGACCATCCGTACCGCCCGCTCACGCAGCTCGGCCGGATACCTCTTCGATGTACTCCCTGACATGACTCCATCCTTCCCAAGGAACGGAGCCTCCGGACACGCCGGGGCGGTTCAGGGGATCGTCACCGCACGCTTGATCTGAGGGTCCTACTCAAGCGGCTGGCAGAGCCGCAAAGTGTTGCCGAACGGGTCCGGGACCACGATGGTTGGGCCGCCGGGGAAGGATGGGTCAATGTCCGGGCGGAGCTTGGGGTGTGGGCGTGATCGAAGGTCGGCCAGCAGGGCGTCGATGTCGAGTACCGGTATCCAGGTCACGGATCCGGGCACTCCGTCACCGTGGTGCTCCGAGAGGTCTATGACTGTGTCGTCGCGTCGTGCCCTGACGTACAGGGGAAACCCCGGTTCGAACCGGTGCTCCCACTCCGGCGTGAAGCCGAGGTAGTTGAGGTAGAACTCCCGTGCGAGTTGCTCGTCTTGCACTCGGATCACGGGTATTGCTCCGCCGAGGCCAACTGTAGAAGGCGTAAGTGCGGCGTGCGCGGTGTTCCAGTCTCGGTACCCAAGTTGTTGGGCGACCACCTCGAGTGCCTGGCTGTGCGTGACCGACACGTCCAGCGTGGCGAGTGAGGTGCGCAGCGCCCGGGCGGAAGCCTTGGCCTGGTCGAGGGTCGTCGTCATGCCGAGTCGCTCTCTGGGTGTGCCGTACAGCCGGTGCTCGCGTTACCGACCAAGACACCCTTGGAGGGAGCGCACGGACGGAAAGGATGTCCCGATCACTTCACCTCACCGATGACCGGCGCGAGCGGCGGGCGTGATCGTCAGCCCCCAGCAATGTACCGGGAGCTGACCCGCCAGCGCCGGTCGCAGCTGAGCATCGAATGAGATACGCCAGCAGCACTGTGCGGAATCGCTCCATCGTCTTATGGGAGGAGCGCCACCATCGAACTGGCCCCGGCTGATACGGCGGCGGTGATGACAGCTCAACGCTCGCATGTCGTTCCGCTCCACGACCTTGGGCGTCCGAGGTTGATGCCGATCGCGTCCCAAACGGACTCGACCTCGCCCCCAGCAAACCTGGGACTTTCCGCGCCACCAGCTAAAGTCCCCATCCCCCAGAGGCCCGGCGCGCACAGCGTAGTGGCCCGGACGAGGGCCGGCGGCGGCGCTCCCTTCGCTCCGTCCTCAGGTGCCTCTTTGCCCATCCGACGTGATCTGCGGCACAGTGGCCTGATGCCCCGCGGAGACCCTGCGGGCCGAGCCCGAGAGGACGCGATGAGCACCCTGTATCCCGCGCCGAAGAAGGTCGCCGTCATCGGCGCCGGCATGGTCGGACTGTCCACCGCCTGGTTCCTGCAGGAGCACGGCGTCGAGGTCGAGGTCCTCGACCGGGACGGCGTCGCCGCCGGCTCCTCGTGGGGCAATGCCGGCTGGATCACCCCCGGCATCTCCACGCCGCTGCCGGACCCGGCCGTCCTCTCCTACGGGATCAAGGCGGTCATCTCCCCCGCGTCCCCGGTCTACGTGCCGGTGACGGCCGACCCGCGGCTGCTGCGCTTCCTCGCGACCTTCACCCGCAACAGCACGATGCGGCGGTGGAGCCGCTCGATGCGTGCCCTCGTGCCGATCAACGGTCACGCGATCAGTGCCTTCGAGGACCTCGCCGCTGGCGGCGTGGACTCCCCTGCGCGAGAGGCGCGCTCGTTCATCGCGGGCTACGAGACCAAGGAGCAGACCGAGTTCCTGCTCACCGAGCTCGAGCACATCGCCGACTCCGGTCAGGACGTCGGCTTCGAGGAGCTCACCGGCGACGAGGTCCGCGCCGCCGAGCCGACCTTCTCCGACCGGATCGGCGCCGGCATCCGACTGCTCGGCCAGCGTTACCTCAACCCCGGCGAGTACGTCGCGGCGCTCGCCGACTCGGTGCGGGCGCGTGGCGGCACGATCCGCGAGGGCGCCGAGGTCACCGGCATCACCGACGAGACGAAGGGGGTGCGCCTGGCCGTCCGCGGCGGCGGCGACGAGCGCTTCGACCGGGTCGTCGTCGCCACCGGCACCTGGCTCGACCACCTCGCCCGCCCCTTCGGCGTGCGCATGCACGTCCAGGCCGGCCGCGGCTACAGCTTCAGCGTCCCGATCGACCACACCCCGCAGGGCCCGGTCTACCTGCCCGCCCAGCGCGTCGCCTGCACGCCCCTGGGCGACCGGCTCCGGGTCGCCGGGATGATGGAGTTCCGCAAGCCCGACGCGGCGCTCGACCCGCGCCGGATCACCGCGATCGTCGACGCGGCCCGCCCCTACCTCACCGGCGTCGACCTCGACGACCGGCAGGACGAGTGGGTCGGCTCGCGCCCGTGCACCTCCGACGGGCTGCCGCTCATCGGCGTGACGAGCTCCCCGCGGGTGTGCGTCGCCGGCGGCCACGGCATGTGGGGCATCACGCTCGGCCCGGCCACCGGCCGCCTGCTCGCCGAGGCGATGGTCACCGGTCGTCCGGCGGCGGAGCTGACCCCCTTCGACCCCCTGCGCTGAGCGACGGGTCGGTGTACGAGGGTGAGCCCCGGCGCACCGCGATACATCAACTCGGCTGCGAGAGGTCAGGCGATGAGCACCGCGACGGTGTGAATCGCCAGACCGGCGAGCGCGCCGACGACGGTGCCGTTGATCCGGATGAACTGCAGGTCCCGACCGACGAAGAGCTCGATCCGCTCGCTCGCCTCGTCGGCGTCCCAGCGCTCGACGGTCACCGAGATGACCTCGGCGAGCTCGTCGCCGTAGGTGTTGACGAAGAAGGCCACGATCTCGCCGAGGTGAGCCTCGAGGCGCTGCTGCCAGGCCTCGTCGTGCGCGAGGTGGTCCCCCAGGTGGGCGAGCAGCTCGTCGCCGCGCCGCCAGAAGTAGGAGTCGCGGTCGGCCATCGCGCCCATGAGCGAGGTGCGCAGCGACTGCCACACGGCCACCGCGCTCGTCGAGACCTGCGGGTGGGCGAGCAGCCGCTCCTTGAGCGCCTCGGCGCTCGCCATGACCTCGGGGTCGTGCTGCAGGTCGGCGGCGAGTCGGCGGAGCAGGTCGTCGAGGGCGGAGCGGGCTGGGTGCCGCGCGTCGGAGCGCATCTCGTCGAGCCAGGTCAGCGCCTGACGGTAGGTCCAGTCGATGACCTTGTCGTCGACCCACTCGGGGGTCCACCACGGCGCCTTGTCGCCGACGACCTGCTTGAAGAGCTCGGGGTTGTCCCGCAGCCAGCGGCTGATCTCGTCGATGCCGAGGTCGACGAGCCCGGTGTGGCTGCCCCCGTCGACGACGCCCTCGAGGAGCGATCCCGCGATCGGGCTGATCGGCTCCTGCGACAGCCGCGGCAGGAGGAGCTGCTCGAGGAAGTCACGGACGTCGTCGTCGTCGACCCGCTCGAGCGCACGCGTGCCCCCACGCGCGACCTCCGTGAGCACCCGCTGCCGGTGGTCGGCACCGCCGAGCCAGGCGCCGAGGCGCTGCGCGACGTGCGCCGAGGCCAGGCGGTCGCGGGCGATCTCCTCGGTGAGGAAGTTGTCGGCGACGAACTCCTGCAGGCTGCGCCCGAGCTCGTCCTTGCGCTTCTTGACGAGCGCCGTGTGCGGCACGGGCAGACCGAGCGGGTGGCGGAAGAGCGCGGTCACGGCGAACCAGTCGGCGAGGGCGCCGACCATCGCCGCCTCGGCGGCGGTGTTGACGAAGCCCCACACCCCGCCGTGGTCGAGGCGCAGGGTGGCGACGAAGACGATCGCAGCGAGGACGAGCAGGCCGGTGGCGACGAGGCGCATGCGGCGCAGGCCGGCCCGGCGCCGCTCGTCCGCCGGGGACTCTTGGAGGAAGCTCACGCCCCGATGATCCCCCATCGCGCGGCCTACACTGGACTCCCGTGGAGTTCCTCAACGGCCTGATGCCTCAGTTCGACCTGACCTACGACGACGTCTTCATGGTGCCGCGGCGCAGCGAGATCGCCAGCCGCCACGAGGTCGGCCTGACCACTGCCGACGGCACCGGCACGACCATCCCGCTCGTCGTCGCCAACATGACGGCCATCGCCGGGCGCCGCATGGCCGAGACGACCGCCCGCCGCGGCGGCCTGACGGTCATCCCCCAGGACATCCCCGTCGAGGTCGTCGCCGAGGTCATCTCCTGGGTCAAGAGCCGTGACCTCGTCCACGACACCGCGATCACCTTCGAGCCGACGGTGACCGCCGGCGAGGCGCTGGCGCTCATCACCAAGCGCGCACACGGCGCCGGCATCGTCGTCGAGGACGGTCGCCCGGTGGGCGTCGTCACCGAGCGCGACCTCGACCGCGTCGACCGCTTCACCCAGGTCCGTGACGTCATGTCGCCCGAGCCGATGACACTGCCGGCCGACGCCGACCCGCGCGCCGCCTACGAGGAGCTGCACCGGGCCCGCCGCCGCCTGGCGCCTGTCGTCGACGCCGACGGCCGCCTCGTCGGCATCCAGACGAGGAAGGGGGCGGTCCGCGCGAGCATGTACACCCCCGCCGTCGACGCACAGGGCCGGCTGCGCGTCGCCGCAGCCGTCGGCATCAACGGCGACGTCGGCGGCAAGGCCGCCGCGCTGCTCGACGCGGGCGCCGACGTCCTCGTCGTCGACACCGCCCACGGGCACCAGACCAAGATGCTGGACGCGCTCGCCGCGGTCCGCGCCCTCGACCCGCAGGTCCCCGTCGTCGCGGGCAACATCGTCTCGGCCGCCGGCACCCGCGAGCTCATCGAGGCGGGCGCCGACATCGTCAAGGTCGGCGTGGGCCCGGGGGCGATGTGCACGACGCGGATGATGACCGCCGTCGGCCGCCCGCAGTTCTCCGCGGTCCTCGAGTGCGCGGGCGCTGCCCGCGAGCTCGGCAAGCACGTGTGGGCCGACGGTGGCGTCCGCCACCCCCGCGACGTCGCCCTCGCCCTGGCCGCCGGCGCGAGCAATGTCATGATCGGCTCGTGGTTCGCCGGGACCCTCGAGTCCCCCGGCGAGCTCGTCACCGACCCCGACGGGCGCAGCTACAAGGAGTCCTTCGGCATGGCCTCCGCGCGGGCGGTGCAGAACCGCACGGCGAGCGATTCCCCCTTCGACCGCGCCCGCAAGTCCCTCTTCGAAGAGGGCATCTCCAACTCCCGGATGTACATCGACCCGGCCGGGCCCGGCGTCGAGGACGTCATCGACGAGATCATCGGCGGCGTGCGCAGCTCGTGCACCTATGCCGGCGCCACGTCGCTCGAGGAGTTCCGCGAACGGGCGCTCGTCGGGCTCCAGTCGACAGCGGGCTTCGCCGAGGGCCGACCGCTGCACACCTCCTGGTGACGTCGTGAGGTCCCTCGAGCCGCTGCAGGCGCCCGTCGACCCGGTCGAGGCGCTGCGCCGGGTCGGCTTCCTCCTCGAGCGCTCCCGGCAGCACAGCCGGCGGGTCGAGGCCTTCCGCGGGGCCGTGGCCGTCCTGCGCGACCTCGACGAAGGGGAGGTCCGCCAGCGGGTCGAGGACGGCACCGTCACCGAGCTCGCCGGCATCGGTAAGTCCACCGCCGGCGTCATCGAGCAGGCCGTGCGCGGCGAGCTGCCCGACTACCTCGCCCGGCAGCAGGAGGAGCACGGCGGGCCGCTCGTCGAGGGCGGCGAGGACTACGCCGCGGCGATCATCGGCGACTGCCACCTGCACTCCGACTGGTCCGACGGCGGCAGCCCGATCGACGAGATGGTCCTCACCGCCGTCGAGCTGGGCCAGGAGTGGATGGTGCTCACCGACCACTCGCCGCGGCTGCGGATCGCGGGCGGCCTGTCGGCGCAGCGCCTCGGTCAGCAGCTGCAGCTCCTCGCGGCGATCGACGACTCGCTCGGCGACGCCTTCACCCTCATGTCCGGCATCGAGGTCGACATCCTCGACGACGGCGACCTCGACCAGACGCCCGAGATGCTCGACCGGCTCGACCTCGTCACCGCCTCGGTCCACTCGAAGCTCAAGATGGCCAGGGTCCCGATGACCCGGCGCATGGTCGCGGCCGTGAGCAACCCGCGGGTCAACGTCCTCGGCCACTGCACCGGCCGCCTCGTCACCGGTTCCCGGGGGACGCGGCCGCAGAGCGACTTCGACGCCCGCGCGGTCTTCGAGGCGTGCGCCGAGCACGACGTCGCCGTCGAGATCAACTCCCGGCCCGAGCGCTGCGACCCGCCGGACGAGCTCGTCGCCCTGGCCCTCGAGATCGGCTGCCTCTTCGCCGTCGACTCCGACGCGCACGCCCCCGGGCAGCTGGAGATGAAGGCCTACGGGGCCGAGCGCGCCGAGCGCCTCGGGGTGCCCCTGGACCGCATCGTCACGACGTGGGACGCCGACCGTCTGCGGGCCTGGGCACGGCCCGGATAACTCGTTTTGGCGATCCGGGTCGAGTCTGCGTATGCTTTCCGAGTCCTCGACGGATTCGGGTGCTGCCTGCTGCGTAGCGAGGGGTTCTCGGAGACGGGTCCCCATCGTCTAGCGGCCTAGGACCCCGCCCTTTCACGGCGGTAGCACGGGTTCGAATCCCGTTGGGGATACGCACAGCAGTATCGTGCACATGCCTTGCACACCAAGGCCCTGTAGCGCAGTTGGTTAGCGCGCCGCCCTGTCACGGCGGAGGTCGCGGGTTCGAGTCCCGTCAGGGTCGCTCGCTGGTCCGGTTCGGACCGGCTCGGCCAGGTAGCTCAGTTGGTACGAGCGTCCGACTGAAAATCGGAAGGTCGGCGGTTCGACCCCGCCCCTGGCCACCGGAGTTTCGTCTCGAAGGGCGCCACCGCACAGCGGTGGCGCCCTTCGACGTTCTCGGCCGCGGCCACCGTCGATGTCACGATGCCACCATGACCGCCCGCTCCTGCTGGCCGGCTGCGGCGCGTCCGATGCCGGGGAGGGGACGAGCACCTCACCGAGCGCCCCCGACGTCATCACCGCCACCGCCGCGCCGACGCCCTCGGGCGACTGACTGCGACCGGCCCCAGAGGAGGCCTTCGACGACCGCCCGGACGCCTCCGACCGGGGCTGCCACACGGAGCAGGGCACCGAGGTGCGCTCGTGCGCTCGACGCCCTGGGTCGCGAGCACGACTGGCACGTCGTGACGATGACGAGGTCCACCTGCGCGTGGGCCGATGCCTACGTCAGCAGCGACCAGAAGCCCGACACCGAGTGCCACGAGTGGGGCACCCGGGCGAAGGAGGAGGTCCTCGAGCTCGAGCCCGACCTCGTCGTCACCTCGCTCGGGCACAACATGGCCGCCACGAGCCCTACGGCCACGACCGTCAGCGCCTCCGGTCTCGTCGACGGCCTCGTCAGCCGGTGAGACGAGCTCGCCGATGCCGGGATCCCCGTCGCGGCCCTCACCGACACCTTCGTGCGGGCCGCGGCACCTGCGCTCGAGGCACCGCTGCGCGACCTCGTCACCGGCTCGCGCTGACCACGCCGGGCCGTCGCGCCCTTCGTCGACCGGGCCGGTGACGTGGAAGACTGACCGCTCGTGAGCCGATCGACGACAGCTGCCATCCCCCTCCGCGTGCGGCGGGCGGCACGTGCCGCACTGGCCGAGCTCCGCCCGGCCGCGTCACCGCAGACACCGACGGAGCCGGCCGCCGCACCGAAGCCCCGACCGAGCGCGCCGACGGCGACCGAGCCGCAGCCCGCCAGCGAGCCCGCGACCACCGCGACCGCCGTGACCGCGCCGCACTCCCCCGTGCCGACCCTCGCGCTCACCGTCGCCGTCGCCGCCAGCCCACGCCTGGCCGACCTGCTGGCTCCCGAGTGGGACCAGCGCCCCGTCGAGCGCCGCAGCCACGCCGAGGCGCTCGAGGGCGCCGACCTGCTCCTCCTCGAGGGCCTCGAGGGCTCCGTCCCCGGCTGGGGTGACGGCAGCGCCCTCACCGACCTGCTCACCGCGGCGAAGGGGGCCGGCGTCCCGTCGGTCTTGTGGGTCACCGACGACACCGCCCCCGGCCCGTGGGTCGCGGACGTCGACGTCGTCGGCACCTCCACGACGGCCGCCTGCGAGGCCTTGGTCGCCACCGGCCGCGAGGTCCACGACTGGGCCCCCGCAGCCCAGCCGCGCGCCCTCGGCCCGGCCCGTGAGGACGCGACGACCCGCCGCCGCTCGGGCGCCCTCGTCGTCGTCGACGGTCTGTCCCGACTGGGTGACGACTCCTCCCTTCGTCTCGTGGCGGACGCCCTCACGCCGATGCAGCGCTCGGCCACGCACCTCACCCGCCGACCCGGCAAGTCCTCCGTCGTCACCCTTCCACCGGCCCTGGCCGAGCGCGCCGGCGACGATCACCCGCTCGGCGACGCCCGGGTGCTGCTCGACCTGTCGGCCACCACCCCGGCCGCCGCGTGGACCACCGTCGCCGCCGCCGCGGCGCAGACCCCCGTCGTCGGCACCACCACGCACGCCGACCTGCCCGCCGAGGTCGACGCGCTCGTCCCCCGCGTCGAGGACGCCAAGTCGCTGCGGAGCGAGCTCGTCGCGCGGGTCAACCAGGAGGAGCTCGTCGCTCGCGAGGGGCTGCGCCTGCAGCGCGCCGTCCTCGCAGGGCACACCGGCGCCCACCGCGCCCGCGCCCTCGCGAGCGCCGCCGGGCTCGACGTGCCCGCCATCGCCCCCGCGACCATCTCCGCGGTGGTGCCGACCAACCGCACCCACGAGCTCGACAACGTCTTCGCCAACCTCGGCCGTCAGGACCACCCGGCGACCGAACTCGTCCTCGTGCTGCACGGCCTCGACACCGACGACGCCGAGCTGCGCCGCCGGGCCACCGAGGCGGGCGTGCGCGACCTGCAGATCGTCCACGCCGACGCCTCGCTCACCCTCGGCGCGTGCATGAACCTCGGCGTCGACGCCGCCGGCGGGCAGTACATCGCCAAGATGGACGACGACAACATCTACGGACCGCGCTACCTGTCGGACCTGCTCGCCGCCTTCGCCTACACCGACGCCGGGATCGTCGGGAAGTGGGCGCACTACGTGTGGCTGCGCTCCACCGGCGCCGTCGTCCTGCGCTACCCCGACTCCGAGCACCGCTACGAGCGGCGCATCCAGGGCGGCTCGATGCTCTTCGCCGGTGACGTCGCCCGCGAGGTGCGGTTCAGCGACATCCCGCGCGCCGTCGACTCCGACATCCTCGACCGCTCGATGGAGCAGGGCGTGCGCGTCTACTCCGGCGACCGCTACAACTACGTGTCGGTGCGCGGCGACGACCGGCACTCGCACACCTGGACGGTCACCGACTCGACCTTCCTCACCGCGACCGGGCGCCTGCTCTTCTACGGTGACCCGACGACCCACGTGAGCCTCTGACCCGCGGCGACCCCGCGCCCCGACGACGACAAGGACCCCCATTGGCCCCCATCGACAAGAATGCTGCGAAGTCCCAGGGCAAGCGCGCCGCCCGCGCGGTCGTGCGCCGCGTGCGTCTGGACCCGCTGGCGACCCTGCCCAACCAGGGCGGCTCCGTCGGCAAGCGGGCGATCTTCGCCCAGGCCCGCCTGCTCGTGCTGTCGGGGCGACAGTTCGAGCAGGGGCTGCGCCTGCTGGCCCGGGTCCCCGAGTCGGCCCTCGGCGCCACCGGGCACGGCCTGCGCGCCTGGTCGCACCTGTCCCTCGGCCAGCTCGACGAGGCCGTCGAGGAGGCCTGGGCGGCCGTGCGCCTGCAGCCCGACTCCGAGGCGATCGGCCTGTCGATGGCCGTGGCCCAGCGGGCCAACCACAAGGACCTCATCACCCGGGTCAACGAGCTCGCGGCGACGACGACCCCGCGCACGACCAAGGACGCCGAGCGGATCCTCGGGTGGTACACCTCCAAGGACGTCGACCAGGCCGAGGCCTTCCTCGCCAATGTCGACAGGTGGAAGGTCAGCCACTCCTCGCACTCGCTGGAGCTGATCCGCACCGAGACCGCGATCCGTGCCGCGGGCGAGCCCGACGACCAGCGAGCCACGGCCCTCGAGGTCGGGCGCAGCGGCAAGGCCGGCTTCCGCTCGGCCACCCGCGCCCTGGGCACCCTCAAGGGCTGGGACGAGCTGCGCGAGCTCTACCGCGAGCACGACCTCGAGACCATCGCCGCCGTGCCCAACAAGACCTCGCTCTCGCTGGCCCAGCGGGCCGCCCGTGCCGGCTGGCTGGACACCGCCCAGGTGATCACCGGGCGGCTCATCGAGCTCGGCCACAAGAAGTCGCGAGCCACCCACGACCAGGTCTCCGACCAGATCCACATCGGCCGCACCGGCTGGCCCGTCGACGAGGCCCGCGAGCGCTCCTACGAGCCCCGCCCGCGCGCCGTCCTGTCGGTCCTCGCCCAGTCGCTGCCGCACCGCTCCGGCGGCTACGCCACCCGCAGCCACGGCATCCTCACCGGCCTGCAGGGCCTGGGCTGGGACATGCTCGCCGCGACCCGACTGGGGTTCCCCTACGACTTCTGGGGCCAGGGCGACACCCGCGAGGTCGAGCCCTTCGACGTCGTCGACACGATGACCTACCGCCGCCTGCTCGAGCCGGGCGAGCGCGAGTACCGGACCACCCCGATGGCCGGCTACATCGAGCGCTTCGCCGAGCGCCTCGAGGAGGTCGCCCGCGAGCACCGCGCCGCCCTGATCCACGCGAGCAGCTTCCAGAACAACGGCCTGGCCGGGCTGCGTGCCGCCCGCCGGCTCGGCATCCCCTTCGTCTACGAGATGCGCGGTCTCGAGGACCTGATGAAGATCTCGCGCAACCCCGAGTTCGGCCGGACCGACGCCTACCGCTACATGACCGGCCTCGAGCTGCACATCGTGCAGCAGGCCGACCTCACCTTCGTCATCACCGAGGCGCTGCGCGAGGAGATGATCCGTCGTGGCGGCCCCGCCGACCGGATCGCCGTGCTGCCCAACGGCGTGCACACCGCGCAGTTCGAGCCCCGTGAGCCCGACCAGGAGCTGCTCGACGAGCTCGGCCTGCGCGACAAGACGGTCATCGGCTACGCCGGCGGGCTCGTCGACTACGAGGGCCTTGACCTGCTGCTGCTCGCCGCCGCGGAGCTGAAGAAGACCCGCGACGACTTCGCCGTGATCATCGTCGGCGACGGGCACTTCGAGGGGCAGCTCCACCGTATGGCCCGCGAGCTCGACCTCCTCGACGTCGTCACCTTCACCGGGCGCGTCCCGCACGAGCAGGTCGCCCGCTACCTGTCGATCTTCCAGATCACCCCCTTCCCGCGCCTGCCGCTGCCGGTGTGCGAGCTGATCAGCCCGATCAAGCCCTTCGAGTCGATGGCGATGGGCAAGGCCTGCATCTCCAGCTCGGTCGCGGCCCTCACCGAGATCGTCAAGCCCGACGAGCGCGGCCTGGTCTTCGCCAAGGGCGACGCCCAGGACTTCGCCCGGCAGATCGCGCGCTACCTCGACGACCCGGCGCTGCGTGAGCGGATGGGTCGGCAGGCCCGCGAGTGGGTCCTCGCCGAGCGCGACTGGAGCGATGTCACCAAGATCGCCGACGAGGCCTACCACCGCCTCCTCGGCTGACCGCCCGTGCCCAGGACGAAGGGGGCGCTCACCTCGCGGTGAGCGCCCCCTTCGCCGTGCTGGTGCTGCTAGGGAATGTCGTCGACGGAGATCTCGCTCGAGTTCTTCGCCGTGAGGTCCTCCGCAGCCAGGGCCCGGTAGAGCATCGGGGTGAGCGTGCGGATGTAGGTCGCCGTCACATGGCTGCCCTGGCGGTAGACGAGCGAGTCGCCGATGACCGGCGGGCAGGTCTCGCCCGGCGGGCAGATCCACTGGTTGAGGTCGACGAAGGGGGTGTCCGTCGCCTCGGCGGCGGCCTCCAGCGGCTTGGAGCCGCGGCCCTTGCGGCCATTGCCCTCAGCGGGGAAGTCGCACGCCGAGTAGTCCTCGGGGTTGTCCTCCACGCAGGTGTAGACCTGCCCCTGCGGGCGGGGGCTGTCGGCGAGGACGACGACCTCGGTGCCCTTGGCACGCAGCTCCTTGATCGCCTCGGTCATGCCGGCGCGCAGCTCGGGCGAGCTGCCCGCGCCCTGGGAGACCAGAGCGATGTCGGGAGCGCCCTCGGCGTCGAAGTGCGCGTTGGCGTTCTTGCCGAACTCCTCGCAGTCGTCCTTGGCGCCGTCATAGGTGAAGGCGCAGGCCGACTTGAGGTAGAGCTCGAGGCGCCACCCCTCGTCCTTGGCGATGGCCTCGACCGCGGGGAACCACTGCCCCATCTTGGAGTCGCCGAGCATGGCGATCGTCTGGTCGCCGTCGGTTTCGCCGTAGATGCAGGTCGTGTCGACCTCGGTGTCGCCGGGCTGCACCTGGCAGTCGTCGTCGTAGTAGCGCGGGACGTCCTCGGGGGCGACGGCCGGGTCCGGGGTGGTCTTGCCCGATGTCGCCACGACGTCGCCGAGGTCCTCGCGCACCTTCCACGCGTCGCTGTCGGGGTCGGCCACGAGCGCGGTGGCGCCCCGGACCTGGGCGTCCTCGTCGAGCTTGGGCACGGTCGCCCAGACCGCACCGCCGACGAGGGCGGTGACGAGCATGGACGCGCCGCCGAAGAGCAGACCGCGGGAGGCCTTGGCGCTCAGCCCGGGGTGGAAGCGCACCGGGTCCTCGACGAGGTGCTTGGTGATCCAGGCCAGGACGATCGAGAGCAGGCCGATGAGCACGAGGTGGCGGATGCGCACCTCTGGCCAGGTCTGCTTGGCGATGGTGATGAGCGGCCAGTGCCACAGGTAGATCGCATAGGAGATGCCGCCGATCCACACCATGGGCTTCAGGCTCAGCAGACGCGCGGTGACCGTGCTCTGCGAGGCGCAGCCGGCGGCGATGATCAGGGCCGCACCGACGGTCGGGGCGAGCGCCCACGAGCCGGGCCACGGCGTCTTGCCGGTGAGGAAGAAGGCCGACCACAGCACGAGCAGCAGGCCCACGCCGCCGAGGACCTCGGCGGCGATGCGCGGCAGCGCGGTGAGCCGCAGCACGAGGAAGGCGAGGAGTGCACCGATCGCCAGCTCCCACACGCGGGTCGTCGTGTAGAAGTAGGCCGTCGCCGGGTCGCTCTTGGTGTGCACGACCGAGTAGGCGAGCGAGGCCGCGGCGATGACCGCGAGCACGCCGAAGAGCAGCGGCTTGGGCCGCAGCCGGGTGCGCCGGGCGACGAAGAGCCCGAGGATGATGATCAGCGGCCAGACGACGTAGAACTGCTCCTCGACCGACAGCGACCAGTAGTGCTGCAGGGCCGAGGGGGCGGCGTCCTCCGCCAGGTAGTCGACCGACCTGATGGCCAGCGCCCAGTTGATGACGTAGAAGGTCGCAGCGATGACGTCGGTGCCGAGGTTGAGCCGGTCTGGCCCGGGCAGCAGCGCCCACCCGAGGACTGCGGTCACGATGAGCACGAGCGAGGCCGCGGGCAGCAGGCGCCGGGCCCGCCGGGCGTAGAAGTCGGCGATCGAGATGCCGCCGGTCTTGACGCTCTCGCGCAGCAGCAGCGAGGTGATGAGGAAGCCCGAGATGACGAAGAAGATGTCGACGCCGACGAAACCGCCGGGCATGAAGGGGATGCCGACGTGATAGATCAGGACGGTGCCGACGGCGACCGCCCGCAGACCCTCGATGTCGCCACGGAGGTTCTTCTTCCCCTTCGCCCCGTGGTGCGCCTCCGCCGCCGCCTCCTTGGTCTCGGCCGTGGCCGTGGTGTCCCCTGGTCCTGCGGTCACGCCTCGCCTCGTCGGCCGGCGGACACGGACGCCGCGAGCACCTTGGCGATGCGCTCACCCGCGTGGCCGTCCCACAGCGGGGGGGTGTCCCACTCGCTGAGGGGACCGACCGCGAGGACCTCGCGGACCCGCTCGGCGAGGACCTCGCGGGTGACGAGCTGGTTGGTGCCGTGCGTGATGGTCACGGGCCGCTCGGTGTTGGGACGCAGCGTGAGGCAGGGGACGCCGAGGATCGTCGTCTCCTCCTGGACACCGCCGGAGTCGGTGACGACCGCGGCGGCACCGCGGACGAGGCCCATGAACTCGATGTAGCCGAGCGGGTCGATGACGCGCATGCCCGGGTGGTCGAGGAAGCCGGCCTCCTCGAGGCGGGCGCGACCGCGCGGGTGCAGCGGGATGACGACCTGCGCCTGGTCGGCGACGGCGTGCATCGCGGCGACGAGGGCCTTGACGTCCTGCGGGTCGTCGACATTGCCCGGGCGGTGCAGCGTGGCGACGATGTAGTCGCCCTCGATGCCGACCTCCTGACGCACGGCGTCGGCGTCGAAGCGGGGCTTGTTCTTGAGCAGGGTGTCGATCATCGGGTTGCCGACGAAGTGGATCTTGTCGGGGTCGGTGCCCTCGTTGCCCAGGTGGCCGATCGCGTCGGTGCTCGTCGTGAGGAGCAGGTCCGAGAGCTTGTCGGTGACGAGGCGGTTGATCTCCTCGGGCATCGTCATGTCGAAGGAGCGCAGGCCGGCCTCGACGTGGGCGAAGGTGATGCCGAGCTTGCTCGCCACGAGGGCAGCGGCCACGGTGGAGTTGACGTCGCCGTAGACGACGACGAGGTCGGGGCGGCGCTCGGTGAAGAGCTCCTCGAGGGCGATCATCACCTTGGCCGTCTGGGCGCCGTGCGCGCCGGAACCGACACCGAGATTGACGTCGGGCTTGGGGATGCCCAGCTGGCGGAAGAAGACGTCCGACATCTTGTCGTCGTAGTGCTGGCCGGTGTGCACGAGCAGCTGCTCGACGTCGTATCCGGCCAGGGCCTCGAGGACCGGGGCGGCCTTGGGGAAGTTGGGACGCGCACCGGTGACGTGCACAACAAGGGGAGCCATGTCAGCCCTTCGCTCTCGGGTGGGACGTACAGCCAGTCAGTGTGTCACGGGCGCCCGGGGCCCTCTGCCCCCACACGCCGGACCGCTCAGGTGCCGAAGTCGGGGTGCCGCAGCAGTCCGAGCCACTGCTCGCGGGCATTGGCGAGGAAGTGCCCGGCGTCGGCCGACCACGTGTGGCCGTCGCCGGCGTGCCGCACGTAGACGTAGCCGATGTCGTGCGGGCGGTAGATCATCGCGCCGGCGGCGGTCGCCGTCCGCATGAGCGCGCTGTCGACGGCCCGGGGCACGTCGGCCCAGCCACCGAGGTCGCGCAGCTCGTCGGCGCCGACGAGGATCGTGCCGCCGGCCACCCGGTGGACCGCCGACTCGGGGGTCCCGATGACCCGCCGCACGGTGGTGTCGAGGGACTCGACGTGCACGACGGTGCTGCTCTTGCCGACGACCGGTGCCCCCGACACGTGGCGGGCGATCGCCAGGTCGAGCAGGTGGTCGGGGCCGTAGTGGTCGTCGTCGTCCATCTTGGTGAGCAGCTGCCCGTCGGCGGCGTCGGCCGCGAGCTGCAGGGCGTGGCCGAGGCTGCGGTCGCCCGGTGCGGCGACGACCGTGACCCCGATGTCGCCGAGGTCGGGCACGGGCAGGGCATCGGGGTCGCCGCCGTGGACGGCGATGACGACCTCGTGCGGGGGCAGGGTCTGCGCCCGGATCATCGCCGTGATCGCGCCGAGCAGCTGCGGGCGGCGGGTCGCGAGCAGGACGGAGATCGTCGGGGTCAGCTCGTGGTGCACCCGTGGCGCGAGGACCTGGCGCCGCTGCCGCACCGCCGCGACGTCGAAGGCGAGGTCGCCGGGCCGTCCATGGGCCGCGCCCGGCACGACCGCGTGCACCCGGCGGGCCACGACGGCGGGCAGGTCGCCGACGACGAAGGTGCCGCGGGCGACGGCGCGGGTGACGAAGTCGGCGAGCGCCGCGGTCGTCCCGGCGTCGGGTGCCGGCCCCGAGGGCTCGGCCTCGACGGACAGGGCGTGGACGTGGTCGAGCCGGGAGAGCCCGTCGACGAGTCCGCCGGCCTGCGTCCACGCACCGCGAAGGGGGCGACGCCACGGGCTGGTGAGGGTCCAGCCGGCGCCGGTCAGGTCGAGGTGGGCGCGCCGGTCGCCGTCGGGGCCGGGAACCCGGCCGACGGGGGTGTCCCCGGCCGCCGGTGTCGTCGCGCGCGTGGTCATGGACCCCACGCTAGCCGTCACTATCCTGCTGTCATGCCCACTCGCGCCGCGCCGTCCACCGTCGTCGTCGACGGTGACGCCCCCGACGCCGTCGACCGGCTCGAGGAGGCGATCGCTTCGGCGGAGACCGTCCTCGTCCACCGGGCGGGCACGACCCTCGTCGACGGGGCCCTCGAGCGGCTCGTGCGGGTGCTGCACCGACCGCACCGCCGCCTGGTCCGGGTGCACAGCGACGCCGGCCCCTGCTACCTCGCGCGCACCGAGCTGCTCGTGGCCGCGATGCGGTACGGCGTCGAGGTCGACGAGCTCGTCGCCGACGCCCCCGGTCTCGACCGTCGCCTCGCCGAGGCCTCCGGCGCCGTGCACCTCGACGGGCCGACCCCACTGCACGACCCGGCCGCCGGCCGGTGGCGGGTGTGGGTCGACGGTGCCGTCGTGGGCGTCGGCGCCTCGCCCGATGCCCGCGAGGCCGCGCGGCGGCACAGCGCACCGACCGTGCTGCTCGGGCTGGCCCGCCGCCGCGCCGGGCGGTTGCGCCGCGAGGCCGTGCGCCTGCGTCAGCGGCCGGGGCGGTAGATCCAGCGCGCGATCTCGGTCCGCACCCGCCGGTACTCCGGCGAGGCACCCTCGACGAGGTGCTCAACGGGCTCGTCGCCGACCCGCTGCGGCGGCAGGTCCTCGGTGACGTGCAGGGGGCGGGCCCCCCTGCACGGCGCCGTCACACTCCCGGCGACGAGGTCGACGCGGGTGCGCGGGTCGGGCAGGGCTCGGCGCCACGCGGGCGGCCCCCACGGGGCACCGGCGGCCAGGCCCTGCGGCGCCGGGGCACCCTGCGCGAGGTCGACGAGGAGGCGCGCGGTCTCGGCGCCACCGGTGGTGTCCGGCAGCTCGCGGCAGGCCGCGCGCAGCCCGTCGGCCACGTCGGGGTCGACCAGCTGCGTCACGGCCGAGCGCATGCCGTCGGCGTCACCCGGGTCGACGCTCAGGCAGGCACCCGCGGCCGCGAGCGTCGCGGCCCGGCTGGGCTGGTCGTCGGTGCCCAGCGACTGGCCGGGCACGAGCACCGTCGGCACGCCGGCCCCGAGGAGCTCGTGCACCGAGTTGTAGCCGGCGGCGCTCACCGCGCCGTCGAAGGCGGCGAGCGAGCGTGCCAGCGGGTAGGTGTCGGTGAGCAGGTGCACGTCCTCGCCGTCGCGGCCGATGCCGTGACGGGCCAGGGCCGGGCTGGTCACCGCCACCTGCCAGTCGGGAGCCTGCCGCCGCAGCACGTCGAGGGCCACGCGCACGGGTGACGCCACGTCCTCGAGGGCACCGGTGCCGGGCGTGAGCAGCAGCGCCGGCCTGTCGGGGTCGAGCCCGAGCGCCTGCCGCGCCGCCCCCCGGGCGTGGCGGCGGATCGCGCTCGCGATGGAGATCGGGGCGACCCGCGTGGCATCGGTGCGGCGTGCCGTGGGGCCGCGGTCGCCGGCCGCGGCGAAGTCACCCGGCTCGACGACGAGGTCGAAGGCACTGGCGTGAGCCAGCCACGGCTCCCCCACCCCCGGGCGCCACATGCCCCGCCGCATCCAGACGAAGGGGGTCCCCTCCAGCCGTCGCCGCGCGGCCAGCAGCCCGGCGTAGGGAACGACCCCGTCGAAGAGCACGAGGCGGCCACCGGTCTCGGCCACGAGCGCCCGGAGGCGGTCGGCGAAGTACGGCTCCCAGTTGTAGGCGGGGTAGAGCTCCCGCAACCGCCGGGCCGCTCCCCCCTTCGGCAGCCATCCGCTCTTGCGGCTGGGGCAGTACTCCGTGCGCACCCCCGCCAGCTCCGGCAGCGCGCCGGACGCGACGGCCGAGCGGACCGTCGGCAGTGCGCCGGAGAGGGACATGAGCACGGGGTCGATGTCGTCGGGTGCACTCAGCGCGACGGTGAGCTGTCGGGTGAGGTGCCCCATGCCGACGCCGTTGCTCGTCGCCAGCAGGACAGGGAGGCGGGCCGACATGCCGCCCACTGTATGACGGTGATGGTCAGCGCCCCGACAGGACCGGCCGGTATGATCGCGCCAGCCACCGGGGACCCGGTTGCACCCCGGGACCCCGGGGAGCACGACTACGAGAAGGATGCACAGTGGCGGACGTCGCGATCATCGGCCAGGGATATGTCGGCCTTCCCCTGGCCCAGGAGGCCTCCAAGGTCGGGGTCAAGGTCCTCGGCTTCGACATCAACCAGGGTGTCGTCGACGCACTCAACTCCGGTGTCTCGCACATCGACGACCTGTCCGACGACGACATCCGCGCGATGCTCGACGCCGGCTTCGAGGCGACGACGGACCCCTCCCGCCTCGACGAGGTCAAGACCATCGTCATCTGCGTCCCGACCCCGCTGTCCGAGGACGGCGGCCCGGACCTCGGCCCGATCAACTCGGCCGTGGGGACGATCGCCGAGCACCTGCAGCCCGGCCAGACGATCATCCTCGAGTCCACGACCTACCCGGGCACGACCGACGAGGTCGTCCGTCCGGCCCTCGAGGCCGGCGGCCTCGAGGCGGGCAAGGACTTCTTCCTCGCCTTCTCGCCCGAGCGCATCGACCCGGGCAACGAGCAGTTCGGCGCCAAGAACACCCCCAAGGTCGTCGGCGGCCACACCCCCGCCTGCGGTGACGCCGCAGCGGCCTTCTACGGCCAGTTCGTCGACACCGTCGTGCGGGCCAAGGGCACGCGCGAGGCCGAGACGGCCAAGCTCCTCGAAAACACCTACCGCCACATCAACATCGCCCTGGTCAACGAGATGGCGCGCTTCTGCCACGACCTCGACATCGACCTGTGGGACGTCATCGCGGCGGCCAAGACCAAGCCCTTCGGCTTCCAGGCCTTCTACCCCGGGCCGGGCGTCGGCGGTCACTGCATCCCGATCGACCCCAACTACCTGTCGTACAACGTGCGCGCCAAGCTGGGCTACCCCTTCCGCTTCGTCGAGCTGGCCCAGGAGATCAACGCGACGATGCCGGCCTACGTCGTGCAGCGGGCACAGAACATCCTCAACGAGGACAGCAAGTCGCTGCGCGGCTCGACCGTCCTCCTGCTCGGCGTGACCTACAAGCCGGACATCGCCGACCAGCGCGAGTCGCCGGCGGTCCCGCTGGCCCAGCAGCTCATCGCGAAGGGGGCCACCGTCCAGTACTTCGACGCCAAGGTCGCCGACTGGCGAGCCGTGCCCGAGGCGGAGCGGGTCGACGACCTCGACGCCGCCGTGGCCGCTGCGGACCTCACGGTGCTGGTGCAGAACCACAAGTCCTTCGACGTCGAGGCCCTCGCGTCCACGGCCCAGCGCTTCTTCGACACCCGCGGCGTGGCCGAGGACAGCGACAAGGTCGAGCGCCTGTGACGGAGGCCCCCTCGCGGGCCCCCCTCCCCCCGGCTCTCTCCACCGAGGAGGCCGCGGAGCTCGCGGCCAGGCACGGGCTGCGGACGCTCAGCGAGCGTCCGCCGCTCGGCCGCTACCTCGCCGACATCTGGCAGCGACGCTCCTTCGTCTGGACGCTCGCCTCCGCCGAGTCCTACGCCAAGAACGAGGACAACCGCCTCGGGCAGGTGTGGGCGGTGCTCAACCCGCTGGTGCTCATCGCCAGCTACTACGCGATCTTCGGCCTGCTGCTGCGCACCGATCGGGGCATCGACAACTTCGTCGGCTTCCTCGCCATCGGCGTGGTGATGTTCACCTTCACCTCGTCGGTCATCACCCGCGGCGCCAAGGCGATCACCGGCAACCTGTCGATCGTGCGGGCGCTGCACTTCCCGCGCGCGATCCTGCCGATCTCGATCATGGTGACCGAGCTGCTCGCCTCGATCCCGGCCTTCCTGCTGCTCGGCGCGCTCATGCTGCTCACCGGCGAGACCCCCGACTGGGAGTGGCTGCTCTTCCCCGTCGCGATCCTCCTGCAGGGCCTGGCCCTGCTCGGCTGCGCCTTCATCGGGGCGCGCCTGGTCAACGCCTCCCGCGACCTGGGCAACCTCATCCCGGTCATCGTCCGGCTGCTGCGCTACGCCTCCGGCGTCTTCTTCCCGGTGATCCACTACGCCGAGAACCTGCCCGAGACGATCGCCACCGGCGTCGTCTACCAGCCCTTCGCGCTCATGCTCAACCTCGGCCGGCAGGCCCTGCTCACCGGCCCGGGCAACGACGTCGTCCTGCGCGACTGGCTGATGATGGGCGGCTGGGCGCTCGGCCTGTCCGCGATCGGGCTGGTGCTCTTCTGGTGGGACGAGGCGAGGTACGGCCGTGGCTGAGCACACCCCCGACGTGACGATCGGCGACCCGACGGTCATCGTGAGCCACCTCGACGTCAAGTACGCCGTCTACGGCGGCGGCCGCAAGGGCAGCCCCTCGGCCCAGAGCGAGTCCCGCTCCCTCAAGGACGCCCTCGGGCGCCGCGAGCCGCGCGTGCGCGAGGTCCACGCGGTCAAGGACGTCAGCTTCGTCGCCCGGCACGGCGAGTCGATCGGCATCATCGGCCGCAACGGCTCCGGCAAGTCGACCCTGCTGCGCGCCGTCGCCGGGCTCATCCCCCCTTCGGCCGGACGGCTGTGGGTCTCCGGCGAGCCCTCGCTCCTCGGCGTCAACGCCGTGCTCATGAGCAAGCTCAGCGGCGAGCGCAACATCTACGTCGGCGCCCAGGCCCTCGGCCTCACCAAGGAGCAGATCCGCGAGCGCTTCGACGACATCGTCGAGTTCTCCGGCATCGGCGACGCGGTCTACCTGCCGATGAACACCTACTCCTCCGGCATGGGCGCCCGGCTGCGCTTCGCGATCAGCACGGCCGCCGCACCCGACGTGCTGATGATCGACGAGGCCCTCGCGACCGGTGACGCCGACTTCCGCGCCAAGAGCGCCGAGCGGATCACCCGCATCCGCGAGCAGGCCGGCACGGTCTTCCTCGTCTCGCACTCCAACGGCAACATCCGTCAGATCTGCGACCGCGTGCTGTGGATGGACCAGGGCCGGCTCATCGCCGACGGGCCGACCGACGAGGTCCTGCCCCTCTACGAGGCCACCCTGCCCAAGCGGTCGAAGAAGAAGGCCGCGCCGCTCGCCGAGCCCGAGGTCCCCGGCACCCGGCGCTTCGGTGGCGAGTCCCGCGTCGACGTGGCGACCTCGCTCAGCCGGCACACCTGGGAGCCCGGCGTCGAGGGCGCCTTCGTCGTCAGCGTCCACAAGGTCGCGACGGCCCGCGTCGTCGCACCGATCGCCGCCCGGCTCGGCTGGCCGCTGCTGTGGGTGCGCCCCGGCTCGGTGCCCTCGGCCACCCGCGACGAGCTGCGGCGGCTCGAGCCGCAGCGGGTCGTGGTCGTCGGCGGCGACGAGCTGGTCAACCCCAGCACCCGCGAGCGCCTCGAGGACCTCTCCGACGCCCCGGTCGAGTCGATCGGCGACGAGGACCCCGGCGTCACCTCGGCCGCGCTGCTGCGCGCCTTCCCCCCGCAGGACCGCTCGGTCGTGCACGTCACGCTCCCGCACAGCGGTGGTCGGGCACCGGCCATCTCGCAGATGGCCGCGCAGACCGGGCGCGCCGTCGTCGTCTGCGAGGAGACCCACGTCCCCGACGAGCTCGTCGACGCGCTGGCCGAGCTCGCTCCCGGCCAGCTCATGCTCGACGGCAACGAGGAGGACTGGTCGCTCGAGATCGTCCAGCGGCTGCAGTCGGCCACCGGCGCCGAGATCACCTTCGGCCCCACGGGCGGCCCGATGGCCCTCGCGGCCGACCTGAGCGCCGACGCCCCGGAGGGCGGCCGGGTGCTCGTCTCGGCCCACACGACCGGAGTCGAGACCCTCTCCGCGATCGTCGCCTCGGCCCACTCCGACAGCCCGCTGCTGCTCCTGCGCAGCGACCGGGTCCCAGCGGCGGTGGGGCGCGCTATCGAGCGGCTGGCACCCCGCGAGATCGGTCTCGTCGGCACGACCGAGGGCCTCTCCCCCGCGCTGCGGGCCGAGCTCGGTGCCCTCGTGCCCTCGTCGACCTCCGAGGCCTGACTCCTACGCCGGGTCGATGCACGGCGGTGCGCTGGGACGCACCCGCATACATCGAGCCGCGGCGCAGGCTCCGCGTCAGAGGCGCGGGGAGCGGGCGGCGGCGACCTCGGTGAGGGCCGCGACGAAGGCGGGCCCTCCCTTCGCCCAGTCGTAGCGCTCGCGCACGAGATCGCGACCGCGCTCCCCCATCGCTGCGGCCTCGTCGGGGGCACGCCACAGCCGCACGGCCGCGTCAGCCGCCGCCTGCGGGTCGTCGAAGGGCACGACGACCCCGCCGCGGCACTCCTCCACCAGGTCACGGGCCAGGGGCAGCGGGGTGGTGATGGCGGGGACGCCGTGGGCGAGGTACTCGACGACCTTGGTCGGCATCGAGCCGCGGTAGTTGGGCAGGTCGCGCAGGAGGGCGAGCCCGGCGAGGGCACCGTCGACCATCGCCATCGCCCGGTCGGCGGGCTGGAACCCGTGCCACACGAGGACTCCCTCTGCGGCCCCGGCCGCCATCGCCGATCGCGAGGCCTCGTCGCGGGCCGGACCGACGACGTCGAGCGTGATGGCGCCGTCGGAGGCGGCGTGGGCCAGCCGCGCGACCTCCACCATGGTCTCGCTGCCGCGGGCGAGCGTGAGGTTGCCGACGTGCACCAGCCGGGCCCCGCCTGCCGGGGGCACGTGCGGGGGCACGACGACCGCATTGGGGACGACCGCGTGATCGCGGCGGAACCGCCCGGCGTAGGCGTGCTCCGCGAGCAGCAGGGGGTGCCGACGCTCGACGAGCCGCTCGGCCCCGCGCCAGGCGGCGGCCACCGGGCGCCGCAGCGCCGCCGGGAGCCAGTCCTTGACGACGAGCGCGCCGGCCGGGTCCTCGTGGACGTCCCAGACGAGGTGCGGCACCCCCAGGCCCGCCAGCGCGGGTACGAGCTCGGGGTCGTGGACGAGGACGACGTCGTGGTCGGGGGCCAGCTGCCGCACGCGGGCGCGGGCGGCCCGGGCGGCGCCCAGCCGATCACGTCCGGCGGCCCGGGGCAGGTCGAGGCAGGTCAACCCGTCGGCGGCCTCGGGGACGGGCAGGTCGTGGGGGGCGAAGGGGGCGAGATAGGTCACCTGCCACCCCGCCGCGAGCAGCGCGGAGATCTCGCGGTGCCGGATCCGGGAGTCCTCCGGGTGGTGCACCACGGTGACGACGAGGGCGCGAAGGGAGGCCCCCAGCGGCGTCGTGCCCACATCAGCTCCCGTCGTCGTGCGTCCGGGGGCGATCCTACGGTCTCCCGGGCCGGACCGATGGGACGGAACAGCCGCAGACCATGTACCGTTGGCCCCACGAGAAAGCACACAGATCCGGGTCCGCTCTGGTAGTTCTGCCGTCCCCCTCAGGGCGGCGGGAGGATCAGCGCCGACCCGCACGAGCGCAATGAGGGGGTCACGCCATGGGGCGCGGCCGAGCAAAGGCGAAGCAGACCAAGGTTGCCCGCGAGCTGAAGTACTACTCGCCGGACACCGACCTGCGAGCGCTGGAGGCGGAACTTCACGGTCAGCCGAGTCAGCAGACGACGCGCGGTTCACGCGACGACGTCGACGAGGCGGACGACGACGACTACGACGCCTGGACCTCGCGCGAGCGCTGATCGCGCGACGAGCCACCTCTCGTCAGATCAATCCCTGACGCCGCGCTTCTGCGGCCGCCGCCTCGCGGCGCCGCACCCCGAGTCGGCCATAGGTGTGCGACAGGTGTGACTTCACGCTCGACAGACTGAGGTAGAGCCGCTCGGCGATCTCCTGGTTGCCCAGCCCCGCGGCGACGAGCCGCAGGACCTCGACCTCGCGGACGGTCAGGGGCGGAACCTCCCTCCGCACCCGCTGCACGAGGGGTCCGGTCGTCGGCTGGTCGATCTCGGCGACGTCACCTCGGGCCGCGGCCCGGATCGCGGCACCGATCTGCACCGGGGTGCTCGACGCCGCGAGGCAGCCATGGGCTCCCGCGGTGATGACCTCGTCCGTCAGGTCCACGTCGTCGGTGAGCACCACCCAGGCGGGCCCTCGGGCCACGCGCGTCGCGCGCACGACGTCGATCGGGCCGTGTCCCCGGTCGAGGCCCCCGTGCAGGAGGACGACGTCGACCCCGGGGGTGGAGATGACCTCTCCGACGGTCGCGGCCGGCGGGCACGGCTCGAGGTCGGGCTCCGCCGCGAGGACGGCCACGAGAGCCACCCGGCGCCACTCGTCGGCATCGGCGACGAGCACCCGCACCGCGGGTGTCAGGCGTGCTCCCCGACGACCTGCACGGCACCACCGTGCACACCCTTGGACCCCTGGACGACCTCGACCCCGGCGACCGGGTCGGTCGTGGCGGCGTCGGCGACCTCGCCGAGGACCCAGGCGTCGATGCCCGCCGCCCGCGACCGGGCGATGGCGGCGTCGACGCCGGCCTGCGGCAAAGCGGCGACGAAGCCGATGCCCATGTTGAGGGTGCGCTCGAGGTCTGCGCGGGGCACCGCGCCGAGCTCACCGACGAGGGAGAAGATCGGCGGCGGGGTCCACGACGCCCGGTCGACACGGGCGATCGTGCCCTCCGGCAGCACGCGGGCGAGGTTGGCGGCCAGCCCACCGCCGGTGACGTGGCTCAGGGCGTGCACGTCGATGCCGTCGGCCCGCACGAGGTCGAGCAGGGCTCGCGCGTAGATGCGGGTGGGCTCGAGCAGCTCGTCACCGAGGGTGCGACCGAGCTCGTCGACGTGCCGGTCGAGCTCCCACCCGGCGGCGGCGATGACCCGGCGCACGAGGGAGTAGCCGTTGGAGTGCAGACCGGAGGAGGCGAGGGCGACGACGACGTCACCGGCGGCGACGCGGTCGGGCCCGAGGACCTCGTCGTGCTCGACGACGCCGGTCGCGGCGCCGGCGACGTCGTACTCGTCGGGGTCGAGCAGGCCCGGGTGCTCGGCGGTCTCGCCGCCGACCAGCGCGACACCGGCGAGCTCGCACCCCTTCGCGATGCCTCCGACGATCGCGGCGATGCGCTCGGGCACGACCTTGCCGGTCGCGATGTAGTCGGTCATGAAGAGCGGCTCCGCGCCGCACACGACGATGTCGTCGACGACCATGCCGACGAGGTCCTGACCGATGGTGTCGTGGCGGTCCATCGCCTGGGCGATGGCGACCTTGGTCCCCACGCCGTCGGTGGAGGTGGCAAGGACCGGGCGACGCATGCCCTGCAGGGCGCTGGCGTCGAACATGCCGGCGAAGCCCCCGAGCCCGCCGAGCACCTCGGGGCGGGTGGCCCGGCGGATCGACTCCTTCATCAGGTCGACGGCCTTGTCGCCGGCCTCGACGTCGACGCCGGCGTCGGCGTAGGTGATCGGGGTCTGCTGCGTGGTCTCTGGGGTCGTCACGGGCGTCGCACGGCTTCCTGGGTCGGGGTGAACTCGAGCTCGAGCAGGGACTTGCCGAGGCGGTCCTCGCTCGGCAGCTCCATCGGGTAGGTGCCGGAGAAGCACGCGGTGCACAGCTCGTCGCGCGGCTGGTCGGTCGCGGCGATCATGCCGTCCTCGCTGATGTAGCCGAGCGAGTCGGCCCCGAGCGAGGTGCAGATCTCGTCGACGCCGAGCCCGGTGGCGATGAGCTCGGCGCGGGTGGCGAAGTCGATGCCGAAGAAGCAGGGCCACTTGATCGGCGGCGACGAGATGCGCACGTGGACCTCGGCGGCCCCGGCCTCGCGCAGCATCCGCACCACGGCGCGCTGGGTGTTGCCGCGGACGATCGAGTCGTCGACGATGACCAGCCGCTTGCCCTTGATGACGTGGTGCAGGGGGTTGAGCTTGAGCCGGATGCCGAGCTGTCGGATCGTCTGGCTCGGCTGGATGAAGGTGCGCCCGACGTAGGCGTTCTTGACCAGGCCCTGCCCGAAGGGGATGCCCGACTCCTGGGCGTAGCCGATGGCGGCCGGGGTCCCGGACTCGGGGGTCGCGATGACCAGGTCGGCCTCGACCGGGTGCTCGCGGGCCAGCGCGCGGCCCATCTCGACGCGCGCCTCGTGCACCGTGCGGCCGTGGATCGTCGTGTCGGGGCGGGCGAGGTAGACGTACTCGAAGACGCACCCCTTGCGCCGCGCGGGAGCGAAGCGCTGCGTGCGCAGGCCGTCCTCGTCGATGGCGACGAGCTCGCCGGGCTCGACCTCGCGGACGAAGGAGGCGCCGACGATGTCGAGGGCAGCGGTCTCGGAGGCGACGACCCAGCCGCGCTCGAGCCGACCGATGACGAGCGGGCGCAGGCCCTGCGGGTCACGGGCGGCGTAGAGGGTGTCCTCGTTCATGAAGACGAAGCAGAAGGCGCCCTGCAGCTTGGGCAGCAGCTCCATGGCCGCCGACTCGAGGGACTGGTCCTGCTCGTCGGCGAGCAGGGCGGTGACCAGCGCGGTGTCGGTCGTGTTGCCGCGGCGCAGCTCTCCCTTCGACACCCCCCGCCAGGTGCCGTCGACCTCGGGGGTCGCGGCGCGGTCCTCCACCATCTCGAGGAGCTCGGCGGAGTTGATGAGGTTGCCGTTGTGCGCGAGCGCGACCGTGCCGGCGTCGTGGCCACCGAGGGTGGGCTGCGCGTTTTCCCACGTGGACCCGCCGGTCGTCGAGTAGCGGCAGTGGCCGACGGCGATGTGCCCGCGCAGGGTCGACAGGCTGCGCTCGTCGAAGACCTGGGAGACCAGCCCCGTGTCCTTGTAGACGAGGATCTGCTGGCCGTTGCTCGTGGCGATGCCCGCGGACTCCTGACCGCGGTGCTGCAGGGCGTAGAGGCCGTAGTAGGTCAGCTTGGCGACATCCTCGCCCGGCGCCCAGACACCGAAGACACCGCAGGCGTCCTGGGGTCCCTTTTCACCGGGGAGCAGGTCGTGGGACAGGGTTCCGTCTCCGCGTGGCACGAGGACCAGTCTCCCACAGGGCCGACCCGCGGTGATCCCCTCCTCACCCGTCGCACCTCCGCGAGGGCCTGCCGGGCGAAGGGAGTTACTTGCGATAGGTGAAGAGGGCGGCGACGACCGCGCCGAGGAGTCCTCCGACGCACAGACCCAGGACGCTCATGTAGCCCAGGGTCGCGCTGGGGTCGTAGGTGATGTCGAAGCCCTCGTTGCGGTTGGGGCCGAAGTACGAGATCAGCCCGAAGACGATGAAGCCGATGATCGCCCCCGTCACGATGAAGGGGATCGGCTTGGGGTTGCTCCGGGGACGCTGCGCACTCACCCCGCCATCGTAGGTTGGTGACATGAGCAGCCAGCGCCCGCATGCCGACGTCCCCGGGATGAAGCTCCCCACCCCGCGCACCCCCGACCCGGCATCGGCGCCCGCGCTGCGGTGGGGTCTGCTCGGCGCCGGTTGGATCGCCTCGCAGCTGGCGATCTCCCTCCGGGGCACCGCCCAGACCGTCGTGGCGGTCGGGTCGCGCGACCTGCAGCGAGCCCAGGGGTTCGTCGACGAGCACGTGCCCGGTGCCCGGGCCCACGGCAGCTATGCCGACCTCGTCGCCGACCCCGATGTCGACGCGATCCACGTGGCCAGCCCGCACAGCGAGCACCTCGAGCACGCGCTGCTGGCGATCCGCGCCGGCAAGCACGTCCTCGTCGAGAAGCCCCTCGCGCCCACCGCCGACGAGGCGGCTCAGATCGTCGCCGCGGCGCGCGAGGCCGGCGTCTTCTGCATGGAGGCGATGTGGACCCGCTTCCTCCCGCACGTCGACGTCCTGCGCCAGGTGCTCGACGCCGGCCTGCTCGGCGAGGTGAGCACCGTGCTCGCCGACCACTCGATCCCGCTGTGGCCCGACGGCCCCGAGCGCCTGGCGAGCCCCGACCTCGCGGGCGGCGCCATGCTCGACCTGGGCATCTACCCGCTGTCCTTCGCCTCGCTGTGCCTCGGCGGCGTCACCTCGGCCGCCGGTGTGGGCTCGCTCACCGACCGCGGGGTCGACCGTCGGGTCGCCTTCGTCGTCCAGGGCCCGAGCGGTGCCGTCGCCTCGTGCGCCACCGACATGTCGGTCTCGTCGCCGACGACCGCCTCGGTCAACGGCACCTGGGCGCGGCTGGAGCTGGAGACGCAGTTCTACACGCCGACGACGATGCGGCTCGTCGGCGCCGACGGGGTCGTCCTCGACACGATGGAGGGCGACCCGGTCGAGAAGCACCGCGGTCTGAGGCACGAGGCCACCGAGGTGGCGCTGCGGGTCGCCGCCGGCGAGACGGAGTCGCCGATCATGCCGCTCGACGAGAGCGTGCGGATCCTGCAGGTCGCCGGGGAGCTGCTCGGCTCCCTTCGGCCCGCATTGCCGTAGGGCAATGCAGAGAGTGCGCGCATTGCCCTACGGCAATGCAGAGAGTGCGCGCATTGCCCTACGGCAATGCGGCGAGGGGGAGGTGGGCGGACAGGTCGGTGCGCTGGCCGCTGACCCGCACCCGGCCCGAGGACACCGCCTCGGCCCACCCGAGGTCGCCGACGACGAGCTCCAGCCAGCTCTGCGCGTCGGTCTCGACGACGGCCGGCGGGGTGCCGCGGGTGTGCACCGGCCCCTCGACGCACTGCACCGCAGCGAAGGGGGGCACCCGCACCTCGACGCTGCGCCCGGGAGCGGCGTCGCCGAGGTCGGCGACGGTGTGCCGCACCGCGGTCGCGAGGGTCGTGCGGTCGACCGCCGACCGGTCGTCGCTGGCGGCCCACGCCCGCAGCGCGGCCCGGCCCTGCTCCACGGGGATGCGTCGTCGTCCTGCCACGACCCCAGTCTCGCACCGCCCAAGGTTCACCGAACGGTCAGGGAACCTTCCCCCTTCGTCCTGCAGATGTATCCCGGGTACGGCACCATCTGACCCGGTGTGCCCGATGTCGGGCTCGTCACACACCCTGCCCCGGAGGAACCCTCATGTCCCTGAAGAAGAGAGGCGCGTCGCTGCTCGTCGGCGCGGGTGCGATCACCGCACTCGTCGCCACGTCCGGCACCGCCCACGCCGCCGACCCCGTCGAGCCGGGCGGGATCGACCCGTCGCTGACGACGATCAACCTGCTCAACATCAACGACTTCCACGGTCGCATCGACACCGACGGCACGGGCGCCTCGGGCAAGGCCTTCGCCTGCACCGTCGTCGAGACCCGGGCCCAGCTCGGCGAGGACTCGACGGCGCTGCTGTCGGCCGGGGACAACATCGGGGCCTCCCCCTTCACCTCCGCCTCCCAGGAGGACCTGCCGACGATCCAGTTCCTCAACACCCTCGGCCTCGAGGCCAGCGCCGTCGGCAACCACGAGTTCGACCGCGGCTTCTCCGACCTCACCGGCCGCGTCAGCCAGGCCGCGGACTTCGACCTGCTCGGCGCCAACGTGTACGAGCGCGGCACGACCACCCCGGCGCTCGACGAGTACTCGATCGTCGAGGTCGGCGGGCTCAAGGTCGGCGTCGTCGGCGCGGTCACCCAGCAGACCCCATCGCTCGTCTCGCCGCAGGGCGTCTCGGGCCTCGACTTCGGCGACCCGGTCGAGGCGGTCAACCGCGTCGCGGCCCAGCTCAAGGACGGTGACGCGACCAACGGCGAGGCCGACATCGTCGTCGCCGAGTACCACGAGGGCGCGACCGAGGGCGACGACCTCACGACGCTCGACGCGCAGGTCGCCGCAGGCGGCGCCTTCGCCGACATCGTCAACGACACGGCGCGCGAGGTCGACGCGATCTTCACCGGCCACACCCACAAGGGCTACGCCTGGGACGCCCCGGCGCCCGACGGCGGCACCCGGCCGATCATCCAGTCCAACTCCTACGGCGACACCCTCGGCCAGCTGCAGCTCGGCTTCGACGAGGAGACCGGCGAGGTGACGCAGTACTCGGCGACCAACGTCGAGGTCGCCGACCCGACCGACACGTGCGCCAGCAACCCGACCTACGTCTCCGCGAGCGCGATCGTCGACGAGGCCGTCGCCTCCGCCGGCGAGCTCGGCAAGAAGGTCATCGGGACGGTGAGCGACGACATCACCACCGCCCACAACGACGGCGCCCGGGACAACCGCCAGCGCGAGTCGACCCTCGGCAACCTCACCGCCGACATCTGGCTCGACGCGCTCAACCAGCCCGGCCGCGGCGGCGCCGACATCGGCATCATGAACCCCGGCGGCCTGCGTGACGAGCTGCTCCACGAGCCCACCGGCGACGAGGAGCCCGGCGAGGTCACCTACGCCGAGGCCGCGTCGATCAACCCCTTCGCCAACACCCTGATGACCGTCGACCTCACGGGCGCGCAGGTCGTCACCCTCCTGGAGCAGCAGTGGCAGCCGGAGGGCTCCTCGCGGCCCTTCCTCAAGCTCGGGCTCTCCGACAACGTCACCTACACCTACGACCCGGACGCCGCCGCCGGCAGCCGGATCTCGTCGGTGAGCATCGACGGCGAGCCGCTCGACGAGGGCGCCACCTACACGATCGCCTCGGGCTCCTTCCTCATCGGCGGCGGTGACAACTTCACCGTCCTCGCCGAGGGCAGCAACGCCAAGGACACCGGCCTCATCGACACCGACGCCTTCGTCAACTACTTCGGCGCGCGTGACGAGGTCAGCCCCGACCACCGCAAGCAGGCCGTCGCGATCACCGACCAGCCGAGTGAGCTGACGGCCGGCGACGAGGTCTCCTTCACCGCCTCCGGCTTCGACCTGACGTCGCTCGGCTCGCCGACCAACTCCGAGGTCGAGGTCTTCGTCGGCGACGACTCGGTCGGCACCTTCCCGATCACGGCCGGCCTGATCCAGGGCGTCCCGACGCGCAACGGCACCGCGGACATCAGCTTCACCGTCCCGGAGCAGGCCACCGCTCCGGCGGGCAGCGCCGCCGACGACGACGGCACCGCCTCGCAGGTCCGTCTCGTCGCCTCGCCCAGCGACACCGAGGTCAGCTTCCCCGTGACGATCACGGCGGACGAGCCGACCTCGACGACGACCGACCCGACGACGTCCACGAGTGACCCGACGACCTCGACGTCGAGCGACCCGTCCACCTCCACATCCACGTCGACGAGCGGGACGGGCACGAGCACCGGCACGCCGACGGCCACGTCGACCTCCGGCACCGCGCCGGGCACCGATGACGACGTCACCGGTCCGGTCGTCGAGACCGACGACACGACCCCCGGCCCCGGTGCGGGTGTCGTGGGCTCGGGTCTGGGGCTGCTCCTCGCAGCCGGCGCGGCCCTGGCGATCGCCGGCGCACGCCGCACCGCGGGTCGTCGTCACTGACCCCCTTCGTGTGTGAGGGTTGGCGCATGGCCGAGGTGGAGTTCGTGGCGGACGAGCACGGGGGCGTCACGGTGATGCGTGACGGGCATCCGCAGAGCCACGTCGACGTCGATGACCCGGAGCACCTGGTCTTCGAGTACGTGCAGCACATGGCGGCCGTCCTCGACGCGGTCCACCCCGCCCCCGACCCGATCGGCGTCACGCACGTCGGCGGTGCCGGCCTGACCCTGCCGCGCTGGGTGCACGCCACCCGCCCCGGCTCCCCGCAGATCGTCCTCGAGCCCGACGAGACCCTCACCGCCGCCGTCCGCGAGCAGCTGCCGCTGCCCCGTGGCCACCGGATCCGCGTGCGGCCACAGCTCGGCCGGCCGGGGGTCGAGGCGCTCAAGGACGCCTCGGCCCATGCGGTCGTCGTCGACGCCTTCGACGAAGGGAGGGTCCCCGCCGATCTGCAGACGGTCGAGTTCTTCGGGCACGTGGCGCGGGTGCTGCGGCCCGACGGCGTGCTCGTCATGAACTCCCCCGACGAGCCGGGCTGGCGGCACCTCGCCGATGTCGTGGCGGGGGCGCGGGCCGCCTTCGGCCACGACGGGTCGCTCGCGCTCGTCGCGATGCGTGACGTCATCAAGGGGCGCCGCTACGGCAATGCCGTGCTCGTCGCGGCCCACCGACCGCTCGATGTCGACGAGATCCGGCGGCAGGTGGGGCGCTGGCCCTTCCCCTCCGGCGTGCTCGGTGCGGCGGAGCTCGCCCGCCGTACCGCCGGTGGGCGGGTGCTCACGGACGGGGAGGAGCGGCCGGCGCCGACCGCCCCCGACCCGGGGGCCTGGCGGGTGCGCTGACGAGGCCGCGGGACGACCTGGGGCATATCAGGTGGACGCGCGACGCCGTCAGCCGAAGTAGCGCGCCATCGTGCCGGTGTGCGCGGCCCCCATCTCCTCCAGGCCGAGGTCGAGGACGTCCTTGACCTTGAGCCGGTCGGCATCGGTCGTGCCGAGGCGCGCGACGGGGACGCCGTGCGCCTCGGCGATGCCGACGACGGTGACCAGGTCGCTCTCGCTGCGCACGGTGACCAGCGCCCTGGCCGTCGACTCGGAGTACAGCGCCGTGAAGGCGTCGATCCCGTCGCGGTCGAGGACCGGCGACAGGTCGACCGAGGCCCCGGTGCCACCGGTGAGGACCGACTCGGCGAGCGCCACGGCCAGGCCGCCGTCGGACAGATCGTGCGAGCTGGCGAGGACACCGCGGCGCACCGCGTCGACGAAGAAGGAGGCGAGCGCCTTCTCGGCGGCGAGGTCGACGACGGGCGGCTGCCCGCCGAGGTGCCCGTGCAGCGCGTGCGCCCACTCGCCACCGTCGAGCTCGTCGCGGGTCTCGCCGAGGAGCAGGACGATCTCCCCCTTCGCCCGGAAGCCGGAGGCGACGGACGTCGCGACGTCGTCGATGACGCCGAGCACGCCGACGACGGGCGTCGGGTGGACCGCCGTCTCACCGGTCTGGTTGTAGAAGGAGACGTTGCCGCCGGTCACCGGGATGCCGAGCTCGAGGCAGGCGTCGAAGAGGCCGCCGATGGCCTGCTGGAACTGCCACATGACGCCCGGGTCCTCCGGCGAGCCGAAGTTGAGGCAGTCGGTGACGGCCAGCGGCAGGGCGCCGGAGGTCGCGACATTGCGGTAGGACTCGGCGAGGGCGAGCTGCGCCCCGGCGTAGGGGTCGAGCCGGCCGAAGCGGCCGTTGCAGTCGGTCGAGACCGCGACACCCAGACCGGACTCCTCGTCGACGCGGACCACGCCGGAGTCGTGCGGCATGGCGCGCTTGGTGTTGCCCAGGACGTAGCGGTCGTACTGGTCGGTGACCCACGTCTTGTCGCAGATGTTGGGCGAGGCGAGCAGCGCCAGCAGGTCGGCACCCGGGTCCGCGGGACGGGGAAGGGAGGAGCTGCTGTCGGCCTGCACCGCGTCGAGCCACTCCGGGCGGGCGATCGGACGCTCGTAGACCGGGCCGTCGTGGGCGACGGACCGCGGCGGCACGTCGACGATGGTCTCGCCGTGCCAGGTGATGACGAGCCGGTCGCCGTCGGTGACCTCGCCGAGGACGGCGGCCTCGACGTCCCACCGGCCGGTGATCTCGAGGAAGGCGTCGAGCTTGTCGGGCGCGACGACGGCCATCATCCGCTCCTGCGACTCCGACATGAGGATCTCCTCCGCGCGGAGGGTCGAGTCGCGCAGCGGCACCTTGTCTAGCTCGATCTGCATGCCGCCGTCGCCGGCGGAGGCCAGCTCGGAGGTCGCGCAGGACAGGCCGGCGCCACCGAGGTCCTGGATGCCCTCGACGACGCCCGCGGCGTAGAGGTCGAGGCAGCACTCGATGAGGACCTTCTCCGCGAAGGGGTCACCGACCTGGACGGCGGGCCGCTTGGCAGGGCCGCCCTCCTCGAAGGTCTCCGAGGCGAGGACGGAGACGCCACCGATGCCGTCACCGCCCGTCTTGGCGCCGAAGAGCACGATCTTGTTGCCGGTGCCGGACGCGTTGGCGAGGTGGAGGTCCTCGTGGCGCAGCGAGCCGACGCACAGCGCGTTGACGAGCGGGTTGCCCTGGTAGCACTCGTCGAAGACGATCTCGCCGCCGATGTTGGGCAGGCCGAGGGAGTTGCCGTAGCCGCCGATGCCCTTGACGACGCCGGGCAGGACGCGCGCGGTGTCGGGGTGGTCGATGGCGCCAAAGCGAAGGGGGTCCATCACCGCGATCGGGCGGGCGCCCATCGCCATGATGTCGCGGACGATGCCGCCGATGCCGGTCGCGGCGCCCTGGTAGGGCTCGACATAGCTCGGGTGGTTGTGCGACTCGACCTTGAAGGTCACCGCCCAACCGTGGCCGATGTCGATGACACCCGCGTTCTCCCCGATGCCGGCGAGGGTCTTGCCCAGGGGGGTCTCGGAGGGCAGGTCGCCGAAGCGCTTGAGGTGGACCTTGGAGGACTTGTAGCTGCAGTGCTCGGACCACATGACTGAGTACATCGCCAGCTCGGCGCTCGTCGGGCGGCGGTCGAGGATCTCGCGGATGCGCTCGTACTCGTCGGCCTTGAGACCGAGCTCGGCCCACGGCTGCTCGGTGTCGGGGCTGCCCTGCGCGACGGCCACGGTGTCGAGGTTGCTGACGGTCACGCGGACACCACCTGCTCGAGGACGGACGTGAAGAAGGTGCGGCCGTCGAGGCTCGGGCCGAAGCCCTCCTCGACGGCGTGCTCGGGGTGCGGCATGAGGCCGACGACGTTGCCCCGCTCGTTGGTGATGCCGGCGATGCCGCGGGAGGAGCCGTTGGGGTTGTCGCCGACGTAGCGGAAGGCGACCTGTCCCTCCCCTTCGAGCCGGTCGAGGGTGGCCTCGTCGGCGACGAACTGGCCGTCCTGGTTCTTCAGGACGATGCTGATCTCCTGGCCGGCCTCGAAGCCGCTGGTCCAGGCGCTCTCGGCGTTGTCGACGCGCAGGACCTGGTCCTTGCACAGGAACTTGCGGTGGTCATTTTGGATCATCGACCCGGGGAGCAGGTGCGACTCGGTGAGGATCTGGAAGCCGTTGCAGATCCCGAGGACCGGCATCCCTCCCTTCGCCGCGGTGATGACCTCGCCCATGACCGGGGCGAAGCGTGCGATGGCCCCGGCCCGCAGGTAGTCGCCGTAGGAGAAACCGCCGGGGACGACGACGGCGTCGACGCCGTGCAGGTCGGCGTCGCCGTGCCACAGGGCGATGGCCTCGCCGCCGCACAGGGTGACGGCGCGGCGGGCGTCGGAGTCGTCGAGGCTGCCGGGGAAGGTGATGACGCCGATCTTCACGCGCCGGCCCCGGTGATCGGCGCCTGCTCCGGCTCGTCGCTCGTCAGCTCGTGGACGCTCACGACGTCCTCGATGACGGGGTTGGACAGGAGGGTCTCGGCGGCCTCGCGGGCCTGCGCGAGGTGGGCCTCGGTGACGTCACCGTCGACGGACAGCACGAAGCGCTTGCCCTGCCGCACGTCGGTGAACTGGTCGATCCCGAGCCGGGGCAGCGCCCCCCGGACCGCCTGGCCCTGGGGGTCGAGGATCTCGGGCTTGAGCATGACGTCGACGACGATGCGTCCCACAGGTGTCTCCTGGTGCGAAGGGGGTGGTCCGCCCGTGAGTCTAGTTGGCGGGGTCGCCGCCCCTCTCCCTCGCCCACGTTCGCCGAGCCCTTCCAACGTTCGTCGAGGTGCGAAGCCGCCCGCGGCTGAGCCTCGAGACGCGGCGAGGACGAAGTCCCCTCCTCCGCTCCCTGAGGAGGAGGCCGCCCGCGGCCGACGTCTCGAAGGGACGAGCCCACCCCTCTCACACCCCGCTCCCTGAGGAGGTCGCGCAGCGACCGTCTCGAAGGGAGCGACATTACCGTTGTCACATGGCACCACACCCACCCTTGGATGAGGGCTCGGCCGAGACGTCGGAGATCGTGGCGGACACCCACCTCCTTCGCGAGATCACCGTGGCCCTGGACGATCTCCGCCGAGGAGACGTGCTGACAACCGAGGATGTCTTGCAGAGCCTGAGGGACGCGGGGCGAGGATGACCGCGTGCCGGTGCTGATCCTGACGCACCGCCGCGGCGCCTACCGCAGCTGACCCCTCACCCCCATCGCTCGGCCAGATCACGGACGACCGTGAGGTTGCGGTTGGTCCACACCCCCATCGCCCGGTCGTGCGCGGCGGGCAGCTTGACCTGGTGGTAGCGGTCCTTGCCGTCGAGCAGGAGGTGGACGGCGCGGCCGCGGACGGCGGTGGCCTCCCCTTCGCCGACGTGGGTGAGCAGCTCGACGGCCTCCGTCGACGGCACCTCCCGCATGAAGGTCACGTAGTGCGCCGCCACGTCGAAGGGCACCTGCCCCGCCACCTCGCCCGCATCCGCGACGACGGCCACCAGCTCGGCCGGCGTGAGCACCACCGTCGGCACCTCGAAGCCCCGGTCGGCGAGGAAGGCCGCCTCGAGCGTCGCCTCGACGGCAGCGGTCGAGCGCTGCCGGCTCGTCAGCCGCACGTTGCCGGTGTTGAGGTGCACCGCGACGTCGCTCGCACCGGTCTCCTCGACGACCCGCTGCAGGTCCGCCTTGGGGAACCTGCGCTTGGCGCCGAGGTTGATCGCGCGGAGGAAGGCGACGTAGGTGGCCATGCGACCATCATGGCGTGCACAAGAGGTCGTTCTGGTGCATCTCGCGGCAATGGATGGGCGTCAATCGCAGCAGGACTACCTGTTGTGCACGGGCGCGGCTTCGAGGCTCGGCCGCGGACGGCCTCACACCTCAGCCAGCGGGCTCGGCCATCAGCTGAAGCGCTCGCGCAGCTCCCGCTTGAGGATCTTGCCGCTCGGGTTCTTGGGCAGGGCGTCGAGGATCTCGATGCGCTTGGGCCGCTTGTAGCTCGCGAGCACCTGCGCGCAGTGCTCCTGGACCGACTCTGCGGTGAGCCCCGAGCCCTCCTTCGGCACGATCGTCGCGGTGACCGCCTCGACCCACGTCGGGTCGGGCAGGGCGAAGACCGCGACCTCGGCGACGTCGGGGTGGGCGTAGATCGCCTCCTCGACCTCGCGGGAGGCAACGTTCTCCCCACCGGTCTTGATCATGTCCTTCTTGCGGTCGACGATCGTGATCCGCCCGTCGTCGTCCGCGATGGCGAGGTCACCGGAGTGGAACCACCCTCCGGCGAACGCTTCGGCCGTCTTCTCCTCGTTGCGCCAGTAGCCGGCCGCGATGTGCGGGCTGCGGTGGACCACCTCGCCGACCTCGCCGACGGGCACCTCGTTGCCGTCGTCGTCGACGAGCCGGGTCTCGACCATGAGCACCGGCCGCCCCGCGGAGCCGGCGTGCGACAGCTGCTCGTGCGGCGGCAGGATCGTCGCGACGGGGGCAAGCTCGGTCTGGCCGTAGAAGTTCCACAGGTCGACATCGGGCAACCGCTCCTGGATCTCCCCCAGCACCTCGACGGGCATCGGCGAGGCCCCGTAGTACCCCTTGCGCAGGCTGCTCAGGTCGGTGCTGTCGAAGTCGGCGTGCCGCAGCAGCGAGATCCACACGGTCGGCGGCGCGAAGTACTTCGTCACCCCGTGCTCGGCGATCTTGGCCAGCACGGTGGCCGGGTCGGGCGCCGGCAGGATGATGCTCGTGGCGCCGAGCATGATGTCCGGCCCGAGGAAGCAGTCGAGCTGCGCGCAGTGGTAGAGCGGCAGCGTGTGCAGGTCGACGTCGTCACCGGTCATGCCGCCGTCGACGATCGCACTGAGGTACTCCGCCTGCAGCGCGCGGGAGGTGAGCAGCGCTCCCTTGGGTCGGGACTCGGTGCCGGAGGTGTACATGAGGCGGATCGGGTCGTCGTCGGCGACGATCGGCGGCTCCCAGCCCGTGGCGTCGGTGGCGACGAGGTCGGCGAAGGGGGTCCACCCGCCGCTCGCGTCGCCGGTCACCACGCGGGTCCCGATCTCGAGCCCGCTGGCGTCGATCGCCGCGTCAGCGGTGGCGACGAACTCCGGCTGGGTCAGCATGGCGACCGGCTCGCTGTTGCCGAGGATGAAGCCGACCTCGTCGGCGGTGAGCATGAAGTTGATCGGCACGAGGATCGCGCCGAGCCGTGCTGCACCCCAGGCGATCGCGGCGAAGTCGGCGCTGTTGCGGCTGAGCAGGGCGACGCGGTCCCCCTTCGTCACGCCGCGCTCGGCGAGGCCGGCGGCCACGGAGGTGACGATCGCGTCGAACTCACGGAAGGTCCAGCGGACGTCACCGTCGATGAACGCGACCTTGTCCCGGTGGCGAGCAGCACTGCGGCGCAACACCTCCCCGAGACCGTTGGCGCGGGCAATGGCCATCTCCGTCTGCGTCGACATGAGCCCGAGTCTGCCAGCGTGTCGAGTCGCGGAGTGATGCGAGTCACCCTAGGTTGTGAGCGGCCCGGTGCGCAGTGCACGGGGAAGACAGGGGAACACATGATGAAGAACGTCCGCACGCGCCTGCTCGCGCTGACCGCCACGGCCGGCCTGGCCCTCAGCCTCGGCTCGGTGACGGCGTCGGCCGCACCCACGCCGGCCGCACCGACGAAGGCCACCACCACGACCTCGACCGAGGACGCCAAGCTCGACAAGGTGGCCACCCCCAGGCTCGGGTGGTTCAGCTGTTACGGCGGCGCGGAGTGCGCCACCGTGAAGCTCCCGCTCGACTACGACAACCCGAAGGGCGCGAAGACCAACGTCGCCGTGCTGCGCCAGAAGGCGACCGGCAAGCGCATCGGCACGCTCTTCGTCAACCCCGGCGGCCCCGGCGGTTCCTCGACGGAGATGGCCTACGCCGCCGGCCAGTGGCTCTCGCCCGAGGTCCGCGAGAAGTTCGACGTCGTCGGCGTCGACCCGCGCGGCATCGGCTTCAGCGACCAGGTCCAGTGCCTGCCGGTCGAGCGCCAGGACGAGGTGATGAAGGACCTGCGCGTCGCCTTCCCGGTGGGGACCACCGAGCAGCGGCGCTTCATCACCGCGACCGAGAAGGTCACTCGCGCCTGCTCGAAGAACTCGCTCGCCACGTCGATGTCGACGGCCGAGGTGGCCCGTGACATGGAGATGGTCCGGCGCGCGCTCGGCAGCGACAAGCTGAGCTACATCGGCTTCTCCTACGGCAGCCACCTCGGGACGACCTACGCCAACATGTTCCCGAAGAACTTCCGCAGCCTGGTCATCGACGGCGTGCTCAGCCCGACCGCGTGGTCCGGCACCCGCAGCACCCAGTCGTCGCCCCTCGAGGAGCGCCTCAGGTCCGGCCGCGGCGCCTCCAAGGCTCTCGACAAGATCCTTCAGGAGTGCGGCAAGGTCGGCCCGTCGAGGTGCGGCTATGCCGAAGGGGGCGACCCCAAGGCGAAGTTCGCGGCCCTGACCGCCGAGCTGAAGAAGAAGCCCGTCGAGGTCACCGACCCCTTCGAGGGAGGGACCTTCACACTCACCTACGCCGACGTCATCGGCACCCTGCTGGGGACCCTCTACGACCCCGAGGCACCCTCGATGGTCGACTTCACCCTGACCGACATCGAGTCGATGATCGAGGTGTCCGAGGCGCCCCAGAGCCGCACCGCCACGTCCCAGCGCACAACGCTGCACCGGGAGGTCGTCGCCGAGCTGAAGAAGGACCGCACCTCCCCGCGGCGCGGGTTCGTCTACGACAACTCGCTCGACGCCTTCCTGTCGGTGACCTGCACCGACAGCCGCGAGACGACCAGGATCGATGACTTCCCCGCGTACGCCACCAAGAGCGACGCCGCCGCGCCGCACTTCGGTCCCGCGTGGCTGTGGAGCTCGGCCGGCTGCGCCGGTGACGCCTTCACCGGCCAGGACGAGGACGCCTACGTCGGGCCGTACAACCGGGTCACCCCCAAGGGTGTGCTCGTCGTCGGCAACTACTGGGACCCGGCGACCAACTACGACGGCGCGGTCCGCACCCGCTCGATCCTCGGACGCTCCCGCCTGATCTCGAGCGACTCGTGGGGCCACACCGCCTACGGCGTCTCGGCCTGCGTGACCCAGCGGGTCGACAGCTACCTGCTGCGCGGCATCTCGCCGCGCATCGACGCCACCTGCCCCGCCGAGACCGAGATGTTCCCCGACTGGGGCGCCCAGTCCGCCCCGGAGAGCGTCCCGCAGCTGCTCGAGCGCACCAGCCTGCCGAAGGGGAAGGGCAAGGGCTTCCCGGCACCGACGGTCGTGCGCTGACGCGTCACGCCGCCTGAGGCACGAGGGGCGAAGGGGGTCACCCCCTTCGCCCCTCGTGCTGCTCCCGGGTGGGGCAAGGGTGAACGCTCCCGATCAGGAGCGGAAGGTCTGCCCCGTCAGCCGCTCGTAGGCCTCGACGTACTTCGCGCGGGTCTGCGCGACGACGTCCTCCGGGAGCGAAGGGGGCGCCTCGCCCGAGGTCTTGTCCCAGCCGCTCGCCGGCGAGGTCAGCCAGTCGCGGACATATTGCTTGTCGAAGCTCGGCTGCTGCCGGCCGGGCTGCCACTGGTCAGCCGGCCAGAAGCGCGAGGAGTCGGGCGTGAGCACCTCGTCCGCCAGGACGATCTCGTCGCCGCGCATGCCGTACTCGACCTTGGTGTCGGCGAGGATGATGCCGCGCTCGGTGGCGATCTCGTTGCCGCGCTTCAGGATGCGCACCGTGAGGTCGCGCACGCGCGAGGCGAGGTCCTCGCCGATCTCGGCGACGACGCCGGCGTAGGGGATCGGCTCGTCGTGCTCGCCGACGGGTGCCTTGGTCGAGGGGGTGAAGATCGGCTCCGGCAGGGGCGAGCCGTCGACCAGGCCGGCCGGCAGCTCGATGCCGCTCACGGCGCCACTCGCCCGGTACTCCCCGAGCCCGCCACCGGTGAGGTAGGCGCGGGCGACGCACTCGACGGGCAGCATCTCGAGTCGCTCGACGAGCACCGCCCGGCCGGCGACGGCCGCGGGGACGTCGGTCGAGACGACGTGGTGCGGCACGAGGTCGGCGAGCTGGTCGAACCACCACAGCGACATCTGCGTGAGCACCGCGCCCTTGTCGGGGATCGGGGTGTCGAGCACGAAGTCATAGGCCGACATCCGGTCGCTCGCGACGAGCAGCAGCTGGTCCTCGCGCGGCTGCCCGTCGGTACCGACCGGCGCGTAGAGGTCGCGCACCTTGCCGGAGTAGACGTGGGCGTAGCCGGGCAGCTGCAGCGGGGTCTCGCTCATGGGCACATCCTCGCAGCAGGCCGACGGGAGCCGCCGCGCGCCTCAGCCTCCGGTCACCGCCGCGAGATGCGTCGAGCCCGGGATCGGTTGGGTCAGGCCCGGCGGCGCCCCAGTCGGCGGGCTCCGGCGGCACCGAGCCCGGTCGCGAGGAGCAGACTGCCGAAGAGCAGGAAGTTCATCGGGGTGAGGATGACGTAGGCGTCACGACCGACGCTCGCCGGCACGAGGTCGTAGATCGAGCGGGCGAGCTGGAGGTCGCCGAGGGCCACGCCGAGGGCCAGGGTGCACAGCCCTGCCACCGTCGTGCCGACGGACGACCACGCCGTGACCGCTGCCCAGAGGAGCGCCGCCAGGACGAGAACCGCGGCACCGGCGAACGTCGCGCCCCACTGGGGTTGGAACTGTTCTGCGTAGGAACGCCATCCCCGCGCGAGCACCCACAGCCCGCCGATCGTCACCCACCACGGCAGCACGGCGACCAGCGGGGTGAGGAGCCACGCGAGGAGGCGACTCGACCCCCCTTCGGTCCGGTCCTCGGCGCGCTGCGCGGCCGTCGTGGCGGTCGTGGTCTCGGGCTCCCCTGTCATGCGGCCATGCTCCCACCGACGGGAGGCCGAAGGGGGTTTCAGCCGTCCCGCAGACCGGCCGGCCAGCGCCGGGCACCGGGGCCTTCGGCACCCCGCTCGTCGCCGGGGTTGTAGATCGGGCAGCTCGACGTCGACAGGCAACCGCAGCCGATGCACCCACTCGTCGTGTCACGCAGCTCGACGAGCGCGTCGATGCGCTCCTGGAGGGCGTCGTGCCAGCGCCGGGAGAGCCGCGCCCAGTCCCGTGCGGTCGGGGGCCGCTGCGCCGGAAGGGAATCGAGCGCCTCGCGGATCTCGTCGAGGGACAGGCCGAAGCGCTGCGCCGCAGGACGAGGGCGAGCCGCCGCAGCGTGTGCCGCGGGTAGCGACGCTGGTTGCCCGCCGTCCGGGTCGCGTGGACGAGCCCCTTGGTCTCGTAGAAGCGCAGCGACGGGACGCTCACCCCGGCCCGGGCCGCCACCTCGCCGATGGTGAGCAGGTCCCGCGTGTCCATGCCCCAACCCTATCGGCTTGACCTCAAGTGAACTTGAGGTTGGAGGGTGGCCGCATGACACCGACGACCCCGCCGTGCCAGACCATGTCTCCCGAGCTGTGGTTCGCCGAGACGCCCGAGGTCCTGGAGTACGCGAAGTCGCTGTGCGCCGACTGCCCGCTGCGCCGCATGTGCCTCGAGGGCGCGCTCGAGCGCGGCGAGCCGTGGGGCGTGTGGGGCGGTGAGATCCTCCACGAGGGAGCGGTGATCCCCCACAAGGTCAAGCGCGGGCGCCCTCGCAAGGACGTCGCCGCCTGATCAGGCGCGGATCTCCCCGCGGGAGGCGCGCAGCGCGATGTCGGTGCGGTGGTGGCCACCGTCGAGCCCCACCTCGGCCACCGCGGCGTAGGCCCGCTCGCGCGCCTGTGCGAGGTCGTCGCCGAGGGCGACGACCGACAGGACCCGGCCGCCCGAGGAGACCAGTCGGCCGTCCTGCGTCGCGGTGCCCGCGTGGAGCACGTGGACGTGCTCGGCGAGGTCGCCGTCGGCGATCGCGTCGAGACCGTCGACCGGGACCCCGATGATCGGCTTCGCCGGGTAGCCCTCGGCCGCGACGACGACGGTCACCGCCGACTCCGGCCGCCAGCGCAGCGGGTCGTGCTCGGCCAGGCGACCCTCGGACGCCGCGGTGAGCAGCACCGCCAGCGGCGACTCGAGCCGGGCGAGCACGGACTGGGTCTCGGGGTCGCCGAAGCGCACGTTGAACTCGATGACCCGCGGACCGCGCGAGGTGAGCGCCAGACCGACGTAGAGCACCCCGACGAAGGGAGTGCCTCGCCGCGCCATCTCGTCGACGACCGGCTGCGCCACCCGGGCGACGACGTCGTCGACGAGGCCCTCCGGCGCCCAGTCCAGCGGGCTGTAGGCGCCCATGCCGCCGGTGTTGGGGCCCTCGTCGCCGTCGAAGACCCGCTTGAAGTCCTGGGCGAGGTCGAGGGGCACGACGGTCGAGCCGTCGCAGATGCAGAAGAGGCTCGCCTCGGGGCCGTCGAGGAACTCCTCGATGACGACGCGACCGTCGTCCCCCTTCGCCAGGCAGGCCAGGCCGTGCGCCATCGCGACCTCGCGGTCCTCGGTCACCACGACCCCCTTGCCGGCGGCCAGTCCGTCGTCCTTGACGACGAAGGGAGCGCCGAAGGCATCGAGGGCCTCGGCCAGCTGCTCCTCGGTCGTGCAGACGTGCGCGAGGGCGGTGGGCACCTCTGCCGCGGCCATGACCTCCTTGGCGTAGGCCTTGCTGCCCTCGAGGCGCGCGGCCTCGGCGCCGGGGCCGAAGCAGCGGATGCCGGCCTCGCGCACCGCGTCGGCGACGCCCGCGACGAGCGGGGCCTCCGGGCCGACGACGACGAGGTCGACCTCGTGGCCACGGGCCAGGTCGACGACCGCCTGCGGGTCCTCCGCGGCGACCGGCAGGTTGCGGGCCAGCGTGTCGGTGCCGGGGTTGCCGGGGGCGGCGATGACGGCCGAGACCGTGGGGTCGAGGGTGAGGGCGCGGACGAGGGCGTGCTCGCGGGCGCCTGAGCCGATGACGAGAACCTTCACGGGGGCGAGCCTACGAGACGCCGACGGGCGCGGACCCTCCCCTTCGGCCGACTGGCCACACAGGCCTCGAGACATAAGGGGGGGCGCAGCTCTCGGCAGGCAGGGGGTATCTGCCGTGAGCTGCGCCCCAAGGTCGCGGGTCCAGACATCAGGGGGGACACCGACCGCGCGACCGTCGACCGAAGCCGACCCCCCGATAGTGGCACTTCGTTGAGGGTGAAATCAAGATGGAACGGACCAGTTCCTCCGGAAGTCCTCTCGACAGGCCCGGCAACCCGTGTCATCGGGCGCGTGCACGGAGGAACTAGACTCAGTCCTTCCGCACAGCCGAAGGGGAGCACGAGGCCCTGTGACCGACACCCACGTCGACGCCGTCGCTGCCGAGATCGCCATCGAGCAGCAGCATCTGGACCGTGTCCACGCCGAGCTCGCCAAGGCCGGGAAGCGCGCCGATCTCGTGGCCGTGGACGGCATGTCGCGCGGCCGCACCGACCGCACCGGCGATGTGCGCGACGAGGAGATGTCCGGGCTCTTCGAGCGCGACGCGCTCGTCTTCAACGCCGCCCGACGCATGGCCACGCTCGAGCACCAGTACGAGGGTCTCGTCTTCGGCCGGCTCGACCTCGGCCACGCGCCGGAGGGAGCAGACCAGTCGGACCGCGAGGTGCGCTACATCGGCCGCCTCGGCGTGCGTGACGACGACTACGAGCCGCTCGTCATCGACTGGCGGGCGCCGGCCGCCTCCCCCTTCTACCGCGCGACGCCGGGCGACAACCAGGGCGTCATCCGCCGCCGCGTGCTGCGCAGCCGCGGTGAGCGGGTCATCGGCGTCGAGGACGACCTCATGGTCCCCGAGGCGCCTGACGACATGGTCGTCGTCGGCGACGGCGCCCTCCTGGCTGCGCTGACCCGCAGCCGCGGGCAGCAGATGCGCGACATCGTCGCGACGATCCAGGCCCACCAGGACGAGGCGATCCGCGCCAACGACCGCGGCATCACCGAGATCAGCGGCGGGCCGGGCACCGGCAAGACGGTCGTCGCCCTGCACCGCGCCGCCTACCTGCTCTACGCCAACCGGCGCCGCTACGAGTCCGGCGGCATCCTCGTCATCGGGCCCTCCGCGGCCTACACCGCCTACATCGAGCGGGTCCTCCCTTCGCTCGGCGAGGAGTCGGTGACCCTGCGCTCCCTCGGCGACGTCGTCGACGTCATCACCGCCGTGCGCCACGAGTCCCCCGAGGTCGCCGCGATCAAGGGATCGCTGCAGATGCGCACCGTGCTCAAGCGACTCGCCGCGCGGGCCGTGCCGGGCGCACCCACGAGCATGCGGGTCATGGTCGGCGGCCTGCCCGTCCACCTCGACGAGGGCCAGCTGGCCGACATCCGACGCCGCGCGCTGCGCGACCGCACGCGCAACCAGGCGACCAAGCACGTGCGCGAGCTGCTCGCCGAGTCCGCGTGGCGGCAGGTGCGCGAGGGCGACCGCGACGAGTTCCTCGACGCCTTCGACGAGTCCCTGGCCGTCGACGACTTCGTCGCCGCGTGGTGGCCGCAGGTCGACCCGCGCGAGGCCCTGCTGTGGCTCGCGGACACCGAGCTCGCCTACGAGGTGTGCCGCTCGGTCCTCAGCCAGGGCGATGCCGCCGCCCTGTCCCACGCAGCCCGCGAGACCCTCGAGCTCGGCTCGTGGACCGTCTCCGACGTCGCGCTCGTCGACGAGCTGTCGGTGCGGGTCGGGCAGGTCGAGGCGCCCGAGGTCGAGGAGCGCTCCTTCTACGAGATCGAGGAGCTCGACGGCGTCGAGGAGCTGCAGGCCATGGGCTCGGCGATCCGCGCCCCCGAGGTCGACCACTCGCTCACGCCGACGTCCGCCCGCGAGCGCCTGCTGCACGGCACCGTCGGCCGCTCCACCGACTACGCCCACGTCCTCGTCGACGAGGCCCAGGACCTCTCCCCCATGCAGTGGCGGATGATCGGCCGCCGTGGCCGCCGCGCCTCGTGGACGGTCGTCGGCGACGTCGCCCAGGCCTCCTGGCCCGACATCGCCGAGGCCGAGCAGGCTCGCGACGAGGCCTACGGCACGCAGCCGCGACAGGCCTTCCACATGACCACCAACTACCGCAACGCGCAGGAGATCTTCGACTACGCGCGCGAGGTGATCCTGCCCGTCGTCCCCGACGCCGACATCCCCGACGCGGTGCGGCAGACCGGGGTGCGGCCCGAGGACGTCACCTTCGGCGACCCGCTCGACGACTCCCGCCCCGACGTCAGCACCGTTGCGGCACAGGCGCTCACGCGCCTCGCCGACGAGGTCGACGGGTCCATCGCGGTCATCACCCCGCAGCGTCACGCCGAGGCGATGCTCGCCCTCGACGGCAGCCACGACGGGCGCGTCGTCGTCATCGACCCGCTGTCGACCAAGGGTCTGGAGTGGGACGCGACGCTCGTCGTCGACCCCGACGCGATCGTGCGCGAGGCCCCCGGTGGCGCCCGCGTCCTCTACGTCGTGCTCACCCGTGCGGCGCACCGGATGACGGTGCTGCGGCCCCTGGACTGAGGCGCCTGCCGTCCGGACGGAGCGGACGGCGGGGCATGCGGAACGGCCCCGGGGCAGGTGCCCCGAGGCCGTCCGTGTGGAGCGAGTGGTCAGCCGCTCTTGCGGCGGAACATCTGCTGGGTCGCACTGGTCTCGGCGCGGTGCGCGTCCTCGACCTTGCCGTGCGAGCCATCGGGCGAGACATTGGCCCCGCCGTGCGACTGCTTCTTCTCCAGCGCTTCCCGGAACTTCGCCTTCACGTCCTCAGGAGCGCTCTCGTGCTTGCTCATGGGACCTCCCTTCGTCGGCGGCCGGGACCGCGGCTGCGACCCCGTGTCACTCCACCCTCCAGCACGAAGGGGGTGAAGGCAACGGCTTTTCGCCGGCGACGGGGCCGCTCAGGCGTCGAGGAGCGGGTGCCGCTGGATGATCTCGTCGCGGCCGGGGCCGACGCCGATCGCCGAGACCCGGGCACCGATGAGCTCCTCGGCCCGCAGGACGTAGGCCTGGGCATTGGCCGGCAGCTCCTCGAAGGTGCGGCAGTGGGTGATGTCCTCCCACCAGCCGTCGAGGTACTCGTAGATCGGCGTCGCGTGGTGCACGTCCGACTGGTTGACCGGCATCTCCTCCACCCGCTCGCCGTCGATCTCGTAGGCGACGCAGATCGGGACCCGCTCCAGGCCGGTGAGGACGTCGAGCTTGGTGATGACGAAGTCGGTGACGCCGTTGATCCGGGTCGCGTAGCGGCCGACGACGGCGTCGAGCCAACCGGTGCGGCGCGGGCGACCGGTCGTCGTGCCGTACTCGTGGCCGGTCTTGCGCAGGAACTCTCCGTCGTCGTCGAAGAGCTCGGTCGGGAAGGGGCCCTCGCCGACACGCGTGGAGTAGGCCTTGAGGATCGCGATGACCCGGCTGACCCGGGTCGGCGGGATGCCCGAGCCGGTGCAGGCGCCACCAGCAGTCGCCGAGGACGAGGTGACGAAGGGGTAGGTGCCGTGGTCGACGTCGAGCAGGGTGGCCTGGCCGGCCTCGAGCAGGACGTTCTTGCCGGCGTCGAGCGCCCGCTCCAGCTCGAGACTGGTGTCGACGACCATCGGGCGCAGCCGGTCGGCGTAGGAGAGCAGCTCGGCGACGACGGCGTCGGCGTCGGCCGCCCGGGTGTTGTAGATCTTGGCCATGACCTGGTTCTTGAAGTCCAGGGCCGCCTCGACCTTCTGGCGCAGGATCCCCTCGTCGAAGATGTCCTGTACGCGGATGCCGATGCGGTTTATCTTGTCGGCGTAGGTCGGTCCGATGCCACGGCCGGTCGTGCCGATCTTGCGCTTGCCGAGGAAGCGCTCGGTGACCTTGTCGAGCGTGCGGTTGTAGGGCGCGATGAGGTGCGCGTTGGCGCTGATGAGCAGCTTGGAGGTGTCGACGCCACGCGCCTCGAGCCCGTCGAGCTCCTGGAAGAGGACCTCGAGGTCGATGACGACGCCGTTGCCGATGACGGGGACGACGCTCGGGGTGAGGATGCCCGACGGCAGCAGGTGGAGTGCGTACTTCTCCCCCTCGATGACGACGGTGTGACCGGCGTTGTTGCCCCCGTTGAACTTCACGACGTAGTCGACGTCGTTGCCCATCAGGTCGGTCGCCTTGCCCTTGCCCTCGTCGCCCCACTGGGCCCCGATCAGCACGATCGCCGGCATCGGTCCTCCTCGCCCACCCCGGTGACGGCAGCGGGTCTCGACAACACATCAGCCGCGGGCGGCCCCGCGGCTGCTGACCCCCACACCCTACCGGCGCGCCACCCCGAGCCGACCGTCGCGCTCGAGGGCGACCCCGAGCTGGAAGCGGGTGCCGACGCCGTACTGGTCCATCAGGGCGGCGACCCGCCGGCGCACGGTGCGCAGCCCGACGTGCAGGGTGCGCGCGATCATCTCGTCCTTGGCCCCGAGGGCGAGCATGCGGATCAGCGCGTCGTCGGCGCCGGTCTCCGACACCTCGACCTCCGGGGAGACCGTCCACATGAGCTCGAACCACGCGGCGAAGCACCGCACCAGCGCGGGGTTGCGGATGAAGACGTAGGGCGAGTGCGGGTCGCCCCACTCGGCGAGGGTCACGACCGCCTCGTCCCCGAGCACGAGGAACTCGGTGGCCACGAGGTCGGACAGGCGCTGCTGCTGGCCGGAGCGCCGCTTGGCCGCGAGCTCGGCCCACGACAGGTCGCCCTGCAGGACATCCGGGTGGATCAGGGCCCGCTGAAGCTGGCCCTCGACGGCCCGGTCCCGCTCGTGCCGCGAGTTGGCCTCCTGCTGCCCCGCACCGGTATCGGTGGTGAGGATGACGTTGTCCGTGCGATCGACGTGGCCGGCGACCCGGTCGATCATCGGCGCCGCCATCTCCTGGGTGAGGACCTGCACACCGGGGTCGTCACCGAGGTCGATGTTGTGCATGCGGGCCCGCAGCGTCATCAGGGCATGGCCGATGTCGACGAGCTTGTCGCGGGCCTCCTCGACCCGGATCGTGTCGGCGGCCAGGTACTGCTCGAGTCGACGAAGCGGGTCGTCGTCGACGTCATCGCTTCGCGCCATGATTGGCATGTTAGTGCCACTGGCCGTCCAGTGCCGTTCTTTCGGGTGTTCATGGGGCACAATGGGCCCTGCGGGGGCGCCGCGCTTGGGAATCAGGGGACTTCTGAGCGGCGCCCCCCGCCTTGTCTTCCGGGCACGGGACACCGGACCGACGACGAAGGGCGTCACGACCACTGGTCGTGACGCCCTTCTGGCCGTCTCAGCCCAGCAGTGCGCGGGCCGCCTCGAGCGAGGAGTCGGCGAGGAAGGTGCGGCAGCGCTGCTCCTCCTCGGTCTCGCCGATCTCGCCGGCGGCCTGGGAGAGCGCGGCGAGCGCCCGCAGGAAACCGCGGTTGGGCACGTGCGCCCACGGCACCGGACCCTGACCCTTCCACCCGGAGCGCCGCAGCGCGTCGAGGCCGCGGTGGTAGCCGGTGCGGGCGTAGGCATAGCCCTCGATGGAGCGGCCACCGTCGAGGGCGGCCTCGGCGAGCACCGCCCACGGCAGGGAGGACGAAGGGAGGTCCGCCGCCACCGCGGCCGCGTCCTCACCGGCCTCGATGCGCGCGGTCGCCGGGTCCTCGGGCAGCTTCGTCTCGGGGATGCCGAGCAGGTTGTCCACCATCAGGCCTTCACCGACGTCCCGGCCGAGCGGAGGTTCTCGCAGGCCTCGACGATGCGGGCGGCCATGGAGGCCTCGGCCTCCTTGCCCCACGCGCGGGGGTCGTACTTCTTCTTGTTGCCGACCTCGCCGTCGATCTTCAGCACGCCCGAGTAGTTCTCGAACATGAAGCCGGCGACCGGGCGGGTGAAGGCGTACTGGGTGTCGGTGTCGACGTTCATCTTCACGACGCCGAAGTCGACGGCATCGCTGATCTCCTGGGCGGTCGAGCCCGAGCCGCCGTGGAAGACGAGGTCGAGGGGGCGCTCGCCGGCGTCGGTGCCGTACTTCGCGACGATCGCGTCCTGGCACTGCTTGAGGATCTCGGGGCGCAGCTTGACGTTGCCCGGCTTGTAGACGCCGTGGACGTTGCCGAAGGTCAGGGCCGTCATGTAGCGGCCCTTCTCACCGAGGCCGAGCGCCTCGACGGTCGCGAGCGCGTCCTCGGGGGTCGTGTAGAGCTGGTCGTTGATCTCGTTGGCGACGCCGTCCTCCTCGCCGCCGACGACACCGATCTCGACCTCGAGGATGATGTCGGCCGCGGCGGAGAGCTCGAGCAGCTCCTGCGCGATCTGGAGGTTCTCCTCGAGCGGCACGGCCGAGCCGTCCCACATGTGCGACTGGAAGATCGGCAGGCCGGTGGCGTCCCGACGCTCCTTGCTCGCGGCGAGCAGCGGGCGGACGAAGCCGTCGAGCTTGTCCTTGGGGCAGTGGTCGGTGTGCAGGGCGATGTTGACGTCGTAGTTCTTCGCCACCTCCTGCGCGTAGGCGGCGAGCGCGAGCGAGCCGGTCACCATGTCCTTGATCGTCGGGCCGGAGAGGTACTCAGCGCCGCCGGTGGAGACCTGGACGATGCCGTCGCTGCCGGCCTCGGCGAACCCGCGGATCGCAGCGTTGAGCGTCTGGCTGGAGGTGACGTTGATCGCGGGGTAGGCGAAGGACCCTGCCTTCGCACGGTCAAGCATGTCGCGATAGACGTCGGGAGTGGCGATGGGCATGGCGTGGAGCCTCCTGGCGCGGTGATCGGTGGTCTTGCCGCCGATCCTCGCAGATCACCCCTCACCCGACCATGCGCCCTTTGCTAGGTTCGGTCGCGCGACCGGGGGGACGCGCCCCTCGCCACGTCACGACGAAGGGGAACCACGTGCACTTCCGTAGCCGACGCCACCTCGCGGCCGCTGCCGCCACCGCCGCCGTCCTCCTGACCGCCGCCTGCGGCTCCGACTCGTCCGGGCAGGAGTCGCCCTCGAGCAGCGAGGCTGCGCCCTCGAGCAGCGAGGCTGCGCCCTCGAGCAGCGGGGCTGCGTCCTCGTCCTCGTCCTCGAGCAGCGCGACCGGCTCCAACACGATCGTCGTGGACGGCACGACGATCGAGGCCACGTGGAAGCCCGCCTGTCAGCGCAGCGAGGACGGCACCAAGGGCGCGATCGACCTGCTCGACCTGCCGAGCCTGGAGGAGATCGAGGAGTCGGGCGAGCTCGACGGCACCATCGTGGGCGCCGACTTCGACCTCGACGGCGACGAGGCGACACTCACCGGCTTCCGGGTGACCAACGGCTTCCAGGAGGACCTCATCGGCGACCGCTTCGGGGACCTCGTCGGCAACCAGGACGACATGACGATCACCTACTCGGACAAAGCCGTTCGCGTCGAGGGCACCGCCAGTGGCGAGGTCGACGGCAAGAAGCGCGAGGACATCCCCTTCGTCATGGACGTCGGGTGCACCACCTGGATGGGCCTGACCAATGAGGGCGACGTCGCCCCGCCGAGCTGATCGCGGACGGGTCCTCAGGGCGCGAGCAGGCTCATCCGCGGGCGCCCGTGGAGCGTCGGGAGTCCTGCCAGGCGATGATCCGCTCGAGCGCCTCGGCGATGGCGTCGGGCCCGGCGGCGAGCGAGAGCCGCACGCAGTGCGACCCGTCGACCGGGTCGAAGTCACCGCCGGGCGTCACCGCGACCCCGGTCGCCTCGAGCAGCGCCGACGCGTACTCCCGCGCATCGGCGAAGCCCGCGAGCTGGTCGCCCAGGTCGGCCCAGTAGTAGAAGGCGCCATCGGCGGGCGCCGCTGCGCCCCAGCCGAGCTCGGGCACCCGGTCGAGCAGCACCTGCCGGGCCCGCCCGAAGTCGACGAGGGCCGCCTCGCCCTGCCGGTAGGACTCCTCGGAGAAGGCCGCGACCGCCGCCTCCTGCGCCGCCGCCGGCGGGCAGAGCGCGATGTTGCCCGCGAGCGCGTCGACCGCGGCCCGCAGGTCCTGCGGCACGAGGAGCCAGCCAAGACGCCACCCGGTCATGCCCCAGTACTTGCTGAAGGAGGAGACGACGATCGCGTGCTCGTCGACCTCCCGGGCGCAGACACCCTTCGCATCGGGGCCGGTGCCGTAGGTGACGCCGTGGTAGATCTCGTCGCTCACGAGCCGCACGCCGTGCGCCCTGCACCAGGCGGCGATCGCGGTGAGCTCACCACGGCCGACCATCGTGCCCGTGGGGTTGGCCGGCGAGGCGAGGACGAGCCCGGCCAGCGGGGCCTGCGCGTGCGCCGCCTCGAGCTGGGCGACGGTCGGCTGGTAGCGCTCCGCCGGACCGGTCTCGATGTCGACGACCTCGCAGCCCAGCCCGGCGAGGATGTTGCGGTAGGCCGGGTAGCCGGGCCGCGCCAGCGCGACCCGGTCGCCGTGGTCGAAGGCCGCGAGGAAGGCCAGGACGAAGCCGCCGGAGCTGCCCGTCGTCACCGCCACCTCGGTCGGGTCGACGTCGAGGCCGTACCACCGCCGGTAGTGGCCGGCGATGGCCGCGCGCAGTGCCGCAGTGCCGAGCGCGGGCGTGTACCCCAGGGCCCTCCCTTCGGCATGGATCGCCGCCGCGGTCTCGTGGACCGGACCGGGCGCGCCCTGGCTGGGCTCGCCGGCACAGAGCGAGATGACCTCACGGCCCTCCGCACGCATCCGGGCGACGGTGGCCAGGACATCCATGACCTCGAAGGGGGCGACCGCGGACCGGGAGGAAGGGGCGAAGGGAGACGTCATGCGGTCATGGTCGCACTGTGATGCAGGCCACGTCCGGGTGTACTGTCTCCCGGCCACACCATCCAGAGAGGACTCCCGTGTCGGAGACGACTTATCAGCTCATCGCGATCGGCGTGTACTTCGCGGCGATGCTCGCGATCGGCTACTACGCCTACACGCGCACCCGCAACATCGACGGCTACATGCTCGCCGAGCGCGGGCTGCACCCGGCCGTCGCGGCCCTGTCCGCCAATGCCGCCGACATGTCCGGCTGGCTGCTCATGGGCCTGCCCGGCGCCATCTACGCCTCCGGCCTCATCGAGTCCTGGATCGCCATCGGCCTGACGGTCGGCGCCTGGCTCAACTGGAAGTTCGTCGCCCCGAGGCTGCGGGCCTACACCGAGATCGCGGGTGACTCGATCACCATCCCGAGCTTCTTCGGGCGCCGGCTGCGTGACCGGACCAACCTGCTGCGCATCGTCGCCGCGCTGGTGATCCTCGCCTTCTTCACCTTCTACGTCTCCTCGGGCATGGTCGCCGCCGGCAAGTTCTTCGAGAGCTCCTTCGGCTGGGAGTACCTGCACGGGGTGCTGCTCGTCGCGGGCGTCACGCTCGTCTACACGCTCTTCGGCGGCTTCCTCGGCGCGACGCTCACCGATGTCGCGCAGGGCCTGCTGATGTTTGCCGCCCTCGTCGCCGTGCCGTTCGTGGCGATCTTCAAGGTCGGCTCGCCGGGCGAGATCGCCGACGGGGCCCGAGCGGTCAACCCCGACGTCTTCAACCTCTTCGCCGGCGACTCGGGCACCGGCCTGATCGTCCTCGGCATCATCTCGACGGCCGCGTGGGGCCTGGGCTACTTCGGCCAGCCGCACATCATCGTGCGCTTCATGGCGCTGCGCACCCCCGCCGACGCGCACTACGGCCGCATCGTCAGCACGACGTGGATGATCATCACCGCGCTCGGCGCGATCACCACCGCGCTCATCGGCGTGGCCTACTTCAACGGCCCCGACCCGGCCAAGCAGATCGACGACCCCGAGACCGTCTTCCTGCTCCTCTCGCAGATCTTCTTCCACCCGCTCGTCGCGGGCTTCGTCCTCGCGGCCGTGCTCGCCGCGATCATGTCGACGATGTCGAGCCAGCTCGTCGTGTGCTCCTCCGCCCTCGTCGAGGACCTCGTCAACCTCACCGGTCGCAAGGCGTCGGACAAGGCGCTGCTCGTCTACGGCCGCGTCGGCGTCCTCGTCGTCGCCCTCGTCGGCCTGGTCCTCGCGCTCGACCCGAGCTCGGCGATCCTCGAGCTCGTCGCCTTCGCGTGGGCCGGCTTCGGTGCCGCCTTCGGCCCGATCGTCCTGCTCGCGCTCTACTGGCGCCGCCTCACCGCGACCGGTGCCCTCGCCGGCATGGTCGTCGGTGCGGTCACCGTCTTCGTCTGGGGCAACATCGACAGCCTGAGCGACCGCCTCTACGAGATCGTCCCGGGCTTCGCGCTCAACCTGCTCGTCGCAATCGTCCTCTCGCTGGTCAAGCCGTCGACCGACCCGCAGATCCAGGCGGAGTTCGAGCGGATGGAGCACGAGCTCGCCGACGGACGCGGCGACATCGACCTCGCCCGTCAGGGCTGAGTCGACAGCGGCGCCTCACTGGTCTACGGCACCTGGCCGAAGGTGTGCCGCCGCACCCAGGCGTGCATCGCGATCGCCGCGGCCGCTCCGGCGTTGATCGAGCGGGTCGAGCCGTACTGAGTGATCTCGAGGACCGCGTCGCACACCGCGAGCATCTCCGGCGAGATCCCGGGGCCCTCCTGACCGAGGACGAGGACGCAGTCGCGGGGCAGGCCGAAGGTCTCGATCGGGACCGAGCCCGGGACGTTGTCGATGCCGATGATGCGAAGGGGGGTCCCCCCTTCGCCCGCCGTCGCCGCCCACTGCGCGAAGTCCGCGACAGACGGATGGTGGTGCTCCACCTGGTAGCGATCGGTGACCATGGCGCCGCGACGGTTCCACCGCCTCTTGCCGACGATGTGGAAGGCGGCGGCACCCATGGCATTGGCCGTGCGCACGACCGAGCCGATGTTGAAGTCGTGCTCCCAGTTCTCGATGGCGACGTGGAAGGCGTGCCGCCGGGTCGCCAGGTCCGCGGTGATCGCCTCGTGGGACCAGTAGCGGTAACGGTCCTCGACATTGCGCCGGTCGCCGTCGCGGAGCAGCTCGGGGTCGAGGTGCGGGTCGTCGGGCCACTCGCCCACCCACGGACCGACGCCGTGGCTCACAGGCGGCGCGGAGGGTCCGCCCCTAGCCTTGGCATGATCATCCGGGGTGCTCACGGGCCCCCACCGTAGACGTCACCGCCGCGGAAGGGCCGCATGAACACCATCGTCGAGTGGGTCCTCGACCTCATGGACCGGATCGGGGGCCCCGGCATCGCGCTGGGCATCTTCCTCGAGAACGTCTTCCCGCCGATCCCCAGCGAGGTGATCCTGCCGCTCGCCGGCTTCACCGCCGCGCAGGGCCGCTACTCGATCGTCGAGGCGGTGCTCTGGGCGACGCTAGGCTCGGTCACCGGCGCGCTGCTGCTCTACGGCATCGGCGCGGCGCTCGGGATCGACCGGCTCAAGGTCATCGCGCACCGGATGCCGCTCGTCGACGTCGCCGACATCGACAAGGCCGACGCGTGGTTCACCAAGCACGGGCCCAAGGCCGTCTTCCTCGGCCGCTTCGTCCCCGGGATCCGCAGCATCATCTCGATCCCCGCCGGCATCGACCGCATGCCGGTGGCGAAGTTCCTCGGCTACACGACCGCCGGTTCGCTCATCTGGAACTCCCTCTTCGTGTGGATCGGTTTCCAGCTCGGCGACCGCTACCACCTCGTCGAGCAGTACATGGACCCGATCAGCAAGGTCGTCTACGTCCTCATCGTCCTCGCCGCCCTCGGGGTCGTCGCGTGGATGTGGCGGCGCTCGGTGCGCCGCAGCCACGACCCCGACGACCACATCGACGTCGAGACCCTGGAGTAGCCACCCCCGGTCCCTGAGGTGCGAGGCCGTCCGCGGCCGAGCCTCGAAGGGAAATCCGGTGCGCGTTGTCGGTGCTGCCCCCTAGCGTGGACGGACATGACCGCACCCGTGATCGAGGCCTCCGGCCTGGTGAAGACCTTCGGTGACTTCGTGGCCGTCGACGACGTGAGCTTCGAGGTCCCCCAGGGCACCGTCTTCGGCCTCCTGGGGCCCAACGGCGCCGGCAAGACGACGACCGTGCGCATGATGACCACGCTCGCCACCCCGACGCGAGGCACCGCGCGGGTCGCCGGGCACGACGTCGTCGCCGAGCCCGAGGCGGTGCGCGCGAGCATGGGCCTGACCGCGCAGTCCGCGACCGTCGACGACCTGCTGACGGGGAGGGAAAATCTGCGGCTGATCGGCGACCTCTACGGCCTGCCCGGCCGCGAGGTCCGCCGCCGGGCCGACGACCTGCTCGAGCGATTTTCGCTCACCGAGGCGGGCAACAAGGTGGTCAAGGACTACTCCGGCGGCATGCGCCGACGGATCGACCTGGCCGTGAGCCTCATCGCCCACCCGTCCGTGCTCTTCCTCGACGAGCCGACGACCGGCCTCGACCCGCGCAGCCGGGTCGAGCTGTGGGAGGTGCTGCGTGACCTCGTGCGTGACGGCACCACGCTGCTGCTCACGACCCAGTACCTCGACGAGGCCGACCAGCTCGCCGACCGCATCTGCGTCATCGACCACGGGCGGATCATCGCCCAGGGCACCCCGCTCGAGCTCAAGGACCAGTCCGGTGCCACGAGCCTCGTCGTCACCGTCTCGCGCCACGACGAGGTGGCCCGCGCCGCCGAGCTCGTCCGCGAGGCCGTCGGCGAGGTCCACGTCGACGCCGACGCCCGTCGGCTGACCGCCCCCGGTGCCGGGGTCGCCGACCTCACCCGCATCGCCGGCGCCCTCGACGGCGCCGACATCGACGTCGACGACCTGGGCATGCAGCGTCCGAGCCTCGACGACGTCTTCCTCTCCCTCACCGGCCATGCCGCCGAGGAGTCCACCAACCAGGAGGCACCGGCATGACCGCCCAGAGCGACACCAGCTCCATCGCCGTCCCGCACGCGAGCCCGACACCGGTCGGCGCCGGTCGGGTCCGGCAGATCACCACCCTCGTGCGCCGCAACCTCACCCACATCAAGCGCCAGCCCGAGATGCTCACCGACGTGACGATCCAGCCGGTGATGTTCGTGCTGCTCTTCGCCTATGTCTTCGGGGGCTCGATCCAGATCCCCGGGGTCGACTACAAGCCGTGGCTGCTGCCCGGGATCATGGCGCAGACCATCGCCTTCAGCGCCTTCATCGTCGCCATCGGGCTCAACACCGACATCGGCAAGGGCATGGTCGACCGGCTGCGGTCGCTGCCCATCCGCCGCTCGTCGATCCTCATCTCGCGCAGCATCGCCGCGCTCATCCACTCGAGCATCGGCGTCGCCGTCATGTCGGTCACCGGGCTCTTCATCGGGTGGCGGCTGCACGACGGCGTGGTCAACGCCCTCATCGGCTACGGGCTGCTCCTGCTCTTCGGCTTCGCGATGATCTGGATCGGGATCCTCGTCGGGTCGGCGATGCGCTCGGTCGAAGCGGTCAACGGCCTGATGTTCACGACGATCTTCCCGATCACCTTCCTCTCCAATGCCTTCGCGCGGACCGACGTCATGCCGAGCTGGCTGCGCACCGTCGCCGAGTGGAACCCCATCTCAGCCCTCAGTCAGGCGATGCGTGACAACTGGGGCGTCGCGGGTCAGCCCTTGCGCGCCGACGCCCCGTGGCCGCTGCACCACCCCGAGCTGGCGACGATCATCTGGTCGGTGGGCATCACGCTCGTCATCGCGCCACTGGCCCTGCGGGCCTTCAACGCCCGCACGACCGACTGAGGGAGCCGAGCCCCAGGTCCGCCACCCGGATCGAGGTACCACCGACCAGATAGACGGTCGCGGATACCTCGACCCGCTCGCCCGGACGCGTGGGTGGTCAGCGAGGGCCGTGGCCGAGGACGAGCGCGGCGAGCTGGGTGCGCGAGCGCAGGCCCGACTTGCGGTAGACCCGCGTCAGGGTGCCCTCGACCGTCTTGACGCTCAGGTGCAGCCGCTGGGCGATCTCGCGGTTGCTCGCGCCGTCGGCGACGAGCCCGGCCACCTGCTGCTCGGTGAGGGTGAGCGAGGCCAGGAGGGCCTGGGGGTCGCAGGCATCGGGCTCCTCGGGCTCGAGCGTGTGCAGCGCGGCTCCCTCGGGGAAGCGCGCCAGCACCCACGCGGTCCACGGCTCGGCGTGCAGCGGGCGCAGCACCTCGCGCGCCCGGCCGGCGGCCTCGCGGCTGCGCCCGCTCCGGCGGGCGCGGCGCTCGACGTGGGCGAGTGTCACCAGCGAGCGCGCCTGCTCGATCGGCAGCCGACGCTCCCCCGCGACCGTCGCCGAGCGGGTGACGAGCTCACGCGCGCGGTCGAGGTCACCCCGAGCGGCGGCAATCTCCGCCTCGGCCCGGTCGGCAGCGACGACGACTCCCGGTGCCCCGCGGCCGGCGGCGATCTCGGCGCGCACCCCGGCGAGCAGCTCCGCCGCCTCGTCGGCCTCGCCGACGAGGGCCAGGGCGGTCACGGCGTCGGTGTGCCAGCGCAGGGAGGTCACGTCCCGGATCCCGCTCGCCGCGTCGATGGCGCGCAGCTCACGGAAGGCCTCGACCGCCTCGTCGAGCTCGTCGAGGTGCAATCGGGCCAGACCGAGATGGGCCAGGTGCCGACGCAGGTAGCGCTCGTCCTCCTGCTCGCGCGCGAGCGCCACCCCGCGGGCGCTGACGACGGCGGCTCGCTCGAAGGACCCCCCGGCGCACTCCGCGATCGCCTCGATGTACCACGTCGTCGCGACGGGGGTGTCGAAGTGCGTGGCCGCCCGGGTGGCCCGCCCGGCGAGCTCGAGCGCCTCCCGCCCACGCCCCTGCCTGGAGACGATCTCGACGAGGCTGCGCAGGACGTGGACGGTGTCGTAGCCGGCGTCCGGCCCGACGGAGGCGAGCATGTCGACGAACTCCGCCCGAGCCCGACGCAGGTCGTCGTCGTGGAGCGCGAAGCGCCCGGCGATGTAGCGGGCCGACGTGTGGACGTGACCCGGTCGCGGCGTCCCGGCCAGCGCGGCGGCCGAGTCGATGAGCTCACGCGACCCGCCCTCGCCGAGGGTGCGGGTCACCGACGCGGCGACGGTGAGGGCGTCGACCTCGATGTCGGGCCGCCCGGCCCGCTCGGCGAGCTCGACGGACCGGCGGGCCAGCTCGAGCGCCGTGCGCAGCTCGTGCGTCCCCAGGAGCAGGCGGGCGCGCTGCAGCAGGACCCGCGCCTGGAGGTCGGGGTGCTCCCGGGCCGCCTGCAGCGCGGTGACGAGCACCTCGTCGGGCGAGACGTCGCCGAGCTCGACGAGCGCGAGATCGGCCCGGACCCGGTGCCCCGGGTCGGTGAGCCGCGCCGCGCCCTGGACGGCTCGGTGCAGCACCCGGGTCTCCTTGCCGATGACGGCATTTTCGAGGCAGCAGGTGATCCACTCGGCCCATTCGTCGGTGCGCGCGTCGGCCGCGAGGAGGTAGAGCTGGGCAGCGAGGTCGTGCTCGCCCCGTGCCGCGGTCTCCGCGGCCGAGGCGGCCAGGTCGGCCGGCGTGGTCGACGGGTCTCCGGCGAGGGCGCGGTGGTAGCGGGCCAGGGCCTCGGTGTCGGCTGCGGCAGCGAGCTCGGTGTGCAGCTGCACGAGCTCGTCGCTGTCGATCGACTCGAGCAGCACGTCGCCGAGCGCTGTCGGGGTGAGCCGGACGTAGTCGTCCTCGCTCACCAGGAGCGCGAGGGCCCGTGCCGTGCGGATGCTGTCGACGGCGTCGGCGCCGCCGAGACGGGTGAGGACCGCGGTCGTCGGCTGGTGCATCGCCGCGACCCGGCGCAGCGTGGCGCGCACGGGCGGCGAGAGCGCCAGGGCGCGTTGCCGCACGAGCGAGCGGACCGCCCGGGTCGCGTCGGCGGGCGACATGGCATCGACGGCCGCGGCGACGTCATGGGCCAGGCCGGGGTTGCCGCCGGACTCGCGGTGCGCCCACAGCGCGGTGTCGGTCGGCACGTCAGCCGTGGTGAGCATCTCGACGGTGTCGGCCCCCGCCAGCGGCTGGAGGTCGAGGTGGAGCAGCTGCAGCTCGCGCGCGGCGACCAGCCCCGGGACGAAGCCGGTCTCCGAGGAGACCTCCGGCGGACCGACCCCCAAGAGGATGCCCAGCGCGCCGGGGCCGAGCGAGCGCGACGCCGCAGTGCGCAGGGCGGCGAGCGTCAGCGGGTCGAGGTGCTGGGCGTCATCGACCACGAGGACGAAGGGGGCCCGCCCCGCCTCGGTCGTCAGCAGCTCCGTCAGGGCGTCCCCGAGGAAGACCGCCGGGTCACCGACGGTCACGGACCGCGGGTCGAGCAGTCCGGCGCGCATCCGCTCGGGCAGCTCGTCGAGCGTCTCGGCCGGGAAGGCGGACGCGATGAGCGCGGCCCCGTGACCGGGGGTGCCCAGACGCTGCACCCGGACGCTGATCGCGTGCGGGAGCCCTGCGGCGACGAGGTCGAGGACGGTGGTGCGGCCCATGCCCCGCGGGCCGTGCAGCGCGACAGCCTGACCGTCGAGCACCCGGGCGGTGATCGACGCGGCGAGCCGGGCGCGGCCCACCGGGGCAGCAGCGCCCGCGGCCTCGTGCCGAGCAGGCTGGATCACTCGCGCTCCTCCGTCGTCGGGGGGACGAGTCCAACGTAGCCCGCCGACCTGAACGCCGTGGGTCGGGCCCCCTTCGTCGGGGAGAACACGGTGCTCACGGTCAGCGCGGTCGGATGACCTCGGCACCGAGGAAGGGCTGCAGCGCCGCGGGGACGCGGACCGAGCCGTCGGCCTGCTGGTGGTTCTCGAGGATGGCCACGATGGGGCGGGTGCTCGTGATGGCGGTGCCGTTGAGCGTGGCGACCGTGCGGGTGCCGCCACCCTCGGCGTTGCGCTCACGGATGTTCAGGCGCCGCGCCTGGAAGGTCGTGCAGTTGCTCGTCGACGTCAGCTCGCGGTACTTGCCCTGCGTGGGCACCCACGCCTCGCAGTCGTACTTGCGGCTCGCCGGCCCGCCGAGGTCACCGGCGGCGACGTCGATGACCCGGTAGGGCAGCTCGAGGGCCTCGAGGATCCGCCGCTCGATCCGCAGCAGCTCCTCGTGCTGGGCCTGGGCGTCCTCGGGGCGGCAGAAGACGAACATCTCGGTCTTCTGGAACTGGTGGACGCGGAAGATGCCCCGGGTGTCCTTGCCGTAGCTGCCCGCCTCGCGCCGGTAGCAGGTCGACGTCGACACGTAGCGGATCGGACCCTGCGACAGGTCGAGGATCTCGTCGGCGTGGTAGCCGGCGAGCGCGACCTCGGACGTGCCGGTGAGGTACAGCTCGTCGGCGGGCAGGTGGTAGACGTCGTCGTGGGCGTCGAGGTAGCCGGTGCCGGCCATCGTCTCAGGGCGCACGAGCGTCGGGACGACGAGCGGGGTGAAGCCCTCCTCGGCGGCGACCTGCTGGGCGAGGGCCATGAGGGCGATCTCGAGCCGGGCGCCGGCGCCGCGCAGGTAGTAGAAGCGGCTGCCGCTCACCTTGGCCCCGCGCTCCATGTCGATGGCGCCGAGCAGCTCGCCGAGCTCGAGGTGGTCCTTGGGCTCGAAGCCCTCGGCGGCGAAGTCGCGCGGGGTCCCGACCTCCTCGATCAGGTCGAAGTCGTCCTCGCCGCCGGCCGGGACGCCCTCCTGGATGACATTGCCGATCCGACGGATCGAGGCGTCGAGCTCTCCCTTCGCCTCGTCGGCGGCGGCCTCGAGCTCCTTGACGCGGGCCGACATCGCGGCACCCTTGTCGCGCAGCGCGGCGGCCTCGACCTCGAGCTCGGCCACGAGCGCGGCGTCGTCACCTTGCTTCTTCGCCGTGTTGAGCCGACCCATGACCGGACCGAGCTCCTTGCTCGCCGCCTTCTGCTCGGCCCGGGCGGACTCGAAGGCGCCGATGGTCTCGCGGCGGCGCGCGTCGGCCGCGAGGACCGCGTCGACGAGGGACTCGTCCTCACCGCGGGCACGCTGGCTGGCTCGGACGGCTTCGGGCTGGTCGCGCAGGAACTTGAGGTCGATCACGACACGCAGGATATCCGCGATGACCGGTCACCCCTGCCGCCCGGGCTCGGGGAAGGGGGCCGGCGGGCCACCGCTGGGGTAGCGTCACGGCCGTGCCTGACTGGACCATGCTGGCGATCGCGATCGCCCTCTGCCTCGTGCTCGTCGTCGTCGTCATCGCCCTCGTCCTGCGTGGACCGGGTGCCGCGGGGGCTCGGCACGCCGCGTCCCGGCCGGAGCGTCACCGCTTCCGCAAGGACGAAGGGAGCAAGCCCGCCCCTCGTCGTGCGGCCATCATCATCAACCCGACGAAGTTCGACAGCGTCCCGGCGACCCGCGCCGAGCTGACCGCGGCCAGCCGCGAGCTGGGCTGGGACGAGCCGCTCTTCATCGAGACGACGATCGACGACCCGGGCACCGGTCAGGCCCGTGAGGCGGTCGAGGCGGGCGTCGACGTCGTCTGCCCGCTCGGCGGCGACGGCACGATCCGCGCGGTCGCGGTCGCCCTTGCCGGAACCCGCACGCCGATGGGCCTGCTCCCGCGCGGCACCGGCAACCTGCTCGCCCGCAACCTGGACATCCCCTTCGGCGCCGACCTCACCGAGGCGCTCCGGGTGGCCTGCAGCGGCCGCAACAAGGCGATCGACGTCGCCTGGCTCGAGCTCGACCCGGCCGAGGAGGTCGCGACGGACGACTCCGGTCAGGCCGAGGACCCCGTCGAGGGCCCGCCGGTCGAGCGCCACCCCTTCCTCGTCATGGCGGGCATGGGCTTCGACGCGGCGATCATGGGCAACACGAGCGAGGAGCTCAAGGCGCGCGTGGGCTGGACGGCCTACTTCGTCACCGGCTTCCGCAGCATCTTCATCAAGCGCTTCCGCGTGCGGTGGACCATCGACGGGCAGGCGCAGGAGCCGGTCCGGGCGCGCACGATCCTCTTCGGCAACTGCGGCACCCTCACCGGAGGGATCCTGCTGATCCCGAGCGCCCGCATCGACGACGGGCGACTCGACGGCGTCGTCGTCGCCCCCAAGACGATCATCGGCTGGGGCTCGGTCGCCGTGCGCGTGCTCGGCCGCTCCGAGAAGGACGGCACCGAGCTGATCCGCACCTCCGGCTCGACCTACACCGCCAGCGTCGACGAGCCGCACCCCGTGCAGGTCGACGGCGACGTCATCGGCGAGGCCTCCCGCCTGCGGGTGACCGTCGACCAGCAGGCGCTCATCGTGCGGGTCGCGAGCACCTGAGCGAGGTCTCGACCGGGGCCTGCCCCACACGTACCTCGATTTCCGGGTGACCCGAGAAACACCCCCTTCGCAAGGGTTTGAAACCCTTGCGAAGGGGGTGTTTCTCTTGTCGAACGGCGACGAAGGGGGGTCAGCGCCCCGGCGCCACGCTCGCCATGACCTGGTCGACGAGCACCTCGGGTGCTGCGGTGAGGTCGAGCACGACCCCGTCCTCGTCGGGCTCGAGGTCCTCGAGGGTGTCGATCTGGGACTGCAGGAGCGAGGCGGGCATGAAGTGGCCCTGCCGCCCTTCGAGCCGCTCAGCGATGACCTCGGCCGACCCGTCGAGATGGGCGAAGACCACCCGGTGCCCCGCCCCGAGGGCAGCGACGTCGGCGCGCAGCACGTCGCGGTAGGTCCGCTTGAGCGCCGAGCAGGTGATGACCGTGTCCTCGCCGCGTGCGGCGTGCTCGGCCATCCACGCCGCGAGGTCGTGCAGCCAGGGCCACCGGTCCTCGTCGGTCAGCGGGATGCCCTGCGACATCTTGTCGATGTTGGCCTGCGGGTGGAAGGCGTCGGCCTCGGCGAAGACCCATCCGGTGCGATCGACGACGCCCTCCGCGACGGTGCTCTTGCCGCTGCCGGAGACGCCCATCGCGACGACGTGGACACTCATGTCACAGCACCAGGCTCAGCGCGAAGGCGAAGAGGAAGCCGATGCCTCCGATGAGCGTCTCCATGACCGTCCACGTCTTGAGCGTGGTCTTCTCGTCCATGCCGAGGAAGCGCCCGACGAGCCAGAAGCCGGAGTCGTTGACGTGCGACAGGACGGTGGCGCCACCGGCGATGGCGATGACGACGAGCACGAGGTCGATCGAGCTCAGGCCCGACGACGCCTCGATCGTCGGCGCCATGAGGCCGGCGGCCGTGGTCAGGGCGACGGTGGCGCTGCCCTGGGCGACGCGCAGCGCCGCAGAGACGACGAAGGCGGCCACGATGACCGGCAGCCCGGTCGACTCGAGGGTGTTGGCGAGCGCCTGACCGATGCCGCTGGCGCGCAGCACCCCACCGAACATGCCACCGGCACCGGTGATGAGGATGATCGCGCAGACCGGGGCGAGCGCGTCGTTCATGAGCGTCTCGACGTCGGCCTTGGTCCGGCGGCGCCAGCCGAGCGCGACCATGGCGAAGAGCGTGGTGATGAGCAGCGCGATCGGGGTCTTGCCGATGATCCGCAGGGCGTTGACCCACACCGCGTCACCGTCGACGGTGCCCTGCGTGGCCAGCGTGTTGAGGCCGGTGTCGACGAAGATCAGCACCATCGGCAGGAGGAGCACCGCGAGGACCAGGCCGAAGGACGGCAGGCGATGCTCGTCCCCCTTCGTCTCCGGGACGGGGCCACCGGACAGCAGGTCGGGCACGTCGACCATGTAGCGGCTGCCGGCCCACAGGCCGTAGAGGTAGGACGCGAGGTACCAGGTCGGCAGCCCGATGAGCAGGCCGAAGATCAGCAGCAGGCCGATGTCGGCGCTCACGAGGTCGGCCGCGGCGACCGGGCCGGGGTGCGGCGGGACGAAGGCATGCATGACGGCGAAGGCACCGGCCGCCGGGAAGGCGTAGCGCAGGACCGAGCCGCCGAAGCGGCGGGCGACGCTGAAGATGATCGGCAGCATGACGACCAGGCCGGCGTCGAAGAAGATCGGGAAGCCGAAGAGCAACGACGCGATGCCCAGGGCGAAGGGAGCCCGGTCCTCGCCGAAGCGCGCGATGAGGGTGTCCGCGAGGACCTGGGCGCCACCGGTCACCTCGAGCAGACGGCCGATCATGGCTCCGAGACCGACGAGCAGCGCCACCGAGGCGAGCGTCGCGCCGAAGCCGTCGGTCATGACCGTGACGACGTCGGCGGGGGCGATCTTCGTCGCGAGGGCGGTGAGGAAGCTGACGAGCACGAGGGCCACGAAGGCGTGGACCTTGAAGCGGATGATCAGCAGGAGCAGCAGCGCGACGGCGGCCGCGGCGATGGCGAGCAGGGGCCCGGAGCCGAAGGCGGGCTCGGGCACGGCGTCCTCGACGAGAAACATCATTGTCCTCCGGTGGGTGGTGTCGGGCGGTTGCCCGCCGGATACGGTCCCAAAAGTATGCTTATTGTGCAAGCAATCGTCATCCTTTTCTTTGGAGGTGCGCCATGGGGTCTGAGACAATCCGGCGCATGACGAGTGCGCAGGGCGGGGGCCTGCACCACAGCGTCCTCACGCGCATCGGGGCCGACCTGACGACCGGGCGCCTGGCCGCGGGTGACGTGTTCTCCATGGAGCAGATCGAGGCGCGATACGGCGTCTCTCGGACCGTCGTGCGCGAGGTGGTCAAGGTCCTCGAGTCGATCGGCGTCGCCAGCTCACGCCGCCGTGTGGGCGTGACGATCCAGCCGGAGTCCTCGTGGGAGGCACTCAGCCCGGTGATCATCCACTGGCGCCTCGAGGGCCCCCAGCGCCTGGCCCAGCTGCGCGAGGTGAGCGAGCTGCGCCGCGGCGTCGAGCCGCAGGCCGCACGGCTCGCGGCCGAGCGCGCCACGCCCGAGCAGTCGCGCCGGCTCCAGGAGGCGGCGGCCGGCATGGCCGAGTCCGGGCCGAAGGGCGCCCTGCTCACCTACCTGCAGCACGACATCGACTTCCACCGCGCTCTCCTCGAGGCCTCGGGCAATGCGCTGCTCGCGGGCTTCGCCCCCTTCGTCGCCGAGGCCCTCACCGGCCGCACCGAGCACGACCTCATGCCGGAGATCCCCGAGCAGGGGGCCATCGACTGGCACGTCGAGGTGGCCGCCGCCATCGCCGAGGGCTACCCCGACCGCGCCGAGGAGGCGATGCGCCGCATCGTCACCGAGGCGCAGGCGGCGATGGACGAGATCGGGGCGGCCGGCGGCTGAGCCGGCGTCAGACCTGTTCGTCCCCGTCGACCGCGAACCAGCGGTCCTCCGCCGGCACGACGCCGTCGGGATAGGTCAGGGCCAGCTCGGCGAGGGTCGGCCGGGCCGGCTCACGGACCTCGTCGGGCAGCATCTCGGTGATCGCGTCGAAGATCCGCTCCATGTCGCGCGGCACCGACCGGTACTTCAGGTCCACCGGCTCGCCGAAGGTCACCGTGACCTCGGGCCGGCCCAGGAGGTTGGTCACCCGCGGGATCTTCGCGCTGCGGGGCCAGACCTTCTCCGTCCCGGTGATGGCGAAGGGGATGACCGGCACCTTGGTGAGGTGGGCCAGGCGGGCGGCCCCCGGGAAGCCGCGCATGCCCGGCTCGAAGAAGTGGATGCCGCGCGGGATCGTGCCCTCCGGCATCATCGCGACGAGCTCGCCGCCGTGGATGGCCCGCACCGCCGCCGCGAAGGCGTCCGGGCTGTCGGGGTCCTCGGCCCGACGGTCGACGCTGATGCCGCCACCGGCGCGGAAGATCGACCCCAGGCCCGGCACGTCGAAGAGCTCCTTCTTGCCGAGGAAACGCGCCGAGCGCGGGGTGCGGCGGAAGGCGACGGCCATGGCGACGAGGTCGAAGTAGGACCGGTGGTTGCCGACGAGGATCGCCGGCCCGTCGGTCGGGATGTTGTCGACGCCCCCCACGGTGAACTTCGCGTAGGGGAAGACCTCGGGCCGGGCGAGCAGGGCGATCGCCCGCTGCAGCTCCATGCCGATGACCGGCAGCTTCAGCACCCCGGGCGAGGTGTCGAAGTGGAGCACCGGCCAGCGGGCCGCGACGGCGAGCGCCTGCAGCCGCGGGTCGGGGTTGACCGCACCGGGGTTGCCGACGGCCCGCAGGAGCGGGGCGTCGTAGATCGAGTCCGAGTAGGCGAAGGACGCGTCGAGGTGGACGCCCTCGGCCTCGGCCCACTCGCGCACGGCCGCGACCTTGCCCATCGACCACACGAAGTGCCCGTCGTTGCGCCCGGTGAAGCACCCGTCGTCGCCGACCTCGTAGCGGGTGGCGATGACGTGGTCGATGCCCAGCCGCGCGGCGAGGGGCCGCACGAGGTGCTCGGGCGTCGTCGTCGCGAGCACGACCGGGCGGCCGGCGGCGTGGTGCTCGTCGATGAGCATCCGGGCGAAGGGGCCGACCATCGGCTCGAGGACGTCGGCGGCGAGCTCGGCGGCCGCGTCGAAGGCGTCGCGGGTCTTGCCCCGCGCCACGAGCACCGCCTGGCGGGCCAGCGCGATCGAGCCGAGCGACTCGCCGAGGAGGTTGAAGTAGCCGAAGAGCAGGGCCTCCCCCGGCATGCGCGCCGAGACCACCCCCGTCTCGCGCATGGCAGCGGACAGCGCCGGACCCGAGGCCTTGGGCAGCAGGGTGCGGTCGAGATCGAAGAAGGCGGCGCCGGTCATGCTCGCGAGGCTATCGACGCGCGGGCCCGCGGTGAACACCTCGAAGGCCTAACGTGGGTCACATGAGCGACGACGCCCAGCAGACCCTGACCAGCGAGCAGGTCGCCGACCAGATCCCCCAGGGGTGGCGAGAGGTCGACGGCATGCTGCGCACCCGCCTGCGCACGCAGGGCTTCGAGGAGTCGCTCGCGCTGGTCAATGCGATCGCCAAGGCGGCCGAGGAGGCCGACCACCACCCCGACATCGACCTGCGGTGGGGCTGGGTCGGGCTGCGTCTGGTCAGCCATGACGTGGGCGGCCTCTCGCCCCGTGACATCGCGCTGGCCGGCGAGATCAGCCGGATCGCCGACGACCTGGGCGCGAGCGCCCAGCCCGAGGTGGGCGCCTCGATGACCATCGGGATCGACACCGCCGACGCCGACCGGATCCGCCCCTTCTGGATGGCCCTCACCGGTCACGAGCCGGCGAAGGGGGACCCCGACAGCCTCCCTTCGCCCGACGGTCAGCTGCCCGAGATCTGGTTCCAGGACAGCGAGGAGCGGTCGGGCCGCGGCCGGGTGCACCTCGACGTCTACGTCCCGCACGACGAAGCGCAGGCGCGGGTCGACGCCTGCGTCGCCGCCGGCGGCGAGCTGGTCACCGACGAGTTCGCCCCCGCGTGGTGGGTGCTGTCGGACGCCGACGGCAACCTCGCCTGCGTGTGCACCTGGCAGGCGCGCGGCTGACCCTCGGGGTCAGTGCTTGCCCTTGCCCTCGTAGGCCTTCGCGGCGGTCAGCGCACCCTTGACCCGGGCGGACTGGATGCCCGGGCCCAGCTTCTTCAGCTGGGCCGCGGTCAGCTGGGTGCCGGCGCGCATGGCGGCATCGGCCGCCGCCTTGGCCGAGCCGGTGTAGCTGCCCTCGGCCTTGCTGCCCCACATGACGAGCTGCTCGCCGCAGGCCTGCTGCGACTTGGGGTAGAAGGGCAGGGCGTCGAAGTTGCTCACCGACGGGGCCAGGCCCTGCCAGGTCTTGCCGTCCCAGCCGAGGACGAACCCGATCCGGGCGGTGTCCGGCAGCGCCGTGTCGAGCGCCCCCCACCACTTCGGGGCACCGGCGACGAGGGCCTTGCGGATCTTCTTCTCCTGGGTGAGGTCGCGCACGATGTCGGCATTGGCCTGACCGGCGAGCAGCGCCTTGCCGTCCTTGAAGCGCACGAGCATCGCCCAGGGGCCGAGCTCGTGCTGGAAGATCCAGTCGCCGTCCTCGGCGCGGGAGGACTCGGAGTTGTCGCTCGCGGCGAGCACCACGGCCGTGTAGGCCGCCCAGCGGCCGCGCATCGCGTCGGGAGAGTCGAGCTGCACCTGCCGCATGCCACCCTCCGACGACGCATCGCCCGAGCCCTCGGAGCCTGTGGACGACGAACCGCTCGCGGACGAGCCGGACCCGCCGTCGCCCTCGACGACGTGCGTCGACGACGGGTCGAGCTGGCTGGGCTCGCCGTCGGCGCAGCCGGCGACGGTCATGGTGCCGAGCGCGCCCATCGCGGTGAGCACGGTGCGTCGGGAGATCTGCTTCACTGGTTCCCCTCCTGAGGTCTCGCCACGACGATACGGGCCCGGGTCGCCGCCGGGCACGTTTGGCGGCGGCCGTGGGATGCTTGGCGACGATGGATGCGACGACCCGCCGATGCCTGGCCGCCCTCAGTCTGACGACCCTGCTCGCGGTCTCCGCCTGCGGCGACCAGGGCTCGACCCCTCCCGACGAGGCGAGCGACCCGGGCACCATCACCGTCACCAAGGACGCCGAGGCCGAGGCCCTTGACCGGCCCGAGCAGCAGCAGATCGACAAGGCCACCGCCCGCAAGGCGCTGCCGACCCGGGCCGACATGCCCAGCAAGGACTGGCTCGTCGACATCTCGCCGGCCAGCACCTACGAGCCGACCTACGACCCGGCGGAGTGCGCCGACGTCGAGCTCGCCGGGTCGGATGCGGAGAAGTTTCGCGACGAGCACCGCAAGGTCAACGAGAAGGCGCGCTTCAGCCGCGAGAAGGTCAACGGTGGCGGCATCATCGCGACCTACGTCGAGTCCTACGACGAGCCCTACCCCCACAGCATCTTCGACGACGCCGGCGCGGCGATCGCCTCGTGCGACGACTACACCGAGAGCAACAACGCCGGCCCCGACAGCAGCTACTCGGCCAAGGCGATCTCCACGCCCCAGATCGGGGACCAGACCCTCGCCGTGCGCATCACCAGCCGCGACCACGACTTCTACGTCGACCGCATGTACGTGCGCAGCGGCCACAACCTCATCACCGTGATGACCCTGGGCTACGACAAGGACTACGACGGCAAGCTCATGCAGGACTACGCCCAGGGCATCCTCGACGACCTCGAGAAGGCCACGTCGTGATCACCCGGGCGGCCCCCTTCGGCATGCTCGTCGTGACGGCCGCCGTGGCACTGGGCGCCTGCGGGGGGCCGGACCCCGCGCCCACCGACAGCTCCACCTCGACCTCGCCGACCAGCGAGTCCTCCCCGACGTCGACCGTGACGGCGACGAGCACGCCCGAGCCCGAGACCCTCGACGCCCCGGAGCAGCAGGAGCTGACCCGCGCGCAGATCATCGCGGCCCTGCCCGCCGACGGCGAGGGCCCCGAGGGCTTCGAGCTGACCCGCAAGGACGTGGACGTCGCGGCCGACGGCACGAGCGACACGGATCCGCCGGCCTGCCTCGCCGCCATCTTCGGCACCCCGAAAGTCCGCTCCTGGACCACCAAGCACCGCACCGAGGGCTTGGGGGTGCGGCACGAGCACGGCGGCGGTGGCAACCCGACACCGAGCCTCGTCGTGTCCGTGTGGACCCACGACCGGCCCTACCCGACCCGCTTCCTCGACGACGCCGGTGCCGCGATGGCCCAGTGCGCCAGCTACGAGGACAACGGCACCGAGTGGCGCACCCACCACATCGCCAACCCCGTGATCGGCGACCGCTCCTTCGCCGTGCGACGCAGCAGCACCGACATCAACCTGACCATCGACGACCTGTGGGTCCGCAGCGGTCACAACCTGATCAACGTGCGACTGGTGTCCGGCCCCGGGCCGGACAGCTCCGACACCCTCGAGGAGCACGCGCAGGGCGTGCTCGACGACCTCACGAAGGCCACTTCATGACCCGACGCCTCGCCCCCTTCGCCACGCTGGCCGTCACGGCTGCCCTCGCCCTCTCCGCCTGCGGTGACGACGCACCGGCGGAGCCGACCGAGCCCACGACCGTGACCGTGACCAACACGCCGGAGGCCGAGGTCGCCGACGCCCCCGAGCAGCAGGAGCTCACCGCCAAGAAGCTCAAGGCGGCGCTGCCGACCCTCGAGGAGGCGCCCGCAGGCTTCGTCAAGCACCCCGACGGCTTCGACGCGGCGCTCAAGAGCAAGCGCACCACCGACCCCGAGACCTGCCTCGCCGCCTACTTCGACACCCCGGAGATCCGCGAGTGGCGCGACAAGCACGTCAGCGAGGGCGAGGGCGTGCGCTACGCGCAGAAGAACGGCGGCACGCCCACGCCGCAGCTGTCGGTGGCCATCTGGACCTTCGACGAGCCCTACCCCCAGCGCTTCTTCGACGAGGCCGGGGCATCGCTGGCCGAGTGCACGAAGTTCACCTCCCGCACCGCCCCCGACGCCAACGACATCGAGCAGACCGCGCAGCACATCGGCAGCCCGGTCATCGGTGACCAGACCTTCGCCGTGCGGATCGGCAACGAGGAGACCGACATCGCCGTCGACTACATCTGGGTGCGCAGCGGCCACAACCTCATCAGCGCCCGGATGATCACCGGCTTCCGCGCCAACAACGAGGAGCGGCTCGGCAAGTTCGTCACCGAGGCGCTCGAGGACCTGAAGTGACCCGGCGAGCGGTGACCCGGGCGACCGCACGCGCGGCCGTCGGCACCGCCGCACTGGCCCTCGTCGCCGGGTGCGTCCCCTCGATCGGTGGTTCCGACGACCCGTCGACGACGCAGCAGGTCGGGCGGACCCAGCTGGGCGAGGAGCAGCTGCGCTCGGCGCTGCCGACCGACGAGGAGACCCCCGAGGGGTTCACCGTCGACACGGCGACCGAGTCCGAGCCACCGGACCCGGAGTCGACGACCTACCCGGCCGTCTGCGAGGACGTGCGCCTGAGCGGCAAGGTCGCCGACGAGCTCAAGGAGCACTCCACCGGCTCCGCCAAGAAGGACTACGTGGGCCCCGGCGGCCTCGGGGTGCTCAGCGTCGAGATCACCACCTACGACGAGGAGGTGCCCTCGACGCTCTTCGACAAGGCGGGCGAGGCGCTGGGTCAGTGCGACACCTTCCAGATCATCGACAAGTACGGCCCGAGCGACTGGAAGCTCAGCCCCGTCTCGCTCCAGCCGGTCGGTGACCGCACCTACGGCGTGAGGGTGGAGAACACCACCGAGGGCGACACCTTCCAGGGCGGCGTCGTGCAGGTCGCGACCGCGTCGTTGGGTCACAACCGCGTCCACGTCGTGCACAGCGCCGGTCCGGCGTCGAAGTACCACTCGGCTGCGGTCGAGACCCTGCTGAAGACGACGGTCGACAACCTCGAGTCGCTGTGAGGTCGCTGCGGGCGGCCGTGGTCGGCGGCGGGTGCGCCGTCGCCCTCGCCGCCTGCTCCCTGATCCCGGGCTCCGGGGGTGACGACACCGGATCGCCGACGGGCAGCGGCACGACGGCGACGTCCTCCGCCGACCCCTCGAGCGGGTCCGGCGACGACGTCGGCACGGTCACCGGCCCCGGCCGACCCATGGACGAAGGGGGTCTGCGCGCCGCCCTCCCTTCGGCCGGTGACGTCGGTGAGGGGTGGGTCGACGACGAGCGGCCGACCGTCAGCGAGGCCCAGGCGGGCGACGTCACCCCGAGCTCTTGCGCGCCGCTGCTGCAGAAGGGCCCCGGGTGGGACAAGGTGCAGCGCACCGAGCGCGCCCGCGTGCAGGCCAACTTCGCCCGCGCCGACAACCCGCCGCCTCCGGGCAGCGAGCGCCATCACCTGGGCATGTGGGTCTACTCCTTCGACGACCCCTACCCCTCGCGGCTCTTCGACGAGGCGGGCGAGCTCGTCGCCGAATGCCCGAGCTTCGACTTCCGGCAGGCCGACACCGGCAACACGAGCAGCTACGAGGTGGAGCCGCTCACCTTCCCGGCGCTCGGCGACCGCACCGTCGCCTTCCGGCTGAAGATCCAGCAAACCCTCGAGACGATGACGATGGACTTCGTCGTCGTCAAGGTCGGACACAACACCGTGAGCGTCGCCAACGGCGCCTACAACGGCACCCCCGACACCGGGGTGACCGAGCGGGCCGCGCGGTCGGTGCTGTCGGGCCTGGAGGAGTAGCCAGCCGGTCCGGGGCGAGCCGGCCCGGTCATCCCCGGGTCACGGCAGGCGCTGGGTGCCTAGAGTGGTCGCGTGACCATCCGAGTGGCCCTCGAGCACCGCACGTCCTACGAGTTCGCCGAACCCGTGCACGTCTACCCGCACACGATCCGCCTGCGGCCGGCGCCTCACTCCCGCACGCCGATCCCGAGCTACGCGCTGCGCATCGATCCGCCCGAGCACTTCCTCAACTGGCAGCAGGACCCCTTCGGCAACTGGCTGGCGCGGGTGGTCTTCCCCGACAAGGTCTCCCGGCTCGAGATCACCGTCGACCTGACGGCGGACATGACGGTCATCAACCCCTTCGACTTCTTCGTCGAGGACTGGGCGGCGACCTTCCCCTTCGCCTACCCGGAGCAGCTGCGCGAGGATCTCGCGCCCTACCTGCGGCCCGTCGACGACGGTGCGGAGGGCAGCGGCCCGGCCCCCGAGGTCAGCGCCTGGCTCGAGCAGGTGCTGCCCGGCCTGCTCACCGGGCCACGTGACGCGGAGGTCGGCGCCGGCACGCGGATCGTCGACTTCATCGTCGGGCTCAACCGCGCCGTGCGCGAGAGCGTCGACTACACGGTGCGTCTCGAGGCAGGCGTGCAGACCCCGCAGCACACCCTCGAGCGGGGCATCGGCTCCTGCCGCGACTCCGCCTGGCTGCTCGTCTCGGCGCTGCGGCAGCTCGGGCTGGCCGCGCGCTTCGTCTCCGGCTACCTCGTGCAGCTGACCTCCGACCTGAGCGCCGTCGGCGACGACAGCCTCAACGGACCGGCCGAGGACTTCACCGACCTGCACGCCTGGGCCGAGGTCTACGTCCCCGGCGCCGGGTGGATCGGGCTCGACGCCACCTCCGGCCTGCTCTGCGGCGAGGGGCACATCCCCCTGTCGTGCACCCCGCACCCCGCGTCGGCCGCGCCGATCAGCGGCGCGACCGCCCCGACGCAGGTGACCTTCGACTTCAGCAACACGGTGACCCGGTTTGCCGAGGACCCGCGCGTCACCCGCCCGGTCACCGACGAGCAGTGGGCGCGGATCACCGAGCTCGGCACTGCCGTCGACGACCTGCTGACCCGGGGCGACGTTCGCCTGACGATGGGTGGCGAGCCGACCTTCGTCGCGGCCGGCGGCACGAAGGACCCCCAGTGGCACACCGCGGCCGACGGGGAGGAGAAGCGCGAGCTCGCCATGGCGCTCGCCCGGCGCCTCTCGGGCCCCGGCACCCTGCGCCACCACGGCCAAGGCAAGTGGTACCCGGGCGAGCCGCTCCCCCGCTGGCAGATCGGCTTGAGCGAGCGCACCGACGGCGAACCGCTGTGGCGCGCCCAGGAGCTGCTCGACGACCCCTGGGGAGAGCCACGCGCGGACTCCGGCTCGCCGGAGGCGGCGAGCGCGGCCCGCGACCTCGCGCTCGGCATCGCCCGACGCCTGGGCATCCCGCCCGAGCAGCTCGTCGCCGCCGTCGAGGACCCCTTGCAGCAGGTCGTCACCGAGGCCCGACTGCCCCACGGCGACGGCCCCTCCGCGGGCGACGTCGCCCCCGACAGCGAGGACGCCTCCGACGCCGAGCACCGAGCGGCCGTCGTCGCGCGGGTCGACGAGCAGGTCGACCTCGACACCCCGGCCGCCTGGGTGCTGCCGGTCTTCCCCGCCCCCGATGGCGAGGGCTGGGCGACGACGACGTGGCGCACCCGCCGCGGCTTCCTCGCCCTCGTGCCCGGCGACTCGCCCGCCGGTCTGCGGCTGCCGTTGTCCTCGATCGCCTGGACGGAAGGCCCCGACCAGCCCGAGCGATCCCCCTTCGACCCGCGCGGAGCGCTGCCCGCCCTCGACCCGGCGACGCTGCCGGCCGGCGATGTCGCACCCGCCCGGGTGCTGCCGATCGACGAGTCGCCGCGCACTGCCCTGGCCGTGCAGCACCGCGACGGGCACCTCTTCGTCTTCCTGCCGCCGATGTCGCACCTCGAGGACGCCCTCGAGCTCGTCGGCGCCGTCGAGGGCGCCGCCGCCGAGACCGGCCACGCGGTCGTCCTCGAGGGCTACCCCCTTCCCGGCGACGACCGGGTCCGCACGATGTCGGTGACGCCCGACCCCGGCGTCATCGAGGTCAACGTCGCGCCGACGGCCTCGTGGGGCGAGCTCGTCGAGCAGACGGAGTCGCTCCACGAGCACGCCCGACAGATCCACCTCGCGACGGAAAAGTTCGACCTCGACGGCTCGCACACCGGCACCGGCGGCGGCAACCACCTCACCCTCGGCGGGCCCACCGCCGCCGACAGCCCGATGCTGCGTCGCCCCGACCTGCTGCGCTCGCTCGTCACCTACTGGCAGCACCACCCGGCGCTGAGCTACCTCTTCTCCGGGCGCTTCATCGGTCCGACGTCGCAGGCGCCGCGCGTCGACGAAGGGCGCGCCGACACGCTCTACGAGCTCGAGATCGCCTTCGCCCAGCTCGAGCACGTGATCGCGATGGAACACGACGCCTCCGCGATCACCGACCCGCTCGACGACGACCACCGGCCCAAGCGGGACACCCGCCCGTGGCTCGCGGACCGGCTGCTGCGCCACCTGCTCACCGACATCACGGGCAACACGCACCGGTCGGAGTTCTGCATCGACAAGCTCTTCGCGCCCGGCTCCGAGCGCGGGCGGCTCGGACTGCTCGAGATGCGCGGCTTCGAGATGCCGCCGCATCCGCGCATGGCGCTGCTGCAGGCGCTGCTCGTCCGGGCCCTCGTCGCCCGCTTCTGGGACGAGCCCTACACCGGTCCGCTCGTACAGTGGGGCACCCGGCTGCACGACCGCTACCTGCTGCCCGCCTTCGTCGCCACCGACCTGCGCGACGTCATCGACGACGTCAACCGCTACCTGGAGCGGGCCGGGGCCGGGCGCATCGACCCGGCGTGGTTCGACGCCTTCCTCGAGTTCCGCTTCCCGCGGCTGGGGGACACGACGATCGCCGGCGTCGAGCTCGAGCTGCGCACCGCGATCGAGCCGTGGCACGTCCTCGGCGAGGAGGTCAGCCAGTTCGGCACCGCCCGCTACGTCGACTCCTCGGTCGAAAAGGTCCAGGTCCGCGCCGTCGGCCTCGTCGAGGGACGGCACGTCGTGACGTGCAACGGCGTGCCCGTGCCCATGGTCCCCGTCGCCGAGCAGGGCTGGGGCGGTCCCGTCGGGGCGAAGGGGAGCTCCGGCGCCTTCGTCGGTGGCGTCCGCTACCGGGCATGGGCGCCGCCGTCGGCGCTGCACCCGACGATCGGTGTGCACGGGCCGCTCGTCTTCGACCTCGTCGACCGGTGGACCGGCCGCTCCCTCGGTGGCTTCACGTACCACGTGACCCACCCGGGCGGCGTCGCCTACGACACCTTCCCGGTCAACGCCGCGTCCGCGGAGTCGCGCCGGGCGGCGCGCTTCGTCACCGACGGCCACACCCCCGGGCCGGTCGACCTGTCGGCCCTGCCCGACCCGATGTCGGGCTTCGGTCCGGCCGTCACCGACTTCCCGGTGACGCTCGACCTCCGCCGCTTCCCCGGCACGGACCGTCAGCCGGGCACCGAGGACGAGTTCGCCACCCCGCCGACCGAGGCGGTCGACCCGGGCATGCCACCGGTCGACGGCGAGCCGGTCGTCGAGATCACGGCGGAGGGCCCGGTGCAGGAGACCGTGGGCGCTCCCGACGACCAGGCCTGAGCCCCGGGGAGCCCGCCGGCAGCCGGCGCCGATCTCCCCTTCGAACTCTGCAAAACCCTAGGGTCCTGCGGAGTGGGCCGGGGGGAACTTCGCAAGACCCTAGGGTTTTGCGAAGTTCGGGGGCCGGACGGCGTGGGGAGCGCTCCCCCTGCCGTCAGCGCGGCGGATTCCCTAGGCTCCGACCATGAGTCCGGTGACGGCGAGGTCGAGGCGATGACCCAGGAGGCCTACTACTACCAGGCGGCCGACGGCGAGAGCTCGCTGTCGACCGACGAGCAGCACATCACCAACTATCTCGTGGCCCACGACGAGGCCGTCGCCGCCGGCGCGACCCCCGAGGAGGCCGACGCCGCCGGGCGCGCCGCGATCCGCGAGCTCTTCAAGAGCGGCTACTACTCCCCGTCGACGGGCGACGGCGACGAGACCTACATGGACTACTACGGCGAGCAGTGGGACGAGGACAACTCATGACCGACATCGCGACCATCTCGACGACGACGGACGAGCCGATGCTGGCGTTGGTCGTCACCGACGCCAGGACCCGTCTGCGTCCCGTGCCCGTGGCGGCGCTGCGCGGGTGGCGCCTGCTCGACGTCGTCTGGCGCGGCGCATCGCACCCGGCCCGGTGGTTCGTCGCCGTCGCCGACGACGGCCGCGTCGTCGTGCTGAGCGGCCATCCCGAGCGCTGGGCGCAGATCGACGGCACCCGGGTGGGCTCCGCCGACGAGGCGCTCGAGCTGGCGACCGCGCGGGCCGATGCCACCCGTGACATGGCGAAGGGGTGGCGGCTCCTGACCTCTGCCGATGACCTGCGCCTCCGCCCCGCCACCGGGGCGGACGCCCGGCGGCGGGTCGACGAGGCGAAGGAGCAGGTGCGCGCGCTCGTCGAGCCGCCTCGGGTCAGTGGTGAGGGGCCGTGGCAGGTGCGGCTGTGGTCGGTCACCGACGGCGACCTCGTGCTCCACGAGGTGGCCGTGGCGCCGGACGGCGCGGTGACCGAGCGGACCGGCGTCGAGCTCGCCGGCCTGCCGGTGCCGATCGCGCGCTGAACACCTCGATCCGCACGAATAGATTGCGCACAAATCAATTGCGTGCGATGCTTCAGAGGTGCAGACGGACCACCAGCTCGACCAGCAGATCTGCTTCGCCCTCTACTCGGCGTCGCGCTCGGCGACCGCGGCCTACCGCGAAGGCCTCGCCGAGATCGGGCTGACGTACACCCAATACGTCACCCTCCTCGCCCTGTGGGAGCGCGACGGCCGCACCGTCACCGAGCTCGGCGAGGCGCTGCACCTCGACAGCGGGACGCTCTCCCCCCTTCTCAAGCGCATGTCGGCGAGCGGTCTCGTCGAGCGCCGTCGCGAAGGGGAGGACGCCCGCCGCGTGACGATCCACCTAACCACCGCCGGTCGGGACCTCGAGACGCAGGTCGCGGCGATCCAGCGGCGCCTGTACGACGCCGTCGACATGGAGCCCGAGGAGCTGGCGACCCTGCGTCGCCTGGCCCAGAGGTTCTGCGCATCCGTCGGCGACCCCACCCCCACCCAAGGAGCATGACGATGAAGACTCTCTACACCGCAGAGGCCCTCGCCACCGGCGCCGGCCGCGACGGGCACGGCCGGACCAGTGACGGCCGCCTCGACCTCGACCTCGCGATCCCCCAGGAGATGGGCGGGTCGGGTGAGGGGACCAACCCCGAGCAGCTCTTCGCCGTCGGCTACGCCGCGTGCTTCCACTCGGCGCTGCAGGCCGTGGCCCGCGCCGGCAAGGTCGACGTCGCCGACTCCGCCGTCGGCTCGCGCGTGCACATCGGCCCCAAGGAGGGCGGCGGCTACCAGCTGGCCGTCGAGCTCGAGGTCACCCTGCCCCACCTCGACGCCGAGGCAGCCCAGCAGCTCGCCGACCAGGCCCACGAGGTCTGCCCCTACTCCAACGCGACGCGCGGCAACATCGACGTCACCGTCACGGTCACGCAGGACTGATCGCCGATGACCCAGATCCCCACGACCACCCGCCAGATCGTCCTCGCCTCGCGCCCGCAGGGCGCGCCGACGGCCGACAACTTCCGCCTCGAGACCGTTGAGTTGCCGCAGCTCGCCGACGGCCAGGTGCTCGTGCGCAATGTCGTCATGTCGGTCGACCCCTACATGCGCGGTCGGATGAACGACGTGAAGTCCTACGTCGCCCCCTTCGAGATCGACGCCCCGCTCGACGGCGGCGCGGTCGGCGAAGTCATCGCCTCCCGCTCCGACGACGTCGCCGTGGGCCAGCACGTGCTGCACGGCCTCGGCTGGCGCGAGCACGCTGTGCTCCCGGCGAAGGCGGTCCGGGTCGTCGACACCGATGCCGCGCCCGCCTCGACCTATCTCGGCGTCCTCGGCCTCACCGGCCTGACGGCCTACGTCGGGCTGACCGCCGTGGCCGGCATGCGCGAGGGAGACACCGTCTTCGTCTCCGGCGCCGCAGGTGCCGTCGGCCAGGCCGCCGGTCAGATCGCCAAGGCGCTCGGCGCCGGCCGGGTCGTCGGCTCGGCGGGCTCCGCCGACAAGGTCGCCCGCGTGGTCGAGCTGGGTTACGACGCGGCCTTCAGCTACCGCGACGGTCCCGTCGCCGAGGGGCTGGCCTCGGTCGCGCCCGACGGCATCGACGTCTACTTCGACAACGTCGGCGGCGAGCACCTCGAGGCCGCGATCGGCACGCTGTCGACCTTCGGTCGGGTCGCGATGTGCGGGGCGATCTCGCAGTACAACTCGACCGAGCCGCCCGCCGCACCCCGCAACCTGGCCCTCGCCATCGGCAAGGGGCTGACCCTGCGCGGCTTCATCGTCGGTCAGTACCCCGAGCTCGTCGCCGAGTACCACTCCCGGGCGCCCCAGTGGCTCGCCGAGGGTCGACTGGTCGCCGACGAGACCTTCCGCGACGGTCTCGACGCCGCGCCGCAGGCCTTCATGGACCTGCTCGACGGTGCCAACACGGGCAAGATGCTTCTCCGCCTGTGATGGGCACCGCGATCATGTGGTTTCGCCGGGACCTGCGTCTGCGCGACCACCCCGCCCTGCGGGAGTCCGCCTCGCGGGGAGCTGTGCTCCCCCTCTTCGTCATCGACCCGACGATGTGGGGGCCGGCCGGTGCGGCGAAGACCGCGTGGCTGGCCGCCACCCTGCGAGCACTTGACGCCTCCCTCGACGGTCGCCTTGTGATCCGGCTCGGCGACCCCGCCGAGGTCGTGCCGCGCGTCGCCCGCGAGGTCGGGGCCACGTCGGTCCACGTCAGCCGGGAGAACGAGCCCGGGGGCGTCGAGCGCGATCGTCGTGTCGTCGCCGCGCTGCGCGAGATCGGCGTCGAGGGTGTGGCCACCGGCTCGCCCTTTGCCGTCGACCCCGGCACGGTGCGGACGAAGGGAGGCACCCCCTTCAAGGTCTTCACCCCATTCGCCACCGCGTGGCGCGAGCACGGCTGGGACGAGCCGACGAGTGCGCCGCGTGGGGTCGAGTGGATCGAGGCCGACACCGACGGCCGGGTCGAGGCGATGCTCGACAAGGCGGCCCGCGAGTGCCCGATCGACCTGCCGACCGCGGGCGAGGACGCCGCCCGGCGGCGCTGGGTGCGCTTCCGCGACGAGGCGCTGGCCGACTACGACCACGATCGCGACCTCCCGGCGGTCGAGGGGACCTCGCGCATGTCCGCCGACCTGCACCTCGGGGTCGTCCACCCCCGCCAGCTCCTCCACGACCTGCGCGGCGAGCGCGGCGACGGGGCGCAGACCTACCGCACGGAGCTCGCCTGGCGGGAGTTCTACGCCGACGTGCTCTGGGCCAACCCGGACTCCGCGTGGCAGGACCTGCGGCCACTCCCCCTTCGCTACGACGAACCGCAAGACGCCATCGAGGCGTGGCGCGAGGGGCGCACCGGTTACCCGATCGTCGATGCCGGCATGCGCCAGCTGCTCGGCGAGGGATGGATGCACAACCGGGTGCGGATGGCCACGGCGAGCTTCCTCACCAAGGACCTGCACGTGTGGTGGCCCGTCGGCGCGCGGCACTTCCTCGAGCACCTCGTCGACGGGGACCTCGCGTCCAACAACCACGGCTGGCAGTGGGTCGCCGGCACCGGCACGGACGCGTCCCCGTACTTCCGTGTCTTCAACCCCGTCACGCAGGGCAAGCGCTTCGACCCCGACGGTGCGTACGTGCGCCGGTGGGTGCCGGAGCTGGCCCATCTCGAGGGCGCCGCAGCGCACGAGCCGTGGAAGCACGACGACGGGTACGCGCACGACTACCCGGAGCGGATCGTCGACCACGCGGAGGAGCGGCTCGAGGCCCTGGCGCGCTACGACGAGGCGACCTGAGGCGAGCTGCTCGCCGGGTCGGGCATCACGCTGCCCCGACTGCGCTCGTCAGTCCGCGTCGACGCCTCGCTCGACGGTCGTCGTCACCCGCGTCAGGCTGGGTGACGCGGGCGTGGAGCTGAAGCCGAATCGTGGCGGAGGCGTGACCGGGGTGAGGCCGCCGATGGACTGGCCCGACCATGTGCCGGACAGCGACGTCACCTGCCGCTGGTCGTGCGCCCCGTAGTACTCGCGCCGCCCACCGCCGGCGCTGCCGACGGTGCGCACCCCCGGAAGCAGCCGCCGCGCGATGGGGTCGGCGAGATGCGCGAAGGCGCGGCTGCGCCCCACCCGCTCGGGCACGGTTCGCAGGACCAGGCCGAGGGCCGTGCGCCCTCCCAGACCGATCGTGCACCGCAACGGGCCTGCGTCGAGGCGCCACACGTCATCGTCGACCTGCAGGGCAACCGGGCCGACCCGGACCTCGTCGAAGGAGTACGTGGCGGCGACGTACTGAGCGACCTCGTCGTCCGGCGCCAGCAGGACCCGACGGTCGTCAGGCGTCGCGACCATGACATCGGTGAAGGCCCCGAGGGGCGAGTCCCACCAGTCGCCGACCACCAGCCGCAGCCCGCTGCTGCTACCCGCCCCGAGGATGCGCCCGTGGAAGCGCTCGAGGAGGGTGCGGGTCACGGCGTGCCGTCGTCACGGCCGGCGACCCGGGCGAGGGTCAGCGAGAAGTCGTCCGCCGCGTCGGTCCAGCTCGTCACCGGCTCGAAGCCGTGCTCGGTCAGCTCGTCACGGAGCAGGCCGAGGTCGAACTTGCGCGAGATCTCGGTCCGCAGGTGCTCCCCCTTCGCCAGGCGCCACGTGCGACCGATCCCGGTGAAGTCGGCCGTGATGTCACGCACCGCACGCAGCCGCATCTCGATGCGCGAGGCGCGGTCGTCCCACGCGGCCTCGTGGACGAGGTCGTCGCGGGACAGACCCGTGACCGGCGTGGTGCGGGTGATGACGTCGACGAGGTTGAGGTTGAAGCGCGCGGTCACGCCTGCCCCGTCGTCGTAGGCCGCGACGAGCCGGTCCGGGTCCTTGACGAGGTCGGCTCCGAGGAGCAGGTGGTCACCGGGGGCGAGGGCCGCGTGCACCATGTCGAGGAACCCGGAGCGCTCGTCCTCCTCGAAGTTGCCGATCGTGCCGCCGAGGAAGACGAGCAGACGTTCACCGGGCTCCCCCGACAGCGGTGGCAGGTGGTGGAAGTCGGCGACCGCCGGCTCGACGTTCAGGGCCGGGTAGTCCGTGCGCAGACGGTCGGCGGCCTCGAGCAGGACCTCCTTGCTGATGTCGAGCGGCGCGTAGAGCGCCGGCCGCCCCTGCGCGGTGAGGGCGTCGAGCAGTTCACGGGTCTTGGTCGCCGTGCCCGCCCCCAGCTCGTGCAGGCTCCGCGCGGCGCTCAGCGCGATGATCTCGCCGCTGCGGTGGGTGAGGATCTCCTGCTCGGCACGCGTCGGGTAGTACTCGGGCAGGGTGGTGATCTCGTCGAAGAGGCGGGAGCCCCGCTCGTCGTAGAACCAGCGTGGCGGCAGGGTCGCCGGCTGCGACCAGAGGCCGGAGCGGAGGTCGGCCTCGAGCTCGGCGCGGCTCACCGGGCGAGTCGCAGTCCGGAGAAGGCCCACCGGGACGCGGCCGGGAAGAAGTTGCGGTAGGTCGTGCGCGGGTGGTCCGGCGGGGTCACCGCGGAGGCTCCCCGCAGGACGTGCTGGTCGTTCATGAACTTGCCGTTGTACTCGCCCACGGCGCCCGGGGCCGTCTCGAATCCCGGGTACGGCAGGTACGCGCTCGCCGTCCACTCCCAGACGTCGCCGAAGGTGACCTCGGCCGCCGGCCCGGGGTGGCAGCGCTCGGGGTCGAGCAGACCGCCGTGCGTCTGGTGACCGCTCACAGCGCGGGCCTCCCACTCCTGCTCGGTGGGCAGGCGGTGGCCCGCCCACCGGGCGAAGGCATCGGCCTCGAAGAAGGAGATGTGGCACACCGGCTCGGCGGCCACCACCGGACGGCGTCCCGACAGGGTGAAGGTCGTCCAGCCGTGGTCGTCGTCCCGGCGCCAGTAGCCGGGCGCGTCCCACCCCGTGGCCTGCAGGGTCGCCCACCCGTCGGAGAGCCACAGGTCGGGGCGGGCGTAGCCGCCGTCGTCGATGAACCGGACCCACTCGGCGTTGGTCACCTGGCGGGTGCCGACCTCGACGTCGTCGAGCCACACCCGGTGACGCGGGCGCTCGTTGTCGAAGGCGAAGCCGCTGCCGTCGTCTCCGATGTGCGTGACCCCACCGGGCACGTGCGTCCAGCGCTGCGGGAGGGGGTCGGCCGCGGGGTCGGGGTCGGGCGCCCGCTCGACGTAGACCGGCTGGAGGACATTGCCCGAGAGGAGGTGCTTGACGTCCATGAGGAGCAGCTCCTGGTGCTGCTCCTCGTGGTGGCAGCCGAGCTCGACGAGGTCGAGCAGCGCCTCGTCGAGGGTCCCGTCCTCGAGCCGGGCGACGAGCTGCTCCTCGACGTCCTGGCGGTAGGCCGCGACCTCGGCGACGCCCGGGCGGGTCACGTGTCCGCGCGCGGCGCGGGGGTGACGCTCCCCCACGGCCTCGTAGTAGCTGTTGAAGAGATAGCGGAAGGCGGGGTCGCGCGGTCGGTAGGCAGGGTCGGCACCGAGGACGAACTCCTCGAAGAACCACGTGGTGTGGGCTCGGTGCCACTTCGTCGGGCTGGCCTCGGTCATCGACTGCGGCGTCTGGTCCTCGGGACCGAGGTCCCGGGTGAGCCGGTCGGTCCGTGCCCTGACGGCGAGGAACCGCTCGGTCAATGCGGCGAGGTCTGATCGGGGAGAGGTCGTGGTCATGCTGTCCTCCATGCGACGGAGGTTGACGACCACCGTCGGGCACCGGGGAAGTGGAGCTTCGGACGGGTTCGACGCTACACGCATCCCCCGACGAGCGCGCGTCGCGGCCCCGCGTGGGGGCGGCGCGACACGCCGGGGACGCGGCGTCGCTCAGAGGCTGACGGTGCCGGTGTCGCCGAGGTCGGGCCGCCCGTCGCTGACGAGTCCCTTGGCCATCTGGACGACCGTCGCCACGGTGCCGGGCGAGGTCCAGTAGCGCGCGGTGTCGGCCGTGACCGTGATCAGGGTGCTGTTCGGGTCATCAGGGCCGCCCTCCATGAAGGCACCGGCCGACGCGTCCCACAGCCGCCCGAGCAACTCCCGGTCGTCGTTGCGACGGGCCGTGCCGCTGACGCTCACCCAGCCGTCGTCCGTGGCATACGCGATGTTGACCTCGGGGTGGGCCGCGATCGCCCGCACCTTGTCGGTGTCGGCCTCAGTGATGAAGTGGATGGTGCCCGGGTCGTCGAGGGCCTGGGTGCCCATCGGCACCGACACCAGACGTCCGTCCTCGACGTGGGTGAGGACGGCGATCCTCGTCTCCCGCATGATCGTGGCGACGGTCTCGATCTCGGTCTCGCTCATCGTGCGCTCCTTGTGCTCTCGGGGCGGTCTTCGTCGGCTGACTACCCGCTCCACTCGTGTCGACACACGGGACCCGCGGATCTGAGGCACCCTACAGCGCACCTGACCGATGTCGGGGCCCACCTCGGGTGCTCCGTGCCGAGCCGGGCGCCGCGACGCGCGGCGAGGCCGTCTCGCTCGCCCGCGACGCCGGCCTGATCGGCTGAGGCCTTGTCGCCCCCTTCGCCAGTTGGGAGGGTGGAGCCATGAGCGATCTCAAGAGCCTGGCCAGCGACCTCCTCCGCCTGCACCACACCGACGAGACCCTCGTCCTGCCCACGGTCTGGGACGTGTGGTCCGCGCGTGCGGTCGTCGACGCGGGCTTCCCCGCCCTGACCATCGGCAGCCACCCACTCGCCGACTCGCGCGGGCAGCAGGACGGCGAGGGCATGACCCTGGACGACGCGCTCGACGGCATCCGTCGGATCTGCTCGGCCGTGCGCGTGCCGGTGAGCGCCGACGTCGAGTCCGGTTACGACACCCCCGCCGCCGAGCTCGTCGAGCGGGTCCTCGACGCCGGCGCAGTGGGCATCAACGTCGAGGACACCGTGCACTCGCAGGACCGGGTGCGCGAGGTTGCCGAGCACGCCGACTACATCGGGGCGCTGCGCCAGGCCGCCGACGAGGCCGACATCGAGCTCGTCATCAACGCGCGCACCGACGCGCTGCTCCACGGCACCGACCGTTTCCCCGACCCGGTCGCCGAGGCGATCACCCGCATCCGGGCGTGCGAGGAGGCCGGGGCCCGCTGCGTCTACCCGGTGAAGATCCCCGACGCGGCCACCCTCGCCACCCTCATGGAGGCGACCTCGCTGCCGCTCAACGTCACCGCCCACCCCGTCGACGGCGCCCCCTCGGGGTCCCTGCAGGAGCTGCGCGACGCGGGGGTGCGCCGGGTGACCTTCGGCCCGCTGCTGCAAAAGGCGCTCACCCCGTCGGTCGCCGAGCTCACCGGCCCGTGGCTCGGCCGGGCCGGCTTGGCCGACCAGTCGGACTGACCTCCGGCAGACTCGGGCGCATGCGACCCCGCCCCCAGCACTGGCAGTTCGCGAGCGCCGAGGTCGAGCACGAGGGGCGGCGCTTCCCCCTTCGCATCTGGGGGTGGTCGGCGGAGTCGGCCGCCGACGCGGCCATGCGCGCGCAGCACCGGCTCGCCGCGGCCGTCGACCAGCTGACCCGCGGGCGGGCCGGCTTCGACTACTAGCCCCGCACGCCCGTGCGCGAGGAGGTCCTCCACGAGGTACGCGGCGCCGACGGTGCACTGATCGGGGCCGTGACGCGTAACCGGATGGGTGTCGAGGTGCTCAACACCGACGTCCTGCTCGTGGCCGACGTCGACCTGCCGCCTCAGCGCAAGCTGTTTCGCACCGGGCAGCCCGACCCCCGCCCTGCGCTCGAGCGCATCGCCCGGTGGGCGGCCGCGCACCGACCTCGGTGTGCGCACCTATCGCACCGCAGCCGGCCTGCGCGTCATCATCACCGGGCTGGCGAGCGGGCCTCCCGACCTGACGGCCCCCGTCGACCTCGGCTCGGACGATCTCTACGTGCGGCTGTGCGGACTGCACGAGACCTCGCGGGCCCGGCTGACGCCGAAGCCCCACCGGGTCGGCATGCCGAGGATCCGTGCGAGCTGGCCCTACCTCGGTGACGCCCAGCGGATCGCGGAGAAGTGGCTCAGGGACTACGAGCGGGGTTGCGCCCACCGTGCCGTCTGCGAGCTGCTGTCGGTGACCGGTCACGCCCCGGACGGAGACGCCGCCGTGCTCGTCGACCTGCACGACCGGGCCACGCAGGCGACCTCGGGCCAGCAGTTGGCGTGAGCCGGCCCGGGCTCGGGCCGGCTCACGGGCGCGGGCAGACGCGGGCGCGGGCCGGCGCCCAAGGTCACAACCAGCGCCGCACGCTCGCCACGTAGTCGCCGTAGGTCGAGCCGAATCGGTCGCGCAGCGCCTCCTCCTCGGCCGAGACCTGGAAGGTGTCGATGACCCCGACGAACCCGGCCACCGGCAGGATGGCGAGCAGGTCGCGGCGGTGGATCGCGTAGCCGGCGAGCAGCAGGGCGTCACCGAGGTAGATCGGGTTGCGGGAGTAGCGATAGATGCCCTGGCGCACGACCTTGCTCGCGTCGGCCGGGCGGGTCGGGTCGAGGGTCGTGCCCGCGGCGCGGATCTCGCGGATGCCGGCGGCGGCGACCCCCAGGCCGGCCACCGCGACCGCCGCCCCGAGGAGCGACGTGGCAGGTGACGTGGACGACCCCCGGCTCAGCAGGCGTTGCGCCGCGAGCGAGGCCAGCCCGACGACGGGTGGCGAGCGCAGGATCGAGAGGGGCTCCATGCACCAACGGTAGTCGCGTCGGCCCTCCCTGGACAGGCCCCGATGATGACGAGGACCTCACCCCCTCCGCGAGTCGAAGAAGATCCGCGACCTGGATGTCGCGCTCCTTCTTCGACTGGCCATTCCCGGGCCGGGCTGTGCCGCGACCCAGCGGTCCGGACACTGAGTCAGTGTGACTCAGTGCCCCCGGCGCGGTACCCGGTCGGGGTGAAGCCGAGCATCCTGCCGAACTCGCGTGTGAGGTGGGCGTGGTCGGCGTAGCCGAGGTCCGCGGCGATCGTCGACAGGTCGGCTCCCGGCTCCTCACGGACGCGCTCGGCCGCCTCCTGCAGCCGGCGGCGACGGATGATCTCCCCCGGGCTCATCCCGACGTGCGTGCTCGCCAAGCGCTGCAGGGTGCGCACGGACGCACCCAGTCGCGCGGCGAGGTCGTCGACCCGCAGCAGGGAGGGGTCGCTGTCGGCCAGCTCGACGAGACGCCGGGCCGGGACCGCGTCGGGATCCGCGGCCACCGCCGCCCCCACCTGCGTGGCGAGCCAGACCTCGAGCAGCCGCGCTGCGGCGGTGTGCCGTTCGTCCGCGTCGCCCGGGCCGTCCATGACCCGGGTGACGTCCGCGTGGAGGCGGGTCGCCCCCTTCGTCTCGGTGTCGCGGTCCCGCAGCGTGCCCACGTCGCCGACGAGCGCATGGGCCGCCCCCGGACGCAGCAGGGCGCCCACGGCCCAGCCGCGCCCGGTGAGGTCGCGCCGCCAGGCCCGGGAGACCGGGCCGTACACCCGCACCGCATCGGCCTCGACGACGAGCTGGCCCGCAGGGAAGGGCAGCGTCAGCGCCTCGTGCACCGCCCCCTCCGGCAGGTCCCACTCCGGCACCCAGAACCACCGCGCGAGGGGCTCTCCCTCCGCCGTCGGGAGGATCCGGGAGACCGGCGCCCGGGCATCCGGGCGCAGCTGGCCCTTGCGCGGGATCGCCTCGCTCACGGGCCGAGCGTAGGGGCACCCACGAGGTTGGCGCAGATCTTCAAGCGTCCCGCCCTCGGGTTGCCTAGCGTCGTGCCCATGGACACCACCACCGCAGCGACCGGCCAGCACACCGACCACGGCGTGCCGCACGGGTTCACCAGCTTGACCCCTTTCCACACCGTGCAGGACGCGCAGGGCGCGATCGCGTGGTACGAGCGGGTCTTCGGCGCGCGCACGGTCGACGTGACGCACATGCCGGACGGGAAGGGAGGGACGCTCGTCGCGCACGCGACGCTCGACTTCGGGCGGGGCCGGCTGCAGATCTCCGACCCGATGCCGGACTTCGGTCTCGTCGCACCCCACGAGGACGACGTCGTCTGCTCCTCGATCGCGCTCTACGTGCCCGACGTCGACGCCGTGGTCGCCGAGGCGCAGGCCGCGGGCGCGACGATCCGGGAGCCGCTCGCCGACTTCGTCTCCGGCGACCGCTTCGCCTCGATCCGCGACCCGCACGGGCTGCGCTGGGCCGTCATGACCCGCGTCGAGGACCTGTCCGACGAGGAGTCGGCGGCGCGGGTGCGGGAGTGGGCGGCCGGGCAGGGGTGAGCCCGGCCGCCCCCGCGGTCAGCTCGGGCGACGCTTGGGCGCGTTGGCCTCGGTCAGGCCGGCGTCGCGCTGGACGTGCTCGCCGAGGACCGTGTCGATCTTCGCCATGACCTGCGGCTCGAGCGTGACGCCCGAGGCCTTGACGTTCTCCTCCACCTGCTCCGGTCGCGAGGCGCCGATGATCGCGGCGGCGACGTTGGGGTTCTGCAGCACCCAGGCGACGGCGAGCTGGGCCATCGACAGGCCGACCTCGTCGGCGATCGGCCGCAGGCCCTGCACCGCGGTGAGCAGCGCGTCGTCCTGGACCCGGCCGGCGATCGACCCGCCGACCTCCTCGTGGGCGGCGCGGCTCCCTTCGGGCAGGGGCTGACCGGGCTGGTACTTGCCGGTGAGGACGCCCTGGGCGATCGGGCTCCACACGATCTGCGAGAGGCCGAGCTCCTCGCAGGTCGGGACGACCTCGTTCTCGATGACCCGCCAGATCATCGAGTACTGCGGTTGGCTCGAGATGAGCCGGATGCCGAGGTCGGAGGCGAGCTGGTGCCCCTCGCGGATCTGCTCGGCGGTCCACTCGCTGACGCCGATGTAGAGCGCCTTGCCCTGCCGCACGACGTCGGCGAAGGCCTGCATCGTCTCCTCGAGCGGCGTCTCGGTGTCGAAGCGGTGCGCCTGGTAGAGGTCGACGTAGTCCGTCTGCAGCCGCCGCAGCGACCCGTCGATCGACTCACGGATGTGCTTGGCGGACAGGCCGGAGTCGTTGTGCCCACCGGGCCCGGTCGGCCAGTAGACCTTGGTGAGGATCTCGAGCGACTCGCGCCGCTGCCCCTTGAGGGCCTCGCCGAGGACGCTCTCCGCCGCGGTGTTGGCGTAGACGTCGGCGGTGTCGAAGGTCGAGATGCCGTGGTCGAGCGCCGCTCGCACGCAGGCGGTCGCGGCGTCGGCCTCGACCTGCGAGCCGTGGGTGAGCCAGTTGCCGTAGGCGATCTCGCTGATCTTCAGACCGCTGTTGCCGAGGTATCGGTACTCCATGAGGCTCACGCTACGCCTCGCGATCCGGGGGAGGTCACGACCCTTCGAGACGCTCGGCCGCGGGCGACCTCGCTCCCCAGGGACCGTGGCGGATCAAGGGGTGACGTTGAGCCGCCCGAGCACGACGGCCGCCGTCCCCTCGTCGCCGGTGACCGTGACGTCGGCGTCGACCGGGTCGACCCGACCGCCGGTGAGCCGCAGCCACGTGACGTCGTCCATCTCGAGGGTGACGTCACTCCCTTCGCTCGGGTCGAAGGGGGCAGCCCTCCCGTCGTCGCCCACCCGGGCTGCGAGCACCCGGCCCTGCGGGCCGGAGATGTCGGCGACGACAGCCGTGCCGGCCGGCAGCCGGCGCAGGGTCATCGGGAAGATCTTCGTCATGAGGCCGGCAACGTGCGCGGCCCCGACACCGGTGGTCGTCAGGGGACGACCGGTGGCGGAGCGGATGTCCTGCTCATGGACCCAGAGGTCGATGGGACGGTTGCGCAGCAGGGTCGCCAGGTCCCACCCGAGCGCACCGACGATGCCGGGCGCCGGCTGCGACGGATCGGTGAGGTCGAGCCCCGCGAAGACCTCACGGCGGCGAGCGCACGCCGTCTCGAACTCGTCGAGCAGCTCTGCGGCAGAACGCCCCCGGCGCGCCTCGACCCCGATGTCCGTGAGGTCCGTCGGCATCGGCTGGTTGGCCTTGGACTCGACGTCGATCGCACCCCCGTCGGGCTGCGGCAGGCCGGCCGCCTCGGACTCGAGGTGCGCCAGGTGGGCGAGGACGTCCTGAACGGTCCAGCCGGGCAGCGCCGGGCGCTCCCAGTCGTCGTCGCCGAGGTCCCGCAGGACGGCGAGGAGGTCCTGGGATGCCTGCTCCCACAGGTCGAGCGGCTCGAGTCGCGTCATGGGCTCACCCTAGGGGTGGGAGGATCGGGCGGTGACCACGGACCGACTGGACAGCTCCCCCCTTCGCGCCGTGCTGCTGGGGTGCGGTGACCTCGGCACCCGGGTCGGCACCGCCCTCCACGCGAAGGGGGTGGACGTCACCGGAGTGCGTCGCGCGGTCACGGCCCTGCCGCCGCACATCCGGGGGGTGTCCGCGGACCTGGCGGCCGGCCCCGTGCCCGACCTGCCCGCCGACCTGCTCGTCATCACGATGACCCCGGACCGGCGCGACCCCGGCGGCTACCGCACGACCTATGTCGACGCGGTGCGGCACGGGCTCGAGGCGGTGCTGCGTGCGGGCACTCCCCGGCGGGCGGTGCTCGTGTCGTCGACGAGCGTCTACGAAGGGCTGGAGGGCGACCTCGACGAGACCACCGACGTTGCGCCGCAGTCGGATCGGCCGCGGATCCTGCTGGAGTCGGAGGCGCTCTTCCACGAGGCACTGCCCCACGGCACGGTGCTGCGGCTCAGCGGGCTCTACGGCCGGCCGGGCGGGCGACTCGTCCAGCGGGTGCACGACGGGGAAAACCACGACCCCGGGCGCTGGACCAACCGAATCCACCGCGAGGACGCCGCCACCGCGATCACCCACCTGCTGACGATGCCCGAGATGCCGGCCGAGCTCTACGTGGGCACCGATGACGAGCCGGCGTCTGCGGGCGACGTGCGGGGCTTCGTCGCCGACGAGCTGGGCATCGCGCGACCGGCGCCGACCGGCGTGCAGACGCCGACGGGACGGCGGATGCGCAATGCCCGCCTGCGGGCCGCGGGGGTCGAGCTGCGCTACCCGACCTATCGCGAGGGATACGCCGCGATCCTGCGCGGCTGACCCGGCGGGCTGCGCATCCCCGTGGCCTAGCCGTTGGCCGCGGCCCACTGGTCGGCGTAGTACTCCTCGTAGCCCTCGCTGGTGGTGGAGGTCTCGACCTCGACGAACCCGTCCTCGCCCTCGACAAACATCTCACGCACCCGCTCGCGCCCCGCGGCGTCCGCCTCCTCCGGCGTCTTGCCGGCCTCGATCGCCTCGTTGTAGGCCCCGTCGTAGTTGACCTCGGCGGCGCTCTGCTCGACCGGGTAGCCGCGCATCCGCATCTCCTTGTCGTAGTAGATGCCCTCCGTCGTGGCCTCGGTCTCGTTGTCGATCGAGGTCTGGACGTACTCCTCCTGGGAGACCGTCGTCGGGTCGACCGACTGCCCCTCGACGTCCCACTGGGCGTGGCTCGCCTCGTGGATGACCGAGCCCGCGTCCCCGGAATCGCTGACGTACATGGTGTTTTCGGCGGGGCTGTACTCGGCGCCCGGCCCCTTCGGGTCGCCCATCTTCACGCCGTTTTCCGCCATCCAGTTGAGGGTCTCGCGCCCTCGCGGTGAGGCCATGAGCTCCTTGACCACCGCCGAGTGGGGGTCGGCGCCCTCGGGGAGGATGACCCCGTCGACGCCGGGGTCGACAGGTCGGTGCTCCTCGGGCACGGAGGCCACCGGCTCGTCACCCCACAGCCCCACGCTCGCGAGGCCGCCGAGCATGCGGTCGATGAGGCCGGTCCGCATGTACGGGGCCGCGTCGTCCTCCGGCTCGGGGTTGCTGGTCCCCGACGCGCGCGCCGGCCCGCCGCCGCCGGCAGGTCCGGTGCCGGCACTCCCTTCGTCCTGGTCGTCGGCCTGGCGCTGCAGCTCTTGCTCGAGCCGGCTCAGCAGGTCCGCGGCCGCGTCGACCTGCGGCCGCATCGACGACCACTGAGCCTGGAACTGCTCCATGTCCGGCCCCATCCACGACTCCGCGAGGACGGTCAGGAGCTGGCTGCCGGTGAGCCCGACGGTGCGGGTCTCGTCCGCGGACTGCCGCAGCTGACCGGCGATCTGGCCGAGTCGCGTGGTGTCGGCGCCTTCGCTGACCGGTGCCATGCCTCCCCTTCGTCCGTGGTGTCTGCGACGACCCTACGGAGTGGCCGGCGGCCGGGCGATGGGGAGGCCTCCCCCCGGCATATCGTGACGCTCATGGATCTGCAGGAGATGCTCGACCAGGCCGCGACCGGTGACGTCCACGTCGAAGCGGGGTGGGGGCAGGGCCGGGCCACCTTCGGCGGTCTCGTCGGCGGGCTGCTCGTCTCGGCGATGCTGCCGCACGTGCCCGAGGCGGCGTCGCTGCGGAGCCTGACGGTCAACTTCGTCGCGCCGGTGGTGCCCGGTGCCGCGCAGGCTGAGGTCGAGGTGCTGCGCTCGGGCAAGAGCGCCACCCAGGTGCTCGGGACCCTGCGGCAGGAGGGCGCGCCGGTGGCGGTCGCGCTCGGGGCCTTCGGTGCGCCGCGCGAGTCGGCGATCAGCGTGGCTGCGACCGCCGAGGCGCCGCAGATGGCGGCCCCGGAGACGATCGAGCCCTTCCCCTACATCGCCGGGATGACGCCCGACTTCTTCCAGCACCTCGAGATGCGGCTGGCCGACGGCGGCTTCCCCTACTCCGGGGCGTCGACGTCGCACATGGACGGGTGGATGCGCTTCCGGCAGGCGCCGCCGACCTTCGACATCCGGCACTTCGTCACGCTCGTCGACTGCTGGCCGCCGGCGGTGGTGCAGATGCTCTCCGAGCTCAAGCCGGGCAGCAGCATGACGTGGACGCTCGAGATCGTCGACGACGTCACCGCCGAGCCCGACGCGCACTGGCCCTACTCGGTGCGCACCGATGTCGCCGGTGGTGGCTACGGGCACACCGACGCCCGCGTGTGGCACCCGGACGGGCGCCTCGTCGCGATCAGCCGGCAGACGGTCGCGGTCTTCGGCTAGGCCGGGTGGTCGGCGAGCAGCCCGGCGACGAGCTGCCCCCTCTGTCGGCACCTCAGCGGATGAAATACGACCCGCGCGTCCAGACGCGCGGGTCGTATTTCATTCAGTGGGGGTGGATCAGCGGCGACCGCTGCGACCGGTGCTGCTCGAGGAGAAGGCGACGACGCTGCCGCCGCGCGAGGCGCCCTGGCGGTTGCCGCCCTGGCCGCCGCGACGCTGACCACCGCCGCTGCCCTGGCTGCCGCCTCGGGACTGACCGCCTTGGCCGCCGCCGTTACGACCGCGGCCGGAGCCGCCGCCCTGGCCGCCACCGTTGCGGTTGCGACCGGCGCCGCCGCGCTCACCGCGCCCGGAGCCCTGACCGCCCGAGCCGCTGCGGCCCTGGGAGCTGCGGCCGCCCTGACCCTGGCCACCTCGGCCACCGCCGCGGTTACCTCCCTTCGCCCGGCCGTTGCCCTGCTGGGCAGGAGCCTCGACGACGAAGGGACCGGGGTAGGTGCGCTCGCCCGGGGCGAGCTCGGTGAGCAGCTCGTGGCCGACGCCCACGCGGGTTGTCGTCGGCTTGATGCCGGCCTTGCGAGTCAGGTCGCGGACGTCGCGGACCTGCTCGTCGGTCATGAGCGTGACAACCGTGCCCTCGGCGCCGGCGCGCGCGGTGCGACCGGAGCGGTGGAGGTAGGCCTTGTGCTCGACCGGCGGGTCGGCGTGGATGACGAGCGAGACGTCGTCGACGTGGATGCCGCGGGCGGCGATGTCCGTGGCGACGAGGGTCTGCGCGGTGCCGGAGTGGAAGGCCTCCATGGTCCGGGTGCGCGCGTTCTGGCTGAGGTTGCCGTGCAGCTCGACCGCGGGGACGCCGGCGGCGTTGAGCTGGCGGGCCATCTTCTTGGCGCGGTGCTTGGTGCGGGTGAAGACGACCTTGCGGCCAGGGGCCGCGACGAGGTCGGTGAGGACCGGCAGGTGGTCCCTGCTGCTGATGTGCAGGACGTGGTGGGTCATCTTGGCGACCGGCGACTGGGCCGAGTCGGCCTCGTGGGTCACGGGCTGCTCGAGGTAGCGCTTGACGATCTGATTGATCGCGCCGTCGAGGGTCGCGGAGAAGAGCATCCGCTGGCTGCCACGCGGGGTCTTGTCGAGGATCCGCTTGACACCGGGCAGGAAGCCGAGGTCGGCCATGTGGTCGGCCTCGTCGAGGATCGTCACCTCGATGGCCGACAGGTCGACGTGCCCCTGGCCCATGAGGTCCTCGAGGCGGCCCGGGCAGGCGACGACGACGTCGACGCCGGCGGCGATGGCCTTGACCTGGGGGTTCTGGCCGACGCCGCCGAAGACGGTGCGGCTGCGCAGGCCGACGGCCTGCGCGAGCGGGGTGAGGGAGTCCTCGATCTGGGTGGCGAGCTCGCGGGTCGGAGCGAGGATCAGCGCGCGGGGGCGCTTGGCCTGGCGGCGCGTGCCCGACTCGACGAGGCGGGCGACGAGCGGGAGGAGGAAGGCGTAGGTCTTGCCCGAGCCCGTGCGCCCGCGGCCGAGCACGTCACGGCCGGCGAGGGAGTCCGGCAACGTCGCCGCCTGGATCGGGGTCGGGGTGGTGATGCCCTGCTGCTCCAGGACGGAGGTCAGGGCGGAGGGCACGCCGAGGTCGGCGAAGGTCGTGGTCGTCACGAAAAGAGGTGCTCCAGACGGAGTCATGATGCTTCGGTTCTGCCCGGCACGGGTCATGCCTGCTGCTTTGCAGGGGACGCTCGCGGCGCGATGGCATCGTTGCAAAAGGAGAAGCAGCTCGCTGCAGAACTGAACGGCTGCTGCGTCGAGTGTAGCGGCGAAGGGGGTGGCGCCTGACCGCGGGTGTCGGCTATGGGCGAAGGGTGCGGCCCTCCACGCTGGTCGAGGAGCGAAGGCCCCCGGGCCTGAGCCTCGAGACCCGGCGGCGGTGATCTCGGACTCAGACGAGCTCCCAGCCGCCGGACCTCTTGCCGTCCTTGGCCTTGAGCTCACCCTCGTTACGGAGGGCCTGTGCCGCCCAGCGCAGGTCGTACTGCCAGCTGAAGAAGAGGTCCCCCGCATCGCGCAGCTGCTGCTCGTGGTGCTCCCACACGAATTTCGCGACCTCGAGGATGGACATCTCCCGGCCCTCGGACTGCAAAGCCTCGACGATCCACGGCTTCAGAACTTCGGTGTTGTTCGCCATGCCGGGCAGCTTGGCAGGCCGCGCCGACAGGGAACAGGTCAGCTGCGGTTGAGCTGCGACCCGACGACGGGAGCTGACGCCCCCTTCGCCGCAGCTCAGGGTGGTGGCATGACCCGACACACCCAGCGCCCCGACCACACCGCCGAGCTGACGAAGCTGCGCGCCCGTCTCTACTCACCCGAGCTCAGCCCGCTCGAGGCGAGCGCCATGCTCACCGCGACGGAACTGCTGCGGCTCCATGAGGCCGGCGATTTCGAGATCTGCATGAGGCCGCACAGCGCCGCGATGGTCCGGCTCTGCCTCGGGACCCCCTTCGAGCTGGTGCATCTCGAGGACCACAAGTGCTGCGACTGCTGCGGGTGCTCGTGAGGACCGAGAACAACAACGTGACCACGCGACGACGACCCTTCGAGACGGTCGCTGAGCGACCTCCTCAGGGAGCGGTCTCGAGGCTCGTCGCAGACCTCCTCACACCTCGACCAACGAGGTGGGAGCGGTCTCGAGGCTCGTCGCAGAGCTCCTCACACCTCGACCAACGAGGTGGGAGCGGTCTCGAGGCTCGTCGCAGAGCACCTCACACCTCGACCAACGTTGGGATCAGATGACGCCCTGGGCCACCATCGCGTCGGCGACCTTGATGTAGCCGGCGAGGTTGGCGCCGGCGACGTAGTCACCCGGGACGTCGAACTCCTCGGCCGTCTCGAGGCAGTTGGCGTGGATGTCGCGCATGATCTCCTCGAGGCGCAGCTCGGTCTCCTCGAAGCCCCACGAGTCGCGGCTCGCGTTCTGCTGCATCTCCAGCGCAGAAGTGGCGACGCCACCGGCGTTGGAGGCCTTGCCGGGCGCGTAGAGGGTGCCGGCCTCGCGGAAGACCTCGATCGCCTCCGGCACGCACGGCATGTTGGCGCCCTCGGCGACGAGCCGGACACCGTTCTTCACCAAGGCGCGGGCGTGCTCCTGCGAGAGCTCGTTCTGCGTGGCGCACGGCAGGGCGACGTCGCACGGCACGTCCCAGATGGAGCCGTCGGCGACGTGGCGGGCGGAACCCCCCTTCGCCTCGGCGTAGTCGGTCAGGCGCCCGCGCTGGACCTCCTTGACCTCCTGCAGGAGGGCGAGGTCGATGCCGGACTCGTCGACGACGTAGCCGCCGGAGTCCGAGACGGCGACGACGGTGCCGCCGAGCTGGTGGACCTTTTCGACGGCGTAGATCGCGACATTGCCGGAGCCGGAGACGACGACCCGCTTGCCGTCGAAGGACTCGTCTCGGGCCTTGAGCATCTCCTGGGCGAAGTAGACCGTGCCGTAGCCGGTCGCCTCGGTGCGCACCTGCGAGCCGCCCCACGACAGGCCCTTGCCGGTGAGGACGCCGGCCTCCCAGCTGTTGGTGATCCGCTTGTACTGGCCGAAGAGGTAGCCCAGCTCGCGGCCGCCGACGCCGATGTCACCGGCCGGGACGTCGGTGTACTCGCCGATGTGCCGGTAGAGCTCGGTCATGAAGGACTGGCAGAAGCGCATGATCTCGGCGTCCGACCGACCCTTGGGGTCGAAGTCGGAGCCGCCCTTGCCGCCACCGATCGGCATGCCGGTCAGCGAGTTCTTGAAGACCTGCTCGAAGCCGAGGAACTTGATGATCGACAGGTTGACGCTCGGGTGGAAGCGCAGGCCGCCCTTGTAGGGACCGAGCGCGGAGTTGAACTCCACGCGGAAGCCGCGGTTGATCTCGACGTCCCCGGAGTCCGTGGTCCACGGCACGCGGAAGATGATCTGCCGCTCCGGCTCGCACATCCGCTTGAGGATCGACCACTGCGCGTACTCGTCGACGCGGCCGGCGATCGGCGACAACGACTGCATGACCTCGTAGACGGCCTGGTGGAACTCGCGCTCCCCGGGGTTGCGCGCGATCACCTCGTCGAAGTGCCCCTGGAAGTTGGGGTGCAGGGCCTGGGTGGTCACAGCCGATCTCCTTCGAAGGGGGTGGGTCGCCTCACGCTAACCGGCGGGGCCGGGTGCAGGCGAGCTGTCTCAGCGTTGTCCCCGTCCCGTGCGACGCTGGTGTCATGAGCGCTTCCGTGAGCAGAGAGACCGGACCCGACCGATTCGAGGTGAGCGCCGACGGCGTCGTCGCCGGCTTCGCCCAGTTCGTCGACCACGACGGCCGCCGGGTTTTCTTCCACACCGAGGTCGGCGAGGAGTTCAGCGGGCAGGGCCTGGCCGGCATCGTCGTCGAGGAGGCCGTGCGGGCCACCCGCGCGGAGGGCCTGACTGTCGTGCCGGTCTGCCCCTACGTCAAGAAGTGGCTGACCAAGCACACCGACCACGGCGCCACCATCGCGCAGCCGACCCCCGACGACCTGGCCGCGATCCCGCAGTGACCCTGCGCGTCGCCACCTTCAACGTCAACGGCATCCGGGCGGCGCAGCGCCGAGGCTTCGAGGCATGGCTCGCCGAGCGCGAGCCCGATGTCGTCGCGCTCCAGGAGGTCCGCTGCCCGCCCGCGCAGCTTCCCTCCGGCGTCTTCGGTGACCACCACCTGACCTACGAGCCGGGCCAGATCGCCGGCCGCAACGGCGTCGCCGTGCTCACCCGAACCCGCCCCGCGGCGGTGCGGACCTGGGACGGCGAGGTCCTCATGCGGGCACCCGGCGAGGAGCACCTGCACACCGAGCCGTCGCCGCCGGGCACGATGGCGCGCGGGTTGTCCCCCTTCGCCGCCGAGGGGAGGTACGTCGAGGTGGACCTCGCAGACCAGCCGCTCACCGTGGCCTCGTTGTACCTGCCGAAGGGAGGGCTGCCGGCCCACCTGCAGAAGCCCGGCGGGCGCGAGGCGCCCGACGGTGGGGCGAAGTACGAGCGCAAGATGGGCTTCCTCGCCTCCTTCGCCCGCCAGCTCGACCGCTCCCGCAAGTCGGCACGGGCGGCGGGGCGCGAGTTCCTCCTGCTCGGCGACCTCAACGTCGCGCACACGCAGCTCGACGTCACCAACTGGCGGTCCAACCAGAAGTCCGAGGGCTTCCTGCCCGAGGAGCGCGAGTGGTTCGACTCGATCGTCTCGCCGCGCACCCTCGTCGACGTCGTGCGGCGCATGCACCCCGACACGACCGGCCCGATGTCCTGGTGGTCGTGGATGGGCGGCGCCTTCGACCGCGACACCGGCTGGCGGATCGACTACCACCTCGCCACCCCCGGCCTGGCGAAGCGCGCGGTCACCGCCGGCACCGACCGTCCGGCCAGCGGTCCGGAGCGGGTGAGTGATCACGCGGCCGTGGTGGTGGACTACGACTACTGACGGGTAACCTCTCGTCATGGACCAGTCTCCGGCCCTGACCATCGGGCTCCCCATCGCCATCGGCATCGTCATGCTCGGACTCGGCCTGTCGCTCACCAGGGCCGACTTCACCCGGGTGCGCGAGGCCCCGCGCGCGGTGATCGTCGCCCTGGGGCTGCAGATGCTCTTCCTGCCGCTGCTCGCCTACGGGCTGATCCGGCTCTTCGACCTCGCGCCGCTCCTCGCGGTCGGCGTCATGCTCCTCGCCGCCTCGCCCGGTGGGACGACGGCGGGGATGTTCAGCTACCTCTTCCGCGGTGACGTCGCGCTCAACGTCACGCTCACGGCGGTCAACTCGGTGCTGACGATCGTCACCCTGCCCCTCATCACCGGCTGGGCGGTGAGCCACTTCAATGCGGAGAGCGAGGGGGTCGGCGTGCAGCTCGGGAAGTTCGGCGGGGTCGTCGTGCTCGTGCTGCTGCCCGTCGCCATCGGCATGTGGCTGCGCTCGGTCCGCCCGCAGATCGCCGAGCGCGCGGAGCGTCCGATCAAGGCCTTCGCCATCGTCTTCCTCGTCGTCGTCGCCATCGGGGCGATCGTCGCCGAGCGAGACAACATCGTCGAGTACACCCGCTCGGCCGGACTGCTCGTCACCATCCTGTGCGCGCTGGCCCTGAGCGTCGGCTACGCCGTCGCCCGCGGTCTGCGCCTCGACCGCGCCCAGGGCGTGGCGGCCGCCTACGAGGTGGGCATCCAGAACACGACCCTGGCCATGACCCTCGCGCTCAGCGTCATGGGCAGCACCGAGATCGCCATCCCCGCCGCCGTCTACTCGATCGTCATGAACATCTTCGGCTTCGCCTTCGGCATCGCGCTGGGCCGGATGCCCGAGCGGGCCGTGGCCCCGGCCGTCTAGGTTGGCCCCATGAGCGATGTCACCGTGCTGCACAACCCGAAGTGCTCGACCTCCCGCGCCGCCGTCGAGACGATCGAGGGCGCCGGGGTCGCGGCCGAGGTGCACCAGTACCTCAAACAGCCCCTTGACGAGGCCGCGCTGCGCGAGCTCATCGGCAAGCTCGAGGACGAGCCGACCGATCTCGTGCGCCGCGACTCCTTCTTCAAGGACCAGGGCCTGACCGACGCCGACGTCGCGACGGTCGACCAGGTCGTCGCCGTCCTCGTCGAGCACCCGCGCCTCATGCAGCGCCCGGTGGTCGTCAAGGGCGACCGGGCGATCATCGGCCGGCCCAAGGACCGGGTTGCTCCCTTCGTCCGGGGCTGACGCGCCCGAGGACTAGAGTGGAGTCATGATCCTCATCGTCGTGAAGTTCCGTACCAAGCCCGAGTACACCGAGCGGTGGCCGGAGATCGTGGACGAGTTCACCCGGGCCACGCGCGCCGAGCCGGGCAACATCTTCTTCGAGTGGTCGAGGAGCCTGGAGAACAAGGACGAGTGGGTGCTCGTCGAGGCCTTCCAGGACGACGCCGCCGAGGCCCACGTCGGCAGCGACCACTTCGCGGCGGCCATGGAGTCGATGCGCCCGGCGATCACCGAGACCCCGCGCGTCATCAGCCGCACCGTCGAGGGCAGCGGCTGGGACGAGATGGGCGAGCTGAAGATCGACTGACCACTCAGCAGGACCTTCCCCGGCCTCGCAGGAGCTTCATCCTCGTGCGAGGCCGGGGATTTTTTTGCGTGACCCGGACGTCACGGGGCGGGTGAGGCGACCCGCCGCAGTGCCCCGTGGTCGATCAGGTCGGCGACCGCCGCGCCCACGATCCGGTCTGCCTCGGGGTGCTCCCCGAGTTCCGCGACGACGGTCGTGGTGAGGTCGGCGACGGTGACCGGTTCGCGCGCAGCCCGCCACAGCACCGCACCCGGACCGGCCAGGCGAAGAGGGCGCGACCCGGCGAGCACCAAGACCTCGCCGTCGCAGGCGATCGCGTCCGACCACGACGCCCGGACCACCCGGGGCGGGGCCTGATCCGTGCGCATTCCCCCGGGGGAATGCGGAGTCCGGGGGGTGGGCTCGGGTGCGGAGCCCTCGTCGTCGCGGGGCAGGCGCTCGTGCGCGGCCGGGGGCAGGTGCTCCCAGGTGGGCGCGGCGGGCGCGGCCTGCGCGAGGTGCTCCGCGACGAGCTCGTGGCAGGTGGCGACCTCGGCGTAGACGAGGCGGGCGGGGGCGCCGCCGGCCGTCACGGCGCGGGCGAGCCGGTCGAGGCCGTCGGCAAGCCACCACGTCGACGAGGTCTCCGGGAGCACGGCGAGCAGCTGGTCGAGCAGGCCGACCGGCTCGATCCGCGGGTGCGCCTCGTCGGGGTCTCGGGCGAGGGTGAGCAGGGCGGCGATGCGCGGGGCGGCGGGCGTCGGCCCCAGCCCCACCTCGTCGGGCGCCGGCTCGGCCTTGTGCCACCGGTCGGCCGGGTCGATGACGAGCGAAGGGGGCTTGGGGTGCGGCGCGATCCGCCCGTCGGCGAGCAGCACGACCGACTCGTCGGTGACATAGCCCAGCCGTTCCCCGAGGACCCGCGTGGCCGTCGACTTGCCCCCTCCGGAGGGGGCGACGAGGACGACCGCACGCCCGTCGGCGTCGGCGAGCGCCGCGGCGTGCAGCAGGCTCGCGCGACCGCGCAGCCGGGTCAGGCCGAGCCGGGTGATCTCACGGGAGAGGACATAGGGCAGGCGCTCCGGGTCGCTCGCGGAGACGACCGACCCCACGACGCCCGACCCGGCCGCCGCGGTCGCGGGCAGGTCGCCGAGGCCGACGCGCAGGGTCGTCGGCTCCTCGTCGAGGCGGATCGTGCCGGGGTCGATCGCGAGGTCGACGCAGCGCCTCCAGCGGGCGCGCATCTCGGCGGCGGCAGCCGCGGGCAGCGCCGACAGGTCGAGGGTCCACGTGCACCCCATCGTCACGAGGTCCACCACCTCGTCCCCCGCCTCCTGCACAGCCACCGCGTGCACTCCCTTCGCCGGGCGTCACTCTGCCAGAGAGGCCCCGGTGCGGCGACGATCGCCGCCGACCGACCACTAGGCTCGGGCCCATGCCGCGACCGCACGCAGCCGCGATCTTCGAGGACGCCTGGAACCGCCAGGTGGCCGGCGCCATGCGCCGCCGGGGTTGGGGCACCCGCGTGCTCGCCCACACCGGCTACGGCAGCACCGACCGCATCCGCGTCCTCGGCCGGGTCCTCATGACCCGGCGCCCCTATGCCCCCGCCGCCGCCGACGCCCGCGCCACGTGGCTTGAGCTGCGCACCGCCGACAACGAGCGAAGGGGGTGGCGCGTCTTCTTCACCACCGCGGCGCCGGGTGAGCCGGTCACCGTGACGATCGGCGAGCGCGAGTTCCGCACCCGCGTGGACCGCTCCGGTCTGCTCGACCTGACGATCACCGGTCACGGGCTCGAGCCGGGCTGGCACGACCTGCAGATCTCCTCGCCACGCGCTGCCGACACGACCGCCGCGGTCTTCATCGTCGCGCCGGACCAGACCTTCGGCATCGTCTCCGACATCGACGACACGATCATCACGACGACGATGCCGCGACCGATGATCGCCGCGTGGAACACCTTCTTCCGCCACGAGGGCACCCGCCGCGCCGTGCCCGGCATGGCGACGATGTACCGCGAGCTGCTCGCCGAGCACCCGGGCGCGCCGATCGTCTACGTCTCGACCGGCGCGTGGAACCTCGTGCCCGCCCTCACCCGCTTCCTGCGCCGCGCCGGCTACCCGCTCGGGCCGATGCTCATGACCGACTGGGGGCCGACCAACACCGGGTGGTTCCGCTCCGGGCAGGACCACAAGCGCGCCGCGCTGCACCGGCTCGCGCGGGAGCTGCCCGAGGTGCGCTGGGTGCTCATCGGCGACGACGGGCAGCACGACCCGAGCCTCTACGGCGAGTTCGCCGAGCAGCTGCCCGAGCGGGTGCGCGCCATCGGGATCCGCGTGCTGTCGGCGACGGAGCAGCTGCTCAGCCACTTCACCCCGATCTCGACCGACGACTTCGAGCAGCACGTCGGCGTCGAGCTGCCGATCTGCCGGGCCAACGACGGCTGGACGATGCTCGAGCAGATGCGCGAGGCACTCGGGACGGACCGGGCCCGTGCCTGAGCTGCCCGAGGTCCAGGGACTCGTCGACTTCCTCGGCGAGCGGATGGCCGGGCTGGCGGTCGAGTCGCTGGAGCTCGCGTCCTTCTCCGTGCTCAAGACCTTCGACCCGCCACCGCAGGCCCTCGCCGGCGCGCCCGTCGACGGGGTGACCCGCCACGGCAAGTGGATCGACATCGATTGCGACGGCATCCACCTCGTGCTGCACCTCGCCCGCGCCGGCTGGATCCGCTGGTCCGAGGAGCTGCCGCGCACCGTGCTGCGGCCCGGCAAGTCACCCATCGCGCTGCGGGTGCGGCTCGTCGACGGCTCGGGCTTCGACGTCACCGAGGCCGGCACGAAGAAGAGCCTCGCCGCCTACCTCGTGCGCGACGTGCAGGCCGTGCCGGGCATCGCGAGCTTGGGACCCGACCCGCTCGCCGACGACTTCACCCGCGAGGCCTTCGGCGAGCTGCTCGCCGGCCGCTCCGCCCAGATCAAGGGCGTGCTGCGCGACCAGTCGGTCATCGCGGGGGTGGGCAATGCCTACTCCGACGAGGTCCTGCACGTGGCAAAGCTGTCTCCCTTCGCCAAGGCGTCGACCCTGACCGACGAGCAGGTGGACACGCTCTACCAGGCCCTGCGCTCGACCCTGACCGACGCCGTCGCGGCCGCCTCGGGCAAGCCGGCGAAGGAGCTCAAGGACGCCAAGCGGGCCGGTATGCGGGTCCACGGACGCACTGGCGAGGCCTGCCCCGTGTGCGGTGACGTCGTGCGTGAGGTGAGCTTCGCCGACCGGTCGCTGCAGTACTGCGCCACCTGCCAGACCGGCGGCAAGCCCCTCGCCGACCGGCGGACGAGCAAGTTCCTCAAGTAACCGTCAGTCGGCGGTGATCAGCCGCCATGCCGAGCGGATGTGCTCCTCCGTGGCCGCTGCCGCGAGATCACCGTCGCCGGCCGCGATCGCCGCGTGGATCCGCCGGTGGTCCGCCCGCAGCTTGTCGGCGACCTCGTCCCAGTCGCCGACGGTGCGGAAGGCGTCGAGGATCGGCAGCCGCATCGACTCACGGATGGCTGCGGTGACGTCGCGAGCCAGCTGGTTGCCCGCGGCCTCGGCGAGCGCGACGTGGAAGGCGGTGTCGTGGTCGTTGAACCGCTCCCGGTCGATCCCCGGGGTCTCCATGAGGTCGAGCAGCCGGGTCATCTCGGCCAGCTGCTCCGGTGTCGCGTGCGCCGCGGCGAGGCGCACGCTCACCGTCTCGAGAGCCACCCGCACCTCGAGCACGTCGGGCAGCGGGAAGTTGGCGAGCGCCACGTGCAGGCGCAGCAGACGGGCGAGGGCGCCGCTGGGCACCGCGGTGATCATCGTCCCGCCGGCGCCACCGGCCCCGACCGACGAACGCACGACCCCCTGGGCCTCGAGCGTGCGCACCGCCTCGCGCACCGCAGCACGACCCACCTCGAGCATCCGGGCCAGCTCGCGCTCCGCCGGCAGGGTGTCGCCGACCCGCAGCCGCCCGTCGAGGATGCGTTCGTCGACCCACGCGAGCACGACCTCGTAAGCCTTGAGGCCCCCGCCGGGCCTCGCGGGGCTGGGATCTTCGCTCACGAGCACAGGATGGCACGGCCTCGCAGCGGCCGGGAGAAGTGGTCGGACCATTGCCGGTTCTTTTGGTCCGACCATTGACGGAATGGCCTCACCGGGTCTACGGTCGATCCTCGACGCAATGGTCCGACCATTACGTCGATCCTCCCGCCCGACGACGTGCACCCGGAGCCCCGATGACCCCCACCGCCGTACCGATGGACTTCACACCGGAGATCGCTCCGGTGCTCGACAGCCTCACCGTCTCAGCCCTCGTGGCCCTCGTGCCGCTGGTGACGATCTTCGTCACCCTCGGCCTGCTGAAGTGGAAGGCGCACTGGGCCGGCCTGACCGCCGTGGCGGTCGCGATCCTCGTGGCGGTCCTCTTCTTCGGGATGCCAGCCCACCTCGCCGCGCTCGCGGCGACCGAGGGCGCCGTCTTCGGCCTCTTCCCCATCATGTGGATCGTCTTCACCGCGATCGTCCTCTACGAGGTCACGGTGCGCTCGGGTCACTTCGAGGACCTGCGCGCGACCTTCCGGCTCATCTCCGACGACCCGCGGATCCAGGCGATCATCATCGCCTTCTGCTTCGGCGCGCTCCTCGAGGCCCTCGCCGGCTTCGGCGCCCCCGTCGCCATCACCGGCGTCATGCTCATGGCGGTGGGCTTCGCCCCCCTTCGCGCCGCCACGGTCGTGCTGCTGGCCAACACCGCCCCCGTCGCCTTCGGGGCCATCGCCATCCCGATCCTCACCGCCGGCAACCTCACCGGCATCCCCTACGAGGAGATCGGTGCCTACGTCGGCCACCAGGCACCGATCATCGCCATCTTCGTCCCGCTGCTCCTCGTCTTCATGGTCGACGGGCGAAGGGGGGTCCGCCAGACCTGGCCGGCCGCCGTCGTCATCGGCCTCGCCTTCGCCATCACCCAGTGGGTCTCGGCGACGTGGATCTCGGTCGAGATGACCGACATCATCGCCTCCCTCGTCTCGCTCGCCGTCGCCGTCGCCTTCCTGCGGACCTGGCAGCCGACCGGCGGTGACGAGGCCACCGAGTCGCTCCAGGTCGAGCGGGAGCAGCAGTTCGCGCTCGCCGGGGCCGACGGCCCTACGACCGGCGGCGGGTCGGCCGACGCCTACCAGATCACGCCCGAGGAGCTCGACTCCCAGGCCCGCGCCCTCACGCCGCGCCGCATCGCCTGGGCGATGTTCCCCTACGTCCTCGTCGTCGCCGTCTTCTCGATCGCCAAGCTCGTGCCGGCCGTCGACACCTGGCTCACGGGGACCAACGTCAAGATCCCCTGGCCCGGTCTGGCCGGTGAGGTGCTCACCCACGACGGCAGCGTCAACGCCTCGGCGACCTACTCCTTCTCCTGGCTCTCCTCCCCCGGCACCATGCTCCTCGCCTGCGCCGTCGTCGTGGCCCTGGCCTACGGGATCGGCTTCTCCGGCCTGGCCGCCGAGATGAAGGAGACCGCGGTGAAGATGCGCTGGGCCTTCGTCACCGTCGCCTCGGTCCTCGCCCTCGCCTACGTCATGAACCTCTCCGGGCAGACGATCACCATCGGCGCCTGGATCGCCGGGACCGGAACCGCCTTCGCCTTCCTCAGCCCCTTGCTCGGGTGGCTCGGCACGGCGGTCACCGGCTCGGACACGAGCGCCAACGCGCTCTTCGCCACCCTGCAGCAGAGCGCCGCCGAGCGGGCGGGGATCGACCCGACCCTGCTCGTCGCGGCCAACACCTCCGGAGGAGTCGTCGGCAAGATGATCAGCCCGCAGAACCTCACGATCGCGGCCACGGCCGTCGGTCTCGTCGGCCAGGAGTCCGCCATCCTGCGCAAGGTGCTCCCCTGGAGCATCGGACTCATCGTCGTCATGTGCCTCATCGTCGGCCTGCAGTCGACGGTCCTGTCGTGGATGCTCCCGTGACCGCGCCGGCCCGCACCGACCTCAAGGTCGCCCTCTTCGCCACGTGCTTCAACGACACGATGTGGCCGGAGACGCTCAAGGCGACCGTCCGGCTGCTCGACCGGCTCGGCTGCCGGGTCGACTTCCCGATGCAGCAGGCGTGCTGCGGCCAGGCCCTCACCAACACCGGCTACGGGCGCGACGCCGTCCCGATGGTGCGCCGCTTCGTCGACGTCTTCGAGGGCTACGACGCCGTCGTCGCCCCCTCGGGGTCGTGCGTCGGGTCGGTCCGCGAGCAGCACGCGACGATCGCCCGGCAGGCCGGTGAGGACCGGCTCCTCGGCCAGGTCCAGCAGGTGGCGCCCCGGGTCCACGAGCTGTCCGAGTTCCTCGTCGACGTGCTCGGCGTGACCGACGTCGGCGCCTGGTTCCCGCACCGCGTCACCTACCACCCGACCTGCCACTCCCTGCGCATGCTGCGTGTCGGCGACAAGCCGCTGCAGCTGCTGCGTGCGGTGCGGGGGATCGAGCTCGTCGACCTGCCGGGGGCGACGGAGTGCTGCGGCTTCGGCGGCACCTTCGCGATGAAGAACTCCGACGTGTCCGTCGCCATGGGGGCCGACAAGTGCCGCAGCGTGCGAGCCACCGAGGCGGAGGTGCTCGTCGCGAGCGACAACTCCTGCCTGGCTCACATCGGCGGGATGCTCGGGCGGCAGCGCTCCGGAGTGCGCCAGATGCACCTCGCCGAGATCCTGGCGTCGACCGAGGAGGACCCGTCATGAGCACACGCACCCCCGGTGGCCCCGTGCAGGCGACCTCGCCGACCTTCGTCGGCATGCCCGCCTTCCCGGAGGCCGCACGCGGCGCGCTCGCCAACACCCAGCAGCGCAAGAACCTGCGCCACGCGACGCACACGATCCGCGACAAGCGCGCCGCAGCCGTCGCCGAGGTCCCGCAGTGGGAGGCCCTGCGGGTGGCCGGTGCCGAGGCCAAGGACGAGGCCCTCACCCACCTCGGCGACTACCTCGAGCAGCTCGAGGCATCGCTGACGGCCAGGGGCGCGACCGTCCACTGGGCCCGTGACGCCGCCGAGGCCAACCGGATCGCCCTCGAGGTGGTGCGGGCCAAGGAGGCCGACGAGGTCGTCAAGGTCAAGTCCATGGCGACCCAGGAGATCGAGCTCAATGAAGCACTCGAGGAGGCCGGGGTCCACGCGTGGGAGACCGACCTCGCCGAGCTCATCGTCCAGCTCGGCCACGATCGCCCCAGTCACATCCTCGTCCCGGCGATCCACCGCAACCGCAGCGAGATCCGTGAGATCTTCCTCCGCGAGATGGCTGCGGTCGGCCGCCCCGCGCCGGAGGAGCTCACCGACGACCCGGCGGCTCTCGCCGAGGCCGCCCGACTGCACCTGCGCGAGAAGTTCCTGCGCGCCCGCGTGGGGATCTCGGGGGCGAACTTCGCGATCGCCGACACGGGCACCCTCGTCGTCGTCGAGTCCGAGGGCAACGGCCGCATGTGCCTGACCCTCCCCGAGACGCTCATCACCGTCGTTGGGATCGAAAAGGTGCTGCCCACCTGGGACGACCTCGGCCCGATGATGCAGCTGCTGCCCCGATCGAGCACCGCCGAGCGGATGAACCCCTACACGACGATGTGGACCGGAGCCCACGAGGGCGACGGCCCCCAGGACGTGCACGTCATCCTGCTCGACAACGGACGCAGCCACGTGCTCGCGGACACCGTCGGCCGAGAGGCGCTGCGCTGCATCCGCTGCTCGGCCTGCCTCAACGTCTGCCCGGTCTACGAGCGCACCGGTGGCCATGCCTACGGCTCGGTCTACCCCGGCCCCATCGGCGCGGTGCTCAACCCACAGCTGCGCGGCACGACCAGCGAGGTCGACCAGTCGCTGCCCTACGCCTCGAGCCTGTGCGGTGCGTGCTTCGACGCCTGCCCGGTGCGGATCAACATCCCAGAGCTGCTCGTGGAGCTGCGGGGCCGGGTGACCGAGCAGGAGGGACACGCCGCCGAGTCCGCCGCCATGCGCGCCGCCGCGTGGGTGCTGTCCGACCCGCGCCGCCTCGCCGGGGCGCAGCGAGCCGCCGGGCTCGCCGGTCGCCTCATCGGCGACCGCACGGTCCGATCGGTCCCGGGGCTCGGCGCGTGGACCGACGCCCGCGACCTGCCGACACCGCCCACCGAGTCCTTCCGGCACTGGTGGGCCCGCGAGAGGAAGGACGAGCGATGAGCGCACGCGAGGAGATCCTCGCCCGCGTCCGCGGGGCCACCGCCGACGTGACGACTGCGGCGGCATTCACGCCCCGCGAGCCGATGCGCGACCGGGGGCCCGTCGACGCCCACGGCCTGACGCAGTTCGCCGAGACGGTCGCCGACTACCGCGCCGAGGTCGTGCACGCGACCCCGGCGGGCGCAGCCGAGGCGATCACGACGGCCCTGACCCGGCACGGCTGCAACAGCGTCGTCGTCCCGACCGGCCTCGAGGCCGAGTGGGTCGACGCGATCGCCACGGTGGCGCAGGTGCACCGAGAGGCCGAGACCCCGACCCATGCCTCCCTCGACACGATCGACGGCGTCGTCACGGGCGCCGCGCTCGGGATCGCCGAGACGGGGACCATCGTGCTCGACCACGGGCCGGCCCAGGGCCGGCGCGCGATCACCCTGGTGCCCGACACCCACGTGTGCGTCGTGCGGGCCGACCAGGTCGTCGCCGACGTGCCCGATGCCGTCGCGCGTTTGCGCCCCGGCGCCGAAGGCGCCCGACCGCTCACGTGGATCAGTGGCCCGAGCGCCACGAGCGACATCGAGCTGCAACGGGTCGAGGGTGTGCACGGCCCCCGCACGCTCGTCATGGTCCTCGTCGCCGACGCGCCAGGCTGAGCGGGCCGGGGCGCCACACCCGCGTGGCCCCGTTACCTTCTTCGTGCCCTCGATGATGGGGGTGTTGGTCGCTGGGTCCGGCATGACTTACTGCCCCTGTCGCATGGATGATCCGGGGGGTGTTGTCACCGGGCCTGGTGGCGTCGGTCTGACCGCTGATAGGGACACGGCCCCCGCTTGGGTGGTCTCTTCGTAACGTGGCTGCCGGCTGCTGACGCCTTGACCGCGGCCAGCGCGACCAACTGTCTGCGTGGGCAAGGAGGCCCGTCATGCAAGAGCCATCAGCAGATCGCGGGTACGCGGTGTTCCTCGGGTTGGACGTCGGCAAGGGCGAGCACCACGCCACCGCAATCGACCCCGATGGGCATCGGTTGCACGACCGACCATTGCCTCAGGACGAGCACGCCTTGCGGGCCCTGTTCGAGCAGCTGAGCGGCCACGGGCCGGTGCTCGTCGTGGTCGACCAGCCCGCCTCGATCGGCGCGCTGCCCGTGGCTGTCGCACGCGATGTGGGTGTGGACGTGGCATACCTGCCCGGGTTGGCCATGCGCCGCATCGCCGACCTGCACCCGGGCAACGCCAAGACCGACGCCCGCGATGCGTATGTCATCGCTGAAGCAGCACGGACCTTGCCGCACGCACTGCGCCGCGTCGACACCGGCGACGAAGCGCTGGCCGACCTGGACGTCATCGTCGGCTTCGACGACGACCTGGCCGCCGAGGTCACCCGGGTGACCAACCGCATCCACGGGCTGCTCACCCAGATCCACCCGGCCTTGGAACGGGCCATCGGCGGCAAGCTGCACCACAAGGCGATCCTGGAACTGCTCCACCGCTACGGCGGCCCCACCGGGCTACGTACAGCCGGCAAGAAGCGCATCGCCAACGTCGTCAGGCCCCGGGCACCGCGCAGCCACCACGCCATCGTCGAAGCCGTCATGGTCGCCCTGGACGAGCAGAGCGTGACCGTTCCCGGCACCCGGGCCGCCGAGCTGGTCCTGCCCCAACTGGCCGACCAGCTGACCTCGCTACTGGCTCAACGCGAGCAGGCCGCGACCCAGGTCGAGGAGATGCTCGATGCACACCCTCTTGCCGCGGTCCTGACCTCGATGCCCGGCATCGGGGTCAGGACCGGAGCACGGATCCTGCTCGAAGTCGGCGACGGGACCACCTTCCCCACACCCGGGCACCTGGCCGCCTACGCCGGACTGGCCCCAGTCACCCGACGCTCCGGATCCTCCATCCGCGGCGAACACCCCTCACGAGGTGGCAACAAGAACCTCAAACGCGCGATGTTCCTGTCCGCCTTCGCTGCGCTGTCAGACCCGACCTCACGCGCCTACTACGACCGCAAGCGAGCCCAAGGCAAGAAACACAACGCCGCCCTGATCTGCCTAGCCCGACGCCGCTGCGACGTCATCTACGCCATGCTCCGCGACGGCACTCCCTACCAACCCCGCCCAGCCTCAGCCGCTTGACGAGACCCATAGGGACACCCCCCCGGCCCCGCCGTGCTCGGGCAGACCCGCTCAGCTCGGGTCGACGCGCACCGCACCGAGCCCGGGCTCGAGGATGATCCGGCGGCTCGCACCCGGGTCGCTGCCGAGGGAGTTGGCCACCTCTGCGGCGCCGTTGCCGGTGTCGACGCGGTAGCGCACCGTGTCGGGCACCCGCACCACGAGATCGCCGACCCCGACCCGGGCCTCGACGACCCGCGGCGGCTCGACGGCCTCGTACTCGAGTGCGCCGACCCCAACCTCGGCCTCGAAGCGCTCCCCCGTCGCCTCGGTGACGGTCACGTCACCGACGCCGACCTGCACGTCGAGGTCACCCGAGGCGCCCTCGACGGTGACCTGCCCGACGCCGTGCTCGATGTCGAGCTCGGTGTCGGCGGGCACGACGATGAGCCAGTCGACCTCGCACACAGTCCCGAGACCGGGGCTCGGGCAGTGCGACGTCACCCGAGTCGCTCCGCCGGAGGTGCGCACGGAGTTGCGCGGTTCGCGCAGCCCCCAGGTGCTCGTGGCGACGGCCCGGGGCGCCTCCCCCGGCTCGGCGGCGCGCACGCGCACGTCGCCGACGGACCCTTGGAAGTCGAGCTCACCCGCTGCGGTGAGCCGGTGCTCGGTCGTCTCCGACTGCTTGAGCATCGGGCCGAGCAGGCTCAGCCCGGCCCCGGCGACGAGGACGGTGGTGACGAGGAGGGCGATGACCCGGATCGCACCGACGGGCGTGCGCGAGGGCGCCGGCTCCGCCGCGAGCCGGACGGACTCGACGCGGCGCTCCTCGCGCTCCCGGGCGGCGTCGGTCAGGTAGCGCTCGCGCAGCTCGGGGTCGGTCGGCTCGCCCGGACGGGGCGGCAGCGGGGTGGTGGTCATGGTCAGTCCTCCTGGTCGAGCCAGCGGAGGACGGCGAGCACCCGACGGTGGTCACCCTCGGCCGGCGGCAGGTCGAGCTTGGTGAAGATCGACGTGACGTGCTTTTCGACCGCCCCGTCGGAGACGTAGAGCTGCTTGCCGATCGCGGAGTTGGTCCGCCCCTGGGCCATGAGGTCGAGCACGTCGCGCTCCCGCGGCGTGAGCGCGGCGAGCGGGTCGGCGTGCCGGGCTCGGGTGAGCAGCTGGGTGACGACCTCCGGGTCGAGGACGGTGCCGCCGCCGGCGACGTCGCGCAGGGCGGCGATGAAGTCGCTCGTGTCGGCGACACGGTCCTTGAGGAGGTACCCGACCCCCTTCGACCTCGCCGCGACGAGCTCGGTGGCGTACTGCTCCTCGACGTACTGCGACAGGACCATGACGGCCGTCTCGGGGTGCTTGTCGCGCACCGCGAGCGCCGCGACGATCCCCTCGGAGGTGAAGGTCGGGGGCATCCGCACGTCGACGACGACGAGGTCGGGCCGGTGCTCGTCGACGGCCTCGATGAAGCTGTCGGCGTCGGGGCAGGCGGCCGCGACGTCGAAGCCGGCGGACGTCAGCAGGCGCACGATCCCGTCGCGCAGCAGGACCGAGTCCTCGGCGAGCACGACCCTGGTCGCGGGCTGGGTGGTCTCGAGCTGGACCGTCTCGTCGGTCATGACAGGCTCCGTCCGGTGCGAAGGGGGAGGGTCGCGGTGAGCGTCGTCGGCCCGCCGCTCGGGGAGGTCACCTCGAGGGTGCCGTCGACGGCGGTCACCCGCTGGCGCAACCCGGTCAGCCCGGTGCCGCGGGTCGGGTCGGCGCCGCCGCGACCGTCGTCGGTGACGGTGGCCGTGAGGCGCTCGTCGTCGGTGGCCACGACGACCTGGGCGTGCTCGGCACCGGAGTGCTTGGCGACATTGGTCAGGGCCTCGCTGACGACGAAGTAGGCGATCGCCTCGGTCGTCGGGTCGAGGCGGCCGACGTCGTGGACCTCGACCGAGGCGGGCACGGCCGAGCGGGCGGCCAGGGCCGGCAGCGCCGCCTCGAGGCCGCGGTCGGCGAGGATCGGCGGGACGATGCCGCGGGCGACGTGGCGCATCTCGACGATGGCCTCCTTCGCCGAGCGGTGGGCCTCGTCGACGAGCTCGGCGGCGCCCTGCGGGTCACGGTGGATCGCCTCCTTGGCCATGCCGAGGGTCATCGCGATCGAGACCATCCGCTGCTGCGGCCCGTCGTGCAGGTCGCGCTCGATGCGGCGCCGCTCGGCCTCGACGGAGTCGACGGCCTACCGACGCGACTCGCTGAGGGTGTCGACGCGGGCGGTGAGGTGCTCGACGACCTTGCGCTCGTCACGGCCGAGGAGCCAGCGGGCGAGCATGACGTCGACCGAGGTCAGGCCGTGGGCGACCAGGGGCATGAGCAGGAGGGTGACGAGCGCGATGGTCCACGCGGTGGCCATGGCGATGACCCCGTCAACGGGGATCCAGCCGAAGAGCGAGATCCCGCTGTCGGGCAGGCGGTTGCCGAGCAGCGGCACGAGGAGCATGAGCAGCGCCTGGGCGAGCACGAGCAGCGTCAGCCACCCCATGAAGGTGCCCCACAGCCCGTGCAGCGCGAGGTAGGCGGTGCTGCGCCAGGAGTGGACGTCGAGGAAGAGCCGGCGCCACCACGGCTGCACCCGCCGCGCCGGCGGCTCGACGCGACGCCCGGTGAGGGCGACGATCCGGTGCCGCTCGACGTGACCGAAGACCCCGCACAGCCACACGAGCGGCACGAGCAGGACGAGGCCGATGCCGCCCGCCGTCACCAGGACGAGGGCGGTCAGGACGAGGCTGAGGAGGACGATGGCGCCGATCGAGGTCAGCGTGCTCGTCACGAGGAGCAGCACGCTGCCCCAGCCGGCGAGCCACCGCCGCGGGAGGCTGATCCGCTTCAGGGGCGGGGAGATGGTCTGGGTGGTCACCTGACCAACCTAAGGATCCGCGGCCTTGCGGTCTGCCCAGTCCTCCCCCGAGACGAAGGGGGGACATCCCCCCTTCGCCCTGGATCAGGCGTAGGAGCGGGCGATCTTGACGCTCTGGCTCACGTAGTCGCCGCCGAAGACGATCGCGTGGACCATGACGGGGAAGAGCTGGTGCAGGCCGACGCGCTCCTGCCAGCCGTCGGCGAGCGGCGCGGCTTCGTCGTAGGCGGCGATGATCCGGGCGATGTGCGGCGCGGTGAAGAGGAGCAGCATCGCCAGGTCGGTCTCGGCGTGGCCGCCGTGCGCGGCCGGGTCGATGAGGACGGGGCCCTCGCGGGTCCAGATGATGTTGCCCGCCCACAGATCGCCGTGGAGACGGGCCGGCGGCCGACCGTCGTCGAACTCACCGGCCACGAGACGGTCGGCAACCCGCTCGAAGAGGGCGCCGTCGTCCTCCCACAGGCCCTTGGAGCGCCCGAGCTGCAGCAGGTGACGGATGCGCTGCTCGCCGAAGAACTCACCCCAGCGCTCGGTCGGCTCCAGCGGCATCGGCAGCGGGGAATCGGCCGGGCCGATGAACCCGTGGCTCGTCCACCGCGCCGGCGGCGCGCCGAAGGCCGGTGCCCCCGCCGCGTGCGTCGCCGCGAGCGCCACCCCGAGCCCGTCGGCATGGATGTTGGTCGACGGCCCGGCGTCGTACTGCAGCAGGTCGATGTGGTCGAGGTCGACGTCCTGCAGCTGCGCGATGCGGGCCCCGCCCTGCTCCTGCGCCTCGGCGAGCCAGAGCAGCCCGGCCGCCTCCCACGAGGAGTAGCCGCGTGGGGCTGCCGAGGTGTCCTTGCGATAGGTGCGGGGAGGCTTCACGGGTCAAGGGTGCCACCTCGCCCCCCGGCTCAGGACTGCGCTCCGGACGAAGGGGGATGTCGGCGCACATCCCCCTTCGTCCTGCGCCGGTGCTCAGCGCAGGCGCGGCAGGGCCCCGGTCTCGTCGACGGGTGCGGCCGTCGAGCGGGAGCCGACCTTGATCGGGCCGGTGGCGCCGGCGGAGGTCTTGCCCTCGCCGGCGATGGCGACGGCCACGGCGTCGGCGACATCGGGGTGGAAGACGCTCGGGATGATGTAGGAGGGGTTGATCTCCTCGTCCTTGACCACCGCGGCGATCGCATCGGCGGCGCGGATGAGCATCTCGATCGTCACGTCCTCGGCGTGGGCGTCGAGCAGCCCGCGGAAGACGCCGGGGAAGGCGAGGACGTTGTTGATCTGGTTGGGGTAGTCGCTGCGACCGGAGGCGACGACCTTGGCGAACTGCGCCGCCTCGGCCGGGTCGATCTCGGGGTCGGGGTTGGCCAGCGCGAAGACGATCGGGGCCTCCGCCATGTTGTCGCGGATCCACTCGGCCTTGAGCAGGTTGGGCGCCGAGACCCCGATGAAGACGTCGGCACCCTGCAGGCCGTCGGCGAGGTCGCCGCGGACCTGGCGCGGGTTGGTCCGCTCGGCGAGCTCGCGCTTGGCGCCGGTCAGGGACTCGTCGTCGGAGGAGAGCAGCCCCTCGCGGTCGTAGACGACGACGTCCTTGGCCCCGGCGGCGAGCAGCAGCGTGACGATCGCCGAGCCGGCGGCGCCGCCACCGGAGACGACGATGCGCACCTGCTCGAGCCACTTGTCGACGACGCGCAGCGCATTGCGCAGGGCGGCGAGCACGACGATCGCGGTGCCGTGCTGGTCGTCGTGGAAGACCGGGATGTCGAGGCTCTCGCGCAGCCGGCGCTCGATCTCGAAGCACCGCGGGGCCGCGATGTCCTCGAGGTTGATGCCACCGAAGCCGGGCGCGATCATCTCGACCGCGCGGATGATCTCCTCGGTGTCCTGCGAGGCGAGGCAGATCGGCCAGGCGTCGATGTCGGCGAACTGCTTGAACAGCGCCGCCTTGCCCTCCATGACCGGCATCGCGGCCTCGGGCCCGATGTTGCCCAGGCCGAGGACCGCCGAGCCGTCGGTGACGACGGCGACGCTGTTGCCCTTGACCGTCAGGCGGCGGGCGTCCTCGGGGTGCTTGGCGATCGCCGACGAGACCCGGCCGACGCCGGGGGTGTAGGCCATCGACAGGTCGTCACGGGTCTTGAGCGCGACCTTGGAGCTGACGGCGATCTTGCCGCCGAGGTGGAGCAGGAAGGTGCGGTCGGAGACCTTGTGCACCTTGACCCCGTCGATCGCCTCGACGGCCTCGACGAGGTCGTCGGTGTGGTTGACGTCGAAGCCCGAGCACGTGGCGTCGATGACGAGCCGGTCGTGGCGCGAGTCGGCGATGTCGACGGCGGTGACGATGCCGCCCTGCTCGGCGATCGCGGTGGCGATGCGACCGACGACGGCGTAGTCGGGCGAGGTGTGCAGGCGGATGGTGATGGAGTACGACGAAGGGGTTGCTGCGGGCATGTGAGCAGTGTCTCACCGCCACGACGATGCTCGTCGATCGGTCCATATCGTCGGCGGTCTAGACATCCGTAGACGTCACGATCGGAGCGAAGGGGGCGGCCCTTCCGTGGTGGTGACCGGGGAGTCCTCCCCATCGCCACCCCGACGAGCGGCCCCTAGCGTGGGACCAGATCCGGGGAGGGAGACACATGACACTCACGCACGGCGCCGACGTCGACGTCCTGCGATCGGTTGCGGCGCAGCTCGACGAGTCCTCGCATCGCATCACGTCCGTCGAGTCGACGGGAGCGGCTCTCTCGTCGACCTTGCAGGGGTCCTGGGCGGGCGACGACCTCGAGCGCTTAGTCGCTGGCTGGGACTCGTCCCGGCAGCAGCTCCACGGGTGCGCGGAGCGGCTCACGCGCTTTGCCCGCCTCTTGGGCGAGCAGGCGGACCAGCAGGACGACGGGAGCAACGGCGGGGGGTCCGCGCCCGCCGGGGCCGGGCCGGGCTCGCGCGCGCCCGAGGGCGCCGATGCCGACAACAACGACTCCCGAGACCGTCCGCGCAAGCACTTCTTCGACATACCGAAGCCGCCGGAGTACTACGAGAACCACGAGGACCCAGGGCCGGGCAACGTCGAGATGCCCGAGGGCGCCGACCCGGACGACCCGGCGATCCAGGAGATGCTCAAGACCGCCAATGGTCGCGCGGCTCTGGACTGGATGGCCCGCAACGACATCACGATCACGTACGACGAGGACTACGACGGCGCCTACTACACGGCGAGCAACAACTCGATGACTCTCGGCAAGGGTGGCTACCGGGATGCGTCCACGATCATCCACGAGGCCAACCACGCGCGCTGGGATGCCGAGGACCGCCAGGTCGACGTGGAGGAGACCACGCGGGAGGAGTACATCAACGGCAAGTACGACGAGGAGACCGACTGCGTCACCAACGAGGTCTATTACGCGAAGCAGGCTCGCGAGGCCGGGGTCGACGCGGAGTACTCCGTCGGCGAGCAGAAGTACGACGAGGGGTATGCCCGCGCCTACAACTCCGCCCTCGAGGACGGCAAGACCCCGGCCCAGGCCCACCAGGCCGGCGATGCCGCCGGGCGCAAGGAGATCCGTCACCTCTTCTCCAGCGGGTACTTCAAGGCCTCCGGCTCCGGCGGCAAGACCTATGGCGACCTCAAGGGTGACTACTGGGACAAGCAGAACGACTGGAACCCCTTCAACGGGATCTGACGCGACGCATGGGACACCATCGACACATGAGGATGAGGCACGCGGCCGTCGGGGTCGCCCTGGTGGTGGCCGTGACGGGTTGCTCGAGCAAGGAGGACGCGATGGAAGACCGGATCCGGGAGGGCCTGCCGGACGACTCCGTCGTGGCGACGGTCATGGACGACCAGCCCACCGAGAGCACAGAGCTCGACCTGCCCCAGCTGCCGGAATGGCGACTCGCCGAGGTGCGGGCCACCGGCGAGCGGCCCTTCACCACCGTGGTGGCCTATCCGCCAGAGGGTGATCCGCGCACCATCGTCCTGACCGGCAACCCCGACCAGTGGGAGCAGGTCACCACCGAGGGCCACGTCGAGGACGCCGCCGGCGCGCTCGCCGTGGCCCGCACCTGGTACGACTCCATCCGTCGGACCGACCAGCTGTGGTACCGCGCAGAGTCCGTCGACGACATCGACTGGCAGCCGGTGGTTGACGAGGACGAGGTCACCCGACTGAAGAAGGCCTACCGCGATCGGATCACCGCACCCGAGGCGACCCGGTCGGGGGATGCGTGGTCCGTCACGCTGTGGACCGTCGAGCAGGGCGATCTCCTGCGTCACGAGCTCACCGTCGGCGCGGACGCAACCGTCGACGACTCCGCCGAGACCCTCGAGACGCGGATGCCGGTGAGCGTGGCCGTCTGACCGTCGCGACGCGCCGATCTACGAATCTGGCGAGGTATCCCCCTTCGCCTAGACAGCCGGATACGGTCGCATCGTGGACCCGATCACCAACCCCTACGCCCCCGGCGCCGGCCAGCGCCCGCCCGAGCTCGCCGGCCGCGACGAGCAGCTGACGCGCTTCGACGTCGTGCTCAAGCGAATCGTCGCAGGCAAGCCGGAGCGCTCGCTCGTGCTCACCGGCCTGCGCGGGGTCGGCAAGACCGTGCTGCTCAACCAGCTGCGCTCCGCCGCCGTCCGCGCGAAGTGGGGCACCGGCAAGCTCGAGGCCCGGCCTGACCAGGGACTGCGCCGGCCGCTCGCCAGCGCGCTGCACCAGGCGGTCCGCGAGCTCGGCCACACCCAGGCAGAGGAGGTCGAGCACGTCCTGGGCGTCATCAAGTCCTTCGCCCAGCGCGACGCCAAGCCCGGCACCAAGTTGCGCGAGGTGTGGAACCCCGGCATCGACGCCCCCGCGATCAAGGGACGCGCCGACTCGGGCGACATCGAGATCGACCTCGTCGAACTCTTCACCGACGTCGGCGGGCTGGCGGCCGACCTCGGGCGCGGCGTCGCGGTCTTCATCGACGAGATGCAGGACCTCGGGCCCGAGGACATCTCGGCGATCTGCGCGGCCTGCCACGAGATGAGCCAGACGGGTCTGCCGCTCATCGTCGTCGGCGCCGGCCTGCCGCACCTGCCGTCGGTGCTGTCGGCGAGCAAGTCCTACAGCGAGCGGCTCTTCCGCTACCAGCGCATCGACCGGCTCGCCCGCGAGGAGGCCGACCGGGCGCTCACCGCGCCCGCGGCCGACGAACTCGCGGAGTACGAGCAGGCCGCGCTCGACGCGCTCTACTACGCGACCGGCGGCTACCCCTACTTCATCCAGGCCTACGGCAAGGCGGTGTGGGACCAGGCGCCCGAGTCACCGATCCGCGCCGAGGACGTGCGCGTCGCCTCCCCCGAGGCCGAGTCCGAGCTGGCCGTCGGCTTCTTCGGCTCGCGCTACGAGCGCGCCACGCCCGGTGAGCGCGAGTACCTCAAGGCGATGGCCGACGTCGCGGCCGAGATCGCGGCGACGGGGGAGGAGAGCCTCGACGACATCGAGTCCGTCCTCACCTCGGCCGTGGCCACCTCGCTCGGCAAGAAGCCGCAGTCCCTCTCCCCCGCCCGCGACGCGCTGCTGAAGAAGGGGCTGATCTACTCGGCCGAGCGCGGCCGGATCGCCTTCACCGTCCCGCACTTCGGGCGCTACCTGCGCGAGCAGACGTGACCGGGCGTGGGCGCGGCACCGAGCCGGAGACCGTCTTCGAGGCGGACCCGCGGCTGCGGGACTTCGCTCGTCTCGGAGGGTGCGCCATCGGGCCAATCGGGTTCATCGTCGGGGCTTTCTTCATCGTCCTCGGGCTGACGGGCGTCATCCCCTACGACCCCCTGAGCGACTGGTGGTGGACCCTCCTCATCCTGGCGGGCGCGGTGGTGATGGCGACCGTGATCCCGAGGTCCTTCATGCAGACGGCGGAGCTCAAGCTGCGCCAGCCCTTCGTCGAGATCCACCCGGACGCGATCTCCTACGTCGGCAGCCGGATCCCGGACTCCGCCATACGCGCCGTGCTCCGAGCGGAACTGAACGAGTACCTGGGCGAGCACTCGCGCTGGCAGCGAGGCGACACCTTCTACGTGCTCGTCCGTCGCGAGCAGCTGGGGTTCACCCGCGACGACGGCATCATGCGAACCAGGAGGGGTCAGATCGACATCGCCATCGACGAGGCGCTCGACCCGGTCCGCATGTCCCGGGCGGTCATCGCCCACCTCGAGGCGACGGGCACCCCCTTCGTCGACTGCGGCACCGACCTCGGCCAGCTCGTCGACGCAGCCAAGCGCTACGACCGGTCCTGACCCACCGTCGACGAAGGGATCGCCGTGCCCAACATGCCTGCCGCCGAGCGCCGGGTGAAGCTGCTCGAGGCCGCCTACCGCGTGATGTCCGAGGGCGGGGTGGCCGCGGGGACGACGCGGGCCATCGTGCAGGAGGCGGGGATGTCGCTGGCGGCCTTCCACTACTGCTTCGACAGCCGCGAGGAGATGCTGCGCGCGCTCATCGTCGACCTGTCCGAGCGTGAGCGCGGCTCGGCCCGGCTGGCCCTGGCGGCTGCGGAGGCAGGCACCGTCACCGACCTCGCCGGCACGGTGCGGATGGCGCTGCTCGGCTACCTCGACCACCTCGAGCAGCGCTCCGGCGAGGAGCTGCTCCTGCTCGAGCTCAACCACCACGCGCTGCGTACGCCGGCCCTGCGGGAGCTCGCGACGGAGCAGTACCGCGGTTACTACGCCGGGATACAGCAGCTGCTCGTCGGCATGGCCGAGCAGACCGGCGTCCGGTGGCGGGTGGGCCCCGAGCAGGTGGCCCGCCTGGCCGTCACCCTCACCGACGGCCTGACGACGACCTGGCTGGCCGACCGCGACTCTGCGGCCGCGCGGCAGACCATCGAGACGATCGCCGAGATGGTCGCGGGGCTGGCGGCGCCGGCCTGACACGATGGCGTCGTGCGCGCCGTGGTCATCGAAAACGTCCGAGCCCAGCCCGAGGTCAGGGAGGTGTCGGCCCCCTTCGCCCCTGACGGTGGGGTGGTCGTCGACGTGCGGGCCACCGGCCTGTGCCGCAGCGACTGGCACGCCTGGGCCGGCCACGACGACGCAATCACCTGGCCGCACGTGCCGGGCCACGAGCTCGCCGGCGTCCTGAGCGCGGTGGGTGCCGGTGTGCAGCGGTGGCGGGTCGGCGACCGGGTGACCGTGCCCTTCGTCTGCGGCTGCGGACGGTGCTCGTGGTGCGCCGACGGCGACGCGCAGGTCTGCCCCGACCAGGAGCAGCCCGGATTCACCCACTGGGGGTCCTTCGCCGAGCAGGTCGCGCTGCACGCGGCCGACACCAACCTCGTCGCGCTGCCGGAAGGGGTGGACTTCGCGACCGCGGCGAGCCTCGGCTGCCGCTTCGCCACCGCCTACCGGGCCCTCGTCGCCCGCGCCCGCCTGACGAAGGGGGAATGGGTCACCGTCGTCGGGGCCGGCGGCGTCGGTCTGAGTGCGGTGATGATCGCCCGGGCGCTCGGTGCGCGGGTCGTCGCGGTCGACCGCAACCCGGCGGCGCTGGCCGTGGCGGCCGAGCTCGGGGCGGAGCACACGGTGCTCGCCGACGGTGACGACGTCGCGGCCGGGGTCCGGGGCGGTGACGCGCGTGAGGCCGGCGCAGACGGCACGGACGTCGCGTCCACGGTCATGGAGCTGACCGGCGGCGGGGCACACGTCGCCGTCGACGCCGTCGGCAGCGAGCAGACCTGTGCCACAGCGCTGCTCAGCCTGCGGCGGCGCGGTCGGCACGTCCAGGTCGGGCTGCTGCCGCCGGTCGACGGTCACCCGCGGGTGCCGATGGCGCGGGTCATCGGGTGGGAGATCGACGTGCTCGGCAGCCACGGCATGGCGGCCGTCGACTACCCCGGGATGCTTGCGCTCATCGAGTCGGGCGCCCTGGCGCCGCAGCGCCTCGTCGAACGGGTCGTCGGGCTCGAGGAAGCTGCGGCGCTGCTGCCCGGCTTCGACACCGCGAGCGTCGCGGGGATGACGATCATTGACCCGTCACGCTGAGGCGCGGACGAAAATCGCTGCGACACAGCCCCCTTCGGCCCGTAGCGTGCGCCCAACGGAAGGGGCACCATGCGCACACTCACCTACTACGTCGCGGCGACGCTCGACGGCTTCATCGCGGGACCGGACGGCGGTGACCCGAGCACCGAGGACTTCATGGCGGTCACGCCGGACCTCGTCGAGTTCATCGCGACCCACTACCCGGAGACGCTGCCGGGGCCGGCCCGCGACGCGATGGGCCTGACCGAGCCCGGCCGGGTCTTCGACACCGTGGTCGAGGGGCGACGCTCCTACGAGATCGGGCTCGCCGCCGGCATCGACGACGCCTACCCCCACCTGCGGCACCTCGTCGTGTCGACGACGCTCGGTGAGGCGCCCGCGGCGGCGGTCGAGGTCGTCGCGGGTGACCCGCTCGCCCGGGTGCGCGAGCTCAAGGCCGAGGAGGGCCTGGGCATCTGGCTCGTCGGCGGCGGCCGGCTCGCGCACGCCCTCCTGCCGGAGATCGACCGGCTCGTCATCAAGCTCAACCCCTCGGTGGTCGGCTCGGGGGTCCCGCTCTTCGACGGGGGCTTCACGCCCACGGTCTTCGAGCCGGTCGACGTCACCTCGCTGCCCGGTGGGGTGCAGGTGATCACCTGCGAGCGCCGGGGCTAGCCCACCCCGCAACCTGCATTGCCCTACGGGAATGCAGGAACCCGGGCCCCAAAGCTGCCTTGCCGTAGGGCAATGCAGGAACCCGGGCCCCAAAGCTGCATTGCCGTAGGGCAATGCGACGTCACCGGCCCCCACCTCAGGGCCGCAGGGGGCATGCCGCGGCGCCCGACCCGGACGAGGGTCGGGCGCGGGGCGCGACCGCTACAGGTGCCAGGTCACCCCGTCGTCGCGGACCGTGCACGACAGCTCCTGCGCGTGCACCCGCGTGTGGTGCCGCTCGCACAACAACGCCGCATTACCGATGTCGGTGCGGCCACCCAACGACCAGTACTCCACGTGATGGGCATCGGTCCAGTGCGCGGGCATCGTGCACCCCGGGAAGGTGCAGCCCCCGTCACGCAGCCACAGCAACCGCTTCTGCCCCGGGGTGAAGAAGCGCGTGGCGCGGCCGAGCTCCAGCGGCTCACCATCGCTGCCGAGCATCACGGGGATCACCCCCGCCTCGCAGGCCAGCTTGCGCACGCTCGCCGGCGAGAGCACCGCGCCCGAGGCCGTGACCCCACCGGCGTGACCGCCACCGGCCACACCACCAGCACCCAGACCCACCGCGGCCGGGCCACCCGCACCGTCACGGTCGGGAGCGGGGTCCGTCGAGCGGTACCCGAAGGGATGCGCGTCGCTGAGGGGCACGCCCGTCGGCCCGAACGCACCGCCCGGGCGTCGTGAGCCGCACACGCCACACGTGCCATCGGTGGCGGTCAGCAGCGAGGACATCGAGATGGTCACCATCACCTGCGCCTTGTCACTCGTGCCCACCTCGCCCGGGCTGGACACCCCACGACCCACGATCGACACCAGGGCATCGGCCCGACGCCGCGCCGGCGGCCTCGGGTCACGCTCGCCGTCAGGACCCTTGACCGGCTTCGACAACCCCGCCACCGCCGCATCGACGATCGCCGCGCCCTCCGCATCGAGCACCAGCTTGTAGCGCGTCAATCCACTCGCATCGGTGTGACTCGTCAACGACCGAGCCGACCGCGCCCGCTCGTCATCCGCCGCCAGATCCTTGGCCGGACGCAACATCCGCGTCGTCTGCGTGATCGCCGTCGCCAGCTTGCGCTCGTCGAGCCCCGGGACCCGGCTCGAGATCCGCCCACCCGGCCCGGTGCGCACGATCTCGTCACGCGCCGCACCGAGCAGGACCCCCAGGTCCGCCTCGAGCAGCTCCGGATCCGCAACCCGCCGCACGCCCTCGTGGAAACGCACCAACTGATCGGCCTTGCCCACCGAGAGCTCCCCGCCCTCGACGCACGCGAGCACCCCAGCCAGACCGGCCGGCGGCGGCCGCTCAGCCCACTCCCCCGCGGCTGGCTGCGTCTCCCCGGCCACCTGCTCAGGCGCGTCCGGGCGAAGGGGGGCGCCCCCTTCGTCATCGTGCGTGGTGTCGACGAGCGCGGACCCGGCCCGCAGACCCGCCCTGGCCACCCGGACCACGGCAGCGACGTCACGCACCGACGGCCGCGGGGCACCACGCCCCTCGCTCACTCCGACCCAATCAGCCTCCGACCACGACTCGCGCCCCGGCACACCCCGCGAGATGCCCTCGCGCACGAGGGCCACCTCGGCCGCCTCGAGCACCGCCCTCGCCCGACCGATCGCGGCCAGACCCTCTGCCAGCTCTTCGTCCGGCGCCTGCCACAGTCGCGGCGTCTCCAGGGCCGCCATCGTCAGGGCGCGCACCGAGTCCCGCAGGCCCGACACGAGCCCCAGGCCCTCCCACTGCGTCGCCACTGACATGCTTCGATCATACGTTCGATCAGTGCTCTGGGGAACCCCCAAAGCCCTGTGAAATCAAGGAATCTCGGCCCGGGGGTCCTCGCGCTGCCAGACCCGGGGCAGGTGGAGGACCACGCCGTCCTCGTCCGCAAGGCGACCGAGGACGCCCATCGTGACGTCCAGGTCATCGCCCGCGTAGGGCAGTGCGCGCAGCGGTCGGTCGAGCGGACGGAAGAAGTCGTCCCAGTGGGTCAGCACCACCCTGCGGGCCCCCACGGCGCGGACCGTGTGCTCCCAGTAGGCCTCGATGTAGTCCCGGGGCTGCACCCCGAGCTGACCGACCCCCAGATAGGCGACCTCGGCGTCGAGACCGGCGAGCGCGCCCGGCACGTACCCGGCGCTGCCCTGCAGCAGGGCGGTCCGGCCGCTGCAGTGGGTGAGCAGGTTCGACCACGCCTCACCGCAGCGGTAGGCACCGACCTTGGCCGGTGGGGTCACCGGAGCGTCGATGTCACCCGGGTACCGCTCCGGCGGGCAGTGGCTCGCCGCGACGAAGGTCAGGGAGAAGGCACCGCACTCCACGGAGTCGCCAGAGGCGATGACCCGGATGCGCTCCCGGTCGAGACCGCCGCCGACGCCCAGGTTGGCCGTCGACTCGCCACCGACGAGCACGGCGCCCGTGCGCTCGACGGACGGCGCGACCTTGCCCAGCCCTACCTGGAGCAGCCCCGGTCGGGAGAAGAACCGTCCGTCATCACGGCGGACTCACCGTCCTGGACGAGCAGCGTCGAGACGCCCAAGAAGGTCACCGCCAGTGCGCCATCCCCAGCGATCGGGACGTCGAGGCGTGAGTCGTAGCTGGTGATGCCCGGTCGGCCGGGCTTCAGACGCATCCGGTCAGGCTGTACTGGCCCGGCGAAGGGGGGCGGTCACACCCGTGGTGCCCGCGTCGTCAGATCGGTGACAGCATCGACCCGAGAGGAGCGGTCATGGACCCGTCACAGCAGACAGAGGACTTCGAGGCGGAGCGGCTACGGCTCATCGGCCTGGCCACGCGCATCCTCGGCGCTCACGGCGAGGCCGAGGACGTCGTGCAGCAGGCCTGGCTGCGGCTCCACGGCACGGACACCGACATCGAGTCCCTGCCCGCGTGGCTCACGACGGTGACGACCCGCCTGTGTCTCGACCGGCTCAAGTCACGAACTCCGGTGCCGCACAGCGACATCGAGCCGAGTGAGGTCACGCCCGACATCGCCGACGATGTGGCTCTCGCGGACACCGTCGGCGTGGCGCTGCAGGCCGTGATCGACCGCCTGACCCCCGGCGAGCGGGTGGCCTTCGTGCTGCACGACAGCTTCGGCTTCGACTTCGCGACGATCGCCGCGATCCTCGACACGACGCCGGCCGCGGCTCGCAAGCTCGCCTCGCGGGCCCGGGGCAAGGTGCGGGGGGCAGGGGCGGAGAGGGCCGACTGGGCGGTCGTCGACGCCTTCATGGCAGCCGCCCGCGAGGGCGACTTCGACTCCCTGCTGCGGCTGCTCGCGCCAGACGCGAGGATCACCGCCGACGCAGCCGCCGTCGCCAGCGGCACGCCCGAGCGGGTCGACGGGCGACGGGAGATCGCCGAGTTCTTCAACGGCAGCGCCCACGCCGCCCTCGCCGTGCTCGTCGACGAGCGCCCCGGCTCCGCCTGGTTCCACCGCGGCGAGGCCAAGGTGCTCTTCGACTTCGACGTCGTGGACGGCGTCGTGCAGGGCATCACCTTCCGCGCCGAGCCCGAGGTGCTCGAGCGCGTCACCCGGCGCGAGGACACCCGGCGCTGACCGGTCACATCCGCATTTCCCCGATCGTCATCACCACGAGAGACCACCACGAGAGGATCACCCGATGAAGACCTTGACCTGCCAGCAGCTCGGCGGCCCCTGCGACCTCGCCCACCGCGGCGAGACGCACGACGATGTCATCAACGCCCAGGACCAGCACCTCAAGGCGATGGAGAAGGCCGGCGACGCCGCGCACCAGCCCGCCCGAGACGAGATGAAGAAGCGCTGGCGCCGCCCCCGCAAGGCCCTGGGTTGGTACAACGAGATGAAGCAGACCTTCGCGGCCCTGCCGGTGGACTGAGCCAGCCGGCCAAGCGTCGGCTCAGGGACGCAGACGCCCCACGAGCACCATCGCCCCGGCACCGCCCAGTGCGCCCACCGCGTACCAGAGGAGGTCGACCGGGGCGAAGGTCGTCCCGAGCACCCAGCGCAGCTGCGGCACCCGCGCCGGCAGACCGGTCAGCTGGGCCAGCTCCACGACCACGCACAGCGCCAGGGCCACCCCGGCCACGACGAGCGGGCGCGGCGTCTCACGACTCGGCCACAGCACGCGAAGGGAGAAGACCGCCGCCATCGCGTAGAGGACGCTGCCGGCTGCGTCGGTCCACGCCAGGTCACGAAACCCTTGCAGGGCAAGCCCACTCGCCACGACGACGGCCAGCAGGACGAGGGTGGGGAGGCGGCGCACGGGGTCACCTCAGCACGCCGTGCTGGCACCCCGCTGTGAGGCCTCCCGCTGCACGATCCGCTACCCGCGAGTAGGTTCGCGCCATCGGAACACCAATGGCGGTGCGCCCCCGGGGGGTGGCACTCCGTCGAGGAGGAGCCCCATGTCCGCACAGCCCACCCGCCGCGCCGTGATCGCCGGGGCAGGAGCCGCCAGCGAACTCACCGCGCTGCCGACCGCGACCGCCGACGCCAACCCTCGCGGGTCGGTCACGCCTCGAGCAGAGCGACCCCCGGGCCGTCGAGGTCGGCCCTCGCCACGTCACGCCCCGAGATCGCGAGCAGCAGCGCGAGGGCCGGCCCGGCGACCTCCGGTCCGTCGCCGAGGGTGAGGTCGAGGTCGGTGGCCCGCAGCGTCACCCGCTCGGCGGTCTCGCGCGAGCCGCCGACCGAGGCCGGGGTCCGCGCCTGGTAGCGCAGCGCGCCCTCGATCGCCTCGGCGGAGTAGTCGTGCCAGATGCCGAGCGGGCGCCGGATGTCCTCGCCGTGGACGACCTCCTCGACGAGCCGGCTGTCGACGTGAGCCAGCCGGGTGGGCGGCCCGGTGCGGCGCGCAGCGACCTCGCGCAGGCTGCTCAAGGTCTCGCGCGGCGTCGCCCCGCGGTGCCGGTCGACGCCCTGCTGGGTCATCCGCTCGAAGTCACCCCGGGCCCGCACCATCCCCCTCACGAGGCCGAAGGGCGTGGCGAGCGCGTTGGCGACGAGGTGCGCCGCGACGTCGTGGACGCTCCACCCCTCGCACAGCGACGCCGTGCGCCACTGCTCGTCGTCGAGCCGCTCGAGGTCGTCGGCGAGCGCCGCGCGCTCCCCGTGGACGAGGTCCCACACATCGGTCATGGCCTCACCCTGACACGGCGGTCCGACACCCCGCACGAGGAAGGGAGGCGCCCCGACCATGTCGCCGGGGCACCTCCCTTCGGGAGCGATGGGATCAGACCGGGTGGATCGGCCGCCCCTGAAGGGCCCGCCAGGTGTAGGCGGCGGCGATGGTCATCAGGGGCCCGAGGACGATCCCGCCGAGGTAGCAGGTGCAGATCGTGGCCACGACGGCCCCGACCCCGATGAGGCACAGCAGGGCGTTGTCGGCGAGGTTGTCGCGGACGAAGGCGAAGCTGGCCTTGAGGGAATCGACCGGGTCGGCGCCGTCGAGCACCGCGACGTTGACGTACCAGAGGAAGAAGGTCACGACCAACATGCCCACGCACAGGACGAAGAACCCGAGGAAGGCGGCGAACCACATGAGCAGCCCCGCCACGAACGCCTGGCCCCACGGGATCCGGGTCCACATCTCCCCGAGACTCGTCCGCCCCGTGTCGACCACGTCCAGCGCGCCCCGCAGGACGGCCAGCCCGATCAGCCACCCGAGGAAGCTCGAGAGCATGCCACCCGTCATCTGGAGCAGGGCGGAACCGAGCGAGGCTCCCGGGCTCGTCTCGCCGGGCTCAGGGTCGAGCGTGCCGCTGGACCAGAACTCGAGCCCGCCGCCAGCAACGTTGAAGATCATCTGGACACCGACGGTGACGACGACCAGGAGCACACCCATGACGGCAAAGGGGCCGGCATTGGCGGCGAAGGCTCGCCACCCGTAGCTGACGGCGTCCAGGGGGCTGTAGGGCCCACTGATCGGCGCCGGTCCGCCACCACCCGGCGGCACGGGCGGCATCCCGCCACCCGAGTACCCGCCGCCGTACGCCGGCTGACCGCCGGCACCGGGGGGCGGTGGAGCGCCGTAGGGCTGGTTGCCACCGGGCTGGGCGCCGCCGTAAGGCTGGGCGCCGCCGTAGGGCTGCCCGCCTCTCGGCGAGTCACCGGACCCGGGAGGCGGCGGCTGCTGTGGCGGGTAGGGAGGTTGGCTCATGCCCACACCCCATCGCAGATCCCCTGCCGCGGCAAGCGTTTCGGGCCAACCGGCCCGGCGTGGCGCGGGTCGCGACAGCCGGTGCCGGGGGCCGGCTCACCCCTCGACGAGCAGCTCCCGGGTGACGTCGGCGATCGTCGCCGCGCCCACCAGACCCATCGTCAGGTCGAGCTCGGCGAGCACGTTGTCGACCACCGCGCTGACCCCGGCCGCACCGTCGAGCGCCAGGCCGTAGACGTGCGGCCGACCGAGCAGACAGGCGTCGGCACCGAGGGCGAGCGCGACGAAGAGGTCCGCCCCGGAGCGCACCCCGCTGTCCATGAGCAAGGTCGGCTCGGGCCCGACCGCCTCGCGCACGCGGACCAGCGCGTCGAGCGCCGCGATCGACCGGTCCACCTGCCGCCCACCGTGGTTCGACACGACGACGGCGTCGACACCGCAGTCGAAGGCCCTCCGGGCATCGTCCTCGTGAAGGATGCCCTTGAGCACCACGGGCAGGCGGGTGCGCTCCCTCAGGGTCGCGATGTGCTCCCACGACAGCGCCGGGTTGGAGTAGATGTCGAGGAAGGTCTCGACCGCCGCCCGCGGCTCCGGCGAGCGCAGGTTGTCGCGGACCCCGCCGGGGTGCTCGCGGCTCATCGAGAGCGGGGTGGCGACTCCCCCCTTCGCCGCACGGGCCGCCTGCAGGGGCTTGCGCGGGTCGATCCCGAGGGACTGCGCGGCGCGCGCCCCGGCCGAGAGCCGCTCGCGGACCAGCTCCATGAAGCGGGGGTCGGACGTGTACTGGGCGATGCCCTGGCCACGGGCGAAGGGGAGCGACCCCAGGTCGAGGTCCTGCGTGCGCCACCCGAGCATCGTCGTGTCGAGGGTGACGACGAGCGCCTGCGCACCGGCGGCCTCGGCCCGGCGGATCATCGAGTCGACGAGCGCCTCGTCGGTGGACCAGTAGAGCTGGTACCAGAAGGGGGTCCCGGCCATCGCGCGTGCCGTCTCCTCCATCGGTGAGCAGCCCTGGCAGGAGAAGACGTAGGGCACGCCGCTGGCGTGTGCCCCCTGAGCGATGAGCAGGTCGGCGTCGTCGGTGACCAGACCGGCCGCACCGACCGGGGCGAGGAGGAGCGGGGCGGTCAGCTCGGTGCCGAGGAGCGTGGTCGACAGGTCACGCGTCGTCGTCGCGTGGAGCATCCGCGGCACGACCCGCCACCGGTCGAAGGCCTCGCGGTTGGACCGCATCGTCGCGCCGCCGCCGGCGCCACCGGCGATGTAGGCACCGGCACGGCGACTCATCGTCGCCAACGCCCGGGCCTCGAGCTCCTCGGCCCGGGTCGGGACGGTGGGCGCGATGCCCAGGGCACCGGGTCGGTAGAGGGCGTCCTGACGGCGGCGACCGGGGCCGGACTGGAGAGTGCTCATGGGCGCAGACTAGGGGCGATTCCGGTGAGATCGGCCACAGCGAGGGTCCCTGCTCGACCTCGACCTTCCCTTGATCTCATGGGCTTCTGGGGTGGTTTGGCAGTGCTTGGCGTCATGAGCCCTTCGTTGGCCTGCGCGTGACCTTCCGCTCAGCGCCACACACAACACCACACCGGAAGGACCGCATGCCGACGCCACCCCTGGGGATCGCCACCATCGTGCTGCTGCTCGTCCTCTTCTACGGCCTGACCATGGTCATGTCGATGAGGATCAGCCGCGGCGAAGAAAATGCCGACGAGTACATGACGGCCGGGCACAACATCGGCTTCGGCATCTCCGCGGCCTCGATGACCGCGACGTGGATCTGGGCGTCGTCGATGTACGCCTCGGTGACCTCGGGCTACACCTACGGCATCTCCGGGCCGATCCACTACGGGCTCTGGGGCGCGCTGATGATCCTCTTCATCTACCCCTTCGGTCGGCGGATCCGGGCGGTCGCCCCCAACGCGCACACCCTCGCCGAGGTCATGCGCGCCCGGCACGGTCGCTCGAGCCAGCTGATGCTCGCGATCTCCAACGTCCTCGGCAGCGTCATCTCGCTGATGTCGAACTTCATCGCCGGCGGTGCACTCATCGCGATGCTCTCGCCGATGAGCTTCATCCAGGGCGTGCTGATGATCGCCGCCGGTGTGCTCATGTACACGATCTGGTCCGGCTTCCGCGCCTCGGTGCTCACCGACTTCGCCCAGGTCGTCGCGATGCTGCTCGCCGTCGTCGTCCTCGTCCCTGCCTTCTTCTTCGTCCTCGGGGGCCCCGACCTGCTGCGCGAGGGCGCCGGCAACCTCACCGCCCACCAGTCGAGCTTCTTCTCCTCCGAGGCCTTCCTCGGCCAGGGCGCGCCCTACATCGCCGCCGTCCTCGCCTACGCCATCGGCAACCAGACGATCGCCCAGCGCCTCTTCGCCGTGCGCGAGGACCTCATCAAGCCGACCTTCGTCACCGCGACGATCGGCTACGGCGCGACGATCATCGGCGTCGGCATGATGGGCGTCCTCGCCCTCTACGCCGGCATCGACCCGGCGGGCGGCGACCCCAACAACCTGCTCCCGCAGATGGCCGCAAGCCACCTCGCGACCCCGCTCATCGTCATCTTCTTCGTCATGATCATCGGGTCGCTGTCCCCGACGGCCGACTCCGACCTGGCCGCGCTCTCGTCGATCGTCATGACCGACATCTACGGTGACCGCGCGCGTCGTCAGGGGACGATCAACCCGGCGACGATGCTGCTCATCGGGCGCCTGACGATGGTCGTCGCCACGGTCGCGGCGGTGCTCTTCGCCGCGCTCGAGCTCAACATCCTCGACTTGCTCGTCTTCGTCGGTGCGATGTGGGGCTGCCTCGTCTTCCCCGTCATCGTCTCCTTCTACTGGTCGAAGGTCACCAACTCCGCCTTCACCACCTCGGTCCTCGTCGCCTTCGCGGTCTTCCTCCCGGTGCGCTTCGGCTGGCTCCCGCAGTCCGGGGCACTCGACCTCGCCGTCGACATCGTCGGCATCATCGGCGCCGGCATCGTCATCGGTCTGATGGCCTTCGGCTTCTTCGGTGCCCGGGTGGGCATCGCCCTCGGCGCGGTCTTCGCGGTGGGGGTCGCCCCCTTCGCCATCGGGGTCATCTCGCAGTACCCGGCCCTGTCCGGCTCGCTCGCCGCCTACGCCGTCTCGACGATCGTCTGCGTCGTCATGTCGCTGGCCTCGCGCGAGCAGCCCTTCGACTTCGCCCTCATCTCCCGGCGGACCGGTGACTTCACCGACGACGAGGCGGCCGACGCCCAACCCGCCGGCGACGACGACCCCGACCTCGAGCCCGCTCGCGCCTGACCCGGAAGGATCCACATGTCGATCTCTGCACTGACCCTCTACATCCTCATCTGGCCCGCGATCGTGGCCGTGGTCCTCGCCGTCATCTGCGTGGCCTTCTACAAGGAGTGGCGCGCCGCCAAGGACGAGGGGCGCCGGATCATCTGACCGGTGGGGTGCTCGACGCGCCACACTGGTGGCATGGCAGCGACGACGCGCCCCGCCGGACCGGCCGACGCCCACCTCGTCGGGCGGCTGCTCCACGACTTCAACGTCGAGTTCGACGAGGAGACGACACCGAGCGCCGCAGACTTCGCCGGGCGCTTCGAGCACCTGCTGGCCCGCGACGACGTGCTCGTGCTGCTGGCCGAGGAGGGCGCTGCGCCAACGGGTTTCGCCTACCTGACGCTGCGCCCGACGCCCTACTACGACGGGCTGCTCGGCCAGCTCGAGGAGCTCTACGTGGTGCCGGAGCTGCGCGACCAGGGCATCGGCACGGTCCTGCTCACCACCGCAGTCGAGCGCATCGTGGCGAAGGGGGCCGCTGAGCTGCACATCAACGTCGACGAGGTCGACGTGGACACGCGCCGCTTCTACGAGCGGCACGGCTTCGTCAACGTCCACCCGGGCGCCGACTACCGCATGCTCTGCTACCTGCGCGAGCTGTGACCCCGTGCGCTCGTCGGTCGCAGGCCCCGTCGCGGCGATCGCGCTGACCCTGACCGCGTGCACCAGCCCCACGCCGAAGGCCGACCGGTGGCAGCCGGTCGACCTCCCCGGGGCGGGGCGGGTGGTCACCCTGACCGGGGCGGATGACGGGCTGCTCGTCGGCCGCTACGACGACAGCGCGCAAGAGCGGGCGTCGCTCACGGTCGTCCGGCCGGACGGCAGCAGCCGCCCGGTCGCGATGGACACCCGCTGGGAGTGGGCCGGGCGGGAGGCGGAGCTGCTGTCCGTCAGCGAGCGCCAAGGGGAGGTCGTCGCCGTCGGCGGTCACCGCGCCGGCGCGCACGGCAACGTGCGCTGGACCGTGTGGAGCGGCGACCTCGACGAGGTCGTCGAGCAGCCGCAGCGGTTCGAGGTCTTCGGCGGCTGGGACGCTGGCGGGCTCACGGGCACGGCTCTCTCGCAAGCCGGTCCGGTGATCCTCGGCAGCTGGGCGGCGCGGAGCCGGCAGGGCCTCGACGTGGCCGTCTGGACCCGCGACGGCGACCGGTGGGCCCGACCGACGCGTCCGGGGACTCCTCTGGCGGCGACCGCCACCCGCCAGCCCTCCCCCGGTGCGGTCACCGACCTACCCGGCGGCGGCCTGCTGGCCGTGGGCTGGGTGACGGTGCTCGGCGACCGCATCCGTGACGAGGCGGTCCTGTGGACCGCCGCCGAGCCGGCCGGACCCTGGCGTGAGGTCTCGCTCCCTTCGACCGGGGCTGGGACCCAACGACCGATGGCGGTGGACTGCGCCGCCGACCACTGCGTCGTCGCCGGCAGCAGCGACGAGGACGTCGTCCTGTGGCGGGTCGCCCTCACCGACGACGGGCTGGCCCCGGCGCGGCCGCGGACGGTCCTGCCCGATGCCGTGCACTCGCCGGCGCCGACGATCCGGACGGCGGCCGGTGCGGTCGACACGGTCGCGCACAGCGAACCGGCGCGAGGCGAGCAACCCCGGACCACGCGGGTCGTGCGGGTGGAGGCAGGCGCCGAGGAGCTGCCGGCCACGCAGCTCCCGGGCCGGCTGGCCGCGATGGCCACCGACCCGCGCGGCGCCGTGGTCGTCGCGACGACGACCGCCGACCGCACCCGCACCTGGCGCCGCGCCCCCTGACCTCTGCATTGCCCTACGGCAATGCGGTCATGGGAGGACAGGAGGCTGCATTGCCCTACGGCAATGCGGCCTGAGGGGTCGGGAGACTGCATTGCCGTAGGGCAATGCAGAGGTTGGGCCGGGGTCAGGCGGTGGCGCCGTGGCGGCGCTGGTGGCGCAGGCCGAGGGCGGTGCCGAGCAGGACGAGAACGATGGACGCGACGAGCACGCCCTCGTAGCCGATCCACGCGGCGGCGGTGAGCGCGATGGCGGCCGCGACGAAGGAGATCGCGAGCGCGAAGGAGGTCAGCGTCGTGAAGTCGGTGCCCGCCGAGTCGGGCCGGGCGAAGTCCATGTTGATCGTGTAGACGACGACATTGGCCACGGCGTAGGCCGCCATGAAGGCGCACAGCGCGACGGTCGTCCACACGGTCGAGGTCTCGCCGAGGGCCAGCGGGAGCAGGCCGAGGGTCGCGACCGCGAGCAGCGCACCCCCGAGGACGAGCACCCGACGACGACCCCAGCGGGTGATGAGCGCACCGGCACCGAGGGCGGCGAGCACCGCCGGGGCCGAGGCGATCGCGCCCGAGACGATGCCGATCTTGGTCAGGGACCAGCCGGCGTCGACGAGCGCGGGCGAGACGATCGCGTAGCCCACGGCGGCACCGATGTAGTACAGCGGCACGACGACGAGCACCCAGCTGCGGCAACCGGGCTGGCCGAAGACGGTGAGCAGCTCGCGCAGCCCGGCCCGACGCACGAGCACCTCGCGCTCCGGCTCGCGGAAGGCGATGACGACCCCGAGGGCCGTGGCGGTGAGCAGGGCGAGCAGCAGGATCGCCGGGACCCAGCCCCACTGGTCGTACACGACGACGGCCAGACCGCCCCCGACGACGCTGCCGAGGTAGTTGCCGCCGACCTGAATGCCGTTGCCGAGCCCCCGGTCGCCGTCGCCGAGCAGGCGCACGGTGAGCGCGTCTGCGGCGATGTCCTGGGTGGCGGAGAAGACGACGAAGAGGGAGCAGATCGCGATGACCGGGCCGAGGTGGTCGGCCGGCGTGACGAAGGGGGTGAGCGCCAGGAGCGTGAGGACCAGCCCCAGCTGGAGCGGGACGAGCCACGAGCGGTAGTGGCCGAAGCGGCGGCTGCCGAAGCGGTCGACGAGCGGGGCCCAGAGGAACTTCAGCGGCCAGATGAGCCCGATCGTCTGGATCAGGCCGAGCGTGGCGAGCGAGGTGCCGCCGTCGCGGAGGATCGCGACGAGCCCGATCGTGAGGAAGCCCACACCGAGGTACTGGGTGAAGTAGAGCGCGGTGATGAGCCGAAACCGCTCTGCGCCAAGGGGTTCGGCGCCTCGGGTGACGGTCGGGGCAGTGGTGGTCACGGGGATCTTCCTCGCGCTCGTGGGCAGGCGCCCGGGTAGGGGTCATCGCGCATCGGCGGTGATGCGCAGCGCCGCGGAACTCGACGAGCGAGGGCGACGCACGGCAGTTATGTTAGGCCAGCACTACCTAAGTTAGGTATCCCTTACTTCTAGGAGCATGCTCGGTGAACCCCCACCTCCTGACGCACGAGACCGCCGACGACTACGTCCGCGGCATGGCGCGCGTGACGCAGCTCGTCGCGCAGCACCTCGCCGCGGACGCCCCTTCGACCGGGGCGACCGTCGCCGACCTCACCCCCGCCGTCGAGGGTGTCGACCTCGACCGGCCCGCCGCCGACCTCGACGCGGCGCTGGCCGAGGTGACCGACATCTACCTGCGCGACGCGATCTGGTTCCACCACCCCTCCTACGTCGCCCACCTCAACTGCCCCGTCGCCCTCCCCGCGGTGCTCGCCGAGGGCATCATCGCGGCGGTCAACACCTCGGTCGACACCTGGGACCAGAGCGCCGGCGGCACACTCGTCGAGCAGCGCCTCATCCGCTGGACCGCCGGGCGCATCGGCTTCGGCGAGGGCGCGGACGGCGTCTTCACGAGCGGCGGCACGCAGTCCAATCTCCAGGGCCTGCTCCTCGCGCGCGGCGAGGCGGTCCGTCGGGCCGGGAGCGACGCCACCCTGCGGGTGCTCGCGACCGAGCACAGCCACTTCAGCGTCATCAAGGCCGCCCGGATCATGGGCCTGCACCCGAGCGCCGTCATCGCCGTGCCGACGGACGAGACCGGCGGCATGAGCACGGCCGCCCTCGCGGCCGAGCTCGACGGCATCCGGGAGCGCGGCGAGACGGCGATGGCCGTCGTCGCGACCGCGGGGACGACCGACCTCGGGGTCATCGACCCGATCTCGACGATCGCCGACCTGGCCGCAGCGCACGGCACCTGGCTCCACGTCGACGCTGCCTACGGCGGGGGGCTGCTCACCTCCCTTCGTCGTCGTCACCTGCTCGACGGCATCGAGCACGCCGACTCGGTGACCGTCGACTTCCACAAGACCTTCTTCCAGCCGGTGAGCTCGAGCGCGATCGTCGTGCGCGACGGCGCCACGCTCGGCCACGTCACCCACCACGCCGACTACCTCAACCCGCGGACCGCGGTGACGCCCAACCAGGTCGACAAGTCGCTCCAGACCACGCGGCGCTTCGACGCGCTCAAGCTGTGGCTCACGCTGCGAGTCACCGGCGCCGATGCCGTCGGCGAGATGTTCGACGAGGTCATCGACCGCGCCCACCAGGTCTGGGACGTGCTGCGCGACGACGAGCGCTTCGAGGTCGCCGTCGAGCCCGTGCTCAGCACGGTCCTCATGCGCTACCGGCCGAAGGGAGTCGGCGTCACCGAGGCCGACTCGCTCAACCCCCGCATCCGGCACGCCCTCCTCGACGACGGCTCGGTCATGGTCGCCGGCACGACGATCGACGGTCGGGCGTGGCTGAAGTTCACCCTGCTCAACCCGCAGACCTCGCTAGCGCACCTGCGCGGGATCATCGAAACGATCGCCACCACCGGTGAGGCGCTGCGCGCTGAGGACGAACTCGACGAGCTGCGCGTCGCCGCGGGGTCTCGAGGCTCGGGCGCGGACGCCCTCGCACCTCGACCCACGATGGCGGGGGTGACGCGATGAGCGAGCACACCTACGACTTCGTCGGCATCGGCCTGGGGCCCTTCAACCTCGGCCTGGCCGCGCTGACCCACGACCTGCCCGACGTCGACGGGGTCTTCCTCGAGGCGCGGGACGAGTTCTCGTGGCACCCGGGGATGATGCTCGAGGGCGCGACGATCCAGGTGCCCTTCATGGCCGACCTGGTGACCATGGCCGACCCGACGAGCCGCTTCGGCTTCCTCAACCACCTCAAGCAGATCGGGCGGCTGTACCCCTTCTACATCCGGGAGAGCTTCTACCCCCTGCGCGCGGAGTACGACCAGTACTGCCGGTGGGTCGCCGACCAGCTCGACACGATCCGCTGGGGCCACGAGGTGACCGCCGTCGAGCGCGAGGCCGACGGCACCTACCTCGTCACGGCCCGCCTCGGCGACGGGACGGTGGCCTCCCTTCGCGCTCGTCATGTCGTGCTCGGCATCGGGACCGAGCCGACCGTGCCACCGGTCGCGGAAAGACTCGAGGGGCCGGTGACCCACTCCGGCTACTACCTCGAGCACCGAGCGGCCTTGCAGGACAAGGAGTCCGTGACGGTCATCGGCAGTGGGCAGTCCGCCGCCGAGATCTACCTCGACCTGCTCGAGGGGCTCCCCGAGCACGGCTACCACCTGACGTGGATCACCCGCTCGCCGCGCTTCTTCCCTATGGAGTACACGAAGCTCACGCTCGAGATGACCTCGCCGGAGTACGCCCGCTACTTCCGCGAGCTGCCGATGGAGCGGCGCGACGTGCTGCTGCGCGAGCAGCGCAACCTCTACAAGGGGATCAGCGGCGACCTCGTCGACCAGATCTACGACACCCTCTACCGGATCCGCGTCGAGACCGGCACGCCCGTCCCCACCACCCTGCTGACGAACAGCGAGGTGCGAGAGGCGAGCTGGGATGCGACCACGGGTCGCTACCGGCTGGGTGTGCACCACGAGGAGCAGGACGCCGCCGTCGAGGTGAGCAGCGAGGGCCTCGTCCTCGCCACCGGCTACCGCCCCCGCACCCCGCACTTCCTCGCGCCCGTCGCCGACCGGATCCGGCGCGACGCCCGCGACCGCTACGACACCGGGGCCGACTACAGCGTCGACCTCGACGGAAGGATCTTCGTGCAGAACGCCGAGGAGCACACCCACTCCGTCCTCGCCCCCGACCTGGGCATGGGCGCCTACCGCAACTCCGTGATCATCAACGCGATCACGGGGCGCGAGGTCTACCCGGTGGAGGAGCGCATCGCCTTCCAGCACTTCGGTGTCGGGGAGGTCGAGTCGCCGGTGGTGCGTGGCTTCGAGGCTTCCTTCGAGGCTCCTTCGTCGCACCTCAGGACACCGCCTTCGTCGCACCTCGACGACCGGGGGACGGCGGAGGCGGTGGCCCGATGAGCGTCTTCGCGATGATCACGCCCGTCGGGCGGGTGACGATCGAGCCGGTCGTGCCCGCCGAGCACGCCGAGCTGCTGCACGCATGGGTGACGCACCCGCGGTCCGCCTTCTGGGGGATGCAGGGGTTGACCCCCGAGCAGTCACGCGCGGCCTTCGACGAGATCGATGCCGACCCGCACCACGACGCGTGGCTCGGGCGGGTCGACGGCGTCCCGACCTTCCTCACCGAGACCTACGACCCCGGCCACTCGGTGCTCGCGACGCACTACCGCGTCGAGCCGGGACAGCTCGGCATGCACGTGCTCGTCGCTCCGACGGACACCCCGGTGCACGGGATGACCTCGCAGGTCTTCCGCGCGGTGATGCACTTCTGCTTCCGCGACCCGGCCGTCACCGAGGTCGTCGTCGAGCCGGACGTGCGCAACCACGCGATCCACACCAAGAACGCTGCGGCCGGCTTCGTCGTGGACCGCCGAATCACGTTGTCCGACAAGGAGGCCCTGCTGAGCTTCTGCACGCTCGCGGACTTCGCGAGCAGCGAGCTCGAGGGACGAAGGGAGGTGCACCCCTCCCCCGACGTCGCGCACCTCGAGCCCGAGGTCATGGCGCGGGCCCACCGGCACGTCGCCGCCAAAGCGATCGGCGAGCTGACCCACGAGCGGGTGCTCGCGCCCGAGCCGACCGCCGACGGGCGGTGGACGATCGCGGCGGGGGCGGCGACCTACACCTTCGCCGTGACCCGGCACGCGCTCGAGCACTGGCGGGTCGACCCGGCGAGCATCGAGCGCACCGTCGCGGGGCAGGCCACCGAGGTCGACGCGCTCGGCGTCGTCTCCGACCTGCACGAGGTGCTCGGCATCCCCGACCACCTGCGCTCGACCTATCTCGAGGAGCTGAGCGGCACGTTGGCGAGCCTGGCGCACAAGTGGCACCACGCGCGGCACACGAGCCGCGACCTCGTCGACGCCGACTTCCAGACGATCGAGTCCGCGATGACCGAGGGCCACCCCGCCTTCATCGCCAACAACGGTCGGATCGGCTTCTCCGCCACCGACCACGCGGCCTACTCACCCGAGGCCGGCGCCGACGTCCGCTTGGAGTGGATCGCGGTGCGGCGCAACGTCGCCCACCTCTCCTTGACCGAGGGCATGACGGAGGAGGACCTCTACGCGGGCGAGCTCGACCCTGCGGACCGGGAGCGGTTCTCCCTTCGTCTCCAGGCGAAGGGGGTCGACCCGGCGGACTACCTGCTCATGCCGGTCCACCCGTGGCAGTGGGACCACAAGCTCGCGGTGACCTTCGCCGCGGACATTGCCCGGCGCGATGTCGTGCACCTCGGGCCGACGCGGGACCGCTACCGCGCGCAGCAGTCGATCCGGACCTTCTTCAACACCGACCGTCCCGAGCGGCACTACGTCAAGACGGCGCTGGCGATCCAGAACATGGGCTTCCTGCGCGGGCTCTCGCCGAAGTACATGGAGGCGACGCCGGCGATCAACGACTGGGTGGCCGACGTCGTCGCCGGCGACCCGGAGCTCGCCGGCTGCGGCTTCCGCGTGCTGCGCGAGGTCGCGGCGATCGGCTACACCGGCGACGCCTACCACCGTCTCGGGGTGCCCAACCCGCACACCAAGATGGTGGCCGCGCTCTGGCGCGAGTCGCCCGTGCCGAAGCTCGCTGCGGGACAACGGCTCCAGTCCCTCACCGGGCTGCTGCACCGCGACGCCGAGGGCGCCGCGCTCATCACCGAGCTCATCGCGGCGAGCCCCATCGGCGCGCGCGAGTGGGTGCGGCGGATGCTGCGCGCCTACCTGCGGCCCGTCGTCCACTGCCTCGGCGTGCACGACCTGGCCTTCATGCCCCACGGCGAAAACCTCATCCTCGTGCTCGAGGACCACGTGCCCACCGGCGTCTTCATGAAGGACATCGGCGAGGAGGTCGTCGTCATGTCCGACCGTGAGCTGCCGCCCGAGGTCGAGCGCATCCGGCACGTCCTTGACCCGCAGGTGCAGTCGCTGTCGGTGCTCACCGACGTGCTCGACGGGGTGCTGCGCTTCGTCGCCGAGATCCTCGCCGACGACGAGGTGCTCACCGGTGAGGACTTCTGGGCGCTTGTCGCCGAGTGCATCGCCGAGCACGCGGCCGACCACCCTCGGGCCGCGCGGCTGGACCTGCTGCGGGAGAGCTTCGAGCACTCCTGCCTCAACCGGCTGCAGCTGCGCAACACCCTGCAGATGGTCGACCTGACCGACCCCGAGGGCTCGCTCATCCGGGTCGGCGACCTCGCCAACCCACTCCACGCACATTGCCCTACGGCAATGCACAGTCTTGACGTCGAAGGACTGCATTGCCGTAGGGCAATGCAGAGTTCTGGGGCCGGCGAAGGGGGTGTGGTCGGGTGAGCCGACGCTGGCGGGTGGAGCGGGCTGCCCGCGGCATCCCGCTCTGCTGGGGGAGACGCTCGACGACCTCGCCTACGCCCAGGGGCGCTCGGCGGCGATCGACCGGGCCTGGCAGATCGAGGTCGAGCGGCGGCGGTCCGAGGCGACCTCGGCGACGCTGCTCGGACCGTCCGACTGGGACGACTTCGCCGAGCGGGCCGACCTCGCCGGCATCGCCCGGGCCGCGGTCGCGGGTCTCGACGACGAGACGAGGGCGTGGCTGGACGCCTACGTCGCCGGGGTCAACGACGGTCTGGACGAAGGGAGCGCCCGCGCACCGGAGTTCGCCGCCACCGGCACGCAGGCGGAGCGGTGGGAGCGCTGGTCGCCGGCCGGTGTCTTCCTCGTCCAGCACGTGCTCATGGGCAACTTCGGGCACCTGCTGTGGCGCCGGCACGTCCGCCAGCAGCTCGGCGAGGACGCGCTCGACCTGCTGAGCCACGAGGGTGTGCCGCTCGGCGGCAGCAATGCCTGGGCGCTCACCGGGTCGCGCACCGCCACGGGCGCGCCGATGATCGCCGCCGACCCGCACCGCGTGCTCGAGGCCCCCGGGATCTACCAGCAGGTGCGTCTGACCACGCCCGACATCGACGTCTCCGGGCTTGCCTTCGCGGGTGTGCCGGGCCTGCCCCACTTCGGTCACGCCGGCTCGGTCGCGTGGGCAGTGACCCACGCGATGGCCGACTACCAGCACATCGCGCCTGACGCGGACCCCGTTGTCCCCCACCCGATCTCGCCCGCGCGCGTCGACGGCGACATCGGGCTGGCCACGATGCGCCGGCTGCTCCTGGCGCGGACGGTCGACGACGTCGACACCGCCCTCGACGGCTGGGTGGAGCCGGTCAACGCCGTCGTCATTGCCGGCGCCGACGGCCGGGTCCGCGAGCGCGTCGCCGGCCGCCTCGTCACCATCGAGAGTTCGCATTCCCCCGGGGGAATGCAGATTCAGGTGGGGACGCCGAGTTCGCATTCCCCCGGGGGAATGCAGATTCAGGTGGGCACGGTGGCGGCGCAGGCGGCTCGTCGGGACCTGGCGGACGGCGAGGTCGTCGTGCACGCCAACGATCGGCGCGCCTCGGTCGCGGCGCTCGGCGAGGAGTTTGCCGCGCCGCACCGAGCGCACCGGATCACCGAGCTCCTCGGCGGGCGCCCGACCTGGGACGTCGCGGGGCTCGCGGCGATCCAGACCGACACCCGGCTCGGCTCCTGGCCGACCTTCCAGACTCTCCTCGGCGGGGTCGCGGCCACCGGCCCCGCCGAGGAGCTTCGCCGACGGCTGCTCGCGTGGGACGGCCACATGGACGCGGGCAGCCACGACGCGGCCCTCTTCGCGGCCTGGCGCACCGAGCTCGTCCTCGCCGTCGCGGCCCACCCGCGGCTCGCCCCGATCCACGAACCCGCTGGTCTCGCAGCGCTCTTCGCGCCCTGGGTCGACCCGGTGGCCCGGGTCGGCGCCGGCATCGAGCGGATCGTGCACGTCGGGCCCGACTGGGGGCTGCCGCTCGACGAGCTCGCCGTACAGGCCCTCGTGCGCGTCGCGCAGGCCCCGGCCGACGACCGGACGTGGGGGGAGCGGCACCTCGCCCCCTTCGTCCGGGCGGAGCACACCGGCACTCCGCCCAGCGGGCCGCTCGGTGGCGACGGCGACTGCGTGCTGGCCACGGCCGCCGCGCCCGGCCTGAGCGACCTGTGCTGGCGCGGGCCGGCCGCCCGACTCGTGTGGTCGCTCGAGGGCCCGAGCTCGTGGGTCGTGCCGCTCGGCGCCGACGGGCCCGACGACTCACCGCACGCTCACGACCAGCACGACACCTGGCGCGCGGGCGACCTGCACACCCTGACCGACGAGGAGACGACATGACCGACCTGACCTTCCGCCCTCTTCGCCCGGAGGAGGACGCGCCCCTGGTCCACGCGTGGGTGACGCAGCCACGGGGACGCTTCTGGGGCATGGGCGACAAGAGCGTCGAGGAGGTGCGCGACATCTACGCCTTCGTCGACTCCCTCGAGGCGCACTGGGCGTGGATCGGCGAGAGCGAAGGGCGGCCGGTGGCGCTGGTGCAGACCTACGAGCCCGAGCACGACCCGGTCGCCGATGCCTACGACGTGCAACCGGGAGACGTGGGCGCGCACGCCTTCGTCGCGCCCGGCGAGGACGCGGCGACGGTCGGCGTGGGGATCTACCGGTGGCTCTTCGCCGACCCCGCGGTGCAGCGGCTCGTCGGCGAGCCCGACGCCTCCAACCGCGCGGTCCTCCACCGCGCGCAGCAGATCGGCTTCGAGCTCGGCGAGCGGGTGCGCGTGGGAGACAAGGACGCTCGCATGGTCTACCTGACCCGTGAGCGCTTCGAGTCGCTGGTGGGGGTCTGACCCGACCCCTCCGGTCGTGGACAGCGCCCGCGGCCCCCGGCAGACTCACCACATGGGGACACGCACACCCGCGATCATCGCGGTCATCATCACCATGGCCTTCGGCCTCGGCTTCGCCTTCTTCGACGAGGTGCCGCGCTGGTACCCGGTCGGCGGCGGCGTGCTCGTCGCGGCCGCGTGGGTGGCCGCGGGCATGATCAGCAACCGCAGCCCGAGGAGGGACCCATGAGCCAGCCGAGCTACTTCGCCCCGCCCCACACCGACGTCACCTACCTCTCGAGCCCGCACGTGCCGACCGTCGTGCGCCTCGCCAAGGACGTCGCGCCCGACGGGATGCCGGCGATCTTCGACGAGACCTTCACCGCCCTCGTGCCGGCCCTGGCCGAGCAGGGCATCGAGATCGCCGGCCCGGCCTTTTCGCTGCACCACCGCATGCCGGGGGCGACGATGACCTTCGAGGTCGGCATGCCCGTGGCCGCGCCGCTCGACGGGGAGCTCGAGGCGGGCGGCATCACCTTCGTCCCGTCACAGCTGCCGGCGGCCGAGGTCGCGACGATCTCGCACCTCGGCGGCTACGACGGGCTCGGCGGGGCATGGGGTGACCTCATGCAGCGAGTCGCCTCCGACGGGCGTCAGCCGGGGCTGCCCTTCTGGGAGGTCTACGTCACCGAGCCCTCCCCCGACATGGACCCGAGCACGCTGCGCACCGACTTGGTGGTTCCCTACGGCGCCTGAGCCTGGGCTTCGAGGCTTCGAGGCTCCTGCGTCGCACCTCAGCCAGCGGGGAGGCCGTCGCACCTCAGCCAGCGGGGAGGCCGTCGCACCTCAGCCAGCGGGGGCGAGCACCTCGCGCAGCGGCGTCGCCGGGTGCCCCGTGAGCGCCTCGACGTCGCCCGTCACCTCCGCGTGCTCGCCGGCCGCGACCGCGGTGTAGGTCGAGATCCAGCCGGCGACCTCCCAGTCGGGAGCGCCATAGCGGGCACGTGAGGCCCGAGCCTCGTCGAGCGTCTCGTCGACATAGCGCACCTCGCGCCCGCTCGCCTCGCCGACGATCGCCGCGATCTCGTTGAAGGACAAGGCTGCCGGTCCGGTCAGCGTGTAGGTGCGCCCTGCATGTGCTGCCGGGTCGAGGAGCACTGCGGCAGCCGCGTCGGCGATGTCGTCCTGGGCGACGACGGCGACCCGACCGTCACCTCCCGGGCCGCGGATGATCCCGTCGTCACCGACCAGCCCGGGCATGCAGTCGGCGTAGAAGCTGTCCCGCAGGAAGGTCCAGGACATGCCCGAGGCGCGGATCGCCTCCTCGGTCACCGCGTGGTCGCGGGCGAAGGTGAAGGTCGACTCCGGGCTCGCCCCCTGGAAGGACAGGTAGACCAGGTGTCGCACCCCGGCGTCCGCTGCCGCCTCGACGAAGGTCACGTGCTGCTGGGCCCGGTCGGCCGCCTCCGAGGCCGAGACCATGAAGGCCGTCTCGACACCCGCGAGGGCCGCGCGGACCGCATCACCATCGGCGAAGGGGGCCACGACCGGCGTCGCCCCCGGCAGGTCCGGTGCCCGGTCAGGGTCGCGGACGAGGAGGCGAAGGGGGACCCCCTTCGTCGCGAGGCGTGCGGCCACGCGGCCGCCGATACGGCCGGTGGCGCCGGTGAGGGCGGTTTCGAGGCTCCTTCGTCGCACCTCAACCACCGGCTAGCGGCGGTCGGACAGGGCGTAGGACGCGGCGGCCGAGGCGGCAGCGACGCCGAGGACGGCCGGCCAGGCACCGACCTTCTTGGCCAGCGGGTGGGAGGCGCCGAAGCCGCCGAGGTAGATCGCCGAGAGAACGGCGGTCGTCGCCGGGTCGGTCTTGGCCAGCCAGCTGCGGCCGGCGAAGAGGCCCGCGACGCCGAGGACGACCCCGCCGAGCGGACGGATGCCGCTCTCGCGGGCGGTGAGGTAGCCGCCGATCAGCCCGAGGGCGGCGACGGGGGCGGTCTGGACGCTCTCTGCGCTGCGAAGTGCCATGCGGACAGGCTACGACCGCCCTCGCCGGGGGTGGGATGCTGACCCCGAACGCACCCACCGACCACGGAGCAGCTGATGAGCACCGAGAAGATCGTCGTCGTCGACGGCGCCCGTACCCCGACCGGAAGCTTCGGCGGGATGTTCAAGGACACCCCGGGCTTCGAGCTCGGCGCCGAGGCCAGCCGGGTGGCGCTGCAGCGTGCCGGCGTCGCCGGTGAGGACATCTCCGAGGTCGTCATGGGCTGCATCGGCCAGGTCGGCCCCGACGCCTACAACGCGCGTCGCGTCGCCGTGACCGCCGGCCTGCCGACCAATGTCCCGGCCTACACGGTCAACCGCCTGTGCGGCTCGGGCCTGCAGGCGATCTGGTCCGCCGCGATGGAGATGCGGTGGAACGACCTCGACTTCACCCTCGCCGGCGGCGACGAGTCGATGACCCGGATGCCCTTCTACGACTTCGGTGCCCGCAGTGGCTACAAGCTCGGCAACCGCCAGCTGCAGGACGGCACCGTCCTCATGCTCACCGACCCCTTCCACGACATCCACATGGGCGTCACGGCGGAGAACGTGGCGAAGAAGTACGGCGTCTCCCGCGAGGAGCAGGACGAGTTCGCCCTCGAGTCGCAGCGCCGCGCCGCCACCCCCGAGGCGCAGGCGGCCTTCGCCGAGGAGATCACCCCCTTCGAGGTCGGTGGCCGCAAGCCCTTCACCGCCGACAAGGACGAGCACCCCAAGCCCGACACCACGCTCGAGACCCTGACCAAGCTGCGCCCGGCCTTCGCCAAGGACGGCACGGTCACCGCCGGCAATGCCTCCGGCATCAACGACGGCGCCGCCTCGGTCGTCCTCGGCCGGGAGTCCGCCGTCGCCGAGCGCGGCCTCACCGGTCTCGTCAGCCTCGAGGCCGTCGCCACCGCGGCGATGGAGCCGGAGCTCATGGGCTATGCGCCGACGCACGCGCTGCGGGCCCTCTTCGACAAGACGGGGACCTCCCCTTCGGACATCGGCTCCATCGAGCTCAACGAGGCCTTCGCCTCGCAGGCCGTGGCGGTCATCCGCGACACCGAGCTCGACCCCGCTCGGGTCAACCCCTACGGCGGCGCCATCGCCCTGGGGCACCCCGTCGGCGCGACCGGCGCGATCCTCACCCTGCGCCTGGCCAAGGACATGGTCCGCCGTGACCTCGAGCTCGGCATCGTCACGATGTGCATCGGTGGCGGTCAGGCTCTCGCCGCGATGTTCCGGCGGATCTGATGGCGGCCGTCGAGTACACCGTCGCCGACGGGGTCGCCCACATCGAGCTCAACCGACCGGAGTCGGCCAATTCCCTCGACCTGGCGCTCGGCATCGGCCTGCGCGAGGCCGCCGAGCGGGCTGCCGAGGACGAAGGGGTGCGCGCCGTCGTCCTCAGCGGTGCCGGCAAGCGCTTCTGCGGGGGCGGCGACATCGCCTCCTTCGCCGACTCGCAGGACACCGCCGCGGACCTCTACGATCTCGCCGTCGCGGGGGACGCGGCCGTGGCCGCGCTCGAGGCGCTCGCCAAGCCGGTGGCCGTCGCCGTCCACGGTGCCGTCGCCGGCGCCGGGCTGGGCATCATGCTCTCCGGGGACGTCGTCATCGCGGCCGAGGGCACGAAGTTCGTCGTCGCCTACCCCAAGATCGGGCTCAACCCCGACTGCGGCACCTCGACCCTGCTGCCGCTGGCGATGGGGCGGCAGCGGGCGCTCGCCTTCGCGCTGCGTGACCAGCCGCTGTCGGCCGACGAGGCCCGTGAGCAGGGCCTGGTCGCCGAGATCGCGGCCGACCCGCTCGCCCGGGCCCACGAGCTCGCGGCCGTCTGGGCCGCCGGACCGGCCGGTGCCTACGGCCAGACCCGACGACTGCTGCGCGCCGGCTCCCTTCGCCCTCGTGAGGACAGCGGTCGGGACGAGGCGGAGACGATCCGCGCGCGAGCCTCTCTGCCCGAGACGCAGGCGCTCTTCGACGCCTTCCTCGGGCGCTGAGGGCCGAAGGGGGCATCACGCCCCCTGAATCGAAGAAGAAGCGCCCGGATCGCCGGGCGCTTCTTCTTCGAATGTGGTGAAGACGGCGGCTCAGGCCGTGGTCGCCGGCTCCTCGACGGCCGGGCGACGGCGGGTGAGGTCGGCGCACGCCTCGCAGGTCTCCTCGGGGATGACGCCCAGGCGCATGAGGTGACCGAAGGCCCAGCAGCCGGCGCAGAAGCCGAGCGCGGCCTCGAGGGTCGCGAAGACGACGAGCACGCCGAGCACGACCCCCGCTGCGGTGTGCAGGCCGAGGCCGAGGGCGAGGACCGCTGCGGTCGTCGAGAAGGCCAGGCCGATGCCCTGGGCGAAGCGCTTCGGCGGCCCCGGGGTGAGCACCGGCTCGCCGAGGCGAGGCGCCACGACCCGCATCGCCAGCCAGCCGAGCGGGCTGAGCCGGGGCCCGGCGAGCACCCGACCGAGGAACCCCAGCGCGAGCGGCACGAGCAGCCACCACCAGCCGGTCACGAGCGTCAGCACGCTGATCGCGACGACACCGGTGGCGACCGTGCGCGCCGCCTTGTCGTTGACCGGGTTGGGGAAGGTGAAGAAGGCCATGCGTCCAATCATAAGCCTGCGTTTGGGTATTCATAACGTCATGTGATGTGTGCGTGCTGGCACGATGAACCGTCATGGACTCCGTGACGCGCGTGCTGACCGTCGTCGACCTCAACGGTGGCGCCAACGGCCCCCGGTCGATGTCCGTGTCCGCTCTCCACCTGGCCGTCCTCGACGACGGCAGCCGGCGGGTCCTGCTCGCCGACCGTGGCTGGACCACCCAGGGCCCCGACGACCTCTGGCGGCACACGACCGTCGAGGAGATCGCCGAGACGGCTGTGACCGTGGTCGGCCCGGACGAGCCCGGCGAAGACCTCACGGCTGACGACATGGCGCAGGCCCATTGGGAGTACCTGGCGGAGCACCTGCGGAGGCAGGGAGTGGCTGCTCGCGCGGCCGAGCTCAGCCGGCTCCAGCACGACGTCGAGCTGAGCCAGCGCCTGAGAGCGCGACTCGGGCGGCCGTAGGCTGCTGACCATGGACGGCGGCACCCGAGCGGCACAGGCCCTGGTCGACAGCGGCATCGAGCACACGATCACCCGGCACGGCATGGTCCGCTCCCTCGAGGAGGCGGCCGCGGCCCGCGGGGTCGAGCCGCGCGACATCATCAAGACCCTCGTCGTGCGAAGGGGGGAGGGCGACCACCTCTTCGTCCTCGTCCCGGGCGACCGGCAGATCTCCTGGCCCAAGCTGCGGGCGCTGCTGTCGGTCAACCGAATCTCCTTGCCCGACAAGGAGATCGCCCGCGAGGTGACCGGCTACGAGCGGGGGACGATCACCCCCTTCGGCTCGCTGCGGGCCCTGCCCGTCGTCGCCGACGAGACCGTCGCCGGCCGCACCGTCTCGATCGGCGCCGGCGCCCACGGCGTCGCCGCCACCCTCGACGCCGACGCCATGCTCGCCCACCTCGACGCCACCGTCGCCGACGTCACCGACCCCGCCTGACGCGCGCCCCCTGCGGGTGAAATACACAGCGCGTGAGCGATCACGCGCCGTGTATTTCACTGAGGACCGGCCTGACGCGACGGCCTCGCGGAGCGGACGCAAGCGAGGAGTCGCTGCCGAGAGGGACCGACACTCAGCGAGGAGCCATGCGCAGCGAGCCGTCCATGCGGATGACCTCGCCGTTGAGGTAGTCGTGGTCGATGATCGACAGCGCCAGCTGGGCGTACTCCTCGGGGCGGGCGAGGCGCTGCGGGAAGGGAACTCCCTTGGCCAGGCCCTCGCGGAACTCCTCGGAGACGGTCGCGAGCATCGGGGTCTCGACGATGCCGGGGGCGATGGTCATGACGCGGATGCCGTGCTGGGCGAGGTCGCGGGCGGCGGGCAGGGTGAGGCCGACGATGCCGCCCTTGCTCGAGGAGTAGGCGGCCTGGCCGACCTGGCCGTCGTAGGCGGCGATCGAGGCGGTGTTGATGATGACGCCGCGGGCGCCGTGCTCGAGGGCCTCGGTCTGGGAGATCTTCTCGGCGGCGAGGGTCAGCACGTTGAAGGAGCCGATGAGGTTGACCTGGATGATCTTGGCGTAGAGGCCGAGGTCGTGCGGACCCTTCTTGCCGAGGATGCGCATCGACGGGCCGATGCCGGCGCAGTTGACGACCGTGCGCAGCGGGACGCCGGCACCAGCGGCGGTGTCGACCGCGGCCTGGACCTGCTCGGGGTCGGTGACATCGACGGCGACGTACTCGATGCCGTCGACCTGCGGGGCCCCCTCGATGGCGGCCGGCAGGTCGAAGGCGAAGACGCGCGCGCCGCCCGCGACGAGCGCTGCGGCGGTCGCGGCGCCGAGACCCGAGGCTCCTCCGGTGACGATGGCGGCGGTGTCGGTGATCTGCACGGTGCTCTCCTCGAAGGGGGACGGTGTCCGGGTGTCGGGCCGAGCCTAGCCAGTGGCCGATCGCCGGTTACGGTGCCCGCATGAGTGAGCTCCCTCCGGAGGAATCCAAGACCCCTTCCCCCGGCGACTTCCCCGCCGCGGTGCGCAACCCGCGCGAGGTCCTGCTCTTCGGCATCACCCCACCCCGCGCCGAGACCGCGCCCGATCGGATCAGCGAGATCGCCGCGCGGACCCTCGCCCGCGTCGAGGCCCTGCCGGTCGACGCCCTCGTCCTCTACGACATCACCGACGAGGCCGACCGCAACGCCGCCCCCCGCCCCTTCCCCTTCGCCTCGATGCTCGACCCGGGCGACTACCTCGACCGCCAGCTCGCGGACTGGGATCGGCCGGCGATCGTCTACCGGGCCGTCGGCAAGTACCGCGAGGACGAGCTCGCCACCTGGCTGCAGGCCGCGCCCGACAACGTCCTGACGGTCTTCGTCGGCAGCTCGAGCAGCGATGCCGAGGTGCGCACGACGCTGCCGCGCGCGCTCGAGCTGCACCGCGAGGTGCGGCCGAGCCTGCCGCTGGGTGGCGTGACGATCCCCGAGCGCCACTCGAGTCGCGGCGACGAGCACGAGCGCCTCCTGCGCAAGCAGCACGGGGGCGCCGGCTTCTTCATCAGCCAGATCGTCTACGACATCGGCGCGGCCAAGAACCTCGCCTCCGACTACCGCTATGCCGTCGTCGAGGACGAGCTCGACCCGGCGCCGCTGATCTTCACGCTGTCGCTTTGCGGGTCGGACAAGACGCTGAGCTTCCTCGAGTGGCTCGGCGTGCGGGTGCCCAGCTGGGTGCGCAACGAGATCGTCCACGCCGACGACCCGCTGAAGTGGTCCCGCCAGCACGCGCTCAACGCGGCCCGCGAGCTCACCGACTTCTGCCGCTACCTCGGCATCCCCTTCGGCTTCAACATCGAGTCCGTCTCCAGCCGACGGGTCGAGATCGAGGCCGCCGAGGAGCTGACCCACGAGGTCGCCGCGCTGCTCGAACGGGACTGACCGAGGGCCCGGACGGCAACTGAGCAAGAGAAGCTGCCCCTTCGCAAGGGTTTGAAACCCTTGCGAAGGGGCAGTTTCTCGGGTCACCCGGAAATCTCGAGGCCTACGGGAATGCATCGTCACCCCCTGCCGCTAGACTAGTTGAGGATTCAACAAACTGGAGGCGGCAATGCAGTTCGGACTCTTCTCCGTCGGCGACGTGACGATGGACCCCACGACCGGTCGCACGCCGAGCGAGGGTGAGCGGATCCACGCGATGACCCAGATCGCGCTCAAGGCCGAGGAGGTCGGGCTCGACGTCTTCGCCACGGGTGAGCACCACAACCCGCCCTTCGTCCCCTCCGCGCCGACGACCCACCTCGCCTACATCGCCGCCAAGACCGAGCACCTCAAGCTCTCGACCGCGACGACGCTCATCACGACGACCGACCCGGTGCGCATCGCCGAGGACTACGCCTTCCTCCAGCACCTGTCGGACGGGCGCGTCGACCTGATGATGGGCCGCGGCAACACCGGCCCGGTCTACCCGTGGTTCGGCAAGGACATCCGCCAGGGCATCCCGCTGGCGATCGAGAACTACCACCTGCTCCGCCGCCTGTGGCGCGAGCAGAACGTCACCTGGAAGGGCCAGTTCCGCACGCCGCTGCAGGGCTTCACCGCCACCCCTGCGCCACTGGACGGCGTCGCCCCCTTCGTCTGGCACGGCTCGATCCGGTCCACCGAGATCGCCGAGCAGGCCGCCTTCTACGGCGACGGGTTCTTCCACAACAACATCTTCTGGAACATCGAGCACACCGCCCAGATGGTCGGCCTCTACCGGCAGCGCTTCGAGCGCTACGGCCACGGCGACGCCAGCCAAGCGATCGTCGGGCTCGGCGGACAGGCCTTCATGGCCGACAGCGAGGCCGAGGCCAAGCGGGTCTTCCGGCCGTACTTCGACAACGCGCCGGTCTACGGGCACGGGCCCTCGCTCGAGGACTTCACCCGCCAGACGCCGCTGACCGTCGGCACGCCCGAGATGGTCATCGAGCGCACCCTCTCCTTCGCCGACCACGTCGGTGACTACCAGCGCCAGCTCTTCCTCATGGACCACGCCGGCCTGCCGCTCGAGATGGCCCTCGAGCAGGTCGAGATCCTCGGCCGCGAGGTCGTGCCGGTGCTGCGAAGGGAGTTCGAGGCACGCCGCCCCGAGGGCGTGCCGAGCGAGCCGCCGACCCACGCGTCGCTGGTGGCCGAGGGGCCCGACAGCCCGCACCGTAAGGTCGTCACCAGCCCGGTCGCCATCGCCGAGCAGGAGGCGGCGGCGCAGCGCGAGGAGGTCGCCACCCGATGAGCAGGTCCGTCGTCGTCATCACCGCTGGGCTCTCGTCGCCCTCGAGCACCCGGCTGCTCGCCGACCAGCTCGCCGACGCCACGCGCGCTGCCGTGGGCGGGCGCGGCGAGTCGGTCGACGTCGAGTTCGTCGAGCTGCGCGAGCTGGCCGTCGAGATGGCCCAGACGATGGTCTCGGGCAACCGGCCGACGCCCGGCCTGGAGACCGTCCAGGCCAAGGTCGTCGCCGCCGACGGCTTGATCGCCGTCACGCCCGTCTTCACCGCGAGCTACTCCGGCCTCTTCAAGACCTTCGTCGACCTGCTCGACAAGGACGCGCTCATCGGCAAGCCGGTGCTCATCGCGGCCACCGCCGGCACGCCCCGGCACAGCCTCGTGCTCGAGCACGCGATGCGCCCGCTCTTCGCCTACCTGCGCGCGGTCGTCGTGCCGACCGCGGTCTTCGCCGCGACCGAGGACTTCGGTGGCGACGCCGACCTCGAGCGGCGAATGCACCGCGCGGCGGGCGAGCTCGCCGCCCTGGTCGTCGCCGAGCGCACCGGCGTCGCCGGCTTCGCGCCCACGGGTGACGAGGCGAGCGGCACGCTCGGTCCGGTGACCGACTTCAGCCAGCTGCTGCGCGGGCACGACGGGAGCTGACCTCCCTTCGCCCGGCTGGCGGTCACCTCACGCGCCACACGAATATCGGGTCACCCGGAAAACTGCCCCTTCGCCAGGGTTTCAAACTCTTGCGAAGGGGCAGATTCTCGGGTCACCCGGAAATCATGAGGCGAAGGGGGGCACCCCTCACCCCCGCAGTCGCCGGCGAAGGGAGCCGGGCAGGCCGGCCACGGCGGCGACCCCGAGCGCGGTCTTGGGCTCGTAGCCCACGCGCCACAGACCACCGTGGGCCGCGGCCTCGCTGAAGAGCTCCTCCGGGTGCGCGCGCTGCGGGGTCTCCCGTACGAGGTCACGCACGAGCAGCGCCGCCATGAGCGGGCGCACGGTCTCGGGGCGGAAGACTTCGACCCCGAAGTGGTGGGCGCCGCCGTAGGCCGCGCCGAGCACGGGGTTCTTGGTCACCGAGCGGGTCCACGTCGCGGGCGCGACGTTGAAGGAGACGGTCTGGCCGGCTCCCTCGGCGGCGACACCCCGCCAGCGCTGCAGCCGCTTGGCGACCGCGTAGTTGGGCCCCTGCTGCGGCACGAGGACGTCGGCGATGCCGGACTCCCCCGCACGGGCGTCGCGGTAGGCCGGGGCGAAGAGCCGCCGGCGGCCCAGCGCGCGGGCCGGCGCCTGCACCCCCTTGAGCGCGAACCCCCGTGCGGCCCAACGGCGTCGGGACTCCTCGACGACCTCCGGCGGCACGACGAAGGCATCGGTCGGCGTCGCCAGCCAGGCGAGCGCGGTCCGCGCGTCGTCGTCGGTCAGCTCGCCCATGAGCAGGTCCATCGCGGCGCTCACCCGCACGTGCACCCCCGAGTCGGCGTAGGCGTGCATGCCGACGGCCAGCGGCTCGTCGCCGCGCACCCGGCGCACCCACTCCAGGACCTGGCCGGGCTGGTGGACGACGTCGGCGCCGGAGTCGCCCGCGGCGTCGACGGGGAAGGTCAGGGTGCCGGCACCTCGGCTGGCGAGACCCTTCTTGTAGCGCCAAGCACGGCTGCGCGGCAGATCGATGGCGAGCACGTCGGCGCCCCACGACAGCAGCGTCTCGAGCGGCCCCATCTCGGCGCCGGCCCCGACGAGCAGCGCGCGGTGGCCGGGCAGGGCGAGCCACTCCGGGTGGTCGATGACCTCACCGACCGCCTCGGCGAAGGAGGGCTCGACGAGCCCGGCGTCGACCCAGGCCCCGAGCTGACCGCGCAGCTCCTCACCGGCGAGCTCGCGACCGCCGACGGGGACGCGCAGCTCGGTGACCGGCTCGGCCGTGCCGCGGACGCTCTCGGTGCCGAAGGGGGCCGCCCCGGCGGGCATCTCCGCGTGCGCCTCGTCGAGGGGCACCTCGCTGCCGGCGTCGTCCACGAGGACCATCCTTCGGCGCATCGAGGCGAGCCCGTCGGCGGCGATCCGACTCGCGGCCTCGGGCGAGCGGGCGCTGGCGGCCGTGACGTCGTGGACGAGGTCGACGTAGTCGGTGCGCCACTCGCGGGCGCCGTCGATGCGCTCGGCGAGCGCGGGGTCGACGGCACGCACCGAGTCCGCGAGGACCCCCTTCGTCGTCGTGGTCGTCGACCGCTTGCCCTGGTCGTCGGCCGGGAAGTGCACACCCGCGGTGGTCTCGTCGCTCATGCCCTCATCCTGTGACGGCGATCACGTCAGATCAAATGCCGTCCACGAGGGACCGCACGACGCTCGCTGCGTCGGTCTCGGCGGTGAGCCGGTCGACACCCACCCCGGCGTAGAGCGGGGTGTAACCGGTGTCGCCGCGCTCCCGGCCGTCGGCGTGCTCGGCGCGGGCGGCGTCGGTCATCGCGTCCTCGTCACCGGCCCACCGCTGGACGAAGGGGGTGTCCACCGCCCGCCCGCCGAACTCCCGCGGCCACGCGAGGCCCTGCGCGACGTCGTGCACGCGCGAGTAGCGGGTGGCGTCGGCGGCGACGAGCGCGGCCCTGGCTGCGGGGGTGTTGTCCGCCTCGACGCAGGTGAGGAAGGGGGTGCCGCACCACACGCCGGCAGCGCCGGCACCCATGACGCGGGCGACGTCGGCGGCGGTCGTGATGCCGCCGGCAGCGAGCACCGGGCGTTCGGTCGCGGCCAGCGCCATCGCGAGCAGGTCGTCGGTGGCCACCTCGTCACGGCCGTGTCCGCCCCCTTCGCCACCGCGGGCGACGATGATGTCGGCGCGCGCCTCGATCGCCTGCTCGAGATCGGCCGCGTTGCCGACCTGGCAGGCGACGAGCAGGCCCCACTCGTGCAGGCGCCGGACGGGTTCGACGAGGTCGCCGAAGGAGACCGACACGAGCTTGGGCCGCGACAGGCCGGCGAGCGAGGTGATCGCGTCGATCTGCTCGTCGAGCTGCGGCACCCACGCCATGAGCCCGATGCCGAAGGGGGTGGCCCCCTCTCCCGCGAGCGCCGCCTGCTCGGCGATCCACTCCGGCGACGAGGTGCCGCGGGCGCCGATCATGCCGAGCCCGCCCGCCGCGGAGACGGCGTGCGCGAGGCGGCCGCCGGCGACGCCGGCCATGGGGGCGCTGATGATCGGGTGGGTCGTGCCGAGCAGGTCGGTGATGGCGATCATGTCCCTCATCATGCTCCGTGCACTCCTAGACTCCGGCCCATGACCCGACGCGCCGCCGCCCTCGCCGCCTCCGCCGTGCTCGCCCTCGCCGGGTGCGGCTCCGACGACGGGTCCGGTGACGGCGGGTCCTCCGGTGCCGAGACCACCGCGATCAGCGGCGAGACCGAGTGCCCGCCGGAGGGCGGCGCCGAGGTGCGGGCCACGAGCTTCGAGCAGGCGCCGCCGATGTGCATCGACGGGGCGAAGACCTACACGGCGACGATGACGACCGACGCCGGTGAGGTGACGATCGAGCTCGACGCGAAGCAGGCACCCGAGACGGTCAACAACTTCGTCGTCCTCGCGCGCTACAAGTACTACGACGGGCTGACCTTCCACCGGGTCATCAAGGACTTCATGGCGCAGGGCGGTGACCCCTCGGGCGACGGCAGCGGCGGGCCGGGCTACGAGTTCGACGACGAGCTGCCGGAGCAGGGCGACTACGAGATCGGGTCGGTCGCCATGGCCAATGCGGGCGCCAACACCAATGGCTCGCAGTTCTTCATCATCACCGGCGACGCGGGCGTGCAGCTGCCGCCGAGCTACAGCCTCTTCGGCAAGGTGACGCAGGGGATGGACGCCGTGGAGAAGATCGAGGCCGACGGGTCCGCCGACGACGGCGCCCCCGCCAAGGTGCACACCATCGAGAGCGTGACGATCGCGGAGAAGTAGGCCCCGGGCCGAGGACGGAGGAGCCGTGGACGACGTCCTCGTCGAGCGGGTGCTGCGGGCGGTCGAGCTCGTGCCCCGGGGCCGGGTCGTCTCCTACGGCGACCTCGCCGCCCTCGTCGGCACCGGCCCGCGCCAGGTCGGCTCGATCATGCGCGTCTACGGCAGCAACGTCACCTGGTGGCGGGTGACCAATGCGTCGGGCGACCTGCCCTCGCACCTGAGGCAGGCGGCCTTCGTCGAGTGGGCGGTCGAGGGCATCGAGGTCAAGCCCAATGCGCTCGGCTGCCGGATCCGTGACCACCGGGCAGATCTGGAGGCGCTGGCCGCCGCGTGGGAGGCCGCGGTCGCCGACCTGGGGTGAGCGGGGCGCGCGAGCCGATGTATGAGAGTGAGTCCCAGCGCACCGAGGTACCTCAACCGAAGGGAGTCAGCCGCGCTGGTGCCGCATCTGCTCCAGCGCCAGGGCGGCCACCGCGCCGAGCACGAGGACCGCGGCGGGCAGGAGCAGCGACTCGGCGAAGGCGGACGACAGCGCCTCGGCGACCTGCGGGGGCAGGGCTGCGGGACCGGCGGCGGCGCTCCCTTCGCCCGAGCCGAAGCGCTCGGCCGCCTGCGGGCCGAGGTGGGAGGCGATGCGCGCGGACATGAGCGCCGCGATGGCCGCGGACCCGATGACCGAGCCGACCTGGCGGGTCGTGTTGTAGATGCCCGAGCCGGCGCCGGCGAGGTGGATCGGCAGGTTGCGGTTGGCCGTCGTCGCGAGCGGGCCCCAGATGCAGGCACCGGTGACGCCGATGAAGGTCATCGCGACGCACACCGCGACGATCGACGAGTCGGGGGTCATGAGGCGCGAGAGGACGAAGAGCGTCACGGCAAAGCCGCCCAGGCCCAGCGTCGGCAGCACCCGCGGGTGGATCCGGTCGACGAGCTGGCCGACCGGCCGGGCGAGCGCGATCGACGCGATGGCCTGCGGGGCCATGAGCAGCGCCGCTTCGGTCGGCGTGTAGCCACGCACGCTCTGCAGCCACACGAGTAGCGGGAACATCATCGCCGTCACCGACAGGCCCATCGTCGTGATCGCGAGGTTGGACAGCGAGAAGTTGCGGTCGCGGAAGAGCCCGAGCGGCACGAGCGGCTCGGCCGGCCCCCGCGCCTGCCACACGACGAAGCCGACGAGCACGAGCACCCCGGCGCCGATGAGCATCGGGACGGTGAGCGGACCGACGATCTGACCCCAGTCGTGGCCTTCGCCCTCCTGCAGGCCGAAGATCACGAGGAAGAGCCCGACCGCCGACAGGCCGACGCCGACCCAGTCCATCTGGTGCGCGTGCTGCTGCAGCCGCGGCACGAGCCGGGCCGCGGCGACGAAGCCGATGATCCCGACGGGCACGTTGATGAAGAAGATCCACTCCCAGCCGACCGAGTCGAGGAGCAGGCCGCCGAGCAGCGGGCCGACGAGGAAGGCGACGCCGGCGGTCGCACCCCACAGCGCCATCGCGGACCCGCGCCGCGCGGGCGGGAAGGTGCGGGTGATGACGGCCATCGTCTGCGGGGTCATCATCGACGCACCGAGGCCCTGGACGACGCGTGCGCCGATGAGCCAGCCGATGGTCGGGGCAAGCCCGCAGGCGAGCGAGGCGAGGGTGAAGATCGCCAGGCCGGTGAGGTAGAGCCGCTTGGGCCCGAAGCGGTCGCCGAAGCGCCCGGTGATGAGCAGCGGCACCGCGTAGGCGAGCAGGTAGGCGCTCGTCACCCACAGCACCGGCTCGATGCCCGTGTCGAAGGACTCCATGAGCGCCGGCGTCGCGATCGAGACGATCGAGACGTCGACGAGGATCATGAAGAAGCCGACGACCAGGGCCCACAGCGCCGGCCACGGGTTGTCGGGAAACTCGTCGTCGCTGAGCACGGGCGCCTGGCCCGCCTGGGTCGTCATGGGGCCGACGCTACGCCTCGGGCCCGACAGTCCCGCGACCATCTCGTCGGACCTCGTCAGTCCTCGGCCGCCGCGAGTTCCGCAGCGAGCTCGGCCCAACGATCGCTGAGCTCGTTGAGCTCGGCCATGATCTCCTGCTTGCGTCGGGGGTTGTGGGCAAAGAGTCGCTCGTCGAGCTTCGCCCGCGCCGCCCGGGTGCGCTTGAGCTCCGATTCACCGAGCGCGGTGATCTGCACGACCTTGCGCCGCCCCGACGACGAGATCGCCCGGCTCAGCTCGCCCATCGGCCTCGACCTCGGCGCCCGGACGCCCGAGGAGACGGCCGTGACGATCGCCGCGGAGATCATCTCGCTGCGCTGGGGCGGCGCGGGGTCACGGCTGTCGGACCGGGGCGGCCCGATCCACCACACTCACGCCTGAGGCCGGTCGACGTCCTGCCCGGTCGCGAGGTCGGCGCACTCGACGGTCTCGGCGTCGCGCCGCCGCAGGTAGTCCGCGGCCCCACGGTCGCCGTGGAGCTCGGCGACGAGCGGCGCCCAGTGGTCGCGGCCGAGGAGCACCGGGTGACCGGGCCTCCCGGAGTAGACCGCCCGCCGAAGGGCGCCACTCCCCACCTCTCCCCCGAGCAGCCGCTGCGCCACCGCCGCGGTGACGTCCGGCAGGTCGACGAGGTGGACCAGGGCGGCATCGGCCCCACCCTCGCCGAGCACACGCAAGCCATGACGAAGGGAGTGACCCACCCCCTTCGCCCAGTCCGGGCAGTGCGTCCACGAGGTGCGTGGCAGGTCAAGCTCCGCCTGCTCCCCGCTCGCCCCCAGCACGACGAGCGTTGCGGCACAACCCCCTTCGTCGAGGACCGACACCGCCCGGGCCAGCCACGAGGTGCCGTCGGGGTCGCTGACGAGGGCCTTGGGCCGGCCCATCCGACGACCGGCGCCGGCGGCGAGGAGGAGTCCGTGGACGAGGGCCATGAGGTCAGCCTAGGCCTCGAGACTCGGGCGCGAACGTCCTCGCACCGCCCACGCGGAACGCGGGTCCCGGACCACCAATGAGGCTGCATTCCCCCGGGGGAATGCAGCCTCAGGTGCGCATTGCCGTATGGCAATGCGGACTCCTTGACCGGGTACTGAACACGGGTTTAGCCTGCTGAACATGAGTTCAGTCGACGATCGCACCGGGCGGGCGCGGGTGCGCGATGCCGCGCTCGAGCTCTTCGCCGAGCGCGGCGAGGACGCCGTGACAGTGCGGCAGATCGCCGAGCGGGCCGAGGTGTCGCCGGCACTCGTGGTCCACCACTTCGGGTCCAAGGCCGGGCTGCGCGCGGCGGTGGTCGAGCACGTGCGCGCCTGGATGGACGAGCTCTTCGACCTGTCGACCGACACCGATCTCGCCGCCGACATGCAGGCCGCCGAGTGGTCGTCCATCGGCGAGATGCTCCAGCAGGCGCTGCCGGAGGGCTCCCCGATCGTGCCCTACCTACGCCGCCTCCTCATGAGTGGCGACCCGCTCGCGACCGAGCTACTCACCGCATGGCACCGGCGCACCGTCGAGGTCTTCCGCGTCTGGGACGCCGCGGGCAAGCTCGAGGCCGGGCCCGACCCCGAGATGCGCGCCGCGCTGGCCATGTCCTCCGACCTCGGCACCCTCTTCCTCGCCGACCACTGGCGCCAGATCCTCGGCGTCGACCCGATGCGCGGCGAGGGCCTCGTCCGCTGGGCCGACGAAGCGATGCGCTTCTATGCGGCAATCTTGCCCACACCCGATACAGCCGCAGACGGCGACATCGGGACCACACCCCCTTCGTCCGAGGAGCCCTCGTGAGCGACGTCATCCGCACCCGCGACCTGCGCAAGACCTACGGCAGCACCCACGCCCTCGACGGCCTCGACCTCACCGTCGGGCAGGGCGAGGTGCACGGCTTCCTCGGCCCCAACGGTGCCGGCAAGTCGACGACGATCCGCGTCCTGCTCGGCCTGACCCGGGCCGACGGCGGCGAGGTGAGCGTGCTCGGTGGCGACCCCTGGCACGACGCCGTCGAGCTGCACCGCCGCCTGGCCTACGTGCCCGCCGGCGTCACCCTCTGGCCCGGCCTGACCGGCGGCCAGTGCATCGACGTCCTCGGGCGGGCGCACGGCGGCCTCGACGAAGGGCGTCGCCGTGATCTCGTCGAGCGCTTCGACCTCGACACCCGCAAGCGCACCCGCGACTACTCCACGGGCAACAAGCAGAAGGTCTCGCTCATCTCCGCCCTGGCCGCCGACGTCGACCTGCTGCTGCTCGACGAGCCGACCTCCGGCCTCGACCCGCTCATGGAGCAGGTCTTCCAGGAGGTCGTCCGCGAGCGCGTCGCCGGCGGCACGACCGTGCTGCTCTCGAGCCACATCCTCGGCGAGGTCGAGGCGCTCGCCGACCGGGTGAGCATCATCCGCGCCGGCCGCACGGTGACGACCGGCACGCTGGCCGACCTGCGCCGCAGTACGAGCAGCCGGGTCCACGCGGTCACCGACTCCTCCCCCGGGCTCACCGGGCTCGACGGCGTCACCGCCCTGGACGAAGGGAGTGTCGACGGCCGCGTCGAGACCCGCTGCCACGTCGAGGCGCACGCCGTCTCCGACGTCGTCGGGCGGCTGCACGCCGCGGGCGTGCACACCCTGACGATCCAGCCGCCGAGCCTGGACGACCTCTTCCTCGAGCAGTACCGGGGTGACCCGGCTTCGAGGCTCGCTGGCGCTCGCACCTCAGCCAGCGACGGAGCGGGGAGTGAGCAGCGATGAGCGCGCTCAGCATCGCGGGGGTGGGGACCAGCCTGCGGGTGCAGTGGCGCACCGGGTGGAAGGTCGTGCTCGCCTGGGTCCTCGGCCTCACCGCGGTCGTGCTGCTCACGACGACCTCGATCACCGGCCTCTACGACACCCCCGACAAGCTGCGCTCCTACGCCGAGACCACGGCGGGCCCCGGCATGCGGGTGCTCAACGGCGACGTCGCCGGCACCGACACCCTCGGCGGGGTCCTCGTCAACGAGCTCGGCTTCGTCGTCGCCTTCGCCATCCCGCTCCTCGCGACCGCGCTGACCGTCCGCGGCACCCGTCGCGAGGAGGAGGCCGGGCGGCTCGAGCTGCTCCTCGCCTCCCGCGTGGGGCGACAGGCACCGCTCGTCGCGGCGATCGGTCTCGCCCTGGCCGCCCTCGTGGGTGTCGGGGTGCTCTCGGCCCTGGCCTTCCTCGCCGCCGACGCCGACCCCACCGGTTCCCTCGTCTACGGCGCGGCCCTCGCCTGCCTCGGCGCGGTCCACGTCGGGGTCGCCGCCGTCGCTGCCCAGGCCTTCGGGCACGGGCGCACCGTCTGGGCGGCGAGCCTGGCGGTCGCCCTGGTCTCCTACCTCGTCCGTGGCGTCGGCGCCGTCGACAGCACGTGGGTGCTGTGGCTCAGCCCGCTCGGCTGGTACGACGAGGTGGCGGCCTTCGGGGAGACGCGAGCGCTCCCCTTCGTCCTGAGCCTGGCCACCGCCGCGCTGCTCATCGCCGCCGCCCTCCGCCTCTCGACCCGCCGCGACGTCGGCGGCTCCCTCGTCGCCGCCCGCACCGGGCCGCGCCGGGCGAGCGCCGGGCTCGTCGCACCCCTGGGGCTCGCGCTGCGCGAGCACCGCACGGTGACGCTCGGCTGGGCGGTGCTCGTCGCCGTGCTCATGGGCACCTACGGCTCGCTCATGCAGACGGTCATCGACGCCATCACCGGCAACCCCGACCTCGAGGTGTGGATCGGCGGGGACACGAGCAGCATCGTCGAGCCGATGGCCGCGATGTTCGTCCTGCTGCTGTCGATGCTCGTCGGCGGCTACGTGCTCCAGTCGCTCGGGTCGCTGCGCAGCGAGGAGATCTCCGGGCGCCTCGAGCTGCAGCTCAGCGAGGCCCGCAGCCGGACCGCCTGGCTGGCCCCGCACCTGCTCGTCGTCGCCGGCGGGACGCTCGTCGTCGGCGCCGCCGGCGCCATCGCCCTCGCGGTGAGCACCGCTGCGGCACTGGGCGACTCGTCATGGGTGCCCACCCTCCTCACGGCCGCCGCCCAGCACCTGCCGGTCATGCTCCTGCTCGGCGGGCTCTCGCTCGCCCTCTTCGGCTGGGTCCCGCGGTGGCAGCCGGCCGTCTGGGCGGTCTTCGCCGTGGCGGCGGTCATCGGCTACATGGGCCCGGGGCTCGACCTACCTGCGGGGCTGGTTGAGTGGGCTCCCTTCGGTCTCGTCGGCACTGTCCCGGCGGAGGCGGTCGACGTCACCGGGTCGCTCGCCGCCGGGGTCGGCGGGCTGGCCCTCGCTGTGCTCGGCGTCATCGGCTTCCGCCGCCGGGACGTCCCGCACCGCTGACGGGTCCTTGCCCGACCGCTCCTCGCTCACGCGGTCCTCGCCGGACCGGTCCGAGCCCTGCGCGGAGGGGCCCCCTGCGCCCCTCCGCGCACGCTCGGCGTCCTGGTCCTGGCGGCGCCGGATCTCGGCCCGGGCCAGGAAGAGGCCGGCGAGGATCGGGAGGATGTACTTCGCGTGGTCGAGGATCCAGACGAGCCACCCGGGCGCGGTCCAGTCCGGCCACGGGATCGCGGGCAGGTCGAGCGACGGCCACGGGATCGACGGCAGGTCCCAGTCGGGCCACGGGATCGACGGCAGGTCCAAGTCCGGCCACGGGATCGACACGACGAAGCGAGCCGCGAGCGCGGCGAGCAGGATCGGGATGACGACCTTGCCCACCCCGGCCGCGACGTGCCGGGCGGCGTAGAGCCGCGGCCTGGCCCGCATCCGGTCCTCACGCACCGCGGCCGGCGACCCCGGCTCGGGCACGAGGTCGAGGCCGCCGACGCCGACCTGGGCCTTGGCCTCCGCCGCCGAGCGGTCTCCCTCGAACCACGTCGCGCGGACCGGCTTGCTCAGGGTGGTGAAGCGAGCGCGGACGGCGCCGACCTCGTCGGCGAGCTCGTGGTCCTCGTCGGCGACGAGGTAGAGGTTGTCGGCCGTGGAGGACTTCGCGGTGGCCAGCTCCTCGTCGTCGACCCACCACGTCGCCGAGTTGCTCCACCCGTCGCCGACGGAGGTCTCGACACGGTGCCGACGCCCGTCGATGACCATCTCGTAGACCTGACTGCCTCCCATGACGACGAGCCTACGAAGACGCCGGCGGGCAGCACATCGGCCGAAGGTCGCTCCCTTCGTCAGCCTTTGGGACGGGATCGGTCAGCGCCGGTGCGCCTCCCCCGGCCGCGGCCACAGCGGCCCTAGGTTGCTGGGGAAACCGACTCCGAGGTGCCCCGTGAAGATCAACAACGACCCGGTCTACGTCAAGCGACGCCGCGTCGCCCTGGCCGTGCTCATCGTCGTGCTCATCGTCCTCGTCGTGTGCATCGGCCGGCTCGTCGGCGGCGACGAGACCGCCTCTGCCGGCACGCCCCAGCAGGCGGCGGCCCCCGCGAAGCGCGCGGCCCCGGCCAAGGTCGAAAAGGCGGCGCCCGCGGTCAAGCCGGCGCAGAAGCAGGGCAAGGAGGCCGCACCCGCCGACTCCTCGATGGTGCGCATCCAGCGGCTCACCGGCGCCATGACGCCCAAGTCGGTCGTCGCCTCGCCCACGGGTCACGTCTTCGCGCAGAACATGATGTACAGCCACTCGGTCACCGCGCTCACCCCCGACGGCGCCATCGAGAAGACGATCTCGGACGCGGTGAAGCTCTCCGATTTCGGGGTCAAGGGCCACCCGGGCACGAGCAAGGGCGCGCCGGTCGAGATGGCCTTCAGCCCCGACGGCAAGACCGCGTGGGTGAGCAATTACGCGATGTACGGCGAGGGATTCTCCCCCGAGGGTGCCGACGCGTGCACCGGCCCCGAGGGCATCTCCGACAGCTACCTCTACAAGATCGACACCGACAGCCTGGAGATCAAGGACGTCATCCAGGTCGGCGCCGTGCCCAAGTACGTCGCGGCGACCCACGACGGCAGCAAGGTGCTGGTCACCAACTGGTGCTCCATGGACCTCGACGTCGTCGACACGGCGAAGGGAGAGGTCGTCACCACGATCCCCATCGACGGCAAGCACCCCCGCGGCATCGCCATCACGCCCGACGACAAGGTCGCCTTCGTCGCCGTCATGGGCTCGGACAAGACGGTCCGGGTCGACCTCGAGTCCGGCAAGACCAGCGACTTCGCCGCGACCGGCGACGGCCCGCGTCACCTGCTCGTCTCGCCCGACGGCTCGAAGCTCTACATCTCCAACAACGGCGCGGGTACCGTGAGCGAGGTGGACGCCACGACCGGCAAGACCCTGCGCGAGGTGCAGGTCGGGTCCGAGCCGCGCTCGATGGCGATCAGCCCCGACGGCGGCGCGATCTACGTCGGCAACTACGGCAGCAGCACGGTGAGCAAGATCCGGACCGAGGACTTCGAGGTCGTGCAGACCGAGAAGACCGACGCGCTGCCCATCGGCATCACCTACGAGCCCACGAAGAAGCGCGTGTGGGTCGCCAGCTACGGCGGCTCGATCATCGTCTTCGACGACTCGCGGACGGTGTGAGGACCGCGCCATGAGGGCCGCGCTCGTCCTCAACCCCTCGAAGGAGGGCTGGGAGCGCGCGCTCGAGGCGGTGGTCGCCGCGGCCCAGGCGGCCGGCTGGCCGGACCCCGACGTCCACCTGACGACCCGCGACGACTGCGGTCACGGCCAGGCCGCGGCAGCGGTGGCGGCGGGCGCCGAGCTCGTCGTCGCGGCCGGCGGCGACGGCACCGTGCGACACGTCGCCCACGCCCTCGGCGGCACCGGGGTCGACCTGGGCATCGTGCCGATCGGCACGGCCAACCTCCTCGCCCACAACCTCGACCTGCCGCGCACCGTCGAGGGGGCCGTCGAGGTCGCGCTGACCGGCCGCGCCCGACCCGTGGACCTGGGCATCGCGCGGGTCGACGACGAGGCGAGGGACCTCCCCTTCGTCGTGCTGGCGGGGATGGGCCACGACGCGGCGACGGTGGCGGCGACCAACCCGACGCTCAAGGAGCGCATCGGCTGGCCGGCCTATGTCGCGCCGGCGGCGGTCAAGGCGCTGCGGCGCCCGGTGCCGGTGACGGTCCGTCACGACGACGGCGAGGCCGAGCACCTGCGGGTGTGGAGCGTCCTCGCCGCCAACTGCGAACGGGTGCGGGCCGGCGTGCGGATCGCGCCGGGCGGGCTCGTCGACGACGGACTCTTCGACGTGCTCGAGGTGACGGTGCGACGTCCCGGGCAGTGGCTCGGCGTCGCGGCGAAGGGGGTCTTCCGTCTGCCCGGTGACGTCGCCGGCCTGGCGACCCGCGCCTCGCGTGAGGTCGAGGTGACGAGTGAGCAGCCGCTGCACGTCCAGCTCGACGGTGACGTGGTCGGCCCGGCCCGGCGACTGCACGTGCGCTGCGAGGAGCACGCGCTGGCGATCCGCGTGGCGGGCTGAGCACCAGTGCCCGCGGGCAGCGGGCCCCCAGCGACAAAGTCCTTCGTCCTCGCGTGGTCCCGTCGTTCTCGACTTCGGCTTGACGCTGCGCCAACCCGCCTGGCCGTCCGCTCTGATGCGCAGCCACCCCCCCTTCATCCTGCGGCAGGTAGGGTCGGGCGACATGAACCCGGGTTCAGGACAGGAGCGGCGATGAGTGCAGGAGCGGTGCGTGAGGAGGACGCCTTCGACGTGGCGCGGGTGAGCGCGTGGCTGCGCGAGCACGGCGACCCGCAGGTCGTCAGGGCGCTGGAGGGCGAGCCGCAGGTGCGGCAGTTCGACTCCGGGGCGTCCAACCTCACCTACGAGCTGCGGTGGCCCACAATGGCGCTCGTGCTGCGCCGCCCACCCCACGGGGCCCTCGGCGGCAGCGCGCACAACATGCACCGCGAGCACGACCTGCAGGCGGCGCTGCACCCCGTCTTCCCCCACGTGCCGCGGATGGTCGGGCTGTGCACGGACCCCGAGGTCCTCGGCAGCGACTTCTACGTCATGGACAAGCTCGAAGGCACGATCCTCGGCCGCGACCTGCCCGATGGCGTCACCCTCACCCCCGAGCAGGCCACCGCCCTGTGCGAGGCCGCGCTGGCGACGCTCGTCGAGCTGCACGAGGTCGACGTCACCGCCGTGCCGCAGCTCGCGGCCCTCGACCGCGGCGACGGCTACGTCCACCGCCAGGTCGAAGGGTGGTCCTTCCGCTATCGCGCAGCGGCGACCGACGACGTCCCGGACTTCGAGGACGTCATGGCCTGGCTGTCCGAGCACGAGCCGGCCGATCGGCCACATGCCTTGATCCACAACGACTTCCGCCTCGACAACCTCGTCCTCGACGCCGCTGACCTGACACGCGTCGTCGGGGTCCTCGACTGGGAGCTCGCGACCGTCGGCGACCCGCTCATGGACCTCGGTGGGGCACTGGCCTACTGGGCCCAGGCCGACGACGACGCGACGATGCGCTCCCTTCGCCTGCAGCCGACGCACCTGCCGGGCATGCTCACCCGCGCCGAGATCGTCGAGCGCTACTGCGCCGCACGGGGACTTGAGGTGAGCGAGCGCGAATGGGCCTTCTACGAGGTCTTCGGCCTCTTCCGGCTCGCGGGCATCGCCCAGCAGATCTACGCCCGCTACGTCTCCGGTGCCACGACCAACCCGCGCTTCGCGGCCTTCGGCCCGATGGTCACCTACCTCGACGCCCGCTGCCGCGCCCTCATCGGCTGATCCCCCTTCGCCCCACGACCCAGGAGTCCGCATGACCTTCACGACCCTCATCACCGGCGCCAGCTCCGGCCTCGGCGCCGAGATGGCCCGCCAGTTCGCCGCGCTCGGCCACGACCTGGCGCTCACCGCGCGCCGCACCGACCGGCTCGACGAGCTCAAGGCGCAGATCGTCGCCGCCCACCCCGGCCGCCGGGTCGAGACCTATGCCCTCGACGTCACCGACGACGACGCCGTCACCGCCGTCTTCGACCAGGCGAAGGGGGACTTCGGTCGCCTCGACCGGGTCATCGTCAACGCCGGACTCGGCAAGGGCGCGCCCTACGGCAAGGGCAGCCACTACGCCAACCGCGAGACCATCGAGACCAATGTGCTCGGTGCCGCGATCCAGACCGAGGCCGCGATGGCGATCTTCCGCGAGCAGCAGGCCGGCCACCTCGTGCTCATCTCCTCGGTCACCGCGCTGCGCGGCATGCCGAAGTCGATGACGACCTATGGCGCGTCCAAGGCCTTCCTCGCTTCGCTCGGCGAGGGCCTGCGCAGCGAGCTCATCGGCAAGCCCGAGCTCGACATCGACGTCACCGTCCTCTACCCGGGCTACATCCGCTCGGAGATGAACGAAAAGGTCGAGCAGAAGACGAAGTTCATGGTCGACACCGAGACCGGCGTGCGCGCGATGGTCGTCGCCATCGAGGGCCGCAAGGCCAAGGCGCTCGTCCCCGCCAAGCCCTGGGTCGCCGTCGGCTCCGCGATGAAGGTGCTGCCGCTCTCCGTCGTGCGCAAGATGCTCTGACGCCCGACTCTGCATTGCCCTACGGCAATGCGGGCTCCCGGCGACTTGAACCTGCATTGCCCTACGGCAATGCAGACTCACGTCTGGCGGATGGCGGCGAGGCGGGTGGTGAAGTCGTCGATGGCGTCGGCGAGGCCGGGCCCTTCGAGGACCTCGAGGGTGGCGCCGAGGTCGAAGGCGGCCATCGTCAGGTGACGGGCGAGGCTCGCGAGGTCGTCGGCGCTCGACTCGAGGTCGGTGACACCGGGGCGCACCTGGGTCGCGACCCCGTAGGCCGCGGGGACGCGGCGGCGCACCGCCTCGACGTCGGCGGTCAGGCGCACCCGCACTCGGTGGGCATAGCCGGCCCGGGTCACCGCCCGCCGTACGTGCTCGACGGCATCGGGCGCCGGCCGCGGCCGGAAGCGGAAGGTCGACGCCCGCACCCCCGACATCCGGTCGAGGCGGAAGGTGCGCCAGTCCTCCCTTCGCCCGTCCCACGCGAGCAGGTACCACCGCCGACCGGTCGCGACGAGGCGATAGGGCTCGACGTCGCGATCGCTCACCTCGCCCGAACGCCCCGTGTAGCCGAAGCGCACCCGCACGTGGTCACGCACCGCGTGGGCGAGGACGACGAGCACGCCGGTGTCGACGTCGTCGGTCGCGCCGGGCAGCAGGGCGGTGGCGTCGGCGAGCGCCGCCACCTCGCCGCGCAGCCGCGGCGGCATCACCTGGTCGAGCTTGGTCAAGGCCCGCACTGCGGGTTCGCCGATCGCCGAGATCCCTTGTGCGCCAACGCGAAGCGCCACCGTCACGGCCACGACCTCGTCCTCCTCGAGGAGCAGCGGCGGCATCCGCCCACCGCTGCCGAGCCGGTATCCGCCGCCGACCCCGGGCGTCGCCTCGACGGGATAGCCGAGCTCGCGCAGCCGCTCGACGTCGCGCCGCAGGGTGCGGGTGGTCACCCCGAGCAGCTCGACGAGCTCTGGCCCGGTCCACACCGACCGGGTCTCGAAGAGCCCGAGCAGGCGCAGCGCACGTTCGGTCGTCTCGGCCATGCCCACCATCTTCCTCGGATCGGTGACAGAACTTGTCCGCAATGCCGTGGACAGTGGATTCCGGGCGAAGGGAGGTCCCTCCCTTCGCGGCACGAGCACCGAGACTTCGACCGCAAGGAGCACGCCATGTACACACCGGCCGTCCACGACGAGATCACCGGCTACGCCGAGTACGTCGACCAGCAGCTCGAGAGCCTGCGCGCCAGCGCCCACGGCCTCACCGAGGAGCAGGCTCGCCTCACCCCGACCCGCTCAGCGCTGTCGATCGGCGGGATCATCAAGCACACGAGCTACGTCATCGCCTCCCCGGACGAAAAGGAGGGGCGCGTCGAGGAGGGCGGCGAGATCACCGAGGACGCCTACGCGGCCTTCATGGACACCTTCGCCCTGCGCGCCGACGAGACCCTCGCCGCGACCATCGCGACCTTCGACCGACGCCGGGTCACGGTCGTCGAGTGGATCCGCAGCAGCGACCCGAGCGCGGAGCAGACCGTCCCGCCGGCCCCGTGGTACGGCCTGATGGACTCCTCGCGGGCCGCGATGCGCTACTCCTTCGGCCACGTCATCGAGGAGCTCGCCCGGCACGCGGGCCACGCCGACATCATCCGCGAGCAGATCGACGGCGCGACCTCGCTCGAGCTGGTCCTCGCCGACACGGGCCGCCCGGCGACCCCCTTCGCCCAGCCCTGGTCACCGAAGGAGCCGGCCACGACATGATGGGCAGGTGCGCATCACCGGCCTGATCATCACCAGCCCCGACGTCGCCGCCACGCAGGACGCCTGGCGGCGACTCGGCACGCTCGACCGCGGGATCGAGGTCACGCCGGGCGAAGGGGGCCTGGCCGCCGTCGTCCTCGGCGTCGACGACGTCGCGGCGACCGAACGCCTGCTCCAGCGGCGCGGCCTCGACGGTGACGCCGGCGGCTTCGACCTCGGCGGGCTGACCTGGCGACTCGCTCCCTTCGTCGAGGGCGAAGGGAGCCCCAGCAGCACCGACCTCGTCCTCGACCACGTCGTCGTGCGCACCGGTGACGCCGAGCGGGCCGCCGCCGACCTCGGCGCGCGCGTCGGCCTCGACCTGCGGCTGGACCGGCGCCTGACGGAGCACGGCTTCCGCGGGCTCTTCTTCCGCTGCGGCGACGCGGTCGTCGAAGTCGCCGCGCCGATCGAGCCAACGGGCGAGCCCGACAGCTTCGGCGGCCTCGCCTGGCGGTCCGCCAACATGGAGGCCACCCGCGAGCGCCTCGTCGCCAGCGGCGTCGAGGTCTCCGAGGTGCGCACCGGCCGCAAGCCCGGCACCCGCGTGGCGACCGTCCGCGACCGGGCCCTGGGCACCCCGACACTGCTCATCGAGCAGGGCTGACCGTCCCCCTTCGCGCCTGCCCGCCCGGGTGCAGTCCGAGGGCATGGCCACGGACGCACGGACCCTGCTCGCCGGCATCGTCGCCGACCGGCTGCACGAGTTCGGCTGCGCCATCTCCGCGCGCGCTCGACGTGCCCTCCCTGCGGACCGGCATGAGCGCGATGACCGTCGCCCTCATGGCCTACCTGGCGAAGGGGGCCTGAGGCTCGCCGGTCGTGCCGGAGGTGGTGTCGGAGGCCCCGACCACGGTCGGGAAGAGGCGGGCCAGGGTCTCGTCGAGGTCCGGGACGACGCGGCTGCTCGTGGGGTCGGCAACCACCCGATCGACGCCCCGGTCCTGCTGGTCGTGCAGCAGCCGCAGGTACGACACCTGACGTGAGTCGAGCACGGTCGGCAGGTGCCGGTGCAGCACGGCGTGGCTGCGGGCGGACGAGGGGAAGCTCGTCCTGCCGGTCCCGTCGTGCCGACCGACGAAGGCCAGCCCCAACGCCACCATGGCCTGGACGCTCACCCCGAAGTCGGCGAGGGACCCGGCCGCGTAGCGGGCGGTGAGACCACGGCCGAAGCTCACCGCGAACCCGTCGTGGGCCAGGGTGACGAGCGGCAGCAGGCGGTCGAGGTAGTCGGCGGCGAGCAGGTCGTCGTCGTCGACGCGCACCCAGGCGAGTGGCCCGGCAGGCACACCGCGGGCCCGCAGGTCGTCACGGATCGCGCCGATGCGCCCCTTCCACCCGCCGACCGGGTCGAGGACCAGCGCCGGGTTGGCCTCGGCTGCGGCACGAAGGGGGTCCAGCCACCGGTCCGGCAGGTCGGGGCTGTGCTGCACGATGTGCCGGTAGCCGTGCCGCTCGTGGAAGCGCTGGTACACCGGCACCGCCCACTCGAGGAAGATCTGCTGGCGCGGCGCCATCCGCTCGGGGGCCCAGAGCCGGTCGCGGTACTCCGCGGCGTCCACCTGGGAGAGGCGCCAGTCCAGGCTCTCCGGCTGGAAGAGGCTGTAGCGGGTCACGCCGTAGACGGGCGGCACCACGTCCTGCCCTGCGCCGGCGCGAGCCCGCAGCAGCTCCTCCTCGAGCTCGGCGATCCGCTCGGCCCGCTCCCGCGAGCGCGCAGCGTGGTACTGCGCCTTGGCCTGCCAGTCCGGCTCCCCCATGGTCCATCCCCGCCGTTCGTGCGCGCTCCCCCGGCCACGTCCACCACGCAGCCGCCGTCACCGTACTGCCACCGCCCCGCCCGCAGCGGACGCCGCACCGCGTCCCCCTTCGCATTTCCTTGAGGTCGGGCGATTTGGTTGGTTGCGTCATGCAGGCATATGGTTGATGGGTGCACACAACCACCTCCCCCGTCGCAGTTCATCTGCAGGAGACCCTGGGCCAGGTCTTCGGGCTCTTCTCCAAGATGATCGCGCGCCGGCAGGCGACCGACCCCCAGGCGATGAGTCGCACCGACTACGCCCTCCTCGGGTCGCTCGCGCACTGCCCCACCGAGGCCGGCATCCGCATCTCGAAGCTCGCGGAGGCCCTTGGCCACGACCTGTCGACGATCAGCCGGCGGGTCACCCACCTCGAGGCGCACGACCTGCTCGAGCGACTGCCCGACCCGAGCGACGGCCGGGCCTCGACCGTCCGCCTGACCGCCGCCGGTCACGACGCGCTCACCGACGAGCGCTCGGCCCGCACCGGCCTCCTCGGCCGGGTGCTCGCCGACTGGCCGGTCGACGACCTCGAGGAGCTCGACCGTCTCCTCAGCCGACTGGCCACCGATCTTGCCGCCGAGGCGCACTCGGCGACGCACCCCCCTTCGCCGCTCCAGACCACCGGAAGGACCGCCTCGTGAGCTCCACCACGGCATCCGCCCCCTACACGATGAGCGCGGAGAACAAGCGCGTCTTCGCCGGCCTCATGCTCGGCATGCTCGTCGCCTCCGTCAGCCAGACCATCGTCGGCCCTGCCCTGCCCCGGATCGTCTCCGAGCTCGGCGGCATGGACCACTACAGCTGGGTCGCCACCGCGGCCATGCTCGTCTCGGCCGTCACCGTCCCGATCGTCGGCAAGTTCTCCGACCTCTACGGCCGGCGCGGCTTCTACCTCGGCGGCATCGTCGTCTTCATGATCGGCTCGCTCATCGCCGGCTTCTCCCAGTCCTTCTGGATGCTCGTCGCCGGCCGTGCCGTGCAGGGCCTCGGCATGGGCACGCTGATGCCGCTGTCGCAGACGATCATCGGCGACATCATCCCGCCGCGGCAGCGCGGCAAGTACCAGGGCCTGATGGGCGCGGTCTTCGGCGTCACCTCGGTCGCCGGACCGCTCCTCGGTGGCGTCATCACCGACCACCTCGGCTGGCGCTGGCTCTTCTTCGTGTCGCTGCCCATCGGCCTGATCGCCCTGGTCTTCATCGCGCGCTTCCTCCACGTGCCGCACACCCCGCGCAAGGCGCCGATCGACTACCTCGGCATCACCACGCTCTCGACCGGCCTCGTCGCGCTGCTGCTCGCCGTCTCCTTCGGCGGCTCCAGCTGGGCCTGGGGGTCCGGCGAGTCGATCGGCCTCTTCGCCCTGAGCGTCGTCGCGCTCACCGCCTTCGTCCTCGTCGAGCGCAAGGCCGTCGAGCCGGTGCTGCCGCTGCGCCTCTTCGCCAACCGCACGATCAGCCTGAGCCTGGTCTCCGCCTTCGGCGTCGCGATCGTCATGTTCGGCGCGATCATCTACATCCCGGTCTTCGCGCAGGGCGTCATCGGGGTCAACGCCACCAACTCCGGCCTGATCCTCATGCCGCTCATGCTCGGCTTCATCATCTGCGGCATCCTCACCGGGATGCTCATCACCCGCACGGGCAAGTACCTGCCCTTCATGCTCACGGGCATCGCGATCATGGCGGTCGGCGTCTTCCTGCTCACCCGCCTCGACCACGCCGCCACGAGCCTGCAGCTCACCGAGGCGATGGTCGTCCTCGGCATCGGCCTGGGCATGGCGATGCAGCAGTACACCCTCGTCGTGCAAAATGCCGTCTCCCGCTCCGACATGGGCGTCGCCACCGCGTCGACCCAGTTCTTCCGCAACGTCGGCTCGACCGTCGGCATCGCGATCTTCGGTGCGGTCATGTCGAGCGGTCTGCAGGAAAAGATCGCCTCGCACCTGCCCGGCGGCATGCCCGCGCAGGCCGGCGGTCACATGGACGCCGGGGCGGTGCTCGACCCGAGCGCCCTCGCCAAGCTCCCCCCGGCCGTCGCGGACGCGGTCCGCTGGGGCCTGGCGGACAAGCTGACCGACGCCTTTGCGCTCGGCCTGCCGATCCTCGCGGTGGTCTTCGTCGCGACGCTCTTCATCCCCAACACCCCGCTGCGCGAGACCAACGACGACGACCCGGTCGAGGACGCCGGCCAGCAGGTGCTCGACGCCTATGCGTCGGAGTCCGGTGAGAGCGACCACCGCACCACGGGCGAAGGGGGCGCCGCCGCCGGCCAGTCCACCGAGCCGGGCGCGTCGGTCGACTCGGACCTGGCCGGCGCGCGCCGGGGCTGAGACCCGGCAGGCGGGTCCGGGGACCCTGTCGCGGGGAGGCCAGGGGCCGACCCGGGCCCTACGCCACTGCTCCGTCCTCTGGGCCGACCCGAGGTACGGAGCAGTGGCGTATGCAGCCAACGGACCTGCAGAGTCAGCGGCAGCCGGCCCGCCACGAGCCGACCCAGAGGCTCGGAGGGTCAGCCCGGCGGGGCGATCGGCAGGCTCCGCCCGCTGACGAAGCGCCGCTCGCGCCCGTCGACCGGGTCGACGAGCTCGAGGGTGCTCGCGAGCAGCTGCAGCGGCGTCGAGAAGTCGTCGACCGACACGTCGAGCACCTCGGGGTAGAGCGGGTCACCGACGATCGGGATGCCCAGGCCGTGCAGGTGCAGCCGCAGCTGGTGGGTGCGCCCGGTGTGCGGGGTCAGCCGGTAGACCGCGAGGTCCCCGACCACCCGCGCCACCTCGATGTCGGTCACCGCGTTGACCGGGGCGTCGGGGACGACCTGTGCCTGCCACACCCCGCGCGTCTTGGCGATGTGGTTGCGCACCGTGAGCGGGAAGGCGAGGTCGTCGCGCCCGGACGCGAGCGCCTCGTAGGTCTTGCGGACGTGCCGGTGCTCAAAGAGGGTCTGGTAGGGCCCGCGCCACCGCCGCTCGGTCGCGAGCAGGAGCACGCCAGAAGTCACCCGGTCGAGCCGGTGCAGCGGGGTGAGCTCCGGCAGACCGAGCTCGTCACGCAGCCGCACCGTGACGCTCTGCATGACGTGCCGCCCACGCGGGATCGTCGAGAGGAAGGGCGGCTTGTCGACGACGACGAGTCGCTCGTCACGGTGCAGCACCGTGATCTCGCCAGGCACCGCGGGCTCCTCGCGCAGGTCGCGGTGGAACCACACGAAGGTGTGCGGCCGGTAGGCGTCGTCGGCCAGCAGCACCGAACCGTCGTCGTAGACGAAGCGCTCGTCGGCCAGCATCCCGTCGACGTCCACCCCTTCGGGCGAGGTGTCGCGCAGCCAGTGGCCCATCGTCGACCACGGGCGCGGCCGGCCGTGGTCGTGGTCGGGGGTGCGCACCCAGGCCGCGCCGAGGCCGTGGCGCGCTGGCAGGGGTGAGCGAGGGGGCACGGGTCCGAGGGTAGGCGAGGGGCAACGTGGGACCCAGACGATCGGGCGGGCGGAATGTTTGATTTTCAACTACTGTTGACCCAGGTGACATCAACCGAAGGAGCACCAGTGCCCGCCGTGACCGTCGACAACATTCTCGCCCTCCCCCGCGTCACCCAGCCGGCGCCGGAGGCGATCTCCCGCCCGGTGCTGTCGGTGAGCACCGCGCCCAAGGGCTTCGAGGGCGAGGGCTTCCCGGTCCGCCGCGCCTTCGCCGGCGTCGACATGGCGCGCCTGGACCCCTTCATCCACATGGACCAGATGGGCGAGGTCGAGTACGCCCCGGGCGAGGCGCGCGGCACCAGCTGGCACCCGCACCGCGGCTTCGAGACCGTCACCTACATCGTCGACGGCACCTTCGCCCACGAGGACACCCACGGGGGCGGCGGCCTGATCACCGACGGCGACACCCAGTGGATGACCGCCGGCTCCGGGCTGCTGCACATCGAGGCCCCGCCGGAGGAGCTCGTCGTAAGCGGTGGCGTCTTCCACGGGCTCCAGCTGTGGGTCAACCTGCCGAGCCACCAGAAGATGTCCGACCCCAGGTACCAGGACATCCGCTCGGGTCAGGTCGGCCTGCTCTCCAGCCACGACGGCGGCGCGCTGCTGCGGGTCATCGCCGGTGAGCTGGACGGCCACGAGGGCCCGGGCATCACGACGACACCGATCTCGATGATCCACACCACGGTCGCCCCTGGCGCGCGGCTGCACATCCCGTGGCGCGAGGACTTCAACGGCCTGGCCTACGTGCTCTCCGGCCGCGGCACCGTCGGTCCCGACCGCCGTCCGATCCGGGAGGGCCAGCTCGCGGTCTTCGGCGCCGGCGGCGCCCTGGAGATCACGGCCGACGACCGCCAGGACTCGCGCAGCCCCTCGCTCGAGGTCGTCCTGCTCGGTGGACGCCCGATCCGCGAGCCCGTCGCCGCCTACGGCCCCTTCGTCATGAACACCCGCGAGGAGCTCGTGACGGCCTTCGAGGACTTCCAGGCCGGCCGCCTCGGCGTCATCCCCAAGACGCCGAAGGTGCGCCCCGCCCTCGAGATCGCCGAGGCCATGGCGCAGGGCGGCCACCCCGGTCACGACGTCCTCTGAGGCGTGCCGCTCCCCCCTTCGTCGGCCCCCTGACTCCCGACGAAGGGGGGCGCACCCCACCGGGGCGCGTCGCCGCAGCGATGTCGTACCCGTGGGTGAGGATGATCGGGTGACCAGCCCGTCGGCGACCCGTCAGGCGGCCTCGGCCGATGCGGCCCGGCCCGCGACGAAGGGGGGAGGCTCCCCCCTTCGCCACTGGCCGTGGGCGCTGGTCGCGGTGGCCCTCCTCGCCCTGGTCGCGGTCGGCTGGTCGGCGACCGCCTCCTATCCCGAGCACGCCGGCTCGTGCGCCGAACCCGGCTGCGAGGCCGCGGCCGGCCACCGGGTTCTCGCCCACTGGGGCGGCATGGCCGCCGCCGGCCTCGCGCTCGCCGCGGGGCTGATCGCCTGCCTGCGCTCACGCTCGACGCAGCCGACGACCTTCCCCGCCCGGCTGTCCCCGATGTGGCACGGCACGGTCGTCGGGATCGTCGTCATGGTGCTGGCGACCTTCACGCTGTGGCCGACGGTGCGCGTCGGCATGCTCAGCCCGCCGCTCGGGGTCGCCGTCCTCGCCGTCGAGTGGGTGCTGCTCGCCGTGGCCCTCGACCGCATGCACCTGGCCGCCCGGCCGGCGAGCGCCCCGCGCCGCCGGCTGCTCCAGTCCCTCGCGGTGGCGGCGGCCGTCGTCGTCCTCGAGGTGGCGCTGCCGCTCGTCTCGCCCTTCCGGGCGCTGTCGGCCGGCATGCTGCAGATCGCGCTCGTCCAGGCCGGTCTCGCGCTGGCGCTCACGACCTGGCTGTCGCTGCGCGACCCGGCCGGTCACGGCGACACCCACGGCGAGCGGCGCACCGCCCGGCTCGCGACACTGGGCATGCTCGTCGTGGTCGTGACGATCTCGGTGACCGGGCTGCACCTGGGCCCGGGCAGCGCCGAGCGCTTCGGTCGGGACCTGGCCGACCTCGTCCAGCCCTGGTAGCCGGCGAGCACCCGGCCCATGGCATCAGGCGAAGGGGTCGCGCCCCCGCTTGAGCGCTGCCTGCGCTTTGCCCGACTTCCCGATCGCCGCCCACCGCTTGCGGGCAGCGGCCCGGGCGGCGGGGTCGGTGCGCATCGCGATCCACGCCGCCTCGCGCTGGAGCTTGCCCCAGCTGTGCCAGCGACGCTCGTCGAGCTCGCCGGAGGCCAGTGCGGCCTGCACCGCGCAGCCGGGCTCGGTCTCGTGGGCGCAGTCGGCGAAGCGGCAGGACGCGATGAGTTCCTCGACGTCGGGGAAGGTCAGCGCCACGCCGTCGCCGTCGTCGTGCAGCCCGATCGAGCGCAGGCCGGGGGTGTCGATGAGCACCCCTCCGCCGGTGAGGGCGATGAGCTCGCGCGCGGTCGTCGTGTGCCGACCCTTGCCGTCCTGCCGAGTCCCGGAGACGAGCTGGACCTCTTCTCCCGCAAGGACGTTGACGAGCGTCGACTTGCCCGCGCCGGACTGGCCGACGAGGGCGGTGGTCCCGCCGGAGAGGACCGCGGCGAGGACGTCGACGCCCTCGCCGGTCTCGGCGGAGACGACGTGGACGTCGACCCCGGGCGCGGCCGTCTCGACCTCGGCGCGGGTGGCGTCCGGGTCGTAGGCGAGGTCGCACTTCGTCAGCACGACGAGCGGCTGCGCCCCGGACTCCCAGGCGACGACGAGATAGCGCTCGATGGTCGACAGGTTGACCCGGGTCTCGAAGGGCACGGCCACGAGCACGTGGTCGAGGTTGGCGGCCATGACCTGGGCGTCGGACCGCTCGCCGGCGGCCTTGCGCACGATCGCGGAGCTGCGCGGCAGGACCACGCGGACGACGTCGCCGTCGGGGCGGCGCTCCAGGCCCACCCAGTCGCCGGTCGTCGGCTGGTCCTCGAGCTCGCTGCCCGCCGGCAGCCGGACGAGCGCCGGGGTCGGCCCGTCGGCGGTGTGGACGGTCACCCGCCCGCGGTCGACCCGGCCGACGCGCCCCGCCACGAGGTCGAAGGCGCCGTCCTTGGGTCCCACGTTCCGCGTGGGCGGAGCGACGGAGGAGCCACGAAGGGGGGAGCCCGTCACGGCGTCGTCAAAGGCGCCCGCGGTCGTGTCGTCCCACCCGAGGTCGGTGAGGGTGGGGACGGTGGTGGTGTCGCTCATCGGCACCACGGTGGCACCGGGGCCGGGCCGCTCGCCAGTGATTATCTGCCGGGCCCGGCGCCCGGTCCGTCAGGGATCAGGCGCGGCGGCGGCGCAGCCAGACGACGAGGCCGATGACCGTGACGACGACGGCGAGGCAGCACAGTGCGCCACCGATCGAGGCCATGACGATGCTGCCGACGGACAGGTTGTCCCCGACGACGAAGGGGGCCGTGCAGCTGATCGTGTAGCCGCCACCCTGCTCGGCGTCGAAGGCCATGACCCGGTGCAACGTCTTGTCGCCTGCCGTCACCGACTGGTCACCCGTACCGGAGTCGGACACGGCGCCGGCGGGACCGGTCACGGTGCACGATGCGGTCGCGGTCTCCGACCAGACGGCCACCGACTCACCCTCCTCGAGAGTGACCGAGTAGGACCCGGTCTGCATCGGCTCGTCGGCGAGCTCCTGGCTCTGGCCGAAGACCGAGAACCCGCCGATCCCGCACAGCACGAAGGAGATGAGGAGGATGACCAGACCGGTGACGAAGACCCAGGGGGTCCCGCGCTTCGTGGGCTGCTGGGGCGGCATCGCGTAGCTCATGGCCACACCCTAGGAGGACCGCACCCCGGCGCGTGGGACGGACTCACCACCAGACCGTTGACAGATCAACCACCCTCCGCCACGATGACGCCCGGGGGACCGCGGGAGCAGTGCATCGCATGGGCCTCCACACCTCACCTTCACCCCCCCCTTCGTCACTCGGAGTCTGCCGTGATCCGCGCTACCGCCACCTTGGCTACCGCTGCCCTGATGCTGTCCCTGCCCACCGCCGCGAGCGCCGCTCCGGCTGCCGCCGCCGCACCCGCTGCCGTCACCGTCTCCGCACCGGCCGTCGCCTCGGCGACGAGCGCCCGCCCCAGGGGCAGCTACGCGGTCAAGGTCGTGAGCGTCACCGACGGCGACACCATCCGGGTCTGGGTCAAGGGCCGCTCCACGCCCGTGCGCCTCATCGGGCTCAACGCCCCCGAGAGCAACCCTCGGCAGTGCTACGGCACCCAGGCCACGAGCCGGATGAAGCAGTTGACCAAGGGCGGCACCGTCTACATCAAGACGGATGGCTCGCAGGGCAACAAGGACAAGTACGGCCGACTGCTGCGCCACGTCTACACGCCCGGCGGCACGTCGCTGGCGCTGAAGATGATCGAGGGCGGCTACGCGCGGGAGTACACCTACAACCGCAAGTACGCCGGGCAGTACTCGCACCGACTCGCCCAGAGCCGGGCCAAGTCGGCGAAGCGCGGGCTGTGGCGCTCGTGCGTGACCACCCCGAAGCCGACGCCGGTCAGCACCAGCTGCAAGATCAAGGGCAACATCAGCAGCAGCGGCGAGCGGATCTACCACCTGCCCGGGCAGCGCTTCTACAACGTGACGAAGATCGACACGAGCAAGGGCGAGCGCTGGTTCTGCACCGAGACGCAGGCGCGCAACGCCGGCTGGCGCAAGAGCAAGGTCTGATCAGGGGCCGACGCGTCGCCGCGACGGGCCGCCCAGCGCCGCCCAGACCGTCGTCTGCTTGTCGTCGCGCTGGACGCCCCACTCGTGGGCGATGCTGCGCACGATCCGCAGGCCGCGGCCGGAGGTGGCCCACATCTGGCGGGGCGCCGGGGCCGGCTCGGTCTCGGCGCCGCCGTCGCTCACCTCGACCTCGACGTTGTCGCCGCGGGCCTTCCAGTGGATGCGCACGGTCCGGTCGGCGAGCGGCGAGGCGTGCCGAAGGGAGTTGGTCACCAGCTCGGTGACGACGAGCTCGGCCTCACCGATGACCTGCTCGCTGACCTCGCGCGCCGCGAGGTCGAGGGCGATCGCCTCGCGCACCCGGGTGACGGTCTGCAGCTCCCAGCGGGCCCGGATCGTGCGGGCCTGGCCGCGGCCGATCTCTCCTCCGAAGGAGTCGAGCGTCGGTGCGGTCGCGGCGCCGTCCTGTGGCTGCCCCATGTCTGACGATCCCTTCGTCGCGGTCGCGGACCCGGTCATTGTCCCTGCCACGGCGGTGCGACCCAACTCCCGGGCCGTGCAGCGCCTACGCTGACCGCCATGGGTAAGGCTTCACGTCGCAAGAAGGACGCACAGGGCAAGACCAAGGTCGCCCCCGTGCCATATGTCGCACGCCCCTTCGAGGGGCTGCCGGGCGAGCCCGATTGGGTGGCCGCCTACGAGATCCTCCCGGCGGCCACGGCCACCCTGACGCTGCGGTCCGACGCGGTGCCCGAGGGCTCCCCCGACACGGTCACGCTCGCCAGCGTGCTGCCGATGGCCTGGCCGGCGCTGCGCCGTCAGGACGGCAGCGTGCTCATCGCCAGCCAGTCCGGGTCGAGCAGCGGCGACCCGAGCCGCGACCTCGCGCAGGCCTTGCTCACCGCACTGGCAGCCGAGCCGGGCGCCCCGATCCCCCAGCTGCCGCGCACGACCGCCGAGACCCCGCGGCTGCAGGACCTCGTCGACACCTCCGCCCCCTTCGACATCACCGTCCACGAGGGCTTCGACTTCTGGGTCGACGGCCAGGAGGTGAGCGGCGAGGCCGCCGCGTCGCTCGAGCGGGCCAACGAGTCCGTCGTCCCGACCACCCCGATCGCCGGGACCCCGAGCACCTACTGGTGCCGCATCGGCGAGCGCACCTACATCCGCCACGTCCTCGCCGACGACGAGGAGAGCGCGACGACCGCCCTGGCCCGACTCCACGCGAAGGGGGAGGCGCACCTCGACGAGCACCGCCGCCTGCTCGGCATGTTCCGCGCCGGCGGCCTCGTCGTCCCCGTGTGGGAGGTCGCGGCCGACTCCGAGCCCGCCGAGCACGAGGGCGCGGTGGCCGACTTCGCCACCCGCTACGCGGCCGCGGCCGCCACGACCGACGACCTCACTGCCGACGAGCGCCGGGCCCGTTCCGGTCTGCTCTCGCGGCAGGTGACCCTGCGCTGACGATGTCCGCGAGAGTGGCCGCGATCGTCCCGGCCAAGGACGAGGCCGAGCGGGTCGCCGCGACGGTCACCGCACTGCTCTCGCTCCAGGACGTCGACGTCGTGGTCGTCGTCGACGACGGGTCGACCGACGCCACGGCCAGCGAGGCCGCCGACGCCGGGGCTCTCGTCGCGCGCCACCCCGCCAACCGCGGCAAGGCGGCCGCCCTCGAGACCGGCGTCGCCCGGCTCGTCACCGAGGAGCAGCGCACCGGATCGCCCGAGCACGTGCTCCTCTTCGCCGACGCCGATCTCGCCGAGTCGGCGGCCAACCTCGAGCCCCTCCTCGTCCCGGTCCTGCTCGGGTCCGCCGACCTGACCGTCGCCAACATCCCGCGCTCGGCGTCCTCGCTCGGCTCCGGCCGCGTCGTCCGGCTGGCCCGCGCGCAGATCGAGGCGATGACCGGACGCACGATCGAGCAGCCGCTCAACGGCATGCGGGCACTCACCCGGGCGACCTTCGCCGATGCCACCCCCCTGGCGTCCGGCTGGGGCGTCGAGGCGGCCATGCTCGTCGACGTGCTGCGGGCAGGCCGGCGGGTCGTCGAGGTGCCCGTGGAGCTGACCCACCGGCGCACCGGCAACGACATCAAGGGCCGGGTGCACCGGGCCATGCAGCTGCGCGACGTGTCGACGGCGCTGCTGGCTCGGCGCTTCCTGTCGTGAGGGACGACGGCGACCGCGACCCGCTGGGGCTCGGCCTGCTCGTCGTCGGCATCGGCCTGCTCCTGCTCGTCGGGGCGAGCGGCACCTCGCTGGCCCTCCCTCCCCTGGGACCGAGGGGCTGGGCTCCCCCTTCGCTCCCGTGGCGGCTCGGCGGCTGGACGGTCATCGCCCTCCAGGCCACCGGCTACGCCCTGGGCGCGGCCTCGCTGTGGCAACATGTGCGGCGACCGACCCCCCTTCGCCTGCGGTGGTGGCACCTCGTGGTGCTCGCCGGGCTGGTGCTGCTCACCGCGCCCTTCGGGACCGCCGACCACACCAACTACGCGGCCTACGGGCGGATCCTCGTCGAGGGCGGCGACCCGTGGTCGGTCGTGCCGGCGGAGTGGCGCGGCGGGGCCGACCCCGTCGTCAGCCGGGTCCAGGACCCGTGGCGTGAGGCGACGAGCGTCTACGGGCCGGTCGGCACGTGGCTCATGGGGCTCGCGGCCGGGGTCGGCGGTGACGTCGCCCGGCAGGTCGTGTGGGTCTGGCAGGCGCTCGTCGTCGCGGCCTGGCTGGGCACCCGTGAGCTGCTCGTGCGCCTGGGCACACCCCGGCCCACCGTCGACCGGTGGTGGACGACCAATGTCCTCGTCCTCGGCGCCGGGGTCCTCGGGGCGCACGTCGACACCCTCGCCGTCTGCGCGATGGCCGCGGCCCTCGGGCTCGGTCTCGCCCGGCGACCGCTGCTCGCCGGGCTGGCCACCGGGCTCGCCGCGAGCGTGAAGCTGACCGCCGGGGTCGTCGGCGTCGCGCTGCTGTGGGAGCTGCTCTCACGGCGTGGGGGTCGGTGGGCCGGTGCCGGTGCCGGTGCACTCGTGCTCGGGACCCTCCTCGTGCTCGTGCCGGCTCATGCCGTCGTGGGTGCCCACGCGCTCGGTCGGATCACCGAGGCCGGCGGCGGGATCTCCTACGCGATGCCGTGGCGTGGCCTCTACACGCTGCTCGACCTCGCCACGAGCGAGCCCTTCGCGCGCACGACGACGACCTGGATCGCGGCGGGCGCGTGCCTGCTGCTCGCCATCGCCCTGTGGCGGATCACCGAGGGCCTGACCGACGTGGTCGTGGTGCGGGCGCTGTGGGTGCTCACGACGGCCTACGCGCTCGGCGCGGGCTACGTCCTGCCCTGGTACGAGCTGCCGCAGTGGCTGGCGACTGCCGTGCTCGTCGGGGTCGTGGGGCGCGAGGGGTGGCGTCGGCTCGCTCCGGTGCTGCTCCTGCTGGTGGGTCGCTCGCTCGTCCTCGCCCTGGCCTACGTCCCCGGTCGCGTCCAGCTGCCCGAGACGATCGAGACGGTGACGCTGGGCTTCCGCTTCGTTGCGTCGCCGCTGGCCACGGTCGCCGTATGGATCGCGATCTGGGTGCTGTGCCGGCAAGCCCGTCAGAGTCGAGTCAGGGGATGGTCAGGAAGGGGTCAACGGATCTAAGATCCAGTGATCGCGCGCAACCCGGGGGGACGAGATGGAGTGCACTTCGTGCGGGACGACGGGCACGGGGGCCTTCTGCCCCGGGTGCGGGGTCCGCATGGCGACCGATGGTGGCACGGACGACGCCGGTCGCTTCTGGCAGGACGACGAGCCAACCCGTGCCCAGGCAGCACTCGACCCCGGCCCGGGCTGGCCGCAGCCGTCGCCCGAGACCTCGTGGGACGACTGGATCGTGCAGCCGACGCCGCCCGCGGGCCCAGGTCCACTCCCGGTCACGCCCTCTGCAGGTGCACCGACAGCGGGGGCCTCGATGGCCCCACCCCCCGGCTCGCACGGCGGCCCGCCCTGGACCGCAATCGTCGCTGCCGTCGCTGCCGGTGTCCTGCTGCTCGGTGCGGGTGGTGCAGCGTTGTGGTTCTTCGGCCCCGACGGCGAGCCCGCGGCCGGGCCCCCTTCGACCTCGACGCCGGCGACGACCGTGACCGCCACACCCCCGCCCACGACGACCGTGACGAGTACCGCGACGCCGCCGCCCCCGACCACGGTGACGACGACCGCGGCACCGCCGAGTGCGGCCGAGCAGCTGAGCGACAAGCGCGACGAGTCGCTCGCCCGGCTCGACACCGACGGCGACTGGGCGGTGAGCCTCTCGGCCAAGCAGGACGGCACCCGTGACGACCGCCAGGTCACGAGCAGCGGGTCGCACGTCTTCCGACTCCCCGACATCCTCCAGCTGCACGAGGGGTACGAGTCGACCTACGCCTGGGCCGACGTCTACCTGCTCAAGGCCGAAGATCTTGGCAGCACCGTGGGAGCCGACGACGACAAGATCTGGATGACCATCGTCGACCCCGGATGGCTGACCACCCGCGAGGACGCCGAGGCATGGTGCGCGGTCGAGTTCTCGTGGCTGAGCGGAGACGACCTCGACAACGCCTGCTACCCCCGTCAGCTGCGGGCTCCCTGACGCGCTGACCCGATCCACAGGACGACGAGGGCGGGGCCCAGCACGAGCGCGGCAGCGGCCGGGATCGCCGTGCCCGAGTCGTTGAGCAGGAAGCCCACGGTGAGCGCGACGACGAGACCGATGAGCCCCACGCGCAGGGCCGGGTATGCCGCCAGGACGGGCTGGATCCGTTGCCCCGCAGCGCTGTCCGGCCGCGCCAGCACCCAGATGACGGCGACGAGGACGACCGGCACGAGCAGCGCGGTCCGCTCCGGCCCGAGGAGCAGGTCGACATTGGTCTCGAGCTTGCGCACGAGGATCCCCCACGCGTCGCCAGCGAGCAGGCTGCCGAAGAAGCGGCCCAGATGGGTGCGCGACTCCTCGGGCCGCAGCCAGTCCAGCCCGGCCATCGCGAGGAAGCCGACGACCGTCGCGACCCCGATCGCCAGGACCTTGCCCCAGCCGAGCCGGACCCCCGCCACGGCCAGCACGAGGTAGCCGACGGACGGGATGAGCGCGAGCGCGCCCCCGCCGTCGGCTCCGAGCCAGGCGTCGACGACGAAGGTCGCGCCCCCCACGACCGCGACGACCAGCGCAGCCGTCCGCCGGCGCCCCGCCGCGACGAAGGGGGAGGCCAGCGCCGCCATGAGGAAGAAGGCCGCCGCGACGAAGATCGCGAAGGGCACGTTGCCGAAGCCGTGGAAGCGGCCGCCGTCGAGGGGCAGCAGACCGAGGACGGACAGCATCGTCATGCGCCCGCCGAGGAGCAGGTCGACGGCGAGCAGACCCCACGTCACGCCGGCGACGGTCCCGACGGCGACGAGCGCCGCCCGCCGTGGCCCGCCCGACGCTCCCTCGTCACCTGGCCAGCGCCGCTGGACGAGCAGCACGACCACCAGCACCAGCGCCAGCAGGGCCAGGTCGATGACGGCCAGCCGCAGGACGAACCCGCCCATGGCAGAAGGCGTGTCGAACCACCGGGTGAGCGTCAGCAGGTAGGTCGAGGCGGGCACCGCCATCGCCGCCAGGGCGATGACGCCGACGGCGCGGCGGACGACGGGGCGGCGGGACCGCGGGCCCAGCGCCCCGCCGAGGCCCGCGACGACGAGCAGCCCGGCGAGCCCGAGGCCGAAGCCCCGGAAGAAGGGCGGGATGACCTCGTCGGCCGCGCGCAGCTGGGCGTCGTCGTCGACGAGCGAGGCGCGCCGGTCCTCGTAGGCGCCGTCGTCGGGGACCGGCACCAGCATCCGGCCGGTGACCCTGTCGGGGGGCGTCAGCCCGGCGAGCGCGAGCGTCGTGTGGGTGACGTCGGCGACCTGGGCCATCTCGTCGCGGGTCGTCGAGTCGGAGTGCAGCCAGCCCGGCTCGACGTCGGCGCCGTGCATCGCGAGCACCCGCAGCCCGGGCTTCCCGCCGTCGTCGGAGAGGCCGGCGAGGATGACGACCGTGTCGCCGTCGACCGACGCGACGACGTCGGCGACGGTGCGGTCGACCGCCGCGACCTGCTGGGCCCGGACGCCTCCCTTCGAGGCTCCCTTCGAGGCTCCTTCGTCGCTCCTCAGGACATCGCCTTCGTCGCTCCTCAGGACATCGCCTTCGTCGCTCCTCAGGGACCGGGGGGAGGGAACGGAGATCGGGGGCGCGCCGACGAGGGTGATCGGGCACGGCTCGTTGATCCCCGCCCTCCCGGACCAGCCGCCGCCGGCGTGGTCGACGACGGCCAGGACCGACCCCGGTCCGCTGCCGGAGACGCAAACGCCCGCCTCCTCGGCGGTCTCGCCGAGCGTCCCGATCTGCGCGTCGAAGCCCTGCTGGGAGATCCGCTGCGACAGGTCGGCCCAATACTGCGGGTCCATCTCGACGGTCGTGAGGTCGGACGAGCTGTCGACCTGCGGCAGGGCGCTGCACGTCGGCAGCGCCCGCGGATCGGCGCGCAGCTGGGCGCGCGTCACGTCGCGCGGCTCGGCCGCGCGGGTCCCGGCAGAAAGCCCCAGCCAGCCATCGCTGGGACACGACGTGAAGTACGTCGACCGCACGTTGAGGTTGGCCAGGGCCGCCCCCTTCGCGAAGCTCGTGATCGCCGGCGCGCCCTCCTCGGTCACGTCGCTCCACGACAGGCCGGGGGCGCCGATGACGACGACGTCACGGGGTCCCCCTTCGTCCTGCGGGGCGGCGGAGGCCGGCGGCGCGGCCAGACCGGCGAGGACGAGCAGGGCCAGCAGCAGGGCGGGCGCACCCCGGGGACGAAGGGGGTGACGTCCGCTGGCCATGGACCCACCGTAGTGATCCGGGCCGGGCGGGCAGGCGTCGGACACAATGGCGACATGCGCCGCCTGAGCCGACCCCACCTGATCCTCGGGGTCGTCCTCTTCGTGCTCGTCGCGGCCTGGCCGGTGGCGAAGTTCCTCGTCTTCTTCCCGCAGGACCAGTGGCAGGTCGACGTGCAGGTCTACCGCGAGGGCGGCCTGTCGGTGCTGCAGGGGCGCGACATCTACGCGCAGATGACCCAGCCGCCGCAGCTGCTGCCCTTCACCTACCCGCCGATCGCGGCCTTGCTGTCGGTCCCGCTGGCCTTCGTCCCCTTCGAGGTCGCGGCCTGGGGGTGGACCATCGCCCAGCTGGCTGCCGACGTCGCGATCGTCTGGTTCGCCTGGTACCGGCTGCGCGAGCGGGTCGGGGTGTGGGCTCCGGTGCTCGTCGGGGTCGTCGCCGCCGGCTTCCTGTGGACCCAGCCGGTCGGTGACGGGATCCGCTTCGCCCAGGTCAACGCCTTCCTCGTCCTCGCCTGCCTGCTCGACCTGCAGCGGCCCCGGCAGCGCTGGCTGATGACGGTGCCACCGGGCGTGCTCGTCGGTCTCGCCATGGCGATCAAGCTGACGCCGGGCGTCTTCGTCATCCACTACCTCGTGGGCAAGCGGTGGCGCGAGGCCGGATGGGCCATCGGGACGGCGACCTTCGTCTCGCTGGCGGCGTGGTTCCTCCTGCCGCAGGCCTCCTTCGCCTTCTGGGGCGGGGCGCTGTCGGACCCGACCCGGCTGGGCCCCAACGAGGGGTCGGCCAACCAGGCCTTCCGCGCGACGCTCCTGCGGCGTGGCCTCGACGGCCCCGAGCTGCTGCTCGCGTGGGCGCCGTGGCTGCTCGTCGTCGGGGTCGCCGTCTACTGGGTCGCCCGCCGGGCGCACCGCCAGGGCGACTGGGTCGCCGAGGTCGCGGCCGTCGGGCTCGCCGGCTTCCTGCTCTCGCCGGTCTCGTGGGTGCACCACCTGCACTGGATCATGGTCATCGTCCCGGCGATCCTCGGCCCAGGCGTCGTGCGCTGGCGCCAGCCGGACTGGCCGCGCGTCGCCGCGGCCGCCGTCGTCGTCGCGTGGTTCGTCTGCACCCTGCCCTTCTGGGGCGTGCTGTGGGTGCGCGCCGACCGGGACCCGCGCTGGGTCGGCGACCTGCTCCAGGAGGGCAATGTCATCGGCAGCGTCGTCGTCCTCGTGCTCCTCGCGTGGGCGGTGCGGCGCAGCGACCGTGAGATGACGGCCGCGGAGCCGGAGGCAGCGCCTAGGGTGACGCCATGACCGCCGTCGAGATCGCCCTGCTGTGCGGGCTCGTCGTCGCGCTGGCGCTCGCCGCCGGCGCGCTCGCTGCAACCCGGCGGCTCGCGGCACGGGTCGCCGAGCTCGAGCACCGCTCCCCCGTCGGCGAAGGCGACCTCGCCTCCCTTCGCCACGACATCGCGCAGGCGCTGCGTCACGTGGCCGTCGTGCGCTACGACGCCTTCGGCGACCTGGGCGGGCGGCTGTCCTTTTCCGCCGCGATCATCGACGACGCCGGCGACGGCCTCGTCGTGAGCAGCATCCACGGCCGCGGGGAGTCGCGGACCTACGCCAAGGGCGTCGTCGGTGGCGATGCCGACGCCACGCTCACCCCGGAGGAGCGCCAGGCGCTCGCCGCGGCCCGCACCGGGTCACCGGACGCCTGACCCCCCTTCGTCCGTCACCAGGAGGAGAGAGATGACCCGCTACGCCTACCTCGGCCCCGAGGGCACCTTCACGCAGGAGGCGCTGCTGTCGTGGGTGGCCGACGCGGAGCACGAGCAGGTGCCGCTCGGGTCGGTGGACGCGGCCCTCGACGCGCTGCGCTCGGGCGAGGTCGACGCGGCGGTCGTCCCGATCGAAAATTCCGTCGAAGGGGGTGTCTCGGCCACCCTCGACGCCCTCGCCTCGGGTGACCCGCTCGTCATCGTCGGCGAGGTCCTCGTGCCGATCACCTTCGTCGCGTGCGCCCGGCCGGGCACCACGCTGGCCGCGGCGCGCGCCATCGGCACCCACAGCCATGCGTGGGCTCAGGTGCGCGGGTGGGCGGGCAAGGCTGCGCCGCAGGCGATCTACGTCCCGACGCTGTCGACGGCGTCGGCGGCCAAGGACCTGGCCGAGCACCCGGGCGAGGTCGGCTACGACGTCGCGGTGTGCGCGCCGATCGCGGCCGAGCACTTCGGGCTCGAGGTCGTCGGGCACGACATCGGCGACATGACCAATGCGGTGACCCGTTTCGTCGTCGTCTCCCGGCCGGACTGGCTCCCGGCGTCCACCGGACGCGACAAGACGACGGTCGTGCTCTACCAGCGCAGCGACCGCGCGGGCGGGCTGCTCGAGCTGCTCGAGCAGTTCGCCGTCCGCGGGATCAACATGACCCGGCTCGAGTCGCGGCCGACGAAGGAGTCGATGGGCTCCTACTGCTTCTCCATCGACCTCGAGGGGCACGTGCAGGACGAGCGGGTGGGCGCGGCGCTGATGAGCCTGCACCGGGTGTGTGCCGACGTGCGCTTCCTCGGGTCCTACCCGGCCGCCGCCGGCACCCCGATCTCGGTCGACCCGATCACGAGCGACGCGGCCTTCGTCGCGGCACGGGAGTGGCTCGACCGGCTGCGGCACCTCGGGGGCTGACGGGCTGACTCGGGAGGTCACCCCGGCTGCGAGCACATCCGCCACCGACCGACCCGACCGCGAGCGCCTACTCCCGCGCCAGCAGCTCCTCGCACCAGTCGAGCAGCCGGGCCATGAGCGCGGCCGACTCGGGCAGCCGTGCGTCGGACAGGTACGAGTGCCACATCCCCTCGGCGAGCACGAGATCCGCGTCGCCACCGGCGGCCCGCCACGCGGTGTGGATCCGGGCGGTGTCCGAGAGGAAGAGGTCGCGCGTGCCGGTCGTGAAGATCGCCGGTGGCAGCTCCCCGCCCGACCAGTCGGCGTGCACCGGGGAGACGAGCGGGTCGCGCAGGTCGGCCCGCCCGGCATAGGCCCGCGCGAAGCGCTCCTGCTGCCCGCGCCAGCGCAGGTAGGCATCGCGCCCTTCGTTGACGCGATAGGAGTCGCCCTCCCCTGCCAAGTCTCCGAAGGGGGTCAACCCCACCACCCCGAGCGGCAGCGGCAGGTCCTCGCCGGTCGCACGCCGCTGCCGGATCCGTTGCAGCACACCGAGTGCCAGGTTGGCACCGGCGGAGACGCCACCGAGCAGCACGCGCGGCCCGCGCTCGCGCACCCCGGCCTCGTAGGCGGCCAGGCAGTGCTCGATGGCCACCGGGAAGCGCGCCTCGGGCGCGAGCGGGTACTCGACCGAGACGACCGGGCGCCCGAGCCCGGCCGCGAGCCGCAGCCCGGTCCCGTCACGCGCCGACCCCCAGCAGAAGCCGCCCCCGTGCACCCACAGCACCCACGCCCCCTCAGTTCGCATTGCCCTACGGCAATGCAAACTCGTCAGCACCAGGTCACCGCGGACATCGCGCGCGACCTCGACCCCCAGGGCAGCGCGATCCGCCTCAAATCCGGCAAGGCGGGCGTCAGCACCCTTCGTCCGCAGCCAGCGGGTGATCCGGGGCGTGAGCGGCCACCGGTGCACGCGGTTGTCCGCCTCGCCCGCCGCGGCCACGGCCACCGAGCTCACCGTCGGCGGGAACCACGGCTTCACAGGTGCTCGCGCCCGCTGATCCGGGTGTCGACCCAGTGGTTGACCTCGCCCCACCGCGCGTCGAGCCACTCGGCGACCGCGTCGCCGTCGGTCGGCACGTCCTCGCTGCGATAGGTGCGGCCCCGGATCAGCAGCCGGTTGCGGAAGGGCACGGCCCGGATCACCGCGGCCGGCCCCGAGATCATGTCGAGCCCGGTGTGCGAGATGACCATGACATCGGCGTCAGGCGCGTGCTGACGCATCGACGCCACGCCGCGGGAGCGGGCCTCGAGCACCCACGGCCTCGAGACCGCGGTGGCGAGCCGGTCGGCCTCGCCCGCCGCCTTGAGCCGGCGCAGCTGGTCCTCGTGCCGCTCGCGGGTCCAGTTGCGCCCCTCGGGGAAGATAAGCATCGCGTCCTTGGACGAGAGGCTCGAGGCGAGCGTCGCGACCCCCTTGGTCCGGTCGTCGCCGGCACCCGAGCGCGAGGGCACGAAGTAGGAGTCGAGCCGCTGCAGCACCATCGCGATGCCCGGGTCCCAGAGCATCGCGTCGGCGAGGACGATCCGCGGGATCCGCCCGGCCGTGCCCGCGAGCAGCCAGGCGATGGCGAGCGAGTCGGCGGGGCCGGCGTGCCGGGAGATGACGACGAGCGGGTGGCCGGGGCGTCCCACGGTCATCTCACCCTCGATCTCGATGTGGAAGCCGACGACCTTCTTGGCCGTGTAGAGCACGTTGTTGAGGGCGCGCTGGATCAGGGCAAGGTGGTCGGCGTCCCACGTCGGGCTCGTACCGCGCGGCGAGCGCAGCCGCAGGTACCAGCACTCGACGACGAGGCCGATGTCCTCCCACATGATGTAGACGGTGAGGAAGAGGCAGCGCAGCAGCGCGAGGTGCCGGTCCCACGGCCACAGCAGCAGCAGGAAGGGCACGAGCACGAGGAAGAGCAGCGACATGACGATGCCGAAGAGGGGGTAGACCGCCTGCAGGACGATCCGCAGCCACAGCGGCGGCGCCGGGAGCGAAGGGAGGGCACTGATCCTCATCGCGTGGTCCCGTCGAGGTAGGCGCTCGTCGCGTCGAAAGCCCGGGACATCCGGTCCTCGACCTTGGCCATGGTGCCCCGGCCGAGCGGCACCGAGGTGGTCGGCGCCTTGTCGGTGCCGCTCGGCAGCACGTGCAGGCGCACCGAGTCGGGCACCTCGGCGATCTCCTCGACGAAGCGGTGCCGCCGCGCGATCTCGAAGGCCACCAGACCGACGTCGAGCGGGTTGGTCGGCGCGGAGAGCAGCTGCTCGACCCGGCCGACCTGCAGCACGTGGATCTCGGTGGCGCCCAGGGCGATCGCCCGCCCCACCGGGATCGAGTGGACGAGCCCGCCGTCGTAGTAGTGCGCCCCGTCGATCTCGACCGGCGCGAAGAGACCCGGCACCGCACAGCTCGCCGCGACCGCCGACGCGATCGGCCCGGCGGTGAACCACCGGGACGCCGAGCTCTCGATCTCGGCGGCGACGCACTGGAAGGGCACCGACAGGTCCTCGATGAGGTCGACCCCGAGGTGGCGCTCGACGAGCCCGGGGATCAGCCCGCGTCGCATGACGTGGGTGCCGTGGCGCGCGAAGCGCGCGGCCTGACGGACCGGGCTCTCGCTCATCTCGCCCGAGCGGACGACGTCGCGCCACAGCTCCTCGAGCCGGGCCACGCCGTCGGCGGTGGGGTCGGCGGCGACGAAGGCGCCGTTGACCGAGCCGATGCTCGTGCCGACGACCAGGTCGGGGGTGATGCCCGCGGCGAGGAGCGCGCGCAGCATGCCGACCTGGGTCGCTCCGAGGACACCGCCTCCGCCGAGGACGAAGGCGGTCGTGGACATGGGCGTCAGATTACTGGGCGGGGGTGTCGGCCCGCGGGTCGGAGCCGTCCTGGGGGATGACGTCGACGCCGACCTTGAGGCTGGAGCCACCCCCTTCGCCGAAGATCACGCCCTTGAGCGGCGAGACGTCGCGGAAGTCGCGGCCCCACCCCGTGACGATGTAGCGCGAGTCGGCGAAGTGGTTGTTGGTCGGATCGAGGTCGACCCAGTCGCCGTCGGGCGTCATCGCCGCGACCCACGCGTGCGAGGCGTCGGAGCCCTGGAGCTTGACCTTGCCCGGCGCCGGTCGGGTCTCGATGTAGCCCGAGACGTAGCGCCCGGGGATGCCGACGGCGCGCAGGCACCCGACGGCGAGGTGGGCGAAGTCCTGGCAAACGCCTTCGCGCTGGGCGAGCAGCTCGGGCAGCGTCGTCTTGACGCTCGTCGTGCCCTTGGCATAGCGGAAGTCCCGGTAGATGTCGGCGTAGAGCGCCACGAGAGCCTCGCCGAAGGGCCGGTCCGGCGGCAGGATGCCGGCCGAGTAGGCGACCACCTCGGGCGCGATCTCGACGAGCGCGGACGGCAGGAGGTACTGGGCGGCTTCGGCGCGGTCGATGCCCTCACCCGCCGCGAGCAGCTCGGCGGCCTCGGCGACGGTCCACTGGCCCAGCCGCTCCATGTCGGGGGCCGGCCACTCGATCTCCATCAGGCTGACCTTGTTGACGTCGAGGACCGTGTGCGGCGTGCGCACCTCGAAGAAGCTCGAGTGGTTGCCGAAGTGGTCGACGTGCTCGGTGAGGATGTGCGGCTCCGGCGAGATCTCCACCCGGTGCTCGAGGACGCGCTGCTGCCCGGTCTCCCTGGGGCGCAGCAGCGCCCGACCGAAGGAGTCGGTGACGTACTCCTCGTAGGTGTAGGTCGTGCGGTGGCGCACCTCGTACTGACGAAGGGTGTGGTGCTCCGGCTTGATCACGGGGACCGTGGGGTCGCCGGTGGCGACCGGCTCGGGAGCCGGCGGCCGCTCGGGGACGGAGGACTCCCCCTTCGGCTTGACGACGTCAGGCGTGGACTCGTCGGCGGGGGGCTGCTCGTCGGCAGGCTGCTCTTCGGTGCTCACCACGACTCCTCCCCACCGTTCCACTGGACCCACTGGACGTTGCGGCCCGGGGTCTTGCGCTGGAAGTAGGCCCGGTCGATGGACCGGTGCGTCTCGCGCAGGTCGGTGCCGAGCCGGGTCAGGGTGCGCACGAGGGGCGTGCGGTTGTCGGCGAAGAGCGCATCGAGGTCGAGCCCGGCGATCTGGTCGACGATGGCCCGCGCCTGCGGCAGCGCGGCCTCGTCGTCGATGAGCTCGAGACCCTCGACGAGCCGGTCGACCTGGAAGGCGACCGAACGCGGGTTGGTCCGGTCCCGCAGGAGCAGGTCGAGGGCGGCCTGCAGCGCCGACATCCCGCCGAGGCCCGCGGTGAGCCGACGGCGATAGGTGATGACCGACTCGGCGGCGAGGAGGGCTGCCTCGGTCGTCGTGCCCTCGACGACGGGGGTGCGCTCGACGGCGATGACCGAGGCGAGCAACCGGATCGTCTGCTGGGCGCGCTCGACGCGCTTGCCGGCATCGGCGAAGGCCCAGGCCGGGTCGCGGATGAGGGACTCGACGCCGATGCCCGCGAGCGCGAGCAGACCCTCGATCGTCTCCATGAGCAGCTCCTGCAGGTCGTCCTGGGGGAGGGCGTGCTGCAGGGTCCGCTCGAGGCGCGACATGACCAGCCAGGTGTCGAGCGACAGGCTCTCGCGCACGGCCTGGGCGGCGATGACGGCGCGGTGGGTGGCATAGGCGACCGACCCGACGATCCGCGGGTCGAGCGTCAGCTCGCGCAGGTGCGGCAGCGGGTCCGCCCGGCGCTCCTGCGCCTCCTCGCCGATGAACCCCGGGCGCACGGCCATGACCTCGGTGACCGCCCCGAGGATCGCGAGCATCGCGGCGTGGCCGGTCGTGCCGGGGCGGGCGGCGTGGTCGTCGACGAGGTTGTCGGCGACTCGCAGCAGGCGGGCGGCCGCTTCGGCGCGCTCGGCGTAGCGGCCCATCCAGTAGAGGTCGGCGGCGACACGGGGGGCCGGTGCGGCATAGCCGGCCGCGCTCGTGCCCTCGAGCAGGCTCGAGACGGGGAGGACCTCGCCCTCGGTGCGCGGGGTCTCGCTGTCGACGCGGACCCACACGTCCTTGCTCATCGCGCCGGTGAGGCTCGAGATCTCGCCGGAGTCGGCCCGCACCGACACGCGGCCGAGGCCGCCGGGCATGACGGCGTAGTCCTCCTCGTCGGCGACGGCGAAGGTGCGCAGCACGACATGGCGCGGCTCGAGGCCGCCGGCGGTGACGACCGGGGCGGTCGACATCGTCAGGGGGTCCTGCGCGGTCCAGCGCCAGGGCTCCGCCTGGATGCGCATCGCGAGGTCGTCGCGCTCCTGGGCGCTCAGCTGCCAGCCGAAGATCGAGTTGGTCGCGCCGCTGCGGGAGGCCGGCTTGACGACGAGGCTGCCCAGCTGGGTGACGATGTGGCTCAGGTGGGTCGGGTCGCCGGCCCACCAGGTCTGGGTGGAGGCGAGGAGCAGGTCCTCGCCGAGGACCTGGCGGCAGATCTGCGGCAGATAGGGGATGAGCGCCGGGTTCTCGAGGACGCCCGAGGAGATCGGGTTGACGACCGAGACATTGCCCAGCCGGGCGGCCTCGACGAGGCCGGGCAGGCCGAGACGCGAGTCGCCGCGCAGGTCGAGCTGGTCGATGGCATCGCCCTCGACGCGCCGCATGATGACGTCCACCGGGGTCAGCCCGGAGGTCGTGCGCATCCAGATCCGCCCGTCGCGGCTGACGAGGTCCTCGGACTCGACGACGGGCACACCGAGCACGGTGGACTGCAGCGCCTCGTCGAAGGCCGCGGCGCTCAGGGCGCCGGGGGTGAGGATGACGACGCGCGGGACGTCGTCGGTCTGCGGGGCGGCGGCGACGAGCGCCTTCTGCACCTGGAAGAAGAAGCCGCGCAGTCGCGCGAGGTCGACCTGGCGGTGCAGGTCGGGCAGGACGCGCGCGATGATCCGACGGTTGGCCATCGCGTAGCCGGCGCCGCTCGGGGCCTGGGTGCGGTCCGCGAAGACCCGCCAGGTGCCGTTACGATCCCGGGCGAGGTCCATCGCGGGCATGACGAGCTGGCGGGGGCCGGGCACCTGGATCCCGTCGGCCTGCGGCAGCCAGCCGTCGTGGCCGTAGACCGCGGCCCCCGGGACCACGCCGTCACGCACGAGCCGCTGCTCGCCGGTGAGGTCGGTGAGCACGGCGTCGAGGAGCGCGGCCCGCTGGCGCACGCCCTGCTCGAGGGTGCTCCACTCGCCGGCGCCGAACGTCAGCGGCAGCGGGTCGAGCTCCCACTCGCGCGGCTCGGTCGGGATCTGCCGGCCCTCGGCGGCCGCGTCCTCGTCGGGGGTGATGCTCGCGCCGTAGGTGATGCCGTCGTCGGCGACGAAGCGGCGGGCCGCAGCTCGGGCCGCGAGCAGCGCCGTCAGCCCGGCCCCGCCGACCTGGTCGGCGAGCGGCTCGGAGGCCTCACGAACCCCCTCGAGCGTCACGAGCTCATCGACGCCGTCGCTGCTCGTGACGACATCGCGGTAGTCGTCGATCAGGCCTGAGGAGGTCTCTGCGCTGGCCGCTGCGGACATGTGGCGACACTAACGCGCCGCACGACCCACCTTCACGTTGGTCGAGGTGTGAGGCCGGCCGCGGCCGAGCCTCGAGACCTGGCGACGTCGCGCGCACACGCCACCGGGTCTCGAGGCTCCTTCGTCGCACCTCGACCAACGGTGAAGGGGGGTCAGCCCCGGCCGTGCCCCCGCCCCACGGTCGTGTCGACCCACACCAGCCGGTGGTCGCTCGTCGGGAAGGGGTAGCTGCCGGTGAGCCGGTACAGCGGGCTGTCGCTCGTGGGCCAGAAGACCCGCGCGTCCCGGATCGGCAGGTCGCTGCTCGGCAGGACGTAGTCGGCGCGGATGTTGCCCGGCGGCTCGGCGAAGTCGGCGGTGTCCTGCGCCGGGTCGCCGACGTGCTCGTCGTTGATCCCGCCCTGCTGCTCGCTCGCCTCGACGGCGCCGCGGCTCGTCGGCGTCTTCGAGGTGTTGACCCGCGGGTGGTCGAGCAGCTGGTGGATCGCGTTGTCGGTGCTGTCGCCGTCGTCGGGGTCGGCGTTCTGGTCGCCGGCGATGACGAAGCTGGCACCCCGCGGGAGGCCACCTCGCCTCCCTTCGTCGTCGCGGATCCAGCGCGCGTCCTTGCCGCCGGAGACGTAGTCGGCCCACAGACGGATCTCGTCGGCATTGCGCCGGCCGTTGCGGTCCTCGGGCCCGTCGAAGGTGGGCGGCGTCGGGTGGCTGGCGAGGAGGTGGACGGTCCGGGTGCCGATGCGGATCGGCAGATCCCAGTGGCTCTTGCTGCTCAGCCGCAGGTCGGCCTGCTCGGCGGGCGAGTAGTAGTCGGTGGGCATGCGGTTGCCGGGCATCGACTGCCACGTCAGCTGCTGGAAGGTGCGCACCTTGCGCGTGTCGATCGGGTACTTGCTGTAGACGACCATGCCGTACTGCCCGGGGAAGAGCCCGAAGCCGTAGGCGTCGTCGCCACCACCGACGGTCCCGTCGTTGTTGAGGTCGTGCCCGCTCGGCACGCCCGTGTTGCTCGGCGCGATGTAGTGGTATGGGTAGTCCACGGGGTCGGCGCCGCGCTGGCCGACCGCCAGGTAGTTGTCGCGGAAGAGGCGAGCGGCCTTGCGGGAGTAGTCGAACTCGTTGACCAGCACGACGTCGGGGTTGGCCCGCTGGATCGTCTCGGCGACATTGCGCGCCTGCTCGTTGGCCCCGGTCGACAGGTCCTGCTCGAGCTGGCCCTCGGTGGCCCGGTTGAGCGAGGCGTTGAAGGTCGCGAAGCGCACCTCCTCGGGTCCGGGGCGGGCGGCGGCCGGCGCGGCCAAGGTCAGGGCGAGGGCGGCGGCCCCCGCGAGCGCGGCGGTCCGGCAGATGCGTGGCGTCATGCGCCCGACGCTAGGCCCGAAGGGAGAACACCGCCTGTCGTGCACACGAACACCTCCCTCCCCCCACGTTGGTCGAGACCCACTCCCACGCTGGTCGAGGTGGCCGAGCGCCAGCGAGGCCCTCGAGACCCCGTGACACCACGCTGGTCTGGGTCCCACGCTCCGCTTGGGGGTGCGAAGCCGCCCACACGTTGGTCGAGGTGCGAGGCCGCCCGCGGCCGAGCCTCGAGACCCCGTGACACCACCGCGTACGCCACCACGCCTCGAGGCTCCTTCGTCACACCTCGACCTACGCCAATCGCAAAAATCTCTTTGCAAAGAACGCTTTGCGGTCTACGCTGCCTCCCATGGACCCCGTCACCCCCGACGTCACCCAGCTGCGCGCGCTGACCCACCCGGTGCGCATGCGCATCCTCGGCCTGCTCCGCACGCTCGGTCCGGCGACGGCCAGCCAGGTCGCCCGCCGCCTCGAGCTCAACTCGGGCGCGACGAGCTACCACCTGCGCCAGCTGGCGGAGCACGGTTTCGTCGAGGAGGCGAGCGACCTCGGCAACAACCGCGACCGCTGGTGGCGGGCGAGCACGATGGCGACCTCCGTCCGCGACGACGCGGTGACGACGGACGAAGGGAGGGACGCCACCGACGCCTTCCACCAGCTGGCGGTCACCCAGCTCGCGAGCCGCATGCAAGGCGCCGCCGTCCGTCGAGGGGGCGAGAGTGAGGAGTGGCGCGCCGTCACCTCGATCAGCGACCTCCAGGTCCCCGTGACCGCCGAGCAGGCGGCGCAGATCCTCTCGCGCTTCGAGGACCTCATGTGGGAGGTCCTCGCGGAGCACCCACCCACGCCCGGCGAGCTCGCCGACGACCAGCGCCGCTACGCCGTCGTCATCTCGAGCTTCCCCGCCGACGACGAGGCGCCCTGGGACACCACCAACGCTGGTCTGGGTCCCACGCGCCGCGTGGGCGGTGCGACGAAGGAGTCTCGAGACCCGTGACCGAGCCCCTCTCCCCCCTCGCCGCCCGTCGGGTCTTCCTCACCCTGACGACGACCCGCTGGCTGCCGATCGGCTTCGTCGTCGGGCTGCTCGTCCTGTGGCAGCTCGAGCGCGGCCTGACCCTGCCGCAGGCCCTCACGGCCTCGGCCGTCATGGGCGTCGCGGTCGTCGCGCTGGAGCTGCCGACCTCCGGCTTCGCCGACGCGCTCGGTCGCCGGTCGGTCCTCATCGCCGCCGCGCTGGCCAATGTCGCCGCGATGGTTGCGCTCCTGGTCGCCCACTCCTTCACCGCCTTCGTCGTCGCGTCGGTGCTCACCGGCGTCTTCCGCGCCCTCGACTCCGGCCCGCTCGAGGCCTGGTACGTCGACACGGTGCACGCCACCCGCCCGGGTGCCGACGTCGACCAGGACCTCTCGCGATCCACCTCGATCCTCGGGCTGGCGATCGCGGGCGGGGCGCTGCTGTCGGGCGGTCTCGTCGCGTGGCACCCGATCGGGTCGCACTCGGCGCTGTGGCTGCCGGTTGTCATCTGCCTCGTGCTCTCGGTGCTCCACCTCGTCGCAGTCGTCGTCCTGCTCCGCGAGCCGGTGACGCACCTCGACTCGACCGGCTGGGCCCGGGCGGCCACCTCGGCCCGGGAGACGCCGGGCGTCATCGCCTCGGGTCTGCGGCTGGTGCGCGGCAACCCCGTGCTCCGCGGCCTGGTGCTGCTCGAGGTCTTCTGGAGCACCGCGATGATCTCGATGGAGTCGCTGACCCCGGTGCGCATGGCTGAGCTCCTCGGCGGCGAGGAGCGGGCGGGCGTCGTCATGGGCCCGCTGGCCGCAGGGGCCTGGGTCGTCTTCGCCGTCGGCGCCTGGCTGTGCGGTCGCGCCTCTGCCCGCTGGGGCGTGGCGCGCGCCGCGATCCTCGGCCGGGTCGTCCACAGCGTGCTGACGATCGGGATGGCTCTGGCCGTCGGGCCTGTCGGCCTCGTCGTCGCGCACCTGCTCGCCTACACCGGCCACGGCATGCAGGGCCCTGCCTACAGCGCGCTGCTGCACCGCGAGGCGACCTCGACCAACCGTGCGACCGTGCTCTCGCTGGCGTCGATGTGCGCCTTCGGCTCGACCGCCATCACCCTGCCGCTCGCGGGCCTGCTCGCCGACGCGACCTCGACCCCCATGGCCATGGCGGCTGCGGGAGTCTTCGGTCTCGGCGGCGTCTGGTGCCTGCTGCCGGCCCTGCGCGCCGAACGTCGCCGCCCTTCGCTCGCTGAGGCCGCTCCTGCCGGCCGAGCCGAGGTGCCCACGACCGAATAGGCGGACCCGGATACCTCGACCCGCCAGCAGCGGCGCCGGGGCCTCACAGGGTCCGCGAGATCAGCTCCTTCATGATCTCGTTGGTCCCGCCGTAGATCTTCTGCACGCGCGCGCCGGCGTAGAGCCGCGCGATGGGGTACTCGAGCATGTAGCCGTAGCCACCGAAGAGCTGCAGGCAGCGGTCGATGACGTCGCACTGGACGTCGGTCGTCCAGTACTTCGCCCGCGAGGCGGTCGCGGCGTCGAGCTTGCCGTCGACGTGCAGGGCGACGCAGTGGTCGAGGAAGGTCCGCGCCGCCATGACGTCGGTGGAGACCTCGGCGAGGGTGAAGCGGGTGTTCTGGAAGGCGCTGATCGGCTTGCCGAAGGCGGTGCGCTCCTTGGTGTACGCCACCGCGAGGTCCACGGCGAGCTCGGCGGAGGCCACCGCGCCGACGGCGATCGCCAGCCGCTCCTGCGGCAGCTGCATCATCAGCTGGTAGAAGCCCTGCCCCTCCTCCTCACCGAGCAGGTTGGCCACGGGCACCCGCATGTCGGTGAAGGCCAGCTCACGGGTGTCCTGACCGTGCTGGCCGACCTTCTGCAGCACCCGACCACGCTCGAAGCCCTCGAGGCCGTCGACCTCGGCCACGATGAGCGAGATCCCTTGTGCCCCTTCGCCGCCGGTGCGCGCGACGACCACGACGAGACCGGCGTGCGAGGAGTTGGTGATGAAGGTCTTCGACCCGTTGATGACGTAGTGGTCGCCCTCACGCTTGGCGGTCGTCTTGATGTTCTGCAGGTCCGACCCGGTGCCCGGCTCGGTCATCGCGATGGCACCGACGAGCTCGCCGGAGGCCATGCGCGGCAGCCACTTCTGCTTCTGCTCCTCGGACCCGTAGGCGAGCAGGTAGTGGGCGACGATCGACGAGTGCACGGAGTAGCCGAAGGCGTCGTCGCCGGCCCTCCCCTGCTCCCACATCACGGCCGCCTCGTGGGCGAAGCTGCCGCCACCGCCGCCGTACTCCTCGGGGACCGAGATGCAGAGCAGGCCCGCGGCGCCGGCGGCCAGCCAGGTCTCCTTGTCCACCTGGTGCTGCTCGGCGAAGCGCTCCGCGTGCGGCGTCACCTCCCGCTCGAAGAAGGTGCGGGCGAGGGTGAGCACGTCGGCCACCTCGTCCTGCATCCACGGGGAGACATAGGGCTGGGGCATGAGGATCTCGGGCATCGTTGCCTCTCTCTCACGCTGGCTGAGGTGCAAGGAGCTCTGCGACGAGCCTCGAAGCCCGGCACGGTCTCGAGGCTCGGCCGCGGGCGGCCTTTGCACCTCGACCAACGTTGGTCGGGGTGGGATCAGGTGGAGCGAAGGGGGGCGAGCGGCACGTCGTGCTCCGCAGCCCAGGTGGCCCACTCGTCGGCCGTACGGGTGGCGAAGACCTCCGCCAGCCGCTCGCGCGAGAGCTCCTCGGGCGCGATCCCGAGGACCTCGAGCAGGCAGGCGGTGAAGTGCGGCTCGAGCGCGGCGAGCGCGATCGGTCGGTCAGCGGTGTCGTAGACGGCGTAGACCGGCAGGCCGCCGCCGAGCAGGGCACCGGGTGCGGTGAGCCCGTGCAGGAGCGGCCCGGCGATCGTCTGCGACACGTCCGACAGGGCCACCTCGCGGCGTACCCCTTCACCCGTGCGGGCCCGGGACACGAGCGCGGCCGCAGCCTCCGCCGCCGCCCGCTCCGACCCGGCGAGGTCGACGACGAGGGTGGTGGGCATCCTCCCTTCGCCGAGCAGTCCGGTCACGGCCTGGTAGGTGAGGTCGTGACCGGGGGTCTCCGCCTCGTCGCCCGGGTGGCCGACGATGTCGACCTGGCAGACCTGCGGGTGCCGCGCGTGCACGGACTCCCAGTCGAGCCCGAGCCGCCGGAGGGCCGACGGCCGCGAGCTGGTGACGAAGACGTCTGCGGCAGAGAGGAGCTCGTCGACCTCGGCCCGGCCGGCGTCGGACTTCAGGTCGACCCGGCGCACCTCCTGACCGACGTGCAGCTCGTCGTAGTAGTCCTTGGCGAACTGCTCCATCGGGTCACCGCCCGGGGGCAGGACCGTCACGACGCTCGCCCCCTGCCCTGCCAGCCGCGCGACGGCGGCCGGACCGGGCAGGTTGATGGCGATCGAGACGACGCGGACGCCGGTCAGGGGGCCGCTCACGTCAGGCCTTGTCGACGAGGGTGCCGGCGGCGACCCGCCCGCGCAGCCACTCCGACGGGCGGAAGCGCTCGCCATAGGTGTCGGCGAGCTCGTCCGCGCGGGCGACGAAGCCGGCCAGGCCGCCCTCGTAGTTCGTCATGAAGGTCGCCGGCCCACCGGTGTGCGGCGGGAAGCCGATGCCGAAGATGCCACCGATGTTGGCCGACTCGGCGTCGGTGAGCACGCCGTCCTCGAAGCAGCCCGCGGTCTCCAGCGCCATGATGAAGAGGTAGCGGTCCTGCAGGTCACGAAGGGGGACCTGCGTCCCCTTCGCGAAGCGCTCGCGCAGCCCGGGCCACAGGACCTTGGGCCCGTCGGCCGGGTAGTCGTACATGCCGGCGCCGGCGGCGCGGCCCTTGCGACCCTCCGCGACCATCGTGTCGATGAGCTCCTCGCCCGGGCCCTTGGGCAGGGTCTTGCCCTCCGCGGCCGCGGCCTTGTCGGCCTCCGCGCGGATGTGCTGGGTGAGGGTCAGCGAGACCTCGTCGAGCATCGCCAGCGGCGGCGCGGGGAAGCCCGCCGTCGTCGCGGCCCGCTCGACGACCATCGGGTCGATGCCCTCGGCAACCGCCACGGCGCCCTCGAGGATCAGCGTGCCGAAGACCCGGCTGGTGTAGAAGCCGCGCCCGTCACCGACGACGACCGGGATCTTGCGGATCTGCTGGACGATGTCGATCGCGCGGGCGGTCGCCTCGTCGGAGGTCTGCTCGCCGCGGATGATCTCGACGAGCTGCATCTTGTCCACCGGGGAGAAGAAGTGCAGGCCGATGAAGTCGGCCGGGCGGCCGGAGAACTCCTGCAGCGAGGTGATCGGCAGGGTCGAGGTGTTGGAGCACAGCAGGGTGTCCGGCCCGACGACCGCTTCGACCTCGGCGAAGACCTGCTTCTTGAGGTCGTAGTCCTCGAAGACCGCCTCGATGACCGCGTCGACACCGGCGAGGTCGTTGACGTCCGCGGTCGGCGTGATGCGGGCGAGCACGGCGTCGGCCTTGGCCTGGTCCATCTTGCCGCGCTCGACACGCTTGGCGAGCAGCTTCTCGGAGTAGCTCTTGCCCTTCTGCGCGCCCTCGATCGAGACGTCCTTGAGGACGACCTCGATGCCCGACATGGCGGCGGAGTAGGCGATGCCGGCGCCCATCATCCCGGCACCGAGGACCCCGACCTTGCCGACCTGGCGGCGCTCGACGCCCTCGGGGCGCAGCTTGCCGCTGTTGATCGCCTGCAGGTCGAAGAAGAAGGCCTGGATCATCGCGGTCGACTCGCGGCCCGCCGCGAGCTCGGTGATGTAGCGCGACTCGATCCGGCTCGCGGTGTCGAAGTCGACCTGCGAGCCCTCGACGGCCGCGGCGAGGATCGCGCGCGGCGACTTCGTCGGGGCGCCCTTGAGCGTCTTGCGCAGGTTGGCGGGGAAGGCCGGCAGGTTGGCGGCGAACTTCGGGACCGACGGGGTGCCACCGGGGATCTTGTGGCCCTTGACGTCCCACGGCTTGGTGGCCACGCCCTCGTCGCCGGCGTGCTCGCGGATCCAGGCCTTCGCGGCCGGCACGAGCTCCTCGCGGGTGGCGACGAGCTGGTCGATCACTCCCTTCGCGTGGGCCGTAGCCGGGGCGTACTGCTGGCCCTGCAGCAGCCAGCCCATGAGCGCCTCCTGGATGCCGAGCATCCGCACGAGGCGGGTGACGCCACCGCCACCCGGCAGCAGGCCGAGGGTGACCTCGGGCAGGCCGAGCTTGATCTTGGGGTCGTCGACGGCGATGCGGTGGTGGGTCGCGAGCGCGAGCTCGAGGCCCCCGCCGAGCGCGGCGCCGTTGATGGCGGCGACGACGGGCTTGCCCAGCTGCTCTAGGCGCCGCAGCTGCGACTTGATGCCCTCGATGCCGGCGAAGAACTCACCGGCGGTCTCCTCGGTCACCGACTGCAGGTCGGTGAGGTTGCCGCCGGCGAAGAAGGTCTTCTTGGCGGAGGTCAGCACGACACCGGTGATGTCTTCGCGCTCGGCCTCGAGGCGGTCGACGGTCTCACCCATCGCCGCGACGTAGGTGTCGTTCATCGTGTTGGCGCCCGCACCGGGGTCGTCCATCGTCAGCGTGACGATGCCCTCGTCGTCGCGCTCGTAGCGGATCATGTTCTCGCTCATGGCTTCTCGTGCTTCCTGTCCGTGACGAAGGGGGGTCAGACGCGCTCGACGATCGTGGCGACACCCATGCCGCCGCCGATGCAGAGGGTGGCGATGCCGCGCTCGAGGTCGCGGCGCTCCAGCTCGTCGACGAGGGTGCCGAGGATCATCGCGCCGGTGGCGCCGAGCGGGTGGCCCATGGCGATCGCGCCGCCGTTGACGTTGGTCTGCTCCTCGCTCCAGCCCATGTCGCGCATGAGCTTGAGGGCGACCGCGGCGAAGGCCTCGTTGATCTCGACGAGGTCGATGTCGCTGGCCTTCATGCCGACCCGGTCGAGGGCCTTGCGGCACGACGGGGCGGGGCCGGTGAGCATGATCGTCGGCTCGGAGCCGATGACCGCGGTGGAGACGATGCGGGCGCGGGGGGTCAGGCCCATCTCCTGGCCGACGCGCTCGTTGCCGACGAGCAGCAGCGCGGCGCCGTCGACGATGCCCGAGCTGTTGCCGGCGTGGTGGACGTGGTTGATCGCGTCGACGTGCGGGTACTTCTCGGTGGCGACGAAGTCGAAGCCGCCCTGCTCACCCATCGCGGCGAAGGAGGGACGCAGGCCGCCGAGCGACTCAGCGGTCGTCCCGGGGCGGATCGTCTCGTCGCGGTCGAGGATCGTGATGCCGCTGGCGTCCTTGACCGGGATGACGCTCTTGTCGAAGTAGCCGCCCTCCCAGGCGGCCGCCGCGCGGGCGTGGGACTGGGCGGCGAAGCGGTCGACCTCGGCGCGGTCGTAGCCCTCGATCGTCGCGATGAGGTCGGCGCTGATGCCCTGCGGCACGAAGTCGGTCTCGAGCGCCGTGCGCGGGTCCATCGCCCACGCGCCGCCGTCGCTGCCCATCGGCACGCGCGACATCGACTCGACACCACCGGCGATGAGCAGGTCCTCGAAGCCGGAGCGCACCCGCGCCGCGACCTGGTTGACCGCCTCGAGGCCGGAGCCGCAGAAGCGGTTGAGCTGCACGCCCGCCACCGGCTCGGGGTAGCCGGCCTTGAGGGCGGCGATGCGCGGCAGCACCGCGCCCTGGTCGCCGACCGGCGAGACGATGCCCATGACGAGGTCGTCGACCTGCGCGGCGTCGAGGCCGGGGTTGCGCTCCCGGATCGCCTCAAGGAGGCCGACGGTCAGGTCGATGGGCTTGACCTCGTGGAGGGAGCCGGAGGACTTGCCCTTCCCTCGGGGCGTGCGGACGGCGTCGTAGATGATCGCCTGGGGCTGCTCGGGCATGGGCCGGCTCCTTCGCGGGTCACTGCTGGGGTTCGCCTCGCACCCTACGCAGCCGTTGAACACATGTGCAATGGTGGGTCGACTTGTTCACCGTCACACCGAAGGGAGGTCCCCGTGGGTTCACGAGAAGGCGCCGCCGGCGACACCAGCACGCGGATCCGGGACGCGGCACTGGCGCTCTTCGCCGAGCAGGGAGTCGCCGCGACGAGCCTGCGCGAGGTCGCCCGCTCCGCCGGGGTCGCCCCCGGTCTCGTCGGCCACTACTTCGGGAGCAAGGACGGGCTGCAGGAGGCCGTCGAGGACGCGGTCGTCGGGCTCTTCCACGACGCCCTCGGCTCGGTGCCGCTCGACGGACCCGTCGACGAGGTCGTCGCGGGGCGCGATGCCGCGGTCAACGGGATGTTCCGCGCCAACCCGCACGCCGTGGACTACCTGCGGCGGGTCGTCGTCACACCCGGTGCGGGTGACGGTCGTCTGGTGCGCAAGCTCCTCGACGAGCAGATCGTGCAGACCCAGACCCTGCGCGACCACGGCATCGGAGCCAGCCGCACCCCCGTCACCGAGCAGGCGGTCCGGGTGCTCGTCCGCCAGCTCGGCACCTGGCTGCTCCAGCCGGCCCTCGGCCGCCTCTGGGCCCTCTCCGGCGCCGAGAGCCCACCCCCCGAGGTCCGCGTCACCCTCCGCTGACAGTCACCCACCCCGTTGGTCGAGGTGGCCGAGCGCCAGCGAGGCCCTCGAGACCGCGCAACGCACCAGGTCTCGAGGCTCGGGCGCGGGGCGCCCTCACACCTCGACCAGCGATGCGCGTCAGGCGTTCGGGTCGGCGTTCTCCGGGCACTGGCACCACTGGTCAGCGGGCACCTGGGCCCGGACCTGGGCCACGTGCTCACCGCAGCCACTCCACGTCGTCTTGCCGCACTGCTGGCACCGGACCGGCATGCACACGGGCGGTCACTCCCCTTCGTCGTCATGGAGCCGGCGACGTGCCGGCCCCTCTCACAGTAGGGTCCGAGCATGGCCGATCGCACCACCTACCTCCTCGTCGACGGGGAAAACATCGACGCCACGCTCGGGGTCTCCGTCCTCGGGCGGCGGCCCGAGCCGCAGGAGCGCCCGCGGTGGAACACGCTGCTGGAGTACACCGAGGCGGTGTGGGACCAGCCGGTCAAGGGGCTCTTCTTCCTCGCGGTCGCCGGTGAGCTGCCGGCCTCCTTCGTCCAGGCGCTGCTCGCCATGGGCTACCGGCCGGTGCCGTTGCGCGGCGAGGGCAAGGTCGTCGACATCGCCATCCAGCGCACCGCCGAGGCGCTGCTCGAGCGCGACGCCGACGTCATGCTCGTCAGCCACGACAACGACTTCACGCCGCAGATGGAGGCGCTCGCCGAGGACGAGGACCGGCGCATCGGCATCGTCGGCTTCAGCGAGTTCATGGCGGGCGGGCTCAAGCAGATCGACGGCATGGAGTTCTTCGACCTCGAGTACGACGTGTCGGCCTTCAAGAGCCGCCTGCCGCGCGTTCGGGTCATCGAGATCGACGAGTTCGACCCGCTCGAGTTCATCTGACGAAGGGGGCGGTCTCCCTTCGTCGGGTGCTGCGCCTGCCTCAGCGGTCGCGCAGGGCGAAGAGAATCGCGCCGGCGACGAGGAGCGGCGCCGACAGACCCACGAGCACGGCCCCCACGAGCTCCGGCCCTCGGGCGAACTCCTCGAAGCCATCGGTGTCCCCGCCACCTGCGAGGACGAAGAGCGCGACCGCGCCAGGCCTGCTCGTCAGGCGCGGGGACGCCGCAGGAGCAGGACGATGCCGATGACGAGTGCCACGAGGGCGATCACGCAGGCCGCGATCCCGAGGACCAGCGACCACACGACCCACGGGTCCTCGCTCGCCTGGTCGACCATGATGGCGCCGAGGCCGCCGTAGCCGACGACGCCGAGTCCGCAACATCCCAGCAGGACGCCGAGACTGATGAGCACGGCCGCCAGTGCAGACCGGGTCCCCGAGGACGCGGGTCGAGGGGCGGGCGCCGGTGCACTCATGGTGCGACCCTAGTGAGCACGGGGTCGTCGGTGGCCCTTGCGCACGAGGCGAAGGGAGCCGGTCCGATGACGATCGAGCTCGCCCTCCCCTTCGTCGGGGCCTGGCAGGTGCGCAACTCGCCCGCCGACCGGGTGCCGAGCCACGGCACGACCCGCTTCGCGTCGGCCCAGGCGATCGACTTCGTCCCCGTGGGCGGGGACGAACGCACCGCGCCCCTCACGTGGCGGAGCCTGCTGCGACCGGAGCCGCCGCAGCGCTTCCCGGGGTTCGGCCGGGACATCGTCTCGCCCGTGGCCGGCGAGGTCGTCGCGGCGCACGACGGCGAGGTCGACCACGAGGCATATCGCGGGCTGCCGTCACTCGGCTACGCCCTGACCCAGGGTCGGCGGGCGGCCGCCGGCTGGCCCGCCCTCGCCGGCAACCACGTGACGATCCGCTGCGCAGTGGGTGTGGTCGTCCTGTGCCACCTCCAGCGCGGCAGCCTGACGGTGACGGTCGGCGAGCAGGTGGGCACCGGTCAGCCGGTGGCGCGCTGCGGCAACTCGGGCAACAGCACCGAGCCCCACGTCCACGTCCAGGCCATCGACCGGCTGCCCGTCGAGGCGGCGCAGGCGGTGCCGATGACCTTCGACGGTCGGCTCCCGCACAACGGCGAGATCGTGCAGGGCTGACCTGCCCCGAGCACGACGAAGGGCGTCGCACCAGCTGGTGCAACGCCCTTCGACATCTGTGCGCGAGGGGGGATTTGAACCCCCACGCCCTTTCGGACACTGGCACCTGAAGCCAGCGCGTCTGCCGTTCCGCCACTCGCGCAAAGAGTGTGCCCAGCGCCTTCCGGCGCACGAGCCGTCTCATTGTGCCCCATGACCGGGCAGATCCCAAAGCGAGGGTCAGTCGCTCTCGCTTACGGCGATGTGCTGCTGGGCGAGGCGACGCAGCGGGGCGAGGACCCGGTCGACGAGGACGGTGCCGAGTACCACCTGCCGCACCGCGCCGGCGGCGTCCGGCGGGACGGAGTCGACGTCGACGCGGGCGATGCGCAGCACGGCGTCGGCGTACTGCGTCATCCGTGCCTCGTCGAGACCGAGGCCGGCGGCGTCGCACGCGGCCCACGCCGTGTCGAGATCGTCGATGACGGGGTCGTGGGGGTGCACCTGCCAGCCCGCCTCCGTCAGCCAGGCACGGGCCCGCGAAGGGGGGTTCCCCCCTTCGTCGGGGTCGTCACCCTCGGGACCGGCCACGAAGTCCTCGCCGAGGAGGGCCCGCTGGGCGGCGCCCAGCACGTCGACCCGGGAGGTGCCGGGGTCGGCGATGACCTCGAGGACCTGCCGGGTCGTGGCCAGGGACAGCCCGCCGACACTCGTCAGCGCGCGGATCAGACGCACCCGCTCGACGTGCGCGTCCCCGTAGGCCGCGCTGGTGCGCGACAGCGCCTCGCCCGGCGGCAGCAGGCCCTCGCGCAGGTAGTACTTGAGCGTGGCGACCGGGACGTCGGTCGCCGCGGACAGCTCGGAGATCTTCATCAGGCTCACCTCTTGCGCCGGATAGTAGTCCTACCCAATACTGGATAGCGGCACTATCCATTGTGCACCAGGGAGGCACCGACCATGCAGCACCACACCCACGCGTGCGACGACGACGTCGTCGTCTTCAACATCGGCATGACCATCGCCAGGCCCCACCGCATCGACCTCTGGTGGCCGGTCTTCGTCGCCATGCCGCGGATGATCGCCGAGCTGGAGCGCAACCGCGCGGCAGTCGAGCGCGGCGAGGCCGAGGACCTCGGCTTCCTCGGCGCGACGACACTCATGGGCCGCCGCGGCCCCTGGGTCGTCCAGTACTGGCGCAGCACCGAGCAGCTCTACCGCTATGCCAGCTCCGCCGACCACGCCCACCTGCCGGCATGGAAGGCCTTCAACGCCGCCGGCCGCAAGCACCCCGGGGCCGTCGGCATCTGGCACGAGACCTTCGCCGTGCCCGCGAGCGGTGTCGAGACCCTCTACGGCAACGGCGCGCAGATCGGCCTGGGGGCGGCAACCGGCACCGTCGAGGTGAGCCGACGTGGCGCCCGGGCCCGCACCCGCCTGGGCTCGCGGGTCGCCTGACGCGCGACTCCCGCCGGTGGAGGTATCCGCGACCGGCTATCCGGTCGCTGCCACCTCGACCCGACCCGGGCGCCGCACGACCTTGAGGAATTGCGAAAGAAGGGCGGGCGAAGGGGGCGGCCTCAGGCGGCGCGGGCCTCATCGACGCCCCGAGCCGCCTCGAGCAGCAGGTCGATGGCGCGCTGCGCCGCAGGGTTGGTCTCCGAGGAGTCGCGCAGCAGCGCCACGATGCGGCGGCGCGGCACCGGATCACGCACCTCGAGCACGGCGGTCCCGGCAGGGGCGGTCAGCGCCGCCAGCCGCGGCAGGACGCACACGCCGACCCCGGCAGCGACGAAGGCCATCGCCGTGTGGTGGTCGTCGGAGCGGGCGACGTAGTTGGGCGTGACCCCGGCCGCGGCCGCGGCGCGGTTGATGATCTGGGTGCACATGCTCTCGACCCGGTCGTCACGGATCCACGCCTCGTCGACGAGGTCCGCCAGCCCGATCTCGCCGCGATCGGCGAGCGGGTGGTCGCGGGGCACGACGCACACATAGGCCTCCTCGGCGAGCACCCGACGGCAAAGCCCGGGCGTCTCGGGTACCTCGGCTTCCGGGTCCTCGACCCGGATGTCGATGTCGGCGCGCAACCCCTGCTGCTGCAGCGCCGTCTCGTTGAGCGCCAGGTCGACGACCAGGCCGGGGAACTCCTCGCGCAACGGGCGGACCACCGACGGCACCCACTGCTGCGCGGCCGAGCTGAAGGCGGCGATCTCCAGACCACCGGTGTGCCCGGCCCGCAGGTCGTCGACCATCCCGGTGAGCCGGGCGAGGTTGCCCATGAGCTCCTCGGACTCGGCGGCGAGCAGGCGACCGGTCGCGGTCGGCGCGATGCCGCGTCCTGCGGCCCAGGGCGCTGCGCCTGCACTGACGCTCCCTTCGAGACGGCCGCGGGCGGCCTCCTCAGGGAAGGTGAGCATGCTGGCCGCGGGCGGCCTCCTCAGGGAACGTCCGAAACGGACCGCGCACCACGCGCGGTCCGTTTCCGTTGCCGCGGCATGGGTTGCAGGCATCCCTCAGGGTCAGACGTTAGGCTCGCCGCACCGTGTGTCCGTGATGACGTCTGCCCGAAGGGAGGAGAGCGTGAGCCTCTTCGAACGCATGGAGCGCAAGCTCGAGCGCACCGTCAACGGCGTCTTCGCGCGCGCCTTCCGCGCCGAGGTCCAGCCGCTGGAGCTCGCCTCCGCCCTGCGTCGCGCCATGGACGACCGGGCGACGATGCTCGGCCGCGGCCGCACGATCGTGCCCAACCTCTTCACCATCGAGCTCGCCCCGAGCGACTACGAGCGCCTCACCGAGTTCGACCAGGAGCTCGAGGACGAGCTCGTCGCCGCCGCGCAGGAGCACGCCGAGTCCCAGCGCTACCAGCCCGGCGGCCCGCTGCAGGTCCTCTTCGACGAGGACGACGAGCTCGAGACCGGGGTCTTCCGGGTCCGCCCGGCCACCGCCCGCCAGCGCGTCGAGCGCGCCGACCAGATCCGCTCCTACGCCGACGAGCAGTCCGGCGACGACGACGCCTACGACGAGTACTCCGGCGGCTGGGAGCTCACCGACGACCAGGTGGAGGAGGCACCGGCCCCCGTGGCCGCGCCCGAGCGGACCGTGCCTCGTCCCCCTTCGCCCCGCCCGCCGGTGGCCCCGCAGCCCGAGCCCACCGACGACGCGCCCACGGCGGTCCACCGTCCGCAGCCGCCGCGGCAGAGCCCGACCCGCTCGATCCACGACCGACCGTGGCTCGAGGTCGACGGCGAGCGCTACCCGCTCATCGCCGCGATGACCGTCCTCGGCCGCGACGAGAGCGCCGACGTCGTCCTCGACGACCCCGGCATCTCGCGCCGGCACTGCGAGGTCAGGGTCACCCACGACGGTCCCCACCTCGTGACCCACCTGCGCGACCTGCGCTCGACCAACGGCACCTTCGTCAACGGCGAGCCCACCGACGCCGTGCGCCTGCACGACGGTGACCGGATCACCGTCGGGCGCACGCACGCCACCTTCCACGCCGGCCGCTGAGCCGGCCCACACGACAGGAGTCCCGGAGTTGAGCGAGTTGACGGTCACCGTGCTGCGCCTCGGCCTGCTCGTGCTCCTGTGGGTCTTCGTGCTCTCGGTCGCGTCCGTGCTGCGCACCGACCTCTTCGGCACGCGCGTGGTCAACCGGCGCCCCACGCCGCCCAAGAAGGCCGCCCGCGCGTCTCGCAGCGCGAGGTCCAAGGAGGCCCCGGAGGCGACCACGCCGCGTCCGCCGCGCAACCCCCGGACCCCGACCCACCTCGTGCTGACGACGGGGCCGCTCACGGGCACCTCCCTGCCCCTGCGCGACTCGGGCGTCCTCATCGGCCGCAACCCCGAGTGCGCGCTCGTGCTCGACGACGAGTTCGCCTCCGGGCGGCACGCCCGCATCATCCGCGGCGAGGACGGCTGGTACGTCGAGGACCTCGGCTCCACCAACGGCACCTTCCTCGGCCAGTACCGCGTCGGTGACCCCGTGCCCGTCGAGACCGGCACGTCGATCCGGATCGGCCGCACGGTCATCGAGCTGAGGAACTAGCGATGGCGCTGACCTTCCACTACGCAGCGCGCTCCGACGTCGGACTGGTCCGCAAGGACAACCAGGACTCCGGCTACGCCGGCCCCCACCTGCTCGTCGTCGCCGACGGCATGGGCGGGCACGCGGGCGGTGACCTCGCCTCGGCGACCGTCATCACCGAGCTCGTCGAGATCGACCACGACTCCCTCACCGCGGTCGAGGCCTCCTCGCAGCTGAGCCGCGCGATCACCCGGGCCAACGACGAGATCGCGCGCACCTTTGCCGACAACGCCGAGCTCGAGGGCATGGGCACGACCGTCACCGCGATCATGCGGGCGCGCAACAAGCTCATCCTCGCCCACATCGGCGACTCGCGGGCCTACCTGCTGCGCGAGGGCCGGCTGTCGCAGATCACCAAGGACCACTCCTTCGTCCAGACGCTCATCGACGAGGGTCGGATCACCGAGGAGGAGGCGAGCACCCACCCGCAGCGCTCGGTCGTCACCCGCGTGCTCACCGGGGCCGACGGCGACGAGCCCGACCTCGGGGCGCGCGAGGCACGCGAGGGCGACCGCTACCTGCTGTGCTCCGACGGCCTGTCCGGCTTCGTCGCGCTCGACACGATCGAGGAGATCCTCACCGGCGGCACGCCCCCGGGGCAGGCCGCCGACGACCTCGTCTCCCTCGCGCTGCGCGCGGGCGCCCCCGACAACGTCACGGTCATCGTCGCCGACGTCGTCGAGGCCGGCACCGCACCCTCCACCCAGCCCCAGGTCGTCGGCGCCGCGGCCCTGCGCCGCCCGCGCAAGCGGGTCGACACCTCCCCCGCCGCGCGTGCCGCCGCCCTGACACGCGACGAGGACGACGACGAGGGCGTCGAGCTCGACGAGGAGGGCCACGGCCGACGCGGCCGATGGCTGCGCCGTCTCGGGGGACTCGTCGTCGCCGTGCTGCTCGTCGGCGCCGTCGCCTACGCCGGCTATGCCTGGACCCAGCAGCAGTACTACGTCGGTGCCCAGGACGGCCACGTGACGGTCTACCGCGGCGTCGCCCAGGACCTCGGGCCCATCTCGCTCAACACGGCCGTCGACCAGACCGACATCGAACTGTCCGAGCTGCCGTCCTTCTACCGCGACGAGGTCGAGGGCACGATCTCGGTCGAGTCGCGCAGCGCGGCCGACCAGCGGGTCGACAGCCTGCGCGTGGCGGCCAAGAAGTGCGGACAGCTGCGGGCGACCGGGGAGCCCTGCGGACGATGAGTCGAGCCATCACGACGATCACCCCCGCGCGGGGCCGCAACGTCGAGCTGCTGCTCACGGCGCTGGCCATCGGCGTGGTGATCCTCGCCTACGTCAACGTCTCGGTCGCCGAGTCCGGCGAGATCCCGCCCGACCTGCTCGGTCACACGGGCATCCTCGCGGCCATCGCCCTCGGCGTGCACCTCGTGCTGCGCTGGCGGGCCTCCTTCGCCGACCCGATCATCCTGCCGATCGTCACCCTGCTCAACGGCATCGGCCTGGTGATGATCCACCGGCTCGACCTGGCGGCCGGCCGCGACTTCAGCTCCGGGCTGGCCCTGCGCCAGCTCATCTGGACGGGTCTCGGGGTGGCCATCGCCCTCGTCGTGCTCGTCGCGCTCCGCGACCACCGGGTGCTGCGGCGCTACACCTACACGGCGGGCCTCTTCGCGCTGATCTTCATCGCCCTGCCGCTCACCCCCTTCGGGCACTCGGTCTACGGGGCGAAGATCTGGATCAAGCTCGGCGCCTTCACCTTCCAGCCCGCCGAGGTGGCCAAGATCCTGCTGGCGATCTTCTTCGCCGGCTACCTCGTGCAGACCCGCGACATGCTGGCCCTCGCCGGGCGCAAGTTCCTCGGCATCACCTTCCCCCGCGCCCGCGACCTCGGCCCCCTCGTCATCGCCTGGCTCGCCGCTGCCGCGGTCCTCGTCCTGGAAAACGACTTCGGGACCACGCTGCTGATCTTCGGGCTCTTCGTCGCGATGCTCTACATCGCCACCGAGCGCACCTCGTGGATCGTCCTGGGCCTGGGCATGGCGGCCGCCGGCGCGCTCGTCGTCTACCAGTTCGCCAGCCACGTGCAGACCCGCATCCTGTGCTGGACCGACACCTTCTCCGAGGAGGGCGTCGAGCAGTGCGGGCAGATCGGCGCCGGCATCATGGGCATGGCCGCCGGCGGCATCTCCGGCACCGGTCTGGGGCGCGGCCGGCCGTGGCTGACCCCGCTGCCCGAGTCGGACTTCATCTTCACCAGCATCGCCGAGGAGCTCGGCCTGATCGGCGTCTTCGCGATCATCATGCTCTACGCGCTGCTCGTCGAGCGCGGCCTGCGCTCGGCCATCGGCCTGCGTGACGGCTTCGGCAAGCTCCTCGCGAGCGGACTGACCTTCGTCCTGGCCATCCAGGTCTTCGTCGTCATCGGTGGCGTCACCCGGGTCATCCCGCTCACCGGGCTCACCCTCCCCTTCGTCGCCTACGGCGGATCCTCACTCCTGACGAACTGGACCCTCATCGCCATCCTGCTGCGCATCAGCGACCACGCCCGCCGTCCCGAGCCGGAGTTCGACCCCGCCTCGATGGACGCCCCGACGCAGGTGGTGAAGGCGCGATGAACCAGCCCATCCGCAGGCTGTCGACGCTCGTGGCGGTGATGTTCGTGCTACTGCTCGGCGCGAGCACGTGGATCCAGGTGCTCGGTAGCCAGGACATCAACGACCGTCCCGGCAACCGCCGCACCCAGCTCGAGAGCTACGCCCGCGAGCGCGGCCAGATCCTCCTCGGTGGCCGCGCCATCGCCTCGTCGTCGCCCACCGACGACGACCTGCAGTGGCAGCGCACCTACAGCGACCCGCAGCTCTACTCCCACGTCACCGGCTGGAACTCCTTCACCTACGGTCCCGGGGGTGGCGTCGAGTTCGCCGCCGACGGCCTGCTGTCCGGGCGGGATGACCGGCTCTTCTACGACCGGCTCACCAGCACCATTGCCGGGCGCACGCCGAAGGGGGCGAGCCTGGAGCTGACCATCGACCCGCGCGTGCAGCGCGCCGCCGACGAGGCCCTGGGCGACCAGCGCGGCGCCGTCGTCGCGCTCGACCCGCGCACGGGCGAGATCCTCGCGATGGTCTCCCACCCCGACTTCGACCCGACGCCGCTCGTCAGCCACAACACGTCGACGGAGAAGAAGGCCTGGGAGGAGCTCAACTCCGACCCCAGCCGCCCGCTCGTCAACCGCGCGATCTCCGGCAACCTCTACCCCCCGGGCTCGGTCTTCAAGATCGTCACCGCCGCCGCTGCCATCGAGGACGGCCAGTGGGACGAGAACTCCTCCATCCCCGGGCCCGCCGTGCTCGACCTGCCGCAGACCGAGGTCGGGCTGCCCAACTCGCACGCCGGTGCCTGCGGACCCAACGACATGGTCACGCTGGCCGTCGCCATGCAGGACTCCTGCAACACCGCCTTCGGTTGGCTCGGCATGGAGCTCGGCGGCGACGCCGTCCGGGACCAGGCCGCGAAGTTCGGCTTCGGCGACGACCTCGAGATCCCGATGAACGTCACGCCGTCGACGGTGCCCGACGAGCTGAGCCCCCCGCAGGAGGCCCAGGTCGGCATCGGCCAGTACGACGTGCGCGTCACCCCGCTGCAGGTCGCCATGGTGAGCGCCGCCGTCGCCAACGACGGTGTCGTCATGACCCCGCACCTCGTCCAGTCGGTCCTCGGGCAGGACCTGTCGGAGATCAGCGAGACCAAGCCCGAGCAGCTGTCGAAGGCCATGGAGCCGGAGACCGCCGACCAGCTGACCGACATGATGAAGCTCGTCGTCGAGCAGGGCACCGGCACGCAGGCCGCCGTGCCGGGCGTCAGCGTCGCCGGCAAGACCGGGACGGCCGAGCACGCGACCGACGCCCCCCCGCACGCCTGGTTCACCGGCTTCGCGCCTGCGGACAACCCCAAGGTCGCCGTCGCCGTCGTCGTCGAGGACGGCGGCCGCGAGGGCAACGAGGCCTACGGCGGATCGGTCGCCGGACCGATCAGCTCGGCTGTGATGAAGGCGGCCCTGCAGTGAACCCCGCCCTGAGCACCCCACCCACCCGCGAGTCCAGGGGGACAGCATGAGCAGCTCGACACCCCGCCTGCTCGGCGGCCGCTACGAGGTCGGTGAGCTCATCGGACGCGGCGGCATGGCCGAGGTCCACCTGGGTCACGACGCCCGGCTCGGCCGACCCGTGGCGATCAAGATCCTGCGCACCGACCACGCGCGCGATGCGGCCTTCCTCGGCCGCTTCCGGCGCGAGGCGCAGTCCGTCGCCGGCCTCAACCACCGCTCGATCGTCGCCGTCTACGACTCCGGTGAGGACCGCATCACCGAGACCGGCGGCGCCACGCTCGACATCCCCTACATCGTCATGGAGTACGTCGACGGCCGGACCCTGCGCGAGGTCCTCAACGACTCCGAGACCGGCACGATCGAGCCCGACGAGGCGGCGAGGATCGTCCAGCAGGTCCTCGAGGCCCTCGACTACAGCCACGAGATGGGCATCGTCCACCGCGACATCAAGCCCGGCAACGTCATGCTCGCCGACGACGGCAGCGTCAAGGTCATGGACTTCGGCATCGCCCGCGCGATCGCCGACACCCAGGCCACGATGACCCAGACCCAGGCGGTCATCGGCACGGCGCAGTACATCTCCCCCGAGCAGGCCCGGGGCGAGACGGTCGACAAGCGCAGCGACGTCTACTCGACCGGCTGCCTGCTCTTCGAGCTGCTCACCGGACGCACGCCCTACACGGGCGAGCCGATCTCGCTGACCTACCAGCACGTCAACGCCGACATCCCCCTCCCTTCGTCCGTCAATCCGAGCGTGCCGCCGGAGCTCGACGCGATCGTCCTGCACGCCCTGACCAAGGACCGCGACGAGCGCTACCCAGATGCCCGGGCGATGGCCGAGGACCTCGGCGCCTTCCGCGGGGGCATGCCCATCAGCCCGGTCGTCACCGAGCACCTCGACGCCGCGACGACCGCGCTGCCCGTCGCCGCCGCCCGGCCCGAGGGAGCGCCCCTGCGCACCGAGCCCGACACCGCGTCGATGCCGGCGGCACCGCCGCGACGCCGACGCTCCGGGCTGGGCTGGGTCATCGCCGCCCTCCTGCTCATCCCACTCGCCCTACTCGGGTGGTACGCGTGGAGTGCCAGCCAGGGCGACGACGTCGTCGAGGTGGCCGTGCCACGGGTCGTCGGCATGGACGAGGACGCCGCCCGCGCCGAGCTGAACAAGGCCGGGCTGCGCACCGACGTCGAGACGGTGACCAACGACGCGACCATCGGCGAAGTCGTCGCGCAGGACCCGGGCGAGGGCACCAGCGTGGCCGAGGGCGACCCAGTGACCATCGAGGTCTCCGGCGGGCCTGACGAGGTGACGGTCCCGAGCATCGTCGGGATGAGCCGCGGCGAGGCCAAGAGCGCGCTCGAGGCCCAGGGGCTCGAGCTCGGCACGGTGACCAAGGAGGACAGCCCCGACCAGTCGGCCAACCACGTCATCAGCACCAGCCCCGGTGTGGCCGAGTCCGTCGCCCGCGGCAGCAAGGTCGACGTCGTCGTCGCCAGCGGTGACGTCGAGCTCAAGGACTATACCGGTCAGCAGATCGACGAGGTGCGCAATGAGATCTTCGCGCTCGGCCTCGACGTCAAGGTCGAGTCGGAGACCTCGAGCGAGGAGCCGGGCACGGTGCTGGGGCAGAACCCCGGCGCGGGCAAGATCAAGCAGGGGCGCACGGTGACCTTCACCGTCGCGACCGAGCCGGAGTCGACGACGACGGTCACCGAGACACCCTCGACGACGTCCGACGAGACGACCGACGAGACGACCGACGAGCCGACGACGGACGAGCCGACGAGCGACCCGACGTCGACGAGCGAGCCCACGGGCGGGACCCTAAGCCCCTCGCCCACCTCGACGGACCGACCCACGACCGACCGGACCACGCAGTCGCCCGCGAGTCCGTGAGGCAGGAGCCCGTGAGGGCGGCCGGTGCGCGGGCGCGGGGTGGCCGGTCGGTGCGCGCGTGCAGCCGGTCCGCGAGAGCGGGCAGGGCGGGGCGATCGGACCCCTGGCGGTCGGATCTGGGTGACGACGCCGTTGCTCCACAGGACGGGTCACGACCCAGACCACGGAGCAGCGGCGTAGCCCCTCCAACGCGACAGCCCTGTCCCACTGAGTCCGCCCGCCAGACTGCCCGCCGGATCCGGCCAGCCGGCCCCGAGCGGTCAGTCGTCGCCGTCGCGCCCGCGCGTCTCGTCGAAGAAGACGTCGATCCGCTGGAACCCCTTGAGCCGCTGCGCCTCCGCGTGCCGGGCGTAGGCGCGCTGGTCGGCGCTGGTGAGCACCACCTGGTCGGTGAAGGGCGTGAGCAGCGCACGGGGCCACAGGTGCTCCTTGCGCACGACGTTGACCTCGACGCACAGCATGATCGCCACCGACATCGTGTAGAGGAAGACGAGCAGGCCCAGGACGATCGCGAAGACCGAGTTGAGGTTACTCGCCCGCTCGATGACGGTGCTGACGTACACCGCACCGACCGCCTGCATCCCCTGCCAGGCCAGCGCCGCGAGGACCGACCCCGGCAGCACGTCCGCCAGGCTGAGTGGCCGGGTGGTGGCGATGATGAAGATCAGGGCGATGACGAGCGTGTTGAGCACGATCGAGGCGATGGTGATCGCCCACCCGGCGTAGCCGCCGGAGACCAGTCGCTGCAGATAGGTCGTCAGGCCGGTGGTGAGCACGATGGTCATGCCGGCCACGAGCATGAGCAGCAGCCCCCGGCCACGACTGGCGAAGGGGTTGGGCCGGCTGTTGCGCGGGACCATCCACGCGGTGTTGTTGGCGTACTGCAGGGCCTGACCGACGCCGAGCCCACCGTAGAGCGCTGCGAGTCCACCGACGACCAGACCGACGGGCCCACCACCGAGGGTGCCGGTCGTGCGGAGCTCGTCACCGACGATCGGGAACTCCGACAGCGCCGAGTCGAGGATCCGGTCCTGCCACTCGGGCTGCCCCTGCAGGACGAAGCCGACGACGGTCGACAGCAGCAGCAGCCCGGGGAAGAGCGAGAGGAAGCCGTAGTAGGTCAGCAACGCGCACAGGTAGCCGCCGAAGTCGTCGAAGAACTTGTAGACGACCGCGAGCGGGAAGCCGAGCACCGGGTGCCGGCGCTGGATCCGGTCCAGGGGGCCCACCGTCGGCTCGCCCATGCTCCCCCCTTCACCCGTCAGCCGGCCGCGACGGCCCGGGCCACGCCCTCGACGTCACGCACGAGCGGGGACATGCCCGCACTGCGCTCGACGGCGCCGGCGTCGCCGGTCATGGCCAGCCAGTTGGCGAGGATGCGGTGCCCGCCCTCGGTGAGGACCGACTCGGGGTGGAACTGCACGCCGTGCAGCGGCAGGTCGCGGTGGTGCGCGGCCATGATGACCCCGGACTCGGTGTGGCCGTTGGGCACGAGGGTGTCGGGCACGGTCGCCGGGTCGATGGTCAGCGAGTGGTAGCGGGTGGCGGTGAAGGGCGAGGCGAGCCCGGCCAGCACCCCCGTCTGGTCGTGCAGGACCCGGCTCGTCTTGCCGTGGAGCAGCTCCGGCGCCCGCCCGACCGTCGCCCCGAGGACGAGACCGAGGGCCTGGTGGCCGAGGCAGACGCCGAGCATCGGCTGGGCGCGCTCGGCACAGGCCTCGATCATCGCCGTGGAGACGCCGGCCTCCTCGGGCGTGCCGGGGCCGGGCGAGATGAGCACCCCGTCGAAGTCGGCACCGTCGGCGGGAGAGACGGCGTCGTTGCGCACGACCGTCGTCTCGGCCCCCAGCTGCTGCAGGTAGCCCACGATCGTGAAGACGAAGCTGTCGTAGTTGTCGACGACGAGGATGCGGCTCACCGGAACAGTATGTCCCTCACCGTCGGGACGAGAGCGGTCGGGCGTGGTCGAGCGTCGTGCGCCCGTCGAAGGGGGGCAGCTCGGTCTCGTCGTCGTGCTCGACCTCGTAGCCCAGGCCGACGGCGTCGACGTACTGCTTGTAGACGCTCACGGCGGGGTCCTCGTCGAGGGCGGCCTGGAGGTCCTCCTGGTCGCCGATCGCGGTGATCGTGAAGGGCGGCGAGTAGACTCGGCCCTGGAGGATCAGGGTGTTGCCGACGCAGCGGACCGCACTGGTGGAGACGACCCGCTGGTCCATGATCTGCATCGACTCGGCACCGCCGCGCCACAGGGCGTTGACCACGCCCTGCACGTCCTGCTGGTGGACCACGACGTCGTCGACGGTGAACCCCTCCGGCACCTCGCTCGCCTTGAGGTGGGCGTCGTCGAGCGTCACCGTCACCGAGGGGCCCTGAACGGCGGTCAGGCCGGCGGAGCGCGCATTGGCCCGGCTCTCCTCGTCGATGGCGCGCAGCCGCGAGCTGCCGGGGGCGGCGGACTTCGTCAGCTGGTCGACCTCGCTGCGCAGCGTCTGCACCCGCTGCGCGGAGCGCTCGTTGTCGAGGGTGCGCTCACGGATGACGTCGGGCACCCCCGTCGCCTCGCTGCGCAGGTCGGTCCCACGGGCCGTCGTGCTCGACGTCGCGAAGAGCAGGCCAGCGCCGGCGGCGATGACGGGCACGAGGGCCGACCACCGGCTCGGCCGATGGGTCAGCCAGGTGCGCACTCGGCTGCGCAGGTCACGGTCCGGCACGGGGCACCCCCTTCGGTCGGTGGATCGGTGCTCGGCATCTACGCTAGGCCACGACCCCCGTAGACCCGAGGAGCACCCAGTGGCGAAGTCCGCCGACGACGCGAAGGACACGACCGAGGCCCCGGCCGACAAGACCCGGGCCACGGCCAAGGCGAAGGCCGCGAGCAAGAGCGCCGCCCGCTCCGGCAACCCGAGCAAGCGCGCGGCAGCGGCCGAGGCGGGCGAGGCCAGCCGTTCGCGGCACAAGGTCAGGGCCCAGCGGGTGGGCAACCCGAGCTGGTTCGTGCCGGTGATGCTCGGCCTGATGCTCATCGGGCTCGTGTGGGTCGTGACCTTCTACATCACCCAGGAGCAGTACCCCGTCGAGTCGTGGGGCCGGTGGAACCTCGGCGCCGGGTTCGCCTTCATCCTCGCCGGCTTCGCCATGACGACGCGCTGGCGTTGACGCCGTGACCGGCAGGTTCCCCCTGTGGGAATCTGCCGGTTTCCCCCCACAAGCCTGTGGACAACTCGAGTTGTCCACAGGCTTTTTCACATGTGGGGACAAATGACACGCGTGTAACTCGGCGTTCTCCACAGCCTGCGATCGCCTGGGACCGCCGGTGTCATCACCCGAAGGGGGCCTCGAACCCGCTCGGGGACAGGGCATAGCGCGCCACGCCGAGGACGACGACGAGCGCGAGCACCGCGCCGACCCCGACCCACGCCAGGCCCGGCCGGCCGCGGCTGCGCGAGAGGGCGATGACCCCCGCGAGGACACCACCGGCGACGAGGCCACCGAGGTGCGCCTCCCACGCGACATTGGGGACGAGGAAGCCGATGACGGCGTTGATGCCGATCGTCGCGACCATCGACGAGCTGTCGCGGCCGAGGTGCCGGTTGAGCACGATGACGGCGGCGAAGAGGCCGAAGACCGCGCCGGACGCCCCGACGATCGGCACGTAGGCCTCGGGGTCGGCCGGGTCGACGGGCTGGAAGAGCAGCCAGGTCACCGAGCCGGCCAGCGCGGTGACGAGGTAGATCGCGAGGTAGCGGGCCCAGCCGAGCATCCGCTCGAGGTAGCCGCCGACGAGCCACAGCGCGAGCATGTTGAACAGGATGTGCATCGGCTGGTTGGGGCTGTGGGCGAAGGCCGAGGTCAGCAGGCGCCAAGGCTCGGTGGTGCCGAGGGCGGGCGCGAAGGCGACCTCCTGGAAGACCCGCGGCGAGAGCAGCTCGCCGATCCACACGAGGACGCAGATCGCGATGATCGCGATGGTAAGGCGCGGCGCGTCGGCGCCGCTGCCTGCACGGCCGCCGAAGACGGTGCGCTGGGGGCGGTCCCCCTTCGATCCCTGACGGACGCAGTCGACGCACTGGACGCCGACGGCGGCCGAACGCTGGCACTCGGGGCACACCGGTCGGTGGCACCGCTGGCAGCGGATGTAGGAGACCCGGTCAGGGTGCCGGGGGCACGTGGGGGCCTCGGGAGTGGCGCCGGTGCCGCCGTCCGTGGACGAACCGCCCCAGCCGGACGGCGGCAGCGACACGGGATCAGTCCTGGACGATCTCGACGGACTCGATGGTCACCGGCTCGACCGGCTTGTCCATCGCACCCGTCTGGACGCCGGCGATCTTGTCGACGACCTCGCGGCTCGGGCCGTCGGCCACCTCGCCGAAGATCGTGTGCTTGCCGTTGAGCCAGGGGGTCTCGCCGACGGTGATGAAGAACTGCGAGCCGTTGGTCCCGCGGCCCATCTGCTTGCCGGCGTTGGCCATGGCGAGCAGGTAGGGCTTGGAGAAGGTCAGGTCGGGGTGGATCTCGTCGTCGAACACGTAGCCGGGGCCGCCGACGCCCTGACCCAGCGGGCAGCCGCCCTGGATCATGAAGCCGGAGATGACCCGGTGGAAGTCGAGGCCGTCGTAGAACTTCGTCGGGTTGGTGCGACCCGCGTCGTCCTGGTACTCCTTCTCGCCCGTGGCGAGGCCGACGAAGTTGTCGACGGTCTTGGGCGCGTGGTTGGGGAACAGCTCGATGGAGATGTCGCCGTGGTTGGTGTGCAGGATCGCCTTCATGTCGCCCATGCTAACGACCGGGGCCGAAGGGGGGACGTGGCGGGCCTCATCGCCGCTCGCGGTTTCATCGCCCGGCGATCCAGTGCAGGATGGGTGTGTACCCCAATGGCGCAGGAGGAAGTGTGTTCCAGAAGAACAGCAAGGTCGAGGACGGCCGCGTCCGGGCCCACGAGACCGCCGAGGCGGCCTCGCTCAAGGTGCACGAGATCATCGACAAGGTCGCCGAGCACACCGAGCACGGCAACGAGCGGGCGCAGGAGCTCAAGGTCGCTGCGAGCCAGCAGGCGAGCGCCACCCGCGAGAGCGCCGCCGCCAAGGCCGACGAGCTGCGCGACGCCGCCGAGGAGGCCAGGAAGCAGGCCGCCAAGGACGCGAAGAAGGGCAAGAAGACCGCCCGCAAGCAGGTCCGCAAGGCGAGCAAGCAGGCGCGCAAGCAGGGCACGCAGGCCGGCAAGGACGTGCAGGACGTGCGCGACACCTTCGTCGACGAGGTGCTGCCCAAGGTCGTCACCACGGCGAGCGGCCTGGCCGCCGCCGGTGCCGCCGCGAGCCGCAAGGCCGCGGACGAGGCCGCTACCCGCGCCCCCGAGGTCGTCGCCGCTCTGCGTGACGACCGCGACCCGCAGCTGGCCCTGGCCGCCGCCAAGGGCGAGCAGCCGAAGAAGAAGCGCCGCGGGCTCAAGCTCCTCCTCCTTGCTCTCGTCGCCGGTGGCATCGCTGCCGTCGTCGCGAAGCAGAAGCAGGGCCCGAAGAAGGACCCGTGGGCCGTCCCCGCCGGCGACCCCTACAAGGCGCCCGCCTCGGGCCGCGCCTCCACGGTCTCCACCCCGGCCGCTGCCGGTGCCGCTGGTGCTGCCGCCACGACGTCCGAGGCCCCGGCCGCCGACCCGCTGGCCGCGCCGGCCGCGATCGACGAGGACCCGCTGGCCGCACCGGCGGCCCCCGTCGAGGACACCGCCGAGGCCCGCGCCCAGGACGAGTCCGTCGAGGGCACCGACGCGTGGAGCTCCGCCCGCGACTGGGCCGACAGCTCGGCCGTCCCGTCGACGACCGAGACCTCCGAGGGCAGCGACGTCACGCCGCACAACCTCGGTGGCGACCTGCCGGTCGAGGGCGACGGCAAGGCCTGATCGAGGCCGGTCCCTGAGGAGGGCGCCCCGCGCCCGTCTCGAAGGGCCATACGAGGGGGCCGGTTCCGCTGCTTCGGAACCGGCCCCCTTCGTCATGCCCACTCAGCCCAGGAAGTCCCCGACGAGCCGCGCGAAGCCCTCCGCGTGCTCGATCTGCACCCAGTGACCGCACCGGCCGAAGACGTGCAGCTGCGAGTCGTCGATGAGCTCGTGCAGTCGCATCGAGGTGCTCAGTGGGATCACCTCGTCGTCGCGGCCGTGGAGGATCAGCGCGGGCTGCGTGAGCGCGCGGATGTCGGCGTCGGGCACGGCCAACGCCTCGACCCAACGCTGCCGCGGGGCGGGGAACATCGCGCTGAAGGCCTCGTGGACCCCCGGCCGAGTCGCCGCGTCGAGCCGCAGCTGGGCCAGGTCCTCGGTGAGCAGCGACTTGTCGTACGCGAAGACGTCCATGAGCTCGATCATGTTGGGCAGCGACGGCTCGAAGCCCCACACCTTGTCCAGGCCCTCGGTGATCTCGAAGGGCACACCCGCCGCGCCCATGAGGACGAGCTTGTCGACCCGCTCGGGGTGGTGCGTCGCGATGTTGAGCGCGAGCGCCCCGCCGAAGCTGTTGCCGACGACCGCGACCCGCTCCAGGCCGAGTGCGTCGAGCAGCCCGACGAGGTGCTGGGTCCACGTCGCCATGTCGTAGGTGACGCCCTCCGGCCGCTCGGTGTACCCGAAGCCAAGCACGTCGGGGGCGATGACCCGGTGCTGCTGCGACAGGGTCGGCAGCACGCCGCGCCAGTTGGCCCAGGCACTCACGCCGGGACCGGAGCCGTGGATGAGCAGGACGGGGTCGCCCTCGCCGACGTCGTGGTAGTTGGTGGCGATGCCGCCGACGTCGATCGTCGAGGCGACCTCGGGGTTGGTGGTCTGCACAGCGTTCATGTCGGCAACCTATGGCCCCGGAGGCCGCGCGAAGGGGGGCGCTCCGCTGTGCGGAACACCCCCTGCCCCGGTCCCTGAGGAGCGAGTCCGCGCAGCGGGCGAACGTCTCGAAGGGCCGGAAGCCCCGCGCGAGCGCCAGGCCACCCACGCTGGTTGAGGTGCGAGCGCCAGGCCACCCACGCTGGTTGAGGTGCGAGCGCCAGGCCACCCACGCTGGTTGAGGTGCGAGCGCCAGGCCACCCACGCTGGTTGAGGTGCGAGCGCCAGCGAGCCTCGAAACCTGCCACGCTGGCCCCATGAGCGCCGACGCCGTCCGTGAGCACGCCCTGTCGCTACCGGGCGCTTGGCCCGACGAGCCGTGGGAGGGCGACCTCGTCGCCAAGGTGGGCCCCGGCGAGCGGGGCAAGATCTTCGCCTTCCTCGGCGGCACGAGCGTGGGCGTCAAGGCCGGCAGCACCCGCGAGGAGGCCGACGAGTGGCTCGCCCGCTATCCCGATGACGCCGCAGTCATGTCCTACATCGGCCGCAACGGCTGGAACACCCTGACGGTCGGCGGCGCCATCCCCCTCGACGAGCTGCTCGAGGCCGTCGACGACTCCTACGAGGCGATCGTGGCCAAGCTGCCGAAGAAGCACCGACCCCAGACATGACGAAGGGGGCGGCCCGCTCGTGCGGGCCGCCCCCTCCTTCGTGGTTCGCGCCCGGGGGCGCTCACGCCTCAGGACGGCGCTTCGTTCATCTCGGTGGAGGCGATCGGACTCGAACCGACAACCCTCTGCTTGCAAAGCAGATGCGCTACCAATTGCGCCACGCCCCCGAGGGCTGGTGGATCAGGTGGGACGGTCGGTGGCCTCGGCCCAGGCTGCGCCACCGGCGGGCTTGGGAGTGCTGGACATCCGACTGGTGGCGGCGTGGAGGTCCTTCTCCGACCGCTGCTGCTCGACCTTGCGCCGGGCGTAGACCGCGCCGGCTGCGGCCGCGACGAGTACGAGAACCTTCTTCACAGGACTCTCCTCACCGTGTGTGTTGGTGGGCCCAGGAGGACTTGAACCTCCGACCTCTTCGTTATCAGCGAAGCGCTCTAACCGCCTGAGCTATGGGCCCGTGTGCGCTGGGATCTCTCCGTGGCGCGACGCCCGAGATTACCCCACACCGGCCGCCGAAACCAAAACGGCGGCCAGGATGCGGATCAGTCGTCGGTGAGCGTCATGTGCACGCCGCCGACGAGGCTGGCGACGATGTTGTAGAGGAAGGCGCCGAGGGTCGCGATCGCCGTCAGCAGGAAGACGTCGACGACCGCGATGACGATCGACAGGGACAGCACCCGGCCGAAGCCGAGGAAGTCCATGACGTCGAAGGTCTCGCCCGACCCGTCGCCGATGATCTGGCCGGCGAGCTCGTTGATCGAGTCGAAGACGCCCATCGCGGACAGCAGTGCCCACATGACGCCGGTCATGACGACCATGGCGATGCCCATGGCCACCGAGACGAGGAAGCCGACCTTCATCACCGAGAAGGGGTCCACCCTCGAGACCATGAGCTTGACCCGGCGCCCGGCACGGGGGGCCGGTCGGGCCGCAGCAGGGGCGGCCTGGCTCCGTCGTGTCGCCTGGGACGAGCCCGCGGCCGTGCGGACGGCCGTGGTGTCTCCTGTCGTGCTCACTCCTGGTCACCTCCGGGGGCATCCCCCTGCTGGGCGGTCTCCGCCGTGTCCTCGACGGGTGCGTCAGGGTCTGACGCTACATCGTCACCCTCGGAGTCCGTTTCTTCGCCACGGTCGACGTTGCGCGCGACCGCGACGATCGCGTCACCCTTGCGCGGCTTGGCGAAGGAGACACCCATCGAGTTGCGGCTCGTCCGGTTGACCTCGGTCACCGCCGAACGGACGATGTTGCCCTTTTCCATGACGACGAGGACCTCGTCGCTCTCGTCGACGACGAGTGCCCCGACGAGCTGGCCACCCTTGCCGGACTTCGCTGCGAGGACCCCGAGGCCGGCACGGCCCTTGGCCGTCCACTCCGAGGCCGCGGTGCGCTTGGCGACGCCGTTCTCGAAGACGACGAAGACGTCCGGGTCGGTGCCGTCCTCGATGACGTTGAGCGCGAGCAGCGAGTCGCCGTCGCGGAACTTCATGCCCGTGACACCGCTCGTCGAGCGGCCCATCGGCCGAATGACGTCGTCGGTCGCGTGGAAGCGCACCGACATCGCGTTGCGGGAGACGAGGAGCAGGTCGTCCTCGGCCGCGACGAGGCCCACGCCGATGAGCTCGTCGTCATCACGCAGCTTGATGGCGATGAGGCCACCGCTGCGCGGCGAGTCGTACTCCGTGAGGCGGGTCTTCTTGACCAGTCCACGCTTGGTCGCCAGGACAAGGTAAGGGGCCACCTCGTAGTCCTTGATCGCGTAGACCGCGGCGATCTGCTCGTCCGGCTGGAAGGCGAGCAGGTTGGCCACGTGCTGGCCCTTGCCGTCCCGCGCCGCCTCGGGCAGCTCGTAGGCCTTGACCCGGTAGACCCGGCCGAGGTTGGTGAAGAAGAGCAGCCAGTGGTGCGAGGTCGTGGTGAAGAAGTTGCGCACGACGTCCTCGCCGCGCAGGGAGGCACCGCGCACGCCCTTGCCGCCGCGCTTCTGCGCGCGGTACTCGTCGACCCGGGTGCGCTTGGCGTAGCCACCCCGGGTGATCGTCACGACGACGTCCTCCTCGGGGATGAGGTCCTCCATCGCGACGTCGCCGTCGTAGGGCAGGATCCGGGTGCGCCGGTCGTCGCCGTAGCGGTCGACGATCTCGGCGAGCTCCTCGGAGACGATCTGCCGCTGCCGCTCGGGGCGGGCGAGGATGTCCTTGTAGTCGACGATGCGGGCTTCGATCTCGTCGTGCTCGTCGATGATCTTCTGCCGCTCCAGGGCCGCGAGACGGCGCAGCTGGAGGTTGAGGATCGCCATCGCCTGCAGCTCATCGATGTCGAGCAACTGGATCAGGCCCTCGCGGGCCTCCTCGACCGTCGGCGAGCGACGGATGAGCGCGATGACCTCGTCGAGCATGTCGAGGGCCTTGAGGTAGCCGCGAAGGATGTGGATCGCGGCCTCGTCCTTGCGCAGGCGGTACTCGGTGCGCCGGACGATGACGTCGATCTGGTGCTCGACCCAGTAGCGGATGAAGGCCGAGATCGGCAGGGTGCGCGGCACCCCGTCGACGAGGGCCAGCATGTTGGCGCCGAAGGTCGTCTGCAGCTGGGTGTGCTTGTAGAGGTTGTTGAGGACGACCTTGGCGACGGCGTCGCGCTTGAGGACGATGACGAGGCGCTGACCGGTGCGACCGGAGGACTCATCGCGGATGTCGGCGATGCCGGAGAGGCGACCCTCCTTGGTCATCTCGGCGATCTTCTGCGCCAGGGCGTCGGGGTTGACCTGGTAGGGCAGCTCGGTGACGACGAGGCAGGTGCGCCCCTGGATCTCCTCGACCTCGACGACGGCCCGCATGATGATCGACCCGCGGCCCGTGCGGTAGGCCTCGTCGATCCCGCGGTTGCCCATGATGAGCGCGCCGGTGGGGAAGTCGGGGCCCTTGATGAAGCCCATGACCGCCTCGAGAGCCTCCTCGCGGGGCACGTCGGGGTGCTCGAGCATCCACTGTGCGGCGTCGGCGACCTCCCTCAGGTTGTGCGGCGGGATCTGCGTGGCCATGCCGACGGCGATGCCGGCGGAGCCGTTGGCGAGGAGGTTGGGGAAGCGCGACGGCAGCACGTCGGGCTGCAGCGTCTTGCCGTCGTAGTTGGGGACGAAGTCGACCGTCTCCTGGTCGATGTCGCGCACGAGCTCCATCGACAGCGGCGCCATCTTGCACTCGGTGTACCGCGGGGCGGCCGCGCCGTCGTTGCCGGCGGAGCCGAAGTTGCCCTGCCCGTCGATGAGCGGGTAGCGCAACGACCATGGCTGCACGAGGCGGACCATGGCGTCGTAGATCGCGGAGTCACCGTGCGGGTGGTACTGACCCATGACGTCGCCGACGACGCGCGAGCACTTGTTGTAGCCGCGGTCGGGGCGGTAGCCGCCGTCGTACATCGCGTAGACGATGCGGCGGTGCACGGGCTTGAGCCCGTCGCGCACGTCGGGCAGCGCGCGGGAGACGATGACGCTCATCGCGTACTCGATGTAGCTGCGCTGCATCTCCGCGTTGAGGTCGACCGGCTCGGTCCGGTCGGTCTCGGGCGTGGTGGGGGTGTCGGTCATGTGGTCAGGTCACCTCGGGGTCGTGCCGAAGGGGGGCGAAGGCGGGGTCTGCGCGAAGGTGCGCCGGACGGCCTAGATGTCGAGGAAGCGCACGTCGCGCGCGTTCTTCTGGATGAAGCCGCGGCGGGACTCGACGTCCTCGCCCATGAGGACGGCGAAGATCTCGTCGGCCGCGGCCGCGTCGTCGAGCGTCACCTGGAGCAGGACCCGGGTGTCGGGGTCCATCGTCGTCTCCCACAGCTCCTGGTAGTTCATCTCGCCGAGACCCTTGTAGCGCTGGACCGGGTTGTCCTTGGGCAGGCGCCAGCCCTTCGACTGGCCCTCGGCGATCATCGCGTCGCGCTCACGGTCGCTGAAGGCGAACTCATGGTCGTGGTTGGACCACTTGAGGCGGTACAGCGGCGGCTGGGCGAGGTAGACGTAGCCGGCCTCGATGAGCGGCTTCATGAAGCGGAAGAGCAGCGTCAGCAGCAGCGTGCGGATGTGCATGCCGTCGACATCGGCATCGGCCATGAGGACGATCTTGTGGTACCTCGCCTTGGCCAGGTCGAAGTCCTCGCCGATGCCGGTGCCGAAGGCCGAGATGAGGGCCTGGACCTCGGTGTTGGCGAGGATCTTGTCGATCCGCGCCTTCTCGACGTTGAGGATCTTGCCGCGGATCGGCAGGATTGCCTGGTTCTCCGGGTTGCGGCCGGCCTTGGCCGAGCCACCGGCGGAGTCACCCTCGACGATGAAGACCTCGGAGACCGTCGGGTCCTTGCTCTGGCAGTCGGACAGCTTGCCCGGCAGGCCGCCGGACTCGAGCAGGCCCTTGCGGCGGGTCGCCTCGCGCGCCTTGCGGGCGGCCATGCGCGCCGCCGCGGCCTGGACGGCCTTGCGGACGATGTCCTTGCCCTCGTTGGGGTGGGTCTCGAGCCAGTGGCCGAACTCGTCGGTCATCGCCCGCTGGACGAAGCCCTTGACCTCGGAGTTGCCGAGCTTGGTCTTGGTTTGGCCCTCGAACTGCGGCTCGCCGAGCTTGACCGAGACGACAGCCGTCAGGCCCTCACGGATGTCGTCACCGGTGAGGTTGTCGTCCTTGTCCTTGAGCAGGCCCTGCTTGCGGGCGAAGTCGTTGATGAGCTTGGTCAACGCCGCGCGGAAGCCCTCCTCGTGGGTGCCGCCCTCGTGGGTGTTGATGGCATTGGCGTAGGTGTGGACCGACTCGCTGTAGGCGGTCGTCCACTGCATCGCCAGCTCGAGGGAGAGCGAGCGCTCGGGGTCCTCGTTGTCGATGGCGATGATCTCGTTGGTCACCGGCTCGGACTTCTTCGACCCGACGAGGTGCGTGACGTAGTCGACGATGCCGTTGTCGTAGCGGTAGGAGACCTTGCGGGCCTTCTTGGGGGCCGCCTCGGCGCCGTCCTCGGGGTCGACGACCTCGGTGATGTCGTCGTCGACGTGGTCGAGGTCCTCGGCCTGCTCGGTCTCGGTGGGCTCCTCGACGCGCTCGTCGACGAGGTTGATCGTCAGGCCCTTGTTGAGGAAGGCCATCTGCTGGAAGCGCGCGCGGATGGTCTCGTAGTCGTAGGTCGTCGTCTCGAAGATCTCAGGGCTGGCCCAGAAGGTGATCGTCGTGCCGGTGGCATCGGTCTCCTCCTCGCGGCGAAGGGGGCCGGTCGGCACCCCGCCCTCGAAGGACATCCGGTGGGCGTAGCCCTTCTGCCGGACGCAGACGTCGAGGCGGGTCGACAGGGCGTTGACGACCGACGAGCCGACACCGTGCAGGCCACCGGAGACCTTGTAGCCGCCGCCGCCGAACTTGCCGCCGGCGTGCAGCTGGGTGAGCACCAGCTCGACGGCGGAGACGCCCTCAGCCTCGTGGATGTCGGTGGGGATGCCACGGCCGTTGTCCTTGACGCGGACCGCGCCGTCCTCCATGAGGGTGACGTCGATCGTGTCGGCGTAGCCGGCCATCGCCTCGTCGACGGAGTTGTCGACGATCTCCCAGACGAGGTGGTGCAGGCCGCGCTCGCCCGTCGAGCCGATGTACATGCCGGGGCGCTTGCGCACCGCCTCCAGGCCCTCGAGGACCGTGATGGCGCTCGCGTCGTACTCGGGGCTCCCCGGGTCCGGGGTGCTCGGCTGGGTGTCTGGCGACTGCTCGTCTGCCACGGTGCTCCTCGAGTGCGGTGCATGGATCGCCGCGGGCTGGCCCCACAGGGCTGGCACCGCGGCCTCAACCCTGTGATTCTACCCCCTCGACGCCACGGACGACGCATCTTGGACGCCCGTGGCGGCGCCTCTCACCGCCGGCCGGGGCGCCGCACGACTCCCGGTACGCGCACCGGCCCCCCACGGGCTCTCAGGACCGCTCTCGGGGTTCACGCTCCGGCCACCCGCCGGTCCGTCTCGGCACATACGATCGAGGCATGAGCCCACTCCACGGACCCCGTGCCCTCGCTGCCCTCGCGACCGCTGCCGTCCTGGCCCTCTCGGCCTGCGGTGGTGGCTCGGAGCAGACCGACACCTCCAGCAGCTCCGCCTCGAGCGAGTCCACCTCCCCCGAGGACAGCGCGACCTCCGAGTCCACCGAGGCCTCCGAGGACCAGTCCTCGGACGACGAGGCCGAAGGGAGCGACGACGGCACCGCCACGGCGAAGAAGTCCGGCGTGAGCTTCGACGTGCCCGACGGCTGGACGGCCGTCGACCCGGCCGAGGTCGCGAGCAGCGGCGAGGCCCCGGATGCCCTCAAGGAGATGGCCCAGGCCCAGGGCACCACCACCGATCAGCTCCTCGAGGCCATGAAGAACATGGACCTGATGCTCGTCGGCGAGACCACCAACGACTTCGCCGACAACGTCAACGTCCTGGCCTCGCCGGCGATGCCGACCGAGGCGGACCTGAAGTCCCAGCTCGAGCAGATCAGCGCCAAGGTCGAGGGCACCGAGACGGTCGAGACCGACCTCGGCGAGGCGCTCGACACGACCTACTCCCTGTCGGCGGGCGGCACCACGGTCCAGGGCCGGATGCTCGCCGTCCCCACGGACCCCGGCGCGGCGATGATCACCGTCTCCGCCTCCGACGCCGGCACCGCCGACGAGGTGGCCACCGAGATCCTCGAGAGCGTCGACAAGGCCTGACGCACGACCTGACGCACGACCCCGTCGAGGCCGGCCGCGGCGATCAGCAGCGGCCGGCTTCGAGCGTGCCGCGGTGCAGCCGCACCGACCGGGCCAGCTCGTCGGCGATCGCGGTGCCCTCCTCATGGGTGCCGGTGCGCACCTGCAGGGTGACGGCCAGGTCCCCCTTCGCCCCGGGCACGATGCCCAGCTGCCGCACGACATAGCCCTCGGGGGTCGAGCCCCAGCCCCCCTTGAAGCGGGCGCCGGGGATCGTGCCCAGCCCCCAGCGCTGGCCGTCGACGACGCGGCCCATGGCCTCGGTGACGCTCGACGACCCGGCCAGGCAGGGCAGGGCGGCGGTGAAGCGGGTCTGGTCGGTCAGCCGCCACCGGGACTGACCGAAGGCCGAGTAGCCAGGCACCGTGACCTCGGCCGGCACCTCGGTGCGGGTGTCGTGACCGCGACGCAGCTGGGTCTCGACGGCCCCGGCAGCCGCCTCACCCGCACCCAGGCGCCGCCAGAGCGAGTCCGCGGCCGCGTTGTCGGAGGCGGTGAGGGCCCTCTCGACGTCACCCGACCAGTCGCCGCCGTCGGCCGAGCGGATGACCGCGAGCGCGAGCGGGACCTTGATCGTCGACCACGCGACGAGGGTCGTCGGGTCGCCGTGGACCTCGACGGGGCCCCGGGCCCCGACGGGGGCGTGCGCCAGCGCGATGTCGGCCTCGGGGTGCGCCCGGGCCACCTTGGCGACCGAGCGCGCCAGGTCCCGGTCGGCCCCCGCCGCGGCGGGTCGCGGCGTGGCCGCTGGGCGGCTCGACGTCGCGGTCGTCGACGCGGTGGTGCCGGTGGCCGGCGCCGGGAGGTCGCTGCAGGCGGGCAGCGTGAGCAGCGCGGCACCGAGGGCCGCGGCCGCCAGGCGGCGGGTGGTCACGTCAGTAGAGGACGACGACCGCGTCGTTGCCGCCGGTGCAGCGCGTGACGCCCTCACCGGAGCAGGTCATCGTGTAGGCCTTGTCGGTCACCGGGCTGGTGACGCGCAGGGTGGCCTTGCCGTTCTGGGGGTCGGCAGCGAGGTAGGCATCGCGCACCGCCGTGGCGAACTCGCAGCTCGTCACTGTGGTCCCGGCGCCCACCTTGGTGCCCTGCGAGGGTCCGGCGCACTGCTTGACCCCGGCGGGGGCGACACCCGGGCGGGTGGGGGAGGAGCTGGTGCTCGTCGACGACGTCGAGCTCGAGCTCGACGTCTCCTCGCTCGTCGGCGAGCTGCTCGACGTCTCGCTCTGCGGGGAGCTGGTCTTGGTCACCGTCGTCTGCGCGGTCGGCTCGTCGTCACCACCGCCCATCGCCATGACGGTGCCACCGACGCACAGCCCGCCGAGGAGCACGCCACCGACGAGCAGGGCCACGAGACCCAGCGGGGAGCCGGACCGGCCGGACCCACCACGGCGAGACGGCTGCTCGTGGTACGGGCTCGGCTCACCGACCGGCTGGGACTGCTGCCACGTGCTCGCAGCGGCCACGGGCGCCGCCGGGGTGGTCACGGGCTCGGGGTCCCACCAGTCGTCCGGCACCGCTCCCTGGGGGGTCGGCTCGGGCTGGATGGCGGGCACGGGCGCAGCAGCCTGCGTGGGCTGCTCGGTCCGTCGGCGCAGCTCGACGTCCTGGGTCGGCTCGTCCTCGGCGAAGGGGGCAGCGTCCGACTCGTGGGGCACGGGGCCCATCCGTCCGGACGGCGTCGGGTCGCCGAAGAAGTCGTCGAAGGCGTCGCCGCCTCGCGGGTTCTCCGGTCCGCTCATGGTTGCTCTCCTCGAAGGCATAGGGCCGCCCTCTGGATCAAGAGCGACATCTCACGATGCCATAACAACCCGGGGGGTCCGCCAATCGACGAGGTGACCTGGACCCCCTTCGGACTGTCAGGAGGCACCCTCGACGGTGCGGTCGATCTGCATGACGATGGCCTTGGGCTCGGTGAAGAACTCGCGGCTGAAGTTGCCGCCCTCCCGGCCCACACCCGAGTCACCGACCCCACCGAAGGGGGTGCGCAGGTCGCGGATGAAGAAGCAGTTGACCCACACCGTGCCGGCCCGCAGGTGTGAGGAGACGCGGTGCGCCCGCGAGAGGTTCTCGGTGAAGAGCATCGCGTTGAGCCCGTAGCGGGTGTCATTGGCCAGGTGGATCGCCTCGGCCTCGGTCTCGAAGCGGTTGACGACGCACACCGGGCCGAAGATCTCCTCGCAGTACTGGCGGGAGTCCAGGGGCAGGTCGGTGAGGATCGTCGGCCTGACCAGCCAGCGGCCCCCCTCGTCCACACCGCCGGTGAGAACCGTGCCGCCCTGCTCCTCGACGTCCTCGAGATAGCCCGACACCTTGTCGAAGTGCTTCTTGCTCGCGAGCGAGGAGAACGCCACCTCCGGGTCGAAGGGGTCACCGATCGTCAGGGCCTCGGCCGCGGCGACGAAACGCTCCATGAACTCGTCGTAGATGCCCGACTGGACGTACAGGCGCGAGCCGGCGAGGCAGATCTGGCCGGAGTTGCGGAAGATCGCCTCGACCGCCCAGTACACGGCGTTGTCCATGTCCGCGTCGTCGAAGACGATGTTGGCGCCCTTGCCGCCGAGCTCGAGCGAGACCGGGGCGAGGTGGGTCGAGGCCGAGGCCATGACCGCCTTGCCCGTGACGGACGACCCGGTGAAGGTCACCCGGTCGACCCGGTCGTCGGCAGTCAGGGTCGAGCCCGCGGGGGCGCCGTGGCCGTTGAGCACGTTGAGCACGCCCGGCGGGAAGCCCGCTTCGACGGCCAGGCGCCCGAGCAGGGTCACCGAGGCCGGCGTGTCCTCGCTCGGCTTGATGATGCACGTGTTGCCCCAGGCGATCGCCGGGGCGATCTTCCACGTCGCCATCATCAGCGGGAAGTTCCACGGCGAGATCGCCGCGACGACCCCGGCGGGGCCGAACTCGCTGTAGGTGTGGTGCCCCGACGGCATCGGGTAGACCTCGCCCGTGTGGTCGCGCTGGTGGTCGGCGAAGAAACGGAAGTTGGCCACGGACCGGCCGACGTCGTGCTTGGCCTGGGCAAAGGGCTTGGCCATGTTCGTCGAGTCGAGCGTCGCCAGCTCGTCGGCCCGCTCCTCCATGAGGTCGGCGAGCTTGTGGATCGCGGCCGCCCGCTCGGGATGGGTCATCCGCGGCCACGGACCCTCGTCGAAGGCCTTGCGGGCGCTGGCGATGGCGCGCTCGGCGTCCTCGGCGCCGCCTTCGGCGGCCTGCGCGAAGACCTCCTGCGTCCAGGGGTTCCACACGTCGAAGCGCTCGCCCGAGATGGACTCGACCTCTTCGTTGTCGATGATGTGGCCGAAGAACTGGGTGCTCACGGTGTCTCCTGCGGTGGGGTGGTGGGAGCCGCCGCGGGGTCACCCGTTGCGGCCGTCTGGGCTGCCTTGCGCTCGGCGATCGTCACGTCGCCTGCGGCGAAGTGCTCGGTGGGGATCTCGGTGACGAGCACGCGCACGTTCTCCTTCGGCGCGACGCCGGTGTCGGCGAGCGCCTGGGTCACCGCGGAGATCATCGATCGGATCGTCTCGGGGCTGCGCCCCTGGGTCAGGGTCACCTGCACGACGGGCACGTCACTCGCCCCCGTGGATCCGGACCGAGCCGAGGTTGGTGAAGTGGCACGAGATCGAGCTGCCCGGGGTCGCGAAGTAGGCGTCGGTCATGCCGCCGGTGAGGACGATCCAGCCGGGCTCGATCGCGTGGCCCCGCGTGGCGAGGTCGTTGGCCGCGAGGGCGAGCGCCTCGCCGGGATGTCCCTGCACGGCGGCACCGGTCGCCGAGTCGACGACCTGCCCGTCGACCTCGACGAGGACTGCCTCGAGGGAGAGGTCGAGCTCGCTCGGCGGGAGAGCCACCGGCCCGGTGACGAAGGCGCCGGAGCTCGCGTTGTCGGCGATGACGTCACCGGCGGCGAACTTGAAGTCGCGGTAGCGGCTGTCGATGACCTCGGCGCCGCCGAGGACGTGGTCGACGGCCGCCATCGCCTGGGCAGCGGTGACGCCGGGGCCCTCGAGCCGCTCACCCATGACGAAGACGAGCTCCGGCTCGATCCGCGGGTGGATGAGCTGGTCCTGGGGGACCGGGTCACCGGCCGGCAGCACCATGGCGTCGGTGAGCCAGGCGACGAAGGGGGTGTCGACCCCCATGCGCTGCTGCTTGGCCCGTGAGGTGAGGCCGAGTTTGATGCCGACGACCTTCTCGCCGCGGTCGAGGCGGCGCTGAAGGGTGAGGTCCTGGATCTCGTAGCCGGTGGCCACGTCGAGCTCGGGCCACTCGTCGGTGAACTTCGTGCGGTCGCGGCGCTCGTCCTCGCAGGCGAGCAGCTCGGTGGCGACCGACTCGACGTCCCAGGTGGCCATCAGGCACCCACCGTCGCGCCGGAGCGCTGCTGCTGCTCCCGCAGCTCGAGGGCCACGTCGATGATCATGTCCTCCTGGCCGCCGACGTAGCCGTACTCACCGACCTTCATAAGGATCTCGTGTGCCGGGACACCGTAGCGCTCGGCGGCCCGCTCGGCGTGGAGCAGGAAGGAGCTGTAGACGCCCGCGTAGCCCTGGGTGATCGAGGAGCGGTCCATGATCGGCATGCGGCGGATGAAGGGCTTGACGACGTCCTCGGCCGCCCCGAGGACACCACCGACGTCGATGCCCGTCGTGATGCCCAGACGCTCGAAGGAGGTCGCGAGGACCTCGGTCGGCGAGTTGCCCGCACCGGCGCCGAGGGCGCACAGCGAGCCGTCGATCTGGCGGGCGCCGGCCCGGTGGGCGAGCACCGAGTTGGCGACGCCGAAGGACATGTTCTGGTGGCCGTGGTAGCCAACCTGGGCGTCCTGGCCGATCTCGGCGATGATCGCCGAGACGCGGTCCGAGACGTCCTCGAGGATCAGCGCCCCGGCGCTGTCGACGACGTAGACGCACTGGCAGCCCGCGTCGACCATGATCCGGGCCTGCTTGGCCAGCTCCTCCGGGCCGATCATGTGGCTGAGCATGAGGAAGCCGACGGTCTCCATGCCGAGCTCGCGCGCGGCGCCGAAGTGCTGGATCGAGACATCGGCCTCGGTGCAGTGGGTCGCGATCCGGGCGATCTGGGCGCCCATCTGGTGTGCCTCGTGGAGCTTGTCCACGGTGCCCAGGCCCGGGAGCATGAGCACGGCGATCTTCGCCCGGTGGGCCTCGGCGACGGCCGCCTTGATGAGTGACATCTCGTCGACAGCGGAGAAGCCGTAGTTGAAGGAGGAGCCGCCGAGGCCGTCGCCGTGGGTCACCTCGATGACCTGGACGCCGGCGTCGTCGAGAGCGCGGACCGTGGTGCGCACCTGCTCCTCGGTGAACTGGTGCGACATCGCGTGCGAGCCGTCGCGCAACGTCGTGTCGGTGATTCGCACGTCGACGTCGCCATCGAAGAGCACGGGCGAGGGGGCCGTGTTGTTCGTGTTGTCGGTGCTCATGCCGTCGCCTCCTGGCCGGTCGTGCTGTCGGTGTCCGCGGGGACCCAGCCGGAGTCGACCCCCAGGCGGTGGGCCACCATCATGTCGCCCACGCGGGCAGCGGCGGACGTGATGATGTCGAGGTTGCCGGCGTACTCCGGCAGGTAGTCGCCGCGACCCTTGACCTCGATCGGAACGGTGACCCGGGCCATGCCCTGCCACAGGTCCCGGGCGTGGTCGAACTGCGGGTCGGCGCGCAGGTGGTAACCGGGGACGTACTCCTGCACGCGGGCGACCATGGCCGCGATGGACTCCTGCACCTTGTCGTGGAGCGCTCCCGCCTCGGCGGCCTCCTGCGGGATGGCGCAGAAGACGGTGTTGCGCATCATCAGCGGCGGCTCGACGGGGTTGAGGATGATGATCGCCTTGCCCGACCTCGCCCCGCCGACGACCTCGAGCGCCTCGCTCGTCGTCTCGGTGAACTCGTCGATGTTGGCCCGGGTGCCCGGGCCGGCGGACTTGCTCGAGATCGAGGCGACGATCTCGGCGTAGGGCACGTCGACGACCGAGGAGACGGCCGCGACGATCGGGGTCGTCGCCTGGCCACCGCAGGTGATCATGTTGACGTTGGTCGCGTCGAGGTTGAAGTCGAGGTTGACCGGCGGGCAGAGGTACGGGCCGACGGCAGCAGGGGTGAGGTCGACGGCGAGGATGCCGGCCTCGGCGTACTTCGGCGCATTGGCCTCGTGGGCCTTGGCCGAGGTGCATTCGAAGACGACGTCGGGCAGCTCGTCCTGGGCGAGCAGCCAGTCGACGCCCTCGTGACTGGCCTCGAGGCCGAGCGTCTTCGCCCGGCGCAGACCGTCGCTGCTCGGGTCGACGCCCACCATGTAGCGCGGCTCGAGGACCTCGGAGCGGCGCATGAGCTTGAACATCAGGTCGGTCCCGATGTTGCCGGGGCCGACGATGGCGGCGGTTCCCTTGGTGCGGGTGGTCATGGGTTCACCTTTCACTTCGACGCGAAGCACGCGGTGACGCTGCCGAGACCACCGAAGGTCGCGGTGAAGACGTCGCCGGGTGCCACGGGGACCATCGAGGTGACGGACCCGGGGAGGATGACGTGGCCGGCCTCGAGCGTCGTGCCGAGCGCACCGACGGTGTTGGCCAGCCAGACGAGGCTGTTGATGGGGGAGCCGAGCACCGCTCCGCCGGCACCGGTGCCGACGACCTGGCTGTTGCGGGTGAAGACGCAGCCGGTGAGGCGCAGGTCGACCTCGGTGAGGCGGGTCGGCGTGCTGCCGAGGACGAAGCCGCCGGAGCTGGCGTTGTCGGCGATGGTGTCGGCGAGTTTGATCTTCCAGTCCGCGACCCGGCTGTCGACGACCTCGAGGGCCGGCAGCACGTAGTCGACGGCGTCGATCGCCTGGGTGAGGGTGACCCCCGGTCCCGTGAGCGGCTTGCGCAGGACGAAGGCGATCTCCGGCTCGACGCGCGGCTGGAGGTAGGTGTCGAGCGCGATCGGCTCGTGCTCCAGGTGCGCGAAGTCGTCGGTGAGGTGACCGAAGTCGGGCTGGTCGACGCCGAGCTGCTTCTGCATCGCCAGCGAGGTCAGGCCGACCTTGTGGCCGATGATCCGTCGGCCGGCGTCGGTCCAGGAGCGGACCTGCTCGAGCTGGATGGCGTAGGCGTCCTCGACGGTCAGGCCGTCGAACTGCTCGGTGAGCGGCGCGACCGGCGTGCCGGTGGCATAGGCCTCGAGGAGGATCTGCGCCGCCCGGGTCCGGGTTGAGGAGTCGGTCATGGTCGTCACGCTAGGTCCGTCCTTCGTGGGTCGGTGGGGTCGTTCCCGGCACGGGAACGTCAGGTGGTGGACGAAGGGGGTCCCCCCTTCGTCCATCCAGTGGTGCCACGCCCCTGAGGCTGCATTGCCGTAGGGCAATGCGGCCTCCTCGCGCATTGCCGTAGGGCAATGCGGCCTCGGGGAGCGTGGGACGGGTGGTCAGGACTGGTACTGCCGGGCGATGCGGTTGGCGGCGGCGGTGAGCAGCGGGACGACCCGCCGCACGTCCGCCTCGATGAGGGGCGTCGGGCCGAAGACCGACAAGGAGCCGATGGCACGCCCCTGGGAGCGGATCGGGACGGCGACCGAGCTGGCCCCGGCGATGGAGCCGGAGTGGAGCACCGCATAGCCGCGCTGGCGGACCACGCCGAGTGCCTCCTCCCACTCCTCGACCCGACGCACGGTGCCGCGGGTGCGGGGCGGGAAGCCGGCCTCGCGACGGGCGCGGTCGACGTCGGGGTTGAAGGCCGCGATGGCCAGGCCCGAGCTGACGCAGTGAGCTGCCTGCCGTCGCCCGCTGTGCCCGAGGATGCGCACGCCGTCGACGGACTCGATGCGCTCGATGAAGACGATGTCGCCTCCGTCGGGCACGCCCAGGTTGACGGTGTGCCTGGTCTGCTCGGCGACGGCCTGCATGACGGGCAGGGCCACATGGCGCAGACCGTTGCGGGCGTGGGAGAGCATCCCGAGGTCGTAGAGGTGTAGCCCGAGCCGGTAGAGCCCCTGGCTGTCCTGCTCGATGAAACCGCGGCTCGCGAGGGTGGTGAGCACGCGGTGGGCGGTCGACTTCGCGACGCCGAGGCGGCGCGCGACGTCGGAGACGCCCAGGGCGGAGTCGACGGCGAAGCACTCGAGCACGTCGAGCGCGGTCCCGACCGAGCGCAGTCCGCCACCCGTGGCCCGCTTGGGCTTCGGCGTGCACCAGGCGTCGGCCTCGGTCTGGGGGTCGTGCGTCGCGGTGGTCATCGTCGTCCACTCCTTCGGTTCGATGCTGCACTGTGGGCCCTGGTATCGGGCATGATCAAGGAATGCGTTCCGCTGAGTCGAACGACCCACCCACCTCCGTCGTCGGGCGGGTCGCGGCCGTCCTCGGTGCCCTCGAAGGGGCCGACACCCCGCTCGGCATCAGCGAGCTCGCAGCCCGCACCGGCCTGGCGAAGGGGAGCGTGCACCGGCTCGTCGGGCAGCTCGTCGACGAGCGCCTCCTCGAGCGCACCCCCGACGGTCGCCTCGTCCTCGGCGTACGGCTCTTCGAGATCGGCTCGAGCGTCCCGCTGCCGCGCTCGCTCAGCCAGGTCGCCCGGCCGCTCATGGTCGACCTGCACCAGGCGACCGAGCGCCAGGTGCACCTGGCGACCCTCGAGGGGATCGACGTCGTCTACATCGAGATCGTCCGGAACCAGGGACCGCGGCTGTCCTCCCAGGTGGGTGGCCGGCTGCCGGCCCATGCCACGGGGGTGGGCAAGGCGATGCTCGCCTATTCGCCCAGGGCCGTCCTCGCGCAGCGGGTCGAGGCCGGCCTGCCCGCGATGACGCCGCGCACGCTCGTCACCCCGGGAGCGCTGGCCCGCAACCTCCAGGACATCCGTACCGAGGGCACCTCCTACGACCACGAGGAGTCCCACGTCGGCGTCTCGTGCGTCGCCGCGCCGGTCTTCGGCTCGGACAGGAAGATCCGCGCGGCGCTCTCGGTGAGCGGTCCGACCCAGCGCATGGACCTGCAGCGCCTGGGGGTGGCGGTGCGGACCGCGGCCTTCGCCATCTCGCGACAGCTTCGGGATGCCGACCTGTAGGTCATCGAGCCTGCCGGCCTTCGATCGGGCCGCGCTCAGCGCTTGATGAGCGGACTCTTCAGGCCTGTGGAGTTCTTGTCCGACTCGTCGAAGAAGTCCTCGCGGAAGATGTCCCGGGGGAAGAGGCGTCGGCTCATCAGGGTCTTCAGGGCCGCGTCGACCATCTGCGGCGGGCCGCAGAGGTAGCCGCGGCAGCCGGATAGCTTCGCGTGGTCGGCCTCGATGACATCGGTGACCATGCCGAAGGCGTAGTCGTCCGGGTCCTCGCCGTCGGCCTCGACCTGCTCGGGCGTCTCGTCGGAGAGGCAGGGCCGGTAGGTGAACTCGTCGTACTCGTCGGCGAGCGCCCGGAAGACGTCGACGTCGTAGAGGTGGGCTCGGGTGCGCCCTCCGGCGTAGAGGGTGAGGTCTCCCTCGTACTCGCCCGCCTCGAGGGCGTGCCGGACCATCGACTTCAGCGGCGCGACACCCGTGCCGCCACCGACGAGGATCGCGTGCTTGTCGTCACCCGTCTTGAGCACGAAGCGCCCGTAGGGCCCCGACAACCGGACCTCGTCCCCCGTCGCCAGGGTGGAGAAGACCCAGCCGTCCGTCCCGCGCCCGCCGGGCACGTTGCGAATGTGGAACTCCAGCCGGGAGCTCTCGCCGGGGGGCGAGCCGATCGACCACGTGCGGTCGCACGGCTCGGCCCCGTCCGCGCCGGGCACGGTGAACTTCATGTACTGGCCCGCGTTGAAACCGACCTCACGATCGAGCTCGACGACGAGCCGCTTGGTGTCCTGCGCGATGTCCTCGAGGACGACGACGGTGCCCGTGTAGTCCTCGACCGGGTGCACCTCCATGTCCTCGTCGACGTCGAGGTCGGCCTCGATCGTCACGTCCCCGCGGGGCCTCGCGCAGCAGGTGAGCAGCTTGCCCTCGTCCCGCTCGAAGTCCATGAGGGCGAAGGAGCTCGCCTCGCCCAGGTCCACCTCACCGTCGAGCTTGTCGACCTTGCAGGTCGCGCAGGTGCCGTGGGTGCAGCTGTGCGGCAGCCACACCCCCGCGCGCAGGCAGGCGTCGAGGATCGTCTGGTCCTCGTCGCACTCAACCTCGCGGCCGACGGGTTCGACGGTGATCGTGTGGGTGGTCATGGGTCTCTCCTCGAGCGGGACGAAGGGGGGAGCTGACGGCTTGTGAGGGAGGTGCAGGAGACGACGATTCCCGCAGCGAGACGCAGGAGCGCCTCAGGGAATCGTCGTCTCCACCTCAGGCGGCCACGCGGGTGCCGATGACGTCCTTGTGACGGACGCCGAGCTCGGCGAGCGTCTGGTCGTCACGCGGCTCGAAGGGGGCGCCGTGCAGCATCCACGTGCGGGGGGCAGCGGGGTCGTAGTCGGGGTCCTCCTCGGCGAAGGGCACGAACATCTGGTCCCTGAAGTCGGCCCAGGTCATCGCCCTCGGTGCCCGGAACATCGCCGGGGAGGCGAACCACATCGTGTCCTGGAACCACACGGAGACGAGCTGATCGTCGCCATAGAGCTCCTGCCGAGAGCGGGAGGGGAAGTCGTACGCGCCCAGGCTCTTGATCGCCATGTCAGGCACCTGCCTTCGTGTCGTCGGGGGTGGTGGTGTCGGCTGCGGCCTCGTCGTGCCAGGCCAGCCAGTTGCGGTGGTCGCGCGATCCGATGTACTCACCGGCGTCGCCGTCCTGCAGGCCGTACCACTCGAGCACCTCCGGCACGGTCGGACCCCCGCAGTTGCCCTGGTAGATCTGGTGCACGGGCAGCCAGGCCTGGCGGTACTTCTCCGGCTCGCGCTCGAAGATCCACTGACAGCCGTTGGAGCAGGTGTGGTAGATCTCGCCCTCGAACTCGGACTCACGCTGGGCGAAGGTGGTCGGGTCGCCGGGCTCGGTGAAGAGCATCGGCACCTGGCAGACCTGGCACAGCTGGGGCAGGCCCGGCGCGAAATGCCGTTCGCCGGCCTCGATGTTCTTCTTCTCCTTCTCCCAGAGCGGTCGGTAGTGGGTGTCGAAGGTGTCGGGGTAGGCCTGCGAGAGCCAGTCCATGTGCTCCTCGCTCGGAGCGCTCGTCGTGAAGGCGGCCGCGAAGGAGAACTGGTAGAGGGTCCAGTACACCTGGTGGGAGAGGATGTCCTTTTCCTTGATGGCGTCCTCGACGTGGCGCGGAGGCGTGATGCCGTAGAAGGCGAGGTCCTCGAAGAGGCCACCGAGCATCTGCTCCTCGAAGTACAGCTCGAAGGACTCCTTCCAGCTCATGACCTTGCGCGGGAGCATGTAGTCGAGCATCTGGGCGACGAGTGCGGTGACGCGGTAGGAGCGCCAGAACCACTTGTCGATCCAGCCCTGGACGATCGGGACGTTGGCCTCGTCCTGCTCGAGGAGGAACTTGATCGCCTCGAGGCCCAGGGTCATGTGCCGCGACTCGTCGGACTGCGCCGAGAAGCCGAAGGTCATCGTCGGCAGGTCGCCGTTGAAGGACGACCCGGACATGAAGGGCACGAAGAGCAGGTTGGTCAGCAGGTACTCGAAGGAGAAGCCGATCGCGATGAGGAACTCGAAGGGCCCGCAGGACAGTGCGTCCTCCATGAAGCTCTTGGGCACCGACAGGTACCAGACCCGGTCGTACTGCTCCGGCCAGTTGTGCAGGCCCGAGTAGTACTTGTTGTAGTTGGACAGGGTGTGGATCTCGGTCTGCATGTGACGGATCTCGTCGATCGACTGGCACAGTGCCGCAAACCGCGGGCCGGGTCCGGCGAAGTGCCGCGCCAGGTAGGAGAAGTGCCGGTGGGCGCCGTACTCGAGCGGTGTGACGCCCTGGATGAAGATCTTCATCGCGTTGAGGTAGCTCGCATCGGTCAGACCGAGGTGGCCCTGCCCCTGCGCGAAGCCGTCGAGGACGGCGTAGAGGCGCTTGTCCTTCTCGGCCTGGTACTTGCAGTAGGCGTCGATCGTCAGGCGGAAGGGGTCCTCCCAGGCCGCCCAGTCGTGGATCTTGATGCCCTCGTAGTCGAGGTGCGGGAACATCTCGTCCTTCTCGACGTAGGACGGCTCCCAGTCGAGGCCGCGGGTGAGGGCCTCGTAGCGGGCCTTCATCGACAGCTTCTTGGCCTTCTTCGTCTTCTTCTCCGGTGCAAGTGTCATCGTGGGTCTCTCCTGTGGTCAACGGTGGTCGAGGTGTGAGGGCGCCGGGCGCCCGAGCCTCGAGACCTGATGCGGTCGGTTGGTCTGTCTGTCTGTCTCAGTGGTCCCAGGCGATGACGATCTCGTCGTCGTCCCACTCCTGGATGTTGCCGAAGTAGCTGACGATCGCCATCTGGAACTCGTGCGTCTCCCACTCCCGGCCGAGCTTCTCCTCGACGGTCTCCTGGGTGACCACGATGCGGCCCGGGGCGGTGATGCGGACGAGTCCGGGGGTGCGCATCACGCTGCACCCGGGGTTGTCGGCCTCGATGGCCTCGATGACGGGCCGGTTGTTCTCCGACTCCTGGATGACGACGCCGACGTCGCGGACACCCTTCGTCTGCGGATCGTCTGCCGTGGTCTGCTCCTGCATGGCGCTCTCCTCTCAGGCGGCCGCGCCGGTGTGCGCAGCGCGCACCTCGGCGGCGGTCGTGGTGATCCGGTCGACGGCCGAGCTACCGCCGAGCAGCTCGTCGATGCGGGCGGCGAAGGGGGTGACGACCTCGAGCGCCGTGTCGACGGCGGCCGCGCCGTGCTCCGCGAGGAGGGCAGCATTGGTCGCACCGAGCTCGGGATCCTCGCGCCAGGCCGTGTACAGCGCGTCGATCCACCTGCGGTTGTCGGCGAACCAGCGCCATGTGCTGCGCGACGAGCGAGTAGGCCGGCGCACCGCTGACGACGGCCTGGTCATCGAGGTGCTGGTACAGCAGGTCGTACACGAGCCGGTCGACGGCGTCGAGACGCAAGAGCGCCAGACCCCAGTCGGTCTCGACGATGGTCTCCTCGGCCATCCGGCGCAGCCCCTGCAGGGGCGCGTCCTGCAGCCAGTGCTCCTTGGCCTCGGCGAGCAGGTCCGCCGTGCCGCCGCCGAGGGCGATGCCGACCCGGCTGAGGACCTGAGCGTTGCCGACCCGGTCGAAGGCAGAGTAGGCAGCCGCCTGGGTCACCGTCGCGCCCCAGCCGAAGCGGGCCATCCCGCAGAGGATCAGCTGGCCGGCGCTCTCGAGGTGCCGCAGGGGCAGCACGAGCTCGTCGAGGACGCTGCGCCAGCCGTCGGGCAGACGCTCGAGCAGCCCACGTGCCTCGATGTACTCGAGCGAGGTCGCGAAGGCCTCGTGGTGGCCGGAGCGGGCGGTGACGTAGGGGGCGTAGTAGTACTGCCGCGGGTCGAGGTAGCTGTAGGCATCGGTCAGCCGGAAGACGCTGTAGGAGTCGTCGTAGATCTCCCGCGTCGGGTCCCACGTCGGGCGGTACTGGAAGTTCTCCTTGGGCTGCACGTCGATGCTGCCCTCGATGTAGCGCGAGGCCGGCTTGTCGCCATAGCGCTTCGCGATGTGGGTGAAGGTCTGCCGCTGGGGTTCGATGACCTGGGTCTTGAGCTCGTACTGCACTGGACGTTCTCCTTGGTCTGGTGGACTGGCGAAGGGGGGTCAGCTCGGCTGCGCGGTGCGCATCGCCTGCGTCGGGGCGGTCTCCAGGAGCCGGACGAGCAGATCCGGCAGGGCGTCGGGACCGTCGAGCTCACGCTCGTCACCCCCTTCGTCAAAGGTGCCGACGAGACGACCGACCGCTCGGCCGTCGGCGAAGGTCGTGGAGCACCGGGCACCGGCGTCACCGAAGGTCACGGTGAACGCCAGCTCGTTCGGGAGGGTCTCGTCGACGAGGCCGAGATGCTCGCGCTCGGACCCGAGGACGGCATTCGCCTCGCAGACGTACTGCTCGGCGAGCGACCGCAGGGCGACGTGCCGGTCGGCGCCGGTCCCGGTCGCCACCCGCTCGCTGATCCGGGTCCGCGGCACGGTGGTCGGCCCCTGGGCCAGCTCGCCGTGGTGCTGATGGGGCGTGCCGACGAGCTCGGCGACGCGAGTCATGAAGGGCGTCATGGCACCTCTCCTCGGTGGTCCGGGGACGAGGAGCGAGGTCCGCCCCACCACCCCGGCGTGGTGTGTCGTGCAGGCAACGTAGGCCGGGTGTGGCGCCCGCCACGATCCGATGAACGCAGTCGCTGTCCGCTCGACGCAGGCACCCGGAAGCACACCGTCGTTCCCCGCTGCGGAACGCCACCGGGACCCGTCACCCTGGGGGGTCATCATCGGGCGATCACGGATGATCGCGAGAGGAGTGCGATGAGGCACCTTCTGCAGTCGGCACCCCGGTTCGAGGACTGGGAGGGGGTGCACGACGCCCTGTCCAATGCCTATTTCCCGCACGCGATGCACCCCAAGGCCGTGCCCGGGGCTTCTGCCTCGGGCATCGAGGTCGTCGACCTCGACAGTTGCCGGCTGGCCCGCATCACGTTCGGCGCGACCGTGGGGATCGAATCGGACCACCCCGGTGCCGTGGCGGTCAACATCCCGCTGAGCGGTCACCTCGCCTCCCGCATCGGCAGCATGAACTACGACGCCGCACCCGGTCGGGCCACGGCCTTCCCGGCCGACACCCCCGCACACATGCCGGCCTGGGCTCCTGACGTCGTCGTCCTCGGCCTGCGCATCGACAGCGCGCACCTGCACCGTGAGAGCGAGCGGGTCTTCGCCCGCAAGGACGTGCGGTTGCCGACCGACATCGACCTGCGCACCCCGGCGGGGGCTGCGTGGTTCCGGATGGCGCGCACGACCTTCGACAACGCCCGCGACTGCGGCGGCGTCCTCTACCGCGACCCGCAGGTCGCCGACTCCGTCGCGAGCATGCTCGTCACGGGGCTGCTCCTGGCCGCGGTCCCGGACGAACCCACCGCTCGCGACGCGCTGCGGCCCCGCCCCGTCCACCGCGTCGTCGAGGCGATGGAAGCCGACCCGACGCGTCCCTGGACCCCGGTCGACCTCGCCGAGATCGCCGGCGTCAGCGTGCGCCGGCTCCAGCAGGCATTCCGCGAGCACCTGGGCACGACACCCTTCGCCCATCTGCACGACCTGCGGCTCGACCGCATCCACGACGACCTCGTCCACGGGCGCGGGGGCACGGTGACCGAGGTCGCCCTCTCGTGGGGCATCACCCACCTCGGGCGATTCGCCGCGGCCTACCGCGAGCGCTTCGGGGAACTGCCGAGCCAGACCCTGGCCCGGGCTGCCTGACGCCCCGAGGCTAGGTCCCGGTGATCGCCACCGCCCCGGCCGCAGCCACCTGCTCGTCCTCGCCTGCCGAGCCACCGGAGGCGCCGACCGCACCGACGAGCTCGCCGTCGACGCGCACCGGGACCCCGCCGCCGAAGGCAGCCACCCCGGGCCGGTTGCCGATACCGCGGATCACCGCGTCCTCGCCGGCGAGCGCCTCGTAGAGGCCGGAGGTCGGTGCCCCGCCGAAGCGGACGACGGTCCGCGCCTTGTCGATCGCGATCTCGCCAGAGGCGGCGAAGGCGCCGTCCATGCGGGCGAAGGCGAGCAGCGTCCCGCCGGGGTCGACGACGGCGACGTTCATCCGCAGGTCGTGCTCGCGGGCGTACGCCAGAGCAGCGGCGAGCGCCGCCTCGGCCCCCTCGAGGGTCAAGACGGCGCTGCCGCGGGTGTGCTCGCCCATCCTCAGGTGAGCACGGTGGTGAAGCGTTCGTTGAGCTCGCGGTCGTGGTAGAAGATCCCCTTGCCGATCTGGTCGACGGTCCACACGTGCCTCGGGCGGTCGGGGAAGGCGAGGTACCCGCCGGAGAAGACCTCGTTGCGGTTGCCGCTGGGGTCGAAGAAGTACACGGTCTGCCCGCGGGTGATGCCGTGACGGGTCGGACCGATGTCGATCGGCACGTCATCCATGGTCATCAGGTCCGCCGCGCGACCCACGGAGTTCCAGTCGTCGAGGCGGAAGGCGAAGTGGTGCAGCTTGCCTTGGGGGCCGCCGATGACCGCGAGCTGGTGGATCTGGTTGTTGGAGGTCATCCACGTGCCGACGCACTCGTGGTCGTCCTCGAGGCTGGTCTGCACGCGCTCGGTGGCGTAGAAGCCGAAGACGTCGGAGAGCATCCGCTCCATCGTGCCCACGTCCTCGGTCGTGATGAGGGAGTGGTCGAGGGCCGGGGCGCCGATACCGACGAGGTGGCGGGGGAAGACCTCGGGGTTGTGCGTGCCCACCTCGGTGCCGATCGCGGTCGCCTGGTGGTAGACCTCGAAGACGTGCTCGCTCGGCGTGACGAAGCGGATGCCGTCGCCGATCTCCGGGTTGTCCCCCTTCGACATGCGCTCGACGGTCAGGCCGAAGGCCTTGGCCTTGGCCTCGACGTCGTCGATGTCGGCCTCGTGCTCGACCTTCCAGCCGTACTTGACGACGCCGACGCCCCCCTCCTCGAGGACGACCGAGTGGTGGTCCCACTCGTCCCAGCCCTTGTAGAAGACGCGCTTGTTGCCCTCCGGGGAGGTGTCCTCGAGGGTCTCGTAGAGACCCAACGTCGAGGCATAGTGGTTCTTCGCCTCGGTCATGTCGGTGACACGCACGTGGGCGTAACCCATCCGCATGATGCCCATGTCTACTGCTCCTCCAGTGGGGTGCCCGCAGACCGCTCGCGGTCGCAGCGCGCCGCGTTGATCTTGCCGAGCAGGGGGTTGACGAGCCGCAGGGACGCGTCTCGCATCTCGATGACCAGGTCCTCGTCGGCGACGGCGCGGCAGCTCAAGCAGGTGCCGTCGGTGCGCTCGTCCTCGGAGACGACCGAGTCGGCCACGGGTCGGTTGTAGGAGAAGTCGCCGTCGACGACATCCACCTTGCAGATTCCGCAGCCGCCACGGCGGCAACCCACCGTGTAGGCATAACCGGCCTTGTGCAGGCCGGAGAGCAGCGTCTCGCCGGGCTCGATGTGGATCTGCGTGCCCGACGGCTGCACGATGATCGTCGTCATCGAGCACTCCTTCGTGGTCGTGCCGGGTCGCCGACGACCCGGTGGGTCCACTGTGGGCGAGACCACGGACGAAGGGGGCGAACGTTCCCCTTCGCGGAACGGCCGGTCGGTCCCGGCCGGTCGGTCCCGGCTGGCCGGTCGGTCGGTGGCCGGCGCCGGTGGCGCTCGGCTCAACCGTTGTTGCGCTCCTTGGCTCGGATGAGGTCGAGCGCGATGACCGCACCGATGGTGCCCAGCTTTTCGGGGACCGGGACCTGCGGGCTGAAGCCGAGGACATAGCGCTCGCGCCCGAGGAGGGCCTCGGCGACGCCCGGCCAGTGCCGGCTCGCGGTCGCGGCCACACCTCCGGGGCCGGTCACCTGGAACTCGCGGTCCCACATCGACCCCTCGAGCCGCAGCTGCGGGCCGGTCGCGAGCTCGATGCGCAGGGCCTTCGTGAAGAAGGTGAACTCCTTGACGATGCGGGCGACGACCTGACCCTGCCCGTCGTGCACCTCGTAGCGGTCGAGACCGATGCCCGGCGGGTCGACGACCCGCATGAGCAGCGTGCCGTCGGTGTCGACGATCGCCAGCTGCCGGTTGCCCATGAGCAGCCGGGACCCGGCACCTCCCTCGGTGACGATGCGCCCGATCGGCGCACCCGTCAGGTCGTGGATGCCGAAGTCGTTGCTCAGGAAGGAGCGCACCTGGTCCAGGACGAGGGCGTCGGTCTGCAGGATCCCCATGAGGTCAGTGTGCGCTAGCCGTAGGTGTCCCGGGGCCCCCGGCCGTCGCTCGTGCGCCGCGGTCCGCGCGACCACGACGGGGCGCTCGGCCCGTGCACCCGCAGCTCGTGCACGACATCGGGCCCGACGGCCGCGGCGATGCTGCCGAGCAGCGAGCTCGACAGCAGCCGGATCTGCGTCGCCCAGGCCGTCGAGTCGGCCCGGACCGAGAGCACCCCGGCCTCGAAGCTCACCGGCTCGCAGTGCTCGGCGACCTGGCGACCGACGATCTCGGGCCACCGGCCCATGACCGACCCGGCGGCGACGTCGACCTGCCACCCGCGGTCGCCGACGAGTCGCTCGACCTGCTCGCCGACGGTCATCGGGTCGCGGCCGGTGCCGGCGAGCACGCCGCGGGGCTGCCACTTCCGCTTGCGCCGCGGCTTCATGCCGGGTCGCAGCCCCTTCGTCGCCGCGACCGCGCGAGCGCGGGCCAGGGCGGCAGCCGCCGCGTCCTGCTCCTCCTCCGCGGGGGCCGGCGTCGTCGAGGGCTGCGTCTCGTCCCCGCCGTCTCCCGACGAAGGGGGTGGGACCTCCCCTTCGCTCATGGGCCGGACACCTCGCCGAGCGTGACGGAGTAGCGGCGGCCGGCCATCGACTCGGGCACGTCCTCGGGGACGGCAGCGGTGATGAGCACCTGCTCGCAGTCGGCGATCATCGCCGCGAGCCGCTCGCGGCGGCCGCTGTCGAGCTCGGCGAAGACGTCGTCGAGCACGAGCACGGGGTCGTCACCGAGGTCGTGGCGCAGCAGGTGGTAGGCCGCCAGGCGCAGGCCGAGGGCGAAGGACCACGACTCGCCGTGGGAGGCGTAGCCCTTCGCCGGCATCGGCCCCAGGCCCAGGACGAGGTCGTCGCGGTGGGGACCGACGAGGTTGACCCCGCGCTCGATCTCCTGGTCACGCCGCTCACCGAGGGTGTCGAGGAGCATCTGCCGCAGCTCGTCTGGCTCGGGCACCTCGCCGCCGGCGATCGCCTCGGCCGCCTCGTCGTGGAGCGAGCTGCGGTAGACCGCCGTGGCCTCCGACTGGTTGGCGCTGACCTCGCGATAGGCCTGCTGGAGGTGCGGGACGAGGTCACGCAGCAGGCGCAGCCGCGCATAGAGCAGCTGGCTGCCGACCGTCGCGAGATGGTCGTCCCAGATGTCGAGGGTGCGCACGGCGTCCTCGCCCGCGGCCCGGGGATCGACCCCCTCGGGAGCGGCGGAGCTGCGACGGCCGCGACCGCGCCGGCCGCCCAGGAGTGCCGCGGCGGACTTCAGCATGGCCCCGCGCTGCTTGAGGATCTTGTCGTAGTCGGAGCGCACGCCCGACCAGCGGGGCTGCCGCTGGACGAGCAGGTCGTCGAGGAAGCGGCGTCGCTCGCCCGGGTCACCCTTGATGAGCGCGAGGTCCTCCGGCGCGAAGAGCACCGTGCGCAGGGTGCCCAGGACGTCTCGGGTGCGCGGCAGGGGAGAGCGGTTGAGCTTGGCGCGGTTGGCCCGCCCGGGGGTGATCTCCAGCTCGACGAGGCTCTCGCGCTCGTCGCGCACGACGGCGGCACGCACGATCGCCCGGTCGGCGCCGAAGCGCACGAGCGGCTGGTCGATCGCGACCCGGTGGCTGGAGAGCGAGGCGACGTAGCCGATCGCCTCGACGAGGTTGGTCTTGCCCTGGCCGTTGAGCCCGACGAGGGTCGTCACCCCCGGCTCGAGGGCCAGCTCGGCCGCAGGATAGCTGCGGAAGTCGCCGATGCTCAGGTGTCGGACGTACACGGGTCAGGACGCCGGGGGCCGGCCGGCCATCAGAAGACCCCCATGAAGAGCATCACGACGCCGACGAAGCCGGCGAAGGCCATCTTGAGCGTGATCGGATGGGTCTGGAGGTGCTCGCCGATGGGAGCGATGAAGCCGAACATCAGTCTCCCGAGGCCCCACCGGAGGTCTCGCCCGACCCGCTCGTCGGGCCGGCCTGGCTGGCGTCGCCCTTCGGTGCCTGCGCCGGCGTCGTCGGCTTGTCGACCTTCTTCTCCTCCTGGGCGTGGCTCGCCGCGGGGGAGGCCACTCCCTTCGCTGCCTCGGCTCGCAGGTCCTCGCCCTCGGCCACGGTCATCACCTGGTGACCACCGAACTGCCCGCGCAGTGCGGCGACGGCCTGCATCGCCGGACTGACCTGCTGCCGCGAGGCGAAGCGCGCGAAGAGCGAGGCCGAGATGACCGGCATCGGCACGGAGTTGGCGATGCCCTCCTCGACGGTCCAGCGACCCTCGCCCGAGTCGGCGGTGTAGTCACTGACGTCGTCGAGCGTGGGGTTGTCCTCGAGGGCCTTGACCATGAGGTCGAGCAGCCACGAGCGCACGACGGTGCCGCGGCTCCACGCCTTGAAGGCACCCGGCACGTCGGTGACGATGTCCTTGCGCTCGAGCAGCTCGTAGCCCTCGGCGTAGGCGTGCATCAGGCCGTACTCGATGCCGTTGTGGACCATCTTGACGTAGTGGCCGGCACCGACGGCGCCGGCGTGCACGAAGCCCTCGTCGCGCGGACCCTCGGGGCGCAGCGCGTCGAAGATCGGCATCGCCTGCTCGACGTGCTGCGCGTCGCCACCGACCATGAGGCCGTAGCCGTTGTCCAGGCCCCAGATGCCACCGGAGACGCCGCAGTCGAGGTAGCCGACCCCCTTCGCGCTCAACAGCTCGGCATTGGGGCCGTCGTCGCTGAAGCGCGAGTTGCCGCCGTCGATGACGAGGTCACCGGGCTCGAGGCGCTCGGCGAGGTCGGCGACGACCGAGCGGGTCACCTCGCCGGCGGGCACCATGACCCACACGACCCGCGGCGCCGGCAGCGCGTCGACCATCGCCTGGACCGACTCGGCGTCGGAGACCTCGGGGTTGGTGTCGTAGCCGACGACCTCGTGGCCGGCGCGGCGGATGCGCTCGCGCATGTTGCCGCCCATCTTGCCGAGTCCGATGAGACCGATCTGCATGACTGAGCCTTCCTGACGGTGGCACCCCACGACCGGGGCGAAGGGGGGATCAGCCGGCGAGACGCACCGGCTGCAGGACGTAGCGGTAGGTCGTGTCGATCTCGCCGTCCTGGGTGTCCTGACCGGTGATCATCGCCGGCTTGAGGGGGGCGGTGAAGGACAACCGGGTGAAGGTCGTACCGAGGACGCCGAGCCCGTCGAGCAGGTAGCCGGGGTTGAAGGCGACCTCGATGTCGGGGCCGTCGACCTTGGCCTCGACGGCCTCGGAGGCCTGCGCGTCGTCACCGGCGCCCGCCTCGATCGTCACCTGGCCGTCGCTGAAGCGCAGCCGCACGGGGGTGTTGCGCTCGGTGACGAGGGCGACGCGCTTGACGGCCTCGGTGAGCACCTCGGTGTCGACGACCGCCTCGGTCTCGCTCGCGGTGGGGAAGATCTTCGACACCTTGGGGTACTCGCCGTCGAGGAGCCGGCTCGTCGTGTGCCGCTGCCCGGCCTCGAAGCCGACGAGGCCCGAGCCGCCGGCGGCCGCGCCGAGCGAGACCTCGACCGAGCCGGAGGCGCCGAGCGCCTTGGCGGTGTCGGACAGGGTGCGGGCGGGGATGAGCGCGATGTGGCTCGCGTCGGGGGTGTTGGGGCTCCACGTCAGCTCACGCATCGCGAGGCGGTAGCGGTCCGTCGCCAGGAGGGTGACCTTCTCGCCCTCGATCTCCACCCGGACGCCGGTGAGGATCGGCAGGGTGTCGCCGCGGTCGGCGGCGATCTGCACCTGCTGGACCGCCTGGGTGAAGACCGTGCCGTCGATGCTCCCGCTGCCCTCGGGGGAGGTCGGCAGCGTGGGGTACTCGTCGGCGGGCATCTGCAGCAGGGCGAAGCGCGAGCTGCCGCAGGTCACCTGGACCTTGGCGCCCTCGGTCGTGATGTCGACCGGCTTGCCCGGGAGGTTGCGTGAGATGTCGGCGAGCAGGCGACCGAGCACGAGGACGGTGCCGGGCTCGGAGACCTCAGCGGCCACCGTGATGCGGGCCGAGACCTCGTAGTCGAAGGTCGAGAGGGTGAGCGTGCCGTCATCGGTGGCCTCGATGAGGACACCGGCCAGGACAGGGACCGGCGGACGGTTCGGCAGACCACGGGCCACCCAGGTGACCGCCTCGGCCAGCACATCGCGCTCGACGCGGAACTTCACGACAGACCTACCCTTCGACGCGCTCGAGCGCGAGGTCATGGGAATGACACGGATCCACGCGCATGGACGCGTGGGTTCCTGACATTACGTGGTCGGGGGCCGGTTGGGGAACCGAGGGTGATCTTGTGATTCGTCAGGGCTCGTACGTCCACAGGCAGGGCAGCAGCCATGCGTGGGGGAGGGAATGGATGGAGAGAGGACTCATCATCTTCTTCGGCGGTGTGGACACCGTGGACAACCCCCTGCAGCCCGCTGCTGGCACGGATCTTGGGTGTGGATGTCGACGTGGACAGCATGTCGACGAGCTGGCGTGGGGTGTGGACGCAGATGCGTCGTCCCAAGGCTGTCGGGCCCGTGCACAGTCTGTCCACAGCGTCGTCCGCAGGGGCGGCCCCGCGAATGTGGATGGTCGGTGGTGCCAAGGCCCCGTGATGACGTCGACGGCCGGACCCGGGGCGAACCGGGCTCGTGCTGTGGGTCGTCCCGGGTAGGTCTGTGGACGGTGTCGGGCGTGTTGCCCGGTATGCCGGGGAGAGCGCTACCCACAAGACTGTCCACAGCCTGTGGATCTGTGGACGAAGGGGGCGGAGGTGAGCTACCGGACGGTAGGTCACGGACGGGTCGCGGAGCGACACACAGGTGGGGAGAAGCCTGTGGACAACACGGGATCGCCGGATATCCATGGGTATCGGATGATCCGTAGACATCCGGATACGACCGGATCGGGCGAAGGAGGAGTCAGCCGGCCTGCTGCTTGATCCGGTTGGTCAGCTCGGTGACCTGGTTGTAGATCGCGCGGCGCTCGCCCATGAGCTCGCGGATCTTGCGCTCGGCGTGCATGACCGTCGTGTGGTCGCGGCCGCCGAACTGCTCGCCGATACGCGGCAGCGACATCTCGGTCAGCTCCCGGCACAGGTACATCGCGATCTGGCGTGCCGTCGTCAGCTTGCGGGTGCGCGAGGCGCTCTGCAGGTCCTCGATCGTCAGCGAGAAGTAGTCGGCGGTCTGGGCCATGATCGTCGCGCTCGAGATCTCGCTCGACTGCTCGGTCGGGATGAGGTCCTTGAGGACGATCTGCGCCAGGCCGATGTCGACCGCCTGACGGTTGAGGCTGGCGAAGGCCGTGACCCGGATGAGCGCTCCCTCCAGCTCACGGATGTTGGTGCTGATCCGGCTGGCGATGAACTCGAGGACGTCGGCCGGCACGGAGAGCTTTTCCTGGATGGCCTTCTTGCGCAGGATCGCGATCCGGGTCTCGAGGTCCGGGGGCTGCACGTCGGTGAGCAGACCCCACTCGAAGCGGCTGCGCATGCGCTCCTCGAAGCCGGAGAGCAGCTTGGGTGCCACGTCGGAGGTGATGACCACCTGCTTGTTGGCGTTGTGCAGCGTGTTGAAGGTGTGGAAGAACTCCTCCTGCGTCTGCATCTTGCCCTGGAGGAACTGGATGTCGTCGATGAGCAGGACGTCGACGTCGCGGTAGCGGCGCTGGAAGTTGGCAGCCTTGTCGTCGCGGATGGAGTTGATGAAGTCGTTGGTGAACTCCTCGGAGTTCACGTAGCGCACCTTGACGTGGGGGTAGAGGCTGCGGGCGTAGTGGCCGATCGCGTGGAGCAGGTGGGTCTTGCCCAGCCCGGACTCCCCGTAGATGAAGAGCGGGTTGTAGGCCTTGGCCGGGGCCTCGGCGACGGCGACGGCAGCGGCATTGGCAAAGCGGTTGCTCGCACCGATGACGAAGGTGTCGAAGGTGTACTTGGGGTTGAGCCGGGTCAGCTCGACCTGCTCGGGCTCGGGGCGGCCGCGGCGCGCGCGCACCGGCGCCGGCTCGGGGTCGTCGTCGACGAGCCCGTCGTCACGGCCCTCGACCGGGAGCGTGGAGGACAGGCCCTGGGGAGTGGGCTGGACGACCGGGTCGGCCGGGGCGGCCACCGAGTCGTTCTCGGCCAGGCCCTGGGTCGGCGGCAGCGGCTCGCCGTCGGCGAGGTCGGGGTCGACCGTGACGGCCAGTCGGACCTCACGACCCAGCTGCTCTGACAGGGCCTGGGTGACGTGCATGCGCAGTCGCTGCTCGACGAAGTTCTTCGAGAAGTCGTCGGGCACGGCGATCAGGGCGGTGTCGTCGAGGAGGCCGACGAGGCGGGCCATGCTGAGGAAGGCGCGACGGGTGACGGGAACGCCGTCGGCATCGAGGGTGTTGAGGGTGGTTCGCCAGACCTCACCGAAGTCGACCTCGCCTCCGGCCACGGGCGCACACCTCAACTTTTCTGCGGCTCGGCGGCCGATCGGGACTGATGTCGACGGTCATCCTCCCACTGCCGAAGGGTGCATCCACAACGTTGTCCACAGACTGTGGAGATGCATGTCGGGCAGGGTGGTGAGGTGCGACGCTAACAACACACTCCGGTGGCGGCAACCTGACGTCGCGACTTTTTTCGGGCTCCCGGCGTGTCGCGCTGGACAGCCGTCCCCGGGTTGGCATCGTGATCGGTTTCGTCGCGTGCGCGAGGAACCCCGTCATGGTTTGACCCCGCGCGAAGACGTCCCGTACCGTGGACGTCGGCCTGTCGGCCGCTTTCGCATGCCCACGATCTCGCTCGGGACTCCTTCGGTGCCGGACGTGGGTTTCCGATCGCGGCCGAAGCCGCCCACCAGACCTCAGCACCGGGCCCTGGGCCCACTGATCATCGGAGACTGCCATGAGCAAGCGCACCTTCCAGCCCAACAACCGTCGCCGGGCCAAGACGCACGGTTTCCGTCTGCGCATGCGCACCCGCGCCGGCCGGGCCATCCTCAGCAACCGCCGCGCCAAGGGCCGCTCGAAGATCTCTGCCTGACGAGCCGCCCGGTGCTGCCCACGCGGCACCGCCTGACGGAGCGTAGGGACTTCGCGACGACGATCCGGGGCCGCGGCGCTCGACGCCAGGGCTCCTCGTTGCTCGTGGTCCACGCCCGAGTGGCGGACGCGACCCAGACCGACGCCCGGGGGGACGACTCCCCGCGCGTCGGTCTCGTCGTGTCCACGGCCGTGGGCAATGCGGTGACCCGCACCCGGGTCAAGCGCAGGCTGCGGGCCCAGGTGGCACCGCTCCTCGCGGACCTGCCGCCCGGCACCGACGTCGTGATCCGGGCCAACCCCGCGGCCGCCGACGCCGAATCGCACGAGCTGGGCGCCGCCCTTCGGCACTGTCTGCGCTCGGTGCTCGTTGAGCGGGCGAGATGACTCTCCTCGCCCAGCCCCTCATCTGGCTCGTTCGCGGCTACCAGGTGCTCGTGTCCCCGCTGCTGCCGCAGTCCTGCCGCTACTTCCCCAGCTGCTCCGCCTACGGGCTGACCGCCCTGCGGCGCTTCGGGTTGGTGCGGGGCGGCTACCTGACCGTGCACCGCATCGTGCGGTGCAACCCCTGGTCCGCCGGGGGCATCGACCATGTGCCCGAGACCTGGGCGCAGCGCGGATCGCCTGACCTGGCCACGCCGCGCTTCGCCGATGTCGAGGGCCACGACGACGGCGTCGGCACCGACGCCACCGACCGAAGGACGTTCACCACGTGAGCTTCAGCGACATCATGTACCCCTTCGAGTGGCTCGTCGCCTGGATCATGTATCTGTGGCACGGGGCGTTCACGGCGATCGGGCTGCCGGAGGCCGGCGGCTGGACCTGGACCCTGTCCATCGTCGGTCTCGTGATCGTCATGCGGGCGGCGCTCATCCCGCTCTTCGTCAAGCAGATCCACGCCTCGCGCAAGATGCAGCTCATCCAGCCCGAGATGCAGAAGATCCAGGCGAAGTACAAGGGCAAGACCGACCCCGACTCCCGGCAGAAGATGACCGAGGAGACGATGGCGCTGTACAAGGACAGCGGCACCAACCCCTTCTCCTCGTGCCTGCCGATCTTCGTGCAGATGCCCTTCTTCTTCGGCCTCTTCCGCGTCCTGAACAGCCTCGACGAGATCGGCTCCGGCGCCAAGGCCGGCATCGGCCCGATCACCCAGCAGGTGGCCGCCCAGGCGGAGTCCTCGTCGATCTTCGGCGCCCAGCTGTCCGCGCAGTTCCTCGGGACCGGAGGCGGGATCAGCGTCAAGGTCGTGACAATCACGCTGATCATCCTCATGTCCCTGACGACCTTCACCACGCAGTATCAGCTGATGCGCAAGAACATGCCCGCGACGGCTCTCGAGGGGCCCTTCGCGCAGCAGCAGAAGATGATGCTGTACCTCTTCCCGATCATCTTCGCCGTCTCCGGCGTGTACTTCCCGATCGGTGTGCTCATCTACTGGTTCACGACCAACGTGTGGACCATGTGCCAGCAGTTCTACGTGATCCGGCGCATGCCGGCCCCGGGCTCCGCGGCCGAGAAGGCCATGCAGGACCGCCGCCGCAAGGCCGGGAAGTCGATCGACACCCCGGAGGAGACGCGCGAGCGCAAGCACGACGCCGAGATGGCCCAGGAGTTGGAGGCCAAGGGCGTCATCTCCGGGCAGCGCCAGCAGCCGACCTCGAAGAAGCGGGCCAAGAAGAAGGGCGGCCCGCCGCCGAAGTCCGGCTCGAGCTCCGCGGTGGACGAAGACCGCCCCCGGACCGACAACTGACCCCCGACGGGCCCGGAGGTCCGGGCCCGTCGACCGCCACACGCAGGAGAGACCATGAGCGACAACCTGACGACCGAGGTCGTTGAGGACCAGGCTGACGCGCCCGCAGAGCAGGCGCCGGCCCCGAAGAAGAACCGACGCCAGCTCCTGGAGCGCGAAGGGGAGGTCGCTGCCGACTTCCTCGAGACGCTTCTCGACATCGCTGACCTCGACGGCGACATCGACCTGGACATCGACGGGGACCGCGCCGCCGTGGCCATCGTCGACTCCGACGAGGGCCGCGTGCCACGCCGCCTCGTCGGGCAGGACGGCAAGGTGCTCGAGGCACTGCAGGAGCTGACGCGCCTGGCCGTGCAGTCGGCCACGGGTGACCGCAGCCGCTTGATGCTCGACGTCGCCGGTCACCGCGCAGCCCGTCGGGCCGAGCTCGTCGAGATCGCCCGCACCGCGATCGAGGAGGTCAAGACCTCCGGCAACTCGGTCGACCTCGAGCCGATGAGTGCCTTCGAGCGCAAGGTCGTCCACGACGAGGTGCTCGCCGCGGGCCTCGAGTCGGACTCCTCCGGCACCGAGCCGCGACGATTCGTCGTCGTTCACCCCGCACAGGTGGCCCCTGCCGCTGGCGAGAGCGCCGAGCCTGCCGACGGGGAGTCCGTGGCGGAGACCACGGGCGAGGCCGAGCCCGATGCATCCGAGGTGTGAGCATCCCGTTTCACGTGAAACGCTAGGGGCATGACGATCGACATCCCCGAGGCACCCGAGGGCGCCCGCCGATTCTTCGGCGGGCGCCTTCCTCGTGCCGAGACATTCGCCGCAGTGCTCGCGGACACGGGCGTGAGTCACGGACTCATCGGTCCGCGCGAGCTCCCGATCCTGTGGGAGCGGCACATCCTCAACTGCGCCGTCATCGAGGACGCCTTCACCGAGGGGGAAGGTCATCGACGTCGGCTCGGGAGCGGGCCTTCCGGGCCTCGCCGTGGCCATCGCCCGACCCGACCTCGACGTGCACCTGGTCGAGCCGATGCAACGGCGCACGGAGTGGTTGCGTGCCGCTACCGAGGCCACCGGCCTGGACAACGTCACGGTGCACCGGGGTCGCGCCGAGGAGTTCCACGGGGTCCTGTCCGCTCCGCATGTCACCGCGCGTGCGGTGGCGGCCCTCGACAAGCTGGCGCGCTGGTGCTGCCCGATGGTGGCTCCCGGCGGGCAGCTCGTGGCGATGAAGGGACAGTCGGCCTCGGCCGAGATCGACAAGGCGACCAAGGTGCTGCGGCGACTGGGTGTCACCGCGACCACGATCACCGAGCACGGCGCGGACGTCCTCCCCGCCCCCACGCTCACGGTCGACTGCACCGTCGGGACGGCGCGGACCTGAGGCGCGCGCTCCTGACGGCCCCGGCGTTTCACGTGAAACGCCGGGCCGCGACGATCGCCTCGTTTCACGTGAAACGCATCTGGCGATGGGTGTGCCATCCCTCGATGAGCTCCTGCACCCGGCCGCGAACACCCATCCCGTTGTCCACTGATTCTGTGGACAACACGACTGATTCGGTGGAAAACCCCCGAATTGCCCCCCATTTGTCCACAGCCCGCTCCCCGTTTGGCGTGTCGTCCCGGTCTGGGGTTGTATGGCTGGGCTCGCAGTCCCTTGAGGAGGAATGTCTCGGTGACCACACCACGCACCGTCGCCCCGGGTATCGGATGGCCGGCCCTCGAGGTCCCCACCGACACCGCACCGATCGGCTGGTTCGGGGTGCACCCAGCGTCCTCGGAGACCGTGCCCGAGACACCCGACGCGAGCGCCGTCGGCACGCTGGTACCGGATGACAGGGTCCACGAGGCCAACGATGACGAGGAGTGCCCCGTGGACCCCACGACCAGCCAACCGGAGGTCGTCGACGGCTCGTCCACGGCACCACGTGTGACCACGGCGCTGCCCCGCCCTCCGCAGCCGCGCATCATCACGGTGTCCAACCAGAAGGGTGGGGTCGGCAAGACGACGACCGCGGTGAACATCGCAGCGGCTCTGGCTGACGCGGGGCTGCAGGTCCTGCTCATCGACACCGACCCCCAGGGCAACGCCAGCACGGCCCTCAACATCGATCACCACGCCGAGGTGCCGAGCATCTACGACGTGCTCGTCGACGGCACGCCGATCTCCGAGGTCATGCAGGCCTGCCCCGACGTCGACAACCTCTGGTGCGTCCCCGCGACGATCGACCTCGCCGGTGCCGAGATCGAGCTGGTCTCCCTCGTCGCCCGCGAGAGCCGTCTGAGCAAGGCCATCGCGGCGTGGATGGCCGAGCGCGAGGAGGCCGGGGATCCTCGTATCGACTACGTCCTCATCGACTGCCCGCCGAGTCTCGGGCTGCTCACGGTCAACGCCTTCGTGGCCGCGCGTGAGGTGCTCATCCCGATCCAGTGCGAATACTACGCCCTCGAGGGCCTGAGTCAGCTGCTGAAGAACATCGACCTCATCCGCACGCACCTCAACCCGGCGTTGCACGTGTCGACGATCCTGCTGACCATGTACGACGGCCGCACCCGGCTGTCCGCCCAGGTCGCCCAGGAGGTGCGCGAGCACTTCCCTGAGCAGGTCCTCAGCTCCACCGTCCCCCGATCCGTTCGCGTCTCCGAGGCGCCAAGCCACGGGCAGACGGTCATCACCTACGACCCCCAGAGCACGGGCGCCCGGTCCTACACCGACGCGGCCACCGAGATCGCCCGCCGCGGCGCAGAGCAGAAGGACAACGCATGAGTGACAAGCGACGCGGACTCGGACGTGGCCTCGGCGCCCTGATCCCTGACTCTGCGGCCGCCGGCCGGTCTGCAGAGCGACCGGTGGACGTCTTCTTCCGTGACCAGGAGCGGCCCACTGCCCTGCCCAACACCGTCGCCGGCAAGATCGCCGAGGCGACTGCCCAGGCGCCGGCCACCCCGGTCCCCGCGGACCATGACGCCGTGACCATGGACGTCTCGCCCGAGACGGGTGCTGAGGGCTCGGTGAGCGACCCCTCGCCCGCCGACGAGGCTCCGGGCACCTCGGCCACGACGGACGACCCCGGCGACCGCCTCGCGCCCGTCCCCGGCGCCAGCTTCGCGGAGATCCCGCTCGACGCGATCCGGCCCAACCCGCGCCAGCCGCGCACCGTCTTCGACGAGGACGACATGAGCGAGTTGGTCCACTCGATCCGGGAGATCGGGGTCCTGCAACCGATCGTCGTGCGCCGGGTGAGCGATGGTGACGACGGCGTCGACTTCGAGCTCATCATGGGTGAGCGTCGCTGGCGTGCCAGCCGAGCCGCGGAGCGCGAGAGCATCCCGGCGATCGTCAAGGCCACCGAGGACGACGACCTCCTGCGTGACGCGCTCCTCGAAAACCTCCACCGCAGCAACCTCAACCCCCTGGAGGAGGCGGCCGCCTACCAGCAGCTCCTCGACGACTTCGGCTGCACCAAGGAAGAGCTCGCCGGCCGCATCGGCCGGTCGCGGCCGCAGATCTCCAACACGCTGCGCCTGCTGCGGCTGCCGCCGATGGTGGCTCGCCGCGTGGCGGCGGGTGTGCTCAGCGCTGGTCACGCGCGGGCGCTCCTCACTCTCGACGACGGGGAGCAGATGGAGCGGCTGGCGCAGCGCATCGTCGCCGAGGGCCTGTCCGTGCGCAGCGTCGAGGAGATCGTCGCTCTGGGCCTGGCCCCGGAGAAGGAGCGGCGGACGGCTCCGCGCGCCGGGCGCCACCACCCCCAGCTCGACGACCTAGCCGGTCGGGTGAGTGACCGCCTGGACACCCGGGTCAAGATCAACCTCGGGCAGCGCAAGGGCCGGATGACGATCGAGTTCGCCTCGATGGAGGACCTGCATCGCGTCCTCGGTCAGATGGGCGTGGCCTCCGAGGACGTCGACGGCTGAGCTGGACCACGACATGCGAGAGGGCCCCACGGTGACATCACCGTGGGGCCCTCTCACATGGTCAACGAGACGAATCTCGCTGTGCCACAGGCAAACTCAGCCGACGAAGGGCTCGATCTCCTTGACCAGCTTGGGCTTGGGCATGGCGCCCACGAGGGTCTTGACGATCTCGCCGTCCTTGAAGACGTGCATCGTCGGGATCGACGTGATGCCGTAGCGCGCCGTGATCTGCGGGTTGGCGTCGGTGTCGAGCTTGACGATCTTCAGCTTGCCGTCGTACTGACCGGACAGCTCTTCGAGGACGGGGGCGACAGCGCGGCACGGGCCGCACCAGGTGGCCCAGAAGTCGACGAGGACCGGGGTGTCGCTCTCGAGGACGTCCTGGTCGAAGGTGGCGTCGGTGGTGGGGGAGGTAGCCATTGGGGGTCCTTCTCTCTCGGTGGGTGTGGTCTGGGGGTCGGTGCGGCAGGACCGCTCAGCGGGCGCCGACGGTGCCGGCGACGGGGTTGTCCTGGGCGGTCAGGGCCTGGTCCACGGCGGGAGCCGCAGCCTCCTCGTGGGCCGCGAGCCAGCGCTCGGCGTCGAGCGCGGCTGCGCAGCCGGAGCCGGCGGCCGTGATCGCCTGACGATAGGTGTGGTCGACGAGGTCACCGGCGGCGAAGACGCCGTCGAGGTTGGTCCGGGAGGACCGGCCCTCGGTGAGCACGTAGCCCTCGTCGTCGAGGTCGACGACGTCTCGGACGAGCTCGTTGCGCGGGTCGTGGCCGATGGCCACGAAGAGCCCGGTGGCCTCGATCTCACGGGTCTCGCCGGTGACGGTGTCGCGCAGGGTCAGGCCGGTGACCTTGTCGTCGCCGTGGATCGCGGCGACCTCGGAGTTCCACGCGAAGCGGATCTTGTCGTTGGAGTGGGCACGGTCGGCCATGATCTTGCTGGCGCGCAGCTCGTCGCGGCGGTGGACGATGGTCACCGAGCGGGCGAACTTCGTCAGGAAGGTGGCCTCCTCGACGGCGGAGTCGCCGCCGCCGACGACGACGATGTCCTGCTCGCGGAAGAAGAAGCCGTCGCACGTCGCGCACCAGCTGACGCCGTGCCCGGACAGGCGCTTCTCGTCGGGGAGGCCGAGCTCGCGGTAGGCCGACCCCATCGCGAGGATGACTGCGCGGGCCCGGTGGGTGTTGCCCTCACCGTCGGTGACCACCTTGACCGGGCCGGTGAGCTCGACCGCGGTCACGTCGTCGGTGACGATCTCGGTGCCGAAGCGCTCGGCCTGGGCGCGCATGTTGAGCATGAGGTCGGGGCCCATGATGCCCTCGGTGAAGCCGGGGAAGTTCTCGACGTGGGTCGTGTTCATCAGGGCGCCGCCGGCGGTGACGGACCCCTCGAACATCAACGGCTCGAGGTTGGCGCGGGCGGCGTAGACGGCCGCGGTGTATCCCGCGGGGCCGGAACCGATGATGATGACATTGCGGATGTCGGTGCTGGCGTCGGCCACGGGGTGAGTCCTTGGGGTCGGGTGAAGTCGGTCTGAGGTGACAACGTCATCGTAGGCGCGGTCTGTTCCATGGTCGCCCACTGCACGATGAAGGGGGATCACCTCACCGGCCGCAGACCCGCCCGCGGGTCGGGCTACTGCGGGACGGCGACGGAGTCGGGCCAGATCGGCTCGCACCCGGAGGTGATCGCCCAGGCCCGGGCCTCGCCGTCGGGCGGGGTCTGCGCGATGAGCAGCAACCCGTCCTTGCCCTCGAAGGTCGCCACGTCGATGACGACGGCCTGCAGCTGTGGCTGACCCAGGCGGGTGAGGCAGTCCGTCGCCCCGGCCGCGGTCGTCAGGGTGCCGAGGACCTTGTCGTTCTTGGGCTCGGGGGCCTGCGTCGGGTCCTCGAGCAGCGTGGCCGCCTCGGACCCCAGCGACGAGCGGGTGTAGTCGGTGCCACTGGCGGTGATCGAGAAGGCCGGGACCTCACCCCTAGCTTCGCTGCCGTCCGCGGCCGCCGAGCTCTCGGTGGCCGAGCTCTGGCTCGAGGTCTGCATCGGCGCGGCGTCTCCGGCGCTGCCAGCCTCGTCGGACCCGCTCTGCGAGAGCATCAACCCGCCCACGCCCAGCGCGACGACCGTCGCTGCAGCCGCACCGAGGATCCACGGGGCGACCGAGCGGCGCCGGCGGGGACCATCGGGCTCGCTCATCGTGCTCCAGAAGCCGGAGCCCTCGTCCTCGGCCAGGGAGTCCTCGTCGGGCTCGCCCGCACGGTCGGGATCGGTGCGGGCGGCCTGCTCGTCCGCGAGCGTGGCGCGGATGCGCTCGGCCAGGTCGTCGGGCATCGGCCCGCTCTCCCGGAGGGAGGCGAGGAGGTGACGCATCCCGGTGGGGTCCTGGTCCTGGGTCATGGCCGCCTCCCTTCGTCTGTCTGGTGGCCTGTTGTGTCTGACGAGGCAGCGGCGCCTGAGGTTCCGTCGACGCCCACACCTGCGGCCGCGAGGATCTTGCCGAGGGCCTCACGGCCGCGCGAGCAGCGGGACTTGACCGTGCCCGTGGGGATGTCGAGGATCTGCGCGGCCTCGGCCACGGGGAGCCCGTGCATGTCGACGAGCACGAGCGCGACCCGGTGCTCGTCGGACAGGCGGGTGAGCGCCTCGTGCACCGCCAGCCGGGTGTCGACCTTGCCCGTCGCGTCGGCGGCCGGGGGCACCGACGCGATGACCTCGTCGGTGAGCTCGCTCGTCGGGCGGACCTTGCGGGTCAGGTCGATGCAGGCGTTGACGACGATGCGGTGCAGCCACGTGGTGACCGCCGCGTCACCGCGGTAGGAGCCGGCCCGTCGGAAGGCGGAGACGAAGCCCTCCTGGACGGCCTCGGCCGCGATCTCGCGGTCGCCGCACACGCCGACCGCCACGGCCCACATGCGGTCGCGGTGGCGGCGGTAGATCTCACCGAAGGCTTCGGCATCGCCCTCGACGTGCCGGCGCAGGAGCAGCCGGTCGTCGATCTCGGCGAGGGATGCGTCGCTCATCTGGTGGCCCCTCAGCGGACGGTGATCTCGCCGAGCGCCGCGCGGTAGCGTCCGTCGTCGCTCGGGGTCAGGGAGGTGAACCACACCGTGACGTAGCGGCCGTTGACCGCCGAGGAGGGCTGCAGCTCCACCTCGCCGGTGCGGCCCTGGGTGCGGCCGACCTCGGTACCGGAGTTGGCCGGCTGCTCGCCGGCGAAGACGGTGGCCTGGGCGCTCGTCGGCAGCTGCAGGGTCACCGAGCTGATCGACTGGGACTGGCCCAGGTCGACGGTGATGCCGACGCCCTGCTTGACGCCGCCGAAGGCCTCGCTGCCGTAGCCCTCGGTCGTCCAGGTGGTGTCGGGGTTGCCGTCGTAGACGCGCGGTGCCTCGGCATTGTGCTCGACCCCGTCACCCGGGGCAGGGTCGTAGCCGGCGGCATTGGCGATGGCGAGCGGCTCGCCACCACCCGAGGAGCTGCCCGAGCCGCCGGTGTCCTCGCTCGTGGCGACCGCGGTGGTCTCGTCACCGCCGAGGATGCGGCCCAGGTCGGAGCCGGAGCCGATCCGCGAGGCGCCGATACCGCCGAAGAGGCAGGCGAGCGCGACGAAGCCCGCCATGAGCACGAGCACGAGGTTGGCCTGGCGGCGGCTCGGCGGTGCGCCCGCCTCGGCCGGCAGCAGCGGTGCCGGGGCCTCGACCTCGGCGGTCGTCGGCGCCGAGCCGAGAGAGCTGCGGGTGCGCTGGTCGGCCCGGATGGCCTCGCGGCGGGCCCGGGCGTCGTGGATGGCCTCGCGGGAGCGGCCACCAGCCGTCTTGGCCGCCTTGCCGAGGCGGTCGCCGAGGACCTTGCCCCCGGTGCCGACGGCGCCGGCGGCGGCAGCAGCTGCGGCGGCCGCCGCGGTCCGGCGGCCGTGGGCGCTCTCGTCGCGGGAGCCCTCGTCGCGGGAGCGCTCTCGGGGCAGTCGCTGCGTGCTGTCGTCGTCGCGGGCGGCCCGGCTGCGCTGGCTGCGCCCGGCCGGCGTCTCGTCGCCCCGGGTGATCGTGGTGGTGACTCCCTCGCGCTGACCGAGGTTGATCTCGCGGGTCACCTCGTCGTCGCTCTCGCGCGGGATGGCCGTCGTCTCGTCGCCGTCGGCAGCGGACGCCACGGCGGCGCCGCCGGCGAGCGCCCCACCGGCGACGGCGGCACCTGAGCCACCCGCCTCGTCGGGAGTCTCGGTGTCGGACCGGGAGCCTGTCGGCACGGCGTGCGTGGTCTCGTCGGCAGCGGACGGCGCGGTGCGCAGGGCCCCGGCGAGCGGGATGCGCGACCAGGGGGCGATCTGGGCGGCGTAGTCACCGGGTGAGTCCGGACCGGTGCCCTCGCCGAGCGTCTCGCGGCAGATCGTGTCGAGGTCACCGGGGACCCCGACCGCCACGCGCGAAGGGGGTGGCGGTCCGCTGCCGTCGCGGGTGGCGCTGGGCAGTCCGCTGGGCCGATCGAGCGGCCAGGTGCCGGTGAGGCCGGCATAGGCCAGGGCCACGACGCCGGTCGCGTCGTCGCGGTCGGCCTCCTCACCCTCGGTCTCGATGCCGGCGAGGGCGGCAGCGGTGGCCAGCCCCTGGACCTTGACCCGGCCGTCGCCGGTGAGGAGCACCAGGTCGGGGGTCAGAGCCAGGTGGTGCAGGCCTCGGGCCCGGGCGGCCTCGATGCCCGTGGCGACCTCGCCGGTGATCCGGCGAACCTCCTCCGCGGGCAGCCCGTCGGTGCCGATGGCCTCGGTGTAGGTCGTCGCGTCGCCCACGGCGTCTTCGGCGATGAAGGACAGCCCGTCCTCGCTGCCGACGTCGAGGATGCGCACCAGCTGGGCCGCCTCGACACCGGCGGCCCGCCGGGCCGCGTCGAGTGCGGCAGCGGTCGAGTCTGCGTCGCTGGGCATGACGACGAGCGTCACGTCTCGGTCGAGCGTCGTGTCGCGCGCCGCCCAGCGCTCGCCGCCGGGGATCTCCTCGATCCGCGTCTCGACGGTGTAGCGACCGAGCTCCGTCCCCGGGTTCACCCCGTGCACGCTGCCCCTCTCGTCGGTGTGTGCCTGCCGCGCCATCCTAGGTCCACCCGGCGGCCCATCCGGGGAGCCGGGTCCGGGGGCGCGTCAGCCACGTCGCAGGCGCCGGGTCAGCGGGGCGAGGAGCTCGGAGACCTCCTCCACCCGCAGGCGGAGGGAGACCGCCAGTGCCACGGCGACGACGACGACGCCCACGAGGGCGGTGATGGCGAGGGCACCGACCCAGGTGCCGCCGTCGACCACGACCAGCAGGCCGCGCAGCACGCCCCAGCCCACGAGGGTCCCGAGCGCGGTCGCGATGCCCATGCGCACGAACTGCCGGACCACGCGGGCCAGCCCCAGCGACCCGAGGCGGCCACGCAGCAGCCACAGGCCGATGATCGCGGCGGCGAGGTTGGAGACGGTCTGCCCCAGCCCGACCCAGGTGGCGGCGTGGACGGGGGCGCCGATGCTGCCGACGAAGGTGAAGGTCAGGGCGACCCCGGTGAGGACGAGCTGCAGGACGAAGGGGGTGCGTCCGTCTTCGTAGGCGTAGAACGCGCGCTGCACGAGGAAGAACCAGCCGTAGGGCACGAGCCCGATCATCATGGCGACGAGGACACCGACGGAGGCGTCCGTCTGGTCGCGCGGGGTGCCCGGGAGGACGGCCGCGAGCAGCCACGGGGAGACGAGGAGGATCGCCGCGGTCCCCGGCAGCAGGATCGAGCCGGGCAGCGTCAGGCCGCGGCGCAGGTCGGCGGTCACCGCTCGCGTGTCGCCGTCGTGCGCGGCGTGCGAGATCCGGGTGAAGAGGGCGGTGACGAGGGAGACGGTGATGATGCCGTGCGGCAGCATGAAGAGCAGGAAGGCGTTGGCGTAGGCGGTCAGGCCGGCGCCCTCGACCCCCTGGGCATCGGCGGCGTGCAGGGCGCCCGTGAGCACCCGGGAGTTGACGAGGTAGGCGCCCTGCCCGACGACGACGGCGGCGAAGGCCCACATCGCCATCCGCGAGGCCCCGCGCAGGCCACTGCCGCGCAGCCCCCAGACCGGGCGGAAGCGCAGGCCGGTGCTGCGCAGGGCCGGGACGAGCGCGAAGGCCTGCAGGGCGATCGAGACGGTCGCCGACCCGCCGAGCACGGCGATCATCGTGGGGGTCCACTCGTCGACGGAACCCTGGCGGGTCTGGTCGGTGAGGACGAACCACAGCAGGCCACCGATGGCGACGAGGTTGGCCAGCGCCGGTGACCACATGAAGGCCCCGAACTTGTGGTGGGCCGTGAGGACCTGGCCGAGCAGCGTGTAGAGCCCGTAGAAGAAGACCTGTGGCAGGCACAGCACGGCGAAGGCGGTCGCCAAGGTGCGTGCCTCGGGCGGCCAGCTGCTGGAGACGACGAGCGAGACGAGCAGCGGCGCCGCGAGCATGAGCAGCAGGGTGATGACGGCCAAGGCCGTCACCGACAGCGTGAGCAGCCGGTTGATGTAGGTCGTCCCGCCGTCGGCGTCGCGCATCGCCCGGGTGATCTGGGGGACGATGACGGCATTGAGCACGCCACCGGCGATGAGCAGGTGGAAGATGTTGGGCAGCGTGTTGGCGGCATTCCACGCGTCGGCGGCGATGATCGTCAGGCCGACGACATAGGCCGTGAGGCTGTTGCGGGCGAAGCCCAGCACCCGGGAGAAGAGGGTGCCCGAGGCCATGATCGCGCTGGACCGGCCGATGTCAGGGCCGGAGCGGTGCTCGGCCTCGTCGCCGAGGTCCTCCTGCGGGGTCGCGGCCTCGCTCATGCGTCATGTCCCCTCGGGGTCCGTGGTCTCGGGCGCGGCCGCCCGTGCGCGACGGCCGCCCCGCACGGTACGCCACGTGCCTGCCGCGAGCAGGAGCGCGGCCGCGCCGCCGATGACCCAGTAGATCGAGTCCCCCGTGGGCCGGACCTTGACCTGGAGGGAAGCCGGTGCGGCGATCTCGCGCCCTCCGGGCGTGGTCACCGCGACGTCGACCGGGACCTGCCCGGCCGCCAGGGCGGAGGCCTGCACGGTGACGGTCTGCCGCCCGCCGGGCCCGATGGTCACGAGTTCGGGCTGCTCGTCGATGCGCAACGAGTGGTTGCCGGGGGTGAGGCGAACGGCGAGGTTGGACAGCTGGACGTCGGTGTTGTTGACGATGGTGATCTGCAGTCGACCCGTGTCGGCGAAGAAGTTGACGTCGCCCGACGAGACGACGAGGTCGTCCCGGGCGAGGGTCACCTCCTGCTCGATCTCGTCGTGCATCCGGATGAAGCCGTAGCCATGGCCCCGCCACCGCGTCGACGTCAGCTGCTGGAGCGAGGTCTGCATCTGCGACCGCCAGCCGGTGCCGTCGGAGCGCACCGAGGCGAAGGTGGCCATCGACCGGGCGTCGCGCAGCAGTCGCTGGGCGCGGCTCTCGGCGAGCATCGGGCCGGGAGTCGCCGCGGGCCGGGTCGCGTCGGCGATCTGGCCGCGCGTGCGCGGCGTCTGCGAGGCCTCGGCGTCCCGGGCGTGGTCGAGCGTCGACCGCAGGTCGCCGCCACCGAGCCACGGGATGTCGTCGGCGCTGTCGCGCAGCTCCTGCCAGGCGGTCGCTGAGGGGGTGCTGCCCCGGTCGGGGACGATGACGACGGTGCGGGAGGTGCCGGGGCGCTCGCGGAGCACGGCCGCGGTCTCGGCGACGAGCTGCTGGCGGGCCAGGGTCACGTCGGCGTCGGAGGCCAGGCCCTCGACGACCTGGGACAGCGGCCCGTCGCGCACGACGACCGGGCTCCCGGCGGAGGTGCGCTCGCCACCCGTCGGGGTGAAGCCCGACGGCTCCAGGCTCGTGCTCGGGACGAGCAGCGTCGGGTCGACGCCGCCGGGCCGCAGCTCGTGCAGGGCCTCGGCGCGCTCGCCGGTGGCCAGCCCGTCGGCCGGCCAGAGCACGTCGCTGCGTGCCCCGAGGGCCTGCGCGACCCGGGCGCCGTCGGCGAGCCGGGCCGAGACGAGGCGCCCCGCGGGCTCGGACTCGGCGCCCGCGGCGACGTCGGCGTCGGCGTCGGCGAGCACGAGGGTCCGCGAGCCGACGATCCGCTCGCGCAGGGTGGCGGCGAACTCCCTTCGCACGTCCCGCTCGGCGTCCTGGACGTCACCACCGGTCGCGGGCACGTCGAGCAGGGAGGGGTCGACGAGCCAGAACTCGTCGTCGGCGGGCTCCTCGGCGGTGAGCGCAGCCAGCCGCGAGTCCTCGCCGAGGGTCTCCTGCCAGGCCCGTGTCCGGTCGTCGCGTCCGGTGCTCCACAGGCGGCGGTCGGCGGGCAGGAGGAGCGGGACGCCCCAGAGCACGTCGAGCGGTTCGTACTCCTTGGTCCGGTGCACCCCGATGAAGGTGTGCACGGCGCGCGCATCGGTCTGGATGCTCACCCAGGCGGCGCCGGCGGAGGTGCCCGGCAGCAGGTCGGTGCCGTCGACCTGCAGGGTGAAGGTCGCCGAGCCACCGGCCGGCACGTCGTCGAGGGTCGTCGCGGCGAGCGCCGTCCCGGAGACGGGGGTGTCCCCCTTCGCCCACTCCGCGATGTCGGACCGGCCGGAGCCGGCCTCCTGGGGGACCACGGCGACCCGCGGGCCGTCGAGGGTCTCGCTGCCGGTGTTGCTCACCCGGCCACGGACGGTGGCGGTGCCGTCGCCGTCGACGACCGGGGTGATCGAGGTGATCGTGATCCGGGCATCGCCCGGACCGGCGGGTGCGGCAGCGACGGGGAGCGCGACGAGCAGGGCGAGCAGCAGGCCCGCGATGCCCGCGCTCAGGCGTCGCCGGCGAGCCGCTGCCACGCCTCCCTCGCGATGCGTCGTTCGTTGGGGAAGGTCAGGTGTCGGTGCGCCTCGCGCAGGGGGAGCCAGGCGACGTCGACGGCCTCGTGGTCGGGGTCGTTGTCGATCGTCAGGTACCCGCCGATGGCCTCGAGCAGGTAGTGGTGGACGAACTTGTGGATCCGTCGGTCGGGGGTGGCGAACCAGTAGTCGATGGTCCCGAGCTCGACGAGGACCCGCGCCTCGATGCCGGTCTCCTCGGCGACCTCGCGGGCAGCGGTCTCGACGAGCGTCTCCTCGCCCTCGATGTGCCCCTTGGGCAGGCACCACTCGAGACGACCGGCTCGGTTGCGTCGGGCGATGACGGCGATCCGCGCCTCGCCCTCGTGGACGTCGACGACCACCCCGCCCGCGCTGCGCTCCTCGACCGCGGGCAGACGGCGCTGCGGTCCGGAGGTGGGAGCGGGGTGACTCATGTGGTCACTGTAGCCATGCGACCTCAGGGGCCTCCTCGGGTGGCGAACCCTGCCCTTCCCGCACTGCGGGGTCGCGCCGTCGTCACTACTGTCTGGTAGGTCCGTCAACGAGGACGGACCGCGTCGACGACGACGCACGATCCCAGGGAGACTCTGATGCAGCCCACCCTCCGCAGGACCTTCACGGCGGCCGGTGCCGCCACCCTCATCAGCCTGACCTGGGGGGTGGGCTCGGCGGGCGCCGCACAGGAGGCGGAGCCGGTCACCGGTCCCTACCAGCTGAACTTCAGCAGCTCGCTCCTCTACTCACTGGTCCACCCCGATGCACAGCCGCAGGGCGTCAACGACTGGGGGTGCACCCCCCGGGCCGGGGAGAACCCCGTGGTCCTCGTCCACGGCACCTATGCCAACCAGTACGACTCCTTCGCCCGGATGGCGCCGGAGCTGAAGTGGGCCGGCTACTGCGTGTACTCCTTCAACTACGGCACCGACGGCACCGACGCCGCCGCCCAGATCCCCGGCGTCTACGGGACGACCGGGCTCTCGGGCAACGGGGACGAGCTCGCGGCCTTCGCCGCCACCGTCCGCGAGCGCACCGGGGCCAGCAAGCTCGACATGGTCGGCTGGTCCCAGGGCGGCACGCTCATCACGGACGTGCTGAAGAAGCACGGCGGCGGTGGGGTCGACGACGTCGTGACCCTCGCCGGCAGCCACCACGGCACGACCCTGTCGGGTCTGGGGACGATCGCCGAGGCCGTCGGGGCGACCGACCTCACCCGGGCCGGGCTGGGCCAGGCCGCCGTCGACCAGATGCAGGGGTCGGAGTACATCACCGCCCTCACGGCCGACGGCGACACCGTGCCCGGGGTCGACTACACCGTCATCGGGACGAAGTACGACGAGGTGGTCACCCCCTACCGCAGCACCTTCCTCACCGCCGGTCCGGGAGCCACGGTCCGCAACATCACCCTCCAGGACGGGTGCGCGATCGACGTCAGCGACCACCTGTCGATGACCCACAGCCCCCGGGTCATCGACATCACCAAGCGCGCGCTCAAGGCCGACGGGTCGGGCACCCTGCGCTGCCTGCCCAACGCCCCGGTGCTGTGATGTCGGGTCGGGGGACGGTGCCCACGTAACCTTGGGCCCCATGTCCCCCGACCTGCCCCCGGAGATCCTGCGTGCCGCCGTGGCCCACCTGGCCCCGACGGTGCCGCTGCTCACCGACCTGGGTGAGCGCTTTGCGAAGGGGGGTCATGACCTGGCTCTCGTCGGCGGCCCGGTCCGTGACGCCTTCCTCGGACGCACCAGCGGTGACCTCGACTTCACGACCTCCGCGAGCCCGGAGCAGACCGAGGCGATCCTCGCCGACTGGGGCGACGCGCACTGGGACATGGGGCGCGAGTTCGGCACGATCGGCGCCCGCAAGGGGTCGGACACGGTCGAGGTGACGACCTACCGCGCCGACGCCTACGACGGGGTGACCCGCAAGCCGGTCGTCGCCTTCGGCGACAACCTCGAGGACGACCTCGTGCGCCGCGACTTCACCGTCAACGCCATGGCGCTGCGGCTGCCTGACCTCGAGCTCGTCGACCCGCACGGGGGCATGCTCGACCTCGCCGCCGGTCGGCTGCGCACGCCGTCGACTCCCGAGGTCTCCTTCAGCGACGACCCGCTGCGGATGATGCGCGCGGCGCGCTTCGTCGCCCAGCTCGGGGTCGTCCCGGCTCCCGAGGTGCTCGAGGCGATGACCGCGGCGGCCGGCACCCTCGAGATCGTCTCGGCCGAGCGGGTGCGTGACGAGCTCGTCAAGCTCCTCCTCGCGGACGACCCGGTGGCCGGTCTGCGGGTCCTCGTCGACACCGGGCTCGCCGAGCAGGTGCTGCCGGAGCTGCCCGCCCTTCGCCTGGAGATCGACGAGCACCACCGGCACAAGGACGTCTACGAGCACTCGCTCACCGTGCTGCAGCAGGCGATCGACCTCGAGGGGCCCCCGCTGTCGGGCCCCGACGCCGACCCCGACCACCCGGTGCCGGCACCTGACCTCGTGCTGCGCCTGGCGGCGCTGCTGCACGACATCGGCAAGCCGCGCACCCGGCGCTTCGAGGCGGGGGGTGGCGTCTCCTTCCACCACCACGACGTCGTGGGCGCCAAGCTCACGGCCAAGCGGATGAAGGCGCTGCGCTTCGACAAGGACACGACCAAGGCCGTGGCCCGTCTCGTCGAGCTGCACCTGCGCTTCCACGGCTACGGCGAGGGCCAGTGGACCGACTCCGCGGTCCGGCGCTACGTCACCGACGCCGGCCCGCTGCTCGAGCGGCTGCACCGCCTGACCCGCGCCGACTGCACGACGCGCAACCAGCGCAAGGCCGCCCGCCTGCGCCGCGCCTACGACGACCTCGAGGAGCGGATCGCCGTCCTGCGCGAGCAGGAGGAGCTGGACAAGGTGCGCCCCGAGCTCGACGGCAACCAGATCGCCGCGGTCTTGGGGATCGAGCCGGGCCCGGTCCTCGGCGAGGCCTACCGCTACCTGCTCCAGGTGCGCCTCGACGAGGGGCCGATCGGCGCCGAGGCCGCCCAGGAGCGGCTGCGGCAGTGGTGGGCGCAGCGCTCCTGACACCTGCCGGGCGAAGGGGGGAGTGCTCCCCATGTCCTGCCCGACCGGACCTGCCTAGGTTGGGTGCTGACCGCACTCGAGGCCCACGGGGCCACCAGGGGAGAGACACATGAGCGTCCAGCACGGCATGGACTCCGGCCGAGTCCGCCAGATCGCGGGTCAGCTGCGGGGCGAGGTCCAGGCCCTCACGAACGTCCTCGGCGAGGGCAATGCGAGTGCCGGGCGCCTGCGCGAGCACTGGCTCGGTGACGACGGGCAGGAGCTCGTCGTGCGCTGGACCTCCGACGCCGCCAAGCAGATCGGCGCCGCCACCGAGACCCTCCGGGCGCTCGCCACCGGGCTGGAGCGCCAGGCCGAGGACCAGGACCAGGCGTCAGGGGCCGGCGGGAGCGGTGGACCGGGGGCGGGCGGGTCGCGCGGCACCGGCACGGTCGGTGACGGTGCCGGTCAGGACGGCCCTCGGCGCACCTACGACCGCCCGAGCGGCTACGACATCTTCGAGCGTGACCCGGGGTCGATGGGCGTTCGGACCAACCGCGACGAACACGGCAACCTCCACCACTACGACCCGCTCACCGGCCGGACCTGGCAGGAGGGGGCGGACGGCACCTGGCGCGACAGCCAGAGCATCTTCGGCGACACGCACACCGACATCCGCACGACCGAGCACGACGGCGGGTGGGAGACCACCCGCGAGAGCACGCGGAGCACCGCCGGACGAGGTGAGTGGGGCGAGTCCTGGTCGCACGAGCGCTCCTTCGACCACGAGGGCCTCGCGACCACCCAGGCCGTCCTCGACGGTGTCCAGAGCGAGCCGATCGTCGAGCAGGACCTGTGGGACGCCGGCGTGAGCGACCGGGTCGCCGGTGGGCAGGTCGGCGACGACCAGACCGGGGCGAGTGGCGAGGTCCTCTCGTACAACGCCGAGAGTCAGGGATCGATGGGCGTCGACGCGACCCGCGGCGCCTACATCGAGGCCGGTGCCGAGGCCGGCGCCTACCTGGCCCGTGGCGAGGCCCACTGGGGCAATAACCACGGGACGACGGCCAACGCCGAGGGCTACATCGGCGCGGAGGCCGAGGCAGGCGCCAGCGGGCAGATCGGCCCGGCCGGCGCCCAGGTGGAGGCCGGTTTCGAGGCCTTCGCCGGCGGCAGCATCGAGGGCGGCGTGAGCCAGGACCTCGGTCCCGCCGACGTCGGGGTCTCCGGGTCGCTGTCCTACGGCATCGGTGTCGAGGCCGACGTCGGGGCCGAGGTCTCCATGGAGGAGATCAGCATCTCGGCCGACATCGGCGCGACCCTCGGCGTCGGTGGGTCGCTGTCCTTCGACGTGTCGATCTCCCCCAACGAGATCGTCGACGGCCTGGCCGACGCCGGTCAGGCGCTCGCGGACTCACCGATCAACCCCGGCAACTGGTGGTGACCCCCCTTCGACCGAGATGGCAGGCTGGGCCGCAGCCCCGCCGCCCTCATGACCACAGGAGAGCAGCATGACCCGCATCAGCTACCCGAGCGAGGTCGTCCCCGGCCCGCCGCCCGTGAGCCTCGACATGCCCGAGGGATGGACCCAGGTCTGGGCCCCCGACACGCTCATCGCCATCCGTGACGACGCGCAGGGCGCCGACCACTTCCTGGCCAACGTCGTCGTCCGCTACTACCAGCGGCTCGCCCCCTTCGGGCCCGACGAGATCCAGGCCGAGCTGACCCAGTACGCGCAGCAGCGCCGCGACGGGCAGGTCGGGGCCCTCAAGCAGCTGTCCGTCGGTGGCCGCGAGTGGCTCGGCGCCGACCTGGCCTTCGTCGACGACCAGGCCGGGACCGTCGGCCAGGTCCACTGGTTCACCGCGCAGCGGCACAACGACGTCTTCGACGTCGTCCAGGTGACCGGGTCGTACGCCGGCTCGCGACGCGAGCAGGACTACGCGACCATTGACGCCATCGTGGACTCCGTCCGCGTCAACCCGTGAGGTAGGACTCCCACCGATGCCAGAGCTGAAGTACCCCAGCGAGGTCTTTCCGGGGCCCCCCGGGGTCACCGTCGACGTGCCCGAGACGTGGGCGCCCGTGCGCGTCGGAGGGACCCTGCTGTCCTGCCGGCGCATCGACAGCGACCAGGGTTTCGCGCCCAATGTCGTCGTCCGCGGCTTCCAGCGCACCGCCGACTTCACCATGCGGCACGCCCTGCAGGAGCTGCGGGGCTTCGTCAGCGACCAGCAGGACGGTCACGTCGACGAGCCCTTCGAGCTGACCCTCGGTGAGGTCCCCTTCCTCGGGGTCAACGTCTCGTGGACCGACCCCGAGATCGGCACGATCGTGCAGATCCACCTCTTCGCCGGGTCGCGCCGGGGTCGGATCGTCGACCTCGTGCAGGCCACGGGGTCCGTGGGGGGCGGGGACGCGCAGAGCGCCTATGCCGAGGTGCAGCAGATCCTGCAGACCATCCGGGTCACGAAGTGACTGCGGTGGCGCACCCTGATGAACGCCCCGGCCTGATGCTCCGTGTCGGAGCCGCGACCGACACCGGGCGGGTCCGCGACCACAACGAGGACTCGGCGCTGGCCGAGGGCGGGATCTTCGTCGTCGCCGACGGCATGGGCGGGCACGCGGCCGGCGAGGTCGCGAGCAGCATCGTCGTCGAGACGATGCGGGAGCTCGTCACGCGGGGCGAGCTGACCTCCGACGACGTCACCCGCCAGCTGCTCGTGGCCAACGAGCGGATCCTCGAGGGGGTCGCGTCGCACCCCGAGCAGCGCGGCATGGGCACGACCGCCACCGGGATCGTGCTCGTCACCGCCGGCGGGTCCGACCACTGGGCCGTCTTCAACGTCGGCGACTCACGGGTCTACCGGTGGATCGACGGGACCCTCAGCCAGGTGACCGTCGACCACTCCGAGGTGCAGGAGCTCGTCGACGCCGGCGTCATCACCGCCGAGGAGGCCCGGGTGCACCCGGCCCGCAACGTCGTCACCCGCTCCCTGGGCACCGACTACGCCTACCACTCCGACGTCTGGGTCCTGCCGCCCTACGCCGGTGAGCGCTTCGTCATCTGCAGCGACGGCCTGACCAACGAGATCACCGACGAGCGGTTGCGTGAGATCCTGCAGCAGTGCCCCGACCCCCAGGTCGCGGCCGAGGAGCTCGTCCGCGCCGCGGTCGAGGCCGGGGGCAGGGACAATGTGACCGTTGTCGTCGTCAACCTCGACGGCGACGTCGGGGACGACCTGTCGGAGACGAGCCCGCGGCAGCCGGGTGACGACACCACCCCGCGAGAGATCGTCAGCGAGGAGAAGTGACCATGCAGAGCAGGATCGAGGGTCGAGACGGCTGGGTCGAGGTCACCCGCGACGGGGTGGCCGTCCTGGCGAAGGGGGACGACGCCCTCGCCGAGCGCATCGGCGCCGCGCTCGACGCGGCCGACGGTGACGAGCTCGCCGACGTCGTCACCGACGAGCTGAGCTCTGGCGGGGTCCGACGGACCCCGGACTTCGCCGTCGTCGACCAGGCCTCCGGTCGGGTCCTCGTGCGCGGCACCGCCTCGGTGCAGGTCGTCGCCGCCGACGGCTCCACCCGCGAGTTCCTCGCTCCAGCCCGCGGCCCGTGGTCCGACGAGGACGCCGTCCTCGACGGCGAGGTCGTGCTCGTCACGGGCGAGCCCGAGCCCGCGGCCGAGTCCGGGGCCGCCGAGCCGGAGGTTGCCGAGGCCTCGGGGGCCACGGAAGACACCCCCGCCGATCCGATGACCCCTCAGGTGGCCCACCCCGAGGCCACCGACGCCGAGCCGACGCCGTCGGAGCCGGCGGAGGCCGAGGCGCTCGCGCCCCAGGAGGAGCCGGCCGCCGAGGATCCCGTCGTCGAGGAGCCGCCGTCCGCCCAGCCGACCGGCTGGGCGGTGCCCTCGGTCTTCGGCGGCGCCCCCGCCGCCTCGGAGGCGGCGACCGGTCGGCCGCAGCTGTCGGTCGTCCCCGACCCCGCGCCCGGGCCGGACTCCAGTGGCCAGCCCGCCCGGGACCCGGCACCCACCGCCCCCACCGACGAGCAGCCGGTCGAGGCCGGCGAGGTCGTCGAGACGCCCGCACCGACGCCGCAGGAGATCAGCGAGCCGGAGGCCGCGCCGGCCGAACCCGCCCCGGTGGCCGAGCCCACCGCGCCCAGTGACACCCCAGTCGAATACACCCCGGCCGGCGACACCCCGGCCGGTGAGGCCCCGGGAGCACCGGCCCCTGCCGCCGCACGTGGCGACGACGAGGAGGAGCTGCCGAGCTTCGACTTCCTCTTCGGCAACACCCACAGCCACCGCAGCTCGCTGCTCGCCGGTCTCGAGGAGGAGGAGGCGCAGGAGTCCATCGACTCCGGTCCCGTGGCGGCCGCCGGTGGCTTCCAGGCCCAGGACAACCCTGCCAACGCGACCCTCGCCCCGCCGACGGAGGAGGACGAGGCCCCGGCTCCCGCGCGCCCGCAGGGGCCGACCGTGGGGGCCCTCCCGGGCGGGTTGCCGCCCATGCCCGGCAGCGCGCCCGCGCAGCATGACGACCACGGCGACGCCGGCTGGTCGCCCGAGCAGCCGATGGCGGACGGGCCGGCGGTGCCCCCGCAGGAGCCCGTTGCTGAGGCCCCCGAGGCCCCTGCGGTCGACAACGGTCCCGAGGTCGTCGGCGCCTCGACCGGCCTGGGGGACACCCCGGCCCCGCAGCCCTTCGCCGGGTCCGGTCCCTCGCGGGTCCAGGCGGCCCGCGACGACGCCTCCGGCCACGAGCCCGGCGTCGTGCGTCCGCAGTTCGCCGACGGTCACCTCGTCGGCTCGCGCGTGCCGACGAGCACTCCGGCGGCCGCCCCGACGACGGAGGCGGCACCCCCTTCGCCCGCAGCCGAACCTGCCGCCGACGACGGTGGCGTCATCTCCGCCGTCCCGTGGGGTGGCGGGGCCGCGGCCCCCGGCATGCCCGGCGGACTGCCGCCGCTGCCGACCCCCGACCACGGAGCAGCCGAGCCGGTCCCGGCCGGGGCGGCGCCCGAGGAGGTCGGGGTCGACACCGGTGAGATCCCGAGCGGCCCGATGGTCCTCGCGGTCCGGTGCTCGCTCGGCCACCACAACGCCCCGCACGCGACCCGCTGCCGCGTGTGCGGCCAGGACCTGCCGACCCAGACGCCCGAGCAGACGCCTCGCCCCGCGCTCGGTCTGCTGCGCCTGTCCACCGGAGACGTCGTGACGCTCGACCGCGGGGTGCTCATCGGCCGCGCGCCCCGCGCGTCGGCCGAGGCGAGCGGCGCCCGCGCCCCGCACCTGGTGCGGATCTCCAGCCCGGACAACGAGATCTCCCGCAACCACGTCGAGATCGTCCTCGACGGCTGGCACGTGCTCGTCCGCGACCTCGGCTCGACCAACGGCACGACCGTCGCCCTGCCGGGGTCCTCGCCGGTGCGCGTGCGCCCGGGTGACCAGCAGACGATCGAGCCGGGCACGACGGTCACCCTCGCCGACCAGGTCTCGATGGTCTTCGAGGTCACGGGATGATGCCTGAGTGAGCAGCGCACTCCCTCCGGAGCTGCCCGGGCTGGACTACGTCCAGCCCCTCGGGTCGGGCGGCTATGCCGACGTCTTCCTCTACGAGCAGCAGATGCCACGGATGAAGGTGGCGGTCAAGGTCCTCAAGACCGAGGGCCTGACCCAAGCGATCCAGCAGCAGTTCATCGACGAGGCCAACACCATGGCCCAGCTCGCCGACCACCCCTACATCGTCCAGGTCTTCCGCTCGGACACCAGCGACGACGGCCGGCCGTACCTCATCATGAAGTACTACCCGCCGCCCAACCTCGCCCAGCGGGCGCGGGCGGCGCGCTTCTCCGTCGAGGAGGTGCTGCGCACCGGGATCCAGCTCGCGAGCGCCGTCGAGACGGCCCACCGGGCTGGCGTCATCCACCGCGACATCAAGCCGGCCAACGTGCTCGTCAGCCAGTACGGCTCGCCGGGCCTGACCGACTTCGGCATCGCCGGTCGCGGTGGTGCGCTCGAGGAGCTCGACGACGACATCGGCGTCTCCATCCCGTGGGCCCCGCCCGAGGTGCTCTTCGGGCAGAGCAACGGCGACGCGCGGGCCGACGTCTACTCGCTCTCGGCCACCCTGTGGCAGCTGCTCGTCGGGCGCTCGCCCTTCGAGGTGCCGGGTGGGGACAACTCCGCCTATGCGCTCATGCCACGCATCCGCTCCAACCCGCCGCCGACGACGGGCCGGGCCGACGTGCCGCAGTCGCTCGAGCGACTGCTGGCGCAGGCGATGAGCAAGAACCCCCTCGCCCGGCCGGCGAGCGCCATCGAGTTCGCCCGCAGCCTTCAGGCGATCGAGCAGGACGAGCGTTTTTCGCGCACGGCGATCGTCGTCCTCGACGAGCTCGGCCACTCCGGGGACTCCGGCGCGAGCCACGCCGACTCACCCGACCGCACCCAGCTGCGCGCGAACTCCGGCTCGGGGTCGGGCGGCGGTCCGCGACCCGTGCCGGGCGCGCCCCCGCCCCCGCTGGGCCAGCCGGTCATCGGCGGCCAGCTGAGCGGCGGACGCACGATCGGGGGGACCGGCCCGGTGCCCATCGCCGAGGGCGTCGCGGCCCGGGCGACGGGCGGCCCGCCGCCTCCCACGGTCTCCGGCCCGCGGCCGTCGCAGCGCAGTGCCCCGCGACCCGGCCACGCCGGCCCGCTGCAGGCTTCGGGACCGCGCCCGCCGCAGGCCTCCGGGCCCCGTCCGACGCAGTCCCCGGGCCCGCAGCCGCCACCGTCCACCCGTCGGCGGTGGGTGCCGGTGGCGGCCGTGGCGGCCGCCGTCGTCGTGCTCGCCGGCGTCATCGGCACCACGATCGCCGTGACCGGAGACGGTGGTGGGGAGCAGACCACCGGTGGCACCTCGGGCAACACCGGTGACGGGTCCTTCGAGGCGACGGTCCCCACCGCCGACCTCAAGCAGGAGGGGTCCAGCGCCGTCTTCGTCATGTCCGTCGACGGCTACGAGGACGGCGACACGTACTTCGTCCGGATGGCGCCCGAGCGTGGCGACCTCGACCGGGCGACCGCCTACGGGGTGCCGCAGATCGCGGACGGAACGGGGACCTTCTCCCAGGAGTTCGGCACGGCCGACCAGCTGTGCGGTCAGGCACAGGCGCGGCGCGGCGAGGAGCCTGACGAGGTGCGGACCCCGTGGAGCGACGTCACGTGCGTGGACAAGGAATGAGTGGGATGTCAGGTCGTGTCCCGCCGCAGGGCCAGCCCGCGACGCCCGAGCAGCCGTCGAAGGGGATCGAGGTGGGCTTGATCCCCTTCGTCGCCAGCATCGTCGGGGTGCTCCTCGTCATCGGCATCATCGGGGGCGTCCTGTGGGTCACCCGCGACGGCGAGGAGGTCAGCTCGCCCACGAGTACCGGGGCCGAGACCCCCGGCGGCGCCTTGTCGGGGCGGCCCACGCTCAAGGTGAGCGTCGAGGGCAACCAGCTCACGTGGACGATGGACTACGAGGGTCTGCGGGAGGGCGACTACTTCAGGATCAAGACCGGTGGTGCCCCCGACGCGGTCACCGGAGGGGCGGTGCCGCTCCCACGTGGCGAGACGGAGTACGAGCAGACGATCGCCCCCGGGGTGCGGCAGTGTGGCATGGTGCAGGTCGTCCGGGGTGGCGGGACGCAGACCTCAGGGTGGTCGGCGGTCCAGTGCGAGGAGGCAGGTAGCTGATGAGTGACAGCGTCGTGACGGTGGACTTCTGCGGAGAGGTCCACGAGGCACCGCGGGAGGGAACGCTGACGATCGGCCGCGAGGGCGACGTCGAGATCGACGACAACCCCTTCCTCCACCGCAACTTCCTGCAGATCACCCACGAGGGCGGCTGGTGGTGGCTGACCAACATCGGCTCGACCCTCACGGCGACCGTCGCCGACAAGAAGGGCCTCTTCCAGGCCTGGCTCAACCCCGGCGCCCGCATCCCGCTCGCCTTCGAGCGGGTCACCGTGTGGTTCACCGCCGGACCGACGACCTACGACTTCGACGTCCTCGTCGGCAACCCCAGCTTCACGTCCGTCGACCACGAGGTGCTGCTGCCGCAGCAGGGCGGCGAGACCACCGTGGGGCGGGTCGCCTTCACCCCCGACCAGAAGCTGCTCGTGGTCGCGCTGTGCGAGGACTTCCTGCGGCGCGACGGGGCCGGCCAGGGGACGATCCCGTCCTCCGCCGTGGCCGCGGAGCGTCTGGGCTGGAAGGTCACGAAGTTCAACCGCAAGCTCGACAACGTCTGCCAGAAGCTCGCCGACGCCGGGATCCGCGGCCTGCACGGCGGCCCGGGCAAGCTCGCGAGCAACCGCAAGTCGCGGCTCGTGGAGCACGCGCTGTCCACGCGCATGGTGACCCAGGAGGACCTCGTCCTCCTCGACGACCCCGAGACCGCGGAGGGCTGAGCGCCGGATGAGCGCGCAGGGGCAGGAGAGCAGGGGCACGGGCAGACGTCGCCGTCCGGTGTGGCTGCGGGTCGTGTCCGGAGGCATCGTCTCGCTGCTCGTCGTCGTCGCGGCGATCTTCGCCACCCGCTCCGACGGCCAGCCGGTTCACGACGTCGCCCTCACCGACGGTGGCCTGTGGGTCTCCGGCGGTCGCACCGGCTACTGGGCCCGGGTCAACACGGGTGCCCACCAGTTCGACCTCGTCCTGAGCGGCGCAGGTGACGCCGGCACCGGCCGGGACGTGCTGCGCGCCGACGTGCTCCAGGACGGCCGCAATGCCGTCGGGGTCACCGCCGACCGCCGCCTCATCGCCTTCGACACGCGCACGGGGCAGCGGATCAAGGGCGAGGTGCAGGTGCCCGAACCCACCCCGGTGACCGGGGTCGACTTCCACGAGCCCGACCGCGTCGCCCTCGGCGGCGACACCCTCGCGGTCGTCGACCACGACACCGGTCGGATCTGGGGCAAGCGCCTCGACCCCGCGGGTGGCACCCCGATCGCCGACCTGCTCGACACCGGTGAGCTCGACACGGTGGGCAAGCAGGCCGCGGTGACCGTCGACCTCGACGGCGACATCATGGCCGTCTCGGCCGACAGCGGCCGGGTCGTCGAGATCCCGGCAGAGGGCGACGGCTTCGGTCAGCCGATCCGCACCGACCTGGACTTCTCGGGCCGCGCTGCCGACATCACCGCCGTCGGCGACGAGTGGGTGGTCCTCGACCTCGAGACCGGCGACGTGATGTCGGAGCACCTGCTGGACCCGCAGCCCATCGCGGGCGGGACGCAGGACAACGCCGGCGAGGACCTGGCCATGGTCGCGCTGCAGCAGCCCGGCCCGGCGAGTGACGTCGTCGGCTACCAGACCCTCGAGCGCGCCGGCTACGCGCGCATCACCGAGGACAGCGACCACGACGGCGCCGACGTGGGCGTCGTCTCGGGCCTCGACGAGGGCGACGAGCGCCCGCAGGCGCAGTTCAACAAGATCTCCCGCCCGGTCGTCAACGGCGACTGCCTCTACGCCGCCTGGGGGATGGGCGGCACGATCCTGTGGGGTCGGGCCTGCGGCCAGACCCAGGCGCAGACCAGCCAGCTGCCCGTTGCCGGCAACCGCACCCGTCGCAACGGCGTCGCCGTGCGGCACGACCGCGGCCAGCTCGTCCTCAACGACCTCGACACCGGCCGGGTCTACGACCTGACCCTGCCGGGGGACCTGCGCATCGACACCTGGCCGGGAGGAGCCCCGCGTGGCGACCCGGAGCGCTACGACCCCTCCGGGTGGGGCGAGGACCCCAGCCCGAGCAGCACGACGAGCACCCGACGACCCGGCAGCAGCCCGAGCAAGACCCGCACGAGCAGCCCCACGACATCGACGAAGACCGGATGAGGAAGCAGGAACGATGAGCGTCTCCCAGGAGCAGGCCAGCTGGTTCAGCCAGGCCTTCCAGCAGATGGTCGGCAACGTCGACCAGGTCGTTCTCGGCAAGCAGCACACCGTGCGGCTGGCCCTCACCTGCCTGCTCTCCGAGGGGCACCTGCTCCTCGAGGACTATCCCGGCACGGGCAAGACGCAGCTCGCTCGGGCGGTCGCGGGCACGGTCCAGGGCTCCTCGAGCCGGATCCAGTTCACCCCCGACCTGCTGCCCAGCGACGTCACCGGCGTGACGATCTACGACCAGCAGACCAAGAAGTTCGACTTCCACCGCGGCCCGGTCTTCGCGACCATCGTGCTCGCCGACGAGATCAACCGCGCCTCGCCCAAGACGCAGTCCGCGCTCCTCGAGGTCATGGAGGAGGGCCGCGTCACCGTCGACGGCACGACCCACGAGGTCGGCCGGCCCTTCATGGTCGTCGCCACGCAGAACCCCATCGAGCAGGCCGGGACCTACCGGCTGCCCGAGGCGCAGCTCGACCGCTTCCTCATGAAGACCTCGCTCGGTTACCCCGACCACGAGGCGACCGTCGCGGTCCTCGCCGACGCGGCCCGCCGCGACCGTACCCAGGGTCTGCGGCCCGTCGTCACGGCCAAGGTCGTGCAGGACATGGCGGGCCTGGCCGACCAGGTGCACATCGACCCGGCGATCCTCGCCTACGTCTCGCGGATCGCGGAGGAGACCCGACGACACCGCAACATCCGCCTGGGCCTGTCGGTGCGTGGTTGTCTGGCCTTCGTGCGCTGCGCCAAGACCTGGGCCGCGAGCCAGGGCCGCACCCACGTGGTGCCCGACGACATCAAGGTCCTCGCGGAGCCCGTCATGACGCACCGGCTGCTGCTCACCGCCGAGGCCGAGTTCGCCGGCGTGCGCACGAGCGAGGTCATCGCCCAGATCCTCGGCGAGGTCGCCCCGCCGACCGAGCGGGTCGCCTGACCCACGAGGGACACCAGCGATGACGACAGGACTGCCCACACCCCCGCCGCAGGCCCCGCGCGGGCGCGGCCGGGTGCGCGAGGGCGGTGCCATGCCGGGCGGCACCCGGCAGGAGGACTCCCGTCTGGAGCAGATGGCGACCTCGGCCCGGCTGCGGTCGACGGGTACCAAGCGCACGGTGACCCTGCCCGGGGCCTCGGTCGTCAATGCCGGTCGCGGCGCGACCCGAGCCGTGCGGCGCGGCGCGACGGCGACGGACGAGCGGGTCCGGCGCCAGTGGTTCGGTGGGCGGCTCGACTGGATCACGCCTCTCGGCTGGACCTTCCTGGGCCTGTCCGTCGTGCTGTGGGTGCTCTCGGCCCTGCTCGGCTGGGCCGAGCCGGCGATCATCGCCGCGACGATGCTCGCGCTCGTCGTCGTGTGCGTCCTGCTGTCGATCGGGAGCCACCGGGCCGACGTCGAGCTCGTCGTCGAACCCCTGCGGGCGGAGATCGGGGACCTGGCGCAGGCCCACGTCGTGCTCACCAACTCGACGCGGCGCACGATGCTCCCTTCGCTCGTGCGCTTGCCCGTGGGCGACCACGAGGAGGTGCTGCCGGTCCCGCTCCTGCGCAAGGGGTCCAGCCACCGCACGGCCTTCCCCATCGCGACGCCGCGCCGCGGCGTCATCCCCGTCGGTCCGGCGACGACCGTGCAGGGCGATCCGCTGGGCATCACCCGCCGGACCGTGACCTTCGGTGGCGTGCAGCTCATGCACGTGCACCCGCGGCGGATCGCCCTCGAGTCCGGGGCCCACGGCCTCCTGCGTGACCTCGAGGGCGAGGTCACGCCCGAGCTGTCCATGGCCGACATCGACTTCCACGCGCTGCGCGAGTACGAGCCCGGCGACGACCGGCGCTACGTGCACTGGCGCTCGTCGGCGAAGCACGACCGCCTCCTCGTGCGCCAGTTCCAGGAGACCCGGCGCTCGCACCTGGGGGTCGTCGTCGACACCGACCCCGCGATGTACCCCGGCGGCGAAGGGGACGTGGAGACCGCCATCGCCGCGGCGGCCTCGCTCATGGTCCAGTCGATCACCGACGAGCAGGAGGCCTCGGTCGTGTGCAACGACGGCTTCGCCTCCCGCACCACCGTCCCGCTCGTCCTCGACACCCTGACGACCGCGACCGTGGGTCGGGTCGACCTCGTGCGCTCCGCGCGCCTGCTCGTCCAGCAGGCGCCGGACTCCTCGGTCGCGGTCCTCGTCACCGGGCCGGGGCGCGCCTTCCTCGAGATCCAGCAGTGCCTGGGCGAGTTCGAGACCGAGGTCCACAAGGTGGCCGTCGTCGTCGACTCCGTGGCCGATGCGAGCCTGCGCCGACTGCGGGGGCTGAGCATCGTCACCATCGGCGAGCTCACCGACCTGTCCACCGTCTCCGGGGGGCTGGTGCCGGCATGAGCGGCGGACGGACCACCGACGTGGGCGTCATCGGGGCCCCCAAGGAGGGGATGATCAAGCCCCAGCTGACGGCCAAGGAGCAGGTCCGGGCCACGCTCGGCCGGATGCGTCCCGGGCCGGCCCACTGGGTCGACACCGTCTTCACCATCGCGGTCGTCGCCTGCGGGCTCGTCGGGCTACGCACCGTCGTCTTCGGGTGGGAGTGGTGGCGGGCCGCCGCCGTCGGCCTCCTCCTCGGCCTCGTCCTCGGGCACATCCAGGGCACCTACCGGTGGCCGCTCGTCGCGACCACCGCCCTGGGCGCGGTCATGTACTTCCTCCTCGGTGGCATCCTCGCGGTGCGCGACGACGTGAAGTGGGGCGCGCTGCCCACGGGCCAGACCTTCAAGGACCTCGCCGCCGGCCCCATCTCCGGCTGGATGGACCTGCTGACGCTCGTGCCACCCGTCGACGCGCGCGGGCACATCCTCGCCGTGCCGCTCTTCATCGCCCTCGTCGCCACGACGCTGACCTACGCGACCGCGCGCATCACCCGCTCCCGCCTGCGGCTCGTCGCCACCCCCTTCGCGCTGCTCGCCGTGACCACCGCGCTCGGCACGACGGAGCCGGCATCGCTGCTCGTCCAGGGGCTGCTCCTCGCGCTGTTGCTCATCGGCTGGGTCGTCGCCCGCGACCACCTCGACCCCGACATCGGCATCGCCCGGCCCGGGATGCGGCGGCCGGCCCTCTCCCGGGTCGTCTCCGGGGCGCTGATCCTCCTCGTGGCGGCGCTCGTGGGCGGCACGCTCGGGCCCTACCTGCCGGGGCGCGACCACGAGGACCAGCGTCGGGTCGTGCGCACCGGTGTCGTGCCCGGCCACGACACGACGATCATGGCCTCCCCGCTCAGCCGCTTCCGCAACTTCACGCAGGACAGCCCCTCGCAGCTCTACAACCGCGAGATCCTCCGCGTGCAGGGGGTGCCCCGCAACACGCCGATGCGCCTGGCCACCCTCGACACCTGGGACGGCTCGACCTGGGGCATCGCCGGGCGCGGCGACACCCGGGCCGATGCCGGCCGCTCCTTCCAGCAGTTCGGGCGACGCGTCGGGGTGCTCGCGAGCGGGCGTCCCACCCAGGTCAAGGTCACCGTGCCGGAGGAGGGCTACACGGGCGGCTGGCTGCTCACCTCCGGCCGGGTCGAGGGCATCGAGTTCCTCGGTGCCGCGCAGAAGCGCCTGCAGGACAAGGCCTGGCTCAACCTGAGCACCAACACCGTCCTCGTGCCTCCGGGGCTGCGCCCCGGCGACGTCTACGAGGTGCGCACCGCGCTGCCGCCGGAGGGGTCGGGCGCACTGCCCGAGACCCTGCCCGTGTCGCGGGGCGAGATGCCCATGACCGGCGACACCTCCTTCGTCGACGCCCGGATCCAGGTGTGGAAGGGCGAGTCGCAGGACCCGTGGCAGCAGTTCCGCAAGATCGCGACGACGATGCGCGAGGAGGGCACCTACACCGACGGCACCCCGGCCACCGGGTCGGAGGCGCCGAGCGACTCGGAGCGGGCTGCGACCGCGCGGACCGCCCAGCTGTACCCGGCCGGTCACGGCCAGGGCCGTCTCGACCGCTTCCTCAACTCCGAGGTGCTCGCCGGCAACGACGAGCAGTACGCCGCGACCCTCGGCATCATCGGCAACCGCCTGGGCATCCCGACGCGCGTCGTCGTGGGGGCGACGGCAACCGACGACGGACTGCTGCGCGGCCGGGACATCCACGCGTGGGTCGAGGTGCGGCTGCGCGACGGCAGCTGGTACCAGGTGCTCGCCCCGACCTTCGTCCCCGACCGGGCCGAGCAGGCCACACCGGCCGACAACGACCCCCAGCCGTGGGACAAGCCGGCGGCCGAGCCCCCGCCGCCCCCACCGGAGGAGCCGCCCCCGCCGCCCGAGCCGGTCGTCGACTGGAGCTCGCCGTCGACCTGGCCGCTGTGGGCCCAGCTCCTCGCCGTCTTCGTCCTGCTGCCGCTGCTCGTGCTGCTGCTCACGCCGGTCGTCACCGCGGCCCGCCGCGCCGTGCGACTGCGGAGGGGCACGCCTGACCAGCGGATCGGTCGCGCATGGAACGACCTGCTCGCGGAGGCCCGCGTCCTCGGGATGCCGCTGCCGGCCGGCGGGACCCGGGTCGAGCAGGCCCGGGCCCTCGGACCGCAGGTCGACGCGGTGCCCGCCGCGATGCGGGCCGACGCGCTCGTCTTCGGTCCCGCCCCACCGGACCCGACGGCCGTCGGTCACTGGCAGGGTGAGCTGCGACAGGTGCGCCGACGGCTGCGACGCACGGCCCCCTTCGTCACCCGCGTGCGGGCGACCTTCGACCCCCGGTCCCTGCTGTCCCGTCACGAGGACATCGGGATGCACGGCACGACCACCTCCTCCCGTAAGGCGCTGAGATGAAGCTGATGTTCACCCTGCGTGGGTCGGGCAACGAGGACACCGACCTCGTCGCCACGGTCGACGGCCGCACCACCGTCGGCGACCTCGCCGAGCACCTGGTGCTGTCCGACCCGGAGCGGCAGCGCAGTGGCGGTGCGGCGCACGAGCGCTCCGACCTCGGCGAGCACACGCTCGCCCTCGTCGACGAGAACTACCGCGCGGTCGACCCCAACACCACGGTCCAGGAGTCGGGGCTGCGGTCGGGTGCGCACCTGACCGTCACCCGGCGCTCGTCGGGCTACAAGGACACCGAGGCACCGATCGCCGTCGCCAAGGTGATCGCCGGGCCGGACGCCGGCCGGGAGTACCAGCTGCAGCGCGGGACCTCGCACGTCGGTCGCGGGCGCGACTGCGAGGTGCAGATCAACGACGCATCGGTCTCGCGCAAGCACGCCAAGCTCCTCGTCGCCGATGTCGTCGAGGTGACCGACCTCGGCTCGTCCAACGGCGTCGTCGTCGGTGACGAGCAGGTCGACCGGGCGATCCTGCGCGAGGGCGAGTCCTTCACGATCGGCGACACGACCTTCAAGATCTCCGCCAAGACGCGGGCCGCGGGCGTGACGACCACCGACTCCGGCGACGTGGCCTTCACCCGCTCGCCGCGGATCGCGCCGATCTACCAAGGTCTGCAGTTCGAGGTGCCCGAGCTGCCCGAGCGCGGCAAGCCGCAGCGGATCCCGCTGGCGATGATGCTCGTGCCGGTCTTCATGGGCGCGACCCTCTTCGCCATCACCCGCTCGCGCTTCACGATCATGTTCATGCTCATGATGCCGATGATGATGCTCGCCAACACCTGGGAGTCCAAGCGGCGGGTGCGACTGGACTTCGAGGAGGCGATGGAGGACTTCCGCGAGGACGTGGGCTACCTCGTCGAGGACATCGAGGTCGAGCTCGACCGCGAGCACGACATCCGGCGGCAGGAGCACCCGGCGGTCACCGACTTCGCCCGGGCGGTCGCCGTCCACCACCCGCTGATGTGGACCCGACGCCCCGCGGACCCTGGTTTCCTCGAGTACCGGCTCGGCCTGGGCGTGCGCCCCAGCCGCAGCGAGATCAAGCTGCCGAAGATGGGACGCACCCGGGCCGAGGCCTGGCTCGAGGTCTCGCAGCTCATGCAGGGCCTGGGTGTCGTGGCCGACGTCCCGGTCACCGCGCACCCGCTGCTCGACGGCGCGATCGGCGTCTCCGGGCCGCGCGAGGCAGCGCTGGGGCTCGCCCGCTCGCTCGTCGTGCAGACCATGGCCGCGCACTCGCCGGCCGAGGTGGTCATGTGCGCCCTGGCGTCGACGACCTCGGCGCGGGACTGGGACTGGCTCAAGTGGGCCCCGCACACCTCGTCCCCGCAGAGCCCGCTCGACGTGCAGCACACCGCGAGCTCCGGCCCGGGGTGCGCGGCGATCATGGAGCAGCTCGAGGGGATCGTGGCCGCCGGCTCCGAGCGCGGCAGCTCGACGCCGATGACCGGCCCGGCCGTCGTCGTGCTCGTCGAGAACGACGCCCCCGTGGAGCGGGCGCGCCTCGTCCAGCTCGCCGAGGCCGGCTGGCGCCACCGGGTCGTCGTCATCTGGGTCGCCCCGGTGACCGAGCAGCTGCCTGCCGCGTGCCGCACCTTTGTCGAGGTCGGTGAGGACGGCAGCTGCCAGGTCGGTTGGGTCGGCCCGGCCCAGGTGGCCAGCGGGGTGCAGACCGACCTCATCCCCGTCGAGGAGGCGGTCGCCGCAGCCCGCAACCTGGCCCCGATGACCGACTCCAGCGCGGTCTCCCAGGACGACTCCGACATCCCGCGCTCGGTCTCCTACCTCGCGCTGGTCGGCACCGAGATCGCCCACTCCGAGATGGCGGTCATCGAGCGGTGGAACGAGAACCGCTCGATCCTCACGGGGCGGCACGCTCCGCCCACCCCGAGCCGCAAGCCGGGCTCCCTTCGCGCCGTCATCGGGCAGTCCGCGATGGGCACGCACAGCGTCGACCTGCGCACCGACGGCCCGCACGCGCTCGTCGGTGGTACCACCGGCGCCGGCAAGTCCGAGCTGCTCCAGGCCTGGATCCTCGGCATGGCGACGGCCAACAGCCCGCAGCGGGTGACCTTCCTGCTCGTCGACTACAAGGGTGGTTCGGCCTTCCGCGACTGCGTCCAGCTGCCGCACACCGTCGGCATGGTCACCGACCTGTCGCCGCACCTCGTGCGGCGAGCGCTCGCGTCGCTGTCGGCGGAGCTGCACTACCGAGAGCACCTGCTGGCGCGCTTCAAGGCCAAGGACCTCGTCGAGCTCGAGCGCCGCGGTGAGGTCGAGGCACCACCGAGCCTGATCATCATCGTCGACGAGTTCGCCGCGCTCGTGCAGGAGGTGCCCGACTTCGTCGACGGCGTCGTCAACATCGCCCAGCGTGGCCGCTCGCTCGGCATCCACCTGATTCTCGCGACGCAGCGTCCCGCCGGCGTCATCAAGGACAACCTGCGCGCCAACACCAACCTGCGCATGGCCCTGCGCATGGCGGACGAGGACGACTCGTCCGACGTGCTCGGCACCAAGGACGCCGCCTACTTCGACCCGGGTCTGCCCGGGCGTGCGATGGCCAAGTCCGGTCCCGGACGTCTCGTGCCCTTCCAGACCGGCTACGCCGGTGGCTGGACGAGCAACACCCCGCCGCCGCCGGACATGCTCGTCTCCACGCTCACCTTCGGTGCGCCCGTCACCTGGGAGCTGCCCGCCAAGCCGAAGGGGGACGAGGACGCCGACCTCGGCCCGACCGACATCCAGCGCGTCGTCGAGACGGTCGAGAAGGCTCGCGTCGAGTCGGAGATCCCCATCCCGCGCAAGCCGTGGCTGCCCGAGCTCGCCGAGGTCTACGACCTCGCGAAGCTGCCGACCGAGCGCCGCGACGACGAGCTGGTCATCGGCATCGCCGACAACCCCGAGAACCAGAGCCAGCCGACGATCTCCTTCCGCCCGGACGCCGAGGGCAACCTCGCGGTCTTCGGCGCGTCCGGGTCGGGCAAGAGCTCCTTCCTGCGGACGATCGCCATCGCGGCCGGCTTCACCGTGCGCGGTGGTCCCTGCCACGTCTACGGGCTCGACTTCGGCAACCGCGGTCTGGCCATGCTCGAGGAGCTGCCGCACGTCGGCAGCATCATCTCCGGCCAGGACGAGGAGCGCGTCAAGCGGCTCATCACGATGCTGCGGGAGATCATCGAGGAGCGGGCCGTGCGCTACTCCAAGGCCAATGCCACGACGATCACCCAGTACCGCCGGCTCACCGGCAACACCTCTGAGCCGCGGATCTTCGTGCTCGTCGACGGCCTGACCGCCTTCCGCAATGCCTACGAGTCGGCCGGCGCGCTGATGAAGTGGCTCGACGCCTTCACCTCGCTGCTCGCGGACGGCCGACCGGTCGGGGTGCACTTCGTCCTGTCGGTCGACGCCCGCAACGGCCTGCCGGTGTCGATGGGCTCGTCGGTGCAGTCGCGCTTCTCGCTGCGGATGGCGACCGAGGACGACTACTCATTCCTCGGGCTGCCCACCGACGTGCTCACCCCCGACTCGCCGCCCGGGCGCGGTCTGTTCAAGAAGCGTGAGGTCCAGGTCGCCGTCCTCGGCGGCACGTCCGACGCGTCCGAGCAGTCCCGCATGGTGCGCGGCTTCGCCGAGACGATGGCCAAGTCCGGGGTGCCCAGGGCGCCCGAGGTCGCCTCGCTGCCCGAGATCGTGCCGGCGGCGGACCTGCCGGCGCAGGTCGACGAGCTGCCGGTCATCGCGATGAACTCCGACGACCTCGCACCGATGGCCATCGACCCACGAGGTGGCTTCGTCGTCACGGGTCCGCCCGGGAGCGGGCGGACCACGACGATGGTCCAGCTGGCCAAGGCCATCAAGCGGTGGCGGCCCAGCGCCCAGCTGCACCTCATCACGCTGCGGCGCAACTCCGAGCTGACCGCACTGCCGGAGTTCGATCGCACGGCCACGCGCGAGGACGACATCAAGGAGCTGTGCGAGCTGCTCAAGGAGCGGGCGCTCGACGAGGGCTCGCCGCTGCAGGTGCTCATGGTCGAAAAGCTCGACGACCTGAACACCTCGCCCTACCAGAGCCCGCTGCAGGACGCGATCAAGCCGCTCGTCGACAACGACCACTTCGTCGTGGCCGAGGCGGACCCGAGCGCCATGACCACGAGCATGGGTCTGCCGGGCCTGGTCAAGGCGGCACGCTCGGGGATGGCGCTGGCCCCCGACGGGTCCGAGTCCTCGATGATCTTCAAGACCAACTTCCCGCCGCTCGCGCGGGTCTTCATGCCCGAGGGGCGGGGGGTCCTGGTGCGCAAGGGCAAGGCGGAGATCGTCCAGATCGCGCGTCCGGAGATGGCCGTTCGATGACGAATTTTGTTGTGCGACAACGCAATTGGCTTCGCATCTGTTAGCAGGGGAGTGGGTGGGGAGTCCTCCCCATGTACCTCGCGAGCACGTTGTCCCTAGTGTTGACCTCAGTCGGGCAGGGGAACAGCAGCCCGCAGGGAACACAACAGACCAGCAGCAACACCTACACGCAGGAGGACAAGATGGCTTGGCTCGGAATGAACCTCGAGACCGTCAAGGGCGAGCTGCCCAAGTGGCAGAACCTCGCTGAGGAGCTCAACGGCGTCATCAACAACGTCAACACCCAGGTGCAGCAGGCCAACGAGGCCTGGAACGGCCCGGACTCGGAGAAGTTCGTCTCGGAGTGGGAGGGTCAGCACCGCCCGGCGCTCGAGAAGATCAAGGCCCTCATCGAGCAGCTCTGCGAGCAGCTCCAGAGCGACATCCAGCAGCAGGCCGAGGTCTCCGGCTCCTGAGCCGCGACCCAGACGACGACACACGAGACTTAAGGAGAGATTGACATGGGTGGAAACCTGACCGACGGAATGGACACTGGCAGGGTCAAGGAGGTCGCGGGTCAGCTCAACACCGAGGCCGGCCGCGTGGGCGAGATCAGCTCCAACGGCACCTCGCAGGCGGGCACGCTCAAGGAGAACTGGCTCGGCCCGGACTCCGAGCAGTTCGGTGACGCCTGGGGCGACGCCGCCAAGGCCCTCCAGCAGGCCCAGGACGCGCTGCAGGCCTACTCCAAGGCCGCCATCCAGCAGGCCGACCAGCAGGAGAAGGGCTCCGGCGCCTGATCCGGCTCGCACGTCGAGGGGGCGGATCCGACCACACGGTCGGGTCCGCCCCCTTCGTCATGCCGCGGGGTGCAGCAGCGCAGATCAGTCGTCGATGACGACGAGCACCTCGCCCTCCTGGACCACGTCGCCGGCGGCCACCTTGACCTCGAGGACGCGACCGGAGCGGTCCGCCAGGACCGGGATCTCCATCTTCATCGACTCGAGGAGCACGAGCTCGTCGCCCACGGCGACCTGCTGGTCGGCAGCGACCTGCACGGCGATGACATTGGCGACCAGCTCTGACTCGACTCTGTGACCCATGCCACTGAGGTTAGTCGGGCGGGGGTGTGGTGGACACAGCCGGTCCGTGGGTGGCCATGATGGCGGCATGACCACGGTGGACCTCCTCGACCCGGCCCTCGTCGACGACCCCTACCCGCTGCTGGCGACCTGGCGGGACGCCGGGCCCATGCTCCGGGCCACCGACGGGCGCTGGGTGGCGACGACGCACGCGGCGGTGAGTGCCACCCTTCGGCACCGGGCACTCGGGCGGATCTGGACGGACTGGCAGCCGGCCGAGCAGATGGAGCCCTTCAACACGCTGCACCGCAACCAGCTCATGGAGAACGAGCCGCCCGAGCACACCCGCATGCGCCGCCTCCTCGCCGGTGCCTTCGCCAAGGGGCACGTCGAGCGCATGAGGCCGCGGATCGAGGCCCTCGCCGACGCGATGCTCGCCGAGCTCGACGCGACCGGCCCCGTCGACGTCCTGGCCGCCTATGCCGAGCCGATGCCCGTCTACGTCATCGCCGACCTGCTCGGGGTCCCCCGCGAGGACCACGTCCGCCTGCGCGACTGGTCGCAGGCCATCGTGCACATGTACGAGCAGGGCGTCGACGAGGCGACCCGGGAGTCCGCCGTGCGCGCGAGCGCGGACTTCGCGGACTACGTGCGCGGCGTCGTCGAGCTGCGTCGCGCGCAGCCGGGCGAGGACCTCGTGAGCGACCTCATCGCCGAGCGTGACGGTGGCAGCGGGTTCAGCGAGGAGGAGCTCATCGCGACGGTCGTCCTGCTGCTCAACGCCGGCCACGAGGCCTCGGTCAACACCTTCGGCAACGGCCTCCACGCCCTGCTGCGCCACCCCGACCAACTGGCCCGCGTCACGACCGGTGAGGTCACGCCGGCGACTGCGCTCGAGGAGCTGATCCGCTTCGACGCGCCGCTGCAGCTCTTCGAGAGGACCGCCACCGCGCAGGTCGAGATCGCGGGCGTCACGGTGGCGAAGGGGGAGACCGTCGCCTGCCTCATGGGCTCGGCCAACCGCGACGCCGCCGTCTTCGGCGCCGACCCGGCGACGGGTGCCGATGCCTTCGACGTCGCACGCGACCCCAACCCGCACGTCGGCTTCGGCCTCGGGCGCCACTTCTGCCTCGGCGCACCGCTCGCCCGGGTCGAGCTCGAGATCACCCTGCGACGGCTGCTCGAGCGATTCCCCGACATCGCCCTCGCCGGTGCCCCGCCCCGCCGCCCGACCTGGGTCCTGCGGGGTCTGGCCGCGCTGCCGGTCACCGTGGGGCCCGCTGGCCGCTGAGCACGACAAACACCCCCTTCGCAAGGGTTTCAAACCCTTGCGAAGGGGGTGTTTGTCGGGTGACCCGGAAAACGCGGGGTAGGTGGGTCAGCGCTCTGGTCAGCGCTCCGGATGGGATGGAGGAGCGCTTCCCGTCGCTCCACCGGGCGGACCCTCGTTCCTCGGGCCCACCCTCCGCCGCTCTGGTCAGCGCTCCTCGGTGCCGGCGATGAAGGCCTCGAGCTTCGCGCGGCCCTCGGTGTCCTCGCGCTGCTCCGGCGGGGACTTCATGAGGTAGCTGCTCGCGGAGAGCAGGGCGCCGCCGATGCCCCGGTCCTTGGCGATCTTGGCCGCGCGGATCGCGTCGATGATGATGCCCGCGGAGTTGGGCGAGTCCCAGACCTCGAGCTTGTACTCGAGGTTGAGCGGGACGTCGCCGAAGGCGCGACCCTCGAGGCGCACGTAGGCCCACTTGCGGTCGTCGAGCCAGGCGACGTAGTCCGACGGGCCGATGTGGACATTGCGGTCGTCGGCACCGACCCCGGCGAGCGGGCCGTCGAGGTTGGAGGTGACGGCCTGGGTCTTGGAGATCTTCTTCGACTCCAGGCGCTCGCGCTCGAGCATGTTCTTGAAGTCCATGTTGCCGCCGACGTTGAGCTGGTAGGTGCGGTCGAGGACGACGCCGCGCTGCTCGAAGAGCTTGGCCATGACGCGGTGGGTGATCGTCGCGCCAACCTGGCTCTTGATGTCATCGCCGATGATCGGGACGCCGGCGTCGGCGAACTTCTGCGCCCACTCCGGGTCGGAGGCGATGAAGACCGGCAGCGCGTTGACGAAGGCGACGCCCGCGTCGATGGCGCACTGGGCGTAGAACTTGTCGGCCTCCTCCGAGCCCACCGGCAGGTAGGAAACGAGGACGTCGACCTCGGCGTCGCGCAGCGCCTGGACGACGTCGACCGGCTCGGCCGGCGACTCGTCGATCGTCAGGGCGTAGTACTTGCCGATGCCGTCGAGGGTGTGTCCGCGCTGGACCGTCACGCCGGTCGTCGGGACCTCGGCGATCTTGATCGTGTTGTTCTCCGAGCTGTTGATCGCCTCGGCGAGGTCCTTGCCGACCTTCTTGTCGTCGACGTCGAAGGCAGCCACGAACTGCACGTCGGAGACGTGGTAGTCGCCGAAGGTCACGTGCATCAGGCCGGGCACGGTGCCCTGCGGGTCGGCGTCCTTGTAGTACTCGACTCCCTGGACGAGCGAGCTCGCGCAGTTGCCGACGCCGACGATGGCGACGCGGATGGCGGTCATGGGTTCTCCTTGGTGGGGGGCGGGTTGAAGGCGGGATGGGCGGGGTCGCTCAGCGAGCCCGGTCGCACCTGGGGTGCGCGACGCTCGGCGTCGATGAGCTCGTCGAGCCAGGCGACGGCACGCTCGGTCGCGTCCTCGCCGTGGCTGTGGAGTGCGGCGGTCCACCGGTCGAGGCGCTCGCCCTGCTCGGCGGCGCGCATCGCGCCCAGCTGCTCGGCCAGGCGGGCGCGGCGACCCTCGAGGAGGCGCAGGCGCACCTCGCGCTCGGTGCGGGCGAAGAAGGCAAGGCGCACGTCGAAGGCGTCGTCGGCCCAGCTGCTCGGGTCGGTGCGCCCGGCGATCGCGGCGAAGGCCTCGCGGCCGGCCTCGGTGATCGTGTAGGTGATCCGCTGCCGGCGGCTGCCCGCGGCGCGCGGCTCGTCGCGGTCGACGCTCACCAGCTCCTGCCCCTGCAGGCTCGCGAGGCAGGGGTAGAGGGTGCCGAAGGACAGCGCGCGGAAGGCGCCGAGCCGGGCGTTGAGCCGACGCCGCAGCTCGTAGCCGTGCAGCGGGCTCTGGTGGAGCAGGCCGAGGACGGCGAACTCGAGCATCTCTCGACGGCGCACGTCAGCTCCCTTCGCTCCATCGGTGGACCGGGCCGAAGGGGGCAGCCCGGGTCGGGCGTCGATCGGCGCGGTGCTCGTAGGTTACCCGATGTATCGAACAGATACATCGGGTTGTCGTTGGAGCGGCGCGTCGCCGTGCCCCCATACTGGAACGAGCCGTACCGTCCCCCGTCCCACCGAGGTGCTCATGTCCAACGCCCCCCGCTCGCGCGCCGAGGCGCGCTCCCGCCGCACGCGCTCTCGCGGTCGCGGACGACGTGGCGGCCGCGGCATCCTGCGCAAGCTCCTGCTGGGTCTGGCGGCCCTCGTCGCCCTGGGGATCGCTGCCATCGTGGCGGCCTACCTGCTCATCGACATCCCGAAGCCCAACGACCGGGCGGTCTCGCAAGCCTCGGTCCTCTACTACTCCGACGGCAAGACCGAGATGGACCGCATCGCCACGGTCAACCGTGAGTCGGTGGAGCTCGAGGAGGTGCCCGAGGGAGTGCAGCACGCCTTCCTCGCCGCCGAGGACCGCAGCTTCTACGACAACCGGGGCATCTCGCCCAAGGGCATCTTCCGCGCCGTGAGCGGCGCGGTCGCTGGCGAGGACCGCGGGGGTGGCTCGACGATCACCCAGCAGTACGTCAAGAACTACTTCCTCACCCAGGACCAGACCCTCGAGCGCAAGGGCCGCGAGATCCTGCTGTCGATCAAGATCGACGGCGAGCTGAGCAAGGACGAGATCCTCGCCAACTACCTCAACACGATCTACTTCGGCCGCGGCGCCGACGGCATCCAGACCGCCTCCAAGGCCTACTTCGGCAAGGACGTCAGCAAGCTGACCCCCTCGGAGGGTGCCCTGCTCGCCAGCGTCATCCGCGGACCCTCGCTCTACGACCCCGCTCTCGGCGAGCAGCAGACCCAGTCGGCCAAGGACCGCTGGGCCTACGTCCTCGACGGCATGGTCGCCGAGGGGTGGATGACCCCCGCAGAGCGGGAGAAGCAGACCTTCCCCAAGACGATCGCCCCCAAGCAGCGCTCGCAGGCCGCGTCCGACGAGATCGGTTTCATCACCGAGGAGGTGCGGGAGGAGCTGCGCAACCGCCTCAAGCTGTCCGACGCCGACATCGACCGCGGCGGCTTCAAGATCGTCACGACGATCGACCGCAAGGCGCAGCGCTCCGCGGCCGAGGCGGTCGAGGAGTCGCGACCGACCGGTGAGGGAACCTCCGACCTGCACATCGGTCTGGCCTCGATCCAGCCCGGCGACGGCGCGATCCGGGCGATGTACGGCGGACCGAAGTACGGCAAGGGCCGCTACGGGTACTTCAACTCCGCGGTCGACGGCAAGATGCAGGCCGGCTCGACGATGAAGCCCTTCACGATGATCGCTGCTCTGCGCAAGGGGATCCCGCTGTCGACGACCTACAGCGGGGCGAGCCCCTACTACAACCGTGCCTTCATCTACGACGGTGCCGATGCCTCGGACATCCAGCGCCAGGGTGGCATCGTCAACTTCGGCAACAGCTCCTACGGCCCGGTCAACATGCGCACGGCGACCCAGAAGTCGGTCAACACCTACTACGCGCAGCTCAACCTGGCCGCCAAGCCCAAGGCCACGGCCGAGTCGGCCAAGGACGCCGGCGTCGTCGCCTACAACGGCGACAAGCGCACCGGCCTGTCGACCGGTCCGGGCAATGTCTTCGGCACCGACGCGGTCCGGGTCATCGACATGGCCAACGCGTACGCGACGATCGCCGCCGAGGGGCGGCGGGCCACGCCCTACTACATCTCCAAGGTGACGAGCACCGGCGCGCACGACCTCGAGTACGAGGTGAAGAAGGACGTGCGCCGCGCCTTCCCGCAGGACGTCGCGCGCGACGCCATCCAGGCCATGAGCCTCGTGGGTCAGCCGGGCGGCACCGGGTACCCGACGGTCGCCGACCTCGGTCGGCCGGTGGGCGGCAAGACCGGCACGACCTCCAACAACTACGCGGCGTGGTTCGACGGCTTCACGCCGGGACAGCTGGCGACCGCGGTCGGCATGTACAAGGGCGACGGTCGTCTCGTCGAGAAGAACCAGCTGAAGAACATCGGCGGCTTCGCCGAGGTCACCGGCGGCACGATCCCGGCCCGGATCTGGACGGACTACATGATCGGGGCACTCGAGGGCGAGCCGGTCAAGAAGCTCCCCCCGGCCGGCAACGTCACCTACCGCCCGCAGACGGACAACACCACCGCGCCGGCGCCGATCACGACGACGCAGACGCCCGTCCCGGAGCCGACGACGACCCGGTCGACGACCCAGGAGCCGGAGCCCACCTCGACCTCCTCCTCGTCGACGTCGTCCAGCTCCAGCAGCTCGAGCTCGTCGTCCACCTCCTCGACGACGAGCAGCACGACCCGGACCACGCCGCCGACGAGGACCACGACGTCCACGCCTCGGCCCACGACGGAGGAGCCACCACCGCCGCCGCCGCCGACGACTTCGGAGCCGACGCTCCCGACGTCGACGGTGCCGAGCTTCACCCCCAACGGCGGTGCCACCACCGGGCAGCGTGACTAGTGCCTCGTGAGTGGACGGCGCGCGACCTGCTGCCGCCGGAGTCGAGCGCGGTCCTGGGCGGGCCCCTGGGTCGCCGGGCGTCGAGTCGTGAGCGCTCGCTGCCCCGGCTGCTGCCCCTCGTCGTCGCCCTCGTCGTGCTGCCGACGGCCGGCGCCTTCCTGCGTCAGGGGCACTGCGTCGTCAACGGCTGGAACGGCAACGACCAGTTCTGGCGCGGGTGCTTCTCCGACCTGCCGGCGCAGTACCAGCTCGCCGGGCTCGACCGTGGACTCGGCGGCTGGCTCACCGGCGAGGCCCGCCTCGACCAGATGCCCCTGCTGTCGGGTCTTATGGCCTTCGTCGGTGGCCTGGTCCCCGATGCCGGGTGGCTCGACGAGTCGCGGTGGTACCTCACCCTGTGGACGGTGATCATCGCGCTGTGCCTCGTCGTCGCGGTGTGGTGCGTCGCCCTGCTGCGGCCCGAGCGACTCGACCTGGCGACCCAGCTGGCCCTGTCGCCGGTCCACGTCGTCGCCGCGCTGCTGTCTCCCGACCTCGTCGTCGTCACCCTCCTCGTCGCCGCGATGCTGGCCGACACCCGACGTCGCCCCGTCCTCGCCGGGGTGCTCCTCGGCCTCGCGCTGCTCGGTCATGCCTGGGTGGGGCTGGCCGCCGTCGCCCTGGTCATCGCCGCTCGTCGGGTCGGGCACGAGGCCGCGGCAGTGCGGACTGTCCTCGTCGCCCTCGGGACCGCGGTCTCGCTCGCGGTCGTGCTCGCGCTCTCCGCCCCCGCGATCGTCACCGGCCCGCTGCGGGCGTGGTGGGGTGAGAAGCCGGGCTACGGGTCGGTCCTGCTCATCCCCGAGCTCGCCGGTCACCCGCTCCCGGACCGGGTCGCCCCGCTCGTCTCGCTCCTCGGCGTCGCCGTCGCGGTGTGGGCCTGCGTCGTCATGGCCCGACGGGCGTGGCGACCGGCCACGTGGGCGCAGGTCGCGGCCTTGGGGGTGCCGGTCATGGTCCTCACGAGCACCTCGGTGCCGGTCCAGGCAGCCCTGTGGGTCCTGCCGCTGGCGATCCTCGCCGGGATCTCCTGGCGCACCCACCTGGGCTTCGCCGCCGTGGAGGCCGTGCACGCGACCGCACTGTGGCTGCACATCGGTGCGGCCGCGGACCCCGACAAGGGACTGCCGGCCCAGTGGTACGCGGTCGTCGTCCTCGGCCGAGCCATCGCGTGGGGCTTCCTGCTGTGGTCCATCTGGTACACCCCCGTCGACAACCCGGTCGGGCGGCCGGCGCCCGTCGACCGTCCCCAGACGCCGCGGGCCCGACCCCACGATCCACAGCACGCGGCCACGGTCTGAGGCGCCCCCCTTCGTCCGGCACGCTTTGGTGCGAAGGGAGTGCAGCCGATACCCTGAACCGTCCCCCTTCCAGGTCGTCACCCGACGACGTGTCGGGGGGTACCGATGCACCAACCCTCCTGTCACGGAGAGACCGTGACCGCACAGACCGAAGGAGGCGGGTTATCAGCATGCGTCAGTACGAGCTCATGGTCATCTTCGACCCCGAGACCGACGAGCGGGCCGTCCAGCCGCTGTTCGACAAGTTCCTCACCGTCGTCACCAAGGACGGCGGCAGCGTGGACAACATCGACCACTGGGGCCGTCGTCGTCTCGCCTACGAGATCAACAAGAAGGCTGAGGGCCTCTACGCGGTCGCCAACCTGACCTGCACGCCGGCCACGAGCAAGGAGCTCGACCGCCAGCTGGGTCTCTCCGAGCAGGTCCTGCGGACCAAGCTCATGCGCGTCGACGCCTGAGGCGTCCACTTCCAGCCTGTCGGTCCCGGCTGACAGGCTCACCTGAGAGATCACCGATCGACAAGGAATCCCCATGGCAGGCGAGACCCCCATCACCGTAATCGGCAACCTCACGGCGGACCCGGAGCTGCGGTTCACGCCGAGCGGCGCGGCCGTGGCCAACTTCACCGTGGCCTCGACCCCGCGCACCTTCGACCGTCAGACCAACGAGTGGAAGGACGCGGAGACGCTCTTCATGCGCTGCTCCGTGTGGCGTGAGGCCGCCGAAAACGTGGCGGAGTCGCTCACCCGCGGGACCCGCGTCGTCGTCACCGGTCGTCTCGTCTCCCGCTCGTGGGAGGACAAGGAGACCGGGCAGAAGCGCTCCGTCATGGAGATGCAGGTCGACGAGGTCGGCCCCTCGCTGCGCTACGCCACGGCCAAGGTCACCAAGACCCAGCGTGGCGGCGGTGGCGGTGGCGGCGGTCAGGGCGGCGGCTCCTGGGGTGGCGGCGGCCAGGGTGGTTCCGGTGGCGGCTTCGGCGGCCAGCAGGACGACCCGTGGGCGACCGGCGGCGGCCAGGGTGGCGGCCAGCAGGGTGGCGGCTCGTGGGGCGGTGGCCAGCAGGCCCCGGCCCAGGGTGGCGCTCCCCAGGGCGGCGGCCAGGGCGGCGGCCAGGGCGGCGGTGGCTGGGGCAATGCCCCGAGCTACGACGAGCCCCCCTTCTGATCGATCTCTTACGCCCGACCCCGGTCGGGCACTGACACCACTTCCATCCCGAGGACCAACCTCGGGCTCTCATTGACACGAAGGAGAGCACCACGATGGCCAAGCCCGTAGTGCGCAAGCCCAAGAAGAAGGCCAACCCGCTCAAGGCGGCGAAGGTCGAGAACATCGACTACAAGGACGCGAACCTGCTGCGCAAGTTCATCTCCGACCGCGGGAAGATCCGTGCGCGTCGCGTCACCGGCGTCTCCGTCCAGGAGCAGCGTCGCATCGCGACCGCCGTCAAGAACGCCCGGGAGATGGCGCTGCTGCCCTACTCCTCGTCCAACCGCTGATCCGCGGCCGAGAAGCAAGGAGCAGACATGAAGGTCATCCTCACCCACGAGGTCACCGGCCTCGGTACCGCCGGTGACGTCGTCGACGTCAAGCCGGGCTACGCCCGCAACTTCCTCTTCCGCCGTGGCCTGGCCACCGCGTGGACCAAGGGTGCGCAGAAGCAGGTCGAGGCGATCGCCGCCGGCCGCGCCGCTCGCGCCGTGAAGTCCCTGGAGGAGGCCCAGTCGATCAAGGGCAACCTCGAGGCCCAGCAGGTCACGATCAGCGCCCACGCCGGTGACTCCGGTCGCCTCTTCGGCGCCGTGACCAGCCGCGAGGTCGCCGAGGCCGTCAAGGCCGGCGGTGGCCCCGAGCTCGACCGCCGCACCATCGAGATCCCGACGCCGATCAAGTCGGTCGGCCCGGCCCAGGCGCTCGTGCGTCTGCACCCCGAGGTGCAGGCCACGGTCGCTCTCGAGGTCGTCGCCGGCTGAGTCCGCGAGATCTCGGGTCGCGCCCTCGGGCGTGATCAGGCCGAAGGGGGGCGCCCACCGCACGGTGGGCACCCCCCTTCGTCATGCCCTCCCGGGCTGCTGATGGGTAGTCCTCCCCATGGTCTGCGCAGCCCCGTCGACCGTAAGGTTCCGGTAAGGACACCACGAGCACGGGGAGACCCACCATGTCGCAGCCACCCTTCGGTCAGCAGCCGCCCACGCCCGGGCCCGGTCAGCCGCCGCCCCCGCCCGGCTACGGGCCGGCCCACGGCCAGCAGCCCCCGCCGCCTGCCGGTTACGGGCAGCCCGGTGGGCAGTACCAGCAGGGTTACGCCCAGCAGGGGTACCAGCCCGGTCACCCGCAGCAGCCCGGCCAGTGGGGCCAGGCGCCGGTGCAGCCGCCGGCCCCGAAGTCCACCAAGGCCCTCAAGTGGGGGGCCTTCGGCGTGGCGGGCGTCGTCGCCCTCGGCCTCGTCGGTGGTGGAGCGGTCTTCGCCTACAGCAAGCTCAACGGTGGCGGGGCCCAGCCGGAGGAAGCCCTCCCGGCCACCTCGGTCGCCTTCGCCAAGATCGACCTCGACCCCTCGGCGGACCAGAAGGTCGACGCCTTCCGCTTCGCCCGCAAGTTCCCCGGCATGCGCGACTCCCTCGAGGGCGTCGACGAGAACGGCGACCTGCGCAAGGAGATCTTCGACGCGATCAAGGAGGACGGCGGGCTTGAGGGCGTCGACTACGCCCAGGACGTCGAGCCGTGGCTCGGCCAGCGCTTCGGTGTCGCGCTCCTGCCCGCAGCCGACGGTGGCACCGAGCCCGAGGTCGTCGTCGCCCTCGCGAGCACCGACGAGGACGCCGCCAAGGAGGGCCTGTCCAAGGTCACCAACGGCGAGGGTGGCTACTGCTCGGTCCAGGCCGACTTCGCGATCTGCGGCGAGGAGCAGTCGGTCGTCGACAAGGCGGTCAACGACGCCGCCGGCGCCAACCTCGCCGACAGCGACGCCTTCCGGCAGGACATGGACGACCTCGGCGAGGACGGCATGATGACCGGCTGGATGGACGCCGGCCGGGTGAGCGAGCTCGGGCTGTCGACGGGCACCGTCCAGGCCGACCAGCAGGGCCGGATCGCCGCGGCCGTCCGCTTCGACGGGCCGACCCTCGAGGTCGCCGGAAGGGTCAACGGCCTGCCGGCGGGCAGCGTCCCGTCGGGCGAGGGCACGATGGTCGGCGACCTGCCGGCCGACACCCTCGGGGTCTTCGCCGTCACCGGTCTCGACGAGTCGCTGCGCACGGCCTGGCCCGAGCTCGACAAGAACGCCAAGAGCATCCTCGGCGACGACTGGCAGGAGGGTCTGGACTCCTTCACCAACGAGACCGGCGTCTCGGTGCCGGACGACCTCGCCAAGGCCGTCGGCAGCGACACCGCGATCACCGTCGGCGCGTCGGCCGACGAGCCCAAGGTCGCGCTCGTCACCAACGGCGACCGCGGCATCATCGACAAGCTCACCGGCGCGGTCGACTCCGGGGGCACCTCCGGCGCCCCGCAGATCACGGTCAAGGACGCCGGTGACAACCGCACCGTCGTCGCCACGCCGGCCGGCTACGCCGACGAGGTCGCTCACGGCTCCGGCCTCGGTGACAGCGATGCCTTCAAGGACGCCGTGCCCGAGGCCGACGACGCGAGCAGCGTGCTCTACGTCGACATCAGCAAGGCCGTCGAGCTCTTCGGCGACGAGCTCGACGACGAGGAGCGGGCCAACATCGAGCCGCTCTCGGCGCTCGGCTTCTCGATGACCGGCGAGGACGACCACGCCGAGTTCGCGCTGCGCCTGACGACGAAGTGACCCGCCTGCCCGGCACCGGACTTTCGCCGGTGCCGGGCAGCAGGCAGGATGCAGGGGTGACTTCCATGGGGCAGACGGACGGCAGCACGCGCGAGGACTACTGGCGCACGGTCGGGCAGGTCGGCGCGCAGCGTCGGCCGCTCGGTGACGCCGACGAGCCGGCGCAGTGGCCGGGCGGGTCGTCGACCTACCGGCACGTGACGACGCCGCACTCGGGGATCATCGCGACCGACGGGCTGTCCGACGGCGCCGGCGACTCGCCGGGCCTCGAGATCTACGTCGAGGGCCGCGAGCTCGTGCAGGACCCCGACGGCGAGGGCCGCTGGCTCGTCGCGGCGCTCGAGGAGGCCGCTGGCGCGCTCGCCGCTGCGGGGGCCGAGCAGGTCGACGCCGCGCTGCGCGACCACACCCTGCTCTCGCTCGAGATCTCCGCCGGTGAGGCGCCGTCCGACTGGGCCGACGCCGGGCGCCTGGGTGTGCTCGTGGGCGTCGAGCTGCCGGGGCGTCCCCAGTCCATCGGTTCCGACGTGCGGGTCCTGGCGATCACGCCGCTGCGCCCGAGCGAGCTGGCCGTGGTGACCAGCGAGGGCCCCGGTGGGCGTCGCCGCATCGCCGAGGCCCTGGCGGGCCAGGGGTGGTACTCCTACGCCGACAGCACCCGCCCGTCCGTCGCCTGACGTCGTCGGCACACGTCGCCGGACCGCCCGCCCGGGGCGAGGTGCCCTCCACCGGATAGGCGGTCGCGACCATCTCGACCCGTGGATCAGCGGGTCGCGCCGGTGACCGCCCACGCGTCGCCCCGGATGCGCCAGGCCATGCAGGCCCCGCGCAGCACCATGAAGGCCGTGAAGGCCAACCACAGCGTCACCACGGCCGCCTCGGGACCGTGGTCGCCGCCGACGGCCCGGGCCAGGAGCACGACGGGGACGTAGGCGAGCAGCACGAGGCTCATCGACCCGGCGAGCCAGCGACCGTCGCCGGCCCCGATGAGCACCCCGTCGACGACGAAGACGTAGCCTGACAGCGGCTGGCACAGGGCGACGACGACCAGACCCGCGGCGATCGCGCTGCGCACGGCGGGGTCGTCGGTGAAGAGCGCGGGCAGGACCCGGTGCAGCGCGAGCAGCCCGACACCGAGCACGACGCCACCCCAGATGCCCCACCGGACCATGAGCGCCGTCGCGGCGCGGGCACCGGCCGCGTCACCGCTGCCGAGCTGGGCGCCGGTGAGGGCCTGGCCGGCGATGGCGAGGGCGTCGAGGGCGAAGACGAGCAGTGACCAGATCGTCGTCGTCACCTGGTAGGCGGCGAGCGGCACGTCGCCGAAGGCCGCGGCGGTCGCCACGGTGAGCAGGATGATCGCCCTCAGTGCGAGGGTGCGCACGAGGAGGGGGACCCCGTCGAGCGCTGCGGCCATCACCCGTCCCACGTGCGGGCGAAGGGAGGCCCCCGCGCCTCGTCCCTGCCGCAGGATGACCGCGAGCAGCGCGAACGCCATGCCCCACTGGGCGATGACCGTGCCCCACGCGGCACCGCCGATGCCCATCCCCACCCCGAGGACGAGGGCGATCGACAGCACGGCATTGGCACCGAAGCCGATCGCGGAGACGACGAGCGGGGTGCGGGTGTCCTGCAGGCCGCGCAGGATCCCGGTCGCGGCGAGCACGAGGAGCATTGCGGGCAGACCGAGGGCGCTGATCCGCAGGTAGACGACGGCCTCGTCGAGGGCGGCCGGGGAGGAGCCGAAGGCCTGGGCGAGCGGCCGCGCCCCCAGCCCGACGACGATCGCCGCCAGCGCCCCGAGGCCCGCAGCGAGCCAGATCCCCCCGACCCCGACCTCGATCGCACCGCGCCGTGAACCGGCGCCGAACTGCCGGGCGACGACGCTCGTCGTGCCGTAGGCGAGGAAGACGAAGACCCCGGCCGCGGTGAGCAGCACCGAGCTCGCCGCCCCCAGGCCGGCGAGCGGGACGACGCCGAGCCGGCCGACGACGGCCGCGTCGACCATGAGGAAGAGCGGCTCCGCGACGAGCGCGAGGAAGGCGGGGACGGCGAGCGAGAGGATCTGCCGCGGCCCGACCTGGGCTGCGGGTGCGGGTGAGGTCACCCCCGCACCCTACGAGCGCCCCGCCGGCCCGGGTCTCGCGCCCGCGCGACCCCGGCCGAACCGGCATTGCCGTAGGGCAATGCAGGTTCAGGTGGCATGAGGGCGCATTGCCGTAGGGCAATGCGGGTTCAGGTGGCTCGGGTCAGGGGCGGGCGTAGCGGAGCCCCGGCGGCGCAGTGCCCCCGTCGCGGGAGGGGCCGGCTGCTCGATCGCCGCCCCGTGAGAGCACATCGGCGCTCGGCCGCCATCACTGGCGAAGTAGCGCTAGTGTCGGTCAAGCGTCCCAGTTACTCACGAGTAGGAGCTTGGCATGACCGCACCGCACCGTCGCACGAGGCGAGGCCTGGGCCCCTTCGTCCTGCTCCTGCTCGTCGCCCTGCTCGGCGGCAGCGCCACGGGGGCGGGCGCGGACCCGCAGCCCTGGTACGAGCAGAGCGACCCGCTGCCGGAGGACTCCGAGCTCGGCGTCACGGGGGCGCCGTCCACCGGGACCGGGCCGAAGGGGGAGGTGCGTGGCCTCATCGACGCGCACACCCACCTGATGTCCGACGAGGGCTTCGGCGGCGACATCGTCTGCGGCAAGACCTTCAGCGAGCTCGGCATCGAGGACGCCCTCACCGACTGCCACAGCCACGGCAGCGATGGCCGCACCGGCCTCATCGAGAACGTCACCCACCTCGAGGGCAAGGGGCCGCTCGACCCGCACGACACCGATCTCTACCCGACCTTCAAGGACGCCCCCAAGTGGTCCTCCCTCACCCACCAGCAGATGTACTACCGGTGGGTGGAGCGGGCCTGGCGCGGTGGCCAGCGGATCATGGTCGCCGACACGGTCAACAACTCCGTCCTGTGCTCGCTGCCGACCCAGGTCAACACCAGCTCGTGCAACGACATGGACGTCGTGCGTCGCCAGGTGAAGAAGACCAAGGAGCTCGAGGCCTTCGTCGACGCGCGCCACGGCGGCCCGGGCAAGGGCTGGTTCCGCATCGCCTACTCGCCGGAGGAGGCCCGGCGCTACGTCGAGCAGGGCAAGATGGCCGTCATCCTCGGCATGGAGGTCTCCGCTCCCTTCGGCTGCGGCATGACCCTGGGCGTCTCGCACTGCTCCAAGGCCAAGATCGACGCCGGTCTCGACGAGGCCAAGGAGCTCGGGATCCGCTCGATGTACCTGTGTCACAAGTTCGACAACGCGCTGTGCGGGGTGCGCTTCGACTCCGGGACCCAGGGCATCGTCGTCAACGTCGGCAACTTCCTGACGACGGGGCAGTTCTGGCAGGTGGAGCGCTGCCGGACGCAGCTGCACGACAACACCGTCGAGGGCGGGGTCATCCCGCCCAAGGTCGCCGAGCTCGTCCCCGGCCAGGTGCTGCCGATCTACCCGGAGGGGCCGCACTGCAACCGGCGCGGGCTGACCTCGCTGGGCGAGTACGCCCTGCGCGGGATGATGGACCGCGACCTCATGGTCGAGATCGACCACCAGAGCGTCAAGGCGGCCTCGCGGACGATGGAGATCCTCGAGTCCGAGGCCTATCCCGGCGTCATCTCGAGCCACTCGTGGATGGACAAGCACTTCACCGAGCGGGTCTACCGGCTCGGCGGGTTCATCACGCAGTACGGCCACGGTGCCGAGGAGTTCGTCGAGGAGGGGCACGCCGAGCGGCCGGTCCGGCAGAAGTACGACGTCGGCTACGGCTTCGGCATGGACATGAACGGCTTCGGCGGGACGCCGCCGCCCCGTGACGACGCGGCCGACACACCGCTCGTCTACCCCTTCGCCCCCGTCACGGGCTCCGGCAGCGTCGACCGGCAGGTGACCGGTCAGCGCATCTGGGACTACAACCGCGACGGCGTCGCCCACTACGGGATGGTCCCGGACTGGGTCGAGGACATGCGCAGCAACCACGGCACGGAGGGCCGGCAGGTCGTCGACGACCTGCTGCGCGGTCCCGAGTCCTACCTGCGCACCTGGGCGGCGACGACCGGCTGGGAGCAGGGTGCTGACCTGACGAAGGGAGCGGTCGCCACCGCGAGCAGCACGGAGTGGAGCCTCACCGGCAAGCTGCGCCCCGGCAGTGCCATCGACGACGACGCCGCGACCCGCTGGTCGAGCCGGTGGGGCGACGACGCGTGGTGGGCGGTCGACCTCGGCACCCCGCGGATCGTGCGCCGGGTGAGCCTGGACTGGGAGGCCGCCCACGCCTCGCGCTACCGCGTGCAGACCAGCCTCGACGGGCAGTCGTGGACGACCGTGGCGACGGTGAGCGACGGCGACGGCGGGCTCGACACCCACACCATCAGCCCGACGTCCGCGCGGCACGTGCGGGTGGTCACCGACGAGCGGGCCACGAAGCACGGCGTCTCGCTGCACGAGGTGCGAGTGACCAGCTAGGTCGCCGGGTCTCGACCACCGTGGGGCCGGGGGAGTGCTCCCCAGTGCCCCGGCCCCGGTGACTCCGTAGAGTGGCGCCGTCACCACGGACACCACAGCGAAGGGGAGCGACGTGCCGCCCACGAGCAGGATCAGCAAGGACCAGCTGGAGCGGGCCCGGACCCTCGTCGCCTCGGTCGACAAGGGCTTCGAGTCCAAGGTCGTCGGCCAGCGACGGCTGCGCGAGACCCTCCTCATCGGTCTGCTCACCGGCGGCCACGTGCTCCTGGAGTCGGTGCCCGGTCTGGCCAAGACGACGGCCGCCCACGCGCTCGCGACGGCCATCGGCGGCTCCTTCAAGCGGATCCAGTGCACCCCTGACCTGCTGCCGAGCGACATCGTCGGCACCCAGGTCTACGACGCCAGCCAGGGCAAGTTCGTCACCCAGCTCGGCCCCGTGCACGCCAACTTCGTCCTGCTCGACGAGATCAACCGCAGCTCGGCCAAGACGCAGTCGGCGATGCTCGAGGCGATGCAGGAGCGGCAGACCTCCATCGGCGGCCAGGTCTTCAAGGTGCCCGAGCCCTTCCTCGTCCTCGCGACGCAGAACCCCATCGAGCAGGAGGGCACCTACGTCCTGCCCGAGGCCCAGCTCGACCGCTTCATGCTCAAGGACCTGCTCGACTACCCCAGCCCGGCCGAGGAGGCCGAGGTCGTGCGACGCATCGACGCCGGTGTCTTCGAGCAGCCCGAGCGGGCGATGATCGACATCGCCGACGCCCGCGAGTTGCAGCGTCTGGCGGCGTCGGTCTACCTCGACAAGGCGATCCTCGACTACATCACCTTCCTCGTGGCCGCGACCCGCACCCCGCACAAGGTCATGCCGCCGGAGCTGGCCCGCTACGTCGAGATCGGCGCCAGCCCGCGAGCCTCGATCGCCTTCGCCAAGGCCGCCCGGGCCGCCGCGCTCCTCCAGGCGCGCGACCACGTCATCCCCGAGGACGTGCGCCACCTGGCCCACCGCGTCCTGCGCCACCGCGTGCTCCTCACCTACGAGGCCACCGCCGACGACGTGCGCGTCGAGACGATCATCGACGCCATCGTGCGCTCCGTGCGCACCCCGTAGGGACGTCATGACGCGTCTGGTCCACAAGGTCAAGGGCAAGCTGTCGATCCACGTCCGACGCCGGTCGGTCGCGCTGCTCGACGGCGGCTACGCCTCTGTCCACAAGGGCCGCTCCATGGACTTCGACGACCTGCGCGAGTACGCGGTCGGCGACGACATCCGGGACATCGACTGGAAGGCATCGGCCCGGCACGGCTCGATGCTCATCAAGCGCTACGTCGCCGAACGCCACTTCTCGCTCATCATCGTCATGCCCGCCGGCCGGGAGATGGCCGCGACCGCGGCCGGTGGTGAGCCCAAGCGCGAGATCGCCGTCCTCGCCGCCGGCGTCCTGGGCTGGCTCGCGATCCGCCACGGCGACGACGTCGCGATGATCAGCGGCGCCCCCGGACGCATCCACGCGACGCGCGCCCGCAGCTCCGAGGGCCACCTCGAGCACCTGCTGCAGGAGACCCTGGCGCGCTCGCAGCCGGACTCGCCCTCCTCGGACCTGCCCGGGCTGCTGCGGCACATCACCCGCAACGTCAAGGGCCGCAAGGTGCTGCTCGTCGTCGCCGACGACGGCGTCGAGCCGGCCGAGGTCGAGGACACGCTGCGCTCCCTTCGCCTGCGGCACGAGGTGATCTGGGTCGACGTCGCCGACCTCGACCCGCTCGGGGTCGACCCCGAGACCCTCGTGCGCGATGTCGCCGTCGATCACCCGCTGCCCGACCTGCTGCTCTCCGACCGGGAGCTCGCGGCCGCCTTCACCCGGTCCGAGAGCACCCGCCGCCACGACATCGAGGCGATGCTGCGGCGCACCGACGTCTCGTCGGCCCGTGCCGGGCACACCGACGAGGTCGTCCCGATGATCGTCAAGATGCTCGAGAGGAGGCGTCGTGGACGCTGACCCGATCTACCTCGAGCCGCAGGGCTACTCGGTCATCTGGCCCGTGCTCGGCTTCTTCATCATCTTCGGGCTGCTCGTGTGGGCCGTGTGGATCTGGCTGCTCACCCGCGCCCCCGAGTCCGAGGACGGCTCCGGCTCGCTGCCGCCCGCGGCGCTGCTCAAGCTGCGCCGCGACGCCCTCGCCCGGATCGACAAGGTCGAGGCGGCGGTCGCCGCCAAGAAGACCTCGCCGCGCGCCGGACACCACGAGCTGTCGCAGATCGTGCGCGGCTTCGTCAGCAAGGCGAGCGGGTTCAAGGCCGAGACGATGACCGCCGCCGACCTGCGTGAGCGAGGTCCGGCGCACCTGGCTCAGCTCATCGAGGAGTACTACCCGCGGCAGTTCGGTCAGGCCGAGGCCGACCCGCCGAGCTTCGCCCGCTCCGCCAAGGCCGCGCGTGACGTCGTCGGGGGGTGGTCGTGATGGGTCTGGCCTTCTGGTGGCTCACCCTGCTCCTGGTCCTCGCGGTCCTCGCGGTCGCCGGCCTCGGCTGGTGGCGCGCCGGGCGCGACACCGCCGCCCGCGACGCGGTGCTCGTCGCCCACTCACGGCGACTGACCCGGCTGCCGGCCTACCGCGCCGCGATCGGGCGGCAGAAGGTGCGCCTCGCGAGCATCGCCGCGCTGCTGGCCGTCGTGCTCCTGCCGCTCGCCGTCGCCGCCGGTCGCCCCGGTACGACCGAGACGATCGACCCGGAGAAGAACAACCGCGACATCATGCTCTGCCTCGACGTCTCCGGCTCGATGTACTCGACCGACCGGGCCGTGCTCGAGAACTTCTCCGAGATCGTCAAGAGCTTCCGCGGCGAGCGGATCGGGCTGGTGCTCTTCAACAACCAGGCCGTCACCGCCTTCCCGCTCACCGACGACTACGACCTCGTCTCGGAGCAGCTGGCCGGCTACGCCGAGGGCTTCTCGCTCTTCGGCGGCAGCGAGTACGACCCGACCTCGGGCACCTTCAACGAGCGCATCCTCGCCAGCTCGCTCGTGCCCGACGGGCTCGCCAGCTGCGTGGAGAACTTCGACCACGCCGAGGAGGACCGCCCGCGCGCGATCATCCTCGGCACCGACAACGACGTGCACGGCGACGGGGTCTACACCCTCGACGAGGCGACCGAGCTGGCCAAGGAGCGCAAGATCCGCGTCTACGCGCTCAACCCGCTCGCCATCGGCAGCGACCACACCGAGCTCTCGGCTGCGACCGAGGAGACCGGGGGCCGGACCTGGGGGCTCGACCAGCCCGGGGCGACCGACGAGGTGACCAAGAACATCGAGAAGCTCGAGGCGGCCCGGCTGCCCGACGTCGCGCCGGTCCATGTCCGCACCGACCTGCCGCGGGTGTGGCTCGTGCTCAGCCTCATCGGCCTGGTCGTGCTCTACCCGCTGCTGTGGAGGTGGCGCCGATGAGCTGGCACCCTGTCCTGCCCTGGCCGATCGTCGTCGTCCTCGGGCTGCTCCTCGTCGGCTTCACCCTGTGGCGCCTGCTCGTCGACTCCCACCACCGGGTGCGCTGGGGGCTGCGGCTCGCGATCGCCGTGGCGATGGTCGTCGCCCTCATGGGCCCGGCCGTCAACGGCGCGATCGCCCGTCAGGCCGCCTCCGACGTCAGCGTCTTCTTCGTCGTCGACACGACGACCTCGGCGATGGCGCGTGACCACAACGGTGAGAAGACCCGCCTCGAGGGCTATCGCGAGGACATGGCCAAGATCCAGGAGGAGATGCCCGGGGCGCGCTTCGCCATCATCACCTTCGACTACACCGCCCGCGTGACGATGCCGCTCACGACCGACACCAATGCGCTGAAGACGGCCGCCAACAACCTCCGGGCCGAGAACAGCCTCTACTCCGGCGGGTCGTCGGTGACCGTCGCCCAGGAGCGGCTGAAGCTCACCCTCGAGGGGGCCAAGAAGCGCCAGCCCGAGCGCTCGCGCGTCGTCTTCTACCTCGGCGACGGCGAGCAGACCGCGAGCGAGGAGCCGGCCCCCTTCGACCTGGGTGACCTCGTCGATGGTGGCGCTGTCCTCGGCTACGGGACCGAGGCGGGCGGCCGGATGGCGTCGACCTCGGCGGACGGCACGACCGGTGAGGACATCAAGGACAGCCAGGGCAACCCCGGCGTCAGCAAGATCGACGAGAAGCAGCTCGAGGAGATCGCCGACCAGCTCGGCGTGCCCTACACCCACCGCGCCGGCGGCGACATCGCCCCGGCCCTCGAGGACGCCGACCCCGGCACGACGGTCGAAGGGGAGGGCGCGGCCATCGAGACCTACACCTCGCTCATCTGGGTCTTCGCCCTGCTCATGTCGCTGCTGCTGCTCATCGACCTCTTCGTCACCACGCGCGAGATCGGCCGACTGCGGCGGGTCGAGGCAGGAGGCACGCCATGACGGCACCCATCGAGCCGCGGCTGCGGCGCCGCCGCCGGATGATCCTCGCGACCATCCTCCCGGCGATCGTCCTGGTCGTCCTGGCCATCCGCTTCCTCACCCTGCCCGTCTTCATCGGGCAGGCGCAGGACGCCCACGGCGGCGACGACGGCCCCGGCATGGTCAAGGCGGCCGACCGCCTCCACCCGCTCAACATCGTCGAGCGGTGGCGGGCTCCCTTCGTCGAGGGGACCGGCAAGTCGATCGACGGTGACCTCGAGGGCGGCCGGGCCGACCTCGAGACCGCGCTGGATCGCACCAAGAACCCGCAGGACGACTGCACGGTGCGCACCAACCTCGTCATCACGATCTCCCAGCAGGCCGATGCCGCCAAGGAGGCCGGTGACGAGGACAAGGAGAAGTCGCTGGCCGAGGAAGCGCTGAAGCTCATCGAGGAGGGCCCCGAGGGCTGCCTCGACGGCAGCGACGACGGCAACGGCGGTGAGGCCGGCCGCAAGCAGCAGGAGCAGAAGGACAAGCTCGAGGAGCAGACGGGCAAGTCCCAGCCTGAGGAGCCGCAGGAGCCCGAGGACCAGGGCGACGACGGCGAGGGCGAGGACGAGGAGAAGAAGGACCCGAAGCAGAAGGAGCTCGAGGAGCGCAACCAGCAGGGTCAGCGCCAGTCCGAGACCGACCGCCGCGAGGAAGAGGGCGAGGAGAAGGGCAGCTCCGGCGCCGGCGTCGACAAGCCCTGGTGACTCAGCGCTCGTCGAGCATGAGGTCGATGGTGTAGTCCTCGGCGCGGTAGGCGTGGTCGCCGAACTCGATGGCCGCCCCCGAGGCGTCGAAGGCCATGCGTGTCATCGTCAGCACCGGCTGGCCGGAGCGCAGCCCGAGCGCCCGCCGCTCGGCGGCCGTCGGCATGCGCGCCCCGATCGACTGGCGCGCGACGACCGGCTTGACCCCCCGCTTGCGCAGCAGCGCGTAGAGCCCCTGGGCCTCGAGGCTCTCGAGGGTGATCTCGGCGTGGGCCGGCGGCAGCCAGTTGTGCATGATCGCCAGCGGCTGGTCGCCGGCGGAGCGCACCCGCACCACCGAGAGCATCTCGGTGTCGGCCGCGAGGTCGAGTGCCGCGGCGGCCCGCTCGTCGGTGCGCATCTCCATCTCGATGACGCTCGTGCGCGGCTCGCGCCCCTCGGCCTCGAGGTCGTCGAAGAGCGAGGACAGCCTGGCCTTGCGGTGCACCTTGCGGTTGGCGACGGTCGTGCCCAGCCCCCGGCGGCGCACGAGCAGCCCTTGGTCGACCATCTCCTGGATGGCCCGGCGGACGGTCGGCCGGGAGAGCGAGAGGCGGGTCGCGAGGGCGACCTCGTTTTCAAAAGGGTCGCCGGGCTCGAGGCGCCCGTCGTCGATCGCGGCGGTCAGCTGCTCGGCGAGCTGGTGGTACAGCGGCACCGGGGACTCCCGGTCGATGACCACCTCGAGCTGCATCGCTGACATGGTCGGAGCATACGCGGCGGGGTGCATGACAGCCATACGTCAGTATGTCCTGACAAACTGTTGACAGGCCCGTGGGCGTGGGGAAGAGTGACCCGCACACCCCGCACGAACCACGCAAAGGAGCGTCCCCGGATGCGGATCGGACTCGTCGGCCTCGGCCGGATCGGTGCCTTCCACGCCGAGACCCTCGTCGGGCTGCCGGAGGTCGACACCCTCGTCATCACCGACGCCCGCGACGGCATCGCCGACGAGGTGGCCGCCCGCCTGCGCGCGACCGGTTCGGTGGCGCAGGTCGAGGTCGTCGCCCCCGACGCGCTGATCGACGCGGACCTCGACGGTCTCGTCGTCGCGACCGCCACCAACGGCCACGCCGAGTGGATCCGCCGCGGTGTCGAAGGGGGCGTCCCCACCTTCTGCGAGAAGCCCGCTGCCGGCAGCCTCGACGAGACGATCGAGCTGGCCCGTCTCGAGGCGAGCAGCGAGGTCCCGGTGCACATCGGGCACCAGCGTCGCTTCGACGTCGGCTTCCGCCGGGCGCAGGAGGCCGTCGCCTCCGGCGAGCTCGGCTTCGTCCACACGATCCGGGCCAACACCCACGACCAGGCGCCACCGCCGGCGGAGTTCATCCCGACCTCGGGCGGCATCTTCCGCGACTGCGGGGTCCACGACTTCGACGCGGTCCGCTTCGTCACCGGCCGCGAGATCGCGAGCGTCTACGCGGTGGGGGCCAACAAGGGCGCCGACTTCTTCGCCGAGGCCGGCGACGTCGACACCGGCGCGGCGGTGCTCACCCTCGATGACGACACCCTCGTGCTGATGTCGACGACCCGCTACAACGGCGGGGGCCACGACGTGCGCATGGAGGTCATGGGCGAGCGCGGCACGATCACCGCCGGCCTCGACCACTCGCTGGCCATGGTGAGCGCCGAGCCCGACGTCGACTTCCCCCGCGGCCCGCAGCGCTGGTCCTTCATGGAGCGCTTCCTGCCGGCCTACCGGGCCGAGCTCACCGCCTTCTTCGAGGTGGCCGCGGGCCGCCGCAAGAGCCCCTGCACGATCGCCGACGCGCTCGAGGCCTATCGCACCGCTGAGGCGTGCGAGCTCTCGCGCGCCGAGCGCCGCCCCGTCGCCATGACCGAGATCCGAGGACTGTGACCATGATCGCCGCCACCACGCGCCGCCCGCTCACCGAGCGCATCGCCGCCGCCCCGATCTCCTGGGGGGTGTGCGAGGTCCCCGGCTGGGGCTGGCAGCACCAGCCGCCGACCGTGCTGACCCAGATGCGCGACCTGGGCATCGCGGCGACCGAGTTCGGGCCCGACGGTTTCCTCCCCGACGACCCGCAGGGCAAGGCCGACACCCTCGCCGAGTACGGCCTGGCGGCGGTCGGGCAGTTCGTGCCCGTGGTCCTGCACGACCCGGCGATCGACCCCCTTAGCACCGTCGAGACCGCGATGGCCGGCCTCGTCGCGGCCCGGGCGACCACGGTCGTCATCGCCGCCGCGACCGGCGCGGAGGGCTACGACGCCCGCCCCGAGCTCGACGAGCAGGGCTGGACCACGCTCCTGACCAACCTCGACCGGATCGCCGATGCCGCTGCGGCGCAAGGCCTCACGGCCACCCTGCACCCGCACGTGGGGACGATGGTCGAGTCCGGCGAGGAGACCGACCGGGTGCTCGCCGGCTCCCGCATCGGGCTCTGCCTCGACACCGGTCACCTGCTCATCGGCGGGGGTGACCCAGTGCGAGTCGCCCGGGAGCACCCGCAACGGATCGCCCACATGCACCTCAAGGACGTCGACCTCGCCTGGGCCCGCAAGGTGCAGGACGGCTCGGCCAGCTACACCGATGCCGTCGCGGCCGGCATGTACGTCGCCCTCGGTCGCGGTGACGTCGACATCGCCGCCATCGTCGCCTCCCTCGAGACCGCCGGCTACGGCGGCTGGTACGTCCTCGAGCAGGACACCGTCCTGGCCGGTGACCCCGCCGACCCCGTCACGCCGCAGGGGGCCGCGGACCCGGTCGCCGACGTGCGCGAGTCGGTGGGGTACCTGAGTGAGGTCGCGCGGGTGGTCGAGGGGTCTCGAGGCTCGTCGCAGAGCTCCTCGCACCTCGACCAGCGAGAGGGGACGCAGGCGTGACCCACGACCTCATCACCATGGGCCGGACGGGCGTGGACATCTACCCCCTCGACCACGGGGTCCCGCTGGAGGAGGTGCGCACCTTCGAGAAGTTCCTCGGCGGGTCGGCGACCAATGTCGCCGTCGCCGCCGCGCGCCACGGTCGCTCGGCCGCCCTCATCACCAAGACGGGGGCCGACGCCTTCGGCCGCTACGTGCGCGCCGAGGCCGAGCGCCTCGGTGTCGTCGGTGACTTCATCACCCCGATCAGCGGTGAGGGGCCGCCGACGCCGGTGACCTTCTGCGAGGTGCACCCGCCCGACGACTTCCCGCTGTACTTCTACCGCTACCCGATCGCGCCCGACCTCATGCTCACCGAGGAGGACCTGCCGCTCGAGGCGATCCGCGGCGCGCGGGTCTTCTGGACCACGGTCACCGGGCTGAGCGCCGAGCCATCGCGGGCGACCCACCACGTCGCTTACACCGCGCGTGGCCGGGCCGAGCACACCGTCCTCGACCTCGACTACCGGCCGATGTTCTGGGCCGACCCGAGCGAGGCGACCCACGAGGTCGGCCGCGCCCTCGAGCACGCGACCATCGCCGTCGGCAACCGTGAGGAGTGCGAGGTCGCCGTCGGCGAGACCGGCCCCCAGCGCGCCGCCGACGCCCTGCTCGAGCGTGGACTCGAGCTGGCCATCGTCAAGCAGGGCCCCCGCGGGGTGCTCGCCGCGACCGCCGACGAGAGGGTGGAGGTTCCCCCCTTCGCCGTCGAGGTGGTCAACGGACTGGGCGCCGGCGACGCCTTCGGTGGAGCCCTCGTCCACGGGCTGCTCGAGGGCTGGGACCTGCGGCGGATCCTCGAGTTCGCCAACGTCGCGGGCGCGATCGTCGCCTCCCGGCTGGAGTGCAGCACCGCGATGCCCACGGTCGCCGAGGTCGAGGCCGGCCTGGCGACGTGGGCGGCGAAGGGAGCCCGGGCATGAGCACGCAGCCGGTCACCGGGGCGACGCGCCCCGTCGCCGTCGACATCGCCGACATCACCGGCACCCGGGCCACCGACCCCGGCGCGATCGCCCGCGGCTGGGCCGCCCGCACCCGCCGACCGCTCCTCGCCGACGACGGCCGGATGCTCCTCGTCGCCGCCGACCACCCGGCCCGCGGGGCCCTGGGCGTGCGGGGCCAGGCGATGGCCATGGCCTCGCGCTCGGACCTGCTGCGCCGCCTGGCCACGGCGCTGTCACGGCCGGGCGTCGACGGGGTGCTGGGCACCCCAGACGTCCTCGACGACCTGCTCCTCATGGGGGCGCTCGAGGACAAGGTCGCCATCGGGTCGATGAACCGCGGTGGCCTGCAGGGCTCCTCCTTCGAGCTCGACGACCGCTTCACCGGCCACACTGCCGCCGAGATCGTCGCCAGCGGGATCGACGGCGGCAAGATGCTCACCCGCATCGACCTCGACGACCCGGCGAGCGTCGCCACCCTCGAGGCGAGTGCCCGGGCGGTCACCGAGCTCGCCGCGAACTCGACCATGGCGATGGTCGAGCCCTTCTGGTCGACCCGTCGCGACGGCAAGGTCGTCAACCTCCTCGACCCCGACTCGACGATCCGCTCGATCACCGTCGCCTCCGGGCTCGGCGCCACGAGCGCGCACACCTGGCTCAAGCTGCCCGTCGTCGACGAGCTCGAGCGGGTCATGGACGCCACGACCCTGCCCTCGCTGCTCCTCGGCGGCGACCCCCAGGGCGATCCCCGCGACACCTACGCGTCGTGGGGCCGGTCCCTAACCCTCCCGCAGGTGCGCGGGCTCGTCGTCGGGCGCGCCCTGCTCTACCCGCCCGACGGTGACGTCGCGACCGCCGTCGACATCGCCGCCGACCTCGTCCACGGAGGTGCCGCATGAGCCACGCCCCTCGCACCGGAGCGGACAACGACCGGTGGTACCTCCCCTTCGCGCCGAAGGGAGGTGCCTGGGCCGTCGAGGTCACCGACGAGATCGACGGCTGGCAGCACACCAGCCTGCGGGTGGCCGTGCTCGCGCCGGGTGCGTCCGTCGGCCACCGGCTCGACGGCCAGGAGTCGCTCGTCGTGCCGCTCGTCGGCGGGGTGAGGGTGACCACCGACGCGGACCAGCACGTGCTCGCCGGGCGCCCGAGCGTCTTCGCCGGCCCCACCGACGTGCTCTACGCGCCCTCCGGGACGGCCCTGGAGCTGACCAACTCCGGCGACGCCGAGGCGCGCGTCGCGGTCTGCGGTGCCCGGGTCGACGACCCGAGCGGTGGGGGGCGCGAGGTCACCGTTATCTGCGCCGACGAGGTGCCGGTCGAGCAGCGCGGAGCCGGGGCGTGCAGCCGCGAGGTGCGCGGTCTCGGCATGCTCGACACGCTGCCGGGCGCCGAGCAGATCCTCGTCTGCGAGGTCGTCACCCCCGCCGCCGGCTGGTCCTCCTACCCGCCGCACAAGCACGACACCGACCGGCCCGGTCAGGAGAGCGAGCTCGAGGAGATCTACTACTTCGAGACCCAGTCCGTCGGTGACGCCGACGCCGGGCGGGCGCCGCTCACCCGGGGCACCGACCGCGAGGACGGCCGCCAGCCCGTCGGCTACCAGCAGGTCTACGGAGCGGAGGGGCGACCCATCGACGTGCTCGTCGAGGTGGCCACCGGTGACACCGTGCTCGTCCCGCACGGCTGGCACGGCCCTGCGATGGCCGCGCCCGACGCCGACCTCTACTACCTCAACGTCATGGCCGGCCCCGGCCCCGAGCGGGCCTGGCTGATCTGCGACGACCCGGCGCACGGCGCGATCCGGGAGACCTGGGCCCTTCGAGACAGTCGCTGCGCGACTTCCTCAGGAACCGAGGAGGCGCGATGACGAGGGTGCGGCTGACCGTGGCGCAGGCGGTGGTGCGCTTCCTCGGTGCGCAGTGGAGCGAGCGCGACGGGGAGCGCCAGCGCCTCTTCGCCGGGGTGCTCGGCATCTTCGGCCACGGCAACGTGGCCGGCGTCGGCCAGGCCCTGCTCCAGGAGGAGCTCGCCGCCGGCGAGGGCGGGCCCGCGCTGCCCTACGTGCTCGCCCGCAACGAGCAGGCGATGGTCCACACCTCCGTCGCCTACGCCAAGCAGCGCGACCGGCTCCAGACCTGGGCGTGCACCGCCTCCGTCGGCCCAGGCAGCACCAACATGCTCACCGGTGCCGCGCTCGCGACGATCAACCGGCTGCCGGTGCTCCTGCTGCCGAGCTCGACCTTCGCCACCCGGGCCGCGGGGGCGCTGCTGCAGGAGCTCGAGCAGCCGCACGGCGGCGACCTCACCGTCAACGACGCCTTCCGCCCGCTCTCGCGCTTCTACGACGAGGTGCGCCGGCCCGAGCAGCTGCCGGCGATCCTCCTCGCCGCGATGCGGGTGCTCACCGACCCGGCCGAGACCGGCGCGGTGACGATCTCGCTGCCGCAGGACGTGCAGGCCGAGGCCTTCGACTGGCCGGTCGAGCTCTTCGCCGAGCGCACCCACCACATCGCCCGGCCCCCGGCCGAGGCCTCGCGGATCGCGGCCGCCGCCGAGATCATCCGCTCCGCGCAGCGCCCGATGATCGTCGCCGGCGGCGGGGTGCACTACTCCGGCGCCGAGGACGCCCTCGCCGCGCTGTGCGAGGCGACCGGGATCCCCGTCGGCGAGACGCAGGCGGGCAAGGGGTCGCTCCTCCACGGCCACCCGCAGCTCCTCGGAGCGGTCGGGTCGACCGGCACGACGGCCGCCAATGCCGTTGCGGCGCAGGCCGATGTCGTCATCGGCATCGGCACCCGCTACCAGGACTTCACGACGGCGAGCCGGACCGCCTTCGCCGCTGACGGGGTGCGCTTCGTCAACCTCAACATCACCCCCTTCGACGCGGTGAAGCACTCCGGCCTGACCGTCGTCGGTGACGCCCGCGAGGCGATCACGGCCCTGACCGCCGCCCTCGACGGCTGGTCCGTCGCCGACGACCACCGGCAGGAGCAGGCCCGGCTGTGGGCGGAGTGGGACGCGCAGGTCGAGGCGGCGCACCACCCGTCGCCCGAGGTCACCGATGCGCTCGCCGACGGGCTGCTCACCCAGGGCGAGGTGCTGGGACTGGTCAACGAGCTCTCCGACCCGCGCGACGTCGTGCTCTGCGCGGCCGGGTCGATGCCCGGCGACCTGCACAAGACGTGGCGGGTGCGCGACCGGCGCGGCTACCACGTCGAGTACGGCTACTCCTGCATGGGCTACGAGGTGCCCGCCTCGATCGGGATCCGGTGGGCCGACCCGACCCGCGAGGTCTGGGCCATGGTCGGCGACGGCGGCTACCTGATGATGCCGACCGAGCTCGTCACGGCCGTGCAGGAGCGGACCAAGGTCATCGTCGTGCTCGTGCAGAACCACGGCTTCCACTCCATCGGGTCGCTGTCGGCCTCGCTCGGCAGTCAGCGCTACGGCACCGCCTACCGGGCCCGGGGCGACGGGGGCCGCCTCGACGGCGACCGGCTGCCCGTCGACCTCGCCGCCAATGCCCGCTCGCTCGGCGCGCACGTCATCGAGGTGCACGACCGGGCGGGCCTCGAGGCCGCCATCGCCGAGGCCAGGGCGGCGCCGGCCGACGCAGGCCCCGTCGTCATCCACGTCGAGACCGACCCCATGGTCGTCGGGCCCGACTCGCGCTCGTGGTGGGACGTGCCCGTCGGCGAGGTGAGCGAGCTCGAGAGCACCCGCGCCGCGCGGGCCGAGTACGAGCAGGCGAAGTCCCGGCAACGAACGCATCTCGCCCCGGCGGATCTCCCGCCGTCCGGCACACCGGACAGCGACACTCACAACTGAATCGAAGCCGGCGCCACCCGGGCGCCGCTCCCCGACGTCCCCCGCAACGGAGCGGGAGAGATGAAGAAAGGCTGGACCCATGTCCCGTATCACCCGCGTCAGCGTCGTCGCGACATCGGCCGTGGCCGCTCTCGCCCTGGCTGCCTGCTCCTCCTCCGGGGGCAAGCAGACGGACGAGGGAGGCGGCGGTGGCGGTGGCGGCGTCGACACCCCTGAGATGACGGTCGCCTTCATCACCCACGCCGAGCCCGGAGACACCTTCTGGGACCAGGTCCGTGCGGGGGCCGAGGACGCCGCGAAGAAGAACAACGTCAAGCTCGAGTACACCGCCAACCCCGAGGGGGCCGGGCAGTCCAACCTCGTCCAGCAGGCCACGGACAAGAAGGTCGACGGCATCGCCGTCACCCTCGCCAAGCCCGAGGCGATGAAGGGCAATGTCGAGAAGGCCGTCGCCGCCGACATCCCCGTCGTCGCGCTCAACGCGGGCATGGACGACTGGAAGGAGATGGGCGCGCTGTCCTTCTTCGGCCAGGACGACGAGCTCGCCGGCGAGGCCGCCGGTGAGCGGCTCACGGAGGAGAAGGCGGGCACGACCCTCTGCGTCATCCAGGAGCAGGGCCACGTCGGCCTCGAGTCCCGGTGCAAGGGCGTCGCCGCGACCTTCGACAAGTCGGAGAAGATCTACGTCAAGGGCACCGACACCGCCAACGTCCAGTCGACGATCACCGCCAAGCTGCAGCAGGACAAGGACATCACCCACGTCCTGACGCTCGGGGCCCCCTTCGCCCTCATCGCCCAGAAGTCCGTCGACGAGGCCGGCAGCAAGGCCAAGGTCGCGACCTTCGACCTCAACGACGAGGCGCTGCAGCAGATCAAGGACGGCAACATCGAGTGGGCCGTCGACCAGCAGCCCTACGTCCAGGGCTACCAGGCCGTCGACTCGCTGTGGCTGCGCGTCAACAAGGGCGCGTCCGTCGGCGGTGGCGAGCCGAGCTTCACCGGCCCCGCCTTCGTCGATGACAAGAACGTCGATCTGCTGCTCGAGGACTGATCCACCGATGACCGCACCTTCGATCGCCCCCGAGGCCGATGACCGGGTCGTGGCGAAGGGGAGGATGGGCCTCCTCTTCGCCCGACCGGAGGTCGGGGCCCTCATCGGGGCCCTGGCCGTCATGGCCCTCTTCCTCGCCGTCGCCCCGTCCTTCCGCAGCCTGGGCAACACCGGCACGATCCTCTACGAGGCCTCGGCCATCGGGATCATGGCCGTCGGCGTCTCGCTGCTCATGGTCGGTGGCGAGTTCGACCTGTCGACCGGTGTCGCCGCCACCGCGTCGGGCATCTGCGCGGCCCTCACGGCGTGGAACTTCGGGCTCAACGTCTGGCTCGGGGTCATCGCGGCCCTCGTCTTCTCGCTCGCCGTCGGTGCCTTCAACGGCTGGCTGCTCATGCGGACCGGGCTGCCGAGCTTCCTGGTGACGCTCGGGACCTTCTTCGTCCTCCAGGGCGCCAACCTCGCGGTCACCCGACTCGTCGGCGGGACGGTCTCGACGCCGACGATCTCGGACATGGACGGCTTCGAGTCGGCCCAGCGGGTCTTCGCGTGGAGCGTGTCGATCGGGCCGGTCAACATCAAGGCCCTCGTCGTCTACTGGCTCGTCATGGTCGTCATCGGCGCCCTCGTCCTGCAGCGCACGCGCATCGGCAACTGGATCTTCGCCGTCGGTGGTGACGCCGACGCCGCCCGCGCCGTCGGTGTCCCCGTCAAGGCGGTGAAGATCGGGCTCTTCATGACCGTCGGCTTCTGCGCGTGGATGCTCGGCATGCACCTGCTCTTCAACTACCAGGTGATGCAGTCCGGCGAGGGTGTCGGCAACGAGTTCATCTACATCATCGCCGCGGTGGTCGGTGGCTGCCTGCTCACCGGTGGCTACGGCTCGGTCGTCGGTGCGGCCCTCGGCGCGCTGATCTTCGGCATGACCCGCCTGGGCATCAACTACGCGGGGTGGAACGTCGACTGGTTCTACACCTTCCTCGGCGCGATGCTCCTGCTCGCCACCCTGGTCAACCTCTACGTCAAGAAGAAGGCGGATGCGCGATGAGCACGCAGACCGGGCCGCGGCGCGCGGCCGACGTCCAGCCCCTCGTCGTCATGCAGGACGTCGGCAAGTCCTACGGCAACGTCAACGCACTGCAGGGCGTCAACCTCGAGGTCTACCCGGGTGAGGTGACCTGCGTCCTCGGCGACAACGGCGCGGGCAAGTCGACGCTCATCAAGATCATGGCCGGCCTGCACGAGCACACCACGGGCACCTTCGAGATCAACGGGGTGAGCCGCAACCTCGCCTCGCCGCGCGCGGCGCAGGCCCTGGGCATCGCGACGGTCTACCAGGATCTCGCTTTGGCGCCGCTCATGTCGGTGTGGCGCAACTTCTTCATGGGCAACGAGATCCGCAAGGGTCCCTTCCTCGACTCGCGGGCGATGCGACGCATCGCCGACGAGGAGCTGCAGAAGATGGGGATCCACATCGGGGACCTCGACCGGCCCGTCGGTGGCCTCTCGGGTGGGCAGAAGCAGTGCATCGCCATCGCCCGCGCGATCTACTTCGGCGCCAAGGTCATCATCCTCGACGAGCCGACCGCAGCCCTGGGCGTCAAGCAGTCGGGGGTGGTCCTCAAGTACATCGCCAAGGCTCGCGATGCCGGCCTCGGGGTCGTCTTCATCACCCACAACCCGCACCACGCCTACCTCGTCGGCAACCACTTCATCATCCTCAAGCTCGGTCGGCTCACCCTCGACGCGCACCGCGACGAGCTGACGCTCGACCAGCTGACCGCGGAGATGGCCGGTGGCCAGGAGCTCGACGCGCTCAAGCACGAGCTCGGCGACGTCGACCCCGGCAAGACCGTCGACCCGGACAACCCGGAGGCCCAGCTCGCCGGACCGGACAAGCCCCAGGTGCGGCAGGAGGAGCCGCGGTGACCTCCCTTCGGCCACCGGTCCCTGAGGTGCGACGAAGGAGCCTCGAAGGGAGCCTGCGGTGACCTCTCTTCGCCCACCGGTCCCTGAGGTGCGACGAAGGAGCCTCGAAGGGAGCCTGCGGTGACCTCTCTTCGCCCACCGGTCCCTGAGGTGCGACGAAGGAGCCTCGAAGGGAGCCTGCGGTGACCTCTCTTCGCGTCGGGGTCGTCGGCGTCGGCCTCATGGGTGCCGACCATGCTCGCCGGCTGGCCACACGCATCGCCGGCGCGAGCCTGGTGGCGCTCGCCGACCCCGACGTCGAGCGGGCGCAGGCGCTCGCCGACGAGCTCGGCGGGTCCGGCGGCACGGTGCGGGTGCACGCCGACCCGCTCGACCTCGTCGCCGACGAGGGTGTCGACGCGGTGCTGCTCGCCTCGCCCGGGTCGGTCCACGAGGAGCAGCTGCTCGCGTGCATCGAGCGTGGGGTTCACGTCCTGTGCGAGAAGCCGCTCACGATGAACGGCGACTCGTCGCGGCGGGTCGTCGAGGCCGAGCGCGCCGGTGGACGTGACCTGGTGCAGGTGGGCTTCATGCGGCGCTTCGACCCCGAGTACGTGCGGCTGCACGAGATGCTCGCGGACGGGCGCTTCGGTCGCCCGCTCGTGCTGCACCAGACGCACCGCAACCTGTCCGTGCCCAACCCCGACTTCCGCTCCGAGATGATCGTGCGCGACTCCCTCGTGCACGAGGTCGACTGCGCGCGCTGGCTGCTCGGCGAGGAGATCGTCTCGGTCCAGGTCATCGGCCCGACGCCGACGCGGCACGCCCTCGACGGGGTGGTCGACCCGCAGATCTCGATCTTCCGGATGGCGTCGGGAGCGGTGGTGACCAATGAGGTCTTCGTCAACAGCCGCACCGGCTACGAGGTCCGCGTCGAGGCCGTCGGTGAGGACGGCAGCGCGATCATCGGCCGACCCTGGGGCGAGGTCTACACGACGACCGCGGGCCACGACGGCGCGGCCGGCACGTGGGGTGGGCCGATCGTGCCCGACTACCGCGTGCGCTTCGAGCGGGCGTACGACCTCGAAGTCCAGGCCTGGGTCGACGCGAGCCTGCGTGGCGAGGTCGTGGGTGCCACGAGCCGGGACGGGTGGATCTCGACGCTCGTCTGCTCCGCCGGCATGGAGTCCCTGGCAAGCGGACGACCGGTCGACGTCGCCCTGCCCTGAGGCTCCCCCCTTCGCCCGACGAAGGGGGGTGACGCCCCCTTCGGTAGTTGTTAGTATGTAAGGACAAAGTCCGCCGTTGCCCAAAGGAGGGCACAGATGAGCGCCACCACGACCGCGCCCGGTCGCATCACCCACCTCGTCGGTCACCAGTCGTGGCAGGGGGAGCCCGGCCGCACCAGCGAGGTCTACAACCCCGCGACCGGTGAGGTCACCGGCACCCTCGACCTGGCCAGCGCCGACACGGTCGACGAGGTCGTGGCCAAGGCCAAGTCGGCGGCACAGGAGTGGGGGCACACCTCGCTCGCCCGGCGCGTCCGGGCGCTCTTCGCCTTCCGGCAGCTGCTCGAGGAGCGCAAGGACGAGATCGCCAAGGCGATCACCGCGGAGCACGGCAAGACCTATGAGGACGCCAAGGCGGAGATCTCGCGCGGCCAGGAGGTCGTCGAGTTCGCCTGCGGCATCCCTCAGCTGCTCAAGGGCGGCTTCTCCGAAAACGTCTCGACGAGCATCGACGCCTACTCGATCCTCCAGCCGCTCGGGGTCGTGGCGATCATCTCGCCCTTCAACTTCCCGGCCATGGTGCCGCTCTGGTTCGTCCCCGTCGCCGTCGCGACGGGCAACACCGTCGTCATCAAGCCGAGCGAGAAGGACCCGACCGCGGTCAACCTCATCGCCGACCTGTGGCGCGAGGCCGGGGTCCCCGACGGCGTGGTCAACGTCGTCCACGGCGACAAGGAGGCGGTCGACGCGCTGCTCGACCACACCGACGTCAAGGCGGTCTCCTTCGTCGGGTCGACGCCGATCGCCCGCTACGTCTACGAGCGCGGCGTCGCCGCCGGCAAGCGCGTCCAGGCGCTCGGGGGCGCGAAGAACCACATGCTCGTGCTGCCCGACGCCGACCTCGACCTGGCCGCCGACGCCGCGGTCAACGCCGGCTACGGTGCGGCGGGGGAGCGGTGCATGGCCATCTCGGTCGTGCTCGCGACCGACGCGATCGCCGACGAGCTCGTCGCCAAGATCGCCGAGCGCACCCGCACCCTGCGCACCGGTGACGGCATGGGCGAGTCCGACATGGGCCCGCTCGTCACCCGCGCGCACCTGGACAAGGTCACCGGCTACGTCGAGGAGGGGGTCGCCGCCGGCGCGGAGCTCGTCATCGACGGGCGCGAGGGTGCGGGCGACCTGGGTGAGGGCTTCTTCCTGAAGCCGACGCTCTTCGACCGGGTGACGCCGGAGATGTCGATCTACACCGACGAGATCTTCGGCCCGGTGCTCTCGGTCGTGCGGGTGGGCTCCTACGACGAGGGCCTGCAGCTGATCAACGACAACCCCTACGGCAACGGCACGACGATCTTCACCAACGACGGTGGGGCTGCGCGGCGCTTCCAGCACGAGGTCGAGGTCGGGATGGTCGGCATCAACGTGCCGATCCCCACGCCGATGGCCTACTACTCCTTCGGTGGGTGGAAGAACAGCCTCTTCGGCGACACCCACGCCCACGGCATCGAGGGCGTGCACTTCTTCACCCGGACCAAGGCGGTCACCCAGCGCTGGCTCGACCCGAGCCACGGGGGCCTCAACCTCGGGTTCCCGCAGAACGACTGACGACCCTCCGCGGGTGGAGGTATGAGCGACCGCCTATCCGGTCGCGGATACCTCCACCCGGACGAAGGGGGTGCCTGGCCGGCGGCGTTGGCGCCACCTGGCGTCGTTGGTGTCACCTGGTAGCCCCTCTCCGGGGGACCAGGTGACATCAACGCCGTTCAGGCCGCCAGCCGCTCGAGCAGGCCGGCGGTTCCCCCTTCGAGCGGAGGGCCGGGAAGAGCTGAGACGGCCGGGATGTCGGACAATGACCGCGCAATTGCTCGGCCATCTCCGGATATCCCGGCCATCCGCGGGTATCCCGGCCGCCCGCCTCGCCGGGAACCCCGATCAGCCGATGTGCTCGTGCACGAAGGCGAGGACGTCGTCGAGGACCTCTTCGCGGTTGGTCTCGTTGAAGATCTCGTGGCGTGCGCCGGGGTAGCGCTTCGAGGGGGCGCCGTCGGGGGCGATGTGCGCCCAGCCCTCGTCGCTGCGGTCGATCGGCACGAGCTGGTCGTCGGCCCCGTGCAGCCAGATCGTCGGGACCGTGAGGCGCCCGCCGCGGGTGATCGTCTCGAGGCAGGTGCGCAGCGCGAGCAGGGTCGGGCGCTTGAAGTCGCCGTGCCAGACGAGCTCGTCGGCCTCGTAGGCGCGGCCGACGTCGGGTTCGCGGCTGAGGGTGGTGATGTCGATCGGCGTCGGCGGGATCTCGTCGAGGTCGGCCAGGGCGGTCGGCTCCCAGGAGCCGAGCACCGGGCCGGAGAGCACCGTTGCCGTGAGCGTCTCGGGGTGGCGCTGGGTGTAGCGGGCGGCGATCATGCCGCCCATCGAGTGCCCGATGAGCACGAGCGGCAGGTCGGGGTGCTCCTCGTGAGCGCGCTGCACGAGCAGGTGCAGGTCGTCGACGACACCCTCGAAGTCGTCGACGAGCACTCGCTCGCCCTCGCTGCGTCCGTGGCCGATGTGGTCGTGCGCGTAGACGACTGCGCCGTCGGCGGTGAGCCGCTCGGCCACCCACTGGTAGCGCCCGACGTGCTCGCCGTAGCCGTGGGCGATGACGGCCACCCACGTCGGATCGGCAGGGGGGCTCCACTGCGAGCCGATGAGCAGGCCGGCGTGGCCCTGGGTCTCGATGTCCTCGGGCGGGATGGAGCTCACGGGGTCCTCCTGGGTGACGTCGGTGTCCGGCTCCAGTCTGTCAGCGGACCCGCTCGAAGGGGGACGACGTCCTGTCCGCGGGAACACGTCCCTGCCCCGGGTGCGTTGGACAGGGCCGCACTCGACGACGGGGGACCGCGTGACCGCAGGCAGGACCGACCAGATGACCGGGCAGGACGCGATCGGTGAGGAGCAGGAGGCACTCGACGCGGCACACGTGCGCCGCCTCGAGATCCAGGCAGAGCTCGAGCAGCGGCTGAGGGGCAGCGCCGAGGAGGACTCGGTGGTCGCGGCGGCGATGCGCTCGACGCAGACCCGGCTGCACGAGCTGACGCAGGCCGAGCAGGGACTGGTCTTCGGGCGGCTCGACAGCCGCGACGGCGACGTGCTCCGGGTCGGCCGGGTCGGTGTGCCGTCGGCCGACGACGACGCGGACCCCCTCGTCGTCGACTGGCGGGCCGAGGCATCCCGCCCCTTCTACACCGCGACCGCCGTTGCGCCGCAGGGGCAGTCGCGGCGCAGGCACATCCGCAGCGAAGGCAGCACGGTCGTCGGCGTCGACGACGAGCTCCTCGACGGGTCGACCGACGGTGACCTCGTCGGTGAGGGCGCGCTGCTCGCAGCGCTCGACGAGCGCCGCACCGGCCGGATGGGCACGGCGGTCGCCACGCTCCAGCGCGAGCAGGACGACATCGTGCGGGCCGACGCGCGAGGCGCTCTCGTCGTCCAGGGCGGTCCGGGCACGGGCAAGACCGTCGTCGCCCTGCACCGGGTCGCCTACCTGCTCTTTGCCCACCCGCAGCTCGCCCGGGCGGGTGTCCTCGTCCTCGGCCCGTCGCAACGCTTCCTCGACTACATCGGCCAGGTGCTGCCCGCCCTCGGCGAGACCGCGGTCGTCGCCGCGACCTGCGAGAGCCTCGTCCCCGGTGTCCGACCGGAGCGAAGGGAGAGCCGCACCCTCGCGGAGATCAAGGGCCGGGCGCTGTGGCAGCGCGCGCTCGCCGACCACGTGGCCGGGCTGGTGCCGCCCCCTTCGGACCTGATGCTCCACTGGGACGGCGAGGACCACGTCGTGCCGGCCGAGAGGATCGAGCGGCTGCAGCGCGGCGCGCTGTCGGGACGCTCCTACCACCACGCTCGGCGGGTGCTCACCGCCCAGCTCGTCGACGTGCTCACCGAGCTCGTCGCCGACCGCGCGGTCGAGCTGTTGGCCTCGGCGGAGGAGGGCTTCGAGGAGATCCTTGACCGCGTGGACAAGAGCCTGGCCGGCCAGGACGACCGCGGCGCGCGGACCCAGAGCTCGAGCGGCTCGGTCGACGGCGAGCTCAGCGAGGACGAGGTCGAGGAGCTGCGGCAGCGGATCGAGGCCGATCCCGGCATCGCCGCCCGGCTGGCGCTCCGGTGGCCGGACCGGGACCCCGCCGACGAGCTGCGCCGGCTGCTCGCAGACCGTGCCGCCCTCGCCGGGGTGCCGGGCCTGACCGATGTCGAGCGCGACCTCGTGGCCGCCGAGCCGACCCCCTTCGCGCCCAGCGACATCGCGCTCCTCGACGCGCTCGCCGACCTCCTCGGTGAGGCGGAGCAACGCGAGCGGCAGGGCGAGTTCACCGCCGATCGTGCTGCGGCACAGCGGGACTGGGTCTACGGGCATGTCGTCGTCGACGAGGCGCAGGAGCTCTCCGCGATGGAGTGGCAGATGGTCGCGCGCCGCTGCCCTGCCTACTCGATCACCGCCGTGGGCGACATCGACCAGACCGAGGCGCCGCACGCCCACATGACCTGGGAGGGCGCCGTCGGCGAGGTGCTCACCGACCGGTGGCGTCGCGCCGACCTAACGATCTGCTACCGCACCCCGCGCGAGGTCATGGAGCTCACCGGGCCGGTCCTCGAGGCCGCCGGCAGCACCAACGAGCCGCCGCGGGCGGTGCGCAGCAGCGGGGTCGAGCCGTGGCTGCGCAGCGTGCCTGCGGACGACCTCGCCGCCACCGTCGCGACCGAGCACGCCGCGCTCCTCGAGCGCTGGGCAGGCGGCTCGGTCGGCGTCGTCGCACCGGTCGAGCGGGTCGCCGACCTCGCGGCAGCGCTCGGCCCCGACGCGATCGTCATGTCCGCCACCCAGGCCAAGGGGCTGGAGTGGGACGCCGCCCTCGTCGTCGACCCCGACGGCATCGTCGCCGAGCCGCGCGGGTGGAATGGCCTCTACGTCGCCCTCACCCGCTGCACCCAGGAGCTCGGCCGGGTGGAGATCGCGTGACCGCCGGCGGGCCCTGTGCGAAGGTCGGGACATGAGCGAGAGCACGCGCGGGCCGGAGCAGGTCGTCGTCGTCGGGGCCGGCGAGTGCGGCACCCGGGCGGCGATGGCGCTGCGCGAGCGCGGCTTCACCGGCGAGATCACCCTGCTCGGCCGCGAGGAGGTCATCGCCTACGAGCGCCCCCCGCTGTCCAAGGCAGCCCTCGCCGCCGACGACCCCGAGCTCGTCCACCCGTGGACCGAGGAGGCGCTCGCGGAGGCGGGGATCTCCCTTCGTCTCGGGGTGGAGGTCACCGCCATCGACCGCGAGGGCCGGACCGTCGAGACGACCGACGGCCCCGTGCCCTACGACCGGCTCGTGCTCGCGACCGGCGCCGGGCCCCGCCGGCTGGGCCTGGACCACGTGCACTACCTGCGAACCCACGCCGATGCCGCGACGCTGCGCGACCTCGTGCGCCGAGGGGGGCGGCTCCTCGTCGTCGGGGCCGGCTTCATCGGGCTCGAGATCGCTGCGGGTGCCCGGGAGCGGGGCATGGAGGTCGTCGTCGTCGAGGCCGCCGACCGGGCCTTGGCCCGGATGGTGCCGTCGGTCGTCGCCGACAGGGTCGTCGCCCTCCACGCCGAGCACGGGGTGACGGTGCGCACGGGTACGACCGTGACCTCCGTGGAGCGGCACGCCGAGGGTCTGCGCGCAGCCCTGTCCACCGGCGAGGGCCTCGAGGTGGACGCCGTCGTCGCCGGGGTCGGTGCCGCACCGCACACCGAGATCGCCTCTGCCGCAGGGCTGCTCGTCGAGGACGGCATCGTCGTCGACGAGCAGCTGCGGACGAGCGACCCGCGGATCTGGGCGGCCGGCGACTGCGCGGCCTTCCCCGACGCCCGCAGCGGTCACCGGGTGCGCGTCGAGTCCTGGCGCAGCGCCCACGACCAGGCGGTCACCGTCGCCGCCTCGATGACCGGCGGGCAGGAGCCGCACGTCGCCGTCCCGTGGTTCTGGTCCGACCAGTACGACCAGATGCTCCAGACGGCCGGCCTGCCGACGACCGCCGTCACCGAGGTCGTGCGCGAGCGCGCTGACGGCTCGGTGATCGACTTCGGGCTCGATGCCGGTGGGCGGCTCGTCGCGGCCACCTCGCTCGGCCGCGGCCCGGTCGTCGCCAAGGACATCCGCGTCGCCGAGCAGCTCATCGCGACGCGAGCGACCCCCGACCCCGCGGCACTCGCGGACCCGGGGGTCGCCCTTCGCTCGCTGCGGTGACTCAGGCGCCGGCGGCGGCGCGCGCCTCGTCGATCGTCACGGGCCGGTGCTCGGCCAGCGACAGCGTCGCGGCCTCGGCCGCCCAGGCGGTGCCCATCGCGTCGGTGACGGTGCAGGGGTTGTCGAGCTCGCCGGCGGCGACGCGGGTGAAGACTCCGAGCTCGATGCGGAAGGCCTCGGCGAGGCGGTCCATGAAGAACGCGTGGGCGGGACCGGTCGGCCAGGTCGCGCCCGGCGCCGTCGAGCGAAGGGGGAGCCCCTCGTCGAGTCCTGCAGCGACGGCATCGGCGCTCCCGTGGACCTCCAACCTCACGTCGTAGCCGCGGCCGTTGGTGCGGGTGTTGGACACGACGCCGATGGTGCTGTCGGAGAGGGTGAGCAGCGCCGAGACGGTGGAGTGGTCGCCGTGGGCGGCGTACATCTCGGCCGGGGCATCAGGGTCGACCGCGCCGGTGGCGTAGACCTCGACGACCTCCTGGCCGGTCACCCAGCGCACCGCGTCGAAGTCGTGCACGGAGCAGTCGCGGAAGATGCCACCGCTCACCGCGAGGTAGGCCGCCGGCGGCGGGGCCGGGTCGAGAGTCGTCGAGCGGACCGTCGTCACCCGCCCGAGCTCGCCGGAGCGCACCGCGTCACGCGCGGCGACGAAGGCCGGGTCGAAGCGGCGCGGGTAGCCGATCTGGACCGGCACGTCGCTCCCTGCGACGGCGGCCTCGACGGCGAGCGACTCGGCGATCGTGCCGGCGACCGGCTTCTCGCAGAAGGTCGGGACCCCCTTCGCCACGGCCGCGCGAATGAGGTCGGCGTGCGCATTGGTGGCCGCCGCGATGACGACGCCGTCGACGCCCGACGCGAGCAGGGCGTCGGGGTCGACGACCGCGGTAGCCTTGCCGATCCGGCCGGTGACGGCCTCGACGGCCGCCGCGACCGGGTCGGTGACGACGAGCTCGTCGACGTGGTCGAGCCCCGCGAGGGTGTCGGCGTGGAAGGCGCCGATGCGCCCGAGTCCGATGAGTCCGATGCGCATCTCAGTCCTGTCCTCCGATGACCTGCTGGTCCCAGTCGATGACGGAGCCGGTGACGACCCCGCTGCGGTCCGAGAGCAGGAAGACGACCGCGTCAGCGATCTCGTCGACCTGCCCGAGCTTGCCCATGGGCAGGCGGGCGTTGGCCTGCTCCACCCAGTCGTCGCCGGCGTCGTGGAAGCGGCGCTGCGTCGCGTCCTCGCCCGCCGTCTGCGTCCACCCGATGTTGAGCGCGTTGACCCGGACCCGGTCGAAGCGGTGGGCGTGGGCGACGTTCTTCGTCAGGCCGAGCAGGCCGGCCTTGGCGGCGACATAGGGCGCGAGATAGGGCTGGCCGCCCTGGGCGCTGATGCTCGCGATGTTGACGATCGTGCCCGGCGCCGAGCGGGCGGTCATGTCGGCGATCGCGGCCTGCATGGTGAAGAAGGGGCCGCGCAGGTTGGTCGCGATGTGCGCGTCGAAGAGCTCGGGCGTGGTGTCGAGGACGGAGCCGCGGTCGGTGAGCCCGGCGCAGTTGACGAGGCAGTCGATGCGGCCGTGCCGCTCGATGGTCGCGGCGACGACTCCCTTCGCCTGCTCGGGGTCGGAGACGTCGCCGGTGACGGCGCTCGCGCGCTCGCCCAGCTCCGCGGCCAGGGCGGCGCCCGGCTCGGGTCGGCGCCCGGAGACGACGACGGTCGCGCCCTCGCGGACGGCGGCGCGGGCGATGCCGGCGCCGACGCCGGACGTGCCTCCCGCGACGAGGACGATCTTGTCGGTGAGCAGCTGCTGCATCGGGCTCCTTCAGGAGGTGCGGCGGGCGGCGGCATGCCCGGCGAGTCGGGTGGTGAGGTCGGCGGGCGAGGCGCCGTCGGTCAGAGCCTGCCGCACGATGTCGGCTTGCGAAGGGGGCGACATGCCGTCGACCGGCTGGTCCAGGTCGAGGTTGGTCGGGAAGGCGTAGCCCTCCGCGCTCGCGCTCACCGCGTGGTCGACGTCGTGCCCAGCAGCCTTGCGGGACAAGAGCGTCGGGTAGATCGCGGTGACGACGCGCTCGCGGTCCACAGCCTCCATGGCGCGGCCGAAGGCCGAGCTGATCTGCAGCAGGTTGGCCATGCGGCGCACGTCGCTCGTCGTGTTGGACCCGGCGGCGTGAAAGAGAGCGGGGTTGAAGAAGACGGCATCCCCCTTCGCCAGCGGCAGCTGCACGTGGTGCCGGGTGAAGTACTCCTGGAACTCGTCGAGCCAGTAGGCGAGGTAGCCGTGCGGGTACTTCTGCGAGTGCGGCAAGTAGAGGGTCGGCCCGGTCTCGATCGGCATCTCGCAGTGGGCGATCGCGCCCTGGAGGGTGAGCACGGGGGAGAGGGCGTGCACGTGCGCGGGGTAGCGCTCGGTGACCTCCGGCGAGGCGAAGCCGAGATGGTAGTCGCGGTGCACGGTCTGCCCGACACCACCGGGGTTGACGACGTTGACCTGACTGGTCACCTGGTATCCGGGGCCGAGCCAGGCGCGGGCGGCGAGGGCGATGAGGTCGTCGCTGTAGTAGTCGACGAAGTCCTCGGGGTGGTCGGCCGCGAGCTTCTCCAGAGCATTCCAGATGCGGTCGTTGACGCCGCCGGCGGCGAAGTGGTCGCCGACCTCGCCCCCCTTCGCTCGCTCGGCGGTGATGATCTCCTCGAAGGCCGCGGACACGCGGTCGACGACGGGGTGGGCCAGCGCGCCGGTCATGACGAAGATGCCGGGTCCGTCGGCGAGGACGTGCGCCAGCTCGGACTCGACTGCGGCACAACCCTCCTCGGTGCTGATGGCCGCCCGCAGGGTGGCCGCGTCGTAGACCGGCACCTGCTGCTCGATGCGGTCGGTGAAGGCCAACTGCGTGTCGGGCTGGGTCTCGAGGAGCTCACGCAGGTCCTCGACCCGGCAGTCGGCCTGCCGCAGCCGTCCGGCGAAGGGGGTGGACGTCGGTGTCATGCGCTCCAGCCTTCACTGTCCGGCCGGGCCGCGTCGGGGTCAAAAGACCTCAAAAACCCCTCAGAAGGCCCCGGGTGAGTGCGGTCGCACGACACCGCGGGTAGATTGGTGGACCTGAGGGTAGAAGGGAGTCGACGATGGGTCTGAACATCAAGAACCAGCGTGTCCATGACCTCGCGAGGGAGGTCGCGCAGCGCACGGGCACCACGCAGACGAGCGCGATCGAGGAGGCTCTGCAGCGCAGGCTGGAGGCGCTGCGGGCGGCCGATGACGACGACGCCCGCCGCCGGCGGCTGCTGCGTCTCATGGACGAGATCGAGTCCGACACGACGGACGCGGACCGTGCCCGGACCGCGCAGGTCCAGGAGGAGCTCTACGACGACCGTGGGCTGCCGGCGTGATCGTCGATACGTCGGTGCTCGTCTGCATCCACGACGGTGAGCCCGAGGCCCGCCGCTACCTGGAGGTGCTGCTCGACGAGCCCTCGCCACGCATCTCCGCCGGGTCGCTCCTCGAGGCCTCGATCGTCCTCGACGCGCGCCAGCCCCTGCGGACCTCTCGACGCCTCGACCGACTCGTGGCCGACCTGCGCCTCGACGTGGTGCCGGTGGACGAGCAGCAGGTCAGCGCTGCGCGAGCGGCCTACCGCGACTACGGCAAGGGGTCCGGGCACGCGGCCGGGCTCAACTTCGGCGACTGCTTCGCCTATGCCCTGGCCGCCACGACGGGAGAGCCCCTGCTCTTCAAGGGAGACGACTTCACCCACACGGACGTGCTGCCCGTGGTGTGACGCAGGGCCTCACACCACCGAAAAATCGGCCATCATCATCCGGTCCTCGTGCTCGAGGTTGTGACAGTGCAGGACGTAGCGCCCGCGATAGCCCTCGATCGGCACGAGCACCTCGGCGCGCGAGGTCGGGCCGACGTCGATCGTGTCCTTCCAGACCGGCGCGCCGTCCTGCTCGACCGGGAAGCCCACGAGGTGCGCGTGCACCGGGTGGTGCACGTCGGTCGTGAAGCGCCACCTCTCGAGGGTCCCGAGGCGGGGTCGGGCGATGTCGACCCCCGGCCGGTAGGGCTGGTCGTTGACCGTCCACATCGCGAGGTTGCCGCCGCCGCTGCCGTCGCGACCCCCGCCGCTGCTGCCACTGCCCGTGCTGCCACCGCTCGACCCGTGCGACCCGTGCCCTTGACCACGCGCGCCGAGCGAGAGCTTGAAGTCGCGCGTGACGACGACGTCGGCCGGGTCGAGCTGCTCGATGCTCGCCAGCCGTGAGGGCACGCGCGAGTCGTCCTTCGCCCGGCGCGCCACGTCGAAGCGCAGCACCTCACCCATCGCCGCGTCGTCGAGACGGTTGACGAGGGTCACCTGAGAGCCGACCTCGTGCTCCGAGAAGTCGACGACGACGTCCGCGCGCTCGGCCGGTGCGAGCGTGAGGGTGGAGCGTCGGTGCGGACGGGTCATCAGGCCGAGGTCGGTGCCGACCTGGACGAGGTCACCGCCGGGGTCGAGGGCCAGCTCGAGCCGACGGGCGTTGCAGGCGTTGAGGATGCGCAGTCGGTAGCGGGCGGCGTCGACGTCGGTCCGCGGCCAGGGCGCTCCGTTGACGAGCATGACGTCGCCGAGCAGGCCGCCGTGGTAGCGCGAGTCGATGACGCCGTCGGTCACTGGGTAGACCAGCTCCGCGTCGTCACCGAAGCTCCGGTCGGTGATCGCGAGGGTCAGCTCGCGCTCCTCTCGCGGCAGTCCGAGGTCCTCCTCGGCCGGGTCGCGCAGCACGAAGGCCCCGGCCATGCCGGCGTAGACATTCGGTCCCGTGAGGTCCATCGCGTGGTCGTGGTACCAGAGTGTCGCCGCGCGCTGGTCGAGCGGGTACTCGTAGACCCGCGAGGCGCTCGGCTGGACGAAGTCCGTCGGATAGCCGTCGTGCTCCGGCGGCACGACGCCGCCGTGCAGGTGGTTGACGATCGGGACGTCGAGCTCGTTGGCCACGGTCAGGTGCAGCGGGACCCCCTTCGTCGCCTCGATGGTGGGTCCGGGGAAGAGGCCGTCGTAGCCGGCGATCTCCGTCGTGCGCCCGGGCAGGATCTCGACTCCCTTGCGCCGCACCGTCACTCGCGCCCGACCGTCACGATCAGGACGAAGGGGGGTCAGCCGCGGCAGGTCCGTGCTGAAGGGTCGCGGCAGGGGGACCGAGCTCGTGAGGAGGGTCCCGGTGGACCCGCCCGGCGAGGTCATCGCGATGCCGCAGGCGGTGAGGGCGACGCCAGAGACGATGCCGCCGGAGAGGCCGAAGAGCTGGCGACGGGACAGGCTCATCGTCGCACCCCCCTCGCGCCGCGGGTCCACGGCCAGATCGCCAGCCACAGGGCGAGCGCCACGAGGGCGACGCCGAGCGGGACGTGCAGGACGAGGAGGCGGGTCGAGCCGAGCGCCACCTGCATCGTCGTGAGGAACCCGAGGGCCACCGAGGCCGCGACCAGCCACCAGTGCCGACCGACGACTCCGAGGGCCAGGCCGCACACCCCCGTCATCCACGTGACGACGACGAGGATCCCGCCGGTGATGAGGTGCACGTCGAGCGCCGCCCACGTCCCCTGGAGGAAGGAGCCGATCGAGATCGGTTGCAGCACAAAGGCGATCGCCTGCGGCAGCATGACCAGTCGGGTCAGCCACAGCAGCGCGGTGTGCAGCCCGGACCGGGGTGCGGCCGGCGGCGCAGAGGGGGCGAGGGTGGGCGTCGTCATGGTCTTCGACGCTATGGAGCGGCGCGACCGGCCACCATGGGCCGGGCACCCCAGGGCGAAGGGGGGATCGCCCCCACCTCGCCCACCGCTCCCTGAGGTGCGAGGCCGCTCGCGGCCGAGCCTCGAAGGGTGGGGCTTGACCCTCACGCGACGTGAGGCACCACGCTCATCCCATGACCAACGCGCACACTGGCCTCATGGAGGCGTTCACGGTGGGGCAGGTGGCCGAGACCTTCGGCGTGACGGTGCGGACGCTGCACCACTACGACGAGGTCGGGCTGCTAAACCCGAGCGAGCGCACTCCGGCGGGCTACCGGCTCTACACCGGTGAGGACCTGCAGCGGCTGAGCACGATCGTCGTCTACCGGCGGCTGGACTTCAGCCTCGAGGAGATCGGTGAGCTGCTCGACGCCGACGGTGCCGAGGTGATCGACCACCTGCGGCGGCAGCGCGAGGAGGTCAGGGCCAGGGTGGCGGAGATGACCGACCTGGTCGACGCGATCGAGCACCGACTGGAGGCAGAGATGGACAACCAGCCCGCGAAGACCGAGGACCTCAAGGAGCTTTTCGGCGACGGCTACCAGGAGGAGTACCAGGACGAGGCGGAGCGCCGCTGGGGCGACACGGACATGTGGAAGCAGTCCCAGGAGCGCACGGCCCACTGGACCAAGGAGGACTGGTCCCGCGTCAAGGAGCAGGTCGAGGACTTCGAGTCGCGCCTGGGTGCCGCGGTCCGCGAGGGCGTGGCCGTCGACGGCGACCGCGCGGCGGGGCTGGCCGAGGAGCACCGCGCGAGCATCGGGCAGTACTACGACTGCACGCACGAGTTCCAGGTCTGCCTGGCGCAGATGTACCTGTCGGACCCGCGCTTCACCGAGCACTACGAGCAGATCGAGCCCGGCACGGCGCAGTGGCTGCACGACGCGATCGTTGCCAACGCCGCCAACGCTGGCTGACCGAGCGTGCACAAGAGGTCGTCCTGAGGCGCGGACGTGGCTGCGAGTGCCACGAGATGCACCAGGACGACCTCTTGTGCACGCCGTCAGTGACGCGCGGCCGCCGAGGCGAAGCCCAGCCAGGTGTGCCGGTTGCCCGCCCAGCACCAGCCGACCTTGGGCGCGCCCTTGCGCTCACGCCCGTCGCGGCCGGTGCCGTTGCTGATCCAGATGGCGGGGGTGCGGGCGTCCAGGCCCTTGGCCTTCGGCTTGCGGGAGGCGATCGTCATGAAGCACCGGTTGCGCTCGAGCCGCTCCGGCTCCTGCAGCAGCCAGCTGATGCCCTCGCTCACCGTGAGCGGGTGGCGGCCGCGCTCGCGGATCGCCGGCAGCGCCTCGTCGGGTGACCAGCCCGCCATCTCGTCACCGCGCTCGATGTCGGTGATCCAGTAGAGCGGTGCATCGGGCACGACCTCATCGGGCCGCGGCACGAAGTCGGCCAGGTCGGTCATGTCCGTCACGACGAACCCGGGCTGGTCCCCCTTCGTCAGCAGCGGGGCGAGGTCTGCCGCCGGGACGAGCGAAGGGGAGACCACAAGCATGCCGTCGCTCTCCGGGGCGTCGGGGACGAGGTCGGCGAAGGCGGTGGCGGTGAGGCCGGCGAGGTCGTGGACCCCGAGGGCGATGAGGCGGGCGGTCTCGGCGGTGGCATCGGCAGTCATCGGTGGCGGAACGCGCCCCGGCCGCCATTCCTTCCCCGAGCATGTCGAAGAGCGCCCCGCGGCTCCGACGTCAATGGTGTCATGGCCAGCAGGCCGCATCCCGAGGCCGCCCCGGCGGCAGGAGGCACCACCATGAAGTTCGTCATCCTCGTCCACTCCACGCCCCAGCCCTGGGGACACCCCACGGGCGACTACGTCGCCGCACACCAGGCGCTGCCGGCGCAGCAGCGCGAGCAGATGGAGCGCGACTTCGAGCAGCTGCTCACCGAGATGCAGGAGGCGGGCGAGCTCCTCGGCGGCGAGGCCCTCGGCGACCCGGCGACGGCGCGGCTCTACCGCTGGGCCGACGGCGAGCCGATCGCGACCGACGGGCCCTACGCCGAGACCAAGGAGCAGTTCGCCGGCTTCTTCCTCGTCGACGTCGCCGACCGGGAGCGGGCCGAGGAGCTCGGTCGGGCCTTCGCGGGTCCCGGCGAGACGATCGAGATCCGTCCGACGATGTGGCCCGGCGGCGAGGAGCAGTGACCGGGGCCGAGGACGTCTGGCGGCAGCACACCGCCGACGTCCTCGCCGCCCTGCTGCGGCGCAGCGGCGACTTCGGGGCCTGCGAGGACGCAGTCCAGGAGGCGCTGCTCGCCGCGGCGGAACAGTGGCCGCGCGAGGGCCGGCCCGACGACCCCAAGGCGTGGCTGGTCCGGGTGGCCTCCCGCAGACTCATCGACGCCCAGCGCTCCGCGGGTGCCCGTGAGCGCCGCGAGGAGGGCGAATCCCGCTCTGCCGCACCGCTGCTCGAAGGGAGCAGGACCGCCGTCGGCGACCCCGGAGCCGTCGTCGACGGGTCGCCGGCCGATGACGACACCCTGCGGATGGCGATGCTCTGCGCCCACCCCGACCTGTCCGATGCCTCCCGGGTGGCGCTCACCCTGCGGGCCGTTGCCGGCCTGACGACCGCACAGATCGCGGCCTGCTTCCTCGTGCCCGAGGCGACGATGGCGCAGCGGATCAGCCGGGCCAAGGCGACGATCAGGGCGAGCGAGACTCCCTTCGCCCCGCCGACGCAGGAGGACGCGACGGCGCGGCTGCACGCGGTGCGGCACGTCGTCTACCTCGTCTTCACCGCCGGGCACACGACCGCTGCCGGTGACGCGCTCGTCGACGTCGACCTCCAGCGCGAGGCCCTGCGCCTTGCCGAGCGGCTCCACCGGGTGCTGCCGCGTGATCCCGAGACCGCCGGCCTGCTCGCCCTGCTGCTCGTCGACCACGCGCGGGCGGCGGCCCGCCAGGACGCGGCCGGTGACCTCGTCCCGCTCGACGCCCAGGACCGCGCGCTGTGGGACCACGACGCCATCGCGCGCGGCGTGCGGATCGTCGAGGAGGCGCTGGTGCGCGGGGCGGTCGGGCCCTTCCAGCTGCAGGCGGCGATCGCGGCGGTCCACGGCGAGGCGCCGACCGCGCAGGAGACTGACTGGGAGCAGATCGTCGTCCTCTATCGGATGCTCCTGCGCATCGCACCCTCGCCGGTCGTCCAGCTCAACCTCGCCGCGGCCGTCGGGATGGCGCAGGGGGCGGCAGCCGGTCTGGCCGCGCTCGAACCGCTGCTCGAGGACCCGGCGCTCGCCCGCGGGCACCGGGTCCACGCCGTCCACGCCCACCTGCTTGAGCGGGCAGGTCGACGCGAAGAAGCCTGTGCCGCATACCTGCTCGCGGCTAGCCGCACCCAGAGCATCCCCGAGCAGCGCTACCTCAACCGCCGTGCTGGCCACCGCCAGGGTTTATCGGGTGACCCGAGAGAGCCCGGCTTTGCATGAGTCCCAAACCCTTGCGAAGCCGGGGATTTCCGGGTCACCCGAGAATCGCGGGACTCCTGAGGGGTTGACAACGTACAACCATATGGCGGGGGAGCAGTCGGTGTCCGCCCTGGCCGCCGACTACCCGATGAGCTTCGCCGCCGTGCAGAAGCACGTGGCGGTGCTCGAGCGGGCGGGGCTGATCACCAAGCGCCGCAGCGGACGAGAGTCGCTGGCGAGCGGGGACGTCGAGGCCGTGCGTGCCGGCGGTGCCCTGCTCGCCGAGCTCGAGGCCGTGTGGCACGGCCGGGTCGCGGGGATCGACGCCCTGGTGGCCAACGACAGCACCACCCCCACCGCATGACCCACACCCAAGAGGTCACCATGCCCATCATCGACGTCACCACCGACCTCGACACCCGCACCCTCGTCATGACGACCGAGTTCCCCGTCAGCGTCGAGCGCCGCTGGCAGGTGTGGGCCGACCCGCGCCAGCTCGAGCAGTGGTGGGGGCCCGAGGGCTACCCGGCCACCGTGACCGAGCACGACCTCACCCCCGGCGGCACGGTGAGCTACCACATGACCAGCCCGGAGGGGGAGAAGTTCCCCGGCGGCTGGACCGTCGTCGCCGTCGACGAGCCGCGCCGGCTCGAGCTGCGTGACTACTTCGCCGATGCCGACGGCAACCCCGTCGACACCGCCCCGACCTCGACGATGGTCGTCGAGTTCGTCGCCGTCGACGGTGGCGCGCGCATGGTTGTGACTTCGTCTGCTGAATGGCGGGGTTCCTCGGTCGCTTCGTGGCGGGGTCAGGTGACACCGATGACCAGGGTGCTCTGTGCGGCTTCGATGACGTCGTTGGTGATGGTGTCGAGTTCGTTGATCTTCAGGACCCGCTGGATCTGGGGGAAGAGGCGTTCGAGGAGCCGGAAGTTGCCGCGGGTGATCCGTGCGATGGCTGCGATGGCTTGGGCGCCGGTGAAGTCGTCGGGGTCGAGGGTCTTGCCGAGGGATCGCCAGTGTCGCTCGAGGACGAACAGCAGTTCGTCTTGTCCCAGGGGCCGGTACTGGTGGGCGAAGCCGACTCGGCTGTAGAACTGGGGGTAGTGGCTGAACTGCTTCTCCAGGCCGGGCATGCCGATCAGGATCAGGGCGATGTCGTAGCGATCGCGCAGCAGTTCCAGAGCGGCAGGCGTGCCGTCGTTCCTCTCGATAAGTAGCGGTGGTGTCCGGTGAGGGTTCCCCTTACGGGCATGCGATCTGGGCTGACGCCTGTGACCGAGTGTTCAGTGCGCGCTGTATAGTTCAGTCCATGCTGACTATTGCTTCGCGTCTCGACGTGATGAACCGCCTGGGTCGTGCACTGGCCGACCCCACTCGATCCCGGATCATCTTGACCCTGCTCGACCATCCCGCTTACCCGGCGGAACTGGCCCGAGATCTGGACCTGACACGCCCGAACGTGTCCAACCACCTGGCATGCCTGCGCGATTGCGGGATCGTCGTCTCCGAGCCCGAGGGTCGTCGGACACGATATGAGATCGCCGATTCGCACCTGGCGCAGGCGCTGACGGCACTGGTCGATGCCACCCTGGCAGTGGACGAAGACGCCCCGTGCATCGATCCCGCCTGCTCGCTTCCCGGATGCGACGCAGCTGGGGAGGGCGCATGATCCTCACCTCGGTCTTGCAGGCGATGGGCCTGTTCGCAGCGACCAACATCGACGACATCATCGTGCTCTCCCTCTTCTTCGCGCGAGGGGCAGGCCAGCGCGGCACTACCGCCCGCATTCTGGCCGGCCAGTACCTCGGATTCGTCGGCATCCTCGGTGCCGCGGTCCTGGTGACCATCGGTGCCGGAGCATTCCTGCCCTCGGCAGCCATCCCGTACTTCGGTCTCATCCCTCTGGGCCTCGGCCTCTGGGCCGCATGGCAGGCCTGGCGCGGAGACGATGACGACGATGACGACGAGGCCAAGGTTGCCGGCAAGAAGGTCGGCGTGTGGACAGTCGCAGGCGTCACCCTTGCCAACGGCGGCGACAACATCGGCGTCTACACCCCTGTCTTCCTCAGCGTGGAACCTCTCGCAGTAGTCGCCTACTGCATCGTCTTCCTCGCGCTCGTCGCGGTCCTGGTGGCCCTGGCAAAGTTCGTCGCCACCCGCCCCCCGATCGCCGAAGTGCTCGAACGCTGGGAGCACATCCTCTTCCCCATCGTTCTCATCGGCCTCGGCATCGTGATCCTCGTCAGCGGCGGAGCCTTCGGACTCTGACGTAGCGGCAGCGATCCAAACGGTCCCGACCGGGCGCACCCCTCTCGGTTCAGACCGCGACACCTACCTGCAGCCAGTCCTGCGTGATCGCGGCAACAAGACCGCCACGGAGCGCTGCAAAAACCCCGCCACCAAGCGAACGAAGCCACACGCATGGTCAACACCTCCACCTGGGAGTCCGCCGACGACATGCAGAAGGTGCTCGACATGGGCGTCGTCGAGGGCTCGACGTCCGCGGTCAGCCAGCTCGACGCGCTGCTCGCCGCCTGAGCGCGGCCAACGATTCACCCACCGTTCGCCCGGAGGACCCGTGAGGGTCGCCCCGGGCGAACACCTGCTTGCTGGACTGCGGGCGTCCCCTCGACCGATCCCAGGAGTCCCCATGTCCACCCCCGCCCCCATCGACCGCCGCACCCTGCTCGGCGGCTCCGCCGGCGCCCTCGGCCTGCTCGTCGCCGGCAGCTCGGCCCCCTTCGCCGCGCACGCCACCGCCGCGCAGACCACCCGCCTGGCCGCCGGCTACGGCCCCCTTCGTCCCGCCGGTGAGCTGCTCGCCCTGCCGCAGGGCTTCAGCTACACGGTCCTCGCCGAGTCCGGCACGACCACGGTCGGCGGCTACGCCGTGGCCGGCAGCCAGGACGCGATGGGTGCCTTCGCCCGTGCCGGCGGCGGCTCGACGATCGTTTGCAACCACGAGATCGGTGGTGCCGACGACGGCGCCGTCCCGCACGTCGACGGACTGGTCTACGACCGCGGGGCGAAGGGGGGAACCTCCACCCTCGTCGTGGACGCCGACAACACCGTGCTCGAGCACTACACCTCGGTGGCCGGCACCGTCGACAACTGCGCCGGCGGCATCACGCCGTGGGGCACGTGGCTGACCTGCGAGGAGACCGACGAGCGCGCCGGCACCCACGAGGACGATGGCGTCACCTACACCTTCGAGCAGGACCACGGCTACGTCTTCGAGGTCGACCCGACCAGCCAGGCGGCCAACATCGGCAAGGCCAACATCCCGCTGAAGTTCCTCGGGCGCTTCGAGCACGAGGCCGCCGTCGTCGAGGAGGCGACCGGCCGGATCTACCTCACCGAGGACGCCGACGAGCCCAACGGCCTCTTCTACCGCTGGACCCCGCCCGCCGGCTACCGCCAGGGCAAGGGCGCACTCCACGTGCTCGCGGCCGACGGCGCCGTCGAGGTCGGCACCCTCGAGGCGCTCGTCGCCTTCGAGCGCAACGGCGCCCACGTCACTGACCTGTCGAAGGCGACGAAGACCAACACCACCTACACCGTGCGCTGGGTCGAGGTCCCCGACCGCGACGCTCGGGAGACCCCGATCCGTGAGCAGCTCGCCGACGACGAGGTGACCCGCGCGCGCAAGCTCGAGGGTCAGTGGTGGGGCGACGGCGGCGTCTACGTCGTCTCGAGCTATGCCCGCAGCGACGACGGCTCGCTCCACGAGCACGACGGCCAGGTGTGGTTCTTCGACCCCCGCAAGCAGACGATCACGCTGACGACGATCTTCGCGGTCAACGAGGACGGCGCCGGCGTCGACGGCCCGGACAACATCACCGTCTCGCCCCACGGTGGGCTCGTCCTCGCCGAGGACGGCGAGGGCGCGTCGCAGCTCATCGGCGTCACCGACCAGGGCAAGGCCTACCGCCTCGCGCTCAACCTCGTCGACGACAGCGAGTGGGCGGGCCCGACCTTCGACGCTACGGGCACGACCCTCTTCGCCAACATCCAGGGCGACCCGGGCCGCACCTTTGCGATCACCGGGCCGTGGGGTCGTCCGTCCAACGCCCGGGAGTCGGCCCGCGGCTGACCCCCTTCGCGCTCAGCAAGAGAAACCCGCGGTTCGCAAGAGTTTCAAACCTTTGCGAACCGCGGGTTTCTCGGGTCACCCGGAAATCGTGGGGTCGATGGGGTGCCAGGGCCGGTCCGGTCGGGTCTCGACCGGGCTGGCCCCCACCCGCACCGCGTAGACCGGGGGCGGGCCGGGCTCGGCGACGCCCAAGTAGTCGTGGCCGGTGATCCGGCACCACGCCGGCAGGTCGATGGGCGCCACCGGGTCGGTGGTGCTCAGGTGCACGATGCTGCCGGCGGGCAGCTCGGTGACCCGCGCGCGCAGCAGGACGAGCAGCCGCGCGCAGGACAGGTCGCCGCCGTCGATGGTCTCGGCCGGCTGCTCCGTCGCGTCCACTCAGCCGATGGCGGAGCGAAGGGAGGTCAGCACCCGCTCGTCGTCGGGCGTGACCTGGGGGCTGAAGCGGGCGAGCGGCGTCCCGTCGGCGCTGATGACGAACTTCTCGAAGTTCCACCGGATGTCGCCGCTCTCGCCGGCCTCGTCCGGGGTGTCGACCAGGCCCGCGTAGACGGCGTGGCGGCCGGGGCCGTTGACCTCGACCTTTTCGCTCATGGGGAAGGTCACGCCGTAGGTGGCGGAGCAGAACTCGGCGATCTCCTCGGCCGTGCCCGGCTCCTGCCCGCCGAACTGGTTGCACGGCAGCCCGACGACGGTGAACCCCTGCGGGGCGTACTCCTCGTGCAGCGCCTCGAGCGCGGTGTACTGCGGGGTGAGGCCGCACTTGCTGGCGACGTTGACGAGGAGCGCCGGCCGGCCGCCGGTGAGGTCGCGCAGCGTGCCGGGGGTGCCGTCGAGGCGGGCGATGGGGGCGTCGAGGAGACTCATGGCCCGACGATAGACCGTCGGGTGTCGAGGCTCCTTCGTCGCACCTCCACCAGCGGGGTCGCCGTAGGCTCGGGCCATGCCCGCGCTCGCCGCCCTCGTGGTCGTCACCCTCGTCCACCTGGCATCCCAGGCGGTGGACCCGGGGGGTGTGCTCGCCGACCTCACCCAGGTGCTGCTCATGCCCGTGCTCGCGTGGCTGCTGTGGACCACCACCCCGGACCCGAAGTCGCAGCTCGCGCGTCTGGCCCTCGCGGCGCTCGGCCTCTCGTGGCTCGGCGACACGCTCCCGCGGTTCTTCGAGGACGGCAGCGACGCTGGCTTCTGGGCGATGGTCGTGCCCTTCCTGCTCGCCCAGATCGCCTATGCCGCAGCCTTCCTGCCCTTCGTCGACCGGAGCATCGCGCGCACCCGACCGGTCCTCGTCGCCCCCTGTGTCGTGGCGGTGCTCGCCGTGCTGGTCTTCACCGCGCTGTGGACGGGAGCGATCTGGCCGGTCCTCGTCTACGGGGCCGCCATCGTCACCATGGCCGTCCTCGCGACCGGACTCGACCGGGTCGCGACGGTCGGCGCCGTCGTCTTCCTCGTCTCCGACGGGCTCATCGCGCTGCGCACCTTCGCCCTCGTCGAGCTGCCGCTCCACAGCGTGCTCGTCATGCTCACCTATGTGATCGCCCAGTTCCTCCTCGTCGCCTCGATCGCGCACCACGACCGGGCGGCCCGACCGCTGCGGGGCTGAGTGCGCAGCCACCGCGTCGCCGACATCGCCGAGCAGGCCGGCCTGTCCGAGGCCACCGTCGATCGGGTCCTCCACGGCCGGCCGGGTGCCAGTCCCCGCGCCGTCCGCGCGGTGGAGCAGGCGGTCGCCGAGCTCGACCGGCAGGCGAGCGCCCTGCGCCTGGGGGCACGCTCGCTCGTCCTCGACGTCGTCATGCAGGCTCCCGACCGCTTCAGCGGAGAGGTCACGGCGGCGCTGGAGTCCCAGCTGAGCGGGCTGCGGCCGGCCGCCGTGCGCGCCCGCTACCACCTGCGGGAGTCGGGCACGGTCGACGACGTCGTCGCCACGCTCGAGGGCATCGGGCGAAGGGGGCGGACCAGCCACGGCGTGCTCCTCAAGGTCCCCGACGAGCCGGCCGTCGCGGCCGCGATCGACGACCTCGCCGACCGCGGGGTCCCCGCGGTCACCCTCGTCACCGACGTGCACGGATCGCGGCGCATCGCCTATGCCGGGCCGGACCACGTCTCGGCCGGCCGCACCGCCGCGCACCTCGTGCAGCACTGGGGCAGAGGCGATCTCGCGAGCGTCCTCGTCACGCTGAGCCGCTCCTCCTTCGTCGGGGAGCGGACCCGGGTCGAGGCCTTCGTCGAGCAGATGAGCGCCACCGCACCGCACGTCGAGGTGCGCCGGGTCGCCGATGCCGACGGGCTCGACGCTGCGACCGCGGCCGTCGTCGCAGCCGAGCTCGAGGACGTCACGGCACCCCTCGGGGTGTACTCCGTCGGAGGCGCCAACCGGGCGATCCTCGCGACGCTCCGCGCGAAGGGGGTCCCCCCTTCGGTCTACGTCGGGCACGACCTCGACGCCGACAACCTCGGGCTGCTGCGCACGGGCGAGATCGACCTCGTGCTCCATCACGACCTGCGCGAGGACGCGCGCGCCGCGATCACCGCTGTGCTCCAGCACCACCGGCTCGTCCCGGGGGCGCCGACCTCGCTCGCGTCGGGGGTGCAGGTCGTCACCCGGCACAACATCCCCGCGCGGATGGTCCGGGGGTCGGCGTGAGGCACGAGGGCTACCTGCCGGGCAGCAGCGGCTACCGGCGGATCGTCTGGTCGCTCTTCGCGGCGGGACTCGCGACCTTCACCCTGCTGTACTCGACGCAGGCACTGCTGCCGGACCTGCGGCGCGACTTCGACGTCTCGACGGGTGCCTCGACCCTCAGCGTGTCGCTGGCGATGTTCGGCATCGGCGCCGGGTTGCTCATTGCCGGTCCGCTCTCCGACGTCGTCGGACGCACCTGCCTGATCCACCTCTCGCTCGGGGCCTCGGTCGTCATCGGCTTCGCCTCGGCGCTCGCGCCGACCTGGGAGGCGCTGCTCGCGCTGCGCTTTGCGGACGGCTTCGCGCTCGCCGGGCTGCCCGCGGTCGCGACGGCCTACCTGCGCGAGGAGCTGCACCCCTCGAGCCACGGGCGCGCCGCCGGGCTCTACGTCGGGGGCACGGCCTTCGGCGGGATGTCGGGCCGACTCGTCTCCGGATTCGGCGCGGAGCTGGGCGGCGGGTGGCGCTGGGGCATCGCCGCGACGGTGCTCGTCGGCCTGGCGTGCGCGGTCCTCGTGCGGCTCGCACTGCCGGCCTCGCGGGGCTTCGAGCCGGCGCCGGGCAACCCGCGTGCGCTGTCGGCGATGACCCGACGGGCCCTGTCGGACCCGGCGCTGCTCGCCCTCTACGCCATCGGCGGCTGCTCGCTCGGGGCGATGGTCGCGCTCTTCAACACCATCGGCTTCCGGCTGGCGGATCCCCCCTTCGCGCTGGGGATCGGTGCGGCGAGCCTCGTCTTCCTCGTCTACCCGCTGGGGACGGTCAGCTCGACGTGGTTCGGCGACCTCGCCGACCGTCACGGCCGGCGCACGGTCATCCCGATCGGGGCGGCCGTCGCGATCGTCGGGGCGCTGCTCACGCTGCCCGACGTGCTGTCGCTCGTCGTCGCCGGGATGGGCCTGCTCGTCATCGGCTTCTTCGCCGTGCACGGGGTGGCGAGCGGCTGGGTGCCGCTGCGGGCCCACCTCGGCGGGACGAGCGCCGGCCAGGCGGCCTCGCTGTACCTCTTCACGTACTACCTCGGGTCCGCGGTCTTCGGCACCGCCTCCGGCGCCGCGTGGACCCGGGCCGGCTGGCCGGGCTCGGTGGCGCTGTCCGTGGTGCTCATGCTGCTCGTCGTGGTGCTGGCGGTGCTGCTGCGGCGCACGCCGTCGCTCGTGCCCGGGGTGCGCTGACCGGGACCGGGGCCCGGCAGGGTGGGCCGGCGCGGGCCGCTACGCCCCTGACTCGTGCCGTGAATCATGATCCACGGCACGAGTCAGGGGCGTAGCCCTCGCAAGGACCCCGCACTCCCCGCGGCTACTCGTCGGCCGGGTCCTCGACCGGTGTGCTGACCATGAGGCAGGTCGCGACGCTCACCGCCGCGGCCACCGCGAGCATGACGAAGGCGGCCTGGACGCCCGAGGTGCGCTCGGCCGTGCTCGGGTCGGACCCGGCGACGAGGGACATGACGGCGATGCTCGTCGCGGTGCCGGCGGCGCCGAAGACCTGCTGCGAGGAGCCGAGCAGCGCCGACCCGTGGGCGTGCAGCGAGTGCGGCAGCGACCCCAGGCCCGCGGTGAAGAGCGGGGTGAAGAGCAGGGCGAGCGAGAGACTGAGCAGCACGTGCAGGATGAGCACGGTCCACATGCCGACGTGCGGCAGCAGCACGGCGAAGAGCGTCAGCGACAGGGTCATGCCGACCGCGCCGGGGACGACGAGGCGTCGGGCGCCGATGCGGTCGTAGAGCCGTCCGATCGACGGCCCGAGCAGGCCCATGGCCAGGCCGCCGGGGATGAGCAGCAGCCCGGTCTCGAGGGTGCTCAGGCCCAGCCCGCGCTGGAGGTGGATCGGCAGCAGGATGACCGAGCTGATGAGCGCGGCGAAGCCGAGGCACATCGTGACGAAGGCACCGGTGAAGCTGCGGTGCCGGAAGGCGCGCAGGTCCATGAGCGGGTCGCCGGTGCGAGCGAGGGTCAGCTGTCGCCAGGCGAAGACCGCGAGGGCGAGGGCTGCGACGCCGGCCGCGAGGAGGGGGTCGACGACGGGCTCGGGAGCGGGACCCCCTTCGCCGCCGTGGCCGCCACCGAGGCTCGATAGGCCGTAGACGATGCCGCCGAAGCCGACGACCGCCAGGGCGACGCTCGGCAGGTCGAGGCGGCTGTGCTCGCGCTCGCCGGTGTCGGGCAGCAGACGCAGGCCGAGGGCGAGGGAGGCGGCGGCGATCGGCAGCACGGCGAGGAAGATCAGCCGCCACGTGCCGAGCTCGAGCAGGACCCCGGAGACGGCCGGGCCCATCGCGGGGGCGACGGCGATGACGAGCGAGACATTGCCCATGGTGCGGCCGCGGTCGGCGACGGGCACGAGGTCCATGAGGGTGGTCATGAGCAGCGGGATCATCACCGCGGTGCCGCCGGCCTGCACGACGCGGGCGGCGACGAGCACCTCGAAGGTCGGGGCGGCCGCGGCGATCGTCGTGCCGACCGTGAAGAGGCCCATCGCCAGGGCGAAGGTGCGCCGCGTCGCCAGGCGTCGCATGATCCAGCCGGTCATCGGGATGACGACGGCCATCGTCAGCATGAAGGCAGTCGTCAGCCACTGCGCGGAGGTCTCGACGACGCCGAAGTCGTCCATGAGCCGCGGGATGGCGTTGTTCATGATCGTCTCGTTGAGGATCACGACGAAGGTGGCCACCGTCAGCACGCGCAGGATCAGCGTCGTCTGGGCAGGGGTGGTCACGGGGTGCGGCGCCGCCGCGGTGATGGGCATGTCCTCCATGGTCCGCCAGCCCACCGGCAGCGACCAAATGCCTTGTGACCGGCGAAGGGGGGTGCTCCTGTCGGTCAGCAGGAGGAGACTGGATGGCATGTGCCGAAACATCCGACAGCTGCACAACTTCGAGCCCCCGGCCACGACCGACGAGGTACGCGCCGCCGCCCTCCAGTACGTGCGCAAGGTGAGCGGGTCGACGAAGCCGAGCCAGGCCAACCAGGCCGCCTTCGACGAGGCGGTCGAGGAGATCGCGCAGGTGACCCAGCACCTGCTCGACCACCTCGTGACCAATGCGCCGCCGAAGGACCGCGAGGTCGAGGCGGCCAAGGCCAAGGAGCGGGCGCGGGCCCGCTACGAGCGCGCCGGCTGAAAGCTCCCGGGACCCGTGTGACCGGGCGGGCCGTCCGGCGATACGGGGCTTGCGGGATCGGCCCCGATGTGTCGCGGAGCACGTCGTGGTCTGTGGATGGTGGACTGGCTGAACTTTTTGGGGTCCACACCTGTTCCTCGGTGTTTGCGCAGGTCAGAGGCGGTGTCGGCGCTGGTACGGACCGGAGATCCACAGACTTGTCCACGGGCTGTGCACAGACCAGTGGCGCGTCGTCCACACCCGGTCCACACCTCTGTCCACAGGGCCGTTTGGCGTTGTCGGCACCGGGTGCGACAGTGCTCTGACGTCCCCTCGCGGGGGCGTGCGGACCCCCCCTTCGGCCGGGTCCGGTGCAGGAGACGGAGGGTAGCCCGGGTGACGACGTTCGAGCAGGACACGAGGTCATTCGGCGACTCTGACTCCTACTCGTCCAGGCCTCCCGCCGACCGGCTGCCCCCGCAGGACCTGGGCGCCGAGCAGTCGGTCCTCGGCGGCATGCTGCTGTCGAAGGACGCGATCGCCGATGTCGGTGAAGCGGTGCGCGGGCACGACTTCTACAAGCCGGCCCACGAGCTGATCTTCGACGCGGTCATCGACCTCTACAGCCGCGGCGAGCCGGCCGACGCGATCACCGTCTCCGACGAGCTGAGCAAGCGCGGCGATCTGCAGCGCGCCGGCGGCCAGGCCTATCTGCACGACCTGATCCAGTCGGTGCCGACCGCGGCCAACGCCGGCTACTACGCGCAGATCGTCGCCGAGCGGGCGGTGCTGCGCCGCCTCGTCGAGGCCGGGACCAAGATCGTCCAGATGGGCTACGCCCAGGGCGGCGGCGACGTGGAGGAGATCGTCAACGCCGCGCAGGCCGAGGTCTACACCGTCGCCGAGAAGCGTGGCGGCGAGGACTACGCCCCACTGTGGGACACGCTCAACGAGACGATGACCGAGATCGAGGTCGCCGCCGGTCGCACCGACGAGATGACCGGTGTGCCGACGGGCTTCACCGACCTCGACGAGCTGACGCACGGCCTGCACCCGGGGCAGATGATTGTCGTCGCGGCCAGGCCGGCAATCGGCAAGGCGCTCGCCCTCGACACCCCGCTGCCCACTCCGACCGGCTGGACGACCATGGCTGAGGTCGCCGTCGGTGACCAGCTCATCGACGCCGAGGGCCGGGCGACGACTGTCGTTGCGGCGACCGAGGTCATGACCGAGCGGCCCTGCTACGAGGTCGAGTTCTCGGACGGCTCGGTGATCGTGGCGGATGCGCAGCACCAGTGGCAGACGACGGCCGCGGTGCGCACGACGGAGCAGATCGCGGCGACGCTGTCGGAGCGTCACGAGGTGGCCTTCGCGGAGGCGCTGGACCTGCCCGGGGCCGAGGCGATCGAGGGCGCGTACGCCCTGGGTGTGGCGATGGGACGTGACTGCTCGGGTCGCGCCGAAGTTGAGCCCGAGGTCGCGATGTGGCTGGCGGGCGATTTTGACGCTACGCCGCTGCTCCGTACGGCGGGTCAGGACGAAGGGGGGATTGCCCTCGTCCTCCGCGCGGACCGGTCGTCGCGGCGCTCCGTGCTTGCCGGCCTCGTCGATGTCGCGGGCTCGGTGGACGACGCGGGTCGCGTCGTCGTCGACGGTCTGAGCAGTGCGAGCCAGCGTGACGTGACCGACCTCGTGCGCGGTCTGGGATTCCGCGTCGACGAGGTGAGTGGCCACGCGGTGGCCTTCAGCGCGGACGCCGACATCTTCCGGGTCGAGCGCCTGGCGATCCGGCACAAGGAACTGCGCGGGCCCGTCATGCCGCGGGTCATCACGGACGTCCGTCGCATCCCGTCGGTCCCGGTGCGCTGCGTCGAGGTAGACAACGCGGACCACCTGTACCTCGCGGGTCGCTCGATGGTCCCGACCCACAACAGCACGCTGGGTGTGGACATCGCCCGCGCGGCGGCGATCCACCACCAGATGGCGACCGCGATCTTCTCCCTCGAGATGAGCCGCAGCGAGATCACCATGCGTGTCCTCGCGGCCGAGGCGAGCATCCAGCTGCAGCACCTGCGGCGCGGCAAGATGAGCGACCCCGACTGGCGCAAGCTCTCCCGGGTTGTCGGCCGAATCAGCGACAGCCCGCTCTACATCGACGACTCGCCCAACCTCGCGCTCATGGAGATCCGGGCCAAGGCGCGGCGCTTGAAGCAGCAGCACAACCTCAAGCTCATCGTCATCGACTACCTGCAGCTGATGACCTCGGGCAAGAAGGTCGAGTCCCGCCAGCAGGAGGTCTCCGAGTTTTCCCGAGCCCTCAAGCTGCTGGCCAAGGAGCTGCAGGTGCCGGTCATCGCGATCTCGCAGCTGAACCGTGGTCCCGAGCAGCGCACCGACAAGCGTCCGGCGATGAGCGACCTGAGAGAATCAGGCTCTATTGAACAGGACGCAGACTTGGTTATACTTCTCCACCGCGATCGAGACCCCGGGTCCGAGCGCGAAGGGGAGGCCGACGTCATCGTGGCCAAGCACCGAAACGGCCCGACCGCCGACATCGTCCTCGGTTTCCAGGGGCACTACGCCCGCTTCTCCAACCTTGCCAAGGACTCGGGCGGGTTCTGATTGTAGAGAGGGGGCCTAGTTTGTACAAACGGCTCTGTACATTGTTTACGGCCACTTGCGGCGTGTCGTTAGGAGTTTCGCCCACGGCGTGGTATTGGAGCGCCAGCGTTCGATAGTGTCGCTGTGCAGACAAAGTTCGAGGGCGTCCCGTTGGCCCGGGACGCCCTCGTGAACAACTACCTGATCCCTTGGCTGGGTGGCAGGAGGAGTCGTTGTGTCCACAGTAGATGTTGCTACGCCGGAAACTCAATCCGTGGGGCCCGAGTGGTCCTTCGCGATCGAAGACCGGGTCGCCGCGGGTTGGGACTGGAGCCTGGGCCCGCCGAATGTGCGACTGCTGCGGTCGGTGAGGCAGGTTCGCTCGTCGACGTACTCCAGGAACGTTCCCGTGCACGCGATCTCGATGACGACCGGGGACGAGCTCACCTTGGAGTCGGGTCTGGAGCATCAACTGATGATGTCCCTGGATCGGGACCGGCGCGTCTCGTGGTTGGTGGCCCAGCCGTTCCTGCTGACGTGGTCGCCGAAGAAGTCTCACTACCCCGACTTGATGAGCGAGACCATCGATGGCGAGGTGACGGTCTGGGATGCCCGACCGGTCGAGATGCAGGACATCGACTTCACCTGGAAGGCCGAGCAGACCGCCAAGGCCTGCGCGGCCCGCGGATGGGAGTACCGAGTCTTCTCGGGGCTGTCCCGGGCCGAGGAGGTCAACTTGCGGTGGTTGTCGATGGCTCGTCGGGAGCAGCCGTGGATGCCGGCCGCGACAGTGCGCCTGCGCGAGCTCACTCGCGACTCTGCTGTGACCTTCGGCCAGGTCGCCGCCACTGATGATGGCGGCTACCTGCTCTCGACCATGTGGCACCTGGCATGGCGCGGTGATCTCGAGCTCGACCTTGCGGGCCGCTGGGGAGAGGACACGCCCCTGGTGTGGGCGGGTGCGCAGTCATGAGTGCGCGTGTCGCGCTGCATGAAGGGGCCACCATCTTGGGGCAGGACGGACCGCTGGTGGTGGTGGGTGTTCGTCCGCTCAGCATCCGGGTGCAAACCATTCACGGCGACGTCGACGACGTCCGGTTCGAGGATCTTGAGGTCGCTACGGGGGTGTTCAACGGCCGTGTTGACGCCGTGGTGGGTCCATTCCGCCACCGGTTCACACACACAAGCTGGTGATATCCAATAGTCACATTCGACATCAGTTCTCGCAGTCGCCAGGATTTTAGGGGAAGGCGTTCAGCTTTAGGCATAGCTTGCCTTCCCAACGTAGCCAGCCACGCCACTACGCCCGCCGATACCAGCATAAATTCCAGCATATCCATCACGAATCTCCCCGAACTATCTATCTACGTGCCCGTACCGCATCTCGACCACGGCTGACCAATCCTCATGCCCTGTCCGACTTCGCTCCGAGACGAAGGCGGAGCCATACGCTGTTCCGTTCTTGCGACTTGTCCTGTCACGCTGCACGGGCTATCTCGGCCGTGATCAGTCCCCGAACGGTCACCCTGAACGGCCGATTTTCTGAGGAGTTCTATGGCCTGTTGGCGCCTGCTTGGGGGTGGCGGTGCGTTGCGTGACAACTATGCAGCCCAGAACGGCAACCGCAGCAATAGGCACAGCCAGAGTGAGGGTCTCTCCCATAATCAGGACAGACCAGATCAGGGTGAGTAGTGGTTGCGCGAGTTGGAGTTGGCTAGCGCGAGCGACACCGATCAGCCCCATTCCTCGGTACAAGAGGACGAAGCCGCCGAACTGGGAGATCGCGGCGATGTAGGCCATGCCGGCGATGCTGAGCGGTGTCACATGCAGGGGCTCATAGCCGATGGCCACGCCCGAGACGATCAGATTGATCGGGGCGGCGAAGAGAACTCCCCAGGCGATCACTTTCCAGCTGGACATGTGCCCGGCGAGTCGTCCTCCTTCGGCGTAACCAGCGGCGCAGAGGAGTAAGGCCCCGAGGAGGTAGAGGTCGGCGACGGTTGGACGTCCTTGGTTCTGGGCTAGGGCGAAGATGACCACGACAGCTGTGCCAGCGGTTGCGGCGAGCCAGAACGTTGCTGGGAGGCGGCGCCCCGTTAGTAGTGCCGAGATGCTTGCGGTGGCCATCGGGAGCGCTCCGATAACCACGGCGGAGTGGGCGGTGGATGAGGTTTGTAGGGCGAGGGTGGTCAACAGGGGAAAGCCCACGACGCAGCCGAGGGCGACGACTCCAAGTCCGGCCCAGTCGCTTCTCTGGGGAAGTTGGGCGCGAGTGGCTAGGAGCGCGACGGCGGCGATTGCGGCGGCGAGCACTCCTCGCAGACCAGTGGCGGTCCACGGGCCGAAGCCATCGAGGGCCCACACGGTCGCGGGGAAGCTGAAGGAGAAGCTGAGGACCCCGAGGAGCGCGAAGATCGTTCCCTGCGTGGCGGTGGGTGCTACCGTCGGTCGTATAGTAGCGCTATCATGGCTTGTCATGAACAACGATAGCAGTTGGCGAGCGCTCGCGGAGTCTTTGTATCGGGAGTTCGAGGCACTCCCAGCAGGAGCGCGGATTCCGACGCACCGGCAGTTGGTGGCACGGTTCGGTGCGAGTGCCACTACGGTCTCTCGGGCTTTGACTAGCCTGAACCGTCAGGGGTTGATCGAGTCCCGCCCTGGTGCGGGCAGTTTCCGCTGCGCGGCTCGCCCTTCCCTCCCGCACGTCGATACCGGGTGGCAGGACGCGGCGTTGGGGATCACGCCGGGGACGGGGGTAGATCTGATCCCGCTCCGTCATCACGACGCGAGTGCGTTGGGGGCAACGCTGAGTTCGCCGGGGACGGACGTGGTTGATCTCAACGGGGGTTACCTGCATCCGGACCTGCAGCCGCTGGATCTGTTGTCGAAGGCTTTGGGCAAGGTTGGGCGTCGTACCGAGGCGTGGGAGCGTCCGGAGGCTGCGGGGCTGCCCGAGTTGCGCGACTGGTTGGCTACGGAGATCGGTGGGGGACTCGCTCGGCACGACGTGTTGATCACCTCCGGTGGCCAGGCCGCTCTTTCGCTGACGATGCACGCGATCGCTGGTCCTGGAGATCCTGTGATCGTTGAGACGCCCACCTACCCGGGGATTCTCGCAGCGGCCCAAGGCGCTGGTCTGCGTGTGGTCCCGGTGCCGATGGACCATGAGGGCATCCAACCCGGGCACCTCGAGCGGGCCCTAGTCCAGACGGGCGCCCGCCTCGTCGTTGTGCAGCCCACCTTCCAGAACCCAACGGGTGCTACCCAGGGCGAGGAGCGGCAGCGCGAGCTCGTTGATCTGGCTATCCGGCACGGGGCCTTCCTCGTCGAGGACGACTTCGCGCGCTATCTGACTCACACCGATGCCGCGCCCCTAGCCCGGCCGCTAATCGAGAAGGATTCAGCTGGTGTCGTTGTACACATCAGGTCTTTGACCAAGCCAACGTCGCCGAACCTGCGGATTGCCGGAGTGGCGGGTCGAGGTCCCGTGATGGCGCGCCTACGAGCAGCGCACATGGTCGACACCATGTTCGTTCCGGCGGTTCTGCAACACACAGCCTTGGACGTGCTTGCGGGCCCTTCCTGGCCGCGGGCGGTCCGTGTTCTGTCCGCAGCGTTAACGCAGCGGCGGGCCGCCACGGTGGAGGCCATTCGGCAGAACCTTCCCATGGGCACCTTCACCCATCAGCCTCGAGGTGGCTACCACCTGTGGATTCAGATACCGCCTGGGACGAGTGACAGGGACTTAGCGCTGAGGGCCCTGCAACTCGGTGTGTCCGTCACCCCAGGCAGCAACTACTCCAGCACTGGAGGGGCGACAGATCGCCTCCGCATCAGCTATGTCGCAGCCCCATCCGCTGCGGACGCTGCGGCCGGGGTTCGTCGGCTTGGTCTGGCCATCGCCGAGAGGGGATAGTGGTGGTCCAGGGGCTAGTTGCCAGCCGAGCTCTTGGCCGGTGTCAGCCACAGCGTTGCGCGAGGATTTCGGCGAAGCGACCTGCGCTTCCAGGGGCGAAGCACAGGCTCAGGGACGGTTCGACGAGCTCGAGCTCGTGAACAAGCGGTTGCCCATCGGAGTCATCGACGAGGTCCACCCGCGCATAGAGCAACGGTCCCACGGTCGTGGTCCGGCCCCGACTGGCCTCAAGCGCAGCCCGGGCGACTTCCACCTCTGCCTGGGATGGTTCGTGCGGTGCACGGACATCTTGGGTGGGCTCGCCGGCCGGTCCGGAGCGTGTCAGCAGAGGCGCCTTGGTGATGGCGTGGGACAGCTCGCCGCCGAAGAAGATGAGGTTGACCTCGCCATGGTCTTCGATGCCGTTGAGGTAGGGCTGGACCATCACGCGCTTGGTGGAAGTGAGAAGGTCGATCCCGTGCATCACAGCCTGTTCCTCGTCGCCTACGGTGAAGCGCCGCACTCCTCGTGAATAGGCCCCGACGGAGGGCTTAATGACCAAGTCGCACCCGGGGTGAGCCGCCCGTACCGCCGCGATGCTCCGTCGCACTCCATCTGCTCCCTCATCGGCCGTTGAGAACTCGGATAGAGGCACTGGAACCCCTTGCGCAGCGAGGTCGCGAACATAGGTCTTGTCGAGGTTCCAGCGGAGGATGTCCAGGGGGTTCCACAGGTCAGTGAGAGTCGCGGCGTGCTCACACCAAGACAGAAACTCCGACAAGCGACTTGTGTAGGACCACGGTGACCGCAGGACGGCGGCAGAGTAGGTGCGCCAGTCAACTGTGTGATCAGTCCAGTCGACCACCTGCACTTCGATCCCAGCCAGCGTGCACGCTTCGACGAGAGGGGCCATGTCGTGGTCGTCGGGAGTGCTCGCCGCGTCGGTGATGAGGGCGAGGACTCCTCGATCTCTCGGGTGCTTCACCATGGCAGGCTCGTCTTGCCGGTGACGAACGAGCCGGTGGGGCCGGCTTTGTCGAGTAGCGCGAGTCTCACCGCGGTCTGTGCCGCCTCTGCTGGTTCTAGGTCGCCCTCGCCGTCGTTGAGATCGGTGCGGGTGTACCCGGGGTGGGCCGCGTTGACCTTGATAGGTGTGTCCCGCAGCTCGTATGCGAGATGAACGGTCCATGAGTTGAGCGCGGTCTTTGAGGCGCTGTACGCCGGGAGCGATTTGAAGGTGTCGGAGTAGGTGTAACTAGTGCGGTCGCTGTGTCGGTCGAGGGAGGCGAGCAGGCTCGAGACGTTGACGATTCGGCCGGCGGATGAGCGCAGGAGGTAGGGCAGGAACTCCTGGGTCACTCGCACGGCGCCGAAGAGGTTGGTCGTGAAGGTGGTCTGCCAGTTCGCGAGCGACTGTTGCGATGGCGAGCGACCGTAGGGCTCGATTCGGATGGCCGCGTTGTTGATGAGGATGTCGAGGCGCCCATCGTTGTGCTCATCGAGGTGGCGGCAGGCGTCTACGAAAGTCGCATCGTCAGTGACATCTAGGACGACTGGAGTCACGCTAAGTCCCTCGTCGGAGAGGGATTTCGTCGCTTCCCAGACGCGGGTCTGGTTCCGTCCGGTGACTAGGACATGAACCCCGGCCTCGGCGAGTTGTCGGGCGATCTCTAGGCCGATGCCCTTGCTGGCGCCGGTGACTAGGGCGGTGCGTTGGTTCATGGAAGCTTCTCCAGACTGGGGGAGGGTAGTGAACTGAGGAAGGTGCCGATGGCGTCACCGAAACGGACGATGTCGACGAGGAATGAGTCGTGACCGTGTGGTGATTCCAACGTCGCGCCGGTGGTCTCGACCCCCATGCTCCGGAACCGCCTAATGATGCTCTCTTGCTGGTCAGGAGGGCTGAGAAGGTCTGTCTCGGCGCCGAGCACGAGGGCGTAGCGCAGCGCCCCGGCAGCCGCCGGCGTCTGTGGCTGAGTGAAGCGGTCGCTGGCCCGGCTGAGGTAGAGGTAGCAGTTGGGGTCGAACCGCTCAGAGAACCGGTTGGCGTGGTGCTGGAGGTAGCCCTCGACCGCGAACTCTGGATCGAATGGGGCCGCTACTGAGGATGCTGGGGTACGCCCGAATCGGACCTCCCATTCGCGGGCGCCCCGGTAGGAGAGCATGCCCAGCTTGCGCGCAGTGACGAGGCCTTGGCGGGGGAAGCGCTCCCGAATGTATGCGCCCCCTGCCCACGCGGGATCCTGCAGGATCACCTCTCGCTGGATTGACCTCACTGCGATAGCGAAGTCTGTCGATTGGGGTGCGGCGCACACGCTGATGTGCGCGGATGCTATGTGCGGATGTCTCGCAAAGAGCGAGAGTGCCGACATCCCGCCCATGGAGCACCCGACGACGGCCGCGAGTTGCTGGATTCCCAGGTGCGTCACAACGTAGGCTGCGGAGTCGGCGATGTCCTCGATCGAGATCTCGGGGAACGCGAGCCGGTAGGGCTGGCCTGTTCGGGAGTTCACCGACGCTGGGCCGGAGGAACCGAAGCAACTACCCAGGCTGTTGATGCACACGACGTGCCAGCGGTTCGTGTCGATCGCGCGTCCCGGGCCGACTATCCCTTCCCACCAGCCAGGTAGGGGGTCGTCGTCACCGGCGGCGATGTGCGCGCCAGCTGAGAGGCCGGTGAGAACGAGCACGGTGTTGTCGCGCCTAGGGCTAGGAGTCCCAAGAGTCTCGTAAGCGATCCGGCCCTGTTCCAACAGGCCCCCGCGATGAAGGACCAAATGTGAAGGCAGGTCGACGAATCGCGCAGCTGGCGGGACGAACTCGAAGTCTCCGAAGGGTGAGCTTGTGCCAAAGGCCATCAGAACGTCGCTCATTGAGTCCGAGACATGGACTGGAGCCACTCGTCGTCAGATCCCTCGTTGACCCCGTCCATGAGGAAGGTCGACAGGTACCGCTCTCCTGTGTCGGGCAACATCGTGAGGACGACTGACCCGGGTTCGGCGCGCTCGGCCACCGCGACTGCGGACGCAAGCGTCGCCCCCGCGGAGATGCCGGCGAAGATGCCTTCCTCCTGTGCCAGCCGACGGGCCATGTCGCGGCCCTCAATGTCGTTGACGGTGACGAGCTCGTCGATCACGGTGTCGTCGAGCAGGCTTGGGACGAAGTTCGGCGCCCACCCCTGAATCTTGTGGACCTGCCAGGGCTCCCCTCGAAGGACCGCGGAATTCTCGGGCTCGGTGACCACGATCTTGACGTCCGGTCGAGCCTGCCTGAGCATCTGCCCGACGCCGGTGAGCGTGCCTGTGGTCCCGAACCCTGTGACGAAGTAATCCAACCGCCTCCCAGCGAAGTCGGCAAGGATCTCCGCGGCTGTCGTCTCCCGATGGAAGGCCGGGTTGGCCGGGTTGTCGAACTGCCGAGATCGGAACCAGCCGTGATCGGTGGCGAGGTCGTCGGCGATCTGGTTGCCCCCGCTGCTGCCGAGTTCACCGGGGAAGAGAATGACCTTCCCTCCGTAGGCGCGGATGAGTTTGCGCCGTTCCACCGAGTACGTGTCGCCCATTACGGCGACGAACTGGTACCCGCGTGCAGCGGCGACCATGGCGAACGCGATGCCGACGTTGCCCGATGTGCACTCGATGATGGTGTCACCGGGGGTTAACTCGCCGCGACTTTCGGCGTCGAGAACGACCCCAAGGGCCAGGCGGTCCTTGACGGATCCGCCGGGGTTGAAGGACTCGACCTTGGCGTAGATCGTGGCGTGTGACGGACTGATGCGTTGGAGGCGAACGATCGGAGTGCCGCCGATGGTGTCCAGGATGCTCTCTTGCAAGGCCATGTGGCTCCTTGGGTAAGTGCGGTTGGTGAGATCAGGCCGCGGCGGCCGTGAGCGGTTCGACGATGCCCAACAGGACCTCCAGAGCGGACTGGGCCGTCGCAGAGTCCTCGGGTGCGTTGAACTCGGCGAGTTCAACCCCGCACAGCTGTGCGGGAGGGATGGCGGCGAAGATGTCTCGCAACTGGTCAGGGAGGATCCCGTCGGGCACGACGTAGTCGGCGGGAATGTGACCAGGGTCGAGGACGTCCCAGTCGACATGGATCCAGACCGGGCGTTCGCCGATGACCTCCCGGACTGCTCGAGGTGTCGCCGCCGCGGGCGGGAGGTGGCGCAGCCCATGCTCGGACATCAGGTTGGCTTCACCCGGATCGATGTCACGTGACCCGATGACCGCTGCTTGGCCAACTGGCAGCGTGCCGTTGTATCCAGTTTCCCAGAGACCGCACGCGCCGGAGAGCACCATGCCGCCGAGGTAACCGCTACCGGTCTGAGGGGTGTTGAAATCAGCGTGGCCGTCGATGTAGAGGACAGCGACTTCTGGATGGTGGCGGTGAACCACGGGGAGCGTCGCCAAGCTCGCCGAGCAGGTGCTGGAAAGGACGAAGGGCAGGTCGCCGCGGCTCATCACGGCGTCGAGAGTGCAGCCCAACTCGCTAAGGGTATCCGCGGCGGCCGGCAGGCTCTCGGTCCAGTCGTCGTTCGCGGCGGGTTCGGGAACGCCGACGATGGTCGTCTGGGCCGAAAGCCGCGAGGCGAGTGCGGCGCCCGTGACTTCAGCTCCTCGGATCATGAAGGGTGCGCGGTCGCCGACTCGGCCGCGGTTGATGATGACGTGTGCGGGCATGGGACTCCTTGGATGCGCAGCGGACAGGTCTAGGCCTGTTGACCTAAGAAGGGACAGCGTTCGGGATGTGTCGGCGGATCGACGTCTTGGATCTCGTACTGGTGCCACTCGAGGGACCCCGAGCCGTAGGTCCCGAGATCCCCGGAGTGCGGGAGGTCGTCGTAGATATCGACCCGCTGACGGATCACGGCGCGAGCTCTTCGGCCACGAGGCGTCGGGCCGGCGAGGGTGTCGAATCGCTCCCGCGGGTTGACCACGAACGCCAGGTGCTCACCCAGGTTTCGGGAGTGGCGTTGCTGGTGTCAAGGGCCAGTGAGAACTGCCCAGTGGCGGACATGAAACCTGCCCGCTGACGGCCACGAGAACTGCCCGGTGGTGGCCATGGGATCTGCCCATGGGGGCTGCGGCCACCACCGACCAGGGTGCTCAGCTCAACGGGCTCACCCCTTGGCCAGCCAGTGCTTGGGTGAGGCGCACGGAGTCGCCGCTGGTCTGGCAGACGTGGGCGTGGTGCAGCAGCCTGTCGACGGTGGCGGTGGCCAGCGTCTTGGGCATGAGTTCGTCGAATCCGGACGGGTGCAGGTTCGAGCTGATCGCGACCGAGCGCTTCTCGTAGGCGGCGTCGACGAGCCGGTAGAGGCCCTCGGCGGCGTCGGCGGCAACCGGCAGCAGCCCGATGTCATCAACGATGACCAGGTCGGCGCGCAGGACGCGGGCGATCGCCTTCGACACCGTGTCGTCCGCGCGGTGTCGGCGCAGTAGGACGCCGAGGTCTTCCAGGGTGAACCAGGCGACTTTCAGACCGGTCTCGACGGCTTGTTGGCCGAGCGCCTCGAGCAGGAACGTCTTCCCGGTCCCCGACGGCCCACAGACGACAAGGTTCTCTCGTCGGTGGACCCATTCCAGGGTCCGCAGTGCCTGCTGGGTGGGCGCCGGGATCGAGGACGCGTCGGGCTGCCATGCGTCGAAGGTCTTCCCGGTCGGGAACCCCGCCGCTGCACGCCTCGTGGCGAGTGCGGAGCGTTCCCGGCCGGCGACCTCCTCTGCGAACAGCGCCTTGAGGACCTCGGCCGGTTCCCAGCGTTGGGCCTTCGCGGTCGCGACGACTTCCGGGGCGTGGCGGCGGATGTGCGGCAGCCGCAGCCTGCGCAGCAGGTCTTCCAGGTCGGCTGGCAGTGGCGGCGCGGTGGTCGTGGTCTTCATGCGATCACCTCGTCGGTGTCCGTAGCGGACTGCTGGCCGAGCCGTGCCCAGGCGCTGGTGCCCTGGGTCAGCGAGGAGTCCTCGCTGGCCCGGTGCTCACCGGCGCCGGGTTGGCGGGCGTGGTGGTCCAGGATCGAGGACAGGTCGGCCTCGGCGAACCGGCCATGGACCGCGGCATGGCCCAGTGCCCAGTCGACCTCGACGGGGTCGAACAGCTTGGCCAGGGCAAGTGCCTCGGCCATCTTGACCCGCATCCGCGGCGTGCCCGCGGCGGCGGCCTCGACCAGCCACAACCTCGCGCCCTCGCCCAGGTCGAGGAACTCCGACTCAGCAGCGTTCTTCGCCCGCGGCCGACGGTCCAGCGGTCCCTCGGGCTGGGGCGGGAAGTGCTCGTCGTTGATCTTCGGCGTGCCCGGGGTGGCCCGGGCGTGGCGGGCGACCTCGACCGGACCATCGGCGCCGACGTGGACGATCACGACCTGCTCGTCGACCCCGACTCCTTGGGTGCGGACCCACACCGTGGCGCCCAGTAGGGACTGGTCGTCGTGGACGTGGGGGACCGAGTACTGGCCGGACTCGAAGGTCACCATCGGGGTGTTGGTCGGCACCTGCCGGGTGGTGCCGAACGCGACCGTGTGCGGCACCGCGGGGACCGGGTGCAGCCGGGTGGCTTCCTCGGCGAGCATCTCGACCGGTGGCCGCTTGGTGAGCCGGTGCGGGCGGGCGTTGACCTTCTGACAGAACGCCTCGCAGGCGGCCTCGAGCTCAGCGAACGTCGCGTACTCGACGAGCAGGTTGGTGTCCTTGGGGACCAGGTCGGCCTTGCTGATCTTCACCGACGACTCGGTGCCGCCCTTGGACGCCGGATCCGCCGGGACACAGGTGTGCACGACCACCGAGTAGTGCTCGGCGAAGCTGACGAGCTGGGCGTTGCGGACCGGGATCCCGGCGATGTGCTCGACCGTGACGGTCTTCTCGTTGTCGGTCAACACGTAGGTCGGCACCCCACCCAGTCGCCGGAACGTCTGGTCCAGCGCGGCGAACACGCTCGGCATCGTCTTGTCGCGCAGCGCGATCACCACCCGGAACCGCGACCACGCCAGCCAGGCGACGAACAGCACGGTCTTCGCGCCGTCGACGACCGGACCGTCGCCATAGTCGTACTGCAGCCACATCCCCGGCTCGGTGACCCACGGCCGGTGCACCCGCACCCGCCCGGCCCGGTAGGACGCCTTGACCTTCGCGACCGCCCGGCGGGTGGTGCGCTCCGAACCCTTGTAGCCCATCGCAAGCAGCTTCTCGTGGGCCACATCGGCGCGGACCTTGCCCTTCGAGCGTTCGACCCACTCCTCGACCTTCGCGAGGTACTCATCGATCACCTGCGGCCGCTGCGCGGCCCGGTCCAGCTCGCCGCCAGCGGCACGCCGCTCGACGTAGTGCTTCACCGTGTGGTGCGAGCAGCCGGCCAGCTCCCCGGCATCACGCAACGACCCAGTCAGGTCGTAGGCATCCAGAATTCTCATGATCTCCTCGGCAGACTTCAACTCATCCCTTCCTCGGGAGCGATCGGGCGCTTCAGCACCGCTCATCGCACCCGAGGAAGGGGCCTCAACCACGCAGCACGGCGAGGCAGACGACGTCGTGTCGGGCAGATCCCATGACCGTCAGCGGGCAGTTCTCATGTCCGCCACCGGGTAGTTTCGTGGCCGTCTCCGGGCAGTTTCTCGTGGCCGCCGACAGCTGGTGTGCCGGCGTACTCATGTTCACGAAAATCGGCGTCCCGGCGAAGCACATTGACCAGTCCGGGTCCTCTGGAGAGATGGGGATCTCCACGGGCCAAGGGGCGGGGTCCCGGCGGTGCAACTCGCGCAGAACCCACCACCCACGGTCTTGGAAGTCTCGGACACTTCGGCACCCTGCAGTGACTTGGGGAGCGAAGAGGACGACGAGAGGTGGAGCTGAGTCGACGCGCCCGTCCCAGTCGCGACAACTGTCGAGGAAGGACTTGAGGTGCTCAGCCAAGTGGTCGAGCTCCTCAGGGTCGAAGCCCTCGACGAACATGAAGCGGACGAGGCCCTTCTTCCCGGCGTTCCGTGCGAAAACACACGGAAACCCCTTGTGCCGTAGGCGCTGGGCAACTTCGCCAACTGCCGCATCACGCCAAGCGAGGGTGGAATCTGCAGAGGGATCGAATGACTGGCGGGGTAGCGAACCTCTCACGGCGCCTCGATGTTTGCGCAGACGGAGGGGATGTCGGTGAGGTGGAGGTCTGACTGTGGCTCAAGTAGCGCTGTCCAGCAATGAGCGATAGCGCTATTCGTGTTCCTCATGATCGACGGTAGCGCAGCTGAAGTGTGCTCGCAGGTCGATGCATGAAGGGGGCGACTGATGCCCTCGTCGTCATCCGCTCGAACAGGCTCCCGAGCATGGCGACCTACCCCGCTGGCCTTGACCAGGCCGCTCCCGGAGCCCGAGGTGCTGCTGGCGCAACTCGTCCATGGACTCATCCCACATCTGTCGTGCAGGACCTGGGGCCACGCCAAGACCTCTTTGAGGACTCCACCGGCGTCCACGCTCGATGGTGGGCGCTCAGCTCAGCCGACCGTTGCGTGGGACGGCGAGACTTCCCGGACGTATCGAAGAAGCACGACCCCGTCATTGAACGAACGGTTCTCGACGAGGGTGAGATCACGCAGGTCGTGCTCTTCGGAGAACAGGCGACGCCCGGCACCGACCACGACTGGGTAGATGAACAGCCTCAGCTCGTCGACCATGCCCAGCACCAGGAGCTGCCGCGCTAGCGAGATGCTCCCCGTCAGCACAATGTCCGTGCCCTCACGAGCCTTTAGGCCACGGATTTGCGACTCAAGCCCTTCGCCACCCTGGAGGACGGTGGTCCTCTCCCAGTCGGGGTCCTCCATGCTGCGGGACACGACGTACTTCTCGACGCGATTCAGGTGATCTGTGACGCCGGTCTTGTCGTCGGCCCGCCTGGGCCAGAATCCCCGCATCTCCTCGAACGTGACACGGCCAACGAGGAAACCATCCGATGCGGCCGCGTGCTTCCGCGTGGTCTCCGCGAGTTGCCGCCCCTGTTCGGAGTCGTCGGTGGGATCGAACCACGATCCGTCGTTCTCGACGACCCCGTCCAGGGTGATGTTCTCGGTGATGACGAGCCTGCGAGTCATTGCTGGTGCTCCTTCAGGTAATTCGTTTCCAGGTTTCTGGTCCTATGGGCGCGGACCTTGGCGCGGTTTCCGCATCGGGCCATTGAGCACCACGTGCGCCTGCCGCCGCGGGACACGTCGAGGAAGACGATGGGGCAGTCGTTTCCGCCACAGGTCCGCAACCGGTCTCGGTCGTCGCGCAGGTGCACGAGTGCGTCGCGAGCGATGCTCGACAGCGCCTGGTTTGCCACCGGCCTCTCTCCTGGCTCGTGGCCCGGGAAGACCGGTGGAAGGTCGGGCTGCGACGCGACCCGCGCGATCACGGACAGGTCGACGTCGTTGAGCTGCCCCCCTTCTGCGGCCGCCTTCGCGGCTCGGGTGATGCTGTCGCGCAGATCCAAAGCCGACTCGGCCTCGCGGGGTGTCGGTTGCTTCAGCCGGCGATCGAGGTGCGCAGCGAGCCAAGTACCCAACCCCGCGCCCGTGAGAAGGATGCCATCGCGCCACGGCCCCACGCCGAAGTCCCCGGTATAGACAAAGTCGAGGAACAGCGCACCGGGATCGAGCATCCACGTCTGCCCATCCCATGTGCGGACTCGCTGAGACATTCATCCACCCCTTCGTGTAACTGCATTAAACGGTTACACGATGCATCATGACAGTCAAGGGGGGGAATCTCTCGCACGCGTGGCCTCCGTCCCGCTCACGGCCTGGCCGACCCTATTTCGGCAATCATGATTTACTAATCCCATGGGTAGACCACGTATGTCGACCGACGAGGAGATCCTCGATCGGATCGCTCTGGCTGTGAGCGACTCCGCTTGGACGCTCGCCGGCGCCGCTGAAGCAGCCGGTTTGCACCCTTCGACGTTGATCAAACGCTTCGGCTCGCGGGAGGGCGTCCTGCTGGCGCTGAGCCGGCGCTGGGTGAACTCCGTGCCGTCCGGTCCCCTGAGCAGCGACCCGCACGCCGAACTGATGGCGTGGGCGGCGTCGCTAAGCGTTCGCGGCATCACCTCGGCAGGAGTCCTGGCGCGCATCGACATGCTTGCGGAGGACCTTCGCAACGAGGAACTCCGCGGCCTATTGCATCTCGGCTGGCAACGACAACTCGACCACCTCACTGCGCTGGTTGACGCCGCGGTCGACCGCGGAGACCTGCGCGTCACGGTCCCCGTGCGACTGGTTGCCCAACTGCTGATGGACACCGCCTCCGGAGCGCTCTTGCGTGCTGCCGTAGCGCCCGAACCGGCCGAGGCCGACCCCTGCACCGCTGTCCACGACCTACTGGAGGCACTGACATGACCGAACACAGGACTTGGAAGGGGGCCGTGTTCATCGCTGCGAGCGTTGACGGGTTCATCTCCCTACCCGACGGCGACCTCACCTGGTTGACGGACCCGCCGCCCGAACCACGCCACGTGCCGGGCTCCAAGGGGAACCACGCTCCGCAGGACTACGAAGAATTCACCGCTGGTGTCAGCCATCTCGTGATGGGACGCGGCACCTACGAGAAAGTGCTCACCTTCGGCTTCTGGCCCTACGAGAGGTTCCGCGTGCTCGTCCTGAGCACCACCTTGCCCGACGCCGCCGACACACGGATCACAGTCGTTCGCTCCGTCGCCGAGGCACGGCAGCTCTTGGACCTCGACGAAGCCACGAGCGTCTACGTCGACGGTGGACATGTACTCAGCGACTTTCTGCGCCATGACCTCATCGACGAACTCACCGTCACACGAGCGCCCATTCTCCTTGGACGCGGGCTCCCGCTATTCCACGAACTACCCCAACAGATCCGCCTGTTGCACCTCGGTACTGCGACCTCCGACACCGGCATGACCAGCACCCACTACGAGGTCGTACGAGACTCGGGCAACTGACCAGGGTCGCAGAGGAGCTGAGCCGGTGTACGTGTCCGCGGACAGTCTCTGTTGATCCGATGCCGCGCCACGCCTGTCGTAGGACCTTGAGTCCATTACTTTGCACATGCCCGCGTCAAGACGGGATCTGTGCAAAGTAGGCCGCGTGTCGTGTGCAGTCTTCGCTGCAGCTCGACACTGATGGGGGTGGGCGCTGGTCAGCTCTCGGCGAATTCCGCTCGCCGACCCTCGCCGTGTCCAGCCCGTCGCCATGACCTCAGTGCGTGCGTCTGGGTGCGAGCACTGAGTGTGCGATATGGTGTCTGGACCACGACCGGTTCCGCTCAGTTCACGCTGAGTCCAGGGCCGGTCTTCTCTGTTGGGGGCGCCTCGTGACGGCAGCCAAGGAGTTTCGGACCTACGCCCAACAGGTCGCCTTGCTTGAGGCGCGGGGGATGGACGTCGGCGATCCGGAGCAGGCCATCAAGCGACTCCGCAGCGTCAACTACTACCGGATGAGCGGTTACTGGTACCCGTTCCGCCAATTCGATTCCCCTGAAGGTGCTCGCCGGGACGAGTTCTTCCCCGGCACCACCCTCTCCGACGTGGTGCAGTTGTATGAGTTCGACGCCCGCCTGAGGGCGGCGACCTTTGCCGCTCTGGCCCCGGTGGAACTGAGGGTCCGGGCTCTGCTGGGTCACCACCTCGGCGAAGTTGATGAGGTCGCGCATCTCCGCCCAGACCTCCTGAGTGTTCGAGCGCGACAGGGCAGCGGGTATGACAAGTGGCGGAAGGACTTCCAACAGAGACTGGACCGGTCTCGAGAGGACTTCGTGCAGCACCATCGGACCAAGTACGGGGGTGTCCTACCGGTGTGGGCAGCGGTGGAGATACTCGATTGGGGCGGCCTTGTATGGCTATTCGGCTTCTCACCGCGTGGAGCGCAGGACCAGGTGGCCGCAGCCTTTGGTCTGAGGGCACCGCAACTCGAGTCATGGCTGAAGTCACTCAACATCGTCAGGAACGTCTGCGCTCACCACGGCCGCCTGTTCAACAGGGCATTCGCGCTGAGGCCGAAGTTGCCCCCGGCGCACAGAGCCAGGGAGCTCGATGTCATGGCTGACTTTACGAGGAGCTTCGGGCAGTTGACTCTGGTGCAGTACTTGCTGCGTGCGTCCGGCGAGCGCACGACCCTGTTGCCCGCGGTGATGAGGTCCTATCCGAACGTCACCAGGATCCCGGTCACTCACATGGGCGCACCGCGAGACTGGACTCGCTCCGGCCTGTGGAGGCCGTGACTCAGAACGACGGCCGAGGGCAGTAGCCCACGCGGCCCGCCCCTGCGGCAAGATGACGCAGGCAGTCGTCGTCTTGCCGTGAGGGGTCCTGTTGAGCACGCTCGGAAGCTTCATCTGGTCGATCGCTGACCAGTTGCGCGGGCCGTATCGGCCGAACCAGTACGGCAACGTCATCCTCCCGCTGACGATCCTCCGGCGCCTCGACTGCATCCTCGCTCCCGACCGCGAGACGGTCCGCGACCTCGCGGCCAAGTTCGAAAACCCCAACCGGCTCAAGGTCGAGGTGAAGAAGGCGACCGGGCGGACCTTCTGCAACACCTCGAACTACTCCTTCGCCAACCTGCTCAAGGACGCCGACGGGCTGGCGGACAACCTCAACGACTACATCGACCGCTTCTCGCCGGACGTCGACGTCTTCGAGTACTTCGACTTCAAGAAGGAGGTCGTCGCGCTCGAGAAGGCCGAGCTCCTGCGCGAGGTCGTCAGCTCCTTCGCGGCGATCGACCTGCACCCCGACCGGGTCTCCAACTCGGACATGGGGGACGCCTTCGAGTACATCATCCGCAAGTTCAACGAGGCCGCGAACGAGACCTCCGGAGACCACTACACGCCCCGCGACGCGATCAAGCTGCTCGTCGACCTGCTCTTCGCTGAGGACGACGCAGGCTTGGGCGAGGCAGGCATCGTGCGCACGCTCTACGACCCCACCGCTGGCACGGGCGGCATGCTCTCCCTGGCGCAGGAGCACCTGCTCGCGCAGAACCCCGACGCGAGGCTGAGCCTTTTCGGGCAGGAGTACAACCCGCAGTCCTACGCCATCTGCAAGTCGGACATGCTCGCCAAGGGCAACGACCCCACCAACATCGCCTTCGGCAACACCCTGACCGAACCTGCCTTCACCAACCGTCAGTTCGACTTCTGCATGTCCAACCCGCCCTACGGCGTGGACTGGAAGCAGTACGCGAAGGCGGTCAAGGAGGAGCGCGACCAGGCAGGTCCCTATGGTCGTTTCGCGCCCGGCCTGCCGGCGACGTCGGACGGGCAGATGCTCTTCCTGCTCCATCTGGCGCACAAGATGCGGGATCCGCAGGACGGTGGCGGCCGGGTCGGGATCGTCATGAACGGCTCGCCGCTCTTCAACGGTGCCGCCGGCTCCGGTCCCTCGGAGATCCGACGGCACCTGCTGGAAGGCGACCTCGTCGAGGCCATCGTCGCGCTGCCGACCAACATGTTCTTCAACACCGGCATCGCGACCTACATCTGGATCCTCGACAACTCCAAGGTCGCGGAGCGCAGGGGCAAGGTCCAGCTCATCGACGGCACGTCGTATTGGACGAAGATGCGCAAGAACCTCGGGTCCAAGGGCCGTGAGATCAGCGACGAGGACCGCGCCAAGGTCCTCAAGCTCTACGACGACTTCGAGGACGCGGACCCGGAGCACTCCAAAGTCCTGCGCAACGAGGACTTCGGCTACTGGACCATCACCGTCGAGCGGCCGCTGCTGGATGACGAAGGGGAGGTCGTCACTGACCGCAAGGGCAAGCCCAAGGCGGACAGCAAGAAGCGCGACACCGAGAACGTCCCCTTCACCTACGGCCGTACGGCGTCGGATGAGGAACAAGCGAGCCCCTCACCGGTGGTTGAGGAGCGAGCGCCAGCGAGCCTCGAAACCCCCGAGGACGTCATCGAGGCCTACTTCGACAGCGAGGTCGCGCCCCACGTCCCCGACGCGTGGGTCGACCACACCAAGACGAAGATCGGGTACGAGATTCCCTTCACCCGCCACTTCTACCGATACGTCCCCCCGCGTCCCCTTGCCGAGATTGATGCCGATCTGGAGACCCAAGTCGACAAGATCATGAAGCTCTTGCACGAGGTCGAAGAATGAGCCGACCGATGAGGCGCTCGGGCGTCCCTTGGATTGGTTTGCTACCGGAGGAATGGCGCGTTGTTCCGTTCCGGCACGTCTTTGCCGAGAGCCCCGAGGTGAACGGCGCGCGCCCCGTCGGCGTCATGCTTTCAGTTTCAGGCTATCGAGGTGTCGAGCCGAAGGAGTACGAGCACGAGTCGCAGCGCCGAAGCGACGACATGTTGGAAACCTACCGAGTCGTCCGTCCAGGGCAGCTTGCCGTCAACACCATGTGGATGAATTACGCGGGACTCGGAGTGTCCGAGCACTTGGGGCATGTGAGTCCAGCTTATAGGGCTTACGATTTTCGGGCCCGTTGCGATCGTAGATTCATTCATTACCTGATGCGGTCGGAGGCATACGTTCGGGCGTACACGGGCTGCCTTCGCGGTATCAGGCCCAATTCTTTGCAGATGGACCGCGCGACTCTGATGAGCTGGCCGATTTTGCTGCCGCCGATCGACGAGCAGCGGGACATCGCTGACTACCTCGACCGCGAGACCGCCCGCATCGGCATGCTCATCGAGGAGCAGCAGCGTCTGATCGCGATGCTCCGCGAGCGGCGTACCGCGCTCGTGGACTCGACTCTGACTCAGGGATTGGACGTGGAAGAATTGCGCGCGACCGGCAACACGTGGCTGCCGGATCTTCCTGCGAGCTGGAGGGTCACCCGCGCCAAGCACGTCCTTTCGTACGGCCCCCAGAACGGCATCTCCCCACAGGCCGGCGACTCTGACGACACGAAATCGCTTTCGCTTGGCGCCATTCGAGAAGGCCGGGTAAACATGCACTCAGATGTGACCAAGTACGTCGACGGTGCCGAGATTAGCGACCTCGAGGACTACAGTCTGCACTCAGGCGACATCCTTCTCGTCCGTGGGAATGGGAACATCGACCTCGTTGGGCGTGCGGGTCTTGTCGGCCCCGAGTTCAGCGCGTGCACCTATATCTACCCTGACCTGCTCATCCGAGTGCGGACGAGTGCGTCCATGCTTCCCGACTTCTTCGTCTGGGCCTGCAACGCAAACGCCACGCGGGCACAGGTAAGAGCGAACGCCAGAACTGCCGTCGGCACCTTCAAGGTTGCAGGCGGCGACGTTAGGTCGCTGGTACTGCCGCTACCTCCGCTGGAGACGCAGGCGGCGATAGTCGCGCACCTCAAAGAGCAGACGGCAAAGATCGATCACCTCATCATGGAGACGGAGCGGTTCATCGAGTTGTCACGCGAACGACGTTCGGCGTTGATCACGGCGGCGGTGACGGGGCAGATCGACGTACGAGAGGTGGCGTGATGGCTGACCACAACGAGGTGGTCTTCGAGGATGAGATCTGCGCGCATCTCGAGGCGCACGGCTGGCTCTACGCGAGGAACGACGCGGGGTATGACCGGGAGCGGGCGCTCTTCCCTGCTGACCTCTTCGCCTGGCTGGAGGAGACGCAGCCGGCTCCCTTCGCCAAGGCGTTGAAGGCCGCGGGGTCCGAGGCGAAGTTCCTCGACGTCCTGGCCACAGCCTTGGACAAGCCGCTCGAGCACGGCGGCGGGATGCTCAACACCCTGCGCAACGGCGTCCCGTTCGTCGGCGGGGGGCGGCTGAAGATGGCGCAATTCCGGCCCGACACCTCGCTGAACCCGACGACCGTCGAGCAGTACGCGGCGATGCGGGTGCGGGTGATGCGTCAGGTGCACTTCTCGACGGCGGACCAGCGCAGCATCGATCTGGTCTTCTTCGTCAACGGGCTGCCGGCGGCGACGGTGGAGCTGAAGACCGACTTCACGCAGTCGCTGGACGAGGCGGTCAACCAGTACAAGAAGGACCGCCACCCGATCACCAACGGACGGGTCGAGCCGCTGCTGTCCTTCGGCCACCGAGCCCTGGTGCACTTCGCGGTCTCCAACGACCTCGCCGCGATGACCACGCGGCTCGAGGGCGACAAGACGCACTTCCTCCCCTTCAACACCGGCAACGAGGGCGGCGCCGGCAACCCGCCGGCCGCGGACGGCACGTCGTCGACGGCCTATCTGTGGGAACGGGTGTGGGAGAAGCACGCCTGGCTCAACATCATCGGCCGGCTGATGATCGTCGAGACCAAGGAGGAGTGGGACGTGGCGACGGGAACCTCCCTTCGCCGCACGTCCATGCTCTTCCCTCGCTTCCATCAGTGGGAGGCCGTCACCAACATCGCTGCCGCCATCGAGGACGAAGGCGTCGGCCAGCGGTATCTCATCGAGCACTCGGCGGGGTCGGGCAAGACGAACACGATCGCGTGGACCGCGCACCGGCTGGCACGGCTGCACGTCAACGACGAGAAGGTCTTCGACTCGGTGATCGTCGTCGTCGACCGTACGGTCCTCGACGGGCAGCTGCAGGATGCGATCCGGCAGATCGATGGCGGCAAGAAGATCGTGGCGACGATCAGTCCGGAGGATGTGCACAAGGCGGGTGCGACCTCGAAGTCGTACTTGCTGGCCAAGGCGTTGAAGAACGGGGAGCTGATCATCGCGGTGACGGTGCAGACCTTCCCGTACGCGCTGGACGAGATCCGCAAGGACTCGGCCTTGAAGGGCAAGAAGTTCGCCGTCATCGCCGACGAGGCGCACTCCTCCCAGTCCGGTCAGGTCTCAGCGAAGCTCAAGGCGGTGCTGACCGCGGAGGAGGTCAAGGACATTGAGGAGGGTGGGCAGGTCGACGTCGAGTCGGTCCTGGCCGCGGAGATGGGGGAGCGGGCGGAGTCGCCGAACATCTCCTACCTGGCCTTCACCGCGACGCCGAAGAACAAGACGCTGGAGCTGTTTGGCCGTAAGGGAGCCGACGGCAAACCGGTGGAGTTTCATCTGTACTCGATGAAGCAGGCCATCGAGGAGGGGTACATCCTCGACGTGCTCAAGGGGTACCAGTCCTACGACACCGCGCTGAAGATCGCCGGCAAGGCCAGTGCCACCGGCGAAGGGGAGGTCGAGGAAGGGGCTGCGCGCAAGGGGCTGATGCGGTGGGTGCAGCTGCACCCGACGAACATCACCCAGAAGGTGCAGATCATCGTCGAGCACTTCCACGCCAACGTCGCTCACCTGCTCGAAGGCAAGGCCAAGGCGATGGTCGTGACGGACTCGCGCAAGTCGGCGGTCAAGTACAAGAAGGCAATCGACGCCTTCATCGCCAAGCGCGCCGCGGAAGATCCCTCGTACAACTACCGCACGCTCGTCGCCTTTTCCGGTGGGGTGACGATGGACGAAAACGAGGTGTGGACCGTCGAGTGGGGGCCGGCGCCGAGCAAGGACGACGAGTTCACCGAGGCCAACATGAACCCCGGCGCGGGCAGTGACCTGGCGGCAGCCTTCAAGGGCGACACCTACAAGTTCATGACGGTGGCCAACAAGTTCCAGACCGGATTCGACCAGCCGCTGCTGTCGGCGATGTACGTCGACAAGCGCCTGGCCGGGGTGACGGCGGTGCAGACGCTGTCGCGACTGAACCGGACGCACCGCACCGCTGGTGGGGAGCAGAAGCGCAAGACCTTCGTCATCGACTTCGTGAACAAGCCCGAGGACATCCGGCAGTCCTTCGAGCCGTACTTCACGGCAGCTCGTCTCGAAACCGAGACCGACCCCTATGTCGTGGTGCACCTGGCGACGAAGCTGGCGCACGCAGGGATCTACACCGAGGACGAGGTCCGCAAGACGGCTGAGCTGTGGGTGCGGCGGAAGGGCAACAACGCGCTGACCGCGGCGGTCTCCCCGGGGAAGACGGCCTTTGCGAAGCGGTACGAGAAGGCGCTCGAGACCGACGACAAGGTGCTGCTCAACGAGCTCGAACTTTTCCGCAAGGACGTGTCAACGTACGTGCGGCTCTACGACTTCATGAGTCAGATCGTCGACTACGGCGACCCGTACATGGAGATGCTCTCGATCTACCTGCGGCTGCTGGAGCGGGTGATCAAGGACGAGTCATGGGCAGCCGAGGTCGACCTGTCGGACGTGGTCCTCGTGGGGGTGAAGCACAACAAGGCCGCGGCGGTCGACATCTCCCTGACTGGTGATGGCGAGCTGAAGGGGATCAGTGCTGCTGGGACCGGGGCGAAGAAGGAGCCGAAGTACGTCGCGCTGCAGGTGGTCATCGACCGGATGAATGACCTTTTCGGTGCGGAGTCCTTCGCGGAGTCGCAGATCAGGGAGTTCGTCAACGGGCTCGTCGAGCGCCTGCTGGACTACCCCGACCTGGTGGCGCAGACGCGGGTGAACTCGAAGAAGCAGTTCATGGAGTCACAGGACTTCCAGGCAGCTGTCACCGAGGCCGTCGTGGAGAACCAGGACGCGCACAACACCATGGCGGACTACTTCTTCAGTGACGGGCCCGGTGTGAGTGGGGTCGTGGTGGCGCTTGCTGATGCGTTCTATGAGACGGCGACTGACCAATGGACGGAGAGGGTCGAGTGAGCGGAGTTCGAAGCGATCTCGCTTCGCGTGCGTATGAGCTGGCGCTTGGTTCAAGAGGAGATCGATGACGGACAAGGCACTAAGGCTGGGCGGACGACGCCCTCAGCTCGTTGCGTGCTGCCGAGGAACGGGCAGTGAGTGCGCGAGCAGCGCGCGCCGCCGAGCGGATGTTCTGACCGACTGGAGAGCTCAGCATCCACTGAACCCGGGACGGTTCAAGCAGTTCACGGGGCGCGCCCAGGTTGTCGCTGTGCTCAGGTTGACGGCTGACTAGGTGGAACTGTCGGTGCGGACCGGTAGCCTCGTGCTGATGCGAACCCCGCTTGCTTGTTGACGCGCGAAAGGTACTCCCTTGGCCCGCCCCTATCGGTCTGAAATGGCCGAACTCTCGGCCACCCTGGACTGGGTGAGTCATGCTGATATTTCGGACATTGTGACGTGCGTCGAGAGCGGAAAGTACCGGCCGATGGTTGCGGTTGGTTCGGGAGGGTCACTCTCCGCGGCCCATCATATGGCCCGATTGCATCGGTCGCTTGGTTTCAGCCTCAGCACAGCGCTGACTCCCTATCAGTTCCGTACCCAGCAACTTTCAAAAGAGACTCATTGTTGGGTCTTCAGCGCTGGTGGCTCAAATGTCGACGTCGTTGCGGCGTTATCGGCTGCTCGTCGCGCCGAAATGGCCGCCCTAAACTTGGTAACCCTTCGTAGCCGAAGTGCAATCTCAAGAGTCGCGAGTGAGGATCCGGTCGTACGACTTCACCATCTGGGAGTTCCGTCGAAGAAGGACGGATTTCTCGCGACCAACTCCCTGCTGGCCTTTTGCGCTGTCGCGACGAGGGCCTACCTTCAGGCAGACGCTCGCGGCGAGAGGTGGCTCGCCATCTCTGGGCTTCTTGAGGAGAGCCTCGGCGAGACGAGCCGCGGCGGCTGGCGCGACGCAGCTCTCTCCGTCGCTGGACGCGAGCACCTTGTGGTCCTCCACGACGCAAACACCAGCTTGGGAGCGTTCGACCTCGAGTCGAAGTTGATCGAGGCCGGCATTGTCGGAGTGCAACTTGCCGACTATCGACACTTCGCACATGGCCGCCATCACTGGTTAGCAAAGAATGGATCTAGCAGCAGTGTGTTGGCTCTCGTGTCGGATGCGGACAGATCGTTGGCCCGACGGACGATGCGTTTGCTGCCCGTCAGCGTTCCAAGAGCTGTTATCGACATCCCAGGCGATTGCGAAGTAGCCCAACTGGCGTCACTCCTCGCCGCCTTTCACATCACCGAAGCGCTGGGCTTCGCACGAGGCATCGATCCCGGCCAACCCGGTGTTCCTGACTTCGGTCGCAAGCTCTATCGACTTTCACTTGGGAAACCGCAGGCGAGGTCACGGTCACAGGTATCGATCGACCGCAAAGAGCAGCAGCGGTCAAGGCCGAAGACCGCCCGGCTTCAGCAGCTTTCGGCGGAAACCCTGGCCGCGGCTCATCGAGCATTCGAGAAGAATCTCGCGAACACCGCGCTTGGCGGCATCGTCTTCGATTACGACGGAACGATCGTGGATACACCCGACCGATTCCGACCGCCGCGCGACGACGTCACTGCAGAGTTGGTCCGCATACTCGGCGCAGGTTTGCCGGTCGGAATCGCAACAGGTCGAGGACAATCTGCTGGCTCGGACCTGAGGCGGACCATCCCTAAGGGCCTCTGGCCGTTGGTGACAATCGGCTATTACAACGGAGCAGAGATTCGCGAGCTGGGAGATGCCGAGCCCCTAGCCAGTGCTCAGGAGCCCGCGGGACCACTTGCTCTGTTGCACGATCAGCTCATGCGTGAAGAGGGAGCGCTGAAACTCACCCTTCGGCAGCACCAGCTCACCGTCCAAGCTGAAGGGGGACTCTCAGAGGAGAGACTGTGGGAGAGCGTCCAAGCTCTCGTTGCCGAACAGCATCTTACGACCCTGCGCGTAGTCCGATCGAGTCACTCCATCGACGTCGTTGACGCCAACGCTTCGAAGATTAATGTCATAGCCGCGGTCGCGTCACGCGCGAAGACGAACGACATCCTGAGAATTGGGGACCGCGGTCGCTGGCCCGGCAACGACCACGAGATGCTGGCATCGCCCCTAGGTCTCAGCGTCGAACAGGTTAGTCCCGATCTGGCGAAGTGTTGGAACATCGCACCAGAATCACTCCGTGGGAGCCGCGCGACCCTCTACTATTTGCGATCAGTGGAGGTGTGCGATGGAATCGCCTGGTTCAGAGTGGAGGGCGAATGAACTCGGATCTGGGCCTGCGGGTCTTGAGCAGCGTCATGGACTGGGACGACGACAAAGCCCACGACCAGTTCCAGCGCCTTCGCCTGATGGCGACGTTAAAGTACGACGGCTATCGCGACTTCGAAGCCGGCGTCCGCTTCACCGAGAGTTTGGCGTCCTGGCTCCAGCAGTTCGATCCTGATCAGCGGGAAACTGCCTACGATTTCATAATGACCAGACTGGTATACATCGGTCCTTCTGAGATGGAGAAACTCGTCGGGCAGTTCTACGCGAACGTGGTTCATCCTGAACTGATCACGGCAGTCGCCAAACAGATGGATATGCCGCGCTACAGCCTCCTCGCCAACGACGAAGCACGCGAGCGGATCAACAAGCTGCGCCGCCGAACGCTCTTCCTTGGCCTGAGTGATGGCGCGCGGGTCGACTTTATCCGTCACCAGAACGTCGGCCTGATCACCAACGAGCAAGTTGTTGGCTCGACCCAACTCGACCAAGCAAAGTGGAAGGATCTCCTCGACGAGCTCCGCACGGATCTTAACGACGACGAGGCTACCTTCCGGGCTGTCTACCTGATTGACGATTTCGCCGCGACTGGCACCTCGTTCTTCCGGCTCGACGGCGGCAGGGCCAAAGGGAAGTTGTCCAAGTTTGCCGCATCGGTGCAGGCAGCCCAGGCGGTGCTCGGTGGGAAGATTTTCGAAGACGGATACCAAGTCTTCATTCACCACTATGTCGGCACCGCTAAAGCGAGAACGGAGCTGGCCGATCGCCTCGACGCGGGTAAGCACGTATTGGCCGAAGCGGGGCTGCCGCCGAGCATCTCGACCACGTACGGCCTCTGGCTGCCTGAGTCGCTGCCGCTTGACACAGACAACCCTGCCGACCTGGGATTCCTCGACCTTGCCGACCAATACTACGACGACTCCATCACCAGCAGGCACACCGCTGTTGGGGGCACCGACGACATGAAACTCGGCTACGGCGGATGCGCGTTGCCACTCATCCTCGACCACAACACTCCGAACAACTCAATGCCGCTTCTCTGGGCGGAGACGGTCGGCTCGCCGAAAGTGGACGGCATGGCCGCGGTCCCGGCGATGAGGCCACTCTTTCGCCGTCGGCAGCGGCACATTTAAGGGGACGACAGTGGTCAATCCATTCGAGAAGCGAGCAACGGAGTACCTCGCCGATAGCGAGGCTTTCCTGGCTGTGGTAACCCCCGAGCCGCTCATGACCTTCTTCAAGCAGCCTGCGACCGATGGCTCCCTGTACGACCGGCTGGCGATTGTGACCGGGACACCTGGCAGCGGAAAGACCACGCTTGCTCGCTTGTTCGAATACGACACTGTGCGCGGCCTGCTTCGCAACCGCAACGCCAGCACTTACCGTTCGCTTGCGGACGCTCTCACGCAATGCGGAGTCTTGGAGGACTTGACTCCCAAGATTCTCGGCGCGCGGGTACCCCTCGAATCGGAGTACCGGGATTTCTGGGAGTTCCCCTACCCAGAAGAAACGCGGATGTTGCTGACTACCCGACTGCTCGAAGCGCGGTCCGTGATCCGCTGGTTGAGGCAGCTAAACGAGTCCGGCATCTCGTTGAACGATATCGAGATCGCTCCTCGAGCTGGCGCAGAGGCGGCTCTAGAACAGATAGGTGGACGCGACGGCCAGGCGGTTCTTGACAGGGCCCGCGACGTCGAGCGAGCGCTGTACAAGATCGTCCGCGCGCTGGTGCCGCCTCGGCTGGATTCCCTGGGCAGCGCCGTCAGCGAGGCATACCAGCCATTCGACGTGGTGGAGACCATCAACTTTCCTTGGGAGGGCCAGCGCATCAGCGTCACCCCGCTGGCGATGTTCGATGACGCCCACTCCCTCCACCCGGTCCAGTACGAGCGCCTAGAGCGTTGGCTCGCTCAGCGTGAGATGCGGGTCGGCCGCTGGATCCTGACTCGACTCGACGCACTCAACCCGGCGCGCGTGCTTGGTCAGGAAGGCGAGCCCGACGTCCAGAAGCTTCGGGTCACAACCGAGATTCGGATGCAACTGACCGAGAGGCGAGCCACTCGCACGGCCTTCCGCAAGATGGCCAAAGACATGTCAAACCGCTACCTGCGGCAGATCGAGTCGTTCAACCGCAGACGTCTTACGGACTTCAGTGACTTGCTCGCCACGGAGGTAGCTGCCCCGACGGATAAGAGGCTCGCCGAGCTCTCTGGACGAGTAGACGTCGTGCAGCGGCGGGTCGGTGCCTCCGATGCACAGCGCCGCGAACTTCAGGCCAAGGTTGAGGACTACCTCGACCGTTCAGCGTCTAACACCGGCGACCCGGCATTGATTCTCGCGGCAACCACCATCGCGCTTGAGCGGTTCGGCAAGCGCACACCTCAACTACCTCTCGACGTCTTCGCCGACGAGGACCTCGAGCCGAACAAGCCGATCACCATCGATGCCAGCGTCATTGACGGCGCCCGCATCCACCTGCTGCACGAAGGGGGCGTGCCGTACTACGTCGGATTCGACGCGCTATGCGATGCCTCGTCCGAAAACGCTGAGCAGTTTCTCCAGCTTGCAGGTCGACTGGTGACGCAAGCAGAAACCCAACTCGTGCGAGGAAGACAGGCTCTGCTGTCAGCCAACGACCAGCATCGTCTGATCCGTCAACGCTCAACGGAGATCATCAAGGCTTGGGACTTCCCCCACCATCGGGAAGTGCGAGCGCTGACCGACGCGATTGCCAAGCAGTGCGTCGAGCGGAGCCTAGAGGGCAACGCATCACTGGGCGGAGGTCCCAACGCATGGGGTATTCCGCAAGAGCAATTCGAGGCACTCCCGGAGAGGCACCCCGGTCTCGCAAGGGTCTTGCAGTTCGCTGTCGCCTACAACGCGTTGGTGTTGAAGACCGAGCACTCGACAAAGAACCAGCTGTGGTGCCTCCTCGAACTTGGCGGACCCGTGGCCGTGGCTAACGGGCTCACGCTGCGTCGCGGAGGCTTCTTGGAGCGTGACGTGCGGAACATACTGGCTGTAGTCGAGGCCGTCTGAAATGCGCGAAGAGGGACGCTACAGCGAGTGCGTCATGCACTGCTCCGACGACGTTACTCCGTTCTTCAGGTCGTACTTCAAAGGCCGTAACGTCCTGGTGGTCGGTGGCGCCGGATTCGACCCGCGCGCCTGCAACGCTGTTCAGCAACTCCAAGGCAGCGGAGCCCGGGTGCAACTGCACCTTATCCGCGAGCTCCGGCCAGGACCGACGGACGCCCTGACTGCCGCCGCAGAGAAGAACCTCGAGCTGTTCCAGGAACTGGCATCGGCAGTCCAGATGACCGATGTCGAGATCTTCGGCAACGACGGCGCAATCGTCGGAGGAAGGCGAGCAGCGCGTGCTGTGAGCGATCTCGCCATCATGTCCTACGACGACGTCATCGTGGACATCAGCGCACTTTCGATCGGAACCAGCTTTCCGGTTGTGCGCCTCCTGGTTGAGGAGTTTTCCCGCAATGCGCAACCCAAGAACCTCCACGTCACGGTCACCCACGATCCGAGCATCGATGCGAGGATCACGCGAACTGCCGGAGACCGGCCGGGGTGGGTCCACGGATTCAGCGGCACCCTCGGCGTTGACCGCGACCAAAATCCTGCAAGGCTGTGGATGCCCCAGCTTGCCTCAGGGGCGCAGCAAGAGATCCGCCGAATCTATGACTTCGTTCAACCCGACGACACGTGCCCCATCCTTCCATTCCCCGCACGTGATCCGAGGTTGGCCGATAACCTCGCGCTCGAATACCGCGAAGAACTGCTCAGTACGTGGCAGGTCGACGTCCGCAACATCGTGTACGCCGACGACGACGACCCCCTCGACGTCTATCGAACCATCCTGCGCATCGACGATCTGCGCAAGCCTGTCTTCGAAGGCAGCGGAGGATCCGCCACCATCCTGTCGCCCACGAGTAGCAAGCTCACCGCACTCGGTGCACTCATGGCCAGCACGGAGCGCGACCTCCCCGTTGCCTATCTTGAGGCTGAAAACTACGAACTCGAAGCCTCGGCCGCTACCCAGCCTAGGACCGGTCAGAGTGAGGCCAGCTCGAGTCTGGTGCATCTTTGGCTCGAGGGCGAGGCGTACGCTAGTGGGCGTCCGGCTATGAGAAGAGAGGTCTGAGCGGTATGCCTCAGCGGGCTCCGAAGATTCTGGGCACCGGGCTGGTCGCCTTGGACCTCGTGGTGAGCGCCGACCCAAATTTGCCAGTGCGATCGTGGGCAGGTGGAACCTGCGGAAACGTCCTCTCCATCCTTGCGTGGCTCGGTTGGGACGCGTACCCGATTGCGCGCTTGAACGATGATGCAGCCGCCGCTCGGGTCAAGGCAGACCTCGAACGGTGGGGCGTTCACCTCGACCTCGCGGACTGTGGCCCAGCGGCTAACACCCCGATCATCGTGCAGCAGATCAAGCCATCAACCAGTGGCGGTTCGACCCACAGATTCTCCTGGTCGTGCCTGCGCTGTGGTGGCTGGCTGCCATCCTTCAAGCCGATCACTCGTACAGTCGTTGATCGGGTGGTTCCGTACATTCCCGAAACCTCGGTGTACTTCTTCGACCGCGTCTCGCGAGGGGCCTTGGATCTTGCGGCTCAAGCATCCGCAAGCGGTGCGGTCGTCATGTTCGAGCCCTCCGGTCGTGGCGATATGAAGTTGTTTAAGGAGGCACTTGAGCTTGCCCATATTGTGAAGTACGCAGACCAGCGCATGGCCGATTTGGCTGGCAACGACACCGCAGACAACCTTCGGCTCGAGATTCAGACGCTGGGATCTGAAGGTCTCCGATTCAGGCTCCCGCGCAACCGCCGCAAACCAGGATGGCGAACTCTGAATGCTGCGCCGGCTCCTAACGTCCGTGACTCGTGCGGATCGGGAGACTGGTGCACTGCTGGAGTCTTGTCAAAACTCGCAAGCCGAGGCGTTCAAGCTCTAGACGACGCAACCGTTGCCTCAGTCACCGCTGCGTTGAAGTTTGGCCAAGAGCTCGCGGCTTGGAATTGCGCATTTGAAGGAGCGCGAGGCGGGATGTACGCCCAGCCGCAAGCCGTCGCAGTTCGGTCCGACCTGCTGCCCGGGACTTCCCACGTGACCACCCAGTGCGTCGACAATGGCGTTGCGGCGGATCTCGTCAGCTGCCCAAGGTGTGACGTCGCCTAACCGCAAGATGCAGTTAGCTGTCCAACCGTGTGTCTGACAGGCCGGACCGGCCAAACATTGACGACGTCGGCTGGGAAGGCCCGTATCGACAAAGTTTCCCGCAGAAGGGCCGCCAACCTTCGCTGCTTCTCGACATCTAATTGTCGAGATGCAGCGAAGATTGCAAAGAGGGCCTTCGTTTGCAGCAAAAACCCGATGTTATGAGTACGCATAACTGCTAGTTATGGCTTGGGCGGACGTCCTGAGTCGCGCCAGCGTCGGGCTGCTCTCCTTGGCAGGCCCGAGCGAGGTAGCGCAGCGTGCTGTCGATGAGTTCGCGGAGGTCGGCGCCCGTGACGAGTTCCGGGCCGAGGTAGAACTGCGCAGTCAAACGTCGTCCGTCGTCATGGTGGAAAACGGGGTGACGACCCACCCGGCCGTTCCCTGCAGCATCGACCTCGGTGAGCCAGTTCCGGAGGCGGTCCTCGCGATTGCGCGGCTGCTTCATGGGATTTGCGCCGCTCAACGTGGAGCCCAGGGGCTTGTTGGTGATTGCCTCGAGAGCTGTGGTGAGGTCGGCCAAGTTCAGGGCTGGCTCGAGTTCCGCCGCGAGGCGGTGGGCAGTGCGCCGCGCATCGGCGCGGTCATGCCCCTTGTCCACGTGGACACCAATGCGGTACACCCATGACTTGTCTGACTGGCTCTTGTCTTGGCACCGAAGATTCACGCACAGGTGCGCACCTTCGATGCCTGATGGGTGCGGGGCGTAGGCGACGAGAGCTGGCTGGCCCGCGCTCGTCGCGCTGGCGAAGGCTCGACGACCATCAGACGCCAGGCCAGTGGCGATCGACCTCATGACGACGGGGTACATGGCCGCGCTGATTCCCGCGAGCGAGCCGACACCTTGCTCCTGCCAACCACGGAAGACCTCGGCGATGGCGGTGCTGAAAACACGGGCAGTGTCATCCAAGGAATCGGCCCAGCACTCAAAGACTTCAGCCAGGCTGAACCTGGTCCAACCGGGAGGGACTTTGCTGCCCGGAAGTTCCAGGTCGATCAAGAACATCGCAGCACCGTGTTGGTCGGCGAACTCCTGATAGCGGGTGAGTTGATCGCCGTGCTCGGTCGCCGCCACCTTCACCTCCAGCACTGCGGTGGGGTGGCCACCTTCCCCGTACACGACCAGGTCCAAGCGGTTGCGCTTCCCGAAGGGCACTTCAACGCGAACCTCACGGATCGGCTCACGCAGCCTCAGAATTCGGCACAGCGGCTCCGGATCACGGCGGGCCACGAAGGCGAGCAGCGAGGCCGTGTCGACCTCGTGTATGAGCACACGTCCCAAGAAGTGATGAGCAGTCACATGCCCTCCAGTCCCACCGATGACCTTCCCCTGGCTTGGAACCTAGTCGAAGCCGATTCCACGGGGCCTGACCCCGGTTCTTGGACACGCAGAATCCAGCACCTGGTGCTGGGGAAGCGAGATGATTCGAGAATCATGGCCAGGAAGAACTACTCCGAGGAGTTCCGTCGTCAGGCAGTCGACTTGTACGAGTCCACCCCGGGCGCCACGGTCCGCGGCATCGCCGAGGATCTCGGCATCGTGCGGGGCACGCTGCGGCACTGGCTCGAGGCGTACGGGACCGGGAAGAAGACCGCTGCTGACGGGACGTTGACCTCCAGCCCGCTGCAGTCCAAGCCGTCGAAGAGTTCCTCGACGCCGGCTGATGAGACGTCGGAGCAGAAGATCGCCCGGCTCGAGGCTCGGGTCGACGAGCTCGAGGTCGAGACGACGAAGCTGACCACCGAGCGGGAGATTCTTCAGCGGGCGGCCAAGTATTTCGCCGGGGAGACGCGCTGGTGAGTCGCTTCCAGTTCGTCGCTGACAACTCCGCCACCTTCGCCGATCGCGGCGGGGTGAAGCGACTGTGCGAGCTCGTCGAGGTCGAGCGCTCGTCCTACTACGCCTGGCTCAAGGCTGCCCCGACACGCGAGGGGCGTGCCCGGGCTGATGCCGAGCTCGCGGAGCGGATCAGGGCCGTCCATGCCGAGGACAACACCCAGGGTGCGCCTCGGATCACCGCCGAACTCAACGACAACGCGCCTGCCGGTGCACGGGTGAATCACAAGCGCGTGGCCAGGGTGATGCGGCTGGAGGGCATCCGCGGCTATGTGAAGAAGCGTCGCGTGCGGACCACGATCCCCGAACCCTCGGGGCAGAAGTACCCAGACCTGCTGAACCGGGACTTCACCGCTCCTGCGCCGAACCGACGCTACGTCGGGGACATCACCTACCTGCCGTTGGCCGACGGGACGAACCTGTACCTAGCGACCGTGATCGACTGCTACAGCCGTCGGCTGGCCGGGTGGGCGATCGCCGACCACATGCGCACCGAGCTGGTCGAGGACGCTCTCAACGCCCCTGCGAGAACGCCAGGACTGCAACTGAACGTTCTGATCTCCGACGTCATCGCGAGGTCGTCACTGAGCGAACGGGGGCGAGGGCGGCTCGACCGTGACGGGTGGCATCCTTGGGCCACAAGTCAGTTCTCGAAGGCCACATGCAGATGGTCCTGGTGCACGTCGTTGGTGAAGTAGGGCGGACCCGGGCCGCCGATGTCGACGGGTCCGCCGATTTCGTCGGCACCGAGTCCTGCAGCCGCCTCCATGACATCGCGCCATGGTGCTCGGTCGTGGGCAATGACGGGAATGCGGTCGAGCGCCCAGAGGTCTACCGCCCTGCCCTTGGTGTGGTTGGAGGTTCGCTCCGTGCCAAAGACGTTGGAGGGATGCCCGGTACGTAGGACGTGGACACCCAGGTGCCAACGTTGCGAAAGCTCGACCATTAGCTCCATCAGCTTCGGGTCGATGCGGCCGGATGCCAGGTCAAGCCGGGCCTCGCGGGGTATGCTGAGCTGACGGCTGCGCAACAACTGCTTCGCTTCATCTGGGACCTTGGCCGCGCGTTGCCGGTCCTTGGGGATGATGACTTCGGTGACGCGCCAGGAATCGCGGCGGCGGAGTCGCACATCGATGGTCATGGAAGTGCTGGTCGTCGTGCTGCTGCCATTGGCGATGGCGACCAGGCTAAGGACGATCATGACGCTGGCTTGACGCCGATCCCGGCTCAGCCCGCCATATTGCGGATAGACCACCTCCACGACGGACTCCTCTACACCTTCGACGTGTCCACGAAGAGGGCGCAGTGCCGAGGGAATGCTCCTGCCGGGACCGCCGCCATCCACCGTCAATGCGGCGACCACTTGGTGGACGGCGGTGAGCTTGCATTGGACCTCGACCTCGTTCTCGTGCGGCTTCCACGCCACCGGAGGAGAAAGTGATGGTTGAGTCGGCGTGCTCGAGCTGGTGCTCGTGGACCCGGTAGCCGAGTTCGGTGAGCGCGCGGTGACGTCGGATGGAGCGGTTGGTTCCTGTGGCCTCGAGCAGGAGGCCACCACGGACACGCTCGCGGAGGTCAACGCTGCCGCGATCACGGCTCGCCGGTCGGGTCGCAACTGGTTCGTCTCACGCACAGGAGGGGTCCCCTTCCGTGAGGTCCTTGCGGAACTCGATCAGCGTTCTGCCGTCGCGTTCGCGTTGAGCAACGCGACGCCAGCCGAGGTGGTCGTACATGGCGGCTGCTCCTTGGGATTCGTCTGGCGCCAGGACGGCACCGGTCGGCGTCGTTGCGGCGTCTGTGACCAGCGCAATCTGGTCGATGCCTGCATCCGTGGTGCGCAACTGCGCCCAGTGCAGGAGTCGGTTTGCGACTCCTCGAAGCGCGTACCTGGGGTCAGTGACCACCGCGTGGATCACCGCTGGTATTGGGCCGTCGTCGGCGCTGCCTGGTCGACAGGGTCGGCGTGCGAGCAAACGCTTCGCGTAGCGCACTGCGCGCGTACGCACGAAGTGCAATCCGACGCCGGGGTGGCACAGGAGGCCGCGCGTCCCCTCCAGCAGGAGTTCGCGGCGGTACTTGATCTTCAGCTCGTGGACGTGGTCCAAGGGATCAAGGGCCAGCAGGAGGTACCCGACCACCGTGTCCTGGGCGGAGGTGTCCACCACGACCGCGCCCGCGGCGTGGTCGGTATCGAGGAAGGTGCGGTGCCACACGCGAAGAAAGCGTTGCCCAAGGGCAGGGAACAGCCCATTGGGTAGCTGGTGAGCGTGCAGTGTGGCCGTGGCTCTCAAGTGCTCGCAGGTGAGGGGACGGATCTCCAGGGAAGGGGTAGGTGCGTGCGGGAAGGCGTGCGGGGTCGGCTCATCGGCCATGAGTGTAGGTCCCTGCGGGTCGTCGGTGTGAGGTCACATCTCGACGGCCTTCTGGCGCAACCGGCGGGTCTTTCGGGTACGCGGGGAAGGGCCGTCATCGACGGCCTCTCAGACTCGGATCAAGCAGATTCTCAAACGCACATTCGTCGCTGGGAGCGGACTCGGACGTAGCCACCGGTGAGGCGGCGCCCGCAGGCGCCACCGTCGCCGGCGTGGCCGATAGTAGGGGCGAGCATGCTGCTGTCCCGATCGCCGGGTCCGGATCCGACGCTGCTGGTTCTGGGGCGAGGTCCTGCGCTGCAGATCCACTTCACTGACATGGTGGTGTCCGTGCCCAGAGTGCTGCAGGGTGTGGGGGTGCACGGACTGAGCTGCCACGGTGGGTAGCAACCCATGAGCGCCTGCCGCCATCGCGGCGCATAGGATCACTGAGAGCACGAACAGCGGCGCGCGCAACGTCCTCACAGGCGAAGGGAGGCGATCCGGCGCCGGGACGTCAGCCGCCCGAGGGACATCACTCATGGACGCATCGAGGAGACCACGGGTGTCTCCTGACTGGGCAGCGCTGGTCCGGGCGAAGGGGGCATGGCCGGGTGTACGCGCGTCGTGCGGGTGCGGAACCACAGCATGCTTCACCCGGGCCCACAGACCGTCGTCGTGCGAGTGATCGTGCCCCCTGGTCCGGGGTCGGTTCGGTCATCGTGATGCCTGGCGCCCAGCTGCCGATGATTCCGAGGCATCGTCGAACTGGTGGTGCCGCGCGGTTTCCGGCGATCTTCACGGTCAGCGCACGAGCGGTAGGGAGATGGTGAAGCATGAGCCCTTTCCGGGGCCGGGGCTGGATGCGGTGAGTCCTCCGTGATGCGCGTCGATGATGGCTTTGCTGATGGTCAGGCCGATGCCAGATCCTCGTTGGTCGTTTGTGCGAGCTGAGTCGCCGCGGTAGAAGCGTTCGAATGCGTGCTGTACCTGGTCGGGGGTCATGCCGTCGCCGGTGTCGGTGACGGTGATGATGGCCTCATCGCCGTCGCGTCTCGCCGCAAGGGTGACTGTTCCTTCCGCCGGTGTGTGCCTGAGGGCGTTGGTGAGGAGGTTGGTCATGACCTGGGCGAATCGGACCGGATCGACAAGGGTCTCCAGTCCTGTTTTCTCGTCCAGGTCCAGTACCAAATTGAGCCCCTTGTCGGAGTACCTGTCACGCATGCCTCCGTAGGCGGCCCACAGTAGGTCACCGACGTTGTGGCTGCGGAGATCGAGGGCGAGGTGTCCTTCTTCGGCTGTGGAGACCTCGTTGATGTCCTCGGCCAGCCGCGCGAGTCGTTCCGTCTGGGCGGTCAACGCGAGACGAGAGTCGTCGCCGAGGGAGACGACACCGTCGTGTAGTCCCTCGTGGTAGGCGCTCAAGGTCGCGATCGGCGTGCGCAGTTCGTGGGCGAGGTCGGACAGCATCCGTCGTCTGGTGTCCTCGACTCCTTCCAAGCGGGCCGCCATCACGTTGAATGCTCCGGCGAGGGTCTCGAGCTCAGTCCCCGCACCGACATGAGGCACGCGGGTGGAGTAATGGCCACGGCTCAGTTCGCGCGCGGCATCGGTCATCTGCGCCAGCGGTTGACGCAGCCGTCGGGCGAGGAACCAGGCCACCGCAGTCGCCCCAGTCAGAGAGATGAGCAGGCTCACGCCCAGGGCGATGAGCGAAGCGTCCCGAAAGGCCATCTCGATGTGGACCAGCTCGGGTGCGTTCTCCTGGTGCCCCGCTTGGAGGAGGTGGTCGTGGAAGATCGGGGGGCCGATGACGGCGGCGACGAGCCCGGCTGTCAGTGCTCCCGCAAGGAGTACCAGGATCTGTCCCGCCAGTAGTCGAGGCGCCAGACCCTTGGAGAGTGTGTTGACGCGCTTGTTCATCCGGGCCCCATCCGGTAACCGATGCCGCGCACCGTGGTGATGTAGCGAGCGAGATCGGGGTTGTCTCCGAGCTTGCGTCGCAGGTGAGCGATGTGGACGTCGACCAGGTGCTCGTCCCCGACCCAGCCGCCACCCCAGACCTCCTCGATGAGCTGCGTGCGGGAGAAGGCCATCGAGGGCCGTTGGGCCAAGGTCATCAGCAGATCCCGTTCGGTCGGTGTCAGCGGAACTGGTTCTCCCTTCAGGTGGACCTGCTGCCCGAGCGGGTCGACCTGAAGATCGCCGAATACCCATGGGGTCGCCGCAGCGCTGGAGTTGCCGGCGTTCCCGCCCCGTGGGCGACGCAGGACCGTCTGCACGCGTGCCATCAGCTCGCGCACGCTGAAGGGTTTGGTGACGTAGTCATCGGCGCCCACGGACAAGCCGATCAGGGTGTCCACCTCGTCCGATCGGGCGGTCACGACGATGACGTAGCAGTCGCTGAAGGTGCGGATCTGGCGGCAGACCTCGATGCCGTCCAGTCCGGGCAGTCCCAGGTCGAGGATCACCACGTCTGGGGACTGCTCTCGTGCTGCTTCGACTCCGGCGACGCCGTTGTGCTCGACTGTGGTCTGGTACCCGCTGCGGGCGAGATAGGCGGCGATCATCTCTGCCAGCGTCTTCTCGTCCTCGATGATGAGCACCTTCGCCAACGGCTCGACAGGGGTTCGTGTGCTCACGACAGACAGTCTCACCCGAGGGTCGCACCACGGCCGACATCAGCGGCGAATCGACGAGGATCTTCGTCAAACCTCAACGCGGCGACCACCAACCCATGACCTTCCCGCCGGAGCCTGTCTGCATGCCGGGAGGTCGGCTTCAAGAAGGAGTCTCCGATGATGTGCAACCACGGCTGCGACATGATGTGGCTGGGTATGGCCGCAGGCGTCCTCGCCTTCTGGGTGATCGTCGTGCTCGCCGTGCGCGCACTGTTCCCCGGCCAGAGCAGCACCGCCACAGGCCCCACCCGGACCGACGCGCTGACGCTTCTCGACGAAGGACTGGCCCGCGGTGACATCAGCGTCGATGAGTACGAAAAGCGACGTCACCTGATCATTCACGGCCGCTGACGCGCGTCGGTACATCGACGCTTGGAAGGGAACTATGAACACCATCACTCGCCGTGGCCTGCTGATCGGCGGTCTCGGTACCGCTGGCGCAGCGGGCTTCGGAGCCTATGCCGCCACCCAAGGATCGGGTGCCAGCGCGCCGAAGGGCACCTTCGGCGCTCCGACGCCGGTCTCACCTGACCCGGGCCAGACGGTGGTGACCAAGACGTTGACCGCCAAGCCGATCACCCTCGATCTAGCGGGCCGCACCGTCTCGACCTGGGGATACGGCGACGCCGTGCCTGGCCCACTTCTGCGGGCCACCGCCGGCGACTTCCTGCGGGTCACTCTCGACAACCGACTTCCGGACGAAACCACCATCCACTGGCACGGTCTTCGCTTGCGCAACCCGGCCGACGGCGTCCCCGGCATGACCCAGGACCCGGTGAAGCCAGAAACCTCCTACGTCTACGAATTCACAGCGCCCGACCCGGGCACGTACTTCTTCCACCCCCACGTCGGCGTCCAGCTCGACCGGGGGCTGTACGCCCCGTTGATCATCGACGACCCGAACGAGCCAGGCGACTACGACATCGAGTGGGTCCTCGTCCTCGATGACTGGATCGACGGAACGGGCACCACGCCCGACGAGGTCCTGGAGAAGCTCTTGGCCAACGACTCCGGATCCGGTGGCATGGGTGGCATGGACCACGGCGAGATGGATGGCATGAACCATGGCGCCATGGACGAGGCCGCGCCCTGGGGTGACGCCGGCGACGTGACCTACCCCTACTTCCTCATCAACGGACGGCCGCCAGCAGACCCCGAGACGCTCACGGCCAAGCCGGGGCAGAAGATTCGTCTGCGAATCATCAACGCCGCCTCCGACACCATCTTCACCGTTGCTCTCGGGGGGCATCGGATGACGATCACGCACAGCGACGGGTTCCCGGTCGAGCCGACCGAGACGGATGCGTTCTACATCGGGATGGGCGAACGTTACGACGCGATCGTCACCCTCGAGGACGGGGCCTTCCCCCTGGTGGCCAAGCCGGTCGGCAAGACCAGCGGCGGCCAGGCCATGGCCCTGGTCCGCACCGGAAGCGGCGCCGCCCCCGCAGCGGACGCCAACCCACGAGAACTCACTCGAGAAGTCCTCGTCGGCTCTGACCTAAGACCGGTCCAGGCAGCCAAACTGCCCAGCAGGAGACCCGATGCAACCGCGCGGCTCACTCTCACCGGATCGATGCAGCCCTACGCATGGGGGATGAACGGAGCTCCGTTCGGCAAGAACGAGCCCCTGACCGTCCGGGCCGGGCAACGACTGCGGATCAACGCCACCAACATGACGATGATGACCCACCCGTTGCACGTGCACGGCCACACCTTTGCCCTGCCCTCCGGGCTCAGGAAGGACACCGTCCTCATGGCCCCCATGCAGTCTTTCGCCATCGACCTCGACGCCGACAACGAGGGCGACTGGCTGATCCACTGCCACAACATCTACCACGGAGAGGCTGGCATGATGATCGCCCTGGAGTACACCGCATGAGGCCCCGTCGACGTCGCGGCGTCCTTGGTGTCGCTGCCGTCGCTGTCCTGGCGCTGCTGGCCGGCTGCTCTTCAACATCCGACACCGGGAACGAGTCCGCCGGCGTCGAGTCATCGACGGGCACAGCACAGGACGGCGCGGCCGGGCAGCCCACGCCCCTGATTCATGTTCATGGGATCGCTCGTCACCCACGCACCGACGACCTGCTGGTGGCCACTCACCACGGCTTGTTCCATCGAGTCGACGGCGAGCTCGTCCGCAAGGGTCCTGCCATCGACCTGATGGGCTTCACCATCGGCGACGACGGCACTCTCTACGCCTCCGGTCACCCAGCGCCCGGCACCGACCTCCCCCAGCCGGTGGGTCTCATCACCTCGCAGGACACGGGCCGCACGTGGCAGGTCGCCTCACTCGGTGGACGCTCGGACTTCCACGCTTTGACCGCCGGCCCGAACGGGGTCATCGGGTTCGACGGAACGCTTCTACACACCAGCGACAAAAAGACCTGGGACACGCGGGACATCCCCTCGCCACCACGGGTACTGGCCGCTTCTCCCACGTCCGGGACGTTGCTGGCCACCACCAGCGCTGGCCTGCTCATGAGCCAGGACGACGGCGTCACCTGGACCTCCCTCGCCCCACCGGAGACCGCCGTCCTCGCCGCCTGGGCCGACGAAGAGACCATCGTGATCTCGTCAGCCGAAGGAAGACTGGCAACCAGCAGCGACGCCGGCCAGACCTGGACCCTCCACCCCAAGAGCATCGGCCCGGCCGAAGCGCTGTGGGCGGGCCGCACCAGTGACGGGCAGCTGGAGATCATCGCGTCTGTCGAAGGGCGCGTGATCAGCACCACGGACGCAGGAGCGACCACCCAGACGTTGGGGCAGTGACTCGTCGTCACCATCCCTGTTGCAGGTCAGGCGCTGCGATTCGCCGATTCTCCACCGGCACCGGGTGGCCTTCATCCAACCTCAACGAAAGCGGGATCGAATCATCATCTCGCGACGTGAGGGTGGCCCTGTCCTCGACAATTTTGTGAAGGAGTCCCCAATGACCCCCCCTGGACGGCGCGCTGCCCTCGTGGTCGCGACAACCCTCACCGCAGGCGCCTTGGCTGCCTGCTCCAGCGGCTCAGACGGATCCATGTCCGGGATGGACCATGACAAGACACCGATGAGCGCCAGCGATACCTCTACGACGGCGGACGGTCGGCAAGGCGACATCATGTTCGCCCAGATGATGATCCCCCACCACGAGCAAGCGATCACGATGGCCGACCTCGCTCTCGATCCGTCCGCCAAGGCATCAGGGCAGGTCCGTGACTTCGCCAAGGACATCAAGGACGCCCAAGACCTGGAGATCCAGACGATGGAAGGTTGGCTCGAGGACTGGGACGCCCCCACCGCAAACTCCTCCGGCATGGACCACGGGTCCGGAATGATGACGCAGGAGGAGATGGCCAAACTCGAGTCGGCCACTGGCGCCGAGTTCGACAAGCAGTGGCTCACCCTCATGATCAAGCACCATCAGGGCGCTGTGACCATGGCAGAGCAAGTTCTCACCACGACTGAGGACGATGCAGTCGAGAGGATGGCCAAGGCCATCGTCAAGGCCCAGAAGGCCGAGATCAAGGCCATGCAGCGCGAACTCTGAGCGCGACAGCCATCGCACGTCCGGCTGAACGGACGAGCGATGGCCGCGCGAGCTGCACTCGGGTAAACGGTTAGGTGAGCGAACTGATCAGCTCGCGGCAGGCCCGCTCACAACGCCGGCACGCCTCGGCGCAGATGCGGCAGTGCTCATGCATCGAGGCGTGCTGCTCGCAGCTGTCGCCGCACGACGTGCATGCTGTTGCACAGGCCTCGAGGAGGGCCCGCGTCACGTTGGCGTCGTAACCGGTGTGGCGCGAGAGCGCCGATCCGGTCGTGGTGCAGATGTCCGCGCAGTCGAGGTTGGCGCGGATGCACTGGGTGAGATCAGCCACCTTGTCCTCGCTCAGACAGGCGTCGGCACAGGCTGTGCAGGTCTGGGCGCACTCGAAGCAGGCTTGGATGCACTCGGTCAGCTTGGCCCTGTCGATGCCACCCAAGTCCTTGGGGTAGGTATCGAGCATCTGTTCCACGGTGTGCATGTATTGCTCCTTCATCCGATGGTGCGGCGCGCACGATGGTCGGTGCGGCGCGCAGACGAGTTCGTGGTACCCGGGCGAGGTATGCCGAAACACGCTCGGCATTGCCCAAGAGCGGATCGTCGCTGGGATGCCGGCGTTGCCACTGCTGGTCAGCATGGCGCCCTCTCTCTGGACAGACTGACGCTAGGGGCTTCCCGGTTCGCCCTGCACAGGCGATACCGCCTAGGGGTATAGCGTGGGAGGACACGAAAGAAGGGAGATGGCATGACAACGGCCAATCGGCGGGTTCGCGTGGCGGCGACTGCTGCGGCGGCAGTCGCGCTGCTTGCAGGCTGCGGAGGAACAGCTGAGGAGGATGCGACGCAGTCGTCGGTGACGTCTGACTCCTCTGCGTCCGGCAGTGAGACCAGCGAAGCAATGGGCAGCCACAAGCCTGATGGCGGGCCTCCTCCGGAGGGCATTGAAGAGGCGAGCTCGCCGACGTATCCCATCGGCACGAAGGTGACTCTGACCGCGGATCACATGCCGGGGATGAACGGAGCCGAGGCGACCATCTCGGGCGCCTTCGATACGACGGCCTACTCCGTCAGCTATACGCCCATGGATGGCGGTGAGCGGGTCACCGATCACAAGTGGGTCGTTCACGAGGAGCTCGAGAACCCCGGCGAGGCGCCGCTCGCAGAGGGCACCGAGGTCGTCTTGAACGCCGACCACATGGCCGGCATGGCCGGCGCCGAGGCGACGATCGAGAGCTCGACCGACGAGACGGTGTACATGGTCGACCTCACGATGGACGGCATGAAGATGACCAACCACAAATGGATCGTCGAGAGCGAGATCCAACCAGCCGAGTGACCTCGACGCGGGGTGCCGCGCAACTGTGCGGCACCCCGCGCCAGGGCCGTCTGGATGCCTGTGGTCGCTCAAGGACAACCCAGCTGATGGCTGTGGTCACTCCGCTGAGGTGGTGCTGAGTGCGCAGGTCGTGGCAGAGGACGCCTTGTAGGGTCGATCCATCTGCTGCCTCACGAGAGTTCGTTGTCTAAAGGTCGAGAAGGGCGGATCGCGGTGTACGGGATCGTGGCCATGGCGCTGGTGGCTGTATTCGCTGTGGTGTCCCTCTATGCGCTCCACCGGGCTGTGAGTGTGTTGGCCGATCCGCTGACTGCGCTTCCTGCTCAGTCGGGGTGGGTTCCGCAGGAGCATGCTCTGTCTCGGTTCCATGCACGCTGGTATCCCGCCTCGATCGTCTTTCTCGCCTTCGACGTCGAGATGCTGTTCATGTACCCGTGGGCAGTAATCGTGGCCGAGGAAGGGATCTCTGCGGTCGTGGAGATGTTCCTGTTCCTGGGAGCACTGCTCATCGCCGTGACGTGGGCATGGCGGGAGGGGGTCTTCCGATGGGTCTGACCCGGATGCTCGCCCATCTGGCGATCCGCACCGCCCGTGTCCTGATCGTCGAGGCACCGGGTCAGTGGCTCACGCGCGCGGAGCTCGAGCAGCAGATGCTGCGTCGAGGCTGGCGTGCCGCATGGACGCCGGCAGAGGCTGACGTGCTGGTCGTGTGCGGTGTGCCAGGCCCCGAGCTAGGCGAACTCGTGGAGCGCCTGTGGGAGCAGATGCCCGGCCCACGGGTGCGCGCCGACGTCCCCTCGCCCACAGCTGTGGGCGGCGCCCTCGATGCCGCCGCATCGCTCCTGCTCGACACCCCGTATCACCGGATGGACGCCCAAGCACGGGCGCGAGAGCCTCAGATTCCGGACGACCACGGCCAGATGGACCCTGAGGGTCACGGCCACCATCAGGATATGGGCCACGAGGGCATGGACCACGGCGGGCACGAAGGCATGGACCACGGCGGGCACGAAGGCATGGACCACGGCGGGCACGAAGGCATGGACCACGGAGACCACGAAGGCATGGACCACGGAGACCACGAAGGCATGGATATGGCCCCGGCTGGGATCGCGCTGGCCCAAGGCGGTCAGGACCGGGACGGTCTGGAGATGGATGTCCTGCATCTCCCACTTGGTCCTGTCCTTCCGTTCTGGCCGGCCGGTCTGGTGCTGCTCTGCTCGCTGCAGGGTGACGTCGTGGTCGATGCCGAGGCGTCCATCGTCGATGCTTCGGGCCAGACTTCCGGCGGGAGCGAGCCTGAGGCGCATCCTGCGTCAGCCACTGCGCTGCGGTGCGACGGCGTGATGGCACTGTTGGCGATCGCTGGGGCCGGGCACGCGACCACATGTGCTCGCCATGCCCGGGACGCACTGTTGCGTGGTGATCAGCCCGCCGCCCGAGAGGCCATCGAGGCGCTGCACCGCACGGTGCGGAAGTCGTGGCTCCTGCGCTGGTCCCTACGTGGTGTACTGCCGCTCGATCAGTCCGATCTGGCACGTCACGACCTGCCGAAGGGCTGCCGAGGAGACGCCCACGACCGTCTTTCGTCCATGGTGGAGGGGCTTCGGGCCGAGATCGGCGGCGCGGGTCTGGCGCCGGCCGTGACCGACGCAGTGCCGTGGGAGGCTGTGCCGCAGCTGGTGGTCGGGTTGGAGCTGGCCACCGCGCGACTGGCCGTGGCCAGTTTGGGTCTGGAACCGTTCGCTGCCACCCAGGGGGTGGGGCATGCCTGAAGGTGTGCTGGTGACCATTCCTGTGGGGTGGGCCGTGCTGGCCGGCATCCTCCTGTGCGCTCTGGCTTACTTCGCGGTGGCGCTGGATGCGGTGCTGTCGGCCCGCGAGCACGGCCTTGGCGGCGGGTGGGCCGCGCCACTGAGCCGCACTGCCCGGCTGCTGCGGCAGCGGCGACGCACCACCGTGGCCGCGGACACCCTGCTGTGGCGGATCGGTGGCGCCGGGATGTTCGTCGGCGCGTTCTTGATGGTCGCAGTGATCCCGATGGGCCGGTGGGTGCTGGCCGATCCCGATGTCGGCATTGTGTGGTTCAACGTCGTCGACGTCATGGTCTGGGCGTTGGTGTGGCTGACGGGATGGGGCGCGAACTCCACCCACAGCCTGGTGGGGGGCTACCGCTTTCTCGCCCACGGACTTGCCTACGAACTGCCGCTGATGTTCGCCCTGGTGGCTCCGGCGATCGCCGCCGGCAGCCTCGGCGTCGGGGACGTGGTGGCCGCGCAGGACGGCCTGTGGTTCGTGGTGTGGATGCCGGTGGCGTTTGTCATCTACCTGGTGGGCGTGACCGGGTTCTCCGTGTGGGGACCGTTCGCCCCCGCGCTGGCGCCAGACATCGCCGGTGGGGTGCTGGCCGAGCTCTCGGCTGTGGACCGCCTGGTCTTCCAGGCCGGGCGCTACCTGTTCCTGGCCGCCGGAGCAGCCTTCTCCGTGCCGCTGTTCCTGGGCGGTGGCGCCGGGCCGGTGATGCCTGGCTGGGCATGGATGCTCGCCAAGACCGTGGTTGTGCTGGCCGTGCTGGTGTGGCTGCGCCGAAAGATTCCGCTGGTGCGCCCGGACCGGTTCATGGAGATCGGGTGGATGGTGCTGCTCCCGGCGGCCGTGCTCCAGGACCTCCTCGTGTCCCTCATCGTCATCCGGGGAGGCTGAACCGTGCTGACCGGAGTCGCGTTCTGGACGCTGGCCGTAGCGGCTGTGGCCTCGGGCGTCGCCGTGTTCGTGGTGGACTCCATGGCTCGAGCCACGTACGCACTGGCCCTCTCGTTCATCGCCGTGGGCATACAGATCCTCCTGCTGCAACAGGGCTACCTCGGGCTGATCACGATCCTGATGATGGTGATGGAGATGGCGGTGATGGCCATCTACATGGTGATGTTCATGGGCATGAATCCGGCGCTGATGCCCATGGACATGACCCACGGAAAGAAGACGGCGATCGGCGCATCGGTCGGGGCCTTCGTGCTGCTGGCCGGTGGTGCCCTGCTCATCCCTTGGCCGCAGCGCCGCGGCGCCGCCCCCGACGACCTGACTCGCGCCCTCGGTCTGGAGATCATGGGCGAGAAGATGCTGGTCATGGCCGTGCTGGGGCCGGTCATGGTCGCAACGATCGTGGCCGGGGTGGTCCTGGCTGCCCACCGCACCCGCTATGACCGGTTCGGCGATGATCTGCAGCGTCGCCCGGCCGAGGGCCCACAACGGGGAAATGCGGGCCGATGACCCTCGAAGCCGTGCTCGTGGTGGCTGCCGCACTGTTCGCGGTAGGTCTTTATGGTGCCCTGTCCCAGCAGGTCGTCGTGATGGTGATGATGGGGCTTGAGCTGATGATCAACGGAGTGCTCCTGGCTGCCGCAGGATTCTGGTTCTTCCTCGCCCCGGACCCTTCCGGGCAGGTCCTGCTGCTGGTGGTGCTGGCCGCGATGACGGTGGAAATGGCCATGGGCTTCGCCGTGGCCACGCTGCTGCATCGCCGGCAGCAGACGGACATGACCGACATGGCCCAGGAACTGTCCCGATGACCGGCGCCCAGACCGCACTCGTGGCCATGGTGGTGCTCCCAGCCACCGTTGGCGGTGCACTCGCCCTTCTGCGCCCGCACCGCGCCGCGGCACCGATTGCTCTGGTGACCTCAGGGCTCGCGACTGCCCTGGCGCTCGGCACTGCGCTGACTCGCCCGGCCGTGTCGTACCCCTTCATCGTGGGCGCTGACTTCGCGCTGGACGTCGACGCTCTCGCCGCGCTGATCGTGCCGATGATCACCACAGTCACCTTCTTCGTCCTCGTCTTCTCGGCCGGGAACATTCGAGAGTCCCAGGGTCGCTTCCACGGGCTGATGCTCATCTTCTCGGCGGCCGCCCTGGTCACTGCGACCGCCGCCAGCATCCCGGCACTGCTGTTCGCCTGGGAGGTGATGGGCGCGACTTCCTACGCCCTGATCGGCTTCTGGTGGCGAGATGTTGACCGCGTCTCAGCAGGCCTCACTGCGTTCGTCACGACCCGCACGGCCGACCTGGGCCTCTACGTCGCTGCGGGCGCTGCCTTGGCCGGAGGGACGGGGATGGCCTTGGCCGACCTCCCGGCCGCGCAGGGATCGTGGCGGCACGTCGCCGCCGCCGGGATCGTGGTGGCGGCATTGGGCAAGGCAGCGCAGCTGCCCTTTTCCTTCTGGCTCTCCGGAGCGATGAAAGGACCCAGCCCAGTCAGCGCGCTGCTGCACTCCGCAGCGATGGTCGCGATGGGCGGATACCTGCTGTTGCGCGTGGAGCCCCTGCTGGCCTCGACCGCCTGGGCCGGGCCGCTCACTGCGTGGGTCGGCGTGTCCACGGCGGTGCTCATGGGGATCGTGGCGTTGGCGCAGCGGGAGCTCAAGCAGCTGTTGGCCGCCTCCACGGCCGCCCAGCTGGGCTTCGTGGTGCTCGCCGCCGGCGTGGGCACAGTCAGCGGCGGCGCCGCCCACCTAGTGGCGCACGCCTGGGTCAAAGCTCTGCTGTTCCTGGCCGCGGGTGCGTGGCTGACGGCACTGGGCACCGAGGAGTTCACGAAACTACGGGGTGTCGCCCGTCGGTGGCCGGTCGTGGGTGTGGCCGCGAGCGTGGCGGCGTTGGCCTTGGCCGGGGTCGCGCCGCTGTCCTTGTGGGCGACCAAGGAGGCCGTGCTCACCGCTGCGCTCGAGACATCCCCGTGGCTCTACGCCGCAGGGTTACTGGCCGCGGCATTGTCGGCCGCCTATGCCGGCAAGGCACTGTGGGCGATCTGGCGGCGCGACTCTCACGCGGGAGTCCGGGTTGACGGCGCCAATGAGGTGAGCGCCTGGGAGCAGGCGCCGCTGGTCATGCTCGCCCTTGGTGCGGCCGTCCTGGGTGTGCTCGCTCTGCCTCCGATCGGTGGCCTGCTCGCCGACGCAGTGGGCGGTCACGGTGAGGTCCCAACTGTCGAACTGGCCGTCTCTGCCGTGATCGCGGTGGTCGTGGTGCTGCTGATGCTGCGGCTGCGTGCCCCTGCGCCGAGATGGGCGCTCGGGTGGTTGGGGCTGGAAGCGGCTGCGCAGGGAGTCGTCGTGCGTCCGTCCTTGACCTTGGCACGCACTCTGGCGCGGTTCGACGACCACGTCCTGGACAGGGCCGTGAATGCTCTGGCTGGGACGGCCCTTGTGCTGGCGCGGGTCGCCGCGCGCGTCGATGACCTCGTGGTGGACAGGGTTGTAAATGCCCTGGCTGGGGCAGCCCTTGTGCTGGCGCGGGTCGCCGCGCGCGTCGATGACGTCGTGGTGGACCGGGCCGTTGCATCCGTCGCCGGACGGGTCCGCCGCCTCGGACACTTGGCACGGGCCCCGCAGACAGGGGCCATCCACCAGTACTTCCTTCAGACCGTCGCCTTCCTCGCCGCAGGCGCCGTGGTCTGGTCCGTCTACTCCGTGATGGGTTGAGCATGCTGAGTCTGATCGTCTTCCTTCCCTTGGTCGTCGCCGCGGTCGTGGCTGCGGTTCCCACGCTCGGCGCCGCAGCCGCTCGGTGGGTGTGGGTCGCGGTAAGCGCCGTGGAACTGGTACTCGTCGGCGTGCTCTGGGCCGGCTACGAAGACCCCGGATCGAATGGGTTGGCCTTCGAGGAGCAGGTGCCGTGGATCCCGGGGGTCGGCAGTAGCTACCACGTTGGCGTGGACGGGCTGTCGTTGCCGCTGGTGGCCATGACGGCGGTCGTCTTCTTCGCCTGTGCCGTCTACGCCCTTCGCGACTGGGAACGGCCCCGCGCGCAGACGGCACTGTTCCTGTTCCTGCAGGGCGTGAGTCTCGGGGTGTTCGTGGCCGCCGACCTCATCTTGTTCTTCGTGTTCTTCGATCTGTCCATCGTGGGCATGTACTTCGTGATCGCCGGCTGGGGCCACGGGAACGCCGCCCGATCCGCGCTGAAGTTCTTCCTCTACACGTTCCTGGGATCTCTCGCCCTGCTGCTGGGATTCATCGGGCTGTACGTGGCCTCGGATCCGCACACCTTCGACATCCCCGAGCTCGTCGCGGCCGCGCCCTTGGAGGACAACCCGCTGGCCGGAGGGCTGGTGCTCGCGGCGATCCTCGTGGGTCTGGCCGTGAAGACCCCCACCGTGCCGTTCCACACCTGGCTGCCCCCAGCCCACACCGACGCACCGGCCACCGGCTCGGCCGTGCTGGCAGGCGTGCTGCTGAAGATGGGGACCTACGGCTTCGTGCGCATCGCCATGCCGATCCTGCCCGAGGCCTGGCGCGCATGGGCCTGGGCGATCGTGGTGATCGGCATCGTCTCCGTCCTGTACGGAGCGTTCGTGGCACTGGCCCAGACCAACCTCAAACGGATGATCGCCTACACCTCCGTGAACCACATGGGCTACATCGTCCTCGCCCTGGGTGCGGTCGGCCTCGTCGTCGACAACTCCGCCCAAGCCCGTTCGGTGGCAGTCACCGGCGCGGTCGTGCAGATGGTCAGCCATGGGCTGATCACCGCCGCGCTCTTCCTCCTGGCCGGGGTGATGCACACCCGCGCCGGCACCTACGACTTGGGTTCCTACGGCGGTCTGGCCAAGCCTGCACCGCGCTACGCGACGCTGTTCGCGGTGGCGGCGTTCGCCTCGCTGGGCCTGCCCGGATTGTCCGGGTTCATCGCTGAGTTCCAGATCTTTGCCGGCAGCATCGCAGTCGCCCCGGTCACCGCGATCGCTCTGTCGGGCATCTTGGTCACCGCCGCCTTGTTCCTGCTAGCGCTGCAGCGAGTCTTCACCGGCCCCACGCAGGGCCAATCGCCCGGATTTGCAGACCTACACGGCCGGGAGCTGTGGTCGATCGGTCCATTGCTGGCCCTGTCGCTGCTCATCGGGGTGTTGCCCCAGGTGCTGCTCGGGGTGATCGAGCCGGCCTCCGCCGCCCTCGTCGACCTCGTCGGGAGATAGCGGATGGACGGCTCGATGCAGATGCAACCGGCACTGCTACTACCAGAGATCACCACCTTCATCGGTGGCCTCATCGTCCTGCTGGGCGGGTCATTCCTCCCCCGAGACCGTCAGTGGATCGCCCGCGCCGTGGCCGCCCTCGCGCTGCTGGGCGCCGCGACCGCAGCGGTCCTGGCCATGGCCGGGCCCGCTCAGACCGCGTTCTCCGGAACCTTTGCCGTGGACACCGCCACCGGCGCCGCCCGGGTGATCGCCGCACTGACCACCCTGCTGATCTTGGGCGTGGCCTCCGGGGAGATCGCTGGTTCAGCCCGCGAGTCCGACACCTACGCACTGCTGCTCTTCGCCACCACGGGGGTCATGGTCCTGGCCGGAACCACCGATCTGCTCGTGCTCATCGTCGGATTCCTCCTCGCCAGCATTCCCTTGTACGGGATCGTGGGACTCACCGGCGGGCGCACCGGGGCCGAGGCGGCCTTGAAGACCTACCTCATGGGGGCCCTCTCGGGCATCCTGCTCATGCTCGGGGTCACCGTGCTCTACGCCCTGACCGGCGCCACCGACTACGCCCGGCTCAAGGAGGAACTGCCTGGGGCGCCGGGCGCAGCCGTGGGCGCAGGCGTGTTGTGTGTGCTCGTCGGGTTGCTCTTCAAGGCCGGCGGGGTGCCCGTCCACTTCTGGGTGCCCGACGCCGCCCAAGGTGCCGGTGTCACCGCCGCGACCTTCCTGACCACCGTGCCCAAGATTGGAGCGCTGGTGGCCGTGTACCGGCTGATGGCCATGGTCTCTGCCGGGAACGAGTCCTGGCTGGTCGTCGTGGCGGTACTGGCCACGGCATCGATGTTCCTGGGCAATCTGGCCGCCTACTGGCAGCGCGATCCACGCCGGCTGCTGGGCTGGTCGACGGTCTCCCAGGTCGGGTTCCTGCTCGTGCCCGTGGCCGCCGCGGGGCGCAGTGATCTCGCCCTGCCCTCGCTCCTTTTCTACCTGGCCGCGTACGCCCTGACCAACGTTGCCGCCTTCGCCGTCACCGCGGCCCTTCCCGAGTACCGGGACTTGACCGCCTACCGCGGCCTCGCCCGCGCCCGCCCCGGGCTCGCGCTGGCACTGCTCGTCGCGCTGCTCGGACTGGTGGGCACCCCACCGACGGCCGTGTTCGTCGGCAAACTCACCACCGCCACCGCCGCCTGGGACGGCGGGCACGGCTGGCTGGCCCTGGTCGTGATGCTCAACAGCCTGCTCAGCCTCTTCTATTACCTGCGCTGGTTCGGCCCCGTCTTTGCCCGTCCGGTGCCGGACTCTCCTCAAGCTCCGCGCCTGGTCGGGGAGGCCATCTGGCCCGCGGCCACCGCCGCTGCCGCTGCCTCCGCGAGCCTGGCACTCGGGATCCTCGCAGGCCCCCTGTGGACGGCTCTGGAGACGCCACTGCTGCTGTAGACGAGGCAGCTCAGTACTGCTCGTCCATGCCTGAGATCTGCGGCCGGTCCGGCACGCCAGGTACGGGTGAAGAGCTCGACCTCGGCATCGGCTCCCAAAGTGTGCAGACTTCTCGCGGCAGAGGTTCCTGCCGCGCCGGCGCCGATGATTCCGATCCGAGGAGAGCTCATCGTTCTCCCGTCTCCGTTGCAGTGAAGGCCGGCAGCAGGATCGCGTCGATGAACCAGGGCGCGTCGTCGGGATCGAGCCTGCCGATGCGCACTTCCTCGGCTGCACCGTTCAGCACGACGTGCGTGGTGGTCAGCAGCCAGGTCACCGGTAGGTCGACGCGGAAGGCGCCCTCGCGCTGACCGCGCAGCAGCAGACCGCGCATGCGGGCTTCGGCCTTCTCGTGCAGCTCGCGGATGCGCGCCGCCGAGAGCTCCTTCTGCGCTGTGGCCAGCAGGGCGCGGGACTGGTCGACGAACATCCAGCTGGAGGCCACCAGCCGCTGGAACGCCTCGCCCGCGTCACCGTCGAGGGGGATCTCGCTCAGTACCTCTTCGGCGCGTTCGAGGCTGTCGACTAGGGCGGCCTCGATGAGCTCGGCGCGGGTCTGGAAGTGCCCGTACAGGGTCATCCGCCCCACTCCGGCCTCCGCGGCGATGTCGGCAACCGAAGCGTCGGGATTCTTCCGGATCGCGATGACGGTCGCCGCCAAGATCTTCGCCCGGTTGCGCTGGGCGTCGGCCCGCTGATTGGCGACAACGGGCGACTGACCGTCCACTCCACGCCCACGGTCACGGACGAGGCCGTGCACGCAGCGATCGGGCAGGCTGGCTACACGATCGCAGCCAGCGGCTGACCGTGCCCACAGCCTTCTCGCCGCCGACATCCCACGACAGGCGACTCATAGAATGTGGGCCATGGCCCCCGACCACAGCGCGCGCACGCAGGTTGGTCGCACGCCTCAGCCCCTTGGGGTACTGGTTCTGGGGCTGGCCACCGCGGTGGTCGCCGGAATCCTTGCCATGCACGGATTCTCCGTCGGCCATCACATGCCGGGCGAGGCCTCCACGCAGCAGGTGGACTCGAGCACGAGCCACCAAACGCATCAAGACCCAGCGAGCTCGGGCGCACATTCATGTCCGTCCCCCGGCTGCGACGAGCACGGCTCGATGGCCGCGCTGTGCTTGTTCATGCTGCTGTGGCTGGTGACCCTCGTGCCACGGCGCGGTGGCTTCTCGTGGCGATGGCAATCCCCGTGGGTGACCTGGCTCGCTGCCCAGTCGCCACCCCCACCGGGGCACCTGTCACGCGTTTCGTTGATTCGGCTGTGCATCAGCCGAACGTGAACAGGCCGCTCGCGTCCGACCACGCCACACGGCGTCGCCGGACGCAGTCCTGCCCGATCAACGACACCAGACGAAGGAACCGCGATTTCGCATGCGCAAGTACACCATCACCAAGACATTGGCGACCGCCGCGGCAGCCACCCTCATCGTCAGCGGCTGCTCCCAAGGCAGTAGCAGCCACGACTCCCACGGCGGCAGCGAGAGCGGCAGCAGCCAGGCGTCGGCACAGTTCAACGACGCCGACGTCACCTACGCCGAAGGCATGATCATGCATCACCAGCAGGCCGTGGAGATGTCCGACATCATCCTCGACAAGTCCGGGGTCAACCCCGACGTGGTGGAGATGGCCAAGCAGATCAAGAAGGCCCAAGGGCCAGAGATCAAGGAGATGCAGACCTGGCTCAAGGACTGGGGTCAGGACGACTCTGGCCACAAGGGCCACGGTGGTGACTCCGGCTCCGGAGACGAGATGAGCCATGACGGCATGGTCAGCCCCGAGGACATCAAGAAGCTCAAGGCAGCCGACGGCGAACAAGCCTCCACGCTGTTCCTCGACCAGATGATCGAGCACCACCAAGGCGCCGTGAAGATGGCCAAGGACCACCGCCGGGACGGGGAGAACCCCGACGCGGTGGAGCTGTCCAAGAACGTCATCAGCGACCAGAACGCTGAGATCAAGGAGATGCGCACCATGCGCGACTCGCTCTGACTGCTCCCAACGGGCCCGGCCGGCTCTACGCCGGCCGGGCCCCCCACACATCGAAGGTCCTGATCCAATGTTCACCAGTTCACGCACCCCCCAACAGATCAGCCGGCGCTCCCTCCTCCTAGCCAGCATCGGGTCGGCGTCCTTGCTGACCGCCTGCGCGGACGAGGGCCCGGCGCCCACCGCGAAAGAGACGTCGTTGCCCGCAAAGGTCGCCGACTACGGAGTCGACCCGGAACAACTGGTGATGACTGTGTACAAGGATGCCTCCTGCGGGTGCTGCGGCGGATGGGTCGCCCACGCCGAAGACAACGGGTTCACCATCACCACCGAGCACCCCGAAGCCCTCCACGAGGTCTGGGAACGCCATGACATCGCCTTGGACATGCAGTCCTGCCACCTGTCGCTCACCTCCGACGGAGACGTCTTCGTCGGACACGTCCCGGCACGATTCGTCCTGAAGTACCTAGCCGACCCACCGAAGGGCGCACGCGGCCTGAGCGTGCCAGCCATGCCTGTCGGGACGCCCGGCATGGAGCAGGACGACGAGTTCGACCCCTACAAGGTCATGCTGCTCACCGACGGCGAACCAAGGGTCTTCGCCGACGTGAGGAAGGCATCGCAACAACGGACGTGACATGACCGACCAAAGGCTGCCCAGGTGGAAGGAGCCAGCGCCCCGCGACACTCCCAGATCGCGGGTCGCTGGTGTATGCCCACCATGCAACCGTGGTGGAGCCGAACAGCCCACGTGACGGGGCAGGCCCCGCAGAGGCCTACTTTGCACAGCCGCGCCATGCAGGACGATTCGTGCAAAGTGGGACGCATGTCGTGAGCAGTCTGGACTTGATCTCGACATCCAATCTCCTCCGAGAGTCGGTCAAGGCGCGCGCCTTGACCGTGCCCTCAGAGAACAACAGTCAACCTCATTGAGGGTGAGGAATGTCGAGCGGGCACTCAGCGACACATCTGAGGACCGATCAGGCCGGAGCCGCCGACATGTCGGCGCACAGCACGGCCCGGTTGCCCTCCGGGTCGGCGATGACCGTGAGGCCGGGCGCTTGGCTGTCGTCGACGACCTCGCCGCCGGCCGCGACGGCCGCGGCGACCCTCCCTTCGACCTGCTCGGTGGCCACGTAGACCTCGAGGTGGAATCGCTGCCCGCCCCCACCCTCCGGGTCCACTTCCCCGAACCACAGGTTGGGGATGCGCACGTCGGCGTCCCGGATCTCGTCGCCCGGCGTCCCGCGACCCTGCGACTGCGGGTCGCCGGTGAGCAGCGCGGCCCACACGGGCGCGACCTTCGCGGAGTCCGTGACGTCGAGCCCGAGCTCGACCTCGCTCACGCCAGCCGGGTCCGCGGTCAGCCCGAGCTCGGCGGCGATCTGCGTGATCCGGCGCGCGAGGTCGACGTCGCGCTGCGTCACCCACTCGATCCCGTGCAGCTCCGACCCGTCCTCGTCGTCGCGGTAGACCGCGTCCTGGCTGACGACCTCGAGGTCGACGACATCCTCCCCGATCCGCACGCGCGGATGATGACCGAGGTCGTCGCCCCCTGCGCCGACGGCCGTGACGAACCGCGCCGCCTCCCCGAAGCCTTCGACCCGATACCTCGCGTGCAGCCCCTGGGCGAGCTTGCGCCAGTCGGTGAGCCCCTCGGCAGCGATCTGATCTCCCCTGATCATGTCCATGGCGTCCACGCTAGCGGCGAAGGGGGTGCCGTTGCGGTCCGCGGATCGCCCCGACGTGGTCAGCCGGAGACGACCTCGGCGAGCACGACGAGCAGCCTCTGCGTCAGCTCGGCGCCTCTGAGGGTGTCGGTCACCTACCTCAGTGCCCTCTTCCCCTGCCTCCCGGGCGCCTTGGCCTCGACTCGGGCGTCTGGGGCCGGGTCGAGGCGCCGGGCCGGGTCACCTGGGCAGCGTGACCCGGACGAAGTGCGGCCGGTACCGCAGCGGGTCCTCGATCACGCGCTCGCTGTTGGTGTCGTTGGTGCTGTACGACGCGACGACGCTCCCGGCCTGCGGGAAGAGCGAGGGGTGCGCCAGCGGCATGTAACGCACCTGGCCGGTCTCTCCCTTCGACACCTTGGCGACCGCGGTGCCCGATGACCACGGCCCGGTGGGGGAGTTCGCGGTCCACACGGTGATGTCGCTGCCGAGCAGGTCGTTGCGCTTGCTCAGGGCATACCAGCGCCCGCCGCGAGTGAAGACACTGAGCGTCTGCGAGACCCCGTCACGCGCCGCGATCATCTCGATCGCGTCAGCTTGCGAGCGAGACCACCCGCTGCCGTCCCAGTAGCGCCAGCGCGACTGGTTCAGCAGGTCGTCGGGCCGCACCCGCGCGACGCGAAGGGAGTACCCCCACGCCCTGTCGGGGCCCGGGTTGGCGGTGCCGTAGACGTAGACCCACCGGTCCTTGCCGCTGCCGACGAGCGCGGTGGCGGCACCCCACGTCGGGTGCTCGCGGCCGGAGCGGTCGGCGCCGATGTCGCGCTGCTCGATCAGCTGCGGGGTCGCACCGGCGGGGACGACGAAGACGGCGATCGACAGCCCGAGGTTGTGGAAGTCGAAGGCGTCGGACCCGGTCGTCTGCACCCGTTGCGTCGTGACGTAGACGAGGTCGTAGCCCGTGCGGCGGTCGACGATCGTCGACATCGGCCAGTGGCCGACCAGGTTGTCCCCGTTGCCCGCTCGGTCCGGGATGAGGGCGCCGCCGGACTTCGGCAGGACGGCACGCAGGCACCGGTCGTCGGTGACGAGCATCGAGTTGCGGACATAGGTCGGGCCCGCCTGCCCGCCGCGCAGCGTGTCGCCGAAGAGCCACAGCCGCCGGCCGTCCTGCAGGAGTGCGTCGGCGCCGACGTCACCCCCGCGGAAGTCGTCGGTCCCGCGAAGGCCCGCGATCCGATTGAGGTCGTCGACCGAGGTCACGGACCCGGAGGCGACGCAGTCGGCGGTCGCGGCGAGCGAGGCCACCGGGCGCGGGGTGGCCGCCTCGGCGCGGGGCACGACGACGGCAAGCGCGAGCATCGCTGCGGTGAGCGGCGCAACGACGCCGAGGACCCGCACCCGCCACGCGTTGACCCCGCTCAGGTCCCGCAGCGACTCGTCGCCGACCGGCTCGGGTACGGCGTAGCGGCGCCGCACCGATCCGGCGAGCACGACGACGAGCAGCGAGGTCGCGATCCACACGAGCAGCACCGCGACCGGTCCGACGGCGAGCTCGCCGCGCAGGGTCACCGCGGTCGCGGTGTCGACGCCGGCGCCCGGCACCCCCAGCCCGGCGAGACTCGCCCACGGCTCGCCGACGAGATAGGGGTCGACCCGGGCGAGCACCGGTGCGCCCGTGGCGAAGAAGGCGACGACCACCAGCCCGAGACCCGCCCACCCGAAGAGTGCTTCGAGCGCGATGGTCGAGACCGCGGCCGCTCCGGCGACGGCGGCCGCCACGAGCACCTCGACCCAGCTGCCGCGCAGCACGAGCACACCGATGAGCGCCCCGCCGACGACGGAGGCGGAGCCGATGACGAGGGTCCGGCGCAGCGCGCGCAGGTGGGTGCGCGACACCGGCCCGTCGCGCAGGCTCGTGCCCACCGCGAGGAGGAACCCCAGGAGCAGGGCGAGGGCGACGGCAAGGCGGGCGGCCTCCCTTCGCTCGTCGGCGTCAGCGGGGCCGACGGTCTCGACGTCGACGGTGCGGCCAAGACTCTCGTCGGTCTGCTCGACGCGGTCGCGAATCGCCGCGTCGAGGGTGTCGTCGTTGGCCGAGGCGAGCAGCAGGCGGTCGACGGACCCCTCGAGATCGACGATGAGCGCGGCCCGCGCAGACCCGTCGTCGAGTGCCGCGCGTGCCGTGTCCTCGTTGGTCACCGCACGCAGGTCGAAGGGGTCGCCCGGCAGGTCGTCGTACTGCCGGGCCACGCTCTCGGCGACGACCGGGTCGGCGGCGACCACCGCGGGCACGGCGTGCGGACGCAGGTCGTCGGACCCCGCGAGGACAAAGGCGGCCCAGGCGATCTCGGCGACCACGACGACGGCGAGCACCATCGCGACCGCGGGGGGCATGACCTGCCGCAACCGCGGTCGGTCCGGATCGGTGGGGCCCACGGCCGAAGGCTAGGGGAATTCCGGTTGGCATGTCGGGTTCGGTGACACGCGTTTGACTCGGTCGTGACGCGCTGTGAGTGTGAAGGAGTCAGAAGTTCACCACGCACAACCATTGGAGACTCGCCATGAAGGCTGTCGTCTATCAGGGGCCCAGAGATGTCGCGGTCACGGATGTTCCGGACGCGAAGATCGAGCGCCCCACCGATGTGCTGGTCAGGATGACAACGACCAATATCTGCGGCTCGGACCTGCACATGTACGAGGGGCGGACCTCCTTCGAGGAGGGCCGCACCTTCGGCCACGAAAACATGGGGGAGGTGGTAGAGATCGGTCAGGGCGTGGAGAAGGTCCAGGTCGGCGACCGGGTCGTGCTGCCCTTCAACATCTCGTGCGGGTTCTGCAAGAACTGCGAGCGCGGGCTCACGAACTACTGCCTCACCACCCAGCCTGACCCGTCTGCCGCCGGTGCGGCCTACGGTTTTGCAGAGATGGGCCCGTACGGCGGCGGCCAGGCCGAGCTGCTCCGGGTGCCCTTCGGCGACCACAACGCACTGCGCCTGGGCGAGGACGCGGAGGAGAAGGAGAATGACTACGTCATGCTCTCCGACATCTTCCCCACCGGTTACCACGCCACCGAGATGGCTGGCGTGATCCCGGGCGACAGCGTCGTGATCGCTGGAGCCGGTCCGGTGGGTCTGATGGCTGCGCTGTCCGCGACGATCAAGGGCGCCGCGAAGGTCATGGTGGTCGATCGCCACCCCGACCGGCTCGCGCTGGCCGAGCAGATCGGAGCGATCGCCATCGACGACTCCAAGACCGACCCCGTGCAGGCTGTGCTGGACGAGACCATGGGGCTCGGAGCCGACCGTGGCTGCGAGTGCGTGGGCTACCAGGCCCACGACCCGCAGGGGAACGAAGACCCGGCTGCCACCTTGAACATGCTCATCAACTCGGTGCGTTTTACCGGCGGGATCGGCACCGTCGGCGTGTTCGTCCCCGAGGACCCGGGGGCCAAGGGCGAATTGGCCCAGCAGGGCAAGGCGGCCATCGACTTCGGCACCCACTGGTTCAAGGGACAGACCATGGGCAACGGTCAGTGCCCGGTCAAGAAGTACAACCGCCGGCTGCGTGACCTGATCGCGGCTGACAAGGCGAAGCCGTCCTGGATCGTCTCCCACGAGATCTCGCTGGACCAGGCCGCCGACGCCTACAGGAACTTCGACTCCAGGTCCGAGGGCTGGACCAAGGTCGTCATCAAGCCGGGTATGTCCGACGGAAAGAAGGCAAACTGACATGGCAGCAGATCTGCAGGGCAAGAGAGTCGCGATCCTCGCCGCGGACGGGGTCGAGCGCGTCGAACTCGAGCAACCCCGCGAGGTTCTGGACAAGGCCGGCGCCCGGACCGAGGTCCTCTCGGTCGATGAGGGCGAGATCCAGGCCCGCGAGAACGACCTGGATCCGGTGGGGACGTTCGCCGTCGACGGGCTGGTGGCTGAGGCCTCGGTGGCCGACTACGACGCCTTGGTGCTTCCGGGCGGCACGGTGAACCCCGACAAGCTCCGGCTCGACGAGGACGCTGTCGCCTTCGTCCGAGACTTCGTCGAGAGCGGCAAGCCGGTGGCGGCGATCTGTCACGGACCGTGGACGTTGATCGAGGCCGGCGTGGCCACCGGTCGCACCCTGACGTCCTTCCCGAGCATCCGCACGGATCTGCGTAATGCTGGCGCGAACGTCGTTGACGAGGAGGTCGTGGTCGACAAGAACCTCATCACCAGCCGCTCGCCGGAGGACCTGCCGGCGTTCTCCGCGGCGATCGTGTCCCAACTCGAGGACACCTCGACAACGGAAGGGGGGAAGTCATGAGTGTGACCAAGGGACTGCTGGTCAGGTTCGACGCGCTGCCCGGCAAGGAGGACGACGTGAAGGAGTTCCTTGACAGCGGCCGTGCGCTTGTCGAGGAAGAGCCGGCGACCACTGCGTGGTTCGCGATCCGCCTCGGGCCCTCCTCCTTCGGGATCTTCGACGTGTTCCCCGACGACGCCGGACGTGACGCTCACCTGTCCGGCGCTGTTGCGGCAGCTCTCGGCGAGCAGACCGGTGCGATGTTCTCCGAACCGACGATCGAGAAGCTCGACGTGTTGGGCTCCAAGCTGCCCGCCTGACACCACAGACCGGGAGTACTGACCCGGACATGAGGGGTCGCTGCCCGCGGTGACTTCGGGCTGACACAGTCCGTTGACGTCGTGGCAGCGACCCCTTTTCTTACGGCATATCGCACATCCCTAACAGATCGAGGAACCGCGATGACAGGAACTGACGACGACGTTGCCACGACGCGTTCACCCGAGGTAGCAGTGATCGGGGGCGGGATCGTCGGTCTGTCGACGGCGTACGCGCTGCGGGAGCAGGGCGTTCCGGTGCGCTTGTACGAGGCCGGTGTGCCCGGCACGGGTCAGTCCGCAGGCGAGTCGCGGATCTTCCGGCATGCCCACGACGACCCGCGACTCGTCGCTCTCGCGCGCGAAAGCCGCGGCGTATGGGATGAGTGGGCCGAACACTTCGACGTCGAGCTGGTCTCATCAGACGGTGTCGTGGCGATCGGCGACAGCGCTCTGGCGCGGCTACGGGTGATCGACCAGGTCGGCGGCGTGGAAGCGCACGAGATCGATGCAGCCGAGCTCGCCCAGCGAATGCCGCTGCTCGCTGGGTACTCGGGGCCAGCGATGCTCGACGAGTCGGGCGGCGCGATCCGCACCCGCACCGCGATCACGGCACTCGCGGGTGCCCTCGAAGATGCCGTCACCACCGCAGAGGTCATCTCCATCGATCCCCGCGCCGATGGGACGGTCGAGGTGCGCAGCGTCGCCGACCGGGCTGTCTACTCCAAGGTGGTCGTGTGCGCCGGCCGCGAAACCGCCCGCCTGGCCCGCAGCGTCGGCCTGTCGCTGCCGGTTCGCCTTGCCGCACACGTCCGGCTGACCTTCGACGTGAAAGCGGCCGCCCCGGCACGAGTCGCTTGCCTGCAGGACAGCAGCGGCGTCTTCGGCGAAGTCGGTGTGTACGCGACGCCGCTACCGGGCAACAGCAGTTATTCGGTCGGACTCAGCGAAACCGTCGGCGTCCGCGACGACGGAACGTTCATCGACCCTGCGGCGATTCGATCGCTGGACGAACGCGCACGCGAATACGTGACACGGGCGCTGCCCGGTCTCCACCCAGAGCCGCGCGACTTCCTTCACTGCTGGGTGACCGACCTCCCATGGAGCGAGGACGGCGTGGCCGTGTGGGAGGCAGGCTCTGTCATTTTTGTGGCCGGTCACAATCTGTTCAAGCAGGCACCTGCGCTGGGTCGCGCTCTTGCCCGGGCTGCGACCGGCGGCGGTCTCAGGGGCGAGCTCACGCCCGAAGCGCGCCTCGGCGAAGCCCAGGACTAGTGGCCGGCGACCCACGGATGCGGCGCTGCGCCAGCTCGAGAGGCTTGACGTCCTGGCGTCGAAGCTCCCCAACCCGACCCCACCTCCGGGGGCAGCCCGCCGACCTGTAGGCGGGTGCCATGATGCGTGGATGCCTGACCCACGGACACTTCTCGACGCCGAGCGAAGGGAGACCCTCGCTCGTCTCGCGACCCTCACCGGCGATTTCGACGCGCTCGTCGAGGCCAGCGAGGGGAGCAACGCCGACGACGAGCACGACCCGGAGGGGGCGACGATCGCCTTCGAGCGCTCGCAGGTCGATGCGCTCGCTCGGCAGGCCCGCGAGCACCTCCGCGAGATCGACGCTGCTCTGGCCCGCCTCGACGCAGGCGACTACGGCACCTGCGAGCGGTGCGGTCGCCCCATCTCGGCGGGTCGGCTCGAGGCGCGACCCACGGCGCGGACCTGCATCGATTGCGCTGCCCGCTGACCGCAGGTGGTGCGGATCAAGGACATCCCGCGTGCGCGAGCACGCGGGATGTCTGTGTCTCATGGGCCACGCGGCCCATCATGCCTCCGGGATCTCCCGGCCGAAGCTCTCCAGCGTGATGTCCTCCGGCTCGGGGCCACCGCGCTTGCCGGTGTCGAGGCCGTCGATGGCGGCCAGCTCGGTCTCGGAGAGCTCGATGTCGAAGACGTCGAAGTTCTCGGCGATCCGCGCGGGGGTCACGGACTTCGGGATGACCTGGCGGCCCTGCTGCAGGTGCCAGCCGAGCATGACCTGCGCGGGCGTCTTGCCGTGTGCGTCCGCGATCGAGCGGATCGTCTCGTTCTCGAGGGTGCTCGTGTGGCCGGAGTCGCGGTAGAAGGTGATGCCGCCGATCGGGGACCACGCCTGGCTGACGATCCCGAGCTCGTTGTTGCGGTCGAGCAGCGCCGACTGGCGGAAGTACGGGTGCACCTCGATCTGGTTGACGGCCGGCACGACCTCGGTCTCCGCGAGGAGCCGGTCGAGGTGCTCGTGCATGAAGTTCGAGACGCCGATGGCGCGCACCCTGCCGTCGGCGAGCAGCCGCTCCAGCGCTCGGTAGGCGCGGATCGTCGTGTCGAACTCGCCCGGCAGCGCCTGGTGCAGGATCAGCAGGTCGATCTGCTCGACGCCGAGCTTGCCGGCGCTCTTGTCGAAGGAGTGCAGCGTCTTGTCGTAGCCGTAGTCGCTGATCCAGATCTTCGTCTCGACGAAGACCTCGTCGCGGGCGAGACCCGAGCGGCGGATCGCCTCGCCGACCTCGCGCTCGTTGCCGTAGGCGGCGGCCGTGTCGATGTGCCGGTAGCCGATCTGCAGCGCCGTCTCGACCGCAGCGATCGTCTCGTCCGGCCGGGTCTGGAAGACGCCGAAACCGAGAGCCGGGATGGTCACGTCGTTGTTCAGGGAGATCGTGGGGGTGCTCATGTCCTCGACGATAGGACCCCGGCCGGTGCTGGGGGAGTGCCTGCCTGTCGGGGTACTGGCGTTCCCCCCTTCGCCTCAGCGGAGCAGACTGATCCGCCGCAGCCACGCCCCGGGACCCCGACGACTTCGGCGACGCGGTGACCGCGCGCTGCGCACGGGTCTGACGCGACCGTCAGGCGGTGACGTCCTCGAGCCAGGCCGACAGGGCCTGCCGGCTGGCGGCGGTGAGGTCGTGCCCACCCGGCTCGCGCAGCGCCGTCGTCGTGGCGCCGGACTCGCCGGTGAGGTAGTCCCACGTCCGGTCGAGGAGTTCGCCGGGGATGACCTGGTCGGTGTCGCCCTGGATGACGAGCGTCGAGGTGCCCGCGAGTCGCTCCGGCGTGGTCGGCAGGCCCGCGTCGAAGGGCATCGTCGCGAAGAGGATCGCCCCGCCCACGAAGCGCTGGGGGTCGGCCAGCAGGAGCCCGCCGGCGAAGGCGGCGCCACCGCTGAATCCGACGAGCACCACGGGGCGGCCCTCCGGGGCCACATCGTCGAGCCAGGCGCGAAACCACGCCATGGTCGCGGCGAGCGACTCGGCGACCGGCCGGCCGATGCCACGGTTGGCGAACCACGCGAAGCCCCCACCCTCGGCGATCGGTGCGCGCACCGCAGCGTATTGCAGGCCCTGCGGCAGATGGGGAGCGAGCGAGATGATCTCGCCCTCGTGCGACCCGCGGCCGTGCAGCAGCACGACGAGCGGCGCGTCGGGATCGCTCGGTCCGTGGGTGACGACGACGGGCTCGGGGAAGGTGTGGGTTGCCATGGAGGGGCTCCTGACGATTGTTGCTGTAACAACCAACGTACTCCATGGCGAAGGGGGCGTCGGCGCGATGCCATGGCCGGGTCCACAGGCGGGGAGTGGGGTGGGCGCCTGTCCACAGCCGGCGATCGTGGCGAGGCGGTGACGGGGGACCGGCCTACGGTGGGGGCATGCCGATCCTCCCTTCGTCCTCCCAGCGGGGCTGACCCGTGGTCTGGGACGTCGAGTCCGCCGAGTGGGTGCGCGGGCTGAGCGACGACGCGATCCTCGCGGCGACCGACGAGGGGTCCTTCCAGCGCGGCCTCGACTACGCGGCGCGCGGCATGGTCCAGCAGGTCGCGACCCTCAACCGGGGCCGGGTCGTCGTGGCCAAAGTGGCCGGGTCGGGGCGCGGCAGCTACCAGACCATCGTCTCCCTGCGCCGCGATCCGCGTGACGCCGTCGTCGACTGGGGCGCCCGGTGCAGCTGCCCCGTGGGCCGCGACTGCAAGCACGCCGTCGCCGTCGTGCTCAGCGTGCGTGATGTCCTCGGCGGCTCGGCCGGCGGCGCCGAGGCGCCCCCTGCGCTCCGCTCGTGGGAGGACGCACTCGCGCCGCTGGCACGCGATCCCGACCCCGAGCCCCTGGCCCAGGGCGCGCCCATCGCGCTCGTCGTCGAGCGGGTCCAGGCGCCGGTGCACACCTGGGGGCGAGAGCGGGCTCCCCGGCTCCGCCTGCGTCCGACCCGCCGCACCCAGGCGGGCCACTGGGCGAAGAAGTACTCGTGGGGGGAGCTCCTCCAGCGCGACTCGTACACCGCGGCGGGAGCTCGCGAAGGTCACCGCCGCGCCGTGAGTGCGCTCTACGCCCTCCACGAGGCGCACACCGGCATGCGCCGCCACACCTACGGCTCGGGTGGTGACGTCCACGTCGACGCGCTGGGGCCCAGCATCTGGCTCGCGCTGCGGCGGGTGCGCGACGCGGGCGTCGCGCTCATCGCGAGCGAGGCCGGCGATGAGGTCGAGCTGCTCGACGAGGCGGTCGAGGTGGTCCTCGACGTGACGGCCGTCGACGAGGGGCTCCTGCTGCGCCCTTCGATCGACGGTGCCGGCCCGGACGCCGGTGATCTCCAGCTCGTCGGCGAGCCGGCGCACGGAGTCGTCTGGACCGAGGCGGGCGACGACGGCGAGCGGGTGCGGCTGGCGCCCTTCGGGGCGGATCTGACACTCGAGCTGGGTGATCTGGTCGCCGGCAGTGACATCGTCGTGCCCGAGGCAGATGTCGAGCGCTTCGTCGCCCTCTTCCTCCCCCGGCTGCGGGAGCGGGTCACGGTCATCTCCTCCGACGACAGCGTCGACCTGCCGCAGCCCGAGCCGCCGCGGCTGCACGTCCACGTGCGTCGTGACGGCCACGGCGTGCTGCTCGACCTGGGCTTCGCCTACACGGCGGGAGGGAACACCCATGTCGTCGGTGCCGACGAGCAGGGGTCGCTCCCTCGCGATCGGCGGGCCGAGCGCGCCCTGCTGGAGGGCCTCGAGGCGCTCGCCGACCTGCCGGGCGCGAGGATCCGGTCTCCGAACGGCTGGCGGCTGCGCTCGCCGATGCGGCTCCACGGGCCCGCAGCGGTTCTCGCCCTCACCGAGGTCGTGCCGCGGCTCGACGACGACCCGCGCTGCATCGTGGTCGTCGACGACGACGTGTCGAGCTTCGAGGAGCTCGACGCCGAGCCCGATGTGTCCGTCCACCCGGCGAATGAGGACGGCGGCTCCGACTGGCTCGACCTGCACGTGCGCGTCACCGTCGGCGACGTCGAGGTCCCCTTCGAGCCGCTCTTCGCCGCGCTCGTCGCCGGCGACGAGATCATGCAGCTCGAGACCGGTGAGTGGTTCCGGCTCGGCCACCCGGTCCTCGACGACCTTCGGGCGCTCATCGAGGAGGCGCGGGCACTCGTCGAGCCGGAGGCGGGCGAGGTGCGGCTGAGCCGCTACCAGGTCGACCTCTTCGACGAGCTCGCGGCGATCGCCGACGTCGAGGTCGAGCGCGAGCACGCCTGGCGCTCAGGTGTCGAGACCCTCCGCGAGATCGACAGCCGCCCGGTGCCCGAGGCGCCGGCCTCCCTGCAGGCGACCCTGCGGCCCTACCAGCTCGAGGGCTATCACTGGCTGAGCACGATCTGGGACGCCGGTCTCGGGGGCGTCCTCGCCGACGACATGGGCCTGGGCAAGACCGTGCAGACCCTGGCACTGCTCGCCCGCGCCGACGAGGCGGGCGAGCTCGACCGGCCGGTGCTCGTCGTCGCCCCCACGAGCGTCGTCGGCACGTGGGCCAGCGAGGCCGCGAAGTTCGTCCCCGACCTCGTCGTGCGCACCCTGCCGCACACCCACCGTCGCCGCGGCGAGTCTGTTGCCGAGGCGGTCGACGGCGCCCACCTCGTCGTCACCTCGTATGCGGTGCTGCGCATCGACGCCGCGGAGTTCGCCGAGGTCGGCTGGCGTGGCGTGATCCTCGACGAGGCGCAGTTCGTCAAGAACGACCGCTCCAAGACCCATCAGGCCCTGCGGCGGCTGTCCACCCCCTTCGTCCTCGCGGTGACCGGCACCCCGCTCGAGAACTCGCTCATGGACCTGTGGTCCCTCTTCGCGCTCGCCGCGCCCGGGCTCTACCCGCGGCGTGACCGCTTCGGCGACCTCTACCGCAAGCCCATCGAGTCCGGCGAGCAGCCCGAGCTCCTCGACCGGCTGCGCCGCCGGATCCGCCCGCTCATGCTGCGTCGGACCAAGGAGGAGGTGGCGATCGACCTGCCGCCCAAGCAGATTCAGGTTCTCCCGGTGGAGCTCTCCTCGACCCACCGGCGCATCTACGACCGACACCTGCAGCGCGAGCGCAAGCGGGTGCTCGGGCTGCTCGACGACCCCAACGCCAACCGCGTGGCGATCCTTGCCTCGCTGACTCGGCTGCGACAGCTGAGCCTCGACCCCGGTCTCGTCGACGACGAGCACCGCGGTCAGGGCATCTCGGCCAAGCTCGACGTGCTCGTCGAGCACCTCGGCGAGCTGGCCGTCGAGGGGCACCGGGCGCTCGTCTTCAGCCAGTTCACCGGCTTCCTCGCGATCGCGCGCGAGCGGCTCGAGGCCGAGGGCATCACGACGAGCTACCTCGACGGGGCGACGACCGACCGGGCGGGCGTCATCGACGGCTTCAAGCAGGGCGAGCAGACCGCCTTCCTCATCAGCCTCAAGGCAGGTGGTGTCGGCCTGACCCTCACCGAGGCCGACTACGTCTTCGTCCTCGACCCCTGGTGGAACCCTGCGGCCGAGGCCCAGGCGATCGATCGGGCCCACCGCATCGGGCAGGACAAGCCGGTCATGGTCTACCGCCTCGTGTCGACCGACACGATCGAGGACAAGGTCGTCGACCTGCAGGAGCGCAAGCGCGACCTCTTCGAGCGGGTCGTCGACGACGGCGGCGCGCTGTCCGGGGCGATCACCTCCGCCGACATCCGCGCCCTGCTCGACCCCGGCGACTGACGCTCAGGCGGACCGCAGCACCTTGTCCATCGCCTTGCCCTTGGCCAGCTCGTCGACGAGCTTGTCGAGGTAGCGGATCCGGCGCATGAGCGGGTCCTCGACCTCCTGCACCTTGACCCCGCAGACCGAGCCGGTGATCAGCTCGGAGGCCGGGTTGAGCTGCGCCTGACCGAAGAAGTCCTCGAAGGTCGTCCCCTCGGCGAGGTGCCGCTCGAGCGCCGCCTGGTCGTAGCCGGTGAGCCAGCGGATCACCTCGTCGAGCTCGTCCCGGGATCGTCCCTTCTTCTCGACCTTGGTGACGTAGTGCGGGTAGACGTCGGCGACGGCCGTGGTGAAGATCCGGTGCATGTCGCCAGCCTAGGTCGGGATCCGCAGGGCTGCGGTGGTGCCGACCGGGCTCGTCGGCCACAGGACGGGGCGGCGGCCGCGGACACGGCAGACACCTACCGGGATCGACGCCGCGACCGCCTGGCGGGCGCAGTACGGACGGCGGACGTCCAGTGCGAGGTCATCGACGCCAGCCTGTCGACCAGCTTCCAGATCATGGAGCGACCCTCTTCGTCAGCGGCTCGGTGCTCAACGCCGGTGCCGTGGCCGCCTCTGGTCGCCGCGCCTGAGCGAAGGGGGTCAGCCCCGCCCGAGCGGGTACCGGCCCGCGACGCGCACCGTCGTCGGCGTGGTCGCCCCCTCGAGTCGTAGCGGGCGCACCGCCGAGAGCTCGCGCGGTGTCGCGTCGTCGTCGACGGCGAAGACCGCATAGCCGGAGCGGGCACTGGAGTAGCTCTCCCCGCCCTCGAGGCCCTCGGTGCGCTCCGGCGCCTGCCCGTCCAGGCGGAGCGAGAGGTCGCCGACGTCGGTGACCGTGCGGGGGGTGCCGGCGCGGTCCACGACGTACGACGTCAGGGAGGGGCGGACGGCGACCCCGGACCAGTGGCGCCCCTCGTCGGCCCAGCCGAGCTCGTCGTCCCAGGCGTAGGGGACCAGGGGCCCGGTCGTGAGGGTGGCCGCGCGGGCATGTGGTCGCCACGCTCCGTCGGTCCGCAGCTGGCAGGGGCGGGAGTCGGGGGAGGGTGCGTCGGGCCGCGGGGGCCGGGCGGCCAGTCCTTGGGCGGCCCCGCGGTCCAGCTCCCCGGTCGCCACGTCGAGGCGCTGGGTCACGCCGTCGAAGGTCACCTCGACGGCGAGTTCGTCCCCGGCGTCGACGGCGACGAGTGACGAGGTCTCGCGGCCGCTGGCCTCGGTGGCCAGCTCCCTGCCCGTCCCGCGTGCCAACTCCAGGCGCGTGTTGCCGGCGACGAGACGGATGTCGATCTGCTGCTCGCCGACCTCCTGGCCCGCGGAATTGTTGACCGGCCGGGCCGCCCACGAGACGGGGACGAGCCCGGCCCCGTCGTCGGCGCGCACGGCCGCGGTGTCCGACCAGTCGCGGTCGGCGCCGAGGTCGACGAGGCCCTGGTCCATCTCGCGCACGGGTCGACCGACCTGCAGGTCCACGGCCGTGCCGGGCACGAGCACCTCGTGCGGCTGCCCGTTGTGGACCCGCGACTCGAGCGGCAGCCGTTCGCCGGCGGCAAGGACGTGCCGGTGGTCGGCCTGCCAGCCTGCGGCGAGGTTGCTCGCGATGGCGGCCGCCACCACGACGGCGCAGACGGTGGTCCAGCGCTGCCCGCTCGTGGCCGGGCGTCGGGCGCAGGGGGTCCGGGTCACGACAGCCGCCCTCCCTCGACGTGCCAGGCGAGCCGGAGCGTCTCCCGGCCCGTGGCGAAGGGGTCGCTCGGCACGGCCTCGACCTCGAGTGTCGCCTCGAGGTCCGGGCTCGCCCCTTCGTCGACCTCGAAGACGAACATCTGGGGGTCGTCCGGGTCCTGGATCGCCAGGGTCCCGGCATTGAGCTCGTTGACGTCGATGGGGCCGGCGAGCGGCTCGTCGTCGCCGAGGCGCGCGGCGAGGGTGGTGGTCGAACGCCAGCTGTCGTCGCCGGTGCGCTCGATCTGGACGCTGCGGTCGAGGGTCAGGAGCACGGCGACGTACTCGCGCCCGCGCGGGGCCCAGCCCAGCCCGTCGACATGGAGCACTCTCAGCACCCGGGTCACGGTGCACGCGGCGTCGCGGGAGTAGTCCTCGAGCTCGAGGTCCGAGGAGTCGGCGCGGCGGCTGCGGCCGCAGTCGATCTCGGGCTCGTCCTGCAGTGCCGTGGCGGCGGGCAGGTCGGCCAGCTGCGCACCCCGGCCGAGGTCGACGTCGCCGTTGGTGTCGACGACCTGCTCCTCGCCGTCGACGGTGACGACGAGCTTCACGTCGGTCGGGGAGCCGTCGACGGCCACCCATCGCGTGCCGGTGGCGGTGGTCCACGGGGTCTCGGGGTCGAGGCGGATGCTTCCCGGGCGGTCGCTCAGCGGGTGGTCGACCCCGTCGGCCCGCACGGAGACCTCGACCTGCGTCGCCAGCGGGCGTCGGATCCCGACGAAGGGCACCTGGTCGACCGGGCTCGTCACGTCGACCCGGACGAAGCTGCCTCCCTCGGGAGGTGCCACGTCGGCCGGGGCGCCGCCGATGTCGGGCAGCCGCGGCTGCGCCACCCCGACGGCGACGTCGAGATGTCTCCACGGCAGCTCCAGCCGGACCTCGTGGGGCAGTGGCTCCTCGGCGTAGGGGGCGGAGAAGACATCGCCCGGGCTCGCCTGCGGACGCGAGTCGCCGTCGCCGTCGAGGCCGGTGACGGCCCAGGCGAGGCCGAGGGCCAGCGCGGTCCCGCTGGCGAGCGCGGCGGCGCTCGACCACAGCGACGGGAGCTCGGCGGTGCGTGACATGGGGACACCTTCCTGCAGGTGCCCGTGGGCGGCAACGGGGAGGGCTCCCCGAGACCGACTTGGCGAACCTCCCTTCGGTCGTGTACACATGTACATGTACGGATGTACAACAACGAAGGGAGGGGCCGTGGGCTCCACGCAGGACCGGCCGGCACCCGGGCGGCGCGACCCCGAGGGGCGGCGCCGCGCGATCATCGATGCGGCCGCAGAGCTGATCGTCGAGGGCGGCGCCTCCTCGCTCACCCACCGCGCCGTCGCGGCCCGCGCCGGGGTCTCGCTCGGCTCGACGACGCAGTACTTCTCCTCCCTCGACGAGCTGCGCGAGCTGGCCCTGCAGTCGCTCTCCGACCTCATCGACGCGGGCCTGGCCGAGGTCGAGGCGCAGCTGCTGCCGCTCGACGACGCCCCCGAGCGACTGGCGCAGGAGATGCACGCCTTCCTCAGCGACGAGCGGGCGGTGCGCGCCGACCTCGAGCTCGTCCACTCCGGGCTCGGCGACGACCCGAGACTGCGCGAGCTCGCCCTGCGGTGGACCGACCGGCTCGTCGAGATCCTCTCCCGCCACCTCGACCCGCCCGTCGCCGAGGCGATCGGCCTCTACCTCGACGGCGCCACGCTGCACGCCGGGCTGCACGACGAACCGGTGTCCGCCGAGGCGATGGCCGCGGTCTTCCGCCGGCTCATGGCCGCCCCGGCCCAGCCCACCGCCCGCGCCACGACCGACCCCACCACGACCGAAGGGAGTGACCCCCGATGACCTCCACCCTCACCTCCACGACCGCCCCGGTGTCGACGCGCCGCGCCTGGGCCGCCGTCGCCGTCCTCAGCGCGAGCCTGCTCGTCATCACGATGGACATGACGATCCTCAACATCGCGCTGCCCGACATGGCCGCCGAGCTGCGACCGACGGCCAACCAGCAGCTGTGGATCGTCGACGTCTACTCCCTCGTCCTCGCCGGCTTGCTCGTGCCGTGGGCCGCGGTCGCCGACCGGTGGGGCCGTCGTCGGATGCTCCTGTTCGGCTATGCGATCTTCCTCGTCAGCTCGCTGCTCGTCCTCGTCGCCGACACCGCCGAGGCGGTCATCGCCCTGCGTGCCGTCCTCGGGATCGGCGGCGCGATGATCATGCCCAACACCCTCTCGCTCATCCGGGTGATCTTCACCGACGCCGCCCAGCGGGCGACGGCCCTGAGCATCTGGGCCGCCGTCTCCGGGCTCGGGGCGGCCGTGGGCCCGCTCGTCGGCGGCTTCCTCCTCGAGCACTTCTCCTGGCACGCGGCCTTCCTCGTCAACGTGCCGCTGATGATCGCCGCGATCATCGCGGGCGCGATCGTGCTGCCGGAGTCGCGGGTCGAGGGCGCCGGCCGGTGGGATGTCACGGCCGCGGTGCTCGCGCTCGTCGGCATGGTCGCCTTCGTCTGGTCGGTGAAGTCCTTCGGCAAGGAGGCCAGCCTCCTCCACCCACCGGCACTGCTGGCGCTCGTGGTCGGCCTCGGTGCGCTGACGATCTTCGTGCGGCGCTGCCTGCGCAGCGATGCGCCCTTGCTGGACGTCGGCCTCTTCCGCAGCCGCCCCTTCAGCGCCGGGATCATCGCGGCGCTCGGCACGACCTTCGCCATGCTCGCGGCGCTGCTCCTGCTCACGCAGTGGCTGCAGCTCGTCGAGGGCGCGAGCCCGATCGAGTCCGGGATCAAGCTCATCCCCGTCGCGCTCGCCGGAGCCGTCGCCTCGCTCGCCGCGCCGCCGCTGGCGCGGGTCGTCGGGGCACGGGCCGTGCTCGCCTCGGGCCTGGCGCTGGCGGGGGTCGGTCTGCTCGCTGTCGGGCTCGGACCCGACGGGCTGACCTACCCGCTCGTGCTCACGGCCATGCTGCTCGTCGGTGCCGGCACCGGGTCGCTCGCCATCGCCTCGGCGATGGTCATGATGGGCTCGCCGGAGGCAAAGGCCGGCAATGCCGGCGCGCTCGAGGAGACCTCCTACGAGCTCGGCGGCACCCTCGGCGTCGCGATCCTCGGCAGCGTCTCCGCGCTCGTCTACCGCACCCACCTGCAGTCCTCGGCCGCCCTGGAGCAGGCGGGTCCGCAGGCGGCTCGGGCCGCCGAGGACTCGCTCGGTGCGGCGGTGGCGACGGCCGACGAGCTCGGCCTGCCGGCCCTGGCCACCGACGCCAGTGCCGCCTTCGTCGACTCGCTGCAGGTCGCCGGCCTCGCCGGCGGGACGCTCATGCTCGTCGTGGCTGCCGTGGTCTTCGTGCTCACCCCGCGCGGCACCGACATCTCCGGCGCCACCCACGGCTGACCCCCTGCGCATTTCCTTGAGGAAGAGCGAAGAATGGTGGGCCGGTGGTGGTCCTGAGCCTGCATTGCCGTAGGGCAATGCGAAGGGGGCCGGTAGCGTCGGTCGACGTGAGCGGTACTTCCTTCGACAAGGCCCTGCAGGCGGCGCGGCACGACGACCCCTCGGTGCGGCAGCGCGCCGCGCTGTGGCTCGGCACCCACGCCGACGAGACGGTGGCCGCCGACCTCGTGCGGCTGCTCGTCACCGAGCCGGACTTCTACGTCCGCGAGACCCTGACCTGGGCCGTCGTCACCCGGCACACCTCCACCTACCCGTTGCTCGTCGAGGCTCTGCGCGACGACTCGCTCGCCGAGGGGCCCGGCCGGGTCCAGGTGCTCCACGCCCTGAGCAAGATCCGCCGGCCCGAGTCGGTCGCCGAGATCCTCCCCCTCGCCGACGACGAGGACGACGCGGTCGCGGCCAAGGCGTGGTGGGCGCTGGGCCGGATCCACACGCCCGGCGCCGTCGCGGCGCTCGTCGACCACCTCGGGGTGGAGCAGGACTTCCGCCGCCGCGAGCTGACCCGAGCCCTCGAGCAGGCCGGCGAGGCTGCGGTCGAGGGACTGGCCCAGCGGCTGCGCGAGGACCCCGACCTCTCGGTGCGCCGGCACGCCGCCGAGGCACTCCTCGCGATCGGCGACCCGGCCTCCCGCGGGGCTGCCCCCGACCTCCTCCACGCCGTCGAGCACGACGACAAGGAGGTCGTCCTGCCGGCCATCGAGGCGCTCGCCGAGCTCGACCTGCCCGAGGTCGACTGGGTGCTCACGCGCTTGCGTGACGGTGACGACGCCTGGTTGTCGATCACTGCTGGGTGGTTGATCACGGACCGCGTCGAAAGGGCCTGAGCCGCACCGCCGCACGCTAGGATGGACCGATGGCCTCCACCTCGACCCGTCCGCGGCTGCTCCCTTCGCTCCTCGTGGCGCAGGCGCTGCTCGTCGCCTCGCCGATCGCCACGCTCGACAACCTGCTGACCTCGCCGCGCGCACTCGGCGCCCAGGCGCGGCGCGCGGACCTGCCGGCGACGGTCGCGTCGGGCCTGCCCTTCGTCGTGGCGCTGCTGCCGATCGCCATGGTCGCGGTCGCCGTCGCGGTCCGCCGCCGCACCCCCGGCTCGTGGATCGGCGCCGGCATCGTCTCGACAATGGCGCTCGTCATCGCCATCGCCCCGGGACAGCGCGGCATGACCACCGCGGCCGCGCTCGTGCACGGCATCCCGCTCGGGGTCGTCGCTGCCGCAACGCTGCTCGTGCTGTGGCGGGCTCGCGGTGAGCGCACCCGCGAGGACGGTCGCTCGCGGGCCGGCCGGGTCACCGTCGCCGTCGCACTGGCCTGGCTGCTCATCTTGGCAGCCGTCGGCACCACCCGCGACACCATCCCGATCGGCCCCATCGGCGCCGCGCTCAGCCCCGACCTCGAGGTGTCGTCCACGATCCCGACGGGGCCGCTCGACGGCGAGCCGGCCGCGCAGGCGCGGCACCTGGCCGCCAACCCGGACAGCAACATCCACGGCGACGCGGCGATGACCGACGCCTACACCGACCGCGAGGTGCTCGATCCCCGCGGCGCCGACGTCGTCCGCCGTCACCTCGGCGGGGTGTGTGCCTCGATGCTCTTCGACGAGCACGGCCGCATCGTCGCGGTGTGCGTCAACGCCACCCGGGTGACGCTCAACGTGCTCGACCCGGACTCGCTCGAGGTCCTCGCCCGCGAGCACGTCGCCGACCGGCCCTTCCGCGCCGACTTCGCGACGAACTTCGCCGGTGGCGGCTACGCCGTGCTCGACGACGAGCAGCGGGTCGTGCTGCCCACCTCCGACGGTCGGATCACACGGTGGTCCGTCGCCGACTCCGCGGGTGAGCCGGCGATCGAGGCGGTCGACGAGTTCGACGTGACCTCGGGCCTGACCGTCGGCGAGGGGATCAACTCCGCGGTGCCCGGCAAGGACGGCGAGATCTGGGTGGTCGGCCAGCTCGGGTCCGTGGCTGTCCTCGACCCCGAGTCCGGCGACGTCGGCTCGACGCGCTTCGAGGACGCCGACATCGAGAACTCCTTCGCCGTCGGCAGCGACGGACGCGCCTGGGTCGTCACCTCGCGCGAGCTCGTCGCCCTGCGCGCCGACGGCGCCACCCCGCAGGTCGTGTGGCGGCAGACCTATGACGCCGGCACCCGCCGCAAGCCCGGCCAGACGAGCCGCGCCTCCGGCACCACGCCCACCCTCCTGCTCGGCGAGCGCTACGTCGCCATCACCGACAACGCCGACCCGCGGATGCACGTCGTCGTCTACGACACGCGGCGGGGGCTGGGCGGCCGGGAGCACTGCCGGGTCCCGGTCTTCGCCCCCGGGCGCAGCGCCACGGACAACTCCCTCATCGCCATCGGGTCCTCCCTCTTCGTCGAGAGCAACTACGGCTACAACCTCTTCGACGCGACCTTCGGCCGGTCCACCGAGCCCGGCATGACCCGCATCGACGTCACCGACGAGGGCTGCGAGCAGGTGTGGGCCAACGACGAGATCCGCACCCCGTCGGTCGTCTCCAAGGGGACCGCGGCAGGGGTCATCGCCACCTACACGAAGGGGGAGTCCGTCGCCGGCATCGACGCCTGGTACTTCACCGCGGTCGACGCGACGACCGGCGAGGTCATGTGGCGCCGGCTCGCCGGGACCGGGCCGATGGTCAACAACCACTACGCGGCGATCTACGTCGGGCCCGACGGTGGGCTCTACGTCGGCGCGACGGGCGGGATCGTCGCCCTCCGGCCGCGGGGCTGACACCTAGGCTGGGACGCATGGCCGACGTGATCATCACCCACCGCCCCGAGGAGTCTCGCTTCGTCGCCGAGATCGACGGTGCCACAGCGGGATTCGCCGAGTACCAGCTGACGGATGACCTCTACGTCTTCACCCACACCGAGGTCGACCGGGCCCACGAGGGGCTGGGGGTGGGCGGCGCCCTCGCCCGCGCCGCGCTCGACCACGTGCGCGCCGAGGGCCGCCGCAAGGTGCTGCCGGTCTGCCCCTTCATCGAGGGCTGGATGGCGCGGCACCCCGACTACCAGGACCTCCACTTCAAGGCGCGCTCGACCGCGACCGACTGACCTCGGTCAGGGGCGCCGCAGCTCGACCGGCAGGGCCTCGAGCAGGCGCAGCCACACCTCGGTGACGTCGGGGAAGCTCGGCACCGCGTGCCGCAGCAGGTGGACCGGCACCCGCCCGGTGATCGCGATCGTCGCGGCGTGCAGCAGCTGGCCGGCGTCTGTCCCGACGAAGGTTGCTCCAAGGACCAGCCCACCCTTCCGGTCGACGACGAGCTTCGCCCGACCGGGGGCGTCGTCGCGCAGCAGGGCGGCCCCGCCGACCTGCGCGAAGGGGACCTCCGCCACCTCGACGTCGTGCCCTGCCTCGCGTGCCTCCGCCTCGGTCATCCCGACCCGCGCCACCTGCGGGTCGGTGTAGACGACCTGTGGCACCGGTGCCCCGTCGGGCGCCGGGAGCGGCCCGCGCCCGGTGGCCGCGGCGGCGATCGCGTCGCCGAGCACCCGCGCGCGGTACTTGCCCCAGTGGGTCAGGGGCGCCTCGCCGCTGGCGTCACCCACCGCGTGCAGCCACTCGGGCAGCCGTCCCTCGAGCACGTCGTCCGGGGTGAGCCCGACCGTGTCGAGGCCTACATCGCCCAGGCGGGGACGGCGCCCGGTCGCGACGAGCACCTCGTCGGCCTCGACCTCGCCGTCGTCGGTGACGACCGTGACCGGGCCGCCGTGGACACGGCCGACACCGGTGTCCCGGGCGTCGGGCCGGCGGCAGCCGGTGGCCGACGTAGAGAGGCGCAGGGCAACTCCCTTCGCCTGAAGTGCTTGTGCGACAACGCTGCCCGCGAAGGGCTCCTGGCCAACGAGGAGGGTCTCGCCCCGCACGAGCACCGTGACCTCGCTGCCGAGCGCGGCCATCCACGTCGCGGCCTCGACGGCCACGACCCCGCCGCCGACGACGACGAGCCGACCCGGGACCTCTGCGACCGCGGTCGCGTCGCGAGACCCCCACGGGCGCACATCGGCGAAGGGAGGTGGGACCACCGGCTCGCTCCCGGTCGCCAGGACCACCGCGTGCCGCGCCCGCAGCAGGTGAGGGCCGCCCTCGCCGGTCACCTCGACCTCGCGCTCACCGACGAGGCGAGCATGGCCGCGCACGGCCGTGATGCCCAGGTCCTCGGCCCAGCGGACCTGGCCGGTGTCGTCGCGACCGCCGACCCAGGAGTCGCGCCGGGCGAGCAGGCCCTCCGGTTCGATCTCGGCGGTGGCCACTCCCTGCAGGTGGGCGGTGGTGTCGGCGACGGCGATCGGGCGCAGCAGCGCCTTGCTCGGGATGCATGCCCAGTAGGAGCACTCGCCGCCGTAGAGCTCGCCCTCGACGAGCGCTGCGGTCAGGTCGGTGCCCTCGATGGCGTACTGCGCGACGTTTTCGCCGACCGGCCCGGCGCCGATGACGACGACGTCGTACTCGTGGGTCGCGGACATGCTGGCTCCTCGGGTGATGGGGTGGCCGGGCGAAGGGGAGGTCAGACCCAATAGGTGTCGTGCCGGACCATGAACTCGGCACGCTGCTCCTCGGTCATCTCCTCGCCGCGGGCGAGCGTCTCGAAGTAGTCCTCGCGCGGTGCCCCGGGGGCGAACATCAGCAGCATCGACGCGTGGTCGGACCCGCGGAAGCCGTGGACACCACCCTCGGGGACGTAGAGGAAGTCGCCGGAGGTGGCGGTCACCCACTCGCGGCCGTCGAAGAGGCGCACCTGCCCGGACAGGACGTAGAACTGCTCGGAGATCGAGCGGTGGAAGTGCGGGTCGGGCCCGGACTCGGTGTCGCCGAACGTCCACCGGTAGAGCCCGAAGCGGCCCTCGGTGCGCTCACCCCGGGCGAGGTACTCGCAGGTGCCGCCGTGGCGATAGGTGATCTCGGGGGGCTCGTCGGCCCGGCGGACCCAGGCGCTCGCCTCGCCCTTGCCCGAGTAGGTGTCGGAGGGGTAGCGCCGGATGAGGGACATGCGTCCGGTCTACCACCGTCGGGCCGAGCCGGCCAGAGGGCGCCGTGCCGGAGCCGGACGAAGGGGGAGCCCCCACCCGGGCTCGAGGGTCACCGCTCGAGCAGGCCCTCCTGGCCGAACATCTGCGCCGTCGCGCGGGCGCTCGGCGTGCCGGCGTCGGGGTCGGCGCCGTGCTCGAGCAGGGCGGCGACGACCTCGGGCTCGGCCTTGAAGACGGCGCCGGCCAGAGGTGACTGGCCGCGGTCGTTGAGCGCGTCGACGTCTGCCCCACGGCGGGCGAGCTCGCGCACCGTCTCGGCCTGCCCGTGGTAGGCGGCGAGCATGAGCATCGTGTTGCCCGCCGGGTCGCGCAGGTCGACCGGTGCCCCGACCTCGACATAGGCGGCCAGTCGCTCGGCCTGACCTTCCCGGGCCCAGTCGAAGAGCTGGTGGGCCAGCTCGACTGCCTCGTCGGGGAGGGGCGTCGGATCGTGCGGGGTGGGCTCGCTCATGCCTCCAGTGTGACCGCTGGGGCCCTTCCGGGGAGGGGCCCCAGCGCCTACCGTTGGGGGTGACGAACGGTGCAGGGGGCACGCCGGGGTCGGTCGACCGCCGGGTGGCACCCCACGAAGGGGAGGGAGCCGGTCATGAGCAGCGACGCGGCGCCTCGCGTGGCCGGCCGCTACGAGCGGGTCCTCGTCCGTGATCCCGGCTCGTCGCACCCGACCTGGCTGGGCCGCGACACGGTCCTGCAGCGCAGCGTCGTGCTGCAGCAGCTCGTCGTCGCTCCGGAGCACCTCGCGCAGGCCCTGCGCGAGGCCCGCGCTCTCACGGCGGTCGACCACCCCAACCTCGTCGCCGTCCACGACGTCGTCGCCGACGAGGACCCGCCTCTCGTCGTCCTCGAGCTCGTCGACGGCCCGACCCTGACCGCACTGGTGCGCGAGCACGGACGCCGTTCCCCGCGAGAGGTGGCGCTCGTCGGGTCGCAGGTCGCCGCAGCCCTGGCCGCGGTGCACCGGGCTGGCCTGGTCCACGGCGGCGTCGGGCCCTCGAGCGTCGTCATGGGCCCGGGTGACGAGGCGAAGCTCGCGCCGCCCGCCACCCCGGAGCACGGACTGGCCGGCGAGAGCGGTCGCTCCGCCGACGTGTGGGCCCTCGGCCGCACGCTCGACGCAGTGCTCGCCGTCCGGCCGGACACCGCCGGCGCGATCGGGCCGGTGCTGGCTGCGATGGTCGCCGACGACTCCCACAGCCGGATCACCGCTGCCGAGGCCTCCGCGCGGCTCGCGGAGGTCGCCCAGGAGGCGCCGGCCCCGGTGGTCGGTTTCGGGCTCTTCCCGTGGGACGACGGTGAGGACGTGGCCGCGACCCGTCCGGTGCGCGCAGCCCGCGAGGGTCGGCACCCCCGGGCCGCATCTGCCGGCGGCGGGGCCGTGGAGCCGGCAGCCGTCGCCGGCGGGGCACTGCAGACCGCGGGCGCCGACGGCGGGCCCCCTGGCTCCGGGTCGACCGCGACCGGCCGCGATCGAGGTCGGCGCAGGGGCGGTCTGCTGCTCGTCGGCGTCGCGGGGGCGGCCCTCCTCGTCGTGGGCGCGGCGCTGGCGCTCACCGGGCGCGAGGACTCGGCGGTCCCTGACGGGGCCCCGACCTCGACGACGACGATCAGCACGAGCACCAGCACGACGCGCACGGGCACACCGACGACCGCCACCTCGACCGCGAGCCCGACGAGCACCACCACCGCGCCGCAGCCGACGACGGCACCATCCGCGGCGCCACCGCCCCCACCGGCGACGACCCGGGCACCGGCACCCACGACCACCACATCCACGACCAGTTCCTCGACGAGCTCCACCACCTCGTCCTCGACGACGCCGTCCATGACGACCTCCACGTCATCGACGACCCCGGCCTTCACCCCGTCGCCGACGAGCGAGCCGTCGACCCCGCCGACCACGCCCACGAGCGAGCCGTCGACCACGAGCGTGCCCACGACCCCGCCGGCACCGACGACGGCACCGACGCAGACCTCGGCGCCCTCGAGCAGCCTGGCGCCCTCGGTCGACGGGCCGTAGCCCGCCCGACCGCCCGACCGCACCCGCGGCCGGTCAGGGCAGGGCCTCGCCCTTCATCAGCCGCGAGGAGTAGACATTGGTGATCCGCACGCCGTCGAGCCAGGCGGTGAGCCGCTCGGCCTCGGCGGCGAGAGCGGACCTCCCTTCGCTCCCGAGGTCGGTGCCCGGGCACTCGACGACCGAGACCACGCCGTCGTCGTCCTGCACCCACGCGCCGACGATCCGCCCGTCCCACCACGCGGTGGTTCCGCCGTTGCCGTTGCTGTCGAAGAGCAGCTCGCGGTGGGCGGGGTCGAGGTACCAGTCGCGGGCCTTCCACCCCATCGTCGTGGGGTCGAGCGTCGGCAGCAGGGCCGCCCACGGGCCGACCTCGGCGACCGGCTCGAGGTCGTCGGGCAGCAGCCACCCCGTGGCGCCACCCTCGAGCCCCACCTCGACGACGCCGACGTCCGCGAGGGCCGCGCGGGTGGCCCCCTTCGTCGCGCCGAGCCACCACTGCACGTCCTCGAGCGTGCCGGGACCGAAGCGCTCGAGCCACCGCCGCACGAGCTCGGCGTAGCCGGTCGCGAGATCGGGGACCGCCGGCTCCTCGCCGAGCCACGAGCCCATGAGGGTCCACGCGGGCTTCGACAGGCGCCAGTGGCCGGCATTGGGCCCGCGGGTGATCCGCCCCTGCGCCCCGAGCCAGGTGAGCACCCGCGGCGCGAGGTTGAAGGTGCCGCCGTAGCGCTTGCCCTCGTTGATCGTGATCGCCCCGGAGAGCTCCGGCAGCTCGGCGCGCAGCGCGGCGGCCGGCAGCGCTTCGCCGCCGGCGAGCCGTCGCTCCACCGCGGCTCCCGCCGTCTCGAGCCAGGCCGCGCCGTCGTCGGCGATGCCGTGCCGGGTGGCGTCGCGGGCGATGAGTCGGTGCTGCTCGGGCGCGATCCGCTCGCGGGCCACGGCGAGCGCGGCGGGCAGCAGGTCTCGGGGGAAGGCGAAGAGCGTGCGGCGCATCGCCAGCTGCTTGACGATGCTGCGGTCGTCGTAGAGTGCCGAGTCGACGTCGAAGGGGGTGACCCCGGTGGTGCGGGCGCCGACGGCCAGGTGCACGGTCGCGGCCTCGGTCGCGTGCAGGCAGACCACCGAGCGAGCCGCGCCGACGACGTCGGGTGCGTGGTGGTCGGGGTGCAGTGCCTGTCGCGTCGCGAGGCGGGCGCGGCGCTCGGCGTCGCCGACGGTGCGCATCACGCCCGGCGGCCGACGGCGAGGAAGACCGGGTAGTCGCGGTTCTGCTTGTGCACGTGGCCGGCATCGCCGACGGTCACGTCGACGAAGCCAGCCGATGTGAGCCGGCTCGCGACCTCGGCGCGGTCGAAGCCGTGGTGCCCGCCGAAGTCGTGGTCGTGGAAGCTGCCGTCCTCGCGGTCGAGGTCGGCGACGGCCACCCACCCGCCGGCGTCGAGCAGCTCGGCGAAACCGGCGAGGACCCGGTCGAGCTCCCCGACGTGGTGCAGGACGTTGGAGGTGACCACGAGGTCGAAGCGCTCGGTGGGCACCGGCTGGGTCTCGAGGTCGAGGTCCCACGCGCGCGTGGGCGAGGGCAGCGTGCCGGTCGCGACCTTGTCCGCGAGCACCTGCCGCATCCCCGAGGAGCTGTCGGCGACGGTCACCTCGACCTCCGGCAGGTGCGGCAGCAGCGCGGTGGTCACCAGGGCGGTGCCGGCCCCGTAGTCGAGCAGCCGCAGCCGCGGACGAAGGGGGACCCGCCCCGCGATCGCCGCCGCCACCTCACCCGACTGGCGCACCTTGTCGGGGTCGTCGTCCCAGGTCGCGGCCGTGTCGTCGAAGTGCCGCGCGTCCCCGTCGTGCCGGTGATCGTGGCGGTGGTCTCGGTGCCCGTGGTCAGCTTCGCCCATGCCCCCACCCTGCCAGCAGGCACCGTCAGCCAGCACCTGACGAAGGGGGCTTCCCGGGTGACCCCCGGCGGGTATATCTTGCCCACGAGCGCGCCCGTGGGGAGCGCCTTCGCCGTTTCGTCATGGGGAGAGCAGACGTGCGCACCACCGTTGTCAGGACCACCATCGCCGGACTCGTCATGTCGGGCGGCTTCGCGCTGACCCTCGCCACGCCGGCGGTCGCCGTGCCGAGCGACCTGTGCGGGGCGGGCACGACCTTCACCGTCACCAGCGCCGAGGGCGTCGACGCCGCGCTCGTCAGCTCGGTGCGCGACGCGCTCACCGCCCGCGGGCTGTCCGCGGTCGACAGCGGCGCCGACGTCTCGGCCGTCGTCGCGCCGGCATCGGATGTGGCCGCCGGTGGCGACGCGTCCGTCATGGCCGTCGCGCTGACCGCGGGCGAGCTCGACCCGGCGACCGCGACGCAGGGCACCGACTGGGCCCAGGCGGTCTGGACCGACGGTGCGACCCCGGTCCACACGCTCCTCGACGCGTCGTGCGGGGCGGCTGCGCCCGACGCCGCCGACGACACCCCGGCCACGGACTCCGAAGCCGACGGCGCGGTTCCCGCGTCGGCCGACGAGGCCTCGGCGGCGGACGCCCAGCAGGCCGCGCCGCTGGCCGCCCCGCAGTCTGCTCCGGCCGCTGCCCCGCAGGCGGCCGCCGCTCCGGCCGCTGCCCCGCAGGCGGCTGCCGCGCCGGCCACTGCCCCGGCCGCTCCCAAGGCTCCGGCTGCTGCACCCGCAGCGCCGGCGGCCCCCAAGGCCCCCGCCACGGCGCCGAGCCGGTCATCCGTCACCGTCTCGGCCTCGTCGGCCGCGCCCTCCGTCACGACCGCTGACAAGGACTGCCCCGACTTCTCCTCGCAGGCCGAGGCGCAGACCTTCTTCACCGCCAACGGCGGCCCGGCGATCGACCGTCACCGCCTCGACGCCGACAACGACGGCATCGCCTGCGAGACCTACTTCGGCACCGACGGCTCCGACGCCGCGGACCGCTCCCAGGCCCGCACGATCAACGCCGGTGTCCCCGACGTCGCCGGACCCAACACCTTGGGCCTCCTCGGCGGCGGGCTGCTGGTCCTGAGCGGTATCGGCGTCGCCGTGCGCGCTCGTCGCGCCAGCTGATCGGGCGCGGCACCCTGAGACGACTCGCGCTGCTGCTCGTCGCCCTCGTCCTCGTCACCGGGGGCGCGGCACTGACGTGGTGGTCGTTCGCGGGCGGCGAGGAGACTGTCGCGGCGCCGGTCCCCAGCCAGACCTTCGCGGTGGCGTCGCCGACCCCGGACCCGACCCGCACGGCGACCGTCGCCGCGATCCCCGACGACCCGGCGCCGTCCTCGAGCACCTCGACAGGCTCCCCGTCGAGCACGAGCCGGGAGCTCGTCATGTCGCCTGACCGCATGGGGCCCGATCGCCTCTACGTGCCCTCGCTCGGGATCTACGCGAGCCTCGACGGCGTGAAGTTCAGCAGTGGGTCCCTCGACATCCCGCGCGAGCCGTGGCGGGTCGGTCGCGACGTGTGGTCCGCCCCCCTCGGCGCCGGCGCGGGGACGACCCTGCTCGCCGGGCACGTCGACCTGTCCGGGACCCCTGGTGCCCTCGCGCGGCTCAGTGACGCCCGTCCGGGAGCGCTGGTCCACGTCACCGACGGCGCGGGTCGTCGGTCGACCTTTGTCACGACGAGCCTGCAGAGCTACTCCAAGGTGTCGCTGCCCCGCTCGATCTTCAGGGTGGACGGCCCCCGCCAGCTCGCCCTCGTCACCTGCGGCGGCCCGGTGATGACGATCGACGGGGAGCAGCACTACCGCGACAACGTCGTGCTCACGGCGGTGCCGGCGAGCCGCTGAGCGGACCCGACCGTCCCCGTCCGGGACCCCGGTTGCCCCTCGGGCCCCGACTCAGCGCTTCGCGTAGAGCCCCTCGATCGCCTCGGCGCGCTGGGTCTCGATGACGTGGCGCTTGAGCTTCTGCGTCGCGGTCATCTCGCCCGACTCCTCGGTGAAGTCGTCGTCGAGGACGACGAACTTCTTGATCCCCTCCGCCTTGGAGACCAGCTCATTGGCCTCGTCGACGACGTCCTGGAGCTCGGCCTGCGGGTCGGCGGGTCGCTCCGCCTCCGGGTCGAGCGTGATGAGCGCTGCGACGAAGGGCCGCCCCTCGCCGACGACCATTGCCTGGGACACGAGCGGGTGGGAGCGCAGCACGTCCTCGAGCGGGCCGGGCACGACGTTCTTGCCGCCGGCGGTCACGATGATCTCCTTGGCCCGCCCGGTGATCGTCAGGTAACCCTCGTCGTCGAGCGAGCCGAGATCTCCGGTGGCGAACCAACCGTCGACGATCGAGGATCGGGTCGCCTCCTCGTTGTTCCAGTAGCCGTCGGTGACCACGGCCCCGCGGACCTCGATCGCCCCGTCCTCGCTGATGCGCACCTCGTTGCCCGGCAGGGGGCGCCCGACGGTGCCGACACGCTGCTGGCCGGGCCCGTTGACGGTGATCGCCGCGCAGGTCTCGGTCAGGCCGTAGCCCTCGTGGATCGGCACGCCGACGCCGCGGAAGAAGTGGCCGAGGCGCTCGCCGAGCGCCCCGCCGCCGCTGATCTCGTACATCGTCTCCCCGCCGAGGGCCGCGCGGACCTTGGCGTAGAGCAGCCGGTCGAAGACCGCGTGCAGCACACGCAGCCGCAGCCCGGGGCGGCCCGGGCGCGGGTCGTCGCCCACGGCCCGGCTCCAGTCGACGGCGACCTGCTCCCCCTTCGCGAAGACGGCGGCGGAGACGCGGCGCCCGGCCGCCTTGGCGCGAATGCCGGCGTGCACCTTTTCGAAGACCCGGGGTACGCCGACGACCATGTGCGGACGGAAGGAGCCGAACTTCTCGACGATCGTCGAGAAGTCGGACCAGAAGCCGACCGTGGCGCCGGACTGCGCGGCGATGTAGGCGACGGAGCGGGCGAGCACGTGCGCCATCGGCAGGAACATCAGGATGCGGCGGCCGGGCGCCCCGACCTCGCCGATCGGGTGTGCCAGGCAGCCGGCGACCTCGGCGGCGAGGTGCCGGTGGGTGAGGACGACCCCCTTCGGCCGACCGGTGGTGCCGGAGGTGTAGACGATCCCGGCGAGGCCGTCGAAGGTCACTGCGTCCCGGCGCGCGTGCACTTCATCCTCGGCCACGGTCTGACCGCGCTCGGCGAGGGTGGCGAGGGCGCCGTCGTCGATGACGAGGACTTCGACGTCGAGACCGGTGGCCAACTGTGCCATCGCCGGCGTCTCGACGAGCAGGACCCGTGCACCGGAGTCGCGGACGATCCACTCGAGCTGGCTGCGCGACGACGACGGGTAGACGGGGACGGTGCCGGCCCCGGCGTTCCAGATCGCCTCGTCGAGCAGCAGCCACTCATAGCGGGTGTCGGCCATGAGCACCACACGGTCACCGGCGGCGACGCCGCTTGCGACGAGTCCCCGGACCGTCGCAACGAGGCTCTCGAGGTGCTCTCCGGCGGTGATGGTCTGCCAGTCGCCGTCGACGACGTGGCTGAAGGAGGGATGCTGCGGGTCCTCCTGCGCCCGACGCCAGGGACGAAGGGGGAGCAGGTCGCGGTCGGTGAGCTCGAGGGCTTCGCCGGTGGCGTGGGTGGCGGGCACGGATGACCTCCTGGGACGACTACACGTGTAGAAAGGGCCAGTGTCTCACGCGCCTTCGGCACCCGAGCACGACAAGGCCCCGACCGTAGCGGTCGGGGCCTTGTCGTGCGAGCCGCTCGGGAGCGGCCTGCGCGGGGTCGCTCAGAAGCGGCCGTAGGTCACGTCATCGGTCCAGATGTCGCGCTCCTGCACCGGCGACTCGGAGTTGCCCGCGTCGATGATCTTGCCGTCGCCGGCGTAGATCCCGTTGTGGTACGCGGGGTTGCCGAAGAAGACGATGTCACCGGGCTGTGGGTTGGAGACCGGGGTGGCTGCAGCCTGCTGCTGCTGCGTCGTGCGCGGGATGTCCTTACCCGCCTTGTCGTAAACGTACTGCACGAAGCCGGAGCAGTCGAAGCCCGCGGTGGTCGTGCCGCCGTAGACGTAGGGCGTGCCGGTGAGGCTGCGCGCGGTGTTGACGATCGACGAGTCGGAGGCCGGGGCGCTGGCCGAGGCCTGGGCGGTCTCGGCGGTGCCACCGTCCGCGGACTGGGCACCACCGGTCGAGCTGGAGCCGCCGCCGGTCAGGCCCAGGGCGGAGCCGGTCTCGGGGCCGACGATGCCGTCGGCCGACAGACCGTTCTTGGCCTGCCAGCTCTTCACGGCCTGCTCGGTCAGGGACCCGAAGACGCCGTCGGCACTGACGCCGACCTTGTCCTGGATCTGCTTGACGACGCTGCCGGTGTCGCCGACGCGCACGTGGTCGGAGAAGGAGGTCGAGCCGCTGGGAGCGACGGAGTTGCCGGCGCTCTGCGCGCCGCCGGTCGAGGCGGTCTGCGAGGTGGCCGGGGCCGGAGCCTCGGGGCCGCCCTGGGCTGCCGCGCTCGTGGCGGTCATCGTCGATGCCCCCAGGCCGAGAGCCGTGGCGGCGAGGACGCCGGCGCCCGTGCGCTGTGCCGCAGAGCGGTGGGCGCGGGGGGCGGCGTGACGTGCGGTGTAGAACATGGTCATGCTGTCTCCTCTCGCCTGCGAAGTTAGCTGTCGGGTTGGGATGGAGACCATCCCGCCCTTCGACCGGGCGATGCCCCGCCGTAGGACTTCACCCCGAGGCCGTGTGGCCAGAGGTTGGGTCCTCCGCTCCTACCGGTGCTGCTGGGGTACCCCGTCGAGGTGGTAGGACTCGGCGTCCTCGACGGCGTCCCGGCAGTGGCCGGGACCGCGTTCGACCATAGGTCATATAGTCACGAAATGGTAACGCGGGTGGCGAAACCCGTTGTGCACCAATGACGCAGGGGCAGCAATGACGAAGGGGCGAAAATGACGAAGGGGGCCCCGACCGTGATGGTCGGAGCCCCCTTCGTCGTGGGGTGCTGGGGTCAGCGGACGCGGCCGTAGGTCACGTTGCTCGTCCAGATCTTGCGCTTGGTCGTGTCGACGCGCGCGTTGCCGGCGTCGTACATCATGCCGTTGCCGGCGTAGATGCCCATGTGCCAGGCCGGCGCGCCGAAGAAGACGAGGTCGCCGGGCTGCGGGGAGTAGACGCGGGTGGTGGCGCGACGCTGCTGCTCGGCCGTGCGCGGCAGGCTCTTGCCGTGGCGGGCGAAGACGTACTGCGTGAAGCCCGAGCAGTCGAAGCCGGAGCGGCTCGTGCCGCCGTAGCGGTAGGGCGTGCCCACGAGGCTCGCCGCGGTCGAGAGGACCGAGGAGCTCGAGACGGTGCGGGTCGACGTGCGCGTCGAGGTGCGCGACGTGGACGTGCTCGTGGAGCGCAGGCCCATCTTGGTGCCGGTGCGGGGGCCGACGATGCCGTCGGCGACGAGGCCGTTGCGCTTCTGGTAGCGCTTGACCGCGGACTGGGTCATGGGGCCGAAGATGCCGTCAGCGCTCACGCCGACCTTGCGCTGGACCTGCTTGACCAGGCTGCCGCGGTGGCCCCGCTTGACCAGGCCGGAGAAGGTCGTCGCAGAGGTGGCCGACGAGGCGGAGGCGGCAGCGGGAGCGCTGACCGCAGAGGGAGCAGCGCTGGCGCCGGGGGCGGTGGCCGCGGCGGTGCCCAGGCTCACGGCGGCGACGGCGACCATGCTGGCGCCGGCGCGGCGGGGGGTCTTGGTGCTCGGGGCGCGGTGGCGCCCGGCGTAGAACATCGACATGGGATCTCCTCCGCCTGCGGAGTTAGCTGTCGGGTTGGAGTGGAGATGAGCACTCCGCCTGCTCGTCTTGCGACGAGCAGACTTCACCCCGAGGCACTGGGGCCGGTGGTACGTGGGTCCCCCGCTCCTGCCGTGGCGTTCAGGGACCACCCGGCTGGCAGGACTCGGCGACCTGGTGGTGACCCCGCAGTGTGGGGTCGAAAAGAAGAGTAGGGCATCGGGACACGGTTTGGTCACGAATCTGTGGAGAACTTTTATCGGTCTCGGCGTGTCCGTGGCGCCGGGCGCCCGCGGCAGGCGCCGGCCCGCCTCAATCGGTGCCGTGCACCGCCCGGTGCAGCTGCGCCATCTCCTCGTCCATGCGCGCGGCCGTGGCCGCCGCGTCGGTGATCCGCTGGCGCAGGTGGGCGGGGACGTCGCCCTCGTACTTGTAGAAGATCTTGTGCTCGGTGCTCGCCCAGAAGTCCATCGCGACGGTCCGGAACTGCACCTCGACGGGAACCTGGACCGGCCCGGAGGAGAGGAAGACGGGGATCTCGAGGATGACGTGCAGCGACCGGTAGCCGTTGGGCTTGGGGTTGGCGATGTAGTCCTTGACCACGCGCACCGAGATGTCGGCCTGCTCGGTGAGGGCGGTCATGAGGCGGTAGACATCGGCGACGAAGGAGCAGATGACCCGCACGCCGGCGATGTCGGTGATGTGCTCGCGCAGGGCCGGGATCTCCAGCTCCACGCCCTGCCGGGCGGCCTTCTCGAGGATCGACTCGGGGCTCTTGACCCGGGTGGAGATGTGCTCGATCGGGTTGTCGAGGTGCAGCTCGGCGAACTCCTCGCGCAGGATCTCCAGTCGCGTCGCCACCTGCTCCATGCCGAAGCGGTAGCCGAGCATCATCCGGGTGAAGTCCTCCCGGATCTGCGCGAACCGACGCACGGCGTCGTCGGAGAGCTCGGGTAGGCCAGGGGGCTGGGCGGCGCTGGTCACCCGTCCAGCGTAGGCCGGTGCCCTGAGAGCCGGGTGTGCACCGGTGAGGCCGGACGAAGGGGGGGAGCGTCCCCTTCGTCCGTGGCCACTAGCGTGCTGCAGTGATCTCCGTCCCGCTCCTGCCGATCCGCACCGAGCGCCTCGTGTTGCGGCCGTGGCGCGACGACGACGTCGACGCGGCCCTGGCCTACTACGCCGACCCCGAGGTCGCGCGCCACCTGCTCGAGCCGCCGTGGACCCGGGAGGTCGCCGTCGCCCGCCTCGCCGATCGGGTCGTCCGCACCGGCCTGGACACTCCGCGGCAGGCGCTCGCCCTCGTCGTCGAGCACGAGGGCCGGGTCGTCGGCGATGTCGCCCTGTGGGCCACGGACGGGACGGGCACGAAGGGAGAACTGGGCTGGGTCTTCCACCCCGACGTCGCCGGGCGGGGCTTCGCGACCGAGGCGGCCCGCGCGGTCATCGACCACGCCTTCGACCACCACGGCATGCACCGCGTCGTCGCCGAGCTCGACGCCCGCAACTCGGCATCGGCAGCCCTGTGCGAACGCCTCGGCATGCGGCTCGAGGCGACCCACCTCCAGGACCTCTTCAGCAAGGGGGAGTGGACCGACAGCCTCGTCTACGCCGCCCTGGCGAGCGACCGGCCCCGCGACCACGGCGACGCGATCGTCGTCAGTGCCGTCGACCTGCGCGACGCCGACGGGCACGTGCTCACGGTGCGCAAGCGCGGCACCACCGCCTTCATGCACCCGGGCGGCAAGCCCGAGGCGGGCGAGAGCCCGGCACAGTGCGCGCTGCGCGAGGTCGAGGAGGAGCTCGGGCTGGTCCTGGCGCCCGAGGACCTCGAGCTGCTCGCGGTCCACCGCACGGCGGCGGCCAACGAAGCCGGGCGCCCGCTCATCGCGAGCGTCTTCCGGCACCCGCACCTGGTGCGCGAGTCCCGGCCGCGGGTGATGCCGGCCGCAGAGATCGAGGAGGTGCGCTGGACGGACCCGGCGCAACCGCTGCCCGATGACGTGGCGCCGCTGCTGCGCTGGCTCGTCGAGCGCGAGGAGGAACAGTCATGAAGGTCGTCGACCCCAGCGGGCGAACGTGGCGGGTGTCGCGGCGGTGGATGCCGTGGCGGCGCAAGGCACACGTGGGTTACTGGGGCGACGTCCCCTCCGGCCACGGCCTCGGCGACGACCCGATCAGCGCGATCATCGGCGTCTTCCTGCTGATCCTGCTCATCCCCGTCGTCGTCCTGTCGGTCGTCGTGGCGCTCGAGATGCTGGTCCTGCTGCTCGTCCTCCCCTTCGCCCTGCTCGGCCGGATGCTCTTCGGCCGGCACTGGCACGTCGAGGTGCGGGACGGCTGGGAGTTCGCGTGGGAGACCGAGGCCGGCGACTGGCGGCAGAGCGGGCGGGCGATCGAGCACATCGCCGAGGGTCTGCGTCGCGGGCTGGTCCCGTGGCAGGCGGCGAGCCCCGCTGCGGCACAGGCCTCCCCGCACCAACCCGGCACGGGTGGGCCTCCGCCCGGGCAACCGCCCCCGCCGCCGGGCGTCAGGCGAGGGTGAGGAAGAGCTTTTCCATCGCGGCGCGGTCGTCCTCGTTGACCCCGTCGGGCGAGGAGAGGCACTCTCGCAGGCCCGAGGAGACGATGGCGAAGCCCGCGCGGTCGAGGGCGCGGCTCGCTGCGGCGAGCTGGGTCACGACCTCCTTGCAGTCGCGCCCCTCCTCGATGAGCCGGATGACGCCGCCGATCTGACCCTGGGCGCGGCGCAGTCGGTTGACGACCGGGCCCATGTCCTCCATGTCGAGGGTGACCATGTCTCTCTCCTTCGGGGTTGGTGGGTCAGGAGACCGTGCTCGGCAGCGAGGCCAGAGCGGTGTCGAGGCGGGTGCGGGCGTCGGCTGCGACGTCCTGCAGCTGCTCATTGTCCGTCACCCCGACCATCATGTCGGGGTCGAGGGCCTCGACGACGGTGCGGGCGTCGCCGTCGGCGCGCACGACGACATTGCACGGCAGCAGGAGCCCGATCGAGGGCTCGTGGGCGACGGCCTGCTCGGCCAGCTGTGGCCGGCAGGCGCCGAGGATGACGTAGGGGTCGAGGTCGGCGTCGACCTTCGCCTTGAGCGTGCAAGCGAGGTCGATCTCGGTGAGGACGCCGAAGCCCTGCTCGGCCAGTGCCTCGCGCGTCGCGGACAGGGCCAGCTCGAAGGGGGCGTCCACGGTGGTCGTGATGCCGTACTGCATGTCAGTTCTCCCGTTCGTCTGCGTGTCGTGACAGATCAAGTATACCCCGTGGGGTATCGCTGGGACTGAACTCACCCTCCCTTCGCCCAGCCCGGCGGCGTTGTGCGCGCATGGCTGCCCGGAGAGAGGCAACCAGGTGGCACCAGCGACGCCTGGCTCGGTCTGCGACCGCCGAACTGGGTTGGACAGATACCCCGGGGGGTATTATCGTCCGTGCCATGAGCACTGCCGAACTCCTCGCCGTGATCCCGCTCGGGCTGGCCATCGGCCTGTCCCTGGGCGCCCTCGGCGGCGGCGGCTCGATCCTCGCCGTGCCCGTGCTCGTCCACCTGCTGGGCCAGGGTCCGGTCGCCGCGACGACGAGCTCGCTCGTCATCGTCGGCATCACCGCCGCGCTCTCCCTGCCGGCCCACCACCGGGCCGGACGGGTGCGCCTCGGACAAGGCCTGACCTTTGGTCTCCTCGGGGTCGGCGGCGCAGTCGCCGGGTCCGCGGCCTCGCGTGCGGTCGAGCCCGACGTCCTCATGACCGCCTTCGCGGTCCTCATGACGGTCGTGGCGGTGCTCATGCTCCGTCGCGGCACGCGCCCGGAGCCCGACCTCGGGCCGCACGAGCCGATCCTCACCCTCAACCCCGTGACCTGCGCCTGCCCGCGGCTGCTCAAGCTCGTCGTGGCTGCGAGCCTCGTCGGACTCCTCACCGGCTTCCTCGGTGTCGGCGGCGGCTTCGTGGTCGTGCCGGCGCTCGTCATGGTCCTCGGCTTCCCGATGCCGGTCGCCGTGGGCACGTCCCTGCTCGTCATCGCCGTCAACAGCGCGACCTCCCTCGTCGCCCGCTTCCAGCACGGCGCCGGCGAGCTCGACTGGCCGCTGATCCTCGGCTTCGCCGCGGCGGCGGTCGTCGGCAGCCTCCTCGGCAGCCGCGTCGCCGACCGCATCCCCGCGCAGCGCCTCTCCAAGGCCTTCGCGGTCCTCGTCCTGGGCGTCGCGGCCCTCACCGCCGCGCAGGCCCTCCCCGGGCTGCTCGCCTGACGCAACCTGCCCCCGACCAACCCGACTGACCTCCCCTTCGTCCATCCCCGAGCAAAGGAACCCATGACCACCGTCACCACCCGCCCCACGACCCTCACCGCGACCGACCTGCGGGACTGGCTCGCCGAGCCGGCTGGCCCGCGCCTCGTCGACGTGCGCACGCCGGCGGAGTTCGCCGCGTGGCACATCCCCGGCTCCTACAACGTGCCGCTGCCGCTCCTCGAGGAGCACCGCCGCGAGCTGGCCGAGCACCTCGACGACGACGTCGTCCTCGTGTGCCGCTCGGGCGCGCGGGCCTCCCGGGCCGCGAGCGCCCTGGCCACCACCGGGACGGACCACCTGCACGTCCTCGACGGCGGCATCACCGCGTGGGAGAGCGCCGGTGGAGACGTCGTCGCGGGCGAAGGGAGCTGGGACCTCGAGCGCCAGGTCCGCCTCGTCGCCGGCTCGATCGTCCTCACCGGCATCCTCGCAAGCACCGTCGTCCCGCAGGCCAAGTGGCTCTCCGCGGGCATCGGCGCCGGCCTCACCGGAGCCGCCCTGACCAACACCTGCGCGATGGGCGCGCTCCTCTCGCGCATGCCCCACAACCGTCGCCACGAGCCCACCCCAGAGGCCGTCTTCGCGCAGCTGCGCGGCGGCCGGAACTGACAGGAGCGAGACATGATCCTCACCCAGTACTACCTCGGCTGCCTCTCGCACGGCTCCTACCTCATCGCCGACGAAGGGAGCCGCCGCGCCGTCGTCGTCGACCCGCGCCGCGACGTCAGCGAGTACCTCGCCGACGCCCGCGAGCAAGACCTGACGATCGTCGGGGTCATCAACACGCACGTGCACGCCGACTTCGTCGCCGGTCACCTAGAGCTCGCCGCCGCAACCGGCGCGTGGATCGGCTACGGCCCCACCGCTGCCGAGCGCGCCGAGTTCGAGGTGCGCACCCTCGCCGGGCGCGACCGCATCGAGCTCGGTGACGAGGTCACCCTGGAGATCCTCGAGACCCCCGGTCACACGTGGGAGTCGATCAGCGTCCTCGTGCACGAGCGCGGCGTCCCGCGCGCGGTGCTCACCGGCGACTCGCTCTTCATCGGCGGCGTCGGCCGGCCCGACCTCGTCGTCTCCGACGGCTCCACCGCCGAGGACCTCGCCACGGCGATGCACCACACCCTCCACGACGTGCTGCTGCCGCTGCCCGACGAGACCAAGGTGATGCCGGCGCACGGTGCCGGGTCCTCCTGCGGCCGTGGGCTCTCCGACGAGCTCGAGTCGACGATCGCGGCGCAGCGCGCGAGCAATCCCTTTGCCGCGGAGATGTCTGTCGAGGACTTCATCGGGATGGTGACGACCGGCCAACCTTCCGCGCCCGCGTACTTCCAGGTCGATGCCATGCTCAACCTGCGCCAGCGCGACCTGCTCGAGCCCGGGCAGTCGGTCGTCCCCTTCACGCCGGCCGAGGTGGCCGCCGCGATCGCCGGCGGCGTCACCGTCGTCGACGCCCGCTCGCCCGAGGACTTCGCCCGCGGGCACCTCGCGGGCTCGGTCAACGTCGGCCTCGACGGCCGCTTCGCCGAGACGGTCGGCACCGTCGTCGACCACGCCGTCGAGGTCCTCCTCGTCGCGCCCGAGGGCCGGGCGGCCGAGGCGGCGCTGCGGATGGGGCGGATCGGCCACGACGCGGTCGTCGGCCACGTCGCCGCGCCGCTCACGCTCGACGGTCCGCTCGCCCCCCTCATGACGACGAGCGAGCGCACCGAGGTCGCCGACCTCGCGGCGCTGCCCGAGCAGACCGTCGTCGTCGACGTGCGCAATGCCGGCGAGCGCGCCGACGGGCAGGTCATCCCCGGCGCCGTCCACATCCCCCTGGCCGAGCTCGCCCGCCGCCACGACGAGCTGCCGACCGACCGTCCGCTGCTCGTGCACTGCGCCGGCGGGTGGCGCTCGTCCGTCGCGGCGAGCCTGCTGCGCTCGGTCGGCCACACGGACGTCACCGACCTCGTCGGCGGGTACGCGGCCTGGGAGCAGCAGACCGTCGACGCCTGAGCGCCAGAGGTGACCTCACCTCGACCAGAGAGGTGGGGTGAGAGGCGGATGGTGGGCGGAGTGAAGGCCCCTTGTCGTCCCGTCTCGACGTCCTGACGCAGTTTTCGACGATGGACGCGGCAATGACCGCGTCCATCGTCGATATCCACGCCCAGGGGGGCGAAGGGGGTGGCGCGCCTCGAGCCGTCAGCGCCCGAGGGGGGCGCCACCGGGCGCAGGCCGCGTTTGGTCCTCGCGGGGAGCGGGAGTTGACTGAGGGGGTTCCCCTTCGTCCACTCGAGAGGAGCGCCCCGTGCGCACCGTGAAGGCCTGGGCGGCCCCGTCCGCCACCGAACCCCTGACCGCGACGACCATCGAGCGTCGAGACGTCGGCCCCAACGACGTCCTCATCGAGATCGCCTACGCCGGCATCTGCCACAGCGACATCCACACCGCCCGCGGCGAGTGGGGCGACGTGCCGTACCCCCTCGTCGTCGGCCACGAGATCGCCGGTGTCGTCGCCGAGGTCGGCTCCGAGGTGACCAAGCACGCCGTCGGTGACCGCGTGGGCGTCGGCTGTCTCGTGAACTCCTGCGGGGTGTGCGATGCCTGCCGGGCGGGCAACGAGCAGTACTGCCCCGACGCGATCGGCACGTACAACGCGACCGATCGCGACGGCACGATCACGCAGGGCGGCTACTCGACGCACGTCGTCGTCGACGCCGACTTCGCGCTGAAGATCCCCGAGGGCATCGAGCTCGACGTCGCCGCCCCCCTGCTGTGTGCCGGCATCACGACGTGGACGCCGCTGCGCCGCTGGGGTGTGCGCGAGGGCTCCAAGGTCGCGGTCGTCGGTCTCGGCGGGCTCGGGCACATGGGCGTCCAGCTGGCCGTCGCCCTCGGCGCCGAGGTCACCGTGCTCTCGCAGTCGCTGAAGAAGCAGGAGGACGGCCTCGCGCTCGGCGCCACCGACTACCGGGCGACGAGCGACGACGAGACCTTCACCGACCTGCGCGGGAAGTTCGACCTCATCCTCAACACCGTGAGCGCCGACCTGCCGATCAAGCGGTACCTGTCGCTGCTCGCCCCCGAGGGCACCCTGGTCAACGTCGGCGCCCCGGCCGAGCCCTTCGAGGTCCCGGTCTTCTCGCTCATCGGAGGTAGCAAGGCGCTCGCTGGATCCAACATCGGCGGGATCCCCGGCACCCAGGAGATGCTCGACTTCTGCGCCGAGAAGGGCATCGGCGCCAAGATCGAGGTCATCCCGGCCGACAAGGTCAACGAGGCCTGGGACCGCGTCGTCGCCTCCGACGTGCGCTACCGCTTCGTCATCGACGCCGCGACGATCTGAGGCACGCACCCCCGAGCACAAGAGGTCGTCCTGGGGGCTTCTCGCGGCCGACGAACGTCACGAGATGCATCAGGACGACCTCTTGTGCACGCCCGGGGGGCCACGTCGCGGACCACGTCGCCGACCGCCTGGTTGGCGTCGACGTGGGTGTCGTGGGCAAGCGCAGGGTGAATTGCGACCTCGCGCTGACCTATCGTTCACCCGCGGACCGAAGGGGGTCGCGAACATGGGCGCGACCCCCTTCGCCCACCCCGTGAGGTCCGCTCGTGTCCCGCATGCTCCGTCGACTCGCCGGCACCACCGCCGCCGTCGCCCTCGTCGCCGTCCCGATCCTCCCTGCGCAGGCCGTCACCCAGACGACCGCCGCCGCGGTCCAGTCCGCCGCGGCGCCCTCGGTCACCGATGCGCTCGGCCGTCAGGACGGGTCCACCCAGACCGTCCGCGGCTACGTCGTCGGCCAGCCGACCGCGACCGACCGGGTCGTAACGAGCCGCTTCCCCAACGACTACGCCATCGCGGTCGCGGCGACGAAGGGGGAGAGCGACACCTCGAAGATCCTCTACGTCCAGGTGCCGTCGGCGCTTCGCTCGCAGTGGGGGCTGGCCTCCAACCCCGACCTCGTCGGCCAGCAGGTCGACGTCACGGGAGCGCTCGAGAGCTACTTCTCCCACCCCGGGATGACCGGCACGAGCGCCATCGCCCTCGCCGACGGGTCCACCCCCGAGGAGCCGGAGGAGCCCGGTGAGCCGGGCGAGCCCACCGATCCCGGCAGCTACTACGACGGGACCGCGGGCCTGACCGGCTCGGCCCTGAAGTCGAAGCTGCACGACATCATCAGCAACAACACCGTCCTGTCCTACGACCAGGTCTGGGACGGCATCAAGGACGTCGACGAGGACCCGCAGAACACCAACAACGTCGTCCTGCTCTACAAGGGCACGAGCTCGCCGAAGTCCAACAACGGCGGCGACGTCGACAACTGGAACCGCGAGCACGTGTGGGCCAAGAGCCACGGCGACTTCGGCACCTCCAACGGCCCGGGCACCGACCTGCACCACCTGCGCCCCACCGACGTCACGGTCAACAGCGACCGCGGCAACCTCGACTTCGACAACGGCGGCAGCGAGAACGACGAGGCGCCCGGCAACTACTCCGACAGCGACTCGTGGGAGCCGCGTGACGCGTTCAAGGGCGACGTGGCCCGGATGATCTTCTACATGGCGGTCCGCTACGAGGCGGGCGACCGGGTCGATCTCGAGGTCAACGACCAGGTCAACAACGGCTCCAACCCCTACATGGGGCGGCTCTCGGTCCTCAAGCAGTGGAGCCAGCAGGACCCGCCGGACGCCTTCGAGCAGCGGCGAAACGAGCGGATCCACGACAACTGGCAGGGCAACCGCAACCCCTTCATCGACCACCCGGAGTGGGTCGAGTCGATCTGGTGAGGCTCAGTCGGTGAGCACCAGCTCGTAGGTCGTGCCCGCGTCCATCGTCGGCGTGGCGAGCTCGAGCGCGCTTCCCCGCTCGACGGTGAACTCCATCTCGTCCGTCGTCAGGTCGATGCCGCCGCCCTCCTTGACCGGCGACATCGCGTCGCTCGTGCGGATCTCCACCTCGTCGTCGCCGACGTCGGTGAAGGTGATCTCGAGGCCGTCATCGACGCGGACGGTCTGGCCCTCGACCGCCTCGACCTCGGTCGTCGTCTCGGTGGACTCGTGGTCGGGGTCCCAGCCGTTCCAGTCGTTCGCGGTGATCGTCATCGGGACGGGGGCCTGGTCCCGGTCGAGCACCCCGCATCCGCCGAGGGGCAGCGCGAGGGCGAGGGCCGTCGTGAGGGTGAGGTGCCGGTGGGTCATGGTTGCTCCTGTCGTCGCTGTCGGGGATGGGACGGGTCGGAGCCTGTCCCGGTTCCACTGCGGCCTTGACCCTCACACCGTGTGAGGCGACAGGGTGGGCCCATGACCGACACCCCGGACCTCATGTCGATCGGCGAGTTCTCCTACCGGTCGCGTCTCAGCGTGCGGATGCTGCGCCACTACGGCGAGCACGGGATCCTCGTGCCCGCCGACGTGGACGCGGTCTCCGGCTACCGCCGCTACGCGCCCGAGCAGCTCGCCGAGGCCGCCCACGTGCGGCGGCTCCGCGACGTGGGCTTCACGATTTCCGCCATCTCGGTCCTCCTCGCCGCCCACGGCACCGAGAGCTACCGGCAGGCACTCGCCCTGCAGCGGGAGTCCCTCGGCGACGAGCTGCGCGCGGCCAAGGAGCGGCTGGCACTCATCGACCAGCTCCTCGACCAGGAAGGCACTGCCATGTCCACCATCATCGTCACCCGTACGACCGTCCCCGCCCGCACCGTCGTCGCCCTGCGCGGCACCGTCCCCGCCTACGACCAGGAGGGCAGGCTGTGGGAGCGGCTCATGCCCGAGCTCGGGCGCCAGGGTCTGACACCCATCGGCCCGTGCGGCGTCTTCGAGCACGACCCCGAGTACCGCGAGGCCGACCCGACCCTGTCGATCTGGTGGCCCGTGCCTCCCGGCACCACCGCGCAGGCGCCCCTCGAGGTGCACGAGCTGCCTGAGCAGGAGGTCGTCCTCGCTCGCGTCGAGGGGCCGTATACGCAGCTCAGCGAGGCCCATGCCCGCATCGACGAGCTGGTCCGGTCCGAGGGGCTGACCCTCGCCCCACGCTCCGGCATCGACGACGACATCGCCGTCCTCGGCTTCAACCGCTATCTCGTCGACCCCTCGCAGGCCGCCCCGGAGGACCTCGTCACCGAGGTGTGCGTGCCGCTGGCGTGACGCACGCTCGCCCCCTTCGTCCTCGCCTGACAGGATCAGGACATGCGCTCTCCCCTGCCCGACTACCTGACCGAGGTCGCCGAGGCCTGCTCCGCGACGAAGGGGGGCGAGCCCGCCTCCTACATCCCCGAGCTGGCGAAGGTCGACCCCGACCGCTTCGGCATCGCGCTCGCGACGATCGACGGCGAGGTCTATGCCGTCGGTGACGCCGAGCACGAGTTCACGATCCAGTCGATCTCCAAGGCCTTCGTCTACGGGCTGGCCGTGCGCGACCACGGTCTGGAGCAGGTCCTCGCGAAGATCGACGTCGAGCCGAGCGGCGAACCCTTCGACGAGCTCTCCCTCGACGCCAGTGGCCGCCCGCGCAACCCGATGATCAACGCCGGGGCGATCACCGCCCACACCCTCGTCGGCGAGCCCGACACCGCGCCCCACGAGCGGGTCGAGCGGATCATCCGGCTCCTGTCCGACCTCGCCGGTCGTGAGCTGTCCGTCGACGAGGACGTGTGGCGCTCGGAGGTCGCCACCGCCGACCGCAACCTGGCGATCGCCCACATGCTGCGTAGCCACGGCATCCTCACCGACTCGGCGGTGGAGGTCGTGAGCGCCTACTCACGCCAGTGCGCCGTGCTCGTCACCGCGCGCGACCTCGCGCTCATGGCGGCGACCCTTGCCAACGGCGGCGTGCAGCCGGTGACCGGCAAGCAGGTCTTCACCGGCGCCCAGGTCCGCCACGTCATGTCGGTCATGCTCACCTGCGGCATGTACGACTCCGCGGGCGACTGGGTCTCCTCGGTGGGCATCCCGGCCAAGAGCGGCGTCGGCGGCGGCATCATCGGGGCGCTGGCCGGGCAGGCTGGCCTGGCGACCTTCGCCCCGCCGCTCGACGCCCACGGCAACAGCGTGCGTGGCGTCGAGACCTTCGGGCGGCTCTCCCGCGACATGGGCATGCACCTCATGAAGGTCGAGCCGCCAGCCCGCTCGGTGATCCAGTCGACGCGGGTCGTCCAGCGCGGCGGCGAGTCCATGCGCATCTACTACCTGTCGGGCACCATCGGCTTCAGCGGCGCCGAGTTCGTCGCGCGCCGGCTCTCGCAGGACCCGCCCGAGCATCATGCCGTCGTGCTCGACCTCACCGGCGTGCACTCGGTGACCGACGTCGGCCGGCGGATGCTCCTCGAGACGGCGCGCCGGCTGCGCCTCGACGGGCACGAGGTCTACCTCGTCGACACCGACGACGTCATACCCGATGCCGACCCCGGCGACGGGCGGCGCCTCCCGCTCCTGGCCGACCAGTGATGCTGCGCCGACTCATCTACCCCGTCCCCGCGTGGGACCCGGAGGGTGGCCTGCCCGTCGAGACGACGGCGGCAGGCACCCACCTCGTCCACGCGCCGGCCCCCGAAGGCGGTCGCACGATCGTCTACTTCCACGGCAACGGCTCTGATCTGGCCTCGATCAGCCCGCTCGCCGGGCTCTTCGCCCGGCACGGCCTCGGCTTCGCGGCCGTGGAGTACCCCGGATACGGCCCGGCGGCGGGACGTCCGCACCAGGAGGCGATCCTCGCGGCTGCACGCGACGGGCTGGCGCACCTCTCCCTTCGCGCAGAGCGGACGGTGCTCGTGGGTGAGTCGCTCGGCTCGTCGGTGGCGGCGCACCTGGCCGCGGAGGGCCTCCTCCACGACGGAGGGGCCTCGAAGGGGGGCGGGCGTCTCGTCCTCGTCTCGCCCTTCACCTCGATGACCGCGATGGTGCAGCGGGTCGTGCGGGTCTTCCCGCGGCAGCTGGTCCCCGATCGCTGGGAGACCGATGCGCTGCTCGAGCGGATCGACGTGCCGACCCTGCTCGTCCACGGCGAGCGTGACGACCTCGTGCCGCTGGCGATGAGCGAGCAGCTGGCACGAGGGATCTCGTCGTCGCAGCGGGTCGTCGTGCCGGGCCGCACCCACAACGACCTGTGGGAGGCGCCGAGCGAGTGCCTCGAGGTCGTCGCCCGATTCGCCACGCAGGACCTCGGCGGTGCCGCCGTCGAGGGCAGCACCGACGCGGGACGAAACCCGCTGTCCTGACCTCCGGCCCGAGGAGTAGGTTGTGTGCTCGATGCAGATAATTGGCTGGCAGGCACACGAGGCCGGGGTCGAGCGACTGGTCCGCTCGCACGCGGCGATCCCGCACGGGGCCACGGTCCGGCTCGCCAAACGCACGTCCAACCTCTTCCGCCCCCGGGCGCAGACCGAGGTGCCGAGTCTCGACGTCACGGGGCTCGCGGGGGTCATCGAGGTCGACCCGACGACGCGGACCGCCCAGGTCCAGGGCATGTGCACCTACGAGGACCTCGTCGCCGCCACGCTGCCGCACGGCCTGATCCCGCTCGTCGTCCCGCAGCTGCGCACGATCACCCTCGGCGGGGCGGTGACCGGTCTGGGCATCGAGGCGACGAGCTTCCGCAACGGCCTGCCGCACGAGTCGGTCCTCGAGCTCGACGTCCTCACCGGGTCGGGCGAGATCGTCACCGCCCGGCCGGAGGGCGAGCACGCCGACCTCTTTCACGCCTTCCCCAACTCCTACGGCTCGCTCGGCTACGCCACCCGACTGCACATCGAGCTCGAGGAGGTGCCGTCGCGGGTCGCACTGCGGCACCTGGGCTTCGACGACGCGCACGCGGCCGCCGCCGCGATCGAGGAGATCGTCGCTGCCGGCGAGCGCGACGGGGAGCGGGTCGACGCCCTCGACGGGGTGGCCTTCGCCCCGGACGAGATCTACCTGACCCTCGCGCGGTGGACCGACGAGCCGGGGGAGACGAGCGACTACACCGGCCAGCAGATCTACTACCGCTCGGTGCGCGAGCGCACGAGCGACCTGCTGACGATGCACGACTACCTGTGGCGCTGGGACACCGACTGGTTCTGGTGCTCCGGGGCCTTTGGGGTGCAGCACCCCGTCGTGCGACGGCTGTGGCCCAGGCGCTGGCGCCGCTCCGACGTCTACCACCGACTCGTGGCGCTCGACCGGCGGCACGGCATCGTCGACCGGCTCGACGCACGCGCCGGGCGGCCACGCCGGGAGCGGGTCATCCAGGACATCGAGGTGCCCACGGACCGGCTGGCCGACTTCCTCGAGTGGTTCGACGCGCGGATCGGCATGCGGCCCGTGTGGCTGTGCCCCCTTCGTCTGCGGGAGATCGACGGTCGGGCACGCACCTGGCCCGGCTACCCGCTCGAGCCCGGGCGCACCTACGTCAACGTCGGCTTCTGGGGCACGGTCCACGTCGGTCCGGAGGCGCCCGAGGGGCCGCGCAACCGTGCGATCGAGGCCGAGGTGACCGCCCTCGGCGGGCACAAGTCGCTCTACTCCGAGGCCTTCTACACGCGCGAGGACTTCGACCGCCTCTACGGCGGCGCCCAGCTTGCCGCCGTCCGGCGGCGCTACGACCCGGCCGGCCGACTGACCGACCTCTACGACAAGGTGGTCCGTACCCCGTGAGCACGATCAAGATCGCCGACGCCCTCGCCGGCATCCTCCCCGCCGACCTGCCGGTACGCGTCACGGCCTACGACGGCAGCGCCGCCGGGCCGGCCGATGCGCCGATCGGTCTCGAGCTGCGGACCGAGCGCGGCCTGCGCTACCTGCTCACCGCGCCCGGAGACCTCGGCATGGCGCGGGCCTGGGTCGCCGGTGACCTCACGGGCACCGGCTTCCACCCGGGCAACCTCTACCCGCTGCTCGACCTGATGAGCAGCACCGACCGGTGGCGCGTCCCCGGCCCGGCGGAGGCCCTCGAGCTCGTGCGCGGGCTCGGGTGGGAGCACCTCAACCCGCCGCCGCCCCCGCCGCAGGAGCACCTGCCGCGCTGGCGCCGGGTCGTCGAGGGCCTGAGGCACAGCCGCGCTCGCGACGCGGAGGTCATCCACCACCACTACGACGTGTCCAACCGCTTTTACGAGCTGGTCCTCGGGCCGTCGATGACCTACACGTGCGCGGTCTACCCGACCGCGGACGCCAGCCTCGAGCAGGCGCAGGAGTACAAGTACGAGCTCATCGCCCGCAAGCTCGACCTCCAGCCCGGGCAGCGGCTGCTCGACGTCGGTTGCGGCTGGGGTGGCATGGTCCGCCATGCCGCGAAGCACCACGGCGTCAAGGCGCTCGGCGTGACGCTCTCCCGGGAGCAGGCCGACTGGGCCAAGCGGGCGATCGACCGCGAGGGCCTGGGTGAGCTGGCCGAGGTGCGCTTCATGGACTACCGCGACGTGCCCGAGAGCGACTTCGACGCGATCAGCTCGATCGGTCTCACCGAGCACATCGGCGTGGCCAACTACCCGGCGTACTTCGCGGCGATGCGCGACAAGCTGCGGCCGCACGGGCGCCTGCTCAACCACTGCATCACCCGCGACCACAACCGCTCGACCCGCACCGGCGCCTTCATCGACCGCTACGTCTTCCCCGACGGGGAGCTCACCGGTGCGGGCACGGTCATCGCGCGGATGCAGGACGCGGGGCTGGAGCTGCAGCACGCGGAAAACTTCCGGGTCCACTACGCCCGCACCCTCGCCGGCTGGGTGGACAACCTCGTCGAGCACTGGGACGAGTGCGTCGCCGAGGTCGGTGAGGGCACGGCCCGCCTATGGGGCCTCTACCTCGTGGGTTCCCGGATCGGCTTCGAGCGCCACGACATCGAGCTGACGCACGTCCTGGCGACCAGGACGGACTCCTCGGGCGTCAGTGGTTATCCGCTGCGCCACACCTTCTGACCGGCCAGCGGGGGCGGGCGGTCAGGCGTGCCCGGAGAGCTGCCCCATGCGCGACTCGAGGGCGGTGAGCATCGCGCTGCAGCGCTTGCCGGCGTCCTTGCGGGCCGCCTTGTCGGTGGCCTCGCCGGGCTCGGTGCACATCGGCAGCACGTCGACGGAGAGGCGGGCGCCTCCGGCGAGGGAGCGCAGCTCGTCGAGCTTGGCGGCGAAGGGGGAGCCGCTGCCGGGGGAGTAGTAGCGCACCGCCTCGTCGACCTCGTCGGGGAAGAGGTCGGCCTTGGTGACGACGATGACCAGCCACACCGGCTTGTCACGGCGCAGCGCCATCGAGGCGATGCGGTGTGCGGTGATGGTCCAGTCCTCGAGCTCGGCGGCGAGCAGCTCCTCGCGGGTCGCGACGGCCTCGCCGGAGGTCCCGGCGGTGCGGCGCGCCGTGGCGTGCCCCCAGGCAACGACGTGGAGCACCCCGTCGACCGGGTCGTCGTGGAAGACCTCGTCGAGCGCGCCCAACCGGGTCGCGGCGTTGTCGCCGGGGACGACGCGGAAGCGGAAGCCGCGGCCCTTGGCCATCCGCCGGGTGCGGCGCTCCATCGTCGCCGAGCCCACCTCGACGGTGCTCTCGGCGGAGGTGCGGCGGGCCAGGCGGTCGGCGAGGCGGGTCTTGCCGACGCCGGTCATGCCGGTGACGGCGACCGTCGGGAAGCGCCCGCGGAAGAGGTGGCTCAGCTGGTGTGGCGCCCCCGACAGCGCGGAGAGGGCCCCACCGGCGATGCTCGTGCCGACGGCGGTGCGGGTCGCGGAGGACATGCGCGCCATGTCAGGCGAGCTGCTTCTTGACGTCGGCCAGCGAGGGGTTGGTCGCGGACGACCCGTCGGGGAAGAGCAGCGTCGGCACCGTCTGGTTGCCGCCGTTGATCGTCTCGACGAGCTCGGCCGTGCCGGGCGTGGTCTCGATGTTGACCTCGGTGTAGGCGATGCCCTCACGGTCCAGCTGGGACTTCAGGCGACGGCAGTAGCCGCACCACGTCGTGGAGAACATCGTCACCGTGCCGTCAGCGGGCAGGTCGAGGCCGGGGGGCAGGATCTCGCGCACGTTCACCCCTCCAGCCAACCACGAGTTGCCCGGATCTCCCGCACTCGGGGGCCTGTCGACCCCGTCAGGCGGCCTCGACGTGGTCGAAGGGCACGGTGAGCAGCGTCCCTCGGCCGCGCACGTGGAAGCGGGTGCGGCCCCGCTTGACGACGACCCCGACGAAGCCCTCGTAGCGCCCCGGGGTGAGCACGCGCACCCGGTCGCCGATGGCGACGAGCTCCCCGGCGCCCTCGCGGCGGGCCGACAGCTGCGTCGTCGCCAGGTCGCGTTGGTACGAAGGGGGCATGACCGCGGGCACCCCGTGGTGGGTCCACGTGAAGATCGCGTCGGGGTCGAAGCCGCGGCTGCACTGGCGGCACGAGGAGACGCGGGTCGGGCGCCGGTGGCGGTCGATGGTGTGCCCGGCCGGGCAGGTGCCGACCCAGTCGCCGGGGATGGTCCCGGCCTCGGTCGGCAGGCAGCGCTCGGGGACCGCGCCGATCGACGCCGCGATCGCGCGCCACGCCGGGCCGTGCCCGACGCCCGGCCCGGCGAGGGCGTGGGCGATCTCGTGGAGCACGGTGTCGCGGACCTGCGCGACGTCGTGCAGCTCGGTGAGGGGCCAGCTCAGCCCGATGGTCCGTTGCCCCGGGCGGCACACCCCGGCACGCCGCTTGGCCCGGTCGAAGGTCAGCTGCCACCCCTGCAGGCCGTGCTCGTCCATGAGCCCCCGTGCCATCTCGCGTGCCGCCCCGATCTCCATGAGGACCGAGCGTAGGCGCTCGCCGAGACGTGCCCGGACCACGCGATGACCTGGGGACGACCCCCTTCGTCGGGGTGGGTCTGGGGACGACGTGCCCGGGGAATATGTACCTGGTGCGGGCGGTTGCCACGGGTGTGATCCCGAAGCTCTCCCTCCTCGACCTGGCCACCGTGGGCCGCGACCAGCCGATCAGCGAGGCGCTCGCCGACACCGTCACCCTCGCGCAGCGGGCCGACGACCTGGGTGCCTTCGAGCGACTGTGGTTCGCCGAGCACCACAACATGTCGAGCATCGCCTCCGCAGCGACCTCGGTGCTCATCGCGCACGTCGCCTCGCAGACCCGACGGATCCGCGTCGGCTCCGGCGGCGTCATGCTGCCCAACCACTCGCCACTCGTCATCGCGGAGCAGTTCGGCACCCTCGCCGAGCTCCACCCGGGCCGCATCGACCTCGGTCTCGGGCGCGCGCCCGGCACCGACGGCGCCACGCTGCGCGCTCTGCGCACCGACCCACGTGCCGCCGAGGCCTTCCCCCAGGACGTGCGCGAGCTGCAGGGCTACCTCGCCGACGAGTCGATCGTCGACGGCATCCACGCCTACCCCGGTCGTGGGACCCGGGTCCCCCTCTACATCCTCGGCTCGTCGCTCTTCGGCGCCCAGCTTGCCGCCGCCTACGGGCTGCCTTACGCCTTCGCCAGCCACTTCGCGCCCGATGCCCTCGAGCAGGCGGTGCGCGTCTACCGCGAGCGCTTCACGCCGAGCGAGCAGCTGCAGCAGCCGCACGTCATCGCCGCGCTCAACGTCATCGCGGCCGACGACTCGGCCGAGGCCGCCGAGGCCCGCGACCGAGTGCTGCGGGCCCGCGTGCGGATGCTCGCCGGCAGGGTCGGCTCGGGTGGCCTCGACGAGGAGATGGTGACGGCGCTGCTCGACACCAACGTCGGCGCGCAGGCCCGGCACATGCTCACCCACACCGTCGCCGGTGATGCGGCCGAGGTGGCACAGGGTCTGGCCGACTTCGCCGCGCTGTCCGACGCCGACGAGCTCATGGTCACCAACCCGGCTCCCCTTCTGCCGCAACGGATCCGGACCCTCGAGATCCTCGCCGGGCTGGACGACAGCGGGAGCTGACCCCCCTTCGACCCTCCTGACGAAGTCCTGACGGCGACTGCCCGAACCGTGACGGCACGAGGATGGAGTCATGGTGCAGGCCGCGCATAGCGTCCACTCACGAAGGCGACACGACCGTGCTGCCGGGTTGATGAAGGGAACGCCACATGAAGCGCACCACCACGCGCGCTGCCACCGTCCTGGGCCTCGCCGCCACGCTGTCCATGGGAGCTGCCAGCCTCGGCTACGCCGACGGGAGCGACGAGCCGACGTACCAGGAGTACAAGGCCTCCACCTACCAGGACCCGACGGACCGGCAGTACATCGTCAACGGTGACATCCCGCTGGCCGGGGAGAAGCAGCTGCGCGAGTTCTACCAGGAGCTCGTCAACCCGCAGTACGAGAGCCAGCTCATCGTCAACACGGTCTACGGCAAGGACGACATCTGGAGCGCCAGCCAGGCGCAGAACCTCACCTACTGCGTCAGCGACAGCTTCGGCTCCGACAAGGCGGCGATCGTCAGCGCCATGCAGGCCGGCGGCAACCAGTGGGAGGCGGCGAGCTCGGGAGTCGACTTCACCTATGACTCCAGCCAGGACGCCAGCTGCACCACCCGCAACTCCAACGTCCTCTTCTCCGTGGAGCCGGTGAGCGGCGCCAACTACGTGGCCAGGGCCTTCTTCCCAAGCACGGCGACGTCCACGCGCAACGTCCTGGTCAACACCGACCAGATCTTCTCCTCGGGCTGGAGCGCGGAGAACGTCCTGGCCCACGAGCTCGGTCACGCGCTCGGTTTCCGTCACGAGCACACCCGGCCGGAGGCCGGCACCTGCTTCGAGGACAACAACTGGCGTCCGCTGACGCCCTACGACTCGTCGTCGATCATGCACTACCCGCAGTGCAACGGATCGTCTGACGACCTGAGCATGACCGCGGCGGATCGCGAGGGGATCCGCTCGGTCTACGGTTCCTGAGCCTCTCCCCCCTGCTCGGGAACCACCCTGGGAAGGGATACCCCCTTCGCCCCGGATTTCCTCCCCGGGGCGAAGGGGGCGTCCTGTCTCCGGGGGATGCCCACCGCGAGGTGACCACTGCCTGACCGAGTCCGGGCAGTGGCGCCCAGGTCCTTACCCGAAGCTGGTCGTCGCGGGCTCGTCACGGTCATACATTCCCTTCACCTGGGTGGCGCGACCGCGCCTCCGACGAGACGAAGGATGACCAGATGAAGCGTGTTGCAAGCGTGCTGGCGATTGCCGCCACCGTGTCGATGGGCGCCATGAGCGTCAGCAACGCCGCGTCGAGCGACGAGCCGACGTACGACGACTTCACGTCGCAGACCTACCAGGACGCCGACCACCAGTACATCGTCAACGGCGACATCCCCCTGTCGGGCGAGAAGCAGCTGCGCGAGTTCTACCAGCAGCTCGTCAACCCGCAGCAGAGCGACGCCCTCATCATCAACACCGTCTACGGCAAGGACGACGTCTGGACCGCGACCCAGGCCAAGAACCTCACCTACTGCGTCAGCACGAAGTTCGGCTCCGACCACGGCCGCGTCCGTGACGCGATGGCCAGCGGTGCGGCGCAGTGGGAGGCCGCCAGCTCCGGCGTGAACTTCACCTACGTCTCCAGCCAGGACAAGAGCTGCACGACGCGCAACAACAACGTCGTCTTCTCGGTCGAGCCGACCAAGACGACGCAGTACATCGCGCGCGCCTTCTTCCCCAGCACCGCCAAGCGCAGTCGCAACGTCCTCGTGAGCACCAACCAGCTCTTCAACGCCGGCTCGTGGAGCCCGAGCAACATCCTCGCCCACGAGCTCGGTCACGCGCTCGGCTTCCGTCACGAGCACACCCGGCCGGAGGCCGGCACGTGCTTCGAGGACAACAACTGGCGTCCGCTGACGCCCTACGACTCGTCGTCGATCATGCACTACCCGCAGTGCAACGGATCGTCTGACGACCTGAGCATGACCGCGGCGGATCGCGAGGGGATCCGCTCGGTCTACGGTTCCTGAGCCACCACCCGAGAGGGTGACCGGCACCCCCTTCGTCCGTGTGCTCCGGCAGGGCGAAGGGGGTGCCGCGTGCCCGCAGGTGGACGCTGCGTGAACGGCCCATGAGGGGATCCTCACCGTTGCCTCATGGGTGCCTCATCGACGGTGTCTACCTTCGGTGGCACGAGGTCGCGCCGTCGGGGCCGGCCAGTGAAGCCCGAAAGGCACGCCACCATGAAGCGTCTTCTCTCCTCCGCGGCCGCTGCCGGCCTCCTGCTCACCGCCACCGCCGTCGTCGCGCCGAGTGCGTCGGCCGACGAGCGCACCTGTCGCGGCACGCTGCGTGCCGTGACCGTCGACGACGTCAAGGTCCCCCGCGGCGCGACCTGCCGGATGTACGGCACCCGGGTCAAGGGCAACATCAAGGTCCAGTCCGGCGCGAAGTTCACCGCCGCGCGGATCAACGTCGACGGCAACATCCAGTCCCAGGGTCACCTGTGGGTCAAGGTCGAGGACTCGCGCGTCGACGGCAACATCCAGCTCGAGCAGGGTCGCGGTCTGACCCTCAACCGCAACATCGTCGACGGCGACATCCAGGTCTTCAGCAACCGCTCCGGCTACAAGAGCATCTACTCCAACCGCGTCGACGGCAACCTCCAGTGCAAGAGCAACAGCCCGGCTCCCAAGGGCGCCCGCAACATCGTCAAGGGCAACAAGGAGGACCAGTGCCGTCGCCTCTGATCCCTGACACGATGTGGTGATGGACGACATCGAAGCCTTCTGGCAGCGGGCGCAGCAGCACGCCGACCTCGCGCAGGTCAGCAGCTACACCGGGGTCAACCCGCTCGCGGTGCTGCGCCCGCCGGCCTGGGGCTTCGGGGCCACGCCCGAGCAGGCCGACGAGCTGCTCGGGCTCGTCCTCGCGGGCGACAAGACGGCGACCGCCAGCGCCCTGTGGGACTACGAGAGCGAAGGGGAGGAGGTCCCCTCCGAGGGCACGCTCGGGATCGTCGTCGACGGCTCGGGGACCCCACGGGCCCTCGTCGTGACGACGAGGGTGCGGGTGGTCCCCTTCGACGAGGTCGACGCCGCGCACGCCCGCGCCGAGGGCGAGGGCGACCTGACGCTGGAGTACTGGCGGCGGGTGCACGAGGACTTCTTCACCCGGCACGCGAGCCACGATCGGGGCTTCGTCCGGGACATGCCGGTCGTGCTGGAAGAGCTGCGGGTCCTGCACGCGGAGTAGCCGCCGGCGGTGCGCTGGTCCCACCCGCCGCACGATTCCCGGGTCACCCGAGAAACTGCCCCTTCGCAAAAGTTTCTTACTCCTGCGAAGGGGCAGTTTCTCTTGCCCAGCTGGGACGAAGGGGGCTCAGACCCGGTGGCGCAGCCCGGTCGCGCGCTGGGTGCGCCGGGTGACCGCCGCCCGGACGGCCTCGACCGAGCCGACGAGGGTCACCGACTCCTGCGCGCGGGTGATCGCGGTGTAGAGCAGCTCGCGGGTGAGCAGCCGTGAGTCCGGGTCGGGGAGCAGCACGGTGACCGAGCGCGCCTGGCTGCCCTGGCTCTTGTGGATCGTCAGCGCGTGCGCCGTGTCGACGTCGCCGAGGGTTGAGGCGGCGTGGACGATCGGTGCGCCCGGCTCCCCGAAGACCCCGACGACGCGGTGGTCGGCGCGCAGCGCCAGGACGCCCGTGTCGCCGTTGTAGAGGCCCAGGCCGCGGTCGTTGGTCGTCACGAGGAGCGGCCGGCCGACGACCTGCCGGCCGGGGTGCTCGCTCGCCTCGGCGAGCCACCGCTCGACGCGGTCGTTCCACGGGGCGACACCCCAGGGTCCGTCACGGTGCGCGCACAGCAGTCGGTGCTCGCCGAGCTCGCGCAGGGCGGCGGTGTGCTCGCCGGCGAGGGCGAGGTCGCGCAGCCGCTCGGCGTGGCCGAGCAGCCGTGGACGGAGGGCCTCGTCGGCCTCGAGCACCTCGTGGACCACGACGTGCTCGACCGGGCCGCCGGGGCGGGCCGCGGCCAGCAGCTCGAGGACCCGGTCGGCGTCGCCGACGCGCACCGCCTCGGCGAGGGCTCCGATCTCCTGCCCGAAGCGGTGGGATGTCTGCAGCCGGGCCACCGGGCCGTCCTCCCCGTAGCCGGCCACGAGGTCGGCGAGCACGGCCCCGGCCTCGACGGAGGCGAGCTGGTCGGGGTCGCCGACGAGCAGCAGTCGGGCAGTCGGCCGCAGGGCCTCGAGCAGCCGGGCGGTGAGGGTGAGCGAGAGCATCGAGGCCTCGTCGACGACGACGATGTCGTGGGGCAGGGGATTGCCGCGGTCGCGCTTGAAGCGGTTGCCGCTGTCGGGGCGCCAGCCGAGGAGTCGGTGCACGGTCACCGCCTCGATGTCGGTGCCCAGGCGTTGGCGGTCGAGCTCGGGCATGTGACCCAGAGAGCCCAGGACGGACTCGCGCAGCCGGGCCGCGGCCTTGCCGGTGGGTGCGGCCAGAGCGATGCGCGGCCGCCGGCCCCGGGACTCGGCCTGCTCGAGCAGCAGGGTGAGCAGGCCGGCAACGGTCGAGGTCTTGCCGGTGCCGGGACCGCCGGCGAGCACCGTCGTCAGGCGCCCGGCGGCGGAACGCACCGCGGCCCGCTGCTCGCCCCAGCCGTCGCCCGGGAAGACCCGCTCGAGCCCGGCCTCGAGGACCGGCTCGTCGACGGGTGGTGCCTCGGTGGTCGCCCGCCGGCGCAGGTCCTCGGCCACCTGCACCTCCTCGCGGTGGTAGCGATCGAGGTAGACCAGGTCGTGCTGGACGAGCAGCACGCCCGCCTCGGCCAGCGCGCTGCCCCGGACTCGGTCGAGCCACTCGGGTGTCGGCGGCAGCTCGACCGCGCCCGACTGCTGGGCGGAGGTGTCTCCGACCGCGCCCGACTGCTCGGTGGAGGTGTCTCCGACCGGATCGTCGGTCGCTGCTCCCTCGACTGGGGTGCTGGACTCCTCGGCGGCCTCGGCGAGCAGCTCGCGCGCGTGCTCCGGGTCGAGGCTGGTCGAGCCCTCCCGGGCCGCCCGCACGACGAGGGCCAGGGTCACCTGCACGAGGTCGTCGGTCTCGCCGACGAGCTCGCTGACGCGGGTCGCCACGTGGACGTCGGCGGCCTCGAGGACGCCGGTCGCGTTGAGCCGGGCCAGCTCGCCCGTCGCCGAGCGAACCACCCGCCGGTCGTAGCGGTCGAGGATCTCGGTCATCGGTCCCCCTCGGTCGGTCGGCGCCCATCGAGCAGGTCCGACACGCCCTCGATGAGCGCGACGGGCGGTGCCCACGAGAAGACGCCCGTCGGATGCCCGTCGACGAGCGGCGTGTCGGCACCGGCCATGCCCCGCAGGTAGAGGTAGAGCACGCCACCGAGGTGCACCGCGGGGTCGTAGCCGGGCTGGCGCCAGCGCAGGAAGCGGTGCAGCACGACCCCGTAGAGGATCGCCTGCAGCGGGTACGACGAGTGCGTCATCGCCTCGCGCAGCGCCGCCGGGTCGTAGTGCGCGGTCGTCAGCGGGGTGTCGACCGGTCCGAGCCAGTTGGTCTTGTAGTCGACGACGAGGTGCCGGTCGCCGATGCGCAGCACGATGTCGACCGAGCCGGTGAGGTAGCCGCGCAGCGCCTGGTCGCCGAGGACCGGGTCGTCGAGGACGTCGGCGAAGGGCAGGACCGGGTCGTCCGCCGGCAGGTGCGCCCGCATGAGCGCCGCCAGGTCGCCGAGGACGGCCTCGTCGGCACTCGGCCCGGGCGCCGCGTCGCCTCCGCCGAGCGGCAGCTCGAAGTCCATCTCGCAGAGCCGGTCACGGGCACCGACATCACGCAGCGTCACTCCCGGCGCGAGCGGCCCGAGCGGGGTGTCGATGACCTCGACGAGCGCGTCGGCGAGGGCATCGCGGTCGAGGTCGGGCACGGGCCACGCGACGACCTGCTCCTCGATGTGCGCGCGCAGCTCGGCCCGCAGGTCGCTCGCCTGCGCATCGGCCTCCTCGAGCACCGCGTGCACGAGCGAGCCGAAGCCGGCCCCCACCGGCAGCTCCGCCATGGGCGAAGGGAGGTGCGGGTGACCTCCCGCAGTCGCGGCCTCGGCGTCGTCGACGGGCTCGAAGCCCGCCGTCGAGGCTGCCGCGTCGAGGCCACGGACACCGCCCTCGTCGTCCTGACGGTCGGTGACCTCGGGCTCGCTGGCCACGAGGTCCTCCGTGGTGGGCCGGGCCACGTCGTCGAGCGGCCGGGTGAGCGCGGTGTAGGAGGTGCGTCGCCAGGCGTCGTCGACGGTGCGCGTGAAGTCGCGCACCGACAGGTCGGTCACGGGCGCCGCCGTCGTCATCGTCACCGCCGTGGGTTCGTCGAGGTACTCGACCCGCAGCGCGCCGCGGCGCTCCCAGTCGGCGAGGCGGTCCTGCAGGGTGTCGTCGCCGGGCACGGGGTGGGTGCGCGGCACCTCGCCCTGGCCCTGGGTGCGGCCGAGGAGGATGCGGTGCAGCGGCGAGGGCCCGGTGTTGCGCGCGGAGGGGAACCACCACGTGACGACCTGGCTCTGGGCGCGGGTCAGCGCCACGTAGAGCAGTCGCAGCGACTCGCCGCTCTCCTCGGCTGCGGCCCGGTCGAGTCGGTCCTGACGACCCTCGTCGCTCGTGATGCCGATGTCGAGCGCGCGGGTGCGGTCGGCCCGGTGGAAGTGCAGGACGTCGGGCCGGGGCAACCATCGGTCGCAGACGAAGGGGAGCATGACGACGGGGTACTGCAGGCCCTTGCTCGCGTGGATCGTCGCCAGGTGGACGGCGTCGGCGTCGCTGTCGAGCCGGCGAGCGCGCTCCTCCTTGCGGGCGGCGGCCATGCGCTCGCGCAGCCAGGCGGTGAGCGAGGCCAAGCCCTCGCCCTCGGTCACGACCCGCTGGTGGAGGGTCTCGCCGATGTGGCGCAGGTCGGTGAGCAGGCGCTCGCCGTCGGTGCGGGCGAGCACCCGGGCATCGAGCCCGTCGGCGGTCGCCGCGGCGAGGACGGCGGCGACCCCCCGACGGCCGAGCAGGGCGGCCCAGGTGCGCAGGCGGTGGGCGATCTCCTCGGTGAGATCGTCGCCGCGCGCGTCGAGGTCGCCGGCGCTCGCCCCGACGAAGGGGGTCAGCGCCGCCGCGCGCACCCGCTCGGCGCGATGGGTCAGCTCCATCGCCTCGAGCAGGGTGAGCCAGTGGGCGGCGGCGGGGGAGTCGTAGATGCTGTCGCTGGAGACGATGACCGAGCGCAGCCCGACGGCGGTCAGGGCCGTGCGCACCTCGTCGAGCTGCTTGCGGGTGTGGGCGAGGACGGCCACGTCTCCGGCCCGCAGCGGGCGCCCGTCGAAGGTCGTGCGCCCCGCGAGCAGCCGGGTGATCTCCGCGGCGCAGTCGCGGGCGACGAGCGGGCGCACCGACCCGATCGAGATGGTCTGGCCGGGCTGCTCGACACGGGCGCTCGGCACGGCCCGCAGCCGCACGGGGGCCAGCAGCCCGTCGGGCGCGACGCCGTCGGCGACCCCCAGGCGCGAGCCCTCGCGGGCGGCGCGCACCGGGTGGACGACGATCTGCTCGTCGCCGAGCTGCGCCCCGCCGAGGAGCGCACCCAGACTGCGCACGAGCGGCCCGTCGGAGCGGTGGTTGACCCCGAGGGTGTGCCGGGTCGTCGCCGACTCGGCGGCGGTGAGATAGGTGTCGACGTCGCCGCCGCGGAACCCGTAGATCGCCTGCTTGGGGTCACCGATGAGCACGAGGGTGCTGTGCCCGCTGAAGGCCCGGTCGAGGATCTGCCACTGCACCGGGTCGGTGTCCTGGAACTCGTCGACGAGCACCACCCGCCAGCGCTGGCGCATCCGCTCGCGGGCCGGCGAGTCCTCGTCCTCGAGGGCGGCGGCGAGGTGGGAGAGCAGGTCGTCGTAGCCGAGCACCCCGAGCCGCCGCTTGCGGCGGTCGAGCTCCTCGCGCACCAGTCGGGCGAAGCCCAGGCTCCGGGCGTCGGCGGAGCGCCCCTCGAGGGAGCTGGGGTCGAGCTCGGCATGCGGATTTTCGGTGACGGCCCGGGCGATCTCGCCGGCGCGCTTGCGGGTGAAGGCCGGCGGGCCCCCGGTGGCGAAGCCGCGGACGTAGAGGTCGTCGACGACCTCGTCGCGCAGGTCCGACAGGTCCTCGACGAGTCGGGCGTGCTGGTCGGTGTCGCCGGCGACACCCAGCCCCCGCAGCACGAGCTGGCAGAACTGGTGCGTCGTCGCGATCGTCGCCGCGTCGAAGTGGGTCAGTGCGTCGCGAAGCCGCCGCGCCCGCTCGGCCACCTCCTCGGGCGTGCCCTGGCGCAGCAGGGCGATGACCTCGTCGTCGGTGGCCAGGTCGGGGTCGGCCACGTGCCGGTGCACGTGCCGCAGGTGCTCGCGGACTCGCTCGCGCATCTCCCGGGAGGCGGCGCGGCCGAAGGTAATGACGAGCATGTCCTCGAGCCGCACGACTCCCTCGGCGATGTGCCGGGCGACGAGGGCACCGATGGTCCACGTCTTGCCCGTGCCGGCGCTCGCCTCGAGCAGGACCGTGCCCGTGGGCAGCTCGCCCGTGATGTCGAAGGGGGTCAGCGCGCCCGTGGTCGTGGCCGTCATGCCGTGCTCCCGACGTTGTCGAGCGCCGGACCCCACACCCGCGTCGCGAGGGTGGCCAGGTCGCTGCCGGGGCCGGCGAGGGGCTGCGTCAGGACGTCGAAGGGAGCCTCGCTCCCGTGGACGAGGCGCCACCACGCGTCGTCGCGCTCGCCGGGGATGACGTCGCCGCTCGTGAGGATGGTCGGCTCCCACTCGCCGACGGCCTGCTGCTGGGCGACCCGGGTGCGCGAGGGATTGCGGCTGATCGCCTGGGCATGGGCGTGGGCCGTCTTGGCCGGCAGGGGCAGCGGCACGGTCTGCCCGAGGGCGTGGACCTCGAGCAGGGTCGCCAGGTGGGAGCGGGCGGCGGCGCGAGGGAGCGCGCCATAGGTCGTGCGGGCGACCTTGCCCTTGAACCCCTTGCCCAGCGTGGAGGCCTGCCAGCCCTCGTCGTCGGCGCCCGCGGCGGTGAGGGCGAGCAGCCGGATCCAGGCCGCCATGAGCTGCTTGGCCCCCAGCTTGGAGTAGGTGATGTCGACCAGGTGCAGCCCGCGCACGCCGTCGACGGTGCCGGTGAGCCGCCGGTCACCGGGCAGGGTGACCTCGATGTCGACCGAGCGCGGGTCCTCGGGCGGCCCCAGCGCGAGCTGGCCCATGAGCTGCTCGACGGCCCGGCCGATCTCCTCGAGGGTGACGTCGCCGAGCGCGGCAGGAGGCAGCGAGCCGCGCAGCTGCTCGGCCCGGTAGATCGCACGCGGGTCGCGCCCGGCGATGCGGGCACGCAGGGCGCGGTCACCGATGGCCCACTTGTCGAGGCCGTCGAGGTCGATGGGCAGCCGGTCGCTCACCTCGTCGACCTCGTGCGAGACGCCGACCTGGAGGCGGTCGCGCAGGAACCCGCGAGCCGGGTTGTCGTAGAAGGCGATCAGGTCCGCGAGGCCGACATCGGTGATGACCCGCGCCGGCAGCGGTGCGGTGACGAGCCGGCCGGGCGGGGTGCGCTCCCCGGAGGCCGCCCGGGCAGCGAGCAGCGCCGACCGGTCGAAGCTCAGCGGACGCTCGCCCGCCGGGCCGCCGGGCGCGAGGTTGCGCGGGTCGAAGGGCTGCAGCGGGTGCTCGACGACCTCGACCGGGGCGCTCGTCGTCTCCCGGGCTGCGTCGACGAGCTCGCCGAGCGGGACGGCGGGCGGGCAGGGCTCGCCGCTGTGCTCGTCGGCGCCGGTGTAGGCGATGACGAGGCGCTCGCGGGCCGCGAGCACGGCGTCGAGCAGCAGCTGGCGGTCCTCGCTGCGCGCGTCTCGCTCGCCGGTGATCGGGCGCCGGGCGAGCACGTCGTCGCCGTCGATCGCCTGCTGGCGGGGGAAGGAGTCGTCGTCCATGCCGAGCAGGCAGACGACGCGGTGCGGCACGGAGCGCATCGGCGTCATCGTGCACACCGTCAGGCCGCCGGTGCGGAAGCTCGCGCGGCTCGGCCGCCCCGCCAGCTGGTCGGCGAGGAGGACGCGCACGTCGGCCAGCCGCAGCGGCACCTCGTCGCTGGCGTGCCGTGCGGCGGAGCCGAGGGTGCGCTGGAGGTCGCCGACCTGCCAGCGCTCGCGGGTCGGCACATCGGTCAGCGAGAGCACGGCCTCGGTGAGGGCGTCCATCCACTCGGTGGCGGTCCCGGCGTGCTCGAGGGCGTCGAGCCCATCACCGATGCGCGCGAGCAGCTCGCTCACCCGACCGACGAGGTCGACCGAGCCGCTGCCGACGTCGTCGAGCGGCATGACGTCGCCGACCTGCAGCGGCCCGTCGGCGGAGACGGCGACGCCGACGAGGAGCCGGTCGAGACCAAACCGCCAGGTGCCCTGGGGCTCCACGTCGAGGGCGAAGGGGGCCCGCCCCGCCTGGTCGTAGCCCCACCGGATGCCGGAGTCGCTGACCCACCGGGTCATCGTCGCCAGATCGTCGTCGTCGAGCCCGAAGCGCCGCCGCACCGGCTCGGTGGCAGCGAGGTCGAGCACCTCGCTCGCGGCGAGTCGACCGCCGGCGAGGCCGACGACCCGGTCGGCGACGGCGAGTAGGGGGTTGGTCGCCCGGAGCGACCGGTCGGCCAGACGGACCCGCAGCCGGTGGGCGGGGTGGGTGTCGACGCCGTCGGCGTCGGTGCCGTGGTCGCCCAGACCGAAGGCGGCCCCGATGAGCGGGGCGTAGGTCTCGACGTCGGGGCACATGACGAGCACGTCGCGTGGCTCGAGCGTCGGGTCGTCCTCGAGGAGGCCGACGAGCACCTCGCGCAGCACCTCGACCTGCCGGGCCGGCCCGTGGCAGGCGTGCACCTGGATCGAGCGGTCGTCGGGGACCACCCGGCGCTGCGCCCGCTCGGCCTCGTCGGGCACGTGGTCGTCGCGCAGGTCGGTCTGCAGCCACTCGAGCACCGACCGCGCCTCCCCACCCCCACGTTGGCTGAGGTGCGACGAAGGAGCCTCGAAGCCACCGGTCTCGAGGCTCGGCCGTGGACGGCCTCGCTCCTCGACCTCCGAGTGGCCCAGCACCCGCACCAGCTCGCGCGAGTCACGCCCGAGCGAGGCGAGCAGGGGGTGCCGCACGAGGTCGCTCGTCGCATCGCTCTCGCGGGCGACGAGCCCCTCCTCGGCGAAGGGAGCCAACCGCTCCCACAGGTCGGGCGAGGGCTGGGGCAGCCACAGGTGCACGTCGCGGCTGCGGCCGAGGGCGCGCAGCAGCTCGACCTCGGTGACGGCGAGCCGGGTGTGGCCGAAGAGCGAGAGCCGCTCCGGCAGCTCGAGTCCGTCACCGTCACCGCGCAGCCGCTCCACAGTCTCTGCGTGCCGCACGTCCGGCGGGGGCGCCTCGACTCGGGAGACGAGTCGCCGCCACAGCTCCGCCTGCCAGGTGAGGTCCGGGTCGAGCGGTGACCCGGTGCCGTCGGTGTCGCGCCCCTCGCGCCAGTCGGTGAGCATCGTCGGCCGGCTCTGCCCGTAGCGGTGGAAGAGCCGGGCCAGTCGCAGCGCGACCGAGTAGCGGCGGCCGGCGCGGGTGCCGTCGGGGTCGTCGCTGCCGTGCCCGAGGTGCCGGCTGAGCGCCTTGCACCACGGCTGCCCGAGGGAGGCGTCGATGACCTCGAGCAGCGGCCAGACGAGATGCTGCGGCAGCCACGGGTCGTCCTCGTCGCGGCCGGTGAGCATCGTGACGAGGGAGCGCGGCCGCAGGAAGGTGACGCCGGCGCACACCCCGTCCTGCCCCCCTTCGCCCCGGCCGAGACGGTGGGACAGCCGCTGGGCCAACCACCGCTCGATGCCCTGCTCGGGCACGACGACGACCTCCTGCGCGAAGGGGTCGGGCAGCGGGCTCGCCAGCAGCTCGCCGAGCTCGTCGGCGAGGGTGTCGGTGCGCTGCGCGCGGTGGAGATGCAGGGCCACGGTCAGACCGTATCCGCACGGGGCGACAGCGCGAAGCACACCTGTGGACGACGGTGTCGCCCCGCCGTGGTGGACTCGGTCCATGACCGACCTGCGTCACCTGACGACCGAGCGGCTGCGGCTCGATGCCCCGACGTCCGACGACCTGACCGAGCTCTTCGCCATCTACGCCGACCCGAGGGTGTGGACGCACTTCCCGTCGCTGCGACACACGACGATCGAGCAGACCGGGCAGATGATCGACGCCTGGACGCGGGCCTGGCAGGCCGTCGGCCTCGGACCGTGGGTCGTGCGCCGCCACGACGACGACACCGTGCTCGGGCACGCGGGGTGCTCGCCCCGTGAGGGCTGGTGGAACCTCGGCTACCGCTTCGCCGCCGAGACCCACGGGCAGGGCCTGGCCACCGAGGCCGCCCGCCCCGCGCTCGAGGTCGCGCCCACGGTGCGGGAGGTGCCCGTCGTCGCCTACCTCCTCGAGCACAACCACGCCTCTTGGCGGGTGGCGGACAAGCTCGGCCTGACCCTCCGGCACCGCGGCCCCGACGCCGGCAACCCCGACCCCGCCGCCGTCCGGCTGGTCTACGCCGACCGCGAGCTGGCCGCGGACCAGCTGGCCGGCATCATGCGCGAGTAGACCGCGCGAGCACGACGGCGAGCGCCGACGACCTCCGGCTATACATGGACCCATGCCCACCACCTCGGACACGCTCCGCGCCGACCTCTGCCCGACCGGCCCCCTTCGCGCCCTCATCAACCTTGGCAACCCTGTCCTCGTGCAGGGGACCCCGCAGCAGCCCACCGGGGTGACCGTCGACATCGCCCGGGAGATCGCAGCCCGTCTCGGGGTCGACGTCGAGTTGCTGCCCGTCACCGCGGCCCGCGACGCCTACGCGGCCCTGGTCGACGGGCGTGCGGACCTGGGCTTCCTCGCGATCGAGCCGGCGCGGGAGGAGGGCGTGCGCTTCACGACCCCCTACGTCCAGATCGAGGGCGTCTTCGCCACCCGCGACGCCTCGCTCACGGTCGCCGACGTCGACCGCCCCGGGACGACGATCGCCACCCGACGCGGGTCCGCCTACGACCTCTACCTCACCCGCACCATCGAGCACGCAACGATCGTGCGTGGTGACGAGGTCGAGCAGGCCTACGAAGGGGGAGCCGACGTCCTCTCCGGTGTGCGCCAGCCGATCACGGCCTATGCGCAGGAGCACGGGCTGACGGTGCTCGAGCCCGCCTTCCAGGCGATCCGTCAGGCCGTCGCCGTCCCGCGGGAGCGGCCCGAGCGGCTCGTGGCCGGCCTCGACGAGATCGTCGCCGAGCTCAAGGCGAGCGGCTTCGTCGCGGCGAGCCTCGAGCGGGCGGGGCAGGTCGCGACCGTGCCTCAGGACTGACCCTTCGAGACGGCCGCGGGCGGCCTCCTCAGGGAGCGGCGAGCACCTCGGCGAGCACCGAGGCGTCGACATTGCCGCCGCTCGCCACGACGACGACGGTCTGCCCGGCGAAGCGCTCCCGCTGGGCGATGAGCGCGGCCAGCGCGGCCGACCCGCCGGGCTCGACGACGAGCTTGAGCGTGCGGACCGCCTCACGCATCGCGACCCGTGCCTGGTCGTCGGTGACCTCGAGGCCGGTCACCCCGTGGCGGGAGAGCGCGGCGAGGGTGTGCTCGCCAACGGTCGGCGAGCCGATGGCGTCGAGGAAGACCGGCACGGCCGGCACCTTCTCGACCCGCCCGGAGGCGAGTGACCGCGCCATCTTGGGGTAGCCATCACGCTCCACGACGAAGGGGGCCGCCCCCGGATGCGTCTCCCGCACCGCCGTGATGACGCCGGACGAGAGCCCGCCACCGCTGCACGGGACGATGACCGCGTCGGGGGAGTGACCCCCTTCGCGCAGCTGGTCGACGATCTCGAGACCCACGGTCCCCTGACCGGACATCACGCGCGGGTCGTCGTAGGGGTGCACGAGGGTCAGGCCGCGCTGCTCGACGAGCTCGCGGCCGACGACCTCCCGGTCCTGCGTCGCGGGGTCGTAGAAGACGACCTCGGCGCCCCACCAGCGGCAGCCGTCGACCTTGATCCGCGGCGCGTCCTGCGGCATGACGATCGTCGCCGTCGAGCCCGTCATCCGTGCCGAGGCCGCGACGGCCTGGCCGTGGTTGCCGGTGGAAAAGGCGAGGACGCCGGCCGCCCGCTCGGCGTCGGTCAGCGACAGCAGCGTGTTGAGCGCGCCGCGGATCTTGAAGGAGCCGGTGAGCTGCAGGGCCTCGGCCTTGACGAGCACTGTTGCGCCGCAGAGCTCGTCGAGCATCGGGGAGGAGAGCAGGGGAGTGCGGCGCACCCGGCCCTCGAGTCGCTCGGCGGCCGCCCTGATCGTCTCGATCCCGAAGTCCATGGGCACCATCGTCCCGCGCCCCTTCGAGACGGCCGCGGGCGGCCTCCTCAGGGACCGGGAGAGCCGCATGTCCTCAAGGTCGTGCGATCAGTCGGCCATGGGCTTGGCGCCGCGCTCCTCGAGCATAGTGGTCATCGTCTCGACCTCGGTCGTCTGGCTCTTGATGATCGACGACGCGAGCGTCTCGACGGCCTTGTTGTCGGAGCTGTCGCGAGCGGCCTCAGCCATGGGGACGCCGGCCTTGTGATGGCGGATCATCAGCTGGAGGTAGTAGACCTCGGCACGCCTGCCGCGCAGGCCCTCGAGCTTCGTGATCTCCTCCTGGGTCGCCATGCCCGGCATGAGGCCGTCCTCGCCGAGCTCGGTGGCCTCGGTGCCGTGGTCGTGACCCAGGCCCTTCATCCAGTCCATCGGTTGGCCGGGCCCGGTGGGGGCCAGGCCCCACACCTGGAGCCAGCCGGCCATCTGCCCGGACTGGTGCGACTGCGTGCGAGCGATGTCGTAGGCGAGCGAGCGGACGAGCCGGTCGTCGGTGCCGTCGTAGATGATCCACGACATCTCCACCGCCTGGTCGTGGTGGGTCTGCATGTCGCGGGCAAAGCCGGCGGCGACGCTGCGGTCACCCGGGTGGTCGTCCTCGCCGGTGCGGCTCAGCGAGAGCCCGCCGAGCAGACCGAGCGCCAGCGCGACGACGACGGCGAGGACGACCTTGGGGGTCACTTGACCAGGCTCGTCTCGGGGGTCACCCCACCCGTGCAGGCCGCGCCCGGCTCGGGGGTCTGCGGGCCCTGGCGGTACTCCTTGATGAAGCCCTTGATCCGCGGGTCGTCGGCCGAGTCGAGCTCGAGCTGGTGGTTCCACGCGGAGATGACGATCTTGGAGCCCAGCTCGCCCTCGTAGGGGGCGAGGACGGTGTAGGTGTCGGGCAGCGCGTCGTCGAGCTTCTTGACGTCGGCCTCGGGCAGCTTCGGGTCGTAGGCGATCCACACGGCGCCGTGCTCGAGGGCGTGGACGGCGTGCTCGTCGGGCACAGCCTCGTCGTAGGTGCCGCAGTTGAGCCAGACGGCGTTGTGCTCGCCGCCGACCGGCGGGGACTCCTTGTAGTCGATCTTGCCGTCGACGTGGTTGCCGCCGTTGTAGTCGAAGGTCTGGACCCCGGAGAGGTCGCCGGCCGCCTTGCGCTCGTCGCGCTCGCCGAGGATCGCCCAGAGCACCGCGGCGGCGATGAAGACGATGACCAGGCCCGCTGCCCCGGCGATGAGGACGGCCCGGCGGCGCTCGGCGGCCTGCTGCTGCTGACGGGCTGCGGCGAGCTTGGCGTCTCGAGCGGAGGTGGTCTTGTTCTTCTTGCTCATGTGTCCCTCGGGTCTGGGGGCGGGTCCGGCGCGGATTATTGCACCGTCAACTGTGCGTCGCCTGAGTCGGCCATCGCTAGTGTGGCCGCATGCGCGCCGACACGTCGACCCTCGCCTCCCCGCTCGACGGGGCGGCCCTCTTCGTCCGCTCCTGGCAACCTGACGGCGACGTCAAGGCCGTGGTCCAGTTGGCCCACGGCATGGCCGAGCACTCCGCGCGCTACGAGCGCTTCGCGCAGGCTCTCACCGACGCCGGCTACGCGGTGTGGATCCACGACCACCGCGGCCACGGCGAGACCTCGAGCCTGCCGGAGGAGCGGGGCTACTTCGCTGACGACCACGGCTGGGACACGGTCGTCGACGACATGCACACCGTCGCGCAGGCCGCCCGTGAGGCCCACCCCGGCCTGCCCCTCTTCTTCTTCGGTCACTCGATGGGCTCGCTGCTCGGCCGTGACTACGTCACCCGCTACGGCCACGACCTCGCCGGCGCCGTCTTCAGCGGCACCGGCGGCGACCAGGGGCTGCTCGGCCGCGTCGGCGAGCTCGTCGCCCGGGCCGAGTCCCGGGTCCGCGGCCGCCGGGCGACCTCCCGCCTGATGAACTCCCTGACCTTCGGGTCCTTCAACAAGGCCTTCACGCCCGCCCGGACCGACTTCGACTGGCTCTCCCGCGACCCCGACGAGGTCCAGCGCTACATCGACGACGAACGCTGCGGCGAGGTCTTCACCGCCGGCTTCTTCGCCGACCTGCTGGGCGGCGTCAACTCCCTGCCGGCGCTCGCCGGCCGCACCCCCGTCGACCTGCCGGTCTTCTTCCTCTCCGGCTCCCAGGACCCCGTCGGTGGTGAGGCCGTGCGCAAGGTCGCCGGGTGGTACCGCGATGCCGGCGTCCGCGACGTGACCCTCGAGATCTATCCCGAGGGCCGGCACGAGCTGCTCAACGACACCGTGCGTGACGAGGTCACCGAGCGCATCATCGGCTGGCTCGACGCGCACCTGACGACGAAGGGGGCGTGAGTCCCGTGACCGAGGGCAAGCGCGATGCCCGCCGGACCATCGAGGACCTCGAGCTCGACAAGCACCTCGCCCAGGCGGGCGCGGCGGCGGCCAAGCTCGCCCAGGACGCGGTGAGCGTCGCGGGCGGCTTCGCCGACGCCCACCGCGAGCAGGCGCACGAGTGGCTCGGTCACGCCGAGGGCGAGATCGACCGGGTGACCGGCGGCAAGGCCACCGACCTGCTGGGCAAGGTGCGCTCCGGCCTCGCGGCCGGCGTCGACCTCGTCGCCGACCAGCGGCCCGAGCCCGACGCCGGCCCTGCCTCCGGGCCTGCCGGCGAGGCCGGTCCCGACGCACCGCCGGCGGACCCCCCTTCGTCCTCCGCGTGACCCGGCGCCGAGTCGGGGGGCTGCTGCTTCTGCTGGCCGCGCTGTACTTCGCCGGTGAGGCGTGGGCGCTGGCGGGCTGGCAGGGCCGGCCCTATGACCTGAGCGTCGACGCGATCAGCGCGCTCGGCGTGCCCTTTGAGATGCCCGACGGGGCGGTCTCGACCCGGCACGCGGCGATGAACGTGACCTTCATCGGCTCCGGCTTGCGGGCCCTGCTCGCGGGGTGGGCGCTGGCCCCCTTCGTCCCGCGGTGGCGGTGGGCGGTGCTGCCGCTCGTCGCGGTCTACGCGCTCGGGCTGGTCCTCGTCGGCCTCTCGCCCGCCGGCGAGACCGTGCACGGGGCCGGCGCCCTGCTGGCCATCGGCGGCGGGTTCGTCCTCCTCGTGGCACTCACCGGCGCGCTGTGGCGCCATCGGGGTCTGGCCGTCTGGTCCGTGGTGTGCACGGCGGTCTGCGGGCTCGGTTGGGTTCTCGCGCTGACCAACGCGGTCGGCTTCGGGGCGGCCGAGCGAACGGCCGTCTACGCCGTGGTCGTCTGGCAGGTCGGCGCTGGCCTGGCCCTGCTCCTCGCCCGTCGGTCCGACTAGGCGCCGGGCACGAAGGGAGGCGGCGGCCCCGCCGCCAGCCCCTGCTCGGCGGCGGCCGTGCGGACCGCCTCGACGAAGAGGTCGATGGACGGCCGCGGTGACGTCGTCGCCCGATGGGCGATCGAGACGGTCCGCAGCACCGGCTCGTCGAGCGGGATGACGTCGACCCCCGGCGGCAGCAGCGTCAGGCCGAGGTCGGAGACGAGGGTGACCCCGAGCCCGCCGGCGATCATCGCCAGCGCGGTGAACTGCTCCTCGACCGTGTGCGCGATGCGCGGCTCGAAGCCGCGCTCGTGGCACCACACCCGCACCGCCCGGCCGAAGTGCGACCGGGGCCCGGCGAGGATCCACGGGAAGTCCGCGAGGTCGTGCAGACCCACGGTCTCGCCGATGACCGAGCCCTCGGGCACGGCGGCGTGCAGCCGCTCGACGGCCACGACCGAGCGCTGGAGGGCCGGGTCGGGGTCGATCGTGTGGCTCGAGTAGTCGATGACGAAGGACATGTCGAGCAGCCCGTCACGGACGGCGTCGGCCGTCTCCTCGGGCGCGAGCTCGCTCGTGCGCACCTCGATGCCGGGGTGGTCGAGGTGCAGCGCCGACAGGGCGCGCGGCAGCAGGCCGGAGGCGACCGACGCCCACACGCCGACGCTCAGGCGCGCGGTGATGCCCGCCTGCGCCGCCTCGATGGCCGCGGTCGCCCGCTCGACGGAGCCGAGGATCTCCTCGGCGTGGTCGGACAGGAGCAGGCCGAGCTCGGTGAGCTGGACCCGGCGGCCGTGCTTCTCGATGAGCTTGACCCCGACCTCGCGCTCGAGCTGCGCGAGCTGCTGCGAGACGCCCGACGGGCTGTAGTGCAGGGCCTGGGCGGCAGCGGTCACCGTGCCGCGCCGGTGGAGCTCGCGCAGCATCTGCAGACGTCGCAGGGACAACTCCATCCGCCCACATTAGGCCGCAGGCCGCTCGTGGCGCGGGAGGCGGCGACCGTGCAGTGGGGGTGCACGATCCAGTGCACCTTCTGTAACTGGACGTGAAGCGGGTCACACGCTGACGCTGGCCGTACTGCACCCCCTTCGAGATTGGCGGTCATCACCATGACGGCGACCCACACCACCAACCCCGCACACGACTTCGTCGACCGCGAGCCCGCACACCAGATCACCTGGGTCGACCCGGTCACCGGTGCCCACGGCTACCTCGTCGTCCACACCCTCGTCGGGGGCATCGCCACCGGCGGCACCCGCATGCGGCCCGGCTGCACCATCAGCGAGGTCGGCGACCTGGCCCGCGGCATGGCCACCAAGACGGCGGCCTTCGGTCTGCCCGTCGGCGGGGCGAAGGGGGGAGTGGACTTCGACCCGAAGGACCCGCGGGCCTTCGGTGTCCTCACTCGATTCTTCACCGAGATGCGCCCGTGGCTCGATGGCCGGTGGGTCACCGCCGAGGACCTCGGCGTGACCCAGCAGCTCATCGACGACGTCTTCGCCGAGGTGGGCCTCTCGCAGTCCTTCCACGCGGCGATCTCGCGCTCGCCGCAGCCCGAGGAGACCCTCGCGCGGGTGCAGGCCGGCCTCGAGGTCATGACCGACGACGGGTACCCGCTCGGTGACGTCATCGGCGGCTACGGCGTCGCCGAGGCCTGCCTGGGTGCGGCCGAGGGCTTCGGCTGGGCGATCCCGGAGACGACGATCGCGATCCAGGGCGTCGGCACGATGGGTGGCGGCGCGGCGTGGTACCTCCACGAGGCCGGCGCGCGGGTGACCGCGGTCGCCGACGCCCGCGGCACGCTCTGCGACCCGGCGGGCCTCGACGTCCCTGCCCTGCTCGACCTGCGCGACGAGTACGGCGAGATCGACCGGACCCGGGTGCCGGCGCACGTGCAGCAGCTGCCGCGCGAGGCGATCGTCGGCATCGCGGCCGACATCTTCGTCCCGGCCGCCGTCTCCTACGCGATCCGTGAGGACAACGTCGACGCGGTCGCGGCACGGGTCGTCGTCGAGGCGGCCAATGCCGCCACGACGTGGGGCGCCGAGGACGCGCTCGTCGCGCGTGGTGTCGTCGTCGTGCCCGACTTCATCGCCAACGCCGGTGCCGCCGCGTGGGCGTGGTGGCTGCTGCAGGGTCAGGTCGGCTGCGACCCGCAGGACTCCTTCGACCGGCTCTCGGCGGAGATGCGCGCCAAGGTCGCCGTGCTCGCCGAGCGCTGGATCTGCGACCGGATCCCCATGCGGCAGAGCGGGTTTGCGCTCGCGTCGAGCAACCTGCACGCGCTCGAGGGGGCGCAGATCGTCATCCCCTGAGGTGTCCTGGCCCGGCCGCGACTGCGCATTGCCCTACGGCAATGCGCAGTCCGCCATCCCAATCTGCGCATTGCCGTAGGGCAATGCGCAGTCAGGAGGCGAAGGGGGTCAGGCCGGCGGCCGCACTTCCTCAAGGTCGTGCGGCCTCGCGCTTGTCGACGAGCCGGCTGACGGCGTCGTCGAGGTGCGCCTGGAGGGCAGCCTTGGACTTCGCCGGGCTGGCCTCGAGGATCGCCGTGCGCAGCTCCTCGTGCTCGTGCACCTGGGTCTCGAGGTCGCCGTAGGTCGTGCGCAGCTCGCCCAGGCACATGCGGGTCTCGACGAGCAGGGTGCGCATCGCGCGGATGAGGCGGGGGCTGCCCGAGGCCTCGACGAGCACCTCGTGGAAGTGCTGGTCCGCGTCGGAGACGGCGGGACCGTCCCCCTTCGCTGCGGCTCGACGCATGCGGCGCACCACGTCCTCGAGCTCGTCGGCGGTCTCCTGGCGCCGGGCCGCGTCGAGGAGGACCTCGAGGGCGCCGCGCTCGATGACCGAGCGGGTGCGGTAGACGTCGAGCACGTCGTCGAGCGTCAGCTCGGTGACGAAGACGCCACGGTTGGTGATCGCGTGGAGCAGCCCCTCGGAGACCAGTCGCTGCATCGCCTCGCGCAGCGGGCCCCGCGAGACCTCGAAGCGCCGCGCCAGGTCGGCCTCGCCGAGCTGCTCGCCCGGCTCGAGACGCCCGGCCATGATCGCGTCGCGCAGCTCGTCGGCGATGTACTCGACCGTCGACCGGCGCGGGTTGGGGCTGAGCTCACTGACGGGCATGGTCCTGCCTTCGTGGGGGGAGGCGACGGGCGAAGAGGGTGCCGAGGTCCGGCGACGTCGGCGTCGTCCCCGCGAGCCGCAAAGCCTGCCAGATCGTCACCTGGTTGGCCGTGAGGACCGGCTTGCCGAGGCGGGCCTCGAGCTCGGGGACCACCGCGAGGGTACGCATCGCGGTATCGGGGACGAGGAGCGTCTCGGCATCGGGGTGGTCGCGGGCGATGGCCAGCTCGACGACCTGCGCGGGCGTGAGGTGGCCGACCTCGGCGGCGGTGTCGATGCCCGCACTGCCCATGGCGGCGACCTCCACCCCGGCGGCCGCGAGGTAGTCCACGAAGAGGCGGGCCACGTCGTCGGGATAGCTCGCCGCCACGGCGACCCGGGTCAGGCCGAGGTGGGCGAGGGCGTCGACAAAGGCGGCGCTCGTGCTCGACGCGGGCACCCCTGCGACAGAGGCGAGCTGGTCGATCTGGTCGCGCGCTCCCTCGGGCCCGTAGACGAAGCTGCCCGAGGTGCACGCCCACAGGACCGACTGCGGGCGGTGCTCGGCGAGCCGCGCGGCGCCCTCGGCCAGACGGTCCGGGCGCCCGAGGTCGAGCAGCTCGGGGACGGCGTGCAGGTCGGTGCCGTAGACGTGGACGACGGGCAGGCGCACGCCGAGCAGGTCTGCGGCCCAGGGGTACTCGTCCTCGGCCGCGTGGTCGGGGTAGATGATGCCGGCCGTCGTCGGTGTGGTCGTGGCGGGTGTGCTCATGAGCCGAAGACCTCCCTCAGCCACCTGCCGGGCCCCATCATTGGCAGGCCCATCCGCGCCAGGCAGGCCCACACCGTCAGCTGGTTGGCGGTGAGCACCGGCTTGCCGAGCTCGCGCTCGAGCGGGTCGATGATGTCGTAGGTCGGCAGGTTGGTGCACGAGACGAAGATCGCCTCGGCCGCCGGGTCGTCGGCAGCCTCGACGAGCGCCGCGACGGTGCGGTAGTTGACCCGCCAGATGCCGCCGGCGAGCCCGAGGTGCTGCTGGGTGACGACCTCGACGTCGAGCTCGCCGAGGAAGTCGACGAGCCGGTCGGTCAGCGGCTGGTCGTAGGGCGTGATGACCGAGATGCGTTGCAGCCCAAGGGTGGTCACCGCCTCCGCGAGAGCTCCGGAGGAGGTCAGCGCCTCGGGGGCGCCGGCCTTGCGGATCGAGTCGACGAGCGCGGTCTCGCCGTCACGACCGTGGATGAAGCTGCCCGAGCTGCAGAGGTAGGCAACGACCTCGGGCTCGACCCCGAGCACGTCACGGGTGGCGGCCTGCAGGGCGCTCACCGACGAGACCCGCTGCGCCATCTCCAAGCTCACGGGCACCGGTTCGAAGGGAGTCCGCGCCAGGTGGAAGCTGACCTCCAGCGGCGCCCACCGCCACAGCTCTCGCTCGAGGGCGAGGTCGAAGGGGGCGATGACCCCGATGCCGCGCTGGGCCAGCGGCCCGTCGAGCTCCGCGCCGGTCAGGACCACGTGCGGACCTCCCTTCGCACCGGGATTGCCAGATTGTTGACAATCTAGGAACCCGCTCATACGTTGTCAACATGTCTCGCCAGCCCGTCGTCGTCGTGCTCCACGACGGCGAGATGCCCAGTGAGAGCTCGATGGCCCCGGTCGTGGAGCGGGCGCGCGAGGTGCGCTACGCCACCGCGGCTGAGCTGCCCGAGGCGATCGTCGGGGCCGACGTCCTCTTCGCCTACGACTTCTTCTCCAGCGCGATCCCCGATGCCTGGCCGGCCGCCGACGCCCTCGAGTGGATCCATGTCGCCTCGACCGGCGTCGACGCGATCCTCTCGCCCGAGCTGCGCGCGAGCGACGTCGTGCTCACCAACTCGCGCGGCGTCTTCGACGAGGCGATCGCCGAGTACGTGCTCGGGCAGGTGCTGAGCTTCGCCAAGGACCTGCCCCGCTCGTGGGAGCTGCAGCAGGCGCGCCGCTGGGTGCACCGCGAGTCCGAGCGCGTCGCCGGCACGAGCGCCCTCGTCATCGGCACCGGCCAGATCGGCCGGGCCATCGCCCGGCTCCTGCGTGCCGCCGGCATCCGGGTCTCGGGCTCCGGGCGGCGGGCGCGCACCGACGACCCCGACTTCGGCACGGTCACGGCCCAGGAGGACCTGCATGAGGCCCTCGCGGGCGCCGACTGGGTCGTGTGCATCGCCCCGCTCACCGAGGCCACCCGCGGCATGCTCGACGGCGCCGCCTTCCGCGCGATGGCCGACCACGCCCGCCTGATCAACGTCGGCCGCGGCGAGTCGGTCGTCACCGACGACCTCGTCACCGCCCTGCGCGAGGGGGCCATCGCCGGGGCCGCCCTCGACGTCCTCGACACCGAGCCGCTGCCCGACGACCACCCCCTGTGGGACCTGCCCGACGTGCGCATCACCCCGCACAACTCGGGCGACTTCGTCGGGTGGCGTGACGCGCTCGTGCGCGTCTTCACCGACAATTTCGCCCGCTGGGTCGACGAGGAGCCGCTGCGCGACGTCGTCGACACCTCGCTGGGCTACGTACCGACCGACGGGAGCGCCCGATGACACCCACCGAGATGACCGCCGTCGAGCTCGTCGCCGCCTACGGCGCCAAGGAGCTCTCGCCCGTCGAGGCGACCGAGGCGGTCCTGGCCCGGATCGACGAGGTCGACGGCGAGATCAACGCGATGTGCCTCGTCGACCGGGAGAGCGCCTTGGCGCAGGCCCGCGCGTCGGAGGCCCGGTGGCAGGCCGGCGCCCCCCAGGGGCTGCTCGACGGGGTCCCCACCTCGATGAAGGACATCTTCCTCACCAAGGGGTGGCCCACCCTTCGCGGCTCGAAGTCGATCGACCCCGACCAGACCTGGGACGTCGACGCCCCCGTCACCGCGCGGCTGCGCGAGGACGGCATGGTCTTCGTCGGCAAGAACACCACCCCCGAGATCGCCTGGAAGGGCGTCACCGACTCGCCCCTCACCGGCGTGACCCGCAACCCCCTCGACACCCGGATGACCGCAGGGGGGTCCTCCGGTGGTGCCGCCGCGATCGTCGCCGCCGGGATGGGCCCCGTCGCCGTCGGGACCGACGCCGGGGGCAGCATCCGCATCCCCGCCTCCTTCTGCGGAATCGTCGGCTTCAAGCCGACCCACGGGCGGGTGCCGATGTTCCCCGCCAGCCCCTTCGGGCCGCTCGCCCACGCCGGCCCGATGACGCGCACCGTCGAGGACGCGGCGCTGCTCATGGACATCATCTCGCTGCCAGACCACCGCGACCCGACGGCGCTCGCGCCGCCGCGCGCGACCTTCCGCGGTGAGCTCGCCCGCGACCTCACCGGGCTGCACGTCGCCTACTCGCGAGACCTCGGGTGGGTCGACGTCGACCCGGAGGTCGCCGCGACCGTCGACGCCGCGGTGGCCAAGGTCGACGCCGCCGGGTTGCACGTCACCGCGACCGACCCGGGCTTCGACGACCCCTTCGACGCCTTCGAGCTGCTGTGGGGCGCCAGCGCGGCGACGCTGCTGCGGACGATGCCGGGTGCCCGCGACACGATCGACCCGGAGCTCGGCCGGGCCTGGGACCTGGGTGAGTCGGTGAGCGGCGTCGACGTCTTCGAGGCGCGTGCCGTCGCCGCACGGCTCGGCATCACGATGGGCGCCTTCCACGAGCAGCACAACCTGCTCCTCACGCCGACGATGCCGATTCCAGCCTTCGAGGCCGGCCACGACGTCCCCCCGGGCAGCGGCATGACGCACTGGGCGCAGTGGACCCCCTTCACCTACCCCTTCAACATGACCCAGCAGCCGGCGATCAGCATCCCGTGCGGCACGACCTCGGCCGGCCTGCCCGTCGGCCTGCAGATCATCGGACCGCGGCACTCCGACGACCTCGTCCTCGCCGCCGCGCGCTGGGTCGAGTCGGTCCTCGCCGGCTGACCCGGCCCGGCCCACGGCGGCTGTGGTCGTCACCCGTTTCTCGGGTCACCCGAGAAACCTCCCCTTCGCAAGGGTTTGAAACTCTTGTCAAGGACGGGTTTCTCGGGTGACCCGATATTCGTGAGGTCTGGGCGCGACGCCCCTCAGGCCCGGGCGAAGACCAGCCGCTCGCCCTCGAAGCCTCGCCGCCACAGGTCGGTGCAGGCCGCTGCCATCTCGGCCATGCCCTCCTCGATCGTCGCGAAGACCGACCCGGGTACCCAGCCGACGTCGCCGTTGATGAGCAGGTTGTTGCGGCCGTAGAAGATCGCCAGGTCGGTCGCCCCCTGGGCCGCGTGCGCCTCGGAGCCGGGTTCGTAGCCGTAGGCGGGGTTGCCGATCTCCCAGGGCTCGAAGTCGAAGAGGCAGACGTCGCCGGGGATCGGGGTGACCGTGGGGTTTTCGCGGTGCGGGGCGGCCGCGATCCGTGGCAGCAGTGTGTAGACCTCGTTGCGCGCGTACTTCGCGTGGAAGGCGTCGCCGCCCGCGGGCAGCGCGTCCCAGACTGCCGCGCAGGTCAGCGGTGCCTCGTCGTCGAGGAGACGCGCGCGGCACGTCACCCCACGACTCTCGAGCGTGATGGTGACGTGCCGCGTCATGTCAGACCTCCGCCAGGACCTTGCCCCAGATCTCCAGGGCCTCGTCGACCTGCTCGGCGGTGACGACGAGCGGCGGGATCATCCGCACGACGTTCATGTGGGCGCCGCAGGTGAGCAGCAGCAGGCCCTTCTTGGCGGCCAGCTGCTGGGCCGCCTGGGCGCGGGCGGTGTCGGGCGTGCCGTCGGCGGCGGTGAACTCGCTGCCGACGAGCAGGCCGAGGCCGCGCACGTCGCCGATCCCGTCGACGGCGGCGGCCTTCGTGCCCTCGAGCAGCTGGGTGCCGCGCTCGGCGGAGTTGGCGACCAGGCCCTCCTCCTCGATGACCTCGAGGGTGGCGACGGCCGCGGCGCACGCGACGGCATTGCCGCCGTAGGTGCCACCCTGCGAGCCCGGCCACGCCTTGCTCATCAGCTCCTCGCTCGCGGCGATACCGGAGATCGGGAAGCCGGAGGCGATCCCCTTCGCCAGGGTGATGATGTCGGGCTGCACGTCGAAGTGCTCGTGGCCGAACATCTTGCCGGTGCGGCCGAAGCCGGTCTGGACCTCGTCCATGACGAGGAGGATCCCGTGCCTGTCGGCCCGCTCGCGCAGCCCCTGGAAGAAGGCGGTGTTGCCGGGGATGTAGCCCCCTTCGCCGAGGACCGGCTCGACGATGAAGGCCGCGGTCTCCTGCGGCGAGGTGAGCGTCGCGAGGATGTAGTCGAGCTCCTTGAGGGCGAAGGCGGTGGCCTCCTCCTCGCTCCAGCCGTAGCGGTAGGCGGTGGGGAAGGGGGCGACGTGCACCCCGCCCATGAGCGGGGAGAAGCCGGCCGAGAAGCGGGTGCCGGAGGTCGTCATCGTCGCCGTCGCGACGGTGCGGCCGTGGAAGCCGCCGTGGAAGACGATGACATTGGGCCGGCCGGTCGCCTGGCGCGAGAGGCGCAGGGAGGCCTCGAGCGCCTCGCTGCCGGAGTTGGCGAAGAAGAGGCTGTCGAGGTGCGAAGGGAGCACACCCTGCAGCTTGTCGACGAGGGCGAGCAGCGGCTGGTGCATGACCGTCGTGTACTGGCCGTGGATGAGCTTGCCGACCTGCTCCTGCGCGGCGGCGACGACCTTGGGGTGGCAGTGCCCGGTGCTCACGACACCGATGCCGGCGGTGAAGTCGAGGTGGCGGTTGCCGTCGACGTCGAAGATCTCGGTGCCGAGGGCGTGGTCGATCGTCACGGGGGTGGCCTGCTTCAGCAGGGGGGACAGCGCTGTCATCGGGACCTCCGAGGTGGGGTTGTTCGTCTGATTGTTGACAATACGTCTACGGTTGGGGAGACGGCAAGGACGCTGACGAAGGAGCCTTCCATGACGACCACGGACATGCCAGAGGTCACCCGCGAGCAGGAGCGCGAGGCCATCGCCTCGGTGCCCACCGGTCTCTTCATCGCCGGGGAGTGGCGCACCGCCCGCGCGACGATGCCGGTCGACGACCCGTCGACCGGCGAGCACCTCGTCGAGGTCGCCGACGCCGACCCCGACGAGGCCGCCGCGGCCCTCGACGCCGCCGTCGCGGCGCAGGCGGAGTGGGCGCAGGTCCCGCCCCGCGAGCGCAGCGAGATCCTCACCCGCGCCCGTGACCTCATGCTCGCCGACGTCGACCGGCTGGCCCTGATCATGACCCTCGAGATGGGCAAGCCCCTGGCCGAGGCGAAGGGGGAGGTGGCCTACGCCGCGGAGTTCTTCCGCTGGTTCGCCGAGGAGGCCGTGCGCATCGACGGCGGCTTCATGACCGCGCCGGCGGGCGGCTCACGATTCCTCGTCGCCAAGCAGCCGGTCGGCCCGTGCATCCTCATCACCCCGTGGAACTTCCCCATGGCGATGGGCACCCGCAAGATCGGGCCGGCCATCGCCGCCGGGTGCACGTCGGTCATCAAGCCCGCCGCCGAGACCCCGCTGTCGACCCTCGCGCTCGCCGACATCCTCGTGCAGGCGGGCCTGCCCGCGGGCGTGGTCAACGTCGTGACGACGAGCAAGAGCGACGACGTCATGCGCCCGATGATCCTCGACCCGCGCTCGCGCAAGATCTCCTTCACCGGGTCGACGCCGGTCGGCAAGCACCTGCTCGAGCTCGCCGCGAAGACCGTCATGCGCACGTCGATGGAGCTCGGCGGCAATGCCCCCTTCCTCGTCTTCGACGACGCCGACCTCGACGTCGCCGTCGAGGGGGCCATGGCGGCGAAGATGCGCAACATCGGCCAGGCCTGCACCGCGGCCAACCGGATCCTCGTGCAGCGTCCGGTCGCCGAGGAGTTCGCCCGTCGCCTGGGGGAGCGGATGGGCGCGCTGCCGATGGGCCGCGGCGTCGAGGACGGCGTCGTCGTCGGCCCGCTCGTCAACCAGAAGGCGGTCGACAAGGTCGACGAGCTCGTCCGCGATGCGCTCGACCGCGGGGCCACCGCGCAGCTCGGCGGCGCCCCCGCGGACCGCGACGGCTACTTCTACCCGGCGACGGTGCTCACCGGCGTGCCGGCGGAGGCCGAGATGGGCAGCTCCGAGATCTTCGGACCGGTCGCGGCGATCACCGAGTTCGACACCGAGGAGGAGGCGATCGCGCTGGCCAACGACACCCCCTTCGGCCTGATCTCCTATGTCTTCACGCAGGGCCTCGACCGCGGGCTGCGGGTGAGCGAGGCGCTCGAGGCCGGCATGGTCGGACTCAACCAGGGCGTCGTCTCCAACCCGGCCGCTCCCTTCGGCGGGATCAAGGAGTCCGGCGTCGGCCGCGAGGGCGGCTTCACCGGCATCGACGAGTTCCTCGAGACGAAGTACATCGGCGTGCGGGTGTGACCACGTTCGTCGAGGTGCGACGAGCGCCAGCGAGGAGCCTCGAGACGCCCCCGCTCACGCCCGCAGGTCGGTCGCGCTCTCCCCGTGCTCGGCGAAGTCCTCGGCGGTCACCGGGCCCTCCGCGGGCTGGGTGATCCGCACGGGGTTGCCGAAGGGGTCCCGCAGCGCGCAGTCGATGCCGTAGGGGCGCTCGGTCGGCTCCTCGGTGAACTCCACCCCCTTCGCCCGCAGGTCCTCGTAGGTGGCCCGGCAGTCGTCGGTCGTGAGGATCGCGGCGGCCCCGAGCGCACCCTTGGTGAGCAGGTCCCGCAGCTGCGCCGCGGTCTCCTCGTCGACGAAGGGGGCGCCCGGCACCTCGAGCATGATCTGCCGGTCGGGCTGGGCGGGCAGCGCGATGGTGAGCCAGCGCATGAAGCCCAGGTCGACGTCGGCGCTCACCTCGAAGCCGAGCTTGCCGCAGTAGAAGTCGAGCGCCTGGTCCTGGTCGAGGACGTAGACGGAGTGGTGGCTGATCCCTGTGAACATGGCTCCAACCTAGGGACGCGGCGGCTGGGGCGCTTCTCCGAAACTGCTCGGTCTCGTCCACCGCGTCACCACACACCCCGGCGCGGCGATCGGCGCCTCGTCGCGGAAGTCGCTCGGCGTGCGCCCGGTGACCCGACGGAAGGTCCGGCTGAAGGTGCCGAGGCTGTCGTAGCCGACCGCCAGCGCCACCTCGGTGACGCTGCGGTCGTGGTCGCGCAGCAGGGTCATCGCCCGCTCGATCCGCCGCCGCTGCAGGTAGCGGTGCGGCGTCTCGCCGAAGGTCGCCGTGAACTGCCGGGAGAAGTGCGCCGGCGACATCAGGGCCACCCGGGCGAGCGAAGGGATGTCCAGCTCGCTCGCGTAGTCGCGGTCCATGGCGTCCCGTGCCCGCAGCAGGCGGCGGTTCTGGTCCTCCCGCGGGGTCATGGTCACCCGGCTCAAACTACGTTCGTCGAGGTGCGAGCGCCAGCGAGCCTCGATTCGCCGTGCGGGCCCAGCCTCCGTTGGTCGAGGTGTGAGGAGCCCTGCGACGAGCCTCGAGACCCCGCGACCCGGCACCATGGACCCATGACCCTCCAGCACATCGCCCTCGAGTCCGACTGGCAGGCGGCGCAGTCCGCCGGCAGCTATCCCGTGTCCACGCGCGGGCGGACGATCAGCGAGGAGGGCTTCATGCACTGCAGCGGGTCGCCGGAGCAGCTCAAGGGAGTCCTCGGGCGCTTCTACGCGGACGTCACCGAGCCGCTCCTGCTCCTGACGATCGACGAGGCCTCGCTCGCCGGGCACGGCCTCGACGTGCGGTACGAGCCCGCGGTCCTCGGCGGTGACGAGCTCTTCCCGCACGTCTACGGCGGGGACCTGCCGATCGGCTGCGTCAGCCAGGTCGACCGCCTCCGCTGACCGACGAAGGGGAGTCAGCTCCCCTTCGCGATGGCGGCCGTGATCGCCCCGGTGACGTCGACGAGGTCACCCGGCGCGAGCTCGAGGTCCAGCCCCCGCCGCCCACCGCTGACGAAGACGGTGTCGTGGGTGAGGGCGGAGTCGTCGAGCACCGTTGCCAGAGAGCGCTTCTGGCCGATCGGGCTGATTCCGCCAACGACATAGCCGGTCGTGCGCTCGGCGAGGGCGGGGTCGACCATGCTCGCCTTCTTCGCTCCGACGGCGGCCGCGAGGGCCTTGAGGTCGAGCTGGTGGTCGACAGGCACGATGCCGACGACGAGGCCGTGGTCTCGGGGGAGATCGGTCTGCGCGAGCAGGGTCTTGAAGACCCTCGCTGGCGCGACCTCGAGCGCCTCTGCGGCCTCCATGCCGTAGGACTCGGCCCGCGGGTCGTGGTCGTACGCGCGCTCGACGAACTCGACCCCGGCCGCAGCCAGCGCCTTCGTCGCCGGGGTGGCGCCGCCCCCCTTCGCCCTCTTGCCCATGGGACCAGTCTGCTAGGTCCCGCAGTAGGTGATGTAGCCCCGCGTGAAGTCGGGGTCGGCCGGCTCCGCGTAGCGCTCCAGCCCCGGCTGCTCGACGAAGGGGGACCGGAGCACCTCGAGCAGCTGCTCGAAGGGAGCGAGGTTGCCCGCGTGCGCCGCGGCGAGGGCCTCCTCGACGAGGTGGTTGCGGGGGATGTGGACCGGGTTGGTCTCGTCCATGATCTGCGCGCTGGCCGCTGGGGCCTTGCCCTCGCCGTGCAGGCGGGTCAGCCACCGGTCCCGCCAGGCCTGCCACCGCGCCACGTCCCGGACGCGGTCCAAGGTCGGCGTCGGCTCGTCGCGCAGCACCCGGGCGAGGTCGCGGAAGAGGCCGGTGAAGTCCAGCGACTCGTCCGCGGCGATCTGCAGCAGGTCCTCGACGAGCGCGTTGTCCCCGGCGACGTCGCGGACGAGGCCGAGCTTGATGCGGAAGTTGTCGAGCACGTGCTGCTCGTAGGCCGGGGTGAAGTCCTCGAGTCGCTCCTGCGCCTGCGTCACGAGGTCGTCGGCCTCGCCGTCGGCGAGCGGGATGAGGCACTCGGCCAGCCGGGCCAGGCCCCACAGCGCCATCGTCGGCTGCGCGGAGTAGCGGTAGCGGCCACCGGTGTCGACGCTGCTGAAGAAGTTCTCCGGGTCGTAGGCGTCGAGGAAGGCGCACGGGCCGTAGTCGATCGTCTCGCCGGAGAGGGTCATGTTGTCGGTGTTCATCACCCCGTGGATGAAGCCGAGGGCCATCCAGTGGGCGACGAGCTCGGCCTGTCGTTCGACGACCGCGCTGAGCAGCGCCATCGGGTCCTGCGGCGGCACGTCGGGGTGGTGCCGGGCGCGGGCGTGCTCGACGACGGCGGCGAGCTGCTCGAGGCTGCCCTGCGTGGCGACGAGGACGAGGGTGCCGATGCGCAGGTGCGAGGCGGCGACCCGGGTGAGGACGGCGCCCGGCAGCGGCCTCTCGCGCACCACCGTCTCGCCGGTCGCGACGGCAGCCAGGGCTCGCGTCGTCGGCACCCCGACCGCGTGCATGAATTCGGAGACGAGGACCTCGCGCAGCACGGGCCCCATGACCGCGCGACCGTCACCGCCCCGGGAGAAGGGGGTGCGCCCGGACCCCTTGAGCGCGATGTCACGGCGCCGCCCGTGGGTGTCGACGACCTCCCCGAGCAGGTGCGCGCGACCGTCGCCGAGCATGGGGGAGAGGTGCCCGAACTGGTGCCCGGCGTAGGCCTGGGCGATCGGTTCGCAGCCCTCGGCGACGGCATTGCCCGCGAGGACGGCCACACCCTCTGGGGAGCGCAGTGCCGCCGGGTCGAGGCCGAGCTCGACGGCGAGGCCGTCGTTGAGCGCCAGCAGCTCGGGGGCGCGCACGGGGACCGGGTCGGCGCGGACCCCGAGCCAGCCGAGGTCGCGGACGAAGCTGTTGTCGCAGGGCCACCTCATGCCCCCACCATCGCAGACGCTCACGCGTGCTCCGCCGTGTAGCTCAGCTTGAGCTGCCCCTTCTTCGTGCGCACGCGGGTGATCTGGATGCTGGTGAGGTCGGCCGTCGTGCGCACGTGGGTGCCGCCGCACGGGTCGGTCTGCAGGCCCTCGATCGTCACCCGGCGCACGCCCTCGGCGTCGACCTCGGCGCCGAAGGGGAGGGCGGCCGCCACGTGCTCGCGAGCCCGATCGAGGACCGTCTCGACGAGCGCGGCCTTCGCCTCTTCGCCGTCGGGCAGGGCGCCGCCGTCGACGTCGTAGAGGAGGAAGGCCTGGCCCGGCGCGTGGCTCAGGCCGACGCCCACGAAGCCGAGCGGCACGACGCAGGCGTCGAGCAGGTGGCCCGCCGAGTGGAGCGCCGCGTGGCGGCGGCGCACCTCCGGGTCGATCGCGACGTGCACGTTCTCGCCCACGGCGGGCAGGTCGCCCTCGGGGTGCAGCCACACCGCGGTGTCGTCCTTGCTGACCGAGGCCGGGCCACCGTCGACGGTGACGGCGTCGTCAGGCTGGCCGCCCCCCTTCGGGTGGACGATGCCCTCGCGCACGGCGATGCCGGAAGTCGGTTCGTCGCACACCGCGATGACCTCGGTGTCGACCTCGTAGAGGTGGGTGTCGTCCCAGTACGCGCGGCGCTGCTCCATGGCGACATTGAAGCAGCCGCGCACGCTCCTCCCTTCGCCTGACGTCCACCTCCCGTCAACCTGACCTTGGTATCCATCACGCATGCAGCAGAACCTCCGCGAGTACATCGACCGGCTCATGGTCGAGGGCTACACCGTGCGTGACGACCAGGGCGACGACCCGATGCTCATCGCCCCCGACGGCAAGGCCGTCGAGACCTGGCGGGAGAACTACCCGTACGACGAGCTCATGGAGCGCGAGGAGTACGACGTCCAGAAGTACATGCTGCAGATCGAACTACTGAAGTTCCAGTACTGGGCGCAGGACACGGGGCGCAAGTTCATCGTGCTCTTCGAGGGGCGCGACGCCGCGGGCAAGGGCGGGACGATCAAGCGCTTCACCGAGCACCTCAACCCGCGAGGCGCCCGCGTCGTCGCCCTGACCAAGCCCTCGGAGCGAGAGCTCGGGCAGTGGTACTTCCAGCGCTACATCCAGCACCTGCCGACGAGCGGCGAGATCGTCCTCTTCGACCGCTCCTGGTACAACCGGGCCGGCGTCGAGCGGGTCATGGGCTTCTGCAGCGACGAGCAGTACGAGGGCTTCATGGACCAGGCCCCGAAGATCGAGCGGATGCTGGCTGACGCCGGGGTGCATGTCACCAAGCTGTGGTTCTCGGTGACCCAGCAGGAGCAGCGCACCCGCTTCGCCATCCGGCAGATCGACCCGGTGCGCCGGTGGAAGCTCTCCCCGATGGACCTCGAGAGCCTCGACAAGTGGGAGGCCTACACCCAGGCCAAGGAGGAGATGTTCCGGCGGACCGACACCCGGCACGCGCCGTGGACGGTCATCAAGTCCAACGACAAGAAGCGCGGCCGGATCAACGCGATCCGCTTCTTCCTCAACCAGTTCGACTACGAGGGCAAGGACCCTGAGGTCGTCTTCACGCCGGACCGCAAGGTCGTCTCCCGCGGCCGCAAGACCGAGGGCGACTGAGCCTCACCCGGCCCCTGAGTGGGTCCCACGTTCCGCGTGGGCGGCCGTCCGCGGCCGTCTCGAAGGGCAGCGACGGCCAGCACCGCCGCCGCGACGGCGAAGGCCACCCCGAAGCCCATCCGCCCCGTCGGCGGCAGGTAGAACTGCGGCAGCACGAGGGCGGCGCCGATGCCGAGGGGCCACGCGGCCCACGCGGGCGCCGTCCAGCGGCCTGAGCGGACAGCCCGGTGCCAGGCCAGGGCCGTGCAGACCCCGCTCACCGCGAGGAGCAGCAGGCCCAGGGCAAAGAGCGTCATCCCGGCCGGATGGTCCTGCCCGCGCACCCCGCCGACGAGCGTCATCGCCGTGGCATCCGCGAGGCCGGCCCGGCCGACGGCATGCAGCCCGAAGGTCTCGGCACCGTAGATCGGGAGGACGAGGACGGCGCCGGCCAGTCCCGTCCAGCGCGCGGCGAAGGTCGTCGTCGTGCTGAGCAGGTCGTCGATCCGCAGGCCGAGCCGTCCCACCTGGACGAGCGCCAGTGCGCCGGCGAGGTGGGCGACGACCCACCACTGGCTCGCATAGGCCGCGGCGGCCTCGGGGGACGTGGCGGAGTCAGCGTCGCCGTAGGGCCGGAGCAGCAGGTAGGTGGCCATGAGGATGCCGGCGGACGCGGCCGGCATGGCTAGGTGTCGGGTGTCGGTCGAGCGCATGGGCTCCTCCTCAGAAATGAGAGCAGCGCTCTCGGTTAAGTCGAGGGTAGACCCGCGCTGCGATTCGTGGCAAGAGCGGTGCTCTCGGTTGTGTGCGAGGATCTGTCCATGGCCGGTGTGAGGGAAGAGTCAAGGGCGCGCACGACGGCGGCGATCCTCGCCGCGGCGCGGGAGGAGATCGCCGCGCACGGCGGGGGAGGCCTGTCGATGCGTGCCGTCGCCCGCGAGGTCGGGATGGTCTCCTCGGCGGTCTACCGGTACTTCCCGACCCGCGAGGCGCTGCTCACGGCGATGATCCTCGAGAGCTACGAGAGCCTGGCCGCCGCGGTCGAGTCGGTGCGGGTCCGCCGTCCTGACCGCCGGTGGATCGCCCTCGGGGAGGCCATGCGTGGGTGGGCCGTCGAGCGTCCGCACGAGTTCCAGCTGATCTACGGCACCCCGGTGCCCGGGTACGTCGCCCCTCCGGAGACCGTGCCGGCCGCGGCCGCGGTGGCCCGCCCCTTCCTCGCGGTGGCGGGAGGGGTGGAGGTCGCCCCCTTCGCAGCCCCGCGGGTGGCCCGGCAGATGGAGGTCCTCACGGAGGTCGCCGAGGGCGTGACGCGCGAAGGGGGAGGCGCCGTCCTCGCCGAGCTCGCCGCCCTCGTCGGCGCCGTCACGCTCGAGCTCGGTGGCCATCTCGTCGGCAGTGCTGAGCCGGCCGATCCGTTCTTCCGCGCCCTGCTCCAGCGACAGGTCGACACCCTCGGCCTCGCCGGTGCAGGCTGACCCCCATGACGAAGGGAGCCGCCACCGCGCCGCGGGGCCGCCAGCTCGCCGACATCGGTCCGCTCGCCCAGCTCCGCGCGGGCCGCCTCGCCATCCGCCTGCCGCTGCTGCTCGCCGGGCTCTTCCTCTACGGCGCATCCATGGCGATGGTCCTGCGCGCGACCCTCGGCCAGATCCCGTGGGACGTGCTGCACGTCGGCGTCTCGCACCACATCCCACTGAGCTTCGGCACGATCGTCATCGGCGTCTCGCTGCTCGTTCTGCTGGGCTGGATCCCCCTGCGGCAGAAGCCCGGTCTGGGCACGATCGGCAACGCCCTGCTCATCGGCCCGTCCGCCGACCTCGTGCTGTCGATCCTCGACGAGCCGGCCGGGATGATCTGGCGCATCGTCCTGCTCCTTGGTGGCGTGGTGCTCAACGGTGTCGCGACCGGCATGTACATCGGCTCACAGTTCGGCCCCGGCCCGCGCGACGGTCTGATGACCGGGCTGGCCCGCATCACCGGTGGCTCGATCCGGCTCGTGCGCACCGGGATCGAGGTCGCTGTGGTCGCCGTCGGCTGGCTGCTGGGTGGCACCGTCGGCGTCGGCACGGTGCTCTACGCCGTGGCCATCGGGCCGTTGGCCCAGCTCTTCCTGCCGCTCTTCACCGTCGATCTCGGGCGCCCGATCCCACCCACCGATACATAACTGGACATTATGAATTGGCCCATGTGGGCGCGGTCGACCGACCGGGCCAAGCGATGGGCGTCGTCGCCGCGTGACCCACGCAGGAGCACCCATGTCCGCCCCCGCAGCCGCTTCGACCGTCCTCACCTCGAGCGTGCGGGGCCGCCTCGTCACCGGCACCGAGGTCGCGATCACCGCCCGCCAGCACGAATTCGCCATCGACGAGCCGCAGAGCCTCGGCGGCGCAGACAAGGGCGCGAACCCCATCGAGCACCTGCTCGCGGCCCGCGCCTCGTGCAGGCCGTCGCCGAGCACTGCCCCGTCCTCGGCAACCTGACGCAGGGTGTGCCGGTACGACGACCCTCGAGGTCGCCACTGCCGCCGCCTGACGCCGGTTGCTACGCTTGCTACATGGCAACTATCTCGCATCGAGAGCTCCGCAACGACAGCGCCGAGGTGCTGCGTCGGGTGGCGGCGGGTGAGAGCCTGACCGTGACCAACCGAGGCGAGCCGGTTGCGCGAATGGTGCCCCTGGGGGGTTCTGCATTCGAGGAGGCGGTCGCGTCGGGGCAGGTGCAGCCGGCGCGTGCGGCAAGGGACTTCTCGAGCATCCACCGAGTCGAAGGCGTGGACACGGCCGAGGTGCTCGCGGACCTCCGAGGCGATCGATGATCGTCTACCTCGACACGTCCGCGGCCTTCAAGCTGCTGGCGGCCGAGGCGGAGTCGGAACCCCTGGCGGCCGCGCTCACCGCACTGGATCCCGCCGACGTCCTGCTCTCCTCCAGGCTGCTCTTCACCGAGCTGCACTGCGCAGCCCAACGCCGATCGGTGTGGGACGTGACCGCGGTCAACGCCGTGCTGGAGATGATCACCCTGGCCGACGTCACCCGTGAGGACCTCGACCGAGCAGCGACGAGCGGATGGGGGCTGCGCAGCGCCGACGCGATCCACCTTGCCACGGCCCTGCGGATGCAGTCGGAAGTGCTGGCCGCGTACGACCGAGAGCTGTGCGCCGCGGGGGAGTCGGCCGGTCTTCGCCTGCTCCGCCCGGGGGCCACCGCCTAGCGCACGACCTCGCGCAGGCTCCCGTCGACCCGGCGGGTCCAGCCACGTGAGTCGAGGTGCTCGAGCAGCGGCACGGCGACCCGGCGAGTCGTGCCCAGCGCCTGACGCGCAGCGCTCAGGGTGAAGGGCTGCTCCAGCCCCGAGAGCAGTCGCATCGCCCGTGCCGGTCCGCTCGGCAGCAGGACGACGTCGTCGGGCAGTCGCAGCAGCCGCCCGAGGCGCGCGGCAGCGGCGAGCTCCGCGGGGCCCAGCCCGAGATCGTCGAGGTCGCCCCTCTCCGGCGCGAGGAAGGGAGCCTCCCGCAGCCTCTCCTCGAGAGCCGCGACCCCCGCCTGGGCGGGACCGAGGCCGGAGGCCCTCGGGTCCAGGACCCGCCCGTCGGCGATCGTCAGGTCGGAGCCTGCGACGAGGCCGCGGACGAGGTCGGGGCCCAGGTCCGCGGGCAGGTGGTCCGGCAGGGCGAGGGCCCGTGCGGCCTCGGCCACGGGCATCCCGGCGCTCAGGCGATCGGCGGAATGGTGGGCGCGGACGGCTTCGACCAACCGGCCTCGCCACGCCTCCATGGCTGCGGGGTCGATGCACCAGTCGCCCTGCCGCACAGCGGTGCTCGGCACCAGAAGCCCCAGTCGCTCGAAGGTGTCGAGGCGCTCCGCCGACCGCGACCGCAGGCGCGTCGCCGCGAGGTCGCCGGCTGACAGGGCCTCGGCCCGACGAGAGGCTCCGCCGCGGCGGGTGAGCGGCAGGGGGTCGACGTCAAGGATCCGCACGGCCCACAGTCGACGACTGCCCGGGTCGCGCAGGATCGCCCGGTCGCCGACCCGCCACGGCAGGTCGACGCCCGCCGACAGCCGGGCGAAGTCGTCACCGAGCGGTCGCACGTGCACCGGCACGTCGACCGACCCCACGTGCAGCGTCGCATGCTCGGGAGTCCGCATTTCCTTAAGGTCGTGCGAACCGGTCGCGTGCGAGCCACCCACCTCGGTGAGCCGCACGTCGACGGTTGGGGCGAGTTCCCAGGCGTCGGTGGTGAGCAGCACGGCCGAGCGGCTCACGTCGTCGACGCGGCGCAGGTTGACCGCGGTCCGCGAGACCGGGCCGACGGACTCACGCGCTGCGTCCTGGCTGTGCAGGCCGCGGACCGTCACCTCGCGGGTGGTGCCGCGGTCGAGCAGCAGCAGTCGGTCGCCGGTGCGGACAGTGCCGGTGCCGAGCGTGCCCGTGACGACGGTGCCCGCACCCGACACTGAGAAGGCGCGGTCGCACCAGAGCCGCACTGCCGCAACGACATCCGGCTCGGGCAGCCGAGCGGCGAGGTCGGCGAGGGCGGTGCGCAGGTCGTCGAGACCGTCGCCCTTCGTCGCGGAGACCTCGACCGCCGGCACGTCGAGCCCAGCCGCAGCAAGCCGCCGTCCGGCGTCGGCCTGCACGGTCGCGATGCGGTCGTCGTCGGCGAGGTCGCAGCGGGTGATGACGAGCAGCCCGTCGGTGATGCCGAGCGCCTGCACGGCCGCGAGGTGTTCGCTGCTCTGCGCCTGCCAGCCCTGATCCGCCGCGACGACGAAGACCACAGCCGGCGCCGGTCCCAGCCCCGACAGCATCGTCCCGACGAACCTCTGGTGCCCCGGCACGTCGACGAAGGCGATCTCGACCCCACCCGGCAGGCGCGTCCACGCGTAGCCGAGCTCGATGGTCAGCCCCCGGTCCCGCTCCTCCGACAGGCGGTCCGGGTCGCGCCCCGTCAGCGCCCGGACGAGCGTGGACTTGCCGTGGTCGACGTGGCCTGCGGTCGCCAGCACCCGCCTCATGACGAAGGGGGCTCCGCCCCGGTCCCGCGGTCGGCGGCGTTGTCGTCCAAGGCTGCTCGTAGCGCCCGCTCCACGTCGGAGTCACGGTCGGCCGGGATGCAGCGCAGGTCGACCAAGCCGCAGCCGCCCTCGACACGAGCCAGCACGACGGGCACCCCAGCGGTGGGTCGACGCAGCCGCTCGACCGCCTCGACGGGCACCTCGACCGCCCAGCCGGGCAGCGGAACCCCGGGGGCGCCGCCGCCACCGACGCGACCGTCGACGGCGACCACCTCCCGGCCCAGTGCGGTCGCGAGGACGTCGACCCGTGTCCGCAGCTCGTCAGCGGTGGCGTGGAGCGACAAGGTGACCGGCGGGACCGGGCCGCGCACGGTCGCCTCGAGCGCGGCGAGGGTGAGCTTGTCGACCCGCAGCGCCCGGGCGAGCGGGTGGCGCCGCAGCCGCTCGACGACCTCGGCATCACCGAGGGCGAGGCCGGCCTGGGGTCCGCCGAGCAGCTTGTCGCCGCTGGCGGTCACGATCGTCGCGCCGGCGCGCAGCCAGGTCGTCGCGTCGGGCTCGTCGGGCAGCAACGGGTCGGGCGTCAGCAGCCCGGAGCCGATGTCGGCGACGACCGGCACGCGCGAGCCGTCGGGCCGCGTCAGCCCGCGCAGCTCCTCCAGCCCGACCGCCGTGGTGAAGCCGTCGACCCGGAAGTTGCTCGGGTGCACCTTGAGCACGCACCCGGTCTCGGGGCCGATCGCGTCGGCGTAGTCGCGCAGGTGGGTCCGGTTGGTCGTGCCGACCTCGCGCAGCCGCGCCCCGGTCGAGGCGATGAGGTCGGGCAGACGAAAACCGTCGCCGATCTCGACCATCTCGCCGCGCGAGACGACGACCTCGCGGCCGGCGGCCAAGGCGGTCGTCGCGAGCACGAGGGCGGCTGCGCCGTTGTTGACCGCCAGCGCACCAGCCGCGTCGGGCACGGCCTCGAGCAGTGCGGCCAGCGCGCCGGCACCCCGTCGGCTGCGCGCCCCGGTCGCCAGGTCCATCTCGACGTCGACGTAGCCGGCGGCATCGACGACGGCCTCGATCGCGCTGGGGGACAAGGGTGCTCGCCCGACATTGGTGTGCACCACGACGCCCGTCGCGTTGAGCACCGGCGTCAGTGAGGAGGCCCGGGCCGGGAGCGATGCCAGCGCCGCGCCGGCCACGTCCTCCGGCGGGATCTCGCCGGCCCGAGCCCGCTGCTGGGCCGCGGTGATCGCCGCGCGCACCACCGGCCGACCGAGACGCTCCGCCGCCGCGACGAAGGGAGGATCCGCCAGCAGCGTGTCGGTGCGGGGGATCGACCGGCGCGGGTCTTCGCTCACGGGCGCTGCTCCCTTCGTCGGGCGTGGTGGTCGTGAAGAACTGGCGGAGGCGGACGGGAATCGAACCCGCCAGACCGAGATGCTCGGCCTCACCGGTGTTGAAGACCGGGGGGACCACCAGGAACCCAGACGCCTCCACGGGTCACCCTAGGACCTCGCCGGGCCCGACACCGGTCGTGGGCCCTACTGTGTCGTCATGGAGCCGATCCGCCTGACCCAGTACGCGCGCGGCGGGGGCTGCGCCTGCAAGATCCCGGCCGGGGAGCTCGAGCAGATCGTCGCCGGTCTGCACGCCTCGGCCCCGGCCGGCAGCGACGTCCTCGTCGGGCTCGACGACGGTGACGACGCGGCTGCCGTGCGCATCTCCGGTGGTCAGGCCGTGCTGTCGACGACCGACTTCTTCACCCCCGTCGTCGACGACCCCTACGACTGGGGGCGCATCGCGGCGGCCAACGCGGTCTCTGACATCTATGCCATGGGCGGTGACCCGGTCATGGCGATCAACCTCGTCGCCTGGCCGCGCGAGCTGCTGCCGACCGACCTGCTCCGTGAGGTCCTGCGTGGGGGCCTCGACCTCGCGACCGAGGCCGGCTTCCCCGTGCTCGGCGGGCACAGCATCGACGCCCCCGAGCCGATCTACGGCATGGCGGTCACCGGCACCGCCGACCCCGACCGGATCATGCGCAACGACGCAGCGGAGGCTGGGCTGCCGATCAGCCTGACCAAGCCGCTCGGCGTCGGGGTGCTCAACAACCGGCACAAGGCGACCGGCGAGCGGAGCGAGGAGGCGATCGCCTCGATGGTCACCCTCAACCGCGACTCCTCCCGGGCGGCCGTCGCGGCCGGCATCCGGGCGGCGACCGATGTCACCGGCTTCGGCCTGCTCGGCCATCTCTACAAGATGACTCGCGCCTCGGGCGTCGCCGCTCGCGTCGACGCGGAGGCCGTGCCCTATGTCGCTGGCGCCCGCGAGGCCCTCGCCGCCGGTCACGTCCCCGGCGGCTCTCGTCGCAACCTTGACTGGGTGCGTCCGCACCTCGCGGCCGACGGCATCGCCGAGGACGAGCTGATCCTCCTCGCCGACGCGCAGACCTCCGGCGGTCTGCTTGTCGTCGGCGAGGTGCCCGGCGCCCCGCTCATCGGCGAAACGGTCGCGGCCGGCTCCCTCGGTGACGGCGTGCTCGTGCAGGTCGCGTGAGCGAGGTCGACCGGGTCCTCGAGACGACCCGAGCCGGGCTGACCCGGCTCACCCCGCAGCAGGCCCACGACGCGGCGAAGGGGGGAGCCCTCCTCGTCGACACCCGCACCGCCGCGCAGCGGGCCCGGCAGGGCGAGCTGCCCGGCGCGCTCGTCATCGACCGCACCGTCCTCGAGTGGCGGCTCGACCCGACCTGCCCGCACCGCATCCCCGAGGCGCTGCCCGGGACCCAGGTCGTCGTGCTGTGCCGGCAGGGCTACAGCTCGTCGCTGGCCGCGGTCTCCCTTCGCTCGCTCGGGGTAGACGCGACCGACGTCATCGGTGGGGTCGAGGCTTGGGCCGCCGCCGGCCTGCCCCTGCACGACGGCCGTGCCGACGTCCGGGAGTGACGCGACGTGACGCGACGATGCCCTCCGTGACAGCGCGGGACGTCACGGAGGGCATCCGACGGAGCCTGTGCCCGGGGATGCGGGCTGGCGGGCTGCGCCTCAGACGGGGACGTGCCCGATGTAGTAGCGCTGCACGTAGACCTTGGAGATGTAGACGCTGCCGGTCTTCGTGAGCTTGGCGGCCGTCGGGTACATGGTGGAGCCGTAGCCGGTCGGGGTACGCCAGCTCTTGGTGCACCGCGTCACGTACTTCGAGCTGTTGGTGAAAGAGGCGACGGTGCCGAAGGCCGTCGGCTGCAGGTTGGCCTTGGTGGTGCCCTTGCCGACGACGCAGTACCGGTAGGTGGCTCCCGGGACGGGCTTGAAGGAGCGGCCCAGCGACGTCCACGAGGAGTACGAGAGGGACTTGCCGACGGTGGACGTCGACACGGTGCTCCAGCCGGAGGCGTTGGCGGGTGCAGCGGTGGTGCCGGCGATGCCCGCGGCCATGGCCACCGCCGCGGCCACGCCGAAGAGTCGAGTGCGCATGTGGAGTTGTCCCCTGATCTCGTGATGGTGGCCGACCCCGTGCCAGCCTGGTAGAAGACTGCCAGAGCCGCACCACTGCGCGCCAGAGGTGATCAGGCGTGCTGCGGCTTCCTCGTGATGACGGGGATGATCGCCCCGACGAGGGCGATGACGCCGACGACGGTGAAGGCGAGCGTGTGGGTCGCGGCCGCCACCGGCCTGCCCCTGCACGACGGCCGTGCCGACGTCCGCGAGTGACCCGACTCCGTCAGGTGGTCGGCTGGTGCTGCATACGCGTGAGGACGCAGCACCGAGCGACCACCTGACTCGGGTCCAGCGGCCGAGGCGCGGTAAGAGCTCAGCCGGTGAAGAGCTTGAGGGCGGTGCTCAGCGTCATCACGACCCCGTAGGTGAGCAGCGCCAGCACGACCGCCCACGAGAGCACGACGCGCAGGGTGCCGCGGCCGGCGACCTCGCCGGTGGCGGCGCCGACCGCCTCGGCCGCGGAGGGCAGCACGCGCACGTCGCCCTGCTCGTGGAAGCGGTCGGCGACCGGGCGCACGAGCAGGTTGGCGACGAAGCCGACCGCCAGGACCCCGACCATGGTCAGCAGCGCCGGACGGTATGCGGAGGCGTCGAGGCCGCCCGCGCCACCCGCGCGGTCGAGGAAGCCGTTGATGATCAGCGGCCCGGCGACGCCGGCGGCTGACCATGCGGTGAGCAGCCGGCCGTGGATCGCGCCCACCTGGAAGGTGCCGAAGAGGTCTCGCAGGTACGCGGGGACCGTGGCGAACCCGCCGCCGTAGAAGGAGATGATGATCGCGGAGAAGAGGACGAAGAGCGCGACCGCGGTCTGTCCGGAGAGAGCCAGCCCCAGGTAGAGCAGGATCCCAGCGCCCAGGTAGAGCATGTAGATGGGCTTGCGCCCGATCTTGTCGGAGGTCGTCGACCACACGAAGCGTCCGGCCATGTTGAACAGGGACAGCAGGCCGACGAAGCCACCGGCAGCGGCCACCGTGACCGACGAGGTGCCTGAGGCGTCGCGGAAGAAGTCCTGGAGCATCGGGCTGGCCTGCTCGAGGATCCCGATACCCGCCGTGACGTTGCAGAAGAGGACGACCCACAGCAGCCAGAACTGCGGGGTCTTCACCGCGTTGGCCGCGGAGACGTGGGCGTCGGTGACCATCGGCTTCTTCGCGACCGTCGAGGAGTCGAAGCCCTCGGGGGCCCAGCCGTCATAGGGCACGCGCACGTTGGCCACGCCGATCATCATCACGAGGAAGTAGACGATGCCGAGGGTGACGAAGAGCAGGCTGAGCGAGCGACCGTCGGCGAGGGAGGCGGCGTCGGTCGCGTCGTAGGAGGAGTCGTAGAGGGAGAGCAGCTGCCGCGAGAGCGGGGAGGCCACCATCGCGCCGCCGCCGAAGCCCATGATCGCCATGCCCGTGGCCAGGCCGGGGCGGTCCGGGAACCACTTGATGAGCGTCGAGACGGGGGAGATGTAGCCGATGCCCAGACCGATGCCGCCGATCACGCCGTACCCGAGGTAGACCAGCCACAGCTGGGACAGGGCGATCCCCGCGGCGCCGACGAGGAAGCCGGCCGCCCAGCAGCAGGCGGCGGCGAACATCGCCTTGCGCGGACCGGCACGGTCCACCCAGGTGCCGAGCACCGCGGCACTCAGCCCGAGCATGACGATGGCGATCGAGAAGATGAAGCCGATCTCGGTCAGGGAGGCGTCGAAGTGCTCGACGAGCGAGGTCTTGTAGACGCTGGTGGCGTAGGCCTGCCCGATGCACAGGTGGATGGCCAAGGCCGCTGGTGGGATGAGCCAGCGGTTGTAGCCCTGGGGCGCGATCGTGTGCGCGCGATCCAGGCGGTTGAGCACAGACATGCAGTGGTCCCTTCGTCGTTGAAGCGGGTTGGGGTGTGTTCGTGCGTCGTCGCGTCAGCCGGCGGTGGTGATCCCGTCGTCGACGACACCGTGTCGGCGACGACGCTCGAGGCGGTCGCGCTGCACCCGGACGGTGTAGCGCGGGTCCTTGGCGGACTCGATGCCCGCCTCGACCATGCCCATGCGGGTCAGTGCCGAGGCGGCGGCGAGGGCGGCGCCCGAGGCGACCGCGACGATCCGGCTGCGACCGGCGAGTAGGGTGCCGAGACCGCCACCGATGGCGAGGGCGCGGGCCAGGCGCAGGCGGCCGCCCGCGGTGCCCGTGCGCACCGGCTCGTCGATACCCAGGTCGGTGAGGTGCTCCTCGAGGCGGTGCATCGCGAGCAGCTCGGTGCCGACACCGAGCAGCGCCAGTCGTCGCACCGGCCCGGCGAGGGCCGTGGGCGTGAGCACCATCTGCACGCCGCCGGCGGCCAGCGCGGCCGAGCCGACGAAGACGAAGGGGAGCTCCCGCCGGCTCTCGTGCCACACCGGGTGCGCGGTGTCGGCGAGCAGCACCGCCGTGTAGGCCGCGAGCGGCGCGCCGAAGGCCGCCTGGCCGATGGTCGAGGGCGTGCCGACGGCGTCGGTGACGCGGATGAGTGCGGTGACCGGACCTCGGGCGGGCAGCAGGCGCAGCACCTCGGCCCCCGTGGTGATCCCGGCGAAGCCCGCGTAGGCGGACAGGATCCACGTGCCGACCGACATCGGCGAGGTGAGTTTGACCGTGCGCATCATGTTGAGGAATCGCTCGGGCCGGCCGAGGTCGGCGACGAGTGCGATGCCGCTGAGGCCTACGGCGGCCATCGCCGTCAGGCGCGAGTTGCGTTGCAGCACGGAGTTGCCCGTGGCCGCCGCGCCCGCCTGGACGATGCCCGAGACTCCGGCGATGCCGCCGACGAAGAGATAAGCCGAGATCTTGTGGTCCCACGGCACCGGCTTGACGATCGCCTGGCCGTAATAGCTGCTGAACTCCGCGTCCGGCACCGCGGGCGCCTCGCGTCGGCCGCCGCCCTCGCGGGTGAGCCAGCTGCGGGCGGTGCCGGCCCTCCTCGGTCCCTGAGCTGCGACGGAGTGGGTCCCACGTTCCGCGTGGGCGCCTCGAAGGGACGCGCGGTCACGGCGGCGTCTGCGGCCACCCTCCTCGGGGGGTCGGTAGCTGTCGAAGGGAGAGGTCGTCACGTCCGGCTCCCGACGAAGGAGATCGCCACCGCGCCGAGCAGGCCGAGCCCCGCGACACCCGCCGCGCGGAACATCTCGGGCAGCCGCTTGGTCGGGGCCTCGGGGTCCGGCGGCAGGCCGTAGACCTCGGGCTCGTCGAGCAGGAGGAAGACCGAGCCGGTGCCGCCGACGCCGTCGTGCTCGTTGGCCCCGTAGAGGCGCGCCTCGGTGAAGCCCTGCTCGTGCAGCTGCGCCACGCGTGCCTTCGCCGTCGCGACCATGTCGTCGTGGGTGCCGAACTTGATCGACGTCGTCGGGCAGGTCTGCGCGCACGCGGGTGTCTGGTCGTGGGAGAGACGGTCGTAGCAGAGCGTGCACTTCTGCGCGACACCGACGTTGGGCACGTGGTCGTCGGCGCGCACCGAGACGCTCGCGTCGGTGCGCCGCTCGATGACGCCGAAGGGGCACGCGCCGACGCAGTAGCCGCAGCCGTTGCAGATGTCGGCCTGGACGACGACCGTGCCGTGCTCGCTGCGGAAGAGCGCACCCGTCGGGCACACATCGAGGCAGCCGGCGTGGGTGCAGTGCTTGCAGACGTCGGAGGACATCAACCAGCGAAAGTCCGGCACCGCTCCGGCCATCGCCTGACCGCCCTCGGCCGCGGCCTTCTCCGCGAGCATGTCGGTCAGCGCCGGGCCGTGCCCCTCGATGGGTGCGGGGAGGGTGCCGTAGCCGGCGGGGGGAGGGGCCGTGGTTTCGAGGCTCGCTGGCGCTCGCTCCTCAACCACCGGGGAGGTCGGCTCACCGACGGCCGGCATCCCCAGGTCCGCGAGCCGCTGCCCGGACTCGCGGGCGGCCTCGATGCGCTCGCGGCTCTGCTCGACGAAGGCGACGTGCCGCCACGTGCTCGCGCCGAGGTCACCGGTGTTGTCGTAGCTGTTGCCGGTGATGGCGAGGCCGTCGAGGGGGATGCCGTTCCACTCCTTGCACGCGACCTCGCAGGCCTTGCAGCCGATGCAGATCGAGGTGTCGGTGAAGAATCCCTTGCGCTCGGGCGCCTCCTGCCACCCGGCGTCGCGGGCGGGGTCGGTGGCCCCGGAGAGCTGGCGGGCGAGGTAGCCCATCACGGTCTCCCTTCGTCGTGGGGTTCGTCGCGGTGGGTGTTGCCCGTCTCGACGGTGGTGCCCGAGCGGGACTGGTACTCCGCGACGAGGCGCAGCAGCTCCTCGCCCCGCGGCCGGCGACCGGGGCGGATGTCGCAGGAGCCGACCTTGGACTCCTGGATCTGGACGTTGGGGTCGAGCACCACGCCGAGCAGGTCGTTGGCCCCGTCGCCCTCGACGACGGCATCGCGGCCGACGCCCCAGTGGTAGGGCAGGCCGATCTGGTGGATCGTGCGGCCCTTGATCGTCAGCGGGGTCATCCGCTCGGTGACGAGTACCCGCGCCTCGATGGCGCTGCGCGCCGAGATGAGCGTCGCCCACTCGCCGTTGACCAGGCCCTGTTGCTCGGCGAGCTCGGGGGAGACCTCGCAGAACATCTCCGGCTGCAGCTCCGACAGGTAGGGCAGCCAGCGGCTCATGCCACCGGCCGTGTGGTGCTCGGTGAGCCGGTAGGTCGTGAAGACGAAGGGGTAGACGTCCGACCCCGGCTCGTCGCCGGACGGGCTCCACAGGTTGTCCTTGCGCGGGTAGACGAGCCGGGCCGGGTTGCGCTGCTGCCCGTAGACCGGGTTGGCGACGGGCGACTCCTGCGCCTCGTAGTGCGAAGGGAGCGGACCGTCCACCATGCCCTTGGGCGCGAAGAGCCAGCCCTTGCCGTCCGCCTGCATGATGAAGGGGTCGTCGCCGGCGATGGCCGCCGGGCCGCCGACGTCGGGGTCGGGCCGGAAGGACGGGTCGCGGTCCACGGGGAAGTCGGGGACGTCCTTGCCCGTCCACTTCTTCGCCTCCTCGTCCCACCAGACGTACTTCTTGCGCTCGCTCCACGGCCGCCCCTGCGGGTCGGCGGAGGCGCGGTTGTAGAGGATGCGCCGGTTCATCGGCCAGGCCCAGCCCCACTCCGCGGCGGTCTCGTCCTGCTCCTTGCCGGGCACGCGGTTGGCCGACCTGTTGACCCCGCCGGCGTAGACGCCGGTGTAGATCCAGCAGCCGCCCGAGGTCGAGCCGTCGGCCTTCATGTCGGCGAACTTGTCGAGCAGCTGCCCGGCCTTCTCACCGCTCACGTGGTAGCCGTTGATCTCCCGCAGGACCGCCTCGGCGTCGGTCTCGCCGTGCGCGTCCTTGGGGTAGTCCCAGGTCAGGTCGAGCAGCGGGCGGTCACGCTCGTCGGTCGAGTCCGCGAGGCGCTCGCGGATGCGCACGCCGAGCTCGTGGAAGAACTCGAGCTCGCTCTGCGCGTCGTTCGGCGGCTGCACGGCTTGGTGGCGCCACTGGAGCATCCGCTGGGTCTGGGTGAAGGTGCCCGACTTCTCCACGTGGTTGGCCGCGGGGAAGAAGAAGACCTCGGTGTCGATGTCCTCGGTCTTGAGCTCGCCGCTGGCGATCTCGGGGGAGTCCTTCCAGAAGGTCGCCGACTCGATGAGCTGGAAGTCGCGGACGACGACCCACTTGAGGTGCGTCATCGCCAGCCGCTGCATCTTGCCGTGGGCCGAGCCGACCGCAGGGTTCTGCCCGAGCACGAAGTAGCCCTCGACCTCGTCCTCGAGCATCGACATCACCGTCTGGTAGGTGCCGTGGGCACCCGTCAGGCGCGGCAGGTAGTCGAAGCAGAAGTCGTTGTCCTCGGTCGCCGCGTCGCCGAACCAGGCCTTCATCAGGCTCGCGGTGTAGGCCGGCGCCTCGGTCCAGAAGCCCTTCTGCAGCGGCGAGGAGATCGTCGCGAGGTACTGCTCGAGGGTGTCGTGCTGGCCGGCCACCGGCATCGGCAGGTAGCCGGGCAGGAGGTTGAAGAGCGTCGGGATGTCGGTCGATCCCTGGATGCTCGCGTGCCCGCGCAGCGCCATGATGCCGCTGCCCGGTCGGCCGACATTGCCCATGAGCAGCTGGAGGATCGCCGCGGTGCGGATGAACTGCGCGCCGAGGCTGTGCTGGGTCCAGCCCAGGGCGTAGGCGAAGCAGGTCGTGCGCTCGCGCCCGGAGTTGCTCGTCAGAGCGTCGGCGATCTCGCGGAACTGCCACTGCGGGATGCCGCACACCTCCTCGACCATCTCGGGCGTGTAGCGCGCGTAGTGCCGCTTGAGCACCTGGAAGACCGACCGCGGGTGCTGCAGCGATTCGTCGCGAATCACCCGGGCGTGCTCGAGGGCCGGACCCGCGGCGCCGTGCTGGTCGCCCGCGGCGCGGGCCCTCTTGTGCGCTCCGTCCTCGTGGTCACCGCTCGGGCCGCCGACCTCGTCGTCACCCGAGGGACTCCCTTCGCCGTCCTCGCGCTCGGCATAGGCCCACGAGCTCATGTCATAGGTGCCGGACTGCTCGTCGTAGCCGGAGAAGACGCCGTCCAGGTCCTCGGTGTCGACGAAGTCCTCGCTGACGAGTGTCGCCGCGTTGGTGTACGCGACGACGTAGTCACGGAAGAAGAGGTCGTTGTCGATGACGTGCTTGATGAGCGCCCCGAGCAGTACGACGTCGCTGCCCGCCCGGATCGCGACGTGCGTGTCAGCGATCGCGGAGGTGCGGGTGAAGCGCGGGTCGATGTGGATGATCCGCGCACCCCGCGCCTTGGCCTCGGAGACCCACTGGAAGCCCACCGGGTGGCACTCGGCCATGTTGGAGCCCTGGATGATGATGCAGTCTGCGTTGGCCATGTCCTGCAGGGACTGGGTGGCGCCGCCGCGCCCGAAGGAGGCTCCCAGACTGGGAACCGTGGCGGAGTGTCAAATACGCGCCTGGTTCTCGATCTGGATCGCGCCGGCCGCCGTGAAGAGCTTCTTGATCAGGTAGTTCTCCTCGTTGTCGAGGGTGGCTCCCCCGAGCGAGGCGATGCCCATCGTGCGCCGAAGGGGGCGGCCGTGCTCGTCGTGGTCCTGCCACTTCGCGCGGCGCGAGGCGAGGAAGCGGTCGGCGACCATGTCGATGGCCCGGTCGAGCTCGATCCGCTCGAAGTCCGTGGCCCCCGGCGCGCGGTAGAGCACGTGCGTCTGCCGGGTCGGCGAGTTGACCAGCTGCTCGCTCGCAGCGCCCTTGGGGCACAGACGCCCTCGGCTCACCGGGGAGTCCGGGTCGCCCTCGATCTGGACGACCTGCTCGTCCTTGACGAAGACCCGCTGGCCGCAGCCGACGGCGCAGTACGGGCAGACACTCTGCACGACCCGGTCGGCGCTCGAGGTACGCGGCTCGGTCTCACGGGTGCGGCGCGAGGTGACGGCGTTGCCGCGCCCCAGGAAGTCGCCCGAGGCCAGCTGCCGCAGCACGGGCCAGCCGAGGAAGGTCGAGTCCTTCGGTGCCATCCCTGCCACTCCCTACGCGAGAAGACGTGCTCAGGATCACCGTATCCCCCCCTCGGCCTGTCGCCGGTGGTCTGGGTCCCACGTTCCGCGTGGGCGCCTCGAGACCCGGGGCTCCCCACACGTTGGTCGAGGTGTGAGGAGTTCTGCGACGAGCCTCGAGACCCCGGGCTTCCCCCACGTTGGTCGAGGTGTGAGGAGCTCTGCGACGAGCCTCGAGACCCCGGGCTTCCCCCACGTTGGTCGAGGTGTGAGGAGCTCTGCGACGAGCCTCGAAACCCGGGGCGTCCCACACGTTGGTCGAGGTGTGAGGAGCTCTGTGACGAGCCTCGAGACCCCGGGCTCCCCGCACGTTGGTCGAGGTGTGAGGAGCTCTGTGACGAGCCTCGAAACCCGGGGCTCCCCGCACGTTGGTCGAGGTGTGAGGAGCTCTGCGACGAGCCTCGAGACCCCGGGGCTCCCCGCACGTTGGTCGAGGTGTGAGGAGCTCTGCGACGAGCCTCGAGACCCCGCCTCCGGACGAAGGGAGACGGCTGCGCCCACCGAAGGGCCGCTCCCGGCGAGGAAGGTTGGCGCGCTGCCGAAGTCCTTCGTCGTCGTGTGGTCCTCTTGTCGTTCTCGACTTCGGCGTGACGCCACGCCAACCCTCGCCGTCCGCTCCGCTGCCAGCTGCCCCCGTGGGTCGAGGTGTGAGGAGTTCTGCGACGAGCCTCGAGACCCGCTTACCAGGCGTAGGGCTCGAAGTTCTTCAGGAAGACGCCGTAGAGGTCCTCGCCGCGCTCGCCGCGCACGATCGGGTCGTAGACGCGGGCGGCGCCGTCGACGAGGTCGAGCGGGGCGTGCCAGCCCTGGGCGGCGATGTCGAGCTTTTCGTGGTGCGGGCGCTCGTCGGTGATCCAGCCGGTGTCGACGGCCGTCATGAGGATCCGGTCGGTCTCGAACATCTCGCCCGACGAGGTGCGGGTGAGCATGTTGAGCGCGGCCTTGGCCATGTTGGTGTGCGGGTGGCCGGCGCCCTTGTAGCGGCGCGAGAACTGGCCCTCCATCGCCGAGACGTTGACGACGTAGGCGCGGGCGCGGTCCCCGACGACCTCGCGGTGTCGCTCGACCGCGGCCCGCATGACCGGCCGCAGCCGCGATACGAGGAGGAAGGGCGCGACCGAGTTGCACATCTGCACCTCGAGCAGCTCGAGCGGGTCGACCTCGTCGACGGTCTGCTTCCACGAGTTGGTCGTCACGACGTCGGGCAGCAGTCCTCCGGCGTCGACGGCTGTGCCGGCAAGGTGTGCCTCGAGGCTGGCGCTGCCGGCGGTGAGGGCGAGGCGGGTGAGGTCGGCGGCCGACCGCACGGCCGCGGCGTCCGTGAGGTCGGCGGCCGACCGCACGGCCGCGGCGTCCGCGTGCGGCACCGGGTGCTCGCCGAGCGAGCTGACCAGCGCCGCGGGGTGCGCCTCGCTCACCCGGTCGAAGGAGATCATCGTCGGCGTCGGCCCGTCGATCTCGAGGGGCCGCGACTCGCCGTCGACGAGCTGGCTGTAAGCGCCCGGGGAGCGCCGCACCGTCTGGCAGGCGTTGTTGACGAGGATGTCGAGCGGCCCGGCGGACGCCACCTCGTCGGTGAGCGCGACGACCTGGGTCGGGTCGCGCAGGTCGATGCCGACGATCGTCAGCCGGTCGATCCACTCGGGCGAGTCGGCGAGCTCGGCGAAGCGCCGCGCGGCGTCACGGGGGAAGCGGGTGGTGATCGTCAGGTCGGCGCCGTCGCGCAGCAGCCGCAGCGCGATGTACATGCCGATCTTCGCCCGGCCGCCGGTGAGCAGCGCCCGGCGCCCGCGCAGGTCGGTGCCCTGGTCGCGCCGCGCGTGGCTCATCGCCGCGCAGTCCGGGCACAGCCAGTGGTAGAAGGCGTCGACGAGCGTGTAGTCGGCGTGGCAGATGTAGCAGCCGCGGGGGATCTGCAGCTCGCCGACGAACCGGCTCTCGCTCGACGCGGCGAGGGGGATCCCCTTCGTCTCGTCGTCGATGCGCATCGGCGACCCGGTCGCGGTCTGGTCGAGGATCGCCTGGTCGTGTGCCACCTTGGGCCCGCGCTCGGCCTGTCGGGCCTCGCGGCGGCGGGCCTTCTTGACCCGGTTGTACATCGTGCCCGCGGCCCGCTTGACCGTCGCGATGTCCTCGTGGCCGGCCGGCAGCTCATGGAGCATCCCGAGGACCCGAAGGGTGGTCGCCAGGTCCTCGGGGTCGACACCTTCGGTGCCGGACGGGTCGGGGAGTTCGCTCACGAGCCCCGAGGATACGTCGCCCGGGACTGGCCACCGCAGGCCGAAGGGGGATGCCTGCGCACATCAAGCCGAAGTCGAGAACGACAACGTGACCAAGCGACAACGAAGGACTTCGGCGGGCGCGGGCGTCTCCCTTCATCCGGAGGCGGAGCGGGGACGAGGGTGACGCGCCCTATGGTCGGGGCATGAGCCTGGGCGATCGCACCTTCGCCGCCGTCCTCTTCGACAACGACGGCACCCTCGTCGACTCGACGGGTTCGGTCACCCGCTCGTGGGTGACTTGGGCGCAGGAGCACGACATCGACCCGCGGACGCTCGTCGGCCACCACGGGATGCCGGCACCGGCGATCATCGCGTCGGTCGCGCCGCACCTGGACCCGCAGCAGGCCTTCGCGCGGATCGAGCAGCTCGAGGTCGACGACGTCGAGGACGTCGTCGCCCTGCCCGGCGTGCTCGACGCCATCGCGGCGATCGGCGACGCACCCGCCGCGGTCGTCACCTCGGCCACGCATGAGCTGGCCCGGGTCCGGCTGGCGGCAGCGGGCATCGGCATCGCGCAGGTCGTGACCTTCGACGACGTCGAGCGGGGCAAGCCCCACCCCGACCCCTTCCTCCTCGCCGCCCAGCGGCTCGGCGTCGACCCGACGGACTGCCTGGTCTGCGAGGACGCCCCGAGCGGGGTGGCGGCCGCCCGGGCCGCGGGCTGCTCGGTGCTCGCGGTGACGACGACGAGCACCCCCGACGAGCTCGGCGATGCCGACCTCGTCGTGTCATCGCTCGCCGACGTGGTCTTCGAGGTGGTCGACGGCCGGGTGCGGGTGCACCCCCGTCAGCCCTGACCGGGGCGAAGGGGCATCAGGCGCCGGCCTGCTTGGGAGCGGCTGCGTCGGGTCCGGCAGCGGCGAGGTCACGCTCGACGTAGGCCTCGATGGCGTTGAGGTCGTCCTCGCTGCGGCGGACCACGGCGAGCAGGTCCTGCATCGTGGCGACCTCCTCGACCTGCTCCTTGATGAACCACTGCATGAACTGCTCGGCCGCGAAGTCGTTGTCCTCGCGGGCCGTCCGCGTCAGGGCGTGGATCTGCTCGGTGACCCGCTTCTCCTGCTCAACGGCCAGTTCGACCGGCGGGACGATCCCCTCGAAGGCGCTGACCGGCGCGGCGATCGCCGACAGGTGCACCGGCTGGTCGGTGTCGAGCAGGTACTGGATCATCATCTTGGCGTGGCCGCTCTCCTCGGCCGCCTGCCGGTAGAAGAATCCCGCGAGCTGGGGCAGGGTCAGCGACTCGTAGTGGGCCGCGACGGCCAGGTACTGCTGGTGGGCGGCGAACTCCTCACCGATCTGGGTGGTGAGCTGGGCGGCGAAGGGCGAGGCGGTCATGCCCGAAAAATAGGCGGCCCGTCGGGGCCGTCGCCAGCAAGGACAGCCGACCCTTCGTGACCGTCTGCGGGCGGGTCAGGCGGCCTTGCGCAGCTTGTCCTTGGCCTTGGCGGTGACGAGCCGGCGCTTGTGGACCGCATAGCCGTCGGGCAGGCGACCCTCCTTGAGCAGGCGGATCGGGCAGGAGCTGCAGCGCTTCTTGCTGACGCAGCACTTCTCCTTGACCTTGATCTTCCCGATCTTGACCTTCTTGCCCATGGCGGCACGCTAGGCCATGCAGGTGAGGCTCGCCTACCCTCCGTTCGCTCCTCGGGAACCGGCGGCGGATCCCCCTTCGCCCGGGGCTAGGAGGTGGCGGCGGGCTCCTGCGGGTCCTCGCAGAGGAAGGGCGCCGTGCTCCCGCCCGAGTGGTACGTGTACTCGCGGCCCTGCGCTCGCAGCACGATCCGGTGTCCCTCGACGAGGGTCTGGCCGTAGACCCGCCCTGGCTCCGGGCAGCCGAGGCTGCTGTCGCGCCAGGTCACCACGTCCTGTGACACCAGCTCGACGTCGGCAGGGTCGATGGCCAGACGCTTCGCCAGGTCTGCGGCCGCCGCAGCCTGCCGGTCCGAAGGGGGCGTCGTGCTCGTCATCGAGGTCTCCGTGGTCGGGTTCGAGGTCGGGGTGGACGATGCGGGGTCGGTCGGGTCCTGCGCGCAGGCCCCCAGTGTGAGGAGGAGGGCGGCGCCGGCCAGCGCCCGGCCCGCGCGTGGCGGGCCGACGAGTCCACGACCAGTCATCACGACAACACCTCCCGGTCTCTCCATGGTGCCCGCTCAGACGAAGGGGAGCGCGCTGACCATCCCCTCGGGGCGGCCCGGCTCGGCGTAGTGCTCGACGCCGAAGGCCGCGGCGAAGATCTCGCGCGGCATCTGCAGCATCTCCTGCACGTCACCCTGCGAGGCGTGGCAGGCGAGGGCCGCGCGCTTGACGTCGATGACCTCGGTGACGTCCACGGCGTGGTGGATCTCGCTCTGCGGCAGGCCCATCGGGTTGCCGTCGTCCATCGGGTCGTCGGGGGAGAAGCCGGGGTCGATGCCCGCGGCCTTCGCCTGCTCGATCTGCTCGCGCATGCGGTCGCGGTTCATCGTGTTCTCGAGGACGCGTGGGCGGCGGGCCGCCAGCTCGGCGGCGCGGTGGGCGACGTGGTGCACCTTGACGTGGTCGGGGTGGCCGTAGCCGCCGTGCCAGTCGTAGCCGACGAGGATGTCGGCGTCCTCCTCGTCGAGGATCGCGGCGAGGCGGCCGGCGGCCTCGTCGAGCTCGGCACCGTGGAAGGACCCGTCCCAGGCGTTGTGCTCCCAGCCGGTCATGCCGGAGTCGACGTAGCCGAGCCAGGCGACGCGGGCGGTGCCCGTGACGGCAGCCGAGGCCTCGGCCTCCTGCCGACGGTGGTCGGCGAGGCTCCTCCCTTCGCCCAGGTCGTCGGGGACGGTCCCGTGCTCGCCGCCGGTCGCGTAGACGACGACCACCCGGCCGCCGGCGCGGGCGGTGAGGGCCATCGACCCGGAGGTCCCGCTGGCCTCGTCGTCGGGATGGGCGTGGAAGAAGACGGTGGTCGTCACGAGGACATCGTGCACCGGCGCACCGACAACTCGATTGCCGAGGCGGGCGAAGGGGGGAAGTCTCCACCCATGACCCCTCACCCCCCGGCCGCAGGGCTCCCCGTGGACACCTACCTCGCCGCGATCGAGCGCGAGACCCGCCGCTTCCGCGAGTGCCTCGCCGACGCCGACCCGGGGCTGCGGGTGCCGACCTGCCCCGACTGGAGCGCCGACGACCTGCTGTGGCACCTCGGGGGAGAGGTGCAGGACTTCTGGGCCTGGGTCATCGCCCGCCGGCCCGAGGTGCCGGAGGTCTACGAGGAGCCGGAGCGGCCCGCCGAGCGGGCCGGTCTGATCCGGCACCTCGACCACGCCCACGAGCAGCTCATGCTCGGCCTGCGCAATGCCGACCCGGTCGACGCCGCGTGGTCGTGGATCGGTGACCCGACGCTGCACACGGTCGGCTTCACCGTCCGGCGTCAGGCGCACGAGGCGCTGATCCACCGCGTCGACGCCGAGCTGACCGTCGGGGCGGTCACACCGCTCGACTCGCAGCTCGCGAGCGACGGCGTGCTCGAGTGCCTCGAGTGGATGCACGGCAACCTCCCCGGCTGGGCCGGCTGGGAGCACGATGGGTCGCGGGTCCTCGTCCACGCGGCCGACACCGGCCACCGCGTCCTCGTCGGCCTCGGCCGGGTGACTGGCCGCAACCCGCGCACCGGTGACGAGATCGACCAGACCGAGCTGCAGGTGCTCGACCGCTCCGTCCACGGGCATGCCGAGGCCGACGTGACGATCACCGCCGGCGCCGCGGCTCTCGACCTGTGGCTGTGGCACCGCGGGCCGGCCCACCCGGTCGAGATGGAGGGGGACGAGGCTCTGCTCGACCGGCTGCTCGGCGTGCTCGGCCAACCGATCGACTGATTCCCGGGTTGGCTGCACCGGCTCCGCCGTCCGGCGAGGGCAAAGGGGGCCGGCCCGCCGTTCCGCAGGACGGGACCCGCTTGCGGTGACCAAGGTTGGTGAGGCTAGCCTTAGGCAACCCGCGGCGAGGTGCCCACCCGGCGCGGTCCCTCCCTTCGCAAAGGACTCCATCGTGCTCAGCCGTACCCGCCCGCTGGCCATCGTCAGCGGTCTCGCCCTCGCCCTGTCCGCCTGCGGCGGATCGTCCGACTCCGACTCCGCCGCCGGCCCGACCATCGAGGTCGAGGACAACAACGGCACGCAGCAGGTCCCGCAGGAGCCCACCTCGGTCGTGGCAACCGACAACCGGACCTTCGAGACCCTCGCCGATTGGGACGTCGAGCTCTCCGCCGCCGCGGTGAGCCTCATGCCCGAGACGATCTCCTACACCAAGGACAAGGATCTCGTCGACCTCGGCACCCACCGCGAGCCCGACCTCGAGGCCATCGTCGCCGCGAAGCCCGACCTCGTCATCAACGGCCAGCGCTTCACCCAGCACGAGGACAAGCTCAAGGAGCTCGCCCCTGACGCAGCCTTCCTCAACCTCGACCCGCGCGAGGGCGAGCCGCTCGACACCGAGCTCAAGCGGCAGACCGAGGTGCTCGGCGAGGTCTTCGGCAAGCAGGACGAGGCCAAGACCCTCGGCGAGGACCTCGACGCGCAGGTCGCCCGCGTGAAGCAGGCTTACGAGCCCGGCGACACGGTCATGGCGATCAACACCTCCGGCGGAGAGCTCGGCTACATCGCGCCGACCGTCGGCCAGACCTTCGGCCCGGTCTTCGACCTCTTCGATCTCGAGCCGGCCCTCGAGGTCGAGGGTGCGAGCGACGACCACCAGGGTGACGAGGTGTCCGTCGAGGCGATCGCCAAGGCCGACCCCGACTGGATCCTCGTCCTCGACCGTGACGCGGCCGTCGCCGCCGACGAGGAGGGCTACACGCCCGCCAAGCAGCTCATCGAGGACTCCGAGGCGCTCCAGGACGTCACCGCGGTCAAGGAGGGGCAGGTCGTCTTCGCCCCTGCGGACACTTACACCAACGAGGGCATCCAGACCTACACCGAGATCTTCTCGGCCTTCGCTGATGCGCTGGAGGAGCAGAGCTGAGCACGACCACGGCTGAACGCGTCGCCTCCAAGGGGCGCCTCCTCGACGCGAAGCTCGTCCTCGGCATCCTCGCCGTGGGCGGGCTCCTCGTCGTGTCGCTGCTCACCGGGGTGTACGACATCTTCGACGGCGACCGGGGCGGCGAGATGTTCGCCATCACCCGCATCCCGCGGACCGTCGCCCTCGTCCTCGCCGGCGCCGCGATGGCGATGTCGGGCCTGGTCATGCAGCTGCTGACGCAGAACCGCTTCGTCGAGCCGACGACGACCGGCACGACCGAGTGGGCGGGCCTGGGCCTGCTCGCCGTGATGATCCTCTTCCCCGGGGCCAGCCTCCTCGAGCGGATGATCGGGGCGATCATCGCGGCCTTCATCGGCACGATGGTCTTCTTCCTCTTCCTGCGAAGGGTGACCCTCCGGTCCTCGCTCATCGTCCCGATCGTGGGGATCATGCTCGGCGCCGTCGTCGGGTCCGTCTCGACCTTCATCGCGCTGCAGACCGACATGCTGCAGAACCTCGGGATCTGGTTCGCCGGTAGCTTCACCTCGGTCCTGCGCGGCCAGTACGAGGTGCTGTGGATCGTCGCCCTCGTCGCGATCGCGATCTTCGTCGTCGCGGACCGCTTCACCGTCGCCGGCCTCGGCGAGGAGATCTCGACGAATGTCGGGCTCAACTACAACCAGGTCGTCCTCATCGGCACGGTCCTCGTCGCCGTCGCGACCGGGGTCGTCACGGTCGTCGTGGGCAACCTGCCCTTCCTCGGGCTCATCGTCCCCAACATCATCTCGATGTGGCGCGGCGACGACCTGCGCAGCAACCTGCCGTGGGTCTGCCTGCTCGGCATCGCCATCGTCACCGTCTGCGACCTCGTCGGGCGCACGATCATCGCCCCCTTCGAGGTGCCCGTCTCGCTCATCCTCGGCGTCGTCGGCGCAGTCGTCTTCATCGCCCTCCTCCTGCGGCAGCGTCGTCGTGGCTGAGGCACCCGCGCAGCCGCGCACCACCCCGCCGGTCACCGCCCCAGTGGCGTCCGGCGGAGCACGCGAGTCCGGCCCCCTTCCCACCGCCCGCTCCCGCCGGCGCTACCGGGTCGTGCTCGTCGGCCTGCTCGTGCTGGCCGTCGGCCTGGGGTTCGCCCACCTCGCGGTGGACAACCCGATGCCGGTCGGCAGCGAGGGGTTCTGGCTCGTCGCGCAGATGCGGGGCAGCTCGCTCGTCGCGATGGCGGTCGTCGCGGTCTGCCAGGCGATGGCGACGGTGAGCTTCCAGACGGTGACCAACAACCGGATCATCACGCCGTCGATCATGGGCTTCGAGTCGCTCTACGTCGCCGTGCAGACCGCGGCCGTGTACTTCCTCGGCGTGTCCGGGCTCGGCATGCTCACCGGGCTGCCGCAGTTCGTCCTGCAGATCGCGCTCATGGTCGGGCTCTCGCTGGCGCTCTACGGGTGGCTGCTGTCCGGGCGCTACGCCAATGTGCAGATCATGCTGCTCATCGGCATCGTCATCGGCGGTGGGCTCGCGTCGGTCTCCTCCTTCATGCGGCGGATGCTCACGCCGAGCGAGTTCGACGTGCTCACCGCACGGATGTTCGGCTCCATGACCAACGCCGACCCGATGTACTTCCCCATCGCGATCCCGCTGTGCCTCGCCGCGGCCGCCCTGCTGTGGTGGCGCGCCCGACGGCTCGATGTCGTCGCGCTCGGCCGCGATGCCGCGACCAACCTTGGGCTCGACCACCGGCGTGAGCTCATGGGCACGCTCTTCCTCGTCTCGGTCCTCATGGCCGTCTCGACCGCGCTCGTCGGGCCGATGACCTTCCTCGGCTTCCTCGTCGCGACCCTCGCCTACCAGGCCGCCGACACCTACGACCACCGCCGGATCTTCCCCGTCGCCGCGCTCATCGGCTTCGTCGTGCTCTGCGGCGCCTACGTCGTGATGAAGCACGTCTTCTACGCCCAGGGTGTGGTGTCGATCATCATCGAGCTCGTGGGCGGCTCGGTCTTCCTCCTCGTCATCCTCAAGAAGGGGCGCCTGTGATCACCCTGACCGACGTCGGCAAGAGCTACGGCGACGAGGTGACGATCGGGCCGGTCGACCTCGAGATCCCGGCCGGCGGTGTCACGGCACTCGTCGGGCCCAACGGGGCCGGCAAGTCGACGCTGCTGACGATGATCGGACGGCTCCTCGACATCGACGAGGGTGCCATCGAGATCGCGGGCTACGACGTCGCCAGCACCAAGTCCAAGGACCTGGCGAAGATCGTCTCGATCCTGCGGCAGGAAAACCACTTCATCACTCGGCTCACCGTGCGCCAGCTCGTCGGCTTCGGGCGCTTCCCGTACTCGCAGGGACGCCTCACGGTCGCCGACGAGGAGGTCATCTCCCGGTCGATCGACTTCCTCGACCTCACCGCCCTCGAGGGCCGCTATCTCGACCAGCTCTCCGGGGGGCAGCGGCAGCGGGCCTACGTCGCCATGGTGCTCGCCCAGGACACCGACTACGTCCTGCTCGACGAGCCGCTGAACAACCTCGACATGCAGCACTCCGTGCACATGATGCGCCACCTGCACCGGGCCGCCGCAGAGCTCGGGCGCACGGTCATCGTCGTGCTCCACGACATCAACTTCGCCGGGCACTACGCTGACCGGATCTGCGCGGTCAAGGACGGCCAGGTCGTCGAGTTCGGGACCCCAGGGCAGATCATGACCGACGAGGTGCTCACCCGGGTCTTCGACACCGAGGTGCAGGTGATCGACGGACCCAACGGGCCGCTCGCCGTGTACTACTGACCGCCGTCGGTGGAGGGGCGAGCGCCAGCGAGCCTCGACACCCGATCCGCCCACTCAGCCCGCGACCGGCTCCGAGACGCGCTCGGCGGCGACCGGAGCGTCCGACGGCGGGGCGAGCTGCTCCCTTCGCTCGTAGGCCCACCCGGGGCCGCGCAGGAGGAAGCCGAAGCGGTCCGACCAGGTCGGCGCCGTCGCGATGTCCTTGGCGATGTCGCGCCACTCGTGGGTGGCGATCGTGCCGAGGTTGAAGCTGTCGATGTTGCGGGTCAGGCCGTAGCGCACCCGCTCGACCTCCGGCTCGAAGGTGCCGAAGAGCTTGTCCCACAGGATGAGGATCGAGCCGTGGTTGATGTCGAGGTACTGGCGCTGGCTGCCGTGGTGGGCGCGGTGGTGGCTCGGGGTGTTGAGCACCTTCTCCAGCCAGCCGATGGAGCGCACGGCCTCGGTGTGGATCCAGAACTGGTAGATGAGGTTGAGCGCCCGTGCGTCCTCGATGTAGCGTGGCGGGATCCCGAGCAGCGCGAGCACCCCATAGGGCGCCGACAGGGTGAAGCCGTCGGCGACCGGCTGCCGCAGCGCCGTCGACAGGTTGTAGCGCTCGCTGCTGTGGTGGACCACGTGCACCGCCCACAGCCACCGCGACTCGTGGGCCGTGCGGTGGTTCCAGTAGTAGATGAAGTCCCAGCCGGCGATGGCGAGCAGGTAGGGGACGGCCCCCGTGCGCTGGCGGAAGGGACTGATCGCGGCGAGCCGCGTCGCGGAGGTCTGTAGCGCCCACACCGAGGCCGCGGCGACCGCGGTCGAGCCGACGGCGGCGACGGCGGAGCCCGAGGTGAGCAGGCCGAGGGCGTCGACGCGCGAGCGGACGGTCGTCGGCTGCGGGGCGTCCGAGGGGAGGGTGCCGGCCTCGGGCAGCTCGCCCCCGTGGGCGCGCCGCTGGCGCAGCACGTCTCCGACGGTCGTCACGACGGCCGCCGCGGCGCCGACGGCCATGAGCGCGGTGCCCGCCCGCGTGGTCCCGGGCGCCAGACGACGCACGAGCGGCCCGGTGACGAAGGGGGCGATGAGACTGCCGATCCCCATGCTCAGGCTGGCGAAGGTGTCGTTGAGCTCGTAGTCCCCTGGCCGGTCCTCGTCGGGTGCGGCCGGGCGCTTGTGGTGCATCCACCAGTACTCCACACCCATGGCGCCCACGAAGGCAGGGATCGCGAGGACGGTCAGGTCAGGGCGTGCCATGGGGGCTCCTTTGCCGAGGACGAGCTCAACTGACCATAGAGTCAGTTGTCGTGCCTGACAAGATGTGCCGGATCACAGAGGAGGCATCCGTGAGTGGCATCGGGACGAAGGGCGTGGCCCGCGCCGAGCGCAGGCAGCAGCTCGTGCACGAGGCGGTCGAGGAGCTGGGAAGCCAGGGCTATGCCTGCGCCTCGATGGCCGACGTCGCCGCGCGCGCCGGTGTCTCGAAGGCCATGGTGCACAACGTCTTCGGGTCCAAGGCCGACCTCGCGCAGGCCTGCCTCGAGGAGGTCGGACCGCGCCTCGTCGCCACGATCGCCCAGGCCCAGACGGCGACCGATCCCGGTGAGCGCGCCCTCGACACCTTCACCGCGATCTTCTCGGCGATGGCCGAGCACCGCTATGCGTGGGCGCTCGTCAAGGACGAGACCCTGCCCGAGGGGTCGGCGGCTGCCGAGCTGGCACAGGGCTACCGCGCACAGCTGCACTCGATGGGGACCGTCGGCACCCGAGACGTCCTCGAGGCGGCCGGGCTCGCCGACCCGCTCGACCACGACCTGCTCGACCACATCTGGGAGTCGATCGTCGAGGCCGCGGTCGCGTGGTGGCAGGAGCACGATGACCACACCGCGGAGCAGATGGCGCAACGGCTCACCCGCCTGCTGGCCGTGGTCACGCTGCGGGGGTGACCCCCTTCGTCATGGCATCGCGGTCGTGGGGGAGCGCGCGGCTGGCCCGCCACGCACCGAGGACGGCGATCGCCAGCCCGATGGGGATCACCGTGAGGAGCGCGCGGTGCAGGCCGACGGCATCGGCGGCCAGGCCGTCGACCGGTGTGGCGAGGCCGTCCGAGAGGGCGCCGACGAGGATCGGGCCGATCGTCGCGCCGACGAGGTTGAAGGACGCGAAGTAGACCGCGATCGCCGTGGCCCGCAGCTGCGGTGGCGTGACGTCGGCGATCGCGGGCGACGCTGCGGCGGAGAGGAACTGGGTGCCCGTCCAGCCGATGGCGAAGAGCGCGACGAAGGCGACGGCACGGCCGGGGCCGAGCAGCAGCGCGGCGAGGGTCAGGGGGATCGCGGCGGCGAAACCGGCTGCCGCGACGACGAGCCGGCCTGACGGGTGCCGGTCGGAGGCGCGGTCGGCCAGACGCCCCCCGAGGAGCAGGCCGACGATGCCGGCGAGCCCGAGGATCGCCCCGGCGCCGATCGACGCCGGCCCGATCGACAGGCCGAAGTAGCGCTGGAGCAGTGGCACGACGAAGGTCGCGACGCCGTAGGTCGGGATCTGCAGCCCGATGCCGGCGACCATGAGCCAGGTGATCGTGCGGATCCGCAGCACGGCGCGATAGGGGTGCCGCTCCTGCTCCTGCGCGTGCAGCTCGACGGTGTCGGTGGCGCCGCGGGGTGGTTCCTTGACAAAGAGGACGGCGATCGCGAGGAGCAGGCCGGGCACGGCCGCGATGACGAAGGGGGCCCGCCACGTCCCCGTGGCCTCGACGAGCACGCCGACGGTGAGGAAGGCGAGGAGCAGCCCCACGGGGATCCCGAGGGAGACGATGCTGATGGCGCGGCTGCGGCGCTTCGGCTCGTAGACGTCGCAGATCAGCGCATTGGACGCCGGGCCGTAGCTCGCCTCGCCGATGCCGACGCCCAGGCGGAAGAGGAAGAGGAAGAGGAAGCCCTGCACGAGACCGCTCGCCCCGGTGAAGAGGCTCCACACGACGAGTCCGGCCGCCATGACGTAGCGACGCGGGACCCGGTCGGCGAGCCGACCGAGGAGCACGCCGGCGATGGCGTAGACGACGGTGAAGGACCCGCCGAGCACGCCGACCATCGTGTCGGTGAGGCCGAACTCCTCCTTGAGCGGCTCGACGATGACGGCCGGGATCGTCCGGTCGTAGAAGTTGACGACATTGGCGAGGGTCAGGCTCGCGAGGAGGTACCCGCGCTGCCCGCGCGTCAGTGGCTGCGGCATGCCCACAGTCTGTCGGGAATTCGCTGGTCGAGGTGCGAGGTCGCGCCTGGCTTCGAGGCTCCTTCGTCGCTCCTCAGCCACCGTTGGTCGAGGTGCGAGGTCGCGCCTGGCTTCGAGGCTCCTTCGTCGCTCCTCAGCCACCGTTGGTCGAGGTGCGAGGAGCTCTGCGACGAGCCTCGAGACCCGGCGACCACATATCGTCGAGCCGTGATCAAGCGCCTCACCGTCTTCTGCGGCTCGACCCCCGGCACCGACCCTCGCTGGGTGGACCTCGCGCACGACGTCGGGGCCGAGCTGGCCCGCCGGGATATCGGTCTGGTCTACGGCGCGGGCGGCGGTGGCCTCATGGGCGCCGTGGCCCAGGGTGCGCTCGACGCAGGTGGTGAGGTCATCGGCGTCATCCCCACCTTCATGATCGAGCGGGAGTGGGGCCGCGACGACCTCACCGAGGTGCACGTCGTCGAGACGATGCACGAGCGCAAGGCGCTCATGGCCGACCTGACGAGCGCCTTCCTCGCGCTGCCCGGCGGCATGGGCACGCTCGAGGAGGTCTTCGAGGTGTGGACCTGGCGGCAGATCGGCCTGCTCGACAAGCCGGTCGGCTTCCTCGACGCCGACGGCTTCTGGACCCCGCTGCTCGACTCCCTTCGCGGCATCTCGCAGGCCGGCTTCATGTCGCAGGCGAGCCTCGACGACGTCGTCGTCGCGCCCGACCTCGATGCCGCGCTCGCCGGCCTCGAGGCGCGCGGCACCGGCACCCGGATGCTGCGGCCGGTGACCTGACCCCCCTTCGTCAGGCGGCGTCGGGGCGGATCCCGATGAGGCGAAGGGAGGATCCCGCGCACTCGGGGCACGGGTGGGCCAGGGGTGCGTCCACCTCCGGCCACAGGATCCGGAAGGTCTCGTGCACACCGCACCGGTAGGCGACGATGCGCGGACCCTGCGCGGGGCGGGTGAGCTCGGGGGCGGTCAGGCGACGGACGGTGCTTGTGTGGCGCTGCATGCGAGAGATGGTGCGCCGCAAGGATTTCCCGACTGCTGCGCTCATGTTTCCGGGGTATTGCGCGGGCCGTCGTCCGCCGCCGAGTAGCGTTGTCCCCATGACTCAGACGCGTGCGGAGAAGGACAGCATGGGCACCATCGAGGTGGCCGCGGACAAGTACTGGGGCGCGCAGACGCAGCGCTCGCTCGGCAACTTCGACATCGGTCGCGACACCTTCGTCTGGGGCCGCTCGATGATCCGCGCCCTCGGCATCCTCAAGAAGTCCGCCGCCCTGGCCAACGCCGAGCTCGGCGAGCTGCCGCAGGACGTCGCCGACCTCGTGGCGCAGGCGGCCGACGAGGTCATCGCGGGCGACCTCGACGAGCACTTCCCGCTCGTCGTCTTCCAGACCGGCTCGGGCACGCAGTCCAACATGAACTCCAACGAGGTCATCTCCAACCGCGGCATCGAGATCGCCGGCGGCGAGATGGGCTCCAAGACCCCGGTCCACCCCAACGACCACGTCAATCGCGGCCAGTCGAGCAACGACACCTTCCCCACGGCGATGCACATCGCGATCGTCCTCGACCTCAACGAGCGTCTCTACCCGTCCGTCACGCAGCTGCGCGAGACCCTGGCCGCCAAGGCCAAGGAGTTCGCCGACATCGTCATGGTCGGCCGCACCCACCTGCAGGACGCCACCCCGGTGACCCTCGGTCAGGTCATCGGCGGCTGGGTCGCCCAGATCGACTTCGCCCTGGACGCGGTCAAGCACGCCGACGAGCGCGCCCGCGAGCTGGCCATCGGTGGCACCGCGGTCGGCACGGGCCTCAACGCCCACCCCGACTTCGGCAAGCTCTGCGCGGCCAAGATCAGCGACGAGGCCGGCTACGACTTCGTCCAGGCCCCCAACCTCTTCGCCAGCCTCTCGGCGCACGACGCGCTCGTCGAGGTGAGCGGCTCCCTTCGCACCCTCGCCGGCGCCCTGATGAAGATCGCCAACGACGTGCGCTGGTACGCCTCCGGCCCCCGCAACGGCATCGGCGAGCTGGCGATCCCCGAAAACGAGCCGGGCTCGTCGATCATGCCGGGCAAGGTCAACCCCACCCAGGCCGAGGCGATGACGATGGTCGCCACCCGGGTCTTCGGCAACGACGCGACGGTCGGCTTCGCCGGCAGCCAGGGCAACTTCCAGCTCAACGTCTACAAGCCGGTCATGGCGCACGCGGTCATCGAGTCGATCCGCCTGATCTCCGACGCCTGTGTCTCGTTCGACACCAACTGCGCCGTCGGCATCGAGCCGGTCCGCGAGAAGATCGACGAGAACCTCTCGCGCAACCTCATGCTCGTCACCGCGCTCAACCGCCACATCGGCTACGACAAGGCCGCGGCCATCGCCAAGAAGGCGCACAAGGAGGGCACGAGCCTGCGCGAGGCCGCCGTCGCCTCTGGTGACATCTCCGGCGAGGACTTCGACGCCTGGGTCGTCCCGGCCGACATGACGCACCCGAGCGCCTGACGACGCCTCACCCGCCCCGGGATTTCCGGGTCACCCGAGAAACCTCCCCTTCGCAAGGGTTTCAAACCCTTGCGAAGGGGAGGTTTCTCTTGTTGAGCAGCGGCGGGAGTCGTCGGGCCGGTCAGAAACCCTCGTCGGCGACCTTGGCCGCCGGGCCCGCAGCGGTGCCGTAGCCTCCGAGCAGCTCCGCCAGGCGAAGGGGGCCGCGCGCCTCGTCGGCTCGGCCGGCCCGCTGCAGGGTGCGGCCCAGGAGCAGGTGTGCGTAGGCGTCGTCGGGTGCCTCGGCGATGACTTCGCGGGCCGCGGCCTCGGCCCGCCCGAGCTGCGCGGAGTGGAAGTAGCAGCGCGCCAGCAGCAGGTGGATCTCGGCGGTGCCGTGCCCGACGGGGTTGGCGTCGCCCTCCGCGCGGGCGGCCGCGAGATCGGTGAAGAAGTCCTCGAGGTCGCTCGCCGCATCGGTGTAGCGGGCATCGTCGAAGGCGTGCTTCGCGCGCTCGTAGCGCTCGAAGCCGTACAGCTCGCGCGTCGTCGTAGTCATGCCGTCCTCAACCCCGCCGGGGTGAGAACCATTCCCAGCAGGCCGGCGCACGCTCAGCGCACGCGGTCGAGCCGGACGAAGTCCGCCAGCCACGCGCCCAGCTCGCGGGCGCAACCGTCGACGGCCGCGGACCAGTCGTGCGCGGTCTCGTCGGCGTTGTCGCTCACGACCTTGACCAGGTGGACGGGCACGCCGAGCTCGGTGCACGCGAGGGCGATGGCGTAGCCCTCCATGTCGACGAGGTCGGCGCGTGTGGCGAGCTCGTCGCGCACGGCCGGGTCGGTGACGAAGAGGTCGCCGCTCGCCAGCGCCGTTGGTCGGCCGGCGTCCAGCTCGATCCGCTCGCGAGGGTCGAGGCCGAGCTGCCGGATCGGCTCGGCCGACAGGTCGTGGTTGAGCACGGTCCCGATCTCGTGCAGTCCGGCGACGTCGGGGCGCAGGGCGCCGGCCGTGCCGATGTTGACGACGACGAGCTCGTCGCGGCGCGGGTGCTCGCAGATCGCGCGGGTGACCTGCACGGCCGCGAGGGTCTTGCCGACCCCGGTGACGAGGACCTCGAGGTCTTCGGGGACGTGGGCGGCCTCGGCCCGGATCGCGGCGACGACGAGCAGGTGCATGGCGCCACCGTATCCGTCGTATCGTGCCGAGCATGGCCCCCTTCGTCCCGCATGCGCTGATCCGTGGCGCCCGCCTGCGACCCGGCGCCGCACCCGTGGACATCCGGCTGCGCGAAGGGAGGATCGCCGAGATCGGCGAGCACCTCACCACCGCGGGGGCCGAGGTCCATGACGCCGGCGGAGCGCTCGCGCTCCCGGGGCTGTGGGACGCACACGTCCACTTCGGCCAGTGGGCGGCGATGTCCCGCCGGGTCGACGTCGCGGACACCGCGAGCCCCGAGGAGGTCACGGCCCGGGTCGCGCGCCACCTCGCCGCGGAGCGACCGGCGCCCGGGACCGTCGTGCAGGGCTTCGGCTGGCGCGTGGCCGGCTGGGACCGCCTGCCGAGCACCGCCGAGCTCGACGCCGTCGCCGGCGACCGGCCGGTCATCCTCATCAGCGGGGACTGCCACGCCGGGTGGCTGAGCAGCGCGGCCTTCCGAGCCCTCGGTCTGCCGGTCCACGAGGGACACCTCGACGAGGACGAGTGGTTCCCCATCTACCAGCGCCTGGCCGACCTGCCGGAGGACCCGGCCGTCATCCGCGCCAGCCTCGACTCGGCGATGCGTGCCGCCGCGGCGAAGGGGGTCGTCGGCATCGCCGACATGGAGTTCGAGGCGGGGCGCCTCGAGTGGCCTCAGCGCACCGCCGACGGCCTCGTCCTGCTACGGGTGCGTCCGGCGACCTACCCCGAGGGGCTCGAGGAGACCATCGCCGCGGGTGTGCGGACCGGCGACGTGCTCGACGGGACCGGCCTGGTGACGATGGGCCCGTTCAAGGTCATCACCGACGGCTCGCTCAACACCCGCACCGCCTGGTGCTGCGAGCCCTTCGTCACCGACGACGACCTCGGCGACCCGCACGGCAAGAGCACTGTCGGTCCCGAGGAGCTCACCGAGCTGCTGAGGCGCGCCCACGTGCACGGCCTCGACGGCGCGGTCCACGCGATCGGCGACCAGGCGCTGCTCGACGCCCTCGACGCCTACGCCGCGAGCGGCGCACGCGGCACGATCGAGCACGCACAGCTGGTGCGGATGGAGGCGCTGGGTCGCTTCGCCGACCTCGGGCTCATCGCGAGCGTCCAGCCGGCGCACCTGCTCGACGACCGCGACTCGACCGAGGCCCTGTGGCCCGACCGGCTCGACCGGTGCTTCGCCCTGCGCTCGATGACGACGGCGGGGATCCCCCTTCGCCTGGGGTCGGACGCTCCCGTCTCCCCGCTCGACCCGTGGCTCGCCATGGCGGCGGCGGTCCACCGCAGTGCCGACGAGCGCGAGCCCTGGGCGCCGGAGCAGGCGATCACGCCCCGCGAGGCGCTGCTCGCCTCGACCGATGGGGTCACCGAGCTCGTGGTCGGGGGCCCGGGCGACGTCGCCCTCCTCGCCGAAGACCCCTGCCCCGCAGGGCTGCCCGGCACTGCAGCTCAGGCAGCTCACCTGCGGGAGACCCGGGTGCTGGCGACCTTTGTCGGCGGGCGCCTGACCCACTCCGCCTGACCTCAACCCGCATTGCCCTACGGCAATGCGGGTTCGACGTCGCATTGCCGTAGGGCAATGCGGGTTCAGAAGCCCTCGACGAGCGAGTCGATCTTCGCGGCGGAGGGGTGCGGCTCGCCGCCGCAGACGGTCGTGACGACCTCGCGGTCGGCGCTGCCGGCGCCGGTCACGGTGAGGTTGGTGCCGCCCGCTCCGAGGCATGGGCTGTCCTGACCCTCGATCTCGTCGAGGCGGGCGGGCAGCTCGGCGACGAACTCCTCCCACTGGTCGGCGTCCATCGGCCGTGTCGTCTCGTCTCCCTTGACCTCCCCGACGACCTCGTCCTGGGAGAGCCGGAGCGAGCGGGTGTCCTGGTAGCGGTCGGGGGTCGAGGGCGGGACCCAGCTGACCTCCACCACGACCGTGGCCGGGTCGAGCTGCGGCTCGTCGCCCCCGCCGACGAGCCCGCAGGCGGAGGTCAGCAGGAGCGCGGCGGCGAGGGCGAGAGGCTTCATGCACCTGTGACGTGGTGCGTCGGCGGAAAGTTCCGTGGTGTCGAGGCTCGGCCGCGGGCGGCCTCGCGCCTCCACCAGCGGGTGGGTTCGGCAGCGGGCGGCCCCGCGCCTCCACCATCGGATGGGCGAGGCCGTGAGGCCCCGCCCATCCGGTGATGCTGGCCAGGGGTCAGTTGGCGGTGTCGATCGTGACGCCGTAGTAGCTCGCCGCGTCGACGACCGGCTGGTAGAAGCTGTACGACCCGGCGTTGTAGCCCTGGTTGTAGCCGCACTCGACGCCGACCGGACCGCCGGAGGTCATGCCCTGGGCGAGGTTGCCGACGCCGATGTAGGCGCCACCGGAGTCACCGCCCTCGGTGCACACGCTCGCCTCGGCGAGACCGGAGACGACCGTGCCGCCGTAGTTGACGGTGCGGTTGTAGGCCTTGATCGTCCCGCAGGTCCAGCCGGTCGTGTTGCCGGCCTTGCAGATCTCGGAGCCGACGGCGTTCTTGCTCGCGCCCTCGACCGGGTAGTAGCCCGAGTGGCCGCGGCTGTCGACGTAGGGCATGCCCGTGTCCTCGCTGTCGATGTCCATCAGGCCCATGTCGACGCTGCTGTACCCCTCGCGGAAGCGGGTGTGCGTCCCCTTGCCGATGTGCGTGCCGTTGGCGTCGAGGATGTCCGGCAGCCCCTCGACGCAGTGGCCGGCGGTGAGCAGGACGTTGTTGCCGCTGGACGTCTTGCCCGGGTAGCCGAGCGAGCAGTTGGTCCCGGGGGAGAGGTCCATGATCCGGCCCGGGACGACGTCGGCCTGCGTCGTCAGCTCGTCGGCGGTCGTCACGGTCACCCGGTCCATGGCCGCGATGCGCTGGCGAAGGGAGTCGGGCGCGTCCGCGGCGATCCGCACCTCGACGACGCCCTGCTGCAGGTCGGGTCCGACGGTGACGACGTGCTTCGAGGCGCCGGCCTGGCCCAGCACCTTGGTCGCGACGCGGTCCAGATCCCGTTGTCCCACAGCGGTGCTCGGGCGCAGCCCGGCGGCACGGACCTTCGCGGCGTCGGCTGCGGAGTCGACCCCGACGACGAGCTGGGTGCCGTCGAACCACGCGCCGTCGGCCGTGACCCCCTTCGCCTCGAGCGATCGGAGCGTGGCCTGCTTGGTGTCCTTGGTCGCCAGGTAGGCGCGGGCCTGTGCCCGGGTCTTGCCGTCGCGCTCCATGACGTAGGAGGTCATCGGGTCCTGCGTGGAGACCCCGCCGTCCGGCACGGGGGCCGCGGTGGCGGCCGGGGCAAGGAGCGTGCCGGCGCCGGCGAGGGCGGCCGTGAGCATCAGGGTGCTGCGCGAGGTCATGGGGTTCTCCTTCGGTGTCGAGCCGGGGGTGTCCGGCCGGTGAGTCGAAGGTGGCGGGAGGATGTGACCCGCGCCACGCCACCTGACCGAATCCGGGATCGGCTGGCGATATCCCGACCGCTGGGACGGTCCCCCTGACTCTTGCCGGGTGAGTTCGCGCCCTTCACACGCAGGGTTCACGTCGATGTCACCGCCCCGGTTTGCATCGAAGGAGGGCCTTGGCTAATCTGGAGTCGTTCCAATCAACGGAGCGGTCAAGTCCGCGCCGGATGGAGCGAACTGAACCCGAGAGATGCACAGGAGACCAACGCATGTCCCTCATCAACACCCAGATCAAGCCCTTCCAGGCCACCGGCTACATCGACGGTGAGTTCAAGGACTTCTCCGAGGCGGACATCGCCGGCAAGTGGGCGATCTTCTTCTTCTACCCGGCTGACTTCACCTTCGTCTGCCCGACGGAGCTCGAGGACCTCGCGGCCGAGTACGACGCGGAGCTCAAGGGCTTGGGCGTCGAGGTCTTCTCGGTCTCGACCGACACGCACTTCACTCACAAGGCGTGGCACGAGACCTCCGACGCGGTCGGCAAGGTCACCTACCCGATGCTCGGCGACCCGACCGCCACCATCTCGCGCAACTTCGACATCCTGCGCGAGGACGAGGGCCTGGCCAACCGTGGCACCTTCCTCGTCGACCCCGACGGCGTCATCCAGTTCCTCGAGATCACGGCCGAGGGCATCGGCCGCAATGCCAAGGAGCTCGTCCGCAAGGTCAAGGCCGCCCAGTACGTCCGCAACAACCCCGGTGAGGTCTGCCCGGCCAAGTGGGAAGAGGGCGCCGAGACCCTCGCCCCGAGCCTGGACCTCGTCGGCAAGATCTGATCGGGCCTCTCCGCTCGACCTGATCGCCGTCACGCACGGTGCATCTCTGGTGGGGGCGGCGCGACCCGCCCGCCCCCACCCACGCCCCGCAACTGTCATCCCCCTTCGTCCTGCAGGAGTCGCTCGCACCATGGCCCTCGACCAGAACCTCGCCACCCAACTCAAGGCGTACCTCGACAACCTCCGCGAGCCCATCGAGCTCGTCGCGAGCCTCGACGCGAGCCCCAAGTCCCGTGAGCTCGACGAGCTGATCGTCGAGATCGAGGGGATGAGCGACCTCATCACCCGCCGCGTGGCCGAAGGGAGCGACCTCGACGAGCGCGTCCCCTCCTTCGCGATCACCCGCGTGTCCGACCCGCAGGTGTCCGTCCGCTTCGCCGGCATCCCGATGGGCCATGAGTTCACCTCCCTCGTCCTGGCGCTGCTCCAGGTCGGCGGGCACCCGAGCAAGGCCTCGCAGGACGTCATCGAGCAGATCAAGGGTCTGACCGGTGAGCACCACTTCGAGACCTTCTTCTCGCTCAGCTGCCAGAACTGCCCCGACGTCGTCCAGGCGCTCAACCTCATGAGCGTGCTCAACCCCGGCATCACCCACACGGCCATCGACGGCGCCGTCTTCCCCGAGGAGGCCGAGCGCCGCGGCGTGCTCGCCGTGCCGACCGTCTTCGTCGACGGCGAGTCCTTCGGCTCCGGCCGCATGGAGCTCGCCGAGATCGTCGGCAAGGTCGACGAACTGGCCGGTGGCGACTCCGCGGCCCGCGCCGCCGAGGAACTGTCTTCCCGTGAGCCCTACGACGTCCTCGTCGTCGGAGGTGGCCCCGCCGGCGCCTCCGCCGCGATCTACGCTGCGCGCAAGGGCATCCGCACGGGTCTCGTCGCCGAGCGCTTCGGCGGCCAGGTGCTCGACACCATGGCGATCGAAAACCTCGTCTCCGTCCCGCACACCGAGGGCCCGAAGCTCGCGGCCGACCTCGAGCGCCACGTCGGCGAGTACGACGTCGACATGATCCGCAGCCAGGCCGCCGCCGGCCTCTCCGCAGGCGACGACGGGCTGACGGTCGTCGACCTCGTGGGCGGCGCCGCGCTCAAGGGCAAGACCGTGGTCCTCGCGACGGGCGCCCGCTGGCGCACCATGGGCGTCCCCGGCGAGGAGGACTACCGCAACAAGGGCGTCACCTTCTGCCCGCACTGCGACGGCCCGCTCTTCAAGGGCAAGCGCATCGCCGTCATCGGCGGCGGCAACTCCGGCGTCGAGGCCGCGATCGACCTCGCGGGCATCGTCGGGCACGTCACCCTCGTCGAGTTCATGGACGAGATGCGCGCCGACGAGGTGCTCCAGCGCAAGCTGCGCTCGCTGCCCAATGTCGACGTCCGCCTCGGCACCAAGACCACCGAGGTCGTCGGCGACGGCGGCAAGGTCACCGGCATCGTCGTCGAGCCCCGCGACGGCGGCGAGGGCGAGACCCTCGCTCTCGAGGGCGTCTTCGTCCAGATCGGCCTGCTGCCCAACACCGAGTGGCTCGGCGACGCGGTCGAGCTCTCCGAGCGCGGCGAGATCGTCATCGACGGCGTCGGCCGCACCAACCTGCCGGGCGTCTTCGCCGCCGGCGACTGCACGGTCGAGCCCTACAAGCAGATCGTCACGGCCCTGGGTGCCGGGTCGACCGCCTCCCTGAGCGCCTTCGACCACCTGATCCGCACGAGCGCGCCCGACGAGGACGCCGCGATCGCCGCCACCAAGGCCGCCGACGGTCCGCTCGAGGCCGGCGACCAGATCGACGTCCCCGACTCGGTGGGCGCGCGGGCCTGAGGCATCGGTAGCGTGACTGTCGTCCTCCCTCCCGACCTCACCAGGAGACTCCATGAGCGAGCAGATCGACCTCACCGACCACGGCCCCGCGCCCTACGTCGTCGACATCGAGTCGGCCACCCTGCAGAACTCCAACTACCGCTCCACGCTGTGGACCGGCACCAACCTGCAGCTGACCGTCATGGCCATCGCGCCCGGTGACGACATCGGTCTGGAGGTCCACGAGGACCACGACCAGTTCATCCGGGTCGAGGAGGGTCGCGGCCGGGCCCAGATGGGGCCGGCACGGGACGACCTGAGCTTCGACCGCGAGGTCGGCGACGACGACATCATCATGGTGCCGGCCGGTCAGTGGCACAACGTCACCAACATCGGCGACGTGCCGCTGAAGGTCTACTCCCTCTACGGCCCGCCGGAGCACGTGCACGGCACGGTCCACGCGACCAAGGCCGACCAGGACGCCGACCCCAACGAGCACTGATCACGACGAAGGGTGGGACCCGCCAGCTGGTGGGTCCCACCCCTCGTCATGTGGTGGCGTGCCAGGTGACCGGCCGGTAACGTCCGGCGCCATGCGGAACACCATCAAGTACACCCACGTCCCCGGGGACGGCGCGCCCGTCGTCCTCGTCCACGGCATCGGCCACCGGCGCCAGGCGTGGGGCGAGGTGCCGGAGCTGCTCGCGGCGCGCGGTCACGACGTCTACGTCGTCGACCTGCCCGGCCACGGGGACTCGCCGAAGCCCACCCGGCCGGACGGCTGGTCGATGCGCAGTCATGCCGAGCAGTTCGAGCGGCTCTTCCGCGAGCTGGGCATCGAGCGGCCGCACGTCGTCGGCAACTCACTCGGCGGCGCGATGGCCCTCGAGCTGGCCGCCCGCGAGGGCGTCGTCAGCAGCGTGACCGCCCTGTCGCCGGCCGGGTTCTTCCCGCCGTGGCACCTGCCCAATGTCGCGGCCAACCTGCTCTTGATGAAGGCCGGCAGCCACCTCCCCGAGGCGCTGCACCGCCGCCTCACCGCCCACGTGTGGTTTCGCAAGCTGGCCTTCCGTGCCCTCTACACGCACCCGGAGAAGGTCACCGTCGAGGCGGCGGTGGGGGACACCCTCAACCTGCGCCGGGCACCGGGCTTCTGGCCGCACTTCGTCCGGGCGACCTTCCTGCGCGTCACCGAGCCGCTCGCCGTCCCGACGGCCATCGCCTGGGGCGACACCGACCGCCTGCTCCTGCCCTCCGAGGCAGACACCGCCCGAGCCCGCTTCCCCGAGGCGACCCACGTCTCGCTCGAGGACTGCGGGCACTGTCCTCAGATCGACCACCCCGAGCTCGTCGTCGACACCGTCGTCGCGACGATCGAGCGAGCGAGCTCCCGCCAGGGGGCCGTTCAGTAGAACCGGGAGGGGGACGGCTACTCAACAACCGACCTGCGGATGAGCACCTCACCCGTGCTCCTTCGTGCGGGCGCACGGGCGACGGCATCTGGACCCATCCGTCGACGACCGAGGCGCTCAGCGATGTGCACGCCGGCTGAGCAGGGGTGCGCGGCTTCGCGGCGAGGCGTAGGTTACCGGTGAGAAACAAACCAATGGATGGAAGGTCACCGATGACTGCCGCGCCCAGCCAACCGCAGGGCACCACCCGCCGCGAGCTGCCGGAGCGTGTCGACGTCCTCGTCGTCGGCGCCGGCATCTCCGGCATCGGTGCCGCACACCGCATCCTCGAGGCCACGCCCGACGTCGACCTCGCGATCGTCGAGGCCCGTGCAGCGACCGGTGGCACCTGGGACCTCTTCCGCTACCCGGGGGTGCGCTCGGACTCCGACATGTTCACCCTCTCCTTTCCCTTCCGGCCGTGGCAGGGGCGCAAGGCGATCGCCGACGGTGGTGACATCCGGGACTACATCCGCGAGACGGCGCGCGACGGAGGGCTCGACGAGCGGACCCACACCGGCTGCCGGGTCGTCGCGCTCGACTGGTCGAGCGACGCCCAGGAGTGGACCGTGCAGGTGGACACGGACGGGGGCCGGCGCGAGGTGCGCGCCGGGTGGGTCCACTTCGGCAGCGGCTACTACGACTACGAGGAGGCCCACGACCCGGGCTTCGCGGGGGTCGAGGACTTCTCCGGGACCGTGGTGCACCCGCAGTTCTGGCCGCAGGACCTCGACCACGCCGGCAAGCGCGTCGTCGTCATCGGCTCGGGTGCGACGGCTGTGACCGTCGTCCCGGCGATGGCGCAGACGGCGGCCCACGTGACGATGCTGCAGCGCACGCCGAGCTATGTCTTCTCCCAGCCGGGGATCGACCCCTTCGTCCAGCTGCTGCGCAAGCGGCTGAGCCCGCAGCGGGTGCAGTCGCTCACCCGGGTCAAGAACCTCGGCCTGCAGTCCTTCCTCTACGAGCTCTCCCGCAAGCGTCCGCGGGCGGCCAACGCGATCGTCCTTGGGCAGGTGCGCGCCTTCCTGCCCAAGGAGGTCGTCGCCGAGCACTTCACCCCGCCCTACGACGTGTGGGACCAGCGCCTGTGCGCGGTGCCCGACGGCGACCTCTACGCGGCGATCCGGCGCGGTGCCGCCGACGTCGTCACCGGGCACATCGACCGCTTCGTGCCTGAGGGCGTGCGCCTGACCGACGGTCGGGTCCTCGAGGCCGACATCGTCGTCACCGCGACCGGCCTGCGGCTGCAGCTCTTCGGCGGGGCGCAGGTCTCGGTCGACGGTGCGCCGGTCGACATGGCCCGCCGCTTCGCCTACCGCGGCCTGATGCTCGCCGGCGTCCCCAACGTCACGATGACCGTCGGCTACGTCAACGCCTCGTGGACGCTGCGGGCCGACCTGGTGAGCCGCTATGTCGCGCGGCTGCTCGGGCACCTGCGCGACCGTGGTCTGGGCACCGCGGTCCCGGTCGCGCCCGACGGCATGACGGCCGGCCCGATCATGGACCTGACCTCGGGCTACGTGCAGCGCATCGTCTCGACCTTCCCCAAGGTCGGTGACCGCGCGCCGTGGACGATGCCGCAGAACTACCTCAAGGACAAGATCGCCTTCCGCCGGGCCGACGTCACCCAGGACATGTTCTTCGCTCCGCTCGGGGCGAAGGGGGTCGCCCTCCCGTCGGGTGCGGAGGCACCGGCGCAGCTGCCGCTGCCCGGGTCGTCGAGCAATGTCGACGGCGCCGTGGGCGATGTCGTCGAGGTGCCGGCGACGGAGGCCGCCGAGTCACCGGTCAGCGTGGAGGCCGTCGCGGAGACCTCGCGGTGAAGCGCCCCGATCTTGTCGTCGCCGGCGGCACGGCGGTCGTCACCGGGGCCGCCGGTGGCATGGGCGAGCACCTGGCCAAGGGCCTGGCGCGTCGCGGTGCCGACCTCGTCGTCCTCGACCGCGACGCCGCCGGCCTCGAGCGGGTCGTCGCGGAGATCGGCCGGGAGACGCCCGGGGCGTGGGTCACCCCCTTCGTCGTCGACCTGTCGGAGCGGGCCGCTGCCGACGCGGCGATCGCGCGCATCCGCGACGAGCACGCCGGCGTGACGATGCTCTTCAACAACGCCGGCGTCGCGGTCGGTGGCCGGTTCGTCGACGTCTCGGCACAGGACTTCGACTGGCTGCTCGAGATCAACCTGCTCGTGCCGATCCGGTTCACCCGGGCGCTGCTGCCGCTCATGCTCGCCAACGGTCAGGGGCAGGTGGTCAACACCTCGAGCCTCTTCGGGCTCATCGGCCCGCCGGGGCAGTCGGCCTACTCGACGAGCAAGTTCGGGCTGCGCGGGTTCAGCGAGTCGCTGCGCAGCGAGCTCGAGGCGGAGGACCAGCCGGTGGGGGTCACGAGCGTGCACCCGGGCGGCATTCGCACCGGCATCGCCCGGAACGCCCGGATCGCCGCGGGCACCGGCCCCGACGAGAGCGAGCGCGGGCGCGCGGCCTTCGACAAGGTGCTGCGCTACCCGGCCGACCGGGCCGCCGAGGAGATCATCGAGGCCGCCGTCGCCCGGCGCCCCCGGCTGCTCATCGGCAACGACGCCCGCGCCCTCGACGCCGTCGCCCGGCTGCTGCCCGCGCGCTACTGGTCGCTCATGGGTCGAGGAATGGCCCTCGCGGGGAAGCGCCAGTAGCGACTGCCATCATGGGGCCATGACGATGCCCCAGCAGCTCCAGGGCCGACTGCGCCTGCCGATCATCTCCGCGCCGATGTTCCTCGCCTCGGGCGTCGACCTCGTCGTCGGTGCCTGCCGCGCCGGGGTCGTCGGGACCTTCCCGGCGCTCAACCTGCGCACCACCGAGGACTTCGACGGGTGGCTGACGCAGATCGAGACGGCCCTGGCCGAGCCCGACGCGAGCGGTCGCCGGCCCGCGCCCTTCGGCGTCAACTTCATCGTCCACCACACCAACAAGCGCATCGAGGCCGACCTCGAGCAGATCGTCGCGCACGAGGTGCCGCTCGTCATCACCAGCCTCGGCGCTGCCAAGGAGGTCGTCGACGCGGTCCACTCCTACGGCGGCCTCGTCTTCCACGACGTCACCAATGCCAAGCACGCGGCCAAGGCGGCGGCCGCGGGGGTGGACGGGCTCATCCTCGTCTCGGCCGGTGCCGGTGGGCATGCGGGCGGGCTCAACCCCTTCGCCCTGATCAGCGAGGTACGCGCGGTCTGGGACGGGCCGCTCATCCTCAGTGGTGCCCTGTCGACCGGCCGCGACGTGCTCGCCGCCCAGGCCGCCGGTGCCGACCTGGCCTACATGGGCACGCGCTTCCTCGCGACGAGCGAGTCGCTCGTGTCGCAGGAGTACCGCGACATGCTCGTCGGGCACAGCGCCGAGCAGATCGTCTATACCCCGTCGATCAGCACCATCCCGGCGAACTTCCTGCGCGAGAGCATCGTCGCCGCCGGCCTCGACCCCGACCACCTGCCGGTGCCCGAGCGGGTCGACCTCGGCCACGTCACCAACCCCCACGCCGCGGAGCCTGCGAGCACGACCTCGACGACCGCCCCCAAGGCGTGGAAGGAGATCTGGAGCGCCGGCCAGTCCGTCGCCGGCATCTCCTCCGTCGTCCCCGTGGCCGATCTCGTCGACCAGCTCGAGGCCGAGTACACCCAGGCGAAGGGGGAGCTGCTCGCGGTCCTCGGCGAGTAGGTGAGCCGGCGGCCGTGGGCGCGAACCCCCTTTGCGCGGATGGACCGCGGGGCTAGCGTGGCAGGCATGGCTGAAACCCCCACTCGCGTCCTCGGGGACGGCACGTCGGTGCCGGTCCTCGGATTCGGCACCTACCCGCTGCGCGGAGACGACGGCGTGCGTGCCATCGCATCGGCTCTCGAGGTGGGCTACCGGCTCATCGACACGGCGGTCAACTACCGCAACGAGCGAGAGGTGACCGAGGCGATCCGGGTGAGCGGCGTCGACCGCGGCGATGTCTTCGTCCAGACCAAAGTCCCCGGCCGTGACCACGAGAACGCCCGCACGAGCATCGAGACCTCGCTGCAGGTCATGGACCTCGAGTACCTCGACAGCGTGCTCATCCACTGGCCCAATCCCTCGCAGGGCCACTACGTGAAGGCTTGGCAGGGGCTCGTCGACGCGCGCGAGGCGGGGCTGGTCCGCTCGATCGGCGTCAGCAACTTCACGCCCGCCCACCTCGACGAGATCATCGAGGCGACCGGCGTGACTCCGGCGAGCAACCAGGTCGAGATGCACCCCGCCTTCCCACAGGCGGACCAGCGTGCCGCCGACGCCGAGCGGGGCATCACGACGCAGGCGTGGAGCCCGATCGGCCGGGGCGAGATCCTCGACGCCGAGCCGGTCGTCGCCGCCGCACGGGCCCACGACGTCACGCCCGCCCAGGTCGTCCTGCGCTGGCACCTGCACCTCGGGTCGCTCCCGCTGCCGAAGTCCGGTGACCCGGAGCGGCAGCGGACCAACCTCGAGATCTTCGGCTTCGATCTCTCCGAGGCCGAGACCGAGGCGATCACCGCGCTCGGCCGTCCCGACGGGCGCCTCTTCGACGCCGACCCGACGTACCACGTGGAGATGTGATGGAACTGCTGCCCCGCCTCGACGCCGCGGAGGTGCGCCGACTCGACCGTGCGCACGTCATGCACTCGTGGAGCGCGCAGGACCTCATCGACCCTCCGGGGGTCGTGGCGGCACGGGGCAGCAGGTTCACCGACCACACCGGTCGCGAGTACCTCGACTTCTCGAGCCAACTGGTCAACGTCAACCTCGGGCACCAGCACCCAGACCTCGTCGCGGCGATTGCCGAGGCCGCCGGTCGGATGACGACGATGGCGCCGAGCTTCGCCGTCGAGACCCGCTCGCAGGCGGCCGCGATGATTGCCGACCGGGCGCCGGGCGACCTCGACGCGGTCTTCTTCACCAATGGTGGCGCCGACGCCAACGAGCACGCGATCCGTATGGCGCGGCTGCACACCGGCCGACACAAGGTGCTGGCCGCGTACCGCAGCTACCACGGCGGCACGGCGGGCGCGATGGCCCTCACCGGCGAGCCGCGACGGTGGGGGAGCGAGCCGTCCCTGCCCGGCATCGTCCACCACTGGGGTCCCTACCCCTACCGCTCGCCCTTCCACTCCGACAGCCCCGAGCAGGAGTGCGAGCGGGCGCTGGCCCACCTGCGCGAGGTCGTCGAGGTCGAGGGTCCGCAGCACGTCGCCGCGATCGTCCTCGAGACGGTCGTCGGGACCAACGGCGTACTCGTGCCGCCCGACGGCTACCTCGCCGGGGTGCGCACCCTGTGCGACGAGCACGGGATCGTCATGATCGCCGACGAGGTCATGGCCGGCTTCGGCCGGGTCGGCGAGTGGTTCGCCGTGGACCGGTGGGGCATCACGCCCGACCTCATCACCTTCGCGAAGGGGGTCAACTCCGGCTACGTCCCCCTCGGCGGGGTCGTCGTCAACGCCGCGATCCGCGAGACCTTCGGCCGTCGGCCCTATCCGGGCGGGCTGACCTACCAGGGGCACCCGCTCGCCTGCGCCTCTGCGGTGGCGTCGATGAGGATCTTCGAGCGGGACGGGGTCGTCGAGCACGCCCGCGCGCTCGGCGAGGACGTCATCGGGCCGGGCTTGCGCGAGATCGCGCAGCGCCACCCGAGTGTCGGCGAGGTCCGCGGGCTCGGCGTCATGTGGGCGGTCGAGCTGGTCCGAGACCGCGAGACGCGAGAGCCGCTCGTGCCCTTCAACGCCTCGGGCGACGCGGCCTCCCCGATGTCCGAGGTTGCTGCGGCGTGCAAGGCCGCCGGGCTGTGGCCGATGGTCGCCGGCAACCGCGTCCACGTCGTCCCGCCGTGCACGACGACCGCCGACGAGGTCCGCGAGGGTTTGGCGATCCTCGACGAAGCGCTGGCCGTCGCTGACGCCCGCACCGCGTGACGGGCGGTGATCGTTGGCCGGTACGCCCCGAGCCGGGCGAGGCAGTGCCGACCCCCTTCGGCATGTCGGCCTACTGCGTCGGTGACCCCGCTGCACACGCCCCCGACCGGGACGCCCTCGTCGTCGTCCACGGGCCGGGTGACGACTCGCGCTCGACCTTCGCCGAGGTCGACGACGTCGTCCGGGCCGTCGCAGCCGGGCTGCTCGGGCTGGGGTTGCAGTCGGGCGACCGGGTGCTGCTGCGCATGGGCAACCGAGCGCACTTTCCCTTCGTCTTCTTCGGGGCGATCGCGGCCGGGCTCGTCGCCGTGCCGACGAGCGCGCAGCTGACCGCGGACGAGGCGGCCGGGCTGCTCGCGGACAGCGGTGCCCGGGCCGTGGCCCTCGACCCGGACCTCGATCTGGCTGTGCCGCAAGGCATCTCGGTCATCACCTCCGACGATGTCGGCCGTTGGGTGGCCGACGGCGAGCGGGCCGAGCACGACCTCGGTGACCCCGCCCGCCCGGCCTTCATCACGTACACCTCCGGCACGACCGGGCGGCCGAAGGGGGTCGTCCACGCTCATCGCAGCGCCTGGGGCCGCCGCCCGATGTACCGCGGTTGGTACGGCCTCGGCGAGGGCGACGTCATGCTCCACGCGGGGGCACTCAACTGGACCTACACGCTCGGCGTCGGACTCACCGACCCGTGGGCCAACGCCGCGACCGCCATCGTCTACGACGGCCCGCGCGACGGGCTCGTCTGGCCGCGAATCGTCCACTCGCTCAAGGCGACCCATCTCGCGGCCGTGCCCGGGGTCTACCGTCACCTGCTGCGTCACGGTGACCCGGGGGAGTGGGACCTGAGCTCCCTGCGGACCGCGCTCGTCGCCGGGGAGGCGCTGCCCACGGCACTGCTCGAGGAGTGGAGCGCCGCGACCGGGGTGCCGCTGCACGAGTCGCTCGGCATGAGCGAGATCTCGACCTTCGTCTCGACCGGGCCCGGCATACCCGTGCGTCCCGGCAGCCCGGGGCGGGCACAGCCGGGACGGCGGATCGGGGTCCTCGACCCCGAGGTGCTCGAGGACCCGCAGTCCTCGCCCGTGGAGCTCTCGGTCGGCGAAGTCGGCCGCCTGGCCGTCCACCGCGAGGACCCCGGCCTCATGCTCGGCTACTGGCAGCGGCCCGACGAGACGGCCGAGGTCATGCGTGGCGAGTGGTTCGTCACCGGCGATCTCGCGGAGGTCGACGCCGACGGTTACCTGACCTATCACGGCCGTGCTGACGACGTCATGAACGCGATGGGCTACCGGGTCTCCCCGGTCGAGGTCGAGGAGGCCCTCGCCGGGGTGCCGGGCGTTGCCGAGGTCGCCGTCGCCGCCCTCGACGTCGGCGACGGGGTGAGCATCGTGTGCGCCTGGGTCGTGCCGACGACGGACGTCACCGACCGGGATGCCGTGCGGGAGCGGGTCGTCGAGCGTGCGGCCGAGCGGTTGGCTGTCTACAAGCGACCTCGCGAGGTGCGCTTCGCCGACGCGCTGCCGCGCACGGCCAACGGCAAAGTGGTGCGGCGCGACCTGGGCTGAGGCTCCGCCGCGCGCGGTGCAGGCAGCCTCGAGCTCGGCGATGCCGACCTGCTCGAAGATCTCGATCCGCTGCCCGTGGTGCCTGACGGCACCCTCGGCTGACGGTCAGCGCCGGGTCAGGCCCACCCGGAAGCCCACTGGCATGAGCGTCAGCCGCTCGGTGATCGTCAGGTCGTAGCCGGGTTCGGACGTCAGGTCGAAGCGGTGCAGCAGCTTGGCCAGGACGATGACCGACTCGTGCAGGGCGAACTGGCGGCCGATACAGGCGCGCTCGCCGGTGCCGAAGGGCTTGTAGGCGTGGGCGGACCGGGCGCGATTGTGCTCCGGCAGGAACCTGTCGGGGTCGAAGCGCTCCGGGTCCGGCCACACGTCGGGGTCGCGGTGCAGCAGCGGGATGAAGACGAGGACCTTGTCGTCCGGCGTCATGCGCAGGCCGCCCGGCACCCCCGCCGATCCGTCGGCCCCGATGGTCGTCGTCTCCCTCGGCGACCGGGCGAAGCCGGGCGCCGTCGGCCACAGCCGCAGGGTCTCGTCGACGACCCGGCGCAGGTAGCGCAGCTTGGGCACCTGCTCGAAGCTCGGGGTCGCGGACGGGGCGGTGCCGAGCACCTCGTCGAGCTCGGCCCGCACCCGCGCGAGCACCTCGGGCTCGCGCGTCAGGTGGTAGAGCGCGAAGGAGACCGCCCCCGAGGTCGTCTCGTGGCCGGCGACGAGGAGGGTGAGGATCTGGTGGCGCACGTTGGCGGCGTCGAGCAGGGAGCCCGACTCGTCGACGGGGACGTGCATCATCCGGCCGAGCAGGTCGTCGTGCTCGACGCCGCTCGTCTCCCGCTCGGCGACGATGTCGCGCAGCAGGCGGTCGATGTACTCGTGCCGCACGAGTGCCTCGCGGTCCCTGGTGCGCACCATGCGCCGCCCGACGAAGGGGAGGGCCGCCACGTTGGAGCGGACAGCCGCGTGGGACATGTCCGCGACGAAGGTCGTGACGAAGGGGTCGACCTCGGCGGTCTCGAAGCTGTGGAAGGTGTGGCTGAAGGCGGCCCGCCCGATCGTCTCGAGGGTGAGCTTGGTGAGCCACGGGGAGACGTCGACGGTCCTCCCTTCGCCGGCGGCCTTGTCCCACACCGAGATCAGCTCGTCGGTCGCCTCCACCATGACGTCGTGGTAACCGCGCATCGCCGACTTGCTGAAGGCCGGCATGAGCAGGTCGTGGGCCAGCCGCCAGTTGGGTTCGTCGGTCTCCGCGGTGAAGAGGCCGTCGGCGACGAACATCCGCAGGTCCGCCACGCCGGGCGCCAGGGCCTTGGTGAATCGCTTGTCGTCGCACAGCTCGCCGACGAGGTCGACGCCGCGGGCGAAGACGAACTTGCGGCCCATCGCGAGCATCTCGAAGATCGGCCCGAGGTCGGCGCCGAGGCGCAGCATGTTCTGGACCGGTGTGGTCGGGTCCATGCCCTTGCGGAAGGCATCACCGAGGATGCGGCGCCGCCCCGAGGGATGGGGGAAGTCGTGCTCGGCCCAGCCCATCCCGTCGTTGGGCGGGTACTCCACGAGGGTGTCGGTCGCGGCCACGCTGCCGCTCCTTTCGTCAGGTGTAGTGACCCGCACCACCGTAGCCCCGACAGGGTGCGCTCGGGAGGCGCCAGCCCTTGCCGATCGTCGGCGGCCTCATGGGATGATGTGCGCCATGAGCAAGCACAAGCACCAGCGTCTCTCGCACCCGCCGACCGGGCCGCACGCCGTCGAGGACCTCGGGCACGCGCAGAACCCCGCGTGGTGGACCGTCATGGCCCTCGGCATCATCGCCGGTGCCGTCGGCACCTGGGCAGTCTTCGTCCTCAGCCCGTTGCTCGGCATCATCGCCGTGGTGCTCACCGTCCTGACGATCGTCGTCGGTGTCGTCATGTCGAAGATGGGTCTGGGCTCCTACACCTACGGCAAGGGCGACACCGCCACCGACAGCGCCTCCATCGGCATCAAGTAACCCCACCGCGCTGGCTGAGGTGCGAGCGGCCTTCACCCCGCTGGCTGAGGTGCGAGCGGCCCCTCACCCCGCTGGCTGAGGTGCGAGCGCCAGCGAGCCTCGAAGCCCTCACCCCGCCGGGACGTTGTCCTCGATGTCGGCGAGCCAGCGGGTGGCGGCGGCGTCGCTGGGCATCCGCCAGTCGCCTCGCGGTGAGACCGCGCCGCCCGGGAGCACCTTGGGCCCGTTGGGCAGCGCCGACCGCTTGAACTGGTTGTCGAAGAAGCGCTGCACGAAGACGACGAGCCACTTCCGGATCTCGGCGAGGTCGTAGGCGCCGCGGTCCTCCTGTGCGACGGAGCTGGGCCACTCTCCCTTCGCCGCGTCCGACCACGTCTGCTCCGCGAGGAAGGCGATCTTGCTCGGCCGGTCCCCGCGCCGGAGCACGTGGAAGAGCGTGAAGTCCTGCAGCGCGTAGGGGCCGATCTTGTCCTGCGTCGACTGCGGCCGGTCGGCGTCCTTGCTCGGGACGAGCTCGGGGGAGATCTCGGTCGCGAGCACCGAGCGCAGGGTCTCGGAGACCTCCGGCAGCTGGCCGGTGTCGGCGACCCAGTGCACGAGGTGCTGCATGAGCGTCTTGGGCACGCCGGCGTTGACCCCGTAGTGGCTCATCTGGTCGCCGACGCCGTAGGTGCACCAGCCGAGGGCCAGCTCGGACAGGTCGCCGGTGCCCAGGACGATGCCGCCGCGCTGGTTGGCGATGCGGAAGAGGTAGTCGGTGCGCAGCCCGGCCTGCACGTTTTCGAAGGTGACGTCGTAGACCTCGTCGGGGTGGTCGGCGTCGGGGTCGAGCCCGTAGGGGTGGCCCATGTCGCGCAGCATCTGCGTCGCGGTGGGCCGGATGTCGAGCTCCTCCCACGTGATGCCGAGCGACTCCATGAGCGCGACGGCATTGGTCTTGGTGTGGTCGCTCGTGGCGAAGCCGGGCATCGTGATGCCGATGATGTCGGTGCGCGGACGCTCCAGCCGGTCCATCGCCTTGGCCGCGACGAGCAGCGCGTGGGTCGAGTCGAGCCCACCGCTCACGCCGATGACGATCTTGGGCTGCCAGTCGGCGCCGCCGATGGCGCGCAGCCGCTGCTCCACCGCGGAGACCTGGATGTTGTAGGCCTCGTAGCAGTCCTGGGCGAGGCGGGCCTCGTCGTCGGGCACGAAGGGGAAGCGGTCGAGCGGGCGCAGCAGCCCGAGGTCACCGGCGGGTGCGTCGAGCTCGAGGTGCAGGTCGCGGTACGCAGAACTCGGCGACCCGATGCTGCGTCCGATTCCATGGGCCACGCCGTTGTCGTCGAAGCTGCCCTGCCGCAGGCGCTCCTGGCGCAGCCGGTCGACGTCGACGTCGACGAGCGTCTCGCGGGGGCCGGCGGGGAAGCGCTCGGACTCGCCGAGGAGGTCGCCCCCTTCGTAGACCATCGTCTGGCCGTCCCACGACAGGTCGGTGGTGGACTCCCCTTCGCTCGCGGCGGCGTAGAGGTAGGCGGCATTGCAGCGCGCCGAGGCGGAGCGGGCGAGCAGGTGCCGGTCCTCCGCGCGGGCGACGGTGATGGGGGAGGCCGACAGGTTGAGCAGGACGGTCGCGCCGGCCAAGGCGGCCTCGGCGCTCGGCGGCACCGGCACCCACATGTCCTCGCAGACCTCGGCATGGATGACCAGGCCCGGCACGTCGTCGACGTGGACGAGCAGGTCGGTGCCGAAGGGGACGCCGTCGAGCACTTCAGCGTCCTCGCCTTGGGCGAAGGTCGGCCGGAACCACTCGTCGACGATGCCCGCGCCGGCGGCGAAGTGCCGCTTCTCGTAGAACTCGCGGTAGTTGGGCAGGTAGGACTTCGGGGCGATGCCGACGATCTCGCCGCGGTGGATCAGGACCGCGCAGTTGTAGAGGCGGTTGCGATGGCGAAGGGGGGCGCCCACCACGACGAGGGGCAGCAGGTCGGCGGTGCCTCGGGCGAGCTCGACGAGCGCGGCCTCGACCTCGCGCAGCAGCACGTCCTGCAGGAGCAGGTCGTCGATGGCGTAGCCGGTGATGCCGAGCTCGGGGAAGAGCGCGATCGCCGCCCCTTGCCCACCGACGTGGCGGGCCCGCTCGAGGGTCGCCGCGGCATTGGCCTGCGGGTCGCCCATCGTCACCGGCAGCGTGCACGCGGCGACGCGCGCGAAGCCGTGGCGGTAGAGGTTGCGGAAGTCGCGGTCCATGCCCCGAGCCTATGACCCCCGCCCTCCACCGGTGGTCTGGGTCCCACGTTCCGCGTGGGCGGTGCGAGGAGCTTTGCGACGAGCCTCGAGACCCGCTCCCGGCGAGGCGTTCCGGCGCGCTGCCGAAGTCCTTCGTCGTCGTGTGGTCGCCCGGTCGTTCTCGACTTCGGCTTGACGCTGCGCCGGACCTCCTCCCCGTCCGCTCGACGTGCGCCGCCATCCCCCTTCGCCCTCCGGCCACCCCGCTGGTCGAGGTGCGAGCGCCAGCGAGCCTCGAGACCTACCTCAGCGTCTGGGTCGAAGGGACGAAACCCACTGGTCGGGGCGGCTCCCTTCGTCTTTGATGGGGCGATGCAGACGCACTCACTCGCCGAGCGGCCTGACCTCGTGGAGGCCTTCTGGTCGATCGCCGGGGACTGGCCGACCTTCATGCTCCAGGACCCGACCTCGGACCGGGCCTACGAGGCGGCGGTCGACGCCTTCCCGCAGCTGCACCTCGTCGTCATGGAGGGTGAGGCGGCGGTCGCGCGGCTGCACGCGGTGCCCTTCGGCCACGGTCTGGCGCACCTGCCGGCGCGGGGCTGGGACGCCGCGATGCAGGAGGCCGAGTGGCTGGCGGCGAAGGGGGAGGCCCCGGACCTGTCGACGGTCAGCCTCATCGAGGCGCGGGTCGCGGTGGACCGGCGGGGCGAGGGCCTGAGCGGTGCACTCCTCGCCGAGGCGCGTCGGCGCTACGCGGCGCTCGGGTGCCGCGACCTCTTCGGCCCGGTGCGCCCGACGCGCAAGTGGCTTGAACCCCGCACCGCCGCAGACGAGTACGCGCGTCGGGTCCGCGAGGACGGGCTGCCGGTCGACCCGTGGCTGCGGGCCCACGTGCGGCTCGGTGGCCGGATCGTTCAGGTGGCGCCGCTGTCGATGACGATCCCCGGGACGCTGGCCCAGTGGCGGGAGTGGACCGGTCTGCCCTTCGACGTGGACGGGTCCGTCGAGGTCGAAGGGGGCCTCGCCCCGGTCCACGTCGACCTGGCCAATGACCACGCGGTCTACGTCGAGCCGAATGTCTGGGTGCGCCACGACCTGCGCGCCGCGGCAGGTTGAGGTCGAGGTCGTCACCGGCCGACCCTCGAAACCGGCGCCGCTCCCTGCCCCCGGTGGTTGAGGTGTGAGGCCGCCCGCGGCCGACCCTCGAAACCGCCTATCGCCTGAAGGTGAGGAGGGCAACCCCCAGCAGGGCCGACAAGGCGAGCCAAGGGCGAAGCCGTGAGCTCGAACGCGAAAGGCGCCGGTCGTCGTAGGCCGCGGCCTTCGTCTTGCATGCGCGATCGACCGCCGCGCTGTCGAGGATGATGAGGGCCACCGCCCCCAGAGTCAGCCCGAACGCCATGATGACGCCCGGCAGGGCCAGGTCTGCCCACAAGGCGACGACTCCGGCGCCCAGGAGAAGTCCGTAGGCCGCGAGGTCGGCAAAGCCGATCGGACCGATGATGCCCCGCTCCTGCATGACGGCAGGCCTCAGCAGGAAGACCTTGGCCTGTCGGTCGTGGTACCTGGCCTCGTCGGCGATGCCAGCCCGTCGTAAGAGTTCAGCCTGGCGGAGCTGTCCTTCTGCTCGTGCGTTGAGTGTCATCCGTCCGAGCACGCGGGTGCCGGCAGTTCCGACCGTCACGACGGTGGCGGCCGCCGTGGCGATGATTTCAACGTTCATGTCGCATCCCCCTGCGGGTTCAAAGCGCGGCCCGTGCAGCGATTCGAGTCAACGTATGACCGTCCACCGACAGCGAACTGGCGCGACTCCGCTCGCTGGAGTCCTCAAGCCCCGAGGTTGATCATGTAAAAAATCGGCGCAAATGTTTACATATCCAGAGCAACGTGTCAGGTTTTGTGACATGAGGAAATGGCGGGCAGATCGCCCCTTCAACGAGTTGCCGGCACCCCCGTCTGCCGACACCTTGGAGACCAAGGCTGTCCTCAAGGCGGCGATCGGTGCTCGCGAGGCGGTTGCTCGCCTCGACCAGGCAAGCCGCGCCATGCCCAACCCTGGCGTGCTCATCAACACGATCCCGCTCCTCGAGGCACAAGCCAGCTCGGAGATCGAAAACGTCGTCACGACGTCCGACGACCTCTTTCGACACATGGACGATGACGACTCGTCGACGGACCCTGCGGTGCGGGAGACCCTGCGATACCGGACCGCCTTGCACGCCGGGTTTCAGATGGTTCGGGACCGGGGCCTCACCATGGGGACGGCCGAGCGTGTGTGCAGCACCATCCATGCACGGGAGATGAGCGTCCGGTCCCTCCCTGGGACGCGCATCGCCAACCCTGCGACCGGAGCGATCGTCTACAGCCCGCCCGAAGGGGCGGACGTCATTCGTGACAAGCTCACCCACTGGGAGCGCTTCGTCCATGCGGGCGACGGTCTCGACCCGCTGGTGCGCATGGCCGCAGCGCATTACCAGTTCGAGGCGATCCACCCTTTTTCGGACGGTAACGGACGTACTGGCCGCATCCTCAATGTCCTCATGCTCGTCGAGGCCGGTCTCCTGCACATGCCGGTCCTCTACCTCTCCCGGTACATCATCCGGACCAAGGACGATTACTACCGCCTCCTGCGGGAGGTCACCAGCGCGGGCAACTGGGAGGAATGGATCCTCTACGTCTTGGCCGGAGTCGAGCGAACATCCACGGCGACAGTCGCCAAGATCAGCGCGACCCGAGAGCTCCAGATGGATTTCGCCCGCAGGGCTCGTGCTGTCTCCAAGGGGGGCGCTGACGCGGAGTTCCTCGCGGTCCTGTTCGAGCAGCCCTACTGCCGCATCGCGACCGTGATTGAACGATGCGGCGTGTCCAGACCCACCGCCACCCGCTGGTTGTCCGAGCTGGCTGCCGCTGGACTTCTTGACGACCACAAGGTCGGGCGCGACCGGCTTTTCATCAACCGCGAGTTCCTCACGCTGTTGCTCAGCGAGCAGGGCGAAGAAGGTCGGTGAGCGGGCGCCGCCGATGTCAGGCGACCTCGGCGACGATGAGCTCCGAGATCGAGCGCATCAGGCCGGGGTGCCCGGTGGCGTCGGGGTCGGTGGTGGACCGCCGGGTCAGCGCGGCGAAGATGATCTGGGTGCCGTCCGGCGCAGAGACCAGCCCCGCGCAGTTCGTCACGCCGTAGCTGCCGGAGCCGGTCTTGTCGGCGCTCCACCACCCCTCCGGGAGGCCGGCCCGGAAGGTCTTGACGCTCGTCGTGTTCGCCTCGAGCCACCCGCGCAGCGCCCACCGGTCACTGCCCGTGAGCCCGTCGCCGAGAGTCAGCCGGCGATACGTCGTCGCCAGTGCGCGCGGCGTGCTCGTGTCGCGGGGGTCCCCGGGGATGGCGGTGTTGAGCTCGGTCTCCCACCGGTCCAGGCGGGTTACGCGGTCCCCGAGGCGACGGAGGTCGCGGGTCAGGCCACGCGGCCCGCCGATGCGCTCGAGGAGGAGGTTGGCGGCGGCGTTGTCGGAGTAACGGATCGCGGCGTCGCAGAGCTCGCCAACCGTCATGCGGCGGCGCTCACCGGTGATCGGCGAGTAGTCGACGAGATCGCTCCTGGCGTAGCGGATGACCCGGTCGAGGTCGATCCCACGCCGCAGGGCGGTGGCCGCAGCCAGCGTCTTGAAGGTCGAGCACATCGCCTCTCGGTCGTCGGCCCGGTGCGCCAGGGTGGCGTCGGTGCCCAGGTTGCGGGCGTAGAGACCGATCCGGCTGTCGAGCTTGTCCTCCAGTGCGGCAACGGGGTCCGAGGTCGCCGATCGCGATGATGACCAAGAGGGCACCGCCCCGGCGATCGTGGGTGCGCCGAGGATGGAGCCCCCCACCCCGAGGCCGGCCGCGAGCAGTCGCCGGCGTCCCACCCCTCGGTTCGACGGCGTGCGGATGGGCCGGTGCGCTCGATGATCATGCGACCAGCACATCTGCCCCGGGCGGACCCCGCAACCGGACTAGCCTCGGTCCATGGCCAACGACCGCAAGACCAAGCCCACCGACACCTCCCCCGACGAGGTGCTCGGCGCAGTGGCCGACGACCGCCGCCGCACCGACGCGCAGGCCGTCCTCGACCTCATGCGCCAGGTCTCCGGGGTCGAGCCGGTCGTGTGGGGGCCGTCCATGATCGGCTTCGGCACCCAGCCCTACACGACGGCCGACGGCAAGGAGCGCGAGTGGTTCCGCATCGGCCTCGCCCCGCGCAAGGCGGCCCTCACGCTCTACGGGCTGACCTTCTACGGGTCCAACGAGGACCTGCTCGACCGCCTCGGCACGCACACGACCGGCAAGGGCTGCCTCTACGTCAAGCGCCTCTCCGACGTCGACGCCGACGTCCTGCGCGAGCTCATCGAGCGCTCCTGGGCAGGGTCCGGCGAGAGCTGAGCAAGAGTTTCCGCCGGTTCGCAAGGGTTTGAAACCCATGCGAAGAGGGGGTTTCTCGGGTGACCCGGAAATCGGGAGGCGCGTGGGAACGCTGAGGCGAAGGGGGCGTCACCGCCGCCGGGCAGAGGCGGCGGCGATCTGCTGCAGCAGGTCGACGGCGAGCTTCGCCGCCTCGTTGGACCGGGCCACGGGCGCGGTGAGGGCGACGATGTCACGCACCGGGTTGGGGTTGGTCAGGCGCAGGCGGCGCACCGACTTGGGGATCGAGCGGCTGGCGAGGTCGGGCAGGACCGTGATGCCCACACCCGCCGCGACGAAGGCCGTGGCCGTGTAGTGGTCCTGCGCCTCGACCGTGTATCGGGGTCGGAACCCCGCTGCGCGGCAGGCGCGGTCGACCATGTCCTGGGTGATGCCGGCGGAGATGTCGTTGCTGATCCACGAGCTGTCGGCGAGCTCGGCCATCTCGACTCGGCGCCGCGCGGCGAGCTTGTGGTCGGCCGGCACGAGTGCGACGAAGTGGTCGGTCATCAGGGGAGTGACGAGGTGGCCGGCCCGGACCGAGGTGGTGGGGTCGGCGGGCACGACGTCGATGTCGACGATCGGCGCCTCGCCGCGCGGGTAGCCCTCGGTGAGGACCATCTGCAGGGTCAGCTCGGGCATCTTCGCCTGCAGGCGCTTGGCCAGTTGCGGCATCCACCGATAGCCCGCCGACGCGAAGTACCCGATCGCCAGCGAGCCGGTGCTCCCTTCGCGCAGGTCGTCGACGACGGCGTCGACCCGCTTGAGCTCCGTCATGAGCTGCTCGGACTCCGCGGCGAGCGTGTGGGCCGCCGGTGTGGGCTCGATCCCGCGCCCGTGGCGGGTGAAGAGTGTGAGCCCGGTCTCCTTTTGCAGCGCGGCGATCTGCTGGCTCACCGCCGACGGCGAGTAGCCGAGGTGTCCGGCGGCGGCGTTGACCGAGCCGGAGGCCATGACGGACAAGAAGGTCCGGAGTCGGTGGGCGTCGACCATACCCGGAAGACTAGCCGAGGGTGAAGTAAATCTGCATGATCTGCCACAAAACTGCATTGGTCACGGATAGTTGACGCTGACATCATCGTGGTCATGGAGAAGCTCTGGATGACCTACATCAACGCCCTTCGTCCCGCCGCCAACCGCCACTGGGGTGCCGGCCCGGACTCCGACCACACCCGCATGGCCGCCGAGCTGGCCGCCATGTCCCAGGACGAGACCGCCCGTGAGGTCCGCGACGACTCGACCCGCGGAGCCGCCCGCCGGGTCCGCCACACCAAGCGCGACCTCGTCTCGTCGGCCACCACGGCTCCGGCGTACCACGCGCCCTACGACAACCGCATGAGCGACCGCTTCAAGCCGGTCCTCTCCACCCGCTGACCCTTCGAGACGCTCGCTGCGCGAGCTCCTCAGGGACCGAAGCCGTCCGGGGGTGAATCCAGCCCGGACGTGACGAAGGCCCCGCACCACGTGGTGCGGGGCCTTCGTCGTGCCCGGACGAGGTCCGGTCAGCGGGTGCCGACGTCGTCGGTGAGCACGACCGCGCGGCCGGCCTCCAGGCGCGCCACGGGGACGCGGAAGGGGGAGCAGCTCACGTAGTCGAGGCCGGCCTCGTTGAAGAAGTGGATCGACTCCGGGTCGCCGCCGTGCTCGCCGCAGACACCGGTCTTCAGGCCCGGCTGCGTGCTCCGGCCCTTGTCGACGCCGATCCGCACGAGCTCGCCGACGCCGAGCGCGTCGAGGGTCTCGAAGGGGGAGATCGTCAGGACGCCGTTCTCGAGGTACTTCGGGAAGAAGGCCGTCTCCACGTCGTCGCGGGAGAAGCCCCACGTCGTCTGGGTCAGGTCGTTGGTGCCGAAGGAGAAGAAGTCGGCGGTCTGCGCGATGCGGTTGGCCGTGAGGGCCGCACGCGGCAGCTCGATCATGCAGCCGATCGGCAGGTCGATCGACTGGTTGTGGGCCTCGGCGACCTCGGCGATGATCTCCTCCGCCTGGGCCCGGACGATGACGAGCTCACGGTTGGAGCCGATGAGCGGGACCATGATCTCCGGCTGGGGGTCCTTGCCCTCCTCGCGCAGCCGCACGACGGCCTCGGCGATGGCGCGGATCTGCAGGCCGAAGAGGCCGGGGATCTTCAGCCCGAGGCGCACGCCGCGCAGGCCGAGCATCGGGTTGGACTCGTGGATCGCCCGCACCGCGTCGCGCAGCGCGCGCGCCCGCTCGACCTCGGGGCCGCTCTCGCCGCGCTCCTCCGCCAGGGCCACCTCGACGGTCAGGTCGGTGAGGTCGGGGAGGAACTCGTGCAGCGGCGGGTCGATGAGCCGGATCGTCGTCGGCAGCCCGTCCATCGCGGAGAGGAGCTGGGCGAAGTCCTCGATCTGCGCCGGCAGCAGCTCGGCGAGGGCGGCATCGCGCTCCTCGTCGGTCTCGGCGAGCACGACCCGCTCGATCTGCTGGCGCCGCTCGCCGAGGAACTGGTGCTCGGTGCGGCACAGGCCGATGCCCTCGGCGCCGCGGTCGCGGGCGCGCTGGGCGTCCTCGCCGGTGTCGGCGTTGGCGCGCACCTTGAGCCGGCGACGGGCGTCGGCATGGGTGAGCAGCCGGTCGACGGCCTCGATGAGCTCGGTCGTCTCCTGACCGTCGGAGATCGCCCGGGCGGCCTCGATGCCCTCGGAGATGTAGGTCATCACGGGGGAGTCGACGACGTGGACGTCGCCGAGGAAGACCTCGCCGGTCTTGCCGTCGATGGCGATGGTGTCGCCCTCGCGCACGACGTGCTCGCCGACCCGGATCTCCTTGCTCGCCACGTCGACGATCAGGTCCTCGGCACCGACGACGGCGCACTTGCCCATGCCGCGGGCGACGACGGCCGCGTGCGAGGTCTTGCCGCCGCGCGCGGTGAGGATGCCGGCCGCGGCGATCATGCCGGGCAGGTCCTCGGGGGAGGTCTCGCGACGGACGAGGATCACGGAGCTCCCTTCGGCCTGCTTGGCCTCGGCGCTCGCGTTGTCGAAGGCGACCGCGCCCACGGCCGCGCCCGGGGAGGCGCCCATGCCGGTCGCGATGAGGGTGCGCTCGGCCTCGCGGTCGAACTGGGGGAAGAGCAGCTGGCTCAGCTGCTCGCCGGTGACCCGCTCGAGGGCCTCGTCCATCGTGATGAGGGCTTCGTCGACGAGCTGGGTCGCGATGCGGAAGGCCGCGCCGGCGGTGCGCTTGCCGACGCGGGTCTGCAGCATCCACAGCTTGCCGCGCTCGATGGTGAACTCGATGTCGCACAGGTCGCGGTAGTGCGTCTCGAGCCGGCGCATCGCGGCGCGCAGCTCCTTGTAGGCCTCGGGGTCGCGCTGCTCGAGGTCGGTGAGCGCGAGGGTGTTGCGGATGCCGGCGACGACGTCCTCACCCTGCGCGTTGGGCAGGTAGTCGCCGTAGACGCCGGAGTGGCCGGAGGAGGGGTCGCGGGTGAAGCACACGCCCGTGCCCGAGGTCTCGCCGAGGTTGCCGAAGACCATCGCCTGCACGTTGACCGCGGTGCCGAGGTCGTCGGCGATCCGCTCGCGGCGGCGGTAGAGCTGGGCGCGCTCGGTGTTCCAGCTGCGGAAGACCGCTTCGATCGCCATGTCGACCTGGCGGCGCGGCGTCTGCGGGAAGGGATTGCCCGTCTCGTCGAGCACGATCTGCTTGAACTCCGCGACGACCTCCTTGAGGTGGTCGGCGGTCAGGTCGACGTCCGCCTGGACCCCGGCCTGCTCCTTGTGCGCGTCGAGCACGTCGCTGAAGCGCTCGGAGTCGATGTCGAGAACCGTCTTGCCGAACATCTGGATGAGGCGGCGGTAGGAGTCCCACGCGAAGCGCTCGTCGCCGGCGAAGGAGGCCAGCGAGTGCACGGTGTCGTCGTTGAGCCCGACGTTGAGCACCGTCTCCATCATCCCGGGCATGGAGAACTTCGCCCCGGAGCGCACGGACAGCAGCAGCGGCTCCTCGGAGTCGCCCAGGGTGCGGCCGATGAGGTCCTCGACGTCCCGCAGGCGCTGGGTCACCTCGACGCGCACCTCCGGCGGCACCCGCCCCTCGGAGAGGTAGGCGCGGCAGGCCTCGGTGGTGATCGTGAAGCCCGGCGGGACGGGCAGGCCCAGCTTGACCATCTCGGCGAGGTTGGCCCCCTTGCCGCCGAGCAGATCCTTCTGGTCGCGATCGCCCTCGCTGAACATGTGGACGTACTGAATCACCGGGTGCCTCCCAAATGCGTGCGTGGAACCCGCCCACTATGGCAGGTGTGACCCGGATCTCCACGTCCGGTTCCACGTGGCCGGACGGGCGGGGGCGAAGGGGGGAGTCCGCTCAGTCGTCGTCGCGGCCGAGCGCCTCGAGCGCGTCGCCGTCGAGACGGTAGGTCAACCACCCGTCCTGCGGCGTCGCGTCGAGCGAGTCGTAGAAGGCGATCGACGGGGCGTTCCACCGCAGCACCGACCACTCCAGGCGCGGGTACCCACGGTCGCGGCACTCCTGCGCGAGGGTCTCGAGCAGCGCCTTGCCCAGGCCCGACCCGCGGTGCCGCGGCTCGACGTAGAGGTCCTCGAGGTGGATGCCGTGCCGGCCGGTCCAGGTGGAGAAGGTGAGGAACCACAGCGCCATCCCGACGACCTGGCGGTCCCTCCCCTTCGAGGCTCCTGCGTCGCGACTCAGGACATCGCCTTCGCCCGCCTCGGCGACGTGGCACCAGGCCATCGGCGACGCGCTCTTGCCCGTGGGGAAGAGTGCGGCCCGGAAGTCCTCCTCCGTGGCGACGGCCGCATCGGGCTCCTTCTCGTACGTCGCCAGGTCCTTGACCAGACGGATCAGGTCGGGCAGGTCCTCCGGCGTGGCCGGGCGGATGTCGGGGTGCGCCATGGGGCCGACGATATGCCCTCCGGTCCCTGGGCTGGCGAGATGCCCTCCGCTCCCTGGGCTGGCGAGATGCCCGCCGCTCCCTGGGCTGGCGAGATGCCCGCCGCTCCCTGAGGAGCTTGCGCAGCAAGCGTCTCGAAGGGCGAAGGCTCAGTCCAGCGTCGTGCGCCCGCGGTGGACCCGCAACGAGACGAAAAGGACGACCAGGCCGGCCGCGGACAAGCCGGCGCCGACGAGCGAGGGCGCCTGCCAGCCCCAGCCGGCGGCGAGCACGAGGCCACCGAGCCAGGCGCCGAGGGCGTTGGCGACGTTGAGAGCGGCGTGATTACCGGCGGCGCCGAGGGTTCGGGCGCGTCCGGCGACCTCCATGAGCCGCAGCTGGAGGGCCAGGACGAAGGCCGAGACGGAGATGCACACGAGGAGCAGGACGATGCCGGCCGGGATCGCCCAGTTGGCGGCCCAGGCGAAGAGGGCGAGGCTGGCCCCGGTCGCGATCGTCGACCCGATGAGCGTGCGCAGCACCGACTGGTCGACGAGCCGCCCGGCGATCATCGTGCCGAGCAGGCCACCGACGCCGTAGACGAAGAGGTAGATCGGCACCGCGTCGGCGGGCAGGCCGGTCTGGTTGCGCAGGATCGGCGAGATGTAGGAGTACATCGCAAAGACGCCGCCGAAGCCCACCGACCCGATGAGCAGGGTGAGCCAGACCTGCGAGTCGGCGAAGGCGGACAGCTCGCTGCGCACGTCGGCCTCGGTGTCGGCAGGCTGGTGCGGGACGACGATGCTGACGAGCACGGCGGTGAGGACACCGATCGCGGCAACGAGCCAGTACGCGGAGCGCCAGCCGGCCTGCTGGCCCAGCCAGGTCGCGAGCGGGACACCGGCGACGTTGGCGATGGGGATGCCGAGCATGATCCTGCTGACCGCCCACCCGCCGCGCCCCGGCGCGACGATGTCGAAGGCGACGATCGAGGCGATGCCGAAGAAGGCGCCGTGCGGGATGCCCGCGACGAGCCGGGCGAGCATGAGCGGCGGGTAGCTCGTGGCGACCGCGCTCAGGGCGTTGCCCACGGCGAAGAGGACCATGAGCGCGACGAGCAGCTCGCGGCGGGGGAGCCGGTTGCCGAAGATCGCGATCGCCGGTGCGCCGACGACGACGCCGAGCGCGTACGTCGAGATCGTGTGCCCGGCCTGTGGGATCGTTGTCCCGATGCCCTCGGCGATCTCCGGGAGCAGCCCCATCGTCACGAACTCGGTGACGCCGATGCCGACGCCCCCGAGCACCAGGGCGGCGAGGGCTGTCCCCACCCGACCGCCGGTGGACAATCGTGCAACCGTGGGGGGCGAAGGGAGATTCACCGATCCATTCTCTCCCACCGTTTGACCTCTCAACGACATGGCTCTACTTTTGTAGATGACTGTTCTACGAAAGTAGAAAACTCAATCAGGAGATCACTCGCATGGCACTTCGCCTCTACCGCCTCGGCCGCTGGTGCGCTACCCACGCCAAGAGCGTGCTCGCGACCTGGCTCGTCGTCCTCGTGCTGGCCGGATCCGGCGCCGCCGCCTTCGGTCGCCCCCTGACGAACGAGGTGTCGGTGCCCGGGAGCGAGTTCGAGGCGGTGCTGGACAACCTGCAGACCGAGATCCCCGACGCAGCAGGCGGCTTCGGCACGGTGGTGCTCCACACCGAGGACGGCGCATTCACCTCCGAGCAGCGCAAGGCGATCGACAAGGTCTACGGCGAGTGGGAGGACCAGCCGAGCGTCAAGCGGGTCATCAACCCCTTCGACAGCCAGCGGACCCTCGACGACTCGCGCACCGACCTGACGGAGGCGAAGAAGGAGCTCGACAAGGGCCAGAAGGACCTCGACAAGGCCTGGGTCAAGATCTCCAAGGCGCAGGGCCAGCTCGACTACGGCAAATCGTGGATCGACTACTTCGAGAAGAACGACCCCGACAGCCCGCGCCTCGCCGAGATCCGTCAGCAGGTCAAGGACGGCGAGAAGAAGTTGGCCAAGGCCAAGAAGGACTACGCGAAGGGGGAGCGCAAGCTCAAGGCCGCCCGGACCCAGTACGACGCCGGCACGATCGTCGTCCACGGGGCCGCGGACACCCGATTTGTCACCGACGACGGCTACGCGCTGACCCAGATCCAGTTCGACACCAACACCAACTCCGTCGACCCCGAGGTCAAGGAGGCGATCGTCGAGATCGGGAAGCAGCTCGACGACGTCGGGATCCAGACGCAGTACAGCGTCGAGATCACCCAGGAGAACACCCTCGTCGGCCCCGGTGAGGTCGTCGGCCTGATCATCGCTGCCATCGTGCTCACCCTCGCCCTCGGCTCGCTCATCGCTGCCGGACTGCCGATCTCCGGTGCCCTCCTCGGCGTCGGCGTCGGCCTCGCCGGGGCCATGACCGCGACCCACTTCTTCGACATGCACGCGATGACCCCGGCGCTCGCGCTCATGCTCGGCCTCGCCGTCGGCATCGACTACGCGCTCTTCATCGTCAACCGGCACCGCACCCAGCTGCTCGACGGGCGCGACATGACCGACTCCATCGCGCACGCCGTCGGCACCGCGGGCAGCGCCGTCGTCGTCGCCGGCACGACCGTCGCCATCGCGCTCACCGCACTCGTCATCACCCCCGTTCCGCTCCTCGGCCAGATGGGACTCGTCGCCGCCGCGACCGTCGCCGTGTGCGTGTGCGTCGCCCTGACGCTCACCCCGGCCCTGCTCCACGTCGTCGGCCGCCGGGTCATCTCGAAGCGCGCGTGGGCCAAGCACGCCGCCCGCCCCGACACCGACCAGGTCTTCGGCTCGCGCTACGTCGCCGGCGTGACGAAGCGCCCCGCGCTCGTCGTGCTCGCTGTCATCGCCCTGTGCGGGATCATCGCGGTGCCGGCGCTCTCCCTTCGCCTCGGGCTGCCGGACGGGTCGAGCGAGCCGCTCGAGTCCACCGCCCACCAGGCCTACGTCGAGGTCCGGGACAACTTCGGCGCCGGGGCCAACGGTCCGATCATCGCCGTCGCAACCCTCGACGAGCCGGCGAAGGACGAGGACGCAGTCCTCGTCCAGCAGAGCCACCTCGTCAAGGCGCTGCGCAGCGTCGACGGCGTCAAGGCGGTCATCCCCTTCGGGGTCAGCGACGACCGGACCACGCTCGCCTTCCAGGTCGTCACCGTAGGCGGTCCGGCAGACAAGGAGACGAGCGACACCGTCCGCCTGCTCAAGGCGAGCGCCGGCCCGATCGGCACGGTGACGCACTCCGAGATCGGCCTCACCGGCCAGACCGTCGCCAACATCGAGATCTCCGAGCAGCTGGCGGCCGCGCTGCCCCCCTACCTGGCGATCGTCATCGGGCTCTCGCTCGTCCTGCTCACCATCGTCTTCCGCAGCATCCTCGTGCCGCTCGTCGCGACCGCCGGCTTCCTGCTGTCCGTCGCCGCGTCCTTCGGTGCCGCCGTCGCGGTCTACCAGTGGGGCTGGCTCGGCTCGCTCCTCGGTGTCGACACCCCGGGGCCGATGCTCAGCTTCATGCCGATCATGCTCATCGGCGTCCTCTTCGGCCTGGCGATGGACTACCAGATGTTCCTCGTGTCCGGGATGAAGGAGGCGCACGCCCACGGCGCCGATGCCCGCTCTGCGGTGCGGTACGGCTTCACCCACGGGGCGAAGGTCGTGCTCGCCGCGGCCCTGATCATGGCGGCGGTCTTCGCGGGCTTCATCTTCGCCCACCTGACGATGATCCGGCCGATCGGCTTCGCGCTCGCCGTCGGAGTCCTCGTCGACGCGCTCCTCGTGCGGATGACCCTCACCCCCGCGGTGATGCACCTGCTCGGCGAGGGCGCCTGGTGGATGCCCCGCTGGCTCGACCGGATCCTGCCGGACCTCGACGTCGAGGGCACCGCCCTGGAGCAGGGGCCGGTGACGAAGGGGGAGACCTCGACCACGGCGGAGCCCGTCACCGGCTCATAGGGTCGGGTCGTATGACGACGACGCAGAACGCCCCGCTCCTGGAGTCCACGACCGACATCGATGCCACGCCCGAGCAGGTCTGGGCGGTCATCACCGATCCGCGCGCCCTCGGCGGACTGTCCGACCAGGTGGTGCGCACCCACGTCGTGGGCACGGCTCCGATCGGGCTCGGCACGCGCACGATCAACATCAACCGTCGCGGTCCGCTGCTGTGGCCGACCCGGGCCAAGGTCGTGCGCTTCGTGCCGTCGCGCGACTACGCCTTCCGCGTGAAGGACAACGCGACGACCTGGTCCTTCGAGCTCGCGCCCTCGCCCGCGGGTGGCACGACCGTGACCCACCGCCGCGAGGCCCCGCAGGGCACGACGCAGATCTCGCGCATCCTGCAGGACAAGGTGCTCGGTGGCGTGTCCGACTTCGACCGCGAGATGGAGGCCGGCATGGCCACCACCCTGCGCCGGCTCAAGGCCCTGCTCGAGCGCTGAGGGGCACCGCTCCTCCCGGTGGCTGAGGAGCGAGGAACGAGCGTCTCGAAGCCACGGACGAAGGGGGATGCTCCCGGCGAGGAGGGTTGGCGCGCTGCCGAAGTCCTTCGTCGTCGCGTGGTCACCGGGTCGTTCTCGACTTCGGCTTGACGCCACGCCAACCCACCTCGCCGTCCGCTCCGCTGCCTGCCGCGTCGGCTTGATGTGCGCAGCCATCCCCCTTCGTCCTGCGGCTCCCCCTTCGTCCTGTGACGCTCTCCTCGAGTGAAAGACAGAGCGCGTGTTCGCTCACGCGCTGTGTATTTCACTCGAGGTGGCCTCCCTTCGTCCTGCGGCTCTCCCGCCGCCATCGAGGAGCGGGGGGCAACCCCCGGGAGGGATGGGTACTTCTCCCCATCGACCCGTCACTGCGGCATCCATAGGTTTGTGGGTGTCAGCAGGGCACGGGGACGCTCCTCCTGACACCGGCCCGGAGCCTGCAGGGGGGTTCCGGACCACAGCGCAGGGCGGGACTCCGCAGGGGGAGTCCCGCCCTTCGTCGTGCCCGTATCGCAACCGGCCCCGCCGTGGGACGATGAGCGCATGTCCACACCAGCAGGGGGCCCGAGCGTCCCGCCGCCTCCGGGCGGCTCCTTCGGCAACACGCAACCGCCGTCCGGTCAGTTCGGCCAGACGCCACCCTCTTCCGGGCCCGCCTACGGCGCACCGGGTCAGCCGGGTCAGACCGGCGGCTACGGCGGCCCGGGAGGACCGGCCGGCCCCGGAGGTCCGGGGCAGCCCTACGGCGGTGGGCCCGGTGGCCAGCCGCCGAAGAAGGGCATGGGCAAGGGAGTCATCGCCGCGATCGTCGGCGTCGTCGCCCTCGTGCTCCTGGCCTGCTGCATCGGCGGCTTCTTCATCGCCAACCGTGATGACGACGACCCGACCTCCTCGACGACGACGAGCGAGACGACCACGGAGTCGACGACCGAGTCGACCACCGAGACCTCCGAGCCGACGTCCGAGACGACCACGGAGTCGACGACCGAGACCTCGGAGCCGACCTCCGAGACCTCCTCGTCCAGCTCGGCCGCTGCCGGCAGCCTCCCGGAGGAGTTCGACGGGTGGCAGCGCGGGACGACCAGCTCCAGCGGTGGCCAGGACACGGCCGTCTACCGCAAGGGCTCCGACACGATCTCGGTCGTCGTCGGCGAGGGCGTCAAGCCGGCCGACTTCGAGGCGATCTGGGACAACCCCAAGAAGGTCGGCGACTACAACTGCGGCGAGCTGTCCTCCACCACGCAGTGCGCCGGCGAGACCGGCGGCACGACCTACCTCATCACCTCGGCGTCCGGCTCGTCCGCGTCGGAGGTCTCCAAGATCCTCGGCGAGTTCCTCAAGGCCGTGTGAGCCAACCCACCACCCACCGGAAGGGGCTCGTCCTCGGACGAGGCCCTTCCGTCGTCCTCGTCCCGCCTAGGGTGGAGGCATGCCCCGGCACATCACGACGACCATTCAGGACGGGATCGGGCACGTGCGCCTGGCCCGCCCTGACAAGCTCAACGCGCTGACGCTCGACATGCTCGACGACCTCGTCGCCGCCGCCCACGGGCTGCGCGCCGACCGGCGGCTGCGCGCCGTTGTCATCTCCGGTGAGGGTGACTCCTTCTGCGCCGGTCTCGACTTCGGCTCGGCGATGAAGAAGCCGTCGGGCATCGCCACCCGCTTCCTCCCGCGACCGTGGCGGGGGACCAACACCTTCCAGGAGGCGCCCTGGGCCTTCCGTCGGCTGCCGGTCCCGGTCATCGCCGCCGTGAGCGGGCACTGCCTCGGTGGCGGTCTGCAGATCGCCCTCGCCGCCGACTTCCGGATCACCCATCCTGACGCGACGTGGTCGGTGCTGGAGGGGCGCTGGGGGATCATCCCCGACATGTCCGGGGTGCAGGCGCTGTCGGAGCTCGTCGGGATCGACGTGGCGAAGAAGCTGACGATGACCGCTGACAAGATCTCGGGCACGCGCGCCCAGGAGCTCGGCCTGGCGACCGAGGTCGCCGCCGACCCGGTCGCGGCCGCCACCGAGCTCGCCCAGCAGCTGGCGACCCGCTCGCCCGACGCGCTCGCGGCGACCAAGCGGCTCTTCGACGGCACGTGGCACCGCAGCCCGCGCCGCACCTTCGCCCGCGAGCGGCGTGAGCAGCTGCCGCTGCTGCTCGGGCCCAACGCCGCGCGGGCGCGGGCGGCCAACTCCCGCAAGGGGTCCCCCGACTTCCTGCCCCGTCAACGGCGGATGGTCCCGTGAGCGGCGGCCCCCGCACCCAGACCGGCTTCCTCCCGATCGTTCCGGAGGACCTGCCCGAGGGCTGGACGACCCGGGTGCCCGACGAGACCGACGTCGACGAGCTCATCGCGCTCGTCTCGTCGGCCAAGCGGGCGGTCGACGGTTCCGGTGCCGTCGAGGCCGAGCTCGTCGCCGGCGAGGCCGTCGGCGAGGGGTCGTGGACCCGCCGGCAGGTCGTCGTCGCGGACCCGCAGGGCGTGATCAGGGTTTGGGCCAGGGTGCACGATCGGGCGGCCGGACGGTCCAACGTCGACCTGACCGCCGACCCGGCGCTGGGCCGCGAGGTCGAGCAGGAGCTCGCCGCCTCGCTCCTCACCTGGGCCGAGGCGGTCGCGCTGCGCATCGCTCGTGGGCGCGGGCTCGGGGGTACCCGGCTCGACGTGTCGGTGCACGAGGACGACGACCGCCTGCGCAGCATGCTCGAGGCGGCCGGCTTCACCCGCGCCCGTCGGTGGCTGCAGATGAGTCGACCGATCGGTCCCGGCGACGCCGAGCTCGCCGAGACCCGCGAGGGCGTCGTCGTGCGCCAGGTCGCGCGCCGCGAGGACGGCACCCCGTTCGCGGCGGACCTGCAGGCGGTCTACCGGATGATCGAGGAGTCCTTCGCCGACCACTTCAACTCCTATCGCGAGTCCTTCCCGGAGTTCCTCTCGCGGCTGCGCGAGGCGCCCGGCCACCGGTGGGACCACTGGTGGATCGCCGACATCGAGATCGAAGGCCAGTGGGTGCCCGGGGGCGCAGTCGCCGCGGCGGTGCTGCCCGAGGACGCCGACGGCCACGAGGGCACCTACATCGACTACATCGGCGTCCACCGGTTGGCCCGGGGCCGCGGGGTCGCCAAGTCGCTGCTCCACGCCGTCATCGCCGACGCCGCCCGCCGCGGCCGCAACCGCGTCTCGCTCGAGGTCGACGCCGACAGCCCGACGGGAGCCGACGGGATCTATGCGTCGATGGGCTGGGTCACCCGCTATCGCACCGAGTCGTGGCACCGCGACGTGCGCGTCGAGGGCACCGACGCCCCGGTGCCGCAGGCCCGCCTCGACGAGTCCTGAGCTCCCCCTCGCACGCCATGAAGCTGCATTGCCCTACGGCAATGCAGCTTCATGGCGCCGCCCTCCCGCATTGCCGTAGGGCAATGCGGAAATCGCAGGTCAGGCGTCGATGCGCCGGGTCTCGATGGTGAAGTCCTGTGCCCGCAGGCGCTCGATGAGCGGGGCGGCCATCGCGACTGCGGGGGTGAGCACGCCCCCTTCGCTCGTCAGGTCGTCCTGGGCGAGGCACAGCGCGGCCTGGCCGAGCATGATCGCCGTGCCGTTGTAGCCGGGGTCGGCCTTGGCCGCGACGGTCGTCGCGTACTGCGCGCCACCGGTGGTGGAGGCGACGACCTCCATCGTGAAGCGGCCGTTGACCCGCGTCTGCTCGTCCGGACCCTCGCCCGGCTCGGGCAGGAACCGGTCGACGACCCGACGGGTCGGCGCGAAGGACAGGCCGGCGACGAGACCGAGCAGGCCGGCGGTCATGCCGGTGGCGGCGAAGGGGGACTTCGCGCGGCTGCCGAAGTCGGTCACCTCGTGGTAGCGGAAGGCACGGCCGTAGGCCCAGCCGAGCAGGGCATTGCTCCGGCGCACGATGCGCGTGTTGTACGACGCCATGATGAAGGGGCCGGTCCAGTGGCCGTCGGCCGTGCGGCGCACCGGCAGCCGGGAGCCGACCTTGCCGAGCGTCGAGCGCACCCGCGAGTGCTCGGTGGTCGACGGCGCGACCTCGGCCCGGTCGGCGCTCGTCGGCTCGGCGGCGCGGTCGGGGCTCAGGCCGTAGGGGTCGTTGATGACCCGCCGGTCCTCGACGGACTCGCGCGCGGCGATCGTCTGGCGGCGCATCGAGTCAATCGTGCCGCCGGAGAGGCCGCCGCGCAGGCGGCGCACGAAGAGCACCGTGTCGGTCAGCTCGCCGGCGCCCTCCTCGCGGGCGACCCGGGCCGTCTCCCAGACGCCGATGTCCGAGGGGATCGAGTCGAAGCCGCACGAGTGGACGACCCGGGCGCCGGAGCGCTGGGCCACCTCGTGGAATGCCTCGGCGGAGTCACGGACGAAGAGCACCTCGCCGGTGAGGTCGGCGTAGTGCGTGCCGGCGACGGCGCAGGCCTTGACGAGCTCGCGCCCGTAGGCGGCATAGGGGCCGACCGTGGTCACGAGGACGCGCGTGCGGGCGGCGAGGTCCGCGCAGGCGGCGGGGTCGGAGACGTCGACGACGACCCGCGGCCAGGTGGCGGCGGCGCCCCCCAGCTCGGCTGCGAGGGCGTCGAGCTTGTCCCGCGAGCGTCCGGCGAGCGCGACGCGCAGGCCTTCGGGGGCGTGGTTGCGCAGGTGCGCCGCGGTGAGTCGACCGACGAAGCCGGTGGCTCCGACGAGCACGACGTCGAGGTCGCGGGCAGCGGTGGGTGCAGTCATGAATCGACACTAACCCGTTGTGCCCCAACCTGTTCCATCTTCAACCGACTCGCACCCTTCCCTTGCGGGGCACTCTCCGATAGACAGGGAGCCCGGGGACGATGTCGTCCCTCCTCTCGACAGTGAAGGAGAAGCACCATGACGCAGCCTCCGAACGACACCCCTGACCTGCCCGAGGAGGCCATCGGCGGCGTGCCCGTCGAGGCCCCGACCGCCGGTGACGGCGGTGCCGATGGTGCCGCTGGTGACGGTGGCGCGGACGGTGCCGCTGGTGACGGTGGCGCTGGTGACGGTGGCGCGGACGGTGCCGCTGGTGACGGTGGCGCGGACGGTGCCGCTGGTGACGGTGGCGCGGACGGTGCCGCTGGTGACGGTGGCGCGGACGGTGCCGCTGGTGACGGTGGCGCCGACGGTGCCGCTGGTGACGGTGGCGCCGACGGTGCTGCCGGCGATGGTGCTGCCGGCGACGGTGGCGCCGACGGCGGAGCCTGAGTGACCGACGCCCACGGGGCCGGTGCACCCGCGCGGTGCACCGGCCTCACCCGCGTCACCGACCTCGGCCCCGAGGAGCTCGAGCGCTCCTGGGGTCGAGAGCCCCGGCACGTGCCCGCGGCGGCGCTGCCGACCCCCTTCGACGACCTCCTGACGACACGTGACGTCGACGACCTGCTCTCGCGGCGCGGCCTGCGCACCCCCTTCTTGCGCGTGGCCCGTGACGGGCACACGCTCGCCGACGCCGACTTCACCCGCGGCGGTGGCGTCGGCGCGGGCGTGACCGACCAGCTCGACGACACCGCGCTGCTGCGCCTCTTCGCCGAGGGGCACACCCTCGTCCTGCAGGGCCTGCACCGCACCCACCCGCCGGTGCTCGAGCTCGCCCAGGACCTCGCCGCCGACCTCGGCCACCCCGTGCAGGTCAATGCCTATGTCACCCCGCCGAGCAGCCGCGGCTTCGCCGCCCACTACGACGTGCACGACGTCTTCGTCCTGCAGACCGCGGGGGAGAAGCGCTGGCGCCTGCACGCCCCTGTCCAGCCGCACCCCCTGCGTGACCAGCCGTGGCAGGACCGGCGCCCGGCCGTCGAGCAGGCGGCCGCCGGCGAGCCGCGCCTCGAGGTCACGCTGCGCCCCGGCGACGTGCTCTACGTGCCCCGCGGCTGGCTGCACTCGGCGACCGCCCTCGGCGGCGTGAGCATGCACCTGACCGTCGGCATCCACGTGTGGCACCGCGGACACGTCGCCGAGGCCGTCCTCGAGGCCGCGCGAAGGGGGCTGGCTGCGCAGGAGTCGCAGCGGACCTCCCTTCGTCCCGGGGTGGACGTCGCAGACCCCGAGGCCATCGCCGACGACCTCGCCGCCGTCCGCGAGGCCCTGCTGCGGGCCGTCGCCGACGTCGACGCCCGCGCCGTCGCCGCCCGCCTCGCCGCTCGCCAGCGCGCGGCCCAGCGGCCGGCGCCGGTCGACCCGGTCGGGACCGTCGAGACCCTCGCCGACGGGTTCGACGACCTCGCCGTCGCGCCCCGCGCCCACCTGCAGGCCTCCCTCGAGACCGGCACCGAGGGTGCGGTCCTCGTCAGCCGGGCCGGGAGGCTGCCCCTCACCGACGACGACGCGGCGGCGGTGACGGCCTGGCTCGCCGACGAAGCACCCGCCGTGCTCGACCCCGACCTCGCCCGGCGGCTCGTCGTCGCCGGGGTGGCGGTGCCCGCCGCCGAGCGCCCCGCGTAGGGTCGTGAGCGTGAGCACGACCCCCACCGCGAGTCCCTCCCGGTGCTCGCTCGCCGCCCTCGAGCGCGGCGACGTGCCGGTCGGCACCGCCGTGCCCGCCCGCTACTGGATGCTCGTCGGTCACCCCGGTCCGTGGCCGGCCAAGCCGATCGCGGCCCCCGGCATCGCCGACGTCCGCGCCGACCTCGACGCGGCCCTGGGGCGCTTCGGTGCCCGGCTGCAGCTCATCCGCCGGCACGGACGGCTCGAGGGCGACCAGATCGAGGCCGAGGGCCTGCGACAGGTCTTCCTCGTCGACGTGCACCGCGGGCTCGTCGGCCGGGCCCACTGGGAGCGACCCGAGGACCTCGTCGAGCTCGCCGGGCGCTTCGACGACCTGCCTGACCCGACGAGCGAACCGCTCTTCCTCGTGTGCACCCACGGCCGCAAGGACGTCTGCTGCGCCGTCGAGGGGCGGGTCGTCGCGGCCGTGCTCGACGACGCGCTGCCCGGTGCCGTGTGGGAGACCACCCACCTGGGCGGCGACCGCTTCGCCGGCAACGTCGTCGTCCTGCCCGAGGGCTCGATGTACGGCCGGCTCACCGGGGACACCGCCCCGCAGGTGATCCTCGATCACCTCGACGGACGCGTCGACCTCGACCGCTGGCGCGGCCGCTGCTCGTGGCACCCGGCGGCGCAGGTAGCCGCCCACGACCTCATGCGCGCCGACCCGACCGTGCTGCTGCGTGACCTGGCCGGGCCACGGCTCGAGGAGAGGGGCGACGAGGCCTGGCTGGTGCACCTCGACCACGGTGGGGGGACCTCCCTTCGTCACGTGGTGCGGACCATGAGCGCACCCCACCAGCTGACCTGCGGAGGGGCTGCCAAGGTGCAGGCGCTCTTCGACGTGACGACCCCCGGCTGACCGGTGTGAGATCCGTCGTCGCAGGCCGGTCCGAGGCTCGTCCCCGAGGCGTCAGCGGCTACGATCTGGGCCCATGACGACGACGCCGCAGACGAGCAACGCAGCCGACGACCACCTCTCCGAGTGGGCCGACCGCCAGGCCAAGGCGGAGGCGATGATCCCCGTCGTGGGCCGCCTCTACCGTGAGTTCGGGGTCGTGACCTCGATCCACGGCCGCACTCTTCTCGGCCAGTCCTCGACCGATGTGCTCAAGGCGCACCGCTTCGCCCGTCGCGTCGACATCGCGTTGACCGTCGACGACACCCTGCCGATGCTTGAGGCGCTCACCGCCCTGCAGCCCGGCCCGGCCTCCATCGACGTGGCCCGCCTGCACCGCCGCCGCCTCGAGGCCGGCGAGGGCGTCTCCCTCGAGGACTTCCTGCGCTCCGAGCTGGCCGACGTCGTCGGCAAGCACGGCCAGGGCGAGCTGCCGAGCACCGACGTCGTCCTCTACGGCTTCGGCCGCATCGGCCGCCTGCTGGCCCGCATCCTCATCGAGCACGCCGGTACCGGCCACGGCCTGCGCCTGCGCGCCATCGTCGTGCGCAAGGGCGCCGACAACGACCTGTCCAAGCGGGCCAGCCTGCTGCGCCGCGACTCGGTCCACGGGTCCTTCGCCGGCACCATCACCGTCGACGAGGAGGCCAACACCATCCTCGCCAACGGCACCCTCATCCAGGTCATCTACTCCGACGACCCGTCGAGCGTCGACTACACGCAGTACGGCATCGACGACGCGATCGTCGTCGACAACACCGGCAAGTGGCGGGACGAGGAGGGCCTGTCCAAGCACCTGCAGTGCCCCGGCGTCTCCCGTGTGCTGCTCACGGCTCCCGGCAAGGGCGGCCTGCCCAACATCGTCAGCGGCATCAACGACGCGATGATCGGCGACGCCAAGGTCGTCACGGCCGCGTCCTGCACGACCAATGCGATCGTCCCCGCGCTCAAGGCGGTCAGCGACGAGTACGGCATCGTCGGCGGTCACATCGAGACCGTCCACGCCTTCACCAACGACCAGAACCTCATCGACAACTTCCACAAGGGCGAGCGCCGCGGTCGTTCGGCGGCGCTCAACATGGTGCTCACCGAGACCGGTGCCGCCAAGGCCGTTTCCAAGGCGCTGCCCGAGCTCGAGGGCAAGCTCACCGGCAACTCGGTGCGCGTGCCGACCCCCGACGTGTCGATGGCGATCCTCAACCTCACCCTCGAGCGGGGCGTCGAGCGCGAGGAGCTCAACGACTTCCTGCGCGAGGCCTCGCTCTACGGCGACCTGCACAAGCAGCTCGACTACATCGACAGCCCCGAGGTCGTCTCGACCGACTTCGTCGGCAACCGTCACGCGGGCATCGTCGACGGCCGCGCGACGATCACCTCGGGCGACCGCGTCGTCCTCTACGTCTGGTACGACAACGAGTTCGGCTACTCCTGCCAGGTCGTCCGCGTCCTCGAGGAGATGGCCCAGGTCCACCCGCCGGCCTTCCCGGCGGTCTGAGCCGCGGGTCGTCGCACCCCCGCCACGTTTTCCGGGTCACCCGGGAAACCGCCGCTTCGCACGGGTTTCAAACCCATGCGAAGCGGCGGTTTCTCGGGTGACCCGATTTTCGTGGGGCCAGTGGGGTGAGGGCCCAGCCCCCGTGGCTAGCGAAGGGGGCGGACCGTCGCCTTGTCGCCACCGCAGGTGCGCCCCTCCTCGGGGGCGTCGACGATCCGGGCGGCGTTGAGCACGGCGAGCGAGTCGAAGCTCGGGCGCCCCTCGATGACCGAGCGGTACTCGTAGCGGGTCAGGCGCTGGGCCCGGCACTGCTCGTCGAAGGTCAGCACGTCGAAGGAGCTCGGCTGGCCGACGAGCTCGGCGTCGGGCCCGCCGACGAAGTGAGAGAGCGTGCCGCCGCCGGTGAAGGTGCCGACCTGCAGGCGGTTGCCGCTCACCTGCGGCACGTGCCCGTGGCCGTGGACGCGCAGCCGCCCGGGGGCGTCCTCGAGCGCGGGCTCCTCGTGGGAGACGGTGATGTCCGGCGGTTCGGCATCGCCGAGGGCCTCGACCCAGCGTTCACGGGCCGCGACCTGCTCGTCGGTGCTGCCGTCGTCGTCGTCGCCGTAGTAGCGCGGGTCGTTGAACCCGGCGATCCGCAGGCCGCCCACCTCGATCTGCTGGTACTCGCCCGACCCGGGCTCGAGGAGCGTCACGCCGTCGGTGCCGGCGAGGTCGTCGAGGAGCTGGGTGTCGTCGACGGCGCTGCGGTCGTGGTTGCCGGCGACGAAGACATAGGGCACCCCGAGCGAGGAGATCGACCGGTAGAGGTTGCTCAGCCCGGCCTCCTGGACCCGCCCGAAGTTGATGAGGTCGCCGGAGTCGATGACGACGTCGATGTCTTGCTCGCGCACGATCGTGCGCATCAGGGCGTACTGGTTGGAGGCGTGCACGTCGGAGACGAGCAGCACCTTGAGCGCGGCGGTGTCGTCCTCCGCCTCCGGCGCGTACTCCTGCTGCATGGCCGTCGACAGCGCGAGGAGGTTGCGCAGGTAGGGCGTGGCCTGGTCGGCTCGCTGCTCGACGTCGTCGAGCAGGTCGCGGTTGGCGATCGCCAGCTGGAGCAGCCCGCTCGAGCGCAGCTCGACGAGCCGGTCGGGGTCGTAGGTGCGCCACGCCGACAGGCCCAGGGTCGACAGGGTGACCGCGGTGACGAGGCTCGCGCCCAGGACGGTCCGCCGGTGCGGGAGTGTGCGGCGGCGCAGCCGGACGACGCCGAGGCACAGGAGCAGGCCCAGCACACCGCCGGCCGCGAAGCGCAGCCCGACCCCGACCGCGGCCTCGGTGATGACCCGGGTGCGCTCCTGGGGGCTGACGTCGAGGCTCGCGGCATCGAGGTTGCCCGAGGCGACGAGGTCGGTGATCGAGGGCTTGACCCGCGGCGAGACCCGCACGCCCGGGGCGATGCCGGCGAACTGTGCGGACACGCTCCCGACGACCGTGTCGGTGCCGATGTGGGACCGGTCCGTCCAGCTCGGCGACAGGCGCACGTCGGCTGCGTAGTAGTCGGTCTCGACGTTCACGGGCCACAGCGAGGCGGTGACGAGCCCGCCGGTGACGACTGCGGCCACGAGGGCCAGGGTCGCGGCGACGAGGCGTAGGCGGGCGGTCCAGGACATGGCGCCCACTGTAGGCAGAGGCCACCTGAACCCCAGTTGCTACTGGTCAGTAATGCGGTTTAGGGTCAGGTCATGAATGCTGATGCCATCGTCGTGGGCCACGGCCTCGCCGGACTCGTCGCGACCGCGGAGCTGGCCGACGCCGGCCGCAAGGTCCTCTTCGTCGACCAGGAGAGCGAGGCCAACCTTGGCGGTCAGGCGCACTGGTCCTTCGGTGGCCTCTTCTTCGTCGACAGCCCCGAGCAGCGACGCCTGGGCATCAAGGACTCTGCCGAGCTGGCCCACTCCGACTGGATGAACACCGCGGGCTTCGACCGCGAGGAGGACCACTGGCCGCGGCAGTGGGCGCAGGCCTACCTCGACTTCGCGGGCGGGGAGAAGCGGGCCTGGCTGCACGAGCAGGGCATGCGCTGGTTCCCCATCGTCGGCTGGGCCGAGCGCGGCGACGGATCGGCGCACGGGCACGGCAACTCCGTGCCCCGCTTCCACATCACGTGGGGGACCGGACCGGGGGTCGTCGCCCCCTTCGTCCGTCGTGTGGAGCAGGCCCGGGAGCGGGGCCTGGTGACCTACGCCCACCGGCACCGCGTGGACGAGATCATCGTCGAAGGGGGTGCCGCCGTCGGTGTGCGCGGGGTCGAGCTGGCGCCTGACGGCGCCGAACGGGGCGTGGCGACCAACCGCGACAGCATCGGGGGCTTCGAGCTGCGGGCCCCCGTCGTCCTCGTCGCCTCGGGAGGCATCGGCGGCAACCACGACCTCGTGCGCGCCAACTGGCCGGAGAGGCTCGGCACGCCGCCGAAGCACATGGTGACCGGGGTGCCGGCGCACGTCGACGGCCGGATGATCGGGATCACCGAGGCAGCCGGCGGCAACCTCATCAACCGCGACCGCATGTGGCACTACGTCGAGGGGATCCGCAACTGGGACCCCATCTGGGCGCAGCACGGCATCCGGATCCTGCCCGGGCCGAGCTCGATGTGGCTCGACGCCGAGGGCACCCGCCTGCCGGCGCCGCTCCTGCCCGGCTACGACACGCTCGGCACGCTGGCGCACCTGCGGGCCACCGGGCACGACCACTCGTGGTTCATCACCAACCGCTCGGTCGCCGGCAAGGAGTTCGCCCTCTCGGGGTCGGAGCAGAACCAGGACCTCACTGGCAAGGAGGTCGCGGGCGTCATCCGCAAGCGCTCGCTGGCCGACGTCACGCCGTCGATGCAGGCCTTCCTCGACAAGGGGGCGGACTTCGTCATGGCCGACACCGTCGAGGAGCTCGTCGCGCGGATGAACGACCTCGTCGAGGAGGGCGAGCCGCGGCTCGATGTCGCCCACGTCAAGCGTCAGCTCGACGAGCGTGACGGGCAACTCGACAACGCCTACTCCAAGGACGCTCAGATCGCCGCGATGCGGGTCGCCCGCTCCTACATCGGCGACAAGATCTCCAAGCGCGCCTACCCGCCGCACAAGCTGCAGGACCCGAAGAAGGGCCCCCTCGTCGGGGTCAAGTTGCACGTCCTCTCCCGCAAGACCCTCGGGGGCTTCGAGACCGACCTCGGGGCGCGGGTCCTGGGGCGCGACGGCGAGGTGATCCGCGGGCTCTACGCGGCGGGCGAGGCGGCCGGCTTCGGTGGCGGCGGGGTCCACGGCTACCGGGCGCTCGAGGGCACCTTCCTCGGCGGCTGCATCTTCTCCGGTCGGTCGGCGGGCCGGACGATGGCGCAGGACCTCGGCGACTGAGCCGTCATCGGAGGTGACCCGGGTATAGCGTGGCGCGGGTCACGACCGAAGGGGGATCGCTGCATGTGGGCAGCGCTGCGGCACCGCAGGGGGCAGGTCGTCGCCCTTGCCCTCGTCTCCGCGCTCGTCGCGACGTGCGCCGCCTTCGCGCCGATCTTCGCCCGCAGCATCGACCAGGGACTGCTGCGGACGCACGTGACCCAGGCCGACGCCGAGCAGACGGCGACGGCGATCTCCCGACCCCGCACCGCTGACGCGCGTGACGTGCTGCCGGCCGTGGTGGCCGAGCAGGTGCCGGCAGAGTTGGCGGCGGTCTCCGGCGACCCGGTCGAGGCGATGCGCCAGTCCACCCGGGTGGTGCCCGAGGCCGGCAAGCAGGCCTCGCCTGTCGTGCTGCGCTCGCGGACCGACGCCTGCGACCACCTCGAGGTCGACGGCCGGTGCCCGCAGGCGGCCGGCGAGATCCTCGTGTCCGGTGCCGACGCCAAGGCCTGGGGGTGGAAGGTGGGGACCGCGCTCGAGATCCCCGACGACACCTACCCCGGCCGCTACCCCAACGTCGACGCAGAGCCGCCCCCGATCGACCTGACAGTCGTCGGCACCTACACGGTGCGCGAGGACCCGGGCTACTGGCTCGGCGACCGCCCCGACGGCAAGTCCGGGGTGACGACCCCTGACCTGGACAACCTGCCCCTGGTCGACGACCTCATCACCACCGAGGCGACCTTCGAGGGGGTGCTGCCCAAGGCGACGATGCTCGTGGTGCTGCCACTCGACCCGCAGGCCGCGACGCTCGACTCCCTCCCTCTGGCTGCGCAGGCCGTGGAGCGGATGCGTGAGGAGCACCCGGAGCTCGACGTCGACGACACCGCGACGTCCCTCACGGACGGCATCGCGGCCGGGCGGGACCAGACGGCGGTCATCGTCCCCTTCGTCACCATGCAGCTGGCGCTGCTGTCCGTGCTCGTCCTCTTCCTCGTGGCCCAGTCCGGCGTCGACCAGCGCCGCCACGACGTGGCCCTCGCCCGACTCCGCGGCCGCTCCCGCGCCGGAGCCCGCCGACTGCTGCTCACCGAGCTCGTCGTCCCGGTCGTCCTCGGCCTGCCGATCGGCTTCGTCTGTGCGGTGCTGCTCGCGGTGCTCGTGCGCCGGTCCATGCTGCCTCGCGGCATCCCCTTCGAGATCCCGCTCGCGGTCCTGCCCTGGCTCCTCGGGTCCCTCGTCGTCTCCGTGCTCGCCGTCGCCCTCGCGGCACGGCCGGTGCTGCGCGAGCCGGTCAACGACCTGCTGCGCTCGGTGCGGCCGTCGTCGGCCGGCGGGTCGGTCGTCGTCGAGGTCGTGGTCGTCGTGCTCGCCGTCATCGGCGTGGCCGGGCTCGCGACGGGTGCCCTGAGCGGGCCCGCGGCCCTGGCGACGCCGACCCTGCTCGCGATCGCCGTCGGTGTGCTCGCCGCCCGCTTCGTGCCCCGCCTCGCCGCCCGCCGCGCCCGCTCGGCCATGCGCCGGGGGAGGGTGGCGGCCGCGGTCGCGGGTCACGCCGTGGCCCGGCGACCGGCCGCCCGCCGGGTCCTCGTCGTCACGACGGTGGCTACTGCGCTCGCGGTCTTCGGGGCCAATGCCGTCGTCGTGGCCGACCGCAACCGGCTCGCCCGCGCCGAGCTCGAGACCGGCGCCCCGGCCGTCGTGTCCGTCGACGTCGCCACCGCGCCGGAGCTGCTGTCGGCTGCGGGCACCCTCCAGGAGGCGGACATCGCGGCCGTCCCGGTCGCCATCATCCAGCCGCGGGACAAGGACGCCGAGGCGACCCTGGCGACCGACCTCGACTGGCTCTTCAGGGCGGCCAACCCCGATGCCATCGCCGACCTCGACCCTCGCCCCCTCGCCCTGCCCGACCAGAAGCCGATCGAGGTCCCAGGACGCACCGCGACCTCGCGGGTCTCGTGGGACCTGGCGAGCGAAGGGAGCGAGGATCCGCCCGAGCTGGTCCTCGACATGAGGACCGGCACCGGCGACAAGCGGTCGGCCCGGCTGACGACGCTCGGGCCGAAGGCCCGCGGCAGCGCCCGGGTCGACGCCGATCTCTTCTGCACCGACGACTGCCGGGTCGCGGGCATCCGGGTCGCGACCTCGGGCTTCCCCGGCAGCTCCGTCGACGGGACCGTCGAGGTCGCCGGTCTCGCCGTCGACGGCAAGCCCCTGCCCGTCACGGGTCCGCGGACGTGGGACTCCGACGCGCCCGCCGCGGGCAGCTCCTGGCTGACCGTCACGCCGAAGGGGGACGACCTTCACCTCGAGGTCGCAGCGCTCGACGGCGCGGACGTGACCGCCCACGTGGCCGACGTGCCCCGGCCACTCCCGGCGATTGCCGCCGGCGCGGACGCCGAGGTCGACGATGTCCGCTCGGTGACCGACGTCGCCGGCGGCCAGACCGAGATCGAGGTCGCGCAGGTCGTCGACGCGCTGCCCGCGGCGACCGACCACGGGGTGCTCGTCTCCCTTCCGGCGCTCGCGCGCACGAGCGGCGAGCTCGACACCACCCGCACGCAGCGCCAGATCTGGCTCGGCGACGCCTCGCCGGCGACGATCGAGCGGGCGCGCGACCTGCTCGGCGACGCCGACGTGCCCGTCCGATCGGTGACGACGACGGCCGAGGCCGACCGGGTCTACGACCAGTCCGCGTCGGCCTGGGGGCTGCAGCTCGCGCTGCTCGGCGGTGTGCTCGCGGTCATCCTCGCCGCGCTCGTCCTCGTCGTCCTCGCGATCACCGGGTGGCGCTCCAGCGCCCGCGACCTCGCCGCGCTGCGGGTGAGCGGGGTGAGCTCCCGCGCGGTCGGGCGGGCCCTGCGCACCGAGCACCTGACGAGCGTCGCCGTCGGCGTGGTCCTCGGCGCGCTCTGCGCACTCGTCGGGTCGTGGATCGCGCTGCCCGAGCTGCCGCTCTTCACCACCCCGGCCGCGGTGCCAGTGGCCGATCTCGCGCCGGCGTGGCTCGCGGTCGTCGCCGCCACGCTCGTCGTCGCGATCGTCCTGCTCGTCGTCGCCCGCCTCATCGCCGGGGCGATCGGGCGCCGGGTGCGACTCGGCGCGGCCCAGGGGGAGGCGACATGAGCGGGCTGCCCGTGCGCACCCACGGACTGGTGCACATATACCGTGCCGAGGGCCATGACGTGGCCGCGCTCTCCGGGGTCGACCTCACCGTCGCCGCGGGCGAGCGGATCGCCCTGCTCGGCCCCAGCGGGGCGGGCAAGTCGACGTTGCTCGCGCTCTTCGGTGGGCTGCTGCGACCGAGCGCCGGCCGGATCCACGTCGGCGACCACGAGTTGTCGGTGATGAGCGAGGCGCAGATCGACGCCTTCCGGTCGGGCGAAGTCGGCATCGTCCTGCAGGGCGCGGCTCGCAACCACCTGCCATGGCTCACGGCGCGAGGCAATGTCGCGTTCGCCCAGGGGGCAGCGCGGCGCACCGGGCGCAGCGTCCCTGCCGTCGACGAGCTGCTCGGCCTGCTCCGGCTCGACGAGGTGGCCGACCAGCCGCTGGAGTCGCTCACCCCCGGCCAGCTCCAGCTCGCGGCCCTGGCTGTCGCCCTCGCCTGCGGGCCGGGGCTCCTCCTCGGCGACGAGCCGACGAGCCAGCTCGACCACGACGCCCGCGACGTCGTCCTCGAGGCGATGGCCGAGGTGGGGCGCACGCTCGGCACGACGATCGTCGTCGTCACCCACGACCCCGACGTGGCCAAGGCCTTCCCCCGCACCGTGACCATCCGCGACGGCCGGGTCGGCGGTGAGGGACGCAGCGGCGAGGAGTACTCCGTCGTGGCCGCCGACGGGTCGTTGCCGCTGCCGCCGCCGGCACTCGAGGCCTTCCCCCCGGGGACCCTCGTGCGCGTGCACCGCACCGACGACGGGGCCTGGCAGCTCCTCGTCGACGAGGAGGAGGGGCGATGAGCGAGCCGATGAGCGAGGACCTCGTGCTCGAGGACGTCGCGGTGCGCTACGGCGACGTCATGGCGGTCGAAGGGGTCCGTGCGGTCGCGCGTCCCGGAGAGATCACTGCCGTCACCGGGCACTCCGGCGCCGGCAAGACCACGTTGCTGTGGGCGGTCGGTGGACTGCTCGAGCCAGGCTCGAGCGGGCGGATCCGACTGGGGGAGAGGCAGATCGGTGACGAAGCCGGCTCACGCGATGCCGGTGCCGTGCTCATCCCCCAGGGCAGCGCCCTGGCCGAGGTGCTCACCGCCCGCGACAACATCGCGGTGCCGCTCGTCGCGGCGGGCATGTCCGGTGGCGACGCCGGCGAGGCCGCTGACCGGGCGCTCGCCTCGGTCGGGCTCCACGAGCACGGAGGCCACCTCGCGGAGGAGCTTTCCGGCGGTCAGCGGCAGCGCGTGGCCGTCGCCCGGGGACTGGCGCTGTCCTCCCTTCGCCTGGCGGCGGGGAGCCTGGTGCTGCTCGCCGACGAACCCACCTCGGAGCTCGACCACGACACCCGCGAGCAGGTCGTCGTGCTGCTGCAGGACATCGCCCGCCGGGGCGGGATCGTCCTGCTCGCCACGCACGACCCCGAGGTCGCCGAGGCTGCGGCCGCCCGCTGGCACCTCGACGAGGGCCACCTCCAGACCGCATTGCCGTAGGGCAATGCGGGGTCCAGAGTGCATTGCCGTTGGGCAATGCGAGAGGGGGAGGGTCGCGGGCCGCATTTCCCTCAGGAAATTCGAAGGGTGTCAGGCGGTGAGCAGGATCTTGCCGATGTGACCGCTCGCCTCGAGCTCGCGGTGGGCGTCGGCGGCGCGCTCGAGCGGGTGGGTGCCCTGGACGATCGGGCGCACGGCGCCGTCCTCGATCAGCGGCCACACGTGCTCGCGGACGGCGGCGACGATCGCCGCCTTTTCCTCGGCGGGACGGGCCCGCAACGAGGTCGCGATGACCGCGGCGCGCTTGCTCAGCAGCTTGCCGAGGTCGAGCTCGCCCTTGCGGCCACCCATGAGGCCGATGACGACGAGCCGGCCCGACGTCGCGAGCAGGTCGACGTTGCGCGGGAGGTACTTGGCGCCCATGAGGTCGAGGACGACGTCGGCCCCGTGACCATCAGTCGCGGCGCGCACCTCCTCGACGAAGTCCTGCTCGCGGTAGTTGACGAGGATCTGCGCGCCGAGGTCGCGGCAGACGTCGAGCTTGGCCTGCGAGCCGGCCGTCACAGCCACCCGCGCACCGGCGGCCGTGGCGAGCTGGATGGCCATCGTCCCGATGCCGGAGGACCCGCCGTGGACGAGGAAGACCTCGTCGGGCTGGAGGTTGGCGGTCATGAAGACGTTGGACCAGACCGTGCACGCGACCTCGGGCAACCCCGCGGCATCGGTGAGGGAGACCCCCTTCGGCACGGGCAGCAGCTGCGCCGCCGGGACCCGGACCTGCTCCGCATAGCCGCCACCGTCGACGAGGGCACAGACCTCGTCGCCGACGGACCAGCCCTCGACACCCGGACCGACCTCGCGGATCGTGCCCGAGACCTCGAGGCCCGGCAGCGGCGAGGCGCCCGCGGGCGGCGGGTAGTGCCCCAGACGCTGCATGACGTCGGCGCGGTTGACGCCCGCGGCGACCATGTCGACGACCACCTCGCCGGGGCCCGCGGACGGCGCCTCGACCTCGGTGACCTGCAGGACGTCGGCGTCACCGGGCTCGGTGATGGAGATGCCCTGCATCACGACTCGAGCCCCAGCTCCTTCTCGACGTCCTCGCGCATCGGCTTGGGCAGGTGACCGGCGGACCTCTGGTAGATCGCCGCCGCCTGACGGGTGGTCATCGTGCGGGCCAGGCCGACGGCCAGACCGGCGAGGGCCGCATAAGCGAGGGCCTCCCCGAAGGAGGTGTTGGGGTTGGTCGGGTCGATCTCGGTGTCTCGGCCGGCCTTCTTCCACACCTCGGTGATCACCTTGTTGGCGACGATGCCGGCGAGGATCGCCGATCCGCTGCCCAACAGCTTCCACACCACGTTGCCCATGAGGGGTCCTTTCGCCACGCGTGAGAGGTGGTCACGGTCCGCGCCACCCGGTACGGGACCAACCCTGCCACAGGCCTATGCTGGAGGGGCACGACAGGGGAGCGCAACAGCGCTGAGAGTGCGGGCGACCGCAGACCCTCGTACCTGATCCGGTTCGCACCGGCGTAGGGAGTCGAGTCTCACGGACCGTCGTCGCCGGACGGCCTCGCCGTCGCGGGTGGCGTCGGCCCGCCCTGTGGAGTCACACCACACAGGAGAAGCACACATGTCCACCACGAAGTCCACGGGCGCGACCCGCGCCGGGACCGTCCTCGCCACCCGCCCGCTCATGGGTTGGCGCACCGTCGACCTGCTGACGATCGCCTTCCTCGGCGTCGCCTTCGGTGTCGCCTACTGGGGCTACGGACTGCTCTACAACGGACCCATCTCTGCCCTCGGCCTGGCCTTCCAGCCGCTCTTCGGGCTCTTCGTCGGGTTCTGGTTCATCGCCGGCGTCGTCGGCGGGCTGGTCGTGCGCCGGCCCGGCGCCGCCATCGCCTGCGAGCTCATCGCCGCGACCGTCTCCGCGCTCTTCGGCAACCAGTGGGGGGTCACGACGGTCGTCTCCGGCCTGGCCCAGGGGATCGGCGCCGAGCTGGCCTTCGCGATCTTCGCCTACAAGGCCTTCGGCCCGGCCGTCGCGCTGCTCTCCGGTGCGCTGTCGGCACCGCTGGAGTGGGTCTACGAGATCTACTGGTACTTCGTCGACTGGACCTGGGCGTGGAAGCTCGCCTACCTGCCGCTCATGGTCGTCTCCGGCGTCGTCGTCGCCGGGCTCGGCGGGTGGCTGCTCACCCGCGCGCTGGCGCAGGCCGGTGCGCTCAACCCCTTCCCACCCGGCCAGGAGGTCCTCGAGCGGAGGGCCGTCTGATCCACGAGCGGACGAAGGGGGAAACCCCCGGCGACGTCGGCCTCGCGGGCGGTGGTGAGGTCGTCGTCCGCGACCTCACGTGGCGGCCCGTCGGTCGACGCGAGCCCGTGCTGCGCGAGCTCGACCTCACGCTGCGCCCCGGCGAGCGGGTCCTGCTCGTCGGGCCGAGCGGGTCCGGCAAGTCGACCCTGCTCCGGGCCCTCGCCGGCCTGCTGCTCACCGTCGACTCCGGTGACCTCGTCGGCGAGGTACGGGTCGACGGGGCCGCGCCCGGCGAGCGTCCCGGTGCGGTCGGGCTCGTGCTCCAGGAGCCCGGCTCGGGCACGGTCGCGGCGACCGTGGGGCGCGATGTCGCCTTCGGGTTGGAAAACGTGGGTGTCCCCGCCGGCGACATGCCGGCCGTCGTCGACCGCTGCCTGGCCGCTGTGGGGCTGGGGGACCTGCCGCGCACCACCCCGACCGGCGCCCTCTCCGGTGGGCAGACCCAGCGGTTGGCGCTCGCCGGTGCCCTCGCCCTCCAGCCGGCCCTCCTGCTGCTCGACGAGCCGACCGCGATGCTCGACGCCGCCTCGGCCGCCCGGGTCCGCGACGCCGTCGTCACCGGCGCGGCCGGTCTGACGACGGTCGTCGTCGAGCACCGGATCGAGCCCTGGCTCGAGCACGTCGACCGGGTGCTCGTCCTCGGCCGCGACGGGCGGATCCACCACGACGGGTCGGCCGCCGAGGTGCTGGCCGAGCACGGTGAGGCGCTGGCCGCCGACGGCATCTGGGTGCCGGGCGTGCCGGCTCCTGAGCCGCTGACGATCGACCTCGGCCCCCTCGCCCGTGCGGTCGAGCCCGGGGCGACGCTGCTCACGAGCGAACCGCTCGTCGTCGAGCGAGCGCGCAACCACCTCGATGGCAGCAGCGAGGTGACGACCGCGCTCGTCACCGACGCGCCGCTCTCCCCGGCCGCGGGCCGGGCCACCGCGCTCGTCGGACCCAGCGGTGGGGGCAAGTCGACGTGGCTGGCGGCGCTCGGCGGGCTGGTGGCGCCGTCGTCGGGACGGGTGCTCGCCGACGGACGGTCGGTCGGGGACCTGCCCGCCACCGAGATCGCCCACCTCGTCGGGTGGGTGCCGCAGTGGAGCTCCAGCGCGCTGCTCGCCCGCACCGTGCTCGACGAGGTGCTGCTCACCGGCCGCACCCTCGGCACCGCTGACGAAGGGGAGGCCCGTCGCCTCCTCGAGGTCCTCGGGCTGGAGCACCTCGAGCGGGCCGACCCGCAGACTCTCTCCGGTGGCGAGCAGCGTCGGCTGGCCGTCGCGGCCGCGCTGGCCCACGGCCCGGCCGTGGCCCTCGCGGACGAGCCGACGGTCGGTCAGGACCGTGGCACGTGGGCGGCCGTCGTCGGCCTGCTCACCGCCCACCGTGACCGCGGCGGTGCCGTCGTCGCCGCCACGCACGACCCCGACCTCGTCTCACTCGTCGACGAGGTGCGGCAGGTGCGTCCGCCGGAGACCGAGCCGTCCCGGGAGACGCCACGGGCCGTGCTGTCCGCGTGCGGGCCGCTCGCGCTCTTCGCCGCGGCCGCGATCCCCATGGCGGCCGCCGTCCTCTCACCCGGGTGGCGGGTCTCGCTCGTCATCCTGGGCCTGCTCGTGCTGGGCGCCGTCGTGGGCCTGAGCAACCTGCCCGGCCGCGGCGCCGGCTGGACCGTCCCGGGCCGGTGGCGCGGTCTGGCGATCCGACTCGTCCCCGCCCTCGTCGGCGGTCTCGGCGTCGGCTGGTCCACCTGGTTGCTCGGGTCGCGCGACGTCGAGGTCGCGCTCTCGGCCGCGCTGCGGCTGCTCGTCATCGTCGTGCCCTCGGCGATCCTCCTCGCCTTCGTCGACCCCGACGACCTCGCCGACCACCTGGGCCAGCGGCTCCGGCTGCCGGCCCGCCCGGTCGTCGCGCTGGGCGCGGCGTTGCAGCGGGTGCAGACCTTCGGCGTGGCGTGGACCGAGGTCGGCTGGGCGCGCCGGCTGCGGGGCCAGGGCGTGACCTGGCGCTCGCCGCGCAGTGTCGTGGCGCACCTGTGGGCCTCGACCTTCGGGATGCTGCTGCGCTCGCTCGGGTCCGCGGCCACGCTCGCCGTGGCGATGGACGCTCGTGGCTTCGCCGGCGCCGGTCGGCGCACCTGGGCCACCCGGGCCCCGTGGCGCGCGGCCGACACGGTGGTCGTGCTCGCCTCGCTCGTGACGGTGCTCGTCGCGCTGCTCGCCCGCTGACGGTTCAGCAGGAGCCCTTGATGTCCTCCTGCCAGGCGATCCGCCAGGTGTCGGTGTTGGGCCAGCTGCGGTTGAGCACGTGGAAGCTCACCGGTCGCGGCCCCTTGCCCCCCGAGCCCTTGACCTTGGTCCCGGAGGCGTTGACGAGGTGGGTGCCGCTCTCGTCGATGCAGGCCCTGACCTTGACGAAGGGAGGGATGGCCGTGCTCTTGATCGGGGCCGGGTCGAGGTCGATCTTCGTCGCGGTCGGGTCACCCACGAGCTTCGTCTCGCCCTTGCGGGTCTGCTTGTCGACGGTCAGCTCGGCCGCGTCGGCGAGGATGGCCGTCGCCTCGGTGCCCTCGGCGAAGCCGATGGAGGCCTCGGTGGTGTAGTGGTCGGGCTGGGCGAGGATGGTGTTGCGGCCGTTCACCCACTGGTAGACGCGCTGACGCGCGCGGTCGGAGGCGACGTCGTCGGCGTCCACCGACGTCGTCTGGCTCTGGTCGACGAGGTCGGGTGGCAGGTGCTCGTCCTCACGATCACCGTCACCGCAGCCGGCGAGGACCGCTCCCAGGGCAAGCACCACGGCCAGGTGCCCTCCGCGACGGGGTCGGGTCACTTGTTGACCACCTGGTTCTCACCGATACGGATCCACAGCGACTGCTTGAACTCGGTCTGCATGCGGCCTTCGCCGTTGGCATCCCGGTAGTTGATGTTCCAGTAGGTCGTGATGCGCACGAGGTAGTTGCCGGGCTTCTTGTACTTGTGCCCGCAGTCGGGGGTCTGCTCGGCCTTGCGCCGGGCGAAGGGCTCGCTCTTGCCGCAGGTGATCGACGTCCCGTCGCCCATCTCCCACTTGACGTGCGTCACGCCGGCGTCGACAAAGTAGCCGGTGTCGGGGTCCTCGACGAGCGGTGGGTCCCACTGCGAGTCGAACAGGGCGCGGGGCCACATCCACACGTTGAGGCCGACCGGCGCCATGCGGTACCCGTCGAAGCGGGCGTGCATGGGGACGGGGCTGGGCGCCAGACCGGGGTACATCGCCCGGAAGCGCGTGCCGACGGCCGTCTCGAGGTCCTCCTGGAGGTCCTGGGGGTTGTTGGTCTCCGGCGGCTCCTCCGACCAGAAGGAGTCCCGGGGGATGAGGACATTGCCCTCGTCGTTGAGGCCGGTGCACGTGTAGAGCTTGGCGCCCTCGCGGTAGCCCGGGTGGTCGGGACCCGGCTGGTCGATCGCCTCGATGACGTAGCACTGCCGAGCGTTGCTCCACGAGCCGGCGACGGCGTCCTCGCAGGGCACGCTCTTGTACTCCGGCGCGCCACGGTGGCAGGCCGGTCGCCCGCCACCCTTGCCGCCACCGGTGCCGTCGGACTTCTCCCCGCCGAAGACGATCCGGCAGTTGGCCCGCAGGCCGAAGTTGCGGCAGATGTTGGCGTCGCTGTCGGGCGCGGCCGACAGGGAGAGGGCGAGGAAGAGCAGGGTCACGCCGAAGGTGGCGAACAGGCGCTCCCGGGTCAGGACGCGGGTCAGGATCGTCATCGCTGTGGCCTCCTCAGACCGCGTGATGGGTGGTCGTGGGGGTCTGCGAGGCGGTGATCTCGGGCAGGGTGGCGAGCAGCTCGCGCGACGCGGGCTCGAGGACACCATCGGCCAGCCGGCCGCAGTCGGCCAGACCGAAGGCCGCGGCATCGCGGGCGACCGGGTCGCCGAGCTCGTGGGTGGCCAGCAGCTGCAGGCGCCACAGGGCCTCGACGCCGGGCTCGACCGTCAGGCCGACCACGGTCGCGTCGTGCGCGGCCGCCCAACGCCCCTCCATGAGCCGGCGGCGGGCCAGCTCGGTCGCCGCAGTGGTGATGGCGAAGATCATCTGCGAACGCAGCGCCTGCGCCCAGACGTAGTGCCGCGGGTGCACCCCGGCGAAGGGGCGTCCGCGAACCAGACCGAGGGCCTGCTCGAGGTGCTCGGTGCCGGCGGTCGAGGGGTCGGCGGGCACGAGTCCCTGCCACAGCGACCAGTCGCTCGCGATCGTGCGGGCCGCGACCAGACCGCCCTGCGGGGTCTCGTCGGGACCCAGCCAGGAGCCGAGCCCGGCGAGCGAGCTGTCGCGCACGCGCGAGTGGTCGTGCACGGCGCGGTTGGGCCACATGGCGTCGTCGATCTCGGTGCCCGTCGCCTCGGGGTGCGTGCTGAGGTAGGCCGCGAGCTCGGTGAGGCGCATGCGGTGGGCGGGGGTGACGTCGCCGACGTTGTCGATGTCGACCGGGCCGAGCAGTCGCAGCACCGGCTCGTCGGTGGGCGCGGCGAGCTCGCGGACCCGCTCGGGGAAGGCGATGACCGGGGGCAGCGGGGTGCCCGGGGTCGGCGTGATCTGGTTGGACAGCCACCCCGGGGTGGTCCCCTGGGCGGTGATCTCGAGGCCAGCGGTCCGGCGGACCGTCGCGACGTCCTCACCCGGGGCGAAGGGGGTGTCCCCAGACGGGGTGTTGACCGGGGTGTTCCACCGGACCTGAGTGCGGCTGCCGCTCTCGTCGTCGATCTGGGAGCGGCGAACGGTCGGTGCGTCGTCGAGCAGGTCGTCGCCGGGGTCGACGGTGACCTCGGGCGTGGCGGCCGCGACGGAGGCGAGCGTCGGCTCGCCCTCGGCGGGCGCCCAGACGTCGTCGGAGGGGGCCACGAGATCGAAGAGGAAGCCGATGCGGGCGGCGTCCTGCGCACTCAGCCGCTCGGGCCGCACCTGCAGGTAGGCGGGGGAGAGGACAGCCGCGTCGGGGTCGTCGCCGATGATCAGGGCGTCGGCGCCGTCGGCGATGCTGCTCGCGGAGTGCGCCAGGGCCACGCGGGGCGAGGAGGCGACAGCCTTGTCGAGCCGACGACGGTCGCGCGCGTCGAGGTCGCCGCTCACGACGATCACCTCGCGGGCGGTCGGGTCGATCTGCACCTGCACCGAGAGGGTGTAGGCGGCCATGTCGGGGACGAAGCGCACCCGCGACGAGCCGATGACCTGCTCGAGCTCGGGGTGGCCGCCGATGACCGTGACCGTCGTGGCATCGGCCCACGGCGAGGTGGCGAGCGAGAGCGTCATGGCCGCGAGGGTGTCGCGGGTGCGGGAGCCGTCGCTGACGACGGCGAAGGTGCGCGCGTCGGCGAGGTTGACCAGGACGTGGGCCTCCTCGTCGTCCTGCCCGACGGCCACGAGCGCGGGGAAGGGGGCCGGCTCGGTGACGAGCATGCCGGGATCGAGGGTCATCGCCCGGTCGACCGCGAGCGTCCACAGGCGCGGATCGGCGGTCGAGGTCCACGGGGCGGGCAGGCGCATCGGGTCGGCGAGCTGCACGTCGAGCTGCGAGCGCCCGACGCGCACCGAGCGCAACCCGGGCAGGGCGCGGCCGGCCTCGCGGGCGGCCACCGCGATGTGCCGCAGCGCGATGTCGACCGTGTCGATCGTGTGGACGTCGGCGACGAGCGCGAGCTCTCGCTCGAGGTCGGTCGCGTCGGTCTCGTCGGGGCGGGTGAGCCGGCCGGCCCGACGGCGGCGAGCGAGGTCGAGGAGGGAGAGCAGGCCGGCCGCGGTGAGTCCGGACAGGCCCAGGACGGTGCTGCCCCACTCGTCGGCCGGGTCGCCGAGGACGACCGGGTCGGTCGAGCCCTCGTCGGTCGAGCCGTCGTCGGTGACTCCGGTCGGTGCAGCCGTGGCCGATGCGCCGACCCCGGCGACACCGGATGCGGCGCCGGTCGTCGAGTCGGCCTCGGCGCGGTCGGTCGTGTCGGCGTCCGCCCCGCCCGTGGCGGCAGCAGCGTGGGCGCTGGGAGTCGTGGAGCCGTCCGGGACGGTCGACGTGGGCGTCTCGGGGCTCGCTGCGGCAGCGCTCGTGCTGCCCGGGACCTGCAGCTCCCAGCCGGGCTGGATGAGATCGGGGTCGGTGAGTCGTCCGCCGTCGGGCTGCTGCTCGGCTCCGGTCGCCTCGACGATCTCGGTGTAGCGGCTGCCGTCGCCGAGCTCGTCCTCGGCGATCTCCCAGAGGGTGTCGCCCTGCTCGACCGTGTGGGTGTCGCCGTCAGCAGCAGGCGCTGGCGACTCGTCGGGCAGCTGGAGCTGCTGGCCGGGCGAGATCCAGTTGGAGGCCGGGATCGTGTCGCGGTTGAGCTCGAGGATCTCGGTGTAACGGGCGCCGTCGCCGAGCTGGGACTCGGCGATGGACCACAGGCTCTCGCCCTGGGCAACCTCGTGGGTGATCGTCGCGCGCTCGCTCGTCGGGGCTACGGAGTCGGTCTCGGCCGTGGCCGCAGCATCGGCGGCGACGGCGGCGACGGCCCCGCCGGCAAGGGTGGTGCTCGCGGTCGTCGCGTCGCCGGAGCCCGGCGCGGGAGCGGCGTGCGCGGTGCCGGCCCAGGTGCCCACGGTCGGGATGGTGATGAAGAGCAGGGCAGCGGTGCCGACGATGTAGCGGGCGATGCCCTGGGGCAGCGAGAGCCCCGGCAGCCGTGGCACGTCGACGCCGAGGAGTCGCGCCCCGATCTCGAGGACGATCGACAGCGTGATGAAGAGCCACGCGAGCCAGGCGGCGTAGCGGAAGATGACGAGCAGCACGGACCCGTCGTCGGGGGAGGTGACGGCCTCCCAGATCTCGGCTGGGGAGGCCCACCGGTCAGGGACCGGGCCCGCGCCGATCTGGAGCAGCAGCCACGGGACGCCGACGACGAGGAGGACGACCCCGACGAGGGCGAGCAGCCCCTTGGCCCTACTGGCAGGCGCCGAAGGCGTTGACATCGGGGTCGTACTCCTCTCCCTTGCCGTCCGTGCGGTACTGGTAGGCGCTGCCGGTGCCCTCGACCTCACGCGAGCCGACGCCGAGGATGCCCAGGAAGATCGGCTCCCAGGTGCGGGTGGCCTCGACCGTGACGGTGTGCCCGCCCTCGGTGACCCGGACGTCGGTGAGGGTGACGTCGGTGGTGTGGGTGGCCACGAACTCCTCGGCCGCGGTCTGCGCCTGGTGCTGCGGGACGGTGATCTCGGCGCCCCAGATGGCGCACCCCTTGTTGATCGACTGCCCGGCATAGCGCGCCGTCTCGGCGGCGACGTCGTTGGCCTGCTGCATCGCGCGGACCTGACCGCCGCCGTCGACGACGAGGCCGACGAGCGGGATCGTCGCGAAGACCGCAGAGACGAAGTAGGTGCTCAGCGAGCCGCGCTCGTCGCGCAGCCGGTCGAGCATGCGGGGGGCCGGTCGGTGCATCAGCGCTCCCGGTAGGCGTCGATGGGGCTGCTGGCGGTCGCCGAGACCTGGTGGCTGCCCCCGACCCCGGGCAGGGCCAGGTCGGCCAGGGCGACGTCGCATGTCACGGTGGCGGCCACGACGAGCCCGGTGACGCCGGGGTCGGTGTCCTTGCCCGAGGTGTCGAGCTGGATGTCCATGGAGTTGCAGGTCAGGTCCTGCTCGGCGAGGAAGGCCTCGGCCGCCTCGAGGCCGCGCTTCTCGGCGTCGCTGCCCCGCTCGATCGACGCCGCCCGCGCGGCCTCACCGGCGGCGGACTGGATCGACTGCTGGGCGAGGGCGAGCCGGCCGCCCATGACGAGCATGGCGATGAGCAGGCCGAAGGCGGGGGCAAGGATGACCATCTCGATGCTGGCCGAGCCGCTCTCGCTCCGCAGCCACCGCCGGTGGCTCACCACGACGGCCTCTCGGTGCGGTCGATGCCGCTGCCCTCGAAGTCCTCCACCCGGGTGAACTCCTCGATCGCGCGGGTCGAGGACTGCGAGACCTGGGGGTCCCACCCGGGGATGATCGACATCGTCGTGCCGGTGACACGGACGGTGACGGTGCCGTTGCCGCGGTCGCGGGTCACCTCGACGTCGGGGCTCTCGAGCAGGCCGTCACCACCTGCGCGCGCGGCGAAGTCGAGGGCTGCGCTGCGCCCGTGCTCGTCGGTCTGCTCGTAGCCGGCGGCCCCTCGGGCGCCCTCCTGAGCGGAGGCCAAGGCGACGGTGCGGCCCTGGTAGTAGACGGCGCCCTGCACGGCGAGGAAGAGCAGGCTCAGGGCGAGGGGGAGCAGGACGACCATCTCGAGGGACAGCGCACCGCGGTCGGAGCGCCACCGCTCCGGCCTACCGTGCTGTGCCCCCCGGGTGATCAAGGTGCCTTGATCTCCTGGCTCTTGCTGCGAACGAAGGTCGTGATGGCGCCGATGACGATGACCGAGATGGTGATGACCGCGACGGCCCACAGCACCTGCTCGATGGTGACCGAGCCGCGCTCGTCGCGGGCGCGGTTGATGACATCCGTCTGGTCGCCGAAGTAGTCAAGGGCCTGTGCGCCCAAGACCTGGAGGGCGGCGAAGAACTGGATCATGTGGGTCTCTCCCGGGACAGAGTGAGGGCTGGCCCGGGAGGCTGCTGTCCCCCCGGACGTGTCACAGGCTATCGGAGGGTGGCCTCGGACCCCAAGAAGAGAACTCCCCGCCACCCGGCGTTCACCCCGTCAACTGAGCGAGGTCAGTAGACGACTCGTTTGGGTTCCACAAACGCACCCTTGTAGGAGCCGACCTTTGATGTGTCTCGAACACTGCGTTGTGCCCGGGAGAAGTTTCCCAGCCCGCGACAGCAGGCAGGCACTTCGACGAAACCCACACCTTGGTCGAGGTGATCCGGCCACCCGGAGGGATGGCATAGGTGGTCCACGCCTGTGGGGTTGAACGGATGACTCCGCTGGCTGCGTAGCAGTCGAACTTGATGCTGAACTGGACCTTCTTGATGGCGTTGTGGGTGTTGGCCCAGTTCACCCGGATCGTCAACGAGCGACCACGCTTGACCGAGCGCGGCATGTCGTTGCTCACGATGGTCACCGTGCGGGAGGAGGCCCCCGCGGACGTCGGCGTCGCCGGAGCGGTAGACGCCCCGGACACGTTCGCGCCCAGAACCGTCAGAAGGGCGGCCGCGCCGACTGAAGCAGCCGCAGTGCGTGCAGGGGCCGTTGGTTCGTCGTTCGACTTTTCATTGCTTCCCCTTGTCTGGTCATCCGGTGACCACCTCAGGCTAGGACGTGGGGAATCTGTCGCAACTTGAGATTGCGGATCAGGCGCCGATGATCCGCAGCAGGGAGGGAGTCACGAGGATGGCCATGAAGATCAGCCCGAGTGTGGACATCGGGATCGACATCCGCTCACCCGTGGCGTTGGCCTCGGCGAGGGCGGAGTTGAGCTCGGCGGTGCGCATGCTCTGCGAGCGCGAGCGCAGGGTCTGGTAGACCTGCGCGCCCTCCTCGCCGGACAGGCGCATGATGTCGGCGAGGTCGGCGAGCTCCGGCAGGCCGAGCTCGTCGGAGAGCTTGCGCAGAGCGTCCCAGGGCGGCAGGCCGGACCAGCGGGAGCGGGACAGCTCCTCGGCGAGCCGGCGGAAGACCCAGGAGTCGCCGATGTTGGCCGCGATCTCCATCGCCTGGCGGGGCCCGGAGCCGCTGTTGCGCTCGAGCGCCACGAGGTCGATGTAGGAGGCCAGGGCGCGGCCGAACTCCTTGCGGGCAGCCTTGGCGTCGTCCTTGACGTTGTAGTCCGGCAGGAAGAACAAGCCGACTGCGCCGCCCGCGGAGGCGAGGAGGGTGATGATCCAGGGCAGGCCGAACCCGAAGAAGGAGAGGACGGTGAGCAACATGACCGGGATGAAGGCGCCCAGGATCGCGAAGACGACCTTTTCGCCGTAGAAGCGGTGCACCGGGATGCGCATGAGCGCCAGCTCGCGGTAGGGCGGCGCACCGAGGGAGTCGAGGGGCAGGGTGCGCATGGCCCAGCGGCCGAGCTTGTCGCGGGCGTCGCCCTCGGCGGCACCCGCCTCGACCGCACCCTCGTCGTGCGCGGACAAGGAGCGGTCCGGGGAGAGTCGGTCGAGGGCGGTGGCGAGGTCGACCTGGGCGGGCCGGAAGCGCCAGACGAGCATCGACAGGCCGAGCCCGACGAGGGCGCCGGCAATCATCGCGATCTGCAGGGTGGTGGTCATCGACGCGCCTCCTCGGCGACCTCGTTGCCGATGAAGCGGGGCAGCTTCTTGCCTTTGGCCATCGACTTCATCCAGACGAGTGCCCCGACGTAGGCGGCGAGCAGCACCGTGAGGATGACCTGGCCGATGCCGCTGCGGTAGGGCTCGAACATCGTCGTGAAGAAGAACATGATGACCAGCACCGCGAGGGTGATGATCGTGACCCAGCGGGCGGTGGCCCGGGGCTTGGCCCGGTCGGCCTCGACCATGCGGCGCGAGCGCACGTCCTCGCCGACGGCGACGGCGACGGACTCGAGGACGCTCGCCAGGCCGGCGCCGCGACGCTGGGCGCCGAGCAGGAGGTTGGCGGCGAGCAGGTCGCCCGTGGAGTCGTCGAGGTCGTCGGCGAAGGCGCGCAGGGCGTCGTCGGTGGGCCAGCGCGCCCGCAGGCGGGCTGCCAAGAGGTTGACCTCGGGCTCGATCTCCTTGGGCGCCGAGCGCAGCGTTGCGACGATGGCCTGCTCGAGGCCGACACCGACGGTGAGCACGCCGGCGAGGGAGCGGGTCCACTCCTCCATCGCCTCGAGCCGGTCGATGCTCGCCTCGGCATCGCCGGAGCTGAGCAGCCACGGCAGGCCGATGATCGTCGCCGGGATGAGGACGATGGCGATGACCCAGCCGGTGAAGAGCGCGAAGATCACCCCCGCGACGACCCCGATGATGATGATCTGCCGGGTCCGGCGCGGCAGCTTGTCCCACCAGCCGTCACGGTCGGCGGCGGCGAGCTTGACCTTCTTGGGGCGCGGCGGGACCTTGCGCATGCCCTCGACGAAGGTGATGCCCGCGAGGACGAGCAGGCCGCCCATGAGGGCGCCGGTCAGCCAAGGGCTCACTGCGGTGCCCGGGCGAAGTAGCCGTCGAGGTCGAACCCCCACCGGGCGAGCGAGCGGTAGTCGTCGGGCAGGATCCCCGGGATCGGCGCCCCGCCCTGCGGGTTGGGTTGGAAGACGTGGGTCGTCGCCGGCCCGTCCTCGCCCGGGTGGATCGCGATGATCTCGCTGACGTAGCGCTCGCGGCGGGCCTCGCCGTCGGCGGTGGGCGCGGTGTCGAGCTGCAGCTGGACGATGACGTCGATGTGCTCGGCGACCGCGCGCTCGGCGTAGGCCTCGGTGACGTGCGAGCCGGCCTCCATGGCACAGGTGATGAGCTTGCGGATCGCGCCGACGGCATTGGCCGAGTGGGTCGTGCTGATCGAGCCGGAGCCGGACTGCATCGCCTTGATCATCGCCAGCACCTCGCGACCGCGGACCTCACCGACGATCTGGCGCGAGAGGTTGAAGCGGAAGGAGTCGTAGAGGAGGTCGTCGAGCGGGATCTCGCCGGCCTGACGGCCGTCGGCCCCGACCTCGCCGGAACCGGGACGCGACTCCCAGGCGACGATGCGGCGGTGCTTCTCCGGCAGCTCGTGCAGGTGCAGCTCGTACTCGGTCTCGAAGGTGCCGATGCGCTCCCACGGGTCGAGCTCGGCGCACAGGGCCCGGACCATCGTCGTCTTGCCCGCGCCCTGGGCGCCGGCGACGACGATGCTCTTCTTCGCCTTGACTGCGGCCCGCAGGAAGGAGACGGCGACCGCGTCGAGCATGCCGCGCTCGGACAGCTCCTCGAGGGTGATCTCGCGCAGCCGGTGGCGTCGGATGACCATCGACGGCCGGGGGGTGACCCATGCCGTCGCGGCGAGCCGGGCGCCGCCGTCGAGGCGCATGTGCAGGCGCGGCTGGGCCTCGGAGAAGGGCCGGGCGTTGACCTCGGAGCGGCTGGCGAGGAAGACGAGGAAGTCGATGAGCTCCTGGTCGTTCTCGGCAACCGGCGGGCCCGGGCGCAGCGTGCCGTCGGTGTACTCGAGGAGCACCTGGTCGCAGCCGGTGATCTCGATGTTCTCGACGTGCTCGTCGTCGACGAGGGGCTGCAGCCGGCCGAGACCGAAGAGCGCGTCGAAGACGGCCTGACCGATGCGGTCCTGCTCGTCCATCGACCAGGCGCGCCGGCCGACGGCGAGGTTGTTGGCGGCGGTCGTCTGGAGCAGCTCGACGATGATCGAGCGGCCCAGCTCGCGCTGCGCCTGCTGGTCGAGGTGCTGGCGGTCCTGGAGGGCCCCGGTGAGCATCTCGGAGGCCTGGGTGCGCAGCTCGGCGACCTGGCTCCAGTCGATCTCGGTGTCGTGGACGGTGTCGGCGCTCAGCCGCTGCGCGGGCACCGTCGAGACACGCTGCGCGCCCCCGGACGAAGGGGGCGGAGCCGCCGGCTGTCCCGGGGGCGGGGTGGCCGCGGCCTGGCCCATGCCCCACGTCGGCGGGGGCGGGGTCTGCGTCGGTGCCGCGTGCCGGTCGTGCGGCGAGACGCTGCCGGCGCCGGCAGCCAGGCGCTGGGAGATGTCGTCGCGCGGGCGGGTCTCCTCCGGCGGGTCGGTCTCCTGCGCGAAGAGCGGCAGGGAGGTGGGGTCGAAGGGGGGCTGGCTCATGCCTGACCTGCCTCCTGGACGCGCTGGGTGCCCAGACGCTGTCGGTTGTTGGCGATGAGTCCCTGCGAGGAGCTCACGGTCGCTCGCAGGGCGCGGTTGAGCGGCCCGGAGGCGAAGCCCTTCTTCGGGCGCTGGCCCGAGTGGTAGACCTCGGCGGACTCGGGGTCCCACGGGATCTCGGCGACGACCGGCAGGCCGAGGACCGCGCGGATCTCGCGGGCGGAGTAGGGCCGACCGGGGCCGACGAGCAGGACGCCGAGCTGGTGCGCGGCACCCATGCCGGCGAGCTGCTCGCGCAGCGCGCGGGCCCACCCGCGGGCGCCGGACACGGCCGGCAGGTCGCTGTGCAGCACGAGCAGGGAGAGGTCGGAGCCGCGCACGAGCGGCATCGGGGAGTGCTCCAGGCCCAAGCGGCCGGCGTCGACGACGACGTCGACGCCGCGCTGCTCCATGCCGCGCAGCACACCGGACAGCGGCTCCCAGAGGTTGGTCATCGACGCGGCCTGCTGGTGCGAGCGGATGCCGGGCACGAACTCGACGTTGGAGCCGGGCAGGGTCATCGACACCGTCGCGATGGCCGCGCCGAGGTTGCCCACGCGGTTGGCCACCGCGAGGTCGAGGAGGCCCCGGTCGTGGACGGTCTGGCCCTGCAGGTAGCCGGCGAGGACCGCCGAGGACCCGGTCGGGTCGGCGTCGACGAGCATGACGTGTCGCTGCCAGGCGAGGGCCATGCCGAGCGCGGAGACGGTCACCCCGGGGGAGCCCGAGGCGGAGAAGAGCGTGACGACGGCCATCAGCTGGTCGGCGAGGCGCTCGGGGTGGTGTCCGAGGTCGAGTCGGACGGCTCGGCCGCGGTGTCCCCGGAGCCGTTGCCCTTGGACTTCACGACGATCGCGACCTCCTGGCGGGCCGCGGCGGCGGCCAGCGGGGAGGCGTCGTCGGTGCGGACCTGCACGTCGACGAGCTTGGTCTGGCCGTCGTCGGACATGTCGACGCTCGAGACGATGCCCTCGTAGGTCGTCGGACGGCCGGTGATCGCCTCGGCGCTCGCCGGCACGACGACGGCCTCGATCGGCTGACCGACCCGCAGGTCGCCGGTGACGCCCTGACCCGGGGTGAGCGCCAGACCGACGATCGACCAACCGTCGGCCGGGGCGATCTCGGCCGAGACCGACTCTCGGGTCACGAGCGAGCCCTTGGCCATGTCGACGTTGGCGTACATGCCGATGAGGCTGCGCTGCTCGTCCCACGACAGCGGCGAGATGGAGTTGTCGCGGCGCAGCTGGGTGCGCACGAGGTCGGTCTCCTTGATGACGTCGCCGCGCTCGATGTCGGCCCGCACGGCGACGTAGTCGTCGGTGCCGGACAGGGTGCTCAGCAGGAAGGCACCGAGCAGGGCACCGAGCGCGGTGAGCAGGACCGAGACCGCGATGAGCATGGGGCGGCGACGCAACTTGGGCGGCTCGGGGGCGGCGGCCCCCTCGGCGGTGTTGCCGTCGCCGTTGCGGTTGCGGCGGGTGGCCTGCTCCGCCGGTGGCGGCTCAGCGGTGGGGGCGGTCATGGGTGCAACTCCCTGTGCGTCGTGCCCGAGGGGTGCGGTCGTGCGTGACGGCTCCCCGATGTCCGGGGATCAGGCTAAGGCACGGCGGGCCCCTCCGGCACGCGGCGGCCCACCAGCGGGCACGATGGGAGACATGGCCCGTCTCCTCGTCGTCCACCACAGCCCCACGCGCTCCACGCAGGCGCTGCTCGACGCGGCGCTCGCCGGGGCCCGCCACCCCGACATCGAGGGGGTCGAGGTGCAGGTCGTCCCGGCCCTCGAGGCCACGGCCGATGACGTCCTTGCCGCTGACGGTTATCTCCTGGGCACCCCGGCCAACTTCGGCTACATGTCGGGGGCCCTCAAGCACTTCTTCGACTCGACCTTCCTCCAGGTCGGCGGTGCCCTCGACGACTCCGGCGGCGCCGGCGACGGCTCCGGGGGCGGGTCCACCGCCAAACGGCCCTACGGGCTGTGGGTCCACGGCCGCTACGACGTCACCGGCGCCGTGCGCGCCGTCGGCTCGATCGTCCAGGCCCTCGACTGGCGGCAGGCCGCCGAGGTCCTCGAGGTCGTCGGCGACGTCGACGACGCCGCCCTCGAGTCGGCGACCGAGCTCGGCGGCACGCTCGCAGCCCTCCTCACCTGACCTGCGGCCGTCCCCCTTCGTCCGCGGAGGGGAGAACTCCCCATTCCCCATTCGCCCGCTTGTCCCTAGCGTCGTCACCACCGGCGGCATCGAGGGAGAGTCATGGCGCAGCAGACGAGGTTCAGAGCACGCACGATCGGGGCACGGACGCTCGACGTCCTCACCCGGGCCGTCCGGGGGGAGCCGCCGGCGGGTCACGCCGAGCAGTGGGCCGAGCTCGTCGACGCCGGCATCGCCACGCCCCGGCGCGAGCTGCAGCCGCGGTGGCACGAGGTGCTCACCGAGGCGGCCACGGCGCCGGTGCGCTTCGAGGTCGACTCGCGGATGGGCCGGGCGGGGATGCGCAGCCGGATCTCGCTCACCCCGCGGATCGGCCTGTCGATCACCGAGCGCCGCCGGCTCACGGTCACCGACGACGAGATCGCCGTCGAGGCGGTCGAGGACGCCGTCGAGATCGCGTTCTTCGATCCGCGGATCATCTGGCCGGCCGTGCAGCGGACCCTGCCCCCGAGCCCGGCCGTCCGGGCGGAGGGCGGCGCCGACCCGCGCCTCGAGCACACCGTCGGCGTCATCCGTGACGTGCCCGAACGCTCGGCCCTGCCCGACGAGGTGCTCACGCGGCTCGCCGGTGCCGACGTCGAGGTGGGCCTGGTGCTGCAGGTCGACAACGGGAGCGAGACCCCCTTCGTCACGGCGCGGCACTGGCTCGAAGGGGACGACGGTCGCCTGCTCGAGGTCCGCCTGCTCGAGGACGAGGTCGAGGTCGTCGAGGTGCCGGCCGGGACCGTCGCGGCCGAGATCGCCTGGCTGACGGTCGGGGCCTTCGACCTGCGCTCGCGCGCCCGGACGGTGGCGTGATGAGCGTCAGCGAGGGGATGGACGTCGAGCGGGTCCGCTCGATCGCCGCACAGCTCGGCCGCTCCAGCGAACGCATCCGGGGCGTCCACGGCGACGGTACCGGCAGCATGCGGGTGCTCGACGGGGTGTGGGCCGGGCCCGACCTCGAGACCTTCAGCCGCGGCTGGGATGCCGGGGCGAGCTCGCTCGAGTCGGCGGCCGCCGCGCTCGCCGGCCTGCAGCGCGACCTGCTGCGGCAGGCGCAGGACCAGGACAGCGCCTCCGGCGACGGGTCTGGCGGGGGTGGCTCCGGTGGCGGCCCCGCCGACGACCGCGGCCGCGACCCGCGGGAGGTCATCGAGGACTTCTTCGACGACCTCTTCGACGGGGACGGCGACGACGGGGGCGGCGGCTGGAGCCTGCCCAACCCGGTCGACGGCCTCCGAGACGCCTGGGACCGGGGCACCGAGGCGGTCGAGGACGCCTGGGACTGGGCCGGCGACCGGGGGCGGGACGTCGTCGAGTGGGGGCGTGACGGGCTGGACTGGCTCGGTGACCGGGGCCGCGACCTGGTCGACGCGGGGCGCAACTTCTGGGACGAGCAGGTCGTCACCCGGTGGGACGCCGGGATGGCGGCGCTCGCCCGGCTGGGGCCGTCGATCGTCAACTTCGGCGAGCAGTTCACCCAGATCTTCACCGAGGGCCGGTGGCCGCGCTTCCACGAGGTGGCCGCGAGCGCGATCCTGCTCCTGGGCCGCACCGGTGGGCTCTTGGCCAACATCGCCACCGGTGAGGACCACCAGATCTTCGACAGTGGCGACGGCGTGGTGACCTCGACCAACTCCGTCGAGGCCGACCCCGAGGTCGCCGGTCGCATCCCCACCGATCTCAACGCGCTCATGCAGATCCAGAACGACACCTACGACAACACCGAGGGGCGCGAGAGCGACAACCGGCACGTGCGCGTCACCGAGGTGCGCCAGCCCGACGGCAGCTCGGCCTACATCGTCACGGTGCCGGGGACCAACGGCCTCTTCGACTTCCCCGGGTCGGTGACCGGCGGCGACGAGGCCTTCGACAACACCTCCAACCTCGAGCTGCAGGCCGGCCAGCGCAGCGCCTCGATGGAGGCCGTCGAGGCGGCGATGGAGGAGGCCGGCATCCCGCCCGGGGCCCCGGTCATGCTCCAGGGGCACAGCCAGGGCGGCATGGTGACAGGCGAGCTCGTCCAGGACCCGGCCTTCATGGAGCGCTACAACGTCACGCACATGATCACCCAGGGCTCGCCCAACGACAGTCGCTCGATCCCGCCCGGCGTGCAGACCCTCGCGCTCGAGCACACCAACGACCCGGTGCCCAAGGTCGACTTCGGCGACAGCCTGGCCGGGCCGCCGATGCCGATCCCGCTGCCGGGGCCGCTGCCGACGGTCGTCGCCCCGATGACGCCGATCCCCAACTTCGACCCGGCGCTCGCCGGCTCCGGCGACCACGTGACGCAGGTGCGGATGGAGCCGGGTCCCGGGGTGTCGATGTTCGGCGGCGGCAACGACAGCGCGCACCACTACCGCAACTACTCCGACTCGGTGGAGCGCGAGATCGCCGCGGGCAACCCCGGCATCGTCGACTACGCCGACAGCCCCGGGATCGACGTCTTCCTCACGGGCGACGAGGGGGCGGTGACGATCACGGAGTACGGCACCGGGCGCGAGTGATCTGCGGTTGACTGGGGTCATGCGAGCGGTGATGAGCGTGAGCCTGGGGCTGGTCCTCGTCGGTGTCCTCACCGGCTGCGGCCTCTTCGGTCGGGGTGGGTCGGCGCAGGTGCCGGAGAGCCCGACCTGGCGCGAGGACGCGGTGGCGGCCATCCGTGAGACGCCCGGGGTCACCGCGGCCGAGGTGACGGTCAACGACGTCGACGACGGCGGCGGCTCCTCGGGCCCGGTCGTCTATGGCAAGTTCACCGTGAGCGGGGACGCGCAGGCGGTCGTCGACGACGCGCTGCTTCGCCTGAGCGAGGTGCTCGGCCCCGAGTCGAAGGGAGTCGGGCTCAACCTGTCGGTGACCTCGCCGGAGGGGACCGGGCAGACGCTGGGGGCCTTCGGATACGGGGGAGCGCGGCACGGGGCGGCGCTGTGGGAGCAAACGCACTGACCGACCGAGATCGCTGAGCCGAGATCGCTGGGCCGAGGTCGCAGACCCGGGGTCGGTGATCGCGACCACCGGGCTACTGCTGCAATGGGGCCGTGGCCTACTTCGAACGCATCGACGCATCCACCGTCCGCCCCACCCCCCACACCGGAGGTGCCTGGGCCGAGCACGAGCAGCACATCGCCCCGGCGATCGGTCTGCTCGCCCATGTCGTCGAGGTCGACCGGGATGCCCGGCGGGACGACGGGCTGCCGCTCGCCCGGATCTCCTGCGACATCCTCGGGACGGTGCCACTCGAGCCGTGCACCCACGAGGTGCGGGTGCTGCGCCCCGGGAGGACGGTCGAGCTCGTCGAGGCGACCCTCAGCCACGGCGGCCGTGCGGTCGTCGTCGCCCGCGCCTGGCTCATCGCCACCGGGGACACGACCGCCCTCGAGCACAGCGACCTGCCCCGGATCCCCGGGCCCGACGAGGTCGAGCCCTGGGACGCCGGGAGCGTCTGGCCCGGTGGCTTCATCGCCTCGACCGAGGTGCGACGTCGGGCCGCGGCCCCCGGGCGCGGTCAGGTGTGGGTGCGCACCGACGTGCCGCTGGTCGACGAACCCCACAGCCGGCTCGCCGCGGCCGTCGGGCTGCTCGACATCGCCAACGGGATGAACGTCCTCGCCTCCCCGCGGGAGGTCCTCTTCCCCAACGTCGACCTCACGGCGCACTTCTTCCGCACCCCGGGCGAGGGGTGGCTCGGCCTCGACACGAGCGTCTCCTTCGGCCCTGACGGTCACGGGTTAACCTCGAGCATCGTGCACGACGAGCAGGGGCCGGTCGGCACGCTCGCGCAGGCGCTGACCGTGCGTCCCTGACCCCGGCTGTGTCACGACGCTGCCGGCACCACGACGAGGGGCCCCGCCGAACTGGCGGGGCCCCTCGGTGTCGCTGCCGGGCGATCAGGCGTGGCGCGCGGTGTAGCGGCTGTGGCGCGCGGTGTAGCGGGAGTTGGCGCGACGCAGGGCGACGGCACCGGCGACGACGCACAGGGTCCAGACGCCGAGGGCGATCCAGCCGGCCAGCCACGTGGCGGCCGCACCGACGAGGACGACCGCGGCGAGGACGCAGGCGACGGCGATGAGGTTGCGGCGGATGGCCGCGACCGACTCGGGGCTGGCGTGGCGGTGGCGCAGGTTGTGGCCGACCGGCGTCGCGACCGGCTCGACCTCGGGGGTCGGCGCAGCAGGGGCGGCCTCGGTGGCGGTCTCGGTGGTGCGGCCCTCGACGGCGGTCACGGTGGCGGCGCCGGGGGCGGCAGCCTCCTCGACGGCGTCGCGGAAGGCCAGACGCGGGATGGCGGCGGTGTCCACCTCGTCGTCGTTGGTCGCGAGCATGGCCTCGAGGTCCTCCGCCTGGATGGCCCAGGTCGGCAGGTCGGTGGGTGCTGTGCGGTCAGAAGTCGTGCGCGCCGTGCTCATGGGGCCCATGATCCCGCGCGGCTGCAGGGATCCTGCGCAAATTCACCGCACCGGGCGTGTCCCGAGGTCGGCGATGTCCTGCGTCACACGAGTCACACGTGCCTCAGCCGTGTTGACCCGGTCACGCGCGACGACGAGCGCGGCCCGCACCTGCGACTCCTCGAGCCGGGCCGCGGAGAGCTCGCGCTCGGCCTCGCGCAGCTCGTCGCGGGCGGAGTCGAGGGCCGCCTGCCGAGCGCGCTCTTGCGCGTCGACCTCGGGGTCGGCCGCCCCGTCACCGGCGTCGTCGGGCAGCGGCGGCAGCAGCCGAAGGGGGGTCGCCACGGCGTCGTCGAGCTCCACCTCGCCGAAGCCCGCGTAGGTCAGGGCCCGCAGCAGCGTGCCGGAGGCGAGGGCGCGGCCGCTCTGCTCGTCGGCGAGCACCGCGACTGCCGTGGCGTCGACCTCACTCCTGGCGGCAGCACCGAAGGGGGAGCCCGTCGCCTCGGCGCACCGACCGGCCGCGGCGACGAGGGCGTCGATCGCGGCCCGGCGCTCCGGCCTGGCCTGCGCGAGGGTGGCGCCGTCCCCCTTCGCCTGGGCGGCGCGCATCCGCTCGCCGAGGGCGGTGAGGTCGGCGACCACCTGCGGCTCGTCGCGGGCGACGCGGTTGAGCAGCCACGCGGTCCGCGTCGGCTTGCGCAGGGCGGTGATCGCGGCGGCGAGGTCGGGGTCGTCCCCCTTCGCCTCCCGGGCCAGGCGGGTGCGGGTGGCGACGAAGTCCGCGGGGGCGGCTGCGTAGAGCTCGTCGACGGCGTCCTCGAGTCTCACGGGGCGTGCGCCTCGGCGATGCGGGTGAGGCGCGCGACGTAGTCGGCCCAGCGCTGCTCGTCCCACTCGGGCAGGTTGTTGCCCTCGGAGCGCAGGCCCACCGCGCCGTCGAGCTGCTCGCGGAGGATGTCGGCGTGCCCGGCGTGCCTGGCCTCGTCGAGGGCCATGTGGACGATGATCTGCCCGAGCGTCACGGTGTTGCGGTCCTCGGGCCACCACGGCACCCGGCCCTCGGCCTCGAGGGGCAGCGCCCCGATCGTCGCGTCGGCGTGGTCGAAGCAGGCCCGGCTCCAGGCGAGTACGTCGGCCATCGACTCGTCCTCGGTGGCGAACATGTCCTCGTTGTCCTCAGGGCCCACCCCCTCGACCTCCCACGGCAACTGCAGCTCGCTGGGGCGAGCGAAGGTCTCCCCGAAGTAGCCCAGCTCGCACGCCGCGGAGTGCTTGACGAGGCCGAGCAGGTTGGTGCCCGTCGGCGTGCGCGGCCGGCGGGCCTCGTAATCGTCGAGCCCCTCGAGCTTGAGCAGCAGTGCCGCCCGCTGCACGCGGAGCATGTCGTGGAGCTGGGTCCTGAGGTCCGCCATGCGACCAGCCTGCCACCGGTGGCCGACACGGGGGCGGACGAAGGGGGGAGCGGTGGCAGCCCTCCTCAGCGGGCGGGCTGGCGCTCTTCAGCGTGCTCCAAGGTGACGGGCCTACGGTGCATCGAATGGCACACATCTCGCACCCCGCGCGCTGGCTGACGGGGTTGACCCTGCTCCTGCTCGCCGGCACCGCTGCGGCGGCCGGGCTGCAGAACGTGCGCGCCGACCGCACCGGTGCCCCCGTCTTCGCCTTCCTCTTCTGGAACCTCTTCCTCGCCTGGGTCCCCTACGTGCTCGCGCTCGTCATGACTGGGCTCGACCGGCTCCGGGCTCCCGGCTGGCTGCTCGCAGGCGTCGGCGTCGTGTGGTTGCTCTTCCTGCCCAATGCGCCCTACATCCTCACCGACTTCATCCACCTCGGGGCGATCCCGGGGGCGCCACGGTGGTTCGACGCGCTGCTCATCGGCTCCTTCGCCGCGACCGGGCTCGCCCTGGGCCTGGCCTCGCTGCTGCTCGTGCACCACCTCGTCGCCGCTCGGGTCGGCAAGGTGACGGGCTGGGTCGTCGCGATCGGGTCGCTCGCGCTGTCGTCCGTCGGGATCTACCTCGGGCGCTTCCCGCGCTTCAACTCCTGGGACGTGGTCACCAACCCGCACGGACTCGTCGAGGTCATCACCTCCCGGCTCGCCGATCCCCTCGGCAACCCCTTCCTCCTCCAGTTCGCCGTGCTGATGACCGGTGGGCTCGTCGCCTCCTACCTCGTGACGTGGGGCCTGAGCCGGGCCCTCGCGGGTGGTCGCCGGACCGGGGTGGCACGGTACGGCGGGTGAGCACCCCCGCCCTCCCCGCGCAGGAGCGGCCCGCCGTACCCGTCGAGATCAAGGTCCTCGTCGCTGCGGCCTTCGTCATCGCCGTCGGCTTCGGCCTGATCACCCCGGTCCTGCCGCAGTTCGCCCAGAGCTTCGACGTCGGCGTGACCGCCGCGTCGGTCATCGTCTCGGCCTTCGCCTTCTTCCGGCTCCTCTTCGCCCCCGCGGGCGGCTCGCTCGTCGCCCGCCTGGGTGAGCGGCCGGTCTACATCGTCGGGCTGGTCATCGTCGCGCTGTCGACGGGAGCCTCGGCCTTCGCCCAGACCTACTGGCAGCTGCTCATCTTCCGCTCGCTCGGCGGCATCGGCTCGACGATGTTCACCGTCTCGGCGATGGCGCTGCTCGTGCGGCTGGCCCCGCCGAGCATTCGCGGGCGGGTCTCGTCGATGTACGGCAGCGCCTTCCTCATCGGTGGCGTCATCGGCCCCGTCATCGGCGGCGCGCTCGGCGAGCTCGGCATGCGCGTGCCCTTCGTCGTCTACGGCGTCGCGCTCCTCATCGCCGCGGCCCTCGTCGCGATCATGCTGCGGGGGACCCCCCTTCGCGCCGATCCGCTCCAGGGGGCGCTGCCACCGATGACCGTCCGCGAGGCCCTCGGGGACAGCGCCTACCGGGCGGCGATGGTCTCGGCCTTCGCCAACGGCTGGACCAACTTCGGTGTGCGCGTGGCGATCCTGCCGCTCTTCGCCGTCGCGGTCGTCGGCGAGACGTGGGCCGCGGCCGTCGCGCTCGCCGTCGGGGCCGCGGCCACCGCGCTGACGCTGCAGTTCTCCGGTCGGGTCGCCGACACCCTTGGCCGACGGCGCCCGATCCTCGGCGGCCTCGGCCTCAGCGCCGTCGGCATGGGGGCGATGGGGCTGTCCGGTGACCTCGTGCCGACCCTCGTCCTGACGACCGTGCTCGCCGTCGGGGCCGGCCTGCTCAACCCCGCCCAGCAGGCGACCGTCGCCGACGTCGTCGGCAACGGCCGGTCCGGGGGCAAGGTGCTCGCGGCCTTCCAGATGTGCCAGGACGCGGGCGGCATCGGTGGTCCGGTCGTCATCGGGGCGGTCGCCGACCTCTGGGGTTGGCAGTGGGCCTTCGCCCTGAGCGGGCTGGTGTCGGCGCTCGCGATCCTGCCGTGGCTGCGGGCCCGCGAGACCCTCGTCGTCCACGCGGGATGATCCGCGGGCGCCCCGACGTTGCGGCCAGCATGCAGATCGACATCTGGTCCGACATCGCCTGCCCCTGGTGCTACATCGGCAAGCGGCGTCTCGAGACCGCCCTCGCCGACCACCCGCACCGCGACGACATCCAGGTCACCTGGCACAGCTACCAGCTCGACCCGTCGCTGCCGGAGCACTACGAGGGCACCGAGGCCGACTACCTCGCCTCGCGCAAGGGGATGCCGGTCGAGCAGGTGCGCGAGATGTTCGGTCACGTCGCCGAGCAGGCCGCAGGCGAGGGCCTGGCCTACGACTTCGACCGTCTCGTCGTCGCCAACTCCGCCCGCGCCCACGAGCTGCTCCACCTGGCCAAGGAGCGCGGTCTGGGTGACGAGGTCAAGGAGGCACTGCTCTCCGGTCACTTCGAGCACGGCCTCGACATCGGTGACGTCGACGCGCTCGCACGGGTCGGTGCCGACGCCGGTCTGGACGAAGGGGAGGTCCGCGCGGCCCTCGCGGACGGCCGCTACAAGGCCGCCGTCGCCTCCGACATCGACATGGCTCGCCAGATCGGGGTGACGGGCGTCCCCTTCGTCGTCGTCGACATGAAGTACGCCGTCTCCGGCGCCCAGCCGCCAGAGCTCTTCCGCGAGGTCGTCGACAAGGCACTCGCCGAGCGGACCCCGGCCGTGCAGGTGGTGCAGTCCGGCGACGTCTGCGGCCCCGACGGCTGCTGAGCGCCGCGACCGGGGCGTAACGTCGGGGGCATGACTCCTGCACAACTGCTCATCGACTGCTTCGGCCGGGTGCGCGAGGGCGCGCTGGCCGCCATCGACGGTCTCACTGAGGAACAGCTGACGCACCGCGTCACGCCCGACGCCAACCCTATCGCGTGGCTGGTCTGGCACGCCTATCGCGTCCAGGACGACCACGTGGCCGACGTCGCCGGTCTTCAGCAGGTCTGGGCCGCCCGAGGTTTCATCGAGTTCTTCGACCTCGACCTGGACGAGGACGACACCGGCTACGGGCACACGAGTGCGCAGGTGGGCAAGGTCGTCGCCAGTGCCGAGCTGCTCGCCCGCTACGTCGAGGCCGTGCACGACCAGACGGTGACGTGGGTCGCCGGGCTGGATGAGGACGACCTCGACCGCGTCGTCGACACCTCGTGGGATCCGCCGGTCACGCTCGGGGCGCGGCTGGTGAGCGTCGTCAACGACGACACCCAGCACGTCGGGCAGGCGGCCTACGCGCGGGGCCTGCTCACCGCGTGAGGACGATCGTCGTATCCGTCGAGACCGCGCACCCGCCCGCCGAGGCGTGGGCGCGGCTGTGGGACCTCGATCGCCACACGGACGTCATCCCGCTGACGACGGTGACGCCCCATCCGCCGGCGACGCGGTTGGGCACGGGGGTCTGTTTCACCGGCAGGACCGCGCTGGGCCCGCTCGGCTTCGACGACGTCATGCGGGTCGAGACGTGGGCCCCGCCGGAGTCGGCGACCGTGGTCAAGGTCGGCCGGGTCGTCGGCGGACGGATCGAGGTGACGGTGGCCCCCCTTCGTCACGGCTCGCGCGTCGTCTGGCGCCAGACGGTGCAGCTGCCGTGGCTGCCGGCGCGACTGCGGTGGGCCGAGGCGCTCGCCGCCCGGGTCATGGCGCCCGGCTATCGGCAGGTGATCCGGACCCTGCTGGCGTGAGCCGATGGGGCCGGCGGCGAGCACAACAGGTCGTCCTGGTGCATGTCGTGCCGTTCGCTGGGGCGTGGAGGCCCCATCCGCTACCGGTTGTGCACGGTCTCTGGGACCGCCCGTGGGGGCTGACCGACGTCCGGGTGCACGACCCTGATGGGTACGACCTGCGGATCACCGACCGTCGCTGACGCCAGGGCTCAGGTCCGGCGCTTCGTGCGGGCCGTCGCCGGGGCGGTCCACGGGTCCTCCGGCCACGGGTGCTTGGGATAGCGGCCGCGCATCTCAGCCCGCACCTGGGCGTAGGGCCCGGACCAGAAGGACGCGAGGTCGTCGGTCACGGCGAGCGGGCGACGGGCGGGGGAGAGCAGGTGGAAGAGCACCGGCACGCGGCCGTCGAGGAGCCGCGGCGTCTCGGCGAGGCCGAAGCACTCCTGCAGCTTGACCGCGAGCACCGGTGCGGCAGAAGGCTCGTCGTGCGGCGGCCAGGTGATCGCGGCCGTCGACCCGCTCGGGACCGGCAGGCGCTCGGGGGCGAGCTCGTCGAGCCGGGTCGCCTCGGGCCAGGGGAGCAGGCGACGGAGCGGGTCCGTCAGGTCGAGGCGGGCGAAGGGGGTGCCCGTCGCCACCCGCTGCAGCTCGGGGCCGAGCCACTCGTCGAGCCGAGCGGCCAGCGCCGGGTCGGACACGTCGGGCCACGGGTCGCCGAGGTGGTGGTGGAGCACGGCGAGGCGTCGACGCAGGGTGTCGGCTGTGGGCGACCAGGTGAGCAGGTCGAGGCCGCGGACGGCGAGCGCGCGCCGTACCGCGTCGGCCCCGGTCGCCAGGTCGGCCCGGACCGGGGTCGAGCTGAGCTCGATGGCGCCGAGGGCGTCGACCTCGCGGGCAGTGACCCTTCCTTCGCCCAGGTCGGCGCGGACCTCACGGACCCGCAGCCCGGCGCCGGCGGTCTCCGCCTCGTCCCGGGTCAGGGCCGCGGCAAGCCGGATCACGGCACCGGTTCCGGCCGCGACGCGGCCGTCGGCGCGGGCGACGTCGGCGACGACGAGCCACTCGTGGTGGCGCACCGGGCTGCCGGCGGGCAGGGCCGCGCGGGTGCCGGACGCGAGGAGATAGGTGGGGCCGTCGCCGAGGCGCCGGGCGATCCGGCCGGGGTGGGCGAGGGCGGTCACCAGCCCTGCGCCACCGGGGCGCTCGCGCCCGCCGGGGACGAGACGGGCGAGGCGGTCGGCCTCGCGGCGCCACCGGTCGGCGTCGCGGGAGCGCCCGGAGCGCAGGTCGGCGAGCAGCCGGTCGAGGTCGCCGTCGTCGCTGCGCAGGTCGTCGGCGAGGGCAGCGACGACCTCCGCCGCTGCCGTGGCCCCCACGAGGCCGGCGCCGTCGAGCAGGGCGCGGGCGAGCCGGGGGTCGGCGGGGATGCGGACCGCGGCCAGGCCCTCGTCGGTGACCCGACCGTCCGCGTCGACGAGCCCGAGGCCGTGCAGCGTGGCCTCGGCTGCACCGATGGCGGGCGAAGGGGGCGGTGTCAGCAGCGGCAGACCCTCACCACGCGGCGACCCCCAGGCGGCCAGGGTCAGGGCGGTCTCGGTGAGGTCGGCCGTGGTGATCTGCGGGGTGACGTGCTCGGGAGCGCGGGACCAGACGGACTCCTCGACGAGCCGCACGGCGCGGCCGGGGCCCAGGCGCGCGGCCCGGCCGGCGCGCTGGGTCATCGAGGCCCGGCAGGCCTGCACGGTGACCAGCCCGGACATGTCACGGGCGGCGTCGCGACGGGGCTCGCGGGAGAGGGCCGCGTCGACGACCAGCCGCACGCCGGGGACGGTCAGCGAGGACTCGGCCAGGTCGGTGGAGACGACGATGCGGCCACCGCTCGTGGTGGGCTCGCCGCCGATCGCGCGGTCCTGCTCGCGCGGGGCAAGGCGGCCGTGGAGCGGGAGGACCTCGGCGCCGGGGACGAGTCGGCCGAGCACCTCGACGACCCGTTCGACCTCCCGGGCTCCGGGGACGAAGACGAGGGTGTGGTGGTCGGGGTCGTGGTGCCGTGCGGTCACCTGCGCGACGTGCTCGAGGAAGTCCCGGGTGACACCCCGCGCGTCGGTCCGCGGGCCCGGGCTCGGCTCCCAGAGGACCTCGAGCGGGTGCAGCGCGCCCTCGCTGTCGACGAGTGGGGCCGGACCGGCGTCGTCGCCGAGCAGCGCGGCGATGCCCGGGGCGTCGAGGGTGGCCGACATCGCGACGAGCGGCAGCTCCCGCAGCTGGCGCACCTCGGCGAGCATCCCGAGCAGCAGGTCGGTGTCGAGGGCTCGCTCGTGGACCTCGTCGAGGACGACGGCGGCCGTGCCGGTGAGCTCGGGGTCGGCGAGCAGCCGACGGACGAGCACCCCCGGGGTCACGAACTCCACCCGCGTGCGCGGCCCGACGCGGCGCTCGCCGCGGACGGTGTGGCCGACGAGGTCACCGACCTGCGTGCCGGTCAGGTGGGCCAGCCGTCGCGCCGCCGCACGCACCGTGACCCGCCGGGGGCCGGTGACGACGACCCTTCCGTCGACGCAGTCGGCGACGACCGGGGGCGCCAGTGTCGTCTTGCCGGACCCCGGCGGGGCCTGGACGACAGCGACACCCCGGGTCGTGACCGCCGCCCGCAGGTCGTCGAGCGTCTCGGCGAAGGGGAGTCCCTCCCCGATCGCGCGCAGGTCGAAGCCGGTCATGACGTCGAGCCTCGCACGAGCAGTGCCCGGGTCAGCGCTCGAGGACGAAGAGCCGCGTCGTCGTGGCGTAGTAGCGGTCCGTCAGTCCCTCGTCGCGCATGCCCAGGCGCCGGGCGACCCGCTGCGAGGGCTCGTTGTCCGGGTGGGTGACGGCGACGACGCGGGGGAGGTCGGCGGCGTGGTCGAGCACGCGGGTGGCGGCTTCGGTCGCGATGCCGCGGCCCCACACGTCGGGGTGCAGGTGCCAGCCGATCTCGACCTCCGGGCTGTCGAGCGCCAGCTCCGGGTTGCGCGGATCGGCCGCGAGAGGCGAGCCGCTGATCGGGATCGGCTTGAGCAGCAGTGTCCCGACGAAGCGGTCGGCGAGGTCGATCGCCCAGATGCCCTGCGGCGGCGGGTAGGGCACGTCGCGGCGGCGGGGGATCGAAGCGCGTGCCTCGGCGACGTCGGTCATCGGCTGCCCGTCGCCGATCCACCGCTGCACCTCGGGCCGCGAGTGCAGGTCGAAGAGCGCGTCGGCGTCCTCGTCGAGGAAGGTCCGCAAGGTCAGCCGGTCGGTCGTCAGCATCTCGGGCACGCCTCGAGCCTCGCACAGGTCGGCGCCTCGCACCCGCCCTGCTCTCAGAGCGACTCGAGCTCGCGCACGATCCGCTGCACGGTGAGCCAGGTCCTCGTGGTGATGTCCTTGCCGTGCGTGCGATCGAGCCAGCGCATGACGTCGGGCACCTCCCCGGGGGTGACGCCGTCCTTGAGCAAGGTCGCGACGAGACAGGTCCCGCGCCCGTGCGTCAGACCGTCGAAGGGGTCACGCTCGAGCAGGCCCCGCAGCTCCTTCACGGAGCGGATGATCGTGCCGCCCCGATGCCCAGCTCCCGACCCACTCCAGGCCGAGCCCTTCGTGACCGCCCGCAGCTCGGCATGTGAGTTGTGGGGCAGCGCGGGCGCGATCCCGCGCAGCAGAGCGACGTAGCGCGTCATGGCCGCAGGTGCGAGGCGCCGTTGAGGTCGAGCGTCGCCCCGGACGCCCACTGCGCGTCGGGCGAGGCGAGCCAGAGCACGGCCGACGCCACCTCCTCCGGTCGCCCCACCCGGCCGACGGGGGGAGTCCGCCCGGATCGCTTCTCCAGCAGGGGAGTCGAGTCGATCGGCGACCCGCTCGGTGTCGATGAACCCCGGTGCCACCGTCGCGACCGCGATGCCGTGCGGGGCGAGGGCGATCGCGAGCGATGTGTCCATCGAGTGCAGCGCGGCCTTGGAGGCCGCGTAGGCCGGGTACTCCGGTTCGCCGCGGTGGACTCCGCGGGTGCCGATGGTGATGACCCGCCCCGGGAGCCCGAGCTCGACGAGCCGGCAGGTCATCGCGTGCGTGACCATCGCCGTCCCGAGGGTGTTGATCCGCAGGTAGTCCTCCCAGCTGCGTTGCCACGCATGGGGATCCGTTGTCGCGGGTGGGTGAGCGAGTGCGGGTGTCGTCGCGATGCCGGCATTGTTGACGAGCACCGTGACCGGCGCGCCGAGGGCCTCCTCGGCTGCGGCCGGCAGGCCCGCGGCCTGGTCCGCGTCGCCCAGGTCGCCGACGACGAGGGCGTGCCCCTCGCCGGGGAGGGAGTCGCGCATCGCCTCCCCCTTCGAGGCTCCTTCGTCGCGCCTCGGGGCACCGCCTTCGTCGACCGCGGAGCGGACGTGCACGGCGACCCGATCTCCTTGTCGCGCAAAGGCGGTGGCGCGACCGATGCCGCGGGAGGCTCCGGTGACGAGGACGGCTCGGGGCTCGCTCATGCCGACAGTCTGCTCCCTGCGGCTGTCGTCGTGCTGGGCCGGGCGGCGCGGCGTCGTGCGTACGCCGCCCGGCCATGATGCCGAGCCACAGCTCGACCGTGAAGAGCCACGTCATCACCGAGCCGCCCAACGTGCCGAGCACCACGGGCACCCAGCGGTTTGATCCTGATGCCCCGCCATGCAGCCACCAGCCGCGACGAAGGGGGGTCTGCCCCCGCTCAGGAGCCGGTCGGCAGGACCATCGCGACGACGTCCGGGGCGTCGGCCTCGAGCCACGCGGGGCGGGTCGAGCCCACCTCGCGCCAGCCGGTGCGGCGGTAGAGCTCGACGGCGGAGCCGGTGGGGATGACGTCGAGGCACGGGGCGAGCCCGAGCGCGGCGACCTGGTCGAGGGCGGTGCGCATGAGGGCGGCACCGATGCCCTGGCCGCGCACGCGCGTCGCCGTGAAGTACACGCCGATCTCGGCGAGGCGCTCGGCCGGGAGGCCGTGGCCGGCCATCCACAGGCGGGAGAGGTCCGGCTCCCGGCTCACCGCGGGGTCGAGGACCGGCAGCACCGCGATGTGGCCGACGGGTTCGTCGTCGAGGAGGGCGGTCCAGGTCGCGAGCGTGCCCTCCCGCGCGACGAAGTCCTCCGGGGACATCGGCAGCGGCTCGCGGTGCGGGTACCCCGAGGTCGCCTGCTGCTCGACGAGGACGGCGCCGAGAGCGGGGAGGTCGGCGTCGGTGCGGGGGCGGATGACGAGGGGCACGGGCCCATCTTGCGGCATGCTGGGCCCATGGCCTTCGACGGTCCTTGGATCCAGCTCTTCCTCGACGTGCCACGGGACGGGTGCGAGAGGTCGGTGGACTTCTGGGCGGCCTGACCGGCGCTGCCCGGGGTCCGTGGCGTGGGCTAGGTTGCTCGATCAAACTCTCTTGCGCGAAGTGAGGTCTCGATGACCCGGACGGCCGCCTCGACGCGTCCCCGCATCCACCCCGCGTGGTGGGTTGCGGCCGTCGCCTTCCTCGCGCTGCTCGGGGCCGCCGGCTTCCGTGCCGCGCCCGGTGCGCTCATGGTGCCGCTCCACGAGGAGTTCGGCTGGTCGATGAGCACGATGTCGCTCTCGGTCGGCATCAACCTCCTGCTCTACGGGCTCGTCGCCCCCTTCGCCGCCGCGCTGATGGACCGCTTCGGCATGCGGCAGATCATCGCCGGCGCGCTCACCCTCGTCGCGCTCGGCGCCGGCGGCAGCACGCTGATGACCGCGTCGTGGCAGCTGCACATCTTCTGGGGCGTACTCATCGGGACCGGCACCGGATCGATGGCCCTCGTGCTCGCCGCGACCGTCGCCAACCGCTGGTTCGTGGCGCGAAGGGGGCTGGTCATGGGCGTCCTCACGGCCGGCTCCGCCACGGGGCAGCTGATCTTCCTGCCGCCCGTCGCGGCGCTGGCGGAGGGCGTGGGCTGGCGCCCCGCCTCCCTCGTCATCGCGGTCGCCGCGCTCGCGGTCGCGCCCATCGCCTGGCTCGTCATGCGGGACCACCCGCACGACCGGGGGGTCCTCCCCTTCGGCGCTGATCCGCAGACCTGGGTGCCGCCGGTAGAGGTGACCGGCGGGGCCATGGGCCGGGCGATCGACGGGCTGCGGTTCGCGGCGCGGCACAAGGCCTTCTGGGCGCTCGCGCTCGCCTTCGCGATCTGCGGCGCGACGACCAACGGGCTCATCGGCATCCACTTCATACCGTCGGCGCACGACCACGGCATGTCGCAGACGACGGCCGCCGGACTGCTGGCGCTCGTGGGCATCTTCGACATCGTCGGGACGATCGCGTCCGGCTGGCTCACCGACGTCTTCGACCCGCGGTGGCTGCTCGTCGCCTACTACTTCTTCCGCGGGGTGGGGCTGCTCGTGCTGCCGCTGCTCCTGTCCGACGCCGTGCACCCGAGCATGCTGCTCTTCATCATCGTCTACGGCCTGGACTGGGTGGCGACCGTGCCGCCGACCGCCGCGCTGTGCCGGGAGATCTTCGGCGAGCAGGGGACGATCGTCTTCGGCTGGGTCTTCGCCGCGCACCAGATCGGGGCGGCGCTCGCGGCCTTCGGTGCCGGGGTCATCCGCGACACCTTCGGCGCCTACACGTGGGCGTGGTGGGGCGGCGCGATGCTCTGCCTCATCGCCTCCGTGCTGTCCTTCGCCGTGCGGCGTGAGCCGGTGCTCGAGCCGGAGTCGGAGCGGGTGGCCGTCGGCTGACCGACGCGGCGGGGGTGGGGCTAGCGTCGGGGGATGAGCGCTGCCTTCCAGGACACCTATCCCGACGACGTCGCGCACTGCTACGGCTGCGGGACGCAGAACCCCGCCGGTCACCAGCTGAAGTCGCACTGGGACGGGGAGGAGACCGTCGCGCGCTTCACCCCGCGGCCCGAGCACACGGCGATGCCCGGCTACGTCTACGGCGGGCTCATCGCCTCGCTCGTCGACTGCCACGGCACGGGCAGCGCGGCCGCCGCCGGGCACCGCGCCCAGGGGCGCGAGATGGGCACCGCGCCCAGGGGCGCGAGATGGGCACCGAGCCCGCGCTGCGCTACGTCACCGCCTCGCTGCACGTCGACTACCTCGCGCCGACGCCAATGGGGGTCGAGCTGACGCTGCGGGGCGTCATCGAGGAGGTCACCGAGCGCAAGGTCGTCGTCGCCGAGACCGTGCACGCCGGCGAGACCCTCGTGGCGAAGGGGAAGGTCGTCGCCGTGCTCATGCCTGCCGGGATGGTCCAGGGCTGACCGGCCGCGTGTCGTCCTGCAGTTCGTCAGGCAGGGCGATGGGAGACCCCGAGGATCCGGGGGAGAGGCGCGCGCGAGTGGATGAACTGCAGTGCGACAGGCCGCGGGCTGCTCAGTCGAGGAGGCCGGCGGCGCGGGCGGGCTCGGCGTAGGCGACCGCCAGCGACTCGACCGTCTCGTGGGCGTTGAGCCCGCTCGGGTTGGGCACGACCCACAGCCGGGCGCCCTCGACGGGCTCGGGCTGCTCGCCCGTCTGCGCCTTGCGCACCCCGAAGGCCTGGCGGTAGGCGGTGATCCCGGCGACGGCGACGACTACTGGCCGGGTGCGGGCGATGGTGGCCAGCAGGCGTTCGCCGCCCTCGCGCAGCTCATCGGCCGTGAGCTCGTCTGCGCGGGCGGTGGCCCGGCGCACGAGGTTGGTGATGCCGACGCCGCGCTCACGCAGGTGCTCGCGGTCCTCGTCGGTCATGCCCGCGGCGGGGTCGACAGCCCGGGTGAGGACGCCCGCCCGCAGCAGCGCCGGGTAGAAGCGGTTGCCCGGGTGCGCGAAGTGGGTCTGCGTCGCCGCGGTCCACAACCCGGGGTTGATCCCGACGAAGAGCAGCCGCAGCTCCTGGCCGGGGCCCGGCAGCAGGTCGGGCACCTCGGCGTCGCGATAGGACTCCAGCTCGGCACGGGTGAAGCTGGGGCGGGCACTTGGCATGTCCGTCACCCTAGATCGGCCTCTGGGTGGAGGTGGGCGCGACCGGATAGTCGGACGCAGATACCTCTACCCGGGACGTAGGGCGAAGTGGGACCCGGCTCAGGCGCTCGCGCGGAAGGTCCGCAGCCGCAGGCTGTTGCTCACGACGAAGACGCTGGACAGGGCCATCGCGGCACCGGCGAGCATCGGGTTGAGCAGCCCGAGCGCCGCGAGCGGGATCGCCGCGGTGTTGTAGGCGAAGGCCCAGAAGAGGTTGGCCTTGATCGTGCCGAGGGTCTTGCGCGAGAGGCGGATCGCGTCGACCGCGGCCCGCAGGTCCCCTCGCACCAGGGTGATGTCGGCGGCCTCGATCGCCACGTCGGTGCCCGTGCCCATCGCCAGCCCGAGGTCGGCCTGCGCGAGCGCGGGCGCGTCGTTGACCCCGTCGCCGACCATGGCGACGACCTTGCCCTCGCCCTGCAGGCGCGTGACGACGTCGACCTTGTCGGCGGGCATGACCTCGGCGATGACCTCGTCGATGCCGACCTCGGCGGCGACCTGCTCGGCGACCGCGCGGTTGTCCCCGGTGAGCAGGACAGGGGTGAGGCCGAGCTTCTTCAGCCCGGCGATGGCCTCGGCGCTCGTCGGCTTGACCGTGTCGGAGACGACGAGCACGCCACGGGCCTGCCCGTCCCAGCCGACGGCGATCGCCGTGCGCCCCTCGGCCTCGGCGGCCGCCTTGGCCGCGGCCAGCTCATCGTCGAGCGCCATCGACCAGTCGGCGAGCAGCGACTCGCGGCCGGCGACGACGGCGTGGCCGTCCACGACGCCGGTGACGCCCTGGCCCTGCACGTTGTCGAAGCCCTCGACGCCCGGCAGGTCGCCGACCTCGGCGGCGGCTCCCTTCGCGATGGCCTGGGCGATGGGGTGCTCCGAGGCGTGCTCGAGGGCGCCGGCCAGCCGGAGGAGATCGGTGCGGTCCACCCCCTTCGCCGGGGTCGCGTCGACGAGGGTCATGGCACCGGAGGTGACCGTGCCGGTCTTGTCGAGGACGATCGTGTCGACCGTGCGCGTGGACTCGAGGACTTCGGGGCCCTTGATGAGCACGCCCATCTGCGCGCCGCGACCCGTGCCGACGAGCAGGGCGGTGGGCGTCGCCAGACCGAGCGCGCACGGGCAGGCGATGATGAGGACCGCGACGGCCGCGGTGAAGGCGGCGCTGACGGGGAATCCGGCGCCGAGCCAGGCGCCGAGGGTCGCGACGGCGATCGCGATGGCGACGGGGACGAAGACCCCTGACACCGTGTCCGCGAGGCGCTGCACCTCGGCCTTGCCGGACTGCGCGTCCTCGACGAGCTGGGCCATCTGCGCCAGCTGGGTGTCGGAGCCGACCCGGGTGGCGCGCACGACGAGCCGGCCACCCTCGTTGACCGTCGCGCCGGTCACGGCATCACCCTCGCCGACCTCGACCGGGACGGACTCGCCGGTGAGCATCGAGGCGTCGATCGCGCTCGTGCCCGAGGTGATGACGCCGTCGGTCGCGACCTTTTCACCCGGCCGCACGACGAACTCGTCGCCGACCGACAGCTCCTCGACCGGGATCCGTACCTCGGTGCCACCGCGCAGGACGGCGACCTCCTTGGCGCCGAGCTCGAGCAGCGCGCGCAGGGCGTCGCCGGCGCGGCGCTTGGACCGCTTCTCGAAGTAGCGCCCCATGAGGATGAAGGTGACGACGCCGGCGGCGACCTCGAGGTAGATGCTGCCGAGGCCGTCGGTGCGCGAGATCGTCAGCTCGAAGGCGTGCGTCATCCCGCGGTCGCCGGCGGTGCCGAAGAAGAGCGCGACGACCGACCACAGCCAGGCCGACAGCGTGCCGACGGAGATGAGCGTGTCCATCGTCGCGGCGCCGTGGCGCAGGTTGGTCCACGTCGCGCGGTGGAAGGGCCAGCCGGCCCAGAAGACGACCGGCGTCGCGAGCACGAGCGAGGCGAAGCCCCAGTAGTCGAACTGCAGGGCGGGGATCATCGCCATCGCGATGACCGGCACGGCGAGCACGGCCGAGCCGATGAGTCGCTGGCGCAGGGCGGTCAGCTCACGGTCCTGCGGCGCCTCCTCCACGGACGAAGGGGGTTCCGCCGCCGGGAGCGTCGCGGTGTAGCCGGTCTGCTCGACGACCGTGATGAGGTCCTGCGGGTCGGTGCCGAAGGGGGCGGTGACGGTCGCCTTCTCGGTCGCGTAGTTGACGCTCGCGGTGACGTCGTCGAGCTTGTTGAGCTTGCGCTCGATCCGGTTGGCGCACGACGCGCAGGTCATGCCGCCGATCTGCAGCTCGACGGTCGAGGTGGTGACCGGGCTGTTGGCCGGGGTGGTCTCAGTGGTCATGGTCGGTGTCTCCGTGCGAGGCGCTGGGGGTTGCGGTGCTGCCCTCGGGGCGGCTGCCTTCGGCGTCGACGACGAGGGGCGCCGTGTGCACCTGCCCGTCGACCTTGACGTCGAGGTAGAGCAGGTAGCGTCCGGGCGTCGGGGCCGTGGTGAGGAAGTCGATCTCGGGACCGCCGGGCTCTGCGGCGGTGGGGGCCTCGCCCTCCGGGTGGACGTGGAGGTAGGCCAGGTCGCCCTCGCGCAGGGCGACGAGGTGGCCGGCGGCGCCGAGGTAGGGCTCGATCGTCGTCACGGGCTCGCCGTCGCGCTCGACCCGCAGGGTCAGGCGTGACTCCTTGCCGGGCACGAGGTCGCCCTCGACACTGACATCGAGGCCGTCGACGCTCGCGGTGCGGGTCGGCTGCGACGCGGTGGGGGTGACATCGCCGGCGACGTCGACGGTGGAGGTGAGGGTCACCCCTTCGTCGGCATCGGCCGGGGTGGTGTCGGCGTAGAGACGGTAGGTGCCGGCCGCCTCCCAGGTCCACGGCAGCGACCACGTGCCGTCGGCGGCGCGCTGCGGGTGGACGTGGCGGAAGTGCTGGCCGTCGCTGCGCACGACGATCAGGTGCAGCTCCTCCTCGTGCTCGACCGTGAAGTCGGTGACCGGCTCGTCGTCGGGGCCGGTGACGGTCAGCTCGAGGCGGCCGCGCTCGTCGACCTCGGTCGGGGCGGAGACGCCGGTGAGGCGGTAGCCGTCCTGCTCCAGCGACAGGCCCGTGGGTGCGGCGGCGCCGTCGTGGGCGGAGTGCTCGTCGTCGGCGTCACCGGTGCCGTCGTCCGAAGGGGAGGCGTGCTCGCCGCCGTGGGTGGTGCTCTCCTGCGCCCAGACCCGCGCGGTCTCCTCGGGCACGACCGCGCGGGCCGTGACCGCGGCGAGCGCGAAGACGACCGCGAGGACGAGACCGAAGAGACCGAGACGAGCCGGGGCGCGCATCGTCAGGCCTTGGTAGCCGTGTAGCCGGCCTCGGTGACGGCGGCGATGACAGCCGCGTCGTCGACGTCGCCGGAGACCACGAGCTTGCCGGTCGCGGAGCTGACCTCGACGACCTCGGCGCCGGGGATCTCGCTGACCTCCTCGCGGACGGACATCTCGCAGTGGCCGCAGGTCATGCCGGTCACCTGGTACTCGGTGGTGGTCGCGCTCATCGTGAGTTCCTCTCGATCTATACCTATGGGGGGTATCCGATGAGGCCAACTGTATACCCCCTTGAGGTATTCCTGCACCGGAGTGTCGAGGAGGCGCGACTCAGTCGCGGGCGTAGCCGCCCAGGCCGCCCCAGAGGAAGTCCGCGTAGTGCTCGACCAGCTCGTCGCGGGTGAGTGACGGGTCCGCGAGCCACCAGTGGCCGAGGCGCTCGGCGACGCCCGACATCGCGTGCGCGGCGGCGGTGATCCGGGCCGGCGGGACGTCCGGTCGGGCGAGCCGGGTCAGCAGGCCCCGGATCATCTCGATCGTCTCGAAGCGTTGTGCCGCAAGCCTTTCCTCGAACTCCACCGGCAGCACGGCGCTGCTCGCGAAGAGCAGCTTCCACCGGCCGGGGCTGTCCTCGAGCACCGAGTAGAAGGCGTCGCCGACCCGCGCGAGCTGCTCGCGCGCCGGCAGCTCGGGGTCGATCGCCTCGACCATGACCGCCTCGTACTCCCGCCGGGCCCGCTCGAGGACCGCGAGGTAGACGCCCTCCTTCGTCCCGAAGTGGCGGTAGGGGACCGGTCGGGTCACGCCGGCGCCGCGAGCGACGTCCTCCATCGAGGTCGCCGAGTAGCCGCGCGTGACGAAGAGGTTCTCGGCGACGTCGAGCAGCTGGTCGCGCCGCTGCGCGGAGGGCATGCGGGCGGTCATCGCGGGGCCCGGCTCCTCGACGCTCATGCCGTCACCTTACGGCCCTTCCCCTGTGCTGGGTACACGGTGTAACCTCTCCTAAAGTTACAACATGTAACAACGCGAAGGGAGTCCCTGTGACCGCAGCAGCACCCACCCCGTCGACCGCGGAGCGCAGTCACCGCACCGTCCGCGTCGGTGCCCGCGACATCCATCTCACCGAGGTCGGTCCCGCCGACGGCACCCCGGTCGTCCTGCTCCACGGCGGTGGCCCGGGTGCCACGGGAGAGTCCAACTACGCGCGCAACATCGATGCCCTGTCCGGCGCAGGCCTGCGTGTCCTCGTCCCGGACATGCCCGGCTACGGCGGCTCGAGCAAGCACCTCGACCACGCCGACCCCTTCGGGGACCTCGCCGCCTTCACCCGGCAGCTCGTCGACGTCCTCGACCTGGGCAGCGCCCACCTCGTCGGCAACTCCTACGGCGGGGCCGCCGCCCTTCGCCTGGCACTCGATCGTCCCGACAAGGTGGCCTCCTTGCTCCTCATGGGCCCCGGCGGCATCGGCACGACCCGCGCTCTGCCGACGCCGGGACTCAACGCGCTGCTCTCCTACTACTCCGGCGAGGGCCCGACCCGAGACAAGCTCGCGAGCTTCATCCGCGACTTCCTCGTCTTCGACGGCGCGAGCGTCCCGGACGAGCTCATCGACCTGCGACATGCAGCCAGCCTCGACCCCGAGGTCGTCGCCGACCCGCCGCTGCGCCGCCCCGACCCCGGCCCGGCAGGTCTGCGCACGCTCGTGCGGATGGACCTCTCCCGCGACCGCCGTCTCACCCGCTGCGAGGTGCCGACCCTCGTCCTCTGGGGCACCGAGGACAAGGTCAACCGGCCGAGCGGCGGCCCGCGTCTCGCCGCCACGATGCCCCGCTGCGACCTCGTCATGTGGTCGCGCACCGGTCACTGGGCGCAGTGGGAGCAGGCCGATCGCTTCAACGCCCTGGCCATCGAGCACATCCGGAGGCACGCATGAGCACCGACGTCTTCGGTCGCGTCCACCTTGGCTACACCGTCGTCGAGACGCAGCGCTTCACCGACTGGCGGCGCTTCGGCGCCGACGCCATCGGGCTGCACGTCGACGAGCCGAGCCGCGACACGATGCGCTTCCGTCTCGACGACCACGAGTGCCGGTTCCTGCTGCGGCGGGGCCCGGCCGAGGACGTCACCGCGGTCGGGTGGCTCGTCGACGACCACGAGACCTTCGACGCGATCCTCGCCCGGGTCACCGCGGCCGGCCTGCCGGTGCTGGAGGGCACCGACGAGGAGTGCGCGCTGCGCGGCGTCGAGCGGCTGTGGCGCTTCGCCGGCCCGAAGGGGGTCCCCACCGAGATCTTCACGACCCCCCTTCGCACGGCGGCGCCGCTGCAGATGCAGGTCACGCAGTTCGTCACCGGTGACTCCGGCATGGGGCACCTCGCGATCACGACGAAGGACGCGCCGGCCCTGCAGCGGTACTACGCAGGCGTCTTCGACGCGCGGCTCACCGACCACATCGACGAGATGATCAGCGGGCTGACCCTGAAGATCCGCTTCCTGCGGGTCAACGAGCGGCATCACTCCATCGCCGTCGCCAACATGCGTGGCGTGTCGCTCGACCCGGTCCGCACGAGCATCCAGCACCTCAACACGCAGGTGGCGACGCTCGACGACCTGCTCGCGTCCCACGGGCGGGTGAGCGACCTCGGCTTCCGCATGGTGTGGGACGTCGGGCAGCACACCAACGACCGCGAGCTGTCCTACTACTGCCAGACCCCCTCGGGCTTCGAGTGGGAGGTCGGCTGGAACCCGATCCTCATCACCCCCGAGGTCGAGGCGACGTGGGAGCCGACGACGCACCAGGGCATCTCGATCTGGGGTCACACCCCGGTCGGCGAGACCGTCCTGACGAAGCTCGGCCAGTTCCGCCAGGCGCTCGCCAGCGCCCGCGAGCAGGAGATCGCCGTCCCCGAGCTGAGTGGAGGCGCGCGATGAGCGACGCGCAGATCATCGTCTCCGGTGCCGGCCCGGTCGGGACCTGCCTGGCCATCGACGCCGCGATGCGCGGCGCGCAGATCATCGTCCTCGAGGCGAGGGCCGCCGACGACCCGCCCGACGCGAAGTGCAACACCATCGCCGCCCGCACGATGGAGACCTTCCGCCGCTTCGGCATCGCCGACCGGGTGCGGGCGGCGGGCCTGACTGACGACTACCCGACCGACACGGTCTACGCGACGAGCCTGTCCGGCCCCGAGCTCACCCGCATCACCATGCCGTCGCGAGCCGAGCGCTCGCAGCCCGGCTTCCACGACAGTGCCTGGCCGACACCGGAGCCGATGGTCCGCGAGTCGCAGCTGTGGCTCGAGCCGATCCTGCGCGAGCGTCTGCTGTCGCTGCCGGGGGTGCGCTTCATGCCCCGCACCGAGCTCGTCTCCTTCACCCAGGACGAAGGGGGCGTGACCGTCACCTGTCGTGACCTGGACGCGGGTCAGGACCTGGACCTGCGCGCGGACTACCTCGTCGGCTGCGACGGCGGGTCGAGCCGGGTGCGCAAGGCGATCGGTGCCCGCCTCGTCGGGGATGCCGAGATCGGGCGCACCCGCACCAGCCTCATCCGCTCCTCCGCGGTGAAGGGCCTCTTCGGCGACCGGCGGCCGGCGTGGATGACGTGGGTCGTCAACCACAAGGTGCGGGGCAATGTCGTCGCCATCGACGGCGAGGACCTGTGGCTCGTGCACCGGGCCCTGCCCGCCGGGGAGAGCGACTTCGACGTCCTCGACCCCGACCAGTCGATCCGTGACGTCCTCGGGGTCGGGGCGGACTTCCCCTTCGACGTGGTCCGGCAGGAGGACTGGGTGGCGCGTCGCCTCGTCGCCGACCGCTTCCGCGACCGGCGGGTCTTCGTCGCCGGCGACGCGGCGCACCTGTGGGTGCCCTTCGCGGGCTACGGGATGAATGCCGGCATCGCCGACGCCGTGCACCTGTCGTGGCTGCTGTGCGCAGTGCTCGACGGCTGGGGCGACCCGGCGATCATCGACGCCTACGAGGCCGAGCGGGCACCGATCACCGAGCAGGTCTCGCGTTTCGCGATGAGCAAGGTCGAGGAAAATCTCGCGGCGCTGTCGGGCCGCTCCGTGCCACCGGTCATCGCCTCGCGCGGTCTCGTCGGACGGCTGCTGCGCCAGCGGCTGGGGCGCCGCCTCTTCGACATCAACCTGCCGCAGATGTCACCCGAGGGGCTGAACTTCGGCTACTACTACGCCGATTCGCCGATCATCGTGGCCGACGGTGAGGCGCCGCCGGCCTACGACATGGGTTCGCACACGCCCTCGACGGTGCCGGGGTGCCGCCTGCCGCACCTCGAGGTCGACGGCACGAGCATCCTCGACCTGCTCGGCCCGGCCTACACGCTGCTGCGCCTGGACCCGACGGTCGACGTCAGCCCGCTGCTCGACTCGGCGCTGCCCGTCGAGCTCGTCGACGCGTCGTGGCCGAGCGCCCCGGCCTTCCGCCACGCGCTGCTGCTCGTGCGGGCCGACGCCCACGTCGTCTGGCGCGGCGATGCCCTGCCGGCCGACGTCGACGCCCTCGTGGCGACCCTCCGGGGTGCGCGTGATGCGCAGCGATCCGAGCTACGGCGCAGGCTGCCGACGACGCCGGACGAGCAGGCCCGCCGCGAGCAGCCCGACCCCGCCGATGCCGGCGAGCACCCCCGACCGTGGTGGCGCGTACGGCGACCGGGTGCACCTGGCCCAGCCCGAGGCCGCGGTCGGGGTCCACGGGATCCGGTGGGAGTTCGCCGGCTAGCCCGGCCCCACCCCTTCGCCGCTACCCCCTGCGCATTGCCCTACGGCAATGCGCGTCGTGGTCGCATTGCCATACGGCAATGCGCGTCGTGGTCGCCTTTCCGCGAGGTGATGCGAAGGGGGTGGGGGCGTCAGCGGCGCAGGATCTCCGTCGCCATCGCCAGGCCGGCCTCGCGCTCGGGCTGGATGATCCGGCTGACCCCGAGGCGGGTGAGTGCCTCGACGTGCCTGCGCGAGCCGGCCTTAGCCCAGATCTCGCGGACGCCGAGCTCGTTGAGCGCCGTCGCGGTCATGAGCGAGGCGGCGACGGGGGCCATGCCGAGGACGACGAGGGTGTCGGGGCGGATGTCGAGCTGCCTCAGGGTCTCCTCGTCGCGGGCCTCGGCGATCGCGAGGTGGTCGATCCGGTCGGCGAGGGCGTCGACCGCGGCCTCGTCGACGTCGACCCCGAGGACCTCCCGCCCCTCCTCGACGAGACGCAGGGCGAGGGCCGAGCCAAACCGGCCGAGCCCGATGACGGCGACGTCGTACCTAGCCAACGAGGATCCTCTCCTCCGGGACCTCGAAGCGCCGAGGTCGGTTGCGCAGCGCCAGGGCGGCGCCGAGGGTGATCGGCCCGAGCCGGCCGAGGAACATCATCGCCACGAGGATCAGCTGCCCGGCCGGTGGGATGTCAGCGGTGATGCCGGTCGACATCCCGACGGTGCCGAAGGCCGAGATCACCTCGAAGAGCACGACGTCGAGACGAAGGGGGGTGAGCACGAGCAGCGCGCCGGTCGCGGCGGCGACGAGGCCGGTGCCGAGCAGGGCGACAGTGAGCGCCTGACGCATGTTGGCGGGGGAGAGGCGGCGGGTGAGTACGCGCACGGTCGGCTCGCCGCGCAGCTCGGCCCAGATGACGAAGCCGAGGATGGCGAAGGTCGCGACCTTGATGCCTCCGGCTGTGCCGGCGCTGCCGCCGCCGATGAACATCAGGCCGTCGAGGAGCAGCAGGCTCTCCTGGCGCACGGCCCCGATGTCGACACTGTTGAAGCCCGCGGTGCGGGCGACGACGGACTGGAAGGCGGCGGCGAGGATCTTGCCGCCGGTGCCCATCGGTCCGAGGGTGCGGTCGTTGTCCCACTCGACGACGGCGAAGAGCAGGGTGCCGACGACCCACAGCACAACCGAGCCCCAGATGGTGATCGTCGCGTGGATCGTCCACCGGCGATAGGGCTCGCGCCAGTGCCTGAAGAGCTCCCACCAGACGGGGAAGCCGAGTCCGCCGACCATCACCGAGATCATGAGCGGCAGGCACATCCACGGGTCCTGCGCCCACTGGACCGCGCTGTCCGGCAGCAGCCCGAACCCGGCGTTGTTGAAGGCCGAGACGGAGTGGAAGACGCCCGAGTAGATCGCCTCGCCCCACCCCTCGTGGTAGGCGATGCGCAGCCGGACGGTGAGCACAACGGCGGACACGAGCTCGACGGCGAGGGTGAAGCGCAGCACGCCGACGAGCACCTGGCCGGGCGTGCGCTGGGTGAGCGAGCGGGCCTCCGCGCCGGTGAGCACCCCTGCAGGAGCGCTGAGCCGGCGTCCGATGAGCATGACGAGCAGGGTCGCCACGGACATGACGCCGAGGCCGCCGACCTGGATGAGCGCGAGGATGACGAGCTCGCCGAAGGTCGACCAGTGGCCACCTGTGTCGACCGTGACGAGCCCGGTGACGCACGTGGCCGAGGTCGCGGTGAAGAGCGCGGTCAGCGCATCGGTCGACTCCCGGCTCTCGGCTGCGAAGGGGGTCATGAGCACGAGCGTGCCGAGCGCGATCGTCGCCGCGAAGCCCAGCATGACCGTGCGGGCCGGGTTCGCCACGAGACGGTTGAGCAGATGCGCGCTCGGCGCGGCCTGGTCCACGCCGCAGGACGCTACTCCTCCTCGGAGCAGACGTCGTTCTCCCGGTCCCTGAGTGGGTCCCACGTTCCGCGTGGGCAGTCGCGCAGCGACTGTCTCGAAGGGCGTCAGGGGGCAGACTGGGCTGATGCGCCGCGTCGAAGAGCTCGCCTGGAGCGAGACCCCCAGAGGTGAGATCAGCCTGCGCCGGCGGATCGAGCCGACGCTCAAGGTCGACGTCTACGAGGTCAAGCTGGGCGACGAGTTCCTCATGTCGAGCCTCTTCACGGTCGCCGAGATCGAGCTGGCCCGCCTCGGTCTGGCCAGGGCGAAGGGGGACCAGCTCGACGTCGTCGTCGGCGGCCTGGGCCTGGGGTGCACCGCCAAGGCGGCGCTGGAGGACCCGCGGGTGAGCTCGATGCTCGTCGTCGACGCCCTGCCCGAGGTCATCGACTGGCACGAGCGCGAGCTGCTGCCGGACGCGCCTGCCGTCGTGCGAGACGAGCGCACTCGCCTGCTGCTCGGCAACTTCTTCGAGCTCGCGGGGTCCGAGGAGGGCTTCGACCCGGACGAGCCGGGTCGGCTGCACGACGCGGTGCTCCTTGACATCGACCACACTCCCCGCCACCTGCTGCATCCGGACCACGCCCCCTTCTACTCCGTCGACGGCCTGCAGCGGCTGAGGTCGCACCTGCGTCCCGGCGGCGTTTTCGCCATGTGGTCCGACGACCCACCGGACGAGGACTTCATGGCCCTGCTGAGGCAGGTCTTCGACCGGGTGGAGGCGCACGTCGTGGACTTCGCCAACTTCCTCACCGGGGGCACGTCGAGCAACACCGTCTACGTCGCGGCCTGAGTCGGCGGGTGGAGGGGGCAGACCTTGGCGGAGGAAGGTGGGCAGCCATGAGCGACATCATCGACGGGCAGGCCGTCGATCCCGACCCCGCGGCGCTGGACGGCCGAGGGATCCTGCGCCCAGATCCCTGGCGAGCCGGAGGCGCGGCAGGGGCTTTTCGGTCCGAGGGCCGCTGTGCCGCAGGGATCTTCGGCGGGACTCAACTGATACGCGTGGCCGGGAACAACTTCCCGTCGCTCGTAGTTGAGCCAAGTGAACTCAACTTTTGAGCCACGGACTTGCGCAGGCCGCGGACCGGCTCCTAAGTTGAGCGACAGCAACTCAACTCGCGTCGGGGTGACCACCTCGACCACCCGAACAAAGGAGCGCCTCATGGCCCGTGCCGTTGGCATCGACCTCGGAACCACCAACTCTGCCGTCGCCGTCCTCGAGGGTGGCGAGCCCACGATCATCCCGAACGCCGAGGGTGGCCGCACCACCCCGTCCGTCGTCGCCTTCTCCAAGGGCGGCGAGGTCCTCGTCGGCGACATCGCCAAGCGTCAGGCGGTGACCAACGCCGAGCGCACCATCCGCTCGGTCAAGCGCCACATGGGCACCGACTGGACGACCGACGACATCGACGGCAAGAAGTACACCGCCCAGGAGATCAGCGCCCGTATCCTGCAGAAGCTCAAGCGCGACGCCGAGTCCTACCTCGGTGAGGACGTCACCGATGCGGTCATCACCGTCCCCGCCTACTTCGACGACGCCGAGCGCCAGGCCACCAAGGAGGCCGGCGAGATCGCGGGCCTCAAGGTCCTGCGCATCGTCAACGAGCCGACGGCGGCCGCCCTGGCCTACGGGCTCGACAAGGGCAAGGAGGACGAGCTCATCCTCGTCTTCGACCTCGGTGGCGGCACCTTCGACGTCTCCCTGCTCGAGGTCGGCAAGGACCCCGAGGACGGCTTCTCCACCATCCAGGTCCGCGCGACCTCCGGTGACAACCAGCTCGGTGGCGACGACTGGGACGAGCGCATCGTCGATCACCTCCTGACCCAGGTGAAGAACAACACCGGCGTCGACCTCTCCGGCGACAAGATCGCCATGCAGCGTCTGCGCGACGCCGCCGAGCAGGCGAAGAAGGAGCTCTCCTCCTCGACGACCACGTCGATCAACCTGCAGTACCTGTCCATGGGAGAGAACGGCCCCATCCACCTCGACGAGTCGCTCTCGCGCGCGAACTTCGAGCAGATGACCAAGGACCTGCTCGACCGGACCAAGACCCCCTTCGAGAACGTCATCAAGGACGCGGGCGTCCAGGTCTCCGACATCGACCACGTGGTCCTCGTCGGTGGCTCCACCCGCATGCCGGCCGTCAGCTCGCTCGTCAAGGAGCTGACCGGCGGCAAGGAGCCCAACAAGGGCGTCAACCCGGACGAGGTCGTCGCGCTCGGCGCGGCCCTGCAGGCCGGTGTCCTCAAGGGCGAGCGCAACGACGTCCTGCTCATCGACGTCACGCCGCTCTCCCTCGGCATCGAGACCAAGGGGGGCCTCTTCACCAAGCTCATCGAGCGCAACACCGCCATCCCGACGAAGCGCTCCGAGGTCTTCTCCACCGCCGAGGACAACCAGTCCTCCGTGCTGATCCAGGTCTTCCAGGGTGAGCGCGAGATCGCGCGGGAGAACAAGAACCTCGGCACCTTCGAGCTCTCCGGCATCGCGCCGGCGCCGCGCGGCGTGCCGCAGATCGAGGTCACCTTCGACATCGACGCCAACGGCATCGTCCACGTGACGGCCAAGGACCGGGGCACCGGCCAGGAGCAGAAGATCACCATCTCCGGCGGCTCTGCGCTGTCGAAGGAGGAGATCGAGCGCATGGTCAAGGAGGCCGAGGCGCACGCCGACGAGGACAAGGCCCGCCGCGAGGAGACTGAGGCCCGCAACAACGCGGAGAACCTCGTCTACTCCACCGAGCAGTTCCTCTCCGAGTCCAGCGACAAGCTGACCGACGAGCAGCGCAAGCCCGTCGACGACGCGCTCGCCGACCTCAAGGAGGCTCTCAAGCCGGAGTCCGGCGTGAGCGTCGAGGAGCTGGCCAAGAAGGTCGACACCCTCAACGAGGAGTCGCAGAAGATGGGCGCCGCCCTCTACGCGGCCTCCGCGGAGCAGGGCGAGGGCGCGGCCCCCGGCGGCGACGCCGGCGCCGAGCAGCCCGCTCCCGAGGGTGACGACGACATCGTCGACGCCGAGGTCGTCGACGACGACGAGGAGAAGAAGTGACCGACCCCAACCAGCCGATCGAGCCCGAGGTGACCGCCGACGCGGCCCACCCGGAGGCCGAGGAGCAGGTCGTCGAGGCCGAGGTGGTCGACGAGGCCGCAGCTGACGCTGCGCCCGAGTCGGCCACCCCGGCCGACGGGGCCACCGCTGCGGGCGAAGGGGAGGCCGTCGGCGACGCCGAGGTCCACCCCGACACGGCCCGTGCCGACCAGCTCCAGGACGACTACCTGCGCCTGCAGGCCGAGTACGTCAACTACAAGCGGCGCGTCGACCGGGACCTCCCGGTGCACAAGGAGCGCGCGGTCCACGACCTGCTCGAGTCGCTCCTGCCGGTCCTCGACGAGATCCACCTCGCCGAGCAGCACGGCGACCTGCCGGAGGGCAGCCCCTTCCGGGCGATCGCCGACAAGCTCGAGCAGGTCCTCGCCAAGCAGGGACTGGAGCGCGTGGGCGTCAAGGGCGAGGCCTTCGACCCCAACGTGCACGAGGCCCTCATGCACGGCGCGTGGGACGCCTCCGACCCGGAGCTGCCGAGCGACGCGACGGCCACGACGGTCGTCACCGTGCTCCAGCCCGGCTACCGCGCCGGCGAGCGCGTCCTGCGCGCCGCCCGCGTCGCGGTCGCCGACCCGCAGTAACCACCACCGAGAGGAGGAGACATGGCCAGTCAGGACTGGTTGGACAAGGACTTCTACGCGGTTCTGGGCGTCGCCAAGGACGCTGATACCACGGAGATCAAGAAGGCCTACCGCAAGCTCGCCAAGCAGTACCACCCCGACCGCAATGCCGGGGACGCCGCCGCCGAGCAGAAGTTCAAGGACGTCGGTGAGGCGCACGCCGTGCTCTCCGACCCGGAGCAGCGTCGTGAGTACGACGCCATCCGCTCGATGGCTGGCGGCGGTGCGCGATTCACCGCCGGCGGCCCGGGTGGGGGCGCAGGCTTCGAGGACATCTTCTCCGCCTTCGGCGGGGGTGGGGGCGGCTCGCGGGTGCGCTACAGCACCGGCGGCGGTTCCCCCTTCGCCGGGGGTGGGGCGGGCGAGCCCGACCTCGAGGACATCCTGTCGATGTTCGGCGGGGGCGGCGGCGCCGGCTTCGGTGGGCAGGGTGCGGGCTTCCGCGCCCCGCGGGGCCCGGTCAAGGGCCAGGACCTCACCGCCCGCACCGAGCTGTCCTTCCGCGACGCGGTCGAGGGGCGCACCATCGCCCTGAACGTCAACGGCGAGAAGGTCAACGCCAGGATCCCTGCCGGCGTCAAGGACGGCCAGAAGATCCGCCTGCGCGGCAAGGGAGGTCACGGCGACCAGGGCGGGCCCCGCGGTGACCTCATCCTCACCGTGTCGGTGGGCAAGCACCCGGTCTTCGGCCGCGACGGCGACAACCTGACCCTCGACCTGCCGGTGACCTTCCCCGAGGCCGCCCTCGGTGCCACGGTCGCCGTGCCGACCCTCGACGGGTCGCAGGTCAAGGTCAGGATCGCGCCGGGGACCCCGAGCGGCCGCGTCCTGCGGCTCAAGGGACGCGGCATCGCGACGAAGGGGGCCACCGGCGATCTGCTCGCTAAGGTCCAGATCATCGTGCCGACCGAGCTCAGCGAGGCCGAGCGCGAGGCCGTCGAGGTCCTGCGCGATGCCCGCACCGACGACCCGCGCGCCGCGCTGTTCGCCGCCGCGAGCGCCTGACCGCGTCGCACTGGTGACGCACCGATGACGAAGGGATGTAGGCACGTTGCAGGGATCTCCGGCATGAGAGGTGACGACCGCACGCCCGTCTACGTCACCTCCGTCGCCGCCGAGCTCACCGGTATGCACGCGCAGACGCTGCGCCAGTACGACCGGATCGGGCTCGTCACGCCCTCGCGCACCCGGGGTGGCGTCCGACGCTACAGCGCCGCCGACGTCACCCGGCTGCGCGAGGTGCAGCGGCTTTCCCAGGATGAGGGCGTCTCGCTCGCCGCGATCCAGCGCATCTTCGACCTCGAACACCAGGTCGAGGCGCTGCGCGAGCGGGTCGCCGAGCTCGACGACGAGCTCGACGCCGCGCGCGAGCAGCTCGGGCGGGGCCGGCGCTTCTTCGCGGTCGGCTCGCAGGGTGACATCGTCGCCCTGCGTCACGGGCAGCGCCCGCGACAGCAGACCGGCGGGCAGGCGCTCGTCGTGTGGCAGCCGTACGGCCGCGCCTGACCGCTCGCCCTGACGTCCGGGTTTCAGACCCGATCGAGTGCCTCGCCCCACGCCTTCAGGCGCCGCTCGACGGCGGCCTGCTCGGCGGCCAGTCGCTTGAGGCCGTCGGCTGGGTGGATCGGGTCCGGCCACTTGGGGCGCGTGGTGTCCCCTTCGTACTCCCCGCGCAGGCGGCGGCGCACCAGCGGCACGACCTCGCCACGGACGAACTTCGCCTCCGCCTCGATCGCCGCGCGCCAGCCCGAGGGCTCGTTGGGCACGAAGTTGCTCAGCTTGAGCGTGTGCCGCACCCCGATCCGCTCCGCGACGGCGGCCGCCATGCGCTTGTGCCCCGGCCGCGACATGTGGATCCGGTCCATGGCCCACAGCGCCCGCTGGTCGTACTCACCCATCCGCGCCTGGTCGACGAGCGTCGCGTCGTGCGTCGCCGCGAGGTCGCGGATCGCGGAGTTGAAGGCCTCGACCCGCCGCACGAGCGGCTTGAGCAGGCCGGAGGCCTGCGGGACGAAGGTCGTGAACACGACGACCTCGGCGCCGGTGTCGACGAGCCGCCGCAGCGCGGCCTCGTAGCGGGTCGCGATGCCGTCGACGTCGGCACGCAGCGAGAGCAGGTCGTTGCCGCCCGCGGCGAAGGAGATGTGCGTCGGGCGCATGGCGATCGCCAGGTCGAGCTGGTCGGTGACGACCTGGTCGAGGAACTTGCTGCGGATCGCCAGGTTGGCATAGCGCCAGGCGGGGTCGGCGCGGCCGAGCTGGCGGGCGAGCCGGTCCGCCCAACCCCGCACCTGGTTGGGGTAGTGGACGTGCGGGTCGCCCACGCCCTCGGTGAAGGAGTCGCCGACCGCGACGAAGAGCCCACTCATGTCGTGGTCATGCTGGCGGGGCGGTCCGCCCCTGATCAAGGGGAGCGGGGCTCCCTTCGCCATCTCGCCGCCGGGAGTTCACCCGCAGGACGAAGGGAGGGCCGTGGCCGTTGTCGGAGGGCGCTGGCAGGCTGTGCTCCATGCCACTTCCCCAGGACGCCGCCTCGATCTTCGACCGGAAGAACACCCCGCTCATGCGTCTCGTCGACGCCACCGACCCGCAGGCGCTCGCGGGCCCGAGCCCGTGCGTCGGGTGGTCGGGTCTCGACGTCGTGCAGCACCTCATCGACACCCAGCGCGACTTCCTGCTCAAGGCGGGCGCCGACCTGCCCAACCCTGCCCCGACGGTCGCGGCGCTCGGTCCGGCCACCGCATGGCGCACCCACGCAGAGGGCGTCGCCCGCCAGCTCGCCGACGACACCCTGGCGGAGCGGCCCTACGAGACGCCCTTCGGCACGACGACGGTGGGCGCGGCCTTCGACCGCTTCTACGGCTTCGACCTGCTCGTCCACCGCTGGGACATCGGTGCGGCCGCGGGCGTCCCGGTCGAGCTGAGCGACCGCGAGCTCGACCAGGTCGAGGAGGCGCTGGCCGGATTCGGCGACGCCGTGCGCAGCCAGGGCGTCTGCGGCCCGGCCGTGGAGGTCGGCCCCGATGCCAGCCGCCAGGAGCGGGTCATCGCCTTCACCGGTCGCGACCCGCGCGCCTGACCGGCCCTCGCCGCGTGGGCGGCGGCCTGGCGGCGTTGATGTCACCTGGTCCCCCGCAGAGGGGCAACCAGGCGACACCAACGACGCCGGGTGGCACCAACGCTGCCGGGGTCGCGGGCGGGCGAAGGGGGGCCGGGGTCAGGCGAGCGCTTCGCCCAACCCGGTGAGCAGCCGGTCGACGTCGGAGTCATCGGTGTAGGGCGCGACACCGACGCGGATCCCGACGTCGACGTCGAGTCCGAGCGCCCGGAAGGGCTCGTGCGCGTAGAAGGTCCCGGGTGGCGCGAGCACGTCCGCCGCGGCGAGCTTCGCGGCGACCGCGCGGGCATCACCGCCCGGCAGGGTGAAGAAGAGCGTCGGGGTGCGCTCGGCGGCCCGCGAGTGGAGCACGACCCGGTTGCCGAGGTCGGCGAGCGCGGCCTCGATCCGCTGCCGCAGGCGTAGCTCGTGGGCGTGGACGAGATCGTGCGCCGCCGCCAGGCGCTCCCGGCGCGACGGGCCCTGCGGGGCCAGCGACGCGATGACGTCGACCGCCACGGTGGCACCCGCCATGATCTCGTAGGGCAGCGTCCCGAGCTCGAAGCGCTCCGGCACCGCATCGGTCGACGGCAGCAGCTTGTCGGGCCGGAGGTCTTGCAGGAGAGCCGGATCCGCCGCCAGCGCCGCGCAGTGCGGGCCGAAGAACTTGTACGGCGAGCACACGTAGAGGTCGGCCCCGAGCGCCGCGACGTCGATGTGCGCGTGCGCCGTCAGGTGCACGCCGTCGACGTGCACGAGCGCCCCGACCGCGTGGGCCCGCTCGGCGATCCGGGCCACGGGCGGACGGCTGCCGAGTAGGTTGGACGCACCGGTCACCGCGACGAGCCGGGTGCGCTCGGTGACGATCTCGTCGAGGTCGGTCAGGTCCAGCTCGGCCGTCGCGGGGTCGAGCCGCAGCCACCGCACGCTCGCCCCGACGGACTCGGCGGCCTGGACCCACGGCCGCACGTTGCAGTCGTGGTCGAGCTCGGTGACGACGACCTCGTCACCCGGCCCCCACCCCTTCGCCAGCGCCCGCGAGATGTCGTAGGTGAGCTGGGTGGCGCTGCGACCGTAGACGATCCCGTCGGGGGAGGCCCCGAGCAGGTCGGCCATCGCGGAGCGAAATCCGGCGATGGCTGCCTCGGCGTTGCGCTCGCTCGCCACCGAGGAGCCGCGGTTGGACAGCGGACCGGTGAGCGTCGCGGCGATCGCCTCGCCGACCTCGGCCGGGGTCTGGGTGCCGCCCGGCCCGTCGAAGTGCGCGATGCCGGAGCGAAGGGAGGGGAAGCGGGCGCGAAGCGCGGCGACGTCGACGGACATGTGGGGATCATGCCCACCGACGTCGCCGCCGGGGAAGGGGGTCAACTCACCGCGGCCGCGAGGCGCGCCAGCGAGTCCTCGAGCTGCGACTCCTTGACGAGTGGGAAGCCGACCTTGTCCAGCAGGGCCTGGTCGGTGACGCCGCTCCAGTCGTAGGTGTGGGTGACGAGGGTGGTGTCCGAGCCCTGCGGCTCCAGCTCCCACAGCCACTCCCACCCGGGAGGCTCGGTGCCGGCGGGCGCGGTCTTCCAGCCGACCATCTTGTTGGTGTCGTAGGCGGTGACGTGGTTGTCCGTCTGGTACTCGCCGCCCATGTGGTCGCCGGACATGTTCATCGTGAAGACGTCGCCGACGGCCTGGATCCGATCGGTCTTCTCGTCCGAGCGGACGAAGCCGGAGCCGTCGAGCTCGGCGTGCCGCTCGGGGTTGGTGAGCACCTCGAAGACGTCCTTGGCGGAGGCGTCGATGGTGCGCTGGACAGTGATCTTCTGCTCCTGGGCCATGCCTTCGACGACACCACGCGCGCCGTCCGATGTCCACCCCCGTGGTCGTGACAGGCTGGTGCCATGTCCGAGCACCTGATGGTCTTCCCCGACCGTGACGACGCCGATCGCATCGCCGAGGACCTGCGCGACGAGGGCTTCACCGAGGTCCGCGTCGTGCGTGAGGCACTCGCCGGTGAGGACGACAGCGAGGACCACGAGTGGGCCGTCCACGTGACCGAGGAGATGGTCGCCGACGAGTCCGGGGCCGTCGCCAAGGGGCTGCGTGAGCGCTTCGCCAAGCTCGCCGAGGACCACGACGGCTGGTACGACCCGGAGCCGCGGACCTGAGCGTCGGCGACCCGCCGCGGGTGCCCTGGGATCGCGCGATGTTGTGGCCTCGGCACTCCCTTGTGTCACGATATGGTGACGAACTACCCACGGACCGTCCCCATTCACCCCGCGTCCACGGGTCCCGACATCGGAGGTTTCGCCCGTGGACACTGGCAGTGAGCCCGAGGGGCGCCATCGCGCCTTGGGCGAGCGCGGCATCGCCTCGCGTCGACAGGCCCGACAGACCCGTCGCTTCTACACGCTGACGGCAGCCAGCACGGTCATCCCCGGCCTCGGCCTGATCCACACCCGACGCCGCACCGGCATCGCCATGGTGGCCGGCTTCTTCCTCACGATCCTCGCCGTCTGCGGGTGGGGTCTGGCGAAGGGAGTGACCTCCTCGGTCATCGGCGTCGGCGTGAGCCGGCAGGCCTTGATGATCCTCATCCCCGTGGTCGCCGTCGGCGCCCTCATCTGGATCTGGGGCATCGTCACCACGGCTCGGGACAACATGCCACCGGGCATGAGCGGACGACCGCGCATCGCCATGGTGGTCTTCGCCTCGCTGGCGGCGCTGCTGATCTTCGCGCCGGCTGCGCAGTCGGTGCGCTACGCGGTCATCCAGCGCTCGCTGATCGGCACCGTCTTCGACCAGCTGCGCCCTGCGGGCGCGGCCGCGCCCGGCGATGGTGACGACCCGTGGGCCGGCACCGGCCGAGTCAACGTCATGCTCGTCGGATCGGACGCGGGTGAGGACCGCGACGGCATCCGCCCCGACTCGATCATGGTCGCGAGCGTCGACACCAAGACCGGCGAGACCGTGCTCTTCGGCATCCCCCGCAACTTGCAGAACATCCCCTTCTCGAAGGACAACCCACTGTCGAAGCAGTACCCAAAGGGGTTCAACTGCGGCGACCAGTGCCTCATGGAGTACGTCTGGACCCTCGGTCGGGACAACGCCGAGCTCTTCCCCGGCGACGACAACCCCGGCCTGACCGTCACCAAGGACGCTGCGTCGCAGATCCTCGGCCTCGACATCGACTACACCACCGTCATCGACCTGCAGGGCTTCACCCAGCTCGTCGACGCGATGGGCGGCGTGACGATCGATGTCAAGGAGCGGGTGTGTATCGGCTGCAAGATCGAGGGTGGCGTCGTCGTCGGCACGACCGGCTACATCGAGCCGGGCGTGCAAAAGCTCGACGGCTACCGAGCTCTCTGGTACTCCCGCTCCCGGGCCGAGTCGACCGATGGTGACTTCTCGCGCATGCGGCGTCAGCGCTGCATGGTCGGGGCGCTGCTCAACCAGGTCAACCCGACGTCGATGCTCGTGCGCTACCCCAAGCTCGCGAAGACGCTCGAGGACAACGTCAAGGTCGACATCCCCCAGCAGGACCTCAAGGCGTGGTCCGAGCTCGTGCTGCGCATCCAGGACAAGGGCAAGATCCAGTCGCTGCCCCTGACCAACAAGAACATCGACGTCAACAAGCCCGACTACGCCAAGATCCACGCGATGGTCGACGAGGCGATCAATCCCCCGCCCCGGGCTCCCAAGACGTCGACCCCGAAGAAGACCTCCAGCTCGACCACGCCGTCCTCCTCCTCGACGACCGATACCGACGAGCTGAGCGACATCACCGCCACCTGCTGACCCTCGAGACTCTGCATTGCCCAACGGCAATGCAGAGTCTCGATGTCAAGACTTCGTGGCCTGCTCTCGTGCGGGGTGGCTCTGGCCGAAGGGGAGCACGCGGCGGAAGGGGGTCGGTTCAGAGTTGAGCGGAATAGACTCAAGTCTGGCAAGGTTGACCGAAGAAGAGACCACCGCCAGACGTAGAGGAGACCCCATGGACTTCCAGCCCACCACCAAGGTGGCCGAGGCGCTCGCCTTGGCCCAGCGTTCGGCCCAGACCCAGGGGCACCCCGAGGTCACGCCCGACCACCTCGTGAGCGCCCTCGTGCAGCTCGACACACCGCAGTGCGACACCCTCCTGCAGGCCGCCGGGACCGGCGCCGGGCACGTCCTCGCGCAGGCCGATGCGGCCGTGCGCTCGTTGCCGACCACGAGCGGCGCGGCGGCCTCCCCGACGCTCGGGCGCAGCCTGCTCGCCGTGCTCCAGCACGCCGACACCCTCATGCGGGCGAAGGGGGATACGCACCTCGCCCTCGACCTGCTCCTGCTCGCGCTCGCCGAGACGGGCCACCTCGCGGCCGTCGAGTCCCGCGGCGCCCGCGACATGGAGGCGAAGATCGACGAGCTGCGCGCCGGGCGCAAGGTGACGTCCGAGACGCCCGCCGAGGGCGGCGAGTCGCTCGAGCAGTACGGCACCGACCTGACCCAGGCCGCCCGCGACGGCAAGCTCGACCCGGTCATCGGGCGGGACGCCGAGATCCGCCGCGTCGTCCAGGTGCTCTCCCGCCGGACGAAGAACAACCCCGTGCTCATCGGCGAGCCCGGCGTCGGCAAGACCGCCGTCGTCGAGGGCCTGGCCCAGCGCATCGTCGACGGTGACGTGCCCGAGTCGCTGCGCGACAAGCGGCTCGTGAGCCTCGATCTCGGCGCGATGGTCGCCGGCGCGAAGTACCGCGGCGAGTTCGAGGAGCGGCTCAAGGACGTGCTCGAGGAGATCAAGGCCAGCGACGGGCAGATCGTCACCTTCATCGACGAGCTGCACACCGTCGTCGGTGCTGGCGCGTCCGGTGAGGGCGCCATGGATGCGGGCAACATGCTCAAGCCGATGCTCGCCCGCGGCGAGCTGCGACTCGTCGGCGCGACGACGCTCGACGAGTTCCGCGAGCACATCGAAAAGGACCCGGCCCTGGAGCGGCGCTTCCAGCAGGTCTTCGTCGGTGAGCCGAGCGTCGAGGACACCATCGCGATCCTGCGCGGGCTCAAGGAGCGCTACGAGGCGCACCACAAGGTCGAGATCGAGGACAGCGCGCTCGTCGCGGCGGCCACGCTGTCGGACCGCTACATCACCGGCCGGCAGCTGCCCGACAAGGCGATCGACCTCGTCGACGAGGCCGCGTCGCGCCTGCGGATGGAGATCGACTCCAGCCCCGTCGAGATCGACGAGCTGCGCCGCGCTGTCGACCGGCTGAAGATGGAGGAGCTGCACCTGTCCAAGGAGTCGGATGCGGCCTCCGTCGACCGGCTCGAGCGGCTGCGCGCTGACCTCGCCGACAAGTCCGAGGAGCTCGCCGCGCTCACCGCGCGCTGGGAGGCGGAGAAGTCCGGCCTCAACCGGGTCGGTGACCTCAAGGCGCGGGTCGACGAGCTGCGCACGCAGGCTGAGCGGCTGCAGCGCGAGGGTGACTACGAAGGCGCATCCCGGCTGCTCTACGGCGACATCCCCGCCGCCGAGCAGGAGCTGGCGGCCGCGCAGGCCCAGGAGTCCGAGGCCGAGGCGAGCGAAGGCTCGCCGATGGTCAAGGACCGGGTCGGCAGCGACGACATCGCCGAGGTCATCTCGGCGTGGACCGGCATCCCCGCCGGGCGCCTGCTGCAGGGCGAGACGGAGAAGCTGCTGAACATGGAGTCGATCATCGGCTCGCGGCTCGTCGGGCAGGCCGATGCCGTGCGCGCGGTCTCCGACGCCGTGCGTCGCTCGCGGGCCGGCATCGCCGACCCCGACCGGCCGACCGGGTCCTTCCTCTTCCTCGGCCCGACCGGTGTCGGCAAGACCGAGCTGGCCAAGTCGCTGGCCGACTTCCTCTTCGACGACGAGCGCGCGATGGTGCGCATCGACATGTCGGAGTACGCCGAGCGGCACGCGGTCGCGCGCCTCATCGGTGCGCCCCCCGGCTATGTCGGCTACGAGGAGGGTGGCCAGCTCACCGAGGCCGTGCGCCGGCGTCCTTACTCCGTCGTCCTTCTCGACGAGGTCGAGAAGGCCCACCCCGAGACCTTCGACATCCTCCTGCAGGTCCTCGACGACGGGCGCCTGACCGATGGCCAGGGTCGCACGGTTGACTTCCGCAATGTCATCCTCGTCATGACCTCCAACCTCGGCAGCCAGTTCCTCACCGACCCACTGCTTGAGGGCGAGGCGCGCCGTGAGGCCGTCATGGGCGTCGTGCGGCAGGCCTTCAAGCCGGAGTTCCTCAACCGGCTCGACGAGATCGTCATCTTCGACGCGCTGAGCCGCGACGAGCTCGGCCACATCGTCGAGCTGCAGGTGCGCGAGCTCGCGAGTCGGCTCGCCGACCGTCGGATCCACCTCGAGGTCACTCCGGCGGCTCGCGAATGGCTCGCCGAGACCGGCTACGACCCGGCCTACGGCGCCCGCCCGCTGCGCCGCCTCGTGCAGCGCGAGATCGGTGACCGGCTGGCCACCGCCCTGCTCGCCGGCGACGTGCGTGACGGCTCGACCGTCGTCGTCGACCTCGACGAGGAGGGCGGCGGGCTCTCCCTTCGCTGAGGGGCGCCGGATGGTTGTGCGTTGAAGCGGTAGTCCCCGGTGCCGGCAGGTCCCCATGAGGGGCTGCCGGCACCGGTGACTTCCTTTTCGTCCCGGGGCTGGCAGGCTGGGGGCGTGCGAGCTCGCGAACACCTCCTCGTCGTCGGTGGCGGCATCGCCGGTCTGGCCCTCGCCGCCGCCCTCGACCCCCGCCGGGTCCGCGTGACCCTCGTCGAGGAGCGGCCCGAGCGGGCCGGTGCCGGCACGGTCCTGGCCCTGTGGCGCGGCGGGCGCGATGCCCTCGACGCGATCGGCGTGGGTGACCGGGTCCGCGCGCGATCGCTGCCCGTGACGGGAGGCGCCCTGCGGCGGGCCGATGGCCGGGCGATCCACGAGCTGCGACCGGCTGGGCACGGTGCGCCGCGCCTGTGGTTTGCCCCCCGCCCGAACCTCGTGGCGGCGCTCGAGGCCGCCCTGCCGCCGGCCGTCACACGACTCACCGAGCTCGTCACCGACCCCCGGGCATTGGCCCGTCAGGTCGGGGCCGACCTCGTCGTCGGCGCCGACGGCGTGCGCTCGGCGGTGCGGCAGCACGCCTTCGAGGGGGCGGCACCCGTCGTCACCGACTGGATCGCGCTGCGCGGCCACCTGCCCGGCCCGCCCGTCACGACCGCGACCGAGTGGTGGGGGCGCGGCGCGCTCTTCGGCGTGACGCCCGGGCCGCGGGGCGCGGCGTGGTTCGCCGCGGTGCGCGGCGACCACCGGGGTGTGGAGGTCGACCGGGACGATGCCGTCGCCCTGGTCCGTGGCCACCTCGCCGACTGGGACCCGCGGGTCGGTGAGGTGCTGACCGCGGTCGGCGACGCCGCCGATGCCCAGCGGGTTCTGCTCGCCCCGCCCTTGCGCACGCCGGTCGACGAAGGCCTCGTGCTCATCGGCGACGCGGCCCACGCGATGGGCCCCAACCTCGGGCGCGGGGCCAATGAGGCGCTTGCCGACGCGGCCGTCGTCGCCGACCTGATCCACCGCCACGGGACGAAGGGGGCTCCCCGCGCCTTCGCTCGACGCCGCCACCTGCGGGGGCAGGTGCTGCGGGCGGCGTCCCTGCCCGCCCTTCGGTTGGCGACGAGCCGGCTCTGGTCACCCGCATCTCCCTAGGGAGATGCGCGCGGGGTGCCCGTATTTCCCTAGCGAAAGGCGCGCGGGGTGCCGTATTTCCCTAGCGAAAGGCGCGCGGGGTGCCGTATTTCCCTAGGGAAATTCGGGGGCGGGGCGTCAGCCCCGGGTGACGAGGACCGGGACGGGGGAGTCGAGCAGGACCCGCTGCACGGTGGAGCCCATGATGAGCTTGCCGACGGGGGAGCGGCGGCGCGACCCGATGACGAGGAGCTCGGCCGAGGCCTCCGCCGCGAGCCCAAGGATCGCCTCGGCGACGTCGCCCCGGGTGGCCGCGCTCGCGATGCGGGTGGGCACGTCACCGGCGCCCTCGATCGTGCGGACGTGCTCGGCGATCGATGCGCGCACCGCGTGCTCGGCCTCGCCGTTCGCGCTCTCTGCACGGTCGACGACGTGCAGGACGACGAGCTCGGCTCCGCGGAGCACCGACTCGCGCAGGGCGAGGTCGAGTGCGGCCCGGCCGGCGGGGGTGCTGCTGTGCGCGACGGCGATGATCATGGGCGTCAACCTACTGGAGCAGCACCCCGTGTGTGATGTGGGTCATGCAATGCTGACATCATGGGGGACCCCTGTCCCCGCCGCTCCGGCTCTTCAACGACGAAGGTGGTCTCACCCGTGGTAGCCCGCGCCCAGGTCATGCGCATCATCGGGATCCTCGCCGTCATCATCCTCGCGGTCTTCGCCGTGCGGGACGCGCGCGGCTCCGCACAAGGGGCCGGCGCCCGCAGCCAGCTCACCCTCATCGCCCCGGCGGCCGTCGGTGGCGGCTGGGACCTCGTCGCCCGCGAGTCGCAGCAGGCGCTGCGCAGCGACGGCATCGTCAACTCCGTCAACGTCGTCAACGTGCCCGGTGCCGGCGGCACCATCGGCCTGAGCCAGCTCATCGGCATGGAGGGTGACGGCTCGACGATGATGGTCACCGGCACCGTGATGCTCGGCGGGATCACCCAGGCCGGTGGCCAGCGTGACCTCGAGGACACGACGGTCATCGCCCGCCTCGCGGAGGACTTCGAGGTCATCGCGGTGCCTGCGGACTCCGAGTTCAAGACCCTCGACGACCTGCTCGAGGCGTGGAAGAAGGACCCCGGCGCCATGCCCATCGGCGGCGGATCCGCCGGAGGCATCGACCACCTCGTCGCCGCGCAGCTGGCCCGGGCGGCAGGGATCGACCCGGAGGAGCTGCACTACACGCCGCACTCCGGCGGGGGCGAGCTGACCCAGTCCCTCACCTCGACCGCCCAGGGCACCGTCGGCGTCGGCATCAGTGGCTACAACGACTTCCGTGACCTCATCGAGGGCGGGCGCCTGCGGGCACTGGCCGTCGTCGCCCCCGAGCGACTCGAAGGTGTCGACACCCCGACGATGGAGGAGCTCGGCTACGAGGAGGTCGACCTCGTCAACTGGCGCGGCTTCGTCGCTCCTCCCGGCATCAGCGACGCGCAGCGTCGTGAGCTCGAGGACATCGTCGACGAGATGGTCGCGACCGACAGCTGGGGCGAGGCCGTGGAGACCAACCGGTGGGTCGTCAACCCCGCCGAGGGCGAGGAGTTCGAGGACTTCATCGCGAGCGAGCAAAAGCGCATCAACGAGCTGATGAAGGAGCTGGGGCTGGTATGAGTTCCGCGCCCGACACCACCACTGCCACCGTCCGCCCCAAGGTCGACCTCGGGGCCCTGATCATCCCGGCCGTCGTCGCCGCCGTCGGGGTCTTCCTCGTCGCCGGCATCCTCGGCATGCGCGTCGCCGGGGACGGCGGGCTCTTCGGGCCCAAGGCCTTTCCGTGGATCGTCGCGGTCCTCTGCTTCGTCGTCGCGACGCTCATGACCGTCGAGGTGCTGCGCCCGCACCCGGTCACCGTGACCGCCGACCCGGGCGACGAGGCCGACGCGATCCTCGACCTGGCGCCGCCGGAGCCCGAGGCCAGCAACTGGCGCTCGCTGCTCATCGTCGCCGCGGGGGTGCTCCTCTTCGTCGCACTGCTCCAGCCGCTCGGCTGGCTCATCGCCGGCTCGCTGCTCTTCGCCGTCGTCGGCTTCGGCCTCGGCGCCCGCAGCCCGCTCGGGCTGGTGCTCGGCGGAGTCGGGATGACCTCCGCGATCCAGATCGTCTTCAGCGGCTTCCTCGGCATCCACGTGCCGGCCGGGATCCTCGGGTGATGTGACGTGGACCAGATCACCAACCTCCTCAACGGTTTCGGCGACATCCTCACGCCCGAAAACCTCGTCTTCGTCTTCGTCGGGGCCCTCATGGGCACCGCCGTCGGGGTCCTGCCCGGCCTCGGCTCGGCCATGGCGGTCGCCCTCCTCCTGCCGCTCACGGCCAGCCTCGACCCCCTCGCCGCGCTGGCGATGCTCTCGGCGATCTACTTCGGTGGCCTCTTCGGCGACTCCATCGCCGGCATCCTCATGAACACCCCGGGCAACAGCACCGCGATCGCGTCATCGCTCGAAGGGCATCGGATGGCCCTGTCGGGTCGTGCCCCGCAGGCTCTGGCCACCGCGGCCCTCGGCGCCTTCATCGGTGGCATCATCTCGACGCTCATCGTCGTCTTCTTCGCGCCGGCACTGGCGGACGCCGCAGTGAAGTTCGGCCCCGCCGAGTACTTCGCCCTCGCCGTCTTCGCCTTCGTCGCCATCGCGACCGTCGTCTCCGACTCGGCGATCCGCGGCCTCGCCGCGCTGGCCATCGGCTTGGCCATCGCCATGGTGGGCATCGACCAGCCGACGGGGACGGAGCGCTTCACCTTCGGCCTGCGGACGCTCTTCGACGGCATCGACATCGTCGTGCTCACGGTCGCCCTCCTCGCGCTCGGCGAGGTGTTCCACCAGGCCTCCCGCATCGGCCGGTCCGACGAGGCCAAGCTGCTCCCGACGAAGGGCAGGCCCTTCCTCTCCCCCGCGGAGTTCCGCCAGGCGCTGCCGGCCTGGCTGCGCGGGACCGGCTTCGGCGTCCCCTTCGGCGTCATCCCCGTCGGTGGCGCCGAGGTACCCACCTTCCTCTCCTACGGCACCGAGCGGGCCCTCGACCGTCGCCGGGCGGAGCCGACCTTCGGCAACGGCTCGATCCAGGGTGTCGCCGGCCCCGAGGCCGCGGGCAATGCGACGGCCGGCACCGCCATGGGCGCGCTGCTCGCGCTCGGCCTGCCGACGTCGGCGACGGCAGCGGTCATGCTCATCGCCTTCCGGCAGTACGGCATGCAGCCGGGGCCGCTGCTCTTCGAGCGCAATGCCGACATCGTGTGGGCGCTGCTCGCCAGCCTCTTCATCGGCATGGTCGCCCTGCTCATCCTCAACCTGCCGCTCGCGCCGATGTGGGCCCAGCTGCTCAAGCTGCCCAAGGCCTACCTCTACGCCGGCATCAGCCTGCTCGCCTCCTTCGGCGTCTACGCGACGGCGGCGAGCACGACCGACCTGCTGCTCATGTTCGGCCTCGGTCTGCTCGGCTTCGCGATGCGACGCTACGACGTGCCGATCGCGCCGGTGCTCATCGGTGTCATCCTCGGCCCGCTCGCCGAGTACAACCTGCGCGACGCCATGGGCAACTCGGGCAACGACCCCTTCGTGCTCGTCAGCTCGCCGATCACGATCCTCCTCTACGTCCTGCTCGCCGCCGGCGTCGTCTGGGGTCTGCTACGGCGCCGCCGCGCCGCCAGCTCGGACTTCTGAGGCCCGACCGGTCTCGGTGCGGCCCAGTCCACGTAGGTGTGGGCTGGGCCGCGGTGGTGTCGCCACCGGTGCCCGGCGGGTTAGGTTGGCCGACATGCGACGTCGATCCGTGCTGGCCGCCGTGCCTCTCGTGCTCACCTTGGCTGCGGGGTGCTCGGCCTTCGAGGAGGCGACCCCGCCCACCGAGGCCCTCGACAAGGCCCGCACGATCTACGTCGACTCGGGCACAGTCACCTTCGACCTGAAGTCCTCGGCGATCCCCAAGGGGCGCAACGGTGTCTCCGCGGCCAACGGCTCCGGCATCGTCGACAAGACGACCCCGAAGTTCCAGGGTCAGGTCACCGGCGTCATCGACGGCGCCTCCGCCGGCGTCGAGATCATCGCCATCGACGACAAGACGTGGATGTCCTTCTTCACCAAGGACTTCAACCCCGTCGACATGAAGGACCTCGGCGCGCCCAACCCCGCAGAGTTCTTCCGCACCGGCAGCGGTGTCGACCAGATCCTCGAAAACACCGAGGACGCCAAGGCGGGGGAGAAGACCCGGGACGGCGACACCGTGCTCCAGGAGTACACCGGCACCGTGCCCAAAGCCGACATCGAGCGGCTCTTCGGCCTTGCGGAGGGCGCCGACACCTTCGACGTCACCTACGGCATCGAGCCCGACAGCGGTGAGCTGCGGCGGGTCGAGATCACCGGTGACTTCTACAAGGAGTCGGAGACGACCTACACGCTCAAGCTCAAGGACTACGGCAAGAACGTCGAGATCACCAAGCCCTCCTCCTGACGTGTCGACGCCCGTCACCACCCCCACCGTCACCGGGCGGGACTCGCGGGTCCTGCTCGCCCTCGCCTCGACCGCCGTGGCCCTCGCCGCGGCCGACACCTACGTCGTCGTCCTCGCCCTGACCGACATGATGAGCGGCGTCGGCCTCGGCCTGGACAACCTCCAGCGGGCCGCGCCGATCATCTCCGGCTTCCTCCTCGGCTACATCGCGGTCCTCCCGCTCATCGGCCGCCTCGCCGACCTCGTCCCGCGCTCGCGGATCCTCCTCGGCTGCCTCGTCGTCTTCGTCATCGGCTCGGGCGTCACCGCCCTCGCGGTGAGCCTCGACGTGCTCGTCGCCGGCCGCGTCGTGCAGGGCGTGGGGGGTGGCGGGCTCGTCCCCGCGACGCTCGCCCTCGTTGCTGATCTCTGGCCGCCGGGCCGAAGGGGGATGCCCCTCGGTGTCGTCGGCGCCGTCCAGGAGCTCGGCTCGGTCCTCGGTCCGCTCCTCGGCGCCGCGGTCCTCCTCGTCGCCGACTGGCGGGCGATCTTCTGGCTCAACGTCGTGCTCGGCGTCGTGCTGTGGGTGGCCATCGCCTTGGCCTCCCGGTCCCTGAGGAACGAGGCCACCCGCGGCCGAAGCCCGTCGAAGGGCCGGGACCGATCGTGGCCTGCGGCGGGGCTGGGGGTCGTCACGGTCGGCCTGCTCTGGCTCACCCTCGCCGCGCCGCGGGCACTGGCGACCGATGTCTACCTCGGGCTGCCCTTCGTCCCCTTCGCCGGCGACAACCGCCTCGTGACGCCGATCGGCCTGGTGACACTCCTGCTCGCGCTGCTGCTCGCCGGGCTCACCGTGCGCCGCTGGTGGCCACCGCTGCGCGAGAGTGACCTGCCCGGGGCGCTGCTGCTCGGCACCGCCCTCGGGTGCGTCGTGCTGACCTTCAGCTCCGCCGACCCCGAGACCGAGGTCGTCGGGCCGCTCGGCTACGCCCTGCTCCCCGTCGCGGTCATCGCGACGGTGCTCTACGTGTGGCGGCACCGGACCGCGGCGGCCCCGCTCGTGCCCCGCGGCACGGTCCGCGGCCGGACCGGCTGGTCGCTCGTCATCTCCCTCCTCGTCGGTGTCGCGCTCGTCGCGGTCGTCGTCGACGTCCCGCTCTTCTCCCGGCTGACGACCGACGGCTCGCAGACCGACGCCGCGATGGAGCTGGTGAAGTTCCTCGTCGCCGTCCCCGTCGGCGCGCTCGTCGGCGGTTGGGTGCTGCGCTGGGTCGGTGACGGACTCTCCGCCGGCGTGGGCCTCGCGCTCGCCGCCGTCGGGCTGCTCGTCATGTCCGGCTGGGAGGACGGCTCGCTCGCCCGGGTCTCGGCGACGGTGACCCTCGCGGTCGTCGGCTTCGGCCTCGGCATGGCGCTCGCCCCGGTCAACGACGCCGCGCTCGCCGACGCCCCGCAGCACGCCCACGGCACGGCGAGCAGCCTCGTCGTCGTCAGCCGGATGGTCGGGATGGTCGTCGGCCTCGCTCTGCTCACCGGCGTCGGCCTGCACCGCTACTACGAGGCGGTCGACGCGCTGCCGCGCGAGCAGCAGACCGACGCGCAGGCGCTGCTCGACGCGGCCCTGCTGCAGGTGCACACGGTCTTCCTCGGGGCGGCCGGGGCCGCGGCGCTCGGCGCCGTCCTCGCGCTCGTCTGCCTCGGGCTCCGCCGCCGCGAGGGCTCAGGCTCGATCGCTCGCAGCTGGGGCGTCGAGGAGTAGCTCGACCTTGTCGGCGACGATCGCCGGCGCTTCGTAGGTGATCATGTGGCCGACGCCGGGCAGCGACCAGAACTGCGCGCCCGGGATGCCCGCGGCCAGTCGTCGGCCCGCCGACACCGGCGTCAGCCGGTCGCGGGCACCGGTGAGCACGACCGTGCGGACCCCGGCGAAGGGGGCGAGGTGCTCCCGGAAGTCGAGCTCGCCGATCGCGCGGTGCCAGTCGGCGACGACATTGGCCCGGGTGCGGCTGGTCAGCCGGCCCGTGGCGCGCACCGCCTGCGGGTCGGGGTCGGGCCCGAAGAGGTTGGCCGCGGTCAGGCGCGGGGTCGTCGGCAGGCCACGGGCACTCGCCGGCAGGCGCCCGAGCACGGCCATCGCGATGCCCTCGCCCGGGACGGGACGACGGGTGCCGAGGTGGGCCGCCGTGCCGACGAGCGCGGCGCCGCGCACCCGCTCGGCGAAGAGCTCGGGCGCGATCTGTGCGAGCGCCATGACGGTCATGCCGCCCATCGAGTGGCCGCCGAGGACCACATCACCCTCGGGAGCCGTCTCGGCGATGACCTCGCGCAGGGTGGCGCCGAGGTCGAGCAGGCTGACCTGCCGGTCGTGGCCGGGCGTGGAGAGCCCGTGCCCGGGCTGGTCGTAGGTGATGACCCGCAGGTGCGGGCGCCGGGCCTGCAGCTCCGCGACGACCCGGTCCCAGGTCTCGGCGCCGAGGCACCAGCCGTGGGCGAGGACCAGGGTCGGGCCCTCGGCGGTGCCGGCAGGAGCCGCGTGCTCACGGACCGCGATGCGGGCTCCGTCCGGGGCGAGGACCGTGCTCAGGCGAGGGTCGGCACTCACCGGGCAGGGCTCCCTTCGACCGGCTTGTCCACGGCCGCACCATCGTCGCCGTCGAGACCGACGATGACCGGCGCGTGGTCGCTCGCGCCCTTGCCCTTGCGCTCCTCGCGGTCGATCGCCGCGCCGCTCACCCGCTCGGCGAAGGACGCCGACCCGAGGACGAAGTCGATACGCATGCCGCGCCGCTTGGGGAAGGCGAGCTGCTGGTAGTCCCAGTAGGTGTAGGTGCCCGGCCCGGGGGCGTGCGGGCGCACGACGTCGGTGAAGCCCGCGTCGAGGAAGGCGTGGAAGGCCGCCCGCTCCGGCGGGGAGACGTGCGTCTTGTCGGCGAAGTACTCCATCGACCACACGTCCTCGTCCTGGGGAGCAACGTTCCAGTCGCCGCAGAGGGCGACCGGGGTGCCGTCGGCGGCCCACTCGACCGCGCGGTCACGCAGCCGCGCCAGCCACTCGAGCTTGTAGGCCATGTGCGGGTCGTCGAGGGTGCGGCCGTTGGGCACGTAGAGGGACCAGACCCGCACGCCGCCGCAGGTCGCGCCGATGGAGCGCGCCTCGGGCGCCACGGGGTCGCCGAAGCCGGGGTCGCCGTCGAAGCCGATCGCCACGTCCTCGAGTCCGACCCGGGAGAGGATCGCCACGCCGTTCCACTGGTTGATGCCGTGGTGGGCCACCTCGTAACCGAGGTCGCGGAAGCGGTCGAAGGGGAACTGCTCCTCCTTCGCCTTCGTCTCCTGGATGGCGAGCACGTCGACGTCGCTGCGCTGCAGCCAGGCCTCGACGCGGTCGACGCGGGAGCGGATGGAGTTGACGTTCCAGGTCGCGATACGCACGGGCGCCACCCTAGCCATCGCAGGTGACAGGGCGGCAGCCGTGGTCAGTGTGGGCAGGATGGCACCGCAGACGAGCACGTCCCGGCCCGTGCCCATCGCGGAGCGCGCTGCTACGGCATCGGCAGCGCCCTGCTCGGGCTCGTCCTTCTGGCCGGGCTGCTCGTCACGAGCGCCTGCCCGCTCGAGGACCTGGTGACCGGGTGCTCTTCACGCCGGTCTTCGGGGTGCTCATGTGGCTCGTGACCCGCGGGGAGGCCCGACTCAGGGCCGGGGCCGAGCCGCTGACCGGCCCCGCCGCCCGCCGTGGCCTCGTCCGGGCATCCCCCCGGGCGGCCTCCTCGGGACCGCCCTGTGGGCCGGCCTCGAGGTGAACGACCATCGGCGGAGTCGCACCACTGAGCGGGAGGTGGGTCTGGCCACGGCGAAGGGGGGTCGTTAGCGTGCGGAGCATGCGCCCCTTCATCGAGATCCCGGCTGCGGACGGGACGGCCGAGGCCGTCGTCGCGCGGCCCGACGACCAGCCGCACCCCGGCGTCCTGCTGTGCATCGACGCGCTCGGGCTGCGGGCCCGCATCGAGGAGATGGCCGACCGCATCGCGTCGTGGGGCTACATCGTCCTCGCGCCCAACACGATGTACCGCTCCGGCACGGCCGCCGAGACCACGCCCCGCACCGACCTGCGGATCCCCAAGGAGCGGGCCGCCTACGGGGCCGTCGCCGCGCCCTACCTCGCCGCGCTCGACGGGCCGGCGATGGAGCGGGACACCCCTCACTACGTCGCTGCGCTGCGGGCGCTCGACGGCGTGACCGACGGGCCGATCGGCGTCACCGGCTACTGCATGGGGGCGAAGTTCGCGACCCGCGTCGCCGGCCTCGAGCCGAGCGTCGCGGCGTGCGGCGGATTCCACGGCGCCCGCCTGGCGACCGACGAGCCGGACAGTCCACACCTGCGACTCGCCTCTGCCACAGCGGAGTTCGTCTACGGGCACGCCGACAAGGACCAGTCGATGCCGCCCGAGAGCGTCGAGCTGCTCGACCGTGCCCTCGCCGAGCACGGGCTGACCGCGACGACCGCCGTCTACCCCGACGCGCCGCACGGCTACACGATGACCGACACCTCGAGCCACCAGCAGGCGGGCGAGGACCGGCACTGGCGCGAGCTGCGCGAGCTCTTCGACCGGACCCTGGGCGCATGAGCACGGCACTGGTCACCGGCGCCACCGCCGGCATCGGGCGCGAGTTCGCCGGGCAGCTCGCCGCGAAGGGGGTCGACCTCGTCCTCGTCGCCCGCGACGAGGCCCGGCTGGCGGCCGTGGCCGGCGAGCTCTCGGGTCGGCACGGTGTGGCCGTCGAGGTCCTGCCGGCCGACCTGTCCGACCGGGCGCAGCTCGAGCGGGTCGCCGAGCGGCTGCGTGACGCGGCCCGGCCGGTCGACCTGCTCGTCAACAACGCCGGCTACTCGCTGAACTCACGCTTCGTCGACAGCGCCGTCGAGGCCGAGGAGCAGCTGCTCGACGTGCTCGTGCGGGCCGTGCTCGTCCTCAGCCACGCGGCGGCGACCGCGATGGTGGGGCGGGGGAGTGGGCAGATCATCAACGTCTCGTCCGTCGCCGGTCTGACCGCGAGCGGCACCTATGCCGCGGCGAAGTCCTATGTCACGACCTTCACCGAGTCCCTCTCCGGGCAGCTCGCCGGGACCGGCGTGCAGGTGATGGCGCTGCTGCCGGGCTACGTGCGCACGGAGTTCCACGAGCGCGCGGGCATCGACAAGGGCGAGCGCTCGGGGCCCTTCTGGCTCGACGCGGGCGATCTCGTGCGCCAGGCCCTCGCCGACTCCGAGCGCGGGCGGGTCATCTCCGTGCCCAGCGCGCAGTACAAGGCGATCATCGCCGTGGCCCGGCACCTGCCGCGCGCCATCGTGCGCAACCCGCGCATCACGGCGCTGCACCGCAAGCCGGACTGACCTCCCCTTCGCCGGAGACTGCATTGCCCTACGGCAATGCGGAGGGGAGGCTGCATTGCCCTACGGCAATGCGAAGGGGAGGCTGCATTGCCGTAGGGCAATGCGAAGGGGAGGTGCCAGAGCGCTCGCGGATCCCCCTTCGGGGGCGGCGCCTCCGGGCCCGGCGCGGTCTGCCACCGGCACGCGACGCTGGCGCCGACGGAGTCCATAGACTGCGGGCGTGACTGACATCGCCGCCGACCGCGCCCGCCTGCTCGAGATCGTCAAGGACAAGGCCATCGTCCACGGACGCGTGACCCTCTCCTCCGGCAAGGAGGCCGACTACTACGTCGACCTGCGCCGCATCACCCTCGACGGCGAGGCCTCCCCGCTCGTCGGTCGCGTCATGCTCGACCTCGTCGCCGATCTGGACTTCGACGCCGTCGGTGGGCTGACCCTCGGCGCCGACCCGGTCGCCACGTCGATGCTCCACGCCACCGCGGCGAAGGGGGAGCGGCTGGACGCCTTCGTGGTGCGCAAGGCCGGCAAGGCGCACGGCCTGCAGCAGCGCATCGAGGGCCCGTCGATCTCCGGTCGCCGCGTCCTGATCGTCGAGGACACCTCGACGACCGGCAGCTCGCCCCTCGAGGCCGCCAATGCCGCCCGCGAGGCGGGCGCCGAGGTCGTCGCCGTCGCGACGATCGCCGACCGGGCGACCGGTGCCGCGGAGAAGTTCGCCGAGGCCGGCCTGGAGTACCGCCACGTCTTTGGGCTCGAGGAGCTCGGGCTCGCCTGAGTCCTCGAGGCGGGCGCCCTTCGAGACGGTCGCTGAGCGACCTCCTCAGGGAGCGGTGGGTATCGGCCTAGGGAAATGCCGGGGCTAGAGGTTAGGCTCTCCTAAGTCAGTTGATTCCGGCACCAGGAGAGTCATGAAGATCGCCGAGCTCAAGGACCGCGTCGTCCTCGGCGCCGCCCGCGCCTACGCGCGCCGCACGATGGCCGACTACGCGGAGCGTCCGGAGGAGTCGCAGTTCACCGTCACGGTGTCGCGGGTCGTCGACCTCAACCCCGTCATGCGTCGGATCACCCTGAGCGCGCCCGAGCTGACCCGCTACGAGCTGCTCGGCCCCGACGAGTACTTCGGCCTGCTCATGCCCGGCGCCGACGGCCGGCTGCACCTGCCCGACCCCGAGCGGACCAATGTGCGCACCGCCATCGCCGACATGCCCGAGAGCGAGCAGCCGGGCCTGCGCTGGTACACCGTGCGCGCGCTGCGCCGGGACGAAGGGGAGCTCGACGTCGACATCGTCACGCACGGTGACTCCGGGCCGGGTTCGGCCTGGGCGACGACCGCGGTCGTCGGCGACGTGGCCGGCTTCCGCTCCGGGGGTGCGCTGTACTCGACGTGGGACGCGCCGCGCCAGCTGATCGTCGCCGACGAGACGGCCGTGCCCGCGCTGCTCGCGATCCTCGAGGAGCGCTTCCGCCGGGGCCTGCCGGGTCTCGGCGAGGGCATCGAGGCGCACGTCGAGGTCGGCTCCCGCGTGGTGCTCGACGGGCTCGACCTCCCGGCCGCGGTGACCGTCCACGAGCGCGGCGACGCCGCGCCGGGCACCGCCGTGCTCGCCGCGCTCGCGACCGCCCCGGACCTGACCGCCGACCTGGACTACGCGTGGCTGTGCGGGGAGTCGGGGCTGGCGACCTCCCTTCGGCGTCACCTCGTGCAGGAGATCGGGATGGACAAGCGGGCCATCACCTTCTCCGGCTACTGGAAGCTCGGCGCCGCCCGCGGCTGAGCCGAGGGGAGGGCGGCGATAGCGTGGCGACCATGGAGCCGCACCTCGTCGCCCTCGATGTCGACGGCACGATCGTCACCCACGCCGGAGAACTCGGGGAGCGCACCCGAGAGGCGATCCGGGCCGTCGCCGACGCCGGCCACGAGATCGTCATCTCGACGGGCCGATCGGTCGTCGCGACGCTGCCGATCCTGCGCCTGCTCGACCTGCAGCACGGGTTCGTCGTGTGCTCCAACGGCGCCGTGACGATCCGCCTCGACCCGACCGCCCCCGACGGCTACACCATCGACGAGACGGTGACCTTCGACCCGCGGCAGGCGCTCACCCTCGTCATGGAGCACGCGCCGCACATCCTCGTCGCGGTCGAGGAGGTCGGCGTCGGCTTCAAGGTGGCCCGGCCCTACCCGGAGGGCGTGCTGCAGGGCGAGCAGGTCGTCGTCCCCTTCGAGGAGCTCGTCTCCCGCCCGACGACCCGCGTGACCTTCCACGACCCCGAGGGGCAGAGCGAGGACTTCCTCGAGCTCGTCGAGCGGATCGGCCTGCACGGCGTGAGCTATGCCGTCGGCTATACCGCGTGGCTCGACCTGGCGCCCGAGGGCGTGTCCAAGGGGTCGGCCCTCGAGCTCGTCCGCCGCAAGCTCGGGATCGAGCCCTCGCACACCTTCGCCGCCGGCGACCAGCGCAACGACCTCGAGATGCTGCGCTGGGCCGCCCGCGGCGTCGCCATGGGTGGCGCCCCGCCGGAGGTCGTCGCGGCCGCCGACGAGACGACCGGGTCGGTCGATGACGACGGTCTCGCAGACGCCCTTCGTCCGCTCTACTGACCGGGGGCACATCGAGGGCATCATGTTCTCGTGACCCGCACCCCTGACATCGACGACGCCCGCGACGCAGTCCGTACGGTCGGCGACCACCCGGCGCTCGAAGCCCTCGCCCGCGTGGGCTTCGCCGCCTCTGGCCTGCTGCACATCGTCCTCGGCTACACCGCCGCCCGCGTCGGCTGGGGCGGAGGCGGGCAGGCCGACCAGTCCGGCGCCCTCGCGACGCTCGCGAGCAACCCCGCCGGCACGGTGCTCATGTGGGTCATCACCGTGACCCTCGCCGGCCTCGTGCTGTGGCAGCTGACCGTGGCGGTCGCGCCGACCGGCGGCGACTCCGGTGCCACCGACCGGGTCAAGGCGCTCGCCAAGGCCGTGGTCTACGCCGCGCTCGCCTGGACCGCGGGGGGCTTCGCCGTCGGGTCGGGGTCGTCCTCGTCCTCCGAGCAGTCCTCCCAGGACGTCACCGCGACCCTCATGCAGGCGCCGGCCGGCCAGGTCCTCGTCGGTGCTGTCGGCGTCGCGATCATCGCCGTCGGCGGCTACCACGTCTACAAGGGCGTCACCCGCAAGTTCCTCGACGACCTCGAGGAGCACCCCGGGCGCCTCGCGACGGTGGCCGGCATGGTCGGCTACCCGGCGAAGGGAGGCGTCCTCGCCCTCGTCGGCGCCTTCTTCGTCATCGCCGCCGTCCAGCACCAGTCCTCGGAGGCCGACGGCCTCGACGGCGCCCTGAAGTCCCTGCGCGACGAGCCCTTCGGCCCCGCGCTGCTCACCGTCGTCGCGGCCGGTCTCGTGGCCTTCGGCCTCTACTGCTTCTCCCGGGCACGCCACCAGCGGATCTGACCTCCCCTTCGGCGTAAACTCTTTGCCACGACGAAGGGGGAGTCCCTACCCTTGTCGGGCCCGACCGGTCGGTGACAGCGCCCGGTCCCCCCCGACCAGAGGTGATGACCCGCCCGATGCGGCACCAGATCTCCCGCGACTGACCAGCGCGACCGACCGCGGCCCACGCACCGCGAGTCCCGTCGGCGTGCGCTCGCCGCCACGGCAGGAGATCACCCATGTCAGCACCCACCGCGGGGGCCGACGCCCTCGTCACCCTCACCCACCTCACCCTCGACTGGCCCGACGGCACCCGTGCGCTCGACGACGTCAGCGGGTCCTTCGGCCACGGCCGCACCGGGCTCGTCGGACGCAACGGCTCGGGCAAGACGACCCTGCTGCGCCTCATGGCCGGCGAGCTCACGCCGACCTCCGGCGCCGTGCACGTCGCGGGCACGGTCGCCACGCTGCCGCAGCAGCTCGGCCTCGACACCACCCGCACCGTGGCCGAGGCGCTTGGCATCGCGCCCGTCCTGAGCGCGATCAGCGCCATCGAGGCAGGCTCGCTCGACCAGGCGAACTTCGATGCGGCAGAAGGCCGCTGGGGCATCGAGGCCGAGGCGCTCAGTGCCCTCGCCGCACTCGGGCTCCTGGCCGGGCCGGAGCTGCTCGACCGGCAGCTCGGCGCCCTCTCCGGGGGTGAGGTCGTCACCGTCGGGCTCGCCGCACTCCAGCTGCAGCGGGCCGACGTCGCGCTGCTCGACGAGCCGACCAACAACCTCGACCGGGCCTCCCGTGAGCGGCTCGTCGCCGCCGTCGACGCGTGGCCGACGCAGCGCTCGCTCGTCGTCGTCAGCCACGACACCGAGCTGCTCGAGCACGTCGACCGGGTCGTCGAGGTGCACGGGCGGGAGCTGCGCAGCTTCGACGGGCCGTGGTCGGTCTACCGCGCGGCGATCGACGCCGAGCAGCAGGCCGCCGCCGACGCCGTGCAGGCCGCGGAGCAGGACCTGCGCCGGCAGAAGCGCGACCGCATCGAGGCCGAGCTCAAGCTCGCCGGCCGGCAGCGGATTGCCGACCGCGACTCTGCGAGCAAGCGCGCGCCCAGGATCGTCATGAAGACCTGGGGCATGCAGGCGGAGAAGTCCGCCGCCAAGCACCGCGACATCCACGACGACCGGCTCCAGCGGGCCGAGTCCTCGCTCGCCGACGCCGAGGCGCGGGTCCGCGAGGACCGTTGGGTGCGCATCGAGCTACCCGCGACCCGCGTGCCGGCAGGGCGCACGGTGCTGACCCTGCGGCTGGTCGGTCCCGACGAGGTGACGGCGGCCCCCCTTCGCGATGTCGTCGTGCGCGGACCGGAGCGGATCGCCCTCACCGGGGCCAACGGCGCCGGCAAGACCACGCTCCTGCGCGAGGTCCTCGGCCTGCCGACGCGCGTGGAGCCGGTGGCGCGACTCGTCGGGCGCATCGACGAGGTCGGTCACCTGCCGCAGCGGATCGAGCTCGACGACGACCTGACGATCCTTGAGACGGTGCGGGCTGCTGCGGCGACCGTGCCGCCGCAGCAGGTCCGGGCGTCGTTGGCCCGATTCCTCTTCCGCGGGGCGCTCGCCGAGCGGCGGGTCGCGGGCCTGTCCGGCGGCGAACGCTTCCGCGTGGCGCTGGCCAGCGTGCTGCTCGCGGACCCGGCACCGCAGCTCGTGGTGCTCGACGAGCCGACCAACAGCCTCGACGTCGACAGCGTCGACCAGCTCATCGACGCGCTCTCGGCCTACGAGGGGGCCCTGCTCGTCGTCAGCCACGACGAGGACTTCCTCTGCCGCCTGGGCCTCACCCGCCGCTGGGAGATCCGCGACGGCCGGCTGGGCGAGACCCCGGTGAGCGCATTGCCGTAGGGCAATGCGGTCAGGACGCTGCATTGCCCTACGGCAATGCAGCGTCGCGGCGAAGGGGGAGGCACGCCAGGGCGAGGGTCGCGGCGGCGGCGCCGAGGGTCAGTCCCATGACGACGTCGCTCACGTAGTGCACCCCGAGGAGGAGTCGGTCTGCGGCCGTCAGGGCGACGGCCGCGAGCGCGAGCAGCGTTGTGCCCCAGCGGACCCAGGCGCTCTCGGCCAGCCGCGCGAGGGAGACGAGCAGGACCGCGCCCAGGGCGATGTTGGTCGCGTGCCCGCTCGGGTAGGACCAGCTGCCGACCTCGGCGAGCGCGACGCTGGGGCGGGGGCGGTCGACGATCTCCTTGCACACCGCACCGAGCGCCCACCCGAGCACGCCCACCGCGACGGTGACGACCGCGGCTCGGAGGGTGAGGCGTCGCCGGGCGACCAGCACCCCGGCCCAGATCGCGACGAGCGGGTGCACGACCCACGGTCCGCTGAGCGCGGCCCACACGTGCGCCGCCGTGCCGAGCCGGTCGTGGTCGGCGAGGACCGCGGTGGCCCGGGAGGCGCTCCCTTCGTCGAGCTCGCGCAGCGTCGCCGACGGGAGGATCGCCCACTCACCCAGCGCCGCGACGAGGAGCATGACGGCGGTCATGGCCGACACCGCAGCGACGACGCGAAGGGGGGAGACGCGGCGGTCGGTCGGCATCCACCGATTGTGCGGCATGCTTGACCCGCCATGTCCGATCTCGTCATCACCTCACCGGCCAACCAGCGCCTCAAGGACCTCGTCACCCTGCGTCGTCGCCGGGCCCGTGAGGCCACCGGGACCACCCTCGTCGAGGGTCTCGAGGAGACCACCCTCGCGCTCGACGCCGGGGTCCGGCCGCTCGCCCTCTTCCACTGCCCCGAGCTCATGCTCGACCCGCAGGTCGGTGCCGCGCTCGTCGAGCGCGCCCGCGACCTGGGGGCCGAGATCGTCGAGCTGGGGCGCACCGCCTTCGACAAGGTGGCCTACCGCGAGGGGCCCGACGGGATCCTCGCCAAGGTGCCCGCTCCAGGTCGCCGCCTCGAGGACGTCGAGCTGCCCGACGGCGCGCTCGTCCTGCTCTGCGAGGGCGTGGAGAAGCCGGGCAACCTCGGCGCCATGCTCCGCACCGCTGACGCCGCCGGCGTCGCGCTCGTCCTCTCGGCGGACCCGGTGACCGACTGGGGCAACCCCAACGTCATCCGCTCGAGCAAGGGGACGGTCTTCAGCGTCCCGGTCGCCGCGGCCAGCGCCGACGAGGCGTGGGCCTGGCTCGCCGAGCACGGGGTCGAGGTCGTCGCGACCACCCCTGACACCGACGTCGAGCACACCGACGCCGATCTCACCGGCGCGGTCGCCGTCGCCGTCGGCTCCGAGAAGTACGGACTGACCGATGCCGCCCTCGCCCGGGCCCAGCACCGCGTGCGGATCCCCATGGTGGGACAGGCGAACTCGCTCAACGTCGCCACCTCGGCCGCGATCGTCGTCTACGAGGCCGTGCGTCAGCGCCGGACGTCCTGACCGACCCCGATTACTGGGGTGGCACTGCCCTGTGCCACGATGCCTGCATGCGCGTTGACCACGTCTCCTATGCTGCAGACCAGTCCGGTGTCAAGACCACGGCCGAGCGCCTCGGCGAGGCCTTGGGCGTCCCGCCCGTCGACGGCGGGATCCACCCGCGTTTCGGCACGCGCAACATGATCCTCCCGCTCGCCCACGAGCGCTATGTCGAGATCGTCGAGGTCCTCGACCACCCGAGCTCCGACAAGGCCCCCTTCGGGCAGGTCGTGCGCGCCCGCTCCGAGGCTGGCGGCGGCTGGATGGGCTGGGTCATCCGGGTCGACGAGGAGATCGAGGCCGTCGAGGACCGCCTCGACCGCAAGGCGGTCGAGGGCAACCGGCGCCTCTCCGACGGTCGCGAGTTCCGGTGGAAGCAGATCGGCATCAAGGGCACCCTCGCCGACCCGCAGCTGCCCTTCTTCGTCAAGTGGGGCGAGGGCTCGCCGCACCCCTCCGAGGAGGCCTCGACCGAGGTGACGATCTCCTCGCTGATGATCGCCGGCGACCAGGCCCGGGTCACCGACTGGCTCGGCGGGCTCCCGCCCGAGGAGACCTCCTCGGTCATCACCTTCGACTTCGTCGCGCCGCACGGCACCCCCGGCCTGATGTCGGTCACCTTCAACACCCCCGGTGGTCCGGTCACCCTCTGACCGCCCTCCCATGGCCCGGCTCGATCGCCTCGGCGAGTTCTTCGCCCTCGACGACGACTGGGTCCGCCCCGGCGGCACCGTCAGCCGCGGTGACGCCCTCTTCACCCTCGCGGTCGTCGCCGCCTCGCTCTTCGTCCTGGAGCTGATGCGCGCGCTCGGCGGGCTCGTCGAGATCGACGCCCCCCGCTGGCAGCAGTGGCTCTACACCGCCGTCCCCGCGCTCTTCCTGCTCACCCGGCGACGCTTCCCCCTTGCTACGGCCATCGGCGCCTCGATCGCCTACTGGGCCATCTCGACGCTCGAGCCGCTCATGGCGAGCCTGCTGTCGACCCAGATCGCCTACTTCCTCGTCATCCTCGGCGGGGTCGCCTGGGCGCGCAGCCGCCGGGCGATGGCAGCGGTCTACGCGGTGGTCCTCTTCCTGATGTTCCTCTGGCTGGTCTGGGGCATCGCCGTCGGCCAGGTCCTCAGCGACATGGTGGAGGCGAGCGACCCCGACGCGTGGGTGCCGGCCACCATCGCCGCCCCGCTCATGCTCGGGGTCATCAACGTCCTCTACTTCGGCGGGGCCGTTCTCGGCGGGCAGGTCGCCTGGCGCTCCGCACGCCAGCGCGCCCGCCTCGAGCAGCAGACGGTCACGATCCGCGAGCAGACCGAACGCCTGCGCGAGAGTGCCGTCATCGACGAGCGCCTGCGCATCGCCCGCGAGCTGCACGACGTCGTCGCGCACCACGTCTCCGGGATCGGCGTGCAGGCGGCCGCGGCCCGTCGGGTCATGGACCGTGACCCCGAGGCGGCGAAGGGGGCCCTCGCCCGGATCGAGGGTGGCAGCCGCGACGCCGTGACCCAGATGCGTGGGCTCCTCGGCACGCTGCGGATGCGCGAGTCGCCCACCGGCGCCGTCGATCACGCGCCGGAGCCGACCCTCGCAGACATCGCCGAGATGGCCCGGGCCCGCAGCGGGTCGGGTCTGACCGTGGTCCACGAGGTCGTCGAGGCCAGCGAGGGTGACGTCGAGGCCGTGCCGGCCTCGGTCGGGCACTCGCTCTACCGCACCGCCCAGGAGGCGCTGACCAATGTCACGAAGCACTCGACCGCCCGCACCGCCCGCGTGACCGTGCGCGTCGACGCCGAGCACGCCGAGGTCGAGGTCACCGACGACGGGCGGCCGCGCCCCGGGACCTCCGGCACCGGCATGGGTCAGCTCGGCATCCGCGAGCGGGTCCAGTCGCACCACGGGAGCGTCGAGATCGGGCCGCGCCCACTGGGCGGATACCGGGTCCGGGCGCGGATCCCCCTTCGCTCCGGGGGTGCCCGATGAGCGAGGTGCTGCGCGTGCTGCTCGTCGACGACCAGCCGATCATCCGGTCCGGCTTCGCGATGATGCTCTCGGTCGAGGACGACCTCGAGGTCGTCGGTGAGGCGGCCGACGGGCGCGAGGCCATCGAGCTCGCCCGGGCGCAGCGGCCCGATGTCATCGTCATGGACGTGCAGATGCCGGTCATGGACGGCATCGCCGCGACCCGCGAGATCGTCGCCGAGGAGCTCGGCCGGGTCATCATCCTGACGACCTTCGACGCCGACAGCTATCTCTTCGACGCGCTGCGGGCCGGGGCCAGCGGGTTCCTGCTCAAGAACGCCGAGGCCGAGCAGCTCGTCGAGGCCCTGCGTGCCGTCGGCCACGGCCACGCGCTGCTCGCGCCCGAGGTCACCAAGCGGGTCATCGAGCAGATGTCGGCGCCGGGCGCCGGCGGGGGAGCGGGTGCGACAGGCGCCGGAGCGCCCACCGGCGGTGCCCACGCCGAGCTGCTGGCGCACCTCACCGACCGCGAGCTCGACGTGCTGCGACTCATCGGGGCCGGGCGCTCCAACTCCGAGATCGCCGCCGACCTCCTCATCGGCGCGGCGACGGTCAAGACGCACGTGTCGAGCATCTTCGCCAAGCTCCAGGTGCGAGACCGGGTGGGCGCGGTGATCATCGCCCACGAGTCGGGCGTCGTCGGCGGGGGCTGAGGCTCCTCCCCCCGCAGGGGGAGGGCCAAGACCACCCCGGAGACGGATCCCGTGGACTCCCTTCGTCCCTAGCGTTGGGGCCATGGACAGGACACCGCAGACGATCACCGTGGAGGGGCTGACGCGACGGTTCGGTGACTTCACCGCCGTCGACCACGTCGACTTCACGGTGCCGCAGGGACAGATGACCGGCTTCGTCGGAGGCAACGGCGCCGGCAAGACGACGACGATGCGCATGATCATGGGCGTCCTCACGATCTCCGAGGGGCGGGTCCTCTGGGGCGACCGGCCGATCACCGCCGCCGACCAGCGCACCATCGGCTACATGCCGGAGGAGCGCGGGCTCTACCCCAAGCAGAAGGTCGCCGATCAGCTGATCTACCTCGGTCAGCTGCGCGGCCTGAGCGCCCGGCGCTCCCGGGAGTCGGTCATGACCCTCCTCGAGCGCCTCGGCCTGGGGGAGCGCACCGACGACACGGTCGAGTCGCTCTCGCTCGGCAACCAGCAGCGGGTGCAGATCGCGGCCGCGCTGATGATCGAGCCGGCCGCGCTGATCCTCGACGAGCCCTTCTCCGGCCTCGACCCCGACGCCGTGGACTCGATGGCCGACCTGCTGCGCGAGCACACGGCGCGCGGTGTGCCGGTGCTCTTCTCCAGCCACCAGCTCGACCTCGTCGACCGGCTGTGCGACCAGCTCGTCATCCTCGCCAAGGGGACGGTGCGGGCGACCGGCACCCCGACGCAGCTGCGGGGCGGCGCCCCGCGCCGGCACAAGCTCGTCGCGGTCCGTGACGCCGGCTGGGTCCGTGACCTGTCGGGGGTCACGACCCTCGACGTCGACGGCCCCACGGCCGTCCTCGACCTCACCGGCGACTCCGAAGCCGAGCGCCAGCGGGTGCTCGGCGAGGTCCTCGCCGAGGGGCTGCGCCGCGGTGGCGTCACCGAGCTGACGCCGATCGTGCCGCCGCTGTCCGAGGTCTACCGGGAGGTGACGGCATGAGCACCGTGACGACCTCCCCTTCGCCCACCTCGACGGGGACCGGCGCCGAGTCCGCCTCGACCCGCAGCGCGTGGGCCCTCGTCGCCCAGCGTGAGCTGTCGGTGCGGCTGCGGGACAAGACCTTCATCGGGTCGACCCTGCTGTCGCTCGTCATCCTCGTGGCCGTCTTCGGCTTCCAGGCGTGGAATGCCAACAAGGAGGTCACCTACGACCTCGCCGTCACCACCCAGTCGCAGCAGATGGGGGAGTCGATCGTCGCGGCCGCTCCGGACATCGACGACAAGGTGACGATCGAGCTCGTCGAGGTCGACGACGCCCGGGCCGCCGAGGCCGCCGTCATGGACGAGTCCGCCGACGCCTGGCTGCACCCCACCGACGACGGCTGGGAGCTCGTCGGCCGCTCGGAGGTCAGCTCGGGGCTGCGGGACATCGCCACCGAGACGGTGAGCAGCACGGTGCTCGCGGCCAACGCGCAGCAGGCAGGCACCGATGTCGCAACCCTCCAGCAGGGGACCGCCGTCACGACCGACATCCTCGACGGGGACGCGGAGCAGCAGGGCATCGCCAAGGCGGTGGGCTTCGGCATGGCGATCCTCTTCTACATGTCGGCCGTGATCTTCGGGATGTACCTCGCGATGAGCGTCACCGAGGAGAAGCAGTCGCGCATCGTCGAGATCATCGCGACGTCGATCCCGCTACGACACCTGCTCTTCGGCAAGCTCATCGCGGCCGTCGTGCTCGCGTTGGCCCAGCTGCTGCTCTACGCGGCCGTGGCGGTCATCGGGGTGAGCTTCACCGACTGGGGTGACATGCTGCCGAGCTTCACGAGCGGGCTGGCGTGGTTCGTCCTCTTCTTCATCGCGGGCTTCACGATGATCGCGGCGCTCTACGCGGTGGCTGGCGCGCTCGCCTCGCGACAGGAGGACATCCAGTCCACGTCGATGCCCGTGACGATGCTGCTGATGTTCATGTTCTTCGGCGCGATGTTCGCCACCGGCCGCCTCGCCGAGGTCCTCGCCTGGATCCCGCCCTTCTCCGCGGTGCTGCAGCCGATGCGCCTGGTGTCGGGCGAGTCGCAGTGGTGGCACGCCCTGATCAGCCTGGGGATCCTCGCGGCGGTCACCGTCGGCGTCATCCTCGTCGCCGAGCGGATCTACCGCCGGGCGCTGATGCAGACGGGCGGCAAGCTCACCTACAAGGAGGCGTGGAACGCCGAGCTGTGAGCACTCGCCGCCGGCGCCGTACCGCGGCGTCGGCGGCCACGGACTCGATCGGCCGGGCACCTGTCAGGGGTGGTGCCCGGCCGGTCGTCTGCCCTGGCTGGCTGGGGGAACGGCGAACGGACAGGGGGGAAGGGGGAAGAGCCGGCTGGGTGTCTACGCCGTTGCTCCGTGCTGTGGGTCAGGCCGGATGCGGTCCGGGGGAGGAGACGGAGTTGGGTTGACATAGTGCTCCGGTCAAGCTGTCAGGTGCCCGTCGTGTGGCGACCCGCACTGGGGAGCAATGGCGTAGGGCTCGGATCGGCCCCGCGGCTCAGTCCGAGATCGCCCGCCGCAGGCGAAGGGAGTTGAGCACGACGAGGATCGAGCTCAGCGCCATCGCGGCGCCGGCGATCATCGGGTTGAGCAGGCCGGCCATGGCCAGCGGGATCGCCAGGATGTTGTAGCCGAAGGCCCACCCGAGGTTTTGCTTGATCACCTGCAGGGTCTCGCGAGACAGCGTGATCGCGCGCGGGACCGACTCGAGGTCGGCGTGCACGAGGACGATGTCGGCCGACTCCATGGCGACGTCGGTGCCGGTACCCATGGCCATGCCGAGGTCGGCCTTGACGATCGCGGCGGCATCGTTGACCCCGTCACCGACCATCGCGACGACCCGGCCCTGCTCCTGCAGCTCGGCGATGACGTCGTGCTTGTCCTGGGGACGCACGTCGGCGACGACGTGCTCGGGGTCGATGCCGACCTGGGCGGCGATCGTCGTGGCGTTGTGCTCGTTGTCGCCGCTGAGCAGCCAGACCTGCAGCCCCTCGGCGCGCAGCGCACGGATCGCATCGCCGGAGGTCTCGCGGATCTCGTCGGCCACGGTCAGCGCGCCCCGGGCGACGCCGTCCCAACCGACGAAGACCGTCGTGCCCGGGCGCTCGAGTGTCGCCAGCTCGGCCGGCACCTCGTCGAAGAGATCGGCTCGCCCGACCGTGACCCGCGTGTCCTTGATGGTCGCGACCGCTCCGGCGCCCGGGAGGGCCTCGAAGTCGCGGATCGCCGGGACCTTGATCCCCTTGTCCTGTGCGCGGCGCACGATGGCGCGCGCGATCGGGTGCTCGCTGCCCGACTCGACGGCCGCCGCAGCGGTGAGCACGGCCGCCGGGTGGAGACCGGGCGAGGCCGCGAGGTCGGTGACCTGGGCGACGCCGGTGGTGATGGTGCCGGTCTTGTCGAGGACAAGGGTGTCGACGCGACGGGTGTCCTCGAGGACCTGTGCCCCCTTGATGAGCACGCCCCGCTGGGCGCCGCGGCTGGTGCCGACGAGCAGCGCCATGGGCGTCGCGAGGCCGAGCGCGCACGGGCAGGCGATGATCAGGACGGTGACGGCGACCCCGAGCGCGGTCGTCGCCGACCCCGAGCCGATCCACCAGCCGACGAAGGTCAGCAGCGCCAGACCCAGGACGGCCGGGACGAAGTAGGAGGAGACCCGGTCGGCGAGCCGCTGGACCTCGGCCTTGCCGGTCTGCGCCTGCTCGACGAGCCGGACGATCTGGGCATAGGTCGTGTCGGCGCCGACGGCGGTCGCCTCCACCACTAGCCGTCCCGAGGTGTTGACCGTGCCGGCGTCGAGGTGGTCACCGGTGCGCACGTCGACCGGCACCGACTCGCCCGTGACGAGGGAGGTGTCGATGGCGCTCGAGCCGTCGACGACGCGCCCGTCGGTGGCGACCTTTTCGCCGGGGCGCACGATGAAGTGGTCGCCGACCTGGAGCTCCTCGAGGGGCAGGACGACCTCGGTCGTCGCACGGCTGCGGGAGTCGATCCGCTGGACGGCCACTCCCTTCGACCCGAGGTCCATGAGCTCGGTGAGGGCGGAGCGGCCCTCGTCCTTGGTCCGGGCCTCGAGCCAGCGCCCGATCAGGAGGAAGGCGGTGATGACCGCGGCCGTCTCGAAGTAGTAGTGACCGTCGACCCCGGCCCCGGTGAGCAGGGTCACCGTCGACCACAGGTAGGCGGCGCTCACGCCGAGGCTGACGAGGGTGTCCATCGTCGACTGCAGGTGGCGGGCGGCTGAGTAGGCGGCCTTGTGGAAGGGCCACGCGGCCCAGCCGACGACCGGCGTCGTCAGCAGCCACTGGAGCCACGGGCTGGCCGCTGGCTCCCACGGACCCATCGCCAGGACGAGGACGACGAAGGCGAGAGCACCGGCGACGGCCGCGCGCCGCTGGAGGTCGGCACGCGCGATCGGCGTGTGCGTCGGCGGGGTGAGGCGCGACTCGCCTTCGATGACCGTGGCGCCGTAGCCGCTGGCCTCGACGGTCTTGATGAGCTCGTCCACCGGGAGGTCCGCCGGGTGGGAGACAGTCGCCCGCTCGGTGGCGAGGTTGACCGTGGCCTCGACGCCGTCGATCTTGCCGAGGTTGCGCTCGATCCGGGCGCTGCAGGACGCGCACGTCATGCCGGTGATCGCCAGGTCGACGCTGCGCGAGGTCGCCTCCGGCTCGGCGACGGGATCGGGGGCGGTGGTGGTGCTCATGGGGGTCATTGTCTCGGCTCGGGCGCGGCGGGTCAGGGAGGCGAAGGGGGCGCGTCGCCGCTCATGAGCGGACGAGGCGGGCGATGGCGGCGCTGGCCTCGGCCACCTTCTCGGCTGCGGCCTCGTCGGACTCCTTCGCGGCGTCGACGACGCAGTGCCCGACGTGGTCCTCGAGCAGGCCCAGGCTCACGGCCTGCAGCGCCTTGGTCGCCGCCGACACCTGGGTGAGGATGTCGATGCAGTAGGTGTCCTCCTCGACCATCCGCGAGATGCCGCGGATCTGCCCCTCGACGCGGCGCAGCCGCTTGAGGTAGTCGTCCTTGCTGCCGCTGTAGCCGGCCATGTGATCCTCCTGGGGGTCGTGCACTGGCCAACAGGATACCCCCCGGGGGGTATTCCGCCGAAGCCCCTCAGCCGATGAAGCGGAAGAGCGGGCTGCCCGGGTCGACCCGCTCGATCGTGAGCGGCGAGGTCTCCATGCGGGCGAGCAGCGGCAGCAGGTCGCGTGGGTCGCCGAGCTCGAGGCCGACGAGCGCTGGCCCGGTCTCGCGGTTGCTCCGCTTGACGTACTCGAAGTAGGCGATGTCGTCGTCCGGCCCGAGCACCTCGTCGAGGAAGCGCCGCAGCGCGCCCGGCTCCTGCGGGAAGTCGACGAGGAAGTAGTGCTTGCGGCCCTCGTGGATGAGCGCCCGCTCGACGATCTCGGCGTAGCGCGAGACGTCGTTGTTGCCGCCCGAGACGACGGCGACGAGGGTCGACCCGGGCGTGATGTCGAGGTCGGCGAGGACCGTGGTCGCCATGGCACCGGCGGGCTCGGCGATGATCCCGTCGGTCTGGTACATCGCGAGCATCTCGACGCAGATGGCGCCCTCGGCGACCGACGTCAGCTCGGTGCCGGTGGCGGCGACGGCCGCGTGGGTCAGGTCACCGGCGCGGCGCACCGCGGCCCCGTCGACGAAGGGGGAGACCGTCTCGAGGTCGACCGGAGCCCCGGCGGCCAGGGCGGCGGCCATCGAGGCGGCGTCCTCGGGCTCGACCCCGACGAGCCGGGTGCTCGAGGAGTGGGCCGCCATCCACGTCGCCATCCCGCCGAGCAGCCCGCCCCCGCCGACGGGCACGGTGACGAGGTCGGGGGTGCGGCCGAGCTGGCGTGCGATCTCGACGGCGACCGTGCCCTGACCGGCCATGGTGTCGAGGGCGTCGAAGGCCGGCACGACGACAGCACCGGACTCCGCAGCGTCTGCCGCGGCTGCGCGTGCTGCGTCGTCGTAGACCTCACCGGTGACGATGACGTCGACCATGTCGCCGCCGAGGGCTGCGACGCGGTCGCGCTTCTGCCGAGGAGTGTTGCGCGGCAGGTAGATCCGGGCCCTGACGCCGAGGCGCTGGCCGGCGAAGGCGACCCCCTGGGCGTGGTTGCCCGCGGAGGCGGCGACGACTCCCTTCGCGCGCTGCTCCTCGCTGAGGTGGGCGATGAGGGTGAAGGCGCCTCGCAACTTGTAGGACCGCACCGGCTGCAGGTCCTCGCGCTTGAGCCAGACGTCGGCGCCGGTCGCGGCCGACAGGCGCTCGCTGCGGTGCAGCGGGGTCGGCGGCAGGACATCGGCGAGCAGGGCTGCCGCCTCGTCGACGGCGGCAGCGGTGAGGAGCGGGGCGGTCACCTGCCCACCGTAGTCGCGCCCGGTCGCCCCGGCCCGGCCGGTCTCACCCGCCCCGTCCACACCGGTGGTCGAGGTGTGAGGAGCTCTGCGACGAGCCTCGAGACCTGGTGCGCGGTCTCGAGGGACTCGCTGCGCTCGGCCACCTCGACCCACGGTGGCTGAGGTGGCCGAGCGCCAGCGAGCCGCGAAGCCCGCTACAGCAGGTCGAACTCCCGCAACTCGTCCTCGGTCATCAGGCGCGACCGGATGAGGAAGCGCACCCCCTCGGGTGCCTCGACCGAGAAGCCCGACCCGCGGCCCGGGACGACGTCGACGGTGAGGTGGGTGTGCTTCCAGTACTCGTACTGCGACACGCTCATCCAGAACTCGATCGGCGTGAAGCCCTCGCCGGTCAACGTGCCGAGGTTGATGTCGGCCTCGCTGGTCAGGAAGTCCCCCGCCGGGTAGCACATCGGCGCCGACCCGTCGCAGCAGCCGCCGCTCTGGTGAAACATCAGCGGGCCGTGGCGCTGCTCGAGCTTCGCGAGCAGTGCTGCTGCCTCGTCGGTGAGGTCGACACGTGCACCCATGGCGGGGGACTCCCTTCGGTCCGGCTCGATCAGAAGAAGCCGAGCTTGTTCTGGTCGTAGCTGACGAGCAGGTTCTTCGTCTGCTGGTAGTGCTCGAGCATCATCTTGTGGTTCTCGCGCCCGATGCCGGACTGCTTGTAGCCACCGAAGGCCGCGTGGGCCGGGTACTGGTGGTAGCAGTTGGTCCACACGCGACCGGCCTGGATCCCGCGCCCCATGGCGAAGGTCGTGTGTGCGCTGCGCGACCAGACACCGGCGCCGAGGCCGTAGAGGGTGTCGTTGGCGATCTGCAGCGCCTCGGCCTCGTCGGTGAAGGAGGTCAGCGAGACGACCGGTCCGAAGATCTCCTCCTGGAAGATCCGCATCGAGTTCTTGCCCTCGAAGACCGTCGGCGCGATGTAGTAGCCGCCGGACAGGTCGCCGCCGAGGTCGACCGACTCGCCACCGGTGAGCACCTTGGCGCCCTCCTCGCGGCCGATCGCCAGGTAGCTCTTGATCTTCTCGAACTGGTCGTTGCTCGCCTGGGCGCCCATCGTCGTCTCGGTGTCGAGCGGGTTGCCCTGCGTGATCGCCTCGACGCGCTTGACGGCGTCGCCGACGAACTGCTCGTACATGCCCTGCTGCACGAGCGCGCGGGAGGGGCAGGTGCAGATCTCGCCCTGGTTGAGGGCGAACATCGTGAAGCCCTCGAGCGCCTTGTCGTAGAAGGCGTCCTGCTCGGCCGCGACGTCGTCGAAGAAGACGTTGGGCGACTTGCCGCCGAGCTCGAGGGTGACGGGGATGATGTTCTGGCTGGCGTACTGCATGATCAGCCGGCCGGTGGTCGTCTCGCCGGTGAAGGCGATCTTGGCGATGCGGGGACTGGAGGCGAGCGGCTTGCCGGCCTCGACGCCGAAGCCGTTGACGACGTTGAGCACGCCCGGGGGCAGCAGGTCGGCGATGAGCTCGACGACCTTGAGGATCGACCACGGGGTCTGCTCGGCCGGCTTGAGGACGATGCAGTTGCCGGCGGCCAGCGCCGGGGCGATCTTCCACACGCCCATGAGGATCGGGAAGTTCCACGGGATGATCTGGCCGACGACGCCGAGAGGCTCGTGGAAGTGGTACGCCATCGTGTTGTGGTCGATCTCCGAGATGCTGCCTTCCTGGGCACGGATCGCGCCAGCGAAGTAGCGGAAGTGGTCGACCGCGAGCGGGATGTCGGCGGCGAGCGTCTCGCGCACGGCCTTGCCGTTGTCCCAGGTCTCGATGACCGCGATGTCCTCGAGGTTGGCCTCGATGGTGTCGGCGATCTTGAGCAGGATGTTGGAGCGGTCGGTGGTCGAGGTGCGGCCCCACGCGTCCTTGGCGGCGTGCGCGGCGTCCAGCGCCTTGTCGATGTCCTCGGCGGTGCTACGGGCGACCCGGGTGAAGACCTGACCGGTCACCGGGGTGATGTTGTCGAAGTACTCGCCGTCCACCGGGGCGACCCACTCGCCACCGATGAAGTTGTCGTACTGCTCCTTGACCTCGATGGTCGAGTCTGAGCTGCCGGGCGGGCTGTAGACGGCCATGTCTGCCTCCTGGGGTCAATCGACGACGCACCGTTGCGAAGTCGTCCTGGGCCGACCGTAGGACGAGGAAGGTTGGCCAAAGGTTGGTCGGTCGTCAGCCACCCAGCGCCGCGTCGACGACGGCCTTGGCGTCCGCCTGCACCTGGGCCAGGTGCTCGGGTCCGCGGAAGGACTCGGCGTAGATCTTGTAGACGTCCTCGGTACCCGAGGGGCGGGCGGCGAACCACGCCGACTCGGTGGTGACCTTGAGCCCGCCGATGGCCGCGCCGTTGCCGGGGGCCTCGGTGAGCTTCGCCGTGATCGCCTCTCCTGCAACCGAGTCCGCGGAGACAGCGGCCGGGGTCAGGGCCTTGAGCGCGGCCTTCTGCTCGCGGGTCGCGGGGGCGTCGACGCGGGCGTAGGCGGGCTCGCCGTGGCGGGCGACGAGGTCGGCGTAGTGCTCGCTGGGGGACCGGCCGGTGGTCGCGAGGATCTCCGAGGCGAGCAGCGCGAGGATGATGCCGTCCTTGTCGGTCGTCCACACCGACCCGTCGTGCCGCAGGAAGCTCGCCCCCGCCGACTCCTCGCCGCCGAAGCCGACCGACCCGTCGAGCAGCCCGGGGACGAACCACTTGAAGCCGACCGGCACCTCCCACAGCTCCATCCCGAGGTCCGCGGCGACCCGGTCGATCATCGAGCTCGACACGAGCGTCTTGCCGATCCGCCGGCTCGACCACCCCGGTCGCGCGCCGCCGTGCAGGTACTGGATCGCGACGGCGAGGTAATGGTTGGGGTTCATCAGCCCGGCGTCGGGCGTGACGATGCCGTGCCGGTCGGAGTCCGCGTCGTTGCCGGTCGCGATGTCGTAGCGATCGCGTTGCGCGACAAGGCTGGCCATCGCGGACGGCGAGCTGCAGTCCATCCGGATCCTGCCGTCCTTGTCGAGGGTCATGAAGCGCCAGGTCGGGTCGACGAGCGGGTTGACCACCGTGAGGTCGAGGCCGTGCCGCTCGCCGATCTCGCCCCAGTAGTGCACGGCCGCGCCGCCCATCGGGTCGGCACCGATCCGCACGCCGGCGTCTCGGATCCGTTGCAGGTCGACCACATCGGGCAGGTCGGTGACGTAGGCGTCGAGGTAGTCGTGGTCGGTCGCGATGGCCCGGGCCCGGGCGAAGGGAGTCCGCCGCACCTGCCGCAGCCCATCGCGCAGGTGTGCATTGGCGGCGTCCGCGATGGCGCTCGTGACGTCGGTGTCGGCGGGGCCGCCGTGGGGCGGGTTGTACTTGAAGCCGCCGTCGCTCGGGGGGTTGTGCGACGGGGTGACGACGATGCCGTCGGCGAGGCCACCCCCCTTCGCCGTGAGGTCCTTGCCCCGGTTGGCGGTGAGGATCGCGTGCGAGATCGCGGGCGTCGGGGTGTAGCCGTCGCGGGAGTCGACGAGGACGGTGACGCCGCCGGCGACGAGGACCTCGAGGGCGGTGGTCCACGCCGGCTCGGAGAGGGCGTGGGTGTCGCGGCCGAGGAAGAGCGGGCCGTCGATGCCGGCCGCGCGGCGGTGGTCGACGATCGCCTGGGTCGTGGCGAGGATGTGGGCTTGGTTGAAGGACGCGGTGAGCGAGGAGCCCCGGTGCCCGCTCGTGCCGAAGGCGACCTGCTGGTCGACGTCCTCGGGGTCGGGCTGGACCGCGTAGTAGGCGGTGACGACGTGGCTGACGTCGATGAGATCCTCGGGCAGGGCGGGCTGGCCCGCGCGGTCGGCTGCGCTCATGCGTTTCTCCTATGTCAAGCAGCTGCTGGCAGGGCAGTCGATTGATCAGTGGTGTGGTCGGTGGTCAGGTGGTGGAAAACGACGCGTGCCAGGCGTCGCTTGAGGCAACGCAGGGCCTCGCGGTTGGACATGCCTTCGGCCTTCTTCTTCTCGTAGTACGTCTTGCCCAGCGATCCTTCGAGGCGGATCTGGGTGATCGCGATGCGGTGCAGCGCGGCGTTGAGCTGGCGGTTGCCCGAGCGGGTCATCCGAACTCGCCCGGCGGTGTTGCCCGACCAGACCGGGATGGGCGCGACCCCGGCGTGGCGTGCGAACGCGGCCTCGGAGTGGAAGCGGGATGCTCCGGCGGACTCACCGACCAGCTTGGCGGCGGTCAACGCGCCCACCCCGGGCATGGCCAGCAGGGTCGGCGCGGCCTGCTCGGTCATCGCGGTGATGCGCTTCTCGTACGCCTTGGCCCGGGCGGTCAGGGCGATGATGTCGTCGAGCTCGTCCAACGCCAGTTCGGCCACGACCCCGTCCAGGGTGGTCAGCCACCCCCGCAGGGCTTGCTGGTGCTTGGCCAGGTCCAACGAGCCAGCCTTGGGCGCGTGGGCAGGGTCGAGCTCGTGCACCCGCCACAACAGCGAGTTGATGACCGCGGTGCGTTGCGCGACAAGGGTTTCGCGGCGGTCGACAAGCAGCTTCAGCTCCCGGGAGGTCTCGTCGTGCGAGGCCACCGGCAGGCTCGGCTCGCGCAGGTAGGCCCGGGCCACGGCCAGCGCGTCGATCGGGTCGGACTTGCCTCGGGTACGCGCCACCCGACGCTGCTCGGCCATCATCTTCGGCGGCACCCGCACCACGTGCTGCCCAGCGGTCAGCAGGTCACGCTCCAAGCGAGCGGACAGGTGCCGGCAGTCCTCGATGGCCCACACGAGCTCGTCCCCGAAACGTTCCCGGGCCCAGGCCAGCGCCTTGCGGTGGCCCTCTGTGACAGCCGCGACGGTGACCTGCCCGACCTGCTTGCCCACGGCATCAACCGCGACAAAGGTGTGCGTGCGCTTGTGGACATCGGCTCCAACAACAACCATGGTGGTTGCCTCCTTCACTGACGAGTGACTGGACGGTTGGGCCGGTCGGCGGACACATCTCAGTGGGGGCGATGCCACGCTCCTATCAAGTCACGCCGGCCGGTCCTTCACACCAGGTGCCGGCAAAACGCATGCTCATCAGCCCGAAGGCGACAACGACGCTACGAGCCAGACACCCAGTGCTCAGGATCCAACCACCGCAACAGCGGCAACATCACCCTGACACTGACCCGACGCTACCGCCCTACCGCAGCACCGCCGCCAACCGCGCGGTGAGCGGCGCCGTGGCCGGGTGGCGAGCCTCGCCGAGCTCGTCGAGCGCCCGCTGGAGCACCTCGGCGTCGGCCACGACCTCGCTGTAGGCGAGCACGGCCGAGGGATCGGGGTCGGTGAGCAGGCACTCGCGGACGGCGACGGCGAGGTAGTCGGCGGTCTCGGTGAGCAGCGGCGAGCTGGTGCCGGGGACGAGGTCGCCGCCGTAGGCGTCGACGGCAGCGCGGGCATCGCCGCGGCGCACGGCCGCCCGCACCGCGTCGACATCGCTCGTCACGGGCAGGTCGAGCCGATAGGGCCTGGAGGCCAGGCGGCCGCCGAGGGCCGATCGCAGCTGACTGACCTCGGACTTCAGGGTGCTCGTCGACACCCGCTCGTCGCCGTAGAGGTGGGCGTGCAGCTCGCCGAGCGCGAGTCCCTCGCGGCGCAGGGCGAGGATCGCGAGGATCTCGACCTGGCGGCGGGTGAGCAGCACGCGCGAGCCGTCGAGGTGGACCTCGCTCGCGCCGAGCAGCCGTAGGTGCAGGCCCTGCTGCGCGGGCACGGTCAGCGTAGAGGCGATCGACGAGGCGGGGATCGCGGTCTCGAGCAGCCTGGCGAGCGCCTGCGCGGTCGCGGCCCCGATCGGGTGGCTGCGGTCCCACGTCGTCGACAGGTCGAGCACCCCGAGCTGCGCGCCGGTTACCGGGTCGTGCACGGGCGCGGCCCAGCAGACCCAGTTGTGGATGATCGGGGCGAAGTGCTCGGCGGCGAAGACGGTCGAGACGGCATCGGTGCGCAGCGCGAGGTTGAGCGCATTGGTACCGACGCTGCCCTCGTCCCACCGGCCGCCGGCGACGAAGTTGACCTGCTCGGCGGCGCTGCGCATGACCCGCCCGCCGTAGGTCCACAGGATCCGGGTCTGGGGGTCGGTGACCGCGACGACGAGATCGCCGTCCTCGGCCGCGGAGCGCAGCGCCCCCTCGAGCCGAGCGACCGCGGCCGACAGCGGTGACTCCGCGAAGAGGCTGGCGGTCTCCCCTTCGTCGGCCAGGGGGGCCGCGTCGACGCTGGCGGGCAGGTGCTCGGCGGACCGCTCCCACGACGAGAGGATCTCGGGGCGCACCTGCTCGGGAGCACTGCCCTCGCGCCAGTGCTCCCAGGCGCGCTCCAGCGTGCGCCGTCGGCCGGACTCCGCCATCGGTCACCTCCTCGTGGTCACCGACAGCCTAGGTCGGGGCGGGCATAGGGTCGAGGGATGACCACCGCAGCCGGCACTCTCACCTGGGCTCCCGCGAGCGAACACACCGACCTGCTCGCCGCGCCCGTCGCCGCGGCGATCGCAGCGCTCCCCTCGGCCCGCGTGGCCGAGATCGACCCCGAGCTGGCGGACACCGCCGCCTTCTGCGAGGCCTATGCGTCGCCGCCGCAGTTCTCCGCCAACTGCGTCGTCGTCGCGGGCCGAAGGGGAGGGGAGACCCGGCACGCCGCCGTCCTCGTCCTCGCGACGGACCGGGCGGACATCAACGGCGTCGTGCGCCGGCACGTCGACGCACGCAAGATCTCCTTCGCCCCGATGGACGAGGCCGTCGAGGTCACCGGCATGGAGTACGGCGGCATCACCCCCGTCGGGCTGCCGGAGGGGTGGCCCGTGCTCGTCGACGAGGCGGTCGTTGCCGCCGGCGAGGTCGTCATCGGCTCGGGCGTGCGCGGCTCCAAGCTGCTCGTCGACGCGGCCGAGCTCGCGGCGCTGCCGAGCGCCGAGGTCCTCGCCCTGGCGCAGCCCACCGGCTGAGGTCCGCGACCCACCGTTGGTCGAGGTGCGAGGCCGTCCACGGCTGAGCCTCGAGACCCGGTCAGTGATCCGTCACGCGTCCATCCCGAGCGAGGCGAGCAGCTCCTGCACCCGCCCCCGGATCTCGTCGCGGATCGGCCGCACGGCCTCGATACCCTGGCCGGCGGGGTCGTCGAGCTGCCAGTCCTCGTAGCGCTTGCCGGGGAAGATCGGGCAGGCATCACCGCACCCCATTGTGATGACGACGTCGCTGGCCTGCACGGCGTCGGTGGTCAGCACCTTGGGCCGCTCGGCGGACAGGTCGATGCCCTCCTCGAGCATCGCCGCGTGGACGGCCGGGTTGATCGAGTCGGCGGGCGCGGAGCCGGCGGAGCGCACCTCGACGGCGCCCCCGGAGAGGGCCCGTGTGTAGGCCGCGGCCATCTGCGAGCGGCCCGCGTTGTGCACGCAGACGTAGAGCACGGACGGGGTCATCGGACCTCCTGCAGGTCGGGCGAAGGGGAGGGAAAGCGCGTGCGAAGGGCGAGGCTGACGTAGACCAGGCCGACGAGGACGGGGACCTCGATGAGCGGCCCGACGACGCCGGCGAGGGCCTGGCCGCTCGTCGCGCCGAAGGTCGCGATGGCCACGGCGATGGCGAGCTCGAAGTTGTTGCCCGCCGCGGTGAAGGCGAGCGTCGTCGTGCGCTCGTAGCCCATGCCCAGGGTCCGGCCGAGGAGATAGCCGGCACCCCACATCAGGGCGAAGTAGGCGAGCAGCGGCAGGGCGATCCGGACGACGTCGAGGGGCCTGGAGGTGATGGCCTCGCCCTGCAGGGCGAAGAGCACGACGATGGTGAAGAGCAACCCGTAGAGGGCCCAGGGCCCGACCTTCGGCAGGAAGGTCTCCTCGTACTCCCTTCGCCCCCAACGGCGCTCGCCGATGCGACGGGAGAGGTAGCCGGCGAGCAGGGGGATGCCGAGGAAGATCAGGACGGACTTGGCGATCTGCCACGCAGAGACGTCGAGGACGGCCTGCTCGAGGCCGAGCCAGCCGGGCAGGACCGACAGGTAGAACCAGCCGAGCCCGGCGAAGGCGACGACCTGGAAGAGCGAGTTGAGTGCCACGAGAACGGCGGCGGCGTCGCGGTCGCCGCAGGCCAGGTCGTTCCAGATGATGACCATGGCGATGCAGCGGGCGAGCCCGACGATGATCAGGCCGGTGCGGTACTCGGGCAGTTCGGGCAGGAGGGCCCAGGCGAGGGCAAACATCAGCGCCGGCCCGACGAGCCAGTTGAGCAGCAGCGAGGACCCGAGCAGGCGGCGGTCGGAGGTCACGGTGTCGAGCCGGTCGTAGCGGACCTTGGCGAGCACGGGGTACATCATCACGAGCAGGCCGAGCGCGATCGGCAGCGAGATCCCGTCGACCTCGATGGCGCTCAGCACGCCACCCAGGCCGGGGACGAGCCGGCCGAGGAGGAGGCCGGCGACCATCGCCAGCCCGATCCACGCTGGCAGCCACCGGTCGAGGGTCGACAGGCGAGCGGGCGCCTGTCCGGGGGCGGTGTCGACGCTCACTGCTCGGCGGGCTTGCTCGCGCGGACGAAGGCGCTGGCGAAGGACCCGTCGAGCGCGTCGACCACCTGCTCGAGCGTCCAGCCATGCGGCAGCTGGTCGCCCACGAGGCCGGACAGGCGGTGCAGGTCGTCGCGGCCGTAGGTGCGCGTGATCTCCACGGAGGCGTCGGTGAAGCCCACCGCCGTGAGCCGCTCGACATAGGCGGTGTCGAGCAGGGCTCCGGAGATGCAGCCGGTCCACAGACCGACGATGCCGCGCAGCGCATCGGGGATCCCGCGGAGGAGGACGACGTCGGCGACGGCGAAGCGTCCGTCCGGCCGCAGCACGCGGTGCGCCTCACGGATCACGGCGTCCTTGTCCGCGCTGAGGTTGATGACGCAGTTGGAGATGACGACGTCGACGCTCGCGTCATCGAGCGGGATGGCCTCGATCCGGCCACGGACGAAGCGCGCATTGGCGATGCCGGCCTCGGCCTGGTTGCGGCGGGCGAGCTCGAGCATCTCGTCAGTCATGTCGAGCCCGGTCGCGGTGCCGGTGGGGCCGACGCGGCGCGCGGAGAGCAGCACGTCGAGACCGCCGCCGGAGCCCAGGTCGAGGACGTCCTCGCCGGGGGAGAGGTCGGCGAGGGCCGTCGGGTTGCCGCACCCGAGCGAGGCTGCGAGTGCCGCGTCCGAAGGGGAGTCCGTCCTCTCGTAGAGACCGACGGTGATCGGGTCGGGCTCGCCCCCGGAGCGGGACCCGCTGCAGCACGGGCTGGCGTCTCCCGTGAGGTGGGACCGGGCGGCAGCGGCATAGCGCTCGCGCACGGCGTCGCGGGTGGGGGTCGTGGGGATCACGAGAAGCTCCTGCTTCGATGGATGTCGAATCAACTGCTGTGGCCAGCATGGTCCGTTGATTTGAAAAGTGTCAAGATAGGTCCGTGAGCATCCTCGAGTCGGTCCCCGGTGAGCAGGCGGTGACCTGCTGCGGGCTGGCGACCTCGCCCGTCACCGAGGCCGACGCGGCTCGTCTGGCGCCGGTCTTCAAGGCGCTCGGCGACCCGGTCCGGCTGCGCATGGTCTCGATGATCGCCGCGCAGCCCGAGTTGTGCGTCTGCGAGATCACCCCGGCCTTCGACCTGTCGTCGGGAACGATCTCGCACCACCTCAAGCTGCTCCGCGAGGCCGGGCTCGTCGACTGCGAGCGGCGCGGCACCTACGTCTACTACTGGATCAACCCCGAGGCCCTCGGCGCCCTCTCGACCCTGCTCGCGGTCGCCCCTGCCGGCTGAGCCCCCGCCCCCTTCGCTTTGACGCCAGCCGCCCCGGCGCGGTCCTATGGGTCCATGACCGACCTCGCCATCGTCGCCGCCGACTCCACGCCGCTCACCGCCACCGTGGGGACCAAGTTCGCCTACGGCACGACCGGCGTCCGCGAGGCGCTCCTCTCCTTCGCCGTGTCCAGCGCGCACGACATCCTCGAGGAGGAGATCCTCATCCACGCGGGTGGCAAGCAGGTCGAGGCGCGAGAGCTTGCCGGCAACCACGGCACTCGGCTGCACGTCGTCGACGAGGTGGGCGACGGCTGGCTCGAGGTGACCTATCGCGCGGTTGTCGACATCACCAGGCCGACCGGTGACCAGGTGGGGCGTGAGATCGACTTCGACCGCTGGGTCTTCACCCGGCCGAGCCGCTACGCGGAGTCCGACCGCCTCGCCCCGATGGCGGCGCAGCTCTTCCCGACGCAGGGTGGGGTGGAGCGGGTCAACGCGATCGGCGAGTGGGTCAACACGCACATGGCCTACATCTCCGGCTCGAGCCGCGGCACGGACGGCGCGGTCGACTCGATCCTCCAGGCCTCGGGGGTGTGCCGCGACTTCGCGCACGTCGTCGTCGCGCTGTTGCGGGCGCTCGGCACCCCCGCGCGGCTCGTCTCGGTCTACGCCCCGGGGCTGCAGCCGATGGACTTCCACGCCGTGGCCGAGGCCTGGGTCGACGACGCGTGGCACATCGTCGACGCGACCCGACTGGCCCCCCGCGAGGCGATGGTCCGCATAGCCACCGGCCGCGACGCGGCCGACACCGCCTTCCTCACCACGCGCGGTGGCCGCACGACCTTCAACCGTCAGGTCGTCACCGCCACACTCACCGAGGGCAGGCTCCCGCAGGAGGACCCCTCGGCGCTCGTGCGCCTGGCCTGAGCCCACGGCCCCGGACGAAGGGGGTCGGCCGCACCTTCCCGCATCCCGAGACGTCGTGCGCCTGGCCGTGCGCGTCACCGGACCGGAAGTTACTGTCAAGTAACACCGGTCGACGGCGACCGGCTCTGCCCGGGAGGAAGCCATGCGCGCTCGCACCTTGTCCATCGTCACCGTCGTTGCGGCCGCGGCCGCCACCGTCGGTGCGGGTCCCTCGAACGCCGCTCCGAGCGCCCCGGTCGAGTCGCGCCAGCACTTCGTCCAGCTCGGCGACTCCTTCTCCTCCGGCAACGGCGCGGGCAGCTACGAGGAGAAGTCGTGCTGGCGCTCGCCGAACAACTACGGCGCCCGGGTCGCGCAGCTCAAGGGCGCGACCTACACCAATGCGGCGTGCAGCGGTGGCGTGACCGCAGACATCCTCCAGCCGCGCGACATCGGGTCGCCGTCGTGGCGCACGCGCACCTACCGGATCCCGGCCGGGGCCGTCGATGCCCGGGCCCAGTGGCTGGCGAGGGCGAAGGCGGACCACCTCTGCGGCGCGCCCGCCGAGCCGGACTTCTCCTACGTCTACACCCTCAGCTCGAGCGCGTCGGCGGGCGATCTCTACACCGCGACGGTCCGCTGCCAGCTGCAGGCCGCACCGCAGATCGACGCGGTCGACCGTTCGACGGACGCCGTCTTCGTCACCACGGGCGGCAACGACGTGGGCTTCACCTCGATCGTCATCGACTGCCTCGTGCTGCGCGCGGCGGGAAGCTGCAAGGCCCGCATCGACGCGGCAAACGTGGAGCTGACGTCGCTGAAGCCCCGGCTCGTAGAGACGCTGCAGGCGGTCCACGACCGCTCCGGCGGGCGTGCGCACGTCTACCTGCTGGGCTACCCGCACCTGATCAACACCGACAGCTTCCGCCTGAGCTCGACCTACGACGCCGGGCAGGAGCTCTCGCGGATGCAGCTGCGCGGCGACACGCTGCAGCGGGCGGCGATGGCCGAGCTGTCACGAGCCAACGGCGGTCAGGGCGGGTTCACCTTCGTCGACGTCAAGCGTGACTGGGGCGGCTACACGCACGGTATCGACCCGCACGTCGTCGCGAACAACAGCAATGCCTGGCTGGTCCCGGTCCTCGCGCCGGGGCGTGAGCTCAAGGAGTTCGTCCACCCGACGGCCGCGGGCTGGGGTGCGAGCGCGCTGGCGCTCGCCGACGCGATGCGTTGACTCAGCCCCCGACTGGGTCGATCGCGAGGCCGTCCGTATGGTGCAGGGCCTTCGGTATGGACGGTCGCCAGCCACTGTCGGCCCGTCCCGGCGTCTACTCTCGAGTCACCAGACGATCGACGCGGAGCGGCCACCAGGAGGTCGCCATGCGCCGACGTCGTCGCACCCTGTTCATCGCCACTGCCTCGGCCCTGAGCGCCCTGCGCTGAGGCACGCCGGGGCCGGTCACCGCGCTGGCGCCGTGGAGGATTGTTCAATGTTCGTCTAAGGTTTGGGCATGCCCTCCCTCTCGCGGTCCGGAGTCGTCCCCCGACTCCTCGCCGGTCTCGTCATCGTTCTCTGGTTCGTCGTGGCGGCTGTGGGTGGCCCGCTCGTCGGCCAGCTGTCGAGCGTGCAGGACAACGACCAGGCTTCTTTCCTGCCCCAGGAGGCCGAGTCGACCCGCGTGGCCGAGCAGCTCCCCGACTTCGAGGCCGACGCGACGCTGCCGCTCATCGTGGCGGTGGAGTCCGGCGAGGGGTTGGACCGCCAGCAGCTGGGGGAGCTCGGCGCTTGGGCGAAGGAACTGCCGGGTCAGCAGCTCGACTCAGCGCCGGGCACGGTGTCGGACTACCTTGCGGCGCAACGGATCCCGGTGATCCCGTCGGAGGACGGCGACGCGGCGATCGTCGTCCTGGCTCTCGACGCGGCTGCCGTCGAGGAGACCGTCGACGAGACGGCCATCTCCGACCTGGTTGTCGACGACCTGCGCGGTGACCTCGCTCCCGACGTCGACGGGGCGCAGGTGTCGGTGACCGGTCCGGCGGGCTTCGCCGCCGACCTCGGCGAGGCCTTCGCGGGGATCGATGGTCTGCTGCTTCTCGTCACGCTCGTCGTCGTGCTCGTCATCCTGCTCGTCGTCTACCGCAGTCCCGTCCTCCCCTTCGTCGTGCTCCTGACGAGCATCTTCGGGCTGGCGCTCGCGGCCCTGGTCATCCATCCGATGGCCGCGGCCGATGTGATCCAGCTGTCCGGGCAGAGCCAGGGGATCCTCTTCATCCTCGTCGTCGGTGCCGCGACGGACTACTCGCTGCTGCTCGTCGCCCGCTACCGTGAGGAGCTGCACGCGGCCGATCCCCTGCCGGCGCTGCGCATCGCGTGGCGCCAGACCCTCGGCCCGGTCGCCGCCAGCGGCGGCACCGTGATCGCCGGTCTGCTGTGCCTGCTCCTGTCCGACCTCGGCAACATCTCGGGCCTGGGGCCGGTCGGTGCCCTCGGCATCGCCGGCGCCATGGTCGCCTCGCTTACCCTGCTGCCCGCGGCCCTGGCGCTGCTGGGCCGGGCGGCCTTCTGGCCGTCGGTGCCGCGTCGCGGGTCCCGACCCCAGCACCGGCTGTGGTCCGGCGTGGCACGTCGGGTGACCGCCCGCCCGCGCGCCACCTGGGTGGTCACCACCGGCGTGCTGCTCGTCGCCGCGGCTGCCGCGCTGACCTTCCCGACCCAGGGCATCTCCCAAGCGCAGTTCTTCACCACCGACGTGGAGTCCGTCGACGGCCAGGGCGTCCTCGACCGTCACTTCGACGGCGGTGACCAGCAGCCGGTGCAGGTCGTCGTTCCCGACCGGGCCGTCCGCGAGGCGAAGGGGGTCCTCGCCGGCCACGACGACGTCTCCGGGCGGGTCGAGTCGCGGGAGTCCACGACGGGGTCGGACTCGACCCTGCTCTCGGCCACCCTGACCGTCGGGTCGGAGTCGCCGGAGGCCCGCGAGGTCGTGCGCGACCTGCGCGACGAGCTCCACGAGGTCGATCCCGGCATCATCGTCGGTGGCGCGACCGCGACCTCGGTCGACACCGACGACGCGAGCACGCGCGACTACCGCGTCGTCGTGCCCGCGATCCTGCTCGTCGTCACCCTCATCCTCATGGCCCTGCTGCGCTCCGTCGCCGCGGCCGGGCTGCTCGTGGCGGTCAACGTGCTGACCTTCGCCGCAACCCTGGGCGTCTCGGCGATCCTCTTCACCCGTGTCCTCGACCAGCCCGGCGCTGACCCCTCGACGCCCGTCCTCGGGTTCGTCTTCCTCGTCGCCCTCGCGGTGGACTACTCGATCTTCCTCATGACCAGGGCCAGGGAGGAGTCGCTGCACGTCGGGACCCGCCGCGGCGTGCGTCGCGCCGTCGCGGTCACGGGTGGGGTCATCACCAGCGCCGGCGTCGTCCTGGCCGCCACCTTCTCCGCGCTGTGGGTGATCCCGCTGCTCTTCCTCGCGCAGATCGCCTTCATCGTCGCCTTCGGGGTGCTCCTCGACACGATCGTCACCCGCTCGGTCCTCGTGCCGGCACTCGCCGCGGATCTGGGCAACCGCATCTGGTGGCCCGGGTCCGGGCGGATGGCCGACGACGAGCCGCGCTGAGGCGCTCAGTCGAGCAGGTCGACCAGCTGGGGCGCGATGCCGGTGTAGGTCGCGGGGGTCATCGCTGCGACGCGCTCCTCGACGTCGGCCGGCAGGCCCAGCCCGCGGACGAACTCGACGAGCTCCGGCTGGCCGATGCGTTGCCCGCGGGTGAGCTCCTTGAGCCGCTCGTAGGGCTCCTCCATGCCGGACACGCCCTGCGCGCCGAGGGCCCGCATCACCGACTGGATCGGCTCGCCGAGCACCTCCCAGTTGCGGTCGAGGTCGGCAGCCATCGCCTCGGGCACCGCGTCGAGCCCGGCCAGACCGCGGCCGGCGTTGTCGATCGCCAAGAGGGAGTGACCGAGCGCCGTGCCGATGTTGCGCTGCATCGAGGAGTCGGTGAGGTCGCGCTGCAGCCGCGAGGTGACGAGCGTGGACGCGAGGACGTCGAGCAGCGCATTGCTCACCTCGAGGTTGGCCTCGGCATTCTCGAAGCGGATCGGGTTGACCTTGTGCGGCATGGTGCTCGAGCCGACGGTGCCCTGGCCGCGCACCTGCGCGAAGTAGCCCATCGAGATGTAGCTCCACACGTCGGTGCACAGGTTGTGCAGCACGCGGTTGTACCGGGCGATGTCGGCGTAGATCTCCGCCTGCCAGTCGTGCGACTCGATCTGTGTCGTGAGGGGGTTCCACGTCAGGCCGAGGCCCTCGACGAAGGACTGCGAGATCTCCAGCCAGTCGGCCTCGGGCACGGCCGCCAGGTGCGCACCGAAGGTGCCGGTCGCGCCGTTGATCTTGCCGAGGTACTCGTCCTTCTGGATCCGCTTCAGCTGGCGCATCAGGCGGTGCGCGAGGACGGCCAGCTCCTTGCCCATGGTCGTCGGCGTCGCCGGCTGGCCGTGGGTGTGCGCCAGCAGCGGCACGTCGCGCAGGTCGTCGGCCATCGATGCGACCGCCTCGGCCAGTGCGTCGGCGCGCGGCAGCCAGACCTCCTCGACGGCGCCCTGGACCATGAGGGCGTAGGAGAGGTTGTTGATGTCCTCGCTCGTGCAGCAGAAGTGGATCAGCTCGGCGAGGCCGCGGTCCTCGGGGGCGGGGGCGATCTGTGCCAGCCGCTCCTTGAGGTAGTACTCGACGGCCTTGACGTCGTGCTGGGTGACCTTTTCGGTGGCGGCGAGCTCGGCGATGTCGTCGGGGCCGAAGTCCTCGACGACCTGGCGCAGCGCCGCCTGCTCGTCGTCGGTGAGCTGCCGCACGCCAGGCACGACCTGGCGGGAGGTCAGGTGGATCAGCCACTCGACCTCGACGTGGACCCGCATGCGGTTGAGCGCGGGCTCGCTCAGGTAGTCGATGAGCGGCGAGACGGCGGGCCGGTAGCGGCCGTCGAGCGCGCCCAAGGCGATCTGGGGAGTGGCGTCAGCAAGGCTCTGCATGGCGCCCATCCTCCCACTGGCGAAGGGGGTGCCCGTCACCTCGCTCAGGTGACGGGCACCCCCTTCGTCGCCGTTACCGATTTGAGACCTGGCGGGGTGGTGTGCTTACGGTGGGCGACGCCCGGTGGTTGGACCGCCGGGGTGACCGATGCGGTCAGGATCGACTGCTCGCGGCCCTCGACGGGCCGCGCCACGAGACGAGGAGGCGTCATCACCATGGCCACCACCCGTCACAGCACCACCCGCCGCGCCGCCCAGGCCACGCCGGAGCAGCAGGTCGAGATCGCCCAGGAGGTCCTCGAGGGCCAGGGCCCGGGCGCCTGGCCGGTCTGCTCGGTCAAGGCGGGCCTGACCGCCACCCACGGTGCCTGACGGGCACCGGCTCGGCGCCTGACCAGCGCCCCACCCACGTGACGGGCGTCGACTCTCAGGGGAGTCGGCGCCCGTTGCTCATGCCTCGAGCTGCCCGCGCACGTGGTCGACGATGCCGTCGGCGGCGCCGGTGATCTCCGCGTAGGTGCGGTCGAAGTCGGAGTCGTCGCCGTACCAGGGGTCGTCGATGGCCAGGGCGTCACCCTTGAGGCCGGCGGGGTCGAAGGAGCGGATCATCCGGATACGGTCCTTGGCCTCGGGGACCCCGGCGAGGCGCCGCAGCACGGTGTAGTGCCCGTGGTCGGCGGCGAGCACGAGGTCGCGGTCGGCGAACCAGCGCTTGTCGAAGACGCGGGCGCGGTGCTGCGCGTAGTCGCCGGTGTGGCCGTGGCGGTGCATCGCCGCGATGGTCCGCGGGTCGGCGGGGTTGCCCTCCTCCCACGCGGTGGTGCCGGCGGAGTCGACCGCGACCCGGTCGCCGAGCCCGGCCGCCTCGAAGCGCTCACGCAGCACCCACTCCGCCATCGGCGAGCGGCAGATGTTGCCCGTGCACACGACGGTGATCCGGTAGGTCATGACGACATCGTCCACCAGTCGTCTGGGGAGAACCATGCGGGGGCCTGTGAGGAGAGCGTGGCCGCGTCGAGGTCGGCGGCCCCGGCAGGTACGAGGGCGAGCAGCGGGGCGCCGGCCAGGCGCGGGAGCGACTGCAGGTGTGCCCGCTCGAGAGCGCCCTCCGTGCCGACTCCGGTGACGACGACCCCCACGACCGGCAGGTCGCGCCGGCCGAGAGCCTCGGCGGCGAGGGCGACGTGGTCGAGAGCGGTGGCGGCCAGGTCGGTGACGAGGACGATCCCCGTGGAGACCCCCTTGTAGCGAAGGGCGGTGCCCACGTCCGCGAGCGTCCCGCCGCGGGCGTCGAGGGGCACGAGCAGGCCGTGGGCGCCGTGGAGGAGCAGGGCGTCGTGCTCGGTGCCGGCGGCCCTCAGGGCGTGCTTGACCGCCGGCGCGAGGCTGACTCCGGCCCGCTCGGCGGCCGCGACCGGTGGGAGGGCTTCGTGCAGGCGCTGCCACTCCTGCGCCGACCGACCGCTCAGTCGCGTAATGACCTCGGCGTCGCCCTCGCCGGCCGCCGTGACGACCGGGACGGCGATGCCCACGTCGCGACCGGCGACGGCGAGGAGCACGGCCAGGGCCGCGGTGGCCGCAGCGAGCTCGGGCCCGGTGGCGCCGGCGCCCGTGACGAGGACGACCCGCGGCAGGGCGAGCTCGGCGAGCGTGGTCTCGACGCTCACAGGCCCACGGCCGCCCGCAGCTGGGCACCGCTCCAGCGCCGACGGTCGGGGCCGCTCGCCTCGGCCTCGCGGACGAGCTCGACGATCCGGGCGCACACCGGGGCCGCCGACCCGTGGTCGGCGCCGAGCTGCACGACGACCCCCTGCAACTCGTCGATCTCGGTCGGACGACCGGCATCGAGGTCGTCGGCCATGGAGGAGCGGGCCGTCGGCGCGACCTTGAGCGAGGCGCGAGCAAGGTTGCTGAAGACGGGCGTGGGGGAGCGCAGCAGGGCCGGCATCGCGGCGGCCGGGAGCGGGGTCATCCGCGCGGGGGAGATCCCGATTCGCCGGGCGAGGGCCAGCGCCTCGTCCTGGCAGGCGGCCAGGACGGCCCGGCAGTCACGGTCGCGCAGCTCGACGGCGAGGGGCAGGCCGGTCAGCGCGTTGACCGCGTTGTTGAGGTTGAGCAGGAGCTTGCCGAAGAGCACCGCCCGCATGTCGGGGTCGACCTCCACGCGCAGCCCGCCGCCCTGTGCGACGCGGACGAAGGGGTCGACGCGCGGGTGGTCCTTGAACACTGGCCGTCCGCTCGTCGTCTGGGTCCAGTGCGTCTCGGCGGTGCGCACGACGTTGAAGGGGACCATGCCCGAGAGCACGAGCGGGCGGGAGGCCCGGCTGGGGAAGGCGCCGGCGAGAGCCTCGTCGATCGCGCTCGCATTGCGCAGGCCGTTTTGCAGGGAGATGACGACCGAGTCGTGCTGGAGGTAGGGCGCGATCTGCTGGGTCGCGGCGGCCAGGCCGTGGGTCTTGGTCGTGAGGAGCACGTAGTCGGCGCCGACGACGGCACTCGGCTCGGTCGCGAGCGTGAGCGTCTCGGGGGGCACCGTGCGGGTGCGCCCGGCGAGGTCGGTGACGGTCAGGCCGTCGCGGGTGATGGCGTCGACGTTCGGCGCTCGGCCGATGAGCGTCACATCGGCCGCGGCGGCCAGCCACCCGCCGAAGTAGGTGCCGATGCTGCCCGCACCCATGACGGCCACGCGCGTGCGCTCCACTGCTGCTCACCCCTTGCCGAGCCATCGGCGTGCCGATCCCGGCTGCCGTTGCCGCGATCCTAACCTCCGGGTTGCCGAAGCGGCCGGTCCGACGAGGTGTCGGGCCGGCCGCTTCCGAGGCCGCGAGGCGAAGGGAGGTCACCTCGCCGCGGTGGGCTCCTCCACGGGCCGGTCCTCGGTCTGCGCCGCGGACGTGAGCTGGGTGAGGGCCTCCCCTTCGACGTCGACATTGGGCAGGAGCCTGTCCAGCCACCGCGGCATCGACCACGCGGCGTCGCCCATGAGGTACATGAGCGCCGGGATGAGCGTCATCCGCACGACGAAGGCGTCGAGCAGGACGGCCGCGGCGAGGGCGAAGCCCATCGACTTGATGAGGTTGTCCGGCTGCAGCATGAAGGCGGCGAAGACCGAGATCATGATGAGCGCGGCGGCGGTGACGACCCGGGCGCCGTGGCGGAAGCCGTCGACGACAGCTTCGCGGGCGGTGTCGCCGTGGACATAGGCCTCACGCATCCGGGTGACGAGGAAGACCTGGTAGTCCATCGCCAGCCCGAAGACGATGCCGATCATCAGGATCGGCAAGAAGCTCACGAGCGGGGCGCCGTCGACGAGGCCGAGGGCCCCCTCCTGGAAGATCAGGACGGTCGCGCCGACCGTGCCGAGCGTCGAGAGCACGAAGCCGAGCGTCGCGGTGAGCGGCACGAGCAGCGAGCGGAAGACGAGCATGAGCAGCACGAAGGCGAGCCCGACGACGACGCCGAGATAGGGCAGCAGCGCGTCCTGGAGCTTTTCGGACACGTCGGTCTGGATCGCGGTCAGGCCGGTGACGCCGATCGTGGTGCCGGTCATCTCCTCCTGCTGGCCCTGACCCGCGCGGATGTCGGTGAGCAGGGTCTCGGTGGCCTCGTCGGCAGCGCCGGTCTTCGGGGTGACGAGCAGCTGGGCGCCCGTGCCCTCCTCGTTCATGCCGACGACCTGCGCGTTGGCGACGCCGTCGAAGCCGCTCAGCCACTCGACGACCTGGCCGTAGGCCGCCGGGGCCTGGCGCGGGTCCTCGAGGTCACGGCCATCGACGACGACGATCATGCGGGCCTCCTGGCCGACGCCGAAGCCGTCGGCGATGAGGTCGGCCGCCCGACGCTGCGAGGTGTCCGCCGCGGCCGTCGAGTCGCTCGGCAGGGCGAGGTGGAGGTCCTTGGCCGGCACGGCGAGGGCGCCGAGCGCGAGGACCGCGACGAGAGCGGCGATGATCGGGTGCGCACCGATGGCGCGCGCCCAGCGGGTGCCGCCGTTGTCGACGTGCTCGCCCTCGTCGACGACCTTGTCCTTGCGGATCTGTCCGGCGAAGGCCCGGGTCCCGAGGGCGCCGACGATCGCGGGGAGCAGGGTGAGCGCCACGAGGACGGCGACGAGGACGGTCCCGGCCGCGGCCAGACCCATCGCGGTGAGGAAGGGGATCTGCACGACGGCGAGGGCGGCGAGGGCGATGATCACCGTCAGGCCGGCGAAGACGACCGCGGAGCCGGCGCGCCCGACGGCCAGGCCGATGGCGTGCTGGCGGTCGTCCGTGTGCCGCAGCTCGGTCCGGTAGCGGGAGAGGATGAAGAGGGCGTAGTCGATGCCGACGGCGAGGCCGAGCATCGAGGCGAGGATCGGGGTCGTCGTGCCGAGGTCGAAGAAGGCGGTCGCGGCGGTGATGCCGAGGATGCCGGTGCCGACGCCGACGAGGGCGGTGAGGATCGGCAGGCCCGCGGCGACGAGCGAGCCGAAGGTCAGGACGAGGACGAGCAGCGCGACGGCGATGCCGATGAGCTCGCTGGTCATGCCCATTTCGGGGATGCCCTGCATGCCGGTGCCGGTGACCTCGGCGGTCAGGCCGGCGTCGCGCGCGTCGTCGACGGCCTCGGTGACCGCGTCACGGCTGGACTGCTCGACGTCGGTCACGGTGTCGACGTCGAAGTTCCACTGGATCAGGCCGGTGCGCCCGTCCTCCGTGAGCGGGGAGAGCGCGGCGGCGTTGGTCTCGGCCACCGCCTGCGGCTGGCCGTTCTTCTTCGCCTCGGCGAGCATCTGGCGCTCGAGTCCGGCGGCCGCGGTGACCGGGTTGACGAACTGCTCGGGGTCACCGACCTGCGGGGCCTCGCGCAGCTCGGCGAGCAGGTCGTCGACGGCGGCGGAGTTGGCCGGGTCGGAGAGCTTTTCGCCCTCGGGTGCCTGGACGACGACGGTGCCGGTGGCCTGGTCGAAGGCGTCCTGGGTCTGCGGGAAGAGCTCCTGCTGCAGGTTCTGCGCCTGCTCGGACTCGATCCCGGGGATGGAGAACTTGTCGCTCATCGGCTGCGACATCGTCGCGGCCGCGCCGCCGATCGCGACGAGGACGACGAGCCAGCCGATGAGGAAGGCGGGCCAGCGTCGGTGCGCGAGGCGTCCGAGCCGGTAGAGGGCGTGGGCCATGGGGTGCCTTTCGGGGCGTTGAGGGTGGGCGACCGCGTCGTCGGGGCCGGTGGTGCGGGTCGGGGGGGACGGGCAGGACGAAGGGGGGTCACGCCGGGTCGGCGAGGATCTCCCGGGCGGTGGTCAGGTTGGCGCGGGCCCGGTCGGACAGCGGGCCGAGGCTGGGGGTGGCGATGCACTGGACGACGGAGTGCTGGACGATGCCGCCGACGATCGCCAGAGCCATGCGTGAGCGGGAGTCGTCGGCGTCGTCCCGGGCCGACAGGTGGGTCACGAGCTGTTCGCTGAGCTCCTCGACGTGGGTCTTGACCCGCACGAAGAGCTCGGGGTTGCGCTCGATGACGTCGTACAGCTGCTCGAAGTCGGCGGGTGTCCCGTCGTCGGCGTGCAGGCAGTCGAGGACGACGGTGAGCACGTCGTCGACGAGGTGCCCGGTCGGTCCGCCCGAGCGCAGGGTCGCGGCCTGCTCCTCGGTGAGGACGGGGAGCAGGCCGAGGACGGCCTCCTCCTTGGAGGAGACGTGGTTGAAGAGCGTGCGGCGGGAGACGCCGACGGCGCGGGCGAGGTCCTCGACCGTGAAGCCCGCGTAGCCGCAGTCCACGGCCAGCCGCTGCGCGGCGGTGATGATCGCGGAGCGACGGCTATCTGCCCGCGTGGTTGCACTTTCGGTCACGGAGTGCAGTTTTGCACTTTCTCCGCCTTCGTGCAAAATCCGCTGGTCTGGGTCCGCGGGCACGGCGAAGGGGGTCGGCCTCCGGCTGGAGGTCGACCCCCTTCGTGTCACGCTCCCTGAGGAGGTCGCGCAGCGACCGCCTCGAAGGGAGGCGGGTCAGGCGGCGACGGGGGCGCCGAGGCGCGCGACGAGCGCCTGCAGTGCGGCGTCGGCCTCGCCGTCGACGAGGCGGCCCTCGGCGAAGGCCTCGTAGGAGGCGCCGATGCCGAAGGTGTCCTCGACGACGTCCGCGCCGGCGATCTGCAGGGAGCGGACGGCGTCCTTGCGGGCCCACTCGGCACCGTAGGGAGCGCCCGAGGCGGCCAGGACGATGGCCTGCTTGCCGTGGATGGATGCGGCCTCGCGGGGGCGCGAGGCCCAGTCGATGGTGTTCTTGACGACGCTCGAGAGGGTGCCGTTGTACTCGGGCGTGACGACGACCAGGGCGTCGGCGGCGGCGACCGCCTCGCGCAGCTCGGTGGCGACCTGCGGGACCGAGCCCTCGACGTCGAGGTCCTCGGAGTAGTGCGGCAGGTCGGCGCCGCGGTTGAAGTAGGTCGCGGTCGCGCCCTCGGGCAGGTGGGCGACGGCGGCCTCGGCGAGCGTGCGGTTGGTCGAGCCGTCGCGCAGGCTGCCGAGGAGGACGAGGACGTTCATCGGGGGACTCCTGGGGGAGGTTGGTCAAGTGCTTGACCATGGTGCGCGCGGCTCGCCAGCAAAGTCAAGTCCTTGACCAATGGCTTACCATTGACGCATGACCCCCGACCTGTCCTCCCCGCTGGCCGGCCCGTGCGCGGGCGGCGACGGGCAGCCGCCGCTCGTCAACCTCATCGCCCGCGCCCAGGCGAGCTTCGTTGCCGACTTCGAGGCCCGGCTGCGTGCCTCCGAGATCGAGGGGCTCTCCCTCGCGCACTCGACCAATGTCCTGCGGCACCTGTCCGAGGGGCCCCGACGGGCCCGCGAGATCGTCGAGCGCTGCGGCGTGACCAAGCAGGCGATCAGCCAGCAGATCGCTCACCTCGAGCGCAACGGCTACGTGGCCGTCGGTCGCGACGACGAGGACCAGCGGGCGCGCATCGTCAGCCTCACCCCGAAGGGGGAGTGCGCCCAGGCGATCGTCCACCGCCTCTTCGGCGAGGTCGAGCAGGAGTGGGCCGAGCGCATCGGGCAGGCGCAGGTGGCCTCCCTTCGGCAGGCCCTCACCGACCTCCTCGGCGACGCGACCTGCTGAGCCAGGCGCCCGACCGACCTGAATCCGCATTGCCCAACGGCAATGCGCGCACCCGACCGATCTGAATCCGCATTGCCCAACGGCAATGCGGGCGAAGGGGAGGGTCAGGCGTCCTGGACTGTCCCGCTGGTCTCACCGTGCTTCTTGCACACGGCGGTCCACGTCGTGCCCTCGGTCGTCACGGTGAGCGTGCGGCGGCAGGTGGTGCAGAAGGTCGGGGCGTGCGCGGCGAGCTCCTCGTGGCACAGCACGTGGTTGCCCTTGTTGGCGGACTTGCCGCAGTGACCGCAGTAGGTGACCGCCACGACGGGCGGGATCGCACCGAGCGTGTCCGGGTCGCTCCAGCCGGAGTCGCCGGCGGTGGGGAGGTCAGTCATGTCACCGATTGTGTCGCATGCTCGCCGGGGCCTCGCCGCCGCATCCACAGGTCACGTCTCGGTCACTCCTGGTCAGGACGCAACCGGACAGCGCTCCCGGACGTCCACAATGACGAGGACCGGCCGCAGGGGGCGGCTGGCCGCACGATCAGGGGACACTTCCATGACTCAGGGACGAGCAGCGCTGGTGGCGCTGATGGCAGGGGCGGCGCTCGCAGGCTGCGGCACCCAGGCGGCGCCGACGGGGGAGCCGACCGCCGCGACGTCGGCGAGCTCGAGTGGTTCGACCACGAGCAGCACGCCGCCGACGTCGTCGCGCACGACGACGACAGCCACGACCACGACACCCACGACCACGGCGCCGTCGACGACGGCGGCGAGTCGCCCCCTTCGTCCGGGTGACGAGGGTCGGGCCGTGCGCACCCTGCAGCGCGAGCTCAACGCTGCCGGCTACTGGCTGGGCACCCCCGACGGCACCTACGGGCACCTGACCGAGCAGGCCGTCATGGCCCTGCAGAAGTCCGCGGGCCTCACCCGCGACGGGGTCGCCGGACGCAAGACCCTCGACGCGCTCGCCGAGGGCACCCTGCCGCCGCTGCCCAGCGGCCCGGCCGACCGCGTCGAGATCGACCTCGAGCGCCAGGTGCTCATGGTCGTGCGTGGGGGTCGCATCACGTTCGTCATCAACACCAGCACCGCCTCCGGCGAGACCTATATCTCCCGCGGTCAGCCGGCGGTCGCCGTGACGCCGACGGGGACCTTCCGGGTCGGGCGCACCTTCCGCGGGGCGGAGGTGGCCCCGCTCGGCACGCTCTACAGCCCGCGCTACTTCTACGGCGGCTACGCCGTCCACGGGTCCGGCTCGATCCCGGCCTATCCCGCCTCGCACGGCTGCGCCCGGGTGAGCAACCCAGCGATGGACATGATCTGGGACGAGGACCTCATGCCCGTCGGGTCGACCGTCGTCGTGCGCTGACGTCGGGGGCGAAGGGGGCGCCCGTCACCTCGCGTCGCGGAAGACCTCGTCGGGATAGGTCGCCGTCATGTCCGCGTCGTTGTGCAGGGTCACCTCGCCGTCGCCGAACTCCACCTCCACCTCGCCGGACAGGGGCCAGGGGTGCGGCTCGAAGCGCACGCCCCCGGTGTCGCCGTAGTAGAACTCCACGAGGTGCTCGTCTGGCGCGACAAGGTTGCGGTTGTCGCGCTCGCGGACGCACCGCTCACGCACGGTGACCGTCGGGTCGTCGGTGAGCTCCTCGCACCACTCCCGCGTCTGCCCGCCGACGAGCACCGACTCGGCGACGCCGACGGCGCCGACCGTGAGCAGCAGGCCGGCGGCGCCGGCGGCGAGTCCGCCGAGCGCTGCGGGCCAGCGCCGCACCCGGTCAGCCACCGAGCAGGTCGCTCAGCCCGCCGCTGCTGCCGCCGGAGCCCTGGTGGCCGCCGTCGGTCACCGACTCCGCGGGCTGGACGAGGACGTAGCCCTGCCCGCCGAAGGCCATCTGGAAGGTCTCGCCGGTCCCTCCGCGGACCATCGACCTCAGGCCTCCGGTGTCGACCTTGATGTCCATCCGGACGCCGCCGGTCCACATCACGACGGCCTGCGCGTCGCCGAAGGTCGGGGCGCTCGCGACGTCGAGGGCGACGGGCTCTCCCTTCGTCGTGAGGGCCACGTAGCCGCTGCCGCGGAGGGTGACGTTGTAGAGGCCGCCGGTCATCGCGGCACCGCGTGCCTGGATGCGGTGGATGTCCCAGTCGATCGAGGCGCTGAAGGCGAGGATGTTGTTGCCGTTGACCGAGATCATGTCGTTTTCCAGGTAGATCACCTGGATGTCCTGCGCCTCGTTGGCGACGAAGAGCTCGCCCTGGCCCGAGCACGTCATCATCCGCACGCCCTCGCCCGTCGCGGCCTGCTTGAGGAACTTGCCGACGCCGCCCGAGCCCTTGTTCTCGAAGCGTCTGTCGCCCTGGTAGGCGACCATCGAGCCCGTCCGGGCCATGACCGGGCCGTGGCCCATCTGGACCTTGAGCAGCTTCTTGTTCTGCAGCGAGAACTGGTCGGTCGAGGACTCCTCGCGGAAGTCCTGGAAGAGGGAACCGTGGATCGGCATGGTCTGCGAGCCCTTCGGGTGGGGCGCCCCCTGCGGCGCCGTCTGGACGCAACTGTAGAGCCATCCGCCTGAGCCCTCTAGGGTGTTGACCCCCTGCTGGCCTTGTTGCCACCCCCCCGAGGCAAGGACGATCGATGAGCTTCTTCGAGCGAGCACGCGCTGGCTATGACAACCTCGCCGGGCGCACCGACGATGCCTTCGATCGTGCGACGGCGAGCAAGGACCTCGGCGAGATCGACAAGCACTACCGCGACCTCGGCGTCCTGGCCTATCTCGCGGCGACCGGGCGCCCGGCAGACCAGGCGACCCAGCAGCGCCTGCTGGGCGCGCTGACCGCCCTCGAGCAGCGCGGCGCGATCCGCGACTTCACCCTCCACACGACCGGTGGTTCCCCCGCCGGAGCACCCCAGTCCCCACAGCGCGAAGGGGGGTCCGACGGCATCCCGACGCCTCCGCCGGAGCGGGCCGGCCGGCACGGCGACTTCCTCAGCCAGCCGCGCGACCAGGCCTTCCCGGCCTCGACGATGCCTCCACCGGCCCCGCCCGCCGCTGCGGGTGCGGGCTCGGGTGGTGCCGGCGTGGCCGGCGGCGGGGCTCCGGGGCAGCCGGAGCGGACCTGGCCGGCGAGCGACCCGGACGAGACGACCGGCCCGCGGCCGGTGCCGCCCCCGCCGCCGCCGTCAACCGGCGGCACCTGGGGGCCGCCGCAGCAGGACAACCAGGGCCCGACCCGGTGGCAGCCGGTCCGTCGCGGAGAGGAGTGAGCCCCGCTCAGAGGGCCACCGTGACCGCGAGCAGCGGCGGGGTGACGAAGGCCGCCACGCAGATGCCGTAGAGCACGAGGGTCTGCCACGGGGCCGGGTCGTCGGCGACGAGCAGGCGGATCCGTGCCGCGGCCGCGCCGGCGCCGACCGATGCCCCGGGGGTGAGGTCCTCACCCGTGGCCTCGGCGAGTGCCACGAGGGCTCGCCCGAGCGCGACCTCGCCGACCTCGTCGCGTGCCGCGCGGTCGGCGAGCACCTCGACGAGCAGCGCGACCTCACGCAGGGCGGCGTCGGTGCGCAGCAGGCGCGGCGTGGCGGTGTGCAGCACGGTGAAGAACTCGAGCACGAGGTCGTGCCGCTCCCGCAGGTGGGCCTCCTCGTGGGCGACCACGGCGACGAGCTGCTCGTCGGGCAGGGCCGCCAGCGCAGCCTCGGTGATGACCAGGCGCGACCCCGCACCCGGGACGCAGTAGGCCGAGAGCTCCTGGGAGGGCAGCACGCGGGTGTGGTCGCCCTCGTGCCGCCCCACAAGGTCGACGAGCCGACGGTGCTCGTCGCGGGAGGCACGGATCCGGGTGCCGACGTTGTGCCCGTTGACGAGGAGCCGCACGAGCACGCCGACGGAGGCGATGGCGGCGACGACGAGGATCGCGACCTCGACGGGCGCCGGCCAGGGTTGCGGGTGGACGAGGGCGAGCGGGGCGGCCGTGAGCAGGCAGAGGACGGCCGACAGGGAGAGCGACTGCCACACCAGGAGCGCCGCCCGGGGGCTCGTGCGCAGCCGCTCGACGCGCACGAGCAGGCGCGGGGCGGCGAGGAGTGCCGCTGCGCAGAGCAGCAGCAGGGCGGCGATCACCCTCGTGAGTGTGCCGCACCCCGACCGCGTCGCCGTGCAGGGCGATCGCCCTGGGCCTCGACCGCGGCCATTGCCTCGCGGACCGCGGCCAGGTCGTCGGGGCTCGCCTCCGCGAGGAAGTGCAGGATCGCCGCCTGTCGCTCGGCGCCGCTCAGGTCGTGCAGCGGGCTGCGCATGGCCTCGGCGGTGAGGGACTCCCGGCTGGTGGCCGGGCGGTAGCGCCAGGCGCGGCCGTCCCGCTCACGGGCGGTCACCCCCTTCGCCTCGAGGCGGGAGAGGACCGTCATGACGGTCGTGTAGGCGAGGTCGCGACCGGTGAGGCCGTCGAGGACCTCGCGGACGGTGAGGCCGAGGTCGGCGTCGGCGGACCACAGGACGTCCATGATCGCCTGCTCGAGGTCACCGAGGGACGCGTTCTTGGCCATGGTGGGCTCCTTCCCTGGTGATGGTGACGGTGCGGTCGAGACGATCGAGGCCGACGCCATGGTGGGTCACCATGATCACCGACCGCCCGCCGGCGTGCTGCAGCAGGTCGGCGATGACTGCGTCGGCGGTCGGGTGGTCGAGGTGGGCGACGGGCTCGTCGAGGAGGATCACCGGTCGCTGGCTGGCGATGGCGCGGGCGATGGACAGGCGGGCGCGCTCGCCTCCGGAGATGCCACGACCGTCGGCGCCGAGTCGCGTGTCGAGGCCCTCGGGGAGGGCGTGGAGCCACGTGCCGAGCCCCGCCCGACGAAGGGAGTCGACGAGCGCCTCGTCGTCCGCCTCCGGAGCGGCCAGGACGAGGTTGGCGCGCAGTGTGCCGGCGAAGACGTGGGGCTCGTCGTCGACGACGGCGATGTGGGAGCGGATCTCGGCGAGGTCGGTCGTCGTGACGTCGCGGTCGTCGACGGTGTAGGTGCCGGCGGTGGGGTCGAGGTGGCGGGCGAGGACCGCAAGCAGGGTGGACTTGCCGGCGCCGTTGGGGCCGGTGACGGCGAGGTGCTCACCGGGCTCGACGACGAGGTCGACCGGCCCCAGGTCGGTGCGGCCGGGGACCCACCCGGCGGTGAGCCCGCGCAGCTCGAGCCGCGGGGCGGGAGTCTGCATTGCCGTAGGGCAATGCAGACTCCGGGGCGACGAAGGCGGGGCGCCCGCGGCCCGGTCGGTCACGGCCGGGCTCTGGTCGAGCAGCTCGTCGAGTCGCGCGGCGCAGGCACGTGCTCGCGCCAGGGCTCGGGTGGCGTCGGTGAGCACGCCGAGCGCTTCGCCGGTGGCGACCGGGGCGAGGACGAGCAGTGCCTGGACCGGGGTGCTGGCGCCCGAGGTCGTGGCGAGCCCCGCGGCGGCCAGCGTCGCGACGCCCGTGATGACGAGCACCGCTGCGGCGGAGAGGGATCGACCCCACGCCTGCCTGGCGACGCTGGCACGCAGCTCGCCGTGCGCCTCGTGCAACCAGCCGGCTGCCGTCTCGGTGCCACCGACCGCTCTCAGCTCGTCGGCGTGCGTGGTGATGAGCTCGGCGATGCGGGAGACCTCGGCGCGGGCGTCGAGCACGCGGGTCTGCGCCCGCGACTCGAGCCGGTCGGCGAGCCACGCGACGCCGGCGACGGCGAGGAGCATCGCCGCGAGGACCAGGCCGACGCGAGGGTCGACGAGTGCCGTGAGGGCCGCGGCGAGGACGCCGGCGACGAGCGCTGCCAGGGCCGGCACGGTGACCCGCACCGAGGCCTCGACCACGTCGGTGAGGTCGTCGACGACCCCGGTGAGCACCTCGGTGCGGCCCCGTCGCCCGAGCCGCGCGGGCGTCAGGGGGATGAGCGCCGCATAGGTCGCGGTGCGGGCCTCGGCGAGGTCGGCGAGCGCGGTGTCGTGGCTGCGCAGTCGCTCCCAGTAGCGGAATACCGGCCGGGCGAGACCAAAGGTGCGTACCGCGACGATCGCCGTGAGCAGCAGCATGATCTGGGGTCGCTGGTCAGCCCGGACGATGAGCCAGCCGGAGGTCGTCGTCAGGGCGATGCCCGACGCCGTCGCGACGCCGCCGAGCAGGCCGGCGACGACGAGCCCTCGACCCAGGTGCAGGAGCTTCATCGGGCCACCTCCGGCTGGCGCAGGGCGAGGTGCGCGTCGGCGCGGGCGACGAGGTCGCTCTGGTGGGTCACCGCGATCACGGTGCGGGTGCGGGCGAGGCGCCCGACGACCTCGCCGATCGTCGCGGCCGAGTCGGCGTCGACGTGGGCGGTGACCTCGTCGAGGAGCACGACGGTGGCGGGGGAGAGGAGGGCCCGTGCCAGGACCAGCCGGGCACGCTGACCGGCCGACAGGCCGAAGCCGTCGTCGCCGATCCGGGTGTCGAGCCCGTCGGGCAAACCGGCGACGGTGCCGTCGAGGCCGACCTCGCGCAGCGCCTCCCACAGGTCGTGGGACTCCTGCGGACCGCCGATGGTGAGGTTGTCGCGGAGGGTCCCGGCGCCGAGGAAGGGGCGCTGGGTCACGAGGTGGACGGGCGGAGCGCTGACCCGGCCGCTGTCCGGTCGGCGGATGCCGGCGACGAGCTCGAGCAGCGTCGTCTTGCCGCACCCGGACGGTCCGGTGACGACCGTGAGGCCGGGGCCGGCGACGAGCTCGACGCCGGTGAGGGTCGCCCCCTTCGCCCCGGGGTGGGTGTAGTCGACCCCGGTGACGGTGACGACGTCCTCGGCCCCGCCCCCTTCACTCCGCATTGCCCTACGGCAATGCGGATCCTCGCCCTCTTCATCGCGCATTGCCGTAGGGCAATGCGGACTGTCGAGCTCGGCGAGGATGTCGTCGAGGGCCGCGGCGCCGTCGGCGGCGGAGTGGAACTCGGTCCCGACCCGTCGGATCGGCCAGTAGGCCTCCGGCGCGAGGAGGATCGCGGTGAGCCCGACGAGCAGGTCCATCGAGCCGTGGGTCAGGCGCAGCCCGACGGCGACGGCGACGATGGCGACCGAGATCGTCGCGAGCAGCTCCAGCGCTGCGGCCGACATGAAGGCCAGCCGCAGCGTGCGCATCGTCGCCCGCCGGTGCCGCTGGCTCACCTCGCCGATCGTGTCGACCTGCCGCTCTGCGCGGCCGTAGGCCACGAGCGTCGGCAGGCCGCGCATGACGTCGAGGAAGTGCCCCGACAGGTCCGTCAGCGCGCCCCACCTGCGCTCGGTGTCCTCCTGCGTCGTCGCGCCGATGAGCGCCGCGAAGAGCGGGAGCAGCCACACCGTGCCGACGACGATCGCCGCGCTGGGCCAGTCGACGATGACGAGGCAGGCGATGGCGAGCGCCGGCACGACCGCGGCGGAGACGAGGGCGGGCAGGTACTTCGCGACATAGGGTTCGACGGCGCTCGTGCCCTGCGTCGCGAGAGTGAGTGCCCGCGAGCGGCCCCGGGCGAAGGGGGGCTCCCCGGCCTCGTCCGTGACGTCACGCTGGTCCGTCGGTCGCCGTGACCAGGCCGCGAGCAGCTGCTCGCGCAGCCCCGTCGCCACGGTGGCGCCGGCCCGCGCCGCCACCGTCTCGGAGAGCGCCCCGAGCACGGCACGGGCCGCGAAGAGCCCGCCGGTCCACAGCACGGGCCCGGTGAGGTCGGACCCACGCACCACCGCGACGACGAGCGAGGCGAGGGCGAAGGCCGTCGCGATCGTCGCGATGCCCTGCACGATGCCGATGCCGGCCAGCGCCGCCACCGGCCTGCGGGTGTCCGGGACCACCCGCAGGATGCGTGGGTCGAAGGGCCTCATGTCAGTGCGCCCCCGCGCCGGCCTGCTCGCGGACCGGCATGTGCTCGACGGACAACCGACGGCGGAAGACCCAGTAGGTCCACACCGTGTAGGCGAGCATGATCGGCGTGAAGACGACGGCGGCCCACGTCATGATCGTCAGGGTCATCGGCGAGCTGGCCGCCGCCTCGAGGGTCAGGTCGGGGCTGTCGCCACGACCGTTGATGGCATTGGGCGTCAGCATGAGGAAGTAGGCGACGACCGTCAGGCCGATCGTCACGGAGGTGCCGACGAAGGCCCAGCCCTCCCTCCCCTTCGTGTTGGCGGCGATGGCGGCGAGCAGCGCGACGGCGGCCAGGGCCATCGCGACCCACGCGGCGGTCGTGCCGCGCTGGGTGCCGAGCCAGACGAAGAGCGCGACGGCGAGCACCGCGGTGACCAGGCCGGCGCGGGTTGCGACCGACCGGGCCCGGGTGCGGATGTCGCCGGTGGTCTTCAGCGCGAGGAAGTGGGCGCCGTGCGTCAGGCAGGCGGCCGTGACGGTGAGGCCGCCGAGGATCGCGACCGGCGTGAGCAGGCTGAGCAGGTTGCCGTCGAACTCGGTGTAGGCCGTGCTGCCCATCATGTGCTCGGTCATCGGCAGGCCGGCGACGAGGTTGGTCAGGGCGACGCCGACGAGGAAGGGGGCGACGAAGGAGCCGGCGACGATCGCCAGGTCCCAGCGCCGCACCCACTCGCGGTCGTGCCGCTTGTGCCGGTACTCCAGCCCCATGTTGCGCAGGATGAGGGTGACGAGCAGGAGCAGCAGCGCGAGGTACATGCCCGAGAACATCGTCGCGTACCAGTGGGGGAAGGCGGCGAAGGTCGCGCCGCCCGCGGTGAGCAGCCACACCTCGTTGCCATCCCAGTGGGGGCCGATGGTCGTGAGCATCGTGCGCCGCCGCGTCTCGCTCTCACGCTGGTCCCCCCCACGTTGATCGAGGTCGCTCTCTCCACGTTGATCGAGGTGCGAGGCCGCCTGCGGCCGAGCCTCGAGATCGCCGGCGCCGGAACCCTTGTCGAGCACGGGCAGGAGCATCCCGACCCCGAAGTCAAAGCCCTCGGTGACGAGGTAACCGGTCCACAGGACCGCCAGCAGGACGAACCAGATGGTGATGAGATCCATGTCAGTGCTCCCGGTCAGTAGGCGAACTCGAGCGGCTGGTCGTCCTCGACGAGACGTGGCTGCTCGAAGGGCTCGGCGCCCTTGCGGATGTAGGCGAGGAGGAGCCGGACCTCGACGACGGCCAGGCCTCCGTAGAGCAGGGTGAAGACGATCATCGACGTCCACACGTCGGCGGCACCGACCGAAGGGGAGACGGCGGTGTGCGTGGCCATCTCACCGAAGACGACCCACGGCTGGCGCCCGACCTCGGTGAAGATCCAGCCGAAGCTGTGCCCGAGGACGGTGGCGATCGGGGTGAGCACGATGATCGGGAAGACCCACCGCTGCATCGGCACGCGGTCCTTGCGCGTGGCCCACAGCGCCCAGGCCCCGACGGCCATGGCGAAGAAGCCGGTGGCCATCATCAGGCGGAAGTTCCAGTAGCTCATGGCGATCGGCGGGATGTAGGTGTCGGCCTGCGTCAGCGCGTCGTCGCCGAAGCTCTCGCGGTACTCGGCCTCGAGGTCGGCGATGCCCCGGACCTCACCATCGAAGCTCCCGGTGCCCAGGAAGGAGAGCAGGCAGGGGATCTCGATGACGTGCTGGGGGTCCTCCCCGCCGAGGCCGGCGACGGTCAGCACGGAGAAGGGAGCGCACTCGCCCTCGGGCGGGGTGTCGTAGAGGGCCTCTGCCGCAGCCATCTTCATCGGCTGGACCTCGGTCATGACCTTGCCCTGGAGGTCGCCGCTGATCGCCACACCGAGGCCGCCGAGCAGGACGACGACGGCGCCGAGCCGGGCCGCGTGCCGGTACATCCTGCGGTCGGCGTCGGGTCCCCCCTGCGTCACGGTCCGGCGCAGCTTGTGCAGCCCCACGGCCATGACCAGGGCGCCGCCGACGAGGTAGCAGGCGGTGATGACGTGGGGGAAGGCGACGAGCTGGACCTCGTTGGTGAGGACCGCGACGAAGTCGGCCATCTCGGCCCGACCGGTCTCGGGGTTGATCCGGTAGCCGACGGGGTGCTGCATGAAGGAGTTGGCGGCGAGGATGAAGTACGCCGACAGGAGGGTGCCGACGTGCACGATCCACATGCAGGCCGCGTGCAGGCGCTCGGGGATGCGGCCCCAGCCGAAGATCCACAGGCCGAGGAAGGTCGACTCGAGGAAGAAGGCGAGCAGCGCCTCGAGGGCCAGCGGCGCGCCGAAGATGTCACCGACGAAGCGGCTGTAGCTGCTCCAGTTCATCCCGAACTGGAACTCCTGGACGATGCCGGTGACCAGGCCGAGGGCGAAGTTGATCGTGAAGAGCTTGCCGAGGAACTTCGCCATCCGCAGGTGGCCCTCGTCGCGCGTGCGGATCCACCGCGAGTGGTACCAGGCCACGATCGCGGAGAGCCCGATCGTGATCGGCACGAAGAAGAAGTGGTAGACGGTGGTGATCGCGAACTGCCACCGTGCGAGGTCGAGGACGTCCATCCAGGTTCCTTCTACTACGTCGATGAATACGACATGACGTAGTAGATGCTACTCCCTCGCTGGTCGAGGTGCGACGAAGGAGCCTCGAGACCTCCAGTCCGTTGGTCTGGGTCCCACGCTCCGCGTGGGCGGTGCGACGAAGGAGCCTCGAGACCTCCAGTCCGTTGGTCGAGGTGCGACGAAGGAGCCTCGAGACCCGGACGGACGAAGGGAGACCCCGCCGCCCGCCGAAGTCCCTGCGTCCGCGGGACGCTCACGTCGTCGCGACGAACTTCGGCTTGATGTGCGGCGAGGCCTCCCTTCGCCCGCTCCCCACGGCTCACCCCTTGCGACTCACCCCACGGGCTGCAGTCCCCGCTGCCCGTCGGCGACTTCGAAGCTCGCCTGGGTCGCCACGGCCCCGCCACGGGTGGTCACCCGGTCGACCGAGCGGAAGTCGGCCCGCAGACCGGCTGGGGTGACCGTCGTGCGCAGGTACCCGCGCAGGTCGCCGGAGAAGCGCAGGTGCGGGTTCCACTCCATGATCGGGTCCGACCACGCGGCATTGCCGTTGCCGCCGGAGGTGATCGACGACGCGACGAGCTCGGTGCCGACGACCGGTGCGTCGGGGTCGGCGTAGTCGGTCTTGACGTCGGCGGCCCAGTGCTTGTGGACGTCACCGGTGAGCACGACGGGGTTGCGCACGCCGGCGTCCATCCAGGCGCGGGTGACGCGGTCGCGCGAGCCGACGTAGCCGTCCCAGGCGTCATTGCTCGTGTGGAGCAGCTCCTGCTCGACCTTGCCGTCACGCTGCGTGAAGAAGACCTGCTGGCCGAGGAAGTCCCAGCGAGCACCGCTGCGGGAGAAGCCCTCTCGCAGCCACTGCTCCTGAGCGGTGCCGGTGATCGTGCGGCTCGGGTCGAGTGCCCCGGCGCAGTTGGTGTCCCAGCCGTCGTCGCACGCCTGGTCATCGCGGTACTGCCGGGTGTCGAGCATGTGGAAGCTCGCGAGCCGCCCCCACCCGAGGCGCCGGAAGATCTGCATGTCCGGGCCGCTGGGGATCGAGGAGCGACGCAGCGGCATGTTCTCGTAGTAGGCGCGGAAGGCATTGGCCCGCCGGGCGAGGAAACGCTCGGGGGTGTCGTTCCACTCCGGGGCCTTGACGTCCTGGGGGACGCCGGCGGCCCAGTTGTTGTCGACCTCGTGGTCGTCCCAGACGACGAGCCACGGGGCGATCGCGTGCGCGGTCTGCAGGTCGGGGTCGGTCTTGTACTGCGCGTGCCGCAGCCGGTACCCCTCGAGCGTCACGGTCTCGCTGCCTGCGTGGACCCGCGGTGCGGCCGGGTTGGTGGTGCCCTTGCCCTCGTACTGGTAGTCGCCCAGGTGCAGCACCAGGTCCGGCTCGTCGTCGGCGAGGTAGCGGTAGGCGGTGAAGAAGCCGGCCTCCCAGTTGGCGCAGCTGGCCGCGGACATCGCGAGCGTCGCCGGCATCTCGTCGCGTCGCGGGGCGGTGCGGGTGCGGCCGACGGGGCTGAGGTGGCCGTCGACGCGGAAGCGGTACCAGTACTCGCGGCCGGACCGCAGGCCCTCGACCTCGACGTGGACGCTGTGGGCGTCGGCGGCGCGGGCTCGTGCGGCGCCCCGGGCGACGGGGCGGTGCATCCGCGCGTTGTCGGCGACCTCCCACTGCACCGTGATGTCGCGGGCGGGCATGCCGCCCCGACCGTCGGCGGCGAGCGGCTCCACCGCGAGCCGGGTCCACAGGACGACCCCGCTGGGGGTGGGGTCGCCGGAGGCGATGCCCAGGGCGAAGGGGGAGGTCCGCACCGGCCCCGCAGCGGTGAGGAGCGGGGCCGCCGAGGCGGGGGAGATGGCGATCGTGGTGGCGCCGGCGGCGATGCCGCCGGCGAGGACGTGGCGTCGACTCAGGGTCATGACCTGCAGCCTGTCGACGCCGGGTGAACCCAGCAGCCCCCCTTCGTGAACCAGCCTGCCCTGCAACGTGGTCCACGCATGAAGGTCCGGTCAGGCAATGGTCAGGCTTGTCCCCGCGGTTGGTCGAGCGCCCTTCGCTGGTCGAGGTGCAAAGCCCGTCCGCTGGTCGAGGTGCGAGCTTCGAGACCCCGTCCGCTGGTCGAGGTGCGAGCTTCGAGACCCCGTCCGCTGGTCGAGGTGCGAGCTTGCGAGCCTCGAGACCCCTCAGGCCCGCGGCACCCGGTACTTCGCGAAGGCCGGCACGAGCGCCGAGGCGAGCAGCGTCAGGACGATGACGAGGAGGCCACCGACGATGGTCGTCGTGGCCGCGCCGATCTGCCCGGCGACGAGCCCGTGGAGCACGTCGGCGACGCGCGGACCGCCGGCGACGACGACGATGAAGACGCCCTGGAGCCGGCCGCGCATCGCATCGGTCGCCGAGCTCTGCAGCATCGTCGAGCGGAAGGCCGCGGAGGCGACGTCGGCCGCGCCACCCGCGGCGAAGAAGACGACCGCGACGGCGAGCCACAGCCCGGCCGACCCGTCGGCGAGGGCGACCGCGATGCCGAAGCCGGTGATCGCGCCACCCCACACGAGGATCGCGACCATGACGGCCAGGCCGTGCCGCTCCACCCGCGAGACCCACCCGGACATCACCCCGCCGAGGAAGGCGCCGGCGGGCATGGCGGCGAAGAGCACCGCGAAGGCCAGCCCACCGTCGACCGGTCCGCCGAAGTCGAGGTGCGCCATCTCGGGGATGAGCGCTCGCGGCATGCCGAAGACCATCGCGATGAGGTCGACGACGAAGGACATGAGCAGCACCGGGTGGCCGGCCAGGTAGACGAAGCCGTCGAGGACCGAGCGCAGCCCGGGGGAGGACCCGGCGATCGCCTCGACCGGCAGCGGCGGAAGGGAGATCACCGCCCAGAGGGTGGCGAAGAGGCAGATCGTGTCGATGAGGTAGATCCATGAGAAGCCGAGGATCGGGATCAGCGCCCCGCCGACGAGCGGTCCGGCGATCGCACCGCCGGTGAAGACGGTCATGCCGAGCGTGTTGGCGGCGGGGAGCAGCTCGGGCGGGAGGATGCGCGGGTAGACCGCCGAGCGGGTCGGTTGGTTGACCGCGAAGAAGGCCTGCTGCAGGGAGAAGATCGCGAGCAGCAGCCAGACGTTGGTGTTGCCGAGCGCGGCCTGCACGAAGAAGAGCGCCGAGGTGATGATCAGGCCCCACGTCGTCACGGTGAGGATCCGGCGCCGGTCGAAGTGGTCGGCCAGGGAGCCGCCGTAGAGCCCGAAGACGACGAGCGGCACCAGCCCGAAGATGCCGGTCAGCCCGACGTAGGCGCTCGAGCCGGTCATCGAGTAGATCTGCGCGGGGACGGTGACGACGGTCAGCTGGGCCCCGATGACGGTGACGATCTGGGCGGTGAAGAGCCGCCGGTACGCCGGCACCTGCAGGGGACGGGTGTCGGCCAGCAGGCCCCGGAGGCGACGCACCGCGTCACCTTACGCCCCGGCCTCACGAGATCAGGGCAGCCGCTCCCTCGCCCGGACGACCACGGGAGCGCTTGCTCCGGGTAGCAGTGCCGCACCGGTCGTGGGCAGCCTGACCTCGACGCTGACCGAGGGGGCGATCCGGTAGGGCCGCGTGAGCAGCAGACCACCAAGGATCCGCCGTAGCCGCGACAGCTCGGCCCGCACCGTGACGACCCGGGCGGGGTCGGCGAAGACCTCGTCCGCGAGCGCGGCGGCCCCCAGCCCGCCGTCGCCCGCACCGATGATGGCGAGCAGCAGCTCGGCGTGCCGAGGGGTGAGTCGACGGGTCCACGGTCCCGACTCGGCGACCACCTGGATGTGCGGCTCGCCGTCGAGGTCGAGGACGGCTCGCGTGCCGAGCGGGCTCTCTGTCGGTCCGCGCAGCAGCCAGCCGCCGGGCAACGGTTCGACGGTGACGTCGCCGATCCCGTGCAGGTGGACGACGCCGGGCTGGAGGTCGTCGGGAAGGGCGACCCGCCGCTGGGTCAGCAGGCCGGAGGTCGCGGCGACGTGCCCGGCGCGGTCGACGACGGCGGCGGGGCTGCTGACGCGGGTGAGGACGTGGCCCGACCCGGTGCGCAGCTCCTCGAGGGAGCGGCGGTGCCGCTCGAGCAGCTCCATCGAGGCGAGCCGGGAGGCCATGGCCGCGGTCGCGAGCACGCTCGGGTGCATCGCCGTGCGCGGACCGCTGATGTTGACGACCCCGACGACCTCGTCGGTCCACGGGTCGCGCAGCGGAGCGGCGGAGCACCCCCACCGGGCGTGTGACTCGACGAAGTGCTCCGAGCCCTGGATGTGCACCGGTTCGCCGAGGACGAGGGCGGTGCCGATGGCATTGGTCCCGACATTGCCCTCGGTCCACTCGGAGCCGGGGACGAAGCCGAGGTCGTCGGCGAAGCGGCGCACCCCGGGGCGGCCCATCCGCCACAGCACGTGCCCGTCGGCGTCGGTGACGACGACGAGGTGGCCGCCGTCGACGACCGACTGGAGGTAGGGGGTGAGCTCGGAGGTGATGCGGTCGAGCCCGTGGTGGGTGCGGCGGCGCTGCACCTCGGCCTCATCGAGGGGCGCGATGCGGGGCCGTCCGCCGGGGTCGACCCCCGCGGCGCTCACCCTTCGCCACGACGCGATGACGTCCGCGCGGCCGGGGGGATCGCCCTTCGAGCGCGCGCCGAGGTGGGCGTCGCGCTGCCGCGCACGCTCCCGCTCGCTCGGGTCCATGGCTCGCTCCTCACCCGACCGCGGGGGGAGCGGGAGGGATGCAACGTCATGCAACCCTGTCGCCCGGCGCCGCTGCCGGAGTTGTGTGGGTCACGGTACAACGCAAAGGAGCGGATCGTGACCCAGATGACCGAGCAGCAGACGACGACGGCGACCGAGCGGGCAACGGCCTGGTTCGGTGCCCTCGAGGCAGCCCTCACGGCGCAGGATGTGGCGGCGGCCGCAGATCTCTTCGCCACCGAGAGCTATTGGCGAGATCTCGTCGCCTTCTCGTGGAACCTCACCACCGTCGAGCACCGGGAGGGGGTGAGCGAGCTGCTCGAGAGCACGGCGCGTGCGACCGCGGCTCGCAGCTTCGCCCTCTCGGAGGAGGCGACCGAGGAGGACGGGGTGATCACCGCCTGGTTCACCTTCGAGACCGCGGTCGGCCGCGGCCGCGGGCTCGCCCGGCTCGTCACCGAGGACGGCGAGGACCGCGCCTGGACCTTCCTCACCACCCTCTACGAGCTCAAGGGCCACGAGGAGCCGCGCGGCGAGTACCGGCCGAAGGGGGCCGAGCACGGGGTCGACCCCCAGCGCCTCAGCTGGAAGGAGAAGCGCGAGGCCGAGGACGCGGCGATGGGCGTGAGCACCCAGCCCTACGTCCTCGTCGTCGGCGGCGGGCAGGGCGGCATCGCCCTCGGCGCCCGGCTGCGCCAGCTCGGGGTGCCCTCGCTCGTGCTCGACCGCAACGAGCGACCCGGTGACCAGTGGCGACAGCGCTACAAGTCCCTCTGCCTGCACGACCCGGTCTGGTACGACCACCTGCCGTACCTGAAGTTCCCCGACAACTGGCCGGTCTTCGCCCCGAAGGACAAGATCGGCGATTGGCTGGAGAGCTACACGAAGATCATGGAGGTGCCCTACTGGGGCTCCACGACGGTCAAGAGCGCCAGCTACGACGAGGCGAAGGGGGAGTGGACCGTCGAGATCGAGCGTGACGGCACGCCGATGACGCTCCACCCGACCCAGCTCGTCCTCGCGACCGGCATGTCGGGCAAGCCCAACGTGCCGACCGTGCCCGGTCAGGACATCTTCCGCGGCGAGCAGCACCACTCGTCCGGGCATCCCGGCCCGGACGCCTACGCCGGCAAGAAGGTCGTCGTCATCGGGTCAAACAACTCGGCCTTCGACATCTGCGGTGCGTTGTGGGAGCACGACGCCGACGTGACGATGGTGCAGCGCTCGTCGACCCACATCGTCAAGAGCGCCAGCCTCATGGAGATCGGTCTCGGCGACCTCTACTCCGAGCGGGCGCTCGCCGCCGGCATGACGACGGAGAAGGCCGATCTCGTCTTCGCCTCGTTGCCGTACCGGATCATGCACGAGTTCCAGATCCCGCTCTACGACAAGATGAAGGAGGTGGACGCCGACTTCTACGACCGTCTGGAGAAGGCCGGCTTCGACCTCGACTTCGGTGACGACGGCTCCGGGCTCTTCCTCAAGTACCTGCGTCGCGGCTCCGGCTACTACATCGACGTCGGCGCGGCCGAGCTCGTGGCCGACGGCAGCGTCAAGCTCGTCAAGGGTCAGCTCGACCACCTCACCGAGGACGCGGTCGTCCTCGCCGACGGCACCGAGTTGCCAGCCGACCTCGTCGTCTATGCCACGGGCTACGGCTCGATGAACGGCTGGGCTGCCGACCTCATCAGCCAAGAGGTGGCGGACAAGGTCGGCAAGGTGTGGGGCCTCGGCTCCGAGACGACCAAGGACCCCGGGCCGTGGGAGGGCGAGCAGCGCAACATGTGGAAGCCGACCCAGCAACCCGGCCTGTGGTTCCACGGCGGCAACCTGCACCAGTCGCGGCACTACTCGCTCTACCTGGCGCTCCAGCTCAAGGCGCGCTATGAGGGCCTCGACACCCCGGTACACGCCCTGGCGCCGGTGCACCACCTCGGGTGAGCCTCGCCGAGGCGGTCGCTCACCCCAGGTCGGCGACCGCCTCGGCGACCTTCTCGTGCTCGGCGCGCAGTCGCTTGAGGAAGTCCTTGGTCCGGGCGTGCTGCGGGTTGTTGATGACCTCGTTCGGCTTGCCCTGCTCGACGACGACGCCGGCGTCCATGAAGACGACCCGGTCGGCGACGTCACGGGCGAAGGCCATCTCGTGGGTGACGACGATCATCGTCATGCCCTGACCGGCGAGGTCGCGCATGACCTCGAGGACCTCGCCGACGAGCTCGGGGTCGAGCGCCGAGGTCGGCTCGTCGAAGAGCATGAGCTTGGGCTTCATCGCCAGGGCCCGGGCGATGGCGACGCGCTGCTGCTGGCCGCCAGAGAGCTGGTTGGGGTAGGCGTGCCCCTTGTCGCCGAGGCCCACCTTGTCGAGCAGCTCGGTCGCCTCGGCACGGACCTCGGACCGGGATCGGCCCTGCACGCGGACCGGCGCCTCCATGACGTTGTCGATGGCCGTCATGTGCGGGAAGAGGTTGAACCGCTGGAAGACCATGCCGATCTCGCGACGCTGGGCGGCGATCTCCTTGTCCTTCAGCCGGTGCAGGCGCTCGCCCTTGAGCTTGTAGCCCATGAGGTCGCCGTCGACGAAGATCCGCCCGGCCTGGATGTCCTCGAGCTGGTTGATGCACCGCAGGAAGGTCGTCTTGCCCGAGCCGGAGGGCCCGAGCAGGCAGACGACCTCACCGGGGGAGACCTCCATGTCGATGCCCTTGAGCACCTCGTTGCTGCCGTAGGACTTGCGCACCTGGACCGCGCGCACGAGTGGCTGGCTCACTTGCCGCCTCCGATCGTCAGGCCCATGAGGCGGGTGCGGGTGGTGTCGTCCTTGGTCTGCGTGCGGGTGTTGCCGTAGCCGCGACCGAAGTGCCGCTCGAGGTAGTACTGCCCGACCATGAGCAGCGACGTGAGGATCAGGTACCAGGCGCACGCAGCGACGAGCGTCGGCATGATCTTCAGCGTCCGGTTGCCGATGATCGAGGTTTGGTTGAACAACTCGGTGCCCAGCGGTAGTGCGACGAGGAGCGAGGTGTCCTTGAGCATCGCGATGGTCTCGTTGCCCGTCGGCGGGATGATCACCCGCATGGCCTGCGGCAGGACGATGCGACGCATCGACAGGCTCGGCTTCATGCCCAGGGCCGCGGCGGCCTCGCGCTGGCCCTCGTCGACCGACATGATGCCGGCGCGGGCGATCTCGGCCATGTAGGCCGCCTCGGACAGGCCCATCGCGATGATGCCCCAGATGAGCGTCGTGCTGATCTGGTTGACGTTGAGCGTGAAGAGGGTGAGGTCGCTGCTCAGCCCGAGATAGCCGGCGAGTTGCTGGCTGAAGGGGAAGGGCCCGATGTCGAAGCGCGGGTAGAGGTAGCCGATGCCGGTGCCGAAGAGCGTGACGAGCACCAGGCGCGGGATCCCGCGGAAGAACCACGTGTAGAGGAAGCCGACGAACTTCAGCACCGGGTTGTCCGACAGGCGCATGACGCCGATGACGATGCCGAGGCTGACACCGATGATCATCGACCCGATCGTCGCGATGATCGTGCCCTTGAGCAGCCCCTCGAGCACCGGGTTGAAGTTCATCACCTGCAGCGCGAAGGGGATGTCCCACCGCGGGTTGGTGACGAAGCTGGAGATCATCATCGCGAAGATCACCGCGATGACCACCAGCGCCACCCACCGGCCGGGGTGGCGCACCGGGACGGCGTTGATGGGGCCGGCGTCCTCGGACACGGGGGCGGTCCCCCCTTCGCCTGCCGAAGGGGGGACCGCCGCGTCGTTCGTGCCGGACATCAGGGGTTGACGGCGAACTCGTCGATGCCGCCGGACTCGTTGCCCCAGTCCTTGAGGATCTGCTCGTAGGTGCCGTCCTCCTTCATGGACTCGAAGGCGGCGGCGATGGCCTCGCCGAACTCCTCCTGGTCCTTCGGGATGACGATGCCGTAGGGGGCGGAGTCGTAGATGTCGCCGAGAGCCTCGAGCTCCTCGCCCTGCTGCTTGACGGCGTAGAGGCTGATCGGGGAGTCGGCGGCCATGGCCTCGGTCTTGCCGGAGACGAGGCTCGCGGTGACCTTGGACTGCTCCTGCTCGACGACGAGCTTGATCTTGTCGTCGCACTTCTTGTTGAGCTCCTCGAGCTCGTCGAACTGGACCGTGCCCTTCTGCACGCCGACGGTCGCGCCGCACGGGTCCTTGGGGTCGACCTTGCCGGGGTTGCCCTTGGCGGTGACCCACTGCGTGCCGGCGTCGAAGTAGCTGATCATGTTGACCTGCTTCTTGCGCTCGTCGTTGATCGTGAAGGAGCTGACCGCGACGTCGTACTTGTCCGAGGAGACACCGAGGATGAGCGAGTCGAAGGAGGCATTGCTCCACTTCGTCTTCAGGCCCATCTTGGCGGCGGCCGCGTCGAAGAGCTCGACGTCCATGCCCTCGACGGTCTTGCCGTCGTCCCCGAGGAACTCGTTGGGCGCGTAGGAGGCGTCGGAGCCGATGTTGAGCGTGCCCGTGCTCTTGATGTCTTCGGGCACGAGCTCGGCGACGGCGTCGTCGACCTCGACCTCGGCCGCGGAGGTGGTCTCGCCGCCCCCGCCGGAGTCGGAGCCCTCGAGCGAGTCGGACCCGCAGGCGGTGAGGGCGCTGACCCCGAGGGTCAGCGAGGCAAAGAGAGCGACGTGGGCGCGGCGCATGGTGGATCCTCCATCGAGCAGTGGGGCACTGGGTGCGTGCCCGGTGCGGGCCATGGTGCCACCACGGTGGTCGCGGCGGGGACTGCCCCGCCGCGACCTTGACCGTCTCGTGACTCAGCCGCGGCGGGCGAGCAGCGCTTGGACGAAGACCCGCTCGATGTCGTCGGGGGTCTCGGCGATGTAGCTCGTGCCGCCCGTCTCGTCGGCGATCTTCTGCAGGGCCGTGGGGTTGGCCTCGCCCATGCCGATGGTGATGACGCGGACCGGCCGCTTCGGGTCATAGGACTTGTCGAGCTTGCTCAGCAGCTGGTTGAGCGAGAGGCCACCGTTGGGGTCATCGTTCTCGCCGTCGGTGAAGACGATCGAGTTGACGTAGTCGTCGTCGTAGTCCTTGACCATCTGCTGGTGGGCGGCCCAGATCGAGTCGTAGAGCGCGGTGTCGCCCTCGACGAGCTTGTCGCTGCCCTCGACGATCCGCTGGAGCCGGTCGCGGTGGGAGCCGGAGCCGGCCGCGGCATCGAGCCGCTTGACCGGGGCGAGCTCCTCGTAGTCCTTGCCCTTGCTGCGCTCGCTGCTGAAGACCCACGCGCCGACCTGGCTGCCGGCGGGGAGCATGTCGGCGCCCTGGGTGAGCGCCCCCTTCGTCACGTCCCACCGGGTCTCGCCGGGCGTGGGGCTGTCCCACTTCATCGAGCCGGAGGCGTCGACGAGCGCGAGCATGCGCATGTCCGTGCGCATGACGTCCCACTGCTCGACGGCGGAGATCCGCTCGTTGCGGTCGAGCGGCTCGAGCTCGGTGAGCTTCGGCGGGGTGGCACCGTCGATCTCGGGGCCGCCCTGTCCGTTGGAGTCGCGGAAGCCGGCCTCGGTGAGGGCCTCGCGCACCTCGAGCGAGCCCAGCTCGGTGCGGGCCCGGTCGGCGGTCTTGAGCTCGTCGCCGGCGAGCTCGGGGTTGGTGATCCACGGGTAGTCCAGCGTCAACGTCCCCTTCTTCGGCATCACCGCGCGAAGGGGGGAGGCGTCACCGTTGTCGGCGTTCCACGCGGCGATCTGCTGCTCGGAGGCGGGGAAGGGCTGGGTCTTGCTTGGGTCGGCCGCGTAGTCGTCGAGGAGCTTGTCGATCGAGGGGGCGGCGAAGCGCGACATGAAGATCAGTCGCTTGCCGGTGTCGAGACCGATCCGGCCGGGCTGCCCGATGCGGCTGGCGTGGAAGGCCAGACGGCTCGCGGTGTCGGAGTCGGGGTTGGCCATGCGCAGGCCACCGTCCTGGTTGAGCAGCGAGGACCACGAGGTGAAGCCGGTGCGGTTGTCCTTCTGCTCGTCGCTCGTCGCGAGGACGACGGGGGAGGAGGCGATCGACTGGCCCTCGAGCCACTGGCCCGTGCTCTTGCCCGGGTCGACCGCGTCGATCCAGGTCGAGCTGTCGGGGATCCAGACATCTGGGGCGGTGCCGTCGTTGATGCCCTGGGCGGCGTCGGCGGCCGAGGTGGCCGAGACGTCGAAGTTGGCGCACTCGTCCTGCTCGCGCACCTTGTCCAGGGCGTCCTCGAGCGCATCGGCGATCTCGGGGGTCGCGGCGACGGTGAGGGCGTCGCCGCCGCACGCGCTGTCGTCACCGCCGCGGCCGAAGGCCGCGAAGCCGCCACCGCCGCACAGGGCCAGCACGAGCAGGGCAGCGATCGGCAGCAGCCAGCGCTTGCGCTTGCTCGCGGCCTCGTCCCGGCGACGGGAGTGCCTCGACGGGGCGGGCTCGCCCCCCTTCGTCGGGGTCGCCGCAGCGGAGCTCCCGGCTGCGGCCGAGGTGTCGGCTGGGCCCGAGGTGGTGCCGAGGTCGTCGTCCTCGTCCCAGAGGTCGTGCCGTCGTCCGGGGCGGCCGTCGCTCATCCGTCTCTCCTCCATCGCCGGTGCTCCCTCGCTACCGGCCGGTCAAGTATGACCCACTAGGGGACCACAGCCGCCGCCCGTCGGGCGGGTCCTGTGCCCACGGTCACGTGTGCTGCCATGCTGGGCCCATGACCAACTTCCTCATCCGGACCGGCGTCAACGCCGTGGCGCTGTGGGTCGCCGCGTGGCTCATCGACGGGATCCACCTGGCCGACGGTGACGCGACCTTCGCCTCGAAGTTCGCGACCATCGTGCTCGTTGCGCTGATCTTCGGTGTCGTCAACGCGGTCGTGAAGCCGATCGCCAAGGTGCTGACCTTCCCCTTCATCGTCCTGACGCTGGGGCTGTTCACCTTCGTGGTCAACGCCTTCCTGCTCCAGCTCACCGAGTGGATCTCCTCGCCGCTGGGCCTCGACTTCGAGATCACCGAGTTCTGGTGGGACGCGGTCATCGGCGCCCTCGTCATCACGATCGTCTCGATGATCCTCAACTGGGTCCTGCCGGAGAAGGAGGACCTCGACCGCTGACCCCCCGGACTCTGCATTGCCCTACGGCAATGCACTCTCTCGAGATCAAGACATTGCATTGCCGTAGGGCAATGCAGAGTTGGGGGGGCTCACCCAGCCTCACTGTGGATAACTCCGGAACTCGGGTCGGTGATTCGGTCAACGTGGTCGCATGGCACCCGTCATCGCGCGACACGTCGACCTCTCCGCCTTCCGTGGCCTCCCGCTCTTCACGACCGAGCAGGCCCGTGAGGCGCGGATCTCCGGGCACGACCTGACCGCCCTCATCCGTCGCGAGCAGGTCTGGCGCGTTGCGCCCGGTTGGTACTCCTGCCTGGTGGACGCGACCGATGAAGAGCGGCACGTCCTGAGGACGGTCGCCCGGTTGCGGCTCCTCGGGGAGGGGGCAGCCGCGTGCCGCGTCTCGGCGGCCCTGTTGCTCGGTCTGCCGATCGCCCGGTGCGATCTGGCCACCGTGGAGATCGCGACCGCCGGTTGTGGTCACGGCCGTACCCGCACGGGAGTGCGCGTCAGCGAGTACGCGGCGAAGGGGGGAGCCTGCCGTGACGTCAACGTCCCCTTGGTGGGCGGCGCGGTGCGCGTCGTGGACCCCGCGACGGCGATCGTCGGGATGGCCGCGATCAACAGCGCGCCGGGCGCCCTCGTGGCCGCGGACTTCGCCGTGGCCCAGGGCATGTGCACCGTGGAGGACATCGCGGCGTCGCTGAAGGCGCACGCGGGATCCACGGGCATCGACCGTGCACGAGCGTGGCTGGCGGACATCGATCCGCGCCACGAGTCGGCGGGCGAGACCCTCACCGCGGTGATCCTGCGGCAAGGGTCCTGGGAGTTCGAGCCGCAGCTGTGGGTGCGTGCGGGCGGCCGCAGGTTCCGGCTGGACTTCGCGCTGCGTGAGTACAAGGTCGCCATCGAGTTCGACGGCGAGGGCAAGTACACCGGCCCCGAGGTGATGGTGGACCAGTTGGCGCGGCAGGCGGCCCTCGAGGCCGAAGGATGGGTCTTCGTGCGACTGGGCTGGGCCGACCTGGACGACCCTTCGACGCTCCTGCGGCGGATCGCCGAAGCCGTCGCCGTGGCCGAGGCCCGCTGACCTCCCCTTCGCCCGGGTGAGACTGCATTGCCCTACGGCAATGCAGAGGCTTGACGTCGAGAGGTTGCATTGCCGTAGGGCAATGCAGAGTCCACGGGTGTCAGGAAGCGGCGCGCAGGAACTCCCGGGCCACCTCGATCAGCCGGTCGTTGGCCTCGGTCTCGCCGATCGTCACCCGCACGCCGTCGCTGCCGTAGGGGCGTACCGACAGGCCCGCCTCGGTGCACGCCGCGACGAAGTCGGCCGTGCGCTCGCCGAGCGGGAACCACACGAAGTTGGCCTGGCTCGGCGTCATCTGCCAGCCCGCCTCGGCGAGGGCGGCGAGCACCCGCTCGCGCTCGGCGACGATCTCCTTGACCCGCACGTCGAGCTCGTCCTTGGCCTCGAGCGAGGCGATCGCCGCGGCCTGAGCGATGAGGTTGACGCCGAAGGGGGTCGCGGTCTTGCGCAGCGCCTCGGCCACCGGCTCCGGCGCGACGGCGTAGCCGACCCGCAGCCCGGCGAGGCCGTAGGCCTTGGAAAAGGTGCGCAGGAGCATGACGTTGCCGTGCTCGCGGCGAAGGGAGAGGCCGTCGACCTCCCCTTCGCCCTCGACGAACTCGAGGTAGGCCTCGTCGACGACGACCAGGACATCGCGGGGCACCTTGGCGAGGAAGGTCTCGAGCTCGGCGTGCGTCACCGACGGACCGGTCGGGTTGTTGGGGGTGCACACGAGCACGACGCGGGTGCGGTCGGTGATCGCGGCGGCCATCGCGTCGAGGTCGTGGCGCTGGTCTTCGGTCAGGGGCACCTGGACCGACACCGCGCCGGCGATCGCCACGACGATCGGGTAGGCCTCGAAGGATCGCCACGCGTAGACGACCTCGTCGCCCGGGTCGCACGTCGACTGGATGATCTGCGCGAGCACCCCCACCGACCCGGTGCCGGTCGCGATCTGCTCGCGCGGCACGTCGAGGTGCGCGGCGAGGGCGTCGGTGAGGGCCGTGACGCCCATGTCGGGGTAGCGGTTGACCCCTTCAGCCGCCTCGCGGATGACCTCCACGACCGAAGGGAGGGGAGGGTGCGGGTTTTCGTTGGAGGAGACCTTGTAGACCGTCACTCCGTCACGCGGGGCAGGCGGTTTGCCGGCCACGTAGGCGGGGACCTGGTCGAGGGCGGAGCGCAGCCGCGGGGTGTCCATGCGCGCACCCTAGCCCCCTTCGCGCAGTGGGTCGGGACCGGTTTGGGCGTCCACCTGCTGAGACGCTAGGTTGGCCCCAGCCAGTGAACTGTGGCTCGGGTCACAAGCCCGCCGCAGCCGACCGGGGCGTCGACGCCGACGCCCCCAGTGCCGCGGACGGGTGACCCCCGGGCCGGGCCGAAGGGAGCACACCGTGAGCGACAGCGACGTCGCCGGCCACGCCGGCACCCGAGGACATGTGGCGGGGGCCTTCGAGCCCTCGCCCGAGATGGGGCCGACGCCACCGTCCCAGATCACCGGGCACTTCTCCGACGACAACCCCGAGATGGTCCAGTTCGTCGATGCCGAGGGCACCCGGCTGGAGACCAACGCGACCAACGCGCCCTACGCCCGGATCGTCGAGGACATGACGAGCGAGGACGCGCGCACGATCTACCGCGACCTCGTCCTCGTGCGCCGCATCGACGCCGAGGGCTTCGCCCTCCAGCGCCAGGGCGAGCTTGGCCTGTGGCCGAGCCTCTTTGGCCAGGAGGCCGCGCAGGTCGGGGCCGGCCGCGCGCTGCGCCCCCACGACTACGCCTTCCCCGGCTACCGTGAGCACGGTGTCGCCTGGTGCCGCGGCGTCGACCCGGTGAGCCTCTTCGGCATGTTCCGCGGGGTCAACCACGGCGGGTGGGACTCCAACGAAAAGAACTTCCACCTCTACACGATCGTCATCGGCAACCAGATGCTCCACGCGGTCGGCTACGCCATGGGCATCACGGCCGACGGGGCCATGGGCACCGGCGACCCGGAGCGCGACAGCGCCGTCATGGCCTTCACCGGTGACGGCGGCACGAGCCAGGGCGACTTCAACGAGGCGCTCGTCTTCGCGGCCGTGACCAACGCGCCGGTCGTGTTCTTCGTGCAGAACAACCAGTGGGCGATCTCCGAGCCCAACGACAAGCAGTTCATCATCCCGCCCTACCAGCGCGCCCGCGGCTTCGGCTTCCCCGGCGTGCTCGTCGACGGCAACGACCCGCTGGCCACCTATGCCGTCGCCAAGGACGCGCTCGACAAGGCGCGCAGCGGTCAGGGCCCGACGCTCATCGAGGCCTACACCTACCGGATGGGCGCGCACACGACCTCCGACGACCCGACGAAGTACCGCAGCGACGCCGAGGTCGAGATCTGGAAGCACAAGGACCCGATCAAGCGCATGCGCGGCTTCATGACCGAGCGTGGCCACGCCGACCAGGCCTTCTTCGACGCGGTCGACGCCGAGGCCGGGCAGGTCGCCGAGCGCATCCGCACGGCCTGCCAGGAGATGCCCGACCCGGAGCTGCCGACGATGTTCGACCACCAGTACACCGAGCCGCACCCCGTCGTCGACGCCGAGCGCGAGGAGTTCCTCGCCTACCACGCCGGCTTCGCCGAGGAAGGAGACGCCCGATGAGCGGCCAGCGCCTCTCCCTCGCCAAGGGCCTCAACGCCGGCCTGCGCAAGGCCATGGACAAGGACCCCAAGGTCGTCCTCATGGGCGAGGACGTCGGCAAGCTCGGCGGCGTCTTCCGCATCACCGAGGGCCTGCAGAAGGACTTCGGCGAGCACCGGGTCCTCGACACCCCGCTCGCCGAGTCCGGCATCGTCGGCACCGCCGTCGGTCTGGCGCTGCGTGGCTACCGGCCCGTCGTCGAGATCCAGTTCGACGGCTTCGTCTACCCGGCCTTCGACCAGATCGTCAGCCAGGTCGCCAAGATGCACGCGCGTTCCCTCGGTCACCTCAAGGTGCCGATGGTCATCCGCATCCCCTGCGGCGGCGGCATCGGTGCGGTCGAGCACCACAGCGAGTCCAACGAGGCCTACTTCGCGCACACCGCCGGCCTGCGGGTCGTCTCGTGCAGCAATGCGGCCGATGCCTACTGGATGATCCAGCAGGCCATCGAGACCGACGACCCGGTGATCTTCTTCGAGCCCAAGCGCCGCTACCACGAGCGCGGCGAGACCGAGATCGACGAAGGGGGTGCCCCTGACCTCGGTCTCTACGACGCCCGCGTGGTCCGGGAGGGTCGTGACGCGACGCTCCTGTGCTACGGCCCGATGGTCAAGACCTGCCTGCAGGCGGCCGAGGCCGCGCGCGAGGAGGGCCGCGACCTCGAGGTCGTCGACCTGCGCTCGCTCAGCCCGCTCGACCTGCCGACGATCACCGACTCGGTGAAGAAGACCGGTCGCGCCGTCATCGTCCACGAGGCGCAGACCTTCGTCGGGCTGGGTGCGGAGATCGCGGCCCGGGTCCAGGAGGAGTGCTTCTACCACCTCGAGGCGCCCGTGCTGCGGGTCGGTGGCTACAACATCCCCTACCCGCCCAGCCGCTTCGAGGAGGAGTTCCTCCCGACCCTCGACCGGGTCCTCGACGCCGTCGACCGCTCGCTCGCGCACTGACAGGAGTCCCCGTGGCCGTCAAGAAGTTCAACCTGCCCGACCCCGGCGAGGGCCTCACCGAGGCCGAGGTGACGACCTGGAAGGTCAAGGTCGGCGACACCGTCGCCGTCAACGACATCGTCATCGAGGTCGAGACCGCCAAGTCGCTCGTCGAGCTGCCCATCCCCTTCGCCGGCACCGTCGTCGAGCTGCTCGTCGCCGAGGGCGACACCGTCGACGTCGGCGCCCCGATCATCACCGTGGAGGTCGCCGGCTCCGACCCGGAGCCGGCGGCTCCCGAGGCCGGTGAGGCGGAGGAGGCCTCCGGCCCCAACCTCGTCGGCTACGGCGCCAAGGCCGGCAGCACCCGACGTCGTGCCCGCAAGGGCGGCGCCGACGCGGCACCCGCCGCGCCTGCTCCCGCTCCGGCCGCGACCCCGCCCGCCCCCGCGGCTGCGCTCACGGGCGCGCAGACCCGCGCCCTGGCCAAGCCGCCGGTGCGCAAGCTCGCCAAGGACCTCGGCGTCGACCTGCAGTCGGTGGCCCCCACGGGCGAAGGCGGCATCGTCACCCGCGCGGACGTCGAGGGTGCGTCGACGGCGTCGGCCGCCCCGGTCGCCGAGGCCCACGTCCAGCGGCCGCAGCATCTCGCGGGGACGCCCGTCGACGAGGTGCGCATCCCGATCAAGGGCGTGCGCAAGGCGACGGCGGAGGCGATGGTCGCCTCGGCCTTCACCGCCCCGCACGTCACCGAGTTCGTCGCCGTCGACGTCACCGCGATGATGGAGATGGTCGACCGACTCAAGCGCGACCGGGCATTCGCCGACGTCAAGGTCACGCCGCTGATGCTCGTCGCCAAGGCCTTCTGCCTGGCGCTGCGGCGGCACGGCGAGGCCAATGCGAGCTGGGACCAGTCCGCCCAGGAGATCGTCCTGCACCCGCAGGTCAACCTCGGCATCGCCGCGGCGACCCCGCGCGGGCTGCTCGTGCCCAACATCAAGGGGGCCGACGGACTCTCGCTGCACGACCTGGCCGCCGCGCTCGGCGACCTTGTCGCGACGGCCCGAGAGGGCCGCACGCAGCCAGCCGACCTGTCCGGCGGCACCGCGACGATCACCAATGTCGGCGTCTTCGGCGTCGACACCGGCACCCCGATCCTCAACCCCGGCGAGGCCGCGATCCTCGCCTTCGGGGCCGTGCGGCGCATGCCGTGGGTCGTCACCGCCGCCGACGGCAGCGAATCGATCGAGCCGCGCTGGGTCACCCAGCTCGCGCTCTCCTTCGACCACCGGCTGATCGACGGCGAGCTCGGCTCCAAGCTGCTCGCCGACGTCGGTGCCCTGCTCCACGACCCGGGCACGGCCTTCCTCTGGGCCTGACCTGCGTGGACTCTGCATTGCCCTACGGCAATGCAATCTCTCGACGTCAAGACTCTGCATTGCCGTAGGGCAGTGCAGTCCTGCTCGGGCGAAGGGAGGGCCCAGCCGGCGACAACCGGCGGGGCCCTCCCTTCGTCATGGGCGGTGCCAAGACAGGCAGGCGGACTCGAGGTGGCCCGAGAGCCCGCCCCGCAGGCTCCTCACCCGTGGACTCTGCATTGCCCTACGGCAATGCAATCTCTCGACGTCAAGACTCTGCATTGCCGTAGGGCAATGCAGTCGCGGGGCGGGTCACCAGACGTACGTCAGGCTGCCCAGCCCCTCGCTGATGTTGCGGTAGCTCGTGCCCTGGCCGCCGCCCTTGGTGCCGTAGTGCATCCGGCCGCGCCCGGAGGGCCACACCGCGACGATGTCGTCCTGCTTCGACGAGGAGACGTTGATGTCGCCGGGGGAGAGGACCGTGCGGTAGGCGCTCCAGCCGGTGCTCGTCGCGCTCGCCTGCTTCCACGCGGAGCCCGTGGAGGTCCAGGTGCGCATGCGGCCGCCGGCGGCGACGCCACGCAGGTCGTCGCGGCCGTCGCCGTTGACGTCGGCCACGAGCATGATGTTCTGGTAGTAGACGGCGGGCTTGCCCATCGTGCGGATCCGCTTGAGGCTGCCGGAGTCGGACATCTCGTAGTGGTCGACGGCGCCGCCGACCTTGCGGTTGAGGACGTCGAGCTTGCCGTTGCGGTCGACGTCGCCACCCGCGGCGATGTCGGTGTAGGAGCCCCAGCCGGTCGCGATCGTCTTGGGGGTGCCCAGGGCGCCGCTGCTCGTCGTGAGCATCAGCTGCAGCCGGCCGTCGCCACGGCGCACGAGGACGTCGGAGCGCTTGTCCTTGTTGACGTCGCCGGCGGTGCCCAGCCAGGTGGCGTCCGAGAAGCCGGACTTGACGACCTTCTTCGCGCCGAAGTCGGTACCCGACCCCTTCATCCGGTAGATCCGGCCGGTCGCCGACATGCCCATGAGGTCGGCCTTGCCGTCGGCGTCGACGTCACCGCGCTTGCCGCGGGTCGTCGGCGTGGGGGTGGTCGACCCGCCGAGCTTCGCGCGGTTCTTCCACACGATGCGCGAGACGCCCTCGATGGTCGCGACCTCGGTGCTCATCGCGCCGGGGTTGTCGTGGGTGAGCACGGCGATCGTGTAGTCGGGGTAGCCGGCGTTGACCCAGCCGATGGAGTTGACGTGCCAGCCGTCGGTGCGCGGCAGCCAGCCGTTCTTCAGCGCCACCTTGCCGGCGGGCGGGCCGGCCGTGACGCCCCAGTCCTGGCTGGAGTTGATCTGGCGCATCAGGCTCAGGCCGTACATGCGGTTGGTCGCGCTGAGCACGCTGGACGGGCGGGCGTAGTGCTCCATGAGCCGGGCCTGGTCGGCCGCGGTCGTGCTCGTCAGGCCCCAGTGGTTGTAGGGGTCGGCGACGGTACTCGTCATGCCGAGCCGGTCGGCGGTGCTGTCGATCGCGCGCCGGCCGCCGATGTGGTTGAAGAGTGCCGTCGTCGCGTCGTTGTCGCTGTTGCGGATCATCGGGGAGATCTTCGACTTCTCCCAGGAGGACAGGGCGCGCCCCTCGCTCTGGGCCTTCATCATCACGGCCGACATGATCTGGACCTTGACGATGCTCGCGGTGACGTTGCGGGAGGAGACCTTGGTGTAGGTCCAGGACTTGCCGGTGCCGGGTCGGCGGACGGCGACCCCGACGGCACCCGGGCGGGAGTTGAGATAGCTGCGCAGCTCCGACTCGAAGGGGAGTGCGGCGGCGGTCGACATCGTGTCGCCCTGGGCGGCGGCCTGCGGCGCCACCGCGGCGCTGGTGTCGACCTCGACGGTGAAGGTCAGCTGCCCGGTCACCGTGCCGGAGGAGGGGGCCTTGGCGGCCTGGGTGGCCGGCAGCACCTTGGCGATCGCGCTGGCCGTCGTCTCCTCGTCGGCGGTGCACAGGGCGCCGTCGCCGGTCGGCGCGACGTCGACCTGGTGGCCGGAGGCGTCCTCGCCGGTGAAGCCGGGGCGGCCGACGACGGTCAACGGGCCCCGCTCGATCTCGGCGGTGCCGCCGCGTGCGAGGTCGCCGGTGACGGTCACGGTGTCGGCGCCGATGCCCTCGCAGTTGACGTCGATGCCGGTGCTCGTCGGTGCGGCGGGGGCGGCACCGGCGGACGAGCCGATGAGCGCGCTCGACGTCGCGAGGACGAGTGCGGTGAGTGCAGCACTGCGGTAACGCATGGTGGGTTCCCCCGGTCTGTGGCAGATGACGTCGTCATCTTGGCAGACGCCCGGCCCGCCTGCCGGGTTGCCCCGGTGTCAGCAGCGGTGTCAGGGGCGGTGGCGCTGGTCCGTGGAGACGGCGTCGCAGAAGCGGTCGACGTAGCCGATGAAGGCCGCGATGTCGTTCTCGCTCCAGTCGTCGAGCAGCTCGGCGAACCAGGCCTCGCGGCGCTCCACGAGCTCGTCGAGCAGAGCAGCGCCCTCGTCGGTCAGCGCGACGAGCTGGGCGCGGCCGTCCTGCGGGTCGGGCACCTTGTGCAGCAGTCCGAGGGAGGTCAGGTGGCTCACCTGGCGGCTGACCGTCGACGCGTCGGAGAGGTTGCGCGCGGCGATGTCGCCGACCCGGCTCGGGGCGTCACGGACGGCGACGAGCACCGAGTGGTGGCTCGCCTCGACGGCGGGGTGCACGCGAGGGGCGCGCACGCGCGTGGCCTGGAGCATGCGCAGCATCCGGATGACGCTGGTGCTCAGCTCTGCGGACGACGACGTGGTCACGGGCACTCCCTTCGATCGGTCCATGACAGCACACGATGCGGTGGTCCCCGGACTCGTTGCCTAGATTAGAGGGCATGTCAGCCAGCCCGGGCGCCCCCCGCACCACCTCCGTCCCGCTCGGGATCCTCGGCCTCGTCAGCGTCCTCGCGGTCGTCGCGGCCACGGCCTTCGGCGGCGGTGCGGCGCCGCTCGAGCTCGGCGACCCCGGCGGCTTCGTCCGCTGGTCGCTGCCCGTGCTCCGCGTGGTCCACGACGCCGCGGCCGCCGTGACCGTCGGCGCCCTCGTCCTCGGCGCCTTCCTCGTGCCCGAGACCACCCGCACGGCCCGACGCGAGAGCCTGGCCCAGCTGGCGGGCGGTGCGGCGATCGTCTGGTTCCTCGCCGGCATCGGCCGGATGCTCACCGACTTCGCCTCCCTCGCGGGTCTGCGCCTCACCGACTCCACCTACTTCTCCCAGCTCGTCGCCTTCGTCTGGGAGCTGGACAGCACCCGTACGGCGGTCATCTCCTCGGCGATCGTCGGCGTCATCGCGATCGCCGCTCCGCTGGCCCGGACGAAGGGAGCGCTGGCCTGGGCCGCCGCCGGCTCGGTCCTCGCGCTGCTCCCGCTCGCCCTGTCCGGACACTCCGCCGCCAGCCTCGACCACATGAGCGGGGTCAACGCCCTCGCCTTCCACCTCGTCTCGGCGACGGTGTGGATCGGTGGGCTCGTTGCCCTCCTCGTCGTGCGGCCCTCGCTCGGCACCCACCTGGCCGTGACCGTGCGGCGCTACTCGAGCATCGCCGCGTGGTGCTTCGCGTTCCTCGTCCTCTCCGGCCTGCTCGCGACGTGGATCAACATCGGTGGCCTCGACGGTCTCGACTCGCGCTACGGGGTCTTGCTCATCCTCAAGGCCGTCGCGGCGATCGTCCTCGGGGTCATCGGCTGGTGGCACCGCAGCCGGATCATCGCAGGGCTGGAGGCAGGCGCCCAGGGGGCGACCCCCCTTCGAGGCTCGGGCCTGAAGGCCCTCGCACCGCAGGACAGCGCCTTCGTCCGGCTGGCGCTCGGCGAGGTCGCCGTCATGGCCACCGCCATGGGGCTCGGCGTGGCCGTCGGTCGCACGCCGACCCCCGAGACCGCGCAGACCGCGCCGGAGAACGCCGTCGTCTACGACCTCTCCGGCTACCCCGACCCCGGGCCGCCGAGCGCGACGAGCTGGATCAGCGACTGGCAGATCGACTGGCTGTGGCTGACCGTCGCGGTCGTCGCGGTCGTCGTCTACGTCCGGTGGGCCCTGCGGCTGCGGGCCCGCGGCGACCACTGGCCGCTGCTGCGCACGCTCAGCTGGGTCCTCGGCTGGGTCGTCTTCGTCTACTTCACCTCGGGCGGCCCGGCCGTCTACGGCAAGATCCTCTTCTCCTGGCACATGGTCGAGCACATGGGCGTGGCGATGATCGCCCCGCTGCTGCTCGTGCCGGGCGCCCCGGTCACCCTGGCGCTGCGGGCCCTGCCGGCGCGCAAGGACAAGACCCTCGGGCCCCGCGAGCTCATCCTCGCGACGGTCCACTCGAGCTACCTGCGGGTGCTGGCCAACCCCGCGGTCGCGGCGTCGCTCTTCTTCTTCAGCCTGGCGATCTTCTACTACAGCCCGCTCTTCGAGCTGGCGATGCGCACGCACACCGGCCACGTGCTGATGATGGTGCACTTCCTGCTCACCGGGTACATGTTCACGTGGGTGCTCATCGGCATCGACCCGGGCCCCAAGCGGTGGTCGCCGCTCGCCCTGCTCGTCGTGCTCTTCGCGACGATCAGCTTCCACGCCTTCTTCGGCGTCATCCTCACCCAGTCGACGCAGCTGCTCGCCGAGGACTTCTTCGGTCGGCTCGACCTGTCGTGGATGCGCGACCCGATCGCCGACCAGCAGCGCGGCGGCGCGATCGCCTGGGGTGTCGGCGAGGCGCCGACCCTCGTGCTGGCCATCGCCGTGGCCTGGCAGTGGATGCGCTCGGACGACCGCGAGACCGCACGCCGCGACCGGGCGGCCGACCGCAACGGTGACGCCGAGCTCGAGGCCTACAACAGGCACCTGGCCGGCCTCTCCCGCGAGGACTGACGCACGGCGCGAGCCCGGCCTTCAAGCGCGGGCCGGACGACCACGGAGCCGGGCCCCGTCGGGGCCCGGCTCCGGGTGTGTGCGGGCGGCGGTCAGCCGCAGTTGCTCCACTCGGCGGTCGTGCTCTTGGCGGCCCAGCCGTTGGAGTTGCCCTTGTAGATCGCGCGGTAGCGGTAGCAGGCGCTCGGCTTGACCGAGGTGTTCCACCCGAAGTAGCCGTGACCGTTGGTCTTCGTCGAGCCGGCGTCGAACCAGTAGGTGCCGTAGGCCTGACGGGCCTGGATGTGGACGTTGACATAGCGCAGCGGGCGGGTCGGGCTCGCGACCAGCTGGGTGATCCGGCCGGTGACCTTGGTGCCGCCGTTGCTCGTCGCGACCGGCTTGGCGGTCGTGCGCACCCACTTGCCCGGCTTGGCCGTCTGGCGCTCCCAGTTGCTGTGCCGGCCGGTGTACCAGGCATTGCCCGAGTAGACCGCACGGTAGGTCTTCGAGCGGTCGGCCGTCAGCGAGACGGAGAAGGCGCCGTTGGAGTTGGTCTCCGGGCGGGCGACCGTGCGCCACGTCGTGGAGCCGACATTGCGTGCCTGCAGCGAGATCGAGCGACCGGTCAGCGGGCGGTAGGTCTTCGAGTCGTAGAGCTCGCCGATGACGGTCAGCCGCTCGTTGACCCCGCTCCACAGCGGCTCGACCGTGAGGTTGAAGCCGGGGCTGCTCTTGGCGGTGGTCGCTGCCGGGGCGGCCGGCGCGGCGGGTGCCGCGCTGGTGCTGGCGGCGGGGACGAGGGAGGCGGCGAGGGCGGTCGTGGCGGTGAGGACCATCGCGCGGCGGGTGCTCGGGCGCATCTGAGGCTCCAGGGACGAGAGAGGCAGGGGTGTGGCGGGTGTGACTCATGTGACTGGCGTGGTCACAATCGCAGTGTGCCCCGTCCGCGGGTCTAGGGTGGGGCGAAACGCCGAAGAGAGGGGTACTCCATGGGCGGCGAAGCCCTGTTCTGGATCTTCATCGTTGTCTTCAGCTTGCTGATGATCGCCGGATTCTTCCTCCTCGATCGGCCGCGCCGTTCGCGCGAGGTGCCCACGCGGCTGTCCGTCCACACCGACCCCAAGGACCCCCGCGGTCGGCACCAGCCGGCCGAGCGGGTCGACCCCACCGAGACCACCAACCGGCTCTGAGCCGGAGTCAGGAGCACGACATGTACATCGGCGCCGGGATCTTCCTGCTGCTCGTCGGACTCGTCATCGTCTTCGCCTACAACGGCGACATGTCGATCGCCGGCCTCGACCTCGCGGCCCTGGGGTGGATCGCCATCGGTCTGGGCGTCCTCGCGATCGTCCTGAGCTTCCTGCTCACGAGCCGCCGTCGCGAGACCGTGGTCCGCGACGACCGTCGCTACTGACGCTCCCGAGCACGACGAAGGGGAGGTCCCGCCGGCTGGCAGGACCTCCCCTTCGTCATGTCGTGCGGGTCAGAAGGCCGACTCGGGCACGTCCATGAGGGTGTTGTCCGTGGCCTCGGCGATGGCGCGCTCGCCGGCCAGGAGCGGGAGGACGTTCTTGGCGAAGAAGCTCGCCGCGGCGATCTTGCCCGTGTAGAAGTCCTTGTCCTTGCCCTCCGCGCCGGCCTCGAGGGCCTCGGTGGCGACGGCGGCCTGGCGCAGCAGCAGCCAGCCGACGACGAGGTCACCGGCGCCGAGCAGCAGACGCGAGGTGTTCTGGCCCACCTTGTAGATGTTGGTGATGTCCGAGCCCTCCTGCTTTGGGTCGGAGGCCATGAGCGCCTGGAACATCGCGCCGAGGATGCCCTGGACGTTTTCCAGGCCCTGGCCGAGCAGCTCGCGCTCGTGCTTGAGCGCACCGCCCTGCGCCTCGACGTCCTGGGCGAACTCCTGGATCTGCATCGCGATGTGACCCAGCGCCTGGCCGTTGTCACGCACGATCTTGCGGAAGAAGAAGTCCTGACCCTGGATGGCCGTGGTGCCCTCGTAGAGGGTGTCGATCTTCGCGTCGCGGACGTACTGCTCGATCGGGTACTCCTGCAGGAAGCCGGAGCCACCGAAGGTCTGCAGCGACTCGGTGCCGAGGAGGGTCCAGGCCCGCTCGGAGCCCAGGCCCTTGACGATCGGCAGCAGCAGGTCGTTGACCCGGTTGGCCATCGCGGCGGGGGAGTCGTCGGCGATCTCCTCGACGCCCGTCGCGAGCTGCTCGACGTCGACGGTGTCCTGCTGGCTCGAGGTGAGCGTGACGAGCGCCCGCAGGCCCTCGGCGTAGGCCTTCTGCAGCATGAGGCTGCGGCGCACGTCCGGGTGGTGGGTGATCGTCACACGCGGCGCGTCCTTGGCGGGCGTCGTCAGGTCGGCGCCCTGGACGCGCTCCTTGGCGTACTCGAGCGCGTTGAGGTAGCCGGTGGAGAGGGTGGCGATGGCCTTGGTGCCGACCATCATCCGGGCGTTCTCGATGACGCGGAACATCTGGGCGATGCCGTCGTGGACGTCGCCGAAGAGGGTGCCGACGGCGGCGTGCTTCTCGCCGAAGGTCACCTCGCAGGTCGTCGAGACCTTCAGGCCCATCTTCTTCTCGACGTTGGTGACGTAGACGCCGTTGCGCTCGCCCAGCTCGCCGGTCTCGAGGTCGACGGCGTACTTGGTGAGGATGAAGAGGCTCAGGCCCTTGGTGCCCGGGCCGGCGCCCTCGGGGCGGGCGAGGACGAAGTGGACGATGTTGTCGGTCATGTCCGACTCGGCCGAGGTGATGAAGCGCTTGACGCCCTCGATGTTCCACGTGCCGTCGCCGTTGTCGGTGGCCTTGGTGCGGCCGGCGCCGACGTCCGAGCCGGCGTCGGGCTCGGTGAGCACCATGGTGCAGTGCCAGCCCTTCTCGGCGATCCACTTGGCGAGCTTCTTCTGCTCGTCGGTGCCGAGCAGGTAGAGCAGCTTGGCGAAGGAGTAGCTCGCGCCGAACATGCCGATGGCCGGGTTGGCGCCGAGGACGAGCTCGTTCATCGCCCAGCGCAGCGACGGGGGAGCGACGGTGCCGTCGAGCTCCTCGGGTAGGTCGAGCGACCAGAAGCCGGCGTCCTGGAAGGCCTTGTACGACTTCTTGAAGGACTCGGGCATCGCCACGGACGAGGTTTCGGGGTCGAAGACCGGGGGGTTGCGGTCGGCGTCGGCGAAGGACTCGGCGAGCTCGTTCTCGGCCAGACGCGCGTACTCCTTGAGCATCTCGCGCGCGGTGTCGGCGTCGACGGCCTCGTAGGGGCCCTGGCCCAGGATCTCGTCGCGACCGAAGACCTCGAAGAGGTTGAACTCGATGTCGCGCAGGTTGCTCTTGTAGTGACCCATGCAGGCGTCTCCTGGTCGTGTCGTGCGCCGGGCCTGCCCGACGCTGGGGACAAGACAGTAAGCAAGCGCTTACTGTCCATTCGATTCATCTTCACCCCGCCGCGCTTGCCGGGGCAAGCGAATGTCAGGTGACCTGAGGCACAACGCAACTCGTCCCCCTTCGCCATGGACGAAGGGGGACGAGGTCACCTGCTCGAGTGGGCGGCTCAGCGCACCTCGTCGTGCCAGACCAGGGCTGCGTCGAGCTGGTCGCGCATCTGCGCCGGCCGGGGCGGGGAGTGGCCGTCGGCGAAGTCGTCGAAGACGAGCGAGAAGCGGGGGTGTCCCTCGAGGTGGTCGGGGTCGACGCCGGCGGCGGTGAGGAAGGGGCGGACGTGGTCCTCGAGGTGACCGGGGTCGCCGCTGTTGTGGACGAGGCGCACGCAGGCATCGGGCTGGTCGGGGCCGGCCGCCCAGCGGTGGGTCAGGTCGACGCGGTCGCGGTGGGCCGCCTCGACGGAGTCCATGCCGGGGTGCTCGGGGAAGAGGCGGGTGCGGAAGATCTTCACCGGCATGCGCTCGTAGCGCGAGACGCGCGTCTGCGGGGAGAAGGGCACGGCGAGCGAGCCGGGTGTGTGCGCCGCGAGGGCGATCGACGCGTAGCCGCCACCGCTGCTGCCGGTGAAGACCGTGCGCTGCGCGCCGAGGCGGCCGGCCAGGGTCGTCACCTCGTCGGCGAGGCGGGCGGTGACGTCGTGCTCCTGCGGACCGATGTACCACGCGAGCGGGATCGCCTCGTCGACCTGCAGCGACGGGTCCGAGACGAAGAGCAGGCTCTCGGGGCGCTCGCGCAGGGTCCGCAGCCACTCGAAGCGCGGCAGCGTCACGTCCTTGCGCACCAGCGCGCCGTGGAGCACGACGACGAGGTCGGGATGGTCACGACGCAGCAGGAGGGTGTCGATCGTCAGCCGCGGGTCGTCCGGGTGGGTCAGGCGAGTCAGCTGGCGGGTGCCGACCTCTGGCAGTGCCGCCTGCGCAAATCCTGTGGCCTCCACGACCGGCGCTTCGGTGCGCTCGTCCCATGTGCTGCTCGGCATTGGGCAACGGTACGACGGGCGCCGGTGTCGTTGGTAGCGTGCCCCCAGCAGCGTCGGCCACGAGGGCCGGGGAGGGGGCGCGATGGACAGCTGGCTCGTCCTCGGCCCCACCGCGCTCGCCGGCGCCGGCCTCCTCGTCCTCGCGGGAGTCCCCAAGGTCGCCGACCCCGGCGATCTGGTGCGAGCCCTGCGCGCGACCGGTCTGCGGATCCATCCCCTGCTCGTCCGTGGCTTCGCGCTCGTCGAGGTCGTCGCTGGCGTCGCGGCCGTCGCGCTCCCTTCGCGCCCGTCGCTGGCCGTCGTGGCCCTGCTCCACGCCGGGTTCACCGGCTTCGTCATCCTCGCCCTGCGGCGCGGTGGTGTCGTCGCCTCGTGCGGGTGCCTCGGGCGGGCGGACACCCCGCCGACGCGGGCGCACGCGGCTACCACCGGGCTGCTGGCGCTCGCCGCCGGGGGGCTGGCCGTCCCGGCGCCGGTCGACCCGTGGTGGTCGGCCGGGACCGCCTCGGTGGTCGTCACGGTGCTGCTCGCCGGGTTCATCGGCTTCCTCGCGTGGCAGGTCATCGCCGTCCTGCCGTCCACGACCCCCCCCGCCGTCCGCTCCACAGGAAGGGCCTGACGTGACCGCACTGCTCACGACTCTCGTCGTCGCCGAGCTCGTCGTCCTCGTGCTCCTGTCGTTCCTCGTCCTCGGCCTGCTGCGCAGCCATGCGCTGATCCTCAAGTCCCTGCACGACCTCGGCGCCGGCCTCGAGCTCGACCGTCAGGTCGAGCAGGAGCGGGCGGGCGAAGGGGGCAGCCCCGGTCCGGTCCCCGTCGAGCTCGAGCGGGGAGTCGTCACGCCCGGTCGCACCGGTGACGCGACCGCGCCGCAGATCATCGGCGCCGACCTCGACGGTGCAGAGCGGTCGGTGGACCTCGGGGGTCGCACCCTGCTCGCCTTCCTCACCACCGGCTGCAGCGTGTGCGCCGGCTTCTGGAGCGAGTTCCGCTCGGCCGTGGACGTGCCCGGTGGCGGTCGCCTGCTCGTCGTGACGAAGGGGGACGATGAGGAGTCCCTGTCGGCGCTGGCCAAGGTCGCCGGTCCAGGGCTGGACGTCGTGCGCAGCGGCCCGGCCTGGGGCGACTACGACATCCCCGGCAGCCCGTACTTCGTCTACGTCGACGCGGGGCGGGTCATCGGTGAGGGCTCGGCGACGACCTGGGCCCAGGTGAGCGACCTCATGGCCCAGGCGCTCGGCGACGACGAGCACCGTGTTGCTGTTGCCGACGGCTACGTCGACCGTGGCGACCGCGATGATCCGACGTCCGTCGACGCCGAGCTGCTCGCGGCCGGCATCGGCCCCGACCACCCGAGCCTGCGTCCGCCGCCCCGGCCTGGCGTCGACGCGCCGGGGCACGAGCACGGATGAGTACCGCACTCGTCCTCGGCCTCGTGCTGGGAGTGCCCCTCGCCGTCGTCGCGGCCGTGCGCGCCACGTGGTCGCCTTGAGGCGAGTCGATGCTCTCGAGCATCTCTCCGCTCGGTGAGCGGAGCCGCGGATCATCCTTCACCCGCACGGCCCTGGGCTACGTCGTCGGCTCGGTGCTCGCCGCCGTCCTCGTGGGTGCGGTGCTCGGCGGCCTCGGGTCCCTCGTCGGGAACGACGTGCGGGCCTCGACGCCCGTCCTCGCCGTGCTGGCACTCCTGCTCGTCATCGGACTGGTCCTCGACGTCCGGTCCGGCGGCGACGGGGTGCCCTCGTGGCAGCGCCAGGTCGACCGGGAGTGGATCGGTCGCTACCGGGGGTGGGTCACCGGGCTCGGCTTCGGCCTCCAGCTCGGGCTGGGCTTCGTCACGATCATCACGAGCACGACGACCTACGCCGTCTACCTGGCCGAGCTGCTCACCGGTCGGTGGTGGGCGGGCGCGCTCATCGGTCTCGTCTTCGGTCTGGTGCGCGCGTTGCCGCTCGTGCTCGTCTGCCGCGTCGAGACACCCCAGCGGTTGCACGAGGTCTTCGCGAGACTCGACTCCTGGGCCGTTCCGGCCGATATGGTGGCGAGGGCGAGTTTGGGGATCAGCGCCGTCGTCATCATCGTCGGGGCGCTCGGCTAGGTGAGGGGGACTTCTCCATGGCGGTGACGATCGCGGCGCAGGCGCCAGCGGGGTGGCACGTGCGGGTGAGTCGACGTCCGCAGGTGGCCGCCGGAGCGAGGCAGCCGTCGACCGGCAGGCTGCTCGACGGCGCCGGTGACGTCACCCGGCCGATCCTCCACGCAGCTTCGCGGCCACTGCCGCGCGGGCTGGCCGACTTCGGCGGTGAGCTCATCGACGTGCTCGGCCCCGACGACGCCTTCGTCGCCCTCATCGACCACGGGCCCGAGGTGGCCGGTGTCGGGCTCTTCGCACGGCAGGGGCGTCCGACGGTCGCCCCCTCCCAGTTCGCGGCCAACCGACTGGCGCGCTACGTCCCCGGTCGCAGCGCCGGCCAGTGGTTCTTCACCGAGCGCGGCCACGGCTTCTGCCTCTACGCCGTCGCCGGTGCGCACTCCCGACGGATGGCCACGGTGCCCGCCATCGCCCGGGTCGTCGCGTCGATCCGCGTGTCGGCCGGCGGCGGCATCGGAGGTGTCGGGTGACCTCGTCGGACGGCTCGTGGAGCGCTCGTCTCGTCGACGCACTGGCGCGTCGGCTCCCTTCGGTCTCGCGGCGTGACGTGCTCATCGGCTCGGCGGTCGCCGGGTCGGCCCTCGTCACCGCCCCCAGGACCTACGCGTTGCGGCCGGTCTCGGCCTACGCGACCATCTGCGGTCCGGGCAACACCGCCGCCTCGGGGTGGACCGTGTTCTGCGCGACGATCAACAAGGGCGAAAATTCCTGCCCGCCGGGCAGCTTCGCCGCGGGGTGGTGGAAGGCCGCGGGCTCATCGTGGTGCGGCGGACGCTACCGCTACATCGTCGACTGCAATGCGACCTGCTCCAAGTGCTCCACCGGGTGCACCGACGGCATCTGCGACAACAAGTGCTGGAGCTGCTCGTGCGGCACCGGCTCCTCGGGCACGTGCGACCAGCGCCGCGTCTGCTGCAATGCCTTCCGCTACGGGCAGTGCAACACGCAGGTGGCGTGCAGCGGTGGTGTGCACTGCCGCGTCGTCAGCTGCACCCCGCCCTACCGGTGGGAAAACTGCACGACGACCTCGCTGGTCGACAACCGCACCTCCGAGCACTCGAGCCCGCTGCTGCCGTCGTGGGGCGTGATCGCCTCGCGCTACTACGCGATGGGTGAGCAGACCTCGCACCTCGGCCATTCCATGGGGCCGGTGCGCTCCGTGGGCGACGGCAAGGGCACCTATGTGCGCTTCTCCTCCGGCGGTCGGATCTACACCACGAAGGGCACCTCCACCGCCTATGCCGTCCGCAGCCAGGTCGTCACCAAGCTGGTCGCGCACGGCTCGGTCAAGGGCACGCTCGGTTATCCGGCGGGGCACGAGTTCCTCGCCTCCGCAGGCGGGCTCACCCAGCGCTTCGACAAGGGAGCGGTGTCCGGCGTCTCGCTCAGTCAGCTCAAGGCGGTCTACGGCCCGGCCTGGACGATCTGGGAGCGGCTCGGCCGCAAGAGCGGCGAGCTCGGCTACCCCACGTCGGAGCGCACCACGGTGGCGACCGGGTGGATCCAGCACTTCGAGAAGGGCGCGATCAGCAAGCGCGGCTCCGCGGCGTCGGTGCACGTGTCGGGGGCCTTCGCGGCGGCGTGGCGCGCTGCCGACGCCGAGCACGGGGTGCTGGGCCTGCCGACCAAGGTCGCGTGGTCGCTCTCCCGCGGCAGTTACCAGCGGTTCGAAGGGGGCGAGCTGTGGCGCATCGGCACCCAGACCCCGCGACGCGTCACCGGCACGATCCTCACCGCGTGGAAGGCGGCAGGTGGTCACGTCGGCAGGTACGGGTACCCGATCGGCGACACCACCCAGCGCTCCGACGGGCAGTGGCAGTGCGCCTTCGAGGGCGGGACGATCGTCGCCTGATCCATGGGTTAGCATGGCCGCTGCGCCTCGCGCGCCGGTGTAGCTCAATGGTAGAGCGCCAGCTTCCCAAGCTGGACACGCGGGTTCGATTCCCGTCACCGGCTCAGCAGTTCCTCGGCCCCGTCACCGCTCGGTGACGGGGCCGAGGTCATTTCCGGGCCGAGTCGATGTATCCGGGTGCGCTGGAGGCCATGTCCTGTGAAGGGACCTATCGGACAGTGTGTGAAGACACTTGTCTGACAGTCAGGGGCGTGCTGAACCGCCCCGGTGTGTCCGGAGACCTTCTAGTTTGAGACTCCAGCGGTTGCTGGGGCCTGGTGGTGAGCGTAGTGAGCCTGCTCGGCCTGCACTGGGGTGAGGTCGTCGCAGTACTCGTGGGGTCGGCGGTGGTTGTACCAGTCGACCCACTCGGCGGTGGCGATCTCGAGGTCGTCGAAGCCCTTCCACGGCCGCTGTCGCTTGACCAGCTCGGTCTTGTAGAGCCCGATGATCGACTCGGCCAGCGCGTTGTCGTGCGACGAGCCGACGAGGCCGGTCGAGGGCTTGATTCCCGCGGTGTCGAGCCGTTCGGAGTAGGCCACGGACATGTACTGGGCGCCGTGGTCGTGGTGGGCGATCAGGCCGGTCAGGTCACCGCCACGATCTTCGCGGCCGCGGGTCCAGATGGCCTGCTCGACTGCGTCCAGGACGAGCTGGCTGGTCATCGTGGTCGACACCGACCAGCCCAGGATCCGCCGGGCGTAGGCGTCGATGACAAAGGCGGTGTAACACCAGCCCGACCACGTCGGGCAGTACGTGAAGTCGGCCACCCACAGCCGGTCCGGCGCCAACGGCTCGAAGTTGCGATCGACCAAGTCAAGCGGTTTCGGGGCCTTCGGGTCGCTGATCGTGGTGCGCTTGACCTTCCCGCGCACCGCGCCTGCCAGCCCAAGCTCGCCCATGAGCCGCTCGACGGTGCAGCGCGCGATCGGCGATGCGTCGGCTGCCCGCTGTCGGTTGAGCGTCAGCCACACTTTCCGTGCGCCGTAGACGCCGTAATTGGCCGCGTGGACCTGCTCGATCATCGGCTTCAGCTCCTCGTCGCGCACCTGCTGGGCGCTCGGCTGGCGGCCTCGGTGCTCGTAGTAGGTCGCGGGGGCGATCTTGCAGCCGAGCTCGGTGAGCGCGGCGCAGATCGACTCGACACCCCATCGCAGACCCTGCCCGTCGGCGTCCTCGTGCTGCTGACCGACGTGCTCGTCGATGTAGCGCACGATCAGCGCTGTGGCCGGTCGAGTTCGGCCGCGAAAAAAGCCGACGCGCTCTTGAGGATCGCGTTCGCGCGTTTGAGCTCGGCGTTCTCCCGCTTCAGCCGCTTCAGCTCTGCCGACTCCTCGGACGTGACCCCCGGGCGCTGGCCGGCGTCCACCTCAGCCTGACGACACCACTTGCGCACCGTTTCCGGTGTGCCCACCCCCAGCAGCTCGGCGACCCGGCTCATCGCGGCCCACTCCGACTCGTGCTCGGCCCGGACCTCGGCGACCATCCGTACCGCCCGCTCACGCAGCTCGGCCGGGTACCTCTTCGATGTACTCCCTGACATGACTCCATCCTTCCCAAGGAACGGAGCCTCCGGACACGCCGGGGCGGTTCATGCTGTGACTCGAACGTAGTGGCGTTCGCCCTTGGGTGTCTCGATCTTTGCGGGATCGAGTCTGATGTGGGCCAGGAGCCGGTTGTCGTGGAAGAGGACCGCGTGGTCCTGGTCGACGAGGTACTGCAGTTTGGCTCGAGCCCAAGCGACTCCCAGGGCCACGCGTGCTCCGGGCAGGTCGAAGTAGCCGGCCGGGCTCAGGGTGACCTCGCGGATGAACTGACGCTGCGTGAGCTCGCTGGCGTCGGCAACGGCCTTGTCGCTGCTCGCGTAGCGGCTGGCCGGGGTGACCCCACCGATGCCTTGGTGAGGGCGCTGGGTGTTGAACAGCACGTCGTAGGCGTCCAACAGCTGCTGCAACTGGGGCAAGTCAGCCGCGGTGGGCCGAGCAGCGAGCCACTGGTCCAGGGTGCGCCACTCACGTTCCTTCTTGCCGTTGGTCTGGGGATGCCCCGGGCTGGAGTTGATCATGCCGACCCCGATGCGGTGCAGCTTGGACTCGAATGTGGAGTACCCGCCACCACGGGTCAGGCGAGCGGTGAACGCGGAGCCGTTGTCGCACTGGATGAACGCCGGCTTGCCGTGACGGTCCATGGCCTGCAGCAAGCACGTCCACGTGTCCTGACCGTTTTCGCTGGGCGCGGCCAGCGAGCCCATCAGCATCCTGGAGTGGTCGTCCTGGAACCGCAGCACGACTGCCGAGCCCTCGACGAGCTCGACCCCGTGCCCGTCGAGCTGCCAGACCCCGTTGGGGTGCATCGCTTCGAACCGTCGATAGCTGGACTTGGGCCGTTTCGACGGTGTGGGCGTGGTGCGGCCGTGATCGCGCAGGATCTTGTGACAGGTGCGCGCCGAGGGCGCCTGCACGCCCTGACTCGTCAGCCAGTCGTGCACGGACTGCGCGCCGCCGTCCCAACCCTGCTCGACCAACTCGTCGTGCTTGGCCACCACCACGGCCACCACGTCAGCAGGGGTTGCCCTGGGAGAGTTGCGCGGGCGCGTGGAACGGGGAACAAGCCCTTCCACCCCTTCCTGCAGCATCCGCCGTCGATACCGGTAGTACGTATCCCGAGAGATCCCGTACTCCCGACAGATCTGCGTCACCGAAGCCCCAGAGACCTCCTCCAAGACCACCTGGGCGCCAATGGCCAACCGTGCCTCCACCGAGACCGCCTTCGTGCTCATGCAGCCGATCATCCGGCCACCGACCGAGCCCCAAGGACTGTCAGCGATGTCCCTTCACATGTCTGTCAGAAAGGTCCCTTCAAAACACATGCGCTGGAGGCCACCCACACACATCGACCGGGAAGGAGGGGGTGGGCGTGAACCCCCCCTTCGCCCTGCGGGCAAGTACAGGTGTGAGCACACTGGGGACGGACACGGGGAGGCCGCCGATGGGGCAGGTCAAGGCGCTGCGGCGGTCGCCGAGCATCGGCGGGGTACCGATCGACGAGGTCTTCGACCGGCACCACGCCGACGTCTACCGCTACCTCGCCCGGCGCGTGCCGGCCGACGTCGCGGAGGACCTCGCGAGCGAGACCTTTGTCCAGGCGGTGACCCGAGGGCACACCTTCGACCCGGAGCGGGGGGTGCTGCGGGGGTGGATCTTCGGCATCGCGAGCAACCTGCTCTCCCGCCACCGCCGCGAAGAGGTCCGTGCCTACCGGGCCTGGGCCCGCACCGGCGTCGACCCGCTGGTGACCGCGGGCGACGAGATCGATCGAGCTATCGACCGGGTCGACTCGCAGTCACGCGGGCCGGCTCTCGTCACCGCCCTTGCCGACCTCTCCGACGGCGACCGGGACGTGCTGCTGCTCGTCGCCCACGCAGGACTCACCTACGCCGAGGTCGCCCAGGCCCTCGACCTGCCGGTCGGGACCGTGCGCTCCCGGCTCAACCGCGCCCGCCGCATCGTGCGGGCCGCGCTCGACGACACCAAGGGGAGCCACGATGACCACTGACGAGATCGGCCTGCTCGACGGGCCGGAGATGGACGCGCTGCGCGAGCTGCGGGCCGACGTGCCCGGGCCGACCCAGGCGCAGCGACGGGTCGCGTGGGAGCGCGTGCAGGGGGCCCGCTCCCACGCCGAGCCGCGGAGCAGGGAAGGGCGGCCGCTCCTGGCTGCTGGCCGGCGCGGCCGCCGTGGCCGCCGCCGTCGTCGTCGTCGGGGGAGTCGTGGTCGCCACGGGCGGCCCCGAGTCGGCACCCCCGGCCACCAGCTCGGACCAGAGCACCTCGGCCGCCCCGACCAACCCCAACCCCACTCCCTTCGTCACCGGCAGCGTGTGGGAGCCCGTGGACGCGAGCGAGCGCAAGATCATCGAGAGGTACCGCAAGGACATCGCCCTCACGCCCGAGGGGGGCGTACGCATCGAGATCCCCGAGACGATGAACTGGGAGGCGATGACCAAGGCGACCAATGCCGAGGGCATCCCGGTGCGTTTCTGGGCGGTCTCCGGGACGACGAATGCCTGGGAGATCGGCGGGACCATGACCATCGACCCCGAGGACGGCGTCGACATGGCGGCGGAGCCGGGGGAGCCCTATCCGTCGGATGGCGTCACCTTCGAGCGCTCGGGGGGCAAGGACTCCCCGGTGGCCGCGGTCGTCTTCGACCACGTCCCGACCGTGCCGGTCGACATCAACTTCACCCTGTGAGGCCCCTCCCGCTCTAGGTGTACTCGGCCGTCAGGTTGTTGACAGTCGGCTGGTCGGGGCGAGGCCGCCGAGTGCGGTGTGGCGGCGTTCAGTGTTGTAGTGCTCGAGCCAGGGCGCAAGGGCGGCTGCTCGTTGCTGGTTGCTGGTGAAGACCTGCCGGTAGGCCCACTCGGTTTGCAGGGTGCGGTTGAAGCGTTCGACCTTGCCGTTCTGCCAGGGGCAGTGGGGTTTGATGAACTTGTGCTTGGCGCCCAGCTCGTCGAGGACGGCGCGCACGTCGTGGGAGTTCTTGTAGGAGAAGTGGTTGTCGGTCATCACCCGCTCGATGCGGGTGATGCCGTGGCCGGCGAAGTAGGCCGCAGCGCGGCGGATGAACCCGGCGCAGGAGGTGCCCTTCTCGTCGGGCAGGATCTCGCTGTAGGCCAGCCGTGAGTGGTCATCGACCATGGAGTGCACGTAGTCGTAGCCGATCCTGGCCTTCTTCTTCGCCGAGGTCGATCCCATCGCTCGACCGTGAGCCTTCCACCCGCCGCCATCAGGGATCTTGCCGACCTTCTTGACGTCGACGTGGACCAGCTCGCCAGCACGGCCGCGTTCGTAGCGCACCGCGGTGGTCTTCGACGCGCGGATCACTTCGCCGGTCAGCGGGTCGCACTCGCGCAGGTAGGGCACGCCGTGGCGGCGCAGGACCCGACTGACAGTGCGCGCGGGCACGCCCAGCTCGGGGCCGATCCAGTCCTGACCGCGACGCTGCTCGCGGCGGATGGCCACGATGCGTTCCTCGACCTCGACCGGGGTCTGTCGCGGGCTGTGGTGCGGACGGCTGGAACGATCGACCAGCCCATCGTCACCGTGTTCGCGGAAGCGGTTGATCCACCGGTGCGCGCACTGACGCGAGATGCCCTGGGCCTTGGCCGCGTGCGCCACCGCCCACCCTTGACCGATGACCCGCTCGACGAGCAGTTCACGACCGTGCTGGTTCAGGCGGGCATTACCGTGGGACATGAGGACCTCCGGTCGGTAGGCGACTTAGACATCACCCACCGCACCCGGGGGTCCTCCCTTACGTCAACCCCGACACGGAGTGTCACCAACCTCTTGGCTGAGTACATCTAGGGTCGGAGCATGCTGCTCTCCGACAGGGACATCCGGGCCGAGATCGACGGTGGGCGGGTCGTGCTCGACCCGTGGGACCCGACGATGGTCCAGCCGAGCAGCGTGGACGTGCGGCTGGACAAGTTCTTCCGGCTCTTCGACAACCACAAGTACCCGGTCATCGACCCGGCCCAGGACCAGCCCGAGCTGACCCGGCTCATCGAGGTCGAGCCCGAGGAGGGCTTCGTCCTCCACCCGGGTGAGTTCGTCCTCGGTTCCACCCTCGAGACGGTCACCCTGCCCGACGACCTCGCCGCCCGCGTCGAGGGCAAGTCCTCGCTCGGCCGCCTCGGGCTGCTGACCCACGCGACGGCAGGCTTCGTCGACCCGGGCTTCTCGGGGCACGTGACACTCGAGCTGAGCAATGTCGCCACCCTGCCGATCCGTCTCTGGCCGGGCATGAAGGTCGGACAGCTGTGCTTCTTCCGCCTCTCCTCACCGGCCGAGCACCCCTACGGGTCGGCGACCTACGGGTCGCACTACCAGGGTCAGCGGGGGCCGACGGCGAGCAGGTCCTTCGCGAACTTCCACCGCACGGACGTGTGATCGGGGGTCTCGAGGCTCGGCCGCGGGCGGCCTCGCACCCTGGAGTGACCCACGTGTAACATCGGGGGATGAGCACCGACACGTCCCGCCCCGCGCCCTACGACGAGGTCCGTGAGGACCACGAGTCGACGCGCGTCTCCGCCTTCGCCGACGACGCGCTCGGTGACCTCGACGCCACCGGGGTGGCCGAGGAGATCCGGGCGGGGCGGATCAGCGCGAGCGAAGCGGTCGAGGCCGCGATCGCGCGTGTCGCGGCCGTCGACCCGGCCCTCGGCGCGACGACCGTCGACGACGTCGACCGGGCGCGCCGCCGTGCCGCCCACCTGCCGAAGGGGACGGACGCCCCCTTCGCCGGTGTGCCGTCGGCGATCAAGGACAACGTGAGCGTCGCGGGGATGCCGATGACCCAGGGGTCGGACGCGCTGCCGGCCACGCCGGGGACGGCGGACGGGGCCTTCGTCCGCCAGTTCCTCTCCTCCGGGGTCATCCCGGTCGCGACGACGACCTGCCCGCCCTTCGGCTGGACCGCGACGACCGAGCGCCCCGGCGGCCGCGTCACCCGCAACCCGTGGGCGACCGGCTACTCCTCGGGCGGGTCCTCCGGGGGCTCCGCCGCCCTCGTCGCGTCGGGCGCGTTGCCCATCGCCCACGGCAACGACGGCGGCGGGTCGATCCGCATCCCCGCGGCCGCCTGCGGCCTCGTCGGGCTGAAGACGAGCCGCGGCCGCTTCCTCGGCGACCCGACCACCGACCAGCTGCCCGTCGGGATCGTCGTCAACGGAGTGCTCACCCGCACCGTCCGCGACACCGCGGCATTCCTCGCCTCGGCCGAGCGCTACCAGCCCTCGCGCAAGCTGCCCCCGGTCGGCCTCGTCGAGGGACCCGGCGCCCGTCGCCTGCGCGTCGGCATGATGGTCGACTCGCCGCTGGCGCCCGCGACCGACCCGCAGACCCGCGACGCCGTCGAAGCCGTCGGCCGGCTCCTCGACGGCCTCGGCCACGACGTCGACCCCGACACGACGGTGCCCGTCCCGGAGTTCTTCAAGACCGACTTCCAGGACTACTGGTCGCTGCTCGCCCTCGCCTCCTCGGCGCAGGGCAGCAAGCTCTACGGCGACGGCTTCGACGCCGCCCGGCTCGACAAGTTCACCCTAGGCCTGGCGGCCCGGGCCAAGCGCCGCCTCCACCGCGCGCCGCTCTACCTCGCCCGCCTCGGCCTCTCCGGCGTCGCCTCGGAGCGGCTCTTCCCCGCCGAGGCCGACGTCGTGCTCACCCCGACGCTCGTGCACACGACCCCGCGCATCGGCTACCTCTCCGGTGACCTCGACTTCGACACGCACCTCGCGCGCCTGCTCGACTACGTCGGATTCACCCCGGTGCACAACGCCAACGGCCAGCCGTCGATCTCGCTCCCGCTCGGTCGCACCGACGACGGTCGCCCGATCGGCGTCATGCTCTCCGCGCGAAGGGGGCAGGAGCGGCTGCTCCTCGAGCTCGCCTTCGAGCTGGAGGCGGCGGCCCCCCTTCGAGGCTCGGGCCCGGGGGCCCTCGCACCTCAGGACGGCGCCTTCGCCCGGCTCGGCTGATCAGGGCAGCGCGACCGTCGCGGTCAGCGCGCGGTGGTCGCTGCCGCGCTCGCGGGTGACCTCGAGCGCGGTGCACGCGGCCCCGCGGGTCGTCACGTGGTCGATCGGCACCGGCCCGTAGGCGGCTCCGCGCGTCCGCCCCCACGTGCCGGGGAACCCGGACCCGAGCTGAGCGGTGCAGTCCCGCAAGCCTGTTCGCTTCACCCACCGCCGGTAGGCGACCGCGCTGGGCGGTGCGTTGAGGTCGCCGAGGACGATGACCGGACCGTCACTCCCTTCGGCCGCCAGACGAAGGGAGTCCAGCCCCTCGCCCCAGCGGTCGGCCGCGAGGAAGGCGGGGTTCTGCAGGCGCGTGCCGACGACGGTGACTTCCGTGCCACCCCGGCGCAGCCGCAGTGCACTTCCGGGCTGCCGACCGGCGAGCGGGGTGGACGAGGCGACCGTCCACGGGCTGCGCACCCAGACGTCGACGTCGGTCCCGATGTAGTCGTCGTGGTCGCTGGCGGCGAGCCGCCACTGCGGGCCGAGGGCGCGACCCAGGCCATCGGTGCGTCCGGGGTCCCACTCCTGCAGGGCGAGCACGTCGGCGCCGTCGGCGAGGTCGACGAGCTCCGCGTCGGTTGGGCCCGCCCACGCCGTGTTGAGCGTCGCGACCGTGATCGTCGGCCCGTCCTCGGCCGCGGGCCGCGGGTCGGCGACGACGTGGTCGAGCAGCGGTGCCTGGCTGAGCAGCAGGGCGGCGACGAGGGCGAGCCGCCACCAGCGCAGGTGGCGCCACGACACGAGCGCGGCCACCAGGGCGACCCCGACGACGACGGGCAGGGCGGCGGCGATGACGACCCCGATGCTCGTGCGGCCACCGCGCAGGTACATGGCGGCGACGGCGAGCACGCACAGGACGAGGACGCCGAAGCCGGCCCACGCCAGGAGCGTCCTCCAGCGTCTCCCCGCCCGGTGCTCCGTCATCGCGAGCCCAGTGTGCCAGCCGGTCGCGGCCCGTCGAGCGGGGGCGGGAACCGATCCGCGACGTGCGGGGAAGAACAGGTGTGAGCGCGACGGAGAGCACCATGGCGACATGGGCGACGAAGGGAGCAGTGATGACCGGGCATGAGGCCGCGCAGGGGCGACCTCGCGCCCGGTCACGCTGCTCGACGTCTTCGACCAGCACTACCGGGACGTCCACGGGTACCTCGCGCGACGGGTGGACGCCCACACGGCCGAGGACCTCGCGAGCGAGACCTTCGTCCGCGCGCTGGAGCACGGCGACCGCTTCGACCCGACGAAGGGAGGTCATCGCGCCTGGCTCTTCGGCATCGCGACCAACCTCCTCGCCAAGCACCGGCGCAGCGAGGTTCGCGGCTACCGGGCCCACGCGCGACTCGGTGCGGACCCGCTCGTCGAGGGGTACACCGGCCTCGGCGACATCGACGCCCGGGTCGATGCGCAGGCCCGCGGGCGGGCCCTCGCCGGCGCGCTGGCCGACCTGCGCGACGACGAGCGTGACGTGCTGCTGCTCGTCGCCCACGCCCAGATGAGCTACGCGGAGGTGGCGGAGGCGCTCAACCTGCCCATCGGCACCGTGCGCTCACGGCTGCACCGGGCACGCGCCCGGGTCCGCGCGGCGCTCACCGACCACGACGGCACCGACCACGACACCGAGGGGGGTCACCCATGAGCAGGGATGTGCTCGAGCACGACGAGATCAACCACGACGACCACGACCTCGTGGCGGTGCAGGGCCACCGCGCCGACCTGACCGGCGTCGACGACACGCAGGTGGCCGCGGCCCGCGAGCGGCTCGCCGCGCTGGACGGTGCCGACCGACCGCTGGGGTCCGCGACCGGATCCGGCCGCGGCAGGACGGGGCGACCCCTGCGGCTGATCGCCGGACTGGCGGCGGCCGGGGTCGCGGCCTCCCTCGTCGGGGTCGCCCTGTGGGCCGCGTCCGACGGCGGGCCCAGCGGGCCCGCGACGGTGCCGGCCGCGCCTGCCTCGACGTCCACGTCGACGACAACCCGGTCGACGTCCAAGGCCACGCCGGTGGTCCCCGCGCCCGAGGGGCTCTTCGCCGAGGGGCAGCCGCTGCACTGCATGGCCCTGCACGACGAGCCGCTCGGCGAGGTCGCCCGCAAGCTCGCGACGACCGACCTCAAGGTCGTCTACACGCTCCCGGAGACCGACTCCGCGTCCGGCAAGCGGGAGCGGTGGACCCAGGCGCGGGCCGCGGCCGACACGACGATGAAGGTCTCGGAGGTCATGGAGCGGGACTCCTCCACCATCGAGGTCTACTTCTGGTCCAAGGACAACCCGGACTTCCAGCCGCAGCTGCTGAAGGACGACTTCGACCGACGCTGTTCCGCCCCGCGCTGACCTCCGAGCCGGTCCGGGCCGCTCGATCGGGTCAGGAGGGCAGCGCCTCGCCCGTGCTCGCGGAGAAGAGGTGCAGCCGGTCCTGCTGGATCCGCAGGTGGACCAGGCTGCCCTTCTCCGGGACGCTGCGCGGCGGGACCTTGGCGACGAGATGCGGCGCGTGGAGCTCGCCGCCCACGAGGTTGCCGTAGAGGAAGGCCTCGGAGCCCAGCTCCTCGGCGACGAGCACCTCGATGGCCAGCGCGCCCTCGGTGCCCTGGCTCACCACCTCGACGGCCTCGGGGCGGAAGCCGAGCACGACCTCGTCCTCGGTGAGGGCCGCGATGGTCGCGCGGGACAGCGGGACCCTGGCGCCTCCCACGACCGCCGCGCCGTCGGTGACGCGGAAGGTCCCGAGGTTCATCGCCGGGGACCCGATGAAGCCGGCGACGAAGGCATTGGTCGGACGGTCGTAGAGCTCGAGCGGCGAGGCCGCCTGCTGCAGGACGCCGTCCTTGAGCACCGCGACGCGGTCGCCCATCGTCATCGCCTCGACCTGGTCGTGCGTGACGTAGACGGTCGTGACGCCGAGGCGCTGCTGGAGCGCCGCGATCTGCGTGCGGGTCTGGACGCGAAGCTTGGCGTCGAGGTTCGACAGCGGCTCGTCCATGAGGAAGACCTGCGGCTCGCGGACGATCGCCCGGCCCATCGCGACGCGCTGGCGCTGACCGCCGGAGAGGGCGGCCGGCTTGCGGTCGAGCAGGGGCTCGAGGTCGAGCGCCTTTGCGGCCTCGGCGACGCGCGAGCGGATCTCGGACTTCGACACGCGAGCGATCTTCAGGGCGAAGCCCATGTTCTCCCCGACGGTGAGGTGCGGGTAGAGCGCATAGCTCTGGAAGACCATGGCGATGTCGCGGTCCTTCGGCGGCAGGTGCGTCACGTCCCGACCACCGACGTGGATCGAGCCGGAGGTCACGTCCTCGAGCCCGGCGAGCATGCGCAGGCTCGTGGACTTGCCGCACCCGGAGGGGCCGACGAGGACGAGGAACTCACCGGGGTCGATGTCGAGGTGGAGAGCGTCGACGGCGGGCGTGGTCGAGCCGGGGTAGACCCGGCTGGCGGAGTCGAAGAGGACGGGGGTGGACATCGGGGCTCCTATCCCTTGGTCCCACCAGCGGTGAGGCCGGCGACAAGGTGTTTCTGGGCGAAGTAGAAGACGAGCGACGCGGGGACCATGATGAGCACCGCTCCAGCGGTGAGCAGGTCCCACTGCGGGTTGTACTGCGGCACGAACTGCTGGAGCCCCGCACCGAGGGTCAGCTTCGAGTCGCTCAGCGTGAAGGCGATGGCGTAGGCCACCTCGCCCCACGCGGTGAGGAAGGTGTAGAAGGCGGTCACGGCCAGCCCCGGCCTGGCGAGCGGCAGGACGACGTGCCAGAAGGTCGCGAAGGGGCCCAGGCCGTCGAGAGCCGCTGCCTCGTCGAGGTCGCGGGGGATCGTGTCGAAGTACCCCCGGAGCATCCAGGTGCAGAAGGGGACGGCGACCGAGCAGTAGGCGATGACGAGCGACAGCTTGGTGTCGATGAGCCCGAGGTTGGCCATGATCGTGTAGATCGGCACGATGAGAATCGCGACGGGGAACATCTGCGTCACGAGGAAGAGCCACATGAGCCCGCGCTTGCCGGGGAAGTTGAAGCGGCTCAACGCGTACCCGGCGGTGGCGGACATCGCCAAGCCGAAGACCATCGTCAGCCCGGCCACGACGATCGAGTTGAGGAACCACGTCGGGAAGCTCGTCTCGAGGAGCACGCGGCGGTAGTTGTCGAGGCTCGGCTGGTCGAAGAGGGTGATCCGGCTCGACTGGATGGCGCTCCTCGGCTTGAGCGAGGACAGGAAGACCCAGACGACGGGGAAGAGCGCGATGACGGTGGCGGTGATGAGGGTGGCGTGCAGCGCGATCGATGCACCGACGCTCCGCTGCCCGCGACCGCGGGGACGACGACTCACCAGACCTCTCCCTTCTTGCTGAGGATGCGGCGGTAGATGCCGGCGTAGACGATGAGCATCGAGAGGATGAGCACGCCATAGGTCGCCGCGAGCGAGTAGTTGCGCAGGCCCTCGAAGGCCGCGCGGAAGGCCCCGGTCACGAGGATCTCGGTCTCGCCGGCGGGCTCTCCACCGGTGACGAAGAAGATGATCGGGAACATGTTGAAGGTCCAGATGGTGCCGAGCAGGACGACCGTCGAGCTGACGGGTCGCAGGCCGGGCAGGGTCACTTGGCGGAAGCGCTGCCACGGCGTGGCTCCGTCCATCTCGGCCGCCTCGTAGAGGTCGGCGGGGATGGACTGCAGCCCGCCGAGCAGGGCGACCATCATGAAGGGGACACCGAGCCAGACATTGGTGACGATGGCGGCGAACATCGCGGTCCAGCGGTGGTTGAACCAGTCCACGGGGTCGAGCCCGACGCCGCTCAGCGTGGAGTTGATGATCCCGAAGCGCGGGTTGAAGAGGAACTTCCACGCGAAGGCGCTGACGAAGGCGGGCACGGCCCACGGGACGATGAGCAGCACGCGGTAGAGCGAGCGCCCGCGGAAGTTGCGGTTGAGCAGGACGGCGAGACCGAGTCCGACGAGGTAGTGCAGGGCGACGCACGAGGCGGTCCACACGACGGTGTTGACGAAGAGCATCCAGAAGTTGCCCTGGCCGCCGGTGAGGAGCTCGACGTAGTTGTGCAGACCGACCCAGTGCGCCCCGTCAGGGTTGTCGACGCACTCCTGGCCGCCGCCGAGCGTCTTCGTGCAGACGACGTCGCGGTTGTTGGACTCGTTGAGGTTCGTGAAGGACTGGTAGATGCCTTGCAGCAGCGGGGCGATGACGAGCACCCCGAGAACGAGGACGGTGGGCAGGACCATCGCCCACGCGTACCAGTGCTTGTCGAGGAGCTGACGGACCCGGCCCCGAGGGGCGGAGCCCGACTCGAGGTCGGGCTCCGCGGTGATCGACGAGGTCACGGCAGCTCGTACTCCGGGACGACGTCGGACTTGTACGTCTTCGCCGTCGCGTCGAGCGTGCTCGAGACGTCGTCGCCCTTGACGAGGGTCTTCGTCGCCATCGCGTCGAGCGGCGTGAAGAAGAGGCCGCCCTCGGGGATCCACGGGCGGGGCTTGGAGACCTTGAGCGGCTCCTCCCATGCCGTCACCTGCGCGTTGTCCTTGACGAGCTCGTAGGCCTTCTCGCTCGTCGGCAGCAGGCCGAGCTCGTCGGCGATGTAGGCCTGCGACTCCGGCGAGCTCATGTACTCGATGAAGGCAGTGGCCGCGTCGGCCTTCTTCTCGTCCAGGCCCGAGTAGACGACGTAGTTGTGACCGCCCACGGGGGAGCCGGCCCCCTTCGAGCCAGCCGGGACCGGGGCGACGCCGAGGTTCTTCGTGCCTCCGAAGCCCGGGTCCTTGGTGATGTTCGCGACCTCCCACGGACCGTTCATGATCATCCCGACCTTGCCCTCCTTGAAGAGGGTCATCATCGTCCCGTAGGCGTCGTTGGCGTCCGGCTTCGGCGCCGCGCCGGAGTCGATGAGGTCGACGGCGGTCTTGATGCCCGCCTTGTTCTCGTCCGACCCCACGAGGATCTGCTTCTTCTCCTCGTCGACGAGGTCACCCCCTTCGCCGTACATGAAGGGGAGCACGAAGTACCCGGCGCTGTTGAGGTAGATGCCGTCGACACCGGCCTTGTCCTTGAGCTTCTTCGAGGCCTCCTCGACCTCCTGCCAGGTGGTCGGGGGCTTGTTGATGCCCGCCTCCTTGAAGAGCTTCTTGTTGTACATGAGGCCGAGCGTGTCGGTGACCTGCGGGACGCCGTAGGTCTTGCCCTTGTAGACGTTCGAGGACAGCGGCGTCTCGAGGAAGTCCTTGTCCTCGAGCAGGGAGGTGCCGTCGAGGGCGTAGAGGTGGCCGGCGGCGGCGAACTCCGGGACCCAGGCGACCTCGGCCCGCATGACGTCCGGTGCGCCCTCCCCGGCCTCGGCCGCGGTCTTGAACTTGTTCTGCGCGTCGGCGAAGGGGACGGACTGGTACTTGATCTTGACGTTCGGGTACTTCTTGTTGAAGCGCTTGATGAGGTCCTTGAAGACCGGCGCCTCGTTGGTGGGGTCTGAGGTGTCCCACCACGTCAGCTCGGCCTTGAGCGTGGCCGGGTCGACCTCGGCCTGGCTCTTCGACGACGAGTCGCTCCCGCTGGTGCCGCTCCCACCGCAGGCGGTGAGGGCGAGGGCGAGAGCGCCGGCAGCAGCGGTGATGCCGGGCAACGAACGACGCATGGCGTGCTCTTTGTAGAGGGGGCGAAGGGTGAACCCGTGAAGGGCGTATCGGAACCTAGCAATGTTTTGCATGATTTGGAAGACCTTGCGCAAGTCGTGAAAGAGATGTTCGATGCACCCATGGGCACCCTGTCGAACATCGCCGCTCAGGCCGGCGTCAGCGAGGCAACCGTCAGTCGCGTGCTCAACGACAAGTCGGGGGTGAGCGAGTCGTCGCGGCAGTCGGTGCTCACCGCGCTCGACATCCTCGGCTTCGAGCGGCCGGCCAAGCTGCGTCGCAGGAGCGGTGGCCTCGTCGGGCTCGTCGTCCCGGAGCTCGACAACCCGGTCTTCCCCGCCTTCGCCCAGGTCATCGAGGACGGCCTCGCCCGGCGCCGGTACACGCCCGTGCTCTGCACCCAGTCGCCCGGCGGCATCTCGGAGGACGAGTACGTCGAGTCGCTCCTCGACCACGGCGTCGCCGGCATCATCTTCGTCTCGGGGCGGCACGCGGACACGACGGCCGACCACGAGCGCTACCGCAGCCTCGTCGCGCGCGGTATGCCCGTCGCCTTCATCAACGGCTTCGTCGACGACATCGACGTCCCCTTCTTCTCGACCGACGACGAGGACGCGATGGCGCTCGCGGTCGCGCACCTCGCGCAGCTCGGGCACCGTCGCATCGGGCTCGCTACGGGGCCGCGGCGCTACGTGCCCTCGATCCGCAAGCTCGCCGGCTTCACCAGCGCTCTGCAGCGGCACCTCGGACTGTCCGCGGAGGAGGCCTCCGAGTGGGTCGACGAGGGACTCTTCACCGTCGAGGGCGGCGCCGCCGCCGCCCGGAGCCTCGTCGAGCGCGGCGCCACCGGGCTCGTGTGCGCCTCCGACCTCATGGCGATCGGCGCCATCCGCGAGGTGCACGACATGGGCCTCTCGGTCCCCGAGGACGTCTCGGTCGTCGGCTTCGACGACTCGACGATGGTCGGCTTCCTCGACCCTCCGCTCACGACGGTCCGGCAACCGGTCCAGGGGCTCGGCGCGGCGGCGGTCGCCGCCCTCTCCGACGCGATCGGTGGCGAGCCGATCCCGGCCAAGGAGTACATGTTCAAGCCCGAGCTCGTCGTCCGGGCGTCCACCGCGGCCGCGCCGGCCAGGAGCTGACCCGGTCGAGATCGACCGGGCGGGCCTGTGCCAAGGTTTCGCCCATGTCTGACTTCGCTCCCGGTCCCACCGGCACCGACGAGGTGCTCTTCGCCCGAGACGGTGCCCTCGGGCGGGTCCTGCTCAACCGCCCTCGCGCGATCAACTCGCTGACCCGCGACATGGTGGCGGCGCTGCGCGCCCAGCTCGACGTGTGGGCCGACGAGGCCGAGATCACCGCCGTGTCGCTCGAGGGAGCGGGTGAGCGTGGCCTGTGCGCCGGCGGCGACGTTCGCGCCGTGCGCGAGGCGCACCTGTCGGGAACCGCTGGGGGAGTGGACTTCTGGGCCGAGGAGTACGTCCTCGACGCGCAGATCGCCGAGTACCCCAAGCCCTTCGTCGCGGTCATGGACGGCATCGTCATGGGCGGCGGCCTCGGGCTGTCGATGTTCGGCGCGGCGCGGTGGACGACCGAGCGCTCGCAGATCGCCATGCCCGAGACGATCATCGGCTTCTTCCCCGACGTCGCCGCGACCTACCTGCTCTCCCGGGCGCCCGGCGAGGCCGGCACGCACGTCGCGCTCACCGGGGCGACCGTCACCGGCGCCGATGCCGTGCACCTCGGGCTCGCGGATGCGGTCGTCGAGTCGGCGCGGGTCCCCGAGCTGCTCGAGGCGATCGCCGCCGGCGGGCCCGTCGAGCCGGTACCGACGGGCGCGGCGCGGAGCGAGGGCTCCGAGCTCGCCGTGGCGCAGTCCTGGATCGACGAGTGCTACGCCGGCGACGACCCCGTCGTGATCCACGCCCGGCTGCAGGAGCACTCGGACCCGGCGGCCCGTGCGGCAGCCGAGACGATCTCCCTTCGCTCGCCGATGTCGGTGGCGGTCACCCTGGAGGCGCTGCGCCGGGCGAAGGGGGTCGGCTCCGTCCGCGAGGTCCTCGCGACCGACACGGTCGTCGGGCGTGGTCTGCTCGCCGGCTCCGACTTCAGCGAAGGGGTGCGCGCCCAGCTCGTCGACAAGGACCGCCAGCCGCGGTGGGAGCACGCGTCCCTCGCCGAGGTTCCCCGTGACCGGGTGCTCGAGGTCTTCTCGGGCTAGGTTGGTGCTGCCCTGGAGTGATCTCCTATATGAACGACAGGACTATTGGATGATTCGGCTCGACGGCGTGACCAAGCAGTACCCCGACGGCACGGTCGCCGTCGACGACCTGAGCCTCACCGCGCCGGACCGGGCGATCACCGTCCTCGTCGGCCCCTCCGGGTGCGGCAAGACCACCACCCTGCGGATGATCAACCGAATGATCGAGCCGACCGCGGGGTCGGTGACGATCGACGGCCAGGACGTCCTGGCGATGGACGCCGCGCAGCTGCGCCGGGGCATCGGCTACGTCATCCAGCACGGTGGCCTCTTCCCGCACCACACGGTCGAGCGCAACGTCGCGGCCGTCCCGCTCCTGCTCGGCACCGCGAAGAAGACCGCGATCTCCCGGGCCCGTGAGCTGCTCGAGCTCGTCGGTCTCGACCCGGCCCTCGGCCGGCGCTACCCCAGCCAGTTGTCGGGCGGCCAGCAGCAGCGCGTCGGGGTCGCCCGCGCGCTCGCCGCCGACCCGCCGGTCATGCTCATGGACGAACCCTTCAGCGCCGTCGACCCCGTGGTCCGCGAGCAGCTGCAGGACGAGTTCCTGCGGCTGCAGGGCGAGCTCGGCAAGACGATCGTCATGGTCACCCACGACATCGACGAGGCGATCAAGCTCGGCGACCACGTCGCCGTGCTGCGTGTCGGTGGGCGGATCGCCCAGCTGGCCCGACCGCACGAGCTGCTCGCCCACCCGGCCGACGGCTTCGTCGCCGACTTCCTGGGACGCGACCGCGGGTACCGCGCGCTGGGCTTCGAGCGGGCGAGCATCCCGCTGCACGACGAGCCGACCGTGGCGCTGGGCTCGGGTGTCGGCGACGCGGCCGCCCGCGCCGGCAGCGACGGGTGGGTGCTCGTCGTCGACGACCGACGCCACCCCCAGGGCTGGGCGCGACCGGCCGACCTCGGTGACGGGGTGGTCGACGAGACCTCGCTCGCCCTGGGTGGCACGCTCGCCCGGGTCGACGGGCCACTGCGCGCCGCCCTCGACGCGGCGTTGTCCTCGCCGAGCCGCCGCGGGGTCGTCGTCGACGGCGACGGTGCCCTCGCCGGCACCTGCCGGGCCACCGAGGTCCTCTCCGTCATCGAGGCCCAGGAGCGGCCCCACGACCCGGGCGGCGCGACACCATGAGCTGGATCCTCGACCACCTCGACGACGTCCTCGCGCTGACCCTGCGGCACACGTGGCTCGCCGGTCTGCCCCTGCTGCTCGGCCTGCTCGTCGCGCTGCCTCTCGGCTGGCTGGCGCACCGCAGCCCACGCCTGCGTGGTGGCGTCATCGTCGCGGCGGGGCTGCTCTACACCGTGCCGTCGTTGGCGCTCTTCGTCCTCATGCCGCTCGTGCTGGGCACCGGCATCCTCGACCCGATCAATGTCGTCGTCGCCATGACGATCTACACCGTCGCGCTGCTCGTGCGCTCGGTCGTCGACGGTCTGGGCTCGGTGCCCGAGGAGGTCGAGCGGTCGGCGACGGCGATGGGCTACACGCCGGTGCGCCGGTTCTTCGGCGTCGAGCTGCCCCTCGCCGTGCCGGTCATCGCGGCCGGCCTGCGGGTCGCCGCGGTCAGCAATGTCTCGATCGTCTCGATCGCCTCGCTCATCGGCGTCAGCCAGCTCGGTGACCTGCTCGTCGACGGCTACAACCGGGCGATCGGCGGCGAGCTGCTCGCCGGCATCGCCGGGTGCATCCTGCTCGCCCTCGTCCTCGACATCGCGATCCGGCTCCTCGAGCGTGCCCTCACCCCGTGGCGGCGGGCGCGGGAGGGGAGCGCGGCATGATCGGGTCCATCCTCGAGTGGCTGACGAGTGCCGACGCGTGGTCGGGAGCCGACGGGATCCTCGCGCGGCTGCTCGAGCACGTGGGCTACACCCTGCTCGTGCTCGTCATCGCCGCGGCCATCGCCATCCCCGTCGGCCTGTGGATCGGGCACTCCGGCCGTGGCCGGTGGCTCGTCACCGCGGCCAACGCCCTGCGCGCCGTGCCGACCCTCGGCCTGCTCTTCGCCCTCACCCTCGTCCTGCTGCCCCGACTGCCGGGCGACGCCGCCTTCCTCGTCCCGAGCGTCATCGTCCTCGTGCTCCTGGCGATCCCCGCGATCCTCTCCGGCACCTACGCCGGGGTCGAGGCCGTCGACCCCGCCGCCCGCGACGCCGCCCGCGGCATCGGCATGACCGGCAGCCAGGTGCTGTGGAAGGTCGAGCTGCCGATCGCCCTGCCCCTGCTCCTGTCCGGCCTGCGCGCCGCGGTGCTCCAGGTCGTCGCCACGGCGACCGTGGCCGCCTACGTCGGCCTGGGTGGGCTCGGCCGCTTCCTCATCGACGGGCTGGCCACGCAGGACTACGCGATGACCGCTGGTGGCGCGATCCTCGTGGCGCTTCTCGCACTGGCGCTGGACGCCCCCTTCGCGCTGCTGGCCCGCATCATCGTCTCGCCGGGACTCACCGGCCGCACCCGCTCCCTTCGTCCCCCGTCCGACCCCGTCCCCGCTGGAGGAACCCCATGAGCCCCACCATCCGCGTGCCCCGTCGTGCCCGCGTCGCCGCGCTGTCCCTGACCATGGTCGGAGCCCTCGGCCTCACCGCCTGCGGTGGGGGCGGCGACCCGCTCGCCAGCTCCTCCTCGTCGGGCGAAGGGGGTGACGCCGGCGGTTCCGTGGTCGTCGGGTCCGCGGACTTCTCCGAGTCGATCCTGCTCGCCCACATCTACGCCGGTGCGCTCAAGGCCGACGGCGTCGACGCCACGACCAAGACGGGCATCGGCTCCCGCGAGGTCTACCTCAAGGCGCTCGAGGAGGGCTCCGTCGACGTCGTGCCGGAGTACACCGGCAACCTCGCGCTCTACTACGACAAGGAGTTCGCCGAGACCGACCCGGACAAGACCTACGACGGGCTCACCGAGGTGCTGCCCGACGGGCTGGCGGTCCTCGACAAGTCCGAGGCCGAGGACAACGACTCGATCGTCGTCACCCAGGAGACCGCGGACTCGCAGGACCTGAAGACCCTCGAGGACCTCACCGACACGGCCGGGGAGATGACGCTCGGTGCGCCGTCGGAGTTCAAGACCCGCGCCCAGGGCATCCCGGGTCTGAAGAAGACCTACGACATCGAGTTCCAGAGCTTCCGCCCGCTCAAGCCGGGGCAGGCGACCAACGGCGCGCTCAAGAACGGTCAGATCGATGCGGCCAACATCTTCAGCACCGACCCGGCGATCGTCGAGAACGACTTCGTCGTCCTCGAGGACACCAAGAAGCTCTTCGGCAGCCAGAACGTCGTGCCGCTGGTGCGCGAGGACTCGCAGGAGCAGGTGGCCGAGACGCTCGACGAGGTCTCCGCGAAGCTGACGACCGAAAAGCTGCAGGAGCTGCTCAAGCGCACCGACATCGACAAGGAGGACCCGGACAAGGTGGCCGCGGACTTCCTCAAGGAGGAGGGCCTCGACTGAGCACGCCAGTCTGTTCGGCCACGGGGGCGGGCCACCGGCGCGGGTGTGGCTGACGGCGGTGATGCCACCTGGCGTCGTTGGTGTCACCTGGTTGTCCCTCTGCGGGTGACCAAGCGGCACCAACGACGCCGGGTCAGGGCGGCGCCTGGCCCGCCGACATGACGAAGGGGGCTGCGCACCGTGGTGCGCAGCCCCTTCGTCGCGTGAGCGTCCTGAGGTCACTCCCAGGAGGGGTTGGCGTTCTTCTTCGCCAGCTCCGAGAGGTCACTGTCGCCAGCCGGTGCCTCGGGGGCCTGCGCTGCGACCTCGTCGGCCTGCTCGGCCTCCTGCGCCGGCTCCTCGGCGACCGGCTCGGCCGGCGCCTCGGTCTCGGCGACCGGTGCCTCGGTCTCGGCCGGGGTCTCGGCAGCCGTCGCCTCCGCGGCGGGCTCTGCAGCGGCAGGTGCCTCGACTGCGGGGGCGGCCGCGCTGCCCGTCTCCCACGAGGGAGCGGCGTTCTTGGCCGCGAGGTCGCTGTCACCGGTCGCCGCCGGGGCGGCGGGAGCGGTGTCCTCGGCGACCGGGGTCGCCTCGGCGGCGGGTGCCTCCGACTCCTCGGCAGCAGGCGTGGCCTCGACCGCGGCGGGTGCCTCGGTGGTGGTGGTGGGTGCCGCGGCCTCGGCAGGTGCCTCGGTGGTGACCGGAGCCTCCGCCGCGGGGGTGGCAGCAGCAGCCGGGGCGGCAGCTGCGGCGCCGGTCTCCCACGAGGGAGCGGAGTTCTTGGCAGCCAGGTCGCTGTCACCGGTCGCCGCCGGAGCCGCGGCGGGAGCAGCGGCCTCGGCAGCCGGTGCGGAGTCCGCAGCGGTCTCCTGCGTGACCTCGGCGGTCTCGGCAGCCGGTGCCTCCTCGGAGGCAGACTCCGTGGCCGACTCGGCGGGCGCCGCAGCCGGGGCTGCAGCAGCGCCGGTCTCCCAGGAGGGAGCGGCGTTCTTCGCGGCGACCGAGTCGTTGGCAGCCGCAGCCGCGGGCGCCTCGGCCTTCGGCTCCTCGGCGGCCGGCGCGGAGGCACCGGTCTCCCAGGACGGGGCGGCGTTCTTGTCGGCGACCGACCCGGTCTCCCACGAGGGAGCGGCGTTCTTCTCGGCGACCGAGCCGGTCTCCCAGGACGGGGCGGCGTTCTTCTCTGCGGCAGTGGCCTCGGCTGCGGGGGCCTCGGTCTTCGCCTCCTCGGCCGGGGTCTCCGTGGCGGCAGCGGCCGAACCCGTCTCCCACGAGGGGGCAGCGTTCTTCTCCGCAGCCGAGCCGGTCTCCCACGAGGGAGCGGCGTTCTTCTCCGCGGGGGTGGCGTCGGCGGCAGGGGCCTCAGCCTTCGGCTCCTCGGCGGCCGGTGCCGCAGCACCGGTCTCCCACGACGGAGCGGCGTTCTTCTCGGCAGCCGAGCCGGTCTCCCACGAGGGAGCAGCGTTCTTGTCCGCAGCCGACGCGGCCGCAGCCGTGCCGGCCGCAGCAGCACCACCGGCCGCAGCAGCACCACCGGCAGCAGCACCGGTCTCCCAGGAGGGAGCGGCGTTCTTGTCGGCAGCGGTCGCCGGCTCGTCGGCCGGGGCCTCAGCCGGCTTGTCGGCCTGCTTCGCCTCGGCCGGCGTCGAGGTCTCCTCGGTGGCCTCCGCGGGCGCGGCGGCGGGGGCGCCCTTCGCCTCGACCGGGGCGGCCTCCTTGACCGACGCGAGCAGCATCTGCGCGACGTCGACGACCTCGATGTCCTCGGAGGCGCCCTCGGACTGCTTGGCCGTCAGGCCGTCGGTGAGCATGACGCGGCAGAAGGGGCAGCCGACGGCGATCCGGTCGGCGCCGGTCGCGATGGCCTCCTCGGTGCGGTTGAGGTTGATCCGCGAGCCGAGCTGCTCCTCCATCCACATGCGGGCACCACCGGCGCCGCAGCAGAAGGACTTCTCCTTGGACCGCTCCATCTCCTTGAGCTCGACACCCGGCAGGGCCGAGATGAGCTCACGCGGCGGGGCGTAGACGTTGTTGTGCCGACCCAGGTAGCAGGGGTCGTGGTAGGTCACCGACGGGCCGGTGGACGCGACGTCCTTGTTGCTGGACTTGCGGCTGCCCTCGGGGCGGTTGACCGGGACGATCTTCTTCTCGCGGACGAGGCGGTTGAGCAGCTGCGTGTGGTGCAGCACCTCGTACTTGCCGCCGAGCTGCGGGTACTCGTTCTTGATCGTGTTGAAGCAGTGCGCGCAGGTGACGACGATCTTGGTCGCGCCGAGCTCGTTGAGCGTCTCGACGTTCTGCTCCGCGAGCATCTGGAAGAGCACCTCGTTGCCCGCGCGGCGAGCGGAGTCACCGGTGCAGGTCTCGCCGTTGCCGAGGACCGCGAAGTCCACGCCAGCGTGGTCGAAGAGCTCGGCCACCGCGCGCGTCGTCTTCTTGGCGCGGTCCTCGTAGGCGCCGGCGCAGCCGACCCAGAAGAGGTAGTCGACGTCGTCGGCCGACTCGACGTCCTCGCCGAGGACCTTGACGGAGAAGGGGAGGTCCTTCGCCCAGTCCATGCGCGCCTTGGCGCCCATGCCCCAGGGGTTGCCCTTGGACTCCAGCTTCTTGAACAGGCCCCCGAGCTCGCTCGGGAAGGCCGACTCGATGAGGTTCTGGTAGCGACGCATGTCGACGATGTGGTCGACGTGCTCGATGTCGACGGGGCACTGCTCGACGCAGGCGCCGCAGGTGGTGCACGACCACAGGACGTCCTCGTCGATGACCGCGTCGGGGCCGTGCGGGTTGTAGGCCGACAGCGGGTGGTCGATGTCGTAGCCGGTCTGGCCGACGAGCGACATCTCACCCCAGTTGATCGCGTCCGGCTCGGCCGTCGCGACGGCGCCCTCGGCCTGGGCGGCCTCGGCGCCACCGAAGGCGACGGCACCGTCGGCGGTCTGACCCTTGGCGGCGCTCGCCGGGGTGTAGACGCCCGAGACGCCCTGTGCCGCAGCGAGGTAGGGCGCCTTGGCGTGCGCGTGGTCGCGCAGCGTCATCATGAGCAGCTTGGGGGAGAGGGGCTTCTCGGTGTTCCAGGCGGGGCACTGGCTCTGGCAGCGGCCGCACTCGGTGCAGGTGGAGAAGTCGAGCAGGCCCTTCCACGTGAAGTCCTCGACCTTGCCGACGCCGAGGGTGGAGTCCTCCTCCATCTCCTCCATGACCTCCATGGAGAAGGGCTTGCCGTCGACGAGCATCGGCTGCAGCTCACCCAGGGAGGTGCGGCCGTCGGCGTGACGCTTGAAGTAGATGTTGAAGAAGGCGAGGAAGCGGTGCCACGCGACACCCATCGTCGGGTTGATCGAGATGGTGATCATCCAGGCGTACGAGATGAGCAGCTTGATCAGCGCGACGACGACGATGCCCGCCTCGAGCGCGTCGACCGACATGCCCTCGAAGAGCGAGCCCAGCCAGCCCGTCAGCGGGAAGTGCAGGAGCGAGGCGTGGTCGGCCTCGCCGGTGTTGAGCAGGAGCGCCCGCTCCAGGCCGCGCAGCAGGGCGATGCAGATGCCCACGCCGAGGATCGTCAGCTCGACGTAGTAGGCCTGCCAGAAGGTCGAGCCGAAGAAACGAGACTTGCGGCCCTCGTCACCCGCAGCCGAGCGCGGGTGGTTCTTCTGACGGATGACCATCAGCATGACGATCGTGATGATGCCCGTCATCGCGAAGAGCTCGGTGATCCACTCGTAGAGGAAGAAGTGGCCGATGAGCGGCAGCACGAAGTGCGGGTCGAAGAGCTGGACCGTCGCCTGCACCAGCGTCAGGAAGAGGACGCCGAAGGAGACCATCGTGACCCAGTGCGCGATCGCCACGATGGGCAGCCGCGACATGCGGGTGTGTCCGAGGAACTCCCGCAGCAGCGTCGCCGTGCGGGCGCCGGGCTGGCCCGTGCGCTCCTTGGCCGGCGTCGACGCTCCGAGCTTGAAGACGGTGACGAAGTGCTTGACGGCTCGAGCGAGCAGGCCCCATCCGACGATGGTGATCCCGACCCCGAGGATGATCGCGACGATCTGGAGGGCAGACATGGGGCCGAGTCTAGGACTCGGGCCCTGTGTCGACAGCACCGCAGAGGTGCGTCACTCGTCACCTGAGGGTACCCTCACCGCCCCCGTCGCGGCCTCGGACGAAGGGGGGAGCCGCCCCCTTCGTCTCGTGGCGGTGAGACCCGCTTGCACCAATAGATAACGCGGTGTTGGAATATCCATAACATCGCGTTCGTTGTAGCGGACGTGCCCGCCGCAGTGACCGCGGCATCTCGACTCCCGAAGGGAAGGACCCGCGTTGCCCATCTACGAAGACGCCACCAAGCTCGTCGGCCGGACTCCGCTCGTGCGGATCAACCGCATCATCGACTCCGAGGCCACCGTCGCCGCGAAGCTCGAGTTCTACAACCCGGCCAGCTCGGTCAAGGACCGCATCGGTGCCGCGATCATCGACGCGGCGGAGGCCTCCGGTGACCTCAAGCCCGGCGGCACGATCGTCGAGGCGACCTCGGGCAACACGGGCATCGCCCTGGCCATGGTCGGCGCGGCCCGCGGCTACAAGGTCGTTCTCGCCATGCCGGAGACCATGTCCAAGGAGCGCCGGGCGCTCCTGCGCGCCTACGGTGCTGAGCTCGTCCTCACCGAGGGCGCCAAGGGGATGAAGGGCGCGGTCGAGAAGGCCGAGGAGATCGCCGCCGAGCGCGGCGCCGTCCAGGCGAAGCAGTTCGCCAACGCCGCCAACCCGGCCATCCACGAGAAGACCACTGGTCCGGAGATCTGGGAGGACACCGACGGTGAGGTCGACATCCTCATCTCCGGCATCGGCACCGGCGGCACCATCACCGGCGCCGGCCGCTACCTGCGCTCGCAGAAGTCGGACATCCAGATCATCGCGGTCGAGCCGGCCGAGTCCCCGATCCTCAACGGTGGCGCCCCCGGCCCGCACAAGATCCAGGGCCTGGGTGCCAACTTCGTGCCCGAGATCCTCGACACCGAGATCTACGACGAGGTCATCGACATCGACGCCCCGACGGCTATGGACTGGGCGCGTCGGTCGGCCACCGACGAGGGTCTGCTCGTCGGCATCTCCTCCGGCGCCGCCTTTGCGGCGGCGGACCAGGTGGCCCGCAGGCCGGAGAATGCCGGCAAGACGATCGTCGTCATCATCCCGAGCTTCGGCGAGCGTTACCTCTCCACCCCGCTCTTCGAGGGGCTCCTCGACTGACCGTGGCCACCCACCTGCCGATCCGCGCCACGATCCGTGAGGATCTCGCCGCGGCCATGGAGCGCGACCCCGCCGCGACCTCGCGGTGGGTCGTGCTCCTGACCTCTGCCGGGCTGCACGCCATCTGGCTGCACCGCATCGCCCACCGCTGGTGGGTGCGCCCCGGCGGGAAGTGGCCCGCGCGCCTGCTCGCCTACGTCTCGCGTTCCCTCACCGGCATCGAGATCCACCCGGGCGCCCACATCGGGCGCCGCTTCTTCATCGACCACGGGATGGGTGTCGTCATCGGCGAGACGGCGGTCGTCGGCGACGACGTCATGCTCTTCCACGGCGTCACTCTCGGCGGCACCTCGGGTCGGCGGGTCAAGCGCCACCCGACGCTCGGCGACAAGGTCATGGTCGGCGCGGGCGCCAAGATCCTCGGCGACGTCCACGTCGGCAGCAACGTCAAGGTCGGCGCCAACTCCGTCGTCGTCAAGGACGTGCCGACCGGCGCCGTCGCGACAGGCATCCCGGCGCGCTACCGCTTCCCGGCGCTCGAGGGCACCCCGGAGCTGTCGCCGCAGGAGCTGCTCTACGCGGACCCGGCGCTCTTCATCTGAGGCCGCTCGCCGGTCCCTGAGGTGCGAGCGCCAGCGAGCCTCGAAGGGCGCCGTCCTGAGGTGCGAGCGTCAGCGAGCCTCGAAGGGCGCCGTCCTGAGGTGTGAGCGCCAGCGAGCCTCGAAGGGAGGGGACCCACCGATCACCGGTGGATCCCCTCCCTTCGTCGTGTCGCGGGTCAGGCGGGGGTCGGGCCCTCGCCGAGCGGGTAGGTCGACGGGCCCTGGGGGTCCGCGGCGACGCCGCTCGGGACGTCGCGGGAGGGGTCGCCCTTGATCTTGCTGGCGCCCTCACGCATCTTGTCGCCGGCGACGGAGGCGGCGGTGCTCACCGCGTCGAGCGCCGCGGGGGCGGCCTTGGTCTTGGCGGCGTGCTTGGCGGTGGCCACCTGCTGCTGCACCGGCTGCGACTGCCAGGCCTTGGCGGCGCCGGAGCGGATCTGCTCGTAGCGCTGACGACCGGCCCGGGCGCCGAGCACGTACCCGGCGGCGGCACCGAGGAGGAAGGAGATCTTCGACATGGGAGTCCTTTCGATCTGGTGGTCGCTTCACCGCCGACACTACCCACCCGGGCATGGCCTACCGTGGACTCGCCCGCGGTGCCGTGGGCGAGGAGGGCTCGCATAGTGGCCTAGTGCGGCGGTCTTGAAAACCGCTATGGCGGCAACGTCATCGTGGGTTCGAATCCCACGCCCTCCGCCAGCTGCCTCAGCGCAGGGCACGGACCCGGCGGGAGACGACGAAGGTCAGCCCGCACGTCGCCGCCGTACCAACGGTGCCCCACGCCAGGTCGTAGAGGACGGAGCCCGAGGGGTAGCCGTCGAGGACGGCGAGGTTGGTGAGGTTCCACGTCGCGTAGGCGACCAGCCCCAGGACGGCACCGTTGAGCACGGCCGTGACCCAGGACCCCTGCGCCAGGGCCGGGGTGATCGCCAGCCACACCATGCCGAAGACGTAGATCGCGTAGAAGGCGAGGGCCGCCACCATGTTCGGCGAGTCCGCGAGCCAGTCGCCCAGGTGCTCTTCGTAGACGGGTCGGGCGATGACGCCGAGCCAGAGGTAGTCCAGGACCCCGAAGATCACCGCGGCCACGACGTACCGCCCAAACCACGCCATGGCGCCCAGCGTAGACGCGGCGACCGCTCCCGGGGTGCGGTTGTCGGGGCCGAGGAGTTCACTGGGTGGATGACCCGGTGCAGCATTGTCCCCCCGCACGTCCTCGCCGCGCTCGCCCGCTCCGACCGGCCCGGCCCGGCGCTCGTCGCCGCCCGCACGCTGGCCATCGACGCCTCGTTGCGTCACGAGCGGCTCCCGGCCGGGTCGCGCCCCACCATCGCTCCGCAGGTCCGGCACGACGTGGCCGGGCCACACCGCACCATCCACGACGCGCGTGGGGGAGAGGAACTGCCCGGTGAGGTCGTGCGCGTCGAGGGTGGCCCGGCGACCGGCGACCCGGCGGCCGACGAGGCCCACGACGGACTCGGCCTCACCTGGCAGCTGTGGGCGCAGGAGTACGGCCGCGACTCCCTCGACGGCGCGGGGATGCCCCTCGTCGCGACCGTGCACTACGCCGAGCAGTACGACAACGCCTTCTGGAACGGCGAGCAGATGGTCTTCGGCGACGGAGACGGTGAGACCTTCGGTCGCTTCACCGCCAGTCTCGACGTCATCGGGCACGAGCTCGCGCACGGAGTCACCGAGCACACGGCGGGACTGGTCTACCGCGGCCAGCCGGGGGCGCTCAACGAGCACGTCTCCGACGTCTTCGGGGTCCTCGTCAAGCAGCGCCACCTCGACCAGTCCGCCGACGAGGCCGACTGGCTCATCGGGGCGGAGCTGCTGCTGCCGGCCGTGCAGGGCAGCGCGCTGCGGTCGATGGCGGCGCCCGGCACCGCCTACGACGACCCACGCCTGGGTCGGGACCCGCAGCCGGCGCACATGGACGACTTCGTGCGCACGAGCGACGACAACGGCGGGTCCACATCAACTCGGGCATCCCAACAAGGCCTTCCACCTCGTCGCGACGACGATCGGCGGCCCGGCGTGGCAGGCGCCCGGCCTCATCTGGCGCGACGTCCTCCTCGGCGAGATCAGCGCAGACTGCGACTTCGCGACCTTCGCCGATCTCACCCTCGCGGCCGCCACGGACCGCTATGGGCGTGACTCCGCCGAGGCAGCGGCCGTCGCCGACGCCTGGCGGCAGGTGGGCGTCACCCCGGCGGGCGAAGGGGGTGCGCCTGCCCCGTCCCGGGAGCAGCCGGAGCCGGTCGACGGCGCCGCCGACGACGCCGCCCTGCGACTCACCCGCACGGGTGGGGTGGCCGGCCTGACCCGCACCCGGGAGCTGACCCTCCGGGAGCTCCCCGAGCCCGACGCGCGCGCCTTCCGCTCGCTCATCGAGGGGCCGCAGCTGCCACGTCTTGCCGACGAGGCGCCGCCACGACCGGACGCCTTCTGCTACGGCCTGAGCTGCGAGCGGCCTGAGCTCGACGTGCAGGTCGCCGAGGCGGCGCTGCCGCAGGCGACCCGGCGGCTCTTCGAGCGGACCCTGCGCCGGGAGGGGTGATCCCCCTTCGCACTAGGCTGCCGGGGTGAGCGATCGACCCGTCCTCGTGGTCCTCAACGGCCCCAACCTCAACCTGCTCGGCGAGCGCGAGCCCGACGTCTACGGGCACGAGACCCTCGCTGACGTCGAGACGTTGTGCCGCAAGCGCGCTGATGAGCTCGAGTGGGACCTCGACTTCCGCCAGACCAACCACGAGGGCGTCATGATCGACGCGATCCACGAGGTGCGCGCGAGCGCCGTCGGGGTCGTCGTCAACGCCGGGGGCTGGACCCACACGTCGGTGGCGATCCGGGACGCACTGGCCGCGGTGCAGGGGCCGGTCGTCGAGGTGCACATCTCCGACGTGCACGCCCGCGAGGAGTTCCGCCACCACTCCTACATCTCCGACCTCGCGGCCGAGGTGATCGTCGGACGCGGTGTCCGTGGCTACGTCGACGCGATCGACGCCGTCCACCGTCACACCTGACCGGGTCCACCCCTAGCGGAACGCAATCGCGCCATGCACCCCTTTTGCTGGTAGCGTCCATCACGTAGTTGCAGTACAAGACTTCTCGCATGATGCGAAGCGGGTACGGCGCACGCCGTGCCCGCAGTGTTTTCAGGGGCGTGTACCCCCTGCCGAGGGGAGCTTTGCAGCTGGCAAGGGACCGTGACCTGCGGACCCGGATTGTTCAACAGGAAAGAAGATTCACCCCATGGCACAGGGCACCGTTAAGTGGTTCAACGCTGAGAAGGGCTTTGGCTTCATCGCCCAGGACGGCGGCGGCCCCGACGTGTTCGTTCACTACTCCGCGATCGACACGACCGGCTACCGGTCGCTCGACGAGGCGCAGCGCGTCGAGTTCGAGATCACCCAGGGCCCCAAGGGCCCTCAGGCTGAGCGCGTTCGTCCCGTCTGAGACGACGCACACCTGATGCGGTGACCACACCGCTTCTGCGCGAGGCCCCCACCGGTCACCGGTGGGGGCCTCGTCGTCTCCCGCCCCTTCGTCGGCCGCGGTCGCGCCGGTCAGGGCAACCTCACCCGGAGTGCCTGTAGGGTGACCCCCCGATGAGCACCGAGGGCGATGGCCGGCACGAGACCCGCGCCGAACGACGAGAGCGCGAGCGGCGTTCCTCTCGACGCGACCCCGTGAAGCCCGAGCGCCCCCAGCCGAGCTTTTCCTCGCGGTCCGACCGTCGCACGCACGAGGCGGGTCGCGGGGAGCGCCACACGCGCGGCTCGCTGCGTCGCCAGCGCAACGAGCGCCGCGCAAGCTTCCGACGCAAGGCGACGATCGCCGGCGGAGTCGTCGTCGCGCTCACCGCGTCGATCGGTATCGGCATCGCCCTCCACCTCGACGACAACATCTCGCGCGTCGACATCGCGGCCGGGTCGACGCAGCGCCCCGACGACGTCGACGGCGCCCTCAACATCCTCGTCATCGGCTCCGACACCCGAGAGGGTCTGGGGACCAAGGAGTACGGCGTCGGCACGGCCGAGGGTGGACCTCGCTCCGACACCAACCTGCTCGTGCACATCTCGGCCGACCGCAAGTCGACCTATGTCGTGTCGATCCCGCGCGACTCGATGACCAAGGCGCCGACCGACTGCGCCGACCCGACGTCGACGGTGGCCAACGGCGAGGTCCGGCGGTGGAACGACAACTTCAACCAGGGTGGCCCTGCCTGCACGGTCAAGACCCTCGAGGGCCTCACCGGCATCTACGTCGACCACGTTGCGGTCATCGACTTCAGCGGCTTCCAGTCGATGGTCGACGGACTCGGTGGCGTCGAGGTCTGCCTGCCCGAGGCGGTCGAGGACGAGGACGCCCAGATCAGCCTCGAGGCCGGGCGTCAGCGCCTCAAGGGCAAGGAGGCGCTCGGCTACGTCCGCATGCGCAAGACGCTCGGCGACGGCTCCGACCTCCAGCGGATCAAGCGCCAGCAGGCCTTCATGGCGTCGATGGCGCAGGAGGCGACCAAGACCTCGCTGCTGCTCCGCCCCGACCGGCTGTACAAGTTCCTCGACGCGGCGACGAAGTCGATGACCGCCGACGACGACCTCAGCCTGACGAAGATGATGTCGATCGCCTCGAGCCTCAAGGGTCTGGGCACCGACGAGATCGTCTTCGTCACCGTCCCCACGGAGCCCTACGCGGCAGACGTCAACCGCGTCCAGTGGCGCGAGGAGGCGGCCGACGAGCTGTGGGCCGCGGTGCGCGACGACTCGGACCTGCCGGGGGCCGAGCCGAAGAAGGTCAAGGAGCGGGCGCTCACGGTGGCGCCCTCGGACATCACCGTGAGCGTGGTCAACGGCACCGCCGCGACCGGTCTCGGCACGCAGGAGGCCGAGGCCCTGCAGGTGCAGGGGTTCACCGCGTCGGTGGCGGACCTGGCCCCGACGTCGGACGCCAGGGGTGTCGTCGTGCGCCATGCGAAGGGGGACACCGAGTCCGCTCGCACCGTCGCCGCCGCGTACCCCGGAGCCAAGCTCGTCGTCGACAACACGCTCACGACGGGCAACGTCCAGGTCGTCCTCGGGATGGGTGCCGAGACGGCGTCCGAGGTGCCCAACCGCGAGGGTGACGAGCCGCTCCCTTCGGCCACCGTGACCGCACCGCCGGCGCCCACCGCGGTCGAGAGTCGCACGGCCGACGAGGACATCTGCGGCTGATCGGCTACCCGAGTTGGTTGCCCGCCCACCCGGCAGATACTCTGTCCGGGTTGTCTGGAGGCGTCGCCTAGTCCGGTCTATGGCGCCGCACTGCTAATGCGGTTTGGGCTAACCGCCCATCGAGGGTTCAAATCCCTCCGCCTCCGCCAGCAGACGAGACCCCGGTCGCACGATGCGGCCGGGGTCTCGTCATGTCCTCACCGGTGTCAGCCGCGGGTGGGCCGGTGCTCGTCGACGAGCGCGAGGACCGCGAGCGAGAGCAGCCCCAGCAGGGCGGTGAGCGACCACGCGAGCAGCGTGATCGGGGACGGTGGCTGCTCGAAGGCGGCGATGGCGCGCCACGAGCCCAGCCCGATGACGGCGAGGAAGGTCGGTAGGGCGAGGACGAGCCGAAGGGGGGTGAGGCGCACGAAGCCGACGACGCACGCGGCGCTCCAGGCGTGGGTCGTGACGATGATGGCCCCGACGGTGAGCAGCGCGACGGGATCGGAGGTCATCTTCAGCAGGGTGGAGGCGGTCGGTGCCCGGCCGTCCATGAGCAGCGACCACACACCGATCGTCACCAGGTCGATGGCGCCCACGACGAGGACGGCGAGGGCGAGGAGGGCAGCCAGACCGCGCACGCGGAAGCCCTGGTCCGGGCGTGACGTGGACACGAGCAGGACGGGCCACATGACCCCGAGCGTGACGGCGAGGATGGCCACGAGGGTCGGGTCGGCCTCGATGGGGTGGTCCGAGGATGGCCGGTGACGCAGCCACCCCGCACGAGCGAGCAGGAAGAGCCCGGTGAAGAGGAGGGCCGCGCCGGCCCCGGCACCGACCGCGCGGCGCTGGTCGGCCCACCACGGTGGGCCGACCAGCTCGGCGCGACGGAGGTCCTCGGCGGTGCGGGGCGCGATCCGCCCGTGCGGGTCGTGGGCCATGCCTCCATCATGGCCACGGGCACCGATGGCTCAGCGGGCGGCCTCCAGCTCCCGGCCCGCGGACTCGTCCTCGGCCGTGGGGTGCTCGGCAGGCGAGGGTCCGGTGAGCTCGCCCCGGTCGGCGAAGATCCACGAGCGCATCGCGACGAACTTGACCACCGTCGCGACGACATTGGCCACGCCGATGACGACGGTCTCGACCACGACCGGTGTCGCCGGCCATGCCGCGTGCAGCGCTCCGAGCGCGCCCGAGGTCATCGCCCAGGTCCCGCCGAAGACGAGGAGGGCCTGCGCGTGGTGACGCAGACTCCCTTCGCCGCCGCGGATGCCGAAGGTCCACCGCCGGTTGGCCCAGGTGTTGGCGATCGTCGCGAGGAGCAGCGCGGTGACATTGGCCGTCTGCGAGCCGACGCCGACGACCGAGGCGAGTGCCGCGAAGAGCCCGAGGTGGAGCAGGGTCGACCCCACGCCCACGACGCCGAAGCGCACCACGTGGGCTCCGACTCCGGACGTCGGAGGGATCCGCCCCATCTCCTGACGGATCTGCTCGGTCGGCAGCCGCCCGGTGGCCAGGGCCCGGTGCATCCGCCAGACGCCGCGCAGGTCGTCGGTCGCCGTCCCGACGACGTCGACCCGGCTGTCGGGGTCGTCGTACCAGTCGACGGGCACCTCGTGGATGCGCAGACCGCAGCGTTCGGCGAGGACGAGCAGCTCGGTGTCGAAGAACCACGTCGGGTCCTCCACGAGGGGCAGGAGCACCTGCGCGACGTCCCCGCGGACCGCCTTGAAGCCGCACTGCGCGTCGGAGAATCCGGCACCGAGGGCCGCGTGCAGCACGAGGTTGTAGGCCCGGGAGATCAGCTCGCGCTTCGCGCCGCGCACGACCCTGCTGTCCGGGTGCAGGCGGGTGGCGATCGCCAGGTCCGAGTGTCCGGACATCAGGGGCGCGACGAGCGGCCACAGGGCGTCGAGGTCGGTCGACAGGTCGACGTCCATGTAGGCGAGCACCGGTGCGCGGGAGGCGAGCCAGACCTGCTTGAGGGCGCGACCTCGCCCCTTGGCCTCCATCCGGACCACCGCAACCTCGGGCATCTCCTGCGTCAGCGCCGCGGCGACGAGCGGGGTGGTGTCGGTGCTCGCGTTGTCGGCCACCGTGATCCGGAAAGGGTAGGGGAAGGTCGTCACCAGGTGCTCGTGCAACCGACGGACGCATGGCCCGAGGGTGTGCTCCTCGTTGTAGACCGGCACGACGACGTCGAGGACGGGGGTCGGGGTCGCCTCAGACATCGGTGCCCGACCCGGTGGTGGTCGAGCCGGACGAGGAGGTCGCCGGCTGGGTGAGGTCGTAGAAGGTGCTGCCACCGATCGTCACCTCGGTGAAGTTCTCCTGCACCCAGGTCGAGATCTGCGAGGCGCTGCCCGAGCCACCCATGCCGCCACCCATGCCCCCGCCGGCGGCGAAGTAGTGGATGCGGCCCTGCGCGACGTACTCCTGGAACTGCTCCAGGGTGGGGGAGGGGTCGGAGCCGTTGAACCCGCCGATCGCCATGACCGGCAGCTCGTTGCCGAGCTGCAGGCCCGCGGCGTTCTGCGAGCCGATTGCGGCGGCGACCCAGGTGTAGGAGTCGGCGTCGGCGGACAGCGCGGCGACGACCTCGGTGCTCGGGGTGCTCGCGTCGAGCAGACCGCCCATGCCGCCGCCGCCCCGTGGGGTGCCTCCAGTGCCAGTGCCAGTGCCGGTGCCAGTGCCGGTGCCAGTGCCAGTGCCGGTGCCGGTGCCGCCCGCGGCCTGCGGCCTGCCACCGTCCGGGGCGCCCCCGCCGCCACCGGGGCCCCCACCGCGAGCGCCCCCACCACCGGGGCCGCCGGTCGACGGTCCGGCGGTGACGATCGAGCCGGAGTGCCCCTCGGCGAGGGTCGTGGCCGAGTAGGCTGCCGGACCGGCGAGGCCCGCGGCGATCGCCGCAGCCGCGATGATCGGCACTGCCCTGACATGGACGCGGGCGATGACGAGCAGGAGGAAGGCCGCGGCGAGTCCGACGGCGAGGACGGCGACGCGCAGCCAGCCGTACTCGGTGGTGCGGCTGAGGAGGACGAAGCCCCACACGCCCGCGGCGGCCGTCGCCACGGCGAGGGGCACGGAGCCGACGGACTCCTCCCTTCGCTCCCAGGCCTCGGCCGCACCGGCGCCGGCGAGGACGGCGACGGCCGGCGCCAGGGCCACGGTGTAGTAGTCGTGGAAGATGCCGGCCATGAAGGAGAAGACGAGCATCGTCACCACGAGCCAGCCGCCCCACACGAGGTAGGCGGCACGGCGCACGTCGGTCCGCGGCGAGCGCCCCCGCAGCCACAGCCCCGCGGCCAGCAGGACCAGCGCGCTCGGGATGAGCCACGAGATCTGGCCGCCGGAGCCGGACTCGAACATCCGGAACAGGCCCGTCTGGCCCCAGCCGTTGCCGCCGCCGACGGAGCCGGTCTCCTCACCGTTGATCCGGCCCAGGCCGTTGTAGCCGAAGGTCAGCTCGAGGAAGGAGTTGGTCTGGCTGCCGCCGATGTAGGGCCGCATGCTCTCGGGGACGAGCTCGACGATCGCGACCCACCACCCGGCGGCGAGCAGCATCGTGCCGACGCCGGCCAGCGAGCCGATGACGCGTCGACGCAGCGTGGTGTCCGCCGCCACGAGGAAGGCGATGCCGAGGAAGGGCACGACGAGCAGCACCTGGAGGGTCTTGGTGAGGAAGCCCAGACCGATGAGCGCCCCCACGAGGGCGAACCAGCGGATCGAGCCGCGCTCGATGGCGTGCACCGTCGCCCAGGCGGCGGCCGTCATGAGCAGCACGAGCAGCGCGTCGGGGTTGTTGAAGCGGAACATCAGGACGGCGACGGGCGTGAGGGCGAGGACCGTACCGGCGAGCAGCCCGGCCCCGGCGCCCCAGTGCCGCTTGACGCTGGCATGGACGAGGGCGACGCTCGCGACGCCCATGAGCACCTGCGGGACGAGGATCGACCACGAGCTCAGCCCGAAGATCCGCACCGACAGCGCCATGACCCACAGGGACGCCGGCGGCTTGTCGACGGTGATCGACCCGGCAGCGTCCGAGGCGCCGTAGAAGAGGGCGCTCCAGCTCTGCGAACCGGCCTGCACCGCAGCGGAGTAGAAGGAGTTGGCCCACCCGCTGGCGCTGAGATTCCACAGGTAGGCCGCGGCGGTGAGCGCGAGGAGACCGAGCAGCGCCGGCCGGGCCCATCGGGGGTCGGCCTCGGGGCCGCGCCACAGCCGGGTGAGGCGCGAAGGGGGTGACGGGGCGCGGCGTGGCGTCGCCGCCGCAGGGGGCGGGGTGAGGGGCATCGTGTCCATGACCACCACGCTCCGGCCGCGCCCTGTGGCCCCGCTGTGGCCCGTCGGTGGTCGAGGTGTGAGCCCCGCCCCGCTGGTCGAGGTGTGAGCCCCGCCCCGCTGGTCGAGGTGCGAGGAGCTCTGCGACGAGCCTCGAGACCTCCGGCGTCCCTCACCCCACCGGCAGCGTCACGGTGAAGACCGTCCGTCCGGGTGCCGAGTTCACGCCGACCTCGCCACCGTGGGCACGGGCGACGGCGGTGACGATCGACAGCCCGAGACCGGTGCTGCCGGAGGCGCGCTGGCGCGACCCGTCGCCCCGGGTGAAGCGCTCGAAGACGTGGGGCCGCAGGTCGTCGGGGATGCCGGGCCCGTCGTCGGCCACCTCGAGGACGGCTCGTCGGCCCCCTTCGTCGAGGCGAAGGGAGGTCCGCACCGTCGTCCCGGCAGGGGTGTGGGTGCGGGCATTGGCGAGGAGGTTGGCGAGGACCTGGTGCAGGCGCGCGCGGTCGCCGACGACCTCGATCGGCTCCGGGGGAAGGTCGAGCTCCCACCGGTGGTCGGGGGAGATCGTGCGGGCGTCGCCGGAGACGTCGATGGCGAGCATCGTCAGGTCGACCGCTTCGCGCTCGAGCGGGCGCCCGGTGTCGAGCCGGGCGAGCAGGAGCAGGTCCTCGACGAGGTCCTGCATGCGCAGCGCCTCGGACTCGACCCGGGACAGCGCGTGGGTGACGCCGGCGGGGACCGGCTCGGTCTCGCGTCGGGTCAGCTCGGCGTAGCCGCGGATGGACGCGAGCGGCGTGCGCAGCTCGTGGCTGGCGTCGGCGACGAACTGCCGCACGCGCGTCTCCGACTCCTGTCGCGCACGCAGGGCGCCATCGACGTTGTCGAGCATGCTGTTGAGCGCCAGTCCCACCTGCCCGACCTCGGTGCCGGGGTCGACGTCGGGGACGCGTTCGGCGAGCGCCACGTCGCCGGAGTCGAGCTCGAGCTCGGAGACGCGGCGGGCGGTCCCGGCGACGCGGTCGAGCGGCTGGAGGTTGCGACGCACGAGATAGGTGCCGCCGACCCAGACGCCGACGAGCCCGACGACGCTCGATCCGACGATGATCATGACGATGGCGCTGACGGTGCGCCCGATCGGGTCGACGGGGACGCCGGTGATCGCGGTCCACCCGTCGGCGGTGCGCACCGACACGAGCCGGTAGGTGCCGATGTCGTCGCCGAGGTCGACGGTGCGCGGGCGGCTGCCCAGGCCCGACTCGTCGAGCTGGGCGACCTGGTCGGCGTCGAGGCTGTCGTTGTGCCCGGAGGTGTTGACGGCGTAGTTGACCTCGTTGCCGCGGTCGTCGACGGCGACCTCGCCGTCGCGCAGGACGAGGTGGAGCACGGCATTGCCGCTGCCAGCGGGTGGCCCGCCGCGCGGTCCGCTGACGATCGGGGGCTGGGTGCCGTCGAGAGCGCCGACGAAGCGGTCGGACGCGCTCATCAGATCGTCGTCGACCTGCTGGGTGAGGTACTCACGCGCGGCCAGGCTCGTCAGGGTTCCCGTGACCGCGGTGAGGGCGAGGAAGAGCAGCAGGACCGAGGCGACGAGCTTGGCCCGCAGCGTCCACGTCGACGGGTGGCGAAGGGAGGTCATCTCGCCGGCTTGAGGACGTAGCCGGCGCCGCGCATCGTGTGGATCATCGGCTCGCGCCCGGCGTCGACCTTCTTGCGCAGGTAGGAGATGTACAGCTCGACGACATTGGCCTGGCCGCCGAAGTCGTAGTTCCACACCCGGTCGAGGATCTGCGCCTTGGACAGCACCCGGCGGGGGTTGCGCATGAGATAGCGCAGCAGCTCGAACTCCGTTGCGGTCAAGCTGATCTCGTCGCCGCCGCGGGTGACCTCGTGGCTGTCCTCGTCGAGGGTGAGGTCACCGACGACGATGAGCGAGGAGGACTCCTCGGCGACGACGGCCGTGCGGCGCAGCAGTGCGCGAACCCGGGCGACGACCTCCTCGAGGCTGAAGGGCTTGGTGACGTAGTCGTCGCCGCCGGCGGTGAGCCCCGCTACGCGGTCCTCGACGGCGTCGCGGGCGGTGAGGAAGAGGACGGGCACGTCGGGGGCGTCGGCGCGCATCCGGCGCAGCACCTCCATCCCGTCGATGTCGGGCAGCATCATGTCGAGCACGACGGCGTCGGGCGAGATCTCGCGGGCGGCACGCACCGCGTCGGTCCCGGTGCCCGCAGTGCGCACCTCCCAGCCCTCGTAGCGCAGCGCCATGGAGACCAGCTCGGTGAGGTTGGGCTCGTCGTCGACGACGAGCACGCGCACGGGCGAGCCGTCGGGGCGGGTGAGTGCGGGGGGTGCGGAGCGCTGGGCCATGGTGACAGTCAACTCCCTTCGCCCTGCTCCTGACCACGTGTCGGCTGTGCGTCACCTGTGAAGCCCTCCGTAGGTGCGTGACGGGTCCACCACAGGTGCGCCACAGGCAGCGGCTCGAGCGTTGCGGACATGACGACACCTCCGCAGGACCCCACGACCCAGCCCACCCCGCAGTACGCGACGCAGACCTTCGCCGCGCAGCCGACACCGCCGAAGACCGCCCCGGCCATCAACCCGCCGCGCTGGCGTGGCCGCAAGACGGCCGTCGCCGCCGCCCTGGCCATCGGGCTCAGCTCGGCCGGTGCGGTCGCCGCTGCGGCCACGGTCGAGCAGGGCAGCACCGGAGGCGAAGGGGGTGGCCCCGGCGGGCAGGGCATGCCGGGCGGAGCCGGCCAGGGGCAGGGGCAGCCCGGTCAGCAGGGGCAGCAGGTGCCCGGCCAAGGACAGCAGCCGGGACAGCAGCAGACGCCCCAGCAGGGTCAGCAGGGGACGCCTCCCGGCGACCCGAGCGGGGGTGGATCCGGCGGTTCGACGGGCTCGTCGACGCACTGACCGGGCTCGATTTCGCCGCGCAGCCACAAGCAGGTACTCTCTTCACTTGTCGCCGAGCAGCGCTGGGCGGCGAGCGCCCGTAGCTCAACGGATAGAGCATCTGACTACGGATCAGAAGGTTTGGGGTTCGAATCCCTACGGGCGCGCTCTGTGTTGAGACAGACGGACAAGGCCCTGCCAGCGGCAACGCGGCAGGGCCTGACTCGTTCCACAGGGTCCTGCGGAGCACGACGGCCACGGCCACTGACAGCAGCCGTGACAGCAACCCGGGCATCCAAACCAGCCGGACCATCACCCGAACACCCCGTCGAGAGCATCTGCAGCCGACCGCAGTGACGACGGCATGACGTGACCGTAGAGGTCGGTGGTCATGCTCATCTGGGAGTGACCGAGAACCTCCATTACCACGCGAGGCGAGACGCCCTGCGCCAGCAGCAGGGACGCGCACGTGTGCCGCAGATCGTGGAAGCGGATCCGCCTCAGCCCGGCTCGCTCGATGGCCTCGTCGAGGAAGCGGTTGAGGTTGCGTGGCTCGATCATCGTCCCCTTCGACGTCGTGAAGACCAGACCGGAGTCGTGCCACGACGATGCCTCCTGACGCTCCAGCTCCTGGGATGCCCGGTGCTCGCGAAGGGTGTCGATCAGCACCTGGGGCAGGGGCAGGGTGCGTCGACTTCGGGACGTCTTGGGTGATCCCGTCACCAGCCCCACGCCCTTGCCGAGGCGCTGGACCGTCGCCCGCACGCGCAGCACACCCACGTCGAGGTCGACGTCCTGCCATCTCAGGGCGAGCAGCTCGCCCTTGCGAAGGCCGAGGGCCACTCCCACGGCGAACAGCGGGCGCAGTCGGTGCCCCTCCAGCGAGTCGAGGAACGTGCCCGCCTCGTCCGCGGTCCATGGAACGACCTCCTCCCTCTCGACGCGCGGTCCCTTGACCAGCGCCGCGACGTTGCGGTGGATCAGTTGATCGCGCTCGGCATCCGCGAGCATTGAGCGCAGCACGGCTCGGCTCAGCTGCACCGTGCGGGGCGAGACACCCGACTCCGAAACGGCGAGCAGCAGGCTGCGCACGTGCTGAGGAGACAGCGCGACCAGCCGCTGTCGCCCGATGTGCGGCAGGACATGCCGATCGAGGACCCAGCGATAGTTACTGACCGTTGCGGGCTTGAGTCCCGACGCCCCGAGCCGCTCGAGCCAGGACTGCGCGTACTGCTGCACGGTCACCTCCACCGGAGCGGCCGGGATGTGCTTCCGGTTCAGGCTGAGCAGGTCAGCCACCTTGCCGGCAACCTCGGCGCGGGTCTTGCCGTAGACCTGCCGCCGCTGCCGACCGCCGTCTCGGTTCAGCACGTAGACGGCGCCGGTCCAGCGCCCGTCCTTGCGCTGGTAGATGGACCCCTCGCCGTTGGCCCGGCGACTCATGCTGGCGACCATTCATCGCTGACCGCAGCCACGTACTCGCGCACAGCGGAGACCGGGATGCGACGCAGTCGACCGATCTTCACGCTGGGCAGGCGGTTCATCCGGATGAGGTCGTAGACCGCGGACTTCCCGACGTTCAACGCCTCAGCAGCCTCGGCCACCGTCATCAGCAACTTCTCTGCCATCGTCATGTCCTTCTCTCTAGTCCACTTCGGGTGGTGCGTCGTTGGGCTTTCCACAGGTCGTATTCGCGGGAGCGGGCGGCGGTGGCCAGAGCGAGGGCTTCTTCGGTGTCGTCGCGCCAGCCGGTGCCGGCGTAGGTCCAGGACCCGATGACTTGGGTGGTGGTGTCGGCGTCGTCGGCCAGGAGCCGGGCTTCGAGGTCGCGGGTGTCGATGGGGGTACCGGTGCGTCGGGACTGGGTGGCGAGTTCTTGCCAGCGTGATCGGGCGCGGCGTAGTGCTCCGAGGGTGATGGAGTAGCGGCGGGACTTGGTGCCGAAGTGTCCGCGGAAGCCGAGGCAGCGCACCCATTTGTGCATGCGGCGGTAGTCGTGCTCGGGGGCGTGGAAGGCTGCGGCGCGCTGGGCCATCTGACGGCACTGGTGTTGCAGCGCGATGATGTGGGGCCGGCTTTGTCCGTGGCCGTGCAGGCTGCCGGAGTCCTTGGTGGAGTACTTGGCGAGGTATCCGGCGACTTGGTCGGGAGTCAGTGGGCCGGTGGGGTCGTCGGTGCGGGTCCCGGCGCGCACGGTGCGCACGTCGACCTGGGCCCCGAACGCGAGGACGCGCGGGGTGTCGTCGTGGTCGACGGGTTCGGCCAGGACGGTCACGGTCGGCACGACGTCGCGGACGAGGTCGGCGAGGTCGTGGCCGGTGAGCGCGGCCGGGGCGGGGGAGCCGGTGCCGGCGGCGGCGGGTCCGTCGAGCCGGATGAGGGCGTGGAAGTGGATCAGTCCGCGGGTCTGGTACTCGGCGACCTTGGCGTACTGCACGGATGCGTGCTCGCTCAGGCGGACCTCGGGGACGTGCAGGTGGTGGGCGATGCTGCGGCGTAGCGCGATGGTGAAGCGTCGCCACAGCTCGGGGGCGTGCCATTGCCACATCACGGCGGAGGCGGTGTCGTGGCAGTCGGAGCACAGCGGGGACCCGTTGGCGGGGTCGTCTTCGTCGTGGATCTGGCCGCACCAGGTGGGCCGGCCGTGGGGGCAGCGTGTTTGGTCGTCGCGGCGGCGTGGGCGGCAGGCGCGACCGTGGCGGTGTCCGTGGACGGGCCCGAAGGATGGGGCGGTGAGGGTGACGAAGAGCAGGGGGTTGTCCCGCACGTGTGCGGGGACGGTCTTGCCGCCGTTGATGCCGGCGTGGATCAGGGCGTAGGTGTCTCTGGCGTAGACGCGGGAGCAGGCGGGGCAGGCCGAGGCGCGGCGGTTGCCGCAGGGGCGGTGCAGGACGCCGAAGGGCAGGTCGCGGGTGTCGAAGGTGGAGAGGATCTGCCCGGTGGTGGTCTCGACCGTGGTCGTGGAGCCGGCCAGGCGGATGGGGTGGGCGCAGTTGCCGGTGCTGGCCAGGGCGTCGAAGAAGGCGTCCATGGTGCCGTCGGCGATGCGGGAGGAGAGCAGCTCGGGGGTGCCGGTGCGGATGAGGGCTGGCACGTGGAGCGGGGCGTCTTCGCTGAAGCCGGGGAAGTGGTCCGGGCCGGCAGGGACGGGTGTGGTGTCGGTGTGCACGGTCCCTCCCAACCAGAAGGGTGTGCCGCGTGAACGGTGTTGCTGGCCTTGGGTTCACGCGGCACCCCCGGACTGTGGGGAGTGCGGCAAGGGAAGAAGTCGAATCTTCCGGCGCCGCAAGGCCGCTCAACGCCGGACGCACCGGCCGCATGGGGGCGGGTGCACGCGCGGATCGGTCGAGTGTGTGTAGCGGCCATCTGTCATGCGAGCGCACTGGGCCCGAGGTTGGGGAGCCGACCCCCAAGGGGAAATATCCCGTTCGTGTGTGAATGTCGATCCGCGCTATCAACGTTGCCGCCCGCAAATGGCTGACGCATCTTTCGCGGCAATCCTTGACCGAACCCTGACTCTTCGGTGACGATCTGGCCATCCACGTGACCCGCGCAGCCGTCTCTGTGCTGCCCTGAGTTCGCCACGTGCCGAACGCTTGTGTTGAGGAGGGGACCGTGCCGTCAGTCAATGATCGCGCCCTAGCTGCGGGGGACCCGAGTGCCAGCATGGATGCGCTGGTCGACGCAGCCCATGACCGATCTCCGAAGGTGCGGACCGCGGCGGCGGAGAACCCTTCAACGCCGCCGGACGTCCTAGCGCGGCTCGTCGAAGATGACCGATGGCAAGTCCGGTTTGCGGTGGCGGAGAACCCGAGCCTAGAAGCGTGCCGAATTGCCTTGTCGTGCACGGACCCCGATGTTCGAGGTCTCGCGGCACAACGTGACGGCGTGAGCACGGCACAGGTTGAGCAGATCCTGGAGGACCCCGTCCACTCGGTCAGAGAGCGGCTAGCGGAGGCGGCTACCGATGAAGGAGTTCTCCGGCGTCTGGCGAATGACCCCCATCCCCTGGTCAGGGCCAGCGTCGCGCTGAACGATGCGGTGCCCGTTGACGTCCTTCAGGCCCTCGCGCAGGACGGGCGTGCCCGCGTCAGGTCCGCCGCTGCTGCCTCCCGTCGCCTGCCGTACGAGGCACTGACGCCGATGGCGAATGACCGCTCTGTTGAGGTTCAGTGGCGTGTCTTGGTCAGCAGCCCTGAGCGGCTCGACCTCGCGGCCGAGATCGCCGAACACCCGGACACCATGAACGCCGACCAGGCGCGAACCCAGCTTCAACACCCTGAAGACTTCGTCTGGCCCCAAGTTGACCATCGAGGGATCGACCGGGGCTCGCGCGACCACTAGGAGATTGCCCGTGGCTATCGCAAGGTGAGTGACTTCAACGCACTGATCCTGATGTGCGCGTGGTTGGCGAACTGGAGAGGCGCTGTAGGCGACGCACGCTGGGGACGAGCAGGGTTGCCAGGGCGGTGGTGGCGTAGACGATGGCGGAGATGATGAGCACTGTCGCCACGTCGGCCCGGGTGGCGAGCCAGCCGTAGAGCAGGGTGCCGGCCGGGATGGCGATGAATGACCCGAGCATGTCGAAGCTCGCGACGCGTGACAGGGCATCCGGGGGGACCTGTTCCATCAGAGCGGTCCGCCAACCGGTCCCGAAGATCTCTATGCCTGCTCCCCCGAGCACTGCTGCGGTCGCGAGGAACCACGCCTCGGGCCTGAAGCCGAGCAGGCCAAGCGGGATCGCCATGACAGATACGCCCACCATGCCCTGCCGGAGTGGCCGGTTCAGAGGTAGCCGCATCAGGAGCAGCGTCATCCCAATGGCACCGACGGCTTGGGCGCTGACGGCCAGTCCCCAGCCGCGTGCCCCCAGGTGTGGGCTGGCGTTGGCGATCACTGGCCCGAGAACACCCCACGCGCCGGCTTGGATCGCGTTGATGACACCGAAGGCCGCGATGACCGCCCACAACCAGGTCCGGCTGTGCACGTGGGTCCAGCCCTCACGCAACTGTCCGAAGAACGAGACCGACTCACTCGAGCCCGTCGCGACCGTGCGAGGCGGCAGGTTGACGCGGGCCAACGCGAGGGTCGCGAGCAGAAAGGTGGCGGCGTCGGCGATGATCGCCCAGCCTGGCCCTGCCGTTGCGACCAGCAAGCCGGCGATCGCCGGCCCAAGGACCATCGAGCCGCGGCGTCCGAAGGCCATGATCGCGTTGGCCTGTTGCAGGTGCTCTCGGGTAACGAGCTGGGGGACGACCCCCTCAGTGGCGGGCATGCCGAATGCCGATGCGGCGCCACCAATGGCCACGAGGACCACGAGCGCCGTGATGGTGGCCCGGTCGGTGATCACCAGTGCCCCGACGGTGCCCTGGGCCAGGCAACTGACCACGTTAGAACCTTGAAGGACCAGGGTGCGCGGGAACCTGTCAGCGGCGAGACCACCGACGAGCACGAATGCCACCTGCGCACCGATGTAGGCCGCGAGCACCTGACTCAGCGCTTGGGCGGAGCCGGCGACATGCAACACGGCGAATGCCAACGCGACCGGTGCCATGCTGGTGCCCAAAAGATCCACTGCGTCTGACGTGCAGAACCAGCGGAAGTTGCGATCTCGTAGGACGGTTAGGGGATGGCCTGCCCGACTCACGCGTCCTCCAGCCCGTCGCGCATCTCGAACAGCGTCGAGGTGAACGAGGTCCGCAGCGCGCCTGGGGAGTGTGTCGGCAGTGCGCTGGTGTGGGCCAGCAGCGATGCTTGGTGCACCAGTTCCACGACCTGTTCCCACACCTGCGGCTCGAGCCACAGCTCGGCGTCCGTGCCGGTCACGTTGCCACCCGGCTGCCGCAGGGCAAATCGACGCCGCAGCTCGGTGGCGTACGCCTCCACCACAAGTGCCTGGTCGTCCGTAGGTGGTGAGCTCGAGCTCCCGCCCGCCCCCGTCGGCTCGTCCCGGCCCGGCAGGTAGCGGTACTTCTTCGCGCGGCCTCCCCGCACCTTTTCCACGCCCGTCTCGACGACCTGACCCGCCCTCGCCAAGACGCGCACGTGGTAGCTCGCGTTCGCCTGCGTGATGTCCAGAGCGCGGGCGATGTCCGCAGCACTCATGTCCTCACCCGTCAGCAGCGACAGAATCTGCAGCCGAACCGGGTGGGCCACCGCACGAAGACGCTGAACCCCTTCATCCTCCAAAGACATGTTGGGCAGTTTGCCGACATCCCGTTCCACCGTCAAACAGATCTTTGGTGGTCCGATGGTCACTGCTGGCAACATTGGCAGCGGACCTGCAGTCAGAACGCATATCGTGAGGACTTTCTCTACTGACTCAAGGCGGGCCTTCGGCCCGCGCCCGGCCGGCCGACTTCGGCCGCTCCGGTGGGGACCCCCGCGCTTCGGGCTCGTGCCTCGCCCTGCGCGCACCCCCACCTGCGCGCCCTTCGCCGCCGGCCGAACACGAGCAAGGGCACCCGGTTCTCCCCACACCGAGTGCCCTCACCTTGTGAACCGCCGACCCGCCGCTACACCCTCCGACCTCCACGGCCACGGCTCAAGCGGCCCGCGCTCACCGCAACAGGGACGCGCTCCGCGCCTGCGCACCACACGTGATCGAGCCTCCTGGCCGCTTGCCCCGCACCCGCTCCGGTCGGCTCTGCTCCGCTATCGGGTCGCCGGCTCCCTCCGCCCGACCTGACAGCAGCGATGACAGCAACCGGGGCGCCCGCCATCGCATCAGGTCGTGACAATCGGTGCTGCCACGCCGGAGTTCTCGGTGCCTGGCGTGCGCTGACCCACCCGTGAACGAGCCTACGGATCAGAAGGTTTGGGGTTCGAATCCCTACGGGCGCGCTCTGTGTTGAGACAGACGGACAGGCCCCGATCGCCACTGGCGACCGGGGCCTGACTCGTGCTCGGGGGCACGTAGCTCGGCGCCCAGCTACTTTCTTCGGGGAAGTTTGACTGGGGGTGCAGCCCACGACCCCGGAGGCTTCGCATGCCGCTTCGATCCGACTGGTCCGACGACCTGTGCCCTGTCCGGCGTTCGCTCGACGTCCTCGGTGACGGCTGGGTCCTGCTCATCATCCGCGACGTCCTCCACGGGCGAGGGCGCTTCGACACGCTGCGCGACAACCTCGGCATCTCCGACGCCGTCCTCAGCCGACGGCTGCGCTCGATGGTCGAGGCCGGCCTGCTCGAGCGCGTCGACTACTCCGACGGTGGCCGGACCCGGCAGGGATACGCGGCCTCGGTGGCGGGCGCCGAGCTGCTCCCGGTGCTGCAGCAGCTGGCGATCTGGGGCGAGCGGCACACGGTGACTCCCCCCCGACGGCGGGCACATGGCGCTCATCCACGAGGCCTGCGGGTCGGAGACGACGCGCGGCGAGATCTGCAGCGCCTGCGGCGAGCCGCTCGTCCCTGAGGAGATGTCGTGGGACAAGCCCTGGCGCGGCCGCCGCGACCGGCTCGTCGCTGCCGGTGAGCTGCATTCCCCGCGGTGACCTCCCTTCGTCCTTGCGGACGGCGTGCACAGGTGGGCGTGCTGGTGCACCAGGTGGGCGGAGAACGCCACGAGATGCACCAGCACGACCTTCTGTGCACGGTCAGCGGCGCATCACCTGGAACTCGGTCGTCGCGATGACGCTGCTGCCCGAGTAGGCGCTCGCGCAGTCGGTCGCGTTGGCCGGGTCGTCGTCCTGCTCGCCGGCGAACTGCTCGCCGCCCTGGCACTGGTTGGCGACGACCTCGAGCCGCACGTGCGTCGCTGCCGTCTGCGGGATGTCGAAGGACCGCATCTTCAGCTCCGGGGCGACCGGCCGCGGCACGTCCCCGGGGAAGGCGTCCTGCGGCGAGGTGTAGGTGACCCGGTAGTCGGCGTCGTCGGCGCAGGTCACCTTGCCCTTGGCGTTGCAGGTGAGGACCTTGAACTGGCGCAGGTTCTGGAAGCGGTTGCGGGCGAGCCCGCCGCTCGGGGCGCCGAGCGCGCTCACCTGGATCCGACGGATGGTCTGACGGCCACCGGCGAGGTCCACGGTGTACTGCTTCTGCGCCGCGCTCGGGTTGGCGGGCGTGGCGCCGGTCGTGCCCTCGTCGCCGTCGACGATGTTGCCGATGCCATCACCGTCGCCGTCGATCGTCGCGCCCGCAGCGGTGCTGGCGAGGTTGTCGCGCATCCTCACCCGCAGGTCGCGCGTCTGGTTGTTCTTCGCCGTCAGGGTGACGACCGTCTGCGCCTTGCCCGGGGCCGTGACGGTGTAGGTGCGCTCGCCAGGCACCACCTCGAAGCTGTCAGCGAGGTCGGTCGTTGCGTCGGTGTCGGCGACGGCTCGCGAGCGGGCGGTGTACTCACCGACGTAGACCTTGGCGCCCGAGATCGGGCGACCGTCCTCGTCGGTGGGGGAGAACCGCAGGGTCGCGTTCTTGGCGTAGGCCGAGGCGAAGGAGGGGGTCGGAGTCGTCGTCGACGAGCTGGCCGAGGCCGCGTCACGACCCAGGCCCCGATCGGCGAACCCGTTCCACAGGAGGTCCTGGTTGGCGCCGCCGAAGCGCAGCAGGTCGGCGGCGAGCATGGCATTGCGGGCGTCGACCATGCTCACGGTGCCCTGGGGCATGAGCAGCCAGGCGTCGAAGACGAGCTGTATCCACCGGCGGTTGCCGGGGCAGCTCGCCACCGCTGTCGTGCCCTGCGCGCAGGCGCGCTGGGCGGCGGCGTCGCCCGCGCCGTAGCGGTCGATGAAGGCCGACCGGATGTCGCCCTGGGTGGCCGACCAGATCTCGCCGTCCGCGTGCACCTGCGGGCCGGTGAGGTCGTAGCCGACGTTGGAGTAGTTGAGCGGGCTCTTGCTGAAGTTGTAGTTGCGGATGCCGCGCTCAGGGTTGCCAGTGACGTAGGAGCCCATCGGGGTCGCGGTCCCGCTCACCGGTGCGTAGCCCCACTCCTGCAGGTACTCGGTCGCCATCAGGTCCGACCAGGACTCGCCCATCGCTCCGGCCTGCAGGCCGGAGAGGCCGGCGTCGGGGCCACCGGCCATGCGGTTGCTGATCGCGTGGCCGTACTCGTGGCCGATGACCGACATGTCGTAGTCGCCGTCGACGCAGGGCGCGTAGAAGCTGCCCGCCAGCGGCTGCCACAGGTACATGTTGCTGTAGCCGCTCACCCCGTCGGGGGGAGTGCCCTGGTTGGCGTTGTTGCGCGACCCGGACTGCGCGCCCGACTGGGCGTAGCCGAGCTCGGGGTCGCCGCCCTTGCCGCCCCGGGTGCCGTTGTCCCGCTGCATGTTCCACGCCGTCTCGGTGAAGCCGAGCTGGTAGGACCAGTCGTGCATCCGGTTGTGCATCGCGAAGAGGTTGGTCGTCGCGGCATCGATGTCGTTGCGCTGGGGGCTGGCGTAGTTCGCCGGGTTGCAGCGCTCCTTGGTCCACTGGGCGGTGAAGGGGAAGACGTAGTTGCGATCGGGCTTCGAGGTCGCCGGCGTCACCGGACCTCCCGAGCGCCAGCGCTCACCCGTGTAGGCGTTGTTGCCGTTCGTCGTGCCGGTCGCGAGCTTCGTCGTCGGGTCGACGTCCCAGGCGAAGGGGGACGCGGCGCTCTTCACCGTCTCGGAGCAGCCGCTCGCTGCCGTGAGGCACCAGATCGAGCGGGTGTCGTTGGTCTCGGTGTCGGGCGTGCCGGTGAAGACCGACCACGTGGGGTTGTCGTCGTCGAAGTCGACGAGGCTCTCCCTGGCGAGGATCGACCCGTCCGCGGCGTCGACGTAGACCGAGTAGCCCTCTGCGGCACCGGCCCTCGTGACGACGTGATAGGCGGTGCGAGAGGTGCCCCCGGGGACGGGCACGGCGACCCGCTTGACCTGCTGCTGGCCCTGCAGGCCGGTGGCGGTGAGCGAGGTCCACGACGACGCGGCCTTCGCCGAGCGGGCGGAGACCCGGCTGATCCCGGTCGCCGGGTGGCCGATGTCCTTCGCGGCGCGCTCCAGGGCCTTCTCGGGGGTGATGCCCGCACTCGCCGGGGCCCGCTTCGCCGTGGTCGACGAGGGAGCGAGCGAGGAGCTCACGTACCGGGCGCTGCCCTTGTCGACCGCGACGACGACGAGCCCGTCGAGGCCGGCGGCCAGCCCGTCGATCTTCTGCCGGAGCATGACGACGTCGGCCGACCCGACCTTGTTGGTGGCCACGTGCTCCATGTCCGCGATGTCGGCGCTCGTCAGGCCGAAGGTGGTGCGCTCCCGGTCGAGGAAGGCGCGGGCGGCGGCCTCCGGGTCCGAGCCGAGGCCCGTGGCCAGGTCCCCCTTCGTCGTCGGGGTCATCGTCGCGACCGACCCGAAGCGGTTCCAGCTGATGCTCCCGGTGCCGGTGGCACCGCGTGCGGTGGTGGAGCGGTTGTCGGAGGCGGCCGCGCTGCGCTGCGCTTTCGACGGGGCGGCACTGCCCGAGCTGCGGTTGTCCACGTCGGGCAGGTGGTCGTGCGGGTCGCCCGCGGCGGGGGAGGCCTGGTCGGCTGCGGAGTCGCTGGACCCCGGGGCCGCGCTGGCGGTCACTGCGCTCTGCCCGACGAGGGCGATGGTCAGGCTGGCCGCAGCTGCGGCGGCAAGGGTGGTGGAGTGGCGTGGACGTGATCTGGACATGCGAGGTCCTTTCGAAGACGCACCCGGGTGAGGGGGTTCCGCGACGTGACGATCGTCACAGGGGGTGGCGGTGCCCGGACCATAGCGGCGCTAGCGGACCCTCGCATGTCGACAACGACGAAGGGCGTCACCCCCGTTGGGGGGCAACGCCCTTCGTCGTTCTTCCGGTCGGCCCGGCGCGTCAGCGCCGAGTCAAGGAAGGGTCAGGCTCGGGCCTGCTTGTCGAGGTCGGCGGCTACGCGGCGGTGGGCCTCCCAGATCTCCTCGGGCAGCCGGTCGAAGGCCTTGAGGTGCTCCTCGCGGAAGCCCATCTCCTGCTGCCAGCGGGCCACGTCGATGTCGAGGATGCGGTCGAGGTCCTCCTGCGGCAGGTCGAGCCCGGTGAGCTCGAGCTCCTCCTGCGTCGGGATGATGCCGACCGGGGTCTGGCGACCGGTGACCTCGCCCGCCTTGAGCTGCATGAGCCACAGCAGGGGGCGGAGGTTCTCGCGGTAGCCGGGCCACAGGTAGTGACCGTCCTCCGGGTCCTTCTGGAACCAGTTGACGTGCGCGAAGAGCGGCTTGTCCTTGGCGGCCCCGACGATGTCGAGGTAGTGGCGCGCGTAGTCGCCCTCGCCGTAGGCCATGAAGGGGCGGTTGGACATCGGGTCGTAGCGCAGCTGGCCCTCGACACCCTCGGCCGCGGCGGTCGCCTCGGCGCCCAGGGTCAGACCGTCGTAGACGCCCTCGGGCAGGTCGGTGATCGCGCGGATCAGCGGCTCGCGGTCACGCGTGCGGCCACCGAAGATGATCGCGTCGATCTCGACACCCGCGGCATCGTCGAAGTCGGGGGCGGCGTTGGGCACGTTGGCCAGCGTCGTCGTGAAGCGGCTGTTGGGATGCGCCCACGGCGAGGTGTCGCCGGGCTCGCGGTCGGCGATCGCGTCACCCTTCCAGTCGAGCCACCCGTCGACGTCGGCCGGCGGCTCGGGCGTGCGGCCCTCCCACCAGACCTCCTCGGTCTTGGGGTTGTAGGCGATGTTGGTGAAGATGACCTTGGTGCCCGGGTCGACCGAGTGCAGGGCCGTCGGGTTGGTCGATTCGTTGGTGTCCTTGGCGACACCGAAGACGCCGTACTCGGGGTTCATGCCCATGAGCTTGCCGGTGGACTCGTCGACCCACAGCCACGCGATGTCGTCGCCGTAGAAGTCGACCTGGTAGCGGTCGCCGAGCGCGTCCGGCGGCAGCATCATCGCGAGGTTGGTCTTGCCCGAGGCGCTCGGGAAGCCACCGGTGATGTGGTAGCGCTTGCCGGTCTCCTTGTCGGTGATGCCGATGAGCATGTACTGCTCGGCGAGGAACTTCTTCGTCGCCCAGCCGTCGTAGGCGCCCTGGCGCAGGCCGTGGGCGATCTTGCCGAGCAGCGCGTTGCCGCCGTAGGACGAGCCGAAGTGCAGGATGGTCCGCTCGTCGGCGACGGTCACGAAGTAGCGCTTGTCGTCGGGCGTGCCCTGACCGAGGTTCTCGAGGTCACCGGTGACGTGGACGGCGCGGACGAAGTCGTCCTGGACCGGCAGGTCGTTGACGTGCTCGACGCCGACGCGCGACATGCGGATCATGTGCAGCACGACGGGGCGGGAGTCGGTCAGCTCGACGCCGGTGGCCCACTGGGCGAGCTCGTTGCCCTTGGGGGACATGAGGTACGGCAGGACGTACATCGTCTTGCCCTTGGACTGACCGCGCATGAGCTCGGTCAGCTTCTCCTTCATCTCCGCGGCGGGGCGCCAGTTGTTGTAGACGCCCTTGTCCTTCTCGTCGTTGGTCGCGACGATCGTGCGCTCCTCGGAGCGCGCGGTGTCCTTGGAGTAGGAGCGGGAGTAGTAGCGGCCCTCGCCCGCGGGCAGCAGCTCACCGGCCTCCAGTGCCTCTGCGATGAGACGGTCGTCGTCCTGAGCGCCCACCACCTCGATCCGATCGGGCTGGGTGATCTCGGCCCAGTGCTTCACGTACTCGCGGACGGCCTCGTTGGTGAGACCTGACGCGTCAAGTGCGGCGTCGACGTCGACCATGCTGTGTTTCCCTCTCACGTGCTGGGTGTGCGGGCGGTCCCTCGCGGGTTCTCCCGGTTGCGGGCAGGCTACCGTCCGGCGGCTGGTCACGGCGGGGAGGTCCGGCGCGGCGAGGCGTGATGTGACCCACCTGCGGGGCGAAGGGGGGGCGTGAGCCTCTCCCTTCGACCGTCCCGTCCAGGGGGCTGCCGAAACTCGTAGTGACTCGCCGGTTTACCGATACGAGGTGTAGCAGGTACTGTCGGTATCGCACACTTTCCGTTCCACTCAGCACTGTCGCGAAGGGTTCTCCCACATGGCTTCCACCGAAACGATGTCCTTGGCCGACAAGGGCCAGCGACTCGGTCTGCGGCTCATCGCCAAGGCCGGCGGGCTGCCCGGCCTGAAGGACAAGGAGGTGCGCGCCAAGGTCGAGCGGTACCTCTACAAGGGCGCCGTCACCGGCTTCAAGGCGCAGACCGCTGCTGGGCGCGCCTTCACCAAGAAGCAGGGCTCCGGCGACCCGGCCCGCGCAGCGACGGCGAAGCCGAAGCCGCTCTTCGACCTCACGCCCACCGAGGACCAGCAGATGATCCAGGGCGTGGCGCGTGAGCTCGCCGACGAGATCATCCGCCCCGCCGCCGCGACCGCCGACGCCGAGCGCGCCGTGCCGGCCGAGGTCCGCACCGCCGCGGCCGAGGTCGGGCTCCACCTCGTCGGGGTCCCGGCCGAGCTCGACGGCATCGCCGAGGAGCGCTCCGCCGTCACCGGCGCGATCGTGCTCGAGGAGCTGGCCCGTGGCGACATGGGGATCGCCACGGCGATCATGGCGCCGGCTGCCGTCGCCACCGCCATCGCCGCCTACGGCGACGCCGACCAGCAGGCGACCTACCTGCCGGAGTTCACCGGCGAGACGCCGCCGACGGCGACCCTCGCCCTGCACGAGCCCCAGCCGCTGTTCGACCCCTTCGCCCTGCGCACCACGGGCCGGGTCGAGGGGGACGAGATCGTCCTCGACGGCGTCAAGGCCATCGTCCCGGGCGCCGAGGCGGCCGACCTCTTCATCGTCTCGGCCGCGATCGACGGCGCATCGCGACTGGTCATCGTCAAGCCCGGCACCGAGGGCGTGAAGACCGAGGACGACCCGGCCATGGGTGTCCGTGCCGCCAAGACCGCCCGACTCCACCTGGAGGGTGCCCGCGTCGCCAAGAGCGACCTGCTCGGCACCGCCGAGGACCACGCCGACGCCGTGCGCCGTGCTCGTCTGGCCTGGGCGGCTGCCGCCGTGGGCACCTCGCAGGCGGTGCTCGACCACGTGAGCGAGTACGTCAAGGAGCGCAAGGCCTTCGGCGAGCCGATCGGCTACCGCCAGGCCGTCGCCTTCACCGTCTCCGACATCGCCATCGAGCTGGCCGGACTGCGCCTCGTCGTGTGGAAGGCCGCCGCCCGCCTCGACCGGGGCGAGGACGCCAGCGCCGAGATCGCCCAGGTCCGCAGCCTCGTCAGCCGCCACGCGACGTGGATCGGCTCGAGCGGCGTGCAGCTGCTGGGTGGCCACGGCTTCGTCAAGGAGTTCGACAACGAGCGCTGGTACCGCGACCTGCGGGGCGCCGGAGTCCTCGAGGGCACGCTGCTCGTCTGAGCGCGGCCCCTTCACCCCACAGACCTGACACGAAGGACACGATCATGATCGACCTCGAGGTTCCCAAGAAGTTCCGACCCCTCGTCGCCCAGGCGCGCGGCATGGCCGAGGAGGTCTTCTGGCCCATCTCGCGCAAGTACGACCGCGCCGAGCACGAGTACCCCGCCGAGCTCGACCTCGTCTCGGCCGTCATCGACGGCATGTCCGACGGTGGCGCCGGCCAGGGCGCGGGTGCCTCCTCCTCGACCCGCGCCAAGGACGACGGCGCGGAGGAGGGCGACGTCGCGGCCGTCGGCTCCGGCCGCAGCTCGAAGAAGGGCCCCAAGGACAACAAGAACGGCTCCAACCTCTCCTCGGTCCTCTCCATCCTCGAAACCTGCCGCGGCGACGTGGGGCTGACCCTGTCCATCCCGCGCCAGGGCCTGGGCAATGCGGCGATCGCCGCCGTCGCCAACGACGAGCAGAAGGCGCGCTACGCCGGCAAGTGGGCCGCCATGGCCATCACCGAGCCCGACGTCGGCTCGGACTCCGGCGCCATCCGCACGACCGCGGTCAAGGACGGCGACGAGTACGTCCTCAACGGCGAGAAGATCTTCGTCACCTCCGGTGAGCGCGCTGAGCTCGTCGTCGTCTGGGCGACCCTCGACCGCAGCCTGGGCAAGACGGCGATCAAGTCCTTCGTCGTCCGGCGCGACAACCCCGGCCTGCAGCTGGTTCGTCTGGAGCACAAGCTCGGCATCCGCGCGTCCGACACCGCGGCCTTCGTCCTCGACGACTGCCGCGTGCCGGCGGAGGACCTCCTGGGTGACCCGGAGATCAAGATCGAGGGCGGCTTCGGCGGCGCCATGCAGACCTTCGACAACACGCGTCCGCTCGTCGCGTCGATGGCGCTGGGGCTGACCCGTGCGTCGCTCGACAAGACCACGGAGCTGCTCCAGGAGGCCGGCATCGAGGTCGACTGGGACCGGCCGGCCAATGTGCAGTCCGCCGCTGCCGCCAAGCTCATCGAGCTCGAGGCCGACTACCAGAGCGCCTACCTGCTCACCCTGCGCGCGGCGTGGATGGCCGACAACGGCAAGCCCAACTCGATGGAGGCCTCGATGGCCAAGGCGAAGGCCGGGCGCACCTGCGTCAACGTCTCCCTCGCCTGCGTGGAGCTGGCCGGCGCCACCGGTTACGCCGAGACGCACCTGCTCGAGAAGTGGGCCCGCGACTCCAAGATCCTCGACATCTTCGAGGGCACGCAGCAGATCCAGCTGCTCGTCGTGGCCCGCCGGATCCTCGGCTACTCCAGCAAGGAGCTCAAGTAGTCACATTGCCGTAGGGCAATGCGGTCTCGGGTGTGCATTGCCGTAGGGCAATGCGGCCTCGGGGGCTCACGACCTTCAGGAGACTGCGGCCGCCGCGGCGCCCCTTCGTCCCACCCCGGACGAAGGGGGCGCCGCGCCTTATCATCGGGGCGTGATCGTCCTCGCGGTGTGCAGCCTCAAGGGTGGTGTGGGCAAGACGTCCGTCACCCTCGGGCTCGTCGCGGCCGCGCGGGCCGCCGGGCTGCGCACGCTCGTCGTCGACCTCGACCCGCAGGGCGACTCGACCGCCGGTCTCGACGTCGACGGGGAGGTCAGCGCCTCGAGCGCCCTCGTCATCGACGAGCCGCGCCGCCGTCACCTGCGCGCCGCGACCCTGCGCAGCCACTGGAGCGACGGTGACCACCCGCCCGTCGACGTCGTCGTCGGCGGCGATGACCTGGCCGCGATGGACCGCACCGACCTCTCCTCCCGGCGGCTGACCTCCCTTCGCACCGTGCTCGACAAGGTGTCCGGCGACCACGACCTCGTGCTCGTCGACTGCCCGCCCTCGCTCGGGGGCCTCACCCGCATCGGTCTGGCCGCGGCCGACCGGGCGATCATCGTCACCGAGCCGGGGGTCTTCGCCATCGCCGCGGCCGACCGGGCGCTGCGGGCGGTGCACGACGTGCGCACCCAGCTCAACCCCCGCCTCCAGCCGCTCGGCATCGTCATCAACCGCGTGCGCCCCAACATCGGCGAGCACCGCTACCGCGTCGAGGAGCTCACCTCGCTCTTCGGGCCGCTCGTGCTGACCCAGCAGATCCCGGAGCGCACCGCCGTCCAGCGGGCACAGGGTGCCTACGTCCCGATCCACGCCCTGCGCAACCCGGGCGCCCGCGAGGTCGCGGCGCTCTTCGACGGGATCCTCGCGCACGCCCTGCGGGTGGCTCGACGGCAGCGTTCCTGACCATTTCCCGACTCGTCGATCGCCCCGGATGCGTGACCTGAGTCATACAGTTCCCGATGGCGGCGTACCGCCGCCGATCACCATCGGGAGGAACCACATGCGACACCAGCGCATGGCCGCGGTCCTGGGCGCCCTCGCGCTCGGGGCGACCGGGCTGACCGCCACTGCAACCGCCACCGCAGCACCCACCGCCGAGACCGGCTCGACCGTCTCCGCCACCGGGGCCGAGACGAGCTACGTCGTGCTCGCCGACCGTGGCGGCAGCGCCACCGCCCTCGCCAAGCGCCTCGAGGCGAAGGGGGCGAAGGTCGTCTCGGTCAACGACAAGGTCGGGATGGTCGCCGTCACGTCCACCGACACCGCCTTCGCCGCGAAGACGCGGGCGATGAAGGGCGTCTTCGGCGCCGCCGAGGAGGGCATCGTCGGTCGCTCCCCGCAGGAGCGCGCCAAGAAGCAGCAGCTCGAGCGTCCGCGCGCCCAGGCCAAGGGCAAGGCCGCCGCCGCGGGCCAGGGCCAAGGCAAGGGCAAGGGCAAGAGCAAGGGGGCCGACCCCCTCGACGACAAGCTCTGGGGCCTGGACATGATCAACGCGTCTGCCGCGCACCAGGTCGAGTCCGGCGACAAGCGGGTCAAGGTCGGTGTCATCGACACCGGCGTCGACGCGAGCCACCCGGACATCGCGCCCAACTTCGACCACAAGCTCTCGCGCAACTTCACCACCGACATCCCCGACATCGACGGGCCCTGCGAGGTCGAGTCCTGCGTCGACCCGGCCGACGTCGACAACGGCGGGCACGGCACCCACGTGGCGGGCACGATCGCCGCGGCCAGGAACGGCATCGGTGTCTCCGGTGTCGCGCCGGACGTCTCGATCGTCAACGTGCGCGCTGGTCAGGACGCGGGCTACTTCTTCGTCGGCCCCACCGTCAACGCCCTGACCTACTCCGCCGACGCCGGCCTCGACGTGGTCAACATGAGCTTCTACGTCGACCCGTGGGCCTACTACTGCGAGGGCGGTGCGCCCGAGGACAGCCCGGAGGAGGCCGCCGAGCAGGACATGATCATCGAGTCGATGTCGCGTGCGCTCAACTACGCGCACTCCAAGGACGTCACCATGGTCGGTGCGCTCGGCAACGCCGCGACGGACCTGGCCAACCCCGGGACCGACTCGGAGAGCCCCAACTACCCCGAGGGCAATGCCCACGACCGCACCATCGACAACTCGAGCTGCAAGGACCTGCCGGTCGAGGGACCGCACGTCATCGGGGTCTCGGCCGTCGGCCCGACAGAGCGCAAGTCCTACTTCTCCAACTACACGACCGACCTGACCTCCGACGAGATCGAGATCAGCGCCCCCGGTGGTGACTCCCGCGACAACTACGGCACCCCCGACTACCGCAGCCCGAGCAACCTGATCCTGTCGTCCGTCCCGGAAAACGTCGTCAAGGCCGAGGGCTCGGTCGACGAGGACGGCAACATCACCGAGGCCGGTGAGGGCTACGTCTTCAAGGACTGCGGCAGGGTCAAGGGCAAGGAGCAGTGCGGCTACTACGAGTACTACCAGGGGACCTCGATGGCCTCGCCGCACGCGGCGGGTGTCGCCTCCCTGATCGTCTCGCGCTACGGCAAGACCGCGGGCAAGGCCGGCTTCGGCCTCGCCGCGGACACCACCCGCGAGGTGCTGCTCGGCACGGCCCGCAACAAGGCCTGCCCCGAGCCGCGCACCGTCGTCTACCCGGAGCTCCCGGCGGCCTACACCGCCACCTGCGTCGGTGACGAGGACTTCAACGGCTTCTACGGCGAGGGCATCATCGACGCCCAGGCCGCGGTGGCGAAGAAGAAGCTCTGACGCACCACCACGAAGCGTCGTCCTGTGGTGCGACGCACGAGCCTCGAAGGGGGCCGGTCACCGCGAGGTGACCGGCCCCCTTCGTCACGTCGCGAGCGTCTCGTGGGCCTCGACCATCGCCGGGCCGTACCAGGTGAGCAGGCGGCCGCTCACGAGCCGGGTCGGCGCGTGGGTGAAGGCCTCCGGTCCGTCCTCGGCCGTGAAGACATAGGGCTCGTCGGGCAGGAGGACTTGGTCGACGCCGGGATGGTCGAGATCGGCCAGGTCGACGTGCGGGTAGCGGTCGCCCGGGTCGGCGTCGGGGCCGGCGAGGGCATTGGTCCAGCCGAGCCGCGTCAGCAGGTCGGTCGTGTAGGTGCGGGGGCCGACGGCCATCCACGGGTCGCGCCAGATGGGGACGGCGACGGTCCCTCGGGTGGCGGGCGCCGCTGTGCCCCAGAGCTGCTCGGCCTGCACCAACCACTCGGGCACCGGCTGGCGCAGCGCCTCGACCCACAGCCGGCGCATCGAGGTCAGCGCCGACGGCACGTCCTCGATGTCGGTGACCCAGACGGTGACACCTCGTTCACGCAGGCGGCGCACGTCGAGCTCGCGATTTTCTTCCTTGTTGGCGACGACGAGGTCGGGGGAGAGGTCGGCGATCGCGCGCAGGTCGGGGTTCTTGGTGCCGCGGACCCGGGCCACGTCGAGGTCGGCAGGGTGGGTGCACCAGTCGGTCGCGCCGACGAGGGTCTTGGGGCAGCTCGTGGCGATCGCCTCGGTGAGGCTGGGCACGAGCGAGACGACCCGCCGCGGGGGAGCGGTCAGGTCGACGGGCGCACCCAGGTCGTCGCGCAGCATCAGTGCACCGCCAGGGTGAGCAGCTCGGTCGCCGCCATGCCGGCGATGGCCACGGCGAGGACGAAGGGGGCCCGGCCGTCCCGTCGCCGGGTGGACTCGGGCTCGGCCGCATAGCGGCGGCGGCCCATGGCGAAGGCGGCACCGGCCAGACCGAGGGTGGCGACCATGATGAGCAAGGCCGGCGGTCCGATCTCGCCGGTCGTGTGCCGGGCGATGATCGCGGCTCCGGCAGCGGTCGTCAGCGAGGTGCGCTGCCACGACAGGGCGGTGCGCTCCGGCTGGGCGCCCCGCGGCGCCGACCTCGCGAGCTCGGTCATCGTCAGCCGCCCGCCACGACGACGGCGAGGGCGGCCGCGGCGACGAGCACGACACCGGTGATCACCGCAGCGGACACCCCGAGCGAAGGGAGTGGCTCCTCCCTTCGCATCGCCCGCTCGGCCATCGCCCACCGGAGGAAGGCGAGGAGCGGGCACAGCGCTCCGAGGGCGAGCAGCATCGCGGCCAGCCCGGTGGTCATCGCGGCGGGGGCACCGATGTCGATGACGTCCACGGCGACACCGGCGGCGAGCAGCGCGAGGGTCGTGCGCAGCCAGGCGAGGAAGGTGCGCTCGTTGGCGAGGGAGAAGCGGTAGTCCGGTTCTTCTCCCTCGCCGTAGACGTACCCGGGCCAGCGGTCTGAGGTCACGGTCGCAGGCTACCGAGGTCCGCATTGCCCTACGGCAATGCGGCCGGGAGTGCGCATTGCCGTAGGGCAATGCGCGAGAGGGGCGTCAGACATTGCGGCGATACTGGCCGCCCACCTCGAAGAAGGCGTCGGTCACCTGCTGCAGGCTGCACACCCGGGCCGCGTCCATGAGCACGGCGAAGACGTTGGCGTCGGTCGTCGCCGCCTCCTTGAGGCGCGCGATCGCCTCCTCGGCGTGTTCGCGGTGCGTCTCCTGGTAGGTCTGCACCCGCTCGAGCTGGGAGCGCTTCTCCGACTCGGTGGCGCGGGCGAGCTCGATCTCGTCGGGCTCTCCCTTCGCGCCGTCCTCACGCAGGAAGGTGTTGACGCCGATGATCGGCAGGGACCCGTCGTGCTTGCGGTGCTCGTAGAGCAGCGACTCGTCCTGGATGCGGCCACGCTGGTAGCCGGTCTCCATGGCGCCGAGGACACCGCCGCGGTCGTTGATCCGGTCGAACTCGGTGAGCACGGCCTCCTCGACGAGGTCGGTGAGCTCGTCGATGATGAAGGACCCCTGGAGCGGGTTCTCGTTCATCGACAGGCCCCACTCGCGGCTGATGATCAGCTGGATCGCCAGGGCTCGGCGCACCGACTCGGTGGACGGCGTCGTCACGGCCTCGTCGTAGGCGTTGGTGTGCAGGCTGTTGGCGTTGTCGTAGAGCGCGTTGAGCGCCTGCAGCGTCGTGCGGATGTCGTTGAAGTCCATCTCCTGCGCGTGCAGCGACCGGCCGCTCGTCTGGATGTGGTACTTCAGCTTCTGGCTGCGGTCGTTGGCGCCGTACTTCTCCTTCATGGCGACCGCCCAGATGCGGCGGGCGACGCGGCCGAGGACCGAGTACTCGGGGTCCATGCCGGAGGAGAAGAAGAAGGACAGGTTGGGCGCGAAGTCGTTGATGTCCATGCCCCGCGCGAGGTAGGCCTCGACGTAGGTGAAGCCGTTGGCCAGGGTGAAGGCCAACTGGCTGATGGGGTTGGCCCCGGCCTCGGCGATGTGGTAGCCGGAGATGCTCACCGAGTAGAAGTTGCGCACCCCCTGCTCGATGAACCACTCCTGGATGTCGGCCATCAGCCGCAGGCTGAACTCCGTGGAGAACAGGCAGGTGTTCTGCCCCTGGTCCTCCTTGAGGATGTCGGCCTGCACCGTGCCGCGGACGTTCTGCAGGGCGTGGGCGCGCAGCTCCTCGGCCTCGGCACCGGAGGGCTCGCGGCCCTCGCGCTCGCGGAAGGCGTCGACCTGCTGGTCGATCGCCGTGTTGAGGAAGAAGGCGAGGACTGTCGGCGCGGGGCCGTTGATCGTCATCGACACGCTTGTCGTGGGGGAGACGAGGTCGAAGCCCGAGTAGAGGGCCTTCATGTCGTCGAGGGTGGCGACGGAGACGCCCGAGGTGCCGACCTTGCCGTAGATGTCGGGGCGCTCACCCGGGTCGCGCCCGTAGAGGGTCACCGAGTCGAAGGCCGTCGACAGACGGGTCGCCGGCTGGCCCTGCGAGAGCAGCTTGAAGCGGCGGTTGGTGCGGAAGGGATCGCCCTCGCCGGCGAACATGCGCGCCGGGTCCTCGTTGTCGCGCTTGAAGGGGAAGACTCCGGCGGTGTACGGGAAGAAGCCCGGCAGGTTCTCCGACCGCCAGAAGGTGACGAGGTCGCCGTGGTCGGTGTGCTTGGGCAGGGCGACGCGCGGGATCTTGTTGCCCGACAGCGACTCCTTGGTCAGCGTGGTGTGCAGCTCCTTGCCGCGGATCGTCACGACCTGCTCGTCCCCGGAGTAGGACTCGACGACCGAGGGCCAGCGCTCGATCTGGTCGGCGACCTCGGTGGGCAGCGCCTTGCGGGCCGCGTCGAGCAGCTCGTCGACGCCGTGGCCGTCCTTGCCCGCGGCGGTCAGCTCGTCGTCGACGGCCGCGAGCCGCTGCACGCGGCGGGCGCTGTCGGCGAGCTCGGTCGTGCGTGCGTGGTAGCCGCGGACGGCCTCGCTGATCTCGGCGAGGTAGCGCACCCGGGTGGCCGGGACGACCTGGCCGAAGCGGGTGGAGTGCTTGGTGTCGACGGGTGCCAGCTGGCTCTCCTCGACCGGCAGCCCCTTGGCCGCCAGCAGGTCGCGCAGGTGCTGGTAGAGGCCGGTGACGCCGTCGTCGTTGAAGGTTGCGGCCGAGGTGCCGAAGACCGGCATGTCCTCGGGGCGTTGGCCGAAGGCCTCACGGTTGCGGACGAGCTGGCGGCCGACGTCGCGCAGGGCGTCGGCGGCGCCGCGGCGCTCGAACTTGTTGATCGCCACGACCTCGGCGAAGTCGAGCATGTCGATCTTCTCCAGCTGGCTGGCCGCGCCGAACTCCGGCGTCATGACGTACATCGGCACGTCGACGAAGGGGACGATCGCGGCGTCGCCCTGACCGATGCCGGGCGTCTCGACGACGACGAGGTCGAAGCCCGCGGCCTTGGTGATGTCGATGACCGTCGACAGGGCCTCGGGCACCTCACGGTCGCCACGGGTAGCGAGGGATCGGAAGAAGACGGGGGAGGCCCCGGAGGTGCTCTCGCCGAGGGAGTTCATCCGGATGCGGTCGCCGAGCAGGGCGCCACCGCCCTTGCGCCTCGTCGGGTCGACGGCGATGACGGCGATGCGCAGCTTGTCCTGCTGGTCGACGCGGAAGCGGCGCACGAGCTCGTCGGTGAGCGAGGACTTGCCTGAGCCGCCCGTGCCGGTCAGGCCGAGGACGGGGGCGTGGGACTTCTTCGCCGCCTCGGCGATGCCGCCGAGGAAGGTCTCGTCGAGGTGGCCGAGCTCGGCGCCCGAGATGGCACGCGCCAGGGCGGCGCGCTCGCCGGCGAGCACCGCCTCGAGGGCGGCCGGGCCGTCCTCCCAGACGTCGGTGTCGCAGTCGGTGATCAGCTGGTTGATCATGCCGGGCAGGCCGAGTCGCTGGCCGTCCTCGGGGGAGAAGATCGTCACGCCGGCCTCGCGCAGCCGGGCGATCTCCTCGGGGACGATGACCCCTCCGCCGCCGCCGAAGACCTTGACGTGGCCGGCGCCCTGCTCGCGCAGCAGCTGGGTGAGGTACTCGAAGTACTCGACGTGCCCGCCCTGGTAGGACGAGACGGCGACTCCCTGCACGTCCTCGTCGATGGCCGCGTCGACGACCTCCTGGACGGAGCGGTTGTGCCCGAGGTGGATCACCTCCGCGCCCTGGCTCTGCATGATGCGGCGCATGATGTTGATCGACGCGTCGTGGCCGTCGAAGAGCGCGGAGGCCGTGACGAACCGGACCGGGTGGGTCGGGGAGTGCAGCTCGGGCTTGGACATGTCCTACCTCGTCGTCGAAGTGCGGGTTCACCCAAATGCTAGGACATCCAAGTAATTTTGGGAAACGGTGCCGCCCCCGCCGAGGAGCGGTCTCCCGGTGGTCGAGGTGCGAGGAGTTCTGCGACGAGCCTCGAGACCCGGTGTCGAGGCTCCTTCGTCGCACCTCCACCAGCGGGGCGGGAGGGGGTCAGCCCACCGTGTCGCCGTGCGCCGCGCGAAGGGAGGACAGCAGCGCCGTCGCCTGCCGCACCTCCGCCTCCGCCAGGCCGGGGGAGGAGAAGACCTGGGCGTTGAGGTCTCGCGTCGCGGACTCGACGACGTCGGCCCCCTTCGTCGTGAGGGAGGCGAGGACGACGCGACCGTCGTCGGGGCTCTGCCGTCGCTCGACGAGGCCCTGCTTCTCGAGCCGGGCGACCGCGCTCGTCACGCTCGTCGCGTGCACCTGTAGCAGGGAGCCGAGTCGACTCATCGGCATCTCGCGGCGCCGGCTGAAGGCGAGCAGCCGCAGGATCTCGAAGCGCGCGAAGGTCAGGTCGTGCGGCCGCAGGACCGACTCGACCCGCTCGTGGACCAGCTGCTGCGCGCGGACCACCGAGGTCATCAGTGCCATGCCGTCCGCGGCGTCGGTCCACCCGTGAGCCACCCACTGGTCATGGGCGGCGGCGATGGGGTCGCGGTCGGTCATGGGCTCCGATCCTAGGGGTGAGGGTGCCCTTTCGTGGACTCGTTCCAGACGACATGGAAGGGTAGGCAGGGCAAGCACATCCGTACGCATCGGAGGCCTCATGTACACCCTTCCCGATCTTCCCTACGACTACGGTGCCCTCGAGCCCGCCATGAGCGGCGAGATCCTCGAGCTGCACCACGACAAGCACCACGCGACCTACGTCAAGGGCGCCAACGACACCACCGAGAAGATCGCGGAGGCCCGCGACAAGGGTGACCTGTCCGGCATCGTCGGCCTCGAGAAGACGCTGGCCTTCAACGTCTCCGGTCACGTCCTGCACTCGATCTTCTGGGAGAACCTCTCCCCGGACGGTGGCGACAAGCCCGACGGCGCGCTCGGCACCGCGATCGACGAGCACTTCGGCTCCTTCGACAAGTTCCGCGCGCAGCTGACCGCCGCGACGCAGACGACGCAGGGTTCCGGCTGGGGTGTCCTCGCGTGGGAGCCGGTCGGCAAGCGGCTGCTCGTCACGCAGGTCTACGACCACCACGGCAACGTCGCTGCGGGCATGACGCCGCTCCTGGCCTTCGACGCCTGGGAGCACGCCTACTACCTGCAGTACAAGAACGTGAAGCCGGACTACATCGAGAAGCTCTGGGACATCGTCAACTGGAACGACGTCTCCGCGCGCCTCGAGGCCGCCACCAAGGCCTGACCTGTTCGCTGGCTGAGGTGCGAGGCCGTCCGCGGCCTGGGTCCCACGCTCCGCGTGGGCGCCTCGAAGCCCCGGCACGTGCCCGGGTCCCCCAGGGGCCCGGGCACAGCCATGTCCAGCCGCATTTCCTCAAGGTCGTGCGCGGGGAGTCCGCATCCCCCTACGGCAATGCGCAGGGAGTCCGCATCCCCCTACGGCAATGCGCAGGGAGTCCGCATCCCCCTACGGCAATGCAGGCGAAGGGGAGGCCCCTCACCTCACGCGGTGACGGCCCAGCCGAGCGAGACGAGCGCGAGGCCGAGGGCGAGGTTGAGCGCGAGATCGGCCAAGGCATGGCGGGTCCGGCCGGTCCGCAGGGCGCTCGCCACCTCGACCGCGTGGGTGGCGAAGGTCGTGTAGGCGCCGCAGAAGCCGATGCCGACGAGCGGCAGCAGCCACCCCGGGGCGGCACCCGATGCGTGCCCGGCGGCCAGGCCCAGGACGAGCGACCCGGTGGCGTTGACGACGAGGACCGCCCCGGCGGTCGTGGCGCCCGCGCCGCGCAGCCGCTCGACGACGAGGTGCCGGCACAGGGCGCCCAGAGCGGCCCCGACGGCGACGAGCAACGCGGTCACAGCTCCTCCTCGGCGACGGCCTCGTCGGCGAGAGCGTCACTGCCCCAGATACGGTCGCCGACGACCAGCCCCGCGACGGCAGCGCCGACGCCGAGCCCGATCGTCAGGACGAGGTAGCCGAGCAGCCCCCCGAGAGCGTCGCCGGCCAGGGCATGCGTGTCGAGCGCGAAGCTCGAGTAGGTCGTCCACCCGCCGAGCAGCCCGACCGAGAGGAAGGGTCGCGCCAGCGGGTGGGCGGTGCCGCGCGCCAGCCACGCGACGAGCACCCCCATCGCGAAGGCGCCGGTGACGTTGACCAGGAGCGTCGCCCAGTGCGACCCGCCGACCGCGAGGCCCACGCCCCACCGGCCGAGCGAGCCGATGGCGCCGCCAGCGGCGACGGCGGCGAGGGGGCCTCCCTTCGAGGCTCCTGCGTCGTGCCCCGGGACGACGCCCTGGCTCATGCCCGGATCGACTCGAGGTACTCCGCGATCCGGCCGATCGCCTCGGTGAGCACGTCCTCGTCGGGCAGCGTCACGAGCCGGAAGTGGTCGGTGTCGGGCCAGTTGAAGCCGGTGCCGTGGGTGACGAGGATCTTCTTGGCGCGCAGCAGATCGATGACGAAGGCCTCGTCGTCCTCGATCGGGTAGACCTCGGGGTCGAGCCGGGGGAAGCAGTAGAGGGCGCCGCGTGGCTCGACGCAGCTGACGCCGGGGATCTCGTTGAGCAGGCGCGAGGCGAGCTTGATCTGGTCGTGGTAGCGGCCGCCGGGGACGATGAGCTCGTTGATCGACTGGTATCCGCCGAGTGCGGTCTGGATCGCGTGCTGCGCGGGGACGTTGGCGCACATGCGCATGTTGGACAGGAGCGTCAGGCCCTCGAGGAAGTCGGCCGCCTCGTGCTTGGGTCCGGAGATCATCACCCAGCCGGCGCGGTAGCCGCAGACGCGGTAGGCCTTGGACAGGCCGGAGAAGGTCAGGCAGAGCACGTCGTCGCCCGCGTACTCGGCCGCGTGGTGGTGGACCGCGTCGTCGAAGACGATCTTTTCGTAGATCTCGTCGGCCATAACGACGAGGTCGTGGCGACGGGCGATGTCGACGAGGCCGCGGACGATCTCGGGCGAGTAGACCGCGCCGGTTGGGTTGTTGGGGTTGATGATGACGAGCGCCTGGGTGTGCTCGGTGATCTTCGACTCGATGTCCGCGAGGTCGGGGTTCCACCCGTTGTCCTCGTCGCACCGGTAGTGCACGGGTGTGCCGCCGGCGAGCGAGACCGCTCCGGTCCACAGCGGGTAGTCGGGGGCGGGCACGAGGATCTCGTTGCCGTCGTCGACGAAGGCCTGCAGCACCATCGAGATCAGCTCGGAGACGCCGTTGCCGATGTAGACGTCCTCGACGGTCGTCTCCTTGAGCCCGCGGGACTGGTAGTACTGCGCGACCGCGGTGCGCGCCGAGTAGATGCCCTTGCTGTCGACGTAGCCCTGCGCGTCGGGCAGGTGGCGGGTCATGTCGGCGACGATCGCCTCGGGTGCCTCGAAGCCGAAGGGGGCGGTGTTGCCGATGTTGAGCTTGAGGATCTTGTGGCCCTCGGCCTCGAGGCGCTGGGCCTCGACGAGGATCGGTCCCCGCACGTCGTAGCGGACGTCCTTCAGCTTGCGGCTCTGGCGGATCTGGCGCATGAGGCGCAGTCTTTCAGCAACCTCGACTTGCTGTTGACGAGGTCCATGCTTGGCTCTACCTTCAACCCCACCATCATCAGCCCGGGGAAGGGGAGGACATGTTCAAGAGATTCTCAAAAGGGGGGGCGCTGGCTTTGGGCCTTGCCCTGATGCCGACGGCAGCCTTTTCAGTGGGTACGTCGTCGGATGACGGCGCTGGTTGGCAGACGCGCAAACAGGCGTACTCCAACGGAGCGTCGACCAACGGTGTCATCAGGAGCACACGAGGCGACATGGTGTACCACTCGGGTCAGGTGGCCAGGAACAACTGCGAGGACGTGGGGACCGGTCGCTACACGAGCAATGTCACGTCACTGACGAACGTCGGGAACAACGGGCGCATCATCACCACGTGGATGAACTGGCCGTGTCATGAGTTCCAGGGTGTCCGGGCCAAGATCTGCCGAGTCCGAAACAACGTGCCTGACGCCTGCGGAGCTTGGAGCTCCAGGTTTTGACGACACGTTCGCCCGACCTCCATGTCTCGTTGAGGGACGTGGAGGTCGCGTATCGGGGCAAGCAGGTCGTCCAACCGACGACGCTGTCGCTCCCTTTGGGGATCACGGCCTTCATGGGCAACAACGGTGAGGGCAAGAGCAGCCTGATCCGAGTGCTCGCGGGGGTCCAGCCTCCGTCCCGTGGGTTCCTCCTGCGCGGAGGTCAGGACGCTCACGCATCTGGGGCAGCCCGAAGGCAGCACCACCGAGTCACCGGATGGCTTCCCCAGGAAGCCGGATTGCCGCGCAACGTCACGGTGCGCGAGTTGGTCGACTACGCGGCCTGGCACAAGCAGGTGGCGCGAAGGGAGCGTCGCACCGCGTCGAGCGTGGCCATCGAGCAGGTGGACCTCGTGGAGCAAAATGACTCTCGGGTCGGCGCGCTCAGCGGCGGTCAGCGCCGACGAGTCGCGCTCGCAGCAGCGATCGTGGGTGCCCCGGACCTGCTCCTCCTCGACGAACCAACCACGGGGCTCGATCCCACCCAGCGCGATCAGCTGCACGGAGTGCTCAGATCGCTCCCTGCGAGCAGAGTCGTCGTCGCGACCCATCTCGTCGAGGACGTCCTCGCCGTCGCCGACCACGTCCTCTTCATCCGGGGTGGAGTCGTGCAGGCGCCGATCCCCATGTCTGAGCTCGTGCCCGCGGGAACAGACCTGGAGACGGCGAGCAGGGCACTCAGGCTCGGGCTGGCGGGATGACCATCGCACGTGCCGCACTGCTCGATCCGTGCCCGCCGTTGGTCCGTCGCCCGGCCCGCACGTGGGCAGCGCTGACCGCCTTCGTAGTTGTCGTGGACCTCGCGCTCGCCCTCACCACGCGTGAGCAGTGGTTGGGTTGGATGCCCTCAACGACCAATGCTTGGGCGGCCATGACCGTGACGCTGCCGCCTTCGCTCCTCGCTGGTGCCGCAGCGTGGCTCGTGGGCGCACCCCGGAGGAGCGGTGCGCAGGAGTGGTTGATCGCCTCGCCACGGCAGCTGAACTCGGCCGCGGTGTGGTCGGTCCTCTGGGTGGCCCTGGCAGGGGCGGTGGGGCACGTGATCACCTTCGCGGCCATGCTGATCTTGAGTTCGCGAGCAGCCCCCGTCGACTGGGCGGGGAGCCTGCCCGCGACTGCGTTCACCCTCGTGCTGATCATCGCGTTCTCTGTTCTCGCGGCGTCCTTCGGTGGGTGGGTGGGTTCGATCCTCCCGACGGCGGCTGCACTGCCTCTCGGCGCGGCTCTGCCGTACGGACTGGCCGTGTGCAGCGCCTTCATCAGCAGGGAGTCGCCGCTGGCGGCACTCTTTGTCCACAACGCCGTTCCCATCGCGGCTCGCTCGACGACATGGGTGCTGCTCGCGCAGTCGGTGACCTACGCCGCCGTCGCCGTCTGGCTGCTGTTCCTGATGACGCGGCATGCCAAGAGTTCGTGGATGGCGTGGGTGGTCAGCGCGTCGGTTGCCGTAACGATGTTCGGAGGGCTGCCTCTGGTCTTCCCGCCCGGCGCCGAGGAGCCGGTCTGCCGAAGCGCGGCCTCGACGGTGTGTGTGCCCAGATCGCAGCTGGCTGCACTCGACGACCTGACCACGTTCACGGACGATGCGCTCGCGGACATGCCCGAGTCGATGCGGCCGGACTACGTGATCGGCAGCATGCCGCCTCCCGGGCGCGGCGCGATGGTCTCTGTCGGCAGTGACAAGGTCGTGGACCGTCAGCAAGTGATCGCCATGCTGGGTGCTGACTCCTTCGAGCCGCCGTGCGCGACGTCGACGGGAGACCCGTCAGCCACTCTTGCCCTGCTGACCTGGTGGTGGCGGGCGCACGACCTGCCGGAGGATGAGCAGGTCTATCCCGGTGGGCCGGTGCTGGCAGGCGAGGGCGCCATCGTCCCCACGGACAGCAGCAGAGTGGACCGTGTGGCCGTTGCAGAGCGGTTGTCGGCGATGTCGAGGGCCGAGCGAAACCGATGGTTCTCGGTCAGGGCAGACAAGATCCGGAGCTGCTCCCTCACAGCCGCGGACGTCAGGTGACTGCGCGCAAGACGGCGGCGCGGGTGCAGGGCATCAGCTCAGCTTGGCTCGTGCTGCTTCCCGTGGTCTGGGGGTTGGTGCCGACGTTGTCGTGGGCCACTCTGCCGCAGATCGCGCCGGGTGACCTCGGGATGACCAGGCCCTTGGAGATGTTCGGTACGGCTGTGCTCGCGGTGAGCGTCGCGCACATGGCCTGGCCGCTGGGGGATGAGGCGCCGTGGCTCTCGTCTGTGTCGGCACGAGGGGCTGCCCGACAACGCGTCGGGCGGTTCATGGCGCTCAGCGGACTGTGCGCTGTCGCGGCCGCTGTTACCGGACTGGTGCTCGTGCGGGCAGGGGTGGACCTGGCGCATTTCGTCGGGGTAGGGCTCTTGCTCTGGGCGCTCGCAGCTGCTGGCGCTGTGACGCTCGGACGCCGCGCCGCGGCGGTACTGCCCGTGGGGCTCATGCTCATTTCCAGCCGGGCCCACCTGATCCCCTGGGACAAGAACGTCGTCTTCAACGAGATGGCGACGGGCCCGCTGTGGGCGTTGGCAGTGGCCTGTCTGGCAGGTGCGGGGGTCGCCTTCGCGTACTGGGGGGAGGGCATCGCGCGCCGGGAGGTTCGCTCTGCGTGACCGACCGCCCAGAGGCGACCCGTGAGTAGCCTTCCGTCATGGTGCAGGACACGGCGGTGCTGCCGGGGCGCGTGCGGCGCGGCTGCGGCCTCGGGTCGGTGGCGACGGGCGCCTTCGGCACGGTCCCCGGCCTGCTCCTGCTGCCCTACCTCACCGACCGGCTCGGCGTGGCCGCCGGCCTCGCCGGACTCATCGTCCTGCTGCCCAAGGCCTGGGATGTCCTGCTCAACCCGATCGCCGGCCGGGTCTCCGACCGCAGCACGCACCCCGATGGTCGGCGCCGCCCCTTCCTCGTCCGGGCCGGCCTGACGCTCGCCGTCCTCTTCGCGCTGCTCTTCGCCGGGCCGACCTCCCCTTCGACCCTGGCAGCCGCGTGGGTCGCCGTGCTCTTCCTCGCGTGCGCCAGTGCCTACGCCTTCTTCCAGGTCCCCTACGTCTCCATGCCGGCCGAGCTGACCCGTGACTACGGCGAACGCACCCGCCTGATGACGTGGCGGGTCGCGGTCCTCGCGCTGACGATCCTCGTCGCGGGCGGCCTGTCCCCAGCCCTGCGCGACGCCCTCGGCCCCGAGTGGGGCTACCGGGCCGTCGGCGTCTTCGTCGCTCTCCTCATCGTCGTCGGCGCACTCGGAGCCTGGTGGGGGACGAAGGGGGTTCCACCCGTCGAGCACGTCGCCGCCGGCGGCTCCCTGGCCCACCAGCTACGGGTCGTGGCGGGCGCCCCGGACTTCCGCGCCCTGCTGCTCACCTTCGCCGTCCAGGCGCTCGCGACCGGCGTCATGCTCGCCGGTGTCGACTACATGGCGCGGTGGGTGCTCGGCGACCCAGGCGCCGCCACGATCCTCTTCGTCGCCTTCGTGGGCCCCGCGCTCGTCGTCACCCCGCTGTGGGAGCGGGTGGGGCGTCGCACCGGCAAGCGGCCCGCCTTCGTCGTCGCCTCGCTCTGCCTCGCGGCGGGAGCACTCCTCGTGTGGGTCACCCACGACCTCGGTCTCGTCACCGTCGCCCTCGCCCTGGCCCTCGTCGGGGTCGGCTACGCCGGTGCGCAGATGTTCCCCATGGCGATGCTGCCCGATGTCGCTGCGGTCGACGCCGACCGCAGCGGCGAGAGCCGGGTGGGCGTCTACACCGGAGTGTGGACTGCTGCCGAGACGCTCGGCCTCGCCCTCGGCCCGGGTGTCTACGGTCTCGTCCTCATGCTCGGCGGATATGTTTCGTCGACGGACGGGACTGCGGCACAACCGGCCTCGGCGCTGACGGCGATGACCCTCGGCTTCACCGTCCTGCCCGCGCTGCTCGTGCTCGGCTCCATGCTCCTCCTGCGGGGCTATCGCATCGACGAGGCAGCCGTTGTCGCTGCCGGAGAGGTCGCCCGATGATGCTCGACCCGACCCACCCCACACCGGCCGACGACATCCGGGCGGCGCTGGACTCCCTTCGCGCACAGGACCTGCCGACCCACGGCGGCCGCACGCTCAGCTATGTCTACGACTCCGGCCTCGCGGAGGCCGATGCCATCGGGCGCCAGGCACTCGCGGCCTTCGCCTCGACCAACGGGCTCGACCCGACGGCCTTTCCGTCGCTGGCCCGGCTGGAGTCCGAGCTCGTCGCGCTCGCGGCCGGGCTCCTCCACGGGCCGCCCTCCACGGTCGGCGTCGCGACCTCGGGCGGTACGGAGTCGCTCGTCCTCGCGGTGCTCGCCGCGCGCAATGGCTCGCCCCACGTCGAGCGACCGCGGGTCGTCGCGCCGAGCACCGTCCACGCGGCGGTGCACAAGGCCGGGCACCTCCTCGGCGTCGACGTCGTGAGCGTGCCGGTCGACCCGGTGACCTTCCGCGCCGACCCGGCGGCGATGGCGGCCGCCGTCACCGACGACACGGTGCTGCTCGTCGCGTCGGCGCCCTCCTACGCCCACGGCGTCGTCGACCCCGTCGCCGAGATCGCCGCGATCGCCCGGGAGCGGGGCGTCCGCTGCCACGTCGACGCATGCATCGGCGGGTGGGTGTTGCCCTTCCTCGACGACGTGCCGCCGTGGACCTTCGCCGTCGAGGGCGTCAGGAGCATCTCCGTCGACCTGCACAAGTACGCCTACACGCCCAAGGGGGTCTCGCTCCTGCTGCACCGCGACCCCGGTCTGCGGCGCGGGCACATCTACGCCTCAGCCGCGTGGCCGGGCTACACGATGCTCAACACGACCCTCCAGTCGACGAAGTCCGGCGGCCCGCTCGCGGCGGCCTGGGCGGTCGTGCACGCCATCGGGCTCGACCGCTACCGCGAGCTCGCGGCGGTGGCCCGGCAGGCGACCCTCGACGTCGCGGCGGCGGTGGAGGCGATCGAGGGGGTGCAGGTCGTCGTCGCCCCCGACTCGACCCTGCTCGCCCTCGAGGCCACCGCGGGCTGCGACGTCTTCACGATCGCCGACGAGATGAGCTCCCGCGGGTGGCTCGTGCAGCCCCAGATGGCCTTCGCCGACCACGCCGCGACACTGCACCTCACCCTCTGCGCGGCGACCGCTGCCCACACCGACGAGCTCGTCGCCGCCCTGACCGAGGCCGTCTCTGCGGCAAGGGAGTCCGGCCCGGTCGAGGTCAACCCCGACCTCGTCGCGGCCGCCCGGCAGATCGACCCCGCAGGTCTCGACGAGGCGACCCTCGACGGTCTGCTCGCCATCGCGGGCCTCGGGGGCGGTGGCGGCACGCTGCAGGTGCCCGACCGCATGGCCGAGGTCAACGCGCTGCTCGACGCCGTGCCGCGGGCGCTGCGCGAGGCACTGCTCGCGGCCGTGCTGGACCGGCTCACCCGCTGAGTGGACCTCCCCTTCGGCTCACATACCGGTGGTCGACCGCGGATAGGGGATCTGCGGGTCGGTGACGACGTTGACGAGGTAGGGGACGCCGGAGGCGCAGGCCCGGTCGAGGGCCGGCCCGATCTGCCGGGGGTCGGTGACCATCTCGCCGGCGCCGCCGAGGGCCCGCACCACCTCGTCGTAGCGGGTCTGCGGGGCCAGGTCGGCGGCGACGTCGTAGCCGTAGAGCATCTGCATCGGCTGCTTCTCCAGGCCCCACGCGCCGTTGTTGCCCATGACCATGACGACCGGCAGGTCGTGGCGCACGAGGGTGTCGACGTCCATGAGCGACATGCCGGAGGCGCCGTCGCCGAGGAGCAGCACGACCTGCGACGAAGGGCGGGCGATCCGGGCCGCGATCGCCGCACCGAGGCCCGCGCCCAGGCAGCCGAAGGGCCCCGGGTCGAGCCACGAGCCCGGCCGCGCCGGCTCGACGAAGCGCCCGGCCCACGAGACGAAGTCACCGCCGTCGCCGATGACGACGGCGTCGTCGGCCAATCGCGGGAGCAGCTCGCCGTAGATGCGCGCCGGGTGCGCGGGGGAGACGGCGCTGGTGAGCAGCTCGTGGTCGGCGGCGGCCCGGGCCGCCGACTCCTCGGCGAGGCGGCCGCTCCACGCCGACCAGTCGGCGTGACCGTGCTGCTCGACCACCGTCTGGACGAGGTCGAAGAAGGCGGTGAGGTCGCCGACTGCGCTCGTCGCAGGGTCGGCATGGGCGCTGATCTGCCCGGGGGAGTCCGCGACGTGCACGACCCGGGCGTCGGGGGCGCCGCCGTGACCGCCGAAGGCCCCGTAGCCCAGCCGGAAGTCGAGGGGGGCGCCGACGACGAGCGCGAGGTCGCACTCGCCGACGGCCGTGCGGCGGGCTCGGGCGACGAGCAGCTCGTGCCCGCCGGGGACGATGCCCCGTCCCAGGCCGTTGGTGATCGTCGGCAGCCCGAGGTCGGTGACGAAGCGCAGCGCCGCGGTCTCGGCCCGGTCGCTCCACACGTCGGTGCCGAGGACGACGAGAGGTCGCTCGGCGGCCGCGAGCAGTCGGGCGATCGTGTCGACGTCCCCGGCGTCGGGAGGCGAAGGGAGGGTCTCGCCCGCGGTGACCGGCCTGCCCTCGGCGTCGCCGTAGAGCTCGTCCATCGGGACGTCGAGCAGGACCGGGCCGCGGTGCGGTGCGGCCGCGAGACGGAAGGCGTCGTCGACCTCGTCGGCGATCTTGTCGACGGAGCCGATCGTCGCGGCCCGCTTGGTCACCGGGCCGAGGAGGCTCGGGTGGTCGAGCTCCTGCAGCGCCCCCCGGCCCCACGAGTAGGTCGCTGCGCGCCCCCCGAGCACGACGAGCGGCGACCCGGAGAAGTGCGCCTGGGTGATCGCGCTGATGCCGTTGGTGACGCCGGGGCCGGCGGTGAGCACCGCGAGGCCCGGGGTGCGGGTGAGCTTGCCGGTGGCCTCCGCGGCGAAGACCGCGGTCTGCTCGTGGCGCACGTCGAGCAGACGCATCGGCGGGTTGGCCGAGACCGCGCCGTCGTAGAGGGGGAAGACGTGCGCTCCCGACAGGGTGAACATCGTCTCCACCCCGTGTGCCGCCGCTGCCGCGACCGCTCGGGCTCCGCCACTCACCTCGTCGTGATCCACGCGTTCTATGTTACTCATGGGTATGGTCGCTAGGCTCGGCCCATGACCGAGCCATCGCACACGGTGTGGGAGGACGAGGAGGCCGCTCGCGAGGCGGCGCTCGCCGAGGAGGGCCTCGACCTCGAGCCCGAAGCCACTGGCGGCGACGAGACCGACCCGTCAGGGAGCGACGAGCCCGCCTGAGCGGAGGCGAGCCGAAGGCTCGTCGGGCACTACTCCCTTCGCCCGCGGTCGCGGCGCTGCGTCTCACCCAGTGGCGGTGTGACCATCGTCCCCGTCACAAAGTCTGCGGGTGCGCTCTCCGGTGCCCTAGGTTGCCCAGCGACCACATCCACCACACCCCTCATCACAGGAGTGACGATGCGACTTGGCGTGCCCAAGGAGTCGAAGCGCGGCGAAACCCGCGTCGCGGCGACCCCGAAGACCGTGGAGCAGCTGATCAAGCTCGGATACGACGTCGTCGTCGAGGCCGGGGCCGGTGAGGCGTCCGCCTACCCGGACCAGGCCTACGTCGACGCCGGAGCGAGCCTCGAGAGTGCGGAGCAGGTGTGGGCCAGCGACATCGTCGCCAAGGTCAACGCCCCCACCGACGAGGAGGTTCCGCGGCTGCGCTCCGGGGCGATCCTCGCCTCGCTGCTGGCTCCGGCGCTCAACCCCGACAAGGTCGAGGCGCTGCGCGCGCAGGGCGTGACCGCCCTGGCGATGGACGCGGTGCCGCGTATCTCGCGGGCCCAGTCGCTCGATGTCCTGTCGTCGATGGCCAACATCGCCGGCTACCGCGCGGTCGTCGAGTCGGCGCACGAGTTCGGCGGTCTCTTCACCGGTCAGGTGACGGCCGCGGGCAAGGTGCCGCCGGCCAAGGTGCTCGTCTGCGGCGCCGGCGTGGCCGGTCTGGCCGCGATCGGCGCGGCCGGCTCGCTCGGCGCGATCGTGCGCGCCTTCGACGTGCGGCCCGAGGTGGCCGAGCAGGTCGAGTCGATGGGCGCGGAGTTCCTCCAGATCGATGTCGAGCAGGAGGTGTCGAGCGACGGCTATGCAAAGGAGACCGGTGAGGACTTCAACCGCAAGGCCGCCGAGCTCTACGCCGAGCAGGCCAAGGACGTCGACATCATCATCACCACGGCCCTCATCCCGGGGCGCCCGGCGCCGCGGCTGATCACCGAGGAGATGGTCGCCTCGATGAAGCCGGGGTCGGTCATCGTCGACATGGCCGCCGGCTCCGGCGGCAACGTCGCCGGGTCGGTCGCCGACGAGCGGGTCGTCACCGACAACGGCGTGCGGATCATCGGCTACACCGACCTGGCCGGTCGTCTGCCCACGCAGGCCAGCCAGCTCTACGGCACCAACATCGTCAACCTGCTCAAGCTCGTCACGCCGGACAAGGACGGCCAGCCGGTCCTCGACATGGAGGACACGGTCGTGCGCGGGATGACGGTCACCCAGGGTGAGGAGACCCTGTGGCCGCCGCCGCCCGTGCAGGTCTCCGCGGCGCAGTCCACGCCGGCTGCATCGAAGGTCGCCGAGGCTGAGGCTGACAAGAAGCCGGAGAAGCCGCACGACCCCAACCGCAAGTTCTGGTACATCGGTGGCGCCGCGCTCCTCTTCCTCGTCGCGGCCGCCTTCATGCCCGCGGCCTTCCTGTCGCACTTCATCGTCTTCGCGCTGGCGGTCGTCATCGGCTTCTACGTCATCGGCAGCGTCCACCACGCGCTGCACACGCCGCTGATGTCGGTGACCAATGCGATCTCCGGGATCATCGTCGTCGGCGCCCTGCTGCAGGTGACTTCGCCCGACATCGCGATCCAGGTCATCGCCGCAGCTGCCATCTTCTTCGCCAGCATCAACGTCTTCGGTGGGTTCACCGTGACCAACCGGATGCTCAACATGTTCCGGAAGGGCTGAGTCGTGCTGTCCACCGTCGTCACCGCCGCCTACATCGTCGCGGCGCTCCTGTTCATCCTCTCCCTCGCCGGCCTGAGCAAGCACGAGTCGGCCAAGCACGGCAACTGGTTCGGCATGGCCGGCATGACCATCGCCCTGCTCGCCACGATCGCCCTCGTCATCGACGGGGTCTACGGCGAGGGCGAGGCCACCGATGCCGGCAAGTGGGGCCTGGGCGTCCTCGTCGTCACCATGGCCCTGGGTGGCCTCATCGGTGTGCGCATCGCCCGCCGCGTCGAGATGACCGGCATGCCCGAGCTCATCGCGATGATGCACTCCTTCGTCGGTCTGGCCGCCGTGCTCGTCGGCTACAACACCTTCCTCGCCTCGCACGGTGACAGCCCCGAGGCCGTCGCCGAGCACCAGCGCCTCGAGTCCATCGACATGGTCGGGATCCACAACGGCGAGGTCTTCATCGGTGTCTTCATCGGTGCCGTGACCTTCACCGGCTCGATCGTCGCCTACCTCAAGCTCAGCGCGAAGATGAAGTCCTCGCCGCTCGTGCTGCCGGCGCGTCACTGGCTCAACCTGCTCGCCGTGCTCGTCTCGATCGGGCTGTGCGTCTGGTTCGTGGTCTCCCCGTCGATCGTGCCGCTGGGCATCATGACGGTCATCGCGCTGCTCTTCGGCTGGCACCTCGTCGCCTCGATCGGCGGCGGTGACATGCCGGTCGTCGTCTCGATGCTCAACAGCTACTCGGGCTGGGCGGCGGCCGCGGCGGGCTTCATGCTCTCCAACGACCTGCTCATCGTCACCGGTGCGCTCGTCGGCTCCTCGGGTGCCTTCCTGTCCTACATCATGTGCAAGGCGATGAACCGCTCCTTCATCTCCGTCATCGCCGGCGGCTTCGGCTCCGACGGTCAGGTGACGGGCGAGGACAAGGACTACGGCGAGCACCGTGAGATCCAGGCCGAGCAGGTCGCCGAGCTGCTCTCCGAGGCCTCCTCGGTGGTCATCGCCCCGGGCTACGGCATGGCCGTGGCGCAGGCGCAGTACCCCGTCGCCGATCTCACGGCCCAGCTGCGGGCGAAGGGAGTGGACGTCCGCTTCGGCATCCACCCCGTCGCCGGTCGCCTGCCCGGTCACATGAACGTGCTGCTGGCCGAGGCCAAGGTGCCCTACGACGTCGTGCTCGAGATGGACGAGATCAACGACGACTTCCCCGAGACCGACGTCGTCCTGGTCATCGGCGCCAACGACACGGTCAACCCGGCCGCGGCGGAGGACCCGAGCAGCCCGATCGCGGGCATGCCCGTCCTCGAGGTGTGGAACGCCAAGGACGTCATCGTCTTCAAGCGCTCCATGGCCACCGGCTACGCCGGCGTGCAGAACCCGCTGTTCTTCCGGGACAACACGCAGATGCTCTTCGGTGACGCCAAGGACAAGGTCGGCGAGATCCTCAAGGCCCTCTGAGGCAACCTGACCGCAGCGAAGGGCGGCGCTCACCCGATGGGGTGGGCGCCGCCCTTCGTCGTCTGCGAGATGTGTCGTGGACTATAGTGTGTGACACACACTATAGTGTCACGCATGGACGAAGAGCTGCTCGCGGGGCACCTGCAGGAGCTGAGGCGGGGGACCGTCGTGCTCGCCGCCCTCGCCACGCTCGAGGAACCGCGCTACGGCTATGCGCTGCTCGAGACGCTCGACGCCGCGGGCTTCGCGGTGGACGGCAACACGCTCTACCCGCTCCTGCGGCGCCTGGAGAAGCAGGGCCTGCTGACGAGCGAGTGGAACACCGACGAGGCCAGGCCGCGGAAGTTCTACCGCACGAGCCCGGCCGGCGCCGACCTGCGCGCCCACCTGATGACCGAATGGCGATCCCTCGACACCGCGATCGCCGCACTGGACGGAGACCAGTCATGAGTGGCACCAGCCTGACCGATCGTTATGTGTGGACCGTGACCCGCCAGCTCCCGCCGGAGACCGGGCCCGACATCGCCCGTGAGCTGCGCGGCACGATCGAGGAGACGGTCGAAGGGAGGATCGCCGCCGGTGAGGAGCCGGCCACCGCCGAGCGCGAGACCATCGTCGGCCTCGGCGATCCCGACGTCCTCGCCCGTGAGTACGGTGGACGGCCCAACCACCTCATCGGTCCGGCGTTCTTCCCCGCGTGGGTGCGGTTGGTCCGGCTGCTGCTGGCCATCCTCGTGCCGCTCGCCGTCGTCGGCACCGTCATCGCGCATGCCATGGGCACCGATGCCGGCTTCGGCACGATCGTGGGGGAGGGGGCTCTGCTCGCCTTCCAGGTGGCGGTGCACGTCGTCTTCTGGACCACGCTCGTCTTCGCGGTCGCCGAACGCTACGGCAGCCCGGGCGAGCAGCGGGGCCTCGTCGGCGAGTGGAGCCCGGACGAGCTCGCCGACCCGGCCGACCGTGCCCGACGGGCCAGCCTGGCGGAGATGCTCTTCGAGGTCGTCACGACGATCGTCGTCATCGGCCTGTGCGTGTGGCAGTGGGGAGGAGTCGGGGCACACGCGGTGCAGGTCCTCGACCCGACGCTCGGCATGGGCTGGCAGGCGCTTGTCGTCGGCTTCCTCGCCGTGGACGTGCTCGTCACCGTCGCGGCGTGGGCGCGCGGCGGTTGGTCCGTCCCGCTGGCGGTCGTCAGCCTGGTGAGCGCCGTCGTCTCGGGTGTGGTGCTCGTCTGGCTGCTGCTCACCGGCCGGCTGCTGACCGACCTGCCGGCGCAGTTCCACGAGACCTTCGGGTGGAGCCGGGACTGGAGCCTGTCGATGCCCGCCGTCGCCGTCGGCATCGCCGTCATCTGCGGCTGGGAGGCCGTCACCGCCCTGCGCCGCCTGCGCGACTCCGACCCCGCCTGACCCTGCATTGCCCTACGGCAATGCGCGCTCCTGCCTGCATTGCCCTACGGCAATGCGCCCTCCTGACTGCATTGCCCTACGGCAATGCGAAGGGGGGAGGGGCGTCAGTAGTCGTCGGGGTCGTAGGGCGGCAGCTCGCCGGTGTCGGCGTCGCGGTCGCGGCGCAGCAGGTCGCGGCTGCGGTAGATCGACGCGCCGTGCGAGACGACCGGCGGGTCCTCGTAGCCGTCGGTCGGTGGGCCGCCGACGTAGAGGCCGTCGACGACGCCGAGGCGGGTGGTGAAGTCCTCGGACGTCTCCCAGGTCGGCTCGTCGTCCGCGAACCCCTCTTCGTCATCGTCGTCGAGGGGGCCCATGCCGAAGACCACCGAGCAGATCGCCCGGTAGTTGTCGTCGGGGTCGGGGACGAACTCGATGCTCGACAGAGCCTGGTCCTGGCCGGCGCTCTCGAGGACGAAGGTGCCGTAGCCGAGCAGGCGCCCGAGCAGCGAGCGCTCGTAGCCCATGTCGGTGACCTTCTTCAGCGGCATCATCGAGACCTTGTGGTTGATCCACCCCTCGAAGAGCACGATCCGCTTGTCGGTGGCGACGACGCGGGTGTGGCGCCACTCGATCCACTTCCACGCGGCCCAGCCGACGACGGCGAACCAGGCCCACCAGACGTAGCCGAGGATGCCGGCATTGGCGTCGCTCACCGACAGGTCCAGCCAGACGACGAGCGCGAGCACGCCGACGATGATCGCGAAGGGCTTGAGGAGCACGATCCGGTGGTGCCGGATCTCCGCCACCGGGGTCTCGCCCGGGAGGAGGTACTTGCGCAGCCCCCGGTGGGCCACGCGGGCGACCTCCGCTGCCATCGCTACCTCGCGATGAGCGAGTCGAAGAAGCGGCCGATGTTGGTCACGCCGTTGGCGATGACGTCCCAGGCGGAGCCGACGATGTTGGCGGCCTCGGTCGGCGACGTGAGGATGGCGTAGAGCAGGAAGATCGTGAGCAGCCAGAGGACGATCTTCTTGATCGGCGGCGTGTTCATGACTCGTTCTCTTCCGTCGTCAGGCAGGCAGATGGACGCCCGGGCGGGCGCGAATCCTGCCCAGTGTTGCAGATGTGACGGGTGTGACGGGTCAGACCACGCCGTAGAGCCGGTCGCCGGCGTCACCAAGACCGGGGACGATGTAGCCCTGCTCGTTGAGACGCTCGTCGATCGCCCCGGTCACGAGCGTCACCGGCACGTCGAGGTCGGCCAGCTCGCGCTCAACCGCTTCGATGCCCTCGGGAGCGGCGAGCAGGGTGACGGCGGTGATGTCGTCGGCGCCGCGGTCGACGAGGTAGCGCACCGACATCGCCAGCGTGCCGCCGGTGGCGAGCATCGGGTCGATGACGTAGCACTGCCGGCCGGACAGGTCGTCGGGCAGGCGGTTGGCGTAGGTGACCGCCTCGAGGGTCTCCTCGTTGCGCAGCATGCCGAGGAAGCCCACCTCGGCGGTCGGCAGCAGCCGGACCATGCCCTCGAGCATGCCCAGGCCGGCGCGCAGGATCGGCACGACGAGCGGCTTGGGCGTCGACAGCTTGATGCCCGTCGTCGCGCTCACCGGGGTCTCGATGTCGAAGGGCTCGGTGCGCACCTCACGCGTCGCCTCGTAGGCGAGCAGCGTGACGAGCTCGTCGGCGAGCCGACGGAAGGTCGGGCTGTCGGTGCCCTTGTGCCGCAGGTAGGTCAGCTTGTGGGCGATGAGCGGGTGGTCCGCGACGATGACGCGCATGGTGCCGAAACTACCGTGCGGGAGACTGTCCCCGTGAGTCCCGAGCCCACCCGTCCGCAGCGCCCCGTCGAGGAGGCGTGGATGGACCGGGCCCTCGAGCTGGCCCGTGAGGCCGCCGCGGACGGCGACATCCCCGTGGGTGCGCTCGTCGTGGACGCGGACGGCGTGATCATCGGGGCGGGGCGCAACACCCGTGAGCGCGATGGCGACCCGACCGGTCACGCGGAGGTCGTCGCGATGCGCGCCGCGGCGGAGGCGAAGGGGGAGTGGCGCCTCACGGGGTGCACGCTCGTCGTCACCCTCGAGCCGTGCCCGATGTGCGCCGGTGCCGTCGTCGCCAGCCGCGTCCCACGCGTGGTCCTCGGGGCGTGGGACCCCAAGATGGGCGCCTGCGGGTCGGTGTGGGACGTCGTGCGCGATCGCCGGTCGATCCACCGGGCCGAGGTCGTCGGCGGGGTGCGCGAAGGGGAGGCCGCGCGCCTGCTCCTGGGCTTCTTCGAAGGCCGCCGCGACGGCTCGCCACGATAGGTGGCGGCACTCTCCCTTCGCCCGATTGGGGACCGGCCGCCTCGACCTTGTATTGTGCTCCGCGGTGGCGTGTCCGAGCGGCCTAAGGAGAACGCCTCGAAAGCGTTTGTCGGTTGACGCCGACCGTGGGTTCAAATCCCACCGCCACCGCCAGCTGATCGCAGGCCCCACCCCATTCCGGGTGGGGCCTGCGGCCGTCTGCGGCACGTCTGGTTGTCTGGGACCCGTGCTCCGTCCCCACCGTGCCCTCGTCGCCACTGCCGCTCTCGCCGCTCTCGCCCTGCCGCTCGGCGCCTGTGACCGCTGGAGCTCCAAGTGCGACACCGCCAACACCTGCACGATCAAGATCCAGGGCGATGAGTTCTACGACTTCCCGCGGCCCTACGACACGGACGACGGACTGAGGTCCCGCGACCGCATCCGCCTCGTCTCGGCGACGCAGGGCGGCGAGGCCCTCATCCAGGCCGGTGGGGTCGAGAACACGTGCACGCAGGGCAGCAGCTTCCAGGTCGTCGACACGACGATCACCTGCGACGTCGTCGGTGACGACAAGGTCGAGCTGACGACGACCCGCCCCTGACCGGTCAGCAGGCGGCGACGCGGCTCTCGTCGACGAGCTGGCGGAACTGCGGTCCGACGACGACGTCGACGGTGCGTCGCTGGCGGGTGTCCTTGATCCGCTGGAAGTCGCCGGTGTGCCGCAGCACGAGTTGGGCGTCGGCCATGCTGTTGCTGCCGTAGCGCAGCTCGCCGCGGCCGGTGATCGTGCGCTTCTTCGGGTCGTTGGCGATCGTCTTGACGGTGAAGCCGCGGGCCTTGAGCTGGGTGGCGACCCGGGCGGCCAGACCGTCGCGGTCGGTCGCGTTGTAGACGTTGACCTCGACGTGCTGGGGCGAGGTCGTGCATGCCGGGCGGTTGTCCGTCGTGGTGCCCGAGGCGCTGCCGGACTCGTCGGCACGGATGTAGGACATCGCGTACCAGAAGGAGAAGAAGAGCAGCAGGAGCACGACGACGACGGTGATGATCGCCCGCTGCCGGCGGGCTCTGGCCCCGCTGCCGGCCCCGTAGTACTCCTCGTCGCTCACGGTCGGTCCTCAGTCGTCGAGCTCGAGCACCCGGGCGTGCAGGGTGGAGCGCTGCTGGAGCGCGGCGCGCAGGGCGCGGTGCAGGCCGTCCTCGAGGTAGTGGCGTCCGCGCCAGAGGACGACGTGGGGGAAGAGGTCGCCGTAGAAGGTGGAGTCGTCGGCGAGCAGGTCGTGCAGGTTGAGCGCGCTCTTGGTCGTCGTCAGCTGCTCGAGGCGCACCGCGCGGGGCGGGACGTCGGCCCAGTCGCGGGGAGCCGCGCGCCCGTGGGCCGGGTAGGGGCGGGTGTCACCGACGGACTGGAAGATCACCCGGACACGATAAGAGGGGCCGCCGACGGTGACCGCACTAGGCTCCGGCTTGTGACCGACTCTTCACTCCTGGACTCCATCCGCGCCGGCTACGCCTTCGAGGCGCCGGCTGTCGAGCTCGGCGCCACCGTCGTCGACGGCCAGCCCCATGCCGATGCCCCCGTGCGGGTGCCGCTGGCGAGCCTGACCAAGCACGGCCTGGTCGCCGGTGCCACCGGCACCGGCAAGACCAAGAGCTTGCAGGTCATGGCCGAGCAGCTCTCCGCTGCAGGCGTGCCGGTCTTCCTCGCAGACATCAAGGGCGACCTCTCGGGCATCGCCTCCCCGGGCGAAGGGGGCGAAAAGCTCACCTCGCGCAGTGCCTCCGTCGGTCAGGACTGGCAGGCCACGGGCTACCCGACCGAGTTCCTCACCCTCGGAGGTCAGGGCACGGGGGTCCCGATCCGCACGACGATCACGAGCTTCGGTCCGACCCTGCTGAGCAAGGTCCTGGGCCTCAACGCGACCCAGGAGTCGAGTCTGGGGCTGATCTTCCACTTCGCCGACAAGCAGGGTCTGGCGCTGCTCGACCTCAAGGACCTGCGCGCGGTGATCCAGCACCTGGTCTCCGACGAGGGCAAGGCCGAGCTCAAGGCCCTCGGTGGCCTCTCGAGCGCGACGGCCGGCGTGATCCTGCGTCAGCTCATCGCCTTCGAGGACCAGGGCGCCGACGTCTTCTTCGGCGAGCCGGAGTTCGACACGGCTGACCTGCTGCGGGTCGCCGACGACGGCCGGGGAGTCGTGAGCTGCCTGGAGCTGCCCGCCGTGCAGCAGCGTCCCCAGCTCTTCTCGACCTTCCTCATGTGGCTGCTCGCCGACCTCTTCCAGGACCTGCCCGAGGTCGGTGACGTCGACAAGCCCAAGCTCGTCTTCTTCTTCGACGAGGCGCACCTGCTCTTCGACGAGGCGAGCAAGCCCTTCCAGGACGCCATCGAGCAGACGGTCCGGCTCATCCGCTCGAAGGGAGTTGGCGTCTTCTTCGTGACGCAGAGCCCCAAGGACGTGCCGGCCGACGTGCTCGCCCAGCTCGGCAACCGGGTGCAGCACCAGCTGCGGGCCTTCACACCCGAGGACGCCAAGGCGATCAGGGCGGCGGTCACGACCTACCCGCACACCGACTACGACCTCGAGGAGCTGCTCACCCAGCTCGGCACCGGCGAGGCCGTCGTGACCGTCCTCGGTGACAAGGGCACACCGACCCCCGTTGCGCACACGATGATGCGCGCGCCCCAGTCGCTCATGGCGCCCTCGGCGCCGGAGCTGCTCGAGCAGACCACCACTGCCTCGCCCCTCGCCCCGAAGTACTCCGAGGCGCTCGACCGCGAGTCCGCCTACGAAAAGCTCTCGGCCAAGCTCCAGGCCGCTCCTGCGGAGGACGAGCCGAAGGGGGAGCGGGCTGCCCCGCAGCAGCCCAAGGTGCCGAAGGCTCCCAAGGCGCCCAAGGAGGAGCCGGGCATGGTCGAGCAGGTCGTCGGCAGCTCGGCCTTCAAGTCGGCGCTGCGCTCCGCGGGTACGGTCATCGGCCGCGAGATCACGCGCTCGCTCTTCGGCACCAGCCGGCGTCGCCGCTGAGGCGTCACGGCGCGTCGCGCGGCAGTTCGCCTCACCGACGAGTAACCAACGATCTGCCGGGGTCGTGATCCCCAACTGCAGCCCGACGCGCCGCGTCAGCCGACCGGCGGGCCGACCGCCAGCGCGATCGCGGTGAGGACCGCGACGGCCACGACGAGGCCGAGCGCGGCGGGGCCGGGGCGGCGCAGCGCGCCGGAGACCAGGCCCTCGACGGGGCCGGAGGCGGCCCCCTTCGTCCGCAGTCGCCAGGAGTCGCCGAGCTGGCCCTCGCGCTGGAGCCACCGCTCGGTCCACAGCGTGACGAGCGGCGGGATGGCGCTCGCGAGCGCGACGAGGCCGTGCTTGGTGCTCCACCGCTGGTCGACCCAGACGATAACGGTCACGAGCACGTAGGCGATGAAGACGATGCCGTGGAGCATGCCGCCGATGCGCACGCCGAGCTCCGTGGTCTCGGTGACGTACTTGAGGAACATGCCGATGAGCAGGAGGGTCCAGGTCACGGCCTCAGCGGTCGCGACGGTCGTGTACAGGCGGCGGGGGGAGGGCAACGACATGCCCACCATCGTCGCCGACGGGTGTCGAAGGGGTGAAATCCGCCCGATTTCGAGGTAGCCGATCGCTCGGGTAATCTCTCCCGCGGAGGATTCGCATAGTGGCCTAGTGCGCGCGCTTGGAAAGCGCGTTGAGTGAAAGCTCTCAGGGGTTCGAATCCCCTATCCTCCGCCAGAGCGAAGCCCCGGTCGTCACGACCGGGGCTTCTGCGCTGTCACGGCGCCACCCCGACTTTGGTCCGGGGACCGGGCCACGTAGACTTGGCGATCGGCACCCCGCGTGGTGGTACCTCACCGAACTCCCCCAGGGCAGGAATGCAGCAAGGGTAGGCGAGCTCTTCCAGGTGCGCGGGGTGTCCTTTTTTGTGCGCTCACGACCCCGGAATGCCGCGGAAGATCGCAGATGTGCGATCGCTCCCGAGTGGCGTGGGTCGTATATCCCCCTAGGTTGGGTGCAGCGGTCGCGGCTGCGATCGCCCCCCACTCAAGGAGGCGGATCATGGACACCTGGATCTGGATCATCGTCGGGATCCTGCTGGTGCTGCTCGTCATCGGGCTCATCGCAGCACTGGCCAGGGGCTCGAAGGCCAAGCGCGTCGAGCGCGAGCGAGCCGAGGCCGAGCAGCTGCGGCAGGAGGCCGCCGAGCGTGAGCGGCAGACCCGCGAGAGCCAGGCCGCGGCGCAGGCCAGCGACGCCGACGCCCGTGCGGCCAAGGCCGAGGCCGACCGCCAGGCCGCGGAGGCCGACCGCCAGGCCGCGGAGGCCGAGAAGCGCCGCATCGAGGCCGAGCAGAAGCAGGAGGCCGCCGCCGGTCAGGCGGAGGTCGCCCAGCAGGACCAGCAGGCCTACGACGCCAAGCTGCGTGAGGCCGATGCCAAGGACCCCGACGTCCTGACCGACGAGCACGGCAACCGCATCGATGACACCGACCGCGACCTCGATCGCGACCGCCGTGGCCCCGGGGCCGTGGCCGGGGGCGCGGCCGTCGGTGCCGATGGTGCCACCGCGGCTGCCGCAGGTGCTCGCGATGACCGTGCTGATGACGTGCGAGCCGACGACGTGCGGTCCGACGAGGTGCGCGCTGACGACCGTGGCGGCCGGGACCAGGCCTTCGTCGACGACAACCGCGATGGCTACCGCGACGGCGTCATCGAGGCCGAGGACCCCTACGCGGAGGGCGATCCCGTCACGGGTGACCCGCGCCCGGTGGGGGATGCCCGAGCCCAGGCTGCCCCCGAGCCGGGGGTCGACCCGACCGGTGGTCGTCACGCGGGTGTCGACGAGCCCCTGCCGCCCGCTGGCACCCGGCCCGTCGACGAGCCCGCGGGTCGCCACGCCGGCGCCGAGCCGGTGGTCCACGACCAGGGTGCTCGTCCGGGTCAGGTCGACGAGCCGGTCGCGCACGACCAGGGCGCTCGCCCGGACACCAGGCCGAACCCGACTGCCCCTCCGGCCCCGGAGACGACGGGAGGGGATCTCCCTTCGCCCGCGTCCGATCAGGCGCCGCTCGCCGACGTGCCCCCCGCGGACCCGGCCGCACCGCCGGCCGAGACCGGCCACGAGCGCGGCCACCTGGCGCGGGAGGAGCGCCCGCAGCCCGAGCAGGGCAAGGGCTTCTTCGACAAGGTGCGCGATAAGGTCGACGAGGTGCGCGACGAGCGCCGCCGCAGCTGACCTGACGGTGGGCCCGTCATCCTCCGGGATGGCGGGCCTTCGCCGTGCCGATGACCCAAGGAGTCACATGAAGATCGCCATCATCCTCGGAAGCACCCGCCCGGGCCGCTTCGGCGCACAGGTTGCCGACTGGGTCATGGACCAGGTCGCCGGCCGCGACGACGCCGAGTACGAGCTCGTCGACCTCGCCGACTACGACCTCGACCTGCTCAACGAGCCGACCGTCCCGGGCGCGGCGAAGCGGCAGTACGACAACCCCAAGACCCGCCGCTGGAGCGAGACGATCGACGGGTTCGACGGCTTCGTCTTCGTCACCCCGGAGTACAACCACGGCGTGCCGGCGGCCCTGAAGAATGCCTTCGACGTCCTCTACCCCGAGTGGGGCCACAAGGGCATCGCGCTGGTCTCCTACGGCGCCGACTGCGGGGTCCGGGCCGTCGAGCACTGGCGCACGATCGTCGCCAACGCCCAGATGCACGTCGTCCGTGGCCAGGTCTCCTTCTCGACGATGCTCGAGGTCGAGCAGGGCGAGGACGGCGACGTCTTCGCGCCGGCCGAGCGCCGGGCCAAGGAGCTCGGCAACGTCCTGCGCCAGCTGACCAAGCTCACCGAGGCGACCGCCTCCCTTCGCGCCTGATCCCGCGCATCCACAGCGGCCTCCCCTCGGGGGAGGCCGCTGTCGTGCTCCGCACGTAGGCTCGTGCCGTGAGCACCGCCCTGTACCGCCGATACCGCCCCGAGTCCTTCGCCGACGTCATCGGGCAGGAGCACGTCACCGAGCCGCTCATGCAGGCGCTGCGCTCGGGGCGGGTCAACCACGCCTACCTCTTCTCCGGGCCGCGCGGCTGTGGCAAGACGACGAGCGCGCGCATCCTCGCCCGCTGCCTCAACTGCGAGCAGGGCCCCACCCCGACCCCGTGCGGCGAATGCGACTCGTGCACCGCCCTGGCCCGTGGTGGCCCGGGCACCGTCGACGTCATCGAGATCGACGCGGCGAGCCACGGCGGTGTCGACGACGCCCGCGACCTGCGCGAGCGGGCCTCCTTCGGTCCGGCGCAGAGCCGCTACAAGATCTACATCATCGACGAGGCGCACATGGTGACGCCGCAGGGCTTCAACGCCCTGCTCAAGATCGTCGAGGAGCCGCCCGAGCACGTGAAGTTCGTCTTCGCCACGACCGAGCCCGAAAAGGTCATCGGGACCATCCGCTCGCGGACCCACCACTACCCCTTCCGCCTCGTGCCGCCGGCTCGGCTGCAGGACTACATGCAGCAGCTGTGCGACGCCGAGGGTGTGCAGGTCGAGCCGGGCGTGCTCTCCTTCGTCGTGCGGGCCGGCGGTGGGTCGGTGCGCGACTCGCTCTCGGTCCTCGACCAGCTCATCGCCGGCAGCGACGAGCAGGGCCTGACCTACGAGCGGGCGGCCGCGCTCCTCGGGTTCACCGACGGCGAGCTGCTCGACAACGCCGTCACCTCCTTCGGCGCCGGTGACGCGGCCGGCGTCTTCCGGGTCATCGACTCGGTCATCGAGACCGGGCTCGACCCGCGGCGCTTCGTCGAGGACCTCCTCGAGCGCTTCCGCGACCTCATCGTCGTCTCCGCGGCGCCCGACGGGGCGGCGGCGATCCTGCGCGGGCTGCCGGGTGACCAGATCGACCGGATGCGTCAGCAGGCGGCCGCCTTCGGGCCGGCCTCCCTGTCGCGGGCGGCCGACATCATCAACGCCGGCCTGACCGAGATGACCGGTGCGACCTCGCCCCGGGTCCAGCTCGAGATCATCGCCGCGCGGGTGCTGCTGCCCGCTGCCGGTGGCGAGTCGGGCTACGGCGCCCGCCTGGACCGCATCGAGCGTCGCCTCGAGGTCGGCGGCGTCCCCACGAGCGAAGGGGGGAGCGCCCCCGTCCCGCAGGCCCCCACCGGGCAGACCCCCGCGGCGCACCACGCGCCGTCGGCGGACCAGCCCCCGGCTGCTGCGCCGGAGCCCGCGCCGGTCGAGCGAGACCGGTCGACGCCGCCGGTGGCCCCGTCGGGGACGGCCGAGCCCGACGCGAGCCCGTCAACGCCCCCGGGCGCGCCTGCCGCAGGCTCTGCCGCGCCTGAGGCGACCCCGCCCGCGGCGACCTCACCCGCGGCGAGCGTGCCCGACCAGGCCGACGACGTGGCTGCGACCACGGCACCGGCGGCGTCGCCCCCTTCGTCCGGGGGGATCGACGTCGAGGCCCTGCGCCGCAGCTGGCCCGACGTCCTCGGGCGGATCTACCAGATGCGCCGGGCGACGTGGACCTTCCTGTCCGAGCACGCCCAGGTGCTCACCTACGACGGGCAGCGGCTCGTGCTGGGCATCGCGACGGTGGGTCTGGCCAATGCCTTCCGCAACGGCTCGCACGCCGAGGTCGTGCGGCAGGCACTCATCGACACCCTGGGCGTCGACGCCCGCGTCGAGGGCGTGCCGCACGACTCCGGCGCGGCGCCGCAGCGCAGCGGCAGTGCCCAGGCGACGATGCCGGCCCCGACGGGGCCTGCGGGTGGCGCAGGGTCCGGGCCGGTCGGTGGGGGAGGCCCCGCCATGGACGCCTCCGCACCCGCACCCGAGGCGCCCGCCGCGCCACCAGCCGACGTCGGGGTCCCCGCACCGAGCGGTGGGCCCGCCGGGGCCGAGTGGGGCAGCCCGGCGGCCTCGGCCGCCGCGGCTCCGGCCTGGGCGCCCGCGCCCGAGCCGGTCGCGCCGACACTCGAGCCGCGTGAGCCCGACGACTCGTCGGTCAGTGACGACGACGAGGACATCGTCGAGGCGGGCAATGCCGGCCCGGCCGTCATCGAGCGGATCCTCGGCGGGACCGTCATCCGCGAGGAGTAGCCCACGGCGCACCGACCGCGGTGTCCCTCGTCGTCCCCCGTGGGGCGTAGGGTCGAGGGGTGTACGAAGGCGTGGTCCAGGACCTGATCGACGAGCTCGGGCGACTCCCCGGGGTCGGCCCCAAGAGTGCCCAGCGGATCGCCTTCCACCTGCTGCAGGCCGACCCGCAGGACGTCCAGCGACTGGTCCAGACCCTCAGCGAGGTCAAGGACAAGGTCGCCTTCTGCGAGACCTGTGGCAATGTCGCCGAGGGCACCCAGTGCCGCATCTGCGCCGACCCTCGCCGAGACGCCAGCGCCATCTGCGTCGTCGAGGAGCCAAAGGACGTCGTGGCGATCGAGCGCACGCGCGAGTTCCGTGGCCGCTACCACGTCCTCGGCGGGGCGATCAGCCCGATGGACGGTGTCGGTCCCGACGACCTGCGCTTCACCGAGCTGATGTCGCGGCTGTCCGATGGCACGGTGAGCGAGGTCATCATCGCGACCGACCCCAACCTCGAGGGGGAGGCCACCGCCTCGTACACGGCGCGGTTGCTCACCCCCTTCGACATCAAGGTCACCCGACTCGCCTCCGGCCTGCCGGTCGGCGGCGACCTCGAGTACGCCGACGAGGTCACGCTGGGGCGTGCCTTCGAAGGGAGGAAGCTGCTCAATGCCTGACGAGACCACGCTCCTGGCCGACGAGTGTGCCGCCGAGGCCCGCGCCTGGCTGGGCACCGTCGCCGACATCGCCTCCGGGGCCGCCCCCGAGAGCGCCATCCCGCTGCTGCTCCTCACGACCAGCCAGGTCCAGCTCGTCGGCGCCCGACTCGGGGCGATCGCCGACATCGTGCTCGAGGAGCGCTTCGAGCGCGACCCCGGCCCCGACACCGAGATGGACCCGCTGCGCGCCGGGCTGGTCCAGCTCCTCGAGGGCGTCGACGACTACGCCGACGTCGTCGACCCGGTCACCTCGACCGAGACGGCGAGCGGCTCCCTGAGCAACGACCTGGCCGTCGTCGCCGCGGCGCTCGCGCACGGCCTGGCGCACCACGACGCGGGGCGGCCGACCGAGGCCCTGTGGTGGTGGCAGTACAGCTACCTCGCCGACTGGGGCGACCGGGCGGCCATGGCCGTGCGGGTCCTGCAGACCCTGCTCGCGCACATCCGACTCGACGCCGATGCCGACGTCGTCGGCGAGGCGGAGTTCGACGCCCTGCACTCCTGACGGGCTCGACCGGGTGAGCGGAGCCCCCTTCGCCCGACGGGGTGGTCGCCGACGTCAGGCGACCCGGGTGCCGCTCGGCAGGCGCCGGATCGGGGTGCGCACCCGGCGGATCGCGACGGCCGTGGCGCCCGCCCCCGCGAGCAGGTGGACACCCAGGCCCATGGGCCATGCGGGGAACTCCTCGCGCACCCGCGTGCTCGAGTCCGAGGTGTCCTCGCTGTCGGACCAGCACTCGTCGTGCACCTCCGGGGGGCCGGCCTTGGCCAGGCGGGTGCCGTAGGCGATCCAGCGCAGCGGGGTGAACCCGGCACTGGTCGTGTCGGCCGGGCCGTCGGGCCCGTGCGGTGCCGCGTCCGCGACGATGACGAAGGGGTTGACGCCGAGGAGCCACCAGTTGCGGTCGGTGCGCACGACCCGGCGGGTGTCGGTGTAGGTCGTGCACGCCTGCGAGGTCGTGTAGTCCTCGACGCCGTGGACCCGGACCTGCTCGTCCCGGGCCACGAGCGGCGTCGTCATCGCGAAGAGGATGAGGGTGAGGAAGGACAGCCCGGCGACGGTGAGGTAGGTCAGGACGGCCGACCCGACGGGGCGGGCGACGAGCGTGGAGAACATCAGCCCGATCGCGCAGACGGTCAGCAGGATGATCCCCAGGACGACGAGCACCCGGGCCACGCCGAGCAGTCCCACCCCACCCTGGAAGAGCGCCAGGACGAGGAAGGGGGCGGCGAGGGCCAGGAAGGTCGTGGCCATGACGAGCGAGGCGAGCAGCTTGCCGATGATGATGTCGGTCGCGGTGAGCAGCGTCGTCTGCAGCGTGGCGAGCACCCCGGCATCGCGGTCGCCGTTGACCGAGGTCGCGGTGAGGGCCGGCATGACGAGCAGGCTGAGGCCCAGGACGAAGAAGAGCACCACGTCGAAGGTCGTCGGCCCCCGGACCATGTCGCTGTCGCGCATCGCGAGCCAGGTCAGCCCGGCGATGCCGGCGATGCAGGTGAACCACAGCAGGAAGGCGATGTACCAGCGCGCGCCACGGAAGCGCTGCATCAGCTCCAGGCGGGCGACGGTGAGGACTCCGGAGACACTCACAGGCGGTCCTCCGTGACGGCGAGGTAGGCGGCTTCGAGCGAACCCTGGGCGGGGGCGAAGGCGGTGACGGGCACGTCGGCCGTGACCAGGGCGCGCAGCAGGTCGGTCGCCGCGATCTCGTCGGGCACCACGACCTCAAGGGCGCGGTTGGCGCGGGTGGGGCGGTGGCCGAGGTCGTGCAGAGCCCGCTCGAGGACCGCGAGGTTGCCGGCGGTGATCCGGTAGGTGAGCGCGCCGGCGGGTGTCGCGATGCCCTGGCTCTGGATGCTGCGGCCCCGGGCGACGATGACGGCGTTGTCGGCGATCTCCTGCAGCTCGGTGAGGATGTGGCTGCTCACCAGGACGGTGCGGCCCTGCGCCGCGAGACCCCGCAGGATGTCGCGCAGCTCGATCCGGGAGCGGGGGTCGAGGCCGGAGGCGGGCTCGTCCAGCACGAGGACGCTCGGGTCGTGGACGAGGGCGCGGGCCAACCCGAGGCGTTGCTTCTGGCCCCGGCTGAGCACCCGCGCCGGTCGCTCCGCGAGGTCGTCGAGGTGCACGGTCCGCAGCAGCGTGTCGATGCGCTCGCGTGCCGTGGCCGAGGGGATCTTGTAGGCGGCGGCGACGATCTCGAGGACCTCGCGCACCCGCAGCGCGTCCCACGTGCCGAACCCGTCGGGCATCCACCCGAGTCGCGAGCGCACCTGCGTCGGATGGGTCACCGGGTCGAAGCCGTCGATGCGGATGGCGCCGTGGTGGGGGACCAGCAGGCTGGCGAGCATGAGCATCAGGGTCGTCTTGCCCGAGCCGTTGGGGCCGATGAGGGCGGTCACCTCGCCCGGCCGCGCGACGAGAGACATGTCGTCGACGGCCAGCACGGGACCGAAGGCGCGCCGCACGTGCTCGACGACGATCCCCTGTGTGGTCATGACCACAAGGTAGCCGTCGCCGGGCCTGGGAGATGGACTCGACTCGGGCGCGCCGGTCGCGGTCGTTATCCTCAAGGGGTCGTGCCGGTCCGACCCGGGCCGGACCCGCGAGATCCCAACGGAGTTCTCCTGTGAGCCTGGTTGTCCAGAAGTACGGCGGTTCGTCGCTCGCCGATGCCGAGAGCATCAAGCGCGTCGCGCACCGCATCGTCGAGACCAAGAAGGCGGGCAACGACGTCTGCGTCGTCGTCTCCGCCATGGGTGACACGACCGACGAGCTGCTCGACCTCGCCGAAAAGGTCAGCCCCGTCCCCCCGCCGCGCGAGATGGACATGCTCCTCACCGCGGGCGAGCGCATGTCGATGGCCCTTGTCGCCATGGCCATCGCCGACCTGGGGCACAGCGTGCGGTCCTTCACCGGTAGCCAGGCGGGGGTCATCACCGACGCCGCCCACGGCAAGGCGAAGATCATCGACGTCACCCCGGGGCGGATCACCGAGGCCCTCGGCAAGAAGCACATCGTCATCGTCGCCGGGTTCCAGGGCGTCAGCCAGGGGACCAAGGAGATCACCACGCTCGGGCGCGGTGGGTCCGACACCACGGCGGTCGCGCTCGCCGCGGCCCTCGAGGCCGACGTCTGCGAGATCTACACCGACGTCGACGGCATCTTCACCGCCGACCCGCGCATCGCGCCCAAGGCGCACAAGATCGACCGCATCTCCCACGACGAGATGCTCGAGCTCGCCGCGAGCGGCGCCAAGGTCCTGCACCTGCGGTGCGTCGAGTACGCCCGCCGATTCAACATCCCCATCCACGTGCGTTCGTCCTTCTCCTCGAAGGAGGGCACGTGGGTCCTGCCCCCCGACCCTGAAGGAGCCGAGGACATGGAAGACCCGATCATCGCGGGCGTCGCCCACGACAGCAGCGAGGCCAAGATCACCGTCGTCGGCGTGCCCGACCAGCCCGGCCGCGCCGGGCAGATCTTCACCACGGTTGCCGAGGCCCAGGTCAACATCGACATGATCGTGCAAAACGTGTCCGAGGCCGACACCGGCCGCACCGACATCTCCTTCACCCTCCCGATGGCCGACGGCCAGATGGCGGTCGAGGCGCTCATGCGCACCAAGGACGAGGTCGGCTTCGAGTCGATCCAGTACGACGACCAGATCGGCAAGCTCTCGCTCGTCGGCGCCGGCATGCGCACCAACCCGGGCGTCTCGGCGACCCTCTTCCGGGCGCTCGCCGAGGCGGGCATCAACATCGAGATGATCTCGACGTCGGAGATCCGCGTCTCCGTGGTCACCCGCGCCGACCAGCTGGCCGAGGCCCTGGAGGCCGTGCACACCGCCTTCGGTCTCGACTCCGAGGACGGCGAGGCCATCGTCTACGCCGGCACCGGCAGGTGAGCCTCAACCCGTCGCCGTCCACCGGGCCGACCCTGGCCCTGGTGGGGGCGACGGGACGCTTCGCGGAGGCGATCGCCTCCGCGCTCGCCCTGCGCGCGGACACGTGGGGCGAGATCCGGCTCCTCGCGCCGGGGGTGAGCACCCGCACCCTGAGCATCCGCGGGCAGGAGCAGACGATCGACTCGCTGCGCGAGGACTCCTTCGCGAGGGTCGACGTGGCGCTCTTCAATCTCGCTCCGGAGATCACCCCCGAGTGGGCGGCCCGTGCCGTGGCCGCGGGCGCTGTCGTCGTCGATGCCAGCGCTGCCTTCCGCAGCGACCCCGACGTCCCGCTCGTCGTCCCGGGCATCAACTCCCACCTCGTCGCCGAGCGCCCCAAGGGGATCGTGGCCCTGCCCGGTCCCGTGACGTGGGGCCTCATCGACGCCGCGCACGTCCTGCACCAGGGCTGGGAGCTGCAGCACCTCGTCGTCACCGGCCTGATCGCGGCCGTCTCGAAGTCCGACCGCGGCGTCGCGCGCCTGCGCGAGGAGCTGCACACCGTGGCCGGCGACCCGAGCATCGGCCAGCACCCCGGCGACGTGCGGGCCGCGGTCTCCGACCTGCCCGTCGGATCGCCCTTCCCGGCACCTCTGGCGCTCAACGTCATCCCCTGGGTGGGGCAGCCCGGCGAGGGCGGCTTCACCTCGGCCGAGCTGTCCGTCGGCGACGAGGTGCGCAAGGTCCTCGGCCTGGCCGAGAGCGTCCCCGTGGTCGCGACCCTCGTGCAGGTGCCGGTCGTCCTCGCTCACTCCATGGCCCTGCACGCCCGCTGCGCCCGCCCGGTCGCCATCGACAAGGTCCGCGCCGCCTGCGTCGCGGCGCCTTCGCTCGTCCACCTCGACGAGGAGACCGGCGAGGTCCCGACCCCGGTCGACAGCGTCGGCATCGACCCGCGCTTCGTCGGCCGCATCCGCCAGCCGAAGGGGGCCGGCCACCACGTCGACATGTTCGTCAGTGCCGACACCACCCGGCGCGGGGCCAGCGCGATGCTCCTCGTCGCGGAGCTGGTCGGCGCGCAGCTGCGCTGACGTCGCCGGAGTCACCGATTGGTGACCGGCACGCAACCCACTCGTCACCCCGGGCGTCGACCATGGTGAGGGGCCATTGGCGCCACCTCGGTGCCCAGGGTCCACTGCCCTCGGTCTCGGTCCGGGAACGATCCGCGGATGTGACTTGTGTGACTGGAGTGGTCAGAGTGAATCTTGGCACCACCTATACTGGACTCTCGGGGAGCGGTACATGACGAAGGAAGGGAAGGGCGTGGAACCGCAGGATCAGGGGCCGGTCTCGTACCGGGTTGTTGGCTTCGACGAGCTGGATGGCTCGGCCGCGGAGCACTATCGGCGACAGCGCCGACGACGCCTCCTGCTCTTCGTCACCCTTCCCGGCCTCCTGCTCGGCACGGCCACCGTGGCCACCGCCTACGGCACCGGCCTGGTGGGCAGCGACGACCAGACCGAGTGCGCTCCGATCACGCGGCCCGCGCCCGAGCGCGACTCCTTCGACATCAAGTTGCTCAACAGCAACGACACCAACGGCCTCGGCAGCGACGTGGCGCGCGAGCTGACGCTGCGCGACTTCAACGTCGTGTCCGTGGGCAACGCCGACAGCTCCGTCTACGTCAAGGGCGCGGCCACGATCTACTACGGGCCCGACGGTCGCGACAACGCGCTGCTGCTGCAAAAGCAGATCCCCGGCTCCAAGACGTGGAACGACGCGCGCCCCGGCGACAGCGTCCAGCTCGTCCTCGGCTACGGCTACGACCGCATGGTCAAGGAGCCCGAGCCGCCGCTGCCGGCGCCCTCGGAGATCACCCTCAACGTCTACAACACGACGTGGAAGGAAGGCCTGGCCACCGAGGTGGCCGGCGACCTCAAGGACCGCGGCTTCAAGATCAAGTCCACGGGCAACGACCCGCAGATGACCTTCCTCGAGGACGAGGTGGCGGTCATCCGCTTCGGGCCCGAGGGGCAGCGCGCGGCCAAGCGTCTGGCCCAGCAGATCGATGGTGCCCAGCTGCAGAAGGACGACCGCACGAGCACCAAGGTCGACCTCGTCCTCGGCAACACGTGGTCTCGGGTCAAGCCGGCCTCGGAGGTCCCGCAGGTCAAGCCCTACGTCCGCCCGGCCGAGACGATCCAGCTGCCCTGCGAGCGCAAGTGAGCCCCGGCACGGTCGCGATCCTCACCGCTGGAGGGATCGCGCCGTGCCTCTCCTCCGCGGTCGGTGGGCTCATCGAGCGCTACACGCGGGTGGCACCTGGGGTGCGCCTCATCGGCTACCTCGACGGCTACGCCGGGTTGCTCACCGGGCACAGCACCGAGATCACCGACGAGGTGCGGCGCCGGGCCCACCTCTTGCACGACTTCGGCGGCTCCCCGCTCGGCAACTCCCGGGTCAAGCTGACCAATGCCGACGACCTCGTGCGGCGGGGTCTCGTCGAGGCGGGGCAGGACCCCCTTCGCGTCGCCGCGGCGCAGCTGGCCGCCGACGGGGTCGACGTCCTGCACACCATCGGCGGCGACGACACCAACACGACCGCCGCCGACCTCGCCGCCCACCTGGCCGAGGAGGGGCACGACATGCGGGTCATCGGCCTACCCAAGACGATCGACAACGACATCGTGCCGATCCGGCAGAGCCTCGGTGCGTGGACAGCTGCCGAGCAGGGGGCGCTCTTCGCCCGCAACATCATCGGCGAGCACACGTCCAACCCCCGCATGCTCATCGTCCACGAGGTCATGGGCCGGCACAGCGGGTGGCTCACCGCCGCGACGGCGCATGCCTACCGGGCCGACCTCGCCGGTCGCGACTTCGTCCCCGGCATCGGCAACGACCGCCGGCGGTGGGACCTCCACGCGGTCTACGTCCCGGAGCTCGACCTCGACCTCGAGGCCGAAGGGAGGCGACTGCGGGCGGTCATGGACGAGCTCGGTTGCGTCAACGTCTTCGCTGCGGAGGGCGCCGGAGTCGACGAGATCGTCGCGGCGCTCGAGGCCGATGGGGCGCAGGTGCCGCGTGATGCCTTCGGTCACGTCCAGCTCGACGAGGTCAACCCCGGCGAGCGCCTCGCCTCGACCCTTGCCCAGCGGGTCAGTGCCGACAAGTCCAAGGTGTGGAAGTCCGGCTACTTCGCCCGCTCGGCTGCGGCCAACCCCCGCGACCTCGAACTCATCGCCGCCTGCACCTCGCTCGCCGTCGAGGCGGCCCTCGACGGCCGGTCCGGCGTCGTCGGCCACGACGTCGAGCGCGGTGACGAGCTGCGCGTCATCGAGCACGAGCGCATTGCCGGCGGCGGGGCCTTCGACCCCACCACCCCGTGGTTCGCCGACCTGCTCCACGACATCGGCCAGCCCTGAGGCTGCGGTGCCCGTAGCGGCGCACCAGCCGTGGTGTGGCTGCGCGGGCACAGGGCTGGGGGTGGCCCTAAGAAGAAGTCCGGCCGCTGGGCAGGGCGCGTCACGTCGCGGAGGTAGCCGGACTTCTTCATGAGTCGGGCCGACCCCCACCCTGTGCCCGCTCCGCCGGAGCCGTGGTTGCGTCAGCCGTGCTTGCGCCGCAGCGACCACATCTGGGGCGAACGCTCGAGCTCGACAGCGACCTCCCAGGGCAAGCCGCCGGGGGCGGTCTCGCGGCGAAAGCTGCGCACCAGACGTCGGGCGAGCTCGGGGTCGGCCGCGACCCGGGCGGCGACGTCGCGGGCGGCCTGCTCGACCTGCTCGTCCTCGTGGACGGCCCAAGCGAGCCCGAGCTCGACGGCGCGGGCGCCGCGCACCTCCTCGCCGAACAGGCCCATGGCGGCGGCGGTCTCGCGCCCGGCCGTGCGGTGCAGCAGCGACAGGTGCCCGCCGCCGGGGTGAAGGCCGATCTGGGCGAAGCCGGGCAGCAGGCGCGCGGTCCTCGACACGATCCGCAGGTCGGTCGACAGGGCGAGGTTGAGCCCGGCTCCGACGGCCGCGCCGCGCACGGCGGCGATGGTCGGCAGGTCGATGGTGCCGATGGTCGTGAAGGCCGCGTAGACCGTCTCGAGGTTGCGGTAGGCGGTGTCCTCGACGGGATCGCGCCCCGCGTCGGCGAGGACCTCGCGGACGGCGCCGGCGCAGAAGTGCGCTCCGCCGGTGACGACGACGGCCCCGACCTCGGGGTCGGCCTCGGCGGTCCGGGCGGCGTCGATGAGCTCCCTCGACATCTCCACCGACAGGGCATTGCGCCGGTCGGGGGCGTCGAGGGTGATGGTCGCGATGCCGTCGGCGACGGCGTAGCTGACCTCGGTCACGGGATCTCCTTGGTGTAGAACCACCGGCCACCTCGTCGGGTGAACTCGCTGCGTTCGGCGAGCTCACCCCCTTCGTGCCTCGCGACGAAGTCGACGATGCCGGTCCTGTCGTCGGGGCCGCCCGCAACCGTCTCGCGGACCTCCAGCCCCAGCCAGCGGGTGTCGTCGAGGTGCACCTGCTCGGGCCGGGTGCGGCCGTCCCAGGTGCGCCAGAGGTGCTCGGCATTGCCGTAGACGTGGGCGGTGTAGCGGCTGCGCATGAGCTCCTCGGCGGTCGCGGCCTGCCGCTCCATGGCGAGCAGCGGTCCGCAGCACGTGGCGAAGGGGGAGCCGGTGCCGCAGGGGCAGGGGTCGGCGCTCATGCCTGCAGGGTAGGTCAGGTGCGCGGGGCGGTGCTGACGATGTGCCTGCCGAGGGCCTCGGCCAGGGCCTCGCCGTCGCCCTCCTCGAGCAGGTCGAGCAACGCGTCGTGCTCGCGCACCAGAGCCATCATGTGCCGCTGCGGGGTCGGCTGCCCTAGACGGGCCAGGCGGACGAAGGCGCCGAGCTGGTCGAGGAGGCGGTCGAGCGTCGGCATCGCGGCGACGCCGGCCAGAGTGCGGTGGAACTCCTCGTCGGCCGCCATGAAGGCGGAACTGTCGCCGACGCGGGCGTAGCGGCGCTGCCGCAGCACGAGCGTGCGCAGCCCGTCGACGTCGCTCGAGGTGCGGGTGGTCACCGCCACGCGGGCCGCAGCGGTCTCGAGGGCGGTGCGGACGGTGGCGATCTCCTGCCGGTGCTCGGCCGAGATGTCGACGACGTGCAGCTGGCGGCGGGCGCCGGGGACGAGCAGGCCCTCGCTGCGCAGCGCCCGCAGCGCCTCGCGCACCGGGGTGCGCGAGACGCCGTGGGCCTGTGCCATGCCGATCTCGTCGACCGGCGACCCGGCGGCGAGCTCACCGCTGAGGATGGCGTCGCGCAGGGCGGTGTGCAGCCGTCCGGCCTTGGTCTCGGTCGCAGGGGAGAGGGTCACGGCGGGCGACCCTACTTGGCGAAGATCTGCGACTCGTCCGCGAAGGCCTTGAACTCCATGGCATTGCCGGCCGGGTCGAGGAAGAACATCGTCCACTGCTCGCCGGCCTGGCCCTCGAAGCGCAGGTAGGGCTCGATGACGAAGGTCGCACCGGCGGCCTTCATCTTGCCGGCGAGGTCGTGGAAGTCGTCGTAGGAGAGCACGGCGCCGAAGTGGGGGACCGGCACCTGGTGGTCGTCGACGGGGTTGTGCCCGGCCGGGCCGGGGGACCCGGCGGCGGTCTGGTGGGTGACGACCTGGTGGCCGTAGAAGTTCCAGTCGACCCAGAGGGTGTCGGAGCGACCCTCCTCGAGGCCGAGGACGCCGCCGTAGAACTCTCGGGCCTTGGTGATGTCGTCGACGGGGATGGCGAGGTGGAAGCAGGGGCGTGCGGTCATGGGAAGGGTCCTCCTCGGGGCGTCGGTGCGCTCAATGTATACAAGGGGGGACTTGTATGCAATCCCGAGGAGGGCCCGGATCGTGGGCCGGTCGGCGACCGGCCGGCCGTCACCCGGCCAGGGCGGCGGGGGCGGGGTGGCCGGTGCGCACCTCCCGACGCAGGATCTTGCCCGTCGGCCCCTTGGGCAGCTCGTCCATGAGCCAGACGACGCGGGGGTACTTGTAGGGCGCGACGCGCTCGCGGACGAACTGGCGCACGTCGTCCTCGGTCGCGCTCGAGCCGGCGCGCAGCGTGACGGCCGCGGCGACCTCCTCGCCGAGCTCGGGGTGGGGGATGCCGACGACGGCCGCCTCGGAGTACATGAGGAAGGCAAAGATCGAGCCGTCGATCGCCATGTCGAGGTCGGCGTCGTCGAGGATGATGTTGGGTCCCGTGCCGCCGAGCTCGAGGGTGACCTTCTTGAGGTTGTCGGCGGCGGCGCGCTGCACGGACCCGCCGACCTCGGTCGAGCCGGTGAAGCCGATCTTGCGCACGTCGGGGTGCGCCGCGAGGCGCGGCCGACGGTCTCCGGGACCCGGTCACAGAGATCGCGCACGCTCCTGTGGGGTGGCCACAGCGCGCAGGGTCTTGGCCTTGCCTGACGTCGTTGGTGCCGCCTGGTGCCGTTGGTGTCACCTGGGTGCCCGGAGAAGGGGGACCAGGTGACCACAACGACGCCGGGCGGGCGAAAAAAGCAAGAGCCGGACCTACGAAAACGTAGGTCCGGCTCTGCCGATGTCCTGAGACATCACACGGGTCGGGGTGACAGGATTTGAACCTGCGGCCTCGTCGTCCCGAACGACGCGCGCTACCAAGCTGCGCCACACCCCGTGGTGCCTGCACCCCTCGTCTCCGAGCGGCGCCAAGGAAGGATAACCCAGTCGCCGCCCGGATCGACAATCGGGCTCAGGGCATCTGGTCCGTCTGCGTGGACGGGTCGTAGGGCAGTGTGTCGGTGACCTCATCGGTCGGGGTCGTCTCGGTGACCCCGGGGTCGACAGGGGCGGTCTCGCTGGCCGGCGGGGTCCACGGAGTCGTCTCGGCGGGCGGCGGGGTCCACGGGGTCGTCTCGACCGGAGGAGTCCAGGTCTCCGTGGGCGGGGGAGCCGTCGTCGTCGGCTCCGGCACGACCTCCTCGGTCGTCGTCGGCGCGGGCACCGGCTCCTCGGTGGTCGTCGAGGTCGTCGAGGTCGTCGACGAGGTGCTTGACGAGGTGCTCGAACTCGACGTCCGTGTCCGAGAGGTCGGCGAGGAGGACGAGCTGCTCGACGTGCTCGTCGACAGCGTCGGAGCCGGGGGCAGGTCCACCGCCGGGGCGGCGCTCGCGATCGCCCAGGTCGAGGTGCCGCCGGCGAAGACGGCGGCCGCGACGAGGGAGGCGGCTTCACGCAGGTTCATCGGGCAGGCCCTTCGGGGACGAGGGTGAGCAGGGTGGCCTCGGGTCGGCACGCGAAGCGCACCGGAGCGAAGCGGGAGGCACCGAGGCCGGCCGACACGTGCAACCAGGCGGCGTCGGCGGGAGCTGCGCCGCCGGCGCCGGCACCCGGCCACCAGCGCGAGACCCCCTTCGCTCGGCGACGGTCCAGGTCGCAGTTGGTGACGAGCGCACCCACGCCCGGCACGCAGAGCTGGCCGCCGTGCGTGTGCCCGGCGATGACCAGCCGCGCGCCGTCGCCGGTCATGGCGTCGAGGACCCGCTGGTAGGGCGCATGGGTGATGCCCAGGGTCGTGGCGGCCGGGTCGGCCGGAGCGCTCACCGCGGCGTAGTCGTCCCGGTGGATGTGCGGGTCGTCGACGCCGACGAGGTCGAGGCGGGAGCCGGCCACGGTCAGGCTCGTGCGGGCATTGTCGAGGTCGACCCAGCCCCCCGAGGTCATGCCCTCGCGCAGCTCCTCGGTCGGCAGCCCCACGGGTGCGCCGACGACCTTGGCGTGATCCCTGGTCAGGTAGCGGGCCGGGTTCTTCAGCACGGGGGCGTGGTAGTCGTTGGACCCCATGACGAAGACGCCGGGCCGCTCGAGCAGCGGCGCGAGGGCATCGAGGGCCGCCGGGACCGCCTCGAGGTGGCTGAGGTTGTCGCCGGTGTTGACCACGAGGTCCGGCTCGAGCGCGGCCAGCCCGCGGATCCACTCCGTCTTGGCCCGCTGCCCCGGCACCATGTGGATGTCGCTCACCTGCAGGACCCGCACCGGCAGGGCGTCGGCGGGCAGCACCGGCACGGTGAAGCGTCGCAGGGTGAACAGGCGCGGCTCGACGAGCGCGCCCCAGGCGAGCGCGGCGGCGCCGGCCGCGGCCGTCCCGGCCACGACGCGCGTCACGGAAGTGGTGGTCACGGGGCACATCTTGGCAAAGCGATCGAGCAGATGTGCCCGTGCTGCGACAATCGAGTCATGACCGACACCCTCAAGGCCACTCTCCAGCACGACCTCCACTCCGCGATGCGGGCCCGCGAGCAGGTGCGCGTCGCCACCCTGCGCATGGTGCTCACCGGGATCAGCAATGCCGAGGTGTCGGGCGAGTCGGCGCGCGAGCTCAGCGACGACGAGACGCTCAAGGTCGTGGCCAAGGAGGCCAAGAAGCGCAAGGAGTCGGCCACCGCCTACCGTGACGCCGGCCGCCCCGAGCTGGCCGAGCGCGAGGAGGCCGAGCTCGCGGTCCTCGAGACCTACCTGCCGGCCCAGCTCGGCGACGACGAGCTCACCGCGATCGTCGACCGCGCCATCGAGCAGGTCGGCGCGACGTCGATGGCCCAGATGGGGCAGGTGATGAAGGCCGCGCAGGCCGAGGCCGCCGGCCGTGCCGACGGCGGGGCCATCGCCGCCAAGGTCAAGGCGCGTCTGGCGGGCTGACCCGGCCGGCACATGACGAAGGGGGGAGGTCACCGTCGCTTCGGTTCACATGGTCCTCGCAACACCTCGATCTGAGGAGTTGCGAGGACCATGGTCATTTCGAGCGAAAAGCGGCGTCGTGTTGAGGTCTCTGCGGAGGTAGTTGCTGTGATGGTGGCTGCCTTCGAACGGGAAGGATCGATTGGTGCCGCAGCCAGGGCGGCTGGATGTGCTCACTCCACAGCTCGTCGGCATCTGGTTCGGGCGGGGTTGGTGCAGGCCGAGCCGATGCCGTTGGGCAAGCCGCGTCAGCGGGCCGAGTTTGACGAGCTGATCGCGTCCGGGGTCCACAACGCCGTGGCCGCTCGTCGGGTTGGGGTCACGCTCGACACGGGCCGGTATTGGATGCGGGGCGTGCGTAAGAGTCATGGCCGCACGATCTACCCGGATGGGCGCGTCACGGGCCCGCCGGCCAAGCGAGCGGCTAGGAACAGGCCCATGATCGAGGTCGTGGGTACGGGCAGGTTGCTGTCATTGCAGGATCGTCTGGTGATCGCCGACGGGCTGATCAACCGGGAGTCGATGCGTTCGATCGCTGCCCGGCTGGGCCGGCCGACCTCGACGGTCACACGTGAGGTCGCCGCGCACCGCGATGAGCAGGGCCGGTACGCGCCCCACCGGGCGCATCGTGACGCCGCGGATACCCGGGCCCGGCCGAAGGCATCAAAGCTGGCGCGGCCGGGAGCGCTACGCGAGTACGTCGTGGACGGGTTGTCACGGAAGTTGTCACCGGAGCAGATCAGCAACAGGCTCAAGGTCGACCACCCCGACGACGAGAGCATGCGCGTGAGCCACGAAACGATCTACCAGGCCCTGTACTTCCAGGCCCGCGGCGGCCTCAAACGCGAGGTCCAGACCGCTCTGCGCACCGGCCGCACCCGCCGCAAACCCCAAGCCCACGGGGTGCGGCGGCCGCGGTTCGTCGACGAGATGATCATGATCAGCGACCGGCCCGCCGCGGTCGAGGACCGCGCCGTCCCGGGCCACTGGGAAGGCGATCTGATCACCGGCAAGAACAACGGCTCAGCGATCGGGACGCTCGTGGAACGCTCGACCCGGTACGTGATGCTGCTGCACCTGCCCGATACCCACGACGCGATCACCGTGCGTGACCAGCTCGTCGCCGCGATGCATCGCCTGCCGCAGCACCTGCGCGGGTCGCTGACCTGGGACCAAGGATCCGAGATGGCTGCCCACGCCTCGTTCACCACCGCGACCGACATGCCGGTCTACTTCTGCGACCCGGCATCGCCCTGGCAGCGCGGCACGAACGAGAACACCAACGGGCTGCTGCGCCAGTACTTCCCCAAAGGCACCGACCTGAGCGTCCACGGCCACGAAGAGCTGGAGTACGTCGCCCAAGAACTCAACGCCAGACCACGAAAGACGCTCGACTGGGCAACCCCAGCCGAGCGTCTTCGTGATCTACTCCAAGAGGCCTAACCACCCAGGCCGAAATCCACACGGTGTTGCGAACACCCCATGAATCCGCCGTCGACGGTGACCTCCCCCCTTCGGTCATTGGTCAGTCGTTGGTGTTGCCGCCGTTGCCGTTGCCGTTCGGCCGCGTCCCCGTCTGGCGGGGTGTCGGCGTCGAGCGGGTGGCGCTGGGGCGCGACGTCGTCGTGCTCCGCGTTGTCGACGAGGACGGCCTGGAGGTCGAGCTCGACGAGCGGGTCGTCGACGGGGCGGGTGCCTGCGTCGTCGTGGGGGCTGGCGCCTGGGTCGTCGTCGGGGCCGGAGGCGGGGTGTAGGGCGGGACGCCGTTGGAGATGTACATCGTCACGGTCGTGCCCTTGAGGGCCTGCCCGGTCGGCTGGGTGTAGGCGACGGCGCCAGCTTGGGCGTTGCTGTTGACCTGGCTGCCCTCGGTGGCCTTGAAGCCGGCCTTCTCGAGCTTTTCCTTGGCCTGGGTCGGGCCCATGCCGGTCACGTCCGGGATGGAGCGCATGTCGCCGTTGATGACTTCCTTGCTCGGCTTCGTGAAGCGCTTCTTGGCCATGCCCTCCGACGCGTCGTCCATGACCTCCTTCCAGATCGGCCCGGCGATGGTGCCGCCGTAGACCTTCGGGTAGAACTGCCCGCCGATGTTGACGCCGGTCATCTCGTACTCGCGGATGGGCGAGCCGACCCAGACGGCCGTGGACAGCTGCTTGGTGAAGCCGGCGAACCAGGACTGCTTGTTGTTGTCGGTGGTACCCGTCTTGGCGGCGGCCTGGCGGCCGTTGTCGAGGACCATGGCGTTGGCGGTGCCGCCGGGGGTCATCGTCTCGGTCAGCAGGTCGGTGACACCACGGGCGATGTCCTTGTCCATGACCTGCTTGCACGCCGGCGGCTTGATCTTCATCTTGGTGCCGTTGGCCGTGGTGATGGACTCGATGGGGTTGGGCGGGCAGTACTTGCCGTCGGCCGCGAGGGTCGCGTAGCTCGAGGCGAGCTGCAGCGGGGTCGAGGAGTCGGAGCCGAGGACGAGGTTGGAGACCGCGTATTCGTCCTTGGTCTTGACGCCACCGTTGTAGTTGAGGCCGTAGGGCAGGCCGTAGCCGTCGGTCAGACCCATCTTCGCCATGACCTTGGGGATCCGGCAGGAGCCGATGTCGGAGGCGAGCTGGGCGAAGGAGGTGTTGACCGACATCTTCGTCGCCTGGCGCATCGTCATCGGGCCGCCCACGGCCTTCTCCGCGTTGGCGACGACCCACGGGGAGTTGGTCGTGCACTTGCTGTTGAACTGCTTGGGCATGAAGGTCGCCTGCGTGCCGGCCGGCGTGTTGATCGTCGACTCCATCGGCTTGCCCTTCTCCAGAGCGGCGACGAGGGCGAACATCTTGGCGGTCGAGCCGATCGCGAAGCCGTTGGTGCCGCCGTACTGGGCGGGCACGCTCCACGCCTGCTCCGAGTAGCGGGTCGAGGCCTTCTTCAGACCGACCTTGTAGGTGGAGGTCTGGGCGATGGCGCGCACCTTGCCGGTGCCGGGCTCGATCATGGCGGCCGCGGAGCCGAAGCGCTCGGTGCCCGCGGGCACCCGCTCGGTGAGCTCCTGCTTGAGGTTCTTCTGCCAGGAGCGGCGCAGGGTGGTCTTGATCGTGAAGCCGCCGGTGTTGATGGCCTGCATGCGCGCGTCCGGGTCGGGGCCGAGCTCGGGCATCTGGCGCAGGTACTGGATGACGTAGTTGCAGAAGTACGGGTCGACGGCCTTGGAGCAGGTACCGCCCTCGTTCTCCTTGATCTTCAGCGTGCTCTTGACGCTCTTGGCCTTGGCCGCGTCGGCCTGGGCCGGGGTCACCATGCCGAGCGACTGCATGCGGTTGATGACGAGGTCGCGACGCTCCTGGACCTCCTCGGGGTTGGTCCGGGGGTTGAGGCGGCTCGGCGACTGGACGACGCCGGCCAGCGTGGCCGACTCGCTGAGGTTGAGCTCGGAGGCGTGCTTGCTGAAGAAGTGCTTGGCGGCCGCCTCGACGCCGTAGGCCTGGTCGCCGTACAGGGCGAGGTTGAGGTAGCCGGAAAGGATCTGGTCCTTGGTGTGCGTCTTCTCGACGTTGAGCGCGTACTTGAGCTCCTGCAGCTTGCGGCTGTAGGTCTGCTCGACGGCGGCCTGCGCGGCCTCCTGGTCGTCCTCGCGGACCGCCTTCTCCTGGAGCATCAGCTTGACGTACTGCTGGGTGATCGACGAGCCACCCTGGGTCTGACCGGAGCTGACGTTGGAGACGAGGGCGCGGGTCGTGCCACGCACGTCGATGCCACCGTGCTCGTAGAAGCGGCTGTCCTCGATGGCGATCTGCGCCTGCTGCATCGTCTTGGAGATCTTGCTCAGCGGCACGACGATCCGGTTGGCGTCGTAGGGCGTCGCCAGGAGCTTGCCGTCGGAGGAGTAGATCTTCGACTGCTGGGCGAGTGCGGTCGCGGTGAACTCGTCGTCGAGATTGTTGAACCCCTCCGCCGTGGACTGGGCCGCGCCGCCGGTCGCCCCCGCGAGCGGGATGACCAGGCCGGCGCCGACGAGACCGATGCCGACTGCGACGGCGACGAAGGCGCCGAGCAGGCGGAAGAGATGCGGCATCCCGGAGTCAGACATGCGGCACAGGGTAACCGGGCAACCTGTGCGTCCGGGGGAGCCCGCGCGGGGTTGGCGACGGCCGACGAAGGGGGTCAGCGCCCGCCGAGTGCGCTGCCGATGGCCCGCAGCCCGTCGAGGTCGTGGATGTCGAGGGGCTGGGCCGGTACCGCAGCGGTCGGGACGCCCGGGTGCGAGGTGCGGAAGCGGGTGATCATCGCCCGGTGCCGTGCGGCGGTCTCGGCGACCTCGACGTGCACCCGCAGGAGCGAGGCGGCCAGCTCGTGGCCGCCGAGCTCGTCGAGGGCCGCGGCGGCGTCCTCGGCGCGGCCGGCGCTCAGCTGCTTGGCGGCCGTGGTGTGCACGCGGTTGACGAGGACGCCGGCCAGCGGCATCCGGTCGCTCGCCAGGCGCTCGATGAAGAATCCCGCCTCGCGCATCGCATCGCGCTCGGGGGCGGCGACGACGACGAAGGCGGTCTCGGGCCGCGAGAGGAGGGCATAGGTCTGGTCGGCGCGCTGGCGGAAGCCGCCGAACATCGTGTCCATCGCCGCGACGAAGGTCTGCACGTCGCGGAGGAACTCGCCGCCGAGCAGCTTGGTCATGATCCCGCTCGCCAGCGAGACCCCCGCGCTGAAGACCTTGAGCGAGGCCCGTCCGCCGACCTTGGCCGGGGCGGACAGCAGGCGGATGAAGCGGCCGTCGAGGAAGGACCCGAGGCGCTGGGGTGCGTCGAGGAAGTCCAGGGCCGACCGCGACGGCGGGGTGTCGACGACGACGAGGTCCCAGTCCTGCGTGCCCTCGGCCATCTGCCCCCTCAGCTGCCCGAGCTTTTCCATGGCCATGTACTCCTGCGTCCCGGCGAAGGAGCTCGACACGGCGATGTAGAAGGGGTTGGCGAGGATCTGGGCGGCCTTGTCCGGGGCCGCGTGCGCCTCGACGACCTCGTCGAAGGTGCGCTTCATGTCGAGCATCATCGCGTCGAGCGAACCGCCGGCGGAGGTGTCGATGTCGGTGACCGGGCGCGGGGTGTTGTCGAGCTCGTCGAGCCCGAGCGACTGGGCCAGCCGACGAGCGGGGTCGATGGTCAGCACGACGACCCGGCGGCCCTGCTCCGCGGCGCGGACCGCGAGTGCGGCGGCGGTCGTCGTCTTGCCGACCCCGCCGGACCCGCAGCAGACGATGATCCTCCGCTCGGGGTCCCCGATGACGGCGTCCAGGTCGAGGCCGGTGTCCTTCGCCATCAGATGGCTCCCTGCTCGTCGAGGTGGTCGGCGAGGAGGCGCAGCCCACCGGACTCGACGCCGTCGGGCAGGTGGGGCAGCACCCTGACCGGGACGTCGAGCTCGCCCAGGACGTCGTGCTGCTCGGCCTGCAGCCGGGCGCGGTCCACGTGGTCGGCACCCTCCGCGAGGAGCCCCGCGACGATGGCCGGGCGCGCCGTGACCTCGACGGCGGCGAGGGCCTCCTCCAGCGCGGTGCGCACCGTGGGGTCCTGGTCGGCGACGGCCTCGGCGTCCTCGTCGGCGACGAGGGGTTGGCGCACGCCGTTGGCGACGACCGACCCGACGCGAAGGGAGAGCCCGCCCAGCTCGTCGATGGCGTCCTTGGTCTCCTGCACCGGCATCTCCTCGAGGAGGGTCACGAGGTGGACCGCGGTGAGCGGGCTCTGCAGCAGCCGGGTGATCGAATCGGCCTGGTTGCGCACGGGGCCGACCCTGGCCACCTCTGACACCTCGGAGTTGACATTGAGGAAGCGGCCGATCCGACCGGTCGGCGGGGCGTCGAGGACGACGGCGTCGTACGCAGGGCGCTTCTTCGCCCCCTTCGTCACGCGGCCGACCGCCTCGTAGACGCGCCCGATGAGCAGCACGTCGCGCACACCCGGGGCGATCGTCGTCGCGAAGTCCACCGCCCCGACCTTCTCCAGCACCGAGCCGGCGCGGCCGAGCTTGTAGAACTTCTGCAGGTACTCCAGCAGCGCGGTCTTGGCATCGACCGACAGCCCGACGACCTCGCCGCCGGAGGGGTCGGTGACCACCGTGCGCTCCTCGGTGCCGAGCGGTGCGACGTCGAGGACCTGCGAGATCCCCTGTCGGCCCTCGACCTCCGCGAGCAGCACGCGCTGCCCGCGGGCGGCGAGAGCCAGCGCCATCGCCGTGGCGACGGTCGTCTTGCCGGTGCCGCCCTTGCCGCTCACGACGTGGAGCCGGACGGGGGACGTGGAGGGGCCGCTCACCCGATCAGCCTACGAGTAGGGTGCCGACATGACCCAGTGGGAGTACGTGACCGTGCCGCTCATCGTCCACGCGACCAAGCAGATCCTCGACCAGTGGGGCGAGGACGGCTGGGAGCTCGTCCAGGTGCTGCAGGGCGACGGGGGCAACCTCGTGGCCTACCTCAAGCGCCCCAAGGCCGCCTGATGGGCCGCATCGACGACCGGCTCGCCGAGCTGTCCATCACGCTGACCGACCCGCCCGCGCCGGCCGGCGCCTACGTCCCGGCCATCGTCGACGGTCACCACGTGCTGACCTCGGGGCAGCTGCCCCTCGTCGACGGCGCGCTCCCCGTCACCGGCCACGTCGGTGCCGAGGTCGACCCCGAGCAGGCCAAGGAGATGGCCCGCCTGTGCGCGATCAACGCGCTGGCCGCCATCCGCGGCGCCATCGGTGACCTCGACCGCGTCGAGCAGGTGGTCAAGGTTGTCGGCTTCGTCTCCAGCGCACCGGACTTCACCGGTCAGCCCGGCGTGATCAACGGCGCCAGCGAGCTCCTCGGCGAGGTCTTCGGCGCGGCCGGAGAGCACGCCCGCTCGGCCGTCGGCGTTGCGGCGCTGCCCCTCGGGACGCCCGTCGAGGTCGAGGTGACGGTCCGGATCCGCGACTGATGGTCCAGCGCGACTTCGTGCTGGGCTCGCTGCGCGAGTCTCTGCTGGGGATCGACGGCGGGGAGCCTCCGGCCGTCACCGAGCCGGCCCAGCCCAAGCTCGCGTCGACCGTCATGCTCGTGCGTGACGACGAGGGGCCGCTCGAGGTCTTCATGCTCCGGCGGGCTTCGTCGATGGCCTTCGCCCCGTCGATGCACGTCTTCCCCGGTGGTGGCGTGGACCGGGGCGACGCCGAGGACGAGCTGCCGTGGGCCGGCCCAGCGGTCGAGGAGTGGGCCGAGGTCTTCGGCACCGACGAGGCGAGCGCCCGGATGCTCGTCGCAGCGGCGATCCGGGAGATCTTCGAGGAGACCGGCGTGCTCCTCGCCTCCCCGGCCTCGGGCGAAGAGGAGAACCCTCACCTCGACCCCGCGGTCGCCGCCGACCTGCGCGCCCGCCGCGTGCGCCACGAGATCGGCTTCGGACAGGTGCTCGTCGAGCACCACCTCGTGCTGCGCAGCGACCTGCTGCGCTACCGCGGGCACTGGATCACGCCCGAGGTCGAGCCGCGTCGCTACGACACCCGGTTCTTCGTCGCGGCCGTCCCCCCGGGCCAGGAGCCCGACGGCGAGACGAGCGAGGCCGACCTGTCGGAGTGGGTGCACCCCCGCGACGTGCTCGGCGCCTTCGGCGACGGCGACGTCATGCTCATGCCGCCGACCCTCGTCTGCCTCGAGCAGCTGGCCGAGGTCAGCACGGTGAGCGCCGCGCTGGGGCAGGACCTGCCGATCGCTCCGGTCATGCCCCGTCTCGTCGAGACCGAGGCCGGCCCCGCCATGCGGGCGGAACTGCCGTGAGCGTCGCTGCTCCCGAGCCGTCCGCTCCCTTCGGTCACTGGGCCGGAGGCCAGATCACCGAGCACGCGCACTGCCTGCTCCAGGGCAACCCCGGTCCGATGACGCTCGACGGCACCAACACCTGGGTGCTCATGAGCCCCGGCGGCAGCGACGCCATCGTCATCGACCCCGGTGAGGACGAGCCCGCCCACCAGCAGCGCGTCGTCGACCACGTCGCCGGGCTCGGCGCGCGGGTCACCCGCATCGTCCTCACCCACGGGCACGCCGACCACAGCGAGGGTGCGCCCCGGCTCGCTCGGCTCACCGGCGCCCCCGTCCAGGCCGTCGGCCGAGGACACGACGACCTCTCCGACGGCGACGTCCTGCGCGCCGGAGACCTCGAGGTGCGGGTCGTGGCCACCCCCGGGCACACCGCCGACTCGGTCTCCTTCGCGCTCGCGGCCGACCACGCGCTCCTCACGGGTGACACCGTCCTCGGTCGGGGCACGACCGTCGTCGCGCACCCCGACGGCGAGCTCGCGGCCTACCTCGACTCGCTCGAACGCATCAAGGCGCTCACCGGTGACGGGGCAGTCGCCACGATCTTGCCCGGTCACGGTCCGACGGTTCCCGACGCCGCGGCGATGGTCGACTTCTATCGGGTGCACCGCCGTGAGCGGCTCGACCAGGTGCGGGCCGCCATGGCCGAGGGGGCGCGTGATGCCGACGCCGTCGTCGCGACGGTCTACGCAGACGTCGACCGCTCGGTCTGGCCGGCCGCGAAGATGTCGGTGCTCGCGCAGATGCGGTTCCTCGAGGGCGCCTGAGTCTCCTCGTCTCGCCGCCGCCGCGTCTCGATGCCCTCCCGCAGTCTCCCTCTGGGCTCCCGAAGGGGTGGGGGTGGCCCTAAGAAGAAGTCCGGCTGCTTCCCTGAACGCTCACTCCGTGTGTCGGCCGGACTTCTTCATGCGCCGCCCTGAGGAGGCGCGCCAGCGCCGTCTCGAAGGGAGTCGGGCCACCCCCACCCTTCGTCCGCATCCGCTTCTCGATCGCGGTCGAGCCACCCCCACCCTTCGTCCGCTGGCGCCTCTCGACCGCGGTTGGCCGCCCCCACCCTTCGTCCGCTGGCGCCTCTCGACCGCGGTTGGCCGCCCCGCTCTTCGTCCGCCCGTGCGTGGGCCCCCGCCGCTTTGGGTGGAGGTAAACACGCCGATGAACCTGCCGCGCGTATACCTCCACCCGATCTGGTGGGCCCCGCCCTTCGCGGCCGCAGACGCGCGAAGGGCCCGGCGCCAGAGGCGGCCGGGCCCTTCGAGGGGTGCGGGGGTCAGCGTGCGCGGCGCTGGAGGCGCTCGACGTCGGTGAGGAGGACGGCGCGGGCCTCGAGGCGCAGCCAGCCGCGCGAGGCGAAGTCCGCCAAGGCCTTGTTGACCGTCTCGCGGGAGGCGCCGACGAGCTGGGCCAGCTCCTCCTGGGTGAGGTCGTGGGCGACCATCACGCCGTCCTCGACGGGGCGGCCGAAGCGCTGGCTGAGCTCGAGCAGCGCCTTGGCCACGCGACCGGGGACGTCGGTGAAGACGAGGTCGGCGAGGTTTTCGTTGGTGCGGCGCAGACGACGGGCCAGCGCGGCGAGCAGCGTGCCGGCGATGCGCGGGTGCGCGCCGAGCACCTGGGTGAGCTGCTCGTTGCCCAGACCGATGAGCTGGGTCTCGGCGACGGCGGTCGCGGTCGCCGTGCGCGGGCCCGGGTCGAAGAGGCTCAGCTCGCCGAGCATCTCCGACGGGCCGAGGATCGCGAGCAGATTTTCGCGGCCGTCGGTGGAGGTGCGACCGAGCTTGATCTTGCCCTCGGTGATCACGTAGAGCCGGTCACCCTGATCCCCTTCGTTGAAGAGGACGTCGCCGCGCTCCATCCGCACGGGAGTCATGGACGACATCACCTGTGCGGCGTCGGCATCGTCGAGGGTCGCGAAGAGCGGGGCGCGGCGTACGACATCGAGGTTCACAGTGGGCAGTGTGCCACGTCGCTCCGCGGCAGGGGGCCTAGGCTGCGGGGGTGTCTGCCGAACGCGTCGAGTCCCCGCTCGCCCTGACCCGCCGAGCGCGGCGCATGTACCGGATGCTCCACGAGCGGTACCCCTACGCGCACTGCGAGCTCGACTTCGACACCCCGCTGCAGCTGCTCGTGGCCACGGTCCTGTCGGCGCAGACGACCGACGTGACGGTCAACAAGGTGACACCCACGCTCTTCGCGCGGTGGCCCACGGCACCCGACCTCGCCGCCGCTGACCGCACCGAGATGGAGGAGGTGCTGCGGCCGACCGGCTTCTACCGGGCCAAGACCAACTCCGTGCTCAAGCTCGCCTCCGCGATCGTCGAGGAGCACGACGGCGAGGTGCCGCCGCGCCTGGCGGACCTCGTCAAGCTGCCCGGAGTCGGCCGCAAGACGGCCAATGTCGTCCTGGGCAATGCCTTCGGGATCCCCGCATCACCGTCGACACCCACTTCGGTCGGCTGGCCCGCCGCATGGGGTGGACCGACGAGGAGGACCCGGTCAAGGTCGAGCACGCGGTCGGCGCGCTCATCCCGCGCAAGGAGTGGACGATGCTCAGCCACGTGGTGATCTTCCACGGGCGCCGCACCTGTCACGCCCGCCGGCCGGCCTGCGGTGCCTGCCCGGTCGCGCGCATCTGCCCGGCCTACGGCGCCGGCGAGACCGACCCGGACAAGGCGGCGAAGCTGCTCAAGTACGAGCTGGCACCCGGAGCCGCGCAGTGACCGCGCAGCCGATCGCCCCCGACTGGTTGCTCCGGGCCGAGTCCGCGTTGCGCGCCGACCTGCCCGAGTGGTTCACGCAGTTCGCGCCGCCGCAGGACCCGCCGCGGCGCTCGGCGGTCCTCATGCTCGTCACGCCGGGGACGTCGGGCCACGAGATCGTCCTCACCGAGCGGTCGCGCCATCTGCGCAGCCATGCCAGTCAGGTCTCCTTCCCGGGCGGCAAGCTCGACCCGGGTGAGACCCCGGTCGAGGCCGCGTTGCGCGAGACGTGGGAGGAGGTAGGTGCCGACCCCGAGGGCATCGAGGTCGTCGGGTCCTTCCCCGACCTGTGGCTGGGCCCGAGCAGCAATGCGGTGACCCCGGTCCTCGGCTGGTGGCCGCAGCCGGGCCCCCTTCGCGTCGTCGACCCCGGCGAGGTGGCCCGGGTCGAGAGCATCCCCGTGGACGACCTCGTCGACCCGGCCAACCGGTTCACGGTCAAGGGCCCGAGTGGATACGTCGGCCCCGGCTTCGAGGTGGCGGACCTCTTCGTCTGGGGCTTCACGGCCCAGCTGCTGAGCGTCCTCCTCGATGCGGCGGGTCTGACCCGCCCCTGGGACGAAGGGAGACGACGTCGCCTCCCGTGGCGGGTCGTGCGCCCCTACCTCACGCAGGGAGCGCGGCGGCCAACCACGAGATGAGGGCCGACCCGACCTCGTCGGGCGCCTCCTCGGCAAGGAACTGGCCGACTCCCGGCACGGCCGAGCGGGCCAGCGGGCCCCGGACGAAGCGGTCGCTCTCCTGACCCATGACCAGCAACGACGTCGGGTCGGCCTCGCCGTGCAGGTGGAGCACCGGCACCTCGATCGGCTCCTGCACGCGGTGCAGGTAACGCAGCCCCGTCGGGGTCAGTCGGCACCGGTAGAACCACCGGTGGTACTCGGCGGCGGCCTGCCCGGCGAAGGGGACGGACATCGCCTCCGTGTAGCGTTCGCCGACCTCGTCGGTGATCCACGACGTGTCCGGCCCGGACCAGGAGCGCAGACGGCGCTCGACGGTCAGTGGCTGACGCTCGGAGGCGAAGGGGGCCTGCATGGCCCGCAGGTACTGGTTGGCCCGCCACTGCAGGGGATGCCGCCACATGGCGCGGTGGAAGACCGCCGGGTGCGGCATGGCGAGCGGAGCGATCGCCGTCGTGACCGAGGGGTGGTGCGTGGGCATGCTCCACGCGATCCACGCGCCGAGCCCCTGACCGACGACGGCGGCGCGGCCGGCGCCGAGACTGCGCGTGATCGCGGCGAGGTCGTCGCAGGCCGTCGGGGCGTCGTAGCCGCTCGGCGGCTTGTCACTGGCCCCGAAGCCGCGCAGGTCGACGGCGGCGACGCGGTAGCCGGCGTGTGCGAGGGCCGGGATCTGGTGACGCCAGGTCCACCAGAACTGCGGGTACCCGTGGACGAGGACCACGAGCGGGCCGCTCCCGGCAAGGGCCACGTGGAAGCGGGCGCCGTTCGCCGAGACGAAGCGGTGCTCCCACGGGCCCTCGACGAGGGCGGCCGCAGCGTCGGGCGGGTTCAGCTGCCCGGCTTGATCGCGGCGACGGTCTCCTGTGCGTTGCGGATCGCGCGCTGCGGGACGGTGTTGTCCTTCGCCTTCATCAGGGCCTTGTAGCCCAGCAGACCGAGGGCCGCGGCGAGGAGGAGCAGGACGACCGTGATGATCAGGTAGCCCGCCCACACCGGCAGCCAGATCGCGATGACCCGGGCCAGGGTGTGGAAGAGGAAGATCAGGCCGAGCAGCCCGAGGAATGCGGCGCCGCCGAGCAGGCCGGCGCCCTTGCCGCCGAAGCCCAGGCCCTTGGTGACCTCGGCCTTGGCCAGCTGGATCTCGTTCTGCACGAGTGCGGAGATGTCGTGCGAGGCGTCGGCGACGAGCTGGCCGACGGTGCGCTCGGTCTCCCCGGGGGCGGGCTGACCGACGGGACGTCGCGTCACGGGGTCGGTGCTGCCGGTGCGGGCGTGATCGTTGCTCATGCTGCTCCTGCTCGTGTGGACGTGGACCTGCCACCACGGGTGGCCTTGTTCGTTCGCCAGCCTACCCACGAGTTCCCCGCGGGCGACGTCACCGGGCCGCGGCGACGGCACGGCAACGGCACGTGGAAGTCCCGGTGAACCCTCGGCCCCACCGGCCCGTTGTGGACACATCCGGTGGCGAAGGGGGTCCACCATCGAGTCATGAGCTACGGCGAGGAGACCGAGCCCCTGGCGATCGCCCACCGCGGTGGGGCGGCTCTGGGACCCGAGAACACCCTGGCGGCCTTCGCCATGTCGACGGCGCTCGGCCTGCGCTACCTCGAGTCGGATGTCCGGCTCACGGCCGACGGGCACCTCGTGTGCTTCCACGACGAGACCCTCGACCGGATCACGACCGGAAGGGGGCGGATCGGCGCCCGGACCCTCGGCGACCTCGACCGACACGTCCGGGTCGGCGGCAGCGAGCGGATCCCCACCCTCGAGGAGGCGCTCCTGACCTTCCCCGAGGCGCGCTTCACGGTCGACCTGAAGGACCGTGCGGCCATCGCGCCGATGGCCCGCCTCCTCCAGCGTCGCGACTTCGCCGAGCGGGTGTGCGTGGCCGGCGCGTGGGACGGCTGGCTCCAGTTGCTCGCATCGCAGGCACCGCACCTTCGCACCGCACTGGGATGGCGCTCGCTCGTTGCGCTCATCTCTGCGGCGAAGGCCGGCGTCCAGCCGCCGGCCGCCGCGGTGCGGGGCCGCTTCGCCCACGTCCCGGTCCAGCTGGGCCGGTTGCCGATCCACTCGGCGTCCCTGGTGCGACGCGCTCACCGACTCGGGGTGCGTGTCGTTGTGTGGACCGTCGACGACCCGGAGCAGATGCACGAGCTGCTCGACATGGGGGTCGACGGGATCATCACCGACCGTCCGGACCTGCTGCGCGCAGTGATGATCCAGCGGGGCACCTGGGCGCCGATGCGCGGTCGGATGCCCGCCGGCGGAGGCGATTTGGCGTCCGCGGCATCGGTGATCTAGTGTTCTCGACGTCAGCCCGAGAGGGAGGAACGGACACCAAGCGGTGACTCGCAAGAGTCACACCAGGCAGGCCGGTCCCGCAAGCTGACAGCCCCCATCCGAGTTACTCGGATCCGGCCGATCAGGTCGGAACCGCGGATTTGGAACCGAGCAGCTCCGCTGCTACGGTGGGTCACCGCTGAAGATCCAAGCGTGATCAACGACGGCCGCTCCAAGAGCGGATCACGAAGTTGGCGCCCAAGCATGGACAGTGGTAAGTTATAGAAGTTGCCCCTTGAAGTACTGGCCGGTTGGTTGGTGGTGATGGGTGTGCGTGTGAATCTTGAGAACTCAACAGCGTGTCAAAAATCGATGCCAATACCTCGTCTTGGCTGATTGTGCCCTTGCCTTTGTGGGTGTGGGTGTGGTTGGTCGGATGATTTTTTTCCTTTGGTTGACAATGAATTAACACAGCGATTGCGCTGGTTGTTCTTGCTCAGTCATGGTTCAGCCCTTTGTTGGGTTATTGATTGGCCCTGGTGCTTGCTGCTTTTGGTGGTGGGTGTTGGGGTGTTGATCATCAACGGAGAGTTTGATCCTGGCTCAGGACGAACGCTGGCGGCGTGCTTAACACATGCAAGTCGAACGGTGAAGCTCCAGCTTGCTGGAGTGGATCAGTGGCGAACGGGTGAGTAACACGTGAGCAACCTGCCCCTGACTCTGGAATAAGCGCTGGAAACGGCGTCTAATACTGGATACGAGAAGGGTCCGCATGGGCACTTTCTGGAAAGTTTTTCGGTTGGGGATGGGCTCGCGGCCTATCAGCTTGTTGGTGAGGTAATGGCTCACCAAGGCGACGACGGGTAGCCGGCCTGAGAGGGCGACCGGCCACACTGGGACTGAGACACGGCCCAGACTCCTACGGGAGGCAGCAGTGGGGAATATTGCACAATGGGCGAAAGCCTGATGCAGCGACGCCGCGTGAGGGATGACGGCCTTCGGGTTGTAAACCTCTTTCAGCAGGGAAGAAGCGAAAGTGACGGTACCTGCAGAAGAAGCACCGGCTAACTACGTGCCAGCAGCCGCGGTAATACGTAGGGTGCGAGCGTTGTCCGGAATTATTGGGCGTAAAGAGCTTGTAGGCGGTTTGTCGCGTCTGCTGTGAAAATCCGGGGCTCAACCCCGGACTTGCAGTGGGTACGGGCAGACTAGAGTGTGGTAGGGGAGACTGGAATTCCTGGTGTAGCGGTGAAATGCGCAGATATCAGGAGGAACACCGATGGCGAAGGCAGGTCTCTGGGCCACTACTGACGCTGAGAAGCGAAAGCATGGGGAGCGAACAGGATTAGATACCCTGGTAGTCCATGCCGTAAACGTTGGGCGCTAGGTGTGGGACTCATTCCACGAGTTCCGTGCCGCAGCTAACGCATTAAGCGCCCCGCCTGGGGAGTACGGCCGCAAGGCTAAAACTCAAAGGAATTGACGGGGGCCCGCACAAGCGGCGGAGCATGCGGATTAATTCGATGCAACGCGAAGAACCTTACCAAGGCTTGACATATACCGGAAACTTCCAGAGATGGTTGCCCCCTTTGGGTCGGTATACAGGTGGTGCATGGTTGTCGTCAGCTCGTGTCGTGAGATGTTGGGTTAAGTCCCGCAACGAGCGCAACCCTCGTTCTATGTTGCCAGCACGTTATGGTGGGGACTCATGGAAGACTGCCGGGGTCAACTCGGAGGAAGGTGGGGATGACGTCAAATCATCATGCCCCTTATGTCTTGGGCTTCACGCATGCTACAATGGCCGGTACAAAGGGCTGCGATGCCGTAAGGTGGAGCGAATCCCAAAAAACCGGTCTCAGTTCGGATTGGGGTCTGCAACTCGACCCCATGAAGTCGGAGTCGCTAGTAATCGCAGATCAGCAACGCTGCGGTGAATACGTTCCCGGGCCTTGTACACACCGCCCGTCAAGTCACGAAAGTCGGTAACACCCGAAGCCGGTGGCCCAACCCTTGTGGGGGGAGCCGTCGAAGGTGGGACTGGCGATTGGGACTAAGTCGTAACAAGGTAGCCGTACCGGAAGGTGCGGCTGGATCACCTCCTTTCTAAGGAGCTCTGGCCACCGTTGGGTGGTCCAGGACCTATTTCGCCGGCGAGTGTTCGGCGGTAGGTGCTCATGGGTGGAACATCGATTATTTGGCATTGTGCTTCTGAGTGGGTCGAGTACCTGCCGGGTATCTGCTGGTTTTTTGCTGGTGGGTGTGTGGTGGTGGAAAGTGGCTGGCTTGGGGGTGGGGTGTCTGACACGTTGTTGGGTCCTGAGGGTTCACGCGAGTGAAGCTTCATGGACCACGACCTCGACGATTTCGGTTGTTGGGGTTGGGTTGTGGGCCTTGCCTGGTCTGCATACTGCTCCCCTGTGGGGGTGGGTGTGGCTGGTTGGTGGGGTTGCCGCCCGTATGTTGAGAACTACACAGTGGACGCGAGCATCTTTATCTTTGTGGCTCAAGTTTTTAAGGGCGCACGGTGGATGCCTTGGCACCAGGAACCGAAGAAGGACGTAGGAATCTGCGATAAGCCTCGGGGAGTCGATAACCAGACTTTGATCCGAGGATTTCCGAATGGGGAAACCCGGCTGGAGGCAAGTCCAGTCACTCCTGTCTGAATATATAGGGCAGGTAGAGGGAACGCGGGGAAGTGAAACATCTCAGTACCCGCAGGAAGAGAAAACAATAGTGATTCCGTGAGTAGTGGCGAGCGAAAGCGGATGAGGCCAAACCGGGTCTGTGTGATAGCTGTCAGGCGTTGCAGGTTCGGGGTTGTGGGGCTTTCTGTTCCAGGACTGACATTCTGGGCTGGAGTAAGAAATTCATGTCATAGTCGAAGAGTCTTGAATGGCTCGGCATAGAGGGTGCGACCCCCGTAGACGAAATGGTGTGGACTCCAGATGATTGTTCCCAAGTAGCACGGGGCCCGTGAAATCTCGTGTGAATCTGGCGGGACCACCCGCTAAGCCTAAATATTCCCTGGTGACCGATAGCGGACAAGTACCGTGAGGGAAAGGTGAAAAGTACCCCGGGAGGGGAGTGAAATAGATCCTGAAACCGTGCGCTTACAATCCGTCGGAGCCTCCTTGTGGGGTGACGGCGTGCCTTTTGAAGAATGAGCCTGCGAGTTAGTGCTCAGTGGCGAGGTTAACCCGTGTGGGGAAGCCGTAGCGAAAGCGAGTCCGAATAGGGCGAATGAGTCGCTGGGTCTAGACCCGAAGCGGAGTGATCTACCCATGGCCAGGTTGAAGCGACGGTAAGACGTCGTGGAGGACCGAACCCACTTAGGTTGAAAACTGAGGGGATGAGCTGTGGGTAGGGGTGAAAGGCCAATCAAACTCCGTGATAGCTGGTTCTCCCCGAAATGCATTTAGGTGCAGCGTCACGTGTTTCTTACCGGAGGTAGAGCTACTGGATAGCCGATGGGCCTCACCAGGTTACTGACGTTAGCCAAACTCCGAATGCCGGTAAGTGAGAGCGTGGCAGTGAGACTGCGGGGGATAAGCTCCGTAGTCGAGAGGGAAACAGCCCAGATCACCAGCTAAGGTCCCTAAGCGTGTGCTAAGTGGAAAAGGATGTGGAGTTGCCGTGACAACCAGGAGGTTGGCTTAGAAGCAGCCACCCTTTAAAGAGTGCGTAATAGCTCACTGGTCAAGTGATTCCGCGCCGACAATGTAGCGGGGCTCAAGCACACCACCGAAGCTGTGGCATTGACACACTGCTCGGCACCCTTGTGGTGTCCAGGCGTGTTGATGGGTAGGGGAGCGTCGTGTGGCGAGTGAAGCGGCGGAGTGATCCAGTCGTGGATGCCACACGAGTGAGAATGCAGGCATGAGTAGCGAATGACGGGTGAGAAACCCGTCCGCCGAATAACCAAGGGTTCCAGGGTCAAGCTAATCTGCCCTGGGTAAGTCGGGACCTAAGGCGAGGCCGACAGGCGTAGTCGATGGACATCCGGTTGATATTCCGGAACCGGCGAAGAACCGCCCATGATGAATCCAGTGATGCTAAGCGCCTGAAGCTCACCGTTAGATGCCCTTCGGGGTGTCGCTGGTGGGTGGAACGCGTGACCCGAGCTGGTAGTAGTCAAGTGATGGGGAGACGCAGGAAGGTAGCCTCCGCGTGGCGATGGTTGTCCACGTCCAAGGGTGTAGGGAGTCAGGTAGGCAAATCCGCCTGGCACGTATCCTGAGACCTGATGGTGACCGCTTTAGCGGGAAGCAGGGTGATCCTATGCTGCCGAGAAAATCCTCTAGCGAGGTTCGAGCCGCCCGTACCCCAAACCGACTCAGGTGGTTAGGTAGAGAATACCAAGGCGATCGAGTGAATCGTGGTTAAGGAATTCGGCAAAATGCCCCCGTAACTTCGGGAGAAGGGGGGCCTGGACCCTGAAGCTCTTTACGGGCTAGGGGAAAGGGCCGCAGAGACCAGGGAGAAGCGACTGTTTACTAAAAACACAGGTCCGTGCGAAGTCGCAAGACGATGTATACGGACTGACGCCTGCCCGGTGCTGGAAGGTTAAGAGGACCGGTTAGCCCTTTGGGCGAAGCTGAGAATTTAAGCCCCAGTAAACGGCGGTGGTAACTATAACCATCCTAAGGTAGCGAAATTCCTTGTCGGGTAAGTTCCGACCTGCACGAATGGCGTAACGACTTCTCCACTGTCTCAACCGCGAACTCGGCGAAATTGCACTACGAGTAAAGATGCTCGTTACGCGCAGCAGGACGGAAAGACCCCGGGACCTTCACTATAGCTTGGTATTGGTGATCGGGACGGCTTGTGTAGGATAGGTGGGAGACTGTGAAGCATGCACGCCAGTGTGTGTGGAGTCATCGTTGAAATACCACTCTGGTCGTTCTGGTTATCTAACCTCGGTCCGTGATCCGGATCAGGGACATTGCCTGGTGGGTAGTTTAACTGGGGCGGTTGCCTCCTAAAATGTAACGGAGGCGCTCAAAGGTTCCCTCAGCCTGGTTGGCAATCAGGTGGCGAGTGCAAGTGTACAAGGGAGCTTGACTGCGAGACAGACATGTCGAGCAGGGACGAAAGTCGGAACTAGTGACCCGACGGTGGCTTGTGGAAGCGCCGTCGCTCAACGGATAAAAGGTACCCCGGGGATAACAGGCTGATCTTCCCCAAGAGTCCATATCGACGGGATGGTTTGGCACCTCGATGTCGGCTCGTCGCATCCTGGGGGTGGAGTAGCTCCCAAGGGTTGGGCTGTTCGCCCATTAAAGCGGCACGCGAGCTGGGTTTAGAACGTCGTGAGACAGTTCGGTCCCTATCCGCTGTGCGCGTAGGAAACTTGAGAGAGGCTGACCTTAGTACGAGAGGACCGGGTTGGACGAACCTCTGGTGTGTGAGTTGTTCTGCCAAGGGCACCGCTCATTAGCTACGTTCGGGAGTGATAACCGCTGAAAGCATCTAAGCGGGAAGCATGTCTCAAGATGAGGTTTCCATGAACTACGGTTCGAGAGGCTCCCAGTAGACTACTGGGTTGATAGGCCAGATGTGGAAGTGCAGCAATGCATGGAGCTGACTGGTACTAATAAGCCGATAACTTGATACACAACACAACCTTGTTGCGTTAAAGAAGAACGAAGATTGTTCGCGTCCACTGTGCAGTTCCCGAGATACGGTCGGGACACGATGATTGTCCACGCATTTCCATAGAGTTACGGCTGTTATAGCGAAGGGGAAACGCCCGGTCCCATTCCGAACCCGGAAGCTAAGCCCTTCAGCGCCGATGGTACTGCACTGGTGACGGTGTGGGAGAGTAGGACGCAGCCGGACAAACATTCACGAAAGCCCCCCAGCCACCACGCTGGGGGGCTTTCGCCATTCCAGGCACACGTGGGTGATGGCTCGGAGCCATTGCCGGCTCTTCACCGATGAGTGTGGGGTCGTAGGTTGAGGCCGCCGCCGATGAGGAGCATGCGGAGGCGGTAGTTGTCGCGGTTGCGAAAGCCGCGGGCTACGCGGCGGTGGAGCTCAATGAGGCCGTTGATGGCTTCGGTGCCGCCGTTGTTGGCGCCGTTGGTGTCGAAGTAGCCGAGGAACTCGCGGCGCCAGGTGTTCAGGGTCTTGCCCAGGCGGGCGACCTCGGGGATCGGGCATGAGGCGAAGGTGTCGAGGATCTTCTCGGCGACCGCTCGCCCGGCAGCATGAGTGGCCTGGTGGTAGGCGGAGCGGACCTGCTGGGCGCACACCCAGGCGACCTCGACCTCGAGGTGGCGTTCGTCGGCAGCCCACGCCGCCTCGAGCCGGGCGCGTTGTCGCTCGGTGAGGTTCTCGGCGCCGGCGCGCAGGATGTTGCGGATCCGGTACAGCGGGTCGTTCTTGCGGCCTCGGTGGCCGTGGATCTGCTGCTGGACACGTCGGCGGACGTCGTCGACGACGGCGGTGGCGAGCTTGACGACGTGGAAGGCGTCCAGGACCGAGCGGGCGTCCTCGAGCTGGTCGTCGATCGCGTTCTTGTACCCGTGGAACGGGTCCAGCGTGGCCACCTCGACCCGGGCTCGGAAGGCCTGGCCGCGCTGGTCGAGCCAGTCCTTGTACACGGCGCCGGAGCGACCCGGGACGAGGTCGAGCAGCCGGGCCCTGGTGCGCCCGCCCGCATCACGGGTCAGGTCGACCATCCCGGTCAGCTCCTTCGGGCCGCGTCCGCCGTCCTCGATCGGCTTGGTCGAGACGTGATGCCACACATGTTCATCGACCCCGAGGATCGCGACCCCCTCGAAGCGCGACACGTCGTCGGCTGCGGCCTGCAGCAGCGGCCGGATCGACTCCCACACGGTCCGCCACCCTGTCCCGAGCTGGCGCCGTACCCCGTTGACGCTGGCGTGCTCGCGGCGGATCTGCTCGATCGCCCACCGGCACGCCCGGGCCGTCAACAACCCGCGAGGCGTCGCGACAGCGTCGTCCTGCTCCACGAACGAGCCGACCCCGCACGCGGGCTCCAGGCACAGCCAGCGGCGCTTGCGCCAGATGATCCGCACCGGCCGGCCAAACGCCGGCGCGTCGACCAGGCGCACCTCCACCCGTCCGTGGCCGCGGGCGATGACCCCGCAGGAGCGGCATCCCATCGGCTCCGGAGCCGACTCCACCGTCACGACTAACCGGTCGTCACCGTGCTGCTCGACAGCGATCACATGCAGCCCGGGTAGTCCGACGAGCACGTCGCAACGGTCGCAGTAGCCGCCGCGCACACGGCAGCACAACGTAGGCTCGGGCATCGTCGAGGTCCTTGCGATCAGGAGAGGTAAGAGTCCTCTGATCTTCGAGGGCCTCGACCCTTTCCACCCTTACCCCACGCCCCGGCGCGTCGCGCTCACCCCACACTCATCGGTGAAGAGCCCCATTGCCCAGCTCGAGGCACACGAAGAGGGCCCCACCAACTCGGTGGGGCCCTCTTCGTCGCTCTGCGCCTCGGTCAGTCGCCTGAGGGCTTGGCCATGCCGTCCTTGATGAGGTTCATGACGGATGAGTCCGCCAGGGTCGTCACATCACCGACCTCACGGTTCTCGGCGACGTCCTTGAGCAGCCGGCGCATGATCTTGCCCGAGCGGGTCTTGGGCAGCTCGTCGACGATCATGATCTGCCGTGGCTTGGCGATCGGGCCGATCTGCTGGCCGACGTGGTTGCGCAGCTCCTGGACGAGCTCGTCACCCTCGGCTCCTCCGGTCTCTCCGTCCTGGCGCAGGATGGCAAAGGCCACGACCGCCTGACCGGTGGTCTCGTCACTGGCACCGACGACGGCCGCCTCCGCGACCCGGGGGTGCGAGACGAGCGCCGACTCGATCTCGGCCGTCGAGAGCCGGTGGCCGGAGACGTTCATGACGTCGTCGACCCGCCCGAGGATCCAGATGTTGCCGTCGGCGTCGTACTTGGCGCCGTCGCCCGCGAAGTAGTACTCCGGGCCGAAGCGGCTCCAGTAGGTGTCCTTGTAGCGCTCCGGGTCGCCCCAGATGCCGCGGAGCATCGAGGGCCAGGGCTTGGTGAGGACGAGGTAGCCGACCTGCTCGGGCTCGGTGAGCGGCTGCCCCTCGTCATCGAGGATCTCGGCGCTGATGCCGGGGATCGGTCGCTGGGAGCTGCCCGGCTCGAGGGTGGTGACCCCGGGGAGGGGGGAGTTCATGATGGCGCCCGTCTCCGTCTGCCACCACGTGTCGACGATCGGGGCGCTGCCGCCGCCGATGTGCTCGCGGTACCAGCGCCAGGCCTCGGGGTTGATCGGCTCCCCGACGGACCCGAGGACGCGGATCGACGACAGGTCGTACTTGGCGGGGATGTCCGCGCCCCACTTCATGAAGGTGCGGATCGCCGTGGGAGCCGTGTAGAGGATGCTCACCTTGTACTTCTCGACGATCTCCCAGAAGACGCCCTGGTGCGGGCTGTCGGGGGTGCCCTCGAAGAGCACCTGGGTCGCGCCGTTGGCGAGGGGGCCGTAGACGATGTAGCTGTGGCCGGTCACCCACCCGATGTCGGCAGTGCACCAGTAGACGTCAGTCTCCGGGTGGACGTCGTGGACGACGGCATTGGTGTAGGCGCACTGGGTGAGGTAGCCGCCCGTCGTGTGCAGGATCCCCTTGGGCTTCCCGGTCGTGCCGGAGGTGTAGAGGATGAAGAGCGGGTGCTCGCTGTCGTGCGCCGGAGCCTCGTGCTGGTCGGAGGCGCTGTCGACGACGTCGTGCCACCACACGTCGCGCTCGTCGTGCCACTCGACGTCTATGCCGGTGCGCTTGACGACGAGCACCTTGCCGGCGGTCGTGCCGGGCACGGCCCGGTCGACGGCCTCCTTGAGCGGCATCGCCTTGCCCTTGCGGAACTGGCCGTCGGAGGTGATGACGAGCTTGGCCTCGCCGTCCTCGATGCGTGCCTTGAGCGCGTCGGAGGAGAAGCCTCCGAAGACCACCGAGTGCGGGGCACCGATGCGGGCGCAAGCGAGCATGGCGATGACGGCCTCGGGGATCATCGGCATGTAGATGGCGACGCGGTCCCCCTTCGTCACGCCGAGGGACTCGAGGGCATTGGCTGCCTTGCTCACCTCACGCAGGAGGTCGGCGTAGGTGATGGTGCGGTCGTCGCCGTTGGCGCCGACGACGTGCAGGGCCACCCGGTCGCCGTTGCCGGCCTCGACATGGCGGTCGACGCAGTTGTAGCTGGCGTTGAGCTCACCGCCGACGAACCACTTGGCGAAGGGGGCGTCACTCCAGTCGAGGGTGGTGCCGAAGTCCTGGCTCCACGTGACGTACTCCCTGGCCCTGGCGGCCCAGAAGGCCTCGTGGTCGGCAGCCTCGTCGTAGAGCGAGGCCTGACCCACGGCCTGCTCGGTGAACTCGGGGGTGGGGGCGTAGTCCGTCACATGTCCTCCTCGTCGAGTGGCCGCGCTCCGTCGCGCGGACCTGTGTCCACCACCTAGCCTCTCCTGCGCCCGTCAGGAGCACAACGGCGGGGTCCCACGACGTCGCCGGACGCGGCCCGTCGCACGACGAGCGGTCCTGAAGAAGGGGGTGGGCACAGTGCGCAGCGGTGAGCGGACCTCCCTTCGCCTCGGGTGTGCACAATGCCCAGCGTGTCGCGGAACCGTGGTGCACTCAGCGGCCATCTGCGACCGTGGGGTGATCACAAGGAGGTGGTTGACGTGTTCACCGAGGGACAGCTGTACTCGCCCGTCACCGAGCACGAGGACGGGACCGTCGAGGTCCATCTTGCGGACACGCACCCGGGGCGCGACGACGCGCACTACCTGCGCCGACGCGGCGAGATCGCCGGCGCCGCGCTCGGCTGGGACCGCGGGCACGAGCCGGTGCCGACCATCGACTACACCGACGCCGAGCACGACATCTGGCGCCGGGTGAGTGCCGAGCTCGCTCCGCTGCACGAGCGCCACGCCCACCGTGAGTACCTCGAGGCCAAGGTACGGCTGGACCTGCCGACGGATCACGTGCCCCAGCTGGCCGAGGTGAGCGAGCGGCTCGTGCCCATCACCGACTGGTCCTACGTCTGTGCGCCCGGTCTGGTCCCGTTGCGCGACTTCTATGCCGACCTGGGGGCCCGCACCTTCAACTCCACGCAGTACCTCAGGCATGGCAGCGAGCCGCTCTACACGCCCGAGCCGGACATCATCCACGAGGTCATCGGGCACGCCAACCAGCTCGCCAGCCCCCGTCTGGCCGCGATCACCGAGGCCGCGGGCCGGGCCTCGTTGCGTCTGCAGACCGACGAGGCCATGAAGCTCGTGGCCGACGTCTTCTGGTTCTCGATCGAGTTCGGGGTCATGCACGAGGGGAGCGACCTCAAGGCCTACGGAGCCGGGATCCTCTCGAGCTATGGCGAGATCCAGGAGTTCGGGCAGATGGAGATCCGCGAGCTCGACCTCGCCGACATGGGCACCCTCAACTACGACATCACCGCCTACCAGCCGGTGCTCTTCGCCGCCCGGTCGATCGACCACCTCGAGGACGTCGTCGGCGACTTCTTCGCGACCGTCGACGACGAGGCGGCCGCAGCGCTGCGCCACGAGGCCGTGCGCAGGGGACTGCTCCCCGTGTCAGCCGCGACGGGCTGACCGCTAGCGTCCTCGTCAGGGAGGGGGCAGTACCCCTCGACGAGAAGGGAATTCCGTCATGACGAGCCGACGCATGCGAGCCGCAGGGCTCCTGGCAGCCGCCGCCCTGGGCTTGACCGCCTGTGGCTCCGACGAGGCCACGGACGCGACGCCGAGCAGCTCGGCGACGAGCGACAGCGCGTCCCCGAGCGAGGAGACCTCGGCCGAGGAGACTCCCGCGCAGGAGACCACGAGCGAGGACACGACGTCGCCCGAGTCCGAGGAGGACAGCGACGACGCTCCAGCGGCGGAGCTCACCAAGCCCGGGACCGAGCTCAAGCTCGGCGAGACCGCGGTGATCCCGCAGGGCGACGACGGCGCGACCCTCGAGCTGACGGTCACCGAGGTCACCAAGGGGTCGAGTGCCGACCTGTCGCAGCTCAAGGACGCCGACAAGTACAAGGGCTACACGCCGGTCTACGTGCAGTACACGATGACCGGGACCGACTCCTCCGCGGACCTCGGCGGCGACGTCCTCGATGATGTCGACCCGATCACCAGCGATGGCCGCAAGGCGTCCACCCTCGTCATCATCGGCACCTCGCCCTTCGCCAAGTGCGACCGCAACTCGGTGCCTGACGACTTCGGCCCCGGCGACACCGAGACCACCTGCGACGTCGCGATGGTCCAGGGCGGCCAGGAGGTCAGCGGGGCGCAGTACTCGCCCTACGACGGTGACTACGCCGACGATGGCGCGATCGTCTGGACGAAGTGACGCACCGACACGCCTGACGTGCGAAGGGGGAGGCCGCGGCCTCCCCCTTCGCACGTCATGGTAGGAGCGCCTCGATGCCCGAGACGAGGATGCGCAGACCGGTGCCGAAGTCGCTCGGCTCGCGCTCGGCGGTGAGGATCCCCGAGCGCGCGGCCACGTCGTGCGACTGCTCGTCGTAGGCGTGCCCGTAGACGAAGTGCAGCAGCGTGCGTGCGGCGGTCGGCGCTACGGCCGGGGAGATGCCGGCCTCGCGCAGCAGGAGGGACAGCTCGTCGAAGGGGGTCTGCCCGCCCATCCCGAAGGCCCACATGCTCATCACGAGGTCCGCCCCGTCGGGGTAGGCGGTGACTGCTGCGTGCAGCTGCGTGCAGCGCTCCTGCACCCGCGCCTGCCAGGGGGCGTCGTCGGGTGTCGACGGGCGCGGGGCGCGCGCGAGGATCTCGTCGGCCACGGCTCCGAGCATCGCCTGCTTGTTGGCGAAGTGGTGGTACAGCGCGCTCTGCTGCACCCCGAGCTCGGTGCCGATGGCGCGCATCGTCAGGTCGGGCAGGCCGACCCGGGAGAGCAGGCCGAGGGCGGTGGCGACGATCCGCTCGTGGGAGAGCGGCTGCTGGCGGGTCCGTCGCGTCGGCGGCACGGGCGCTCCCTTCGAGCGGGTCGAGATCGGGGGTCCAGTTGACCACACGTGATCGAGGGCCCTAATCTGAACGCCGTTCACTTGGGTGAACGGCGTTCATTCACATGAGGGGAATCGGCAGCATGACCACAGCACCGGCCGCCCGGGCCGCCACGGCGAGCACCGACCTGGCCCTCGTCTCCTCCCTCGCCGCACTGATCGCGGTCTGCTCGGTCCTGCCCGCGGTCAACCTCTCGGTCTTCGCGCCGATCACGCTGCAGACCTTCGGAGTCCTCCTCGCCGGCGCGGTCCTCGGGGCTCGACGCGGCGCGCTCGCGGTCCTCCTGTGGATACTCGTCGGGGCGGTCGGGCTGCCCGTCTTCGCCAACGGCAAGGCCGGGCTGCCGGTCCTCGTCGGCCCGACCGGGGGATACATCCTCGGGTTCGTCGTCGGGGCGGCGATCATCGGGGCCGTCGCCACCGTCGCGGTCCGGCGCGCCGGTCGCGGCACCGTGTGGGTGCTCACCGCAGGAGGGCTGCTCGCGCTCCTGGTCGTCCACGCCGCCGGCATCGTCGGCCTGCACCTGCGGGCGGGGCTCGGGTGGCAGGCGGCCGCCACCGTCGACGGCGCCTTCTGGATCGGTGACCTGGTCAAGCTCGCGGCCACCGTGCTCGTCGCGGGCGCGGTGCACCGCGCCTTCCCCGACCTGCTGCGTCGCCGCGCCTGATGGCCCGCATCGAGCTCGACCGGGTCACCGTCCGCCGGCCCACGGCGACCGGCGACCTGCTCGTGCTCGACGAGACGAGCCTGCTCGTCAGCGAGTCCCGCGTGGCGCTCATCGGCCCCAACGGCGCCGGCAAGTCGACTCTGGCCCGTCTCGTCAACGGGCTCGTCACCGCCTCGACGGGGGCCGTGCACGTCGACGGCGTCGACGTGGCACGTCGCGGCCGCGAGGTGCGGCGCCGGGTGGCCTTCACCTTCACCGACCCGCACGCACAGCTCGTCATGCCGACGGTCGCCGAGGACGTGGCCCTGTCGCTGCGGGCCACGCGACCCGACCGACGTGACCGCGACGCTGCCGTGGCCGAGGTGCTCGAGCAGCACGGACTGGCGGGTCTGGCCGACCGCAGTGTCCACGCCCTCTCCGGTGGGCAGGCCCAGCTGCTCGCCCTGGCGAGCGTCCTGGCCACCGGCCCGGACGTCCTCGTCGCCGACGAGCCGACGACGCTGCTCGACCTGGCGGCCTCCCGGCGCGTCGGGGACCTGCTCATGGGGCTGCCGCAGCAGGTCCTGCTCGTCACCCACGACCTCGAGCTCGCCGGTCGGTGCGACCGGGCACTCCTCGTCGACGGCGGCCGGGTCGTGGCCGACGGACCCGCGGCCGACGTCGTCCACCACTATCGCGCCCGGGTGGCCGCATGCTCCTGATGGTGCACCGTCCCGGGAGCTCGCTCGTCCACCGGGTCCCGGCGGGTGCCAAGCTCACCCTGCTCGCCGCCGTGGGGGTCGGGCTGGCCATCACTGGCGGCTGGCTGTGGGCAGCACTCGCGCTGGGTGCTGCGCTCACCCTCCTCGTCGTTGCTGGCACCCCCGTGAGGGTGCTTGCGACCACCCTGCGCGGACTCGTCCTCGTGATGCTCGCCCTCGGTGCCTGGCTCACCTGGCAGGCGGGCTGGCCCCGCGCCGCCGAGACCGTCGGTGACCTCGTGGCACTCGTCCTGCTCGCACACCTCGTCACGGCGACGACCCGGGTCGACGACATGCTCGACACCGTCGAGCGGGCCCTGCGCCCGCTCCGCCGATTCGGCGTGCGCCCCGACCGCGTCGCCCTGGCGATCTCGCTCGTGCTGCGGGCCGTGCCGGCCACCGCCGAGGCGGCCGGGCAGACGCGGGACGCGGCGCGGGCACGCGGGCTGGAGCGCGACCCCAGGGCGACCTTGACCCCCTTCGTCGTGCGGGTCGTGCGTGACGCGCGGCTGCGGGGGGAGGCGCTCCACGCCCGAGGTGTGGGCGATGACCAGACCGGAAGACACGGATGAAGGGAAGACCATGACCACCTACGACGAGATCGTCGCGCGGGTACTCGCCGGCGCCGAGGCGACGCCGCAGGAGGCACTGACGGTGCTGCGCGCTCCGGACGAGGACGTGCTCGACGCGGTCGCCGCAGTGGCCCGGCTGCGGCGGGCCCACTACGGGATGACCGTCAAGGTCAACTACCTCGTCAACCTCAAGTCCGGGCTGTGCCCCGAGGACTGCGGCTACTGCTCCCAGGCGCTCGGGTCGACCAGCGAGATCCTGCGCTACACCTGGCTCAAGGAGGACCAGGCGCTCGACCAGGCCCGGGCCGGGGTGCGGGGAGGCGCGTCGCGTGTGTGCATGGTCGCCAGCGGTCGCGGCCCCACCGACCGTGACGTGGAGCGGGTCGTGGGGATGGTCGGCGCGATCAAGGAGGAGCACCCCGAGGTCGAGGTCTGTGCCTGCCTCGGGCTGTTGCGCGACGGTCAGGCCGAGCGCCTGCGCGAGGCGGGTGTCGACGCCTACAACCACAACATCAACACCGCGCAGTCGCACCACGACTCCATCGTCACGACGCACACCTACGAGGACCGGGTGCGTACCGTCGCCATGGCCCAGGGAGCCGGGCTGTCGGCGTGCAGCGGCCTCATCGCCGGCCTCGGGGAGAGCGACGAACAGCTCGTCGAGGCACTGGTCGCCCTGCGGGAGATGGGGTCCGACTCCATCCCGGTCAACTTCCTCATCCCCTTCGACGGGACGCCCAAGCAGCAGACGTGGGAGCTGACCCCGCTGCGCTGCCTGCGCATCCTCTCCGCCGCGCGACTGCTCGCGCCGGCCGCCGAGCTGCGGATCGCGGCGGGCCGCGAGATGCACCTGCGCGGCGTGCAGGGGCTGGCCCTGCAGGTGGCCAACTCGATCTTCCTCGGCGACTACCTCACCGCCGAGGGACAGGCAGCGGAGGAGGACCTCGCGCTCATCGCGGACCACGGGTTCACGGTCCTGGGGGCCGACGAGCCGACCGGCGACGGGGCGACCGGGACCGTGCCGGCCATCCGGCGCCGCGGGGCCGGCACGAACGTCCCGGCCAACGCCTGAGGACATGACGAAGGGGGGAGAGCCGCGGCTCTCCCCCCTTTCGCCCGTGGGGTGGTGCTGGTGATCGGTCAGTGGTCGATGACCTCGGCGACGCCGTGACCGGTGAGGCTGCGCACCTCCATCTCCGCGTACTTCGCGCGGTTGAACTCCTGGCTCGTCACCGAGCCCAGCCAGCCGAGGAAGAAGCCCAGCGGGATGGAGATCAGGCCGGGGTTGGCCAGCGGGAAGATGTCGAAGTCGGCGTTCTTGAGCATCGCGGTCTCGGACCCGGAGACGACGGGGGAGAAGGCGATGAGGATGAGCGCCGACGCGAGGCCGCCGTACATCGACCACAGCGCACCCCGGGTGTTGAAGCGCTTCCAGAAGAGGCTGTAGAGGATGGTCGGCAGGTTGGCGCTCGCCGCGACGGCGAAGGCCAGCGCCACGAGGAAGGCGATGTTCTGGTCCTTGGCCAGCATGCCGCCGAGGATGGCGACGACACCGGTGCCGACCGCGGCGTAGCGCGAGACCTTGACCTCTTCCTCCTGGGTGGCCTTGCCGTGCTTGAAGACCTGGTTGTACAGGTCGTGCGCGAAGCTCGCGCTCGCCGTGATCGTCAGGCCGGCGACGACCGCGAGGATCGTCGCGAAGGCGATGCCGGAGACGATGCCGAGCAGCCAGGAACCACCGAGCTCGTAGGCGAGCAGCGGCGCAGCGGCGTTGGCCTTGCCCGGCGCGGCGTTGATGACCTCCGGGCCGACGAGGGCGCCGGCGCCGTAGCCGATGACGAGGGTCAGCAGGTAGAAGCCGCCGATGAGCCAGATCGCCCACTCGACGGACTTGCGCGCCTGCCTGCTCGTCGGGACCGTGTAGAAGCGCTGGAGCACGTGGGGCAGGCCGGCGGTGCCGAGCACGAGGGCCAGCGACAGCGAGATGAAGTCGATCTTGGTCGTGAGGTTGACGCCGTACTTCAGGCCCGGCTCGAGGAGCTTCTCGCCGGCGGCGGGGTTCTTGTCGACGGCCTCCTGCATGAGCGAGGAGAAGTTCATGCCGAACATCCCGAGCACCCACACGGTCATGATCGCGGTCGCGGCGATGAGCAGCACGGCCTTGATCATCTGGACCCAGGTCGTGCCCTTCATGCCGCCGATCATCACGTAGGCGACCATGACGATGCCGACGACCGCGATGACGGCATTCTGCGCGAAGGCTCCGTCGACGCCGAGGAGCAGCGAGACGAGGCCGCCGGCGCCGGCCATCTGGGCGAGCAGGTAGAAGAAGGAGACCGCGAGCACGGACGTGGCCGTCGCGATGCGCATCGGCCGCTGCTGCAGGCGGTAGGACAGGACGTCGGCGAGCGTGAAGCGGCCGGTGTTGCGGAAGAGCTCGGCGACGAGGAGCAGCGCGACGAGCCACGCCACGAGGAAGCCGATCGAGTAGAGGAAGCCGTCGTAGCCCTGCAAGGCGATGGCGCCGGCGATGCCGAGGAAGCTTGCCGCGGAGAGGTAGTCGCCGGCGATGGCCAGGCCGTTCTGGCGGCCGGAGAAGGACGCGCCGCCGGTGTACATCTGGCTCGCGGTCTTGTGGCCGGCCGCGACCTTGACGACGATCGCCAGGGTCACGACGACGAAGACGACGAAGATCGTGATGTTGAGCGTGGCGGACCCGGTCTGGGTCGCCGCGGGGACGAGGGTGCTCATCCGTCCACCTCCGGGGTCTCGTGCGAACCGACCTGCTCGGCCAGGGCTTCCGCGGCGGGGTCGAAGACCCGCCCGGCCCAGCGGATGTACAGGATGGTGATGGCGAAGGTCGTGACGAACTGCCCGAGCCCGAGGATCAGGCCGATGTTGATGTTGCCGAGCACCTTGGTGCCCATGAATCCGGGGGCGAACATCGACAGCAGGACGTAGAGGAAGTACCACGCGAGGAAGAACGCGGTCACGGGGAAGACGAAGTTGCGGAAGGTCCGGCGCAGCTGGCCGAACTCCTGCGACTCCTGCACGGCGATGTATCGCTCGCCGAGCGGCTGAGCGTCGTTGCTCATGGGCTCACCTCCGGGTCGTGGGTGGGTTCGGACATCGGTGGCCGAACGCGCCCACAGTGGCGCAGCCCACACCTCGGGTGGGGGAGGTGCGTCGGGTGCCGCGGTCGGCGGGGCCTGACGTCGCCGTGCGGGCAGGCGTCGTGCGGTGAACGGTGGCGTGGGGACGACGAGCGGTCAGGCGCCGGCGAGGACGTCCTCGGGGGCGTGCAGTCGGGTCATCGTCCGCGCCCACCGCCGCGGCCGTGGTGTCACGAGGGAGACCGCCACGGTCACGGCGAAGGCGAGCGGTGTCGCCCAGGCCGTCGGCGCGGCGACGAGGGCGCCGCCCCACCCGTCGGGCGCGCTGTCGGTGACCGAGACGAGCGCGGCGAGGGTGGTGCTCACGCCGCCGACGGTGATGCCCGCGGCGGCTCCCTTCGCCGTCAGTCGTGGCCACCAGACGCCGAGGATCAGCAGCGGTGCGAAGGTCGCGGCGGCGATGGCGAAGGCGTGGCCGACCGCCGACGAGATGCCGACCGGGGCGGCGGTGACGGCCGCGACGAAGGGGGCCAGGACCCCTGACGCCGCGGCGATGCGGAAGGAGGCGGCCGGGCCGGCGTCGCCGTGGGTGAGGCGGGCGGTGAGCGGGCGGAGCACGTCCTGGTCGATGGCACCGGCGACCGACATCGTCACGCCCGACGCGGTGGCGAGGAAGGCGGCGAAAGCGCCCCCGGCGGCCATGGCGGTGAGGAGCTGACCGTCGAGACCGTCGAGCATCGCTGCCGGCAGGGCGAGGACGACGGTGCGGCTGGGGTCGTCGGAGATCTCCGAGGGGGCCAGGTAGGCGCGACCGAGCACGCCGTAGACCGGCGGGAAGAGGTAGAAGAGCGACAGCAGCGCCAGGACGGAGACCGTCGTGCGGCGTGCGGCCACACCGTCGGGGTTGGTGTAGAAGCGCACGGCGATGTGCGGAAGACCCATCGTGCCCAGGCAGAGCGCTGCGAGGGTGCTGTAGGTCGTGAAGAGGGTCCGCGAGGTCTGGTCTGCCGACGTGAGCGGCTCCCACCAGGAGCTGTCCGCTTGCGGCGTGGGTGCGCCGCCGCGCTGCCAGACCGCCAGCAGGACGAAGGCGGGGACCGCGATCGCGGACAGCTTGACCCAGTACTGGACCGACTGGACGAGGGTCACCGAGCGCATGCCCCCTGCGACGACGTTGAGCGTGACGATGACCGTGAGGACCGTGGCGCCGACCCAGGTCGGTGCACCACTGACGTGGCGCAGCGCGAGCCCGGCGCCCTGCATCTGTGGCAGCAGGTAGAGCCAGCCGATGCCGACGACGAGGAGGGCGCAGCCGCGGCGCAGTGCCGCGGACTCCAGTCGGCTCTCGGCGAAGTCGGGCAGGGTGTAGGCACCGGAGCGACGAAGGGGGGCGGCGACGAGGATGAGCAGCACGAGGTAGCCCACCGTGTAGCCCACGGGCATCCACAGCATGTCGACCCCGCGTTCGTAGACCAGCCCGGCGACGCCGAGATAGCTTGCGGCAGAGAGGTACTCGCCGCCGATGGCGCTGGCATTGCGCCAGGGCGTGACGGTGCGGCCCGCGACGTAGAAGTCGCTCGTCCCCTTCGCCAGGCGCAGGCCGAGGGCACCGAGCGTCAGCGTCACCAGGCAGACGAGGGCGATGGCGACGACGCTGAGCGGTTGGTTCATCGGCGACTCACGAGGTCGCTGAACTCCGCCTCGAGCCGCTCGGTCGCCCGCACGTACCAGCGGGCGACGAGGACGACGCCCGGGTAGACGAGGACCCCGAGGAGGAGCCAGGCGACGGGCAGGCCGAGCACGGAGACCCGGCGGGCGGCCGGGGCGAGGGCGAAGATCACCGGAAGCGCCCCCAGAGTGGCGACCCCGAGAGCGAGGGTGCCGAGCGAGAGCTGCAGCTGGGCGCGGCGCAGGGAGTTGACGTAGGTCGACCCGAGACGTGACTCGTCGACGATCTCCTCGCGGACGGTGCGGCGTCGGGGCGTGCGCGAAGGGCGTCGGGTCCGAATGACGCGCACACGCTGGGGTGGGCTGGTCACCCTTCGTCCGTCGTGGCGCGGGGGCGCAGCAGGGTGCCGCGCAGGTGGCGGGTGTGCCGGCGGCTCACCTGCAGCTCGGTGCCGTCGACGAGGACCGTGCAGCGACCGCCGTCGTTGTGGATCTCGCTGATGTGCCGCGTCGAGACCAGGGTCGAACGGTGGATGCGCACGAAGCCGGCTTCGGCCCACCGCTCCTCGAGGGTCGCGAGGGGGATGCGCACGAGGTGCGAGCCGGTGGGGGTGTGCAGCCGGGCGTAGTCGCCCTGGGCCTGCACCCACCGGATCTCGCTGCGGCGCACGAAGCGGGTGACACCCCCGAGCTCGACGGGGATCGTCTCGTCGTCCTCGGGTGTGGCCTCGGGCTCGTCGTCGCGATCGGTGGCCGCCAGGCACCGGCGCACCGCCTCGCCGATGCGCTCGGGGCGGACCGGCTTCATCAGGTAGTCGACGGCGTCGAGGTCGAAGGCGTCGACGGCATGGGTGTCGTGGGCGGTGACGAAGACGACCTGGGGCCGCTCGCTGAAGCGGCGGATGACCCGGGCCAGCTGCATGCCGTCGAGCCCGGGCATCGAGATGTCGCTGAAGACGACGTCGACGTGCTCGCGCTCGAGGGCCGCCAGCGCGGAGGTACCGCTCGAGGCGGTGAGCACGCGGCCGACGCGCTCGTCCTGGTCGAGCAGCCACGCCACCTCGTTGCGCGCCGGGGCCTCGTCGTCGACGACGAGGACGGTCAGCGCGGCGGTGCGTGGCGGGCGCGGCATGGCCACCAGACTAGGCCGGATCCTCGAGAGCAGGGGAGTACTTGGGTACCCGGAAGGAGACCCGCATCCCGGCGCCGGGCGCCGTGTCGACGACGAGCCCGAACTCCTCGCCGTATACCTGACGCAGCCGGGCGTCGACATTGCCCAGACCGACCGAGTCGGCGCGTGACTGGCCGTCGAGCACCTTGCGGATCGCCTCGGGGTGGGCGCCGACACCGTCGTCGTCGATGCTGAACTCGGCCTCGGAGCCGTGGTCGGAGGCGGTCAGCGTCACGTGGCCCGGGCCCTCCTTGGGCGCCAGCCCATGGCGAACCGCATTTTCGACCAAGGGCTGGATCGCGAGGTAGGGGACTCGCACGGGCAGGACCTCAGGGGCGATCTTGAGGGTGATGCCCAGGCGTTCACCGAAGCGCGCCTGCTCGAGGACGAGATAGCGCTCGACATTGCGCAGTTCCTCGCTCACCGTGGTGAAGGCGCCGTCGCGTCGGAGGGCGTAGCGGGTGAAGTCGGCGAACTCCAGGAGCAGCTCGCGCGCCCGGGCCGGATCGGTCCGCACGAACGAGGCGATCGCCGCAAGGGAGTTGTAGATGAAGTGCGGGGAGATCTGCGCCCGCAGGGCCCGCAGCTCGGCCTCCATCGCCCGGGTGCGCTCGAAGGACAGGTCTGCCAGCTCGACCTGCGTCGCCACCCAGGAGGCCACCTCGTCGGCGGCGCGCGCCAGACCCGCCGACACGGTCGGGCCGTACCCGGCGATCGCCCCGATGACCCGGTCGTCGACCGTCACCGGGGCGATGACCGCCGCCCGGATCGGGCACTCGACGGAGGTGCAGGTCACGACGTCGGGCCCGAGGACGACCGACTGGCCCGAGGTGAGGACCGGTGCCGCGTGGTCCATGACGGCCGGCAGGTGGTGTCCCCCTTCGCCCTCCCACACGATGACCGACGAGGTGTCGCAGACGGCCAGCCCCGGGGTGGCGAGCATCGCCCGCAGGTAGGGCGCGGCGCGCTCGCAGCCGTCGTCGGTGAAGCCGTCGGCGAGGTGACGCCCGGCCACGGAGGCGGTGTGGAGCGTGTCGTAGGTGGCGTGGTCGGTCACCGAGATGAAGCCCGGGCGGGCCCGACGCCACCGCACCAGGACGACGGCCAGGCCCAGCGCGAGGAAGGCGCCCGTGACGACTGCCACAGTGGGCACGTGCAGGCCGGCGTCCATGGCGGCACCCTAGTGCGGCCTAGGCTGGACGGGTGCCCGTCTCCAGCCCTCTCGTCACCGCCCTGACCCAGCTCGCCGACCTGCCCGAGGTGGCCGCCGCCTCGGATCGTGCCCGGGAGGTGTGCACCAACCTGCGGTGGCACGAGGCCCTGCGTCGGCGGATCCCCGAGGCCTCCGCGGAGTCGCGGGTGCGCGGGGCGTGGGCCAGCGCGGAGCTCGACGGCGCCCGCTCGACCGCGACGATCGTGCGCGACCTCATGCGGGGCGCCCGCGAGCGCAACCCCGACCCGGACCCGGCCGAGCGGGTCATCCACGGTGCCATCGCCGCGACGGCCGAGACCGAGCACCTGCGCGACCTCGTGACCCGGTCGCCGGGTCAGGCGCTCGCCAGGCTGCACACCGCTGCGGCGGCCCAGCTCGTCACCGACCGCGACCAGCTCGGTCGACCGCGCGTCGAGGGGGAGGGGTGCGAGGAGTTCGCCGACCTCGGTCCGGCCCCGACGGGCGCGCAGCTGCGGGCCCGCCTCGACGGGATCATCGAGCTCATGCGCCACGCGAGCGAGGCGCCGGCCCTGGTCGTCGCCTCCATCGTCCACGCCGAGATCGCGGCGGCGCGTCCCTTCGTCGTGGGCAACGGACTCGTCGCCCGCGCCGTCGAGCGAGCCCTGATCGCCGCGACCGGGCTGGACCCCACCGGTGTCGCGGTGCCCGAGGCCGGCCACGGGCACGAAGGGGGACCGGCGTACCTGGGTTCGCTCAACGGCTACGTCCACGGCGGCCAGCCGGGGGTGACCCTGTGGCTGACGCACTGCGGCGACTCCCTCGTGGCGGGCGCGGAGGAGGGCTGGCGGGTGGCCGACTCGGTGCGCGCAGGACGCCTCGGTCAGTGAGTCACCACCCGTCCTGATCGCTGAGTAGGCGTGGACCCCGACTCGGGGTTACAGTTGTACCAGCTGCTCCCTTCGGGTTGAGCGGCCAACGCACGGCTCCCTCCCCCCGAGCTCGCGCGTTGACGGCCCCGGCGCTCCCCCGCCGGGGCCGTCCCCTTTTCCGGGGGAGATGACACAGGGGCTTCGTCCCCAGACCTCCACTCCGCACGGGCGGTCTCCACAGGCGCCGCGATCGCCCACGCGGGCCGCTGGTCCGGCGGCAGGGTCGAGGCATGCACCCGATCGTCATCCTCACCGGAGCATCCGGCGGGCTGGGCGTCTCCACCCTGGCCGCCGTCACCGCCACAGTCCTCGCCCGCGACGCCTCACCGGTGCTCGTCGACGGTGCCTTCGGTGCCGGCGGGCTCGATGCGACGGTCGCGGTCGAGCACCTCGACGGGCTGAGGTGGTCCGACCTGGCCGAGCACGAGGGCGAGGTCGACGTGGGCCGGCTGCGCGGTGCCCTGCCGCTTGGGCCGGTCCCGGTGCTCGCTGCCCGGGGCCCACGTCCCTCGCCGGCCGTCGTCACCGAGGTCGTGCGCGGGCTGTCCGCCGCAGGGCCGGTCGTCGTCGACCTCCCGTGCTCGGGGCGGGTCCCGCCCGTGTGGCGCGAGCTGGCCGACGTCGTCGTGGTGGTCGTCGGGCTGCGGCCTCGCTGGCTGCGTGACGGCGAGGCCCTCGTCGAGGTGATGGGCGGCGCGTGCGACCACGCACTGCTCGTCACGCGTGGGCCGCGACGCTCCGAGCGGGTCGCCAACCGTGCCGCCGAGCACCTGGGACTGCCGCTGCTCGACCACCTGGCGGACGACCCGGGGGTGCTGCGGGAGGAGGCCCGCGGGCGGGCCCCGCGCCCTCGCGGTCCCGTCGGCGAGGTGGCGAGGTCGCTGGCCGATGCGCTGCCGAGCCAGAGCTCAGGGCTGGCCGAGCGCGTCCTCGGGTTGGCGTCATGAGGTGGTCCAGCGCGATCGACGCGCAGGTCGAGGCGGGCCGCGCACCCGACCCGGGCGTCATCGACGAGGTCGCCCGCAGCGAGGCGGCCCGACTCGGCCGGGGCGGAGCTGCTCGGCGGTCCGGTGAGCTGCGAGCCGATCTCATGGGGCTGGGTGTGCTCGACCCGCTCGTCGAGGACGAGCGCGTCACCGACGTCCTCGTCAACGGCGACGGTTCGGTGTGGGTCGACCGCGGGGAGGGCGTCACCCGGGTCGACCTCGACGTGGGTGATGCCGATGCCGTCCGGCGTCTGGCGACCCGACTCTCGGCGACGGCAGGGCGGCGGCTCGACGACGCCCAGCCCTGGGTCGACGGCCTGCTGCCACGCGGCATCCGCCTGCACGCCGTCCTCCCGCCCCTCGTCGCCGGGGGAGCGCACCTCAGCCTGCGCATCCCGCGGCACCGGGGCGGTGGTCTCGACGCCCTCGTCCGGCTCGGCATGACGACGAGCGCACAGGCCGACGCGCTGCGCGAGATCGTCGCCGAGCGGCGGGCCTACGTCGTCACGGGCGGCACCGGCACCGGCAAGACGACCCTGCTCGCGGCGCTCCTCGCCGAGGTGCCCGACGCCGAGCGTCTCGTCGTCGTGGAGGACGTCGGGGAGATCCAGGTCGGTCACCCCCATGTGGTGCGTCTGCAGGCCAGATCGGCCAACACCGAGGGCGCGGGTGAGGTGACGATGGTCGACCTCGTGCGTCAGGCGCTACGCATGCGTCCCGACCGACTCGTCGTCGGAGAGGTGCGCGGTGCCGAGGTCCGCGACCTGCTGCTCGCCCTCAACACCGGGCACGAGGGTGGCTGCGGCACCCTGCACGCCAACCGCGCCGAGGACGTCCCGAGCCGGCTCGAGGCGCTCGGGGCACTCGCCGGCATGGCGCGCGACGCGGTGCGTGCCCAGGTGGCCAGCGCCCTCGAGGTGGTGGTCCACCTGCGGCGGGTGGGTGGCCGGCGGGTCGTCGACTCGATCGGCCCCTTGCCCGGGGTGCGCTCATGAGCCTCGCCGTCGTGGGCCTCGTCCTGGCAGCCGCGCTGGTGTGGCCGGGGCGCGCGAGTCGGGTGGGTCTGCGGGGCACAGACGCAGTCCCCGCCCGGGGGCCAGCAGCCCTCGGCTGGTGGCGGCGGGTCCGGGCCGGCAGGGCGCCGATCGAGGACCTCGAGTCGCTCGCCACGGTCGCCGACCTGCTCGCCATGGCGCTGCGCTCCGGCGCGACCCCGGTCTCGGCGGTGGACGTCGTCGCACGTGAGGCACCCCGGCCGTGGCGAGAGGTCCTGGAGGAGGTCGGGGTACAGCTGGCCCGAGGGGGAGCCGCGGGCGCGGTCTGGCAGCTGCATGCCCGTGACCACCCGCACCTGGCGCCGGTGGCGGGTGCCTGGTCGCTCAGCGAGGACCTCGGTGTCGCGCTCGCCCCGTCGATGGCCACGAGCGCCAAAGTGCTGCGAGCCCGGGTGCAGGCCCGGCGTCGGCTCGACGCCTCGACCGCGGGTGCCCGGGCGACGATGCACCTGCTGACCCTGCTGCCCCTGGCCGGGCTGCTCGCCGGCTTCGCCTTCGGGCTGACCCCGTGGGAGGTATACGGCCACAGCCCGCTCACGATGGTCAGCGTCGTCGTCGGTCTCGCGCTGACGGCAGCGGGGTGGTTGGTCTGCCGCTGGGTCCTCGGGCGGGCCGTCGCCCCACGGGAGGAGACATGAGTGCGGCGGTGGTGCTCCTCGTCGTGCTCGGCGTCGGCCTGTGGCCGGGGAGGGCGGCGCCCTTCGGCCCGTGGAGCCGTGGCGTCGAGCCGGTGCCCGACGGCGCGCCCTCACCTCCGCTGACCGTCGACGACGTGGCCGACGCGACCGTGCTGCTCGCACTGGCCCTCCAGTCCGGCCGGGGTCTGGTGCAGGCGCTCGACGAGGTCGCCGAGGTCGCCGCGGCCGGCGCCGCGGCCGACCTGCGCAAGGTGGCGGCTGCGCTGCGTTGGGGGCGCTCGATGGACCGGGCCTGGGGCTACGCGCGGTCGTCGTGGGGACCGACCGCGACGGCCTTCGTCATCGCCAACACCGTCGGGGCGCCCTCGGCGGCCGTGCTGCTCGAGGCCGCTGCGACCCTGCGGGACACCGAGTCCCGACGGCTCGAGGAGGCGGGCGGCCGTGCCGCCGTGCTTCTCGTGCTGCCCCTCGGGCTGTGCTTCCTCCCGGCCTTCATCGCCACGGCCGTGGTGCCGATCGTCGTCGTCCTCGTCGGCACGCAGCTCGGGTGACGGCGGCTCAGCACCTCTCGGCCACCCGCAGCCCTTGCGCTCGCTCGAGGGTGCCGGGACGGCCGCGGGAGGTGTAGTCGATCTCGAGCGCGTCGCTCGTGCCCGCTCTCGTCGGGTCGGGGCGCGAGACGTGCAGCATCACCCCGATCCAACCGGCGAGGGGGCCCTGCTGGCGACCTGCCTCGTCCCACCACCACTGACCGTCGCTGCTGAGCGGCCAGTGCGCGGCGCCGAAGGGGGTCCGTTCCTGCCTCTCCTCCGGGACCGCGACCGCCCTCGCCTCGACGAGCTCGAGGTTGTTCGCGCCGATCAGCCTGACCTCGACGAGCTCGAAGTCCGCGTCGTCCTCGGTGGGGATGAAGTCGCTGAAGGCTGCGCCCGCCCCCGGCGGTGCGGTGCAGGTGCTGGTGCTGCCCCCTTCGCTCGACACCACGCCGGGCGTGCTGTCCCGGACGACCGACAGCCCAAAGGTGACGAGGACGGCGAGCAACACAGCGCCCCCGACGACCCACAGGTCCCGTCGCGCCCCACGGCGGTCCACCGTGCCCCTATTCGTCGCCATCGCACCCCCCCATGTCGTGCTCGTGGCCAGAGGCTAGCCGTCCGCGGACGACGGCGCCCGCATCTGGCGGCCCGGCCCGTGCTGGGCCGGAGGTCATCCCCACCGCTGTCGGAGGAGAGGCGGCTGTCCACAGTTTCGGGCGGCACCTGCCACCCGGCTCCCGGCGAGCGAAGTGTGGACCTCACCGCGGCACATCGGGTGCCGCCGACAGGCAGGAGAGTCCCATGAAGAGGTCCATCGTCCGGTGGCGCCACCGGGCCCGGCTGGCGTGCGAGGCCGGCATGACGACGGCGGAGTACGCGGTCGGCACGCTCGCCGCGTGCACCTTTGCCATCGTCCTGCTCGCGGTCGTGAAGTCCGGGGGCATCAAGTCCGGGTTGTCGGATGTCATCCTCGAGGCGCTCGGCATCCGCTAGGGCGACCGACGACGCGGGGATGGTGACGGCGGAGCTCGCCCTCACCCTCCCCGCGGTCGTGCTCGTCCTGGTCATCTGCCTGTCCGCGCTCTCGTGGGGCGTCGACCGGGTCCGCTGCGTCGATGCGGCGAGGGTGGCGGTCCGCGAGCTCGCGCGCGGCGAGGCGCCGGCCCGGGCACTGGAGCTCGCCGGACGGACCGCGCCCGAGGGAGCGCACGTCGAGGTCGCTCGCTCCGGCGGGGACGTCACCGTGACGGTGACCAGCCCGACGCCGGTCGGGGTCTCCTTCGTCGCGCCCGAGAGCAGCTGCTCGTCGACCGCGCGGGTGGAGTCGGTCGATGTCGGGCCCTGAGCTGCGAGGAGAGGCCGGGTCGTCGAGCGTGCTGGCCGTCGGGCTGATCGCCGTCCTGCTGACGGCGACGGTCGCCACGCTCGCGGTGCTGTCGGCCGTGCGGGCCGCGCACGTCGCGCGCTCGGCCGCCGACGTCGCGGCGCTCGCCGGGGCCATCGATTACCAGCAGGTCTCGGACCCTGCGGGCGCGTGCACCGAGGCCACCCGTGTCGCCCGTCGGCACGACGTCGAGGTCCTCTCCTGCGTGGTCGCGGGCGGTGGCGACGTGACCGTCACGGTCGCGGCGGAGATCCCCCTTCGCCTGGCGGGGGTGGGGCCTGAGCAGGCCGAGGGCCGGGCGCGCGCCGGGCCGGGCGCGCAGGAGTGAGTCGTCACCGCCGGCTGGCGGTGACCCAGCGCACGTCGGTGCGGGCGGGATCAGACGAGCAGCCCCACGACCAGGGCGGCAACCGCGAGCGCCGGCAGGGTCCCCTGCTTGACGGCGGCGGCTGCTTTGTCGGGGCTAGACAGCAGCAGCACGAGGCTGGCGGCGAGCATCGACCCGGCCCCGACGAGCACGAGCGTCGCACCCACGGTGTCGGAGCCCAGCGCGAAGGCGGCGATGCCGACGAAGACCGCGATCGCGAGGAAGAGGTTGTAGAAGCCCTGGTTGAAGGCGAGCTCGCGCGTTGCCTCGGCCTCCTCGGCACTCGTACCGAACACCCCGCGGGCGCGGGTCGTCCACGCGAAGGACTCGAGGTAGAAGATGAAGACGTGCAGGGCGGCCGCAAGGGCCGCGAGCACCAGGCCGGCGAGGATCATCGCCGGCTCTCAGGGGCGTGGGTCACGGCGGATGGGGCGGGTGGCGTCGTCGACCGGTCCACCGTCGCGCGCGATCGGGCGGGTGGCGTCGTCCGCGGGAGCGCCGCGAGCGGCGTCACGGGTGCTGATCCGCTCGGTCGGCGCGTCGATCGTCGGGTCGTGGCGCTCGGCGACCTCGGCCCGCTCGCGGGCGATCTCGGTGGAGACGCGCTGGTCCTCGATGGCCCGCTCACGCTCGCGCAGCTCCTGCTGGTGCGCCGCCTCCTGCTCCGCGAGCCGGCGCTTGGACTCGGCCTCCTGCTCCTTGCGCAGGCGGCGCTGCTTGGCCTTGCGGGTCAGTGCCGCCTTGATCATGACCAGGCCCAGCCAGAGCAGGAGCATCGTCAGCATGCCGGCGATGACGAGGGTCAGCGGGTTGAGGTTGATCGTCACGGCGTCGAAGAGACGGATGTCGACCTCCTGACCCGAGACCTCCGGGGCCTGGGTGCCGAGCAGCAGGGCCGCGCCGATGGCGACGGCGATGAGGACGAGGATGAGGCCAAGGATGACCATGGTGGTCCTTTCGTCTGCGTCAGCCAGGGGGCGCCGACATGCGGTCCTCCACCTTATGACCCAGAGCGTCCAGGAGCAGGTCAAGCAGGGCGAGCGCGCCTCTCGCGTCGAGGGGTTCGTTGCCGTTGCCGCACTTGGGCGAGACGACGCAGGCCGGGCAGCCGCGCTGGCCGCACCCGCACCCGGCGATGGTCTCGCGGGTCATCGCGAGCCACTGCCCGATGCGCTCGTGCGCCGTCGCCGCGAAGCCCGCGCCGCCCGGGTGCCCGTCGTAGACCATGATCGTCGGCAGCCCGGTGTCGGGGTGCAGGTCCGTGGAGACCCCGCCGATGTCCCACCGGTCGCAGGTGGCCAGCAGCGGCAGCATGCCGATCGCCGCGTGCTCGGCAGCGTGGGCGGCACCCGGCACGTCCGCCTCGTCGATGCCCGCAGCCGCCAGGGACTGCGGCGTCATCGTCCACCAGACGGCGTGGGTCGACAGGGTGCGCTCGGGCAGGTCGAGGTCGTGCCGACCGATGACCTCGCCGCTCGGCAGCCGGCGCAGGAAGCCGGTCACCCGGTGGCGCACGTCGACCCGCCCGAAGCTGATGCGCACCGGACCGTGGTCGACACCCGACTCCTCCGAGACGACGTCGAAGGAGGAGACGGACTGGGCGTGGGTCGACCACCCGGGGTCACCCACGGCGACGGTGGCCGTGGCCTGCTCGAGGTCGAGCTCGGTGACGACATGGGTGCGGCCCTGGTGCACGTGGACCGCGCCGGTGTGCACCTGGCTGTGGGCCGACTCCGCGTCGATGGTCCCGATGACCCGACCGGACCTGCCCTCGACGATGCTCACCACCTCGCCGATGCCGCGAAGGGAGACGTGCTCACCCGGTCGGTCGGGCCGGGTCCAGAACCACCCGCCGGGCCGCTTGCGCAGCAGCCCGCGGGCGACGAGCACCTCGAGGACCCCCGCGAGGCCGTCGCCGAACCACTGCTCGTCGGCGAGCGTCACCGGGATCTCCGCGGCGGCGCACGCCACGTGCGGGACGAGGACGCGCAGGTTGGTCGGGTCGAGGACGCTCGACTCGACCGGCGCGTCGAAGATCGCCTCGGGGTGCTCGACGACCCACGTGTCGAGCGGGTCGTCGGCGGCCAGCAGCACGGCGAGGGCGTCCTGCCCGTCGCGGCCGGCGCGTCCGGCCTGCTGCCATACCGAGGCCAGGCGGCCGGGCCACCCGGCCATGAGCACGACGTCGAGCCCGGCGACGTCGATGCCCAGCTCGAGCGCGTTGGTCGCGGCCAGCCCGAGCAGGTCGCGCTCGCGCAGGCGTCGCTCGATGACCCGTCGCTCCTCGGGCAGGTACCCACCCCGGTAGGCGGCGATCCTCCCTTCGTCGGTGATGCTCACCTGACGCGCCGCGGACGACGCGAGCGCCTCGACCCCCGCTCGTGACCGGGCGAAGGCCAGGGTCTGCACATCGCGTCCCACGAGGTGGGCCATGAGGTCGGCGGCCTCGGTCGTCGGCGAGCGCCGGTTGCCCTCCTCGTCCTCGGGTGGCTGCCACAGGGCGAAGGTCAGGGCGCCGCGGGGCGAGCCGTCCTCGGTCACCTCGAGCACGTCGTCGCCGATGAGGCGGGCGGCGTGGGTGCCAGGGTCGCCCACCGTCGCCGAGGCGAGGACGAAGACCGGGTCGGCGCCGTAGCGCCGCGCGACGCGCCGCAGACGTCGCAGCAGCAGCGCCACGTGGGAGCCGAAGACCCCGCGGTAGACGTGGCATTCGTCGACGACGACGTAGCGCAGCCGCCGCAGCACGTGCGCCCAGTGCTCGTGCCCCGGCAGCAGGGAGTGGTGGACGAGGTCGGGGTTGGTGAGGATCACGTCGGCGTGGTCGCGGATCCAGCGACGCTCGTCGGTCGGGGTGTCGCCGTCATAGGTCGCCGCCCGGATCCCCGGCACCGCCCACGACTGGATGCGGGCCAGCTGGTCGGCGGCCAGCGCCTTGGTGGGGGAGAGGTAGAGGGCGGTCGCGCCCCGCCCGTTGGCCGCCGAGCGGCCCTCGAGCACCGCCGTGAGCGAAGGGAGGAGATAGCCCAGTGACTTGCCCGAGGCCGTGCCGGTCGCCAGCACGACGTGCCTCCCGTCACGCGCCGCCTCGGCCGCGCGGGCCTGGTGGGACCACAGCCGGTCGATGCCGGCCCCGGCGAGGGCGCCGCGCAGGGGAGGGGCGACCCAGTCGGGCAGGTCGACCTCGTCGGCCGCCCGCGCGGGGATCCGCTCGATGTGCCGCAGGCGCTCCTCGCGACCCGCCGCGAGCCCCGCGAGCAGCTCGGGAGCGTCTGGGATCTGCCGTGACATGTCGTCTACGGTAGGCCGGTGCCCACCACCGTCACGACCAGCGAGTCCGGCCCGGTCCACGTCGTCCACGTGGCCGGGGAGATCGACGTGACCTCTGCCGCGATCCTGCGCGACGCGCTCGAGGCCCTCATCGCCGACGGGCGCAGGCGGCTGACGCTCGACCTCACCGAGGTCACCTTCATGGACTCCACCGGCCTGGGCATCGTCGTCGGTCGGCTCAAGCGGCTGGCGCGCCACGGCGGGACGATGACCGTCGCCGCTGCGCACGAGCGGGTCGTGCGGGTCTTCACCATCACCGGTCTCGACCAGCTCCTCGAGATCCACCCCGACCTCGAGAGCGCCGTCGCCGCTGCCGCGGCGGCCAGCCCGAGGTCGTCCGCCGCGGGCGGCCAGCCCTAGGTCGTCCGCCCGGCCGCCACGCCGCGCGGCCTGCGGTCCCGGACGCGCCAGTCTCCGGGTGGGAGGGTGGTCCCCACATCACGTCTCGACGGTGAGGAGCCCCCGTGGGTGAGCACGTCGTGGTGCTGAGCCACGCAGGAGCCGAGCCGCTGAGCCCGGCGCAGTCGGCGTGCATCACCGAGCACGCGCGCCTCGAGGTGGTCGTGAGGCACGCGACCCCCGATGCCTCCGAGGCCGCGCACCTGCTGCGTCACGCCACCGTCGTGGCGACCACGCCGTCCGTGGCACCCAGACTCGACGACGAGCTGCTCGGGCGACTGCCCCGCCTGCACTCGCTCGTCCTCCACGCCGGCGACGCCGAGCATCTCGCCCTCGGTGCATCAGCCCGACGTCGCCTGACGCTCACCACCCTGCCCGACCCCGCGTCCGGTGCCGTCGCCGAGCACGCCCTCGGCCTGCTGCTGTCGCTCGCGACCCGTTCGCACCTGGCCAACGACCGCTCCCGCGGACGGGTCGACGCGTCGACCTCGCTGCAGGGGGTCGAGCTGTGCGGGAGCACGCTCGGGGTCCTCGGCGTCGGCCGGGTCGGACTGCACCTGGCCCGCATCGCCACCGGCATCGGGATGCGGGTCGTCGGCGCCGACCCCCACCCGACGGCGCGACGCACGGCCGAGCACGTCGGCATCGAGATGACGTCGACCGACGAGGTGCTCCACCGGGCCCGTGCGCTCGCGATCTGCGCATCGGCCGCTTCGCCATCGACCCCGATCCTCGACCTGGCCGGACTCGGGGCGCTCCAGCCCGGCGCGCTGCTCGTCAACGTCGGCCGGCCGGACCTCGTCGACACCGACGCCGTCGTCGCGGCCCTGCGACTGCGCCACCTGCGCGGTTACGCGGTGGACGGGACCCCCTTCGACCGCCTCGAGCACGCCGACCTGATGGCCGAGGGACGCATCGTGCAGACGGGGCACAGCGCGTCCTGGCGTGACGAGGTCCTCGCACGGGGCGCCGAGCAGCTCGCCCGGGCGATCGTCGCCGCCGTGCGGCAGGACCCGGCGGCCCGCGCCGAGGCCGACGGCGAGGAGCAGGTGGCGTGAACCCTCCCGGCGACGTCGAGGGGAGCGCACAGGCGACACCCGAGACCGACCCGGCAGTAGTGTGGGCCAACGGCTGAGCCCGCCTCGACGGCGGACCGACCGTGACCCGCGCTCATCAAGGAGGATGGCATGGCAGTCACGCTCGCGACCCTGTCCACCGCGTCGTCGATCGACCTCGACAGCACCAACCTGGCCCTCGTGGGTGGCGTCGCCGCCATCGGGGTCGTGGCCCTCGCGCTCGGCGTCGTCCTGCGGCAGCAGGTCATCGCCGCCGGCGCCGGGACCGATCGCATGCAGGAGATCGCCGGGGCGGTCGAGGAGGGCGCGCACGCCTACCTCCGACGCCAGTTCCGCACCCTCGTGATCTTCGTGGCGCTCGTCTTCGTGCTGCTGCTCCTCCTCCCGGCCGACTCGGCAGGCGTGCGATGGGGCCGATCGGGCTTCTTCGTCCTCGGCGCCGCCTTCTCGGCGGCCATCGGCTATCTCGGCATGTCGCTCGCGGTCAAGGCCAATGTCCGCGTCGCCGAGGCGGCGCGCTCCGCCGGGCGCGACGACGGCATGCGCATCGCCTTCCGCACCGGCGGCACCGTCGGCATGTTCACCGTCGGGCTCGGCCTCATCGGTGCGGCGATCGTCGTCCTGGCCTACCGCGGTGACGCCCCCAAGGTGCTCGAGGGATTCGGCTTCGGCGCCGCGCTGCTCGCGATGTTCATGCGGGTTGGCGGAGGCATCTTCACCAAGGCCGCCGACGTCGGCGCCGACCTCGTCGGCAAGGTCGAGGCCGGCATCCCCGAGGACGACCCGCGCAATGCCGCGACGATCGCCGACAACGTCGGGGACAACGTCGGTGACTGCGCCGGCATGGCGGCCGACCTCTTCGAGTCCTACGCCGTCATGCTCGTGGCCGCCCTGATCCTCGGGTCCGCGGCCTTCGGCTCCTACGGTCTGGTCTTCCCCCTGCTCATCCCGGCGATCGGCGCCGTCACCGCGATGATCGGCATCTTCATCACCCGGGCGAAGGGGGGAGAGTCCGCCCTCGACGCCATCAACCGCGGCTTCTACATCTCCGCGGTCATCTCGGCGGTGCTGTGCGCAGGGGCGGCCTACCTCTACCTGCCCGACTCCTACGGCGACCTGTCCTCGCCCAACGAGACCGTCGCCCAGCTCGTCGGCGACCCGCGCCGGGCCGCGCTCCTCGCCGTCGTCCTGGGCATCGTGCTTGCCGCGGTCATCCTGCGGATGACCGGTTACTACACCGGCACCGACTCGCGCCCGACCAAGGACGTCGCGCGCACCACCGAGACCGGTGCGGCGACGGTGATCCTCTCCGGCATCTCGCTCGGCCTGGAGTCTGCGGTCTACAAGGTGGTGACGATCGCCGTCGTCATCTACCTCGCCTTCCTCCTCGGCGGATCATCGGTCGTCCTCGGCCTCTTCTTCATCGCCCTGGCTGGGTGCGGTCTGCTGACGACGGTCGGGGTGATCGTCGCCATGGACACCTTCGGCCCCGTCTCCGACAACGCCCAGGGCATCGCCGAGATGTCCGGTGACGTCGATGGCGAGGCCGCCCAGGTGCTCACCGAGCTCGACGCGGTCGGCAACACGACCAAGGCGATCACCAAGGGCATCGCCATCGCGACGGCGGTGCTCGCCGCGACGGCGCTCTTCGGCAGCTACACCGACGCGTGGACCTCGACCGTGCGGGGCATCGACGAGGGGTCGGTCAGCGCCGACCGGGTCGCCGACTTCGAGCAGATGGTCAACACCCAGATCGTCTCGCCGAGCGTCCTCGTCGGTGTGCTCATCGGCGCCGCGGTCGTCTTCCTCTTCTCCGGGCTCGCGATCAACGCCGTGACCGTCGCGGCCGGCTCGATCGTCCACGAGGTGCGGCGGCAGTTCCGCGAGCACCCCGGGATCATGGAGGGCACCGAGAAGCCCGAGTACGCCCGGGTCGTCGACATCTGCACCCGCGACTCCCTCGCGAAGCTCGCCACGCCCGGCCTCCTCGCGGCGCTCACGCCGATCATCGTCGGCTTCGGACTGGGCATCGGTGCCCTCGCCGGGTTCCTCGCCGGCGCCATCGCCTGCGGTGCGCTCATGGCCGTCTTCCTCGCCAACTCCGGTGGTGCGTGGGACAACGCGAAGAAGATCGTCGAGGACGGCCACCACGGCGGCAAGGGCTCGCCCGGGCACGAGGCAGCCGTCATCGGCGACACCGTCGGCGACCCCTTCAAGGACACCGCCGGGCCGGCGATCAACCCCCTCATCAAGGTGATGAACCTCGTCGCCGTCCTCATCGCACCCGCTGTCGTGACGCTCTACCTCGGCAGCGACGGCGACCAGATGATCCGCTGGGGCATCGCCGCCGTGGCGCTGCTCGTCGTCGTCGTCGCGCTCGTCATCACCAAGCGGGACGACGTCGCGATGGCCGACAGCGACAGCGAGCCGGCCGTCCAGCGCGCGTGACGGCCCGCCCGGGCCCCCTTCGTCGGCGCCGCCCCAGGTGGTGCCGGCGAAGGGGGCGGGCTGGCTAGGCTCGGCAGGTGACCTCCAGCACCACGCCCCGCGCCGACCCCGAGCTGCTCGACGACCTGCGCGCGGATCTCACGGACGCCGCCTTCGGCGTCGACGAGGTCCACGAACGCCTCGGTGCCCTGGCCGCTGCGGCCCTGGGCCGCGAGCAGGTGCTGCCCGCCCGGCGCGCGGTCGCCGGAGCCACCGACCCCCTCGGGGTCCTCATCGGGTGCTTCGGCCTCGGGCTGCCCACTGCCGCCGACGACCTCGCCCGGGCCCTGCCGCGCACGGGGGTCACCGGGGCCGTGCGGCTCGGGGTCGTCGAGCCCCACGGCGCGCACGTCGTCGCCACCTGCGACCTGCGCCCCTACGGCGACGACGTCGGGCACGCCTGGTGGGTCGCCTCCGACCCGACGGAGCACGCGCGCAGCGAGCCGCTGCCCGTCGACCACGTCCTGGGCATCGGCGGCGCCTCGACGACCCTCGCGTCGTGGACCCCGCGCACCCGTGTCGCCCGCGCGCTCGACGTCGGCACCGGGTGCGGCGTCCAGGCCCTGCACCTGTCGGGTCACGCCGACTCCGTCGTCGCCACCGACCTGTCCCGGCGAGCCCTGGGCTACGCCCGCTTCAACGCCGCCCTCAACCACGTCGACTGGGACCTGCGGGAGGGTTCCTTCCTCGATCCGGTGGTCGGCGAGGCCTTCGACCTCGTCGTGAGCAATCCCCCCTTCGTCATCACGCCGCGCAGCGGTGACGTGCCGCTCTACGAGTACCGCGACGGCGGGGCCGCCGGCGACCACGTCGTCGCCGCGCTCACCCAGGGCATCGGCGCGCACCTGGCGCCCGGTGGCGTCGCCCAGCTGCTCGGCAACTGGGAGACCGCCGCCGGCCAGGACTGGCGCGAGCGCGTCGGCGCGTGGGTCGAGGCCAGTGGCCTGGATGCGTGGGTCGTCCAGCGCGATGTCCAGGACCCGGCGGAGTACGCCGAGCTGTGGACCCGCGACGGCGGGCACCTGCCGGGCACCAGCGAGCACGACGCGCTCGTCGGCGCGTGGCTCGACGACTTCGCCTCGCGCGATGTCAGGCAGATCGGCTTCGGCATCATCACCCTGCACCGGCCGACGGGGGAGCGGGCTCCCTTCGTCGACCTCGTCGAGGCGACCGGACCGGTGGCGACCCCGATGGGGCCGACGGTCGCCGCGGGACTCGTCGCCCGCGACCGGCTCGCCGGGCTCGACGACGACGCCCTGCTCGACACCGCGTGGCGCTGCGCACCCGACGTGACCACCGAGACGCACGCGACGCCGGGCGCCAGCGACCCCAATGTCATCATCCTGCGGCAGGGTGGCGGTCTGGCGCGCTCGGTCCGGCTCGACACCCTCGACGCAGCCCTCGTGTCCGTCTGCGACGGCGACCTCACCGCGCGTCAGTCGCTCACCGCGATCAGCGCCCTGCTCGACGTGCCCACGGGCGAGGCCCTCGGCGCCGGCGCGACCCTCGTGCGGCGGCTGGCCGCCGACGGGCTGCTCCTGCCGGAGTAGGCCGTCCCCGCCTGGTCCGTCGTAGCGCGCCGGTTCGGTTGCGGTGCTCCCGTCGAGAAGACCCGGCGCGCTGCCGAAGTCCTTCGTCCTCGTGTGGTCCCGTCGTCGTTCTCGACTTCGGCTTGACGCCACGCCGGATCCTCTCGACGTGCGCGTCCCTTCGAGACGGTCGCGGGCGACCGCCCACGCGGAACGTGGGACCCACTCAGGGAGCGGTGCCCTCGACCGGGCGTGGGAGCGGGGACGACGAAGGGCGGCCCGGTGACCGGGCCGCCCTTCGTGTCGTGCTGGGTGATCAGCTCATGCCGTCGAAGGTGATCTTCCACTCGTCGTCGACCTTCTTGAGCTTGATCTCCTCCTCGTCGCCGTCCTGGTTCTTGACCTTGACGGTCGCGGTCTTCTCGTCCTCGGCGATCTCGGAGCTCTGGATGTCGACGTCCGCGTTGTCGGGGATCTGCAGCTCCTTCTCGTTCTCCTTGAAGATCGTCTCGCAGTCCTTGCCCGGGTCGGCCTCCTCGAGCGTCTTGACGATCTCGGGGTCGAAGGACTCGCACAGCGCGGCGTAGTCCTTGTCCTTGGCCGCGGCGGCGAAGTCCTCGACGGCCTGCTCCGCGTCGTTGCCGCTGCCGCAGGCCGTCAGGCCGAGCGTGAAGGTGCCGGCGATGGCCAGCGTGACGAGCTTCTTCATGGTGGTCTCCCTGTCCGTGGTGCGGGCGGTGTGGTCGCCCCTCTCGCAGGACACTAACGACACCACCTCACACGTGCGATGGGGAGGACTGCCCGTGGACGCTCAGCTGAACTGCCAGGAGCGCTTCGACAGGCCGAACCAGAAGCCGTCGACCGCGACATCGCGCTGCGTCGCGCCGGATGCCTCGGCCGCACCCATCGCGATGTAGAGCGGGGCCCAGTGCTCGGTGCGCGGGTGCGCCTCGTGGCCGGCGGGGGCGAGCTCGAGCATCCGCTCGAGGGAGTCGACGTCGCCGGCGGCGACGGTCTCGGCGGCCCAGTGGTCGAACTCGCTCGACGCGGTCGGCGGCGTGGAGTCGGCACCGGCGCGGGGGTTGAACCAGCGCAGGTTGTGCGTCGTGAAGCCGGACCCGACGATGAGGGTGCCTTGGTCGCGCAGCGGCGCCAGCGCCCGGCCGAGCTCGACGAGCTGGTGCGGGTCGAGGGTCGGCATCGACATCTGCAGCACCGGCACGTCCGCGTCGGGGTACATCTCCACGAGGGGCACGTAGGCGCCGTGGTCGAGGCCGCGGGTCTCGTCCCGCTGGACGTCGACCCCCTTCGCCTTGAGCAGGCCGGAGACCTCCGAGGCGAGCTCGGGTGCGAGAGGTGCGTCGTACTGCACCTCGTAGTAGTGCTGGGGGAAGCCCCAGAAGTCGTAGGTGAGCGGCACCTTGCGCTGGGTCGGGCTCACCGTGACCGGCGCGTCCTCCCAGTGGGCCGAGACCATGAGGATGTTCTTCGGTGTGTCGAAGTCGGCCGACCAGCGGGCCAGCTCGGCGGTCCACCGGGCGTCGTCAGCCAGCGGCGGGGCGCCGTGCGAGAGGAAGAGGACGGGAGGAGTGGTCATGCCGACCACAATACTTGTATCTTCAATAAAACGCCAGTCCCCATCCCGGGGCGAAGGGGGTCGGCCCGCACGGCGTAGTACGGTCGCCCCGAGATGACCCCACGTCGAGGCAGCGACGAATCCGCTGCACGTGAGGTCGAGAGATGAGGCGCACATGGCCAGCAAGCTCGTCATCGTCGAGTCACCCGCCAAGGCCAAGACCATCGCGGGGTACCTCGGTCCGGACTACGCCGTCGAGGCGTCGGTGGGGCACATCCGGGACATCCCGACCCCGTCCGAGATGCCGGCGGACATGAAGAAGGGTCCCTTCGGTCGCTTCGGGATCAACATCGAAGAGGGCTTCGAGCCCTTCTACGTCGTCGACCCGGACAAGAAGAAGAAGGTCACCGAGCTCAAGCGTCTGCTCAAGGACGCCGACACCCTCTACCTCGCCACCGATGAGGACCGCGAGGGCGAGGCCATCGCGTGGCACCTGCTCGAGACGCTCAAGCCCAAGGTCCCCGTCAAGCGGATGGTCTTCCACGAGATCACCAAGGAGGCCATCCAGCGGGCCGTCGAGGACACCCGCGAGCTCGACCTCGACCTCGTCAACGCGCAGGAGTCGCGCCGCATCCTCGACCGTCTCTACGGCTACGAGGTCTCGCCGGTCCTGTGGCGCAAGGTCAAGGCGGGGCTGTCCGCCGGTCGTGTGCAGTCGGTCGCCACCCGCATCGTCGTCGAGCGCGAGCGCGAGCGGATGGCCTTCAAGGTCGCCTCCTACTGGAGTGTCGAGGGCAAGTTCAGCACCGGTGCGGCCCCCTTCGCCGCGCGCCTGGCCAGCCTCGACGGACGCAAGGTCGCCACCGGCTCCGACTTCGACGACACCGGCGCGGTCAAGAAGGACGCCCGCGCGCTCGACGAGCGTGCCGCCACCCAGGTCGCCGAGGCGACGATCGCGGCGGCGGTGACCGTCAGCTCGGTCTCCGAGAAGCCCTACACGCGCCGGCCGTACGCCCCCTTCACCACGTCGACGCTGCAGCAGGAGGCCGGCCGCAAGCTCGGCCTCGGCTCCAAGGCGGCGATGGGCGTGGCGCAGAAGCTGTACGAGAACGGCTACATCACCTACATGCGTACCGACAGCACCAACCTGTCGAGCTCGGCGCTCGACGCCGCCCGCGGCCAGGCCCGCGACATGTACGGCGCCGACTTCGTGCCCGAGTCGCCGCGCGTCTACGGCAAGAAGTCCAAGAACGCGCAGGAGGCGCACGAGGCGATCCGCCCCGCCGGCGACCGCTTCCGCACCCCGGCGCAGGTGGCCGGTGAGCTGCGGGGCGACGAGTTCCGGCTCTACGAGCTGATCTGGAAGCGCACGGTCGCCTCGCAGATGGCCGACGCCAAGGGCTCGACCGCGACGATCCGCATGCGCGCCGACCTCGCCGGCTGCGAGGCCGGCGAGCTCGCCGAGTACACCGCCTCCGGCACGGTCATCACCTTCCGCGGCTTCCTCGCCGCCTACGAGGAGGGCACCGACGAGCCGGCGCAGCCGGACAAGGACGGCGAGGCACGCCTGCCCAAGGTCGAGGAGGGCGCGAGCCTCGACGTTGTCGACGCGACCGCGTCGGGTCACGAGACCTCACCGCCGGCGCGCTACACCGAGGCCTCGCTGGTCAAGAAGATGGAGGAGCTCGGCATCGGCCGCCCCTCCACCTATGCCTCGACGATCAGCACGATCCAGGACCGCGGCTACGTCCGCAAGAAGGGCACCGCGCTCGTCCCGACGTGGTTGGCTTTCGCGGTGACCCGCCTGATGGAGGTGCACTTCAGCCGGCTCGTCGACTACGACTTCACCGCGTCGATGGAGGTCGACCTCGACGAGATCGCCGCCGGCGACGCCGACCGCGTCGCCTGGCTGCAGCGCTTCTACTACGGCGACGAGGGCAGCGGCCCCGGCCTGTCCGAGCTGGTATCCGACCTCGGCGACATCGACGCCCGGGCGATCTCGACGATCGAGATCGGCGACGGCATCGTCGTGCGGGTCGGTCGTTACGGCCCCTACGTCGAGGAGGTCGTGCCGAAGGGGGTCGACCCGGCCACCGGTGAGGTCACCGACGAGACGAAGACGACGCCGGCGCCCAAGCGGGCGACGATCACCGACGACGTGGCGCCCGACGAGCTCACGCCGGCGATGGCGCGCGAGTTCCTCGCCGCGGCCGCCGACGACGGTCGGGTCCTGGGCCAGGACCCCGAGACCGGCCGCGACGTCGTCGTCAAGAACGGTCGTTACGGCCCCTACGTCACCGAGGTGCTCGAGGAGTCGGCCGACGACAAGCCCAAGCGTGGCAAGGCCAAGGTCAAGCCGCGCACGGCCTCGCTCTTCAAGAGCATGGACCCCTCGACGGTCGACCTCGAGCAGGCGCTGAAGCTCCTCTCGCTGCCGCGCACGATCGGCACGGTCACCGAGACCACGACCGGTGAGGACGGCGCGGAGAAGTCCGTCGAGGTGCCGATCACCGCGCAGAACGGTCGCTATGGGCCCTACCTGAAGAAGGGCACCGACTCGCGCTCCATCGAGTCCGAGGAGCAGCTTTTCACGATGACCCTCGAGGAGGCCCTCGCGATCTACGCCCAGCCCAAGCAGCGTGGCCGCGCCGCGGCCAAGCCGCCGCTGGCGGAGTTTGGCGAGGACCCGGTGAGCGGCAAGAAGGTCGTCGTCAAGGACGGGCGCTTCGGCCCCTACGTCACCGACGGTGAGACCAATGCCACCCTCCGTCGCGGTGACGAGCCCGAGACGCTCACCGCGGAGCGGGCCTACGAGCTCATCGCGGAGAAGCGCGCCAAGGGGCCGACGACTCGCAAGAAGTCGGCGAAGAAGACGGCCAAGAAGACCGCGAAGAAGGCCACGAAGTCGACGGCGAAGAAGGCCACGAAGAAGGCGGCTGCCAAGAAGGCGTGAGCGGAACCACCCCGGCGCACGCGTTGCCGGGGTGGTTACCCGTGGGTATGGTCGCAGCAACCCGCGCACGAAGGAGCTGCACCGCATGGAGTTGGACCCGTCGACCTTCGACTCGATGACGCCCGAGGAGTTCGCCCGGACCGTCAAGCAGATGTCCGACAAGGAGATCTCGGAGACGATGCGTGGTGAGCACCGTGGTGCCGTCCTCGACGCCGTCTTCGGCCGGTTCCCCGAGCTCTTCCGGCCCGACAAGGCGAAGGGGGTCGCCGGCACCGTCCAGTTCCGCATCACCGGAGGCCCGGACGAGCAGCCCCACGACACCTACGAGATCGTCATCGACGAGGGCACGTGCGCCGTCTCGCCCGAGGCGGGCGAGTCCTACGACGCCTCGCTGATGATGGCGCCGCCGGAGTTCGTCAAGATGGCGACGGGCCGGGGCAACCCGACCATGCTCGCCATGCGCGGCAAGATCAAGGTCAAGGGCGACATCGCCCTGGCCGCGAAGTTCCCCTCCCTCTTCGACATCCCGAAGGCCTGATGCCGACATGAACCCTCTGACCATCGCCAAGACCATGGCCAAGCGGGGGATGCTGGCCCCGGGGCCGCCCGCCGCCCAGGTCAAGCAGCTGACTGCTCTCAAGAAGTGGGGCTTCGGCCTCGCGGGTGAGCTGCGCCAGGCGGCCAACCGCTCGCCCAAGGCGGTCGCGGTCATCGACGAGAGCCGGGGTGCGACGACCTACGCCGAGCTGCTCGCCAACTCCGAGAAGATCGCCGTCATCCTGCGTGAGATGGGCTTCGGCCCGGGCGACCGCCTCGGTCTGCTCGCCCGCAACCACGTCCAGGCCATCGAGGTCATGACGGCCACCTCCGCGGTGGGCATCGACCTCGTCCTGGGCAACACCGGTCTCGCCGGGCCGCAGTTCGCGGTCGTCGCCGAGCAGCAGGGGATCAAGGGCCTCATCCACGACGACGAGTTCGCCGAGGTCGTCTCGCACCTGCCGGCGGAGCTGCCCCGGGTCACCGAGACCGAGCTGGCCCAGCGGGTCGAGGCGACGGCCCGACCCGAGTCGCTGCCCGTGCCCGCCAAGGGCGGCCGCACGATCATCCTCACCTCCGGCACCACCGGCACGCCCAAGGGCGCCGCGCGCAAGACGCCCGGCGGCTTCGGCCCGCTCATCTCGATCATCGACCGGATCCCGCTCAAGGCCCACGACCGGATCCTCATCTCCGCGCCGATCTTCCACACCTGGGGCTACGCGGCGATGCAGCTGTCGATGGCGCTGCGCGCGACGATCATCCTGCAGCGGCGCTTCAAGCCCGAGGCGGCCCGGGCGGCGCTCGAGGAGCTGCAGCCTGACGCGATGTTCGCCATCCCCGTGATGCTCCAGCGGATGATGGAGCTGCCGAGTGACCCGGCCGCACGCAGCCGCCGCAAGCTGCGGGTGGTCGCCACCTCTGGATCTGCCTACCCCTCGGGCTTCACGACGAAGTTCATGGACGAGTACGGCGACGTGCTCTACAACCTCTACGGCTCGACCGAGGCCTCCTGGGTGTGCATCGCCACGCCCGCCGACATGCGCCGCCACCCCAACACCGCCGGCACCCCGCCGCTCGGCACGGTCGTCAAGATCCTCGACGAGGACGGCAAGGAGCTGCCGAAGGGGGAGACCGGCCGGATCTTCTGCGGCAACGAGCTCGTCTTCGACGGCTACACCAACGGCAAGACCAAGGACTTCGTCGACGGCCTCGTCTCCACGGGCGACATGGGCCATGTCGAGGGTGACCTCTACTTCGTCGACGGTCGCGACGACGACATGATCGTCAGCGGCGGCGAAAACGTGTACCCCATCGAGGTCGAGGGGCTGCTTGCCGAGCACCCCGCGGTCCGTGAGGTGTCGGTCATCGGCGTGCCCGACCCCGACTTCGGTCAGCGCCTCGCGGCCTTCGTCGCGCTCACCGAGGGCCACGAGCTGAGCGCCGACGAGGTCAAGGAGCACGTGCGCGCCCACCGCGCCCGCCACTGCATCCCGCGCGAGGTCGTCTTCATGGACGAGCTGCCGCGCAATGCCACCGGCAAGATCCTCAACCGGGAGCTGCGCAAGCACTTCGCGTGACCCCCGCTGGCTGAGGAGGTCGCGCAGCGACCGTCCCCCCTCCCTTCGCCCGCTCGGTGGGCCCAGGACCCTGCATTGCCCTACGGCAATGCAGGGTCACCGGGCCCCGACTCTGCATTGCCGTAGGGCAATGCAGGGTCGGGGCGGTCAGAGCCACTGGCCGAAGGCCAGGGGCTCGCGGGTGAAGCGGTAGGTGGCCCAGTTGAGGTGGGTGACGGTGCCGGAGGCATCGCGGGTGACCCGCAGCAGCTCGCCGCGCTCGCGGCCCGACACCGTGCGGTAGCGGTTGGTGGCCTCGGCCTCGAAGACCGAGGGCGGCATCTCCTTGGGCTGCCCGGCCACCCGCGCTTCGAGCCGCCCCTCGCGCACCGACAGCACGAAGTGCGTCCCCTCGGAGTACCAGTGCCCGAGCAGCGGGACGAGCTCGTCGGGCAGCTCGGTCCCGGGCTGCCAGGGCTCGGGCTGCACCGGCTCGCGCTCGATCGCGATCGTCCCGAGCTCGATGGCGGCGGCCGCAGGAGGGACGGGTGCGGAGTTGTTCATCAGGATCAGTCCCGTTGTGGCAGTGGAACGCTCGGTGTAGACGCCGGTGATCGAGCCGGGCCAGCCGCCGGTGTGCCCCACCCAGGTGCGGCCCTCGTGCCGAACCAGCTGGAAGCCCAGCCCCCACGCGGAGGTCCACCCCGTCATGTCGGCCATGACCTGCGGCTGGCACATCTCCTCGAGCGTGTCCGGGGAGAGGACCTCCTCGACCGGGTCGGCCACGAAGCCGCCCCAGCGCGCCATGTCGGTGGCGGTCGACCGCAGCCCACCGGCAGGGTCGAGGGCCGCCGCGTCGAAGACCGGCTCCTCCACGGGGACGTCGGCGAAGGGAGGCACGTAGTACCCCTTCGCCCGGCGGCCGGAGGGCACGGTGCCGGTGCGGGTCATCTCGAGCGGGTCGAGGATGCGGCGCCGGATCGACTCCTCCCAGGTGCACCCGTCGAGGCGGGCGATGATCTCGCCGAGGACGGAGTAGGCGAGGTTGGAGTAGTGCCAGCGGTCGTGCGGGCGGCCGACCCGCTCGGCCTGCGACCAGCCGGCGAGCAGGTCCTCCCGGGAGGGCATGACCATCGTGTCGAAGACGTCACCGACCGGCTCCCGCTGCATGCCGGAGGTGTGCGAGAGCAGCTGCCGGATCGTCACGCGGGCATGGGCGGAGTCCGCGAGGTGCTGCTCGACCGTGTCGTCGAGGTCGAGCCGGCCCTCGTCCCGCAGTGCCATGACGGCGACCGCGGTGAAGGTCTTGGAGTTGCTCGCCACCGGGTACTGGGTGTCGGCATCGGGTGCCTCTTCGGGTGTCGCGAGGTCGATCGTCCCGATGCCCGTGGACCACTCGAGCCGGCCCGCCCGGGCGACGCCGGCGACGAGGCCGGGGACCCTCCCTTCGGTCTGCGCGGTGAGGGCGCGGGAGGTGAGGGCACGGGCGGTCTCGTCGGTGAAGGTCATGGCACGACCTTAAGGAGATGCGACGGGCGAGGGGCGGTCAGGCCTTGATGAAGCCGGCCTCCCGCAGCCACGCGATCGCGACGTCCGCCGGGTCCTCGCCGTCGACGTCGACCCGGGCATTGAGGTCGATGAGCACGTCGTCGGTGAGCTTTTCGACGACCGGCGCGAAGAGCTCCTTGACCGCAGGGTGCTCCTCGACAACCGCCTGGGTGAGCACGGGCGCGACGTTGTACTTCGGGAAGAAGGCCTTGTCGTCCTCAAGCACGGTCAGGTCGAGCGCCTTGATCCGTCCGTCGGTCGTGAAGACCTCGCCGAAGGTGCACGTGCCCTCGTCGGTGGCCTGGTAGATCGCCCCGGTGTCGAGCACCTTGACGTTCTTCGCGGGGAAGTCGCTGCCGCGCTTCAGCCCGTACTTCTTCAGCATCGGGTCGAAGCCGTCGTTGCGGTTGTTGAACTCGGACTCGACGCAGAAGGTCAGCTCGGCCTCGGGCACCTTCGCCAGCTCGGAGAGCTTGGTGATGCCGAGCTTCTTGATCGTCTCGGTCGGCCCGGCGAAGCCGTAGGTGTTGTTCATCGGCGCCGGGTCGAGCCAGACGAGCTGGTGCTCCTCGAGATCGCGGTCGCGGACGGCTTCGTACTGCTTGCGCTCGTCGGGGATCGGGGTGGTCTCGCCGAGGTAGGCGATCCACGCGGTGCCCGTGTACTCCCACTGCATCTGGACCTGGTCCTCGATCATCGCCTGACGGGCGCTGGACGAGCCGGGGATGTTGGTCAGGTCGGCCGCGTCGGCGCCGGCCGCGCGCAGCAGGATGACGGCCATCTTGCCCAGGATGAGCTGCTCGGTGAAGTTCTTCGACCCCACCCCGATCGAGGCGCCCGACAGGTCGACGTCGGCGATCGGTCCGGCAGCCTCCCCGGAGGGCACGAAGCCGCCGCTCGTGCCCAGACCGCACCCGGCGAGGGCGAGGCCGAGCGTGCCGGCTCCGCCCAGGAGCAGGGTGCGTCGGGTCAGCTCGGCCGAAGGGAGGGCACGTCGCGTCGTCATGAGGTCCCCTTGGGAGTGAGGACGAGCTCGAGCACCCGGCCCGCCCAGTCGATGAGCAGCGCGACGACCGCGATGATCACGGCGCCGCTGACGAGGATGGGGTAGCGGAAGAGGGTGATGCCGGTGACGATGAGCGCGCCCAGCCCACCGGCGTTGACGAAGGTCGCGAAGCTCGCGGCACCGACGACGAGCACGAGCGCGGTGCGCACACCGGCCATGATCACCGGCATGGCGAGGGGCAGCTCGACCCGGCGCAGGACGTCGACGGGGGACATGCCCATGCCGCGAGCGGCCTCGACGAGGGTCTGGTCGACCTGCTGCAGGCCGACGATCGTGTTGCGCAGCACCGGCAGGAAGCCGTAGATCGCCAGCGAGATGACGGCGGTGCGCACGCCGAAGCCGAGCCACATCGCCAGGAGCACGATGAGGCCGATGACCGGCGCGGCCTGACCGGCGTTGGCGACCGCCGTGATCGGCCCGGAGAAGCGGCGGGCCGGACCGCGCGTGAGCAGGATGCCGATGGGGATCGCGGTGACGAGCACGACGGCGGTCGTGATGAGGGTGAGCGTGACGTGCTCGCGGGTCAGCGTGAGGATCGTGCCCCACGCGAGCTGACGGGCCTCGATGTCGTCGAGGTCGGCGGTCTGCCGCCAGATCGCCCAGCCGCCGAGGATCGCCGCGCAGAGCAGCGGCAGGCCGACGAGCAGCCCGATCGTCGTGCGGCGGTCCTCGACACCGGTGTCGGCGGTCGAAGGGGAGGTCCTCACGTCGGTCATGACGTGGCCTCCTGCGCATCCGGGTCGGACGCGGCGCGGATGTGGTCGGTGACCGCCTCGAAGGTCACGACGCCGAGGAACTCGTCGCGGCGGCCGGTGACGAGGACGCCGCCGTGGGTGCTCGCGAGCATCGAGTCGAGGGCGTCGTTGATCGTCGAGCGCCGGTCGATCACCGAGATGTCCTCCTCGGTGTGGTCGGGCAGACGAGGCATCCGGGCGGCCTCCTTGAGGCTGTACCACCCGACCGGGCGACGTCGGGAGTCGAGCACGATGACGTCGTTCTGGCCGCCGGCGCGGGCGGCCTCGGCGGCGGCCTTGCCGTCGTCACCGACCGTGGCGAGGACCGGGCTCTGCAGCTCGAGCTCGTCGACGCGCGAGAGGCTCAGTTGCTTGAGCGACGACCCAGCCCCGATGAAGTCCTCGACGAACTCGTCGGCGGGGTTGGCCAGGAGGGTGGTCGGGGTGTCGTACTGGGCGATCTGGGCGCCCTCGCGCAGCAGGAGGATCCGGTCGCCGAGCTTGACCGCCTCGTCGATGTCGTGGGTGACGCAGACGATCGTCTTCTGCAGCTCCTCCTGGATGCTCATCAGCTCGTCCTGGAGCCGCTGCCGGGTGATCGGGTCGACCGCGCCGAAGGGCTCGTCCATGAGCAGCACCGGCGGGTCGGCCGCGAGGCCGCGGGCGACGCCGACGCGCTGTTGCTGCCCGCCGGAGAGTTCCTTGGGGTAGCGGTCGCGGTAGCGCTTGGGGTCGAGGCCGACGAGCTCGAGCAGGTCGTCGACACGCTCGCTGATGCGGCGCTTGTCCCACTTGAGCAGGCCAGGGACGAGGGCGATGTTGTCGCCGACCGTCATGTGGGGGAAGAGCGAGCCGCCTTGGATGACGTAGCCGATGGTGCGGCGCAGCTCGGTCGCATTCTTGCTGCGGATGTCCTCGCCGCCGATGGTGATCGTCCCCGAGGTCGGCTCGTGGAGGCGGTTGATCATCTTCAGCGTCGTCGTCTTGCCGCAGCCCGAGGGGCCGATGAACATGACGATCTCGCCGGCCGGCACGGTGAGGGACAGCCCGTCGACGGCCGGCACCTTTTGCCCGGAGTAGGTCTTGGTGACGTTGTCGAAGACGATCTCGGCGCCGCTCACCTCCCGGTTGGCTGCGGGGTGCTCGGGTGCGGGCTGCTGGTCTGCGGTGGTGGACATCAGGCGCGGATCCCCTTCGAGGTGGTGAGTCGGCTGACGAGCAGCAGGGCGGCGTCGAGGAGCAGGGCGAGGACGACCACCCCGAGGGTCCCGACGAGGGCGTAGTTGAGGGCATTGGCCCCGCCCAGTTGGGCCAGGCCGGTGAAGATGTAGCCGCCGAGACCGGGGCCGAGGGTGTACGCCGCGATCGCGGCCACACCCATGGACATCTGCGCGGACACCCGCAGGCCGGCCATGATCACCGGCCACGCCATCGGCAGCTGCACCCGCAGGAAGCGGGTGGTCGCACCCATGCCCATCCCCTTCGCCGACTCGAGCAGGGTGGGGCTGACGCCGGCAAGGCCCACGACGGCATTGCGCAGGATCGGCAGGGTCGCATAGAAGGTGACGGCGACGAATGGCGACACCGGCCCGATGCCGAAGAGGGGTAGGAGCAGGCCGAGGAGGGCGAAGGAGGGGATCGTCAGGCCGATGGCGCTGAGCATGTTGGCCGCGGGCTTCAGCCGCGGCACCCGGGTGACGAGCACCGCGAGCGCGATGGCGATGATCGTCGCGAGGAGGACCGACTGCACCACCAGCGCGAGGTGCTGGAAGGAGCGGAAGAGGATGTCCTGCCACTTGTCTGCGACGAAATCACCCACGGGCATCCTCTCCTCGACCCCGGCTCTCGGGACACTCGTCCACTCAACCCCGCGGGGGAGCCGGATCCGCCGCTCAGCCGTCCATCGCGACCGACTTGTGACCTTTGCACAGCACCTGCTCGGCACCCGGACTCGCGTGTCGGCACGGTGCCTTAGGGTCGACGACGTGACGGATCGCGGATACTTCATCGCCTTCGAGGGGGGCGACGGCGCCGGCAAGTCGACGCAGGTCAGGCACCTCGTCGAGGCCCTCGAGGCGGCGGGCCGCGAGGTCGTCGTGACCCGCCAGCCGGGGGGCACCGCCCTCGGTGCCGCGCTGCGCGACCTCGTCCTCCACGGCGAGGCGATCACGCCCCGGGCGGAGGCTCTGGTCTTCGCCGCCGACAAGGCCCAGCACGTCGAGGAGGTCATCCTCCCTTCGCTCGCCCGCGGAGCGGTCGTCGTCACCGACCGCTACACCGACTCCTCCGTCGCCTACCAGGGCGCCGGCCGCTCCCTCGGGGCGCAGGAGGTCGCCGACCTGCAGTCCTGGGCCGTCGGTGGACTCACCCCCGACCTCACCGTCCTCGTCGACGTCGACCCGGCCACCGGGCGCCGCCGCCGCGGCGGCACCCACGACCGGATGGAGTCCGAGGCCGACGCCTTCCACACGGCGGTGCGTGAGCACTTCCTCGCGATGGCCGAGGCCGCGCCCGAGCGCTACCTCGTCGTCGACGGGGCCGCCCACGCGCTGGCCGTCGCCGACCGCGTCCGCTCCCGCCTGCAGCGCGAGGGCGTCCTGTGACCGCCGTGGCGGGTGAGGGGCCGGCCCCGATCTGGCGCGACGTCGTCGGCCAGGCCGAGACGGTGACGACGCTGACCCGGGCGGTCGCCGACCCGGCCGCCATGACCCACGCCTGGCTCTTCACCGGGCCGCCGGGGTCCGGGCGGTCGACGGCAGCGCGGGCCTTCGCCGGGGCGCTGCTGTGCCCGAGCGGTGGCTGCGGCGAGTGCCGTGAGTGCCGCACCGCGCTCGACGGGACGCACGCCGACGTCGACGTCCTCGCGACCGAGGCCCTGTCCATCGGCGTCGCCGCGACCCGCGACCTCGTCCAGCTCGCCGGCCGCTCGCCGAGCGTCGGGCGCTACCGGATCATCCTCGTCGAGGACGCCGACCGGCTGACCGAGCAGTCGGGCAATGCCCTGCTCAAGGCACTCGAGGAGCCTACGCCGCGCACCGTCTGGCTGCTCTGCGCGCCGAGCCTCGAGGACGTGCTCATCACGGTCCGCTCGCGCTCGCGGCACGTGCGGCTGCGCACCCCGCCCGTGCCCGAGGTCGCCCAGCTGCTCCACCGCCGCGACGGCATCGACATCGGCATGGCGACCTACGCCGCTCGGGCCGCGCAGAGCCACATCGGGCTGGCCAAGCGGCTGGCGACCGACGAGGGCGCCCGCATCCGCCGCCGCGACACCATCGCGATGGCCGGCCGCATCCGGGGCGTCTCCGACGCGGTCGGCGCGGCCGCCGACCTGCTGCAGATCGCCGAGCAGGAGCGCGACCGCACGCTCGAGGCCCGTGCCGCGGCGGAGAAGGAACGTCTCCTCGAGACCCTCGGTGCCGACCCGAGCGCGCGGACCCAGCCACCGCACGTCCGGGCCCAGGTGACCGCCCTCGAGCGTGAGCACAAGACACGCGCCACCCGCTTCACCCGCGACATGGTCGACCGGGCGCTCGTCGACCTGCTCTCGGTCTACCGCGACGCGCTCGTGCTGCACGCGGGCTCGCCCGTCGCCCTGGTCAACGAGGACGCCCGACCGGTCGTCGAGGAGGTCGCGCGGGCCTTCGGCGGCGAGGGGCTGCTCGGCGCGATGGAGGCGATCGCGACCGCCCGCGAGCGGATCGCCGCCAACGTCGCGCCGTTGCTGGCGCTCGAGGCGATGGCGGTCTCGCTGCAGTTGCCGTCGCGCTGATCGCCCTGCCACGACGGCAGGTAGCGTCTGGGCATGAGTTCTCGCCGGTCACGCACTCCTCGCGTCGTCGCCGCCGTGTCAGCGCTACTGCTGCCGGTGGCCGGCTGCTCCCTCCTCGAGCCGGGTACCACGCCGACCGGGCTGACCACGGGTGACACCACGCCGCCGGCGGGCACCACCGGGCTCGAGCGCTTCTACTCGCAGGAGCTCGACTGGGGCGGCTGCCGGGGCAGCGACGGGGAGTGCGCCACGCTCGAGGTGCCCATGGACTACGAGGACCCCGACGGTCAGACCATCGAGATCGCCGTCCTGCGGGTCGAGGCGAAGGGGGAGGCCGCGGGCTCGCTCGTCGTCAACCCCGGTGGCCCGGGCGGCTCCGGCGTCGACTACGCGGCGGCCGCGGATTTCATCGTCAGCGACCAGATCCGGCGCCACTTCGACGTCGTGGGTTTCGACCCGCGGGGCGTGGGGCGTTCGCACCCGGTCGACTGCCTGAGCGATGCCGACATGGACGACTACCTGGCCAAGGACCCGACGCCCGACACCCCGGAGGAAAAGTCGGCGGGGGAGCGCGCGCAGAAGGAGTTCGCCGACGGGTGCAAGGACAAGACGGGCGAGTTGCTCGGTCACGTCTCCACCGCCGACGCCGCGCGCGACATGGACGTGCTGCGTGCCGCCCTCGGCGACGGCAAGCTCACCTATCTCGGCAAGTCCTACGGCACCTACCTCGGCGCGACCTACGCCGACCTCTTCCCGGACCGCGCCGGGCGCATGGTGCTCGACGGTGTGCTGCCGCCCGACGCAACCTCCGAGGAGGTCGCGATCGGTCAGGCCAAGGGCTTCGACACCGCGACCCGGGCGTGGGCGCAGGACTGCGTCGACGACGACTGCCCGCTCGGCTCGAGCGTCGATGAGGTCGTCGAGCACGTGCAGAGCCAGCTCGAGGAGCTCGACGAGCAGCCGCTGCCCGCCAGCGCCGGCATCGAGCTCACCGAGGGCTGGGCGACGTGGGGCATCGCGCAGGCGATGTACGACCAGGGCATGTGGTCGCAGCTGACCGACGCACTCGTCGCCGCGGACGACGGCGATGGCGGCCCGCTGAGCGAGCTCGGCCGTGCCTACGCCGGGCGCGACTCCAGCGGGGCCTACCAGAACAACATGCTCGAGGCGCTGCCGGCCGTCTCCTGCCTCGACACCCCGGACGGCCCCGGCGGTCCCGACGACCTCGTCGCCCGCGCCGAGGAGGAGGCCCCGATCTGGGGCCGCGCGCTCGCCTCGGAGTCACCCTGTGCCCAGTGGCCGATCGACCCCACCAACACGCCGCACGAGGTCGACGCCGAGGGGGCCGACCCGATCCTCGTCGTCGGCACGACCCGCGACCCCGCGACGCCCTACGAGTGGGCGCAGCGCCTGCACGAGCAGCTCGCCGACTCCGCCCTGATCACCCACGAGGGCGACGGGCACACCGCCTACATGCGCCAGAACTCCTGCGTCGACGAGGCGGTCGACGAGTTCTGGCTCACCGGCACGACGCCCGACGGTGGCGAGCTGACCTGCGAGGAGTGAGCGTCAGGACGTGACGGTGACCGTGTCGCGCCAGCTGGGGATCCATGCGCCGGAGCTGGTGTCCTTGCCGCTCAGCAGGACCTCGTACTCACCCGGCGGGGCCCAGCTGCCGTCGGCGAGACGGCCCTTCCACGTCACCGTGAGGTCGGTGTCGCCGGTCCGGGTGCTCGACCGGTCGGAGATGACGCCGTGCTCCTTGCTGGAGATGCGCACGCGCCAGGTGATGTCGCCGGTCGTGCGCACCTGGAGTGCCGACCCGCCCGTGCCGTAGGCGACCCGACGCGGGCTCGTGCTCGGCGTGTAGAAGGCGGTGCCCTGCCGGGCCTGGGCGTCGGTGCGGATCTCGGGCAGCCGAGCCGCGAGGTACTGGCCGGGGCAGGTCGTCTGGCCGACGGAGCGGTGGCCGACGACGGTGGGGAGCCACTCGCCGCCGATCGTCGCCTTGGCTGTCGGGTCGACGTGGTGGCGGGCGAGCTTCCACGCCATGAGCCGCTCGATGCTTGTCGTCATGGCGTCGGGCGCCGCGGTCTGGTCGTAGTCGCCCATCGCGGAGATGCCGAAGGTCTGGCTGTTGACGCCCTGCGCGTGGGCGCCGATGACGGCCTTGTCGACGCCGCCGGCGCGGCCCTCCCACAGTCGCCCGAACCGGTCGACGAGGACGTTGTAGCCGATGTCGTTCCACCCGCGGCCGTTGACGTGGAACTCGTAGATTCCGCGCATGATCGCCGGCGCCTCCTCGCGGGAGTAGCCGTTGACCCCCGCGGTGTGGTGCAGGACCGCGCCGCGCACCTCGCCGTAGTCGGGGTCGCCCTTGCGGATCGACTCGTCGGCACCCCACTCGGCCCGGCTGTGGATCGTCGGCCGCTTCTGGGGGTTGGTCTCGTCCGCCGTGGAGAGGGAGGTGGTGTCGCTGCCGGCGGTGGCGTCGGCGGTCGAGGTGCCCGGGTCGATGACGTCGACCTCGAGGCCCTGAGGGCGGGCGCCGGCCGACTCCACGCGGACCTGGATGCCGTCGGAGGGCGCGGTGATGAGCGGCTGGGTGCCGCCCTGGGCGGCGGCCGCCTCGGCGGTGCCGGCGTCGGGTCCCCCCCTCGGCCTCGAGCAGGCTCCAGCCAGACCACCGGCCGGTCTGCGCGTCGCGGGTGCGGACGAAGGCCTCGACGTCGATTCGCGAGCCGTCCCACGTCAGGCCGGCGACGCGGAAGTCCTGCGTGGCGATGGTGTCGGTCATGCCGACGACCCGGTCGCCGGAGCGGCCGGCCGAGGGCACCTTCGGGGCCTTCGACAGCGCGGCCTGGTCGACGCCGGGGATCGGGATCGAGTCGCGTTGTGCCGCAACCGGACTGGGCGCGGCGCTGCCGCCTGAAGCCGGGATGACGGTGACCAGGGACGTGGCCAGGGCGGTGATGGTCAGGCGGGAGAGAGCACGACGAAGGGAGCTCACGTGGACACCTCGCAGGGGGTTTGGGTCCGATGGGCCCGGCCCACGCTAGCTGCGGGTGGACGGCCCTGCAGGACGAGTCGCATCCCTTGCGGCACAGGGGGTGTGCCCCCTTCGTCCGTGCCGCAGTACGTCGAGGTCAGGCGAAGGGGGGAGCCTGGGTACGACTACTCCGTGAGGGTGGGTGGGGCCGGGGCCACAATGCGGAGGTGACCACTCCACGACAGCACCTGAAGAACGCCGCCGGCTTCGTGCTGGTCTGGGCCGTGGCCAAGCTGGCGCACCGGGTGCGCTTCCGCACCGCCGGTGCCGTCCCTCGACGAGGGCCGGTGATCCTCGTGGCCAACCACCTGACGATGTCCGACCCGCTGGCCGTGGCGCGGGTGACGATCGGCCACCGGCGCTTCCCGCACTTCCTCGCGATGAAGGAGGTCTTCGGGTGGCCGGTCGTCGGTGCGCTCGCCCGGGCCACCGGCCAGATTCCGGTCGCGCGGGGCTCGGCCGCGGCGGCCGATGCCCTCGACGCGGCGTCGGAGCGGCTCGAGCAGGGGCAGCTCGTCGCGCTCTACCCGGAGGGGCGCCTCACGACCGAGCCCGACAAGATGCCCGGGCCCGCCCGTACGGGAGCCGCGCGGCTCGCCCTTCGTCATCCCGAGGCGCCGGTCATCCCAGTCGGGACGTGGGGCCCGCAGCAGGGCCACCGCCACCTGTGGCACCGCCACACGGCCTGCCTGTCGGTCGGCGACCCGGTGGACCTGTCGGCGTGGGCCGGGCGGACCGACGATGCCGCCGCCCGCGAGGTCACCGACGCGATCATGGCCGCGATCCGCGAGGAGATCGGGCACGCCCGGCAGATGTGGGATTCGCGCTGACCCTGCGCGGCATGTCGGCGCCCGGGCGCCGCCTGACGGCGTTGACGTCACCTGGCTGCCCGGAGAAGGGGGACCAGGTGACACCAACGACACCAGGCACCCAGTCGTGACCGATGTGGTCCCAGACATGACGAAAACCCTCGATTTCTCGAGGGTTTCGTGTGGAGCCGCCTGTCGGAATCGAACCGACGACCTTCTCATTACGAGTGAGACGCTCTAGCCGACTGAGCTAAGGCGGCATGCGCCCGTGGACGCGAGGCACGAGTATACGGATGAGTGCCCGTGGCGCGTAATCGGGTCGGTGCCACCGATCGCCTCCTCAGAGGTCGAAGTGCGCGTCGAGGTCGTCGGTCGTCGTGTTGGCCCCTTCGGGGGGCGCGACGACCTCGGTGGTGAGCACCCGAGTGGCCGAGTCATCGGCCGGATGGGCCTCCACCCGCACGAAGGCCGTAGGCACGTTCGCCTGGTCGCGATAGGTGCGGGCCACCGTCTCGAGCACGCGCTCGAGAGAGGCGGCGACGGCCCCGCGGTCGGAGCCCCGGAGGGTCAGCACCCCGCTGATCGTGGTGCCTGCCGAGGTCGAGTCCTGGTACTGCACCAGTCCTGCGACGTGCTCGGGCAGCGCCTCGACCGCGGAACGCAGCGCGGCCTGCACCGCGGGCACGTCGCTCCGGCGGCCGCACGCCCCGACCGACAGGGCGAGCCCGCCCAGCAGGACCGCCCGACGAGGGGTGCGCATCAGCCCGCGAGGGCCTCGCCGCGCCGGGCACCGATCCGCTCGAGGACCACGTCGGCGACGACCTCCGGGTGGGTCTCCATGAGCCAGTGGCCGGTCTCGAGCGGCCGGATGATCGCCAGCTCGGGCTGGTCGCCGGCGCGGCGGCGCAGCTGCTCGACGGTGTGCTGGGTCGCGACCTCGCCGAAGGCGGGGTCCTTCGTCCCCCAGACGTAGGCGGTGGGGATGACCCGACGGTGCACGCTGCGGCGGGGACCCCCCTTCGACCGGCGCTTGCGCCACATGAGGGTGGGGGAGAGGGCGGCCCGGTACCAGGCGAAGGTCCCCTCGGCGGCGCCCGGGGTCTTCAGCCGGCGGGCGTCGTGGGCGGCGCGCTCGCGGGGCATGCCGATCCGCTCGAGGACCTGCTGGGCGAAGAGCCGGAAGAAGAGGACCGGCAGCACCGGCAGGGCGAAGAGGGCCATGTACCAGGAGTGCTTGAGCTGGTCACCGGATCGCATGCCGGCGGCCATCCCGGCGGGGCTCGGCGTGGACAGCACGGTGAGGGTCTCGACGCGGTCGGGCTCGCGGGCGGCGATCGCCCAGGCCAGCGCCCCGCCCCAGTCGTGGCCGACGACGTGCGCCCGCTCCGCGCCGACCTCGTCGAGGAGCGCGGTCACGTCGCCGACGATCTCGGTGATGACGTAGTCGAGGTGGTTGCCCGGGCGGGCGCCGGGGGAGTAGCCGCGCAGGTCGGGCGCGAGGACCCGCAGACCGGCCTCGGCCAGCCGCGGCGCCACCGAGTGCCACGACGTGCGGTCCTGCGGCCAGCCGTGCAGCAGGACGACGACGTCACCCTCCTGCGGGCCGAGGTCGTCGAGGTCGAAGGTCAGTCCGTCGCGGGAGTAGTAGCGCACGGGGCCAACGTAGTTGACGTGCCGGCGGGGTGGTCTCGGGGCTCGCTGGCGCTCGCACCTCGACCAACGGAGGGGAGCAGGATGGGCAGGTGCCCGGGCCGCGCTTCGTCTTCCACCACGAGTGGGTGCTCGACGCTCCGCGGGACGCGGTCGTCGCGGCGCTCGCCGACATCGAGGGCTACCCGCGGTGGTGGCCGCAGATCCGCTCGCTCGAGCGGATCGACGAGACGTCCGGCCGCGGGCAGATCCGCAGCGCCCTGCCCCTGACCCTGCACCTGGTCCTCACCCGCGAGATCGAGGACCGCGAAGGGGGTCACCTGAGGGTGCGCCTCGACGGTGACCTCGAGGGGTGGGCCGAGTGGACGATCGGCCGCGACCTGCAGGGAGCGTGCAGGGCCACCTTCGACCAAGACGTGAGGGTCGCCGCCCGGTGGTCCCGGGCGGCGACCCTCTCGCCTGCGGTGCTGCGGGCCAACCACGCGTGGATGATGCGGCAGGGCCGCCGCGGGTTGGCGCGCTCGCTCAGTCGTCGCTGAGCGGCTTCTCCTTCGTCGCCAGCTCCTCGCGAGCGCGGGCGGCGGCGGCCTTGATGTCCTCTTCCGAGTGGGTCACGTCCTCCTGAGGGGTGTGGCCGGAGTTGGGCATGTTCCATCGGGCGGTGGTCATGCCCTTGGCCTTGGCGCGCTCGATGGCCTCGAGGATCGTCTGGATCGCCTCCTCGCGACCGACCCAGTGGGCGCCCTCGACGGACTTGCCCGGCTCGAGGTCCTTGTAGGTCTCGAAGAAGTGCTGGATCTCCAGGCGCCAGAACTCGCTGATGTCCTCGAGCTCCTTGATGCCCTCCTTGCGCGGGTCGCCCGCGGGCACGCACAGGACCTTGTCGTCGCCGCCGGCCTCGTCGCGCATGTGGAACATGCCGATCGGCCGCGCGCGCACGAGGCAGCCGGGCCAGGTCGGCTCGTCGAGGAGCACCAGCGCGTCGAGCGGGTCGCCGTCCTCGCCGAGGCTGTCCTCGACGTACCCGTAGTCGCTCGGGTAGGCCATGGAGGTGAAGAGCATGCGGTCGAGGCGGATGCGACCGGTCTCGTGGTCGACCTCGTACTTGTTCTTCTGGCCCTTCGGGATCTCGATGGTGACGTCGAACTCCACAGGTATACCTCTGTCCGTGAATGGGTGAACTATTCTCGGGCCCAGTGTTCCACCACCACCGCCAATTCACCGCAGGGGGCCGCGCGTGCGCCGCACTCTCATCGCCGTGACCTCCGTCGCAGCCCTCGCCGTGGCCTACGGCGTCGCCGACGCCCAGGACCGCGTCCCGGGTGTCCTCACCATCGACGAGGCGGTCGCCGAGCAGACCCCCGAGTACCAGCCGGCCGAGTCCGTCCTGCCCGCCGCCTCCAAGGATGCCCCGGTCCCGACCGAGCAGGGACTGGCCCGCGCGCTGCGTGGTGACATCGGTGCCTCCGCCCTCGGGCCCCGCGTCGGCGTCGTCGTGCGCGACGCGCTCACCGGCGACACCCTGTGGTCCCAGGACGAGGACCGCGCGCAGACGCCCGCCTCGACGGCCAAGCTCCTCACGGCGGCTGCGGTCGCCGAGCGCACCGACCTGACGACGACGATGAAGACCACGGTCGTGCAGGGCGAGGACGACGAGCTGGTCCTCGTCGCCTCCGGCGACACGATGCTCGCCAAGGGAGCCGGTGACCCCACCGCGGTCGAGGGTCGGGCGGGTCTGGCCGACCTCGCCGAGGAGGTGGCCGCCTCGCTGCAGGCGAAGGGAGGGACGCGCTACTCCCTTCGCCTCGACGCCACGTATGCGGCCGGGGAGCGCTATGCCCCGGGCTGGTCCATGGCCGACGTCGCCGCCGGCTACACGCAGGGGGTGTCGATGATCGGGCTCGCCGGCGACCGGCCTGAGCCCTTCAAGCCCTCGCCCAAGGTGCCCGAGCGCACCGTCCTCAAGGCCTTCGCCGCGCAGCTGAAGAAGGCCGGCGTCTCCGTCAGCGTCGACGACTCCTCCCGCACGTGGCGTACCCCGGCCCCCCGGGGCGCCGAGGAACTCGGCTCGGTCGAGTCCGCACCGCTCGGCGACGTCCTCGCGCTCGCCCTCGATGACTCCGACAACGCCCTCACCGAAAACGTCGCGCGCCAGGCCGCGGTCGCCGACGGTGCCGGGGCGAGTTTCGCCGAGGTGACCCGCTGGGTCCGCACGACGCTGCAGGACGCCGGGGTCGACCTGACCGGGGTCAAGCTCAAGGACAACTGCGGTCTGAGCTCGGGCCAGGCCGTGCCCGCGCGGGTGATCTCCGACGTCATGCAGCTGGGCATCACCGGCAGCGCCACGAGCATGACCCGGGTGCTGTCCGACCTGCCGATCGCGGGCCTGACCGGCACCCTGCACGACCGCTTCCTCGTCGAGGAGTCCCGCGGGGCCGCCGGCATCGCCCGCGCCAAGACCGGCACCCTCACCGGCACCTCCGCCCTCGCGGGGACGACGACGACGGCCGACGGCCGGCTGCTCACCTACGTCCTCGTCGCCGACCGGGTGCCCTCGACGACCGGTACCCTCGGCGCTCGCGCGGCCCTCGACGAGGTCGTCGCCGACCTCACCGACTGCGGCTGCCGCTGACTCGACGTGGACCGGCTCCGTAGGGTGGCACCGTGACCAACTACGTGGACTGGAAGTTCGCCACCTCCGCGGGCACGCGGCTCGTGCCGCCCGGCCCCGACGTCAGCCCGGAGGAGGCGGTCGAGGCCGTCGAGGAGATCCGGGCGCTGGCCGGGCAGGCCGTCGAGCCGGTCGCCGCGACCTCACGCCTGCGCGCTCCCGGCGACGCGCCCGCCCCGCTCGTCATCGACCGCCGCACCTGGATCGAGGTCAACGCCACGTCGATGGCGGGCATGCTCGACCCGGCCTTCGAGGCCGCCTCGCGTCGCAAGACCAAGGAGCCGTCCGCGGCCGCCCAGGCCGTCGGCTCCAAGATCACCGGGGCCGAGGCCGGCGGCATGCTCGCCTTCCTCTCGACCAAGGTCCTGGGCCAGTACGACCTGGCGCCCGACGGCGACCCGGCGCTGCTGCTCGTCGCGCCCAACATCGTCGCCACCGAGCGCGACATCGACGCCGTGCCCCGCGACTTCCGGCTGTGGGTCTGCCTCCACGAGGAGACCCACCGGGTGCAGTTCACCGCGGTGCCGTGGCTGCGTGAGCACCTCGTCACCAGCGCGCGCGGCCTCGCCGGCGACCTCATGCCCGACTCCGAGGCCCTGCGCACCCGCCTCGAGCAGGTGACCACCCAGCTGCCGCGGGTCTTCTCCGGGGACAGCCAGGGCCTCGCCGAGCTCGTCATCACGCCCGAGCAGCGCGAGCGGATGGCCCAGGTCACCGCCGTGATGTCGCTCCTCGAGGGGCACGCCGACGTCGTCATGGACGACGTGGGTCCCGAGCACGTCCCGACGGTGGCGACGATCCGGGCCCGCTTCACCAAGCGCCGCAAGGGCGCCGGCGCCGTCGACCGCCTGCTGCGCCGCCTCCTCGGGCTCGAGGCCAAGATGCGTCAGTACCGCGACGGCGCGACCTTCGTCCGCACGGTCCAGGACGCCGTCGGCGTCGACGGGTTCAACGCCGTGTGGACCTCGCCCGAGACGCTGCCCACCGCGCGCGAGATCACCGAGCCCGCCGCCTGGGTGCGGCGGGTCCACGGCTGACGTGGGCGCCGGCCACCCCTCCCAGGCCGAGTGCCGAAGGGGGGTCCGCGCGGCCCTCGCGGGCCTGCCCGCCGGCTCGCTGGCGCTCGCGGCGGTGAGTGGGGGAGCCGACTCCCTCGCGCTCGCGGCCGCCCTCGCGGCCGAGGCGCCGGCGCACGACGTCACCGCGGGCGCGATCATCGTCGACCACCAGCTGCAGGAGGAGTCGGCCGACGTCGCGCTCCTCGCGGCCCAGCACTGCGCCGACCTCGGGCTCGGGCCCGTCGCCGTCGTCCCGACCCTCGTCACCGCGAGCGGCGAGGGCCTCGAGGCGGCGGCCCGCGAGGCGCGCTACGCGGCCCTCGCCGAGACCGCCGCGGCCATGGGCGAGGAGCACCCTGCCCACCTCGTGCTCCTCGGGCACACCCGCGACGACCAGGCCGAGCAGGTGCTGCTCGGCCTCGCCCGCGGCTCCGGTGCGCGGTCCCTGGCCGGCATGGCCGTGCTCGTGGTCCGGGAGGGGACTCCCTTCGCCCGGCCGCTGCTGCACCTGCCGCGCGCCATGACGCGACAGGCCTGCCAGGAGTGGGGCCTCACGCCGTGGGAGGACCCGATGAACTCCGACCGGGCCTACGCCCGCGTCCGCGCGCGGCAGGCGCTGGCCGACCTCGAGGGCGACCTCGGTCCCGGCATCGCCGAGGCGCTCGTCCGCAGCGCCGACCTGCTGCGCGACGACGCCGACCTGCTCGACGACCTCGCCGAGCAGGCCACGCCCGACGACGACCCGGCCGGGGTGCCGGTGGGGGAGCTCGCGGACCTGGCCACCGCCCTTCGCTCCCGGGTCTGGCGGCGGCTGCTGCTGCGCGCCGGGGCGCCGGCAGGAGGCCTCACGGCCGGCCACGTCGCCGCCTGCGACCGGCTCGTCACCGACTGGCACGGCCAGGGACCACTCCACCTGCCCGGCGACCTGCGGGTGCGCCGGGACCGCGACCGGGTGCACATCGCACGTGCGCCTGGTGGACAATGAGATCGGCCCGACCCGAGCAAGGAGAGCTGTGGACTCCAAGGACATCCAGGACGACCTCGTCGAGGTGCTCCTCACCGAAGAGCAGATCCAGACCCGACTCGGCGAGCTCGCCGCCGAGGTGTGGGAGTACTACCAGGACAAGGACGTGCTCCTCGTCGGCGTGCTCAAGGGCGCGGTCATGGTCATGGCCGACTTCATGCGCCACCTGCCCGGCTCCGCCCCGATGGACTGGATGGCGGTCAGCTCCTACGGCTCCGGCACCAAGTCCTCCGGCGTCGTGCGCATCCTCAAGGACCTCGACGCCGACATCAGCGACAAGCACGTCCTCATCGTCGAGGACATCATCGACTCCGGCCTGACGCTGTCGTGGATCCGCGCCAACCTCGAGTCCCGCTCGCCGGCCTCCGTCGAGATCCTCACCCTGCTGCGCAAGCCCGAGGCCGCCAAGGTCGAGATCGACACCCGCTGGGTCGGCTTCGACATCGCCAACGAGTTCGTCGTCGGCTACGGCCTCGACTTCGCCGAGGGCTACCGCAACCTGCGCGACGTCGCGACGCTCGCCCCGCACGTCTACTCCTGACCGGCTCCCTTCGAGACGCTCGTTCCTCGCTCCTCAGGGAGCGGGGTGGTGTGCGGGAACACCGGGGAACGGGTGGTCGTTGGCCAGATAGCCGCTGGTGGGCGGCGGTCAGGTAGTTTCGTCCTGATTGCCCCGGCCCCGCCGGTGGCCGCCACGTCGTCGAGTCAGGAAGTCCGGGAAGCCCCCGTACCCGTATGAACGCCAAGAAGATCTTCCGTGCCCCCGCCTTCTGGGCGCTGCTGCTCATCGCAGTCTTCGTCCTGATGTTCACCACTCGTGGTGGCGGGGACTACGCGCGGGTGGACACCTCCGCCGCCGAAAAGCTCGTCACCGACGGCAAGGTTGAGAAGGCCCACTTCACGACCGACAACCTCCTGCAGCTCGACCTCAAGGACGGCGAGACCTACTCCGACGGCGAGGCGGTCAAGGACGCGGACAAGGTCGAGACGGAGTTCATCGACGCCCGCGCCTCGCACATGCTCGACATCGTCGAGGACAACGTCGACGGCGTGCAGAACGACACCGTCGAGACCCCGAGCGTGTGGTCGAGCCTGCTGCTCTCGCTCCTGCCGCTCCTGCTGCTCGTCGGCCTCTTCTGGTTCATCATCAGCCAGGCCCAGGGCGGCGGCTCCAAGGTCATGCAGTTCGGCAAGTCCAAGGCCAAGCTCGCGACCAAGGACACCCCCAAGGTGACCTTCGCCGACGTCGCCGGTGCCGACGAGGCGGTCGAGGAGCTGCACGAGATCGTCGAGTTCCTGCGCGACTCCGGCAAGTTCCTCGCCGTCGGCGCCAAGATCCCCAAGGGCGTGCTGCTCTACGGCCAGCCCGGTACCGGCAAGACGCTGCTCGCGCGCGCCGTCGCCGGCGAGGCGGGCGTGCCCTTCTACTCGATCTCCGGCTCGGACTTCGTCGAGATGTTCGTCGGTGTCGGTGCCAGCCGCGTGCGTGACCTCTTCGAGCAGGCCAAGGCCAACCAGCCGGCGATCATCTTCGTCGACGAGATCGACGCGGTCGGTCGTCACCGTGGTGCAGGCCTCGGCGGTGGCCACGACGAGCGCGAGCAGACGCTCAACCAGCTGCTCGTCGAGATGGACGGCTTCGACGTCAAGACCAACGTCATCCTCATCGCGGCGACCAACCGCCCCGACATCCTCGACCCGGCGCTGCTGCGCCCGGGCCGCTTCGACCGCCAGATCGCCGTCGAGAACCCCGACATGCTCGGCCGGCACCGCATCCTCGAGGTGCACGCCGCCGGCAAGCCGATGGCCCCCGGCGTCGACCTGCTGGCCGTCGCCCGCCGCACCCCCGGCATGACCGGTGCCGACCTGGCCAACGTGCTCAACGAGGCGGCGCTGCTCACCGCGCGATCGGACAAGCAGTTCATCGACGACGCGATCCTCGACGAGGCCATCGACCGGGTCATCGCCGGTCCGCAGAAGCGCACCCGGATCATGAGCGCGCAGGAGCGCAAGATCACCGCCTACCACGAGGGCGGGCACGCGCTCGTCGCCGCGGCGATGAACCACACCGACCCGGTCACCAAGATCACGATCCTGCCGCGTGGACGTGCCCTCGGCTACACGATGGTGCTGCCCGTCGACGACAAGTACTCGACGACCCGCAACGAGATCCTCGACCAGCTCGCCTACGCGCTCGGTGGCCGCGTCGCGGAGGAGATCATCTTCCACGACCCGTCGACCGGCGCGTCCAACGACATCGAGAAGGCCACGTCGATGGCCCGCAAGATGGTCACCGAGTTCGGCATGAGCGAGCGGATCGGTGCGGTCAAGCTCGGCCAGTCGCAGGGCGAGGTCTTCCTCGGCCGCGACATGGGCCACCAGCGCGACTACTCCGAGAACATCGCCGGCATCGTCGACGAGGAGGTGCGTCGCTTCATCGAGGACGCCCACGACGAGGCCTGGCACGCGCTCAACGACAACCGTGACGTCCTCGACCGTCTCGTCCTCGAGCTGCTCGAGCACGAGACGCTCAACGCCAAGGAGCTCGCCGAGATCTTCGCCGACGTGCGCAAGCGCCCGGTCCGCCCGACGTGGCTGAGCAGCGAGCACCGCACGATCTCGACGATCCCGCCGGTCCTCACCCCTGCGGAGCAGGAGGCCATGCGCAAGCGCGAGGCCGAGCAGGGCGCCCCGGTCACGGTCCCCTCGAGCGTCGAGCCCCAGGCCGCGCACGGCGAGGCCGCCGAGGGCGACAGCCGGGTGACCGACGCGATCGACCGGGCGGCCGAGGAGGGCGCGAGCCCCTACGCCGAGGACCCGACCACCGAGATCCGTCAGGCGCCGCCCGCCGATCGTGCGGACGGCGACGGGCCCGCCTGAGTTATGACCGACGTCGACCTGCCGCGCATCGAGGCAGCCGTCCGCGAGATCCTGCTCGCGGTGGGGGAGGACCCCGACCGTGACGGGCTCGTCGACACCCCGGCCCGGGTGGCGCGGGCCTACGCCGAGGTCTTCTCCGGGCTGCGCGCGGACCCCGCCGAGCTGCTGGCGACGACCTTCGACATCGACCACGGCGAGCTCGTCATCGTCCGGGACATCCCGCTGTACTCGACCTGCGAGCACCACCTCGTGCCCTTCCACGGCGTCGCCCACGTGGGCTACCTGCCCGGCGGCAGCGGCAAGGTGACCGGGCTGTCGAAGATCGCGCGGCTCGTCGACCTCTTCGCCAAGCGCCCCCAGGTGCAGGAGCGCCTCACCACGCAGGTCGCCGACGCCCTCGTCGAGCACCTCGACGTCGGCGGTGTCATCGTCGTCGTCGAGGCCGAGCACCTGTGCATGGCGATGCGTGGGGTGCGCAAGCCCGGCGCGACGACCATCACCTCCGCCGTGCGCGGCCAGCTGCGCGATGCCACGACGCGCGCCGAGGCGATGGCCCTGCTCACCGGGGCCGCCCGGTGACCCACCCGGTCCTCGCGCACCTCGCGGCGGCCGCCGACCGGCCGGGCCCGGTCGTCATGGGCGTCGTCAACGTCACGCCAGACTCCTTCAGCGACGGCGGCCGGTGGATCGAGACCGACGCTGCCCTGGCCCATGCTCGTGAGCTCGTCGCCGACGGCGCCCTCGTCGTCGACGTCGGCGGGGAGTCCACCCGCCCCGGTGCCACCCGACCCTCCCTCGACGAGGAGCTGCGCCGCGTGGTGCCGGTCGTCGAGGCCCTGGCCGCCGAGGGTGTCGTCGTCTCCGTCGACACGATGCGCGCCGAGGTGGCGCGGGCGGCGCTCGCCGCCGGCGTCGCGATCATCAACGACGTGAGCGGCGGACTCGCCGACCCGCAGATGCCTGCCCTCGTCGCCGAGAGCGGGGCCCCCTTCGTCGTGATGCACTGGCGCGGTCACGCCCATGACATGCAGACGCGGGCGCACTACGACGACGTCGTCGCCGAGGTGTGCGCCGAGCTCCTCGAGCGGGTCGACGTGCTGCTCGCCGCCGGCGCGCAGCGCGAGCAGCTCGTCCTCGACCCGGGCATCGGCTTCGCCAAGACGGCCGAGCACAACTGGGCCCTCCTCGCCGGTCTCGAGCAGGTCGTCGACCTCGGGCTGCCGGTGCTGCTCGGCACCTCGCGCAAGGGATTCCTCGGCAAGGTCGGGCGGGCCGAGGGCGACGAACGCCCCCTCGACGCCCGCGCCGTCGTCACTGCTGCCACGAGCGCCCGCGCCGCCCGCGCCGGCGTGTGGTGCGTGCGGGTGCACGACGTCACCGCGACGGTCGACGCGATCGATGTCGCTGCCGCACTGGGGGAGATCCCTTCGAGGCTCGGCCGCGGGCGGCCTCGCACCTCAGGGAGCGACCAGTGACGGACCGGATCAGCCTGCTCGGCGTGCGCGCCCGAGGCTTCCACGGCGTCCTGGCCGACGAGAAGCGTGACGGGCAGGACTTCGTCGTCGACGTCGTGCTGCACCTCGACCTCGCGCCGGCCGGCGCGAGCGACGACCTCGAGCGCACGGTCAGCTATGCCGAGGTCGGCGCCGACGTCGTCGCCCGGATCGAGGGCCCCTCGCTCGACCTCATCGAGTCGCTCGCCGAGCAGATCGCCGGTGACGCGCTCGCCCGCCCGCTCGTGCGGGCCGTCGACGTCACCGTCCACAAGCCCTCAGCGCCGGTCGGGGTCCCCTTCGGCGACGTCAGCGTGAGCGTGCACCGCCGCCGTGAGGTGCCGGTCGTCATCGCCCTGGGCGCCAACCTCGGCGACGCCGCCCGCACGCTGCAGGCCGCCGTCGACGACCTCGGCGACGCCCTGCACGGGGTGCGGCGGGCTCCCTTCGTCACGACGGAGCCGGTCGGTGGCCCGGACCAGCCGCGCTACACCAACTCCGTGGTCGTCGCCACGACCTCGCTGTCGCCTCGTGAGCTGCTCGAGCGGCTGCACGCCGTCGAGGCCCGCCACGGGCGGGTCCGCGAGGTCCGGTGGGGGGCGCGCACGCTCGACCTCGACCTCGTGCAGTACGGCGACCCCCGCGACGGCAGCGATGTCGTGAGCGATGCGCCCGAGCTGACCCTGCCGCACCCGCGGGCGCACGCGCGGGGCTTCGTCCTGCATCCGTGGTCGCGCGTCGACCCGGAGGCGGTCCTGCGCGTCGGGGGAGCGACCCGTCGGGTCGTCGACCTGCTCGCCGAGGTCGACACCGACGACATCGAGGACCTGTGATGCTCGACCGCGGACTGCGGCTGCCGACCGTCCTGGGAGTGCTCGCCCTCGCCGGCGTCCTCAGCTGGGGCTTCGGCCGCTGGTGGATCTCCGGGGGGCACGCACCGCTGCGCGTCGGGTGGTTCACCGGCGTGCTGCTGCTCGGCATGGCGGCCGTCGTCGTCGTCACCGGGCGTCGCATGTGGCGGATGCGCCACGGTCGCGCCCACGTCGGCCCGATCGTCGCCGAGCGGATCCTGCGACTGGCCCAGGCCAGCGCGATGACGGGCGCCGTCGTCGCCGGCCTCTACCTCGGTCAGGCCCTCGCGCTGGCGCCGGACATCGGTTATGCGGGGCGCGGTGAGCTCGCGCTGGCGTGGTCGGTGGCCGGGCTCGGGGCGATCGCCCTCATCGGCGCGGGCATGCTCGTGCAGCGGTGGTGCCGCGTCGACGACGATGACGACGAGGAGTCGGAGAGCTCGACGCTCAGCTGACCATCTGGTCGGCCCACACGACCCAGTTGCCCTCGTAGTGGCCCTGGTTGATCGGGGTCTCCGGGTCACAGGTGATCAGGCGCAGCACAGGGTTGGGGTTGTCCCAGTCCCAGATCGAGTCGTCCTGCGGCACGCCCTTCTTCGAGGCGGGCTCCGACTTGGTGATCTTGAACTTCACGGTCCGACCCGACCCGTAGGTGACGGTGACGACGTCGCCGATCTTGACTCGGGGCAGGTTCCAGAAGACGTCGGGGTTGCTGCCGTGGTTGATGTGGCCGACGAGGATGCTCGCGCCCTGATAGCCCGGTTTGGGCCAGCCCGGCTCGGCGTACCAGCCCGCGGTGCCGAAGGGGGGAGCCAGCACCTTTTCGGAGTCGAGCAGCGTCGCCTCGAGGCTGGCGTCGACGATGTCGCGACCGCCGGAGCGAACCTGCACGCGTGTGGGGCTGCCGGCCGGCGCCTCCACAGAGCCCTGCTCGCTCGAGGGTGAGGCGTCGCTGCGCTGTGCTGCGGAGGAGGGGCTCGACGAGGAGGACGAGGAGCTCGAGCGCTGGCTCGTCGAGGACGAGCTCTCCGGCTGGCGTGAGGGCTCGGTGATCTCGCTCGGCGGGACATAGGTGCCGACCGGCAGCGCGGACGGATCGTCGTCGCGTTGCGTCCACCAGGCACCAGCGGCTGCGCCACCCCCGATGAAGAGCGCCACGGCGGCGGCGATGAGCCACGTCGTGCGCCGGTACTGCTTGCGCTCGCGCCACTTCTGTCGTCGCGTCGGCGGAGTCGTCACACGGTCCTCCCATGTCATGTGTCGGCTGTCGAGGTCAACGTCCGGGGGGCACACGGAGTTCCCCCTGGGGACAACGGTACGGGCCGCCGGGTGGGAAGTGGATCCCGACCCGACGGCCCGTGCCGTCTGTCACTGACTCAGGTCAGTGATGGTGCCTCAGTGCTGGGCGCTCTGGCGGCGACGCGCCAGGACGAGCGTGCCGGCGCCGGCGCCGGCGAGGAGAGCCCCACCGAGCAGGAGCGCGGCGGAGTTGGTGCCGGCCGGCTCCTCGACGCGGGTGAAGCCGTCGGTCTGGACGACGCCCGGGGTCTCGGGGCCGGCGGAGCCGGAGCCCTCACCGTCGTCGTCACCGGCGTTGTCGTCATCGTCGGAGTCGGGGTTGACCCACGGGGCGTAGTACTCGACGTTGCAGCCGCCGGCGGTCGAGCCGTCGTTGCCGTTGGCGTCGACGCAGTCCTCGGAGACCAGGCGCACGTAGTCGGTGCCCTCGGCGAAGGGGAAGTCGCGGGTGTTGGAGCCCTCGGTGACGTTCCACGTGATGGTGCGCAGGACCTTCTTGTCACCGTCGAGCAGGACGACGCTGACGACGCCGGCCTGGTCAGCGGTGCCCTCGACCGTGAAGCTCTTGCCGTCCTCGGTGATCGGGAGGCTGTCGGGCTCGATGAACCAGTCGTTGACCTCGGGGGCCGCCGTCGTGGAGGACGAGGTGGACGAGGGCGCCGACGTCGTGGAGGTGGCGGACGGCTCGGACGTGGTCGTCGAGGTCGGCTCGGACGTGGTCGTCGAGGTCGGCTCGGACGTCGTGGTGGAGGTCGAGGTCGGCTCGGACGTCGTGGTCGGCTCGGACGTCGTGGTGGAGGTCGAGGTCGGCTCGGACGTGGTCGTCGAGGTCGGCTCCGTCGTGGTCGTCGACGTGGGGGCGTCGGCCACGGTCACGGTGTCGATGACCTTGCTGCCGGAGACGTAGGTGCACGTCGAGGCGATCGGGCTCATGGTGCCCGGCTCACCCGCGGCGTTGAAGCCGTTGAAGGTGACGTCGAAGGTGTCGGGAGCCGAGATCGTGTAGGTGCCGGCAACCTCCGGGGTCACGGCGATCGGCTCACCGGTGACCGGAAGGATGGGCTCGGCGCCCGTCGGCTGGGTCCAGCCGCCACCGTCGGCGTCGAAGATCTGGGTGCGCGGGATGCTCAGGTCAGAGGTGAAGGGCGCCGAGTCGGTGCCATTGCTCAGCGTGGCCTCGACATCGGGGATGGAGGCGCTGACCTCTTCCCACTGCAGGGCGCCGGCCATGGCATTGGAGATGTTGGGGTTGAGCGTCACCGAGCCGCTGGCCGTGACCTCGGTGGGGGTGCCCACGTCGATGGACTCGGGGGCGTCGGTGTCGAGCGCGATGGCGAGTTCCTGCGGGCCGAGCGGCGTGCTGCAGGAGTAGGTCATCGTCGTCGCAGCCTGGGCCGGGATCGAGGCGGCGATGCCCACCATTCCCAGTCCCGTGACGAGTGCGGCACCTGCGGACAGGCGGGTGGTCAGGCGCTTGGCCATGGATTATCTCCCCTAGATCTGGACGCGCCCGTAGGCGCCTTCTCGGGGCAACTTACCGGTCCCTGTGAGGGCTCACAACCCGTTCACAGACTTTTATTACCTGCCGGTCACGTGATCCGGGCCTCACTCCGGCCAGCGGTGTCCGGCGACGCACGGGGGAGAGACGCCGAGGCGCCCCGGGGTCCCGGGGCGCCTCGGTGGTGGGGCTGGTCGAGCCGGTCAGCTCTGCGTGCGGCGGCGGGCGACGACGACCGTCGCCGCGCCGGCCCCGGCGAGGAGCAGCCCGCCGAGAGCGATCGAGGTCGGGCTCGTCGCTGATTGCGCGAGGCCGTCGGTCTGCACGATGCCGGGGATCTCCGGAGCGCCGGTCTCCGCCGGGACCTCACCTGCACCGCTGCCGTCGTCGGCTCCGGTGTCGCCGCCGGAACCAGCGCCGTCATCACTCCCGGTGTCGTCACCAGGCTCCGCGGCCGGTGCCTCGGGCTCCGCGGCCGGTGCCTCGGGCTCCTCAGCGGGCGGCTCGGGCTCCTCGGCGGGCGGCTCGGCGTCGCCGACGGCCACCGTGCCGACCGTCGAGTCGGCCGGTGCGGTGCACTCGATCTGGAAGATGAACCCGTCCTGGTTCGCCAGCTGCGCGGTGAAGTCGCCGGCCGTGATCGGCACGTTGACGTCCTCGGCGGGAGCGGTCTCCTCGGTGCTCTGGCCGGAGGCCTCGACGGAGACCGTGCCGCTCGCCGGCACATCCGTCTTCGGGACGGTCAGGGCCACGTCACGGGCCTGACCCACTTCGCCGAACGTGTAGGTCGTCTCGGCGGTGCCCTCGAGCGTCGTCACGCCGAGGCCCTGCATGGTCTGGGTGGCGTCGGCGCCGGGGGTCACCGTGGCGGTGATGGCGCCGGCCGGGATCGTCTCGCCCTGCTCGACGGCCTCCGGCACGTCGAGGGTCAGGTCGACGGTCCACGGGTCGGTGAACTGGATGTTCTGCCCGACCTCCTCGCAGGTGTACTCGAGGCTGCCGGTGACCTCCGCCGAGGCGGGCGCCGCGGTGGCGACCCCCATCAGGCCGAGCCCGGTGACGAGGGCGGCGCCCGCGGAGGCGCGGGTGGTGAAGTTGGTCATGGAGTTCCCCATCTTCGGTGGTCACGCCCCCGAGACCGGGGGCGCGGTCGTCCCGGCAACCTACCCGCGGGTAGCAATGGGTGCCACCGGAGTGGGGAGGGGTGTGGGTGGGGTCACGTTCCGGGCGCGGACGGCGCCGCATCGCCCGCGGCGGGGCTACTTGTCGACGTCGCCGACGACGAAGAACATCGAGCCGAGCACCGAGACCATGTCGGCGACGAGGCAGCCCGGGAGCAGCTCGGCGAGCACCTGGACGTTGTTGAAGGAGGCCGAGCGCAGCTTGAGCCGCCACGGGGTCTTCTCCCCGCGGGAGACGAGGTGGTAGCCGTTGAGCCCCAGCGGATTTTCGGTGGCGGTGTAGCGCTCGCCCTCGGGCACCTTGAGCACCTTGGGCAGGCGCTGGTTGATGGGTCCGCGGGGCAGCGACCGGAGCCGCTCGACGCAGGCGTCGGCGAGGTCGAGGCTGACGTGGGTCTGCTCGAGCAGGACCTCGAGGCGGGCGAGCGAGTCGCCGGCGGTCCGCGTGACGACCCGACCGGGCCCGCCGTCGCCGAAGAGCTCGCCGTAGGCGAGGTAGGGAGCATCGCGTCGCAGGTCGATGTCGACGCCGCTGGCCCGGGCGATCGGCCCGGAGACGCCGTAGGCCTCGGCGAGCGAAGGGGGGAGCACCCCGATACCGCGGGTGCGGGCCTCGAGGATCTCGTTGCCGACGAGCATCGCCTCGAGCTGCGGCATGCGGGCGCGCACGGCCGCGACGGCGGCGGCGACGCGGTCGAGCCACCCGGCGGGCAGGTCTTCCTTGAGACCGCCGACGCGGTTGAACATGAAGTGCATCCGGCCGCCGGAGATCTCCTCCATGACCGCCTGGATCTCCTCGCGCTCGCGGAAGGAGTAGAAGATCGGCGTCATCGCCCCGAGCTCGAGCGGGTAGGAGCCGAGGAACATCAGGTGGTTGAGCACGCGGTTGAGCTCGGCGAGGAGGGTCCGGGTCCACGTCGCGCGCTCGGGGACCTCCATGCCGAGCATCGCCTCGACGCCGAGGACGACGCCGAGCTCGTTGCCGAAGGCGGAGAGCCAGTCGTGCCGGTTGGCCAGGACGGTGATCTGGCGGTAGTCGCGCACCTCGAAGAGCTTTTCGGCGCCGCGGTGCATGTAGCCGACGACCGGGTCGGCGGAGATGATGCGCTCGCCGTCGAGGGCGACCCGCAGCCGCAGCACCCCGTGGGTGGCCGGGTGCTGGGGGCCGATGTTGAGCACCATGTCGGCACTGGCGAGCGACCCGTCGCCGACCCCGACGTCGAGGGTCCGGGTGCCGGAGGTGCCCGGGGTGCTCGTCATGCCCGCCAGTATGCGTCAGGTGCGGTGATGCCGTGCGGTTTTGGCACCATGGGCGGGTGCCGATGTCCCGACGAGCGCGACGCCTGGGCGCGGGGCTGACCGTCCTCGCGCTCGCTGCGGCGACCCTCGGCGCCTGCACCGACGAGGCGCCCTACCGCGCCGAGGGGACGGCCGCGGTCGAGGGCACGGCGGTGCTCGACCCGTGGTTCGAGGCGGTCAAGGGAGACGGTGACGACGCGGCCGACATCGTGGTCCTCGGCGACTCCGTGAGCGAGGGCGCTGGCATGAGCACCGATCTCGAGCGTCGCTGGGTCGATCGGCTCCAGGCGAAGCTGCGCCAGCGCTCGGGCACCGCGGACTGCCCGACCGGCCCGGGCGGCTGGCACGGGACCACCTCGCTCGTGCCCGCGACCTATCGCGCCGGCACGCTGCCCGACCCCGTGGTGCGGGGCCGCGCGACCCTGACCCCGACGCTGGGCCCCGGCGGCCGGGGCGTCGGGCTCGAGCCGGGCGCGAGCGTCTCGTGGCGGGTCGAGGCGGAGTCGGTGGACATCGGCTACCGCACCCGCTTCAGCGGTGGGCCCTTCCAGGTGCGCATCGACGGCGAGATCCCGCTCGAGGGTCTCGCCGTGCCGACCGACGCCGACGGGGGAGCCGAGCGACGTACCTGGTCCTCGGGCGACCTCGGTCCGGGCACGCACACGGTCACCGTCGTCAATGACCAGCCGCGCCGCACGGGGCGTCGGGCCGTCATCACCGACCTCATGCCCTATCGCGGCGACCGCGACCGGTGCGTGCACGTGCTCGACTCGTCGCGGGCCGGCGTGCGGGCCTCGACGATCGCGCAGACCCCGGCCTACCTGCGCGACGCGCTGTCGCTGGACCCCGACCTGCTCCTCGTGCCGCTCGGGTTCAACGACCAGCGGGCCGGGCACTCCGCGCGGCAGTTCGGCGAGAGCCTCGACGGGATCATCCGGCAGAGCCGCGCGATGGGCTACGAGGGCCCGATCCTCGTCGTCGGGTGGTTCCCGCCGGACCCGGTGGCCGGTCAGGCCGACTGGGACGACTACCTGTCGGTGATGCGGGGGCGCACCCGGCACGAGGGCGTGAGCTTCATCGACCTCTCGCCCGTCCTGCCCGCGGCGGACCCGGAGTCGAGCTACTTCCTCGACGGGCTGCACCCCTCGGCGCGGGCCCAGCCGCTCATGGCCGAGGTCCTCGCCGACGTGCTCACCCCGCCACCGGACGGCACGCCGAAGTCCTCGTCGTCCACGTCCACGGACGGCGCGTCACCCGACCCGTCGCAGCGCCCACAGGAACCCTCCGGGACCCCCTGACGTCAGCGCGCTCGCCTGCGACGCGCGGGCGAGGCGGGGGCTGGCGCTGGGGTGTGCCGGGTGCCCTACGCCGTTGCTCCGTACCGTGGGCCGGCCCGGGGCGGGGACTGGGGCGGGGAGTGCTGCGGTGCGCTATGCCGTTGCTCCGTACCGTGAGCCGCGGCCCCCGCCCCGGAGTACGGAGCAGTGGCGTAGTGCCTAGGCCAGGGCCTGGTCTTCGCGGCCCGTGGTCGTGCCCGGGGTACGGAGCAGTGGCGTAGTGCCTGATGCAGGAGTTGGTCCTCGCGGTACCCGGCACGAGGGCGTGAGCTTCATCGACCTCTCGCCCGTCCTGCCCGCGGCGGACCCGGAGTCGAGCTACTTCCTCGACGGGCTGCACCCCTCGGCGCGGGCCCAGCCGCTCATGGCCGAGGTCCTCGCCGACGTGCTCACCCCGCCACCGGACGGCACGCCGAAGTCCTCGTCGTCCACGTCCACGGACGGCGCGTCACCCGACCCGTCGCAGCGCCCACAGGAACCCTCCGGGACCCCCTGACGTCAGCGCGCTCGCCTGCGACGCGCGGGCGAGGGCCGCCAGGTAGCCGGCCGGGTCGCTGCGGGCCAGGTCGAGCGGTGGTCGCGCGCCGTCGAGACCCAGCTCGCGCAGTGCCTCCCGCTGGGTGACCAGCCGGTCGGGGCGAAGGGAGTCCATCGCCACGTGGGCGGTCAGGTCGCACTGACGGTCCGGCACGGGCGCGCAGACCGCGCCGTCGACGTAGCCGACGAGCGAGCCGGCGGGTGGTCGGGCGTCGCGGGTGTGCCCGTAGTCGACAGCGACGACGAGGCCGGAGTGCACAAGCTCGACGAGTCCGGCGAAGGCGGAGTCGCGCGTGCGGCCCACCTCGACGCGGTCGCCGGGCTCGCGGGGCGCGGGCCACCACGTGTCGGCCCACTCGAGGTCGGCGCCCCCGAGCGGCGGACCGAGACGCTCGGCGCCGCTCGGCCCGACGTGCACCTCGCGCAGCGTGCCGTCGTCGTCGACCTCGGCCACCGGGCAGGGCACGACGTCGAGCCACTCGTGGGCGAGGACGAGGGCACCCGTGGGGCTGCCGAGGTCCGGCAGGTGGCGGCCGCCGGGGGAGCGGACCCACTCGACCCGCTGGGCGAGGTCTGCCGGCCGGTCCACGACGTCGGTGCCCACGAGGCGGATCGACGGATCGGCCTGTTCGGCAAGGGCTTCGAGCAGCTCGCCGCGGCCGCAGGCGACGTCGACGATCGTGGTGAGCGACTCCCTTCGGGCCAGCTCGAGCAGGGCACCGGCGAGCAGCTCGGCGGCTCCGCCCTGCGCGGACGTCGCGAAGTGGCCGGCCGGTCCCTCCGGCCGCCGGTAGAACCCCCCTTCGCCGTACAGGGCCTCGTGCCATGCCTGCTCCCACGTCCGCTCCACCCGCACGACACTAGGCAAGGGCGAAGGGGGGATGCGTCCGCGGGTAGCGTCGTGGCCGTGAGCGAGCCAGACCCGAGCGGCGGACGACCGCCAGCCCCTGCCCGGCCGACCCTGCGGGTCGGCGTCGTCGGAGCCGGTCGCGTCGGCGCCGTGCTCGGGGCTGCGCTGCGCGCCGCCGGCCACGAGGTCGTCGCGATCTCGGCGGTCTCCGACGACTCCCGGGAGCGGGCCGAGGCCCTGCTGCCGGGCGTGCCCGTGCGGCCGGTCCCCGAGGTGGTGCAGTCCGCGCAGCTCGTGCTGCTCGCCGTCCCCGACGACGCCCTGACCGACCTCGTCGCCGGCCTGCACTCGACCGGGACCTGGGTGCCGGGGCAGCTCGTGGCCCACACCTCGGGCCGGCACGGTCTGGCTCCCTTCGCGCCGGTCGCCGACGCGCTGCTGCCGATGGCGATCCATCCCGCGATGACCTTCACCGGGACCAGCCTCGACCTGGCCCGGCTGGCCGAGTGCTGCTTCGGCATCACGACGCCGGAGGCGCTGCGACCGGTCGCCGAGGCGCTCGTCGTCGAGATGGGCGGCGAGCCGGTGTGGGTGCCCGAGGAGGCCCGCGGCCGCTACCACGCCGCTCTCGCGCACGGCAGCAACCACCTCGTCACCCTCGTCGCCCAGGCCATGGAGGTGCTGCGCTCGGCCGGGATCGACCCCGCGGACCGCGTCTTGCGCCCGCTCCTGCAGGCAAGCCTCGACAATGCGCTGTCGTCGGGTGACGCCGCCCTCACCGGACCGGTCGCCCGCGGTGATGCCGGTACCGTGGCCGCGCACCTCGCGGAGCTCGCCGACCTGCCGGAGGACGTCGCCACCGCCTACCGCGCGCAGGCCCGGGCCACCGCCCTTCGTGCGCAGCGCAGCGGCCGACTCCGCGGGGACGACGCCGCCACGATCCTGACCACCCTCGACGAGGAGACCCGATGACCACCGCCCCCGTCGTCGCCCGCACCCGCGATGAGCTCGCACCGGCCCGGGCCGCCCTCACCGACGGCGACGTCGCCGTCGTCATGACCATGGGCGCCCTCCACGAGGGGCACGCGCGACTCATCCGCACCGCCCGCGAGCGGGCGCGGCACGTCGTCGTCACGATCTTCCTCAACCCGCTGCAGTTCGGGCCCAAGGAGGACCTCTCGCGCTACCCGCGCACCTTCGACTCCGACCTGGCGATCTGCACCCGCGAGGGCGTCGACCTCGTCTTCGCGCCGACGCCCGACGTCATCTACCCCGACGGGGACCCGGGCGTGCGCATCTCGGCGGGACCGCTCGGCGACGTCCTCGAGGGGCAGTCCCGCCCGGGGCACTTCGACGGCATGCTGACCGTCGTCGCCAAGCTCATGCACCTCACCCGCGGTGACCTCTTCTACTACGGCCAGAAGGACGCCCAGCAGCTGCTGCTCATCAAGCGGATGGTCCGCGACATCGACTTCCCCGGCAGCGTCGTCGCCGTGCCGACCGTCCGCGAGGAGGACGGCCTGGCGATGAGCAGCCGCAACACCTATCTCTCGCCGAGCGACCGGGAGACCGCGCTCGCGCTCTCCCGCGCGCTGCGTGCCGGCGCCGCTCGCGCCGTCGAGGGCCCCTCGGCGATCCGGCGGGCCGCCCGCGAGGTGCTCATCGAGGAGCCGCTCGCCCTCGTCGACTACCTCGTCCTCGTCCACCCGACGACGCTCGAGGACGTGCCCGAGTGGTACCAGGGCGAGGCCCTGCTCGCCGTCGCGGCCAGGGTCGGCACGACCCGGCTCATCGACAACATCCCGGTGCTCCTGGGGCCCGGGGGAGGTGCGCGCGAGACCTTCGCCGAGTGAGCCTGCGCGCACCGCGCCATGGGCACGAGGCGGATTCTGCGAGACTGGGGGACGCTCACCTCGCCTCATGACATAAGGACACTCGCGTGCAGCGCTTCATGCTCCACAGCAAGATCCACCGCGCCACGGTCACCCAGGCCGACCTGCACTACGTCGGGTCGCTGACCATCGACATGGACCTCATGGACGCCGCCGGCATGTTGCCGGGCCAGCAGGTCGACGTCGTCGACATCGACAACGGCAACCGCCTGACGACCTATGCGATCGAGGGCGAGCGCGGCAGCGGCATCGTGTGCATCAACGGCGCGGCCGCCCGGCTCGTCTCGCCCGGCGACCTCGTCATCATCATCGCCTACGCCGCGATGGACGACGAGGAGGCGCGCACCTTCGAGCCCAACGTCGTCTTCGTCGACGGCGACAACAAGATCGTCGAGCAGTACCACGACGCCGGTGACGTGCCCGAGGGCTTCGGCCTGAAGACCTCCGCGGTGACCCACCGCGGCCCGGACGGCGCCCTCGGTGCCTGACCCGACTCTGCATTCCCCCGGGGCAATGCAGGCACCTGGGCCCGAGCCGGCGGCTGTCGTCGTGCCGCGCTACCTCGGCTCGCCCGCGCCGGGGTGGACGAGCGAGGCGGACGTCCTCGTCGTCGGCTCCGGCATCGCCGGCCTCACCTGTGCCCTGCGCCTGCGCGAGCAGGTCGACCGCGTCCTGCTCGTCACCAAGACCCGGCTGTCGGAGGGGTCGACCGCGTGGGCCCAGGGCGGGATCGCCGCCGCCCTGGCGCCGGAGGACTCCCCGGCCGAGCACCTCGACGACACCCTCGTCGCCGGGGTCGGTCTGTGTGACGCGGACGCCGTCGAGGTGCTCGTCACCGAGGGCCCGGCCCGGGTGCACGAGCTCATCGGTCTCGGGGCGCAGTTCGACCGCGACGCCAGCGGCGAGATCACCCTGACCCGCGAAGGGGGGCACCACCGCGACCGGATCGCCCACGCCGGCGGTGACGCCACCGGCGCCGAGATCTCCCGGGCGCTCATCGCCCAGCTCGAGGCCGTGCGGGCCGACCCAGGCATCGAGGTCATCGAGCACGCGCTCGTCGTCGACCTGCTCACCTCGGCGGACGGCAGCGTGTGCGGCGCCACCGTGCACGTGATCGGCGAGGGCGAGATCGACGGCGTCGGTGCGGCCCGTGCCCGGGCGGTCGTCCTGGCGACCGGCGGCCTCGGCCAGATCTACTCCGCGACGACCAACCCGTCGGTCGCCACCGGTGACGGCATGGCCGCGGCCCTGCGTGCCGGGGCGGCCCTCGCCGACCTCGAGTTCGTGCAGTTCCACCCGACGGTCATGCACCTCGGCGACGGAGCGACCGGCCAGCAGCCGCTCGTCTCGGAGGCCGTCCGCGGCGAGGGTGCCCGACTCGTCGACGCGGCGGGCGAGGCCTTCATGGCCGGCCTGCACCCGATGGCCGACCTCGCCCCGCGAGACGTCGTCGCCCGGGCGATCCTCGAGCGCATGGAGGCCACCGGCACCGACCACGTCTTCCTCGACGCGCGGCACCTCGGTGGCGACTTCCTCGAGCAGCGCTTCCCGACGATCGTCGCCCATTGCCGCGAGCTGGGCATCGACCCGGCGACCGAGCCGATCCCGGTGGCCCCCGCCCAGCACTACGCCTCCGGCGGGGTGCGCACCGACCTGCGCGGCCGCACCAACCTGCCCGGTCTCTATGCGTGCGGCGAGACCTCGTGCACCGGGGTCCACGGCGCCAACCGGCTCGCGAGCAACTCGCTGCTCGAGGGTCTGGTCTTCGCCCACCGCATCGCCGAGGACCTCACCGCCCGGCTGGCGGCCGGCGAGCTGCCGCTCCAGGAGCCGACGACCGAAGGGGGGACCGCCCTCCTCGACGCCGCGCACCGCCGCGAGGTGCAGCAGGTGATGACACGGGGGGTCGGCCCGCTGCGCTCGGCCGACTCGACCGCCGGATCGCTGGCCGAGCTCGCGGAGCTGGCCGCCCGCCCGGCGACCGAGGCCGAGCCCGGGCCGCAGACCTGGGAGACGACCAACCTGCTCCACCTGGGGCAGGCGCTGGCGACCGCCGCCCACCTGCGCGAGGAGACCCGCGGTGGGCACGTGCGCCGCGACCACCCGCACCACGACGACCAGACCTGGGCCGCGCACCTGCTCCACGTGCGCGACCCCGGTGACGGCGAGCTCGCCGTCATCAAGCTCGACGTCGACCTGGCGTGGCCTGCCGACGACGAGGACGAGACCGACGAGCCGCAGGAGGGCGAGCAGTGAGCACCGAGCACTTCCCCGAGCCGGACGCGCGACGCGTCGTCGCCACCGCCCTTGACGAGGACCTCGGGCCGCAGTCGCTCGACGTGACGAGCACCGCGACGATCCCGGCCGACCAGGTGGGCGTCGGTCAGGTCGTCGCCCGCGCCCCCGGGGTCCTCGCCGGTGGGCCGGTCATCGCCCTCGTCCTCGACGAGGTGGCTGCGCGGACGGGAGGGGTCCCCCCTTCGCTCGACGTGCGGATCGCCGACGGGACGGCGCTGGAGCGTGGCGACGTCGTGGCCGAGCTGCGGGGGCCGCTGCGGCAGGTGCTCATGGCCGAGCGGACCGTGCTCAACATCCTCTCGCGCCTGTCGGGGGTGGCGACCCACACGCAGCGGTGGTCCGATGCGCTCGCGGGCACCGGGTGCACCGTGCTCGACACCCGCAAGACGACGCCGGGTCTGCGCGCGCTGGAGAAGTACGCGGTGCGCTGCGGCGGAGGGACCAACAAGCGCATGGGGCTCTTCGACGTCGCGATGGTCAAGGACAACCACAAGATCGCGGCCGGCGGAGTGGGGGCGGCCTATGCCGCGATCCGGGAGCGATTCCCCGACGTGACCGTCGAGGTCGAGGTGACCACGACGGCCGAGGCGATCGAGGCTCTCGAGGCCGGGTCGCGCTTCCTCATGTGCGACAACATGTCCCTCGACCTGCTCCGCGAGACGGTGGCCGCCGCGCGGGCCTGGGGCGCGGAGCGCGGCGAGAGCATCGAGATCGAGGCGACCGGGGGGCTGACGCTCGAGGTCGCGGCCGACTACGGCGCCACCGGCATCGACTGGATGAGCGTCGGCGGGCTGACTCACTCCTCGCCGATCGTCGACCTCGCGCTGGACCTCGTCTGACGTGCTGAGCGTCCGGGGACTGACCAAGGCCTACGGCGGCCGCGTCGTCGTCGAGGACCTCGACCTCGACGTCGCCGCCGGTGAGGTCGTCTCCCTCGTCGGGCCCAACGGCGTCGGCAAGTCGACGGTGCTGCGGTGCCTGGTCGGCCTCGAGACGCCCGACGCGGGCGAGGTGCACCTCGGCGAGGCGCGGCTGGACACGCGGGTGCCGCAGACCCGACGGGCGCTGTGCACGGTCCTCGGGGACCTCGGCCTGCTGCCCGACCTCACCGTCGCCGAGCACCTCGACCTGCTGGCCCGCGCCCACGGGGTCGAGGGCGTGGCCGAGGTCGTCGCCGGCGCCCTCGACGAGGCGCGCATCGAGCACGTCGCCGACCAGCTGCCGACGACCCTCTCCTCCGGGCAGGCGCAGCGCTTCGCGCTGGCCTCGGCGATGGTGCGGCCCTGGGCGCTGCTCGTCGCCGACGAGCCCGAGCAACGGCTCGACGACGCCGGGCGCGCGTGGCTGGGGGACTGGCTCGCCGCCCACGCGGCGACCGGCCGAGCGGTCCTCGTGGCCTCGCACGACCCTGACGTCGTGGCGCGCAGCGGAGCCCGGGTCGTGCAGATCGAGGGCGATGCCTGAGCGGGCGGCCGCTGACCAGTGGGCGGCGAAGGGCGCGGCGCCGGCGGAGGACCGCGCCGGCGCCCGGGAGGCGCTGCGCGCGGCACGCGGAGGCATGCATGCCGCGGGCTGGGGGCAGGTCCTGCAGGACTGGTACGTCGGGCTCTTCGTCACGGCGACCCTGCTCGTCATGCTCTTCGCCGCCACCGGACCGTCGATCCTGCGTCCCGACTGCGCCACCGCGACCTGCCTGACCGACGCGCACCACCTGTGGCTCGCGGGCGGGATGGCCCTGCTGGGCAGCATCGCCGCGATGCTCGGTCTGCGGGCGGCCGGACCCGCCTGGGCCGATCGGGGGCAGGCGACGTGGCTGCTGTCGACGCCCGCCGACCGGGGCGTGCTGCTGCGCGGAGGGATCCTTCGGGTGGGCTTCGTCGCCGTCGTCGCGACCGCGGCCTGGGGAGTGCTCGCCGGGTTTGCCCTCGTCGTCGGGCTGGGGCGGGAGTCCGCCCCGGTGGCGCCGATCGCCGCGTGCGCGCTCGCGGGTGCCGTGGTGGCCGTGCTCCTCACCGCGCTGGCGCTCTGGCGCCAAGGCGGCGCGGTGCTGCCGGGGCGAGCCGCTCGGGCCGTGCCGGACGCCGAGCTGCTACGGGCGGGCGAGGTCACCGGTGCGGTCGGTGCCTCGACGCTCATGCTCGACCCCACCGCCCTCGAGGTGCTCTCCTCCCGACGCCGGGTGGGGCGTCGCGGGCGCCACCCCAGCAGGCCGGGCACCGGGGGAGCGGTCACCGGCTGGCTCGTCGTCGAGGTCCGCGCGCTGCAGCGTCGCTGGTCGCGGGTCCTCGGCGCCCTCCTCGGGTGCGGCGTCGCCCTCGTCGTCGGCCTGCTCCTCGGTCATCTCGCGGGGATGCTCGTCACCTCGGTCGTCGGGCTCGTCCTTGCCCGGGTCGGCGGCGGGGGCCTGATGGCCTGGGTGTCGACCCCGGGGCTGCGCCGGGCCGTCCCGGCCCACCCCGCGGCCGTGGCTACAGCACTGGCGGTGCCCCCCTTCGTCGTGGCGGGGGTGGGTGCCGCCGTGGCCCTGCTGCCGCTCGGGCTCCCGTGGTGGGCGCCGCTCGCGGTGGGACTCGGGGCGACCGCCGCCGCGGTCCGCGCCGCCGAGCCGCCGCCGGCCGAGCTCGGGCTGGTGCTCGCCACCCCGGCGGGGCCGCTGTCCACCGGGCTCGTGCGCTCGATCGTCCACGGCACGGATCTGGCGCTGGCCGTCGGGCTGCTCGTCCTCGCCGCGCACGCCCAGGGGGTCGGGCCGCTCGCCCTCGCCGCGGCAGCGGGCCTGCTCGCCTGGCAGTTGCTGCGGTCGAGGGACTGACGGGCGGGATTCGGGGAGGGGAGGGGGGCGCGGATATCGTGGTGCCCCGTGAGCGACGCCCCCATCGAGACCCCTGCCGACGACGAGCTGCCGGAGCAGATGCGCATCCGGCGCGACAAGCGCGACCGCATCCTCGCCGACGGCAAGCAGGCCTACCCCGCCGGCGTCGCCCGCACCCACACCCTGGCCGCGGTCAACGAGACCTGGCAGCACCTCGAGACCGGCGAGGAGACGCAGGACGTCGTCACCGTCGCCGGCCGGGTGATGTTCGTTCGCAACACCGGCAAGCTCGCCTTCGCCGCGCTCCAGGAGGGCATCGGCACCCGGCTGCAGGTCATGCTCTCGCTCGCCGAGGTCGGCGAGGAGTCGCTCGCGGCCTGGAAGTCCGACGTCGACCTCGGTGACCACGTCACCGTCACGGGCCGGGTCATCCGTTCCCGCCGCGGCGAGCTGTCGGTCATGGCGACGAGCTGGGAGCTGGCGTCCAAGGCGCTGCGGCCCCTGCCCGTCCTGCACAAGGAGCTCTCCGAGGAGAGCCGGGTGCGTCAGCGCTATGCCGACCTCGTCGTGCGCCAGGAGGCGCGCGACATGGTGCGGACCAAGGCCGCCGCGCTGCGTGCGGTGCGCTCCACGCTCGACGGCGAGGGCTTCATCGAGGTCGAGACCCCGGTGCTGCAGCTGGTCCACGGCGGTGCCGCGGCACGCCCCTTCGGCACCCACATGAATGCCTTTTCGCAGGACATGTCACTGCGGATCGCCCTCGAGCTCAATCTCAAGAAGGCGGTCGTCGGTGGCATCGACAAGGTCTACGAGATGGGCCGCATCTTCCGTAACGAGGGCGTCGACTCCACGCACAGTCCCGAGTTCACGATGCTCGAGGCCTATGAGGCCTATGGCGACCAGCGCACCATGGCCGAGCTGACCCGCCGCATCTACCTCGCGGTCGCCGATGCCATCGGCTCGCGCACCGTCGAGACCCCGCAGGGCACGGTCGACCTCGACGGCGAGTGGCGGTGGCTGTCGGTCTACCCGGGGCTGTCCGAGGCCCTCGGTCGGGAGATCACGCCGGACACCCCGGTCGAGGAGCTGCTCGCGCTCGCGGCCGAGCGCGACCTCGAGATCGACCCCGCTCTGCCCCAGGGCAAGGTCGTCATGGAGCTCTTCGAGGAGCTCGTCGAGCCGACGATCCTCCAGCCCACCTTCGTGTGCGACTACCCGGCCGAGGCCCAGCCGCTGGCCCGGCGCAAGGACGAGGACCCGCGCCTCATCGACGCCTGGGACCTGATCATCGCCGGCGTCGAGCGGGCGACCGGCTTCACCGAGCTCGTCGACCCGGTTGTCCAGCGCGAGGTGCTCACCCAGCAGTCGCTCGCCGCGGCGGCCGGCGACCCCGAGGCCATGCAGCTCGACGAGGACTTCCTGCGGGCGCTCGAGTACGGCGCCCCGCCGATGGGCGGTATCGGCATCGGTATCGACCGGATGGTCATGTTCTTCACCGGTGTCGGCATCCGCGAGACCATTCTCTTCCCGCACCTCAAGCCCGAGGCCTGACATGGAATTCATCACCGAGTACTGGCCCTATGCGGCCGCATTGTTGCCCACCGTCGGCGTCGCATTCCTCTTCTACTGGATCATTCGCTACATGATGGAAGCAGATCGGCGTGAACGAAAGGCGCTCGCCGACTGGAAGGCGGAGCACCAGAAGAATGACGGAGAATCGACGAATTCCTCCTCCGAAATGGATTCTTCGCCCCATGGATGACTATCGTGGGAAATGACAGTTATTTCTCACGAATGGAGGCATCCATGGCACAGCGCGTACAGGTCATCCTCGAAGATGACATCGACGGCGGTGACGCCACCGAGACGGTCACCTTCGGTCTCGACGGCGTGACCTACGAGATCGACCTCAACGACTCCAACGCCCAGGCCCTGCGTGACGCCCTCGCCGGCTATGTCGGAGCCGGCCGTCGCGTCGCCGGTCGTCGCTCGACCTCGTCGGCCTCCTCCTCGCGCTCCAGCAGCAACGAGCTGGCCAAGATCCGCGAGTGGGCCCGGGCCAACGGCCACGACGTCTCCGACCGCGGGCGCATCAGCCAGAAGGTGCGCGACGCCTACGCCAAGGCCAACGGCTGAGCGGGCTGACGACCGACGAGCTGCGGGCCCTGGCCGCGCAGCTCTCCCGGCATCTCGCCGTCCTCGAGGTCCGGGTCGCCGACACCGGTGACCCGGACCTCGGTGTTCCCCTGGCCGATGCGCTGCGGATCGCGCCGGGCTGGATCGACACCTACCGCGACCTGACGATCGCCCAGTCCGGGACCGCCCCACCGGGGATGCCGGGGGCCTTCGTCCTGCAGTACCTGCTCGATCCGATCGCGTCGACGATCGCCACGGCCGCCGCCGTCAGCCACGTCGCGCTCGACGCGGACGCCGGTCGGTGGTCGATCGAACTTCACCCGACCTATCTCTACCCGGTCGCCGTCCAGCTGCGTGCTGCGGACGACCGGCTCCTCGTCGACCAGGAGGAGCGGCTCGAGGTCGCTCGGGCCGGCTACCTCGCGACGGCCACCGACATCGCCACGCGGCTGCCGACCCCGACCCGGATGAGCAGCCGGCAGCGGCTCGGCATGGCAGAGGACCTCTGGCAGATGGCCCTCGCCCGGGTCGCAGGCGAGTCTCCGCCGCAGCGGCGCTCGTGCTGCTTGATCTACGCGCTGCCCGGATGCGTTCCGTGCGCGGGGTGCCCGCGACTGCGCTCACCCGCAGACAGAGGCGGGGCGTAGCGGGCGGCGGCCTCGCCGCGGCGGCTGCGCATCGTCGCCTCGCTCGCGCGCACCTCGGCGACGCAGGGGTAGCGCCGGGCAGAGGTAGACCGGCAGGGGCCCGCGCCGACCGGCTCAGTCGTCGAGCACCGGCGCAAGCAGGTCGCCGTGCTCTTCGAGACGGTCGAGCACCTGCTCGATGTCGAGCTGCTCGAGGGCGTCGGGGTCCTCGGCGCCGGCCTCGACCTCGTCCCAAGTGCGCGGCGCAGCGACCCACGGGTCGTCCCGTCCGCGCATCGAGTAGGGGCACACGGTCGTCTTGGCCGCGACATTTTGGCTCCAGTCGAGGAAGACCTTGCCCGGGCGCAGCGTCTTGGTCATCTTCCACAGCACGAGGTCGGGGTGCTTGCGCGTCATCTCCTGCGCCAGCTGCTGGGCCAGGTCGCGCACCTGGTCGCTCGTGAGGTCGCCGCCGAGCCGCGCGTAGAGCTGCATCCCCTTGCTGCCGGAGGTCACGGGGTGCATCTCGAGGCCGAGCCCGCCGAGCCGCTCGCGCAGCAGGAGCGCGACCCGGGAGCACTCGTGCAGCCCGGCGGGCTTGCCCGGGTCGAGGTCGATGACGAGGCGGTCGGGGTTGAGCGGCGTGCCCTCGTCGTCGACGCGCCACTGGGGCACGTGCAGCTCGATGCTGTTGAGGTTGACGAGGTAGGTCAGCTGCGCGAGGTCCTCGACGAGCGGGTAGGTGACGTCGTGGACGCGCACCCGCGGCAGCCAGCTCGGGGCGCCGGAGGGCAGGTTCTTCTCGAAGAAGCTCTCCCCACCCGTCCCGTGCGGCCACCGCACGCGCGTGACGGGGCGGCCCGCGAGGTGTGCGAGGACGGTCTCCCCGGCGCGGGCGTAGTAGCTGAGGATCTCCCCCTTCGTCGTCTCCGTCGCGGGGTACATGACCTTGTCGAGCGAGGTGAGGCGTACGGTGCGGCCGCCGACCTCGACACGGGTGACGGTGCCCTTGGGGTCAGCCATCGGTGGTCTCCTGCAGGTCGGTGGCCGTGAGGTCGGCGCGCACCCGCTGGAAGGACGGCTGCCGCAGCCGCCCCCCGCTACTTCGGCCCAGGCTGGCGACGTCGACGACGATTTGTGGGGCCACCCAGGTGGTTCCGGCAGCGTCCTCGCGCGGCACCTGCGTGGCGAAGGGGGAGTCCGTCACCTGGAGCGGACGCAGTCGCGCCAGCAGGGCGGCGCCGGCCCGGCCGGCGAGGCCTGAGCCGACCCGCCCGACGAAGTCCCACCCCTCGGCACCCGGCAGCCCGACGAGTACGGCACCCAGGCGGGTGCCGTCGGTCTCGGGGCGCCAGCCGCCGACGACGACCGAGATGTTGTCGCGGTGGGGCAGCTTGAGCCAGTCGGGGGAGCGCCGGCCGGGGGAGTAGGCCGAGGTGCGGCGCTTGGAGACGATGCCCTCGAGACCCTGATCGGCGGTCGCGGCGAGCAGGGTCTCGCCGTCGTCGTGGACGGGCGGGACGTGCACGCGCGGGCCGTCGAGCTCGAGCTGCTCGAGGAGGGTGCGACGCGTCGACCACGGCTGACGGGTGAGGTCCTGACCGAGCAGGCGCACGACGTCGAAGACGACGAAGGTCACCGGGTGCGCGACCGCGGCGCGGGCCGCTCTGCGGGCGTCGCCGACGTGCATGCGCTCCGCCAGGGCCCCGAAGCTGGGCCGCCCGTCGACGAGGGAGACGACCTCACCGTCAAGGAGCATGTCGTCGTAGAGGTCGGCGAGCGGGACGAGCTCGGGGAAGGAGACCGTCACGTCGCGACCGGACCGGCTGGTCAGGGTGAGTCCGCCGCCGCGGACGTCGGCGAGGACGCGCATGCCGTCCCACTTGACCTCGTGCGCCCACTCGGGGCCGCGCGGCACCCCGTCGGCAAGGGTGGCGAGCATCGGACGCATGGGTCCATCCTGCCCGGTCCGTGGCGCCGAGCCGCGTGGGATGCTGTCGCGCATGGGCTCCTCACTGCGGGTGGCCGTCGTCGGCGGCGGGATCATCGGCACCGCCGTTGCCCGGCACCTGGCCACCGAGCACGACGCCGAGGTGACCCTGCTCGACAAGGAGGAGCACCTCGCCGCCCACCAGACCGGGCACAACAGCGGGGTCGTCCACGCGGGTCTGTACTACGAGCCGGGCAGCCTCAAGGCGACGCTGTGCCGGCGCGGGGTGGGTCTGCTGCAGGACTTCGTGCAGCGGCACGACATCGCCTACGACGAGTGCGGCAAGGTGGTCGTCGCCCTCGACGCGGTGCAGGCGGCCCGGCTCGACGACCTGCACGCCCGCGCCGTGGCCAACGGCGTGCCCGGCGCGCGCCTCGTCGACGCCGACGGGCTGCGCGAGATCGAGCCGGCCGCCACCGGTGTGCGCGCGCTGCACTCGCCGCAGACGGCGATCGTCGACTACCCGGCCGTCACCCGGGCGCTCGCGGCCGAGCTCACTGCCGCCGGTGGCCGGCTGCGCCTGGGCCACGAGGTCGTCGGGCTCACCGACACCGGCACCGGCGTGCGGGTGACGACGACGGCGAAGGGGGCGCGAGACGGCAACGAGTACGACCTGGTCGTCGTGTGCGGCGGCCTGCAGAGCGACCGCCTGGCGGGTCTGCTCGGTGAGGACCGCACCCCGCGGATCGTGCCCTTCTACGGGGACTACTTCGTCCTGCCGCGCGAGCAGCGTGACGTCGTGCGCGGCATGGTCTACCCCGTGCCGGACCCGCGCTACCCCTTCCTCGGGGTGCACGTCACGCCGCGCGTCGACGGGGTGCTGACGCTGGGGCCCAATGCCTTCCTGTCGCTGGGGCGGGAGTCCTACCGGCGCACCCTCCCGGTGCCCGCCGACGTGCTCGACGTCGTGGGCTTCAGCGGCTTCTGGCGCTTCGCCGCGGGCAACCTCGCGGCCGCGGTGCGGGAGTCGCGCACCGCGCTCAGCTCGCGGCAGTTCGTCGCCGAGGCCCGCAGGTACGTACCGGCGCTCGACACCTCCGGCGCGGTGCGGGGCACCCGTGGGGTGCGCGCCCAGGCGATGGGTGCGGACGGTCGGCTCGTCGACGACTTCGTCATCACCGGCACCGACCGGGTCGTGCTCGTGCGCAACGCACCCTCGCCCGGGGCGACCTCGGCGCTGGCGATCGCCGAGCACGTGGTGGCGGAGGCGCTCGCCCGACGCGCGTCATAGGGCCGCACACGCACGCCGCCCCCGCGCCGGGTGGCGCGAGGGCGGCGATCAGGTGCGGTCGGTCACTGGCCGAAGGCCGGCAGCGTCAGGCCGCCCTTGCCCGTCCAACCGCCCTTGATGTCCGCACCGGAGCTGTCGGTGCTGGTGGCGTCGTAGTAGACGCGCATCGTGTCGTTGTCGGTGATGGTGCCGATGGAGCGGCCCTTGGAGCCGCAGGGCGCGGTCGTCAGGGCCCGGACGTTGGCGAAGCCCGACGACTTGAGCACCTTGGTCGTCCACCTCGTCGGGGCGGTGCGCTCGAAGCGGTACTCGAGCAGACGCCCTGAGCGGTCGGTGGCCAGGAAGACGTCGATCGTCTTGCCGTTGCTGACGCCGCTGCGGTCGAAGACGAGCGTGCGCACTCCACCGAAGCCGGTGCCGACCCGGATCGCGCCGGAGACCGTGGCCTTGGGGAAGGTCGGTCCGCTCACGGTGTAGCGGGTGAGGGTCGAACCGTGCAAACGGTACAGACGCGGTCCGTTGGCCAAGGCGCGCGTGCCTGTCCAGCCGCTGCTCTTGAGCGTCTGGGCCTGCTGCGACACCGACCACTTCCCGTTGACGAGCTTGCCGTCGCGACGGATCTGCATGAGCTTGCCGCCCTTGCTCGTGGCGAGCTCCGCGCTGAAGAAGCCGGTGTCGTCGCCAGCTGCTCCGAGCTGCTGGTGCGCCGTCGGCTGCCAGCCGAGGGTGTTGCTGCTGACCCGGGTGGAGGTGGCGCGACCGTTGCGGTACTCGTACCAGTAGAGCGACCCCGGGGCGCTGTAGGCCTGGAAGCTCGCGGAGCAGGAGATGGGGACGCCGGGCACGGCGGAGGTCGCGGCGGCGCCGCTCGGCGCGGCCGAGGCGGTTGAGGCGGTCGAGGTGAGCACTGCGGCGCCGAGTGCGGCGACCGAGAGCGAGGCGATGGTGGTGGTGACGCGACGAGGCATGGTCGGACCTTCGTTCGGTGGCGAGGTGCCCCCCTGGGCACGAGCCTGATCCTATGGGGGTAACCCGCGTAGGCTGGCGGCATGCGCGCGATCTGGAAGGGTGCCGTCTCCTTCGGCCTGGTCAACGTCCCGGTCCGGCTGTACTCCGCGACCGAAAACCACGACGTGCAGTTCCGGCAGGTGCACCGCACCGACGGTGGCCGCATCCGCTACAAGCGCTTCTGCAGCATCGACGGCGACGAGGTCGCCTACGACGACATCGCCAAGGGCTACGAGACCGAGGACGGTCAGATGATCATCCTCACCGACGAGGACATGGCCGACCTGCCCACGCGCAGCAACAAGGAGATCAGCGTCGAGAAGTTCGTGCCCGAGGACCAGATCGACCCGATGCTCCTCGACAAGAGCTACTACCTCGAGCCGGACAAGACCGCGACCAAGCCCTACGTCCTGCTCCGTGAGGCGCTCGAGGCGCAGGGGCGCATGGCGGTCGTCACCGTGTCGATCCGCAGCCGGATGACGATGGCCGTGCTGCGCGTGCGCGACGGCGTCATCGTCATGCAGACGATGCTGTGGCCCGACGAGATCCGCTCGGCCGACTTCGCGAGCGTCGAGGACCAGGAGCTGTCGGACAAGGAGATGTCGATGGCGCGCATGCTCATCGACGAGCTGGCCGGTGACTACGACCCCGACGAGTTCGAGGACGACTACGCGCTCGCCGTCGAGGCCCTCGTCAAGGCCAAGGTCGACGGGGGAGAGGTCCAGCAGGTCGCGGCCGACGAGGAGGAGTCCGGCGAGGTCGTCGACCTGCTCGCTGCCCTCGCCCGCTCGGTCGAGAAGGCCAAGACCGCCCGGGGCGAGAGCTCCTCGACGTCGGCGAGGGCGGCCACGAAGAAGACGACGGCGAAGAAGTCGGCCGCCACGAAGGCCCCCGCGAGGAAGGCGGCGACGAAGAAGACCGCCGCAAAGAAGTCCACGGCCAAGAAGTCCACGGCCAAGAAGACTGCTGCGAAGAAGACGGCTGCGAAGAAGAAGGCGAGCTGACCCCCCTTCGTCATGCCCGAAGGCCACACCCTCCACCGCATCGCCCGCGACCTGCATGCCACCTTTGCCGGCCAGGTCGTCGAGGTGTCGTCCCCGCAGGGCCGCTTCGCCTCCGGCGCCGCGCTGCTCACCGACCACGAGCTGGTCGAGGCGCGGGCCCACGGCAAGCACCTCTTCGTCGAGTTCGCCGGCGACCGCGTCCTGCACGTCCACCTCGGGCTCATCGGGACCTTCACCATCGACGATGCCGCCTACGTCGGTGAGCGGCCGGTCATCGGTCAGGTCCGGTGCCGCATCGCCACGGACACGCATGTCGCGGACCTGCGCGGCCCGATGACCTGTGCCGTCATCACCCCCGAGCAGGAGGAGGCGGTCCACGCCAAGCTCGGCCCGGATCCCTTGCGGGACACCGATGGTGGGCCTGCCTGGGAGCGGATCCGCCGCTCCCGCAAGTCCATCGCGGCGCTGCTCATGGAGCAGGACGTGCTCGCCGGCGTGGGCAACGTCTACCGCTGCGAGGTCCTCTACCGGCACCGGATCAACCCCGTGACGCCGGGGGAGCGCCTCAAGCGGGCCTCGTGGGACCTCATCTGGGCGGACCTGCGCCGGCTGCTGCCGCTCGGCGTCGCGACCAGCCGGATCGTCACCGTCGACGAGCAGGTCGAGCAGGTCGAGGCCGCCCTGGCGAAGGGGGAGGACGTGCACCTCACGGAGCGGACCAGCTACGTCTACAAGCGCACCGACGAGGCCTGCGTGGTCTGCGGCTCGAAGGTGAGGGCCAAGGATGTCGCCGGCCGCACGCTCTACTGGTGCGGCAACTGCCAGCGCCGCAGCTGACTCACGCCCGCCGCGGCCGCTCCAGCCGGAAGACCTCGGGGGAGTGCCCCCACTCGTCGCGGCCCAGCCTCGAGACCGGCCGCAGCGCGTCCATCGTCGGTCGTCCGTCGACGAGGGCATCGGTGCGCACGGTGATGGCGACGACCTCGCCGATGACGAGGTGGCTGTCGCCGAGCTCGGTGCTTGAGTGCAGTCGGCACTCGATCGAGGTCGCCGAGTCGGCGACGCGGGGGACGGGCACGACATCGCTCGGCTCGAGCCGGACGCCGACGGCCTGTGCCTCGTCCACCTCCGGGTCGAAGGGAGCGCTGCTCGCGTTGGCGAACTCGGCCAGGTCCTCCGAGACGAGGTTGACGACGAAGTGCTCCGTCGCGAGGACATTGCGCAGCGTGTCCTTGCGGCCGACGGAGGTGAAGCTGACCATCGGCGGTCGCGCGCAGGCGACGTTGAAGAAGGAGTGCGGGGCGAGGTTGCCGACACCGTCGGCGCCGACGGTCGTGATCCAGGCGATCGGCCGCGGCACGACGATGCTCGTCAGCAGGTCGTAGGCGTTGGTGCCCGGGTCGGTGGGGTCGAAGACCGTGCGCATGGGGTCGAGCGTAGGGCGGTGGGCCGGGGAGGCCATGGAGCGCTTGCGCACCTCGTGGTGGCTCGGGGCCTAGGTTGGATGCATGAGTGCTCTGGGGGAGACAGCAGCAGGGGTCGGTGAGGTGTCGGTCGCGCAGGTGCCACGGGCGCCGAGCCGAGTGGGCGCGGTCGTGCTCGCCACGTCCCTCGTCGTCACGGCGATCACGGTGGCCGCGGCAGGTGTCGTCACCCTCGGCCTCGACGACCTCGAGCTCGTGGTCGACGACCCGCACCACCTGCCACCTGCCCTCGACGCGGTCAACTCGCTGGCCAGGGCGGGCCTGCTCGCCGTCCTCGCCGCCTGGGTCGCCACGGCGTGGTGGCTCGTCGACCTGCGTCGGGTCGCCGACTGGGCGGCGCCCGGCTACCGCCACCGTCGTTCGGACTGGTGGGCGCTGGCCGCGTGGGTCGTGCCGATCGTCAGCCTCTGGTTCCCCTACCAGCTCGTCGCCGACAGCAGCCGTGCCCTGGGCTCGCGGGTGGGGACCTTCTGGCCCTGGTGGATCGCCTGGCTGCTCATCAGCACCGGCACCGGCTTCGTCTCCTCGCCGCGCAGCGAGGAGTGGACGAGCGCCCACGACGTCGAGGTGTGGGTGACCGGCATGCAGCTCAACGCGGCCCTCACGGTCGTCGGTCTCGTGCTGTGGTGGCGCATCGTCCGGGCGGCCACCCGCGCCGCCAAGGTCGCCGTCGCCGGCGACTGACCCCCTTCGCCGGAGTTGTCCACAGGCGCGCCGCGCTCGCCGCGCCAAGGCCTCTGGGCCGACCTAGCGTCATCGTCATGCCACGGATCCACGTCACCAGCCCCTTCGCCGAAGAAGTCACCACGCCGGTCGGCCCGCCGCCCCCGGCTCCGACGGTCGCCGGTCACGCGGCCCTCGCGACCGCCCTGACGCTCACCGCGTCCTGGGTCGCCGCGGCCGCTGTCGTGACCGTGCGGCGCGACGAGCTGCATGCCTGGGTGGAGGGGCCCGCAGCCACCACCCCGGCGATGCTGCTCGCCGGGCTCTTCATCGGTCTGGGCGGTCTGGCGCTCCTGGCCAGCCTCGTGACGACCGGCTGGTGGCTGCTCGGCCTCCGGGGCGTCGTGGAGTGGGCCGGCGCCGGCCATCTGCAGCGACGCGCCCGCTGGTGGGCTGTCGCCGGCTGGGTGGTGCCGATCGTCAACCTCTGGTTCCCCTACCAGGTCGTGGCCGACGCCAGTCGCGCCCTCGGGTCGCGGGTGAGCAGCTTCTGGCCCTGGTGGATCGCCTGGCTGCTCATGGGTCTCGGGTCGGTCCGCGACACCTCCGGGGGCGTGCTGGCCGATGCCGGTGACGTCGACGGCTGGGTCATGTCCCTGCAGATCAACGCCGTCATCGCGGTGGTGGCCCTCGTGCTGTGGTGGCGCATCGTCCGGGCGGCGACCGTGGCGGCGCAGCAGGCGGTTAGGGTCACCTCATGAGCATCGTCAAGATCAACGCCATCAGCGTCCCCGCCCACGCGGGGGAGGAGCTCGAGCGTCGCTTCGCCGAGCGCAAGGGCACCGTCGACGACGCCCCGGGCTTCGAGGGCTTCCAGCTGCTGCGCCCGACCGAGGGCGGCGACCGCTACTTCGTCGTCACCCGCTGGGCCGACGAGGAGTCCTTCGCGGCCTGGCGCGACGGCGATGCCCGGGCCGCGCACGCGGGGGAGGGCAAGAAGCCCGTGGCCACCGGCGCCGAGCTGCTCGGCTTCGACGTCGTCATCGACGTCCCGGCCCCCTGATCTCGAGGCTTCGGCCGCGGGCGGCCTCGCGCCTCGATCACCGGGGTAGGCATTCCGTCCGCTGAGAGCGAACACCGCGCCCCTCCCTTCGCCTCGTGGAACAGGCTGGGAGGACGCCGCGTTGTGACCCCGTGAGAGGCTCGCCCCCCGGCTCAGGGAGCGGGCACGGTTAGCATCGAGGTCAGAGCACCACGTGAAGGGGTAGATCCCATGTTCGAACGGTTCACCGACCGGGCCCGCCGGGTCGTCGTCCTCGCCCAGGAGGAGGCACGCCTCCTCAACCACAACTACATCGGCACCGAGCACATCCTCCTCGGCCTCATCCACGAGGGCGAGGGCGTCGCCAGCAAGGCGCTGGAGTCGCTCGGCGTCTCCCTCGACGCCGTCCGCGAGCAGGTCCAGGACATCATCGGTCCCGGCCAGCAGGCGCCGTCGGGCCACATCCCCTTCACCCCGCGCGCCAAGAAGGTCCTGGAGCTGTCGCTGCGCGAGGCGCTCCAGCTCGGCCACAACTACATCGGGACCGAGCACATCCTCCTCGGCCTGATCCGCGAGGGCGAGGGCGTCGCCGCCCAGGTCCTCGTCAAGCTCGGTGCCGACCTCGGCCGCGTGCGCCAGACCGTCATCCAGCTCATCTCGGGCTACCAGGGCGGCAAGGAGGGCCAGGCCGCGGGTGTCGGCGCCGGCGCCGGTCCCGCCGAGGGTCAGCCGGCCGGCTCCCTCGTCCTCGACCAGTTCGGCCGCAACCTCACCCAGGCCGCCCGCGAGGGCCAGCTCGACCCGGTGATCGGTCGCGAGCAGGAGATCGAGCGGGTCATGCAGGTGCTCTCCCGCCGCACCAAGAACAACCCCGTCCTCATCGGTGAGCCCGGCGTCGGCAAGTCCGCCGTCGTCGAGGGCCTCGCCCAGGACATCGTCGACGAAAACGTGCCGGAGCCGCTCAAGGACAAGCAGCTCTACACGCTCGACCTCGGCTCCCTCGTCGCCGGCAGCCGCTACCGCGGTGACTTCGAGGAGCGCCTGAAGAAGGTGCTCAAGGAGATCAAGACGCGCGGCGACATCATCCTCTTCATCGACGAGATCCACACCCTCGTGGGTGCGGGTGCCGCCGAGGGCGCGATCGACGCCGCGAGCATCCTCAAGCCGATGCTCGCCCGCGGTGAGCTGCAGACGATCGGCGCGACGACGCTCGAGGAGTACCGCAAGCACATCGAGAAGGACTCGGCGCTGGAGCGTCGCTTCCAGCCGATCCAGGTGGCCGAGCCCTCGCTGGCCCACGCCATCGAGATGCTCAAGGGCCTGCGTGACCGCTACGAGGCGCACCACAAGGTGACGATCACCGACCCGGCGATCGTGGCCGCCGTGACGATGGCCGACCGCTACGTCAACGACCGCTTCCTCCCCGACAAGGCGATCGACCTCATCGACGAGGCGGGCGCGCGACTGCGCATCCGTCGGATGACGGCCCCCGCCGACCTCAAGGAGTTCGACGACAAGATCGCCAAGGTCCGCCTCGAGAAGGAGTCGGCCATCGACGGCCAGGACTTCGAGAAGGCCGCCAGCCTGCGCGACGACGAGAAGAATCTGCTCGCCGACAAGGCCCGCCGCGAGGAGGAGTGGAAGGCCGGCGACATGGACGTCGTCGCCGAGGTCGACGAGGAGCTCATCGCCGAGGTGCTCGCCGCCTCGACCGGCATCCCCGTCTTCAAGCTCTCCGAGGAGGAGTCGACCCGACTGCTCAACATGGAGGCCGAGCTGCACAAGCGGGTCGTCGGCAACGACGACGCGATCAAGGCGCTCTCGCAGGCGATCCGGCGCACCCGCGCCGGCCTGAAGGACCCGCGCCGCCCCGGCGGTTCGTTCATCTTCGCCGGCCCCACCGGTGTCGGCAAGACCGAGCTCGCCAAGGCGCTGGCGGAGTTCCTCTTCGGCGACGAGGACAGCCTGATCACCCTCGACATGTCGGAGTACTCCGAGAAGCACACGGTCAGCCGCCTCTTCGGCTCGCCCCCCGGCTACGTCGGTTACGACGAGGGCGGTCAGCTCACCGAAAAGGTGCGCCGCAAGCCCTTCTCCGTCGTGCTCTTCGACGAGGTCGAGAAGGCGCACCCGGAGATCTTCAACTCGCTGCTGCAGGTGCTCGAGGACGGCCGCCTCACCGACTCGCAGGGTCGGATGGTCGACTTCAAGAACACCGTCATCATCATGACGACCAACCTCGGCACGCGGGACATCTCCAAGGGCGCCATGGGCTTCACCTCCGGCACCGACCAGCGCACCGACTACGAGCGGATGAAGGCCAAGGTCACCGACGAGCTGAAGAACCACTTCCGCCCCGAGTTCCTCAACCGCGTCGACGACACGATCGTCTTCCCGCAGCTGAGCCAGGACGAGCTCGTCGAGATCGTCGACCTCGAGGTCGCCAAGCTCGACAAGCGCCTCAAGGACAAGGACATGGGCATCGAGCTCACGCCCGCGGCCAAGGCCCTGCTCGCCAAGCGCGGCTACGACCCGGTCCTCGGCGCCCGCCCGCTCAAGCGGACGATCCAGCGCGAGATCGAGGACGTGCTCTCCGAGAAGATCCTCTACGGCGAGCTCGTCTCCGGCGAGATCGTCGCGGTCGACGCGACCGGCGAGGGCAAGGACGCGGAGTTCACCTTCAAGGGTGCGCCCAAGGTCGGCGAGCTGGACGTCCCGCTCGTTGAGGCGGGCGACGGCTCCGCCGACTGACGGCCCGCATGACCGCTCCCCGAGGAGGCGCGCCAGCGCCGTCTCGAGGGGCGCGAAGGGGAGGTGGCCAGATCACTGGCCACCTCCCCTTCGTCGTGCCTGGGGCGCCACGCGCTCGGCGGCGGCCTTCGTCATGCCCCCCATCTCCGCAAAACCCTAGGGTCTTGCGGAGATCGAGGGCGGTCCGGGCTCAGCCCGCCGGCGGAGACCAGCGCGGGTCCCGCCCGATGAAGGCGAAGAAGCGCTCCTGGACGCTCGCGTCGTCGGGCTCCGTCTGCTGCTCGCCGAACTGCCCGGACGCCCGGATCATCTCGGCCTGGGCCTGCATCCCCGCCAGTGCCTCGGCGAGGTAGTCCTGGTCGAGCCGGTCGTCCTGGCCGGTGGCGCGGGCGAGGTCCCAGGTGTGGAAGACGACGTCGCTGGTGAAGAACTGGTCGAGCATCTGCGGCAGCTGCATCCGGCCGATGTGCTCGTGCTCGAAGACGACCTGCTCGGTCGCCGGGTCGTCGAGCAGCGATCGAAGCTGCGCGTCAAGACCGGCCCACGCGCCGACCGGGTCCACGTCGGCGGACGGCACGGGGGAAAGGCGCACCTCGCAGCCGGACGCCAGGAGCGCCGGCAGCCAGGTCGTCAGGTGACCGACGACGTCACGGGCCCGCCACTGCGCGACCGGCGTCGGGGCGTCCCAGTCGGTCGTGCCGGCCACCCGTCGCGCGAAGGCGTCCGCCGCCGACCGGTAGCGGTCGGCGACGGACAGCGACGACAACGAGGTCACGCGACCTCCCCGGCGTCGAGCATCGCGTCGAGTGCCGCATAGCCCTCGTTGATGCCGATCTCCATGCCGGAGGCGAGCATCATCTCGCGCGCCTCGAAGGTCGGCAGGAGCGAGTGGCCGTGGACGCGCGTCCAGCCGTCGCCGAGGTCCTCGAAGGTCATCGTGTCGAGCGAGACCCCGTCGGGGAAGCCCTCGTAGGTGAAGGTCTGGACGATCCGGTCGGGGCGCACCTCGTGGAAGCTGCCGAAGAAGTGGAACTCCTCGGTGTCGCCCTGCACACGCCGCTCGCTGCCCTCCTTCGCGACATTGGTGAAGCGGTAGCTGCCACCGGTGCGCGCGTCCCAGTGGTCGATGATCGTGTCGAGCTCGTCGGGCCCGACCCACCGCTTGTAGAGCTCGGGGTCGGTGTGCGCGCGGTGCAGCTGCGCCGCGGTCGCCTTGAAGTCGCGGGTGATCCGCACGACGGGGACCTCGGGGTCGGCCTCGATCGTCGCGGTCGTGATGTGGTCGGTGCTGGGCTGGGTGCTCATCGGTCTGCTCCTGTGCTCGTGGTGCCCGGGTGGGGCGAAGGGAGGTCCGCCAGGACCTCCTCGAGGCGGGCCATGCGCTCCTCGGCCCGTCGTTGGTGCCGCTCGATCCAGCCGGTCATCGTGGCCAGGGCATCGGCCTCGAGGTGGACCGGACGGCGTTGGGCCTCCCTGCGCCGGCTGACGAGGCCGGCCTCCTCGAGGACCTTGAGGTGCTTGCTCACGGCCTGGAGGCTGATGTCGTAGGGGGCGGCGAGGTCGTTGACGGTGGCGTCACCGACCGTGAGGCGGGTGACGATGTCCCGCCGGACCGGGTCGGAGAGCGCGGCGAAGGCCCGGGAAAGTCGCTCCTCGGTGTCGTCCTTCATCGCGCGCTCCTTAATCAACCAACCGGTTGAATAAAACGTAGGGCGGGACCGGGCAGTCGTCAAGAGATCGTTGAAGCGTTCGCTACGTGCAACCGGCACGCTCCTGATCCACGGTGGATGGCATGGACACCTCACCAGGCAGGACGAAGATGACGACGCGCCGCGCGCTCCTCGGCGCCGCCCTGACGACTGCGGCGGTGACCGGCCTCGGGGTCGCGCCGGGCACACAACCCGCAGTCCCGGGTCGAGAGCTACCGCGGCATGCAGGTCAACCTCTACACCGGCCTGGGCGACCTCAACCCCGTCAACGGCTTCAACCTCGACGACAACGAGGACGTCGTTGCCCCGCTAACGCTCTACTTCGCCCAGCAGCTGCAGGCAGCCGGGGTCCCGCGGACGTACCGGGTCTACCCCGAGGGCGGGCACAACATGAAGACGTGGGGCTCGGCGCTCGACGATGGCCTGCCCCGGGTCGTCGGGCACCTCACGAAGGCCGGCTGAGGCCCCCTTCGTCCCACGGCGCGCAGCGCCTGTGACCGAGCCGGTCACAGGCGCCGCCGCATGTCCTTCATCTGTGCGATCTGCTTGGTCTGGGTGACGTTGATGTCGTCGCCGAGCTCACCGGTGCGCTCGTCGGAGCCCTTCTTGCCCAAGGTCTTGCACATCTCGAGGGCGCCCTGGTGGTGCTTGACCATGAGGTCGAGGTAGAGCCGGTCGACGTCGGCACCCTTCGCCCGACGCAGCTCGTCCAGCTGGGCCCGGGTCGCCATCCCGGGCATGCCGGCGTGATCGGCATGGCCGCCGTGACCGCTGCCGCCGGGGTTGCTCGCCTCGATGGGGACCTTCTCGCCCCACGACCGCAGGGTCGTGGCCATGCCCTTCATCTCCGGCTTCTGCTCGTCGCTGATCCGGCTGGCGATGCCGCGCACGCTCTTGTCGGTGAGGCGCCCTTTGACGATGTCGCCCATGACGACCGCCTGCGCGTGGTGGACGATCATGTCCTGGAGGAAGTCGACGTCGGCCTGGTTGTGGCTCGCCGAGGGCGTCGCCACCGCGGAGGTGCCGGACAGCGACGAGTTGGGCTCACCGGGGGTGCCGGGCTGCAGGACCGGTGCGTCGGGAGAGGTGGCCGTGGACGTGGGGGCGTCGTCACCGCTGCAGGCGCCCAGGGTGAGGGCGGCGGCGAGGACGAAGGGGGAGAGGCGGCGGATCACCAGGCCGACGGTAATCCCCCTTCGGCGCCGGTGGTCGGGGCGAGGGTCGGCGGCGCCCTGACCTGACCAAATCCTGACCATTTCGGGGAAACGTCCGGGGTCCGTGGCCGGGCCCGACACGGAAGTCTGGTCGAATCCCGCGCGGAGCACACCCCGCCCCGGCGGTACGCCACCTGTGGAGGAATCATGCGCAGACCCACCCTGGCCGTCGTCGCGGCCGCTGCCCTGGCCATGTCGGGGATCGGCGCGACCAGCGCCACCGCCGACGGGCCCGGCGACCGGATCGGAGTGTCCGGCACCGACCTGGCGACCGACGAGATCGGCCGCAGCAAGAACGTGCAGCACCTCGCCAACATCGCCCCGTCGGGCGCTCTCGCCGAGGGCATCGGGACGGATCTGGCCTTCCAGGACGACAAGGCCTTCGTCGGCAACTACGACGGCTTCTCGATCATCGACCTGAAGAACCCGCGCAAGCCCAAGACGATCGTCCAGGTGAAGTGCCCCGGCAGCCAGAACGACATCTCTGTCTCCGGCGACCTGCTCTACCTGTCGACCGACTCCTCGCGCAGCGACGACTCCTGCGAGTCGACCTCGCAGTCCGCGACGCTCAAGGACAGCTGGGAGGGCATCAAGATCTTCGACATCTCCGACCTGGAGAACCCGAAGTACATCAAGTCCGTCGAGACGGCGTGCGGCTCGCACACGCACACGCTCGTGCCGGGCAAGGGTGCCGACAAGGGCACCGACTACCTCTACGTGTCGAGCTACTCGCCCCGGGCGCAGTACCCCGACTGCCAGACCCCGCACGACCTCATCTCGATCGTCAAGGTCGACACAGCAGCGCCGACCGACGCCTCCGTCATCGCCACGCCCAACCTCTTCCCCGACGGTGGCAACCCCGGTGGCGCCGGACCCACGCCGATCGCCGGCCGCTCGGCGACGACCGGTTGCCACGACATCACCGCGCTGCCGAGCAAGGACCTCGCAGCCGGCGCGTGCATGGGTGACGGCATCATCATGGACATCTCCGACCCCGAGGCACCCGAGGTGATCGAGCAGGTTCAGGACAACGAGAACTTCGCCTTCTGGCACTCGGCCACCTTCAACGCCGACGCGTCCAAGGTCGTCTTCACCGACGAGCTCGGCGGCGGCGGTGCCGCCACCTGCGACGCGGCGATCGGGCCCAACCGTGGCGCCAACGCGATCTACGACCTGTCCGAGGCCGGCGAGCTGACCTTCCAGTCGTACTACAAGATCCCGCGCCACCAGACCGACACCGAGAACTGCGTGGCCCACAACGGGTCGATCATCCCGGTCAAGGGCAAGGACCTCATGGTCCAGTCCTGGTACCAGGGTGGCGTGAGCGTGTGGGACTTCACCGACTCGGCCAACCCCAAGGAGCTCGGGTACTTCGAGCGCGGTCCGCTGCCGGCCGACGAGGGCATCGGTGGCACGTGGTCGACGTACTACTACAACGGTCACGTCTACTCCTCCGACATCGCGCGAGGCTTCGACGTGCTGAAGTACAACGACCCGGCGGCCAAGCGCGCGGACACCATCCGCATGGGCGAGCTCAACGTCCAGTCGCAGCCGCAGTACACGGTGCGCTGAGCCCCCTTCGCGCCACCGCTCTCCGGAGCACCTGACCTACGCCCCCGCCTCGTCGGCGGGGGCGTAGGTTTGTCCGGTGACCGTGACCATCCGCCGAGCGCGCACCTCCGACGTGCGCGAGATCCGTGCCCTCGTCGCCCCGCTCGCCGAGCGACGGGTCCTTGTTAGCAAGGACACGGTGGCCTACTTCGAGGGTCTGCAGGAATTCCGCGTCGCCGAGATCGACGGCCGTGTGGTCGGCTGCGGGGCCCTGCACGTCATGTGGGACGACCTGGCCGAGATCCGCACGCTCGCCGTCTCGGCCGACCACCTAGGGCACGGGGTCGGCGGCGCGCTGCTCGAGACGCTGGCCCAGGACGCCGTCGAGCTCGGGGTCGAGCGTCTCTTCTGCCTGACCTTCGAGGTCGACTTCTTCACCCGGCACGGTTTCACCGAGATCGAGGGGCAGGCCGTCGACCCCGAGGTCTACGTCGAGCTGCTGCGCTCCTACGACGAGGGCGTCGCCGAGTTCCTCGACCTCGAGCGGGTCAAGCCCAACACTCTGGGCAACACGCGCATGCTCCGCCAGCTCTGAGCCCCACGCCAGACGAAGGGGGAACCCCTCACCTCGGCAGGACGTAGCCGCCTGCGGCCGGCTCGACAAGGCCGTCCTCCACGAGCCCGGCGAGACACCGCTCGACCTTGGTCGGGTCGTCCGGCCAGGTGCCGTCGAGATCCCCGCGGGGCACGGGGTCGGGGCTCTCACGCAGCAGCTGCACGATGCGCCCACGCACCTGCCGGTCGGTGCCGTGCCAGGCCTGCCCGCGCCGCGGGGGACCGTCGTGCTCGGGACGACCGGCGAGCTGCCAGGCGCACAGGTGGCTCACCGGGCAGTCGTCGCAGCGGGGCGCGCGGGCGGTGCACACGAGCGCACCGAGCTCCATGGAGGCGGCATTCCACCGGTTGGCCGCGTCGCGGTCGGCGGGCATCGAGGCATCGGCCAGACGCATCTCGGCAGCGGTGAGTGCCGGCGCCGCGTGCTGCGTGCCGCTCACGGTCCGGGCGAGGACCCGGCGGACATTGGTGTCGACGACCGTGCGCGGGTCACCGAAGGCGAAGGAGGCGACGGCCGCCGCCGTGTAGGGCCCGACACCCGGCAGTGCGAGCAGGTCGTCGTGGTCGCGCGGGACCTGACCGTCGTGCCGCTCGACCATCGCCGCCGCCGACTCCCACAGCCGCAGCGCCCGACGGGGGTAGCCGAGCCGGTCCCACATGCGCACCGCCTCGCCGGGGGAGTCCGCGGCGAGGTCGGCAGGGGTCGGCCACCGCTCGAGCCAGCGTTCCCAGACCGGCAGCACCCGAGCGACAGGAGTCTGCTGGGACATCACCTCGGAGAGGTAGACGCCCCACGGCGAGCAGTCGGGGTCGCGCCAGGGCAGGTCGCGGCCGACCTCGTCGAACCACGCGAGCACGGCGGCGTGCAGCCGGGGACCGGCTCCGGTCACCTCGGGACTCACGGCAGGTCCACCTCGGTGAATCGCGGTCGGTAGAGCGATGGGTCGCGGTGGTATGGGCCGCTCGTCGTCGGCGACTCGGACCACGAGACGAGCAGCTTGCCCGAGCCCATCCTCAGGTCGGGGTGGGGCAGCGGCGTGTAGCGCAGCGTGCGGCTCGTGCTCTCGAGGTCGCGAACCGGGTGCGCGGTCCAGGGTCCGGTGACGGTGGGCGCCTTCCACACGGTGAGCGAGTCGCCGGTGAAGTCTCCCTCCTTGCTGATCGCGTACCAGGACCCGTCGTCCTCGACCACGCCGAGGACGTGGGAGACCCCGTCGTCGGGCCCGATGAGTCGCCCGGCCTGTGCCGGCTGGTCGTCGGGCCGCCCGGAGACCCAGCCGGAGCCGTCCCAGTACTGCCAGCGGGAGGGGTCGGCGAGGTGGTTCGACGGCACCCGCGCGACGTGCAGGGTCCAGCCGTCGGTCGTCTTGTCGGCATTGCTCGCCGTGCCGAAGACATAGGTCCACGACCCGCTCTCCCACATCGCGGCACCCCAGGTCGGCACCGTCGGGTCGGTCGTGGTCGGGGTGAGCGGCTCGTGGGAGACGAGCTTGGGCATGCGGTTGGTCGGGACGTCGAAGGTCGCCAAGCCGGAGCCGACGGTCTCGAAGTCACGGCCCCCGAGATCGCGGACGGCCGCGGTGATGACCTCGACCCGGGTGCCGCCGGACACGGCCCGTGCCCGCAGCGACATCGGCCAGTAGCCGGTGTCGCCCTCGTCGGGGATCACGGCGCCGTCGTCGTCGGCGCGCATCGCGCGCAGGCAGCCGCCGTTGGCCACGAGCGCGGAGTTGCGGACCATGAAGGGCGAGACGACGTCGGTGTCGCGGATCGTGTCACCGAAGACGAACATCGTGCGCCCGTCGGCGAGGCGCACCGATCCGCCGTGGTCGCCGCCCTGCAGCCGCGGCTCCCCGTCGAGCTGGGCGAAGAGCGCGTCCATGCCCCGTGCATCGGTGGGTGCGGGGACCGAGCAGGCGCGGCCGGGGTCGGTGCCGCGGGGGTCGATGGCCGCACCCCGTGCTGGACGAAGGGGGGACTCCGCCGCCGGTGGAGGCGTCACGGGCGCGCCGGTTCGGGCAGTGCGGGACCCGCGCGGCTCGTGCCCTATGCCGATCGGGGCTCCGGAGGGCTCGACGGCGCGGTCGGCGGTGCGGGCGATGAGCTCGTCGACGCTGCCGGGCCGGGTCCAGCCGACCCAGGCGCCGGCGATGACGAGCACCCCGGCGAGCAGCGAGACGAGGAAGCGGGTCACACGTAGCGCTCGAGGATCGAGCTCTCGGCGAGTCGGGACAGGCCCTCGCGCACGGTGCGGGCACGGAGCTCACCCACACCGTCGACGGCCATGAGGTCGTCGATGCCGGCGGCGAGCAGTCGCTGCAGCGAGCCGAAGTGCTCGACGAGGCGGTCGACGATCGCGCCCGGCAGGCGCGGGATCTTGCCGAGGATGCGCAGCCCGCGCGGGCTGACCGATGCGTCGAGGGACTCTCCGACGATGGCGAAGCCGAGCGCCTTGGCCACGTGGCCGAGGTCGAGCAGCTCGGTCGCGTCGAGCGCCGAGAGGTTGGTCAGGACCCCGTCGACGTCGGCGACCGGGCCGGCCGGGTCGAGGTAGTCGAGGACCACGGCGTGCAGGTCGTCGTCGAGACCGGCGGTCAGCTCCTCGAGCTGGAGGGTGAGCAGGCGTCCGTCGATACCGAGCTCGAGGACGTACTCGGCGATCTCGGCGTGGATGCGGCGGACCATCTCGAGCCGCTGGAGGACGACGGCGACGTCGCGGACGGTGACGAGGTCCTCGATCTCGAGGGCCGACAGGGAGCCGGTGACCTCGTTGAGGCGGGTTGTGTAGCGCTCGAGGGTCTGCATGGCCTGGTTGGCCTGGGAGGTCAGCTCGGGCGTCGTGCGGAGCACGTGCCGCCGGCCGTCGACGTAGAGGGCGATGATGTGCATCGACTGGCTGACCGAGACGACGGGATAGCCGGTCTGCCGCGCGACCCGCTCGGCGGTGCGGTGACGGGTGCCGCTCTCGAGGGTCTCGATGCTCGGGTCGGGCACGAGCTGGACGGCCGCCTTGAGAATCCGGGAGACGCCGGCGTCGACGACCACGGCGCCGTCCATCTTGGCCAGCTCACGCAGGCGGGTGGCGGAGAACTCGATGTTGACGTCGAAGCCGCCGGTGCACAGCGACTCGACGAGCTTGTCGTGCCCGAGGACGACGAGCGCGCCGGTGTTGCCGCGCAGGATGCGCTCGAGGCCGTCGCGCAGGACGGTGCCCGGCGCGACCGCGGCGAGGGTCGTGCGGAAGAGGTCGTCGTCTGAGTCGGCCACGCAGGGAGTCTATGTCGAGGGCAGGCGTCGCACGTTGTCCGCGGGGTGGCGTCGCCGCATCTCGGCGACGGCGGCCGTGACGTCGGTGACCTCGACGACGTCCATGCCCGGCGGGGGAGCGGCGTCGGCCAGCGCACCCACGGGCACGAGCGCGGTGCGGAACCCGAGACGGGCCGCCTCGGTCAGCCGTCGGGCGACGCCGACCGCGGGGCGGACCTCGCCGCTCAGCCCGATCTCGCCGAGTGCCAGGAGGGTGTGCGGCACCGGCTCGTCGAGCACCGCGCTCGCGATGGCGATCGCCACGGCGAGGTCGCTGGAGGGCTCGGTGATCTTGACCCCGCCGACGGTGGAGACATAGGTGTCCTGGTTGCCGATCGGTGCGCCCGCCCGCTTGTCGAGGACGGCGATGATCATCGCGAGTCGGCCGCTGTCGAGGCCCACGTTGGCCCGTCGCGGGGTGGGGATCTGCGAGGGCGAGACGAGCGACTGCACCTCGACGACGAGCGGTCGCCGGCCCTCGAGCGTTACCGTGGCGCAGGTGCCCGGGACGTTGATGTGGCGGCTGGAGAGGAAGAGGCCGCTCGGGTCGGACAGGCCGATGATGCCGCCGTCGGTGAGGTCGAAGCACCCGACCTCGTCGGTGGGGCCGAAGCGGTTCTTGACCGCGCGCACCATGCGCAGCCGCGTGTGCCGGTCGCCGTCGAACTGCACGACGACGTCGACGAGGTGCTCCAGGACCCGGGGACCGGCGATCGAGCCGTCCTTGGTCACGTGGCCGACGAGCAGCATCGCGAAGCCGCCCTCCTTGGCCGCCTGGATGAGCGAGCCGGCGACCTCGCGCACCTGGCTGACATTGCCCGCGGAGCCGTCGACCTCGCTGGAGGCGATGGTCTGCACGGAGTCGACGACGACGAGGTCGGGCTGCACCTGCGCGATGTGCGCGAGCACGGTCGACAGGTCGGTCTCGGCGGCGAGGTAGAGGCCGTCGGTCACCGCACCGATGCGCTCGGCCCGACCGCGCACCTGCGCCGCCGACTCCTCGCCGGTGAGGTAGAGGACCCGCCGGGTCTCGCCGACCCGGGCGGAGACGTCGAGGAGCAGGGTCGACTTGCCGATGCCGGGCTCGCCGGCCACGAGGACGACCGACCCGGGGACGAGCCCGCCGCCGAGCACCCGGTCGAACTCCGGGACACCGGTCGAGCGGTGGCTCGCCTGCTCCCCGTCGATCTCGCGGATCGGCACGGCGGGGCGCTGCACCCGGGCCGCGGCGAGGGTGCGGGTCGTCGCGCCGCCGACCTCGTCGACGCTGCCCCATGCCTGGCACTCGCCGCACCGCCCGACCCACTTGACCGTGGTCCAGCCGCACTCGCTGCACCGGTAGGCCGGTCCGCCCTTCTTGGTAGCCATGGCCGCCAACCTACGTCCCGCCCCCGACATCCCCCTCGAGGCTGCATTGCCCTACGGCAATGCAGCCTCGAGGGGGGTGCCGAGCCCTGAGCGGGCCTCGCGGGCGGCCGCGGGCTCGGTCAGAGGTCGGCGAGCATCTTGCCGGGGTTGAGAATCCCCAGCGGGTCGAGCGCCGCCTTGACCGCCAGGTGGGCCTGCCGGGTGCCGTCGTCGAGCTCGCGGGCCAGCCAGCGGCGCTTGAGGTACCCGACGCCGTGCTCGCCGGTGATCGTGCCGCCGAGCTCGAGACCGAGCTCCATGATCGCGTCGAAGGCCGCATCGGCCCGCGCGATGCTGTCGGGGTCGCTCGTGTCGAAGAAGATCGACGGGTGGGTGTTGCCGTCGCCGGCGTGCGCGGCGACCGCGATCGTCAGGCCGGACTCCTCGCGGATCGCGTCGAGCCGGTCGTAGAAGTCCGGCAGTCGGGTGCGCGGCAGGCAGACGTCGTCGAGCAGCTGGCCGCCGCCGTGCGCCTGAGCCCACTGCTCGAAGGAGGGCTGGGCCATCCGACGCATGTGCACCAGGGCCGCGCTGTCGGCCGGGTCGTCAGAGACGGCGACGTCCAGGGCCCCGTGCGCCTGCGCGAAGCGCCCCAGCGCCTCGACCTCCGCCTGTGCGGCCTCGAGGCTGCCGCCACCGTCGGACTGGACGAGCAGCATCGCCCCGGCGCCCGTGCCGACGTCGCCGTAGCCGCACTCGGCGAGGATCTGCAGGGTTGCCCGGTCCATCGACTCCACGAGGCTGGGCTGCGCCCCGGACGCCATGAGGTCGGCGACCGTCGCTGCGGCAGCACGGATGTCGGTGAAGGTCGCCACTGCGGTGAGCGGCTCCGGCAGGGTCGGGACGAGCCGCAGCGTCACCTCGACGACGACCCCGAGCGTGCCCTCCGACCCGATGAGCAGGCCGCGCAGGTCGAGGCCGGCGACCCCCTTCGCCGTCGTCGTGCCGAAGGTGGCGAGCGTGCCGTCGGCGAGCACGACCCGCAGCTGCCGCACGTAGTCGCGGGTCACGCCGTAGCGCACGCAGCACAGCCCGCCGGCATTGGTCGCGACGTTGCCGCCGATCGACGAGATCGCGACCGAGCCCGGGTCCGGCGGGTAGGACAGCCCGTGCGGGGCGAGCGCGTCCTTGAGGTCCTGGTTGATGATCCCCGGCTCGACGGTCACGGTCCGCTCGGCCGCGTCGATCTCGAGCACGCGGTCCATGCGCTCCAGCGACAGCAGCAGGCAGCCGGGCACGGCATTGGCCCCGCCGGACAGCCCGGTCCGGGCGCCCTGCGGCACCACGGGGACCCGGTGCCGCGTCGCGAACCGCAGCGTCGCCTGCACGTCGGCCACGGTCCGCGCCCGCACCAGAGCGACCGCGCCGTCGCCGGGGCAGAAGAGCGCCTGGTCCGTGGAGTAGGACCCCACGACGTCGGGGTCGGTGGCGAGCACCCCGTCACCGAGCTCGGCCGCCAGCTCGGTGCGCACCAGCTCCGCGAGGTCGAAGGGGGACACCGTCACCGCTCCCCTGCGGCCAGCGTCGCCGGGTGGACGAGCAGCGGCAGCAGCGCTCGGCCCGAGGGCGAAGGGCGACCGTCCCCGGTCGTCGTGGCCGCGGCCACGAGCGCCAGGTGGGCCTCGCACCGGCGCGCCAGCTCGTCGTAGCCGGCCTGCCCCATGAGCTCGATGAGCCCCGGCCGCTCGCTGACGTAGACCGGATCGGCGGCGACGTGCGCGTCGGGGCTGCCCGAGCAGTACCAGTCGAGCTGGTGTCCGCCCGGCCCCCAGCCGCGGCGGTCGTACTCGCCGATGCTCACCTCGAGGTAGCTGCTCTCGTCGGGCAGCTCGACGGTGCGGTAGGTGCGGCGGATCGGCAGCTGCCAGCACACGTCGGGCTTGACCGTGTGCGGCTCGACGCCGGTGAGCATGGCGTGCTGGTGGAGCGAGCAGCCGGCGCCGGCGGGGAAGCCGGGGCGGTTGAGGAAGATGCACGCGCCGTCGACGACCTTGGTCTTCAGCTCGCCGTCCTCGCGCTCGGTCCACGCCGACTTGCGGGTCGAGCCCGGGTGCAGCTCCCACTCGTCCTCGCCGAGCTCGTCGACGATCGCCTTGACCCGGGCGACGTCGTCCTTGTCGGTGAAGTGGGCTCCGAGGACGCAGCAGCCGAAGTCCGGCTTGTCGGCGTCGATGCCGTGGCAGCCGTTGCCGAAGACGCAGGTCCACGACGAGGTGAGCCAGGTGAGGTCGCAGCGGAAGCGCTGCCCCTCGTCGGCCGGGTCGTCGAACTCGACCCACGTCCGGGCGGTCTGCAGGTCGCTCTCGCCGGGGTGCGACGTGGTCTCATCACTCACGGCCGCCACCCTATGCGTGCGCGCGTGCCGGGCAACAGCCGCGGGCGTCTACTGTTGCCCCGTGCGCCTTGGTGTCATCGATGTCGGTTCCAACACCGTCCACCTCCTCGTCGTCGACGCCCATCACGGTGCGGCGCCGATCCCTGCGACCTCCCACAAGATCCTGCTGCGGCTGTCCGAGCACGTCGACGACGACGGCTGCATCGACGACGCCGGCGCGGCCGACCTGTCGCGCTTCGTCGCCGAGTGCCTCGAGGTCGCCGAGGACCACGGGGTCGAGGAGATCCTGCCCTTCGCCACGAGCGCGGTGCGCGAGGCGCCCAACGGCGACGAGGTCCTTGCCCGGGTGCGGGCCGACACCGGGGTCGACCTGCGGGTGCTCAGCGGTGAGGACGAGGCGCGGCTGACCTTCCTCGCCGCCCGTCGGTGGGCCGGCTGGTCCGCGGGCCGGCTGCTCGTCGTCGACATCGGCGGCGGCTCCCTAGAGCTGACCCTCGGCGACGACGAGGACCCCGACATCGCCAAGTCGCTCCTCCTCGGCGCCGGCCGGGTGACCCGCGACCTGCTGCCGGGCAATCCCCCTTCGGCCCAGGAGATCAAGGCGGCCCGCCGCGCGGTCCGCGCCACCCTGGCCAAGGAGATCCGGCCCTACGCCAAGGCGAGCTCGCCCGACACGGTGCTCGGCACGAGCAAGACGATGCGCTCCCTGGCCCGCATCGCGGGCGCCGCGCCGAGCGCCGACGGGCCCTACGTCGACCGGCGACTGCGCCTGGAGGACGTCACCGCGACGATCGCCCGGATCTCGACGATGACCGCGCACGAGCGCGTCGAGCTCCCGGGGGTCTCCGCATCGCGGGCCCACCAGCTGCTCGCCGGCGGCATCGTCGCCGAGGCGGCGATGGACCTGCTCGGGGTCCGCGAGCTGACGATCTGCCCGTGGGCGCTGCGCGAAGGCGTGCTGCTGCGCTACCTCGACCTGATGAGCTGAGCGCGCTCCCGATCCCGCGGCCGACGCGGGTCTACGCTCGAGGCATGGCCTCTCCCCACCCGCACATCCCGGTCGGCCTGTCCACCGCCTCGGTGTACCCGGAGGGCGCGGCCGCGGCCTTCGAGATGGCGGCCGAGCTGGGCTACGACGGCGTCGAGGTCATGGTCTGGGCGGACCCGATCTCGCAGAGCGCCGGCGCGCTGCGGGCGCTCGCCGACCACCACGGCCTCGACATCGTCTCGATCCACGCGCCGACCCTGCTGCTCACCCAGCGGGTCCTGAGCGCCGACCCCTGGGGCAAGATCGACGGCTCCATCGAGCTGGCGCAGCAGGTCGGGGCGCCGACCGTCGTGCTCCACCCGCCCTTCCGCTGGCAGCAGGCCTACGCCCGGGGCTTCGCCGACGGCGTCGCCGAGCGCGAGCACGAGTCCGGCATCACCCTGGCGGTCGAGAACATGTTCCCCTGGGCCGCGCGGGGGCGCCAGGTGCAGGCCTACCTGCCCCACTGGGACCCGGTGCCCCAGCCCTACGACCACGTGACGATCGACCTGTCGCACACCGCGACCGCCCGCAGCGACGCGATGCAGATGGTCCTCGACCTCGGCGACCGGCTCTCGCACATCCACCTGGCCGACGGCATGCTCACGACGCTCAAGGACGACCACCTCGTCCCGGGCCGCGGCACCCAGCCCTGCGCCGAGGTGCTCCAGCACCTGACGACGAGCGGGTTCGCCGGGGCCGTCGTGCTCGAGGTCGGCACCCGGCGCCGCCCGCAGGAGCGCGAGGCGGACCTGCGCGAGTCGCTCGACTTCGCCCGCCGGCACCTCGGGCAGCTCGCCGACGAGCCGAGCGCCACCGCCACCGAATCGGCGTCGTGATGTCGGCCCGCGGCCGTCGGCGCGACGCGCGGGCCCCCTTCGCCGGGGCGCACGCGATCGAGATCGACGGGCTGCGGGTGACGCGGGGCGGACGCCTCGTGCTGCCCGGCCTCGATCTGCGGGTGCCGAAGGGAGAGGTCGTCGGGCTCCTCGGGCCGAGCGGCGGCGGCAAGTCCACCGTCATGCGGGCGGTCGTCGGGGTGCAGCGGGTCGACGCGGGTCGGGTCGAGGTCCTCGGACGCCCGGCGGGCCACCCCGAGCTGCGGCACCGGGTCGGCTACGTCACTCAGGCACCGAGCGTCTACGGCGACCTCACCGTGGCGGACAACGTCACCCACTTCGCCCGGCTCCTCGGCGTGCGGGACCCGCGCACCGCGGCCCGCGAGGCGCTGACGCGCGTCGACCTGACGAGCCATGCCGCTGCACGCACCGATGCCCTCTCGGGCGGGCAGCGCAGCCGGGTCAGCCTCGCGGCTGCCCTCGTCGGCTCTCCCGAGCTGCTCGTCCTCGACGAGCCGACCGTCGGGCTCGACCCCGTCCTGCGGCGCGACCTGTGGGACCTCTTCCGCGGGCTCGCCGACGACGGCGTGACGCTCCTCGTCTCCAGCCACGTCATGGACGAGGCCTCGCGTTGCGACCGACTCGTCCTGCTGCGCGACGGGGAGGTCCTCGCCGACGACACACCTGCGGGGCTCCTCGAGCGCACGGGCGCCGCCGATGCCGAGGGTGCCTTCCTCGCACTGGTGGACGCGGCGGCATGAGCCGGCGGCTGACCCTCGTCACCGTCGCCCGGGTGCTGCGGCAGCTCGCCCGCGACCACCGCACGCTCGGCCTCCTGCTCGTCGTGCCGGTCGTCCTCATGTGCCTGCTCGCGTGGATCTACGCCGACGGTGTGCTCTTCGAGCGGGTCGGGCCGGTGCTGCTCACGGTCTTCCCCTTCGTCGTCATGTTCGTCGTGACGAGCGTCGCGACGCTGCGCGAGCGCACGAGCGGCACCCTCGAGCGGCTGCTCACCACGCCCCTGGGCAAGGCCGACCTCGTCCTCGGCTACGCGCTCGCCTTCGGTCTGCTCGCCGTCGTCCAGGGGGCGGTCGTCACGGCCGTCTCGGTGTGGCTCCTCGGGCTCGACACCGCCGCGACGTCGGCCTGGCTCGTGCTCGTCGTCGTCGCGAGCGGGGTCCTCGGGACCTCGCTCGGACTGCTCGCGTCGGCCTTTGCCGCCACCGAGTTCCAGGCCGTCCAGCTCATGCCGGCCACGGTGCTGCCGCAGTTCCTCCTCTGCGGGCTGCTCGTGCCGCGCGACCAGCTGCCGCGCGCGCTCGAGCTCGTCTCCGACGTGCTGCCGCTGTCCTACGTCGTCGACGCGGCGACCTCGGTCGCGCGGGCGCCCGACCCGGGCGGCGACCTCGTCACCCCGCTGCTCGTCATCGCCGGCTGGATCGTCGTGGCACTCGCCCTCGGGAGCCTCACCCTGCGCCGCCGGACCGGGTGAGCGCAGGACCGTAGGCTGGCGGTCGTGAGACGACTGCTCTTCATCGCCAATGCCTCTGCGGGCAGCTCCGACCGTGAGGCCCAGGAGGCCGCGCTGGCCGTGCTGCGCGAGGGCGGCGACGTCGAGGTCGTCGAGACCGAGTCGATCGACGACCTCACCGAGGCGATCGCCGCGCGCGACGGCCGCGAGGTCGTCGTCGCCGGGGGAGACGGGTCGCTGCACGCCTTCGTCACCGCCCTGTGCCGCACCGGCGACCTCGGCGAGGACCCGCCGACCGTCGGCCTGCTGCCGATGGGCACGGGCAACGACTTCGCCCGGGCAACGGGCCTGCCCAAGGACCCCGCCGAGGCGGCGCGCATCGTGCTGGCCAGCCCGGTGCGCCCGGTCGACGTCCTCATCGACGACGACGACAACCTCGTGGCCAATGCCGTGCACATCGGCGTGGGCGAGGAGGCCGGCCGCATCGCCGCCCCGTGGAAGGAGCGGCTGGGCAAGGTGCACCTCGGGATCCTCGGCTATGCGATCGGTGGCATCGCCGCGGGCTTCGGCCAGCAGGGTCGCCACCTCGAGGTGGTCGCCGACGACGAGGTCATCGCCGACGGCAGCCGGCGCGTGCTGCAGGTCGCCGCGACGATCGGCACGAGCGTCGGCGGCGGCTCGACGATCGCGCCCGACGCCGAGCCGGGCGACGGCCGCGCCGAGGTCGTCGTCTCCTTCGCCGTCGCCCCGAGGCGTCGGCTGCGCTATGCCCTGCACCTCAGCCGCGGGACGCACACCGAGCTCGACGACGTCGTGACCCGCCGGGCCCGCACCGTCACCGTCCGCGGGGTCAACCACGACTTCGCCGCCAACGCCGACGGCGAGGAGCTCGACCCGGCCAGGGAGCGGACCTGGCGGGTCGTGCCCGAGGCCTACCGCCTGCACACCCCGGAGGAGACCACGTGAGTGCCCTCAACCCCGACCACCTGCGCACGCGCCTGCTCGACGCGCTCATCGCCCCGGGTGCCCGCGAGCGCACCGAGCGCTCGCGGCTCGTCCAGGCCGCCCGGGAGCGCTTCGTCGCCGGCGAGGGCGTCGACGACGCCGTCGCCACCGCGGCCTGGCTGCGCCGCACCAACCGCTTGGCGGCTCTCCACCCGTTGCTTCCGGCCGCGACCGACGCCGCGGCCGTCGAGGCGACGGTCGCCGAGGCGACGACGGCCATTGAGCGCATCGCCCCCGTCACCGCCGGCGGTGACTACCACTCCGAGCTCTACCTCGCCCCCGAGCACCTCGGACTGGGCCAGGACCCGGCTCGCGCCGAGGAGGCCCTGCGCCGGGTGTGCACGGTGGGCGACGACCACCGCGTCGACATCACCCTGCGCTCCGGTCCCGACCACTCGATGGACGCCCTGCTCCACCTCGTCCAGCGGGTGCGGCTGGAGCACCCCCGCCTCACGACCTCGCTCGTCGCCCGCCGCCACCGCTCCGAGGCCGATGCGGCAATGCTCGCCGCGACGTGCGCGCGGGTGCGCCTCGTGCGCGGCGGCACCGGCGAGCCGCAGGCGTCGAGCTGGCAGGACCCGCACGAGGTCGACCTCGCCTTCGCCCGCTGCCTGGCGACGCTGCTCGGCAGTGGCGTCCACACCGTCGTCGCGACCCACGAGCCGGTGCTCCTCGACTTGGCCGACGGGCTCGCCGACCAGTCCGGTCGTGGTCCCGAGGGTCTGGAGTACCAGTTCTTCCTCGGTGCCGACCCCGACCTGCAGCTGCGCACCGCCGACGCCGGCCACCGGGTGCGCATCCTCGTGCCCTACGGTCCGATGTGGCTCGAGCACCTGCACGACCTGGCCCGCCGTCCCTCCGGGGTCCGACGTCTCGTCGAGACCGTCACCGGCCGCGGCTGAGCGCACCACCGACCCAGGAGGACCCAGATGACCACCGCGATCTACGGAGTCGGCGCCATGGGCGGCGCCATCCTCGACGGTCTCACCGCGCACGGCGACGGCGACGTCCTCGCCGTCGCGCGCACCCTCGAGCGCGCCACCGAGCTGCGCGAGCGCTACGCCGACCGGCCCGCGGTCGAGGTCGTCGACGCCTCCACGGCCGCAGCCCGCGCCGACGTCCACCTCGTCGTCGTCAAGCCCTACGCGGTGGCGGACCTGCTCGCGCAGGTGCGCGACTCCCTTCGCCCCGGCTCGGTCGTCGTCTCCCTCGCGCTCGGCGTCTCCCTCGCCGACCTCGCCGCGGCCCTGCCCGACGGCGTCGCCGCGGTCCGCGGGATGCCCAACACCCCGGCCCGCGTCGGCCAGGGGATGACCGTGCTCAGCCCAGCTGCCGACGTCACCGACGAGCAGCTGCAACTCGTGCGCGACGTACTCGCGCCGACCGGCGCCACCCTCGTGCTGCCCGAGGCGCAGCAGGGTGCCGCCACGGCCCTCTCCGGGTCGTCTCCCGCGTACTTCTACCTCGTCGTCGAGGCGATGGTCGACGCCGGCGTCGCGCAGGGGCTGTCCCGCGCCGACGCCCTCGCGCTCGCCGGGCAGGCCGCGCGTGGGGCGGGCGCGATGCTCGTCGAGACGGGCGTGGAGGCGGCGCTGCTGCGCGCCCAGGTCACCTCGCCGGGTGGCTCGACCGCCGCGGCACTCGCCCGCCTCGAGGCCCACGGGGTGCGGCACGCGCTCGCCGACGCCGTCGTGGCCTGCGCCGAGCGCGCGGGCTGATGGCCGCCGACTGGTCGGTGCGCCGCCTGACCGCCGACGACTGGCAGCGCTACCGGGCTGTGCGGCTGGCGATGCTCCTTGACGAGCCGGCGGCCTACGGCAGCAGCTTCGCCCGGGAGGTCGCGTACGACGAGCAGAGGTGGCGCGGGCTCCTCGAGCAGGCGGTCTTCCTCGCCGAGGGGAGCGACGGGCTCCCGCTCGGCGCCGCGACGCTGCTGCGACTCGACCCGGCCGACGTCCCCGAGATCGTCGCGATGTGGGTCGCCGGCCACGCCCGTGGTCGGGGGATCGCCGACGCCCTCGTCGACGCCGCGGTGACCGAGGCGGCGGCCGGGGGCGCGACGGAGGTGCGACTGCACGTCATGCTCGACAACCCGCGAGCACTCGGCTTCTACGAGCGGGCCGGGTTCGCCTTCGACGGGGCACACGTTGACGCCCCGGGGTGCGACAGGATGAGTCGCGAGATCCGCGCTGCGACAGGCGAAGAGGTGAATTCTCGATGACCCGGGGGAGCATTCCGCGGCCCGGGATGAGAGACTCACGCCATGAGTGAGATCACCGTGCGCGCACTGACCGAGGACGAGTGGGAGACCTATCGCACCCTTCGGCTGGAAGCGCTGCGCGAATCTCCCGACGCCTTCGTCGCCGACTACGACACCGAGGCCGCCGAGCCCGAGGACTTCTGGCGCGCCCGCATGGCGCGCAGCGTCCGCCTCGTCGCCGAGGCCGAGGGTGCGCAGGTCGGTGTCGTCAGCATCGGCAGCGTCAGCGAGGACAAGGGCGAGACCGCCGGCCAGCTCTTCGGCCTGTGGGTCAACCCCCAGTGGCGTGGCCGCAGCATCGCCGCCAACCTCGTGCGCCAGGGCGCTCGCATCGCCGAGGACAAGGGGCTGAGCCAGCTCTACTACTGGGTCGGCTCCGACAACGGCCGTGCCGTCGCCTTCGCCTCCAGCTTCGGCTTCCGCCCCACCGACGACCGCCGCCCGATGCGTGTCTCGGGTGGCGACGGCGCTCCCGAGGAGGAGATCGCCCTCGTCCTGGCCCTCGGCGAGGACCGCGGCTGACCGGACCCCACGACCACCGGCACCCCTCCTCCCTTCGTCCGAAGGGGGAGGGGCGCCGTCGTGAGGCGGGCGGGGCTACGGCCGCGCGGCCATCCGCTCGATGAGCGTGGTCGGTCCGCTGACGATGATCAGGTCGCCGCTGCGCACCTTGGTCTCGGGGCGGGCATAGGTGAAGTCCTGGCCGGGTGACTTCACGCCGACGACGGTCACGCCGTACTTGCTGCGGATCGCCGACTGCTCGAGGGTGAAGCCGATCGCCTCCTGCGGCGGGGTCATCTTGACGATCGCGAAGCCGTCGTCGAACTCGATGTAGTCCATGAGCCGGCTGCCGATGAGGTGCGCCAGCCGCTTGCCGGACTCGATCTCGGGGGAGAGGACGTGGTGCACGCCGATCCGGTTGAGGATGCGGGCGTGCTCGGGGCTGACCGCCTTGGCCCAGACCTTGGGCGCCTCGCCGTCGATGAGGTTGACCGCCGCGAGGACGCTCGCCTCGATCGACGAGCCGATCGCGAGCACGGTCGCCGAGAAGGCGTGCGGCTTGATCTCCTCGATCGTCGTGACGACAGTGGCGTCGCCCTGGACGATGCGCCCCACCCGGCCGAGATAGCTCTCCGCCAGACGGGGGTCGAGTTCGAGGGCAGTGACGCGATTGCCGAGCCGGTGCAGCTCGGTCGCGACGGCCCCGCCGAAGCGGCCGAGGCCGATGACGAGGACGTCCTCGTTGTGCAGACGCATGCGGGGCACGGTCTCTCCGATCGTCGGGGGTCAGTGATCACCGACCCTAGCCGGGGTAGCGTCCTGCTCATGAGCACACAGGCGTGCGCCATCTGGGGCGAGGACTTCACCAAGTACGACTTCGGGGCCGGTCACCCCATGGCGCCGGTGCGGCTGGACCTGACCGCACGACTCTGCCGCGAGCTCGGCGTCTTCGACGACGTCGAGCTCGTCGACGTGGACATCGCGCCCGACGAGGTGCTCACCACGGTCCACGATCGCGCCTTCGTCGACGCCGTCAAGGCGATCTCCGCCGACCCCTCCGCCGCCGACGGCACCTGGGGCATCGGCACCGACGACGTGCCCGCCTTCGCCGGGATCCACGAGTCGAGCGCCCGCATCGTCGCCGGATCGGTCGAGGCCGCCCGGCGGGTGTGGACCGGGGAGGCCGAGCACGCCGTCAACTTCACCGGTGGCATGCACCACGCGATGCGCGATCGTGCCGCCGGCTTCTGCATCTACAACGACATCGCCGCCGCGATCCGGTGGCTGCTCGACCAGGGCGTGGAGCGGGTCGCCTACGTCGACGTCGACGTCCACCACGGCGACGGCGTGCAGGCGATCTTCTACGACGACCCGCGCGTGCTCACCGTCTCGCTCCACGAGTCCGGTCGCACCCTCTTCCCCGGCACCGGCTGGCCCGCCGACACCGGAGGGCCCGGCGCCGAGGGCACCGCCGTCAACATCGCGCTGCCGCCCGGGGTCACCGACGGGCCGTGGCTGCGTGCCCTGGCCTCGGTCGCGGCCCCGGTCGTGCGGGCCTTCGAGCCGCAGGTGCTCGTCACCCAGCACGGCTGCGACACCCACCGCGAGGACCCCCTGGCCCACATGGCCCTGACGGTCGACGCCCAGCGGCAGGCCGCGGTCAACCTCCACCGTCTCGCCCACGAGGTCGCCGACGGGCGGTGGGTCGCCTTCGGCGGGGGCGGCTACGACGTCTGCGGCGCCGTGCCCCGGGCGTGGACCCACCTGACCGCGATCGCCGCGCACAAGCCGGTGCCGTCCGCCACCGAGATCCCCATGGCCTGGCGCGAGCACGTCGAGCTCGTCTCCGGGCAGCTCGGCCCGGAGCGCATGGGGGACCTGCCCGATCGCGAGCTGCCGATCTGGGTGCAGCCCTGGGCGATGGGCTACAACCCCCACAGCGGCGTCGACCGGGCGATCATGGCTACCCGCGAGGCGGTCTTCCCGCTCCACGGTCTCGACGTCTGGTACGACTGAAATTCCGCGACTTCTCGCCACGCATCGGCGTGTCGGGTGGACGTGGAGGGCAAAATCTCCCCCTTTGGCTTCACAGTCGTCACATCTGCCCCTATGGTTGTCGTCTGCGGGGCTCGTCGACGATCCATCCGGCACGGGCCGGTGGTGCGGCCCTGCGGAGACCGAGGTGATCATGTCCAACGACCGACTGGGTGAGGTGCGCTTCCTCACCGTGGCCGAGGTTGCCTCGATCATGCGCGTGTCGAAGATGACCGTGTACCGCATGGTCCACAACGGCGACCTGCCGGCAGTGCGCGTCGGTCGCAGCTTCCGCGTCCCCGAGGACGCCGTGCACACCTACCTCGAGAGCTCCTTCATCGAGACCGCCTGATCGACCGCCACCCGCCCCCGGCGCACGGCGCTCGTGGGAGCGGATAGACTCTGTCGTCTGACTCGTAGTTCGGTGGGCCCTGCCTCGGCAGGATCGGCATCGCTCGAGCCGCCCCCGACAAGCACCGACCACGACACCAGAAGGACATCCGCATGGGTTCTGTCATCAAGAAGCGTCGCAAGCGCATGGCGAAGAAGAAGCACCGCAAGCTGCTGCGCAAGACGCGCCACCAGCGTCGCAACAAGAAGTGACCCGCACGAAGGGGGTCGGTCCTCATCATCCGGACCGACCCCCTTCGTCGTGCTCACGGTGACCGCCGTCTCGCCTGTCCCGTCCCCGCGGGCGGCAGCGCGTGACTAGGCTGCAGACCAGGTCGTGACCACCCGCGGCCGGCGTCCACAGGAAGGCCTCCCGGTGCCCCAGACGGTCCTCGTCGCAGGAGTCTCCCGCCACCTCGGCGGAGCCTTTGCGCGTCGCCTGAGCCGAGACGAGTCCATCGACCGGATCATCGGGGTCGACGTGGTGCCGCCGCGGCACGGCATCGGGCGGGCGGAGTTCATGCGGGCCGACATCCGCAGCCCGCTCATCAGCCGGATCATCTCGGGCAACGACGTCGACACGGTCGTCCACATGGGCGTCATCGCCACCCCGCGCGCCGGCGGGGGACGGGCGACCCAGAAGGAAGTCAACGTCATCGGCACGATGCAGCTGCTCGCTGCCTGTCAGCGCGCCGACTCGGTGACCAAGCTCGTCGTCAAGTCCACCGCGGGCGTCTACGGCTCGAGCCCCCGTGACCCGGCGATGTTCACCGAGGACATGTCAGCCAAGCGGACGCCGAGCTCCGGCTGGGCCCGCGACAGCGTCGAGGTCGAGGGCTACGTGCGGGGTCTCTCGCGGCGCCGACCCGACATCGAGATCACCACGCTGCGCTTCGCCAACGTCATCGGGCCGCGCATCCGCACCGCCTTCACCGACCACTTCAGCCTGCCCGTCATCCCGATCCCGCTCGGTTACGACGCCCGGCTGCAGTTCGTCCACGAGGACGACTGCGTCGACGCGATCGCCCGGGCGGTGAGCATCCCGGGTCTGGGCTCGGTCAACGTCGCGGGCGACGGCATCATCACCGCGAGCCAGGCGGCCAACCTCGCCGGACGGCCCTACGTCCTCGTGCCGCGCGCGACGACCGGTGCCCTCACCGACCTGGCGAAGAAGTTCGGTCTGATCGACATCGGCTCCGACCAGCTCGACTTCATGACCTTCGGTCGTGGTCTGGACACGACCCGGATGCGCGCCGACCTGGGCTTCGAGCCCGCCTACACGACACGCGCCGCCTACGAGGACTACGCCCGCGCGACGAAGGGGAGGGTGCTGGACCGCCTCCCCTTCGCCCAGCCCGGCTGGTCTGCCGTGCAGGCCGCCGAGGCCGCCATGCGCGCCGTGTCGCCCGCCCCCGAGAGTGAGAAGTGATGGCCGACAGCACCCGCGCCTCCGGCGCGAAGAAGACCGCCACGACGAAGGCGACGTCGACCGCGAAGAAGACCGCCGCGAAGTCGACGGCGCGGACGTCGACCGCGAAGAAGGCGACCGCCAAGAAGCCGACGGCCAAGAAGGCCACGGCCAAGAAGGCCACGGCCAAGAAGGCCACGGCCAAGAAGGCCACGCCGAAGAAGGCGACCACGAAGGCTGCCCCGCGGACGGCGCCCGCCAAGGTCAGCTCGGTCGCGGCCGCCGCCGACCGCGCCGGGGGAGAGCGGGCTCGTCGCCGCACGACCCCGCTGCTCACCGGTCCGTCGGCCGAGGTCCCCTCGACCGCGAGCTCGAAGGGCGGATCGCGCACCTCGTCGACGTCCCCGCGCCCGCCCAAGCCCAAGAAGCCGTCGGCCCCCCGCCAGCCCCGCCTCACCGTGGTCCCCGGACCCGACGGCGCGCCCCCCGCGGCGACCCCGACCGCCCGCCGTCGCCCGCCGGCCAGGCGCAGCACCTCAACCGCGTCGCGCCCGGCAGCACGCAGCACCGCCGCGGCATCACGGCGGCCCGTCTCGCCGGCGGTGGCTCCGGCCCAGCCGGTGGCGACGCCGGGGACCCCCGACAGCGGGCAGGCGCTCGTGCCGGGCCTGGCCGAGCTGCTCTCCGTGCTCCTGTCGGCCGGGCAGCTGACCTCGCGCACGCTGGGCCAGGCGGCCGGCGCGGCCGCGGGCGAGGACTGGGAGCGGCGCTTCGCCGAGACCCTCCATTTCCTCCAGCGTCGGGTCAAGGGCGACTACGCCGTCGACGACTTCGGCTTCGACCGCGACTTCACCACGCACACCGTCTTCCCTGTGCTGCGGCTGCTCAAGGACAAGTGGTTCCGCGTCGAGGTGCGAGGCATCGAGAACATCCCGGCCGACAGCGGCGCGCTCCTGGTGTCCAACCACTCGGGCACGGTCGCCATCGACTCGGTCATCACCCAGTTGGCGATCCACGACGCCCACCCGCAGCAGCGCTTCCTGCGCATGCTCGGTGCCGACCTCGTCTTCCAGCTCCCGGTGGTCGGTGACGTCGCGCGCAAGACCGGCGCCACCCTCGCCTCCAACGCCGATGCCGAGCGGCTGCTGCGCGGCGGCGAGCTCGTCGGGGTCTGGCCCGAGGGGTTCAAGGGCGTCGGCAAGCCCTTCCGCGAGCGCTACAAGCTGCAGCGCTTCGGCCGTGGCGGCTTCGTGTCGGCGGCGATCCGCTCCGAGGTGCCGATCATCCCGTGCTCGGTCGTCGGCGCCGAGGAGGTCTACCCGATGATCGGCAACATGAAGACCGTGGCCCGGCTGCTCGGGGCGCCCTACGCGCCGATCACGCCCTTCTTCCCGCTGCTCGGCCCGCTCGGGCTGATCCCGTTGCCGAGCAAGTGGATCATCGAGTTCGGCGAGCCGGTCGACACCGCGTCGCTGGGTCCGGCGGCGGCCGAGGACCCCATGCTCGTCTTCGAGCTGACCGACCAGGTGCGCGAGACGATCCAGCAGACGCTGTACTCCGTGCTCGTCACGCGCCGCTCGGTCTTCTTCTAGGAGGCGCGGTGGTCGCCCTTCCCGATGCCCGGGTGGTGATGGTCGCACGCCAGGGCTGTCACCTGTGCGACGAGGCGCGCGCGATCATCGCGCGGGTCGTCGCCGAGACCGGCGACAGCTTCGCCGAGGTCGACATCGATGCCGACCCCGAGCTGGCGCGTTACACCGAGGAGGTGCCGGTCACCTTCGTCGACGGGCGCCAGCACGACTACTGGCGGGTGGACGAAGGGCGGTTGCGCGCGGCGCTGCAGGCGTGAGGGTGCGGGCCGGGGTGGCCGGTGTCCACCGTATGTGGCGACTTTGTGCATTTGTTCACAAGAGCGTAATCTCGAGTCGTTCGGTCGTTCGGCGCCGCTCGCCCCACGACCGCGAGAGGAGCGCAGCCCAGCCGTGTCAGTCGATCAGGCCGCCAAGCGGGAGATCCCCGATGCGACGGTCGCGCGACTTCCCGGATACCTCCGGGCGCTTGGCCAGCTGACCGCGCAGGACGTGCAGTCCGTCTCCTCCGAGGAGCTCGCCCACAGCGCCGGCGTCAGCTCCGCCAAGCTGCGCAAGGACCTCAGCCACCTCGGCTCCTACGGGGTCCGCGGAGTCGGCTACGACGTCGCCCACCTGACCTACCAGATATCCCGGGCCCTGGGGCTGACCCACGACTGGCCCGTGATCATCGTCGGCATGGGCAACCTCGGTCGGGCCCTGGCCTCCTACGGAGGCTTCGCGACCAAGGGCTTCAAGGTCGTCGCGCTCCTCGACCGCGACGAGGGCATCGTCGGCGACAGCGTCGACGAGCTGGCGATCCAGCCCATGGAGGCGCTGACCTCCCTGGTCGTGCCCGGAGAGGCGTGCATCGGGGTCATCGCGACCCCGGCGGCGTCCGCCCAGGCGGTCGCCGACCTGCTCGTCGCGGCCGGTGTCAGCTCCATCCTCAACTTCGCCGCGATGGCCATCCAGGTTCCCGAAGGGGTGCACATGCGCAAGGTCGACCTGTCCACCGAGCTGCAGATCCTCGCCTTCCACGAGCAACAGCGCGTGGGCGGCTCGGACGAGCTCCTCGACGAGGCGGCGGGCCGATGAGTCTGCTCGCCTTCGGCCTCAATCACCGACGTGCCCCCATCTCCGTGCTGGAGCGGGCGGCGCTCGACGAGGCCAGCCTCGCCCAGATCCTCGCGGCGGCCTCGGACAGCCCCGACATCAGCGAGCACGTCGTCGTCGCGACCTGCAACCGCACCGAGATCTACGCCGAGGTCAGCGGCTTCCACGGCGCGGTCGCCGACCTCACCGAGGCCTTCACCTCGTCGACCGGCATCACCCACGACGACCTCAAGGCCCACCTCGACCTCCACTACGGCGACGCCGCCGTCGCCCACGTCTTCAACGTCGCGGCGGGCCTGGACTCGATGGCCGTCGGAGAGTCGCAGATCCTCGGGCAGCTGCGTGCCGCACTGGCTCGCGGCCAGTCGGACGGGCACGTCGGCTCCAGCCTCAACTCCCTGGTCCAGCAGGCCCTGCGCACCGGCAAGCAGGTGCATTCCGAGACGGGCATCGACGAGGTCTCGCGCTCGCTCGTCGGTGCCGGCCTCGACGCCGCGGAGCAGCACGTCGGCCCGCTCGCCGACGCCCACGTCCTCGTCGTGGGTGCCGGCGCCATGAGCGCCCTGGCCGCGACGAGCACCGTGCGCCGCGGTGCCGAGCGGCTCACCGTCGTCAACCGCACCCACGAGCGGGGGGTCGCGCTCGCCGAGCGGCTCGAGGGCACCGCCCGTCCCCTCGACGAGCTCGCCGAGGCGCTCGCCGACGCCGACGTGGTCATCTCCTGCACCGGCTCGACCGGTCTGGCGATCACCCTGGCCGACGTCGCCGACGCCCAGGTGGCGCGCGGCGGTCGGCGGCAGGCCTTCGTCGACCTCGCCCTCCCGCACGACATCGGCCAGGAGGTCGCCGACCTCACGGGCGTCGTGCGTCTGGGCCTGGCCGAGCTCGGCGAGCTCCTCGGCTCCAGCGGTACCGTCCCCGAGGTCGAACAGGCGCGCTCGCTCGTCGGTGACGCTGTCACCCGTCACCTCGGTGCGCGCGCGGCGAGCCAGGCCGCGCCGACGGTCCGGGCACTGCGCGCCGCCGCCCAGCAGGTCGTCGGGCGTGAGCTCGGCCGCCTCGACCAGCGCACCCCCGACATGAGTGCCGAGCACCGGGCCGAGGTCGAGCGGGCCGTCCACCGGATCGTCGACAAGCTGCTGCACCAGCCGACCGTGCGCGCCAAGGAGCTGGCCGTCGACGGCCGGCTCGGCGAGTACGAGGACGCCCTGCGTCAGCTCTTCGACCTGCACGCCGACGGAGGTGTCCTGTGACCTCCCTTCGTCTGGGGACCCGTCGCTCGGCCTTGGCCATGACCCAGTCCGGCCACGTCGCCGACGCCCTGCGGGCCGCCGGCCTCGACGTCGAGCTCGTCGAGATCGTCACCGAGGGCGACACCAACCGCGCCTCGCTCGCCAGCATGGGCGGCACCGGGGTCTTCGCCAGCGCTCTGCGCCAGGCGCTGCACGACGGCGAGATCGATCTGGCCGTGCACTCGCTCAAGGACCTGCCGACCGCACCGGAACCGGGGCTGGTCGTCGTCGCCATCCCGCCGCGGGTCGACCCGCGCGACGCGCTGTGCGCCCGTGACGGGCTCACCATCGGCGAGCTCGGCGAGGGCGCCGTCGTCGGCACCGGGTCGCCGCGACGTCGGGCCCAGCTGGCCGCGCTCGGCCTCGGGCTGCGCTTCCGCGACATCCGCGGCAACCTCGGCACCCGGCTCGACATGGTCGGCCCCGGTGAGGACCAGCTCGACGCGATCGTGCTCGCCCACGCGGGCCTGACCCGGCTCGACCTGCGCGACCGCGTCACCGAGGTCCTCGACCCGATCCAGATGCTGCCGGCGCCCGGCCAGGGCGCGCTCGCCGTCGAGTGCCGCGAGGACGACGATCGGGTGCTCGCCGCCCTGCGTCCCCTCGACGACGCCGACACGCGGGCCGCCGTCACCGCCGAGCGCGCGATCCTCGCCGAGCTCGAGGCCGGCTGCGCCGCACCCGTCGGCGCGCTCGCCGAGGTCGTCGACGACGTCGACGGTCCCGTGCTGTCGCTGCGGGCCGTCGTCGCCGCGACCGACGGCTCCAGCGACCTGCGTCGGTCCGCCACCGGCCCCCTCGAGCAGGCCGAGGAGCTCGGCCGCCGGCTCGCCCGCACCCTCGTCGACGACGGCGCCCCCGCCATCGCCGACCTGACCGCCACCCACCCCCCGACCGCTTCGGAGCATGCCCAGTGACCCCCCAGCGCACTGCCACCGCCACCACCGCCGCTCGCCGGCCGGCCCGCGTCGCCTTCGTCGGCGCCGGACCGGGTGACGCGTCACTCATGACCGTCGCCGCCGTCGACCTGCTCAGGCGCGCGGACGCGGTGATCACCGACCAGCTGACCAACGAGGCCATCGTCGCCTCGATGACCGGCGACGACGTCGACGTCGTCGACGCCAGTCACGGCGAGCACGGGCAGCAGCTGACGCACGCGTCCCGGGCCAAGCTCGTCGTCAAGACCGCCAAGGCGCACAAGGGTGGGCTCGTCGTGCGACTCATGGACGGCGACCCCGCGACCTTCAACGGCCTGGCCGAGGAGGCACAGGCGCTGGTCAAGGCCGACATCGACTTCGACATCGTCCCCGGCGTCTCGTCGGTGAGCGCCGTGCCGACCTACGCGGGGGTGCCCCTCACCGCACGTGGCACCGGGGCGCTGCACGTCGTCAGCCTCAGCGGCTCCAAGCGGGCCGATCTGTCGCACTCGGTCGCCGACGACGTCACGCTCGTGCTGCTCGGCCTGCCCGAGCACATCGCGCCGGCCTTCGGCGAGCTCATCGCGGCCGGTCGGGCGGCTGACACCCCGGTCGCCCTGACCCGGGGCGGGACGACCACCCAGCAGGCCACCCGGCAGACGACCCTCGACGCCGCAGCCGAGGCGCTCGCCGACCTCGACGAGCCGCTCCTCGCGGTGATCGGGTCGACCGTCGGCATGCGCGACGCCCTGTCGTGGTTCGAGACCAAGCCGCTCTACGGCTGGCGCGTGCTCATCCCGCGCACCAAGGACCAGGCCGGGCCGATGACCAAGCAGCTGCTCGGCCACGGCGCGACGAGCGAGGTCGTCCCGACGATCAGCGTCGAGCCGCCGCGGACCCCGCAGGCTGTCGAGCGTGCCGTCCGGGGGCTCGTCACCGGTCGCTACCAGTGGATCGGCTTCACGTCGGTCAACGCCGTCAAGGCGATCCGCGAGAAGTTCGAGGAGTTCGGGCTCGACGCCCGCGCCTTCTCCGGGCTGAAGATCGCCGCCGTCGGTGGGGTCACCGCCGACGCCCTGCGCGACTGGGGCCTCGAGCCCGACCTCGTCCCGTCCGGCGAGATGTCCGCCCGCGGACTGCTCGAGGAGTGGCCGCCCTACGACGAGGTCCTCGACCCGATCGACCGCGTCTTCCTCCCGAGGGCCGACATCGCGACCGACACCCTCGTCGCGGGCCTGCAGGACATGGGGTGGCAGGTCGACGACGTCACCGCCTACCGCACGGTGCGCGCAACCCCGCCGCCGGCGCCGGTGCGCGATGCCATCAAGCAGGGCGCTTTCGACGCCGTCGTCTTCACCTCGTCCTCGACCGTGCGCAACCTCGTCGGCATCGCCGGCAAGCCGCACCCGTCGACGATCATCGCGTGCATCGGTCCGGCCACCGCCAAGACCGCCGAGGAGGCCGGCCTGCGGGTCGACGTCCTGGCCCCCGAGGCGACCGGCGACAGCCTCGTCGAGGCCCTCGCCGACCACGGTCGCGAGCTCGCGGCCGCCGCGGCCGAGGCGGGCGAGGAGCAGACCCGTCCCAGCCAGCGGCGCAAGAAGTCGACGGCCCGACGCAAGGCGAAGGGGTGAGCGGCCCGGTCGTGCGACCGCGACGACTGCGGGGGAGCGTCCCCCTTCGTCGTCTCGTGGCGCAGACGCGGCTGCACCCGGCGGACCTCGTCCTGCCGGTCTTCGTCCGCGAGGGCATCTCCGCGCCCGTGGAGATCTCCTCGATGCCCGGCGTCGTCCAGCACACCCTCGACTCGCTCGTCGAGGAGGCGCGCGCCTGCGTCGAGGCGGGTATCGGCGGGATCATGCTCTTCGGGGTGCCGGAGACCAAGGACGCCCGTGGCTCCGGGGCCGACGACCCGCAGGGCATCCTCAACATCGCCACCCGGGCGGTCGTCGACGCCGTCGGCGACCGGCTGGTCGTCATGACCGACCTCTGCCTGGACGAGTTCACCGACCACGGCCACTGCGGGGTGCTCACGACCACGCCCGACGGGCGCAGCGTCGTCGACAACGACGCCACCCTCGAGCGCTACGCCGACATGGCGCTGGCCCAGGCCGCCGCCGGCTCCCACGTCCTGGGGCTGTCCGGGATGATGGACGGCCAGGTCGCCCACGTGCGTGCCGCGCTCGACGAGGCCGGCTACACCGACACGCTCGTCCTGGCCTACGCGGCGAAGTACACCTCCGCGCTCTACGGGCCCTTCCGCGAGGCCGTGCAGTCCTCGCTGAGCGGCGACCGCGCGACCTACCAGCAGGACCCGGCCAATGCGACCGAGGCGCTGCGCGAGATCGAGCTCGACCTCGCCGAGGGCGCGGACTTCATCATGGTCAAGCCGGCCCAGCCGCACCTCGACGTCATCGCGGCGGCCGCCGAGATCTCGCCGGTGCCGGTGGCGGCCTACCATATCTCGGGGGAGTACTCGCAGATCGTCGCCGCGAGCGAGCGGGGCTGGATCGACCGCGACGCAGCCGTCATGGAGTCGCTCCTGCACATCCGGCGCGCGGGCGCCCAGATCGTGCTCACCTACTTCGCCCTCGAGATCGCGGGCCGTCTGTGAGCGCCGACGTCTGGCTCGACGACGAGCAGCAGCAGCACTGGCGGGCCTACCTGCGCGGGTCTCGACTCCTCGAGCGGGCACTCGTCGACGACCTCGCCCCCTTCGGGATCCAGCTGACCGAGTACGAGCTGCTCTCGATGCTCTCGGAGTCGCCCGGGCAGCGCACCCGCATGTCGCGTCTGGCCGACGACATCATCCAGTCGCGCTCCCGGGTCACCCACACGGCCTCGCGGCTGGAGAAGCGCGGCTGGGTCGAGCGGTGCCGTTCCACCGACGACGGGCGCGGGGTCGAGATCTCGCTCACCGACGCCGGGCGCGAGGCTCTCGAGGGCATCGCGGAGACCCACGTGGCCTCCGTGCGCAGCCACCTCGTCGACGTGCTCACGCCGCAGCAGTTCGCCGCTCTCGGCGAAGCGATGGCCGCGCTGCGTGATCGGATGGCGCCGCAGCACCACGAGATCGGGCTCGACGACTGACCCTTCGGGAGGGTTGCAGCGCAACCTCCTCGGGGAGTGCGCGATCCGGGTTTGGGAGGATCAGGGCATGACGCTCTCGACCACCGCATCCCAGGCTCTCTTCGACCGCGCCCGCGAGGTCACTCCCGGCGGCGTCAACTCGCCGGTCCGGGCCTTCCGCGGGGTCGGTGGCGTGCCGCGCTTCATCGACAGCGCCCGCGGTCCCTGGCTCACCGACGTCGACGGCAACCGCTACGTCGACCTCATCTGCTCGTGGGGCCCGATGATCCTCGGGCACGCCCACCCCGACGTGCTCGCCAGCGTCACCGACGCCGCGGCCAAGGGATTCTCCTTCGGTACCCCGAGCGAGAACGAGGTGGCCCTGGCCGCCGAGATCGTCGAGCGCGTGGAACCGCTGGAGCAGGTGCGCCTCGTCTCCTCGGGGACCGAGGCGACGATGTCCGCCCTTCGTCTGGCGCGGGGCGCGACCGGCCGCTCGGTCGTCGTGAAGTTCGCTGGCTGCTACCACGGCCACGTGGACGCCCTTCTCGCGCAGGCCGGTTCGGGGGTGGCGACCTTTGCGCTGCCCGACTCCGCCGGTGTGCCCGCGTCGGCAGCGGGCGAGACGGTGGTGCTGCCCTACAACGACCTGGGCGCGGTCGAGGAGCTCTTCGCCGTGCGTGGGGAGGAGATCGCCGCGGTGATCACCGAGGCATCGCCCGGCAACATGGGCGTCGTGCCGCCGGCGCCCGGGTTCACCGAGGCGCTGCGTCGAATCACGTCTGCCCACGGGGCACTGCTCATCAGCGACGAGGTCATGACCGGGTTCCGCTGCAGCCGCTCGGGCTGGTACGGCCTCGAGACCGGCGCTGAGGGAGCCCACCCCGGCGGCTACCCGAGCGGTGCCCCGGACCTGTTCACCTTCGGCAAGGTCATGGGTGGCGGCTTCCCCGCCGCGGCCTTCGGCGGCCGCGCCGACCTCATGGCACGGCTGGCGCCCGACGGGCCCGTCTACCAGGCCGGCACGCTCTCGGGTAACCCCGTCGCCACCGCGGCCGGGCTCGCGACGCTCCGGGCGTGCACCGACGAGCTCTACCCGCGCCTGCTCGAGACCGCGCGCACCATCGCCGACGCCGCCTCCGACGCCCTGTCCGCCGAGGGGGTCGCGCACACCGTCCAGTGGGCCGGGTCGATGTTCTCGATCTTCTTCCGCGACGAGCCGGTGCGCTCCTTCGCCGACGCGCAGGCGCAGGACACCGCGGCCTACGGTCGCTTCTTCCACGCGATGCTCGAGGGCGGCGTCCACCTGCCGCCGAGCGCCTTCGAGGCCTGGTTCGTCTCCGGCGCCCTCGACGCCGAGGCCCTCGACGTCATCCGCGCCGCCCTGCCCGCCGCTGCCAAGGCGGCCGCTGCCGGCTGAGCCAGTCCTTTCGGGCCGGTCAGGGGCGGGTGAGGTAGAGAGCGTAGGTGAGGGTGCGCCCTTCACGCTCGACCTCGAGGAGGACCTCCTCGGTCGGGGCGAGAGTGGACAGGGCGGCGAGCAGGTCGGGCTCGGGCTGGGCGGCCCAGATGGCGAGGGTGCCGCCGGGGGAGACCTGGTCGAGAGCCCCGCGCAGGGCCTCGGGGGAGTAGATGCGCTCGTTACCCGCGTGGACGAGGAAGCTCGGGCCGTTGTCGACGTCGAGCAGGACGAGGTCCCACGGGCCGAAGGGGGTGGCGGCACCGGCGAGCACCGGTGCGATGTCGCCGGCGTGGACGCGTACGCGGGGGTGGCGGGCGACCAGGCCGAGTGTCGGGGCCAGACCGAGCCGGGCCCACTCGACGAGGTCGCTCTCGATCTCGACGACGTCGACCTGCCGCACCCGCTTGTCGTTGAGGACCTGCCAGGTCGTGAAGCCCAGACCGAGGCCGCCGACGAGCACCCGCCCGGGCGCCGCGGTCCGGGTCAGCGCTTCGACCGCCAGCGCGGTCTCGGTCGACGTGTCGAGGCTGTCCATGGCGAAGACGCCGGCGACGACGAGCTCGTGGACGACCGAGCCGCTGCCGTCGGGGTGCGCCCGCTCCCGCAGCGCGATCTCGCCGCGGGGTGTCGTCGCGGCGACGATCGTCTCGGCGGCGCTGTCGTCCATGTCCTCGCTCCTTCGCCCGCCCCGGATTTCCGGGACGAATGTGTTGTCTATTACGTCACGGTAACCGGGCAAACATCACACCGTGGACGGCCGCCCCGGCTACGTGTGCCCGCTCACAAGGCGGTACCTTGACCCCGTGGCTACTACGACCCTCCCCGCGAAGAAGAAGGGGGTGGCGTCTTCCTCCATCGGGCTGAAATACCTCATGGCGGGCACCGGCGTCATCTTCATCCTGTACGTCCTGTTGCACATGTACGGCAACCTCAAGGCGCTCGCCGGGCAGGAGGCCTTCGACGAGTACGCCCACCACCTGCGCACCTTCGGCGAGCCGATGCTGCCCTACGGCGGACTGCTGTGGATCGTGCGGGTCGTGCTCATCCTCGCGATCATCGGGCACGTCTACGCCGCGCTGAAGCTCATCGCGCGCAACAACGCCGCACGCCCGGTCAAGTACCAGGTGAAGAAGAACATCTCCTCGACCTTCGCCTCGCGCACGATGCGCTGGGGCGGGCTCGCGCTCCTGCTCTTCGTGATCTTCCACCTGATCCACTTCACCGTCGTCAAGCCGAACTTCAACTCCTCGGCCGACGCCGACGCGGTGAAGGAATCCCCCTTCGTCATGATCAGCGCCAGCTTCGAGCTGTGGTGGGTCGTCCTCATCTACGCCCTGGCGATGGTCGCGCTGGGCATGCACCTCTACCACGGTGTCTACAGCGCCTCGCAGACCATGGGCCTCAACCGGACCGCGGTGGCCCGCTCCCGCGCCCGCGCCCTCGGTGGTGTCATCGCCGCGGTGGTCGTCGTCGGCTTCCTCATCCCGCCGCTCGCGCTGTTCTTCAACCTCGTCTGACCAGGAGCACTGACCACATGACCGACACGCTCAGCGAGTACTTCACCGAGGGCGAGCCCATCGCGGACACCAAGGCTCCGGACCAGCCCATCGACAAGATGTGGACGCAGCACAAGTTCGACAACGCCCTCGTCAACCCGGCCAACCGCCGCAAGCTCGACGTCATCATCGTCGGCACCGGCCTCGCCGGTGCCTCCGCCGCCGCGACCATGGGAGAGGCCGGCTACAACGTCAAGAGCTTCTTCTACCAGGACAGCGCCCGGCGCGCGCACTCGATCGCCGCCCAGGGTGGCATCAACGCCGCGAAGAACTACAACGACGACGGCGACTCGACCTACCGCCTCTTCTACGACACGGTCAAGGGCGGCGACTACCGCAGCCGTGAGACCAACGTCTACCGCCTCGCCGAGGTGAGCACCAACATCATCGACCAGTGCGTCGCCCAGGGTGTTCCCTTCGCCCGCGAGTACGGCGGCCTGCTCGACAACCGCTCCTTCGGTGGTGTCCAGGTCGCCCGCACCTTCTACGCCGCCGGCCAGACCGGTCAGCAGCTGCTCATCGGCGCCTACCAGGCCATGGAGCGCCAGGTCGCCAAGGGCACGGTCACCGAGTACAGCCGCCACGAGATGCTCGAGGTCGTCCTCGTCGACGGGGTCGCCCGCGGCATCATCGCGCGCGACATGGTCACCGGTGAGATCGAGACGCACCTGGCCGACGTCGTCGTCCTCGCGACGGGTGGCTACGGCAACGTCTTCTTCCTCTCGACCAACGCGATGGGCTGCAATGTCACCGCCGCGTGGCGAGCCCACCGCAAGGGTGCCTACTTCGGCAACCCCTGCTACACGCAGATCCACCCGACCTGCATCCCGGTCTCCGGCGAGCACCAGTCGAAGCTGACCCTGATGTCGGAGTCGCTGCGCAACGACGGTCGCATCTGGGTGCCCAAGCGCGCCGAGGACTGCGACAAGGACCCGCGGCAGATCCCCGAGGAGGACCGCGACTACTACCTGGAGCGGATCTACCCGGCCTTCGGCAACCTCGTGCCCCGCGACATCGCCTCGCGCCAGGCGAAGAACATGTGCGACGAGGGCCGCGGTGTCGGCCCGCTCGTCGACGAGGTCGACCAGGACGGCAACAAGCGCCAGATGCGGCGTGGTGTCTACCTCGACTTCGCCGCCGCCATCGAGCGCATGGGCCGGGAGACCGTCGAGGAGAAGTACGGCAACCTCTTCGACATGTACGCCCGGATCACGGGGGAGAACCCCTACGAGACGCCGATGCGTATCTACCCGGCCGTGCACTACACGATGGGCGGGCTGTGGGTCGACTACGACCTGCAGACCTCGATCCCGGGCCTGTACGCGGTCGGTGAGGCCAACTTCTCCGACCACGGCGCCAACCGTCTGGGCGCCTCGTCGCTCATGCAGTGCCTCGCCGACGGCTACTTCGTCCTGCCCAACACCGTGCGCGCCTACCTCGCCAAGGGCCCCTTCGACAAGATCTCCGAGGACCACCCGGCGGTCGTCGAGGCCAAGGCATCGGTGACCGAGCGGATCGAGAAGTTCCTCTCGATCAACGGCGAGCGCAGCGTCGACTCCTTCCACCGCGAGCTCGGCCACATCATGTGGGAGTACTGCGGCATGGAGCGCAGCGACGCCGGCCTGCGCAAGGCGATCGGCCTCATCCGCGACCTCAAGCAGGAGTTCTGGACCAATGTCCGGGTCCTCGGCGAGGCCGACACCCTCAACCAGAGCCTCGAGAAGGCCGGCCGCGTCGCCGACTTCCTCGAGCTCGGTGAGCTCATGTGCATCGACGCGCTGCACCGCCGCGAGTCCTGCGGCGGCCACTTCCGCGCGGAGTCCCAGACCGAAGACGGTGAGGCGTTGCGTCACGACGACGAGTTCGCCTATGTCGCGGCATGGGAGTTCGGCGGCGACGGCGCGCCCGTCCTGCACAAGGAAGACCTGAACTACAAGTTCATCGAGCTGAAGCAGCGGAGCTACAAGTGAGCATGGAACTGACCCTCAAGATCTGGCGCCAGGCCGGACCCACGGCGAAGGGCGAACTCGTCACCTACCAGCTCAAGGACATCTCTCCGGACATGTCCTTCCTGGAGATGCTCGACGTCCTCAACGAGCAGCTCATCGCCGAGGGCACCGAGCCGATCGCCTTCGACAGCGACTGCCGCGAAGGCATCTGCGGCATGTGCGGCCTGATGATCTCCGGCGAGGCCCACGGCCCCGAGCGGACGACCACCTGCCAGCTGCACATGCGCTCCTTCCGCAGCGGCGAGACGATCACGGTCGAGCCGTGGCGGGCCAACGCCTTCCCGGTCATCCGCGACCTCGTCGTCGACCGGAGCGCCTTCGACCGGATCATCCAGTCGGGCGGCTTCATCTCGGTCAACACGGGCGCGGCCCCCGAGGCGCACTCGGTGCCGGTGCCCAAGGACAAGGCCGACCGGGCCTTCGACTCGGCCAAGTGCATCGGCTGCGGCGCCTGTGTCGCGGCCTGCCCCAATGCCTCGGGCATGCTCTTCCTCGGCGCCAAGGTCACCCACCTGGGTGAGCTGCCGCAGGGTCAGCCCGAGCGCGGCGGCCGGGTCGTCAAGATGCTCGAGACGCACGACCTCGAGGGCTTCGGCGGGTGCACCAACATCGGTGAGTGCGCGGCGGCGTGCCCCAAGGAGATCCCGCTCGACGTCATCAGCACGCTCAACGCCGACCTGCGCAAGGCGGCGCGCGGCGCTCTCTGAGCCCGCGAGCAGACGACGAGGGGATCGTCATGACTGCGCGTGACCACGCGCCACGGCGCCGCGCCAGCCTGCTGCTGGCCGGCGCCGTGGCGCTGTCCGTCTCCGGGTGTGCCCTGCTGCCCGGGCAGGCATCCCCTTCGAGCTCGGGGGAGCCGGTGGAGACGCTGACGCCGACACCGACGGACGATGCCACCGCATCGTCGTCGACCTCGCCGAGCGGGGACCCGACCGGCCCCAAGCCCCAGACGCCGGACCCGGTGGCCCTGGCTGACGGCATGCGCACCTACATGGACGCTGCGTCGTCGGTGACGATCCGCGGCACCCTGCACGACACCGAGCGGGACATGCAGATGAAGATCCACGCGGAGGGGTCGACTGCGGGGCTGGCCCAGCAGGTCACCTCGGACGCGGGCATCTCGCGCACCACCCTCGAGCTCCCGGGCGGCGGTACGATGGAGAGCATCGTCGTCGGCTGGGACCACTACCTGCGGGTCGACCAGCAGTGGATCGACACCCGCAAGCCCAAGCTCGACAGCCCGCTGCGCAAGCGGGTCGGCGAGTGGGTCAAGGTGCCGCGCCAGCAGTCGCCGGTCGAGCAGTACAAGCCGCACCGCCTGCTCAAGAGCAGCTTCTTCGGGGTGGGGCTGACGCCCGAGGACGTCCGCCGCAGCCCGGCGAGCACGGTCGCCCTCGGCGACGAGTGGGCCTACCTCCTGCAGCTGAACAAGGCGGGCAAGGAGGGCGGCAACGACCAGCAGCGCCAGGTGTGGCTGTCGACCGACGGCAATGCTGCGCTGCTGAAGATGACCTACGGCACCTACCCGGCGCGCACGACGTTGAGCTTCGGCGACTGGGGTTCCAGCCGGGAGAACTGGAAGGCCCCGGCGGGTGCGCGCACGCTCAAGGAGTTCGGCGACGAGGACCTGTGAGCCGCGGGCTCACAGCCAGGCCACGCGGGTGACGAGCAACGCGTAGCCGACGAAGGCGACGATGTCGATGACCCAGTGGGCGATGAACATCGGCATGACCCGGCGCACCCTCAGGTAGACCGCGCCGAGCAGCAGCCCCATCGCGATGTTGCCGACGAAGCCGCCGATGCCCTGGTAGAGGTGGTAGCTGCCCCGCACGAGGGCGCTGGCGACGACGATCGCGACGGGGGACCACCCGGCCTCCCGCCACCTCGTGAAGAGGTAGCCGAGCATGATGACCTCTTCGAGCAGGGCGTTCTGCCCGGCGGCCAGGACGAGGACGGGCACGGTCCACCACGCCTGCGTCAGGTCCGACGCGGCGATGGTCGTGTTGAGGTCGAGGGCGCGGGCGGCGAGGTAGAGACCCAGGCCGGGGATCCCGATCGCCGCGGCGAGGGCGAGTCCCTGGAGCAGGTCGCGGCCCGGCGCGCGGGTGTCGAGCCCGATGAGGTGGGTGGGCCGGCGGTGCTGCCGGGCGAGCAGGTGCAGGGCGAGGGCGACCGGCACCAGCGCCAGTCCGATGCCGACAAGCTGGTGGGCCAGGTCGAGCCACGGCTGGTCGGGGGTCACGGACTGGTTCATCGACGTGACCTGACCGGACAGCCCCTGGTCGGCGGTGAGTTTGCGCAGCAGCGACAGGGCCGACCACAGGGCCGAGGCGCCCAGGGAGACCCCGAGGACGAGAAGTGTCTCGGTGACGGCCGTCCGGGGGGCCAGGGGCTCGGGGGCTGAGGACATGGCCTCAGCGTAGGCGCGGGGTCCGTGGCGTCGTCGCCGGCGTGGACCCCGGCCGGGGGGCGAAGGGGGGAACGGCGGCGGTCCTCCCTTCGTCAGCGATGGATCAGCTGAAGGCGGCCTGACGGTAGTACGTCCGGATGCTCTCCTGACGGGCCTGGCGCACCGGACGGTTGGCAGCGAAGAACTGGAAGGCGGCGACGCCGACGGTCACGAGGAGGAGCGCCAGCGCGAGGCCGACGAGCACGAGCGAGACGGTGACGAAGGTGGTGATGGAGGCGATGCTCATGATGGTGTCAATCCCTTCTACATCTGTTGAAGACATTCATAAAACTACACCCGTAGAAATGTCACGTCAACTCCGCCGTCCGGTGCCGGGTCGCGTCCCCGCGGGCGGCCCTGGCGGGGCCGTGGGAGCGGGTAGCGTGACCCGGATGAGCGTCACTGACAGCACCGAGCTCTCCCCAAGGATGCGGTTGATCCTCGAGTCCGCGACCCGGGTCGTTGCAGCCGGTGGCATGCGGGGGTTGACCCACCGGGCCGTCGACGCCGAGGCCGGGCTGCCGCAGGGGAGCACCTCGGGCTACCTCCGCACGCGGCTGGCCCTGGTCACCGCCCTCACCGAGTTCATCGCGGCCGGCCTCATCGACAGCATCGAAGAGCTCGGTCGGCAGCAGCAGGCCGGTGAGGACGAGGTCAGGCTCGTCGAGCGAGCGCTCGACCTCTTCGTCTCGTGGCTCGATGAGCCCGACGCCTGGACGGCCAAGGCCGAGCTGGCCCAGGAGGCGACCCGTCAGCCGGAGATCGCCGCGGCGATGGCCCCGGCCCGTGACCGCATCGACGGGATCGTGCGGCAGATCCTCGTCCTCGCCGAGGTCGAGGACGCCGATACCAGCGCGCAGGCGGTCATCGCCGCGATGGAGGGCGTGCTCAACAGTGCCCTGACCCGGCCGGTCGAGGAGCGCGAGGCCTATGTGCGCGGAGTCGGACGGCGCATCATCGAGGCCTTCGTCCACGTCGACTGACCACAGCGTCCTGCGTCGGGCTGCGCCGGGATGCTCCTATGGATGTCAAGCGGCCATGGTGAGCGTCTGGTTGTCGGTTGCTGTCTTGGTGATGACGTAGAACATTTCGCGGGCGATGAGGCGTTTGAGGCAGCGGATGACGTCCTTCTTGGACAGTCCTTCGGCAGTGCGTCGGCGCATGTAGGCCTGGGTGCGCGGGTCCCAGCGCAGGCGGCAGAGAACGATCCGGTACAGCGCAGCGTTTGCTTGCCGGTCGCCGCCGCGGTTGAGGCGGTGGCGGTGGATCTTGCCGGACGAGGCGGGGATCGGTGCGACGCCGCACAGCATCGCGAACGCGCCCTCGGAGCGGAGCCGGTCAGCGTTCTCGCCGGCAGTGACCAGCAGCTGTCCGGCGGTGTCGGCGCCGACTCCGTTCAGCTGGAGCAGATCCGGGTTGATCGCGGCGACCAGTGGCTCGATGAGCGCGTCGAGCTCGGCGATGTCCGCTACGAGGGCAGCGTGTCGGCGGGCCAGGTTGCGCAGGGCCACCTTGGTTGCCTGTTCGGGGTCGCTGACGCGCTCGGTGTCGGGCCGCAGAGCGGCGCAGGTGGTCAGCAGCTCTCGGTCGCTCAGGACACGCAGCCGGGCGCGTAGCTCTTCTGGTGCGGTCACGATCAGGGTCTTGATTCGTCGTTGGCAGTCCGCGCGCTGGTCGACTGCGCTGCGGCGTGCCACGCGTAGGTTGCGCAAGGCCTCGACCTTCCCTTCGCGGGCCTTGGGCGTGCCAGTGCGTACCTGGGCCAGGGCGGCGCGGGCTGCGGCCTCGGCATCGATGGGGTCTGACTTGCCAGCGCTGCGTCGGGTCCTGCGGTCGGGCCGGTCCACCTCGACCATCTCGATGCCCTGACTGCTCAGGTAGCGGGCCAGGCCGGCGCCATAGGCGCCGGTGCCCTCGATCCCGACGACCAGAACCACCCCGAGGTCGTGTAGCCAGGCCAGCAGGGCGTGGTAGCCCGCCCCAGTGGCTGGGAACGTGGAGTGGCCCAGTAGCCGGCCGGCCGCATCGACCGCGGCGACAGTGTGGGTGTCTTGGTGGGTGTCGACACCTGCGGCGATCTCGATCTGGTCTCTCGAGCTGTCTGATGCGATGGTGGTCATCGTCGTCCTTCTCCTTCGACTGGTCAGGGGCGGCACGCACCAGCCGAGCGAGCGGACAAGACAGTGATGGGTGCCTGCTGGCACAGGCTCCTATGAGGTCACACACCCTCGTCCGGTGAGTGCACACGAGTCCCGCAGCGGAACGACCGACAGATCCCGTTGAAGACCCGAAGTCAGTCAGGCGCCGAGTCAGGACGACCGCTGCGGGACTCGCCTACACCATCATCACTGTCAGGCGGCGAGGCGGGCTTGTCGTCGCCGGCGCAGCCGGCGCCACGCGCTGAGCACCCAGACCAGCGCCGCCACGAGGACGACGAGCACGAGGATGACGAGCAGGGGCAGGAAGATCGCGACGAGGGCGATGCCCACGGCGACGCCGTCCTCGGCGGTCGAGGCGACCGGCGCGCCGAAGCCCGCCGTGCCGGCGTTGATCACCGGTCTGGAGGCCGCCTTGCCGGTGTGGACCAGCCCGGCGACGACGATGCCGAGCACGACCCCGACCCAGGCGTGCTCCTGCATCCACGTCGACTCGTCGAGCGTGCTCGCGCCGGCGGTGGCGGCGCCCATGAGCCCGCCCATCCCGGGGCGGATCACGGTCTGTACCGCGTCGTTGAGGCTGTCGACCGCGGGCACCTTGTCGAGGGTGATCTCGGTGACGAGCAGCACCGCGCCGATGCCGATCGCCCACCACGACTCCATCCACTCGAAGCCCGTGGGCAGCACGACGGCATCGGTGAAGCGGGCGAGCAGCGCGACGATGATGAAGGGGATGTAGGCGTTGAGACCGGCGGCGGCGCTCAGCCCCATCCCGGTGAGTGCAGCGATCATCGATGCCCCTCTCGTCGGCGGGTGCTCACGCACCTCGTCCCGGCAGGCTAGCGGCGCGGGACGGCGTGGGCTGGGAACCTAGGATGAGGTCATGAAGGTTCTCTCCGCCGTCGCCTGGCCCTATGCCAACGGACCGCGCCACCTCGGCCACGTCGCCGGGTTCGGCGTCCCCTCCGACGTCTTCAGCAGGTACATGCGCATGGCGGGGCACGACGTGCTCATGGTGAGTGGCTCCGACGAGCACGGCACTCCGATCCTCGTCCTGGCCGACAAGCAGGGCACGACGGCGCGCGAGCTCGTCGACACCCACCACGCGACGATCGCCCACGAGCTGGCCGACCTCGGCTGCTCCTACGACCTCTACACGCGCACCACCTCGCGCAACCACTACCAGGTCGTCCAGGACCTCTTCGAGCAGTGCCGGGCCAACGGCTACTTCATCGAGCAGACCCAGCAGGTCGCCCTCGACGCGCGTACCGGCCGCACCCTGCCCGACCGCTACATCGAGGGCACCTGCCCGATCTGCGGCTACGAGGAGGCCCGCGGCGACCAGTGCGACAACTGCGGCAACCAGCTCGAGCCGAGCGACCTCAAGCAGCCGCGCAGCAAGATCGACGGCTCGACGCCGCAGTTCGGCGAGACCGAGCACTTCTTCCTCGACCTGCCGGCCCTGGCCGATGCCCTGCGCGAGTACCTCCAGGGGCGCGAGGCCACCGGCACGTGGCGGCCCAATGTCATCCGCTTCAGCCTCAACATCCTCGACGACATCCGCCCGCGGGCGATGACGCGCGACATCGACTGGGGCATCCCGCTGCCGGGCGAGCTGGCCACCAAATACCCGACGAAGCGCTTCTACGTGTGGTTCGACGCGGTCATCGGCTACCTGTCCGCGTCCATCGAGTGGGCCCGCCGCCAGGGCGACCCCGAGCGTTGGCGCGAGTGGTGGAACGACCCCGAGGCGCTGTCCTACTACTTCATGGGCAAGGACAACATCACCTTCCACAGCCAGATCTGGCCGGCAGAGCTGCTCGCCTACTCCGGCAAGGGGGCAAAGGGGGGCGAGCCCGGCCCCTACGGCGAGCTCAACCTCCCGACCGAGGTCGTCTCCAGCGAGTTCCTGACGATGGAGAGCCGCCAGTTCTCCTCCAGCCGGGGGCACGTCATCGGCGTGCGACACGTCCTCGAGGCCTATGGCCCGGACCCGCTGCGCTACTTCATCTGCGCCGCCGGCCCGGAAAACCAGGATGCCGACTTCACCTGGCCGGACTTCGTCCAGCGCAACAACTCCGAGCTCGTCGCCGGCTGGGGCAACCTCGTCAACCGCACCGCGTCGATGGTCGCCAAGAACTTCGGCGAGATCCCGCAGCCGGGTGACCTCGAGGACGTCGACCGGGCGGTCCTGGCCCGCGTCGCCGCCGCCTTCGACGAGGTCGGTGGGCTGCTCGCCCGCCACCGGCAGAAGGCCGCGCTGGCCGAGGTCATGCGAGTCGTCGGCGACGTCAACAAGTACGTGACCGACACCGAACCCTTCCGCCTCAAGGGCGAAGACCAGCGCGAGCGGCTGGCGACGGTGCTGCACACGCTCACCCAGTGCGTCAGCGACTGCAACCTGCTGCTCGCCCCCTTCCTCCCGCACGCGGCCAACCGGGTCGACGCGGTCCTCGGGGGCGAGGGGGCCCTGGTGCCGATGCCGCACGTCGAGGACGTCGAGGACCTCGACGGTGGCCCCGGTTACCCGGTGATCACCGGCGACTACTCGGGCTTCCCCCGCTGGGAGCCGACCCCGGTGACCGTCGGCACGCCGATCGCCAAGCCGAGCCCGGTCTTCGTCAAGCTCGACGCGGAGGAGGTCGTCGCCACCGAGCGCGCGGCCATGTCGGGGGAGGGCTGATGGGCGACCGCGAGGGCGTCGCGCCGCACCCCGACCCGCTGCCGGTGGCCGTCGTCGACAACCACACGCACCTCGACATCCGCCGTCGTGACGTCGCCGACGCCATTGCTCCCGAAGGGGGTGACGAGCGGACCACGCAGGACGTCGCCGCGGCGCTCGCCACCGCAGCGTCGGTCGGGGTCGACCGGGTGGTGCAGGTCGGCTGCGACCTCGAGAGTGCCCGCTTCACCGTCGACCAGGTCGACCGTCACCCGACGATGCTCGGTGCAGTTGCGTTGCACCCCAACGAGATTCCCGCACTGGCGGAGGCTGGCCGCCTCCAGGAGGCGTGGGACGAGATCGAGCAGCTGGCGGCACATCCGCGGGTTCGCGCCATCGGCGAGACGGGCCTCGACTACTTCCGCACCGGGCCCGACGGGCACGCCGTGCAGCAGGAGTCCTTCCGCTGGCATATCGACCTGGCCAAGCGCACGGGCAAGGCGCTGCAGATCCACGACCGCGACAGCCACGACGACATCCTGCGCATCCTCGCCGAGGAAGGAGCCCCGGAGACGACCGTGCTGCACTGCTTCAGCGGTGACCTCGCGATGGCCCGTGAGTGCGTCCAGCGGGGCTACCACCTCTCCTTCGCCGGCACCGTGACCTTCAAGAGCGCGGCCGGTCTGCGCGAGGCGCTCGCGCACACCCCCCTCGAGCAGGTCCTCGCCGAGACCGATGCCCCCTACCTCACCCCGACGCCCGAGCGGGGCCGCGCCAACGCCCCCTACCTGCTGCCCCACACGGTGCGCGTCATGGCCCGCACGCTGGGCGTCGACGTGCCGACGATGTGCTCGGCGATCTCGGCCAACAGCGAGCGGGTCTACGGCTCGTGGCAGACGTCATAGCGCCGCCCGTTATCAAAACTTGACCTTTGCGTGACCTGTCGGGCAAGGTAGTCCGCTGTTGGCCGGGGCCGGTTTCCCCTGATCTTTTCGCTGACACAGGTGCCCGCCTTCCTTGGGTCCCCGTGCGCGGACCCACCGGTGCCCGGGAGTTTCAAACATCGGAGCACCGTGAGTTCACCCGCGATCCGTCGCATCACCCAGGCCGGCGTCGTCGGCGCCCTGGCGCTCGGCGTCTCGGGCGTCGTCGTCATGGACAAGTCCGTCGCCCTGTCGGTCGACGGCGAGAAGTCCACCGTCCACGCCTTCGGCGGCACCGTCGGTGACGTCCTCGACAAGCAGGGCATCGACCTGGGCCCCCACGACGTCGTCACGCCCTCCGCCGACAGCCCCGTCGACGACGGCCAGACCATCGTCGTGCGCTACGGCCGCAAGCTGACGGTCACCGTGGACGGCAAGGAGCGCGAGTACTGGACGACCGCCACCACGGTCGGCGACGCGCTCAAGCAGCTGGGTATCCGCAACGGCGACGGCGCGGTGCTCTCCGCCTCGCGCTCGCAGTCCATCGGCCGCAAGGGCCTGGACCTGCGCGTGAGCACCCCCAAGGAGATCAAGCTCCTCGTCGGCGGCAAGCGCTCGACCGCGACCGTCACGGCCACCACGGTCGAGGACGCCCTGACCCAGGCCGAGGTCCGCTACGACAGCAACGACCTCATCAAGCCGGGCGCCTCCGCCAGCGTCAAGGACGGCATGACGATCCGCCTGGACCGCGTCAACCGCAAGCCGGGCACCCGGACCGAGGCCATCCCCTTCGAGACGGTCGTCAAGCAGGACTCCTCGCTCTACGAGGGCACGACCAAGGTCGAGCAGGAGGGCCGCGCGGGCTCGCGCACCTCCACCTACAGCTTCACCTACAAGAACGGCGACGTCGTCTTCTCCAAGCGGACCTCGACCAAGGTGACCCAGCAGCCGGTCGACAAGATCGTGCGCCAGGGGACCAAGGCCCGCCCGGCCCCGAAGCCGAAGCCGGCCCCCGCGCCGGAGCCGACCTCGCAGCCGAAGGCCTCGACGCCCAAGGCCTCGACGCCCAAGGCCTCGACGCCCAAGGCCTCGACGCCCAAGGCCTCGACGCCCGCCCCCGAGCCGACGTCCTCCTCGAGCAGCTCCGGCCTCGACACCTCGCGCGCCGCGATGTGGGACCGGATCGCCCAGTGCGAGTCGACGGGCAACTGGTCGATCAACTCCGGCAACGGCTACTACGGCGGCCTGCAGTTCGACATCCAGACCTGGCTCGGCGCCGGCGGAGGGGACTTCGCCCAGCGTGCCGACCTCGCCACCCGCGAGGAGCAGATCACCGTGGCCAACCGCGTCTACGCCGACCGTGGCCTGCAGCCCTGGGGCTGCGCCCACGCGGCCTGACCCCCGCCCCGGGACGGTCGCTCGACGACCTCCTCGGGGAAGGTGACGACGGGCCCCCACGACCGACTCGGTCGTGGGGGCCCGTCGTCATAGAGTCACCCCCATGACGAGCGAGCAGCCCACGCACCCCGAGGACGGGCCCGGTGGCCTGCTCGGGGCAGCCCGCATCCGCGAGCTGGCGCAGCGCCGCGGGGTGCGCCCGACGAAGCAGTGGGGGCAGAACTTCGTCGTCGACGCCAACACTGTGCGGCGCATCGTGCGCGCGGGGGAGGTCACGGCGCAGGACCATGTCGTCGAGATCGGCCCCGGCCTCGGGTCGCTCACCCTCGCGCTGCTCGAGGCGGCCGGCCGGGTGACGGCCGTCGAGGTCGACCCGGTGCTCGCCGCAGCGCTGCCCGGCACCGTCGCCGAGGAGGCGCCCGGTGCCGCAGCTCGCCTCGAGGTCGTCCACGCCGACGCGATGTCCGTGACCGAGCTGCCCGGGCCGGCGCCCACCGCCCTCGTGGCCAACCTGCCCTACAACATCTCCGTGCCGGTCGTGCTGCACTTCCTCGAGACCTTCCCGAGCATCGAGCGCGTCCTGGTCATGGTCCAGCTCGAGGTCGCCGAGCGCCTCGCCGCCGGCCCCGGCAGCAAGACCTACGGCGTCCCGAGCGTCAAGGCCGCCTGGTGGACCGACGTGGCCCTCGCGGGTCGGGTCTCCCGGACGATCTTCTGGCCGGTGCCCAATGTCGACTCCGGGCTGGTCCGTCTCGTGCGCCGTGAGCCGCCGCAGACCGCGGCGACGCGCGAGCAGGTCTTCGCCGTCGTCGACGCTGCCTTCGCCCAGCGACGCAAGACGCTGCGGGCCTCCCTTCGCTCCGTGGCCGGCTCGGGTGAGGTCGCCGAGCAGGCCCTCCTCGCCGCCGGGGTGGACCCTCGCACCCGGGGCGAGCAGCTCGACGTGGCGGCCTTCGCGCGGATCACCGAGGAACTCATGGCTAGGGTGACGCCATGACCTCCGTCCTCGACTCGCCCGCGCCCGTCACCGTGCGCGCCCCGGCGAAGGTCAACCTCGAGCTCTTCGTGGGCCCGCTGCGCGACGACGGCTTCCACGCCCTCTCGACCGTCTACCAGGCCGTCGGCCTGCACGACGACGTCACCGCCGCACTCGCCGACGACTGGGGTTGCTCGGTCCGTGGTCGTGACGCCGACAAGGTGCCGACCGACGAGTCCAACCTCGCGCTGCAGGCCGCGCTCGCCCTCTCGGAGCACACCGGGGGCCAGGAGCCGGTCCACCTGTCGATCCACAAGGAGATCCCTGTCGCCGGCGGCATGGCCGGGGGCTCGGCCGACGCTGCCGCGGCGCTCGTCGCCTGTGACGCCCTGTGGGGCACCGCCCTGTCGCGGGAGGAGCTCGAGGAGATCGCCGCCGGTATCGGCAGCGACGTGCCCTTCCTCCTCCACGGCGGGACGGCCGTCGGGTCGGGCCGCGGCGAGGTCGTCACGGCCGTCCTGGCGAAGGGGACGTACCACTGGGTCGTCGTCCCGTCGGCCGCGAGTGGGCTGTCGACGCCGCTGGTCTACTCCGCCTTCGACCAGCGCACGGCCGGCACCCGGCTCGACGACCCGCACCCCAGCGCCGCCCTGATGAGCGCGCTGCGTGCCGGCGACCCGAGCGCACTCGCGCCCGTCCTCGACAACGACCTGCAGGCCGACGCGATCGCGCTGCAGCCGGGCATCGGCGAGGTCATCGAGGCCGCCATGGGCTTCGGGGCGCTCGCCGCGATCGTCTCCGGGTCGGGCCCGACCGTCGCGATCCTCACCGAGTCCGCGGAGGGCGCCATCGACGTCGCCGTGGCGCTCACCGCGTCGGGGGTCGCCGATGACGTCTTGCGCGCCACCGGGCCGGTCCAGGGTGCCCACGTCCTGCCGACGGTGCGCACGTCCTGATGGCCACGCCCCTCCTCGGAGCCGAGTCGCTCCACCTCGAGTACCCCACGCGCGTCGTCTTCGACTCGGTCAGCCTCGGCATCGAGGAGGGCGACCGGATCGGGCTCGTCGGGCGCAACGGCGACGGCAAGTCGAGCCTGCTCGGCATGCTCGCCGGGACCATCGAGCCGCAGTCCGGTCGGATCACCCGCCGTGGTGGCGTGCGCTTCGGTGTCCTCGGCCAGACCGACGACCTCGACCCCACGGCGACCGTCGGGCACAGCATCGTCGGCGACCGGCCCGAGCACGAGTGGGCCGGCGACGCGCGCGTGCGTGACGTCATCGGCGGCCTCGTCGCCGACGTGCCGTGGGACGCGCTCGTCGGCGAGCTCTCCGGCGGCCAGCGCCGCCGGGTGGCGCTCGCCGCGCTCCTGGTCGGCGAGTGGGACCTCATCGCCCTCGACGAGCCGACCAACCACCTCGACGTCGAGGGCATCTCGTGGCTCGCCGAGCACCTCAAGCGACGGTGGGCGCGCACGTCGGGCGGCCTGCTCGTCATCACCCACGACCGGTGGTTCCTCGACGAGGTGTGCACCGAGACCTGGGAGGTCCACGACGGCATCGTCGAGCCCTTCGAGGGCGGCTACGCCGCCTACGTCCTCCAGCGCGTCGAGCGCGACCGCATCGCTGCCGCGACCGAGCAGAAGCGCCAGAACCTCATGCGCAAGGAGCTCGCCTGGCTGCGTCGTGGCGCCCCGGCGCGCACCTCGAAGCCGAAGTTCCGCATCGACGCCGCCAACCAGCTCATCGAGGACGTGCCCCCGGTGCGCAACCCCATCGAGCTGCAGCGGATGGCCGTCGCCCGTCTGGGCAAGGACGTCATCGACCTCGAGGACGCGGGCGTGAGCTTCGGCGACCGCACGATCCTGCGCAACATCACCTGGCGCATCGCGCCGGGCGAGCGCACCGGGATCCTCGGCGCCAACGGCGCCGGCAAGTCGACCCTCCTGGGGCTCGTCGCCGGGACGATCGCGCCGACGAGCGGGCGGGTCAAGCGCGGCAAGACGGTGAAGTTCGGCTTCCTCGACCAGCAGTTCTCGCAGCTGGCGAGCATCGGTTCCGACCGGGTGCGCGAGGTGCTCGCCCGCACGAAGACGACCTTCACCATCGAGGGACGCGACCACACGCCGGCGCAGCTGCTCGAGCGGCTCGGCTTTGCCCGCGAGCACCTGTCGGCGCGCGTCGACGACCTCTCCGGCGGTCAGAAGAGGCGCCTGCAGCTGCTGCTCCTGCTCCTCGACGAGCCCAATGTCATCGCCCTCGACGAGCCGACCAACGACGTCGACTCCGACATGCTCGCGGCGATGGAGGACCTGCTCGACTCGTGGCCGGGCACGCTCATCGTCATCTCCCACGACCGCTACCTGCTCGAGCGGGTCACCGACCAGCAGTACGCGATCCTCGACGGCCGGCTGCGGCACGTGCCCGGCGGTGTCGACGAGTACCTGCGGCTGCGCGCCGCGCAGGCCGGCACCACCGGTGCCCGTGACGTGGTGGCGCAGGCCACGGCGACCACGACGAAGGGGGCAGATGGTCCCCCTTCGTCATCGGCGGAGCCGAGCGTGGACCCGGCGACGCAGCGCGAGGCACGCAAGGCGATGGCCCGGATCGAGAAGCAGCTGGCCAAGGTGGCCGCCCGCGAGGACAAGCTGCACCACGAGATGGCCGAGTCGGTGCACGACCACACGCGGCTCGCGGAGCTCAACGCGACGCTCGGCGAGCTCGCGGAGGAAAAAGAGGTGCTCGAGCTCGAGTGGCTGGAGTGCGCCGAGCTCGTCGGCTGAGCCCGAGCGGAGGGGAGCCCGCTCAGGCCTCGAAGGGGGCGAGCAGGCGCTTGAGGGCGCGGGTGAGCGCCGCGCGCTCGTCGGTCGACATGTCGTCGAGGAGCTCGCCCTCGCGGGAGAGCAGGTCGGCCATCGCCGCGTCGACCGCCGCCTGGCCCACCTGCGTGAGGCGGACGATGACGCCTCGGCGGTCGGTGGGCGAACGGAGTCGCTCGACCCAGCCCTTGGTGGCGAGGCGGTCGATGCGGTTGGTCATCGTCCCCGAGGTCACGAGCGTCTCCTGGACGAGGCGACCGGGGGAGAGCTGGTAGGGCTGACCGGCGCGACGCAGCGCGGAGAGCACGTCGAACTCCCAGCCCTCGAGCTCGTGCCGGGCGAAGGCGCTCGTGCGGTCGAGATCGAGCAACCGGGCCAGCCGGGAGACGCGGGAGAAGACGTGGAGCGGCTCGACGTCGAGGTCGGGGCGCTCGCGTCGCCAGGCCTCGACGATGGCGTCGACGTCGTCGGACGGGTCGTGGCGGCTGCTCATCCGTCAAGAATACCTGCGGTCATGAATCTTGATGTCGAGACGAACTGGGGATCGGCGGCTAGGCTGCTCGGACCCGAGGCAGGAGGAAAGCACTGATGACGACGTGGGACCCGACCCGGTACGGCCAGTTCTCCGACGAGCGAGCCCGCCCCTTCTTCGACCTCATGGCGCGAGTCGCCGCGCAGGAGCCGCGGCTCGTCGTCGACCTGGGGTGCGGCAACGGCCCGCTCACGCTCTCGCTCACCGAGCGGTGGCCGCAGGCACGGGTCGTCGGGGTCGACAGCAGCGCCGAGATGCTCGACGCGGCGCGTGCCCTCGACACCGACGGGCGGGTCGAGTGGGTGCAGGCCGACCTGGCCGACTGGGACATCGCGAGCCTGGGGGCAGCCCCGGACGTCATCGTGAGCAATGCTGCGCTGCAGTGGGTTCCGCGGCACCTGCCGCTCATCGAGACCTGGGTCGACGCGCTGGCGGCGGACGGGTGGTTCGCCCTGCAGGTGCCGGGCAACTTCGACGCCCCCACGCACGCGCTCATGCGCGAGACCGCCGTCGACCACCCGCGCAGCGGCGAGCTCGAGGCGGCGAGCAAGCGCTACGGCGCTGGCGACCCCTCGACCTACCTGCAGGTGCTCACCGCGGGCGGCCTCGCCGTCGACGCCTGGGAGACGACCTACACGCACGTGCTCGACCCCGCCGGCGAGAGCGACAACCCGGTGCTCGACTGGGTGAGCGGCACCGGGCTGCGCCCGATGCTCGAGGTGCTCGAGGACGAGGGCGAGCGCGAGGCCTTCCTTGCCGCCTACGCCGACCGGCTCACTGCCGCCTACCCGCGCACCCCTGCTGGCGTCCTGCTCGCCTTCCGGCGGGTCTTCGCAGTGGGGCACAAGGCCTGAGCGTCGTCGGGATGCCCGAGATCCCCAAACCGCCGGCCCTCGCAGCACGTGGAGGTGTGTGGTCCCGAGCCGGCGACCGAGAGCTCCAGCAGGCCTGACCTGGGGAGGGGGGGACGGAACCGTACAAGGCCCTGGGCCCTGCGGACACCATCTGACGGCGTTGACGTCACCGGGCGGCGTTGGTGCCACCTGGATGCCCGGAGATGGGCAGCCAGGTGGCATCAACGCTCCCAACCTGCGCGCACTGGGGACGTCCGGAGGGGGGACCCGGGTCAGTCGTCGGGGGTGATGCTGACGTGCGGGTCGAGACCGGACAGGCCGTTCCACGCGAGGTTGACCATGTGCGCCGCGACGACCTCCTTGGAAGGGGTGCGGGTCTCGAGCCACCACTGACCGGTGAGCGAGACCAGGCCGACGAGCATCTGGGCGTACATCGGCGCGTAGCGGCTCTCGAGCTCGCGCTGCTCGAAGGCGTCCGACAGCACGTCGGCCACCTCGGCGGCCACGTCCGACAGGAGCGAGGCATACGTTCCGGATGGCGCCGTGCCGCTGACATCGCGCACGAGGATCCGGAACCCGTCTGGCGAGCCCTCGATGTAGTCGAGCAGGGCCAGCGCCGCGCGCTCGATCGTCTCGCGGTCGCTGCCGCCGGCGGTCAGCGAGGCGGTCACGCCGTCGGTCAGGGCCCGTAGCTCACGGTCGACGACGACGGCGTAGAGGCCCTCCTTGCCACCGAAGTGCTCGTAGACCACCGGCTTGGAGACGGCCGCTGTCGCGGCGATCTCCTCGACGGAGGTGCCGTCGACCCCCTTCGCGGCGAAGACCTGACGGCCCACCGCGACGAGCTGCTCGCGCCGGGCCGCGGCGGTCATCCGCGCGCGTCGGGGCGTGGGGCTCTCCTCGGGTGCCTGCTCGCTCATGGCTTCCATTGTCGATGACGAAGGGGGCGGAGGCGTCGACTACCCTGACCGGAGCCGCCTCGGCGGCGTTCCCCGGTTGGTCTGCCGGCAGGGCCCGCCTGACTTTGAATCAGGACTAGCGACGTAGGTTCGACTCCTACCCGGGGAGCGGTTGTCCGGTCCACGGACGCGCACGGCCCCGGACCGGTGGAGGGTCCGGGGCCGTCGTCGTGGCCGGGAGGGTCAGCGCGTGGCGCCGGCGAGCTCGTCGGCGAGCACGAACTTGCGGGTGGCGTCGGTGAGCTGCTCGACGAGCGTGGTCAGCTCGCCCTCGCGACGCTCCTCGAGCTGCAGGCCGTTGTCGCCGAACTCGGTGAACAGGCTCAGCGAGACCTGCTGACGCACCGCGTGCATCTGGAAGTTGGCGACGATGGTGCGCCAGTGCTCGACCGCGCGCACGCCGTTGTCGGCGCCGTAGGAGACGAAGCCGACGGTTTTGCCCATCCACTCGGGGGCGAGGGAGTCGAAGGCGTTCTTGAAGGCGCCGGGGATGGAGTGGTTGTACTCCGGGGTGACGAAGATGAAGCCGTCGTAGGAGTCGATGGCCTGGCCCCAGCGGACGACGCGCTCGTCGTCGTAGGCGCGGTTCGCCATGCCCGGCACGGTCGCGGAGGTGAGCAGCGGCAGGTCGAACTCGGACAGCTCGACGACCTCGAAGGTCACGTCCTCGGTGCGCTCGGCGACGGACTTCACCCACTGCGCGACAGCGCTCGCAGCGCGACCCTGGCGGACGGACCCGACGATGATGCCGATCTTCATGCGTTCACTCCGGTGATGGTGAGGCTGTTTATTGATGATTCAACCACCCTAACGAAGGGAGGTCCCCGCCGCATTCCCGCCCCCCCACGGGAGGGTGCGCACGTGCTGGCGCGGTCGGCCACAATGGCGCCGTGACCGCACCCCATGACCTGTCGCCGCAGACCGGACCGCGCACCGGTATCTTCATGCTTAAGGTCGTCGGGGTGCTCGTCCTCGTCGGGATGTTCTGCGCGGGTGTCCTCTCCTTCGTCCCCGGTGGGCTCGGCGGGATCTTCGGCGGCGACGACCCGCCCGAGGTCGAGGGCAACGTCGTCTGGGACAGCGAGGACCTGGCGATCCAGCTGGGGCCCAACGGATGGCTGACCCACCCCGGTGACGGAGGCGACTACGTCGCGCGCAACGTGCGCACGGGCGAGTCGTGGACGATCGGCGACCTCGCCTCGCAGATGTCGATCTCGCAGGACGGGGTCGTCGTGCAACCTGACGAGGCCAAGGTGCTCGTGCAGCGGGAGGGGTCGACGAGCACGCGGACGACGAAGGAGATCGCCGACGAGTTCGGCGACGACGACCTGTGGGGCGGGGAGAACGTCGAGGTCGTCGCGATGGGCGAGCAGCAGGTCGTCGTCATGACCTGTCTGGCGCCGTCGCCGGCGCGCCTCAACGAAGAGGTCGAGGGCGGCTCGGCGGTGCTCGCCGGGCTCTCGCTCGACGACGCGGCGATCAACTGGGTCCGCGACATCGGGCTGGAGTGCGGCCCCGACGCGCTGCAGCTGGGCAAGCCCCGGACGATGCCCGCGCAGCAGTACGCACTCGTGGAGGTGGACGAGGACCACCAGGTCGTCGTCGACGTCGCGACGGGCGAGAGCGCGCTGGAGCGATCGGGGAGCCCTCGACGGGACATCGTCATCAGCGGGGACAAGGCGCTCGTGCGCGAGGGAGACGAGACGGTCGCCTGGCGCTCCCTGCGCACCGGCAAGGAGATCACCCGGGTGGAGTGCCCGCGGGCCTCCCCGGGCCGACCGGACGAGATCACGCAACAGCTGGCGCCGGAGGTCACCCCCTTCGTCACCTGCCGCGACAGCGTCCACGTGGTCCGGGACGACGCCTTCGTCGAGATCGACGCCCCGCCGGCGCAGACGGGTGAACTCCTGCCCGACGGGCAGGAGGTCGCCCACGGTCGCTACCTGCTCGAGCGCGACGGAGACAAGGTCACTCTGCGGGACGGCCTGCAGGACAAGGAGATCGGGGTGCTCGAGGTGCCCGAGGACCTCTCCCTCGGCGCCTTCGGACCGGTGGGCCGGCTGATCACCTTCGTCGAGTTCGACACGGGAGGTAAGCGTCCGCGAGGGACCTACCTGGCCTTCGACATCCGGACCGGTGACCTCGTCGTGCGGACCAACGGCGTCATGCGCAGCGGGGCCGACGTGTCGCCCGACGGCGTGATCCTCGTCGAGGCGGACGACGAGGAGATCGAGGGGACACGACTGTGGGTCGCGACGACGAAGGACGAGCGATGAGCAGCACCCCGAGCAAGAGGGCCGACATCACGAAGCTCGTGCTGGCGCTCCTCGCCGCCGGGGTGGTCGTCCTGCTCGTCGTCGCCTTCCTCCTCCGGGGAGGGTTCAGCGGCAGCAGCGGGATCGACAGCCGCGTCCACTACTTCACCAAGGACCGCTCGTACAGCCTGAGCATCGGGCCCAACGGCTGGTTCGCCTACGGCGACGACGACGGCGACTGGGTGGAGCACGCGCCGACGGGGGAGCGGTGGGAGCAGGGCAGTGCCTTCGGCAGCGCCGTGCTGACCTCCGAGGGTGCTGTCGTCACCACGCTCGGCGGGGACGTACGCGTCGAACGCGAGAGCGGCCTGGCCGAGGCCCGGGCCACCGACCTACTCGTCGCCCACGGTGACAAGGAGGTCCGGCCCGGGGGCGAGGGCGAGGTCATCGGCCTCTCGACGCGCCACGTCGCCGTGATCTCGTGCATGTCGACGAGCGACGAGGCCCGACTCGGGGAGGACGTCCCCGGGGGCCGGATCGTCGTCTCCGGGGTGGCGCTCGAGGACGCGAGCGTCACGTGGAGCCACGACACCGAGACCGGCTGCGACACGGACCTGGCCACGCTCTACCCCCATGGCTTGCCCGAGCAGCGATACGTCCTCATCACCCCCGACGAGCAGACGACCCAGGCGCTCGACCTCGACACCGGCAAGATCGCACGGACCTGGCCGGACGCACCCCGTGGCCGGGTCCTCGTGCGCGATGACGAGGCGATCCACCGGCAGGGCGACGAGGTGACGGTCACCTCCCTTCGGTCCGGGAAGGACGTGGCGCGCACGTCGTGCCGCGGAGCGCGACTGGACAACCCCGGTGACTCGGGTGGGCGGCTCGCCGCGGAGGCCACCCCGCTCGTGCGGTGCGGCGACAGCGTCAGGCTGCTCGACGGTGACCGCTTCGTCACCGTCGACGCACCTCCGGTCGAGAAGTCGCAGCAGGTGCCGGACGGTGGGTCGGTCGTGCACGATCGCTTCGAGATCTCGCGCGCCGAGGACACCCTCACCCTGCGCGATGCCCTGGCGGACCAGGTGGTCGGTGAGGTCGAGGTGCCCGACGGCTACCGCATCTCCACCAACGATCCGCGAGGTCGACTCATCGTCTTCTTCCGGTCTGCCGACAAGCTCTTCAGCGACGCGGCCGAGAGCTCCTTCCGCATCGTCGACACCCGCACGGCCGAGCTCGTCGCCGAGACCGATGACGACCTCTCGCCGGGGGCCGATGTCTCGACGGACGGCTTCGCCGTGCTCCGCGAGTACCAGGAGCGCACCGGTGGCCGCTACAGCCGCTCCTCCCGCAGCTACGCGTGGCTCGTCGGCGTGGACGAGGTCCGACGCCGCGACTGATCGCGACCGGACGAGGTCAGTCGATCTCCTCTCCCGCAAGGGCCTTGGCCGCCAGGCGCTCCTCCTCGCTGACCTCCCACACCTCCCACGCCGCGTGCAGCGCGATGAGGATGATCAGGCAGCCCAGGACGAGGTCGGGCCAGCCCGACGCGGTCCACAGGGTGATGCCGGCCATCGCGATGACCGCGATGTTGACGAGCACGTCGTTGCGCGCGGAGAGGAAGGCGGCGCGGCTCAGCGACCCGCCCGCGTGACGCACCCCGGCGAGCAGCCACCCGCTCGTGCCGTTGACCGCGATGGCACCGAGCGAGGCGAGGACGACGAGCAGGACGTCCGGGGCCACCGGGTCGGCGAAGCGGCGGATCGCCGCCACGCCCGCCACGGCGGCGGGCCCGAGGATGACGAGGGCCATCGCCTTGCCCATGAGCGCCCGGCGGGCGAGGGGCCACCCGAGCGCGATGAAGATCAGCAGGTTGATCGCCGTGTCCTCGAGGAAGTCGACGCTGTCCGCGAGCAGGGAGACCGACCCGGCGAGCAGGGCGACGGTGAACTCCACGAAGAAGTAGACGAAGTTGATCAGGGCCACGACGAGCACGACGCGGCGCAGCCGGTCGGCGTCGAGGCGGGGCGGGTGCTCGGCGGTCATGGCCGCGACGATAATCCGCTGGCGCCGCAGGCGCGTTCGGCGCCCAATGGTGGGGTGAGCACGCCATGGGCGGCATCACCAACCTGCGCAGCCACGCGCTGCGCGACGGCCCGCACGGTCGGGGCCTGGCCCTCGCCGGTCTCTACGACGTCCCCGAGGAGCACCACGTGCGAAGGGGGCTGCTCGCCGCCGGCGTCCTCGTCACCGGCGGCGTCGGGTCGGCGGACATCGAGCTGGCCGAGGTCGGGTTCCACGCGTGCGACCGCGATCTCGAGGACGAGCTGCTGCGCGCGGTCGGCCCCGACGGTGCCCAGGCCGTCATCGAGGCCGCGGGGGAGGCCACCTCGCTCCGTCTGCTGGCGCAGATGCCCTCCCAGCGGGGGTGGACCCGTGAGGAGGTGCTGCGCCGCTTCCTCACCTCGCAGTCGGGCCGCAAGGCCCGCTACGCGAGTCTGCTCGTCGAGGCGCTCGACCTCGACCGGGCGCCGAAGCCCCTCGTCGCCGTGCTCGAGGACGCAGTCGGGCGGTGACCGTGCGGGGCCGTCTCCCGGGTCGCCGGGGCATCGCTGCGTCATGGCGACCCCACAGCGGACGCACAACCTGCGGGGCTTGGCTTGGGTCCATGACCCGGCGGCAGCGAGCGAAGGAGATGGCCATGACGACACCACGGACCCACGAGGGGCGGGTGCTGCCGAAGCAGGACGAGGAGCTCGTCGACCAGGGACTGCAGTTCGACATCGGCACGCTCGTCGGGCGCCGCCGGATGCTCGGCCTCCTCGGGGCCGGGACCGTGCTGGGCCTCACGGCCTGCGCCGGGGGCGGCGAGGGCTCGAGCGGCAGCTCGAGCAGTGCCACGTCAGCGAGCTCGGGCGCCGGCTCGAGCACGAGCGGCAGCTCGAGCTCGCTGACCGAGATCCCCGACGAGACCGCCGGCCCCTACCCCGGGGACGGCAGCAACGGCCCCGACGTCCTCGAGGAGAGCGGCGTCGTGCGGCAGGACATCCGCTCGAGCTTCGGCAGCAGCACGACGACCGCCGAGGGGGTCCCGATGACCCTGGCGCTGAAGATCAAGGACCTCGCCGAGGGCGGTGGTGCCTTCGCCGGCGTCGCGGTCTACGTGTGGCACTGCGATCGCGACGGCAACTACTCGATGTACTCCGAGGGTGTCGAGGACGAGAACTACCTGCGCGGTGTCCAGGTCGCCGACGACAACGGCACGGTGAGCTTCACGAGCATCTTCCCGGCCTGCTACTCCGGTCGGTGGCCGCACATCCACTTCGAGGTCTACCCCGACGAGGCGAGCATCACCGATGCCGCCAACGCCATCGCGACCTCCCAGGTCGCCCTGCCCCAGGACGTGTGCACCACGGTCTACGCCACCGACGGCTACGAGGCCTCGGTGGACAACATGGCGAGCCTGAGCCTGACGAGCGACAACGTCTTCGGCGACGACGGGGGCACGAGCCAGCTCGCGGACGTCAGTGGCAGCGTGGCGAAGGGGTACGACGTCACCCTGGTCGTCGGCGTCGACACGACGACCGAGCCGAGCGGTGGTGGCGCCGGTGGTGGTGGTCAGCCCGGCGGTGCGCCCCCTTCGCAGGGCTGAGCCGGTCACCCGGACCGCGTCCGAGGGGAGGCGCCCACTTGCGTAGCCTGCCGGTGTGCGTCTCCTCCTCATCCGTCACGGCCAGACCCCTCACAACGTCACCGGTGCGCTCGACACCGCCTTCCCCGGCGCCGGGCTGACCGAGCTCGGGCAGCGACAGGCCGCGGCCGTCCCTGAGGCGCTGGCCGACGAGGACGTGAGCGCCGTCTACGCGACCTCGCTCGTGCGCACCCAGCTCACCGGCTCGCCTCTGGCGCAGGAGCGCTCACTCGACGTCCAGGTGCGTGAGGGCCTGCAGGAGATCGCCGCCGGAGACTTCGAGATGCGCTCCGACCGTGCGGCCGTCGAGGCCTACCTCGGTGCCCTGGCCGCCTGGCTGCACCGCGATCTCGACCACGCGCTCGCGGGCGGGACGACGGGCCACGACTTCTTGGCGCGCTACGACGCCGCGGTGCGGGACATCGCGCAGGGGCACGGGCGTGGCGACACGGTGGCCCTCTTCAGCCACGGCGCCGCGATCCGCGTCTACGCGGCGCTGGCGGCGGGCCTCGACGCCGACGAGGTCGAGGGCCGCTGGATCAACAACACCGGCATGGTCATGCTCGACGGCCGGCCCGGCGAGGGGTGGGACCTCGTGCGCTGGCAGGGGGACCCGCTCGGCGGCGCGCACCTCGCCAGCGTCCGCGCCCACGACGTCACGGGCGAGGCGATCGACGAGGAGCTCGACGCCGACGACCGGTGACCTCTCCCCATCTGTCGCATTGCCCTACGGCAATGCGGCCTCAACCGTGCATTGCCCTACGGCAATGCGGCCTCAACCTGGCATCGCCGTACGGCAATGCGGCCTCAACCTGGCATTGCCCTACGGCAATGCGGGCGGGTGGGGCGGCGGTGACGGGTGAGGTCGTGGCCGCGGGCGGGTGGCCGCTACAGTGGCGACGCGGCCCAGACGGTCGGCCGCGCCCCCGACACCCCGGAGAACACCGCGTGAACGACGTCCGTCCAGATGCAGTCATCATCCTCGCTGCCGGCGAGGGGACCCGGATGAAGTCGACCCTCCCCAAGGTCCTCCACCCCATCGGTGGGGCCCCGCTCCTCGGCCACGCGATGCGGGCCGCCTCGGGCGCGGGTGCGGCGGAGACCGTCGTCGTCATCCGCCACCAGCGCGACCGCGTCGCCGAGTTCATCGACGACTACGCCGCCCGCAGCGAGATCGCCTACCGCACCGCCGATCAGGACGAGGTCAAGGGCACCGGCCGCGCCGTCGAGTGCGGTCTCGACGCCCTGCCGGCCAACCTCACCGGCACCGTCGTCGTGACGATGGGTGACGTGCCGCTCCTCTCCGCGGAGACGATCAGCGAGTTGACCCGGGCGCACGTCGAGGCGCAGGCAGCCGTCACCGTCATCACCTCGGTCCTCGAGGACGCCAAGGCCTACGGCCGCATCGTCCGCGACGCCGAGGGCAACGTCGAGCGGATCGTGGAGTTCAAGGACGCGAGCGACGCCGAGCGCGAGATCCGCGAGATCAACTCCGGCATCTACGCCTTCGACGCCCAGGTGCTGCGTCGCGAGTTGGCCAACGTCACGAGCGACAACGCCCAGGGCGAGAAGTACCTCACCGACGTCCTGCAGCTCGCCCGCGCGGCCGGTGGCCGCGTCACCGCGCACGTGCTCACCGACCTCTGGCAGACCGAGGGGGTCAACGACCGCGTCCAGCTCGCCGAGCTCGGCCGCGAGCTCAACCGCCGCACCTGCGAGCGGCACATGCGCGCCGGCGTGACGATCGTCGACCCGGCTACGACGTGGATCGACGTCGACGTGACGATCGGCGCCGACACCCGTGTCCTGCCCGGCACCCAGCTGCTCGGCGCCACGAGCATCGGCGCCGAGGCGACGATCGGCCCCGAGGTCACCCTCACCGACTGCGAGGTCGGCGACCGTGCCGAGGTCAAGCGGGCCGAGGGCAACCTCGCCGTCGTCGGCGCCGGCGCCACGGTCGGGCCCTTCTCCTACCTGCGTCCCGGGACCGTCCTCGGAGCGAAGGGGAAGATCGGCGGCTTCGTCGAGACCAAGAACACGACGATCGGCGAGGGCGCCAAGGTCCCGCACCTCACCTACGCGGGCGACGCGATCATCGGCGAGGGGGCCAACATCGGCGCCGGCACGATCTTCGCCAACTACGACGGGGTCAAAAAGCACCAGACCGTCATCGGCAGGCACTCCTTCGTCGGCTCCAACACCGTGCTCGTCGCGCCGGTCGAGGTAGCCGACGGTGCCTACGTCGCCGCCGGCTCCGCCCTGACGGACGCGGTCGGCCCCGGCCAGCTCGGCATCGCCCGCAGCCGCCAGCGCAACATCGACGGCTGGGTTGCGGCGCAGCGCGCCGGCACGCCCACCGAGGCGGCCGCCCGGGCCGCGGCCACACCCCCTTCGTCCGACTCCACCGCCACCCCCGACACCAGCGAGGACTCCCAGTGACCGGCATCAACAAGACGACCGAGAAGAACCTCATGGTCTTCACGGGGCGCACCCACCCCGAGCTGGCCGATGCGGTCGCCGCCGAGCTGGGCACCGACCTCGTGCCGTCGAGCGCCTACGAGTTCGCCAACGGCGAGATCTACGTGCGCTACGAGGAGTCGGTGCGCGGGTGCGACGCCTTCGTCCTGCAGAGCCACTCCACGCCGATCAACGAGGCGATCATGGAGCAGCTGCTCATGGTCGACGCGCTCAAGCGGGCCAGCGCCAAGCGGATCACCGTCGTCCAGCCCTTCTACGGCTACGCCCGCCAGGACAAGAAGCACAAGGGGCGCGAGCCGATCTCCGCCCGCCTGATGGCCGATCTCTTCAAGACCGCGGGCGCCGACCGGCTCATCGCCGTCGACCTGCACACCGACCAGATCCAGGGCTTCTTCGACGGCCCGGTCGACCACCTCATGGCCCGGCCGATCCTCGCCGACTACGTCAAGGACAAGTACGGCGACCGCCAGCTCGCCGTCGTCTCCCCGGACGCCGGTCGGATCAAGGTCGCCGAGCAGTGGTCGCGCCAGCTCGGCGACGTGCCGCTGGCCTTCATCCACAAGACGCGCAACATCGAGCGGCCCAACGAGTCGGTCGCCAACCGCGTCGTCGGTGAGGTCGAGGGCCGCTGGTGCGTGCTCGTCGACGACATGATCGACACGGCCGGCACCATCACCAAGGCCGCCGACGCCCTCATGGAGGACGGCGCCGCCGGTGTCATCATCGCCGCGACGCACGCGATCTTCTCCGGCCCGGCCGTCGAGCGGATGCAGGCCTGCGCCGCCGAGGAGATCATCGTCACCGACACCCTGCCCCTCACCGACGAGCAGAAGTTCGACGGCCTCACCGTCCTGTCGATCGCCCCGCTCGTCTCCCGCGCGATCCGCGAGGTCTTCGAGGACGGGTCGGTCACCAGCCTCTTCACCTGAGGCCCCACGACGACTCGGCCCAGCGCGGGACTCCCGCGCTGGGCCGAAGTCGTGCTCAGGAGCGGCGTGAGCGATAGGCCGCGGCGGCGAGCCGGTTGCCGCAGCCGCCGTCGCAGTAGCGCTTGGACCGGTTGCGCGAGAGGTCGACGAGCACGTCGTCGCAGTCGTCGGCGGCACAGACCCGCAGCCGGGAGAGCTCCCCGGCCCGGATGACGTCGACGAAGGCCATCGCGGCCTCGACCTGCATCCGGCGGGCGAAGGGGGCGTCGGCGTCGGTCGCGTGGATGTGCCAGCCGTAGTCGTCGTGGTCGACGAGCTGGGGGAGGGCCTCGCTGGTGCGCAGCAGGTCGTTGACGAGCGCGACCGCGGCCTCGTCGTCGCCCGCGGCCTCCCACACCGCCCGCAGTCGGGGGCGCAGGGACCGCGCCTGGTCGAGCTCGGCGGCGTCGCCGTCGAAGCGGCCGGTCCACGCCCACCCGACGTAGAAGTCCCGGAGCTGCTCGACCGTCTCGAGGGTGTCGCCCGCGTCGTCGGGGAAGGCGCCGACGGCCGTGTTGACCAGCGCCGCAGCAGTCTGCAGCGCCACATCGGTGTCATGGGCAAAGGTCACGTTGACTCCTGACGGTCGGGAGGGCTAGCGTCATCACCAACAGGTTACGTGACTCATGACGTCAGGAGGAGCCGTGCCGGCCCCCACCCAGACCGCAGCGCGGTCCCCCTTCGCCCTCGGGCTGCTCGTCGCCCTCTTCTCGGCGGCGACCTTCGGCTCCTCGGGCACCTTCGGTGCCGCGCTGCTGGAGACCGGCTGGACCCCCGGTGCGCTGGTCACCGCGCGGATCACCGGGGCCGCGCTCGTCATGGCCGTGCCCGCGGCCATCGCCATGCGTGGGCACTGGCACCTGGTGCGGCGCAACATTCCTCGCCTGCTGGCGTACGGGGTCTTCGCGGTCGCGGGGTGCCAGTTCGCGTACTTCATGGCCGTCGACCACCTGTCGGTCGGCGTCGCGCTGCTCCTCGAGTACCTCGCTCCCGTCCTCATCGTCGGCTGGGTCTGGGCGCGCCACGGTCGCCGGCCCAGCCGACTGACGGCCGCCGGGGTCGGCGCCGCCGTCCTCGGCCTCGTCCTCGTCCTCGACGTCGCCTCGGGCGCCCGGCTCGACGTCGCCGGCGTCCTGTGGGGCCTGCTCGCCGCGGTCGGGCTCGTCGTCTTCTTCCTCATCGCGGCCGACGAGGAGGAGGCCCTGCCGCCGATCAGCTTCGCCGGCGGAGGGCTGGCCGTCGGGGCCCTCGGGCTGCTCGCGGTCGCCGCGCTCGGCTGGCTGCCCGTGGCCGCGTCGACCGACCCGGTCGACCTCGCCGGGTGGTCGGCGCCGTGGTGGGTCGCGGTCGTCGAGCTGGCGATCGTCGCCGGCGCCGTGGCCTATGCCTCCGGCATCGCGGCCGCCCGCCTGCTCGGCGGGACCATCGCCTCCTTCGTCGGGCTGAGCGAGGTCCTCTTCGCGATCGTCTTCGCGTGGCTCGTCGTCGGCCAGGCGATGTCCCCGGTCCAGGTTCTCGGCGGCCTCGCCGTGCTCGCCGGTGTCGTCATGGTCAAGCTCGGCGAAGGGGAGGTGGCCGGGGTCGCGCTTCCCGTCGCCGACGTCGACGCGGCCATCGTGGCCGGTGGCGACGAGCCCGGCGAGACCGAGTTGGCCCAGCCCGAGCGGGTCCACTAGTATCTCGGGGTTGCCTCGGCGAGGGACGCTGCACGGTCGCAGCGATCCGTGATCGACGCGGTGCCGTCCTGTGGGCTTGCCCGCGCGTCGACATCCACGTCCGCGCCGCGTCCCACGTCGAGGCCACCGCCCACGAGACACGCCCGCTCCCTGCGCGGGCACCCCCGACCCAAGGAGCACGACATGTCCAGCGACGAGATCCGCCTGGTGTCCGACAAGCGGACTGAGTTCGGCAAGGGTGCGGCCCGCAAGCTGCGCCGCGCCGACAAGGTCCCCGCCGTCCTCTACGGCCACGGCGAGGCCCCGGTCCACCTGGCCCTGCCCTTCCACGACACCTTCCAGGCGCTGAAGAACCCCAACGCGCTGCTCACCATCGCCGTCGACGGCGAGGGCGACCAGCTGGCCCTGGCCAAGGACGTCCAGCGCGACCCGATCAAGCCGATCATCGAGCACGTCGACCTCGTCATCGTCAAGCGCGGCGAGAAGGTCACCGTCGAGGTCCCCGTCCACGTCGAGGGCGACGCCGCCCCCGAGACCGTCGTCACGGTCGACAACGCGACCCTCGAGATCGAGGCCGACGTCACCAACCTGCCTGAGGCGCTCGTCGTCTCCGTCGAGGGCCTCGAGGTCGGCACCCAGATCCTCGCCGGCCAGGTCGAGATGCCGGCCGGTTCGACGCTCGCCTCCGACGCCGAGCTGCTCGTCATCAACATCACCCAGCAGATCTCCGCCGAGGAGCTCGAGGCCGAGCTCGCCGAGGCCGAGGCCGAGGCCGGCATCGAGCACGACGAGTCCGACGCCGAGGCTGCCGAGGGCGACGCCGAGGCCACCGAGGGTGGCGAGGAGTCCTCCGAGCAGGAGTGACCCACCGGTATCGCCGTCTCGAAGGGGGCGGGATCTCCACCACGGAGGTCCCGCCCCTTCGTCGTGCTCGGGCTAGAAGCGGCCGCCGCCGCCGAAACCGGACGCACCCGACGAGGAGCCGCCCGAGGACGAGCCGCCCCAGCCGAGGGAGAGCAGACCGATGAGCCCGGCGGCGAGGGCGTCGACGGTCATCTCGGCCACCGAGCCCGAGCGGTGGCGGTCCTCGGCGTAGTAGCGGGCCGTCGCCTCGCGGGTGGCCTCGTCGAGCTCGGCCTGGATGGCCTGGGCCAGGGCCATCGCCTCGTCCAGACGCAAGGTGGCCGCTTCGGGGTCGTCGGTCAGGTGCGTGCGGGCCTCCTCGACGAGGTGCCCCGCCCGGGAGATCGCGGAGCGGTTGTCCGCCGTGCCGGCGACCGAGGAGGCGAGCCGCCGGTCGACCCCCGCGACGAAGGCCTCGGCATTGCGCACCCGACGCTCGAGCCGGGTGTGCGCCCGTCGCCGCTGGTCGTCGGCATCGCGGTGCTCGGCGAGTGCGTCGTCGATGGCCTGCTCTGCGGTGGTGAGCTCGGCGAGGGCGCCGAGCAGGTCCCCACCCTCGGCCAGCGTCGTCTCGGCGGAGTCGATGACCGGGTGGGCGCGCTCGAGGGCGGCGGTGGTGGTCGCATCGGTGGCCTCCAGGCGCCGCGCGTCGGCGAGATCGGAACGGATGGACGCCAGGGCAGCCCGCACGTCCTCACGCGCTGTCGCCAGGGCCGACCGTGCCTCGGTGACCTCGCGAATCTCGGCCCGTGCATGGTGGAGCGCGGCCTCGGCTCCACGGGCGGCGACCACAGCAGCGGCTCGGTCGTCCCGGTCGGCAAGGTGTGCCCGTCCTTCGTCGACGAGGCGTCGCGCTGCGGTGGCGAGCTCCCGGGCGCGGTCGGGGTTGTCGGCGACCGTCACCAGGCCGTCGGCCGGGTGGTCGGCGCGCAGGCGCGCCAGCTCGTCGTCGGCCGCGACGGACTCGTGCTCGACCTCACCGGCCCGCAGGACCAGAGCCTCGAGGAGCTGTGGAGCCCGGGTCCGCAGGTCGCGCAGCCGGGCGAACTCCTCGGCGTCACCGTCGAGGAGCTCGTCGACCCGGCGCGCGAGGTCGATGACCTGGCTCAGCCGGATGCGCTCGGTCGTGTCGTCGGCACCCGAGCCAGCGAGCTCGACCGCCTCGCGGTGCCGCGCCAGGGCATCGTCGGCCAGCCGGCGAGCCGACTCCAGCGTGGCGACGAAGCGCCGGCAGGCGTGGCCGCCGACCTGCGACCTGGCGGTCTCGAGCTCGCGGGCGGAGGCGCGTATCGCGTCGTCCATGGCGACGACGGTCGCCGCGGTCGTGCGTCGCAGCTCCTCGATCGTCTGCGTCGTCTGCGGGTCCGGCTCGGGCTCCGGGTCGCGACGGCCGAAGGACGTGGCCCACTCTCGCAAGCGGGTCGGCAGGTTGGTCACGTGGATCCCCTTCCGGCGGTGCCCCTCACCGCCCACGATCACCCTGCCACCGGGCGCCGATCTCGGCAGGACGTGCGGGGCGGGGCTGTGGACGACGAGGTGACGGGCGCCCCCTTCGGCATTGCATAGGGTGGGGCCTCGTGAGTGATGACACCTGGCTCGTGGTCGGTCTCGGCAACCCCGGCCCGCAGTACGCCGGCAACCGGCACAACGTCGGCGCGATGGTCATCGAGCACCTCGCCGAGCGGGCAGGGGCGCGGTTGCGCAAGCACAAGGCGGGCGCCGCGGCGGAGTCGGTCCGACTCGGCCCCCCGCCCGGAGACCGCGCGATCATCGCCGTCCCGAGCAGCTACATGAACCTCTCCGGAGGCCCGACCAAGGCGCTCGCCGGGTTCTTCTCCGTCCCGCCGGCGCGCACGGTCGTCGTGCACGACGAGCTCGACATCCCCTTCGGCGAGGTGCGGCTCAAGCTCGGCGGGGGCGAAGGGGGGCACAACGGTCTCCGGTCGATCTCCAGCTCCTTCGGCACCAAGGACTACCTGCGGGTGCGCGTCGGCATCGGCCGGCCCCCGGGACGCATGGACGCCGCGGACTACGTGCTCAAGGACTTCTCGTCGACCGAGCGCAAGGAGCTGCCCTTCCTCGTCGACGACGCCGCCGACGCGGTCGAGCTGGTCATCGCCAAGGGCCTGACCGACGCCCAGCAGGTCGTGCACGCGCCGCGCCCCTGAGCGTGACGGGACGGGGGAGCGGCCACGGGAGGACACCACCCCTGGTCAGGAGCCCGCGGTGCCGCCGCCGTCGTTGCGGGTGCTGATGGCGTGGGTGGCGCCCATGCCGTGGCCGTCGATGTCGGTGCGGTCCATCGACCCACCGCGACGGGAGATGACGGCGGCGCACACGCCGGCGACGCCACCGATGCCTCCGATGATCCACCACATGGTCTCGTCTCCTTTCGCCGCGCGGAGGGTCCGCGCCGTGACCTGAAGGCTAGCGGCGCCGGGGGTCGCGCGGGCGGCCGAACACGATGATCCCCGCCCCGCGCGAGTGTGGGGCTCGTGCGGGGCGGGGACCTCGAGGTGTGTCCGTCAGGCAGGTGGAGCGTCGCGGCTCAGCCGACCCCGAAACCGCCACCGATGCTGCCGCCCCCGGTGCCCGCACCGTCGAAGCGCTCGCGGTTGGCCTTGACCGGGTCCTCGCCGTCGGTCTGGGGCGGCGTCATGCTCCCACCCCGTCGGGCGATGACGGCGACGAGGCCGGCGATGACGGCGGCGAGCCCGCCGAGCAGCCACCACATGGTCAGGCCTGCCCGCGCAGCGCGGCGAGCCGCGCCTCGATCTCCGCGTCCTGGCTGTGGTCCTCGAGCTCGGCGAACTGGTCCTCGAGGGTGGCCGACTGCGCCTCGGCGCGGCCCTGGACGAGCGCCTCCTGCTGGCGGATGCGGTCCTCGAAGCGACCCAGCTCGCTCGTGGGGTCCATGACGTCGATCGAGCCGACGGCCTGCTGCACCCGCGCCTGCGCCTCGGCCGAGCGGGCCCGGGCCACGAGCGCGGAGCGGCGCGCCTTGAGGTCCTCGAGCTTGGTCTTCATGCTCACCAGACCGGACTTGAGCTGCTCGACCTGCGCATTCTGCGCCTGGATCGTCGGCTCGGCCTCCTTGGCCTCGCCCTCGTGCTGGATCTGCCGCTGCAGGGCGACGCGGGCGAGGTTGGTGAACTTGTCGGCACCCGCGGTGTCGCCGGCGGCGGTCAGCTCGTCGGCCTTCTTGGCCGCGGCGGCGGCCTTGTTGCCCCACTCGGTCGCGGCCTCGCGGTCGGCCTTGAGGTCGCCCTCGGCCATGCGCACGTGGGCGATCGTCTGGGCGACGGCCTCCTCGGCCTCGGCGATGGAGTTGGTGTAGTCCCGGACGAGCTGGTCGAGCATCTTCTCCGGGTCCTCGGCGCGGTCGAGCAGCGCGTTGATGTTGGCCTTGGCGAGCTGGCTGACGCGGCCGAGGATGGTCTGCTTCTGGGTCATCGTGCTGTCCTCCTGGCGGTGGGACCGCCGGTCGTGGTGCTCGGGATCTGCTGTGGTCGCGGGGTCACGCGTGGACCCGGTGGGCGAAGGGGGTGGACGTGCCGCCGGTCAGAAGCGACCACCCCCGCCGAAGCCGCCTCCGCCGCCTCCGCCTCCGCCGCCGAAGCCGCCCCCGCCGAAGCCGCCGGAGGAGCCGCCCCAGCCACCGCCCCGGCCGCTGAACCCGCCGGAGAGGATGCCGCCGAGGACGAGCGAGCCGATGTCGATGCCGTTGTTGCGCCCGCCGCCGAAGCCACCGAACCCGGAGAAGTCGTCGTGGCGGGAGGAGGTCACGGCGTTGAAGGCGCGCTCCGCGTAGGCCTCGGCCTGGTTGACCCGCTCCGAGGCGAGGTCGAGGTCGCTCTCGCGGGAGGCGTGGGCCTCGGCGAGCAGACGCGAGGCCTCGGCGATGAGGGTGCGCGGACCGGAGTCGAGCATGCCGCGTGCGCCGTTGATCTCCCGCTCGACGACGGCGATCCGGGCGCGGACGTGCTCGTAGCGGCGGTTGAACTTCTCGGTGCGCTCGCTCGTGCGGTCGGCGTCCTTGCGGTAGCGCTCGAGCGCCTGGTCGAGGTAGTGCTCGGCGCGCTCGAGGCCCGCGAGGGCGCCGAGGACGTCGCCCCCGGAGCGCGCGCGGGTGCCGACGTCGACGGCGCGCCGGGCCTCGCCGACGGCAGAGGTCGTCACCTGGTCGTTGGCCTTGAGCCGGTCGACGTCGACGAGGTCGGAGGAGATCGAAGCGAGTGCGGCGTCGAGGGCCGTGACCGCGTCGGCGAGGACGGCGCGCGCGGACAGCACCATCTCCAGGCGCGAGTCGGCCTGACCGAGGGCGTCCTCGGCGGCCCGCGCCGCCGAGACGGCAGCGGGGCGCTCACCGGCCTGCACGTGCTGCTCACCGGTGGCGACGAAGCCCTTGGCCGCCTCGATGAGGCGCGGGGCCTGCTCGAGGTTGGTCGACAACGTGGTGAGCGAGTCGTGGGGGTGGGTCGCGGACAGGCCGGAGAGCTCCTGACGAGCGACGGGGAGGCGGGCCTCGACCTCGGAGATGCGGGTGCGCAGCGACGACAGGAAGGTGGGCACATTGGACTCGAGGTCGCGCAGCCGGGTGAACTCCTCCTCCTGCGCGTCGAGCTCCTCGTCGGCCGCGCGGGTCAGCTCGAGGATCTGGGCCAGTCGAGCCCGCTCCTCGGGGTCGGCCAGCCGGCCTGCGCCGCGGGCGATGTCGAGCTCCTGCTGGATGCGGAAGGCCTCACCCGCCCGGCTGCGCGCGGCCGTGAGCGCGTCGGTGAACTGCCGCGTCGCCTGCTCGCCGAACTGCGCCTTGGCGAACTCCAGCTCCTCGGCCGAGGAGCGGATGGCGTTGTCGAGCTCGACGAGCGCGGTGGAGACGTCCTGACGCATCTGGTCGGTGCTCACCGACGGCATGACCGTGGCCGGCTGGTTGATCGGGGGAGCCTGCGTCGTGGACCGCTTGTCCTTGCCGAGACGCGACACGAGCATGCCGACGACCTTGAGCGCCATCGGTGCCAGGACGATGAGGAGGAAGAAGGTGAAGAAGGACCCGAAGGGGTTGAAGCCGCCTCCCGGGAGGATGCTCGACCCGGAGTCGTCGGTCTGCTGCCGGGCGTAGTCCTGGGACAGGCCCTGGACGGCCGCGGACACGGCCCCGGACCAGTCGTCGTCGCCGAGCCTCGGCTCGACGTCGCGTGTCTGGACGGCCGACAGGCCCCCGGAGCTCAGGCCGGAGTCCTCGGTGGTCCACATGCCGTAGGCGCGGTCCTCCACCGCCACGGCGAGCAGGACGTCGTTGCCGCCCATGCCTGAGGTCTCGAAGGTCTCGCGGGTCCACTCCTCGCCGGACTGCCCGTCGAAGGAGTCGACGTAGACGACGAAGAGCTGCAGGTCCTCCTCGTCCTGGAGGCGCTCGAGGTCGGACTGGAGGCCGTCGGTGTCGGAGAGGACGCCGGCCCGGTCGGTGATCTGGTCGTCGACGCTGAAGGGGGCGTCGGCCGGGAGCGCGGCAGCGCTCGTGCCGCCGAGCAGGAGGACGCCGAGCGCGGCGAGCAGGCTGAGCACCCCGATCATCGGGTGGTGTCGTCGACTCGTCTGCGCCACGTGGCCCCCTGCTGCGTGTCATCGCCCCGACGGGCGGCTGTGGGTCGTTACGTTGCCACACCCGGGAGGCGAAGGGGATGCCGGTCCCGTCGTCGCTGTGGACTGTCGGTGCGATGCGGCAGAATCGACGACAGCATGACTTCCTCACTCGCCCCGCTCCTGAGCGCGATCTCCGGCCTGCCGGGGCTCGCCGACATCCCCCGACACCGCGACTCCAGCGACGTCGTCGACATCGTCGCACCCACCGGCCTGCGGGCACCGGCCGTGGCGATCGTCGGTGGCGAGGCCGTCGATGCCGCGCCGCGACTGGTCATCACCTCGACCGCGCGCGAGGCCGACGACGTCGCCACGGCCCTCGGCGAGCTCGTCGGCGCCGACCGGGTCGCGACCTTCCCCAGCTGGGAGACGCTGCCCCACGAGCGACTCAGCCCGCGCAGCGACACCGTCGGCCGACGCCTGGCGGTCCTGCGCCGGCTCGCCCACCCCGACAGCACCGGCGAGGGCCACGGACTGCCCGGCTTCGTCGTGGCGTCGGTGCGGGCGGTCCTCCAGCCGATCGCCAAGGGCCTGGCCGACCTCGAGCCGGTCCGGCTGCGCGTCGGAGACGAGGCGCCGCTCGAGGAGGTCACCGCGGCACTCGCGGCCGCCGCCTACGTGCGCACCGACCTCGTCGAGCGTCGCGGCGAGTTCGCCGTCCGCGGCGGCATCCTCGACGTCTTCCCGCCGACCGAGGAGCACCCGGTCCGGGTCGAGCTCTTCGGCGACACCGTCGACGAGATCCGCTGGTTCAAGGTCGCCGACCAGCGCAGCCTCGAGGCCACCGAAGAGCTCTGGGCGCCGCCCTGCCGCGAGATCCTGCTCACCGACGCCGTCCGGCGCCGCGCCGCCGACCTCGCCGCGGAGCTGCCCGGCGTCGCCGACATGCTGCTCAAGGTCGCCGAGGGCATCGCCGTCGAGGGCATGGAGTCCCTCGGCCCCGCCCTCGTCGACGGCATGGAGTCCGTGCTCGACGTCCTGCCCGAGGGCTCGGGCATCGTCCTCGTCGACCCCGAGCGCGTGCGCGCCCGCGCCCACGACCTCGTCTCGACGAGCGAGGAGTTCCTCCAGGCCAGCTGGGCCAATGCCGCGGCGGGCAACTCCGTCCCGATCGACCTCGAGGGGGTCCTCGGCACCGCCTCCCACTGGACCCTGGCGCAGGCCCGTGAGCACGCGCTGGACCTCGGCCTGCCGTGGTGGAGCATCACCCCCTTCGCCGTCGACACCGAGCTCGAGGCCATCGCGGCGGAGATGGACGACCGGGTCGACCATGACCACGTCGGGCTGCGGGTGCCGGCCGAGGAGCCGCCCCAATTCCGCGGCAACACCGAGGCGGCCGTCGCCCAGCTGTCCGAGTGGACCCGCGAGGGCTGGCGGGTCGTCGTCGCCACCGACGGCGCCGGTCTGGTGACCCGCGTCGCCGAGGTGCTCGGCGAGGCCGGGGTGGCCACGCGCACGTCCGGCCCCGACGCCCCGCTCGAGCTGACCGAGGGGGTCGTCGCGATCACCCGTGCCAGCCTCGGCACCGGCTTCGTCGCCCCGGAGCACCGCCTGGCCGTGCTCACCGAGGCCGACCTCCTCGGCTCCAGCGGCGCCGGGGCCTCGACCCGCGACATGCGCCGCATGCCCTCGCGGCGGCGCAAGCAGGTCGATCCGCTCCAGCTGCGCCCGGGCGACCACGTCGTCCACGAGCAGCACGGCGTCGGGTCCTTCGTCGAGATGATCCAGCGCACCGTCCAGGGTGCGACCCGCGAGTACCTCGTCATCGAGTACGCCCCCTCGCGGCGGGGCCACCCGGGCGACCGGCTCTTCGTCCCGACCGATCAGCTCGACCAGGTGACCCGCTACGTCGGCGGCGACGCACCGGCGCTCAACAAGATGGGCGGCAGCGACTGGCAGAAGACCAAGTCGCGGGCCAAGCGGCACGTGCGCCAGATCGCCGGCGAGCTCATCCGCCTCTACAGCGCGCGCATGGCCACGCCCGGTCACGCCTTCGGGCCCGACACCCCGTGGCAGCGCGAGCTCGAGGACGCCTTCGCCCACATCGAGACCCCCGACCAGCTCGGGACGATCGACGAGGTCAAGGCCGACATGGAAATGCCGGTCCCGATGGACCGGCTCATCTGCGGCGACGTCGGCTACGGCAAGACCGAGATCGCCGTGCGCGCCGCGTTCAAGGCGATCCAGGACGGCAAGCAGGTCGCAGTGCTCGTGCCGACGACGCTGCTCGTCCAGCAGCACCTCAACACCTTCTCCGAGCGCTACGCCGGCTTCCCCGTGACGGTGAAGTCGCTCAGCCGCTTCCAGACCGATGCCCAGGCCAAGGAGGTCCTCGAGGGGATGGCCAGCGGCGCGGTCGACCTCGTCATCGGCACCCACCGGATCCTCGGCAACGAGGTGAAGTTCAAGGACCTCGGTCTGGTGATCATCGACGAGGAGCAGCGCTTCGGCGTCGAGCACAAGGAGCAACTGAAGGCGATGCGCACCAACGTCGACGTGCTCGCCATGTCGGCCACGCCGATCCCGCGCACCCTCGAGATGGCGGTCACCGGCATCCGCGAGATGTCGACTCTCGCCACACCGCCCGAGGAACGGCACCCGGTCCTGACCTTCGTCGGCGGCTACGAGGAAAAGCAGGTGGCCGCGGCGATCCACCGCGAGCTCATGCGCGAGGGGCAGGTCTTCTACGTCCACAACAACGTCAGCACGATCGAGCGGGCGGCCGCCCGCATCCGTGAGCTCGTGCCGGAGGCCCGCGTCGAGACCGCCCACGGCAAGATGGGCGAGCACCGGCTCGAGCAGGTCGTCCTCGACTTCTGGGAGCGGCGCTTCGACGTCCTCGTCTGCACGACGATCGTCGAGACCGGCCTGGACATCTCCAACGCCAACACGCTGATCCTCGACCGGGCCGACCGCTTCGGCCTGAGCCAGCTGCACCAGCTGCGTGGTCGCGTCGGTCGCGGGCGCGAGCGGGCCTACGCCTACTTCCTCTACCCGCCGGACAAGCCGCTGACCGAGACCGCCCACGACCGGCTGCAGACGATCGCGAGCAACACCGACCTCGGTGCCGGCATGCAGGTGGCGATGAAGGACCTCGAGATCCGTGGCGCGGGCAACCTGCTCGGCGGCGAGCAGTCCGGTCACATCGCCGGTGTCGGCTTCGACCTCTACGTGCGCATGGTCGGCGAGGCGGTCGCCGACTTCAAGGGCGAAGGGGAGTCCGCTCCCGCCGAGGTCAAGATCGAGCTGCCCGTCGACGCCCACCTGCCGCACGAGTACGTCCCGGGGGAGCGGCTGCGCCTCGAGGCCTACAAAAAGCTGGCGTCCGCCGAGACCGAGGCCGATCTCGCCGAGATCGTGGAGGAGCTCACCGACCGCTACGGCGAGCCGCCGGAGCCGGTGCGCAACCTCGTCGAGGTGGCCCGTCTGCGGATCGTCGTGCGCACCGCGGGCCTGACCGACGTCGTCGCCCAGGGCAACAACGTGCGCTTCGCGCCGGCCCAGCTGCGCGAGAGCCAGCAGCTGCGCCTGGCCCGGCTCTACCCGAAGTCGACCTACAAGGAAGGCACCCAGACAGTGCTCGTGCCCAAGCCGATGACCGCGCGCATCGGGGGCAGCCCCCTTCGCGACACGGCGGTGCTGTCGTGGGCCACCGACCTGGTGCGTCAGGTCATGCTCGATGATGTCATCGTGGACCCAGGGGCGACGGCGCCCCGAGACACCTCGCGCTCGCGCTGAGGACCGGACGAAAGGACCCCCGTGCTCGGTCACCACTCCCGCCCCCTCGCCCTCGCTGCGCTCGCCGCGCTCGCCCTCACCGGCTGTGGCGGATCCGACGACGGTGCCGCGGCGCAGGGCAGCTCCGCCCTCGCGGCCAAGGTCGGGGACACCGAGTTCACCGTCGGTGACATCCAGCGCAGCACCCGCGAGCTGACCGCCTTCGTGGCCGCCCAGGCGCAGGCCTCCGGTCAGCAGCCCCAACAGCTCGAGACCTCGACGGTCGTCACCTATCTCGTGCAGACGCCCGCCGTGCTCGACTACGCCGAGCAGGAGGGGCTCGAGGTGCCGTCCGCCGGAGCGATGCGCCGCGAGATCGGCAGCGCCGTGCCCGACCCCTCCGACACGACGGTCGACTTCCTGCGGGCCAATGCCGTCGCGAGCCAGCTCGACGAGAGCGCCCAGCAGGAGCTGAGCCAGCTGCTCACCGAGACCGATGCCGAGCTCAGCCCGCGCTATGCGTCGGCGCTCGGCGAGTCGCCCGACTGGCTCGAGCAGCCCGAGTCGCAGCAGCAGCCCGGCACCGGCCAGCCGCAGACGCCCTGATCGTGCGGCGACTGGTCCTCCTCGCGACGAGCCCACGGGTCTCGCCGGGGCTGCTCAGCCGCGACGCCTGGCGGGCGATCGAGTCCGCCGACCGCGTCCTCGTGGCCGACCCCGACGAGGCGCTGCCGCTCGCGCTCGTCGACGACGACATCGCCGTCGAGCGGATCGAGGCGGACTCGCCCCACGAGCGGGCCCGCGAGCTCGTCGACGCGTGCTCCCCTCGAGACGGTCGCGGGGCGACCTCCTCGGGGAACGTGTCCGGCGCGGTCCTGTGGGTCGGCTCGCCCGACGGCGACCCCGGCCTGAGCGATGCCATCGCCGCGGAGGTCTCCCGGCTCGACGAGGCGCCCGAGGTCGAGGTGCTCGTCGGCTCGTGGGACGTCGAGGGCGGCCGGCTGCTCGACGCCGTCGCCGTCATGGACCGGCTGCGCTCGCCGGACGGGTGCGCCTGGGTGGCCGCACAGACCCACGCGAGCCTGGCCCCCTTCGTCCTGGAGGAGGCGCACGAGGTGACCGAGGCGCTCGAGGCCGTCATCGCCGACCCCGACGACGTGCGTCTGCGCGAGGAGCTGACCGACGAGCTCGGTGACCTGCTCTTCCAGGTGCTCTTCCACGCCCGGGTGGCCGCCGATCACGGCGGCGCGCCCTTCACCGTCGACGACGTCGCCGCCGCCCTCGTCGACAAGCTCGTGCGCCGCAACCCGCACGTCTTCGGTGACGCGCGGGCCGAGACCCTCGAGGAGATCGAGGCGCAGTGGCAGGCGATCAAGGCGCAAGAAAAGGCGGCGAAGGCCGCCCGCCACCCCTGACGTCGCATTTCCTTGAGGTCGTGCGCACCTCCTCCGCATTTCCATAGGGTCGTGCGCATGGACCAGCGGATCAGCTTCGTCACGCTCGCCGTCGCCGACCTCGCGGCGAGCCGCCGCTTCTACCTCGACGGGCTCGGCTGGCGGGCCGAGCTCGACGTGCCGGGCGAGGTCCTGATGATCCGCGTCGGCGAGCACCTGATCCTCTCGCTGTGGGACGCCACCGAGTTCGAAGGGGAGGTCGGCCCCCTGCGTCGTGGGGAGGGTCTCGCGCCGATCACCTTGGCGCACAACGTCGCCCGGGCCGACGACGTCGACGCGATCCTCGAGCTGGCGCGCAGGGCGGGCTCGCCCGACGTCGCCCCGGCGCAGCAGCGCGACTGGGGTGGGTACACGGGCTACTTCGCCGACCCCGACGGCTTCCGCTGGGAGATCGCGGTCAACCCCGGGCCGATCGGTCAGACCGTGCTGCCGCCCGCCTCCCGCGACGAGGTGCGGCTGACCCCCTTCGCCCAGCCGATCGGGCCCGCGGTCGAGGGCTGGGCCTCGCAACCGCGACCCGACCTGCCGGTGACCACCGGTCGCTGGTGCACCGTCGAGCCGCTCGCGCCCGAGCACGCCGACGAGCTGGCGTCCGAGGTCGCCGGCCCCGACCACGACGCCCTGTGGACCTATCTCCCGGTGGAGCGCCCCGACGACGTCGGCGCCTACGTCGCCGGCCGGCTCGCCGGCGAGACCGTCGAGGTGCTCGTCCGCGACGGCGACGGGGTCGCCTGCGGACTGGTGAGCCTCATGCGCATCGACCGGACCCACGGCGTCGTCGAGATCGGCAACGTCGTGCTCGGCCCGCGGCTGCAGCGCACGACCGCCGCGACCGAGGCGATGTCGCTGCTCGCGCGGCACGTCTTCGACCTCGGCTACCGGCGCCTCGAGTGGAAGTGCGACAGCCTCAACGCCCCCTCCCGCCGGGCTGCCGGGCGGCTCGGCTTCGCCTACGAGGGCACCTTCCGTCGGCACGTCGTGACGAAGGGGAGGTCCCGCGACACCGCGTGGTTCGCCATGACCGTCGACGACTGGCCGCGGGTGCGGGCAGCGCATGACGCCTGGCTGGACCCGGCCAACTTCGTCGGCGGGGTCCAGCAGCGGCGGCTGGCGGACCTGCTCGCGGCCGGCTGACCTTCTTCGCCCCGGTTCATGGGGTGGGTCGCAGCGCGAAGCACCGTGGCCGAGCCGTTACGCTCGTGGCGACCGTCCCCGTGTATCGAGCACCACCAAGGAGCCGGCAGTGGCCAGCATCGAAGCAATTGGCGCCCGCGAGATCCTCGACTCCCGCGGCAACCCGACCGTCGAGGTCGAGGTCGCCCTCGACGACGGCACCATCGCCCGCGCCGCGGTGCCGAGCGGTGCGTCGACCGGCGCCTTCGAGGCCGTCGAGCGCCGCGACGGCGACAAGGATCGCTACCTGGGCAAGGGCGTCGAGGACGCCGTCCGCGCGATCGAGGACGACCTGACCCCGCGTCTCGTCGGCTTCGACGCCAGCGAGCAGCGCCTCGTCGACGGCGAGATGCTCGCCATTGACGGCACCGACAACAAGGGCGCGATCGGCGCCAACGCGATCCTCGGCGTCTCGCTCGCCGTGGCCAAGGCCGCTGCCGAGTCCGCCGGCCTGCCGCTCTTCCGCTACGTCGGCGGCCCCAACGCCCACGTCCTGCCCGTGCCGATGATGAACATCCTCAACGGCGGCTCCCACGCGGACTCCAATGTCGACATCCAGGAGTTCATGATCGCTCCGATCGGTGCGCCCTCCTTCCGCGAGGCGCTGCGCTGGGGCACCGAGGTCTACCACTCGCTCAAGGCCGTGCTCAAGGACAAGGGCCTGTCGACCGGCCTCGGCGACGAGGGCGGCTTCGCCCCCAACCTCGACAGCAATCGCGAGGCGCTCGACCTGATCATCACCGCGATCCAGCAGGCCGGCTACGAGCCCGGCACCCAGATCGCGCTCGCGCTCGACGTCGCCGCCAGCGAGTTCTGCGACAACGGCACCTACACCTTCGAGGGCCAGCAGAAGACCGCCCAGGACATGGCGGCCTACTACGGCGAGCTCGTCGACGCCTACCCGCTCGTGTCCATCGAGGACCCGCTCGACGAGGACGACTGGGCCGGCTGGCAGGAGCTCACCGCGCAGCTCGGCGACAAGGTCCAGCTCGTCGGTGACGACCTCTTCGTCACCAACCCCGAGCGTCTGGCCCGCGGCGTCCAGGACGGCGCGGCCAACGCGCTCCTGGTCAAGGTCAACCAGATCGGCTCGCTCACCGAGACGATGGACGCCGTCGCCCTGGCCACCCGCAGCGGCTACACCTCGATGATGAGCCACCGCTCCGGCGAGACCGAGGACGTGACCATCGCCGACCTCGCCGTCGCGACCAACTGCGGCCAGATCAAGACCGGCGCCCCGGCCCGCTCCGAGCGCGTCGCCAAGTACAACCAGCTCCTGCGCATCGAGGAGGAGCTCGACGACGCCGCGGTCTACGCCGGCGCGGGCGCCTTCCCGCGCTTCAAGGGCTGAGCGCCGTCATGGCTCGCACGCCGCGCCGCCGCCCCGCACGCTCCGGCGTGCCGGGCGCGGCCCGGCGACCCAGCACGACCCGGCCGGCCGGCCGGGGAGCGCCCGACCCCGGACCCGCTCGGGCCCCACGACCCGCGAGGCCCAGCAGCGCCGCGCCGTGATGACCACCCGGCGCTGGGTCGTGCTCGGCTCGCTCATGCTGCTGCTGGGCGTCATGCTCGTGCCGACCGGCAAGTCCTGGTACGACCAGCGTCAGCGTCTCGGCGAGCTCAACGAGCAGGTCGCCGCGCAGGAGGCCAATGTCGAGGACCTCGAGCGCCAGCGCGACCTGTGGGGGACCGAAGAGTACGTCGAGGCCCAGGCCCGCAAGCGGCTGAAGTTCGTCAAGCCGGGGGAGCGGACCTACACGGTCATCGACCCCGAGGCCGACAGCCCCGAGGTCGACCCCGAGACCGGTGCGGTCACCGCCCCGGCCACACAGCCCTGGTACGAGCAGGTCGCCTCGTCCGTGGCGGCGGCCGACGACCCCACCTCGGCGCAGTGAGCCGCGACGACCTGGGCAACGACCTCGACCGCGTCGACCCGCAGGACCTCGAGACCGTCCACCGCCAGCTCGGCCGCCCGGCGCGCGCCACCGCGGAGGTCGCCCACCGCTGCCCGTGCGGCGGCCCGACGGTGCTGCGCACCGAGCCGCGCCTGCCGGGCGGCACTCCCTTCCCCACGACCTACTACGCGACCTGCCCCCGCCTCACCGGCCCGATCTCGACGCTCGAGTCGAGCGGGCTCATGACGCAGATGTCGCAGCGTCTGCTCGAGGACGAGGACCTCGCCGCGCGCTACCGGGCGGCCCACGAGGACTACCTCGCCCGGCGCGCGGAGCTCGGCGACGTCCCCGAGATCGACGGCATCTCGGCCGGCGGCATGCCGACCCGCGTCAAGTGCCTGCACGTGCTCGTCGCCCACTCACTGGCCGCCGGCCCCGGGGTCAACCCCCTGGGTGACGAGGCCCTCGACCTGCTGCCCGAGTGGTGGCACGCCAGCCCGTGCGTCAGCGCGGACGAAGGGAGCGACGCATGAGGGTCGCAGCGATCGACTGTGGCACCAACTCCATCCGCCTGCTCATCGCCGATGCCGCGGAGTCCACGCCCGAGGACGAGGCGGCGACGCCCGTGCTCACCGAGGTGCTGCGCCGTACCGAGGTCGTGCGCCTCGGCCAGGGCGTCGACCGGACCGGCAGGCTCGACCCGGCGGCTCTCGAGCGCACTCTCGGCATGTGCCGCGAGTACGCGCAGCAGTGCCGGGAGCACGGCGTGCCCGCGGGCAGGGTGCGCTTCGTCGCCACCTCGGCGTCGCGCGACGCGAGCAATGCCGACGAGTTCGTGGCGGGTGTCCGCGAGGCCTTCGGCGACCTCGACGTCGCTCCCGAGGTCGTGACCGGGGCCGAGGAGGCCGCGCTGAGCTTCGCCGGCGCGACCGCGGGGCTGGCCGACGCGGGCTTCGACGGGCCCTACCTCGTCGCCGACATCGGCGGCGGCTCGACCGAGATCATCCGCGGCACGCACGAGGTCATCGCCGGCACCTCGCTCGACATCGGCTGCGTGCGCCTCACCGAGCGGCACCACCGCACCGACCCGCCGACCCAAGAGGTCATCGACGCGGCGCGCTACGACATCGCCGAGGCGCTCGACGCGGCCGAGGCCGAGGTCGGTCTGGGGGGCGTCACGACGGTCGTCGGCCTCGCCGGGTCGGTGACGACCGTCGCCGCCCTGGCTCTCGGCCTGACCTCCTACGACCGCGAGGCGATCCACCTGGCGCGCATCCCGATCGAGGAGATGATGATCGCCTGCGAGCGGCTCATCCTCAGCACCCGCGCCGAGCGAGCGGCCCAGCCCTTCATGCACCCGGGGCGCGTCGACGTCATCGGCGCCGGAGCCCTCATCTGGTGGGAGGTGCTCGAGCGGGCCCGCGGCGCCAACGGCCCCGACCTCGTCGTCACCGTCTCAGAGCACGACATCCTCGACGGCATCGCGCAGTCGGTCGTGCGGCCCGTCGTCGTCGAGGAAGAGACCGCCTGACGGCACCGCCCCGACCGGTGCGTAGGTCGCCCGTCGCGCGGAGCCTTGCCTGACGGGGGGCCGGACTGCCCTTGGTCCATGAGGCGCAATCTCGGTGCATGGGGGCTCGCTGTCGTCCTGCTGACGGCGTGCGGGACCACGACTGCTGCTGAGCCGAGCGACGCGCCCTGCGGTGCTCCCACCTCCACGCAGGCCGCGCCGTCCGGGGAGGAGATCCTCGAGGTGGATGTGGACGAGCGTGTCGTCGCCGACACCCTCGACGACCTCGCGGGGGAGTCCGAGATCGTCGTGCTCGGGCGCGTCCTGCGGGCGCAGGACGCCGAGCTCGTCGCCGACAGCGAGGACGGCAAGAGGGTCCAGATGGAGCACCTGACGATCGAGGTCCAGTCCGTCCTCGACGGGGACGAAGACCTCGCGAGCTCCGGAGAGGTGACGGTGCGGCAGGCGGGTCGTGACCACGGGCGGGTCCCGAGGACCAACGGGCTGCTCCCGGCACAGGCGGGTCAGTGCGCCGTCCTGTTCCTCGACAAAACCTCCCGCGAGCGGGTTCTCACGATCACCTCGACCCAGGGCCAGTTCGTCGTCGACGACGAGGGGCAGTTGCACGGGGCCGACGCGCACGGGCCCGGCGCAGAGGTGGTCCGCAAGATCGAGGGGATGACGGTTGAGGAGCTGCGAGCGGCCCTCGGGTAAGGGGTGCGGGCGGTGGGATTCGAACCCACACGTTCGACAGGAATTTTAAGTTCCCCGGCTCGCCAGTTGGCCTACGCCCGCCTGTATCGCTGCCCCGGTGCCGGGCGGTCCCGGTCGTGGCAGCCCGGACAGCGTAGCGGTACCCCGTGACCGCCCCCCGTTGTGGTAAGGGTAGCCTCAGTTCATGGCTTCTCCTGATCGTCCCGTTCGCCCACCTCGCCCCCAGCACGAGCTGACCGTCGTCTCCGCCGAGCGCGTCGGACCGCACCTCGTGCGCGTCGTCCTCACCGGCGACTCGCTGGCGGACTTCGGCGCGGCCGAGCACACCGATGCCTACGTCAAGTTGCGCTTCACCGATGCCGACGGCGACCCGATCACCCGCACCTACACCGTGCGTGCGGTCGACCGCGAGGCGCGCCTGCTGACCATCGACTTCGTGACGCACGGCGACGTCGGCTACGCCGGTCCCTGGGCCCAGCAGGCGAAGGGGGGCGACCGCATCGTCCTCATGGGGCCGGGCAGCGGCTACGCCCCCGACCCGGACGCCGGCTGGCACCTGCTCGCCGGTGACCTCTCAGCCGTGCCGGCCATCGCGGCCTCGCTCGAGGCGATGCCTGCCGACGCGAGCGGCGTCGCCCTGCTCGAGGTGGAGGACCGGGGTGACGTCATCCCCCTTCGCGCTCCGGAGCACGTCGACGTGCAGTGGCTCGTCAACCCGGCCACGGACGACGTCGACTTCTTGGCCCGCGCGGTCGACGGCGTCGAGTGGCGCGACGGGGTCCAGGTCTTCGCCCACGGGGAGCGCGAGTCGATCAGGGCGGTGCGCCGCGTGCTCAAGCAGCGGGGCGTGCCCCGCGAGGCGATCTCCATCTCGGGCTACTGGGCACGCGGTCGCACGGAGGACGCCTTCCAGGCGGAGAAGCGCACCCCGGTCGGGCAGATCGACTGATCGGCGGGGGCGGGGAGCGCGGTGTCGGCCGCTGGTGATCCGTGCCACGATGCGGACATGCAGATCGCAGACAACATCTCCGACCTGATCGGCAACACCCCGCTGGTCAGGCTCTCCTCCGTCGCCCCCGAGGGGTCCGGGCTCGTCGCCGCCAAGGTCGAGTACCTCAACCCCGGCGGCAGCATCAAGGACCGCATCGCCCGCAAGCTCATCGACGCGGCCGAGGCCTCCGGCGAGCTCAAGCCCGGCGGGACCATCGTCGAGCCGACCTCCGGCAACACCGGCGTGGGGCTGGCGCTTGTCGCGCAGGAGCGCGGCTACCGCTGCATCTTCGTCTGCCCCGACAAGGTCGGCAAGGACAAGATCGACGTGCTGCGTGCCTACGGCGCCGAGGTGCAGATCGTGCCGACCTCCGTCGCGCCTGACCACCCCGACAGCTACTACTCGGTGAGTGACCGGCTGACGGCGGAGATCGAGGGGGCGTGGAAGCCCAACCAGTTCTTCAACCTCAATGGCCCGCAGGCGCACTACGAGAGCACCGGTCCGGAGATCTGGGAGCAGACCGACGGTCAGATCACGCACCTCGTCGCCGGCATCGGCACCGGCGGCACGATCACCGGCACCGGCCGCTACCTCAAGGAGATCAGCGAGGGCCGCGTCAAGATCATCGGCGCCGACCCCGAGGGCTCGGTCTACTCCGGCGGCACCGGCCGTCCCTACCTCGTCGAGGGCGTCGGCGAGGACATGTGGCCCGGGGCCTACGACCCCGAGGTGCCCGACGAGGTCATCGCGGTCGACGACGCCGAGGCCTTCGCCATGACCCGCCGCCTGGCCCGCAAGGAGGGCCTGCTCGTCGGTGGCTCCAGCGGCATGGCGGTCGTCGCCGCGCTGCGCGTCGCCGAGCGCGAGGGCCCCGACGCCACGATCGTCGTCCTGCTGCCCGACGGCGGCCGCGGCTACCTCGCCAAGATCTTCGACGACGACTGGATGGCCTCCTACGGCTTCCTGCCCGGCGACGAAGGGAGTGACGCCACCGTCGGCGAGGTGCTGCGTGGCAAGGGCGGCGAGCTGCCCGACCTCGTCCACACCCACCCCAACGAGACGATCCGCGAGGCCATCGACATCCTGCGCGAGTACGGCGTCTCGCAGATGCCCGTCGTCGGTGCCGAGCCGCCGGTCGTCATCGGCGAGGTCGCCGGGGCGGTCACCGAGCGCGAGCTGCTCACGGCCGTCTTCGAGGGGCACGCCTCGCTCGCCGACCCGGTGAGCGCGCACATGGGCGCCAAGCTGCCGCAGATCGGTGCCGCCGAGCCCGTCTCGGCCGCGACCGAGGCGCTCGAGCAGGCCGACGCGCTGCTCGTCGTCGAGGGCGGCAAGCCCCTCGGCGTCATCACCCGGCAGGACCTGCTGGGCCACCTGTCCCACCGAGTGAAGGGCTGACCATGTCCGAGCGCAAGAGCGCGGCCGACGCGCACGCGACCCAGGGGTTCGCCACCCGCGCGATCCACGCCGGCTACGAGCCCGACCCGCTGACCGGCGCGGTCAACGTCCCGATCTACGCCAGCTCGACCTTCGCCCAGGACGGCGTCGGCGGCATGCGCGGTGGCTTCGAGTACGCCCGCACCGGCAACCCGACCCGCCAGGCCCTCGAGGCCAATGCCGCGTCCATCGAGTCCGGCAGCTTCGGTCGTGCCTTCGCCTCCGGCATGGCGGCGACCGACGCGATCCTGCGGGCCTCCCTTCGTCCGGGGGACCACCTCGTCATCCCCGACGACGCCTACGGCGGCACCTTCCGGCTCATCGACAAGGTCTTCTCCCAGTGGGGGATCGAGCACACGCCGGCGCCGGTCGGTGACGTCGACGCGATCCGCGCGGCGATGCGCCCGACGACCAAGCTCGTGTGGCTCGAGACGCCGACCAACCCGCTGCTCAACATCGGCGACATCGAGGCCGTCGCCGAGGTCGCCCACGCGGGCGGGGCACGACTGGTCGTCGACAACACCTTCGCCAGCCCCTACCTGCAGCAGCCGCTCACGCGGGGCGCCGACGTGGTGCTCCACTCGAGCACCAAGTACCTCGGCGGCCACAGCGACGTCGTCGGTGGCCTGCTCGTCACCGACGACGAGCAGATCGATGCCGACGTCGCCTTCCTGCAGAACGGCTCCGGAGGCGTCCCCGGGCCCTTCGACGCCTACCTGACGATGCGCGGGATCAAGACGCTCGGCGTGCGGATGGACCGGCACTGCGACAACGCAGAGGCGGTCGTCGACCTGCTCGCGGGCCGCTCGGAGATCTCCTCGATCCTCTACCCGGGGCTGCCCGAGCACCCGGGCCACGAGGTCGCCGCCCGCCAGATGTCCCGCTTCGGCGGCATGATCTCGGTGCGCATGGCCGGTGGGCGTGAGGCCGCGCAGCAGCTGTGTGCGCGGACCGAGATCTTCACCCTCGCCGAGTCGCTCGGCGGCATCGAGTCGCTCATCGAGCACCCGGGGGCGATGACCCACGCGTCGACCGCAGGCTCGATGCTCGAGGTGCCCGACGACCTGGTGCGCCTGTCGGTCGGCATCGAGGACGTCTCCGACCTGCTCGCCGACCTCGAGCAGGCCCTCGACGGGCTGGGCTGACCTCTCCACGCGCGACGGCGGCCGGTCGGGACCCTCGGGCCCGGCCGGCCGTCTGCTTGCGATCCGGCAACGGCCTGTGGATCCCGGGAACACCAGCCTCATGTCGACCGCTTAGTCTGGTGACACCTCTGCGGCCGACGTGCCGTGCCAGCCCCATCAGGAGCAGACGATGAGCAACCCGATCCTCGGCCGGGTCGAGCAGGACGCCCAGCGCGGCTACGCCGGCTTCCGTGACACGGGGCAGGCGCCCCAGCACCAGTACGGCCAGCAGCAGTACGGCCAGCAGGCCTACGGCAACCAGGGCTACGCGCCCCAGCAGGGCCAGCCCTACGGCCAGCCCCAGCAGTACGGCCAGCCGCAGCAGTACGGCCAGCCCTACGGTCAGCCCCAGCCGGGCTACGGCCAGCCCGGGCCCGCCGGTGGCTACGGCGGCGGTGGCGGCGACAACCGGCCGATCACCCTCGACGACGTCCTCCTGCGCACCGGCGCGCTCTTCGCCGTGCTGCTCGCCGTCTCGGCGGTCGGCTGGACCCTGTCGGCGATGGTCCCGGCGGTCGGCAGCCTGATGATGATGGTCGGCCTCGTGGGCACCATCGGCATGAGCCTGTTCATGATGTTCCGCCGCAAGCCGGTCGGCGTCGTCGTCGCGGTCCTCTACGCCGTCCTCGAGGGCGCCTTCGTCGGGCCGATCAGCGGCTTCTACCACCAGATCTACGACCCGGTCGGCTCGAGCGTCTTCGAGTCCATCGTCACCCAGGCGATCCTCGCGACGCTCTGCGTCTTCGGCGCGATGCTCGTCCTCTACCGCACGGGTGTCATCAAGGTGACGCAGAAGTTCCGCGCCATCGTCAGCATGATGGTCCTGGGCTACTTCGTCTTCTCGATGATCAACCTCGGCTACATGATCTTCTTCGACGGCTCGCCCTTCGGCTTCGGTGGCACGGGCTGGCTCGGCATCGGCATCTCGGTCTTCGGCACCGGTCTGGCCGCGGTCACCCTGGCGCTCGACTTCGACAACATCGAGACGGCGATCCGCACCCAGGCGCCGGTCAGCTACGGCTGGCACCTGGCGATCGGACTCCTCGTCACCCTCGTCTGGCTCTACCTCGAGCTGCTGCGCCTGCTGGCCCGGCTCCGCTCGGATTGATCCCCGACGACGTCGCGACCGAGCTCGGCCGCGTGGTCCGCAGGTGGCAGCAGCTGCCGCTGGACCGCGCGGCCGAGCGCGTTGCGGGCGTGCAGGACCTGATGGCCGACCTCGCGGGCGAACCCCTGCCCGACCTCGGGCCGGCCGTGGTCATGGACCAGCTGCGGGTGGTCGTCTTCGACGCCTGCCGGGCCGAAGGGGAGTCCCCGCACCTCGCGCAGCGGCTCGCCTCCCTTCGCCTCACCTGGGCCTGACCCGCGCCCACATGTCCGCATTGCCCTACGGCAATGCGGACACCAGTGGCCGGGCCTGCGCATTGCCCTACGGCAATGCGGAGATCAGCAGCCTGGCTTACGCATTGCCCTACGGCAATGCAGACACCACGGGCCCGCCTGCGCATTTCCTTGAGGAAATGCGGACGTCGGGGGCCGCGGGCGGGCTCAGACGTCGGTGACCTCGTGCTCGCCGCGGCGGCGCAGCATCGCCCAGGGGCCGCGGGGGCCGTGGCTGCGGCCGCGCAGCTCGGCGGGGCCGACCTCGGTACCGGGGGAGGAGGCCGCCCGCTCGGCGGCGTCGTCGAGGGCGCCGATGCCCTCTCCGCGCGCCGCCTCGGGCTCGGAGTCGCGGGTGGCGCCCTCGGGCCACGCGTCGACCTCGGCGGCCACCGACGGCAGCAGCGCCGACGCGACCCGCGCGTAGCCCGCGGCGGAGGGGTGGAACCGGTCCTGGCTGAACATGATCGACGGGCTGGCGGCGAACTCGGGCCCGAGCAGGTCACCCATCGACACCGTGCGCGCCCCGGCCTCGACCGCCGCAACGGTCTGTGCTGCGGCCAGCTCGCGGCTCCACTGCCGCAGCAGCTTGTTGAGCGGGAAGGGGACCGGCTCGACCGTGCCGAGGTCGGGGCAGGTGCCCACGACGACCGGGACGCCGAGCGTGCGCAGGTAGCGCACGGTGCGCTGCAGGTGCTGGACCGAGACCGAGCGGTCGATGCGGTGGGTGACGTCGTTGGCGCCGATGAGGATGACCGCGACATCGGGCTGGTCGATGCGCTCGAGCGCCTTGGACAGCTGGGAGCTCAGGTCGGAGGACTCGGCCCCGACGACGGCCTCGTTGGTCAGCTCTACCGGGCGGCCCATGATCGCGGCGAGCCCGGTCGCGAGGATCGCGCCGATGGTCTGGAAGCGGTTGTCCGCGCCCATGCCCGCGGCGGTCGAGTCGCCGAGGACGAGCAGCTGCACGGGCTCGCCAGGAGCGGCGCCGTAGACCCCGTCGTCGTCGGGCGCCCCGTCGAAGGGGTTGCCGACGATCTTGCGGGTGATCTTGGCCTCGGCCTGGATGAGCCCGTAGCCGAGACCGGCCAGCGTGGCGCCGGCGGCGGCGGTGCCGGCAGCACCCAGCGCGGCCTTGCCGACGATGCGTCCCAGCTCTGCCATGACTCTCCTCGTGTCCCCGGTCGTGGGCCCAACTGTGTCATCCCGTGGTGACAAAGCCAACGAGCGGTGCGACACCCCCTTCGTCATGGGTACCGTCGGCTCGACGCACGTCACTCGCACGAAGGACCACGATGACCGAGTACCCCACGCTCTTCTCGCCGCTCGACCTGGGCTTCACGACCCTGCGCAACCGCACGATCATGGGTTCGATGCACACCGGCCTCGAGGACCGGGCGAGCAACTTCGAGCGGCTCGCGGCCTTCTACGCGGAGCGGGCGAAGGGGGGAGCCGGCCTCATCGTCACCGGCGGCTTCGCCCCCAACATCGAGGGCAGCTTCTACCCCTTCGCCTCGAAGCTCACCACCCGCCGCGAGGCGCGCCACCACCAGCAGGTCACCGACGCGGTCCACCGCGAGGGCGGCAAGATCGCGCTGCAGATCCTGCACGCCGGCCGCTACGCCTACCACCCCTACTCGGTCTCGGCCTCGTCCGGGAAGTCTCCGATCACCCCCTTCGCCGCTCGGGGCCTGAGCGAGAAGGGAGTTCGCCGCCAGATCCGGGCCTTCGCCCGCGCGGCCGAGCTCGCCCGCTCCGCCGGCTACGACGGCGTCGAGGTCATGGGCTCCGAGGGCTACTTCATCAACCAGTTCCTCGCCCCGCGGACCAACAAGCGCACCGACGGCTGGGGCGGCACGCCCGCCAACCGGCGCCGCATCGCCACCGAGATCGTCCGCGCCGTGCGGGCCGCGGTGGGGGAGGACTTCATCGTCGTCTACCGGCTGTCGATCCTCGACCTCGTCGACGGCGGCCAGACGTGGGAGGAGATCCTCGCCCTGGCCACCGAGATCGAGGCGGCCGGCGCGACGATCCTCTCGACCGGCATCGGCTGGCACGAGGCGCGGGTGCCGACGATCGTCACCTCGGTGCCGCGGATGGCCTTCACCGACGTCGCCGAGCGGCTGCGCCCGCACGTCGACATCCCGGTCGTCACGAGCAACCGGATCAACATGCCCGACCAGGCCGAGCAGGTCCTCGCCGCCGGTCAGGCCGACCTCGTGCAGATGGCGCGCCCGTGGCTCGCCGACCCGGCGTGGGGCACCAAGGCGCAGGCCGGGCGGAGCGAGGCGATCAACACCTGCATCGCCTGCAACCAGGCCTGCCTCGACCACACCTTCCAGCGCAAGGTCGCCAGCTGCCTGGTCAACCCGCGCGCCGGCCACGAGACCGAGCTCGTCCTGTCACCGACGGCCCGTCGCAAGCGGGTTGCGGTCGTCGGTGGCGGCCCGGCGGGTCTGTCGGCCGCCGTCTCTGCTGCCGAGCGCGGCCACGACGTGGATCTCTTCGAGGCCGGCGACGACATCGGCGGTCAGTTCGCGCTCGCCATGCGCATCCCGGGCAAGGAGGAGTTCGCCGAGACGATCCGCTACTTCCGCGGTGAGCTCGAGCGCCGCGACGTGACCGTGCACCTCGGCACTCGGGTCGGCGCCGACGACCTCGCGGACTTCGACGAGGTGGTCCTCGCCACCGGCGTGACCCCGCGGGTCCCCGAGATCGAGGGCATCGACCACCCGATGGTCGTCACCTATCCCGAGGCCGTCCTGGGCACCCGCAACATCGGCGAGCGGGTCGCGGTCATCGGCGCCGGCGGCATCGGTGTCGACGTCACCGAGCTGCTCACCACCGTCGAGTCGCCGACGCTCGACCTCAAGGAGTGGCAGGACGAGTGGGGCGTCGACCCCCTCTCGGTCGACCGTGGCGGGCTCAAGGAGGCCCACCCGGCCCCCTCGCCGCGCACCGTCTACCTCGTGCAGCGCAAGGAGACCAAGATCGGCGCCGGCCTCGGCAAGACGACGGGCTGGGTCCACCGCGCGGCGATCAAGGCCAAGGGTGTCCACCAGATCACCGGCGCCGCCTACGAGCGCATCGACGACGCGGGCCTGCACATCACCGTCGACGGCGCGCCCCGTCTGCTCGAGGTCGACAACGTCGTCGTGTGCACCGGCCAGGAGTCGGTCCGTGACCTCGTCGACCCGCTCCGGGCGAAGGGCGTCACCGTGCACGTCATCGGTGGCGCCGACGTCGCCGCCGAGCTCGACGCCAAGCGAGCGATCCGGCAGGGCACCGAGCTGGCCGCGAGCCTGTGAGATGCGGCTCCTCGGCCTGCTCCTCGCCGCACTCCTCGCGTTGGCCGGGTGCGGATGGGGCAGCGAGCCCGAGCCGCCCGCCGAACCGACCAAGAGGGTCGACGAACGCGGGACGCGCACCGACCTCGACCCGCTGACCACCCGCTTCCCCGACCTCGGTGACCCCGTGTCGGCGACGTGGCAGTCCGGCACCCTCGGCGACGACCGGACCGCGCCCGGCCCCGCAACCTACTGGATCGACGCCGTGGTCACGGTCGAGCCGGAAGTAGCCGACTCCCTTCGCGCGCAGCCGTCGTCAGACATTGGCCGGGACATGGACCTCGTCGATGCCGTGGCCGACGAGGTCGGCGACGGCAGCTTCGCCCCGGTGGCCGTCGTCGGTCCCGACATGTGGCAGGTCGACGCCTGGGTCGCCGCCGACCGTGACGTCGTGGTCGTCTGCGCCCGCGGGGGGTGAGTCGGGGTCACACTGGGGTCATGGGAGTACCGCCGTACGAGGGGTGGGTCGAGCGTCAGATCCGTGAGGCCACCGAGCGCGGGGAGTTCGACGACCTGCCCGGCGCCGGTCGGCCCCTGCGCGGGATCGACAGCAGTGATCCCGACTGGTGGGTCAAGGGGATGATGGCCCGCGAGGGGCTCGACAGCAGCGATGCGCTGCCACCCGTGCTGCAGCTGCGACGCGAGGCGGCTGGTTATCCGCAGTCCCTCGCGGAGGAGCGCCACGAGGCCGATGTGCGCGAGCTGCTGCGCGACTTCAACCGGCGCGTGCTCGACGAGCGCAGGCGCCCCACCTTCGGGCCGACGCCGCCGCCGCTGGCCCCGACGGTCGACGTCGAGCAGATGGTCGCGGCATGGCGTCGCCTGCGCGAGGCGCGGGCCGTCGTCCCGACGTCTGAAGAGGCCACGGGGGCGCCCCCTTCGCCTCGACGGTGGTGGCGCCGGCTCCTCGGCAGATGACCGGCGTCAGGCGTCGCGGCCCAGCACCGACTCCTGGCTCGGCACCTCGTCCTGACGCAGGATCCCGACCTGGCAGGTCAGGCCGTTGGGTCCGTGGTTGCAGTACCCGCCAGGGTTCTTGTGGAGGTACTGCTGGTGGTAGTCCTCGGCGTACCAGAAGGCGCCCGCCTCGCTGGCAGGGCGCATCTCGGTGACGACCGGCGGCAGGCCGTGCCGGGCCAGCTCCTCGCCGAAGGACGCGGCCGTCGCCTCGACGGCAGCGCGCTGCTCCTCGGTGGTCCAGTAGATCGCCGAGCGGTACTGCGTGCCGACGTCATTGCCCTGGCGGTCGGGGGTCGTCGGGTCGTGATTTTCCCAGAAGGCCTTGAGCAGCAGCTCCGGTCGCGTCTGCCGGGGGTCGTAGGCGACGAGGACGCTCTCGGTGTGCCCGGTCAGCCCGGTGCACGTCTCCTCGTAGGTCGGGTTGGGCGTGAAGCCTCCCATGTAGCCGGCGGCCGTGGTCACGACGCCGGGCAGCTGCCAGAAGATCCGCTCCGCGCCCCAGAAGCAGCCCATCGCGACGTGGAGCACCTCGGTGCCCTCGGGCCACGGGCCCTCGAGCGGCGTGCCGAGCACCTCGTGGGTCGTCGGCACCGTGAAGGGCCGCTCCGGACGGCCCGGGAGGGCGCTCTCGGCGGTGGGCATGGGCGGGATCGCGCGACGGAACATGCCTCCATCCTCGCAGGTCGGGCGAAGGGGAGTCCTCCCCATTGGGAGCATCAGCTCCGGCTGCCTAGGGTTGACCCGAGACCGGAGGAAGGCAGGCGCGGGTGCGGCACATCAGTCATGGGGCGGACGTCGAGAGACTCGACGACATCGCCGTGGCCCTGCGACGCCAGGGGGACAAGGTCACCGACGCCGGTGACCGTGGGGCCAACCTCGTCGAGCGTCTGCGGGCGCTGTGGGACGGGCCCGACTTCGAGCGCTTCGCCAAGGACTGGCGCGCGGCGCACCGCCAGCTCGACGACGCCGAGAGCGCGATGCGCACCTTCAGCCGCAAGCTCGTCGCCGAGGGCGAGGCACAGCGCAACACGTCCAGTATCGGCGGTAGTGCCCTGAGCGGTGGCTCCGGAGGCCCGGCCTTCCAGCGCTCCGACCGGGGCGGCGCGGCCTTCGAGCGGTCCGACGGGGGCGGCTCGAGCAGCGACGGCACGGCCTTCGAGCGGTCCGACGGCGGGGGGACCGGTCAGGCCTACCGGCTGGCGGACTCCCTGCGCGACCACCCCCTGGCGGTGTGCCCGGCGCTGCCCGACGACGCCGAGACCCTCGAGCTGGGAGCCTTCGAGCGGGTCGAGACCCAGCCCGCCTTCGAGCGGGTCGAGACGCAGCCCGCATGGGACCTGCCGGACATCGGCTCGCTCGAGCCGCTGCCTGCATGGGAGAGCCCGGACCTCGGCCCGGTCGAGACGCTGCCCGCACCCTGGGAGCGGCCGGAGATCGGCCCGATCGAGATCCTGCCGGCGCCCCTGCCCTTCGACCCGATCCGGATCGGCGAGGGCGAGCTGCACCAGGACGTCGACGGCGAGTGGCTGCGCTGACCCGACCACAGGCATGACGAAGGGGAGGTCCCGACCAGCTGGTCGGGACCTCCCCTTCGTGGCTCGGGCGCGAGACCCTCGCAGCTCAGGACGGCGCCCTTCGTGGCTCGGGCGCGAGACCCTCGCAGCTCAGGACGGCGCCCTTCGTGGCTCGGGCGCGAGACCCTCGCAGCTCAGGACGGCGCCCTTCGTGGCTCGGGCGCGAGACCCTCGCAGCTCAGGACGGCGCCCTTCGTGGCTCGGGCGTCGCGGCGATCAGGCCTGGTAGGGCTTGGCCGAGAGGATCTTGACCTCGATGGTCTTGCCGTTGGGGGCGACGTAGGTGGCGGTCTCGCCGACCTTCTTGCCGTTGATCGCGCCGCCGAGCGGGGACTGCTCGGAGTAGACGTCGATTGAGTCGCTGCCGTCGGCGATCTCGCGGGACCCGAGGAGGAAGGTCTCCTCGTCGCCGAAGAGCTCGACGGTGACGACCATGCCGGGCTCGACGACGCCGTCGTCCGGCGGGGCCTCGCCGACGATCGCGGTGTCGAGGATCTGCTTGAGCTGGCGGATGCGGGCCTCCATCTTGCCCTGCTCCTCCTTGGCGGCGTGGTAGCCACCGTTTTCCTTCAGGTCGCCCTCCTCGCGGGCGGCCTCGATGCGCTTGGCGATCTCGACCCGACCCGGGCCCGAGAGCTCACGCAGCTCGGCCTGGAGTCGCTCGAAGGCCTCCTCGGTCAGGTACGACGCGGTGGACGCGGTCTGGGTCACGGATCTCTCCTTGCTCTGTAGCCGTGCGGGATCGACGTCGACCCCCCACGGACGGTGAACCGTGGTGCCTCGATGGTGCCGGGTGATGCACAAAGGTCTGGACCCATCGGTCCAGACCCACGGTTGCGGTAAAGGTTCAGTGTACCGCCATCTGCCGGCAAATGCAGGTGTCAGTCCACCGCGGCGCAGTCCTTGACCGTCGCCGTCACCGCGGTCGTCGTCGTGCGCACCGCGGCCCGCACGCGCGTGGTGCGCTCCTCGCTCGCCGGCACCGCCTGCTCCTTGGTCCCGACGCGTCCGTACTGGTCGTCCATCGCGGTCACCGTGCACGACAGCGCGGTCCCCGGGGGGCGCGTGACGTCGAAGATCATGACGATCTCGCGCTCGCCGTTGCGCTCGAAGCCGATGTCGGTGCTCGTCACCGCGCCCTCGGTGCTCGAGAGGCCGAACCAGATGGTCAGCGCGGTCGCGACGACGACGAAGCCGCCCCCGAGGAGCCACCAGCGCCGTTGTCCCCGACCGGCCTTGGCCTCGTGCTCCGCCTCTTCGCGCTCCGGGTCCCAGGCCGGTTCGGTCTCGGGGGCGTCGGGGCTCATCACTGCTCCTGCAGGCGAAGGGGGTGGCACCGGTCGTCGTCGAGGGAATCGGCGCGCGGTGAGAGGATGGGTCCATTGTCCGTGACACCAGACCGCGTCGGCACACCGGCCCGCGCGGCGCACCTCCCCGGGAGGACCCCAGCAGTGGAAGCACTCAGGCTCATGGCCGTGCACGCACACCCCGACGACGAGTCGAGCAAGGGTGGGGCGACGACCGCCCGCTACGTCCACGACGGCGCCGAGGTGCTCGTCGTGACGTGCACGGGTGGTGAGCGCGGCGACGTGCTCAACCCCAGGCTCAAGGACGACCCGCACATCCGGCGCGACATCGTCGAGGTGCGGCGTCAGGAGATGGCGCGGGCGCAGGCCGCCCTCGGGGTCCAGCACACCTGGCTCGGCTTCGTCGACTCCGGCCTGCCCGAGGGCGACCCACTGCCCGCGCTGCCCGACGGCTGCTTCTACCGTGAGCCGCTCGAGGTGGCGACCGAGGCGCTCGTGCGCGAGATCCGCCGCTTCCGCCCGCACGTCATGACGACCTACGACGAAAACGGGGGCTACCCGCACCCCGACCACGTCATGACCAATCGCGTGAGCGTCGCGGCCTTCGAGGCGGCCGGCGACCCCGAGTCCTTCCCGCACGCCGGCGAGCCCTGGCAGCCGCTCAAGCTCTACTACATCGGCGGCTTCAGCCTCGACCGGATCCACACCTTCCACGAGGCGCTCGTCGCAGCGGGCAAGGAGTCCCCCTTCGTCGACTGGATCAAGCGCGCCGAGGGTCGACCGCAGCGCACGCTGACGACATGGGTCGAGTGCTCGGCCTTCTTCGACGCCCGTGACGAGGCCCTGCGCTCGCACGCGACGCAGATCGATCCCGATGGCTTCTTCTTCGCCGTGCCCAACGACGTGCAGGCCGACCTGTGGCCGACCGAGGAGTACGAGCTGGCGATCAGCCTCGTCGAGACCTCGCTGCCCGAGGACGACCTCTTCGCCGGGATCCCGGCGAGCCTGGCCGAGGCCGACGCCCTCGGTGCGCGCACCGACCTGACCGCGGTCCACGACACCCGGACCGCACCGACCGTGAGGGAGTGGCAGTGAAGACCCCCAGCACCGAGGTCGGCCCCGGGATGTGGGCCTTCGTCGCCTTCTTCGTCCTGGCCCTGGCCCTGTGGCTGCTCATGCGCAGCATGTTCGGGCGGCTGCGCCGGATCAACCTCGCCGAGCGTGACCGGGAGCAGGCCGAGCGCGAGCGGGCCGAGCGAGCCGGGCTGGCGCGCGATGCGTCGGGGGAGGGCGAGGAGCCCTCGTCGCAGGACGCGTCAGGAGTTGGCGATCGGCCCGAAGAGGGCGAGCGTCGCGGCGACGAAGTGTGAGATGAAGGCCAGCACCGTCAGCGCGTGGAAGATCTCGTGGAAGCCGAACCACCGCGGTGACGGGTTGGGCCGCTTGAGGCCGTAGACGACCGCGCCTGCGGTGTAGAGCGCGCCGCCCGCGACGACGAAGGCGAGGATCGTCCAGCCGCCGTGGGTCAGCAGCGGCTTGATGTAGAAGACGGCGACCCAGCCGAGGGCGACGTAGACCGGCACGTAGAGCCAGCGCGGCGCGCCGACCCACAGCACGCGGAAGAGCACCCCGATGATCGCGCCGCTCCAGACGATGGCGAGCAGCGTGATCGCCTGGGTGCGCGGCAGCATCAGCGCGAAGGGGGTGTAGCTCCCCGCGATGATGAGGAAGATGTTGGCGTGGTCCCAGCGGCGCAGCGCGCCGGCCAGGCGTCCGCCCCAGCGGCCCCGGTGGTAGACCGCCGAGGTGCCGAAGAGCAGACCGGCGGTGATGGTGAAGACCATCGCGGCGATGCGGCCGCCCTGGGTGGGGGCGGTCGAGGTGAGCACGAGGCCACCGACGAGGGCCAGGGGAGCGGTGACCAGGTGGAGCCATCCCCGCAGGTGCGGCTTGACCGCCTCGACGAAGGCGTCGACGTGCTCGCTGACGTCGTCGGCGAGCTCCTTGATCTCCGCGCGGGGGGAATCCATGCCGAAGACGGTAACCTACGGCGCCGTAGGTTGACCATGCCGGAGCGCCCTTCGGGCCGCCCGTGTGAGGGGTGACACGGCCCGGCGGTAGGTTGGGCGCACGATCCTCGCCAGGAAGGGACTCGCGCGTGCGCAACCCGCTCTACAGCGCCTACGAGCGCCGACTCGTCGGCCAGCTCGACGCCGACTCGGTGCCCCGTCACGTGGGCATGATCGTCGACGGCAACCGGCGCTTCGCCAAGGCGCGTGGGGGCAACGCCGACGACGGCCACCGCGCCGGCGCGGCCAACGTGGGCAGCTTCCTCGAGTGGTGCGAGGAGGCCGGCGTCGAGGTCGTCACGCTCTGGCTGCTCTCGACCGACAACCTCACCCGTCCGCCCCAGGAGCTCGACAAGCTGCTGCGGATCATCGAGGGTCTCGTCGCTGACCTCGCGGCCGCCGGCCGGTGGCAGCTGCACGCGGCGGGCGCTCTCGACATGCTTCCGGTGCAGACCGCGGCCGCCCTGCGCCGCGCCGAGGAGGAGACGAGTGAGGTCGAGGGCCTCATCGTCAACGTCGCCGTCGGCTACGGCGGGCGCCAGGAGATCGCCGACGCCGTGCGCTCGCTGCTGCGCGCCCGGGCGGCCGAGGGCGCCACCCTCGAGGAGGTCGCCGGCGAGCTGACCGTCGAGGACATCAGCGCGCACCTCTACACCAAGGGCCAGCCCGACCCCGACCTCGTCATCCGCACGTCGGGGGAGCAGCGCCTCTCCGGCTTCCTGCTGTGGCAGTCGGCGCACAGCGAGTACTACTTCTGCGAGGTCTACTGGCCCGAGTTCCGTCGGGTCGACTTCCTGCGGGCGCTGCGCGCCTACGCCGACCGGCACCGCCGCTTCGGCGCCTGACAGTGATGATGGTGTAGGCGAGTCCCGCAGCGGTCGTCCTGACTCGGCGCCTGACTGACTTCGGGTCTTCAACGGGATCTGTCGGTCGTTCCGCTGCGGGACTCGTGTGCACTCACCGGACGAGGGTGTGTGACCTCATAGGAGCCTGTGCCAGCAGGCACCCATCACTGTCTTGTCCGCTCGCTCGGCTGGTGCGTGCCGCCCCTGACCAGTCGAAGGAGAAGGACGACGATGACCACCATCGCATCAGACAGCTCGAGAGACCAGATCGAGATCGCCGCAGGTGTCGACACCCACCAAGACACCCACACTGTCGCCGCGGTCGATGCGGCCGGCCGGCTACTGGGCCACTCCACGTTCCCAGCCACTGGGGCGGGCTACCACGCCCTGCTGGCCTGGCTACACGACCTCGGGGTGGTTCTGGTCGTCGGGATCGAGGGCACCGGCGCCTATGGCGCCGGCCTGGCCCGCTACCTGAGCAGTCAGGGCATCGAGATGGTCGAGGTGGACCGGCCCGACCGCAGGACCCGACGCAGCGCTGGCAAGTCAGACCCCATCGATGCCGAGGCCGCAGCCCGCGCCGCCCTGGCCCAGGTACGCACTGGCACGCCCAAGGCCCGCGAAGGGAAGGTCGAGGCCTTGCGCAACCTACGCGTGGCACGCCGCAGCGCAGTCGACCAGCGCGCGGACTGCCAACGACGAATCAAGACCCTGATCGTGACCGCACCAGAAGAGCTACGCGCCCGGCTGCGTGTCCTGAGCGACCGAGAGCTGCTGACCACCTGCGCCGCTCTGCGGCCCGACACCGAGCGCGTCAGCGACCCCGAACAGGCAACCAAGGTGGCCCTGCGCAACCTGGCCCGCCGACACGCTGCCCTCGTAGCGGACATCGCCGAGCTCGACGCGCTCATCGAGCCACTGGTCGCCGCGATCAACCCGGATCTGCTCCAGCTGAACGGAGTCGGCGCCGACACCGCCGGACAGTTGCTGGTCACTGCCGGCGAGAACGCTGACCGGCTCCGCTCCGAGGGCGCGTTCGCGATGCTGTGCGGCGTCGCACCGATCCCCGCCTCGTCCGGCAAGATCCACCGCCACCGCCTCAACCGCGGCGGCGACCGGCAAGCAAACGCTGCGCTGTACCGGATCGTTCTCTGCCGCCTGCGCTGGGACCCGCGCACCCAGGCCTACATGCGCCGACGCACTGCCGAAGGACTGTCCAAGAAGGACGTCATCCGCTGCCTCAAACGCCTCATCGCCCGCGAAATGTTCTACGTCATCACCAAGACAGCAACCGACAACCAGACGCTCACCATGGCCGCTTGACATCCATAGGAGCATCCCTCCCTTCGCACGTCCTTGAGGTCGTGCCTCCCCGCGAAGGGAGAGGAGTGGCCGGTGGGGCAGGTGTGACGGACGAGGGTTTCGGGGATGTGAACTTCTCGTTCGGCGGCTCCGACACGCCCGGTACGTGCACGGCCGCGGTGGTGCGCGGTCGTACGTTGACGGGGACGGACTGCACACCGCAGGCCGTCCGGGAGGCCTCAGGTATGGAGCTGCTGCTCAGCAGGAGGGGCCGGACCCGGCCCCGGCTCTCGCCGTCGGCCCGGTCCCGGCACCAGCACCGAGAGTAGGCGCGTGCGCGCCTGCCGGCGCGGCGCCCGTGGAGGAGACCGACGTGGACGACCTGATGACCCAGACCGTCACCCCCTCGCTCGCGCAGCCCGAGGGCGCGCCCGACCCGGTGGACCTCCCGCCCCAGGACGAGGGCCGCCGCACCTACGTGCTCGACACCTCCGTCCTGCTGTCCGACCCGCGGGCGATGCTGCGTTTCAAGGAGCACGAGGTCGTCCTGCCCGTCGTCGTCGTCACCGAGCTCGAGGGCAAACGGCACCACCCCGAGCTGGGCTACTTCGCCCGCACCGCGCTACGGCACCTCGACGACCTGCGGATCAGAGCCGGCCGCCTCGACGCGCCGGTCCCGGTCGGTGATGACGGCGGCACGCTGCGGGTCGAGCTCAACCACACCGACCCGATGTCGCTGCCCTCCGGGTTTCGCCTCGGGGACAACGACACCCGCATCCTCGCCGTGGCCAAGAACCTCTCGCTCGAGGGCTGCGACGTCACCGTCGTGTCCAAGGACCTGCCGATGCGGGTCAAGGCCTCGGCGGTCGGCATCGACGCCCAGGAGTACCGCCACGAGCAGAGCCGCTCCGACTCCGGCTGGACCGGCATGGCCGAGCTCGAGATGGCGGCCGAGGAGGTCGACCACCTCTACGAGACCGGCCGCGTCGAGCACCTGGCAGCCGCCGAGCTGCCGTGCCACACGGGGCTGAAGATCATCTCGCCGCGGGGGAGTGCCCTCGGCCGGGTCGGGGCTGACAAGCAGGTGCGCCTCGTGCGCGGCGACCGCGACGCCTTCGGCCTGCACGGCCGCTCGGCGGAGCAGCGCATCGCCCTCGACCTGCTCCTCGACCCCGACGTGGGCATCGTCAGCCTCGGCGGTCGGGCCGGCACCGGCAAGAGCGCCCTGGCGATGTGCGCCGGGCTCGAGGCGGTCATGGAGCGTCGCCAGCACCGCAAGGTCGTCGTCTTCCGGCCGCTCTACGCGGTCGGCGGCCAGGAGCTGGGCTACCTGCCCGGCAGCGAGCAGGAAAAGATGGGTCCGTGGGCGCAGGCGGTCCACGACACCCTCGGCGCGCTGGTGTCGAAGGAGGTGGTCGACGAGATCATCGACCGCGAGATGCTCGAGGTGCTGCCGCTCACCCACATCCGCGGCCGCAGCCTCCACGACGCCTTCGTCATCGTCGACGAGGCCCAGAGCCTCGAGCGCAACGTCCTGCTCACCGTGATGTCGCGCATCGGCCAGAACTCCAAGATCGTCCTGACCCACGACGTCGCCCAGCGCGACAACCTGCGCGTCGGCCGCCACGACGGCGTCGCCGCGGTCATCGAGACGCTCAAGGGGCACCCGCTCTTCGCCCACGTCACCCTGACGCGCAGCGAGCGCAGCCCGATCGCCGCCCTGGTCACGGACCTGCTGGAGGGACTCGACGTCTGACCCGCGACGAAGGGGAGGTCCGCCGACTCGTGCAGCCGGCGGACCTCCCCTTCGCGGCTCGGCCAGGCCCAGCGCCACCGCCTTCGTCCACACCCCACTTTTGCGCCGGCGGCCGGACGTCCGCTAAGGTCTCAAAAAGGTAACGGCCGGGTCGATCCCCTGACGACATCGGCACACACAGCCACTCACCCGTTGAGTGGCTGTTGCATGGAAGGAGCTGGTGTCGTGAAGTCGAGCGACTACACGCCCAGGCACGGCGCCGCACGCGCCCGCAGCGACAAGGGCGCCTCGCTGCGCGCCGCGATCCGGCGTCCCGTCGTGGGCGGAGCCATCGCCGTGGCGATGCTCGGCTCGGTGGGCGCCACCGTCGCCCTCGGCGACCCCTCGCACGACGCGACGGCCGCTGCCCCGGCCGCCGAGAGCTCGAAGACCATCGCCGTGTCCGACGCCATGGCCGCCGACACCACCCGCCTGGCCGAGGACCGCCGCGCGACCAACGTCTCCCGCAGCGCCTCCCGTGAGCAGGACCGTCTGGCCACCGCCGCCGCGAAGAAGAAGGCCGAGGCCAAGAAGGCCGCCGAGGCCAAGCGCAAGGCCGCCGCCAAGAAGGAGGCGGCCGAGCGCAAGCGCAAGCAGGAGAAGGCGAAGCCGGTCAGCGAGCGCGAGTTCACCGACGCGGAGATCAAGCAGATCCAGGCCGACCCCGCGCCCTACGGCAAGGAGCTCGCCGCCGAGTACGGCTGGGGCGACGACCAGTGGTCCTGCCTCGTCAGCCTGTGGATCGGCGAGAGCAACTGGGACTACAGCGCGACCAACTCCTCGTCCGGTGCCTACGGCATCCCGCAGTCGCTCCCGGCCAGCAAGATGGCCACCGCCGGCGACGACTGGAAGACCAACCCCATCACCCAGATGGAGTGGGGCATGGACTACATCAAGACCTCCTACGGCGACCCCTGCGGCGCCAAGGCCTTCTGGGACAGCAACGACCCACACTGGTACTGAGCCGCCCAGCACGAAGCCCCCGCGACCACCAGGTCGCGGGGGCTTCGTCGTTGGCTGGAGGGCGCCGGACGAAAGAAGATGTCGGCGCCCGCCGAAGTCCTTCGTCTCCCTGATGCCGGCGGTTGTCGTTCCTGACTTCGGCTTGATGTGCGCCGACACCATCTTTCGGCCGTCGCCGTCGCCGTCGCCGTCGCCGTCGCTACAGCTTGCGCAGCCGGATGCGGCGGACCTGGTGGTCCGACCCCTTCGTCAGGACGAGGGTGGCCCGGCCACGGGTCGGCAGGACGTTGTCGAGCAGGTTGGGCTCGTTGATCGTCTCGAAGATGTGCAGGGCGCGGGCGCGGGCCTGCTCGTCGGTGAGCTCGGCGTAGCGGTGGAAGTAGGAGGCCGGATCGGCGAAGGCGGTCTTGCGCAGGCGCAGGAAGCGCTCGACGTACCAGCGGCGGATGTCGGCGATGTTGGCGTCGACGTAGACCGAGAAGTCGAAGAAGTCGCTGACGGCCAGGCCGGTGCGCCCGTCGCTGCGGGTGCCCGGCGGCTGCAGGACGTTGAGGCCCTCGATGATGAGCACGTCGGGCTGGCGGACCACGATGTGCTCGTCGGGGACGATGTCGTAGGTCAGGTGCGAGTAGACGGGCGCCGTCACCTCGGGCTGGCCCGCCTTGATCGCCGAGATGAAGCGCAGCAGCGCCCGACGGTCGTAGGCCTCGGGGAAGCCCTTGCGCTGCAGCAGGCCACGACGCTCGAGCTCGGCATTGGGGAAGAGGAAGCCGTCGGTGGTGACCAGGTCGACCTTGGGGGTGTCGGGCCAGCGCTGCATCAGCTCGCGCAGGATGCGCGCGGTCGTCGACTTGCCGACGGCGACCGACCCGGCGACGCCGATGACGAAGGGGGCCTTGGGCGGGCGCTCGCCGAGGAAGGTCGAGGTGATCCGGTGCAGCCGGGTCGTCGCCGAGACGTAGAAGGTCAGCAGGCGCGAGAGCGGGAGGTAGACCTCCTGGACCTCCTCGAGGTCGATCGGGTCGCTCAGGCCGCGCAGCCGGGCGAGGTCGCCCTCGTCGAGGTTGAGCGGGTGATTTTCGCGCAGGGTCGCCCATGCCTGGCGGTCGAGCTCGACGAAGGGGGAGGGCAAGCTCGTCGTGGCGGCGGTGGACACGCACCCCATTGTGTCCCACCTTTTCAGCAGATGGTCACCGGGCGGTTAGCCTGTCCGCCATGTGCGGAATCGTTGGATACGTCGGCCCCGACACGGGCGCCCGCCCCCTGGACGTCGTCATGGAGGGCCTGGCGCGGTTGGAGTACCGCGGCTACGACTCCGCCGGCGTCGCGCTCGTCGCCGGCGACGAGGTCTTCACGCAGAAGCGTGCGGGCAAGCTCGAGAACCTGCGCTCGGCCCTGGAGGGCGAGAGCGTCCCCGCGGCGGCCACGGCCATCGGGCACACCCGCTGGGCCACCCACGGTGGCCCGACGGACGAAAATGCGCACCCGCACCGCGGTGGCCGCGACGGCAAGCTCGCGGTCGTCCACAACGGCATCGTCGAGAACTTCCACGCCCTCAAGCAGGAGCTGCTCGCGCAGGGTGTGGAGTTCACCTCCGAGACCGACACCGAGGTCGCCGCGCAGCTGCTCGCCGCGGCCTTCGACGAGTCGGGTGACCTCACCGAGGCGATGCGCTCGGTGGTCAACCGACTCGAGGGCGCCTTCACACTCCTCGCCGTCCACGCCGACGCCCCCGACACCGTCGTCGCCGCCCGCCGCAACAGCCCGCTCGTCGTGGGGCTCGGCGAAGGGGAGAACTTCCTCGGCTCCGACGTCGCCGCCTTCATCGGCTACACCAAGCAGGCCGTCGAGCTCGACCAGGACCAGATCGTCACGATCACCCCGTCCTCGCACGCGGTGATGAACTTCGACGGCACCCCCGCCGAGGGCAAGCCCTACGAGGTGACCTGGGACGCGGCCGCCGCGGAGAAGGGCGGCTACGACACCTTCATGGAGAAGGAGATCAACGACCAGCCGCACGCGGTCGGCGACACCCTCCTCGGGCGCACCGACGCCGAGGGCCGTCTCGTCCTCGACGAGCTGCGCATCGACGAGGACAAGCTCAAGCAGGTCGACCGGATCACCATCGTCGCGTGCGGCACCGCCGCCTACGCCGGCATGGTCGCCAAGTACGCCATCGAGCACTGGACCCGCATCCCCGTCGAGGTCTCCCTGGCGCACGAGTTCCGCTACTGCGACCCGATCGTCTCCGAGCGCACCCTCGTCGTCTCGATCAGCCAGTCCGGCGAGACCGCCGACACGGCGATGGCCGTGCGGCACGCCCGTTCGCTCGGCGCCCTCACCGTCTCGGTGTGCAACACGCACGGCGCGACGATCCCGCGCGAGTCCGACGCCGTGCTCTACACGCACGCCGGCCCGGAGATCGCGGTCGCCTCGACCAAGGCCTTCCTCGCGCAGATCACCGCCTGCTACGTCCTGGGCCTCTACCTCGCGCAACTGCGCGGCCAGACCTACGCCGACGACGCCAAGGCCGTCATGGCCGAGCTGCACGAGGTCCCGGCCAAGATCGAGGCGCTGCTCGGCACCATGGGCCGGGTCGAGGAGATCGCCCGCTTCATGGCCGACACCCGTTCGGTGCTCTTCCTCGGCCGCAACGTCGGCTACCCGATCGCCATGGAGGGCGCGCTCAAGCTCAAGGAGCTCGCCTACATCCACGCCGAGGGCTTCGCCGCCGGTGAGCTCAAGCACGGCCCGATCGCGCTCATCGAGCCCGGCCAGCCGGTCTTCATCGTCGTCCCCGGTCCGGACACCCCCAATGACCTGCACAAGAAGGTCGTCTCCAACATCCAGGAGATCCGTGCCCGGGGTGCTCGCACGCTCGTCATCGCCCAGGAGGGTGACGACGAGGTGCTGCCCTTCGCCGACGAGGTCATCCGGGTGCCGCACACCTCGCCGCTGCTCCAGCCGCTGCTCACCGTCGTGCCCCTCCAGGTCTTCGCGCTGCACCTGTCGACCGCCAAGGGGCTCGACGTCGACCAGCCGCGCAACCTCGCCAAGTCCGTCACGGTCGAGTGACCCCGTGATCGTCGGGGTCGGCATCGACGTCGTCGACATCGCCCGCCTCGGCGAGCGGCTCGAGCGCACGCCCGCGCTGCTCGACCGCGTCTTCACCGCGGCCGAGCGTGACCTGCCGCTGCGGTCGCTCGCCGCGCGCTTCGCCGCCAAGGAAGCCGTCGGCAAGGCCCTGATGACCCCCGGCGACCTGCCCTGGCAGGGCGTCGAGGTGACCTCCGGTGTCCACGGGGAGCCGGTCCTGGCGATCAGCGGCAAGGTCGCCGAGCGCGCCGAGGCCCTGGGCGCCGACCGGCTGCACATCTCGCTCAGCCACGACGGCGGCATCGCGACGGCGATCGTCGTCGCCGAGACCGCCTGACCCCCCTTCGTCCACCACGGGCGAAGGGGGCGGACCGTCACCTCCCGCAGCCGGTAGCGTCGACGGCGTGATCACCGGCTACTCCGCCCCGACCATCCGTGCGGCCGAGGCCGCCCTGCCCGAGCTCCTCGAGAGCGGTGAGCTCATGCAGCGGGCCGCCCGCGGCATCGCGCGCGTGACGGCCGGGCGGATGCGCGAGCGCGGCGCGCGGACCGTCACGGCACTCGTCGGCCCGGGCAACAACGGCGCCGACGCGCTCTACGCCATCGCCCGCCTGGCCAAGCGCGGCTTCGAGACCTCGGCCGTGTGCATCGACACCACGGCCTCGCAGGTGCAGACCGAGGCCGCCGAGCTCGCCCGTCATCGAGGAGCCACGGTCCTCGCCGCCGACAGCCCAGAGGCCCTCACCGCGATCTCCCGGGCCGAGGTGGTCCTCGACGGCATCACCGGCATCGGGGGCAGGCCGGGGCTGCCTCCCTTCGCCCGGCCGTGGGTCGACGCGATCCGTGACCGGGCCTGGGTCATCTCCGTCGACACCCCGAGCGGGCAGCCGGTCGAGGGTGGCGACGCGCTCGCCGACGCGGTCTTCGCCGACGAGACCGTGACCTTTGGTGCGCCCAAACCGGTGCACCTGCTGCCTCCGACCGAGGCCGCCTGCGGTGTGCTCACCGTCATCGACATCGGGCTCGACCTCACCGAGGCGACGCCCGCCGTCGTGCGGATCACCCCTGACGACGTGCCGCTCCTGTGGCCGGTGCCGGGGCCCGACGACGACAAGTACTCGCGCGGGGTCCTCGGGGTCGTCGCCGGCGGTGAGCAGTACACGGGAGCAGCGGTGCTCACGACGACGGCGGCCGTCACCGCCGGGGTGGGCATGGTCCGCTACGTCGGCACCGAGACACCGACCGCGCTCGTTAGGGCGGCAGTCCCCGAGGCCGTCCACGGCGAAGGGAGGGTCCAGGCCTGGGTCGTCGGGCCCGGTCTCGACACGACCTCGACCGCGCCGGGCGCGGACGCCCAACTCGCCGCCGCCCGGGCTGCCCTCGACTCCGACCTGCCCGTGCTCGTCGACGCCGGCGGTCTCGACCTCGTCACCGGCCGACGCGATGCGCCGACCCTGCTCACCCCGCACGCGGGGGAGTGCGCGCGGATGATCACCCGGCTGCGGGAGCGCTCGACCGAGCTGACCCGCGAGGAGGTCGAGGGCTCACCGCTCGAGCACGCTCGGATGCTCGCCGGGCTCACCGGCGCGACCGTGCTGCTCAAGGGGGGCACGACACTCGTCGTCGACGCCGACGGGCCGGTGCACGTGCAGGACGACGCGCCGGCGTGGTTGGCGACCGCGGGGTCGGGCGATGTCCTCGCCGGCATCGCTGGTGCGCTGCTCGCGGGCGGGCTGGAGCCGGCCGAGGCGGGCTCGCTCGCCGCGCTCGTGCACGGACGCGCCGCCCACGACGCCAACCCCGGAGGGCCGGTGCGGGCACTCGCCGTGGCGCACGCCGTCGGCCCGACCGTCGCCGCGCTGCTGCGCTCCTAACCCCGGGCCGACTCCGCCCACCAGTTGACCCCGCCGTCGACGGCGTGCTCGTCGATGCGGGCGAGCTCCTCGTCGCTGAAGTCGGTGTTGCCCAGCGCGTCGAGGCTGTTGTCGAGCTGCTCGACGGTGCGTGCGCCGACGAGCAGCGAGGTGACCCGCTCGTCGCGCAGCGCCCAGGCCAGGGCCATCTGCGCGAGGGTCTGACCGCGCTCCTGGGCGAGGGCGTCGAGCGCGCGGATGCGAGCGATGTTGTCGTCGGTCAGCTGCTCGGCGATGCCGGTGCCCTCGCGCGCGGCGCGCGAGTCCTCGGGGATGCCGCCGAGGTACTTGCTGGTGAGCAGCCCCTGGGCCAGCGGGGTGAAGGCGATCGTGCCGACCCCGAGCTCGTCGACGGTGTCGAGCAGCTCGTCCTCGATCCAGCGGTTGATCATCGAGTAGGAGGGCTGGTGGATGAGCAGGGGAGTGCCCATCTCGCGCAGGATCGCGTGCGCCTCGCGGGTGCGCTCGGGGCCGTAGGAGGAGATGCCGACGTAGAGCGCCTTGCCTGCGCGGACCGCGGCGTCGAGCGCGCCCATCGTCTCCTCGAGCGGCGTGTCGGGATCGAAGCGGTGGCTGTAGAAGATGTCGACGTAGTCCAGACCCATCCGCTCGAGCGACTGGTCGAGCGAGGCGAGCAGGTACTTGCGCGAGCCGCCGCCCTGCCCGTAGGGGCCGGGCCACATGTCCCAGCCGGCCTTGGTCGAGATGATCAGCTCGTCGCGGTAGGGGCGGAAGTCGGCGGCGAAGATCGTCCCGAAGTTGCGCTCTGCGGCGCCGTAGGGCGGGCCGTAGTTGTTGGCGAGGTCCATGTGCGTCACGCCCCGGTCGAAGGCGCGGCGCAGCACCGCTCGCTGCGTCTCGAGGGGCTCCGCGTCGCCGAAGTTGTGCCACAGGCCGAGCGAGATCGGGGGCAGGAGCAGGCCCGAACGGCCGCACCGGCGGTAGTCCGTGGCGTCGTAGCGGGTGCGGTCGGCCTGGTAGTCGTCGGCGCGGTAGGTCATGCCTGCCAGTCTGCCTCCCTTCGCCGATCTAGACTCGGTCGGTATCCATGGACATCTCGACCCCGCACCCCGCCCTGCCGTCCGTCGCGACCCCCTCGGTCCTGCCGAGCGATGCGCCGACCGACGGTCTGTCCGCATGGGCGGACATCGACCTCGACGCGATCCGCGACAACGTCGCCCGCCTCGGCGAGCTCGCCGGTGACGCCGACGTCATGGCGGTCATCAAGGGTGATGCCTACGGCCACGGCCTCGTCCCAGTCGCCGGCGCCGCCCTGGCCGGCGGCGCCACCTACCTGGGCATCGCCCAGCTCGGCGAGGCGATGGCGGCCCGCGTCGCGGGCGTCACCGCGCCGATCCTCACCTGGCTCTTCCCGCCCGGGGCCGACCTCGTCTCTGCGGTGCGCGCCGACCTCACCCTCTCGGCCGGTGCCCCGTGGGCGCTCGCCGAGATCGCCGCGGCGGCCCGGGCCACCGGGCAGACCGCCCGCGTCCACCTCAAGGTCGACACCGGCCTGGGGCGCGGGGGTGCGTGGCGCGACGACCTCGCCGGCATGCTCGTGGACGCCGCCCGGCTCGAGGCCGAGGGCGTGCTGGACGTCGAGGGCATCTTCAGCCACTTCGTCTATGCCGACGCTCCCGACCACCCGACGGTGCGGGCCCAGCAGGAGACCTTCGGCGCGATCCACGAGGACGCCGAGCGTGCCGGTCTGCGCCCGCGCATCCGCCACCTCGCCAACTCCGCCGCGACCCTGACCAACCCGTCGGCGCGCTTCGACATGGTCCGCCCCGGGGTCTCGATCTACGGTTTGTCGCCGGTGCCCGACATCGGTGGACCCACCCACTTCGGTCTGCGCGAGGCCATGCGCGTCGTCGCCCGCCTCATCAACGTCAAGGACTGCCCGCCCGGCCAGGGCATCTCCTACGGCCACCAGTACACGACGAAGGGGGACACCCGCCTCGGTCTCGTGCCGCTCGGCTATGCCGACGGCATCCCCCGCCACGCCTCGGGAGTGGGCCCGATGCAGGTCCACGGCCGCCGCTACACCGTCGCGGGACGCGTGTGCATGGACCAGATGGTGCTCGACCTGGGCGCCGACAGCCCCGCCCGGTCGGGCGACGAGGTCGTCCTCATCGGCCGCGAGGCCGACGGCGAGCCGACCGCTCAGGACTGGGCGGCCGCGATCGACACGATCAACTACGAGATCGTCACCCGGCTCGGGCCCCGCGTCCCGCGCCGCTACCTCGGAGGCCAGTGATGGACGAGCACGAGCACGGCGGCATCGGCAAGGCTGCGGCGACGGGCATCGGCCTGGCGGCCGCAGCCGTCGGCGGTGTGGCGATCGCCGGTGCGGGCTACGTGGGCCGGTCCGCGGTCAAGCGCTCCCGCGCCTATGCGGTGACCCACCACGACGAGGTGCACGTCTTCCCCTTCGTCACGGACAAGGTGCAGGCCGTCCCGGCCAACGACGGGGTCGTGCTGCACGTCGAGGTCGACGAGCCGGAGGGCTGGACCCCGCAGACCGGGCCGACCGTCGTGCTCGTCCACGGCTTCGTGCTCAACCTCAGCTCCTGGGTCTTCCAGCGGCGCGCGCTCGTCGACGCCGGCTACCGCGTCGTCAGCTACGACCAGCGCAACCACGGCGCCTCCCAGGCCGGCGACCTCGAGCGCTGCACCATCGACCAGCTCGGCCAGGACCTGCGGGCCGTCGTCGACGCGACGACCCCCGACGGCGAGATCGTCCTCGTCGGCCACTCGATGGGCGGCATGACGATCATGAGCTTCGCCGGTCGCTATCCCGAGCTCACCCGCGACCGGGTCCGCGGAGTCGCCCTCATCGCGACGAGCGCCGGCGGCGACAGCCTCGTGCACGTCGGTCTGGGCAAGATGCTCGACGGCGTGATCACCCGCTTCGGTCCGGGGTTCCTCGGTGGGCTCGGCCGTCGCGACGGCGTGTGGGGCGGCATGCGCGCCGCCGGTCGCGCCGTCGAGAACCGGGCGATCCAGCGCTACTCCTTCGGCACCCCGATGCCCAAGGAGATGCTGCGCAAGCTCGCGACGATGATCTTCGGCACCCGGCTCGACGCGATCGGCGCCTTCCTGCCCGAGCTCGACGAGCTCGACGTGCGCGACAGCCTGCCCGGTCTCGTCGACACCCCCGTGCTCATCGTCGCGGGGTCCAAGGACGTGCTCACGCCGCCGGCGCACAGCCAGGCGCTCGCCGACGCCCTGCCGGCGGCCGAGCACGTCGTCGTACCCGGCGTGGGCCACCTGCTCCAGCTCGAGCGGCCGGGGCCGGTCACCGACGGCATCCTCGGTCTGCTCGAGCGCAGCCGCGGCGAGGACGCCGAGCGCGACGCCGAGCGGGCCAAGGCGGCCGTCAGCGAAGGGACCGCGGAACCCGCGACGGAGCGCACCGCATGAGTCTGCTGCTGCCCGACGCGGACACGACCGTCGCCGCCGGTCGCCGACTGGCCGACCTGCTGGGGGCCGGCGACCTCGTCGTGCTCACCGGAGGCCTGGGCGCCGGCAAGACGACCCTGACCCGTGGCCTCGGCGAGGGGCTCGGGGTGCGGGGCGCGGTGACCTCCCCGACCTTCGTCATCGCGCGCGTCCACCCCTCGCTCGTGGGGGGCCCTGAGCTCGTCCACGTCGACGCCTACCGCCTCGGTGGCTCCGCCGAGCTCGACGACCTGGACCTCGACTCCGAGCTCGACGAGGCCGTGACCGTCGTCGAGTGGGGTGCCGGCCTCGCCGAGGGACTGGCCGACGAGCGGCTCGAGATCACCCTCGTCGCCGACCCGGCGACCGAGGCACGGACGCTCACCGCCACCGGTGTCGGCGCACGCTGGGCAGGCGTCGACGTCGAGTCCTACCTGCAGGAGGCCGTGGGCGCGACGACCTGCACGTCCGCCGACGAAGGGGGAGTGCCGTGAGGCTGCTCGCGCTGGACACGGCCACCTCGGCGATCTCGGTCGCCGTCCACGACGGCGAGCGGGTGCTCGCCAGCCGCTCCGTCGTCGACGCGCGCCGGCACACCGAGCTGCTCGCGCCGCTGGTCGTCGAGACGCTCGCGAGGGCAGCGACCGCCGTCGACGAGCTGACCCACGTCGCCGTCGGGACAGGCCCCGGGCCCTTCACCGGGCTGCGGGTCGGTCTCGTCACCGCGCAGACCCTCGCCCACGCGCGGGGCATCACCGTGCACGGGGTGTGCTCGCTCGACGCGCTCGCCGCCGCGGCTGCCGCCGGCGGGCACGAGGGCGAGCTGCTCGTGGCGAGCGACGCCCGGCGCAAGGAGGTCTACTGGGCCCGCTACCGCTGCGCTGCGGGTGGGATCACGCCGCTCGACGAGCCTGCCGTGACCCGGCCCACCGACCTGCCGGACGACGTGCGCGCGCTGCCCACGGTCGGCCGGGGTTCGCTGCTCTACCCCGACCTGCTGGCGCACCCGCTCGACCTGGCGGGTGACGGGGCCGACGCCGCCCTGCTCGACGTCGACGCCGGGGTGCTCGCCGCCCTCGCCGCCCGGCGCATCGCCGCGGGCGAGGAGATGCCCGTCGAGCCGCTCTACCTGCGCCGCCCCGACGCCGTCGCGCCCGCGTCCACGGCGCCGAAGTCCGCACTGAAGCCCTCACCCCGTCAGCAGCAGCGCGACCTGCGGCAGGGCGAGCGGGCCGGCCGCGGTGCCGAGGCGAGCCAGTGACCGCGGTGACGGCTCCCCCCTTCGTCATGAGGGAGGTGCGCTGGCAGGACCTGGAGCGACTGGCGGACCTGGAGCAGGAGCTCTTCGGCACCGAGGCGTGGAGCCTCGCGTCGTGGTGGGGCGAGCTCGCCGGTCGGCCGCGGCGCGAGTACCTCGTCGCGGAGGACGGCGACGGGATCGCCGGCTACGCCGGGCTGGACCACGCGGGCGACACGAGCGACGTCATGACCATCGCGACCCTGCCGCGGGTCCGCGGGCGCGGGCTCGGGCGCCGTCTGCTCGAGGAGCTCGTGGCGCGCTCGCGGGCCGCGGGCGCCGAGCGACTGCTGCTCGAGGTGCGAGCGGACAACACCGCGGCGCGCGGGCTCTACGACTCGGCCGGCTTCCGGCTGCTGCAGACCCGGCGCGGCTACTACCCGGGTGGGGGCGACGCGCTCGTCCTCGCCCTCGACCTGTCGCAGGAGGCGCAGGCATGACGGATGTACCCCTGGTCCTCGGCATCGAGACCTCGTGCGACGAGACCGGTGTCGGCATCGTCCACGGCACCGAGCTGCTCTTCGACGCCATCGCGTCGAGCGTCGACGAGCACGCCCGCTTCGGCGGCGTCGTGCCCGAGGTGGCCTCCCGAGCTCACCTCGAGGCGATGGTCCCGACGATCGAGCGGGCCTGCCGCGAGGCCGGGGTCGCCCTGACCGACCTCGACGGCATCGCCGTGACCTCCGGTCCGGGGCTCGCCGGGCCGCTCATGGTCGGCGTCGCCTCGGCCAAGGCGCTGGCCGTGGCGCTGGGCCTGCCGATCTACGGGGTCAACCACCTGGCGAGCCACGTGGCCGTCGACATCGTCGAGCACGGTCCGCTGCCCGAGCCGACGATGGCGATGCTCGTGAGTGGCGGGCACTCCTCGCTGCTGCTCGTCCCCGACGTCACGCACGACATCCGCAGTCTCGGCTCGACGATCGACGACGCTGCGGGGGAGGCCTTCGACAAGGTGGCCCGCGTGCTCGGCCTGCCCTTCCCCGGGGGGCCGCACATCGACCGGGCGGCGAGCGACGGGCAGATCACCATCGACTTCCCGCGGGGGCTGTCCACCCGCAAGGACATGGAGCGTCACCGCTTCGACTTCTCCTTCTCCGGCCTCAAGACGGCGGTGACTCGCTGGGTCCAGGCCGAGCAGGCCGCCGGGCGCGACGTGCCGGTGGCCGACGTCGCTGCGTCCTTCCAGGAAGCCGTCGTCGACGTCCTCACCCGCAAGGCGGTCCTCGCCTGCACCGAGCACGACGTCGCTGCGCTCCAGGTCGGTGGCGGGGTGGCCGCCAACTCGCGCCTGCGGGCGATGGCCCAGCAGCGGTGCGACGACGCGGGCATCCAGCTGCGCGTCCCGCGGCCGGGGCTGTGCACCGACAACGGCGCGATGGTCGCCAGCCTCGGCGCCCAGATGATGCTCAAGGGCCGGCCGGCCAGCGACCTGTCGCTGCCGGCCGACAGCTCGCTGCCGGTGACCGACGTGCGCACCGGCCTGCCCGTGCACGTCGACCATGACCACGCGCACTGAGGCTGCAGCCGGCTCGGCCGAGCCGGCCGAGGTCGTCGCTGCTTCGTGCTGTGGGCCGGGGCTGGGCGGGGCAGTGGGGGTGGCGTAGTCCTAGGCCGGGGTGTGCTGGATCGGGAGCCGTGACCCGTCGTACGGAGCAGTGGCGTAGGCACCGCCCGGACCGCCGGACCCTCGGCCGCCGGGCCCACGGGCCGGGCGTGAGCTCAGCGGAGCGCCGGCTCGCGCCAGCCCTGCGGGGCGATGCCGTGCCGCCGAGCGAGATGCAGCAGGACCGCGGCGACGAGCGTCGTGGCGGCCACGCTTGCCCCGGCGGCGAGCGGGGTGCTCGTCACGCCGGTGTCGACATAGCTCTGCTCGAGGCCGCCGGCCAGCAGGCCCAGGGTGACGACGAGCAGGTTGTTGACCACGTGGAGCGCGATGATCGCCTCGAGCCCGCCGGTGCGCCAGGTGAGCCAGCACCCGACCGCGGCCATCCACCCGAGGTCGATGAGGATCCAGATGTCCATCGACCCGTGCGCCAGGGCGAAGAGCGCCGCCGACAGCAGGGTCGTCACGCCGAGCGCGACGACGGGGGAGCACACCCAGGCACCCAGGCCCTGAACGAGCCCACCGCGCATGAAGATCTCTTCGGCGGCGGCCTGCAGCGGCGTCGTCAGCAGCGACACGACGAGCAGTCCGACCCAGTGCTCCGGACGCCCGAGCACCTCTGCACCGTCGGCGAGCCAGGCGATGGCGAGGTAGGCCGCCCAGATCGGCGCCAGCACGGCACCGCAGCGGGCCAGCCAGGCCCAGCGCATGCGTCCGGCCACGGACAGCACCCGCCCCGCGCCCGGACCGAAGCCGACCCGCAGGCCCAGCAGGGTGGCGGGGATGAGCACGGCGATGAGGAGGTTGCCCAGCAGCGACGCCGTGGGGTCGAGCACGTCGAACATCTGCTCCTCGCTCGTGACCAGACCCGTGGCGATGAAGACGCCGGTGATCACGCCCATCCCGACGAGGGCCGTGGTCGAGGCGACGAGGAGCGCGAGGAGGGGCCGCCACCAACGGTGGCTGGGCCCGCGCATCTGGTGGACGTAGCTGCGCGCCTGGGTGGGTTGCGGGGCCGCCGGCTCGATGCTCGGGGCCGGCAGCAGGGTCGTCGGAGGGGCGGAGGGGGTCTCGGGCGTCCGCGGGCCCGTCGTCGAGGTGCTCATGCGGCAAGACTCGCGCCGGCACCGCGTCGCGGGCATCGACCCGTGGTCTCGGCTGCCGTCAGCCTTTGGTCGCGGCGGGGTGGGCCTCACCCGAGCCAGAGGTCTACGCGCCGGTCGCCGGTTGGCTCAGCCGCAGCGCAGCAGACCCATGTCCTCCTTGAGGGTGAGTACGCGGGTGACCGAGGCCGTCACCTGCTTGCCGAAGGCGGCATCCCCCTTCGCCTTGGCCTCGATGGCGGACACCATCGTGGGGACCTGGGCCGGCTCTGCGGTCAGGACGATGTCGCCGCCGGCGGAGATGAAGCGCGTCGCGCGCTCGCCGACCGGCGTGGCCGCGACCGCCTTGGCCGCGCCGACGTCGTCCGTGATGACGACCCCGTCGAAGCCGAGGTCGTCCCGGAGCATGTCGTCGACGATCGTGCGAGAGAAGAGGGCCGGGGTCTCGCCGTCGATCTTGGAGTAGTGCGCGGAGCCGACCATGACGATCTTGGTCCCGGCCTCGATGCTGTCGGCGAAGGGGGTCAGGTGCGCGTCGTCGCGGGTCATCGTCGAGTCGGTGATGCCGGTGTCACGCAGGTCGGTGTTGCCGGTGATCCGCCCCAGCCCGGGGAAGTGCTTGACCGTCGGCTCGACGCCCGCGTCCTGCATGCCCTGACCGAAGGCGACCGCGCCCTTGCTCGCGGCCTGCGGGGTCGAGCCGTACTGGCGGCCCCATTTGCCGATGGGTTCGTTGGCCGTGCCGATCTCGCTGGGGACGGTGTCGGCCGTCGGGGCGAGGTTGACGTTGACCCCCGCCTGCTTGAGCTCGGTGCCCCAGCCCTTGGCCGAGGCCCGCAGGTCGGGGTCCTGCGCCTGCTCGAGGCCGGAGGGCATCGAGGTGAAGCCGGACCCGGTGAGCTGCTGGACCTCGCCGCCCTCCTGGTCGGCGGCGACGAGCATGCCCACCTTGGTCCCGTCGACGGTGGGGGAGACGTCCTGCAGGTGCTTGCTGGCGGCCGCGACGGTCGCGCTCTCCTGCCAGCCGCCGAGGTAGAGCATCGAGCCCAGGCCCTGCGCCCCGATCGGCCCGTCGAGGGAGCTGGCCGGCCCCGGCTGCATGGCCGCCATGAGCAGCTGACCGGCCTGCTGGGTCGGCGTCATCGCGTCACGCACCTGCTCGACGCAGGCGCTGGCCTCGGGGCCGTCGGCGGTCACCGTGGTCGATCGCGACGACGAGGACGAAGGGGAGGACGTCGCCGACGAGGACGACGTCGCGGAGGTCGTGTCCTCGGCGGAGGTCGGGGACGACGTCGAGGAGGAGCTCGTGCTGCCCGCTCCCGGGTCGTCGGAGGCGCACCCGACGAGGGCGAGGACGGCGAGGCCTGCAGCGGCGCGGGTCAGGTGACTGGCTCGGGTCGGCATGGGGGGCAGGCTACCTGCGCCGCATGGGCGTCGACGGCGCTCGCGCCGGTGATGCCGCGCTCAGGATGCCTCGACGACGAGCACGGCCTGCTCGCCGCCGACGCGGGTGAGCACGACGGTGGCGCTGTCGCCGTCGCCGGCTCCGCGGCCGATCTTCAGCTGCTTGCGCAGCTGGTCCTCGTCGAGCCGGATCCCGCGCTTCTTGACCGTGAGGCCGGTGACCCCGCGCTCGCGGAGCCACCCGCGCAGACCCTTGACGGAGAAGGGCATCGCCTCGAGCACCTCGTAGCGTCGGGCGTGGCCGAGGTCGACGGCGTCGTCGCTGGTGACGTAGCCGAGCCCGGCCTCGAGCTCCATGCCGGAGACGGCGCCGGTGACGGTGCCGATGAGGCCGGCGCGAGTGACCGCGCGGTCCGCCTCGTAGAGCCAGCGGCCGGTGTCGGGGAGCGAGAGGGCGGCGGCCGGGTCGTCCTCGCAGGTGCGCTGGTCGACCTCGACCGGCGGCGCGCCCTTGCGCAGGACCCGGGCACTGCGGCCGGCCTCCTTGACGAGCGGGCCCCACCAGACCGTGCACTCGAGGACGGTGCCCTGCCACGAGGTCCACTGGGCCTCGGTGCCGAGCGGCGGGATGTCGTGGGGGAGCGAAGGGGAGAGCTTGGCCCCGGTCGCGGGGACGTCACGGGCGACGGAGAGGACGAAGTCCCACGACGGGGAGATCTCGTCGAGCCGGAAGACACGGCGGGTGCGCCCGGAGCGGTCGGTGACACCGGGGGTGCGGCGGGCCGGGTCGAGCCAGACACCCGTGCGCGAGTGCAGCGGGTCGAGCGGTGCCTCGAAGTCCTCGGCCACGCCGGTGCGGGCCCGACTGTCGGGCCACGGCCGCAGGTTGACGTCGGCGATGGCCGCCGTGAGCGGGTCGGCGTCGACGCCGTGGACGGTGACGCCGAGGGCGCTCATCGCCATCGCGTCCGAGCCGATGCCGCAGCCGAGGTCGTGGACGGTCGCCAGGCTGGCCGTCGCGTAGCGCCCAGCGTGCGTCGCCGCCACCTCCAGCCGGCTGGCCTGCTCGAGACCGTCGGGGGTGAAGAGCATGCCGTCGGCGAACTCGCCGAACTTCTCCTGCGCGCGCGCCTGCAGGCGCTTCTGCGTCAGGAGGGCGGCGACGCGTTCGGCGGAGTGTCCCGACGCCCGCAGCCGCGAGGCCAGGCCGACCGCGTCCGCCTCGCGGTACTCGGGCAGGCCGTGCAGGGACTCGTGCCCCTCGGGGGAGGCCAGCCAGCGCACGGTCGTCGGATCCACGTGCGCCATTGTCACGCATCCCGGGCCGCCCAGCGGCCCGGCCGCGACGGGCTTTGGCACTCGGGTTGACCGAGTGCCAACCGGGTGCCTAGATTTGCCCTTGGCACTCACCTCCGGCGAGTGCCAGATGCCACGGTTGGACGACCCCCGCGACGGCGCCCGGCCAGGCTTCGCCCCACGTTCACACACACGTCCCCACAGAAGGAGTCACCGTGTCGGTTTCCATCAAGCCGCTCGAGGACCGGATCGTCGTCCAGGGCATCGAGGCGGAGCAGACCACCGCCTCCGGCCTCGTCATCCCGGACACCGCCAAGGAGAAGCCCCAGGAGGGCGAGGTCGTCGCCGTCGGCCCCGGCCGGTTCAACGAGGACGGTGACGAGCGCATCCCGATGGACATCTCCGTCGGCGACCGCGTCATCTACTCCAAGTACGGCGGCACCGAGGTCAAGCACGGCGGCCAGGAGTACCTCATCCTCTCCGCGCGCGACGTGCTCGCGATCGTCGGCTGACGATCCTTCCCAGTACTGAGCTGACGCCCCGGGTGCGGCCCCTCCCGGGCCCTCCGGGGCGTCGCCTTTTCCCCCTTCGTTAGAACCAAAGGACAAACATGGCCAAGGAACTGGAGTTCAACGACTCCGCCCGTGACGCCCTCCAGCGCGGCGTCGACCAGCTCGCCAACGCCGTCAAGGTGACCCTCGGCCCCAAGGGCCGCAATGTCGTCATCGACAAGCAGTGGGGCGCCCCCACGATCACCAACGACGGCGTGACGATCGCCCGCGAGATCGAGCTCGAGGACCCCTACGAGAACCTCGGCGCCCAGCTCGCCAAGGAGGTCGCCACCAAGACCAACGACGTCGCCGGTGACGGCACGACGACCGCGACCGTCCTCGCCCAGGCCATGGTCAAGGAGGGCCTGCGCAATGTCGCCGCGGGTGCCGCCCCGTCCGGCCTCAAGCGCGGCATCGACAAGGCCGTCGAGGCCGTCTCGGCCCGCCTGCTCGAGACCGCCCGTGAGGTCGAGGGCAAGGACGAGATCGCGCAGGTCGCGTCGCTGTCCGCCCAGGACCAGGGCATCGGCGGGATCATCGCCGACGCCTTCGACAAGGTCGGCAAGGACGGCGTCATCACCGTCGAGGAGTCCTCGACCGCCGAGACCGCGCTCGACTTCACCGAGGGCATGCAGTTCGACAAGGGCTACATCAGCCCCTACTTCGTCACCGACCCGGAGCGTATGGAGGGTGTCCTCGAGGACGCCTACGTCCTGATCAACCAGGGCAAGATCTCCAACATCCAGGAGATCCTCCCGGTGCTGGAGAAGGTCGTGCAGTCCGGCAAGCCGCTGCTCGTCATCGCCGAGGACATCGACGGCGAGGCCCTCTCGACGCTCGTCGTCAACAAGCTCAAGGGCGTCTTCAACGTCGCGGCCGTCAAGGCCCCCGGCTTCGGCGACCGCCGCAAGGCGATGCTCCAGGACATGGCGATCCTCACCGGTGGTCAGGTCATCGCCGAGGAGGTCGGCCTCAAGCTCGACCAGGTCACCCTCGAGGACCTTGGGCAGGCCCGTCGCATCGTCGTCACCAAGGACACCACGACGATCATCGACGGCCAGGGTGCTACCGACGACGTGACCGGTCGCGTCAACCAGATCAAGTCCGAGATCGAGCGCACCGACTCCGACTGGGACCGCGAGAAGCTCCAGGAGCGCCTCGCCAAGCTCGCCGGTGGCGTCTGCGTCATCCAGGTCGGTGCCCACACCGAGGTCGAGCTCAAGGAAAAGAAGCACCGCATCGAGGACGCGATCTCCGCGACCCGCGCGGCCATCGAGGAGGGCATCGTCGCCGGCGGTGGCTCCGCCCTGGCGCACGCGGTCTCCGCGCTCGACGCCGTGCAGCTCGAGGGTGACGAGCAGGTCGGCGCCAACATCGTGCGCACCGCCGGTGTCGAGCCGCTGCGCTGGATCGCCGAGAACGCGGGCCTCGAGGGCTACGTCGCCGTCGCCAAGGTGCAGGAACTCACCCCGGGTGAGGGCCTCAACGCCGCGACCGGCGAGTACGGCGACCTCATCGGCCAGGGCGTCATCGACCCGGTCAAGGTCACCCGCTCCGCGCTCGTCAACGCCGCCTCGATCGCGTCGATGGTCCTCACCACCGACACGCTCGTCGTGGACAAGAAGGAGGACGAGGACGAGGGCCACGGCCACTCGCACTGACGTCCTGACCTGAGCGAAGGGGGCGGCGCACCAACCGGGGCGGATTCATGGGGTGTTCGCAACACCGTGTGGATTTCGGCCTGGGTGGTTAGGCCTCCTGGAGTAGATCACGAAGACGCTCGGCTGGGGTTGCCCAGTCGAGCGTCTTTCGTGGTCTGGCGTTGAGTTCTTGGGCGACGTACTCCAGCTCTGCGTGGCCGTGGACGCTCAGGTCGGTGCCTTTGGGGAAGTACTGGCGCAGCAGCCCGTTGGTGTTCTCGTTCGAGCCGCGCTGCCAGGGCGATGCCGGGTCGCAGAAGTAGACCGGCATGTCGGTCGCGGTGGTGAACGAGGCGTGCGCGGCCATCTCGGATCCTTGGTCCCAGGTCAGCGACCCGCGCAGGTGCTGCGGCAGGCGATGCATCGCGGCGACGAGCCGGTCACGCACGGTGATCGCGTCGTGGGTATCGGGCAGGTGCAGCAGCATCACGTACCGGGTCGAGCGCTCCACGAGCGTCCCGATCGCTGAGCCGTTGTTCTTGCCGGTGATCAGATCGCCTTCCCAGTGGCCCGGGACGGCGCGGTCCTCGACCGCGGCGGGCCGGTCGCTGATCATGATCATCTCGTCGACGAACCGCGGCCGCCGCACCCCGTGGGCTTGGGGTTTGCGGCGGGTGCGGCCGGTGCGCAGAGCGGTCTGGACCTCGCGTTTGAGGCCGCCGCGGGCCTGGAAGTACAGGGCCTGGTAGATCGTTTCGTGGCTCACGCGCATGCTCTCGTCGTCGGGGTGGTCGACCTTGAGCCTGTTGCTGATCTGCTCCGGTGACAACTTCCGTGACAACCCGTCCACGACGTACTCGCGTAGCGCTCCCGGCCGCGCCAGCTTTGATGCCTTCGGCCGGGCCCGGGTATCCGCGGCGTCACGATGCGCCCGGTGGGGCGCGTACCGGCCCTGCTCATCGCGGTGGGCGGCGACCTCACGTGTGACCGTCGAGGTCGGCCGGCCCAGCCGGGCAGCGATCGAACGCATCGACTCCCGGTTGATCAGCCCGTCGGCGATCACCAGACGATCCTGCAATGACAGCAACCTGCCCGTACCCACGACCTCGATCATGGGCCTGTTCCTAGCCGCTCGCTTGGCCGGCGGGCCCGTGACGCGCCCATCGGGATAGATCGTGCGGCCATGACTCTTACGCACGCCCCGCATCCAATACCGGCCCGTGTCGAGCGTGACCCCAACCCGACGAGCGGCCACGGCGTTGTGGACCCCGGAAGCGATCAGCTCGTCAAACTCGGCCCGCTGACGCGGCTTGCCCAACGGCATCGGCTCGGCCTGCACCAACCCCGCCCGAACCAGATGCCGACGAGCTGTGGAGTGAGCACATCCAGCCGCCCTGGCTGCGGCACCAATCGATCTTTCCCGTTCGAAGGCAGCCACCATCACAGCAACTACCTCCGCAGAGACCTCAACACGACGCCGCTTTTCGCTCGAAATGACCATGGTCCTCGCAACTCCTCAGATCGAGGTGTTGCGAGGACCATGTGAACCGAAGCCGGTGCGCCGCCCCCTTCGTCATGTCTCGTCGGCGGCGCGACGCCCCTCCCGGTCCCTGAGGAGGCGCACCGCCCCTCCCGGTCCCTGAGGAGGCGCACCGCCCCTCCCGGTCCCTGAGGAGGCGCGCCAGCGCCGTCTCGAAGGGACCCTTGACGCCACTACTCACACAGTGAATAGTCCTCCCCATGACCACGGGACACGTCCTCATGGGGCTGCTGAGCAGGGGGCCGCAGCACGGGTACGACCTGAAGCGTCATCACGACGAGCTGCTCCCGGCGGCGCGACCCATGGCCTTCGGGCAGGTGTACGCGGCGCTGGGGCGGCTCGCCGGCAAGGGGCTGGTGGCCGAGGCGGCGGTCGAGCAGGGGAGCGGGCCCGAGCGGGTCGTCTACGAGCTGACCGACGCCGGGCGGGCCGAGGTGGACTCGTGGGCGGCGGAGCCGGACGGGCCGGGAGAGCACGTCGCCAACCCCCTCGCGTCCAAGGTGGCCGTCGCCCTGCTCCTCGGTGGCCACGATGCCGCTGCCACCTACCTGCGGCGGCAGCGCGCCGCCCACCTCGAGCGGATGCGCTCGCTGACGCGTGACAAGCGCGAGGCGAAGGGGGACCTGCACCGGGTCCTCGCCGCCGACTACGCACTGAGCCACCTCGACGCCGACGTCCGGTGGATGGAGGACGCGCTCGAGCGCGTCCACGACCTCGAAGGGGACCGAGCATGACGACACGCGGGGAGGGCCACGCGCTCTCGATCGAGGCCACCGGGGTGGCGCACCACTACGGGCGTCGCCCGGCGTTGGGCGGGGTGGACCTCGCGGTCGCGGCCGGCGAGATGGTCGCGGTCACGGGGCCGAGCGGCTCGGGCAAGTCGACGCTCCTGCACGCCCTCTCCGGCGTCATCCGTCCCGACGAAGGTCAGGTCCGTCTCGGTGGTCACGTGGTCACCGCGATGTCCGAGGACGCCCGCTCGCGGCTGCGGCGCACGCGGGTGGGGGTGCTCTTCCAGTTCGGCCAGCTCGTCGAGGAGCTGACCCTGGCGGACAACGTCGCCCTGCCGTTGCTCCTGGAGCGTCGTGGGCGCGGCGATGCGATCACGACGGCCCGGGCCTGGTTGGCCCGCGTCGGGGTGGAGGACCTCGCCGACGAGCTGCCGGGCGAGGTGAGCGGTGGGCAGGCCCAGCGGGCGGCGCTGGCGCGGGCCCTCGTGACCAACCCCGGAGTGCTCTTCGCCGACGAGCCCACCGGCGCTCTCGACTCACGGGCAGGGGAGTCGGTCATGGAGCTCATCACCGATGTCGCCGCCGAGGAGGGGCTGACGGTCGTCCTCGTCACCCACGACGCCCGTGTCGCCGCCTATGCGGACCGCGAGGTCGTGCTGCGCGACGGCATGCTCGACGTCGACGAGATGGTGGCCGTGCGATGAGCTTGGCGTGGTCGGAGGCCGCACGGATGGCGGCGAAGGGAGGGCCCGCGGACCGACTGCGGCGCCGGCTGATGGCCGGGTGCGCCGCGCTCGCCATGGTGCCCGCGGGACTGGCGAGCGGGATCCCCGCCGTCAACGCGCGCGGCTGGCAGGCCGGCGACTACGGCCTCGCCCTGCTGCGCGACGGCGAGCTCGCGCTCGGCGCCGGGTTTGCCATGGCCCTGCTCGCACTGCCGGTCGTCTTGCTCGCCCTCGAGTGCTCGCGGGTCGGGTCCTCGGGGCGCGACCGTCGGCTGGCGGCCATGCGGGCCGCGGGGGCCACGCGTGGCGACGTGCGCCGGGTCATTGCGGTCGAGGCGAGCGCGATGACTGCCCTCGGGGTGATCGTCGGCACGATCCTCGTCCTCGCCGTCTGGGCCCTCCTGGCCCGGTGGCACGTGGGTGGGTTGCCGCTGCTCCCGCCGGGGGTGTGGCCGCGTCCGACGCACCTGCTCACGGCCATGACGCTCGTCGTCCTCATTGGTGCCGTGATGGCCTGGTGGGTTGCCGGCCGCATCCGAGTCGGGGTCGCCGGACAGCAGCGCGTCGAGCGGCGGGTGTCAGGAGCCCGGGCCGTGCTCCTGGTCGTCGTCGCCGGCCTCGCGGGTGGGGCGGCGCTCGTGGTCTCCGACTCGGGGATGGTCAACCTCGCGGTCAGCTCGACCCTGGCCCTGACCGCCCTCGTGGCGCTGGTGGCGGCACTGTCCCTCGTCGCGCCGCTGTCGACGCGAGCGCTCGGGTCGCTCGTCGGGCGTGGCGGGTCGGCGGTCGCGCTCCTCGCCGGGCGGGGCATGGCAGCCCACCCGGCGCGGGCCGGACGCGCCGCCTCCGGCCTCGTCCTCGTCGGGCTCGTCGGAGGCGCGCTCGCCACCTATGGCGGGGCCCTGCGGGCAGGCCTGCGGGAGACCTTGGCCGCGGGCCACACCTTGGGCGGCGACTCGACGGCCTTCTACCTCGTGCCGCTCACGCTCGCCGAGGTGCTCCTCCTCGTCGTCGGGATGCTCGCTGTCGTGGGCCTGCTCGTCGCCGTGGCCGAGCAGGTCGTCGTGCGACGCGGTGCCCTCTGTCGGCAGCATGCCGCGGGGGTGCCGCTGCCGGTTCTGCGCCGCGTCATGGTCCTCGAGACCACGCTTCCGGTCGCGGTCGTCGGGCTGCTCAGCACGCTCGTCGGGATGGGGGTGGCGGGTCTCCTCGTGGCCCAGGTGCCGGAGAACCCCTTCGCTGTCGACTGGTGGCTCGTTGCCGGCGTCGTGGTGCTCATGACCGGGGGGACGGCGGCGGCTGCCTGGGTCGCTTCAGCCCGCATTGTGCGGGCCGCAGACGTGGCTGCGCTGCGCGACGGGGAGTGACCCCCTCCACCCGCGAAGGGGGATCAGGCCGTGACGATGACCCGGACCTCGACGGTCTCGGGCAGGTCGCGCAGACGCTGCTCGGTGTCGGCGGGCAGGCCGCTCGCGAGGTCGGTGACGGCGTAGCCGTACTCGCCCTTGGTGCTCAGCTGCTGGCTGTCGATGTTGACGTCGCCCTCGGACAGGATCGTGTTGACCCGGGCGAGGACGCCGGGGACGTTCTTGTGCAGGTGGAGGATGCGAGTGCTGCCCGCGGCGACGGGGGCGGCGACGGCGGGGACGTTGACCGACATCGAGGTCGCCCCGGTGTCGGCCCAGTCGCGCAGCTTGCCGGCGACGTAGCGACCGATGTCGTACTGCGCCTCCTCGGTGGAGCCGCCGACGTGCGGGGTGAGGATGACGTTGGGGATGCCCTGCAGGCAGTTCTCGAAGGGGTCGCCCGCCTTCTTGGGCTCGCTCGGGAAGACGTCGACGGCGGCGCCGGCGACGTGCCCCGAGACGAGGTTGTCTCGCAGGGCCTCGAGGTCGACGACGAAGCCGCGCGAGAGGTTGAGGAAGAGGCTGCGCGGGCGCATCTTGGCGAACTGCTCGGCGCCGAAGGTGCCGGCATTGCCCGCGCGGCCGTCGACGTGGAGCGTGATCGTCTCGCAGGTCTCGAGCAGCTCGTCGAGCGAGTTGCACTTCGTGGCATTGCCCAGGGGCAGCTTGTCCTCGAGGTCGTAGAAGGACACGTGCATGCCAAAGGCCTCGGCGACGACCGACAGCTGGGCGCCGATGTTGCCGTAGCCGACGATGCCGAGCGTGCGGCCGCGCACCTCGTGGGCGCCCTTGGCCGACTTGTCCCAGACGCCGGCGTGGAGCGCAGCATTTTTGTCCGTCAGGTGGCGGGCGAGGGCGATGATCTCGCCCAGGGCCAGCTCGACGACGCTGCGCGTGTTGGAGAAGGGGGCGTTGAAGACGACGGTGCCGGCCTGGGCAGCGGCGTCGAGGTCGATCTGGTTGGTGCCGATGCAGAAGGCGCCGACGGCCTTGAGCTCGGGTCGTGCCTGGATGACCGCCTGGGTCACCTTGGTCTTGGAGCGGATACCGAGCAGGTCGACGCCCTCGAGGGCGGAGATCAGCTCGGTCTCGTCGAGGGCCCCGGAGCGGGTCTCGACCTCGAAGCCGGCGGAGGTCAGGGCGTCACGGGCGACGTCGTGGATGTTCTCGAGCAGCAGCACCTTCACGCCTGCAGGGTATGCCCGGGCTCGATGTGGCCGGACAGGCGCCCGCGATGCGAACCACAGGGCGGAACGAAGGCCCCACGCGCACAAGCCTGCTGGCTAGGGTGTGCGCATGCGTCTCCTTGGTGTCCTCGGCGGAATGGGTTGGTCGGCGACGGCGGAGTACTACCGCCGTCTCAACGAAGGGGTCGACGCGCGCCTGGGCGGCTTGCACAGCGCCCGCGTCCTCGTCCACAGCCTCGACTTCCAGCCGGTCGACGATGCCGAAAATGCCGGTGACTGGGACGAGATGGCCCGGCTGCTCGTCGAGGGCGCCCGCAGCCTGCAGGCCGGGGGAGCGGAGGGCATCATCCTCGCCGCCAACACGATGCACGTGGTGGCGGACCAGGTGGCCGCGGCCGTCGACATCCCCTTCCTCCACATCGCCGAGGCGACGGCCCGCCGGGTCGAGGCCTCCCGCCAGCGCAAGGTCGGCCTGCTGGCGACCCTGACGACGATGTCCGGCGACTTCTACACCACGCCCTTCACCCAGCGCGGCATCGAGGTGCTCCTGCCCGAGGAGGCCGAGCGGCCCGAGGTCGACCGGATCATCTACGAGGAGCTCGTCCACGGGGTCATCAAGGACACCTCACGGCGCGCCCTGCGCTCGGTGATGCAGGGGATGGCCGAGCGGGGCGCCGAGTGCGTCGTGCTCGCGGGCACCGAGCTCGGCCTGCTGCTCGAGGAGGACGACTGCCCCGTGCCGCTGCACGACACCACGGCGATCCACGTCGACCAGGCGCTCGACTGGATGCTCACCGAGGGCTGACCCTTCGAGACGGTCGCTGCGCGACCTCCTCAGGGACCGTCGTCACCAGGGGACGTCGATCTCGGCCTCTCCGGTGACGACCTCGACCTGCTGGCCGGCGAAGTCCACGACGCTGCCCGCCCGGACCTGTGCGCCGCGGCGCGTCTCGGGCTGGCCGTCGACGCTCACCTCGCCGGCGGCGATGACCTCGCGAGCCATCGCGCCGTCCTCCACGAGGCCGGCGAGCTTGAGCAGCTGGCCGAGGCGGATGGACTCGTCGCGGATGTGGACCGGTGCGGGAGAGCTCACCCCACCAGCCTAGGACGCGAAGGGGGCGCCTGACGCCCCCTTCGTCGGGTCGTCGCTCAGCCGGCGATGCCGGCGGCGGCGATGTCGCGCTCGGCGAGGGCGACCTGACGCTCGTCCTCGGTCATGCCGCCCCAGACGCCGAAGGGCTCACGGATGGCGAGGGCGTGCTCGCGGCAGGCGAGCATCACGGGGCAGCCGGTGCAGATCTCCTTGGCGGCCGCGTCACGGAGGCGACGGGCCGCGCCGCGCTCACCGTCGGGGTGGTAGAAGGACTCGCTGCCCGTCTCGCGGCACGCGCCCTCGAACTGCCACTCCCACAGGTCCGCGACCGGACCGGGCGCCTTGTCTGCCTGTGCCATCTGTCTACCTCCGTGCTCAGGGTGCTGTGGAGGTCGAGCACCCCCGTGATTTCTCTGCCAACCTAAGAAGATCGGCGCAAACAGAGGTCGACGAAAAGGTATGGGTTTGCCCCGAAGTTGAGCCTGTTGGTCAGGGATTGGTCAGGTCCGGAGGCGCGTTCGGGGTGGCTTAGGATAGGGAGATGGATTTCGGTGACCCGACCGCCCGTGACCACACCGGGGGCGCGGCCCCCGACCCCTTCGCCAAGGTGGGCCTGACCTACGACGACGTCCTGCTGCTGCCGGGCTACAGCGAACTGGCGCCCGGCGACCTCGACACCACGAGTCGGCTGACCCGCGAGATCAGCCTCAAGACGCCGCTCATCTCCGCGGCGATGGACACCGTCACCGAGTCGCGGATGGCGATCGCCATGGCCCGACAGGGCGGCATCGGTGTCCTGCACCGCAACCTGTCCATCGAGGACCAGGCCTACCAGGTCGACCTCGTCAAGCGGACCCAGACGGGCATGATCACCAACCCCGTCGTCATCGGGCCCGACGCGACGCTCGACGACCTCGACCAGCGCTGCGGCGAGTACCGCGTCTCCGGGCTTCCCGTCGTCGACGAGTCCGACGTGCTCATCGGCATCATCACCAACCGCGACCTGCGCTTCACCCCGGTCGCCGAGTGGGCCACGACCCTCGTGCGCGACGTCATGACGCCGATGCCGCTCATCACCGCCCCGGTCGGCATCTCCCAGGAGGACGCCACCCTGCTGCTGCGCCAGCACAAGCGCGAGCGCCTGCCGATCGTCGACGACCAGGGTCGGCTTGCTGGTCTGATCACCGTCAAGGACTTCGTCAAGAGCGAGCAGTTCCCCAATGCGAGCAAGGACGCGCAGGGCCGCCTGCTCGTCGGTGCCGCCATCGGCTACTTCGGCGACGCGTGGGAGCGGGCGACCACGCTCATCGACGCCGGTGTCGACGTGCTCGTCGCCGACACCGCGCACGGTCACGTCAAGCTGCTCCTCGAGATGGTCGAGCGGCTCAAGTGCGACCCCGCCACCCGGCACGTGCAGGTCATCGGTGGCAACGTCGCGACCCGCGAGGGGGCCCAGGCCTTCATCGACGCCGGCGTCGATGGGATCAAGGTCGGCGTCGGGCCGGGCTCGATCTGCACCACCCGCATCGTGACCGGCGTCGGCGCCCCGCAGATCACCGCGGTCCACGACGCCTCGCTCGCGGCCAAGCCCGCCGGGATCCCCGTCATCGCCGACGGCGGCCTGCAGTACTCCGGTGACATCGCCAAGGCGATCGTCGCCGGCGCCGACACGGTCATGGTCGGCTCGCTCCTCGCCGGCTGCGAGGAGAGCCCCGGCGAGCTGATCTTCGTCAACGGTAAGCAGTTCAAGGCCTACCGCGGCATGGGCAGCCTCGGCGCGATGAGCAGCCGCGGCAAGAAGTCCTTCAGCAAGGACCGCTACTTCCAGGCCGAGGTCACGAGCGACGACCAGCTCGTGCCCGAGGGCATCGAGGGTCGGGTCGCCTACCGCGGCACCCTCGCCCAGGTCGCGCACCAGATGGTCGGCGGCCTGCGGCAGTCGATGTTCTACGTCGGCGCCGGCACCATCCCCGAGCTGCAGGCGAAGGGGAAGTTCGTCCGGATCACTTCCGCCTCCCTCAAGGAGAGCCACCCCCACGACATCCAGGGCATCGTCGAGGCGCCCAACTACAGCCTGGGCTGACCATGTCTGCGCGGGGGGAGCAGCACGTCGAGCCCAAGGCCCTGGGGCCGATGTGGTGGCTGATGATCGTCGTCGGCCTGCCCGTCGTGCTCCTGCTCATGGCGGTCCTGTCCTTCGCCATGACCATGCTCACCCGCATGCTCGTCGAGGGGCAGACCGAGCCCGACGCGCACGTGCCGACCTTCCTCGCGTGGTTCGTGCTCTTCGGCGGTGCGGCGCTCGTCTTCTACGTCCGGGACACGTGGCGACAGCTCAAGGACGAGCGCGTGCACGTCGACGTCTTCGGCAACGAGCTGCGGATCGACCGGTGGTCACCGCCGCACGAGCGGGAGCGATTCGCCGAGCGGGTCGCGGCCGACGAGGGGGCCCGCACCCGCCAGGCGGGGCGGCGTGACGCCAGCGCACCGGCCCGTCAGCGGCCTGAGCCCACCGAAGACGAGCTGCGTGCCGCCGCGCTGCGTCGTCGTGAGGTCGGGCCGGGGATCCCGACGTCGACCCGTGGCAGCGGCCGGGGCCTCGACCTGCTGGGCACGATCGGCGGCATCTGCCTCATCGCCTGGTTGCCCGCCCTCGTCGTGCTCGGCGTCGTCCTGAGCAAGCTGCAGGACACGATCGCCCCCGAGTGGGCCATGCTCTCCCTGGTCCTGCTGCCGATCGGGTGGCTGCTCTCCTGGACTGCCGGGCTGCTGCGGCACCGCTGGTTGCGCACCCGCGAGACCCGCAGCGACCTCGCGGGGTTCCACATGGTCACGGCCTTCGTCGGGATCGTGATCCTGACGGTCACCGGCATCACCGGCCTCGTCATGCGCGACGAGGCGCTCGGTGTCGCCCTGATCAGCTTCCCCCTCGTCGCCCTGTGTGTTTGGGTCATCCGCCACGAGGCGCACCACCACATCTCCGACGGCTCGAGTGGCGACGGCCCCAGCGGCGACGTCGACCTGACCTTCGTCACCTCCGACTGAGCGTCGCCCGGTAACCCGGCAGCACGGCCCCACCGTCCTCGCTGCGGTCGACGGATCCGGCAGCCAGCACCGCCCGGGCGATGGCCCGGCTCACGCAGTCGGCTGCCGCGGTCTGCAGCTCCACCACGTCGAAGGGAGTCGGCGTCACCCCGCCCGGTGTCGACAGCGCGAAGACCGTGTCGCCGTCGAAGGCCGTGTGCACGGGGGACAGGGCCCGGGCGAAGCCGTCGTGGGCGACGCCCGCGAGCTTCGAACAGCCGGCCTTGTCGAGCCGGGCATCTGTCGCGACGACCGCGAGCGTCGTGGCGGTCCCCGCGCGCAGAGCCTGCGCCTCGGCCTCCTGGCGCTCCCAGTGAGCTTGCACCGCAACGGGATCCGGCTCGGGCACGTCGACCTCGCCCGGCGCGAGCAGGCGCTCGGCGAGCAGCCGGCCGTCGGGGGAGAGGGGTGAGCCGACGGCGTTGACCGCGACGAGAGCGCCGACCGTCGCGCCCGACGACAGGACGAGGCTCGCCGACCCGATGCCGCCGCGCAGGCCCCCGGCACGGGCTCCGGTGCCGGCGCCGACACTCCCTTCGTCCACCGGGCCGTCGCTCGCCGCCAGGTAGGCCGCGCGCCCCTCGGCCGGTCCGGGATGGTGGCGCCAGGCGCCGGCGCGCCCGAGGTCGAAGAGGATCGCCGCGGGCACGATCGGCACGACCTCGCCGGGCCCGGGGCCGATCGGCCAGCCGCGGCCCTCGTCGGCGAGTGCGGCGACCACACCGTCCGCGGCGGACAGGCCGTAGGCGCTGCCCCCCGAGAGGACGACGGCGTCGACGGCGTCGACGAGGTTGCGAGGGTCGAGCAGGTCGGTCTCGCGGGTGCCCGGACCGCCACCGCGCACGTCGACCCCACCCGTGGTGCCGAGCGGCGGCACGACCACCGTCGTGCCGGTCAGCCAGCCGGGCTCGTCACGGGTGGCGTGGCCGACGCGCACGCCGGGCACGTCGGTGATGGCGTTGTGGGCTCCGGGGCGCATGGCACCAGCATGCACCCGGTGGCCCGGGTGACTGGTTGACTGGGGTGATGACGACCAGCGCACCGATTCCGGTCCTCGACGGCCACAACGACCTGCCCTGGCACCACCGCGAGGTGGCTGGCTACGACCTCGACGCGTGCGACATCGCCCGACCGCAGCCGCACCTGCACACGGACCTGCCGCGGATGCGCGAAGGGGGTCTGGCCGCCCAGCTGTGGTCGGTGTGGGTGCCGTGCTCGATGGAGGGTGAGGACGCGGTCGTCGCGACGCACCAGCAGATCGACTTCGTCGAGGCGATGTGCCGCCGCTACGACGAGATGGTGCCGGCCCGCACGGTCGCCGAGGTCCGCGCCGCATGGGCGGAGGGCAAGCACGCGGCGCTCGTCGGCATGGAGGGTGGGCACAGCATCAACGGCTCGCTCCAGCACCTCGCCAACTTCGCCGACCGCGGTGCGCGCTACATGACGCTCACGCACAACGACAACACGCCGTGGGCGGACTCGGCGACCGACGAGCGGGTGCACGGCGGGCTGACCGACGTCGGGCGCGAGATCGTCGCGGAGATGAACCGCCTGGGGGTCATGGTCGACCTGTCCCACGTGAGCGCCGAGACGATGCACGACGCGCTCGACGCGACCCGCCTGCCGGTGCTCTTCAGCCACTCGGGAGCCCGCGCGATCTGTGACCACCCGCGCAATGTCCCCGACGACGTGCTCGAGCGCATCCCGGGCAACGGCGGCATCGTCATGGCCAATGTCGTGCCGAAGTTCGTCAACCAGGCCCGCGCCGACGAGGTCCTCGGCCGCACCGACGTCGTGCCCGACCCGGTGGCGACCCTCGAGCACGTCGTCGCGCACTTCGAGCACCTGCGGGAGGTCGTCGGCGTCGAGCACGTGGGCATCGGGGCCGACTACGACGGCGTCGACGAGACGCCCGTCGGGCTCGAGGACGTCGCGAGCTATCCGCGCCTGCTCGCTGCGCTGGGGGAGCGGGGCTGGAGCCGCGGCGACCTCGAGGCACTCGCGCACGGCAACGTGCTGCGCGTCCTCGAGGCCACCGAGGTGTAGCTCAGAGTCGGCCGTCGGGGAAGGTGGGCTTCGAGCCCTGCGGCTTCGGCGGCGCCTGGTCGTGGACGGTCGAGCCGCGCACCGTGTCTGTGCCGGTGAGGTTCTTCTTCGCCATGGAGGAGAAGCCGGCGATCCGGGAGGTGTACTTCCCCTTCGTGCGGCTGTCGACGAAGCCGGTGGCCGTGTCGATGAACTTGGCGGCCTGCTCGGGGTTGTTGTGCGCCCACTGACGGGCGGCCTCGGCGGCGGTGATGATGACGGCGGCGTTCTTGAGCTTGCGCATTCGGGGGTTCCTTCCCTCGTGGGTGTCTCCATCGTGCCTAACGACCGGGGCCCCGTGTGGATTCCGGGGCCCTGGTCGTCGTGTGCTCGCCGGCCGTCCCCCGACGACCGCGACGACGGTCAGATGCCGCTCGGCAGGTAGGGGATGTTCCAGCCGCTCCACTCGCCGGCCGTGGAGGCGCTGACCGTGCGGGTGAGCAGGCCCAGACGCTGCCAGCCGCCGTTCTTCCACTCCGCGGAGTAGAGGGTCTGGCGGAAGGCGCCGCCGTTGGCGGGGCGGGCGGCCTCGGACGCGATGACCTTGACCGCGCCGGTGCTCGTCGTCGTCCGCTTGTAGCCCACCGAGGACCACACCGAGCCGTCGGTGACCCAGCGGTACCGGGAGCGCGGGTCCTTGAGCGTGGTCAGCCGTCCGTCGCGATAGGTGAGGACCTGCGAGTAGGCGGTGTGGGCGCCGAGGTCGGTCTTGGTGACGAGCTCGTAGCCGGCCTCGCCGTCGATCTTCGCGGCCCCGAAGAAGGCATCGCGGCCCATCCTGCGCTGGGTGTCGGTGACGACCTGGAGCCGCTCGCCGTCGGCGGTGTGCACGCGGGTGGTGATCTTGTCCCCGCCCTCGGCGGTGGCACCCCAGTGCGTCTGCGCGACGGAGTCGGAGCGCCCGTCGCCGTCGACGTCGGCCCGGCTGACGATGACGCAGCCGCTGCCCTTGCCCTCGCAGGCATTGGGGCCCGCGGACCCGCCCGAGCCGGCGGCCTGCGCCGATCCGGCGAAGCCGGTGGCGGCGAGCGCGAGCGTGATGGCGGTCGTGGTGGTGGTGCGCACGTGCTTCATTGCTGATCTCCCCTGGTGATCGGGTGGGGCCGGGCGGTCCCCGGCTCCGAGGTGGCCCCCTGTGGCCGCCTCACCCGTGCAGACGTGCGGCCGCCGTGTCCGGTTGCGTGTCGTCGTCACAAGGCACCAGGGCACGACGAAGGGGGGTGGTCCGGTCGGCCGAACCACCCCCCTTCGCTCGTGGGTCTCGTCAGTGCACGAGGACCGGGGCGCTCTCGCCCGGCTCCTCGTCGAGCAGGTGGCTCTCCTCCCGCTTGCGCGGCAGGAAGGCCGCCACGATGAGGGTCGCGAGGCACATGAAGGCGGAGACCCAGTAGGTCGCGGCGAAGGCCTCGGCCATGTCGACGCGCACGGCCTGCATCAGCGCCGCGGCACCGGCCTGCGGGTCGGAGGCGTACTGGGCCATGATCTGCGCGACCTCGGGGAACTTCGCGAGCAGCTCCTGCATCGCGCCCGGGTCGGTGGCCTTGGCGCTCTCCTCGCCGAACTGCTGGGCCTGACCGATGAGCGGGCGGTCCTCGAAGCCGCGGGTCAGCACGACCGACGCGATGGCGACGCCGAAGGAGCTGGCGACCTGCTGGGTGATGTTGAGCAGGGTCGAGCCGCGGGCCACCTGGTGCGCGGTGAGCGCCTTGAGCGAGCTGGTCATGAGCGGCATCATCGTCGCGCCCATGCCCAGACCCATGACGAAGAGCGCCGGGATGACGAAGCCCCAGTAGCTCGAGTCCGCCGAGAGCTGGGTGAAGGCGAACATGCCGCCGGTGATCAGGGCGATGCCGACCGGGACGATCCGACCGACGGGGTACTTGTCGACGAGCATGCCGGCGATGGGCATGGTGACGAGTGCGCCGAGACCCTGCGGGATCATCAGCACGCCGGCCATCGTCGTGCTCTCGCCGCGCACCTGCTGGAAGTAGGTCGGCATGAGAAGCAGGCCGCCGAAGAAGGCTGCCGCGAAGAGGAACATCGTCAGCGCGGCGACCGAGAACTGCCGGTTGGCGAGCAGGCGCAGGTCGAGCAGCGGGTGCTTGGGCCGCATCGACCACCAGGCGAAGGCGAGGATGAGGACGAGCCCGGCCAGCGCCGTGCCGTAGACCTTGGGCGAGTTGACCGTGCCCTCCTCGGGGATCGAGGAGACGCCGTAGAGGAAGAGGGCCAGGCCCGGGGACATCAGGAGCAGGCCGACGACGTCGAGGGACTCGGTGGGCTCGGTGTGGTCCTTGGGCAGGACGACCGCGGCGTAGGCCAGTGCGATGAGGCCGAGCGGCAGGTTGATCAGGAAGATCCACGTCCAGCTCGGGCGGCCGAGCCAGTGCGCGTTGTCGATGAGCCAGCCGCCGAGGATCGGGCCACCGATCGGGCCGAGGAGCATGGGGATGCCGAGGATCGCCATGAGGCGACCGATGCGGTCCGGGCCCGCTGCGCGGGTCATGATCGTCATGCCGAGCGGCATGAGCATGCCGCCGCCCAGGCCCTGGACGACTCGGGCGCCGATGAGCATGCCGATCGACGGGGCGAAGGCGCACAGCACCGAGCCGGCGACGAAGAAGGCGATGGCCATGAGGTACAGGCGCTTGGTGCCGAAGCGGTCGGCGGCCCACCCCGTGAGCGGGATGACCGTGGCCAGGGCGAGCGTGTAGGCGGTGACCGTCCACGCGACGGTGGAGTAGTGCAGCGGCTCGGGACCGGTGGCCAGGTCGGTCTGGAAGTGGGGCAGGGCGACGTTGACGACCGTGATGTCGAGGATCGACATGATCGAGCCGAGGACGACGACCCCGGCGATCTTGAGCACGGCGGCGTCGATCTTGTCCGGGTACTCCTGTGGGAGTGAGGGGTCGTGCGCAGGTACAGACACAGAGGTCTCCTGTCGGGGGTGCGAAGGGGGGAGGCGGCGGCCTCGTCGCCAGCCGGGGCCACACGCGGATAGATGTATGCGTCGGCCAAGTAAATATGCGCCCTCGTGGGTCCGGGGCCAAGCCAATTAGGGTGGGCGGGTGAACGAGATCGAGATCGGCCGAGGCAAGCGGGGCCGCAGGGCCTACTCCTTCGACGACATCGCGGTGCTGCCGAGTCGGCGTACGCGCGACCCCGAGGAGGTCTCCCTGGACTGGCAGATCGACGCCTACCACTTCGAGATGCCGGTCATCGCCGCGCCGATGGACTCGGTGATGTCGCCGACGACGGCGATCGCCTTCGGCGAGGCCGGGGGGCTGCCGGTGCTCGACCTCGAGGGGCTGTGGACGCGCTACAGCGACCCCGAGCCGCTCCTGGCGGAGATCGCCTCCCTCGACCCCGCCCTGGCGACCGCGCGCATGCAGGAGATCTACGCCGCCCCGATCCAGCCGGAGCTGATCACCGAGCGGCTGCGCCAGCTGCGCGCCGCGGGGGTCACCGTCGCCGGTGCCCTCAGCCCGCAGAACACCCAGCAGCACTGGAAGACCGTCGTCGACGCCGGGGTCGACCTCTTCGTCATCCGCGGCACGACCGTCTCCGCAGAGCACGTGAGCAGCCGCAGCGAGCCGCTCAACCTCAAGCGGTTCATCTACGAGCTCGACGTGCCGGTGATCGTCGGTGGCGCCGCGAGCTACACCGCAGCCCTGCACCTGATGCGCACCGGTGCCGCGGGCGTCCTCGTCGGCTTCGGCGGGGGAGCGGCGCACACGACCCGGCAGGCGCTCGGCATCCACGCCCCGATGGCCAGTGCGGTCGCCGACGTCGCGGCGGCCCGCCGTGACTACCTCGACGAGTCCGGTGGTCGCTACGTCCACGTCATCGCCGACGGCGGGCTGGGCACGAGCGGCGACATCGTCAAGGCGATCGCCTGCGGTGCCGACGCGGTCATGCTCGGTGCCGCCCTCGCCCGAGCCACCGATGCACCCGGGCGCGGATTCCACTGGGGGGCCGAGGCGCACCACCCCGAGCTGCCTCGTGGCGCGCGGGTCGAGGTCGGCTCGGTCGCCCCGCTCCAGGAGGTCCTCTTCGGCCCCAGCCGGGTCGCCGACGGCACGACCAACCTCATCGGCGCCCTGCGCCGGGCCATGGCCACCACCGGCTACACCGAGGTCAAGGAGCTGCAGCGCATCGAGGTCGTCGTCGCGCCCCACCAGCCGAGCTGACCGGGGTGGTCTGACGCTCCCTGAGGAGCTTGCGCAGCGAGCGTCTCGAAGGGAGTCGCGTGCGGCCTCGGTTCACATGTCCTTGAGGTCGTGCGCCCTTCGAGGCACTGATGGTCGGGAGGCAGGGCCATCCGCGCCGGGCGGCGCCGCGGTGACGCCCCCTTCCGTGTGACGGTCCGCCCGCCCGTGTCACTCCATGCGGTCACACAGGTGCCGCCTGTGTGACACAGATGCGGCCGGGCTCGGCCGCGGCTCACCCGCAGCGCCAAGGCCGGGTTCCCCGTCTTCTCAGGGGCCGGAGCCTCTCCTCAGGGGCCAGAGTCGGCCGCGTCGCGCGCATCACGTCGCGCACTCTGGCGGGCCCCCGGCTGCACGGTTACCTTGGGGTAATGACCTCGGAGATCATCGCTGACCCTGACCTCGACCCCACCGCCACCTATGCGGTCGACCCGGGGCGTGCCCGACGTCTGTCCAGCCGGGTGGTCGCCTCTCCGACGGCCGAGACCTTCACCCGCACCTCCCCGCTGACCGGCGGGCCGATCGCGGCGCTGCCGCAGTCGAGCGCGCAGGACGTCGCCCGCGCGGTGAGCGCGGCCCGGGCGGCCCAGCCGCGGTGGGCGGCCACGTCCTTCGAGGAGCGTCGCCGGGTCCTGCTGCGCTTCCACGACCTCGTCCTGGCCAAGCAGGTCGAGCTGCTCGACCTCGTCCAGATCGAGTCCGGCAAGGTGCGCAAGCAGGCCTTCGAGGAGGTCCTCGACACCGCCCTCGCCGCGCGCTACTACGGCCGGACCGCCGAGGCCCACCTGCGCCCGCGCAAGGTCGCCGGAGCCTTCCCGGTGCTGACCCAGACCCGTGTGCAGCACCACCCCAAGGGCGTCGTCGGCATCGTCTCGCCGTGGAACTACCCGCTGAGCCTGGCGATCACCGACGCGCTGCCCGCCCTCATGGCCGGCAACGCGGTCGTGCTGCGCCCCGACCAGCAGGGCTCGGTGACCGCGCTCGCCGGGATCGAGCTGCTCGCCGAGGCCGGGCTGCCCGAGGGGGTCCTGCAGGTCGTCCTCGGCTCGGGGGCCGAGGCAGGTCAGGCGGTCGTCGACACCACCGACTACGTCTGCTACACCGGCTCGACCCCGACCGGCCGCCGGGTCGCGGTGTCCGCTGCCGAGCGTCTCGTCTCCTTCAGCCTCGAGCTCGGCGGCAAGAACTCCGTCTACATCGCCGACGACGCCGACCTCGGCCGCGCGGTCGAGGGTGCGGTGCGCGCCTGCTTCTCCAGCGCGGGCCAGCTGTGCATCTCGACCGAGCGGGTCCTCGTCCACGAGGCGATCGCCGACGAGTTCATCCCGCGCTTCGTGGCCGCCGTCGACGCGATGACCCTCGGCACCGAGCTCGAGTACGGCTACGACATGGGCTCGCTGGTCAACCAGGCCCAGCTCGACACCGTCACCCGCCACGTCGAGGACGCCGTCGCCAAGGGGGCCACGGTCCTCACCGGCGGCAAGCACCGCCCCGACATCGGGCCCTATGTCTACGAGCCGACCGTCATCGAGGGGGTCAGCGCCGCGATGGAGTGCCGCGACGACGAGACCTTCGGGCCGCTCGTGGCCATCTACCGGGTCGCCGACGACGACGACGCGGTCCGGCTGGCCAACGACACCAGCTACGGGCTCAACTCCTCGGTCTGGACCACCGACGTCGCCCGCGGGCGACGCATCGCCGCGCGCATCAAGTCCGGCACGGTCAACATCAACGAGTGCTACGCCGCCGCCTGGGGGTCCATGGGGGCCCCGATGGGCGGCATGAAGGACTCCGGCATGGGCCGCCGCCACGGGGCCGAGGGCATCCTCAAGTACACCGAGGCGCAGACCGTCGCCGCCCAGTACCTCGTGCCGATCGCACCCGCCTTCGGGCTGAGCGACAAGACCTACTCCAAGGCCCTCACCGCTGGCCTGAAGCTGATGAAGATGGCAGGGATGAAGTGACCCCGGACGTGACCACCGACACCGACGTCCTGGTCATCGGCTCCGGCTTCGGAGGCTCGGTCGCCGCCCTTCGCCTGGCGGAGAAGGGCTACCGGGTGACCATCCTCGAGGCCGGGCGCCGCTTCGCCGACGAGGACTTCGCCGAGACCAGCTGGGACCTGAAGAACTTCCTGTGGGCGCCCAAGGCCGGCTGTTACGGCATCCAGCGCATCCACATGCTCAAGGACGTGATGATCCTCGCCGGAGCGGGTGTGGGTGGCGGGTCGCTCAACTACGCCAACACCCTCTACGTCCCGCCGGAGGTCTTCTTCCGCGACCGGCAGTGGGGGCACATCACCGACTGGCAGGCCGAGCTCCTGCCGCACTACGACATGGCGAGCACGATGCTCGGCGTCGTCACCAACCCCTGCGAGGGGGTCGTCGAGGACGCCATGCGCGACGCGGCCGCCCAGATGGGCGTGGCCGAGACCTTCCGCAAGACGCCGGTCGGCGTGCTCTTCGGTGACGACGACTCGCGCGAGCAGCAGGGCAAGGACGTCGCCGACCCCTACTTCGGTGGGGCCGGCCCCGCGCGCACGACGTGCACCGAGTGCGGCAACTGCATGGTCGGCTGCCGCGTCGGCGCCAAGAACACCCTGATGAAGAACTACCTGGCGCTCGCCGAGGGGCTCGGTGTGCAGATCGTCCCGATGCGGACCGTCACCCGCGTCGGCGTGGTCCCCGGCACCGAGGGCCCCGACGAGGTCTACCGGGTGCGCCATGAGGCGACCGATGCGTTGGGGGACAAGAGCGCCCGCGTCACGACGGCCAGCAAGGTCGTCGTCGCGGCCGGCACCTGGGGCACGCAGACCCTCCTCCACGAGATGAAGGCCGACGGCGAGCTGCCGGCGATCAGCGACTTCCTCGGGCAGCTGACCCGGACCAACTCCGAGGCGCTCGTCGGGGCGCTCGCCGACAGCCCGCCGGAGGGAGAGCACGACCTGACGAAGGGCGTGGCCATCACCTCCTCCTTCCACCCCGACGCAGACACGCACATCGAAAACGTGCGCTACGGCCACGGCTCCGACGCGATGGGTTTGCTCACGACTCTGCTCGCGCCCCCGCGCACCGGTCACGCCCCGCGCTGGGCCAAGCTGCTCGCCGAGCTGCCGCGCCAGCTGCCGGCGCTCAAGGCGTGGTTCCCGCCGGGCACGCACTTCGCCGACAGCACGGTCATCGGCCTGGTCATGCAGTCGCTCGACAACTCGCTGACGACCTCTCTGACGACGGGACCGGGTCGGCGCCGGCGGTTGACCTCGACGCAGGGCCACGGTGAGGAGAACCCGACCTACATCGCGGCCGGGCACGAGGGCATCCGGGTCCTGGCCACCAAGCTGGCCGAGCGGATCGGGCGCCCCTTCTACCCCGGCGGCACGTGGAGCGAGGCCTTCGACATCCCGCTCACCGCGCACTTCCTCGGCGGCGCCCCGATCGCCGACTCCCCGGCCACCGGCGTCATCGACCCCTACCACCGTCTGTGGGGCCACCCGGGCATCAGCGTCGTCGACGGCTCGGCCGTCTCTGCCAACCTCGGGGTCAACCCCTCACTGACGATCACCGCGCAGGCCGAGCGCGCCTTCTCGCTGTGGCCCAACGCCGGTGACGCCGATGGGCGCCCCGCTCAGGGCGACGCCTACCGGCGCCTCGAACCGGTGCCCGCGCAGTCCCCGGCGGTGCGCGAGTTCACCCACACGAGCTCCAAGGTGTCCTTGCCCATGCCGGCCGTGCGGGGTGCGTGAGCGGGGCTTCGAGGCTCGGCCGCGAGCGGCCTCGCACCTCAGCCACCGGGGTGCGGGGTGCGTGAGCGGGGCATCCAAAGCGCTCACGTAGCCTGAGCGGGTGCTCCGGACCGCCCTTCGCCCCCGCTATCTGGGGCTGCTCGTGGTGGCCCTGGTGCTCGTGGTCCTCGGCATCATCGCGGGTCGCTGGCAGTGGTCCGTGGCGCACGACGTGGCCCGGGCCGACGCGGTCCGTGAGGTGCAGGAGCAGCCGGTGCGGCCGCTGGCCGAGGTCATGGCCCCGCACGAGTCCTTCCCCGACGACGGGTCGGGCCAGCGGGTGACCGCGACCGGTCGCTACGTCGGTGCCCCCCTCGTCGTCGTGGACCGGCGCTACAAGGGGCAGCACGTCGAGTGGGTCCTCGACCGCTTCGTCGTGGACGGCACCGGCGCCAACCTCGCCGTCGTCCGCGGCTTCGTCCCCGAAGGGGAGGACCCCCCTTCGGCCCCGCAGGGAACCACCGAGCTCGTCGGGTCGTTGGCTCCCCCGGAGGCGCCGGACGAGACCGGTGGCGTCGAGGACGGTCAGCTGGCCTCGGTCGACATCGCCCAGCTGGTCAACGAGTGGTCGGGCGAGATGTACAACGGCTTCGCCTTCGCCGTCACCGAGGACGGCGCCGCGCAGGCCGACGGTCTGGAGCGGGTGCCGCCACCGCTGCCGGACACCTCGCTGCAGTTCCGCAACGTGATGTACGCCTTCCAGTGGTGGCTCTTCGCGGCCTTCGCGGTGTGGATGTGGTTGAAGATCGTGCGCCAGGCGGCGCGCCAGGACGAGGCGGACGAACCCGCCCGGGAGTTGGAGGAGTCGACGTGAGCAGCCACGAGACCAAGGCAGGTCCCACCGCGGACCCGAGAGCGATCGCGACGGCCCTGACCTTCTTCCGCGGGACGGCGATCGTCGCCGGTCTGGCGATGTTCGTCCTCATCGTCGAGATGGTCCTCAAGTACGGCATGGACAACGACGTGCTCTCGTGGTGGTCGCCGGTGCACGGACTGATCTTCATAGTCTTCGCCGTCGCGACGGCCAACCTCGGCTTCAAGGTCGGCTGGTCCGTGGGCCGGATGATCGTCATCCTGCTGCTCGCGTGCATCCCCTTCCTCGCCTTCGTCGAGGAGCGCCGCGTCGTCCGCGAGGTCACCCCGCTCACCACCTGAGGCGACGAAGGGGGAGCGCCCTCGCCCCGGTAGCCTGTGCGGGTGACGGAATCGCTCAAGACCTCTCCGGTCCTCGTCGTCGACTACGGCGCCCAGTACGCCCAACTCATCGCACGTCGCGTGCGTGAGGCGAAGATCTACAGCGAGGTCGTGCCGCACACGATGCCCGTGGCCGAGATCCTCGCCAAGGAGCCGGCCGCGGTGATCCTCTCCGGCGGCCCCTCGTCGGTCTACGCCGAGGACGCCCCCTCGCTCGACGTGACGCTGCTCGAGGCCGGGGTCCCGGTCTTCGGCATGTGCTACGGCTTCCAGGCGATGGTCCAGGCGCTCGGCGGCACCGTCGAGCGGACCGGTCTGCGCGAGTACGGCTCGACCCGCGCGCAGGTGAGCGACCGCGAGTCCACGCTCTTCAACGGCCAGCCCGCCGAGCAGTCGGTGTGGATGAGCCACGGCGACTCGGTCACCGAGGCGCCCGAGGGCATGCGGGTCACCGCGAGCACCTCCGGAGCGCCGGTTGCGGCCTTCGAGGACGATGAGCGGCGTCTCTACGGGGTGCAGTGGCACCCCGAGGTGCTGCACTCGACCTTCGGCCAGCCCGTCCTCGAGAACTTCCTCGTCCGTGGCGCCGGGCTGAGCCCCGACTGGACCGCCGACAATGTCATCGACGAGCAGGTCGAGCTCATCCGAGAGACCGTCGGCGAGGACCGCGTGCTCTGCGCCCTCTCCGGCGGGGTCGACTCCTCGGTCGCGGCGGCGCTCGTGCAGCGCGCCGTCGGCGAGCAGCTGACCTGCGTCTTCGTCGACCACGGCCTGCTGCGGCAGGGCGAGGCCGAGCAGGTCGAGGAGGAGTTCGTCGCCGCGACCGGGGTCAAGCTCGTCGTCGTCGACGCCAAGGAGCGCTTCCTCGGTGCCCTCGCCGGGGTCACCGACCCCGAGGAGAAGCGCAAGATCATCGGTCGCGAGTTCATCCGCGTCTTCGAGCAGGCTGCCCGCGACGTCGTCGGCGAGGGCGACGAGTCCGGCCACCCCGTGAAGTGGCTCGTCCAGGGCACGCTCTACCCCGACGTCGTCGAGTCCGGCGGCGGCACCGGCGCGGCCAACATCAAGTCGCACCACAACGTCGGCGGTCTTCCCGACGACCTGCAGTTCAAGCTCATCGAGCCGCTGCGCGCGCTCTTCAAGGACGAGGTCCGGCAGGTCGGGCGCGAGCTCGGCGTCCCCGACCCGATCGTCGACCGTCAGCCCTTCCCCGGGCCGGGTCTGGGCATCCGGATCATCGGCGAGGTCACCGAGCACAACCTCGACATCCTGCGCCGCGCCGACGCCATCGCCCGCGAGGAGCTGACCGCGGCCGGCCTCGACAAGGAGATCTGGCAGTGCCCGGTCGTCCTGCTCGCCGACGTCCGCTCGGTGGGAGTCCAGGGCGACGGCCGCACCTACGGCCACCCGATCGTCTTGCGCCCGGTGTCGTCCGAGGACGCGATGACCGCCGACTGGACCCGCGTGCCCGGTGACGTGCTCGCGCAGATCTCCACGCGCATCACCAACGAGGTCGAAGAGGTCAACCGGGTCGTGCTCGACGTGACGAGCAAGCCGCCGGGCACCATCGAGTGGGAGTGACCGCCCACCGTCAGCCGCGCAGCGCCTCCCACAGGGCCACGCCACCACCGCACAGGCAGCACAGCAGCAGCGTGCCGCCGAAGGTGATCGCGATGTTGCGCCAGTCGGCGCCCCACGACCTGGCCTGCGGGCTCGTGCCGAGCCGACCGGCGGACAGCGTCGTGCGGGGGAGCGCGTAGTAGATGTCGACGCGACCGCCGGCGGGTACGTCCACGGTCATGCGGGTCTCGCCGAAGGGGGTGACGAAGCCCTGCAGGCCCTCGACCTCGACCTCGTGCCGACCGGCCGCCACGGGGACCGCGGTGGCGGGCAGGAGGAGCTCGACCCGTGTGCCGTCGATGCGCGACTGCACCTCGGCGGTCGTCATGGCACCCGTGATGTGGATGACGATCTGGCCCTGCAGCATGCCTCCGGAGGTCATGGAGGCACCCTAGGGGAGCGCTCCCCATGGTGCGGACACGTGTGCTGCTCGTAGGTTCGTCCTCATCCGTTGAACTCGTGAGGAAGGCCGGGCCCAGTGACCGTCACCGATGGCATGGACGTCGAACGTGTGCGTTCGATCGCTCAGCAGCTGCTGAGTCAGAGCACGAAGATCGATGACGTGCGCTCGAGCGGCGAGGGTCAGATCGGCGTTCTCGAGGGAGCCTGGTCCGGACCCGACCTCGAGAAGTTCGAGGACGGGTGGGACAGCGCCATGCCGCAGCTGGACCACGCCGGTCAGGCGCTGCGCAACTTCGGGCGCGAGCTGGCCCGCCAGGCCAATGACCAGGAGAAGGCGTCCGACGGTGTCGGCGGCCGCACCGGCGTCCCGGTCGTTCCCCCGGGCAAGAGCGGTGAGGGCCAGTCGCTGCTCGACCGCATCGTCAAGGGCATCGGCAACGCTCTCAAGGGTCTCTGGGATGCCTTCTCCGGTGCCGTCGACTGGGTCAAGGACAACATCTGGACGCCGCTCGGCATCCCGCTGATCCTCAAGGACATCGTCGAGGGCCTGCGCAAGGTGGCCGACGACTTCAAGAAGTGGACCGACGACCTGGTCGCCAAGGCAGGGAAGTGGTTCGACGAGACCTTCCCCAAGCTGCTGAAGTGGGGCGAGAAGCTCGCCCCGGTCGGCAAGTTCCTGGCCAAGTTCGGCAAGGTCTTCGGCAAGATCATCCCGGGTGCGGGCGTCTTCTTCTGGGCCTGGGACATGAAGGATCTCGTCGTCGACTTGTGGAACGGCGAGGTCAACCCGGCCGAGCTGTGGAACAAGGGGGTCCTTGGCACCGCGAGCATGATCGCCGGCTTCGTGCCCGGCTGGGGCACGCTCATCTCGGCCGCGATCGCCGTCGAGCAGCTGCGCCACGAGTACATGCCGAAGATGGACGGCTGGATCGCCGACAAGCTCGGGGTGCCCACCGAGTTCGTCACCGGGGGGCGGGTCGCGCTCATGAGCGCGATGAACCCGGTGATGGCTCCCTTCTACATGGCGGACCTGCTGCCCAACGAGAACTTCGACCTCCCGGGGCCCTCTCCCAAGGAGCTGTGGGACAACGGTGTGGACGCCGTCAAGGACGCTGGTGACACGTTGGCCAACCTCAACCCCCTGCCCTGGCCCTGACCGGCAACCCACCCCGTTCGCCGCTGCCGACGATCTGACGCGAGGATGTCCTCATGACCCAACCTGCCGACACCACGACCGACCTGGCCGACGGTGCCGAGGCCGTGCGCCTCGTCGTCGACGACTACCGCACCTCCGGCGACGCCGTCCTCAACCTCGCCATGCTCGCCGACGAGGAGCTCTACGCCTACACCCGAGACCTCCAGGAGGCGGCGCCCTTCGGGATCTGGTTCGGGCGACTTCCCGAGAGCGAGCAGCAGGCCGCAGCGCTCGGCGCGATGCGTGCGCGGGCCGTCCGCGGCGAGGTGGGTGCCGACCTCGGGCTCGTGGAGGTGCCCATGGAGATCGACGACGAGGGCAACGGCACGGTGTCGCTCGAGACCCCCGTCGTGGCCGCACTGACCTTGCGCCGCAACGCCATCCACCTCTCGGTCCGCCTGATCGGTGCCGACGGGGAGACGTGGTACATCCTGCGGCCGGTGGAGGACGACATCTGGCTGCGCGAGACGATGACCCCGCAGGGCTTCCACCTGCTGGCCCTCGTGCGTCTGGACGAGCGGGAGCGCGAGGTCTACCTCGGCCGCTACCAGCTCCCGGACGGGGCCGGCGACCTCGCGGCGCCGGAGGTCTCGGCCTCCTTCACCGAGCAGGAGCTCAGCGATGCCGCGGGCACCAGCGCCCTGAGCTTCCTCACGGACACGCATCACCTCGTCAATGTCTCCCGGCTGACGCGCGCCGACGGCGAGCCCGAGGTCCGGATGGTCAACGTCCTCCACGACGGTTCGCTGGTGACCGGCGACGTCGGTGGCGGTCGGGTGAGCTACAGCGGCGCGACCGTGGCCGACATCGAGTCCGACTGGGACGACTGGGTGGCCACCGTCGCCCAGTCCGACGACGCGAGCTGACCCCCCTTCGTCAGGCGGAGGCCAGCACGATGCCGAGGCCGCAGAGGCAGATGATCGCCACCGTCGCGACGATGATCGCGATCATGACGGCCACGCCCTTGCGCGACTGCTTGACGTGCCCGATCGACCCGGTCGTGAACTGGTGCCACGGCACCGCGTAGAAGCCCGGCACCGTCTGCCCCGCGTGGACCTCGAGGGGCAGGTCGGCCTGGCCGTACTGCCGCAACCACTGCGCGTGCACGTGGACGTGGTGCCTCCCGGGACGAAGCGGGTAGAAGTTCGGCCCGAAGGCGGCCGGCACCGGGTAGCCGTCGATGTGCACCGTCGGCGTCAGGCCGGTGGTGAAGGCATTGCCCTGCAGGGTGAGCAGCAGCGCTCCGTGCCCCGGCGGGGGCTGCATCGTGCTCGCCTGCGGACCGGACACCGGCATCACCTGCTGACCGTGCGGCGACTGGCCCTGGGGCTGGTGGCCGTGCGGCTGCTGCGGCGGGTGCGGGGGAGGCGGCGTCGTCATGGGCGCATGCTCGCCCATCGGCCGGACGCGCGCCAATCGGGGAAGTGACGCTGGCCTACGCTGGCCGGGTGAGCAGCAACCCGGCGATGCGCGTCCTGGAGTGGCTCCTGCGGCGGGTCGTCGTGGGGCCACCGCTGCGGGCGTGGGTGCGCCTGCGGGTCGAGGGTGCCGAGCACGTCCCGACCACCGGCCCGGTGATCATCGCGAGCAACCACCTGAGCTTCATCGACTCGCTGGTCATCCCGCTCGCCGCTGGCCGCAAGGTCGGCTTCCTCGGCAAGGCCGAGTACGTCACCGGCACGGGGATCACGGGCTGGCTGGGCCGGCTGTGGTTCGGCGAGTTCGGCGGGATGATCCCCGTCGACCGCTCCGACGCCCGCGCCGCAGCGCGCTCGCTCGAGCTCGCCGAGGAGCACCTCGCGACCGGCGGGGCCTTCGGCATCTACCCGGAGGGCACCCGCAGCCGCGACGGTCAGCTGCACAAGGGCCGCACCGGTGTCGGCCGGCTGGCGCTGGCCTCCGGCGCACCGGTCGTCCCCTGCGCCCTCATCGGCACCGACCGGGCCCAGCCCGTCGACGCGCGGGGCATCCGCCCGCACCGCGTGACGGTGCGCTTCGCCCCGCCGATAGACGTCGCCGCCCTCGAGTCCCAGCACGTCAAGGGCAAGCTGCTGCGCGCGATCACCGACGAGGTGATGGACGCCATCGCCGAGCGCTCCGGTCAGACGCGCAGCGGCGACTTCGCTGCACGGCCGGGAGCCTCTGCACCGTTAGGGTGAGTCGGTGCTCAAGACCGCAGTCGCCGCCTTCGCCGGCAAGACCGCCCGTCGCGCCGCCCGCCTCCGCGGAGGAGGCTCCGGCGGTTCGGCGCTGCCGGGCCTCGTGGCCGAGAAGATCGACCCCGGATTCCTCGCCCACGCCCTCGGCGACGTCCCGGGTGGGATCGTCGTCGTCTCCGGCACCAACGGCAAGACGACGACGACCAAGATGCTCGTCGCGCTGCTGCGGGCCCACGGCCGCACCGTCTTCACCAACCCCACCGGCAGCAACTTCACGCGTGGCGTCATCTCCGCACTGCTTGCCGAGCGACTCCACCGCGGACGGCTCCAGGCCGACATCGCCGTCCTCGAGCTCGACGAGGCGCACGCCCTGCACTTCGCCCGGGCCGTCGCACCGACCCACGCCCTGCTGCTCAACGTCGCGCGTGACCAGCTCGACCGCTTCGCCGAGATCGACCACACCGCAGGCCTGCTCACGCAGCTGGCCGGCATGACGACGCAGGGCGTCGTGCTCAACCGCGACGACCCCTTCGTCAACCGCATCGCGACGACGGTGAGCGGCCTCGACATCGCGTGGTTCGGCCTCGACGCCTCGATCGCCGACCGGCTCGGCGAGCTGCAGGAGCACGACGCCCGCGGCCACGAGACCTACACCCCGCCGCCGGTCGGCCCGCGAGACGCGCTCCTGCAGCCGGTCGACGAGCACGAGCTGAGCGTGCTCTTCGGCGAGCAGGGCGAAGGGGGCCGCGTCGGCCCCGTCTCCCTGCGCCAGCGCGGCCTCGCCGCGATGATCAACGCCACGGCCGCGACGGCCACCGCCCGCGCCCTCCTCGGCGACGGCTTCCGCACCGACGCCGCCGAGCAGGCGCTGCGGACGGTCGCGCCCCCCTTCGGCCGGGGTGAGGTCGTCGACGCCGACGGGACCCCGCTCGAGCTGGTCCTGGTCAAGAACCCCGCCGGCTTCACCGTCGCGCTCGGCACCTACGGCTCGACGCCGGTCGCCACGATGGTCGCGATCAACGACGACTACGCCGACGGTCGCGACGTCTCGTGGCTCTACGACGTGAGCTTCGAGTCCTTGCGCGACAAGGGAGTTGCCATCACCAGCGGCGTGCGTGGCTGGGACATGGCCCTGCGGCTGCAGTACGACGACGTGCCCGTCGGCGACACCGAGGTCGACCTCGCGGCCGCCCTCGACCGCTTCCTCACCGACCACCGCGACGAGCCCAAGCGGATCTTCTGCACCTACACGGCGATGCTCGCGCTGCGCCGCATGCTCGGTGAGCGCTACGACCTGCCGGAGATGGGCGTCGACGCGCCCGAGGGAGCCCAGTGATGAGTGACGCCAGCCTCGACATCCCGATCCTCGGTGAGCCGACCGGGTCCGCACTGCCGGCCGACCCCGGCCACGAGGGCAAGGGCGAGATCCACCTCGTGCACCTCTACCCGCGCGAGATGAGCATCTACGGCGACCTGGGCAACACCCGCTGCCTCGCCGCACGGATCCGACGGCACGGCTACGTGCCCGTGGTCCACCAGCACCACCCCGGCCAGCCCTTCCCCGAGCAGGCCCACCTCGTCGTGGGCGGCGGTGGGCAGGACTCGGGTCAGGCCAAGGTCGAGGAGGACCTCGAACGGATCGCCGAGCGGCTGCGCTCGCTGGCCGCCGACGGCACCCCGATGCTCATGATCTGCGGCATGTACCAGCTCTTCGGCAATGCCTTCGTCACCGTCGAGGGGCAGCGCCTGCCGGGCCTGGGGATCCTCGACGTGACCACCCAGGGCAACGAGAAGAGGATGATCGGGCCGGTCGTCCTCACCACCGACCACGGTGACGTCGTGGGGTACGAGAACCACTCGGGCTCGACGACGCTCGGGGCGGGCCAGGCCCCCTTCGGTCGGGTGCGGCACGGCATGGGCAACAACGGCACCGACGGCACCGAGGGCGCCGTCACCGGCCACGTCATCGGCTCCTACCTGCACGGCCCGATCCTCCCGGCCAACCCGCGGCTCGCCGACACCCTCATCGGGTGGGCGGCCGAGCTGGCGACCGGACGCGACTTCGCGCCGGAGCAGCTCGACGACGAGGTGGCGCGGCAGGCCCAGAGCCGGCAGGTGCGGCGACTCGTCGGCTGAGCCCGGTGCCGGTCTTCAGGCCTCCGCGGCGGCCCGCTCCTCGGCACTGGCCCGGGGCATGAGGCTCCAGGCGATCCAGCCGAGCGCGCCCAGCGGGATCTCCATGAAGTGCGTGAAGATCGAGAAGAGCACCACCCCGGCCATCGCCGACGCCGGGTCGGCACCCCAGGCGACGAGCGCCGCGGCCGTGCCCGTCTCGGTGACGCCCAGTCCGCCGGGGGTGACGCCGACGGCGGTGAGCAGCCGGCCGATCGCATAGGCCGCGAAGAGCTGGCCGAAGGGCAGCTCGATGCCGGTGGTCTGCGTGCACAGCAGGAAGAGCACGTAGTAGAGACCGAAGAAGCCGGCCATCCCCAGGGTCATCGACAGCCAGCCGGTGCGCACGGTCTCGGCGGTGCGGGCTCGCAGCCCGGTGAGGCCGGACTCGACGGTGTCACCGTGGCCGCGCCGGACGAGCCGGACCAGCCGGTCGATGGCCCGGCCGAGCTGGCGGGCTCCCGCGTCGGTCCCGACGGCCAGCGCGAAGACCACGACGATCGCCGTGCCGGACAGGACCGCGGCCCAGGCGGCCTCGCGCATGGTCGTCGGCAAGTCCGTGGCACCCCAGGCGAGCCCGAGCACGGCGATGATGGGGAGGGCGACCCGGGCGAGGACATTCCACACGCCGGTCACCACGGCCATCGTCGTGACGGAGGCGGCGGAGAAGCCCCAGGACTTCGCGATCGAGTAGGTCGCCGCGAGCCCCACGGCACCGCCGCCAGGCAGCAGGTTGGACACCGACGATCCGCAGACGTTGAGGATGAGGGCGCGCAGATGGCTCAGCCCCTGCATCGCGCCCGTCATCACGAAGGTGTAGCAGTACAGCCCGACGACGACGAGGCCCATGAAGAGCGCGGCCTTCCACGCCGGCACCGTGCGCAGGACGTGCCACACCTCGGCCCACGACGTCTTGGCGAAGTGCGGCAGGCCCCACCACAGCATGGCGACGGCAAGCCCCAGCCCGAGTGTCACCTGCAGCACCCGGACGAAGGGGGAGGTCCGTCGCGTCGGAGGGGTGGAGCCGGAGGCGTCCGACTCGGTGAGCGCGTCCGTCATGCCAGCCCCTCGAAGACGTCGGTGGCGGTCGTGCGGGGCGGGGCGTCGGGGTCGACGAACCACTCCCGGCCGAAGACGAGGTCGTAGAGCGGGCGGGGGATGCGCACGAGCATCCCGAGCGTGCGGTCGTCGCCCCCCGCGGCCGACGCCTGGCTGGCGTGCGCGCGCATCGACGCGCGCTTGGCCGCGGCGAAGCGCCGCACCGGGACGCGGTGGGTGATCTCGGCCGAGGCGCTGAAGGCCCGGTCGAAGCTGCTGCGGTCGAACTCCGGCGGGAAGCGGTAGACCCTGGCCACGAGGTCGATGGCCCGGCAGATGAGGTCGCGGGGGACCGTCGCCCACAGCACCCGCACGTCGACACCGCGCTCGCGGGCCAGCTCGGCGGCCCGGGCTCCGACCTCGTGGACGCGCACGTGGTCACGGTGGCCGTAGCCGCCGTGGGGGTCGTAGGTCGTCAGCACGTCGGCCTGCTCCTCGACGAGGATCTGGCTGACCGCCTCGGCTGCCTCGTCCACCGGCACGCGGACGAAGCGTCGGCCACCCGGCGGGTCAGGCCACACCTCGGGGCCGCTGCCGCTGTCGGCATGGCCGAGCTCGACGGTGCGGGCGACGCCCAGCGCGCGTGCGCTCGCGGCCAGCTCCTGGCTGCGCGTGGCGGCGAGCGCGTCCCCCTTCGTCCCGAAGGTGGACTCGTCGGCCTGGCCGAGCGCGCCGTCGGTGGCGACGACGAGGACGACCCGGTGACCCGCGGCGGCGGCCCGCGCCATCGTGCCGGCGGTGAGCAGTGCCTCGTCGTCGGGGTGCGCGTGGAAGACGACGAGGGTGCGGGCTGGCTGGTCCATCGGTGAAACCCTCCCACACCGCGCCGTGGCACCCTTGGACGCGTGAAGGTGGCCCTGCTCTCCGACTGCTACCCGCCGCGCACGGGCGGGATCGAGTCGCAGGTTGGGGACCTCGCGGCGCAGCTGGTGCAGGCCGGCCACGAGGTCGAGGTGCTCACCGCGACCTCCGCTGGTCGAGGTGCGAGTTTGCGCAGCAAGGGAGCCTCGAGATCCAGCATCCTCGTGCACCGACTCGACACCCCGCTCGCGCTGGGCCTGCCGGTCAACCCGCTCGCGGTGCCGGAGGCGCGACGTCTGCTGGCCGAAGGGGGCTTCGACGTGGCGCACGTGCACGTGGGCGTCGTCTCTCCCTTCGCGTGGGACATGGCCGGGCTGGCGACCCATCTGGGCCTGCCGACGGCCCTCACGTGGCACTGCGTCCTCGACCGCGCCGCACGCCCCCTCGGACCGGCGGTGCGCCGGTGGGTGGAGCGGGGGGCGGTGCTGTCGGCCGTCTCCGGTGTCGCTGCCGAGGGTGTGCGACAGGCGGCGAAGGGGGAGCCCGTCGCCGTGCTCCCCAACGGCATCGACCCGACCTTCTGGCGTCCCTCGACCCCATCCCCGCGGGAATCCACCACCCCCACCCGCCCCGTCCGCCTCGTCACGGCCACCCGCCTGGCCCCGCGCAAGCGGGTTGGCGCGCTGCTCTCTGTGGTCGCCGCCGCCCGTCGCCGGCTCGGCCCGGGAGCCATGACCCTCGACGTCTACGGCGAAGGACCGCTGCGGCCGTGGCTGGAGGCCCGGGTGAGTGCGCTCAGGCTCGATGACACCGTGCGCCTGCGCGGCCGCGTGACCCGCCCGGAGCTCGCCGCTGCCTGGGCTCGCGCCGATGGCTACCTGTCTCCGACCCGCCTGGAGGCCTTCGGCATCGCCGCGCTCGAAGCTCGCACCGCGGGGCTTCCGGTCATCGCCCGCGCCGACTCCGGGGTCCGCGAGGTCGTCACCGACGGGGTCTCTGGGCTGCTCGCCCCGGACGACTCCGGGCTCGCCGACGCGCTCGTGCGGCTCGTCGCCGACCACACCCTGCGCACCCGGGTCGCCGCGCACAACCGACGCGTGCCGCCGGCCCAGACCTGGGACCGCGTCGTCGCGCTCGCCGTCGACGAGTACCGACGGGCCGGCGCATGAGCGTCGTGGTCGTGGCCGACGGCCCAGACGGCGAGGTCGGGCGCTGGCCGCTCGCGCATGGGCAGGACCCGACCGACCTGCTCGCCGCGCACGGCTGGTCGGGTGCACCGACGGGCAGCGATCTCGCGGGTGGTGACGTCGAGGTCCGCTGGCAGGTCAGCCCGCTGCCCGGGCCGGTGCCACCCGTGACGCCGCAGACTGCCCCGCCCGGCGCGACGGTCCTGCAGCGGCTCGCCGCCTATGCGCTCGTCGTCGACGAGGGGCGGCTGCTCATGTCGCAGCTCTCCGACCGGGTGGGCGGCGCGGGTGGCCTGTGGACCCTGCCCGGCGGTGGCGTCGACCCGGGAGAGTCCCCGGCTGACGGCGTCGTCCGCGAGGTGCACGAGGAGACCGGGCAGGAGGTCGTCGTCGACGAGCTCGTGCAGGTGCAGTCACGTCACTGGGTCGGCGACGTGGCGGCGGGGGAGCGGCACGAGGACTTCCACGCGGTGCGGCTGATCCACCGGGCGACCTGCCCACGACCGACGCCGGCGCACGTCGTGGAGGTCGACGGCTCGACCGGTGCTGCCGCGTGGGTCCCGCTCGCCGAGGTCGGGGACCTGCCGCTCGTCGATATGGTGCGCCTGGCCTGGCCGTGGGTGCCGGGCAGCGACTCCTACCCGCTGTAGGAGACGGGGCGCAGGTCGCCTACGCTGGGGCGCATGGACGCCCTGCACCTCATCCTCTACATCCTCCACATGATCGCCATGCTCGCGATCATCGTCGGGCCCGCCGCCGCCGGGCGCGGTCACCTGATCCAGGTGTGGGGCGCGCGCATCCAGCTGCTGCTCGGCCTGGGTCTCACCGGCCTCGCCGAGGCGGGCGACGACCCGGTCAACCACGCCAAGATCGGCACCAAGCTCGTCATCATGATCGCCGTCCTCGCCTGCGCCGAGATCGGCAACGCCAAGGCCAAGCGTGGCGAGGCCGCCGCGACCAAGCTCGCCTGGGCCGCCGCCGGCCTGGCGCTCGTCAACGCCGCCATCGCCTTCCTCTGGTAGTCAGCTGCGGCGTGTCCCGCGGCAGTTGACGAGGCACGCCCGGCACCGGGCCGGGATCCTCGTCAGGCCGACCGTGAACTGCCGCGCGACACGCCACCTCGTTGCTGCACGACCCACGCGATGACCTCGCGCACCCAGTCGGGGTTGAACATCACGTGCTCCCAGGCAAAGCGGAGCACGACCCAGCCGGCGAGGGTCATCTCGTTGCCACGCCAGCAGTCCGTGCGCACGTCCTCGCGCTTCTTGTGGAACTCGTGGCTGTCTGCCTCGAGCGCGATCCGGGTCACCGGGTCACCCACGTCGGCGTGCAGGGTCCTCCCGTCCCGCAGGGTGATGGGCACCTGGGCGACCCAGCCGCGGTCGTCCGCCTCGACCGCCAGAGCGCGCAGGCCCGACTCGAAGGGGTTGACGGCCTCGGCAGACGCGAGGTCCAGCACCCGGCGAGCCGCCGCGCGACCGGTGCGCGGCAGGGTCGCACGCGTCAGCTCCCGTGGGGTGACCAGACCTGACCGCAGCGCCGAGTCGGCGACCGCAAGTGCCTCGGGCAGGGGGAGGTCACGAGCGCAGTCGACGACGGTCCGCAGGGGTGTGGTCGCCGGGCCCTCGACATCTCCGGGCCCGAGGGTGCGGAAGCGCAGCCGCAGCTCGTCGGGGACGGGGATGCTGCGAGCGCGGGAGACGACGGCCTCCGGCGGCTCGGGCGCGTGCAGGACGGGCAGTCCGTGGTGGAGAGCGGCGCTGCGGTGGCTGAGCACCGCTCCGGTGCGGACAGCGAGGGCCGCCTGCTCGTCGAGCGGGAGCCCGTAGACACCGCGCCGGTGACGCACCACCTCACCCGCAGAGAGGGCGTCGCGCAGACCCGTGGGCGTGGTGATCTCGAGGATCTGGGCGCGCGATGCGGTGCCGCCGTGCTGGGCGATGAGGAGCGGGAGGACGGACATCACCCAAGAGTGGCCCGGATCGCTCCAGTTGCCGCGGGGGTTTCCACAGCGGCAACCCGGCGGCATGTCACGCGGCAGTTCGCACGGTGCGCCGGGTGACAGGCCCGGATCCTCGTCGGACGCAACCCGAACTGCCGCGCGACACGCGGGCGCAGCGCCGCGTCAGGGGACGAGGATCAGCTTGCCCGTCGTCGCCCGCGCCTCGAGCGCGCGATAGGCCTCGGCCGCCTCGGCGAAGGGGTGTCTCCCACCGATGGCGATGTCGAGCCGCCCGGCCGAGATGTCCTCGAAGACCTCGCGCCCGCGCATGAGCAGCTCGTCGCGGTCCTCGATGTAGTGGGCCAGCGACGGCCGGGTGACGAAGAGCGAGCCGCCGGAGTTCAGCCGCTGCAGGTCGAAGGGGGGTACCTGCCCGGACGCCGCGCCGAAGAGCACGAGGGTCCCGCGCCGGCGCAGCGACGCGAGCGACGCGTCGAAGGTCGCCTTCCCCACCCCGTCGTAGACGACGTCGACACCCGCGTCGGCCCCCAGCCGGCGTGCGGCGGCGGCGATGTCGGCGGCGAGGTCCTCGCTCTGGCCGTAGTCGATGACCTCGGAGGCACCCCGGGAGCGAGCGATTTCGAGCTTGGTGTCCGACCCCGCCGTCGCGATGACGGTGCCGCCGCGGTTCGTGATCATCTGGGTCAGCAGCTGCCCGACGCCACCGGCCGCGGCGTGCACGACGGCGACGGTGCCCTCCTGGACGCGGACGCAATCGGTGACGAGCGCGTGGGCGGTCATGCCCTGCAGCGTCGCGGCGCACGCGGTCTCGAGGTCGACGTCGTCGGGGACGGGCAGCAACCGCGTCGAGTCGGCGAGGACGAGCTCGGCGTGCAGGCCCGAGGTCATCGACCAGGCGACCCGGTCTCCCACGGCGACGGCCGCGCCCTCACCCACGGCGCGGACGGTGCCGGCCGCCTCGAAGCCCGCGACGTAGGGCGGCTCGGTCGGGTAGACCCCCTCGCGCTGGTAGACGTCGATGAAGTTGACGCCTCCGGCCGCCACCTCGACGAGCGCCTCCCCGGGGCCCGGCTCCGCCACATCCCTCTCCTCGACGGCGAGGACCTCGGGTCCTCCGTGGCGGGTGACGACGAGTGCGCGCGTGGTGGCCATGTCCTCACCCTAGGGCGCGGCCCCGCAGGTGCCCATCACAGCGAGCCGATGACCTCGTCGAGCATGGCCTCGGTGAGCCGACCGGTCTGGGTGTTGTGCTGGCTCACGTGGTAGCAGCCGACAAGATCCACCTCGCGTCCCTCGGGCGTGCGCAGCATCGCTCGGGCGCCGTGGCCGAACTTCGGCTTCGGGCGCGGCACCTCCCACCCGGCGTGCCGCACACCGGCGATGGTCGCGTCCCACCCGACGGCACCCAGGCACATGATCGAGCGGACGAAGGGAGCGCTCCTCGCCAGGTCCGCGTCGAGCCACGGCGCGCAGGTCTGCTTCTCCTGGGGCGTGGGCTTGTTCTGCGGAGGCGCGCAGCGCACCGGCGCGATGATCCGCACGCCGTCGAGGGTGAGCCCGTCGCCGGCCGCCCAGGACTCGGGCTGGCTCGCGTAGCCGGCCCGGTGCAGCGCGGCGAAGAGCCAGTCGCCCGACCGGTCGCCGGTGAAGTTGCGCCCGGTCCGGTTGGCCCCGTGCGCCGCCGGCGCCAGCCCGACGATCACGACGGTGGCGTCGGGCGGCCCGAGCGCCGGCACCGGCCGACCCCAGTAGGGCTGGCCGGCGAAGGCGGCGCGCTTGGTCGTCGCCACCTCCTCGCGCCACGCGACGAGGCGTGGGCAGGCGCGGCACACGGAGATCCGGGCGTCGAGCTCCTCGCCCGTCACTCCCTTCGCCAGTCGTCGCACCTGAGCAGCCGTGCGGGCCACGGGCGTCTCCGCGCTCGCGAGGTCGTCCGGCCAGCCGGTCCCGGGCTCCACCGGTGAGGCGAAGGGAGTGCCCGTCACCGGGTGCGGCAGCAGGTCGCTCATGCACCCAACATAGGTCGCGGGGTCTCGAGGGCCTCGCTGGCGCTCGGCCACCTCGACCGGCGGGTGGGGCAGACTCGAGCCGTGGCCATCGACGAGACTCTCGCCGCCCGCGTCCGCGCCGACCTCACCGAGCGCGGCATCGAGTGGGAGGAGAGGCGCATGTTCGGCTCCCTGATCTTCATGGTCGGCGGGTCGATCCTCGTCGGGGTGCGCGGCGGGGGAGGACTGCTCGCGCGGGTCGACCCGGCCGAGAGCGCGGACCTGCTCGCCGACGCCGACCCGCTCTACGTGCAGGTCGCTGACATGGGTGGCAAGGACATGGGTCCGAGCTGGCTCGACGTCCACCCGGACGCGGTCGCCGACGAGGCGGGCCTGACCCACTGGGTCGACGCGGCCCTACGCCGTTGAGAGGTGGGGCGGGGGCGTCAGCCGGGCAGCGTGGGCCCCTGGTCCTGCCTGGTGTGGAGGACCCGGACGGTGACGAGGTCGTCGGTGCCCGGACGGTAGAACACGCCGTAGGGGAACTGGTGCATCCGGGCGCGCCGGAGACCGGGGAATCCTTCCACCGGCGCGGCGCCATGAGGGAAGGTCTGCAGTCGTTCCATCACCAGGTCAAGATCCGCGACGAAGCGACGACCCAGATCAGGGTCGCCACTGTCGTAGTGGGCATGCGCGGTCTCCAGGTCCTCTGCCGCCAAGCGGGTGAGACGGATGGTCACGCGCGAGAGCGGAGTTGCCGGCGCACGTCACCCCAGTCGAGCGTGGAGGCGGGGTCGGTGGCATCGAGGCCCTCGCCCAGTTGCCGGCGTTCCAGTTCGGTGGGGTGGTAGACGGGTTCACCGACGTGGGTCCGCAATGCCTCCTGGACCACTTCCGAAGGGCTCCGGTGCTCGACCGCGCGCGCTCGTTCGATCATGCCGATGCGGCGCGGGAAGTAGCCGCCCCGCCGAGATCATTCGTCGGGCTCGACCGGCCCCTTGTGCCCGGCGGCCTCGTCACGCTCGGCCCACTCGAGGAGCGGCGTGAGGTCGTGCGCGACGTCGTCGATGCTCGCGTGCAGGTCGCCGACCTCGGCGAAGCGCTCCGGCACGGTCGCGATCGTGCAGTCCTGCGGCTCGACGTCGGCGATCTCGTCCCAGGTGATCGGCGTCGACACCGTCCCACGCGCATTGCCCCGCACCGAGTAGGCGGCCGCGATGGTGTGGTCGCGGGCATTCTGGTTGTAGTCGACGAAGACCGCCGCCGGGTCGCGGTCCTTGCGCCACCACGTCGTCGTCACGTCCTGCGGCGCGCGTCGCTCGACCTCACGGGCGAAGGCGAGCGCCGCCCTTCGTACCTCGCCGAACTCCCACCGCGGCTCGACCCGGACGTAGACGTGCAGGCCGGACCCGCCGCTCGTCTTGGGGTAGCCGACGACCCCGAGCTCGTCGAGCACCTCGTGGACGACGTCGGCCACCCGCCGCACCCGGTCGAAGGGAGCATCCGGCATGGGGTCGAGGTCGATCCGCCACTCGTCGGGCCGGTCGACGTCGGCGCGGCGGACATTCCACGGGTGCAGCTCGACGGTGCTCATCTGCACCGACCAGATGATCTGCGCGAGCTCGGTCGGGCACAGCTCGTCGGCGTGCAGGTCGTAGCGGGGGAAGTGCAGCCGCACCGTCTCGACCCAGTCGGGTGCCCCTTTGGGCAGGCGCTTCTGGTGGACCTTGGCGCCGCTCACCCCCTTGGGGAAGCGGTGCAGCATCGTCGGCCGCTCGCGCAGCGCGCGCAGGATCCCGTCGCCGACGGCCAGGTAGTAGTGGGCGAGGTCGAGCTTGGTCTCCCCGCGCTCGGGGAAGTAGACCCGTTCGGGGGAGGAGATGCGCACGTCCCGTCCACCGACGTCGAGATGGACGTCCTCGCCGTGCTCGCCGCGGGCCATGCCCTCGAGACTAGGCCAGCCGGGCGCCCGCGGGGCGGTCCGTGACCAGGGTGGGCACCCAGTAGCGCCGCGTGCCGACCCGCGAGTCCTCGTAGGCCCCGCCGACGCCCTCGATCGTCGCGCGGGAGGCGGCGTTGTCCTCGTCGCACGTGACGAGCACCCGCTCGTGCCCCATCTCGGCGGCCAGCTCCAGAACCTGACGAAGGGCGGTGCTCGCGTGCCCCTGCCGCCTCGCCGAGGGCCGGATCGAGTAGCCGATGTGCCCGCCCTGCTCAAGCAGGAAGCCGGTCAGCTCGTGCCGGAAGGCGATCGAGCCGAGATAGGTGTCGCCCTCGACGATCCACAGGTACGTGCACGGGACGAAGTGCGCCGGGCGCGGCGTCTCGGGCAGCTCGTCGGCGCGGCGCGCCTGCACCAGCCGACGGAAGGTGTCGGGGTCCTCGAGCCCCTCGCGGGTGAAGTCCAGGCCGGCGAAGCCCGTCGTCGGGTCGGCGGCCAGCTGCAGCTCGCCGTCGCCGTCGCGGTGCGCCCCGTCGAACTCGTCCAGGGCCTCGAGGTAGGAGCGCTGGTAGCGGGCGTCGGGTCGCACGATTTGGATCATGTCGGACACCCTAGGCCGACCAATCTCCCACCATATGGATAGGAGTTTGACGGGAGGGGTGCGCAGGTGGTGGGCTCTCGGCATGGACCACACGACGCGCGCCGGGACCCCCTTCGCCGGGGTGCGCCGTCTGCACCTGGACCTCGCGCTCCACCTCGGTGCCCTCTGTCGCCGCTGCGCCTGACCGCAGCCCGCACACCCCACCGCACAGGAGCCCACCCATGGACACGACCTCGTCCACCCCTGCCCTCGCCGGGCCGACCCCCGGCGTCGAGGCCTTCACCCCCGTCCAGCTGCTGCGCCTCACGCAGCTCTTCGCGAGCGACCCGGCCCTGGCCGACACCCTCGGCCCCGACCTCGAACGACCCGGTGAGCGCAGCTGGCGACTGCTCGCCGACAGCCCGCAGCTGCAGGTCTGGCTCATCCGCTGGCCCGTCGGCACCGGCACCGGCTGGCACGACCACGGCGGTGCCCGCGGCGGGTTCACCGTGGTGCGCGGCACCCTGACCGAGCACACCCGGGAGCGGTCGGTCGTCGCGACCGACCTCGACGAAGGGGAGGGGCGCGCCTTCGGGGGCAGCCACCTCCACGACGTCGCCAACCTCGGGCGCGAGGTCGCCGTCTCGGTCCACGCCTACAGCCCGACGCTCGCCCAGATGACCCACTACGACCTCGTCGACGGAGCGCTGCGGCCCTCCGGCGTCGAGCAGCGACCGGCGTGGTGAGCGGCATGGCCCGCCACCACGCCGGCATCGACGCGCTGCTCGCCGACGCCCGCTCCCGACTGAGCCGCATCACCCCCACGCAGGCCTGGCGGGAGGTGTGCGAGGGCACCGCGCGCCTGGTCGACATCCGTCCCGCGGCACAGCGGGCCGCCGAAGGGGAGGTCGCCGGTGTCCTCGACCCCTGGGTCATCGAGCGCAATGTGCTCGAGTGGCGGCTCGACCCGCGGCAGGAGGCCTCGCTGCCCGGCGTCGCCCTCGGCGACCGGGTCATCGTCATCTGCCAGGAGGGCTACACCTCGTCGCTGGCGGCGGATTCCCTGCGCTCCATCGGGATCGGGCGGGCGACCGACGTCGTCGGGGGCTTCGCCGCGTGGCGTGACCTCGGGTTGCCGGTGGCCCGTCTCCGCGCGGCCTGACGAAGGGGGTCAGGGCGCGGCCGGGTCGACCGGCGCCGCGAAGCTGCCCTCGGGCACCGGGGTGGCCACCTCCGGTGCCCGCAGGGTACGCACCTCACGGGAGAGCAGCGCGAGCATGGCCGAGGCGATGATCAGCCCGGCGCACACGAGCAGCGCGGTGTGCGCGCCGAGGTGCACCGCGGCGGGACCGGCGAGCAGCACCCCGACCGGACCGAAGACCATCGAGCCGAAGGCGTCGTAGGAGGCCACCCGGGAGAGGGCCTCCGGCGGTACCTCCCGCTGCATCGTCGTCTGCCAGAGCACGGTGAAGGCGTCCATGCCCAGCCCCATGACGAAGCCGCCGAGCACGATGACCGGCAGGGGAGCGCCGAGCCCGAGGAACAGGTAGGGCAGGGCCGTGGCGGAGGTGAGCAGGACACCGACGAGGATCGGCCGGCGGGGGCGGATGCGCATCGCGACGAGGACCCCGACGAGCATGCCGACGGCCTCACCGGTGAGGATCGCCGACCACGCGCCGGCTCCGCCCAGCTCGGCCTTGGCGACGACCGGGCCCAGCACGGTGTGCGCGCCCTGCCAGGCGAGGACGAGCAGGGCGAACTGCGCGACCACCACCCACAGCCACTCCCGGGAGGAGAACTCGACCCACCCCTCCCGCAGCTCGGCGAGGACGGAGGTCCCCCCTTCGCGTCCGGGGCGGGGGGTGGTGCCGATGCGCCACGCGAAGCCGGCCGCGCAGGCGTAGATCGCGGCGGCCGTGATGAGTGCCCAGCCGGGACCGATGGCGACGACCACCGCGCCCGCGGCGATGAGGCCGCCGACGCGAGCGGCGTTGGCGCCCACGGCGAGCAGCGCGTTGGCCGGCTGGAGCCGGTCACGCGGCGCGACCTCGGGGATGATCCCCGACAGGACCGGCCACACGACCGCGCCCGCCAGGCCGGTGAGGACGGCGAAGGCGCACACGAGCGGGATCGGCGCCCAGCCGACGAGGAGCATGGTGCCGATGCCCAGCCACGCGACGAGCGAGAGGCACTCGCCGGTGAACATCACCAAGCGGCGCGGGTAGCGGTCGGCGACCACGCCACCGAGGAGCAGGCCGAGCACGTGGGGGATCGCTTCTGCGGCGACGACGAGCGAGAGGGTGCCGGCATCCGCCCCGGGCAGGTCGAGCACCCCGAAGGCCAGTGCCACCGGTGCGAAGGCGAGCCCGAGCATCGACAGGGTGCGCGCGGCGAAGAGCGAGGCGAAGCGTCGCTCGCGCAGCAGACTCAGGTCCTCGCGCATCGGGCTCACCGGCGCAAGATACTCCTGAGTGGTCTCGAGGCTCGCCAGCTCGCACCTCGACCCCCGTTGGTCGAGGTGGCCGAGCGCCAGCGAGGCCCTCGAGACCCGGGGCGCGTGGTAGGCAGAGGACATGGTGCGCGTCCTCTTCGCTCCCGAGACCTTCAACCTGGGGGAGACCTCCCGCGGGGTCGAGGTCGCGCGCCGCATGCGAGCGGACGGGCACGAGGTCATCGTCTGCGGGTACTCGACGCGCTTCAGCGGTCACGTGACGGACGCCGGGCTGCCCCTCGAGTTGCTCGAGCCCCGCCTGAGCGAGGCGGACGCCGACCGTCTCCTCGCCGTCGACCAGGGGCGTGCGGTGCGGCACCCCTTCACCGTCGACATGTTGCGCCGGCGAGTGCGCAGCGAGCTCGACCTCATGGACGAGTGGCGACCCGACGTCGTCGTCATCGGGTCGACGATGAGCACCTTCGTCTCGGCCCGTGCGGCCGGGATCCCCCTCGTCTACGTCAAGCCCTACGCCATGAGTCGCGGGCACCTGTCGTCCATGAGCGACTTCCCGGTGGTTGCCGGGCGGGGGCGCCTCGCGACGGCGGCCAACGCGGTGGCGGGTCGGACGATCCGGACGGTGGGCCAGAGGCTGACCTACCTGCCGGGGGCCTTCCGCGCCGTCGCGGCGGAGCACGGTGTGTGCCTGCCCCCAACCACGCTCGAGGCGCTGGACGGCGATCTCAACCTCATCGCCTCGCTCCCGCCCGCGCTCGAGCCGCTGCCGCTCGGGCCGAGGGACGAGGTCATCGGTCCGGTCTACTCCCGGACGGCGGGGGAGTTGCCGCAGGAGGTCCACGCCCTGACCGCCACCGGCCGGCCCGTCGTCTACGTGGGCATGGGGTCCTCGGCACGCCGCGACCTCGTGCTCGCGGTCCTCGAGGCGGTCGGGGCCCTCGACGTGGAGATCGTCTCCGGGGCCGGCCGGTACCTCACGGACGCCGACCGTCGCCGGCTTCCCCGCTCGGTGGTCATGACCGACTTCATCCCGGCACACCGACTGGCCGGGCTCGTCGACGCGTCCGTGACCCACGGTGGCGAGGGCACGGTGCAGACGGCGTGCGTCTCCGGTGCCCCCTTCGCCGGGATCGGGCTGCAGGCGGAGCAGCGCTGGAACATCCGGCAGTGCGAGCTCGCCGGTCATGCCCTCCCCTTCACCGCCCGACAGCTGCGCCGCGGCGAGCTGCCGGGGATCGTCGATCGCCTGCTCCGCGATCCACGGCTGCGCGAGGCGGCGCGGAAGGTCCGGGACCGGGCCGCTGCGATCGACGGCCCGGCCGCCGCCTCGCGGGCCATCGCCGCCCTCGCCGGGTGATCGGTGTCGGGGCTCCGACGTAGGCTGGAGGGCGAGATGAGCAGCCTCTTCGACGACCTTCCCGATGCCCTCCCCGGTGAGTGGACCACCGACGTCTCCGATGCGGGGGTGCCCACGTGGGCCATGTCCGCCGAGGGGCCGACGCGGGCCGCGCACAGCCCGCACCAGCGCCCGCCGGAGCGCGATCCCGAGGAGCTCGTCGCGGGTCTCAACCCCGCCCAGCGCGAGGCGGTCCTGCACTCGGGCGGTCCGCTGCTCATCGTCGCGGGGGCCGGCTCGGGCAAGACCCGGGTGCTCACCCACCGCATCGCCCACCTGCTCGCCGCGCGTGGTGCCCAGCCGGGGCAGATCCTCGCGATCACCTTCACCAACAAGGCCGCCGCGGAGATGCGCGAGCGGGTCGAAGACCTCGTCGGTCCCCGGGCCAAGGCGATGTGGGTGATGACCTTCCACTCGGCGTGCGTGCGCATCCTGCGCCGCGAGGCCACCAAGGTCGGCATGAAGAGCAGCTTCTCGATCTACGACGCCGCCGACAGCCAGCGGCTCATCGCCCTCGTCATGCGCGACCTCGACCTCGACCCCAAGCGCTTCCCGCCGAGGGCCATGGGGCACCGGATCAGCAACCTCAAGAACGAGCTCGTCGACGAGGAGGAGTACGCCCGCCGGGTCGCGGCCGACGAGGACGCGCAGCAGCCGGGGGGCACACGGCAGGACCAGACGCTGTCGCAGGTCTACACCGAGTACCAGCGTCGGCTGCGCCAGGCCAATGCGCTCGACTTCGACGACATCATCATGACGACGGTGCACATCCTGCAGGCCTTCCCCGACGTGGCCGAGCACTACCGCCGCCGCTTCCGCCACGTGCTCGTCGACGAGTACCAGGACACCAACCACGCGCAGTACATGCTCGTCAAGGAGCTCGTGGGCGGCGACAAGGACGCGACCCGGGGCGAGCACGCCGTCGAGCCGAGCGAGCTCGTCGTCGTCGGTGACGCCGACCAGTCGATCTACGCCTTTCGTGGAGCCTCGATCCGCAACATCATCGAGTTCGAGGAGGACTACCCGGACGCGCGCTCGATCCTGCTCGAGCAAAACTACCGCTCGACCCAGACGATCCTCACCGCGGCCAATGCCGTCATCGAGCGCAACGAGTCCCGTCGCAAGAAGAACCTCTGGACGCAGTCCGGCGAGGGCGAGCCGATCGTCGGCTACGTCGGCCACAACGAGCACGACGAGGCCTCCTTCATCGCCAAGACCATCGACGAGCTCCACGACGAGCACGGCGTGCGGCCCGGCGACGTCGCGGTCTTCTACCGGACCAATGCGCAGTCGCGCGCCATCGAGGAGGTCTTCGTCCGCGTCGGCCTGCCCTACAAGGTCGTCGGCGGCACCCGCTTCTACGAGCGCCGCGAGGTCAAGGACGCCCTGGCCTACCTGCGCGTCGTCGCCAACCCCGCCGACACCGTCAACCTGCGCCGGATCATCAACGTCCCCAAGCGGGGCATCGGCGACCGGGCCCAGGCCGCCGTGGCGCAGCTCGCCGAGCGCGAGCGGATCCCCTTCGTCGCGGCGCTCGGTCGGGTCGAGGACGCACCGGGCATCGCGACCCGGTCGGTGACGGCCGTGCGTGGTTTCACCGCACTCCTCGAGGGTCTGGGCGCGCTGCAGGAGGAGGGGGCCGGCATCGGTGACCTCCTCGAGGCCGTCCTCGACCGCACCGGCTACGTCTCCGAGCTGCAGGCCAGCCGCGACCCGCAGGACGAGACCCGCCTCGAAAATCTGCAAGAGCTCGTCGGGGTGGCCCGCGAGTTCGACGCGACCCGCGAGGAGACCGGCGAGGTCATCAGCCTGGACGACTTCCTCGAGCAGGTCAGCCTCGTCGCCGACGCCGACGAGATCCCCGACGACGAGACCGACGACCAGGGCGTCGTCACCCTCATGACCCTGCACACCGCCAAGGGGCTGGAGTTCCCAGTCGTCTTCCTCACCGGCATGGAGGACGGCACCTTCCCGCACCAGCGCAGCCTGGGCAAGGAGGTCGAGCTCGAGGAGGAGCGGCGGCTGGCCTACGTCGGCATCACCCGCGCCCGGGAGCGGCTGTACCTGTCGCGGGCCGCGGTCCGCAGCGCCTTCGGCGCGCCGCAGTACAACCCCGCGTCGCGCTTCCTCGACGAGATCCCGCAGCACCTCGTGCGGTGGGAGCGCACCGGTCCGCCGGTCGGCCCGACCCGGTCGACGCGTGCCCCGGCGGTCGCCCGGCTGGCCGCGCGCCCCGGTGTCCGCTCGCCCGGCAACCGCCCGGTGATCGCCCTGTCCGACGGCGACAAGGTCACCCACGACAGCTTCGGTCTGGGCACCGTGATCCGGGTCGAGGGCGAGGGTGACAAGGCCATGGCCCACGTCGACTTCGGGGGCGAGGACGGCGTCAAGCGCCTCCTGCTGCGCTATGCCCCCCTCGAAAAGCTCTGAGGCTGCATTGCCCTACGGCAATGCAGGCTGACGTCGCATTGCCCTACGGCAATGCAGTCTCAACGGCGGCCCCCTTCGCATTGCCCTACGGCAATGCAGCCTCGAGGGCGGCCCAGTTCGCATTGCCTTACGGCAATGCAGCCTCCAGACGACCGAAGGGGGCCGATGACCAGTGGTCGTCGGCCCCCTTCGGGGTGGCTGGGTGGGTCAGCTGAACCCGCGCTCGGCGAGCCAGCCGGCGGGGTCGATCGGCTCGCCGCCGCCCGGGTGGATCTCCATGTGCAGGTGCGGGCCGGTCGAGCGGCCGGTGTTGCCCGACAGGGCGACGGTGTCGCCCGGGGCGACCTGCTGGCCGACGGAGGCGCTCACCGAGCTCAGGTGCCCGTAGCGCGAGACCGTGCCGTCCCAGTACTTGATGTCGATGTAGATGCCGTAGCCGTCCATCGGACCGGCGCCGATGACCTCACCGCTGCTCATCGCCTTGAGCGGGGTGCCGACGGCGGCGGCGTAGTCCTGACCGGCGTGCAGGCGACCCCAGCGGTGGCCGAAGGGGGAGGTGAAGACGGCGTTGTCGAGCGGCTTGACCCACCCCTGGGCGCCGACCGAGCTGGCGTCACCCGAGGCGGTGGCCCCGGAGCCGGAGGCCGTGGTGGTCGAGCCCGAGGTGCTCTGGGCGGCGCGCTCGCGGGCGGCGCGCTTCTTGGCCTCGGCGCGGTCGGCGGCCAGCTGCTTGCGAGCCTTGTCGCGGGCGACGCGCTGGCGCTCCTGTGTGCGGCCCTGGTCCTGGGCGACCGAGGTCGACGCGGCCTGGCGGCGCTGGGCGAGACCGTCGGTCTCGTCGGTGGTCGTGGCGGACTCGGCGCGGGCGCTCTCGACGACGTCGGGGTCGGAGAGCATCTCAGCGGCGCTCGGGGTCTCGGCACCGGCCGGGGTGAAGGCGGCCTGCGCGTGGGAGGCGGCCGAGGTGAACGGCGAGGACTGCGCGGCGGTGGCGCCGGCGGCCGTCAGCACGAGGGTCGCGGCGGCCGCGGTGGGCAGCGCGTAGGCGGGGCCGAAGGTCTTGGGGAGGCGCGAGCGGCGCTGCTGGGCGCGGCGCTCGGCGCGGGTGGGCGGCCGGTGTCGACCGGTGTACTCACTCATGAAGGGGACGTCCTCGCAGGGGATCTCGGACTCAGCCTCTGGGGTGGGACCGTGGACAAATCTCGGCAACCCTAGCGTGACCATTTCGTTATGCAAAACTGAGGGTGGCTCGGGCCACACGACGGTGGTCGAGCCCCGTCGAGTCCGCCGGGCGCGGGTGCCCGATCAGGCGGAGATGTCGGTGACCGACGCGGTCTGGTTGCCCTCGGAGTCGATCTGCACCAAGCTCGTCGCGATCTTGTGCACGACGGTCGGCAGGATCGGCAGCGACAGGTGCCCGACGCCCCGCAGGCGCACATTGGTCACCTCGACGCCCTCCTGCTGGAGCGAGGCGCCAACCGCCGGGACGATGACCTCGTCGGTGTCGGACCAGAAGGCGATGATCCGGGTCCGGCAGCCGGGCGCGGGCTCGTTGAGCTCCTGCATCAGCGCACTGCCGGGGCGCAGCTGGCGGGTGAGCGAGGTGGGCAGGAGGTAGGCCGCGAGCGTGCCCGTGTGCGGCGCGCCGAGGGTGGCGAGGGTGTGGATGCGCTCGTCACCACCCAGCCGGGTCACGTAGTAGCGGGCGACGACCCCACCCAGGCTGTGCGCGACGATGTGGATCCGCTCGTAGCCCGTCTCCTCGACGATCGCCTCGACCTCCTCCGCGAGCTGGGCGGCGGCGGTGCGCACGTCGCGGGTGCGCACGGAGTAGTTCATCGCGAAGACCCGGCTGAAGCCACGGCGCAGCAGGCCGCGCCGCAGCACGGTGAAGATCGAGTGGTTGTCGGCGAAGCCGTGGAGCAGCAAGATCGGCGTCCCGCTCTCGACGAGGCCGGCGACGAGCATGCCGCGGCGCACGGGGTTGAGGTGCTCGATGCGGTAGCCGTGGCGCGGACCGCCGCGGCGGGGCGAGCGGGCGCCGAAGGGGTAGAGGGAGAAGTGCGTCGTCGCCCAGACGAGCTCGACGGCGGCGAAGACCATCGCCTGCGTCGTCGCCATCCGCCGGGCCTGGTCGACCACGCCGGACCGCAGGCTCGCCGGTGTCGGGTCGCCGGTCGCGAGGTCGCCGTCGTACGGCTGCTGCGTGGCCATGGTGACCCGAGGGTAACCCCGCTTCGGTGCCGTGAGCGAGATCTCGTGACGACTCCGTGATCCACGGTTCAACCACCCCGCGTCGCGAGCGCTCGCGAGACCGGACGTGCTCCCCCTTCGTCCGGGGGCTAGTCTCGTCCCGCACCCCGTTACCACAGCAGAGGACGGAATCACCCTCGTGGATCTCTTCGAGTACCAAGCACGCGACGTGTTCGAGAAGCACGGCGTCCCGGTTCTTGCCGGCGCCGTCGCCACCACCCCCCAGGAGGCTCGAGCAGCCGCCGAGACCATCGGCGCCAAGAGCGGCGGTGTCACCGTCGTCAAGGCCCAGGTCAAGACCGGTGGCCGCGGCAAGGCCGGCGGCGTCAAGGTCGCCAAGACCGTGGACGAGGCCGAGGCGCACGCCGAGGCCATCCTGGGCATGGACATCAAGGGCCACACGGTCCACAAGGTCATGATCGCCCAGGGCGCCCAGATCGCCGAGGAGTACTACTTCTCGATCCTGCTCGACCGTGCCAACCGCACGTACCTCGCCATGTGCTCCAAGGAGGGCGGCATGGAGATCGAGCAGCTCGCCGTCGAGCGCCCCGAGGCCCTCGCCCGCATCGCGGTCGACCCCAACGTCGGCATCGACGACGCCAAGGCCACCGAGATCGTCCAGGCCGCGGGCTTCGACGAGGCCGACCAGGCCAAGATCGCCGACGTCCTGAAGAAGCTGTGGGTCGTCTACCGCGACGAGGACGCGACCCTCGTCGAGGTCAACCCCCTCGTCAAGACCGAGCAGGGCGACATCGTCGCCCTCGACGGCAAGGTCACCCTCGACGGCAACGCCGACTTCCGCCATCCGGACCACGCCGAGCTCGAGGACAAGGCTGCGGCCGACCCGCTCGAGGCCAAGGCCAAGAGCCTGGGCCTCAACTACGTCAAGCTCGACGGCAACGTCGGCATCATCGGCAACGGCGCCGGGCTCGTCATGAGCACCCTCGACGTCGTCGCCTACGCCGGTGAGGACTTCACCGGCGGCAAGGCCAAGCCGGCCAACTTCCTCGACATCGGTGGCGGCGCCTCGGCCGAGGTCATGGCCAACGGCCTCGACGTCATCCTCGGCGACGAGCAGGTCAACTCCGTCTTCGTCAACGTCTTCGGTGGCATCACCGCGTGCGACGCGGTCGCGGACGGCATCGTCGGCGCCCTCAAGACCCTCGGCGACTCGGCGACCAAGCCGCTCGTCGTGCGTCTCGACGGCAACAACGTCGACGAGGGTCGTCGCATCCTCGCCGAGTTCAACCACCCCCTCGTGACCGTCGAGGCCACCATGGACGGCGCCGCCCGCAAGGCCGCCGAGCTGGCCGCGAAGTAAAGGACGACTGAAACAGACATGGCAATCTTCCTCACCGCTGACTCCAAGGTCATCGTCCAGGGCATGACCGGCTCGGAGGGCATGAAGCACACGACGCGCATGCTCGCCTCGGGCACCAACGTCGTGGGTGGCGTCAACCCCAAGAAGGCCGGCCAGAGCGTCGACTTCCCGGGTGGCCAGTCCGTCCCCGTCTTCGGCTCCGTCGCCGACGCGATCAAGGAGACCGGCGCCGACGTGTCGGTCATCTTCGTGCCGCCGGCCTTCGCCAAGTCCGCCGTCGTCGAGGCCGTCGACGCCGAGATCGGCCTCGCCGTCATCATCACCGAGGGCATCCCCGTCAGGGACTCCGCGGAGTTCTACAACTACTCCGTCGGCAAGGCCACGCGCCTCATCGGCCCCAACTGCCCCGGCCTGATCAGCCCCGGCAAGTCCAACGCCGGCATCATCCCGGCGGACATCGCCGGCGCCGGTCGCATCGGCCTGGTCTCCAAGTCGGGCACGCTGACCTACCAGATGATGTACGAGCTGCGTGAGTTCGGCTTCTCCACGGCCGTCGGCATCGGTGGCGACCCGATCATCGGCACGACGCACATCGACTGCCTCGAGGCCTTCGAGGCCGACCCCGAGACCGACGCGATCGTCATGATCGGCGAGATCGGTGGCGACGCCGAGGAGCGGGCCGCGGCCTACATCAAGGAGCACGTCACGAAGCCGGTCGTCGGCTACGTCGCGGGCTTCACCGCCCCGGAGGGCAAGACCATGGGCCACGCCGGCGCCATCGTCTCCGGCTCCTCGGGCACGGCTGCCGCCAAGAAGGAGGCCCTCGAGGCCGCCGGCGTCAAGGTCGGCAAGACGCCGTCTGAGACGGCTGACCTCATGCGCGAGATCATGCAGGGCCTGGGCAAGTAACCAGCCCGACCCCATGACGAAGGGGAGGGGAGACCGCGAGGTCTTCCCTCCCCTTCGTCATGCCCGGCAGATCCTGACGAAGGTCTGACCGCAGCGAGGGGAGTTCGTGGGCCGCTCGTCACCTGCGGTCCCTAGGGTCCACGCGGGCCGCCTGCCGCGGCCCGCACCCGACGCCAGGAGACCTCCATGTCCCGCACGACCACCGTGCTCGCCGCGCTGCTCGCGGCGACCGCCCTCACGGCCACGACCGCCTCGGCCGCACCCACCCAGGACCGCCCGACACCCGAGGCCAAGGCGGCCGGCATCACCGAGCCCGGCGACGCGCGCATGGGGTGGAAGGAGCGCTCGCAGCAGCCGACGGCGCGCAGCAGCGCAACCGTGGCCGCGCCCGCGGGCGTCCCGGGCATCGACGTGTCCAACTGGCAGGGCTCGGTCGACTGGACCGCGCAGTGGAATGCCGGCAAGCGCTTCGCCTACGTCAAGGCGACCGAGGGGACCGGCTACACCAGCCCCTCCTTCGCCCAGCAGTACAACGGCTCCTACAACGTGGGCATGGTCCGCGGCAGCTACCACTTCGCCCTGCCCAACACGTCCTCCGGCGCCACCCAAGCCAACTATTTCGTCGACCACGGGGGCGGCTGGTCCGCCGACGGCAAGACGCTGCCCGGCGTCCTCGACGTCGAGTGGAACCCCTACGGCAGCACCTGCTACGGGCTGACCCAGAGCGGCATGCGGACCTGGATCAACTCCTTCCTCAACCAGTACAAGGCGCGCACCGGCCGCTACCCGGTGATCTACACCAACACCAACTGGTGGAACGAGTGCGTCGGCCACGACACGAGCTTCGCGGCGAAGTCCCCGCTGTGGATCGCCCGCTACTCCAGCAGCGCCGGCACCATGCCCACCGGCTGGGGCACCTACTCCTTCTGGCAGTACACCGACAGCCCGATCGACCAGAACGTCTGGAACGGCTCGCTCGACCGGCTGCGCTACTTCGCGAAGAACTGACGCCGCATCCTCCGGGCCGGTGCCGTGTGGTGAGACCCACGATGGCACCGGCCCGTGACGGGAGTACCCTGATGCGCGTACGAGTTCAGTCGTACGCGTGCTCCGGGGTCGGTGTAATTCCGAGCCGGCGGTAACAGTCCGCGAGCCCGTCCTCTCGAGGCCGGGTTGAGCTGGTGGAACTCCAGCACCGACGGTGAAAGTCCGGATGGGAGGCAGCACGCGACGGCGTGGGCCGTGCCGTGCGGGCTCCCTGTCGGGCGACTGTCCGGTGCGGTCGTCACCGGCTACCCGGTGGTCCCACGTCGTCGTCACGCCATCGGCGTGCCTTCCTGTGCCCCGTGGTCCGCGTCGGACCACGGAGAGGCAGATGCAGCAACCCGTCACCATCGATTGGGCCATGACCCGCGCCGTCGAGCTGGCGGCGCGCGGCCTCGGGCGCACCGCCCCCAACCCCGTCGTCGGGTGCGTCGTGCTCGACGCGGCCGGTGCCGTCGTGGGCGAAGGGTGGCACTCTCGGGCCGGTGGCCCCCACGCCGAGGTCGAGGCGCTGGCTGCCGCCGGAGACGCCGCACGCGGCGGCACCGCCGTCGTCACCCTCGAGCCCTGCCGGCACTCCGGTCGCACCGGCCCCTGCACGAGCGCCCTCCTCGCCGCCGGCGTCGCCCGGGTCGTCGTCGCCGTCCCCGACCCCACAGAGACCGCCGGCGGGGGAGCGGACCTGTTGCGCCGCAACGGCGTCGAAGTCGTCGAGGGCGTCGGTCGAGCAGCGGCCGAGCACGGCAACCGAGCCTGGCTGCACGCTGTGCGCACCGGCCGGCCCTGGGTGACGTGGAAGCTCGCCACGACCCTCGACGGGCGCACGTCGGCCGCCGACGGCACGAGCCGGTGGATCACCGGCGCGACCGCCCGCGCGGCCGTCCACCGGCTGCGCGCCGAGCGCGACGCCGTCCTCGTCGGCGCCGGCACCCTGCGCGCGGACGATCCGCACCTCGCCGTGCGCGGCCTCGACGACGTCACCCAGCCGCTGCGCGTGGTCCTCGACCCGCGCGCCGAGATCGCGCTCGCCGCCCGGGTCCTCGACGACGTCGCGCCGACGCTCGTCGTCGTCGCCGAGGACGCTGACGCGACCCGGCTCACCGCAGCCGGGGTCGACGTGCTTGCCCTGCCGGTGGGGGAGCGGGGCCTCGACCTCGCGGCCCTCCTCGCGGCCCTCCACGGGCGCGGGGTGCACTCCGTCCTGCTCGAGGGCGGCGCCCACCTGGCCTCGTCCGCCGTCGCTGCCGACCGCGTCGACGAGGTCGTCGCCCACATCGCCCCCGCGCTGCTCGGGGCCGGTTCGCCGGTCCTCGCGGACGCGGGGATCACGACCATCACCGAGGCCCTGCGCCTCACCACCACCGACGTCGCCCGCCTCGGCGACGACGTCGCCGTCACCGCCACCGTGAGGAGGGAGCGCTGATGTTCACCGGGATCATCGAGGAGCTCGGGGAGGTGGTCGCCATCGAGCCGGGCGCCGACTCCAGCCGGCTCACCGTCCGTGGCGAGGTGACGACCGCCGAGGTTGCCCACGGGGCCTCGATCGCCGTCAACGGTGCCTGCCTGACCGTCACCGACCACGAGGCGAAGGGGGGAGTCGTCACCTTCGACGTCATGGCCGAGAGCCTGCGCCGTACCGTCCTCGGCGACCTCGCCGTCGGCGACGTGGTCAACCTCGAGCGGGCGATGGTGCTCGGCGCGCGCCTCGACGGGCACCTCGTCCAGGGGCACGTCGACGGGACCGCGACGATCACCGAGCGGCGTCCGGGGGATCGGTGGGAGGAGGTGCGGCTCTCGCTCGCACCCGAGCTGGCCCCCTTCGTCGTGGACAAGGGCTCGATCTGTCTCGACGGGGTGAGCCTGACCCTCACCGCGGTCGGCGACGACCATGTCGAGGTCGCCCTCATCCCGACGACCATGGAGCTGACGACCCTGGGCCGCAAGGGAGTCGGCGACCGGGTCAACGTCGAGGTCGACATCCTCGGCAAGTACGTGCAGCGCACCCTTGCGCTCGAGACGAAGGACGCACGATGAGCCACGACGAGAGCCTGCTCGACCCGATCGAGACCGCCATCGAGGCCATGGCCGCCGGCCGCCCGGTGCTCGTCGTCGACGACGCCGACCGGGAGAACGAGGGCGACATCATCTTCGCCGCGGACGCCGCGACCGACGAGATCATGGGCGCCACCGTGCGCCTCGGCAGCGGGGTCATCTGCGTCGCGATGACGGGCGAGGACCTCGACCGCCTCGCCCTGCCGCCGATGACCGCGATCAACGAGGACGCCAAGGGCACCGCCTACACGATCTCCGTCGACGCGCGCGAGGGCGTGACGACCGGCATCAGCGCCGCCGACCGGGCCCGCACGGCGAGGCTGCTCGCCGACCCGGCGACCGGCCGCGAGGACCTGGCCCGCCCGGGCCACGTCTTCCCCCTTCGCGCCCGTGACGGGGGTGTCCTCGTGCGCCGCGGGCACACCGAGGCCGCCGTCGACCTGTGCCGGCTCGCCGGCCGCCGCCCGGCCGGCGTCATCTGCGAGGTCGTCGAGGAGGACGGCTCGATGTCGCGGCTGCCGCAGCTGCGCCGGCTCGCCGACGAGCGCGGCTGGCCGCTGGTGAGCATCGCCGACCTCGTCGACCTGCGCCGACGCACCGAGGCGCTCGTCGAGCGGGTCGTCTCGACGCGCCTGCCGACGGTGCACGGCGAGTTCACCGCCCACGGCTACCGCAGCGGTGTCGACGGCAGCGAGCACATCGCGCTCGTCCACGGCGACATCAGCGAGGGCACCCCCCTCGTGCGGGTGCACAGCGAGTGCCTGACCGGAGACGTCTTCGGCTCCAAGCGCTGCGACTGCGGCCCTCAGCTCGAGGCGGCCCAGTCGGCCGTCGTGCGGGCCGGGGCCGGCGTCATCGTCTACGTCCGCGGCCACGAGGGGCGCGGCATCGGGCTCGTCGACAAGCTGCGCGCCTACGCCGGCCAGGACGCCGGCGCCGACACCGTCGACGCCAACTCCGAGCTCGGCCTGCCCGTCGACGCGCGGGACTACACGCACGCCGCCCAGGTGCTGCGCGACCTCGGGCTCGGCACCGTGCGCCTGCTGAGCAACAACCCGGCGAAGGTCCAGGCCCTCACCTCCCTCGGCATCGAGGTGTCTGGCCGGGAGCCGCTGCCGCCGAGCATCACCAGCGACAACCTCCACTACCTGCGCACCAAGCGCGACCGGATGGGCCACGACCTCCCGTGGCTGCCGGACACCCACGACGAAGGGAGCACCCGATGAGCGGGCACGGAGCACCTCGGATCGACCTCGGCGACGCGAGTGACCTGCGGGTCGCGATCGTCGCGTCGAGCTGGCACACCGAGGTCATGGACGGCCTCGTCGCCGGCGCGCGGGCCGCGCTGGGCGAGGCGGGCATCGAGCCGACCTTCGTCCCGGTGCCGGGCAGCTTCGAGCTGCCGGTCGTCGCGGCGCAGCTGGCGCGGACCCACGACGCGGTCGTGGCCCTGGGGGTGGTGATCCGCGGCGGCACACCGCACTTCGACTACGTCTGCTCCGCGGCGACCGACGGGTTGTCGCGGGTGGCGATCGAGACCGGGACACCGGTGGGCTTCGGTCTGCTGACCTGCGACGACGACGCGCAGGCCCTCGACCGCGCCGGGCTGCCGGGGTCGCGTGAGGACAAGGGACGCGAGGCGGCGGAGGCCGCGGTCTCGACGGCGCTCACCCTGCGCTCGCTGCGTGGGTGACGCAGGACACATGCGGACGGTGGGGCCCGGGGAGTGACGTGCAGTCCTCCCGGGCCTACCCTTGGCGACACAGCGCCGACCCGGTCGATCCCCCCCTGCTCCCGGGTCGGCGTTGCCGTGCTCGCCCGGGAGTGCATCGCCGCGGCTGTCGCTGCGGTCAGTGGGTGATCTCGGCGCCGTCCGGGCCGGTCGTCGTGCTGACGCCGTCACCCGGCATCCAGCCGGTGTCGGTCACCAGGTCGACGTCGCCCAGCGCGGCCTTGGCGAGGTTGCGCATCTCGTCGCTCGAGTAGGTCATGCCGTCGACCTCGGCGACGGTGAGGAAGGTCGTCGTGCGACCTCGTGAGGCCTCGACCCACCAGTAGGTCGAGCCGTCGGGGCCGGTGGCGTGCCACGAGCGGTAGCTCGCGTCGCCGGTGGTGAGTGGCAGCTGCTCGGTGATGCGCGAGGAGACGGTGTAGGTCTCCTCGCAGCGGGCGACGGCCTCGTCGACCGCGTCGGTCGGGGCGTCGGTGCTCGTGGTCGAGGTGCCGATCCACTGCCCGGCGATGACCCGGCCGTCGGCGAGCGTGGAGACGCGTCGGTCCCAGGACCCGCTCTCGGGGGTCTGGAAGCACTGGCCCTGCGGGTCGGCCGACGAACGGGTGCTGGTCACGTCGAGCCCGAGCGCGGCGCTCCACTCCTGCGAGTCGAGCAGGGTGATCGCATCGTCGGTGGCGGTGACGGTCGTGGTGCCGGCGGGTGCGGTGCCGGGTCGGTCCACGACGATCAGCGCGGCCGAGGTCGCGACGAGTGCGGCGGCGGCCACGCCGGCGACGACCGCAAAGGTGCGGCGCCGGCGGCGGCCGAGCTCGACGACGGCGCCGCCCGACGGGTGCTCGCCGCCCGTCGCCCCTTCGGCCCGGGCGCGGATGAAGGCGGGCTCGGGCAGCGGCTCGTCGCGGACGTCGTCCATGAGCGACATGAGCGCCGCCCGGACCAGCTCGTCGTCCTCGGGGTCCCACGGCGGGTCGTGACGATCAGTCATCGTGGGCCTCCTTGTCGGCGAGGATCTTGGCGAGCTGCGCGCGCCCGCGGTGCAGGCGCGCCTTGATGGTGCCCGGCGGGGTGCCGGTCTGACGGGAGATCTCCTCCACGGAGAGGTCGGTGAGGTAGTGCAGGGCGAGCGTCTCGCGCACGTCCGGACCGAGGGTGCGCAGGGCAGCCACGACCGCCACGCGGTCCTCGTTGGGAGCGGTGGGGGCGGAGCCCTCGCCGTGGCGTTCCATCGCCTTGGTCCGGTTGGTGTCCTTGCGCCATGCGGAGATCGCAATGCGGCGTGCCACGGTTCGTACCCAGGCGCCCGGCTCGTCCGTGGCGCGGACCTGGTCCCACCGCTGCCACGCCCTGGCGAAGGCCTCCTGGGTGGAGTCCCGAGCCAGCTCGAGGTCGCCCGTCGAGGCATAGACGAGGTGCACGACGCGCTGCGCCGTGGAGCGGTAGAAGTCGTCGAACTCGGCCTCGGCCGATGCTTCGCCTCCCTTCATTCACCCCTCCAGACGCGTCAGGGGGGCACTCGGTTGCCCCCGATCCCGAAATCTTTTGCCGGGCCTCGGCTTGCCTCCACCACCGGACCCGCGTCGTCGGTAACGATGGGGGTGTGACGGTGATGGAGATGATCCGGTCGGCCACGACCGGGCACGACGCTACCCGCCAGCGGCCCGAGGTGCGGGCTGCGGGGGTCGGCGCGGCGACCGCGGCCGCCGGATGGTGTGTCACCGTCCTGCTCGTCGTCCTCGCCGGTCTGGCCGTACCGCGGGCCACCGCGAGCTTCGGTGACGTGCTCGGCTCGGGCAGCCTGCTGTGGCTCGTCCTCGGCGGCGGCCGCCTGCACGTGGGTGAGGGCCTCCTCGCCCTCACCCCGCTGCTCGGCACCCTCCTGCTCGTGCTGCTCGCCCGCTGGGGTGCCCGCCGCGGTCTGCCCGACGAGTCCGACCCGCGGGTCCAGGGCGCCTGGGTCGGCGGGTACGCACTCTTCGGTCTCGTCGCCGCACTGCTCGGCCTGCTCTCCCCAGCCGCTCCCGGCTGGACCAGCCTGCCCGTGCCCCTCGTCGTCGTGCCGGTCCTCGGCCTGCTCCTCGCGCACGGCCTGCCCGAGCCGGTCGCCGAGCGGTGGGAGAGCGCGCCGCTCGCGCTGCGTCGTGGCCTGCGGCCCGGGGCGAAGGGGGCAGCCACCCTCGTCGGAGTGGGTTCCCTGCTCGTCGTCGTCGCGACGGCGATCCACCTGGGCCGGGTCGGGCACATCCAGTCCGAGCTCGAGGCCGGCTTCTTCGGCGGCCTGCTCCTCGTGCTCCTCCAGCTGCTGCTGCTGCCCAACCTCGGCATCTGGGCGCTGTCCTTCGCCGCCGGCCCGGGTGTCGCCACCGCCGGCGGGGCCATGACCACGTGGTCGGGGGCCGAGGCCGGACTGCTGCCGATGGTCCCCGTGCTCGCCGCCCAGCCTCAGCCCGGTGACCTGCCGTGGGTGACCCGGCTCCTCGTACTGCTGCCCGTGCTCGTCGGGGTCCTCGTCGCCCGCTGGGCCCTCCTCGAGGTGCCGCGCTTGGCCCCCACCCAGGCCAAGCTCGCGGCCGTCGCCACCGCCGTCCTCGTCGCTGCCGTCGCGGTGGCCGTGCTCGACGGTCTCGGGGGCGGCTCGATCGGTGCGGTGCGCCTGAGCGACCTCGGTGCTCCCGCGCTGCCGCTCATGCTCGTGCTGCTGCTCGAGCTGGGGCTGGGCGCCCTGGCCGTGCTCGCCCGTGACTGGTGGGTCCTGCGCCGCTGAGCGGACCCCCTTCGTCCTGCCGCAGCGGTCCCGGGGTGCCGTGACCGACTCGTGATGCAACCGGATCGCGGCTCCGACCGTCTGCTGGGGTGAGCGGCCCCGCAGGGGGAGCCGCAGGACAGGGGCACTCCGATGAACCGCACGACCCCACCGATCATGACCGTGGCGGCCGCCGCCATCGCCGCGCTCTCGCTCGCAGCCTGTGGCGGTTCCGACCAGGCCGGGGACCCGGCGTCGCAGACCACGGTGACCGAGCGCTCGCAGACGACCACCTCGGCGACGACGACGCAGACTGCCTCCCCGACCGCGAGCGCCACGTCGACCGCGGCCCCGGCCACGCCCAGCAGCAGCGGGCCCTCCGCGGCGCCGGCCGATCCGAGCGAACCCGGGACCGTGCCGCCCGATGCCAACGCGTCCGCACCGTCGGGCGGCGGCGACGAGCTCACTACCCGGGACTCCGAAGCGCTCTTCGTCTCGCCGAGCGGCAGGATCAGCTGTCACATGACCGCCATGGGCACCACCCAGGTGCGGTGCGACCTCGTCGGCGCCACCTTCCCCGTCGCCGATGACGTCGCCGCCGACTGCGAGTGGGACACCGGCACGAGCATGCACGTGAGCAGTGACGGAGGTGCGCAGGTCGGCTGCGTGAGTGACGTCGTCGCCACCGGCAGGGCCGACTCCGAGCAGGCACGGCTGTGGTGGCAGGAGTCCTTCGGCACCGCGGGCAACGGGCAGGCCGTCCTGCCCTATGGCAAGAGCCTCAACGTCGGTGGCGCCCGGTGCACGAGCACCCGGGAGCACGTGCGGTGCACGGTCGACGGCCAGGGATTCACGATCAGCACCGGCGGGTACACGCTCGTCTGACGTCGACGACGGGTCTCGTCCCCGGGACGACGAGGGGCGCTCACCCGCGCGACCTAGACTCGCGGGGTGAGCGCCCCCTTCGTCTCGTCGCCCTCGTCTCCGGCTCCGGGTCCCTCCTGCAAGCCCTGCTCGACGCCCAGTCCGCAGGCACCCTGCCCGCGCAGGTCGTCGCCGTCGGCGCCGACAAGGAGTGCACCGGCCTGGAGCGCGCGCGGTCGGCCGGGGTGGAGACCTTCGTCGAGGCGGTGCGCGACCACGCCGACCGCGGCGCGTGGGACGAGGCGCTCGCCGCCCGCATCCGGGAGCACGCGCCCGACCTCGTCGTCACGGCCGGCTTCATGAAGATCCTCGGGCCGCAGGCCCTGACGACGGCCACCTTCGTCAACACCCACCCTGCGCTGCTGCCCTCCTTCCCCGGCGCGCACGGGGTGCGCGACGCCCTCGCCCACGGCGTCACCGTCACCGGCTCGACCGCCCACCTCGTCGACGCCGGCGTCGACACCGGACCGATCATCGAGCAGCGCACCGTGGCGATCGCGCCCGACGACACCGAGGAGACGCTGCACGAGCGGATCAAGGTCGTCGAGCGCGAGATGCTCGTCGACGTCGTCACCGCCATGGCCACCGGCGGCTGGCGGGTCGAGGGGCGACGGGTGCACATCGGCTGAGCATCTAGACTCGGGGGCACACGACTGGCGAAGGTGGATCACCACCGGGGAGTGAGACAAGTCGAGGTGCATCGCCCGCCTGGGTGCACCCACCGCACCGCAGCGATCCTCCAGGAGTACTCGTGTCAGACCGCCGTCCCGTCCGCCGTGCCCTCGTCTCCGTCTACGACAAGACCGGCCTCGAGGACCTCGTCCGCGGCCTCGCCGACGCCGGCGTCGAGCTCGTCTCGACCGGCGGCTCGGCCGCCACGATCGCCGGTCTCGGCCTGCCGGTGACCAAGGTCGAGGACCTCACCGGCTTCCCCGAGTGCCTCGACGGCCGGGTCAAGACGCTCCACCCGCGGGTCCACGCGGGCATCCTCGCCGACACCCGGCTCGAGGACCACGTGCGGCAGCTCGAGGAGCTGGAGGTCGCCCCCTTTGACCTCGTCGTCGTCAACCTCTATCCCTTCGCCGACACCGTCGCCTCCGGCGCGGGCGTGCAGGACTGCATCGAGAAGATCGACATCGGCGGCCCGACCATGGTGCGCGCGGCCGCCAAGAACCACGCCTCCGTCGCGATCGTCACCGATCCCACGACCTACGGTGACGTCCTCGAGGCCGTGCGCGGCGGCGGCTTCACCCTCGCTCAGCGTCAGCGCCTCGCGACCGACGCCTTCGTCCACACGGCCACCTACGACGTGGCCGTCGCCTCGTGGATGGGCTCGGTCGTCAGCCCGAGCGACGAGACGCCCTTCCCCGGCTGGGTCGGCGGCACCTATGCCAAGAAGTCCGGCCTGCGGTACGGCGAGAACCCGCACCAGTCGGCCGCGCTCTACGTCACCGACGGTGGCGGCGGCATCGCCGGCGCCGAGCAGCTGCACGGCAAGGAGATGTCGTACAACAACTACATCGACGGTGACGCCGCGCTGCGCGCCGCGCACGACCACGGCGACCAGCCGACCGTCGCGATCATCAAGCACGCCAACCCGTGCGGCATCGCGGTGGGGGAGAGCATCGAGGTCGCCTACGAGCGCGCCCACGCCTGCGACCCCGTCTCCGCCTACGGCGGCATCGTCGCGACCAACCGCCCGGTGACCGCGGCCATGGCCCGTGCCCTCAACGACACCTTCTCCGAGGTTGTCGTCGCGCCCGACTTCGAGGCCGACGCCCTCGAGATCCTCCGCGAGAAGAAGAACCGTCGCCTGCTCAAGGCCGAGACGCCCGCCCCGGGCGGCGTCGAGACCCGGCCCGTCTCCGGTGGCCTGCTCGTGCAGCAGCGCGACGCCATCGACGGCGTGGTCGAGGCGAAGGCGGACGACAAGCCCACGCAGGGCCACGGCGACGACCCGAGCGCCTGGGCGCTCGTGACCGGTGAGGCCGCCGACGAGGCGACCCTCGCCGACCTCGCCTTCGCGTGGCGCGCGGTCCGGGCGACGAAGTCCAACGCGATCCTCCTGGCCAAGGACCAGGGCTCGGTCGGCATCGGCATGGGCCAGGTCAACCGCGTCGACTCCTGCCACCTCGCGGTGTGCCGGGCGGGCGAGGAGCGGGCGAAGGGGGCCGTCGCGGCCTCGGACGCCTTCTTCCCCTTCGCCGACGGGCTGCAGGTGCTCCTCGACGCCGGCGTCAGCGCGGTCGTCGCCCCCGGCGGGTCGGTGCGCGACGACGAGGTCGTCGCCGCGGCGCAGGCCGCCGGCATCACGATGTACTTCACCGGCACCCGCCACTTTGCCCACTGACGCCCCCCGGGCGCCCGCGAGCCGGTACCGGCTGGCGCTCATCCTGGCCTTCGTCAGCGGGTGGGGCATGTCGGCCCAGTCGCGGATGAACGGCGAGGTCGCGTCGGTGCTCGGCGCGCCCGCGCAGGCGGCGGTGTGGAGCTTCGGCTCCGGGCTGGTCCTGCTCGGGCTCGCGACGCTCTTGTCGGCCCGGGTTCGTCGCGGCATCGGCCGCATCGCCGCTGCCCTGCGCGGGGAGCGGCTGCGCTGGTGGCAGTGCCTCGGCGGCATCGGCGGCGGGTTCTTCGTCGCCGTCCAGACCGCGGCGGTGCCGCTTGTGGGCGTCGCGATCTTCACCGTCGCGACGGTCGCCGGCCAGACGGCCACCGGACTGCTCGTCGACCGGCTCGGGATCGGGCCGGGCGGACGCCGCCCGATCCTGCTTAGCCGGGTGATCGCGGCCGTCCTCGCCGTCGCCGGCGTGGGCGTGACCGTCTCCGGCTCCCTGGGCGAAGGTGGACTCTCCCCCCTTCCTGTCGTCCTCGCGGTGGTGGCCGGCGCCGGCCTCGCGCTGCAGCAGGGGGTCAACGGCCGGGTCAACCTCGTCAGCCGTGACGTCCTCGCTACGACGGGGCAGAACTTCCTCACCGGCACCGCCTTTCTCGTCGTCCTCCTCGGCGTCCAGTGGCTGCGTGGTGCCTATGAGCCTGTGTCCTTCGCCGGCGTGCCGTGGTGGGCATGGTGGGGCGGCTGCATCGGCGTGGTCTTCATCGCCGTGGCAGCGTGGGCCGTGCAGCACCTGGGTGTGCTCGTCTTCGGTCTGGCCCTGCTCAGCGGACAGATCGTCTCGGCCCTGGCCATCGATCTGGCCGTGCCCACGGCCGGCCACGAGGTCACCCTCGTCATGGCCCTCGGAGCCGGCGTGACCTTGGCCGCGGCCACCGTCGCCGGGTGGTTCGCCCGCCCCACGCGGACCGCACCCGACCCCTCGACCCTCGTGAAAGGATGAGATCCGTGACTGCACAGATCCTCGACGGCAAGGCGGCGCTCGCGTCGATCAAGGACGAGCTGGCCGCTCGCGTGGCCTCTCTCAAGGAGCAGGGCATCACGCCGGGCCTGGGCACCGTGCTCGTCGGCGACGACCCGGGGAGCTCGTGGTACGTGGCCGCGAAGCACAAGGACTGCGCCGAGATCGGCATCACGAGCATCCGGCGGGACCTGCCCGGGACCTCGACGCTGGAGGAGGTCCTCGACGTCGTGCGTGGCCTCAACGACGACCCGGCGTGCACCGGTTTCTTGGTGCAGCAGCCGACGGGCCTGGACGAAAACGCGATCCTGTCCGCGGTCGACCCCGCCAAGGACGTCGACGGGCTGCACCCGACCAACCTCGGGTGGCTCGTGCTCGGCAAGCCCGCCCCGCTGCCGTGCACGCCGATGGGCTGCATCGAGCTGCTGCGCCGCCACGACGTGCCGATCGCCGGTGCGCGCGTCGCGGTCGTCGGGCGCGGGATCACCGTCGGGCGTCCGCTCGGCCTGATCCTCACCCGCCGCAGCGAAAATGCCACGGTCGTCCTGTGCCACACCGGCACGCGCGACCTCACGGCCGAGGTGCGCCAGGCCGACATCGTCGTCGCCGCGGCCGGCGTGCCGGGCATCATCACGGCCGACATGGTCAAGCCGGGCGCCGCGGTCCTCGACGTGGGCGTCAGCCGGGTCGACGGCAAGATCGCCGGTGACGTGGCCGCCGACGTCGCCCAGGTCGCCGGGTGGATCAGCCCCAACCCCGGGGGCGTCGGCCCGATGACCCGCGCGATGCTGCTGACCAATGTCGTCGAGGCCGCGGAGCAGCAGCTGCGATGAGCGAGCCCGAGCAACCGACGGTTCCGGCCAGGCCTCCCCTTGACGTACCGGCGCTCGCCGCGTGGTGGGTCGTGGCGGCCGGGGTCGCCGTGGCCATGCTCTTCCTCGCGACCGACCACGTGCTGAGGGCGACCCTCTGCCTCGGGGGGAGCCTGCTGCTCGCGGCCCTGCTGCGGGTGACCGTGCGCGGGTCGACCATGGGGGGCATCGCTGTGCGCGGGCCGCTCGTCGACGTCATCACCCTCGTCGTCCTGGGTGTCGCGGTCCTCGTCTCGGGCTTCACCCTCGATCTCTCGGCCCGCTGATCCTGAGCGGACACCGAAGGGGGCCCGTCGCACCATCTGGTGCGGCGGGCCCCCTTCGTGAGCCGTGCTGGCGTCAGCCCTTGATGAGGCCGAGCTTGGTGACGGCGTCGCGCTCCTCGGCGAGCTCGGCGACCGAGGCGTCGATCTTGGCACGCGAGAAGTCGTCGATCTCGAGGCCCTGGACGATCTCCCACTTGCCGTCCTTGACGGTGACGGGGAAGGAGGAGATGAGGCCCTCGGGGACGCCGTAGGAGCCGTCGGAGCAGACCGACATCGACACCCAGTCACCCTCGGGGGTGCCGAGCGCCCAGTCACGGGCGTGGTCGACGGTGGCCGAGGCGGCGGAGGCCGCGGAGGAGGCGCCACGCGCTTCGATGATCGCGGCGCCGCGCTTGGCAACGGTCGGGATGAAGGTGTTCTCCAGCCACTCCTGGTCGCCCACGGCCTCGGCGGCGTTCTTGCCTGAGACCTCGGCGTGGAAGAGGTCGGGGTACTGGGTCGCGGAGTGGTTGCCCCAGATCGTCATCTTCTTGATCTCGGTGACCGGCACGCCGAGCTTGGCGGACAGCTGGCTGATCGCGCGGTTGTGGTCCAGGCGGGTCAGGGCGCTGAAGCGCTCGTTGGGGATGTCGGGCGCGTTGTTCATCGAGATGAGGGCGTTGGTGTTGGCCGGGTTACCGGTGATCGTCACGTGGACGTCGTCGGCCGCGACCTTGTTGAGCGCCGCGCCCTGCGGGGCGAAGATGCCGCCGTTGGCCTCGAGGAGGTCACCGCGCTCCATGCCCGGGCCGCGGGGGCGGGCACCGACGAGCAGCGCGTGGTTGACGCCGTCGAAGACCTTTTCGGCGTCGTCGCCGATCTCGACACCGGCGAGGGTCGGGAAGGCGCAGTCGTCGAGCTCCATGACGACACCCTCGAGGGCCTTGAGGGCCGGGGTGATCTCGAGCAGTCGCAGCTCGACCGGGGTGTCGGGGCCGAAGAGCGACCCGCTGGCGATGCGGAAGAGAAGGCTGTAGCCGATCTGGCCGGCGGCGCCGGTGACGGCGACCTTGACGGGAGTGGTGCTCACGAGAAGTCGTACCCCTTCGTGCGGTGATTGGGGAGCAGATACGGTCTCGACCCTACTCCGAGGCGGGGTGCCGGTGTCACCGGCGTCCGTCAGCCCAGCGCCACGAGTGCCACGGGGTCGGTCGTCGGCTGCTGGGACCCTCCAGTGGGCTCGACGCTCAGGCCGACGCCCTCGGCTGCGGTGACATCACCCTCGAGCACCATCTCGCCGTCGGTGCCGGGCACCATCCCGGCGGAGGTCATGGCCCCCGAGGGGTCCTGCAGCCAGGCCTGGTAAGCGTGCCCGTCGCCGGGGTCGGCGAGCCCCTCGACGCGCAGCACGGCCTTGCCCATGCGCTCGGAGCGCACGACCTGGACCGTGCCGCCGTCGGCGGTGGTGACCTCCTGGGTGCGCGCATCGGGTGCCGCCGCGACCTCCTCGGAGATGCTCGTGGTGGCGCGGTCGACGACCTGCCAGGTGACACCGCCGCCGACGAGGAGGGCGGCAGCCGCGGCGAGGGCGACCCAGCGGCGCCGCGCCCGCCGGCGAAGGGAGAGCACCTGCGCCTCGTCCTCGGCGTGGGTGGGCGTGGGGTGCGCGGCGGGCGGCGGGTCCTGACGGGTCTGAGCGGCCCGGGCCAGGATGTCGTCCCGCAGCGACGGCGGCGGGGTGACCGCGACCATCTCGGCGAGCAGCGGAGTGACCGCGCCGAAGGAGTCGACCTCGTCGCGGCAGGCCGGGCAGCGCGCGAGGTGCTCCTCGAAGTCGGCGCGCTCGTCGTCGTCGAGGGCGTCGAGGGCATAGGCCCCGGAGAGGCTGTGCAGGTCGTCGCTCATGGGGTCACTCCCAGCTGGTCCCTCAGACGGATGAGTCCGTCGCGGATACGTGTCTTGGCGGTGCCGAGTGGTAGGTCGAGGAGGCTGGCGACCTCCGTGTGGGTGTAGCCGCCCAAGTAGGCCAGGCTCACGGCCTCGCGCTGGTTGGCGGTCAGCCCGTCGAGGGCCGAGCGCACCCGGGCGGCCTCGATGCGGGCCGTCGCCGTCTCCGCGGTGGTGTCGAAGTCGACCTCACGGGACCGGGCGTGCCAGCCGTCGTCGCGGACCGCGGCGGCTTGGCTCGAGCGCACCCGGTCGATGGCGCGGCGGTGGGCCATCGTGAGCAGCCAGCCGATCGCCGACCCGCGCCGCGGGTCGAAGTGGCTGGCCCGGCGCCACACCTCGAGGTAGACCTCCTGGGTCACTTCCTCGGACTGCGCCGGGTTGCGCAGGATCCGCAGGACGAGACCGTGCAGTCGGGGAGCTGTCTCGTCGTAGACGGCGGCGAAGGCGACCTCGTCCCCCTTCGCCACCTGCTTGAGGCGGTGGGCGAGCCGGTCGTGGCCCCCGTGGGCAGGCTCCCGCTCGGAGGCCGTGCGGGCGTCCGGCGGGTCCTGCTCACGGGGAGGGGGCACGAGGTCCATGGTGACGGATCAGGTTACTTCTTGGCGGTCGGCATGAGGACCGAGTCGACGATGTAGACCGTGGCATTGGCGGTCTGGACGTCTCCGCAGACGACGTTGGCCTCGCCGACGGTGAAGTCCTCGCCCGAACCCTTGACGGTGATCTTGTCGCCGGCGAGGGTCTCGTGGGTGCCGGCGAGGTCCTCGGGAGCGAGGCGGCCCTCGACGACGTGGTGGGTGAGCACCGTCGTCAGCAGGCCCTTGGGGTCACCCATCGCCTTGTCGAGCGTGGCCTGGTCCATGGCGGCGAAGGCGTCGTCGGTCGGGGCGAAGACGGTGATGTCCTCGGAGGAGTTGAGCGTCTTGGCCAGGTCGGCCTCGGTGACGGCCTTGACGAGCGTCTTGAGGAGCATGTTGTTGCTCGCGGCGGTCGCGACCGGGTCGGTCGACATGCCGTCGAAGGAGCCCTTGCCGTCCTCGGGCACGGAGGCGCACCCCTCGCCGAAGGGGGCACCCGCCTCGGCGGCGTCGGTGGACGAGGACATCGAGTCGTCGGACCCCATCGACTCCGAGCTGCTCGACGAGCTCGCGGAGCTGCCGGTGTCGGTGTCGTCACCGCAGGCGGTGAGGGCGAAGGGGAGCGCCGCTGCGGCGAGCAGGGCGACGGTGCGGGTGGTGGTCAGGCGGGACATGTCGTGCCTCCGGTCATCGTGAGTGGCTGTGCGACAAGGGATTCGGAGCCGTCGGGCGTGCGGATGGGTCAGTCCGTCACGGTCACGGCGATCGAGTGCCAGCCGGTGGCGCCTGCGGGGAAGCGAGTGGCCTCCTGACGCGTCTGCACCTCGCCCGTGCCGTCGGTGGCGCGCACGGTGAGGTCGTGCCGACCCGGGGTCGCGTTCCACGGCAGGAACCACTGGCGCCAGCAGTCGACGTCGGCCTCGGTGCCGAGGGTGGCGCGCTGCCAGTCGCCGTCGTCGATGCGCACCTCGACGCGCGAGATGCCCCGTCGCTGCGCCCAGGCGACGCCGCCGATGACGGTGCGCCCGGGCGGGATGCGGCGCAGCGCCCGGGGCGTGTCGATGCGGGCCTGGGTGCGCACCCGGCCGTCGGTCGCCCAGTCGCGGTCTGTCCAGTAGGCGCTCGCCGCGTCGTAGCGGGTGACGGTCATGCGGGTGAGCCACTTCGTCGCGCCGACGAACCCGTAGAGCCCGGGCGTGACGAGGCGGGCGGGGAAGCCGTGCTCGCGGGGCAGGGGGGCGCCGTTCATGCCGACGGCGACGAGCGCGTCGCGGTCGTCGAGGAGGGCCGAGAGCGGCGTCGAGATCGTCATGCCGTCGGTCGACGTCGAGAGCACCTGCAGGTCGGGGTCGCGTGGGTCGGTGTCGAGTCCGGCGCGGGCGAGCAGCTCGCGGGTGGGCACGCCGAGCCAGCGGGCGTGGCCGATGTAGGGGCCGCCGACCTCGTTGGAGACGCAGTTGAGGGTGATGTCGCGCTCGACCATGGGCGTGGCGAGCAGCTCGTCGATGCCCATCGTCACCTCACGCGGCACATCACCGTCGATCGTCAGCGACCACTCGCCGGGGTCGACGCGCGGGGCGAGGAGTGCGGTGTCGATCCGGTAGAAGTCGGCATTCGCCGTGACGAAGGGGGAGATCCCGGACTTGCCGACGTCCACCCCCTTCGGCAGGGCGGGCAGGGGCCGCGTCGGTCGCGGCAGGGTGAGCGTGGGCGGCGCGGACCGGGCGACGAGCGCCTGCCCTGAGCCGCCGATCGCCAGCGCGGCGGCGCCGGTGCCCCCGAGGGCGACGACCCGACGTCGCGTCGGGTGCGTGGGGTCGGCGTGGGCGGAGCCCGAGGGCAGCACCCGGGCGACGAGCAGGTCGAGCGTCAGGATCCCGACGACGGCCGCGACGAGGGCGGGGAGCCAGGCCAGGTCGTCGGCGGTGGGCCGCAGCACCGCGGCCGCGCCGGCGAGGCCGGTGAGCAGCAGGAGGAGCAGCGTCGAGGCCAGCCGGGAGCGTGGCCGCACGGTGCCCGCGAGGGCCGCGAGGAGCAGGGAGACGACGGCGACCGAGCCGATGAGGATCGGCTTGTCGGCCGTGCCGAAGGTGCCGACCGCCCACTCCTTGACCGGCGTCGGGGTCGCGTCGATGACCTGGCTGCCGACGGCGAGAACCGGCGACGACGCGGGGGAGGTCAGGGCCGCGACGAGGTGCGCGGCGGCCGTGCCGAGGGCAGCTGCGAGGATGCCGCAAGCGGCGGGGAGGGCGGACCGAGAGCTCATGGACGGGGTTCGGCGCTGCCCGGGGTGGCGGATGGGTCGGCGTCAGACGCCCTCGACGTCGACGTCGGCACGGTTGACCCCTGTGATCAGGGCATAGGTGGCGCCGGCGATCGCGGCACCGATGATCGGTGCGACCCAGAAGGCCCACAGCTGGCCGGCTGCACCGTCCTGGAAGAAGGCGACCGCGGTCGAGCGGGCGGGGTTGACCGAGGTGTTGCTGATCGGGATCGAGATGAGGTGGATCAGCGTCAGGCCCAGGCCGATGGCGATCGGCGCGAAGCCCACGGGCGCGCGCTCGTCGGTGGCCCCGAGGATGATGTAGAGGAAGAAGGCGGTGAGCACGACCTCGGCGACGAGGACCGCGGCGAGGGTGTAGCCGCCGGGGGAGTGGTCGGCGTAGCCGTTGGCAGCGAACCCGGCGCCGGCATCGAAGCCGTCCTTGCCGCTGGCGATGAGGAAGAGGACTCCTCCGGCGACGAGACCCGCGACGACCTGCGTGACGACGTAGGCGGGCACGTCCTTCCAGTCGAACCGCCGTCCGGTGGCCAGACCGATGGTCACCGCAGGGTTGAAGCGGCCGCCCGAGACGTGCCCGACGGCGTAGGCCATCGTCAGCACGGTCAGGCCGAAGGCGAGGGCGACACCGACGAAACCGATGCCCAACCCGGAGTCCTCGCCGTCGACGAGGTGCTGGGCGGCGAAGATCGCCGAGCCGCAGCCACCGAGGACGAGCCAGAAGGTGCCGAGGAACTCTGCGCCGAGGCGGTGGACGAGCGAGTGCCGCATGAATGGTGCTCCTGATGTCGTGGGGTGGCTCGAGGAGCCGTCATGGCGAGACTAGTGGAGGGCAGGTCACGTGCGCATGACGAAGGGCGCCGTCCTGAGGAGGCCGCCCGCGGCCGTCACGAAGGGGGGAGGTCCACCGGACCTCCCCCCTTCGCCTGATCGTCAGCTCAGAGGCTGTCGATGATGGCGTTGAGCGTCGCGCTCGGGCGCATCGCCGCCGACGCCTTGGCGGCGTCGGGCTTGTAGTAGCCACCGAGGTCGACCGGCGAGCCCTGCACGCCGATGAGCTCGTCGTTGATCTTCGCCTCGTTGTCGCCGAGCTCGGCGGCCACGCGGGTGAAGCGCTCCTTGAGCTCGGCGTCGGTGTCCTGGGCCGCCAGCGCCTGCGCCCAGTAGAGGGCGAGGTAGAAGTGGCTGCCGCGGTTGTCGATCGAGCCGAGCTTGCGGGCCGGGCTCTTGTTTTCCTCGAGGAAGGTGGCGATCGCCGTGTCGAGGGTGTCCGCGAGGACCTGCGCCTTGGGGTTGTCGAAGTGCGTGGCGAGGTGCTCGAGGGAGGCGCCCAGCGCGGAGAACTCACCCAGGGAGTCCCAGCGCAGGTAGTTTTCCTTGACGAACTGCTGCACGTGCTTGGGTGCGGAGCCGCCGGCACCGGTCTCGAAGAGACCGCCGCCCGCGAGCAGCGGGACGATCGAGAGCATCTTGGCGCTCGTGCCGAGCTCGAGGATCGGGAAGAGGTCGGTGAGGTAGTCGCGCAGGACGTTGCCCGTGACCGAGATGGCGTCCTTGCCGGCGCGGATCTGCTCGAGGCAGAAGGTCACCGCATCGACGGGCGGGAGGATCTTGATCTCGAGGCCCTCGGTGTCGTGCTGCGGCAGGTACTCCTTGACCTTGGCGATGATCTGCGCGTCGTGGGCGCGGGCCTCGTCGAGGAAGAAGACGGCCGGGGCGCCGGTCGCCCGAGCGCGGGTGACGGCCAGCTTGACCCAGTCCTGGACGGGGATGTCCTTGACCCGGCTCATCCGCCAGATGTCGCCCTCCTCGACGGCGTGCTCGAGGACGACCTCGCCGGCCGAGGTGGTGACCGTGACGGTGCCGGCGGTCGGGATCTCGAAGGTCGTCGGGTGCGAGCCGTACTCCTCGGCCTTCTGCGCCATGAGGCCGACATTGGGCACGCTGCCGATCGTCGACGGGTCGAGGGCGCCGTTGCGCTTGTGCTCCTCGATGACCGCGGCGTACATCGGGCCGTAGGAGCGGTCGGGGATCATAGCGAGGGTCTCCTGCTGGCCACCCTCGGCGTCCCACATCTGACCCGAGTCACGGATGACGACCGGCATCGAGGCGTCGATGATGACGTCGCTCGGGACGTGGAGGTTGGTGATGCCCTTGTCGGAGTCGACCATCGCCAGCGCGGGGCGGCGCTCGGCGAGGGCGTCGATGTCGGCGCGGATCGCGTCGCGGGTCTCGGCCGGCAGCTTGTCGAGCTGGGTGTAGAGCGAGGCCAGGCCGTAGCGCAGGTCGACGTCGGCCATGAGGAAGGACGCTGCGTGCTTGTCGACGAGGTCGCCGAGCCACGCGGCGACGCCGTGGCCGAAGAGGATGGGGTCGGAGACCTTCATCATCGTCGCCTTGAGGTGCAGCGACAGCAGCAGGCCCTCGGCGCGGGCGGCCTCGATCTGGGCGTCGTAGAAGGCGCGCAGCGCCTTGGCCGACATGAAGGTCGCGTCGACGATCTCCCCCTTCGTCACCGGGACGGAGTCCTTGAGGACGGTCTCGGTGCCGTCCTGGGCCGTCAGGGTGATCTTCAGGGTGTCGTCGGCGGGGGAGACGATCGACTTCTCGTTGCCGTAGAAGTCGCCCTCGCTCATCGAGGCGACGCGGGCCTTGTTGTCGGCGGTCCACGGGCCGAGCTTGTGCGGGTGCTTCTTCGTGAAGTTCTTGACCGCGAGCGGGGCGCGGCGGTCGGAGTTGCCCTCACGCAGGACGGGGTTGACCGCGGAGCCGAGGACGTTGGCGTAGGCCGCGGCGACCTGCTGCTCCTCGTCGGTGCTCGGGTTGTCGGGGTAGTCCGGCAGGTCGTAGCCCTGACCCTGCAGCTCGGCGATCGCTGCCTTGAGCTGCGGCACGGAGGCCGAGATGTTGGGCAGCTTGATGATGTTGGCCTCGGGCGTCTTGGCCAGCCGGCCGAGCCCGGCGAGGTTGTCGGCGACGCGCTGCTCGTCGGTCAGCCGGTCGGGGAACTGGGCGAGGATGCGGCCGGCGAGCGAGATGTCGCTCGTCTCCAGCTCCACACCGGAGCCCGAGGTGAAGCCCTGGACGATCGGGAGCAACGAGTAGGTGGCCAGTGCCGGCGCCTCGTCGATCTTGGTCCAGACGATCTTCGCGGTCATGTGTGTCCCTCCGTGGGGTGTGGGGTGGGTCTCCTCAGATCCTCCCACGGGTCGGGCCGGGCGCGATCCGCGGTCCGACGAAGGGAGGTCACCCCCGGTCGTCGTCGTGGACCGGGGGGATGCGTGGTGGGCCGAAGCGGATGAGGCGCAGCTGCTCGATCGTCTCCTCGAGGAGCACGCGGTTGGTGCGTTGCAGGTCGGCGATGATGAGCAGCGCGAAGCTGAAGAGGGCCCCGACGAGCAGGGTCGTACCGAAGATCAGCGACTGGATGTGGCCGGCCGAGTCGCCCATCGCGGCAAGGACGAGGAAGCGGACGAAGGGGATGAGCCCCAGCACGAGCAGGACGCTGCCGACGATGCCGAAAAAGGCGTGCGGCTTGAACATGATGAAGGAGCGCACGATCGCCGAGGCGGACTTGGCCATGTGCTGCCAGATGCTCGTGAAGAGCCGGGACTCGCGGGTCTTGTCGTTGGTGACGACGGGGACGGACTCGATGCCCAGCCGCTTGTGGCCGGCCTGGATGATCGTCTCCATGCAGTAGGAGAACTCGGTGACGATGTTCAGCCGCATGAGGGAGGCGGCGGAGTAGGCGCGGAAGCCGCTGGCAGCGTCGGGCAGGTCGGTGCTCGCGGCCCGGTTGACCACGGCCGACCCGAAGGACTGCATGCGCCGCTTGAAGGGGGAGAAGTGGGCGATTGTCGCGGTCTGCCGGTCGGCGACGACGATGTCGGCGCGGCCGGCGATGATCGGCTCGACGAGGTCGCCGATGCGCTCCTGGGGGTACTGGTTGTCGCCGTCGGTGTTGACGAGGATGTCGGCGCCGTGACGCAGCGCGAAGTCGGCGCCGTCGCGGAAGGAGCGGGCCAGGCCCAAGGGACGGCTGTGGCTGATGAGGTGGGTGACCCCGAGCTCGCGCGCGACCTCCGCGGTCCGGTCGCTCGAGCCGTCGTCGATGACGAGAGTCTCGACGACATCGACGCCGGGGATCTGCGTCGGGATCGTCGCGAAGACCAGGGGAAGGGTCGCCTCCTCGTTGAGGCAGGGGATCTGGACGATCACCTTCATGGTCACGGCCTCCGCCGACGTCGCTGCTGGTGCAGGTAGCATCTCAACCCCGGCCGCGGTACCGCCACCCGGGGTCGTGCGACGAGCGAGCCGTCTCGGACGATCTTCGGCGGGCGACGGAGGCCACACGAAAATTTTGGTCAAGGTATGGCAAGGATGGTAAGTGAAAGGTAAAGTCTCTCCTCGAGATCGTGGCCGGGGAGGTCCACAAGTTCGGGGCGGACAGGCCGCCTCTCGATTCTTCGCTGGGGAGGCGCGTTCGTGCACATCGATTTGATGGTGTTCCTGGGGTGGGCTTCGTTGCCGGTCGTGGCCTACGGGGTAGGCATGGCCGCACTACGTCGCGCGGGTCGTCGGCCTGACGGCCGGAGTGCGACCGATGCGACGGCGCGACTGGAGGAGTTGCGCCGTCGACCTGTCGAAGGGGGTGTCACCCGGGGACGGATGGCCGAGGCCATCCGGCTGGCCGACGGTCCGGTTGCCGCGTCCCTGCCCGACCGGCGAGGCTGACGGTGGTCGGCTTGGCCCGCCTCGTCACCGACGTCGGAGCCGGCCGCGCGGCCCTACGGCCCCTGCAGGGGCTGCTCGCGATCACCGATCTACTCGTCATCATGTGGGCCACCTTCGGGGCCCAGGTGGTGCGCTTCGGTGTCGAGGGTCGCACGGACGTCGCCGCGAGCACCGACGACTTCTCGATCAGCTACACGTGGTTCAGCATTGCGCTGGTGGCGTTGTGGTGGCTTGCCCTGCGCTTCCACGGCGCCTACGACGTGCACATCCTCGGTCACGGCGCCGCCGAGTACCGGCTCGTGACGACCGCGTCCCTGCAGGTCTTCGCGCTCGTCGCCATGCTCGCCTTCGCCCTGCAGGTGCAGATCGCCCGCGGATACATCCTGCTGGCCCTCCCCGCCGGCGTCGTCGGTCTCTGGGCCGCCCGGAGGGTGTGGCGGACCTGGCTGGGTCGGCGGCGGGTCGCCGGCGACCTGAGCCACGACGTGCTCGTCGTGGGTGACGTGGCCACCGTGCGCCACCTGGTCGACAGCTTCGCCTCGGTGCCCGAGGCCGGCTACCGCGTCATCGGTGTGTGCACCTCCTCCGGTGGTGACGAAGTGGCCGATGTCCCGGTGCTGGGCAGCGAGCGCGAGGGCGCGCGCGTGGCCATCGAGCTGGGCGTCGACGTCGTGGCCTGCGCCGACGCGCACGCGCTTGGCCCCGGAGGTCTGCGCCGGCTCGGCTGGGCGCTCGAGGGCAGTGGGATCGAGCTGGTCGTCTCGCCGGGTCTCACCGAGATCGCCGGCCCGCGCGTGCTCACGCGACCGGTCGCCGGCCTGCCTCTCCTGCACGTCGAGGCCCCGACCTTCGCCGGGCCCCGGCTCGTGCTCAAGTCGACGATCGACTGGGTGGGTGCCCTCCTGCTGACGATCGCCTTCTCGCCGCTGCTTCTCGTCGTCGCGGTCCTGGTCAAGCTCTCCGATGGTGGGCCCGTCTTCTTCCGGCAGGAGCGCGTCGGACTCGACGGCGAGAGCTTCCGGATGACGAAGTTCCGCTCGATGACGGTCGACGCCGAGGACCGCCTCGACGAGGTGCGGCAACGCACCGCCGCCGAGATCGACCGTGGGGTGCTCTTCAAGCGCCAGGACGACCCGCGGGTCACGCCGATCGGCCGGTTCATCCGCCGCTGGTCCATCGACGAGCTGCCACAGCTCTTCGACGTGCTCGCGGGCAAGATGAGCCTCGTCGGCCCCCGCCCGCCGCTGCCCTCCGAGGTCGCCCGCTACGAGGGCGACGTCGGCCGCCGTCTGCTCGTCAAGCCGGGCATGACCGGGCTGTGGCAGATCAACGGCCGCAGCGACCTCACCTGGGAGGAGTCGGTGCGCTTCGACCTCTACTACGTCGAAAACTGGTCGGTCGCCCAGGACATCGTCATCCTCTGGAGGACCTTCCACGCCGTCGTCACCAAGGACGGCGCCTACTGATGCTGCCCGCCGTGGGGCGCGATCAGGGGCCGTCCACGCGCATCCCGGAAGGGTCCGGCGCCTCCGCTCGAGAGGGTCAGGTCCGGCGAAGCAGCCCGCGCCCGACGAGCTCCGCGACGAAGGCCTCGACGTCCGCGCGGACGTCGTCCGCGTCGTGCCCGAGAACATCGGCCACCATGTCGACGACGTCCCCACCGCCCTCGACAGCGGCGAGCCAGATGACGGCCGACTGGTCGGGCAGGACCGAGACCGGGCCGTTCGGCAGGGGCGCCACGTAGACGATTGTCCGGCCCCGGTCATCGGCTGCCTCGGTCCACCCCACGCCGCGAGGCACGGTCCAGTGGGTCTGCCGGGTCATCAGCGACCACCTGCTCGGACGATCTCCGCGATGCCGCGACGGGAGCGGCCGACGAAGGCCCGCACCACATCGAGGTTGGAGGGGCGGTGCCCGAGCTCGTGGGCGAGGTGGTCGGTGTTGACGAGCGGAGCGCGCAGCACCAAGACGATCCGGCTGCGCAGGTCGGGGGCGGCGGCGATGCGGGCCCGCCACTCGTGGACTCGTCCCCCTTCGGTGACGGCCTGCCACAGCTCCCGCTCCGCGGAGGGCGGCAGTGAGTCGACGTCCCCGACCCCGAGGGCGAAGGCGACCTCTGCCTGCATCTCCTCGACCCACGCGCGCACCTGCTGACGCTGGTCCCGGCTGGCGCCGTGCCAGGCGTGGGCGACGTCGGCGCTGGCCTGACCCCCGGCGGGGTTGCGGGCCGCGTGCATGACGAGGATCGCGACCTGGGCGGGCAGGCTGGGGGCCGGGCAGCTCACGCCGGCGATGTCCGTGGTGAGCCTTTCGACCCACAGGCGCTCGAAGGCGTCTGCGGGTGACCGCCCGATGCCGGGGTAGTGCCGGTGGACGTCGAGGTGGCCCCACAGGTCGTGCCAGAGCGTGAGCGAGTGCTCGAAGGGCGAGCTCGTCGTGAAGCGGCCCGATGACTGGTAGCCGGCGGCAGCGCACGCCGCGAGGAGGGCATCGAGGTGCGCCGGTCGGACGAGGACGTCGGCGTCGGTGGCGATCCTGCCGGGACTGGTGACGGTGGGGTCGAGGGCATCGCCCTTGATGTGGAGCAGGTCGACGCCGTGCTCGTCGGCCAGCCGTTGGACCGCAGCGTGGCCGAAGCGGGTGCGCACCTGCAGCGGGACGTCCGCGCGCCCGGGACCGGGACCTGTAGACACGCGCCTCAGCGCCTGGCTCATCTCGCCGACCCGGTCTGCCCAGGTCGGCACCTGCCGGTCGGCGCCGACGGGGAAGCGGTCGGTCGCGGGGAGGCTGGCAGCGACAACGTCGGGGAAGCGCTCGCGGTCCACCACGGTCAGGCGTGCGTCCGCAGCCTCACGGAACCCGGCGACCGGTGTGCTGACGACAGGTCGGCCGACGGCTCGGTACTCGTAGAGCTTGATCGGGTCGAGACTGTCGGTGAAGTCGTCGACGACGTGTGGCACGACGAGGAGGTCCGCGTGCTGGAGGTAGGCGGGGACGGACCGGTGGTCCTTGGCGCCCAGTAGGTGCACGCCGCCCGTCTCCAGACGGCTGCGCTCGTCGCTGGTCAGTGCGACGGGCCCGACGAGCACGAGGTGCCCGGTGCTGTGCAGCGCTCGGGCGGTGTCCTCGCAGAGGGCGATGTCGAGTCGGTCGGCGTGCAGGGTGCCGACGTAGACGGCGACGGGACCGTCGGGAAGGTCGGTGGGCCGCCCGGTGGGGCGGGTCACCGCGGCGACGTCGACGGCATTGCGGATCAGCGTCACGGGGCGTTGCGCCGACTTGGTCGCGGCCAGTGACGGCGAGCAGACGACGACCTCGGATGCGGATGTGAGCAGCCGTCCCTCCATGTCGCTGATCCGCTGTTGCGTCGCCGGGTCGCGGTCGGCGAGGAGCCAGTCGTCGGTGATGTCGTAGAGGGTCGGCCAGCCGTTGCGCTGCATCACCAGGGCGCCCAGGGGGTCGTTGACCCAGAGCGTCGGGTCCGTCAGGCCGACCTGCTCGGCCGCGCGGCGGACCGCCTCCGCCCACCGCTCGTCCTGGTGCGGGTCGACCCGACGGGGGAGGAGCTTGGTCGGCTCGAGCAGCCACAGGGCGTCGGGGTCGATGTCCGGGAGGTGGGGCCCACGTCGCAGGCCCCGGCCGGGGACGGGGCGGGATCTGCGGCGTGCGGCGTGGAGCGGGTCGGTGCCCGGCTCCACGAAGAGGACGCGCAGGTCGGGGTCTTCGCGCAGCAGGCCGTGGACGAGGTGCTGGTTGCGGCGCCACACGCGGTCCCAGGGCTCGAGGGAGACGACGACGAGGCCCCGTCCGTGTCGGGCCTCGGCACGAGGTGTGGGCGAGCGGGACACGAGGGCGTGCCGGTAGACCTCGTCCGTGGCGCGTGCCTGCTCGGCGATCGTCAGGGCGCGACGTTGGCGCTCGCGCAGCGCGGTGCCGTAGGCGTCGAGGGTGGCAGGGTCTTCCACCAGCCGCAGGAGGTGGTGTGCCGCGGCTTCGTGGTCGCCCGGGGAGAAGAGAGCCGGGGTGGGGACGCCGCCCACGCTCTCGAGGTGACCGCCCGCCGCTGCGGCCACGACGGGCAGACCGGAGGCCATCGCCTCGATGACGGACAGGCCGATGCCCTCGATCGCACACGGCGCGAGGAGCACCGCAGCGGTAGCCATGAGGTCCTCGACGTCGTGACGGTGTCCGAGGAACTCGGTGGCGTCAGAGACGCCCAGTAGGTCGGCCTGGTGCTTCAGCGCCGCCGCGTGGGAGCCGTCGCCGGCGATGCGTAGCCGCCATCCCCGGTCAGGGAGCCCGGACGCGGCGAAGGCGGCGATGGCGACCTCGGTCGACTTCTCCCGCTCCAGGCGCTGCGCGACGAGGACCGTGCGATCGCGACGCGAAGGGGGCGAAAGGTCCGGTCGGTCGGGCACGCCCGGCAGCACCACGGTTGCGTCGACGTCGACCGCTCCGGCGATGTAGTCGCTCACGGCGATCTCGGCCGCGAGCCGGGGCTGCAGGCGCTCCACGAGCGAGCGGTGCGCGGGGGTGGCCCCGCGCCGCGCGGCGAAGTGCCGAGTGCTGACGATCGGAGTGCGCACCAGCGCGGGGCTGGTGAGGGCCACGACGTCTGCGTCGGTCATGTGCGTGGCGACGAGGTCGGCGCCCCGGCCGGCGGGCCCCAGGAGGAGACGCGCTGCGGTCCGGCGGTCGACGGCTGGAACGAGGCGCACTCCCGGCCGGTCGATGGCAGCGCTCATGTGCTCCTGCCGGCCACCGAGGACGGTGACCGTGTGGCCGAGGTCGTGCTGTGCGGCCGCGAGGAGGGCGACGTGCCGCTCGACACCCGCGAAGTTGTCCGTGCAGACGACGTGCGTGATCCTCATCCGGCGCGGCCGTCCGCGGTGGCGACGGGCGGGGCGGCCGGGAGGGTGGCAGCCGGTTCCGCAGCCGGCTGCGCCTCGTCCGTGCTCCGGGCGTGCATCCCGAGGCAGATGCCCGCGACGACGAAGGGGATCGAGGTCTGGGCCGCGACCCAGAAGGCGTCGAGCTGGCCCTGGACGAAGCGCCCGAGCACCACGAGGACGGCGAGCATGCCGTACTCAGGGGGGATGCGCCACAGGACGAGGAGCGAGCCGATCATCAACGCGAGGAAGCCGATGAGTCCCAGCAGGCCGGAAGCGGTGATCACCTCGAGCAGCGCATTCGGTGGCTGGATCCCCCCGGGGAAGCGGTCGGTGTACCACCAGCGCAGCCCGACACCGGTGAGCGGCTGGGTCGACCAGATCTCCAGGGCCTCCTGGAACCACGTGAGTCGGGAGAAGAAGGAGTTGTGCTGGTTGCCGCTGGAGATCTGGTCGCGCACCAGTGTGAGGACCACGATGACCGCGGGGACGACCGCTAGCAGGATGAGCTGCGAGCGCCGTCGGTCGGTGCGCCGGCGCAGCACGAGGACGACGAGGATGACGGCCAGCCCGACGATCGCCTGTCGCGACTGGGTGGCGATGATCGCCAGGACGAGCCAAGTGAAGATCATCAGCGCCGGACCGGGGCGCAGTCGCAACCAGTCGGGGCGCACGTACGCGATCGTGGCCGTGGTCGCCAGGACCGTCCCGAGGAAGTTCTTGTGCATGCGGAAGGGGAGGTAGATCGGCTCGAAGTTGCCGGCGAGGTAGTTGACCAGGCCGGCACCGACGACCCATGTGGCGAGGATCAGTCCGGTCGCGAGCATGAGCAGGAGCCCGGCCCGGCCGAGCCCGTCCCGGCCGATGCTCCACCCGACGAGGAGGGCACCGGCGATGAGGACACCGGCGTGCAGCCACTCGAGGAGGTTGGCCGCGTAGGGGTTGGCGACGACGGTGAAGAGGGTGGCGACCTGGTAGGTGACGACGAGCCAGAGCAGGTTGCGCAGTGCCGGGCTGAAGGGCCGCTGCGCGAAGCACAGGGACACGCCGGCCCCGAGGGTGAGGGCCAGGTCGGACACGGACAGATCGGTGCCGCCGTAGCCCAACCGCTCGGCGACGTAGAGCAGGGGCAGACAGGCGAGGGGCAGGGCGGCTCGCTGCAGCGCGGAGAGGCCCATGACGAGCACCAGCGAGGCAGCAGCGACCGCGAGCACCGGCTGCCGGGGGGCGAGGTAGCCGACGCCGGCGGCCATCACGGCCCCCGCCGTGACGATCAGGGCCGCTGGCAGGTCGGACGTCATCGACCTCACGGGCGGCTCACCGATTCGCGCTCAGCAGCCGGGCGCACCGCAGCCTCGAGGCGAAGGGGGCCGCGAACGTAGCGGCGGGCTCGCTCGCGTGCCGCGTCGGCGCGCGAGCCACGCAGGAGCACGGACCGTGCCGCGGACCCGACCACCACGGCGGCTCGGGTCACCTGCCACCCGAGTGCACCGAAGTGCTTGCGGTGGTAGCGCTCCTGCGAGGCGTGGAAGTAGGTCTCGCGCAGTGTCGAGTCGCTGCTCGTGGCGCCGCCGAGGTGCAGCGCGGTCACCTCGGGGACGAGGGCGTGGCGCCAGCCGAGGCGCGTGGCGCGCAGCGCCCAGTCGGTCTCCTCCGCGTAGAGGAAGAAGGACTCGTCGAGTCCGCCGACCTGGGTGAGCGCCTCGTGGCGGAGCAGCAGCACGGACCCGATGACGAAGTCCTCGGAGCGGCGTAGTCGTCCGAGCCCGAGCGCCTCGACCACCGCGCCCCAGGGAGTGGGGAAGGGCCACGCGGCGCGCGCGGCACGCCCGTGGCCGTCGACCTGTCGCGGGCCGACGCTCGCCAGGTCCGGCTCGGTCCGCAGCGCTCGGTGCAGGCGGCGCACCCCGTCGGCGTCGATGACGGCGTCGGGGTTGAGGAGGAGGACGTCGGCGTCGGGTGCGAGCCGGTCGTCCAGAGCGTGGTTGACGCCGGCGGCAAAGCCGCCGTTGCGCCCGGGGTCGAGGTAGCGCACGCCGAGCTCGGCGCAGACGGCCCGCACCTCGGGGTCGGAGGAGTTGTCGACGACCGTGACCGGCAGGTGGGTGAGCGGCGTCAGGCTCCGCCGGAGCAGCTGTGCGTGGTGGTAGGCGACGACGACGACCTCGGGCGGCGACGTGGGCGTGGACGGGCCTCGTGTGCTCATGCTCTCGTACAGCTCCACGTAGGTCTCCCCGATGCGATCCCAGCTGAACTCGCGCGCTCGCGCGATCCCCTCGCGTCGCATTGTGGCCGAAAGGCGCTCGTCGGTGCCAGCACGGGCCAACGCCTCGGCGAGGGCGGCGACGTCGCCCGGCGGCACGAGCAGTCCGGCACCGCAGACGACATCGGGGAGCGCGCCGCTGTCGCTGGCCACGACCGGTGTGCCGCAGGCCATCGCCTCGACGGCCACGCGCCCGAACTGCTCCACCCAGCCAGCGGTCGTGAGGGACGGCACCGCGAGGACGTCGAGGCTGCGGTAGAGGCCGGGCAGATCGGTGGTGCTCACGGCCCCGATGAGATCGACCCGCCCCGCCAAGTCGGGCCGCTTCGCCCGAGCCTGCAGCTCCGACGCCTGGGGCCCAGCGCCGGCGACGACGAGGTGGAGGCGGGGGTCCCCGGCGACGGCCTCGAGCAGCACGTCCACCCCCTTGTGCGGGGCCAGCCTGCCGACGTAGCCCACCGTGACGGTGCCGTCGGACGCAGGGGGGCGCTCCGGCTCCGGCACCGGCTCGAACTGCTCCGGGTCGACGCCGAGCCCGATGAGGGCGGCCTTGCCGGTGAGGCCCTTGCGGGCGACGATCTCGCCGGCCTCGGCATTGCACACGCTCACGGCCGTGGCGTGGCGCAGGGCCCACTGCTCCAGCCAGCGGAAGGGGGGTGGGTAGCGCTTGTCGATGTTTTGCGCGGAGTAGAGGCAGTAGGGAGTAGGGACCCGCCGGAGCGCGCGCAGCAGGAGCACCTCTGCCGTCGCGAGGGCGAAGGGCTCCTCGTGGAGGTCGATGACGTCCCAGGGCTGCCCCAGCAGCCGCCACAGGCGGATCGGGTCGTAGATGAAGAGGGCCGGGTGACGGCCCAGGGTGCGCACGCCGATCACGTCCTCGTTCGGCCGGGGCTCGAGGGGGACGTCGCGCCCCCCTTCGTCCCAGACGGCCGCGGTCACCGAGGTGACGTCATGACCCAGGCGGCGGGCGACCCGCTCACGCTCGCGCCACGCATCCACGACACCGCTGTGGGAGATCCGCAGGATGCGCACCTTATACACTCCTCGCAGTGGGTGGGGGGCGTGACATGGACCTTACCTCCGGGGCATCACGGGGGTGCCGCGACCGGCGTCGGGCAGGAGTTGGCTGTGCAGCTGAGCGAGTTGTTGGGTGTCATCCGGCAGAGATGGCGGCTCATCGTCGTGTGTGTCGGACTGGCCGTCCTCGCTGCGATCGCCGTGACCCTCACGACGACCCCGGTCTACGAGGCCCGGGCGCGCATCTACCTGAGCGCGGAGCAGCAGAGTGGCAAATCGTCCGGGGGTGTTTTCGTCCTGACCTCTGAGGACCTCGACACCTATGTGTCCATCCTCGACACGCCGGCCGTGCTCGACCCGCTGCGCGAGGAGCTCGGGCTCGAGCCGGGCCACCCGATCACCGTCAGTGCCGAGACCTCCGGCACGACGTCGATCCTCAACATCACGGCGCGGGCCGCCGACGGGCAGGAGGCGGCCGACGTCGCCAACGAGGTCGGCCCGCAACTGGGCAAGGTGGCGGGGGAGTTCTCCACCCTGCTGAAGTCGTCGGGGCAGAAGGTCGTCTCGACGCCGATCCAGCCGGCGACCGCGCCCTCCCTGCCTGTCTCACCCGACCCCGTGCGCAACATCGGTCTCGGCCTGCTTGCCGGGCTCGTCCTTGGCCTGGGGCTCGCCTTCATCCGCCACGCCCTCGACACCAAGGTCCGTGGGGAGGAGGACATCCGGGCGTACTCGGACGCGCCGATGCTCGCGGGGCTGCCCCTCGAGAGTCGCGGGTCCAAGCGCGGCCTGATCAGCGTCGAGGAAAACCCCCACGGTCGGCACGCCGAGGCCGTCCGCCGCCTGCGGACCAACCTGATGTTCGTCGACGTGACGACCGGCCGGCACTCCTTCGTCGTCACCTCCGCGGTGCCCGGCGAGGGCAAGACGACGACGGCGGTCAACCTCGCGCTCGCGATGGCCGACTCGGGCCGGCGCACCCTGCTCGTCGATGCCGACCTGCGCGACCCGTCGGTGGCCAGGACCCTCAGCATGGAGGGCAGCGTCGGCCTGACGACCGTCCTCCTCGGCGACGCCGATGTCCACGACGTCATCCAGACCTGGGGCAGCGCGGGCATGGACGTGCTGCCCGCGGGGCAGGTGCCGCCGAACCCCAGCGAGCTGCTCGGCTCGGCCCCGATGGAGGCCCTGCTCAGCTCGCTCGTCGACGAGTACGACTTCGTGCTCGTCGACTCCCCGCCGGTGGTCCCGGTCATCGACGCGGTGGTCGTCGAGCGGCTCACCGGTGGCCTGCTCATGATCGTGGGGATCGACCGCACGAAGAAGAAGGACCTGGTCGCCGCGCTCAAGCAGCTCGACACCGTGGGGGCGAGGGTCTCGGGCTTCGCCCGCAACTTCGTCCAGGGCAAGGGCGGTGAGTACCGCTACGGCTACCACACCTACGAGCAGGCGATCGCCCAGGACAAGCGCCGGGGGCGCCGCCGGGCCAAGGAACGTCGGGCCTCGGAGCGGGCCCGGGCCTGAGCCTCGGACCGCTGACGGTTAGGGCGCGGGATCATCCCACGAAAAGTCTGCAGGATGAAGTGCGCTAGCATCCAGACCAACAAGGGCGAAGTCGATGGGGTCGGTGTGGATGCCCTGTGACAAGCGGGAAGTGAACATGAGGCAGAGCAACAACTAAGTGCGTCGTCGGTCGGTCGTGGCGGGAGCCGCGTGGGCGGCGCCGACGATCGCCATCGGCAGTGCGGCGCCGGCGATGGCCGCCTCCAGGCCTCCGGGCCTGCAGGGCTGGGTCACCGTCGGCAAGGGCTGCGAGAACAGCCGACTCACCCTGACAATCAACGGCACGGGTGGGGGCACTGCCAACCCGCCGGACAGCAACTCCCGCGGGCTGTGGGTCTACAACACCAATAGCTCCACGAGCATCGCCAATGCGCGCGTGACGATCTACTACCCGAACTCTCTCGGGACCATCGCCTTCAGCCGGGTCGGCAGCGGGGGCACCACGTGGTCGATCCCGGCCGTGGACTCGACCGCGCCTGCGCGCTCCGGCTACACCGCGTATTCGACCTTCTACACGGGCAACTGGGAGTTCTACGACCTTAACGGTGTCATCGACGACCATCACCGGGCCGTCGACCGACCCAACTTCACCGCGACGATCAACGTGTCCTCCTGTCCCAACATCCAGGTGTACTCCTGGCGCACCGTGCAGGTCGACGGTCAGACGATCTCCTTCACGCGCGGCCCGATCTCGCTCTGACAGCCTACGCCGCGCGCGAGTCCCGACTGAAAGGCCCTATCATGACCGACGCACCTGTCCCGACGCCTGACCCTGAGCCGGGGACCGTGCCCACCGAGCCCGTGACCTCCCCTTCGGCAGACGCCACCCGGCCCACGACCACGCCGGACGCCGATGCTCCCGATGCCTCGCAGGAGGAACAGGGCGATACGTCTGCGGATGAGGACTCGGACGGGACCTGGTCGTACGCCCAGATCTGACCCACCGGCGCCCCTGCGGGCGTCGACCGTCAGCGCGGTGCGGCGACCGCTGTGGTGGGCATCCGCATGGGCGGCGCTGTACCTCCTGCTCGTCGTCAGCCCGACCGGCCAGGAGTTCGACGAGTGGTTGCTGGGCCTCGTCCAGCTGCTGGGGCCCGGGCCTCTGGCGCAGCCCTGGCATCTCCTGGGGAGGCGAGTTCTGCCCGTCGGGCTCGTCGTGCTGGTGCTGGTCCTCGGCACACTGCGGGTGCGTTGTGACCCGTGGCAGGTGCTGCGGGTCGGCGTGCTCGTCGGCGCGAGCACCGGTCTGAGTCTGCTGCTGAAGCAGGCCCTGCCCCGCCCGCTCCACGGGCGCGAGCTCGGCTACCTCACCAACACCTTCCCGTCGACCCATGCGTCCGCGACGTTCGCTTTGCTGGTGGCCGTGTGGTGGCTCTGGCTGCCACGCCCGGTGTGGCTGCCCCGGCTGCTGTGCGCGGCGGTCGGCGTCGCCGCGCTCGGCAACGTCGTCGGTCATGCCCACCGACCCAGCGACGTGCTCGGCTCGGCGCTCCTCGTGGGTGTCGTGGCCAACACGCTTCGAGCGGCCACGAGCCGGCGGGCCAGCGGATACTCTGACGACGCCCACGACCGGTCCACCCAGGGCAGGGCGTGGCTCACTGGGAAGGATGGCTGCGCGTGAAGGCACCACATGGGGAGAGCCGGGCGCCTCGGCGGATGATGGTGACGGGCGGTGCGGGGTTCATCGGCTCGCACATCACCGAGCGGCTCCTCGACCAGGGGCACGAGGTGCTCGTCGTCGACAACTACTACTCGAGCACCCGCCGCAACCTCACGCACCTGCTCGACCACCCCAACATCGAGGTCATGCGGCACGACGTGACCTTCCCGCTCTACGTCGAGGTCGACGAGATCTACCACCTCGCCTGCCCGGCGAGCCCGATCTTCTACCAGCGCGACCCTGTCCAGACCACGAAGACGAGCGTGCACGGCTCGATCAACATGCTCGGCCTGGCCAAGCGGACCAAGGCGAAGATCCTGCTGTCGTCGACCTCGGAGGTCTACGGCGACCCGCAGGTGCACCCGCAGACCGAGGACTACTGGGGCAACGTCAACCCCGTCGGCATCCGCTCCTGCTACGACGAGGGCAAGCGCTGCGCGGAGACGCTCTTCTTCGACTACCGCCGCCAGCACGACCTCGCGATCAAGGTCGCGCGCATCTTCAACACCTATGGCCCGCGCATGCAGCCGGACGACGGCCGCGTGGTCTCCAACTTCATCGTCCAGGCCCTCGCCGGTGAGCCGCTCACGATCTACGGCGACGGCAGCCAGACCCGCTCCTTCTGCTACGTCGACGACATGGTCGACGGCCTCCTGGCGCTGATGGCGACCGACCACGAGGTCAGCGGACCGATCAACATCGGCAACCCCGTCGAGTTCACGATGATCGAGCTCGCCGAGCTCGTCCTCGAGCTCACCGGGAGCTCCTCGGCGATCGAGCATCGTCCCCTGCCCCACGACGACCCGGCGCGCCGTCGGCCGGACATCACCCGAGCCAACGACCTGCTCGGCTGGGCGCCGCGACACCAGCTGCGGGACGGCCTGGAGCGCACGATCGATTACTTCGCCGGACTGCCCGGCGGTTCGGCATAGACACCGGGGCAGGCCATCCCGCGTGGCTACTGGGTTCGCTCTCCGGTGACCTGGTCGGCGGGCATGCAGCGGTTCGTGGCACCCGATGTGAGCCGCGCGAAAGGTCAGAGAACTACCGCTGGGCAGTGGTTCTCGAGATGACGTCGTCCCACACCTGTGCGTGGCGTGCCGCGGCACGCTCCCACGACATCCCGAGTGAGCGAGCTCTGGCGGCCTGTACCTTCGCCCGGATCTCGGGCCCGCCGTCGACCGCCCAGATGACACCCTCGGCGAGCGACTCCGGTGCGCGGCCGACGAGCACGCCCGTCTCGCCGAGGACCTCGGGCAGCGCGCTGGCGTCCGTGGCGACGACTGGTACCCCGGCGGCCATGCCCTCGACCGCCGGAAGGCCGTAGCCCTCGTAGAGGGAGGGCATTACCAGCGCCGAGGCTCCGGCAAGCAGGCGTGGCAGGGTCTCGTCGGCGACCCGCCCGACCCTGATGGCGCCCTCCAGAGGAGCGAACAGTCCGTCTCGTCTGGGATGGGGCGGGCCCGTCAGGACCAGCGTGAGATCCGGTCGGCTCGACCGGATCATCGGCCAGGCTCGCGCAAGTCCCTCGAGGTTCTTGCGCTGGGAGGCCCCGCCTGCGGCGAGAACGTACGGCCCCTTCACGCCAAGCGCGTCGAGCTCGTCACACGAGAGCCGACGTGCGTTGGCGAACCGCGCGTGGTCGACTCCGTTGGGGATGACGATGGGGACGACGCCGAAGTGCTCGGCGATCTCGTCCGCGCTGAACTGCGAGACGGTGATGACAGCTGCGGCGCGGAGGAGCTCGGTCCGCGCGGCAGGTGGGAAGGTGCCCTCGTCGGGGTAGCGCAGGGGGGCGATGTCATGCACAGTGACGATGTCCCCGCGTGGCGAAGGGGGCAGGGTGAGGTCCATGCGGTGCACCGGACCCCGACCGGGGTAGAGCCAGCGGCCCACCTCGGGGCGTGTCCGCGGCCCCATCCTCTGCAGAACTCCCGCGGGGAGCCGGCGCGTGCCCGCGAGGGGAGACCGCAGCGAGCGGACGACGGTGCGGTAAAGGCGCGTCGGTCGGGGGAGGGCTGCCACAGCCTCGTCGGCACGGCTGTCGATGGCCTGCTCGTAGACCTGCATCCCCATGACCGTCTCGGACGCGGTGCGCGCCAGAGTCACCTCTCGCCTCATCGAGTCACCTCCGAGTACAGAGCGAGGTACTGGTCGGCGATGGAAGCCCACCCCAGCGTCTCGGCGTGTGCCCGGGCCACGTCCGGTGTCAGCGGCGCCTTGTGGGCAGCGCGGAGGGCCGCAGCTAGGGCGTCCACGTCGGTGGGGTCGACGCCGATCCCCAGGCCCCCCGTTGCATCGGCGAGTCCGCCGTTGGTGCTCCACACAACGGTCCGACCGGTTGCCATGGCCTCCACCGCGACGATGCCGAAGGGCTCGAGTCGGCTCGGTACCACGGCCACTCGGGCGCCGGCCAGCAGCTCCTGGACTCCCGCACGGTCCAGAGGGCCTACGAACTCGACGCCCTTGCCGGCCATCGCCCGCAACCGCGGAGTCTCGTCGCCCTCGCCCCCGATGCGCAGCGTGGCCTCGGGCAGATCGTGGCGCACGCGCGCGAAGGCCTCGATGAGCAGATCGAGACCCTTCTGCGGCACGTGTCGACCCCACGCAGCGAAGACGGGCGCATCGGGCAGGGGCGTGACCTCCCACTGGTCGAGGTCCACACCGTTGGGCACGACCGGGCACCCGACGAAACGTTCGGAGACCGACGCGGCGTCGTCGCCCGCGCGCCGTGAGCACGCGGTGATGGCCGCAGCCGCACGGCCCCCCAACCTCAGGGACAGTCGCATCAGCGCGCTGTGCTGGTACACCGCGTCTGCGTCCATCGCCACCTCACCGTGCGTGGTGACGACTAGGGGAGTGCGGCGGCGACACCAGAGGGTGAGCGGCAGGACTTGGTTCGCGGGACACTGCACGTGTACCACGTCTGGCCTGGGGCCGATCGAGTCCAGCTCGCGTAGTTGGCGAGAGAGCTCGACGGGGTATCGGACGAGAGCCCGCGGGTGCCGACCGGGTAGGTCCATGCGGATGCGGCGGACGGCGACGCCTTCGACCTCGTCGTTGGCCGGCAAGGAGTCGGGGTGACGGTGGACGACGACGGTCACGTCGTGACCTCTGCCTTGATACTCCCGTGCCAGTTGGAGCGTGAGCTCTTCCACTCCGCCGCGCGACGGGTGGAAAGCACTCGGGGCGAGCCAGATCCGCATGGGTCCAGTCAACATGAACGCGCCCGGTTCGAGTGCTCGGGGTGACGCGCTCGGACGTCGTGAGGCGTCGGCTTTCGGGGGCGAGGCCTGATCGCATCGTCCGACGTGACCACTGAAGTCCTTCGGGCCCCAGCCCTTCTGTGCTCTCTTCGCCGGGTCGTGACCCTGTCGCCAACCCTAGTTGGGACAGTTTCGAAACTCGTGCTCAGTCCGCCCACGAGCTTGAGGACTTCGTCCTCGGGTATGGGTTCAGCGACTGGGCTTTCCTGTGTCGCCGCAGCAGATTTACGCATCAGGGGTACCGCAGGGCCGTCCCAGCGTCGTGGCGGTACCCACTGGCGCACGTCGTGCCCGTCTTCGAGCAGCGCGTAGACTCGTGGATGAGACGCGAGCGCTTGTTGCGGGCTACATACCTGCCGGCGTCCATCGAGCACAAGGGCCCGGTCGGCACGCGGTATCCGACGTCGGCGGTTCGACAGCGGTTGCGGCGGAGGGTCCAGGAGCGAGTGGGAGCGTGGTTGGCTAGGACATTCCCTGCTGACCCGAGGTTCGCTCACTACGGACCGGACGATGCGCCGCTGAGTTAACGGCGGACATCATCGTGCCGCACCAGCGGGGCCAGAGCTTTGGATGCTGCGGGCACCAGGCGACCAGGGAGACTGCGGAGGACGGCTTCACGGTCTTGCGGCCGCAGTCCTGCCTTGGTCACCTTGAGGCCGATCCACAGGACGAGCGCGGACACGCAGCTGGCAAGAGTGGCTGTCACCAGCGGCCCAAGGTGCAGCCAATCGACTATGAACCAGGCCACTCCGCAGGCTACGGGCGCGGTCAGGACGGGGGCCAGCATGCGGGTCACTTCTCGTGGTGAGAGGTCCAACTCCCGACGCTCACTCTCCAGGACGACACCCAATTGGACCAGCACGGCACCGGCATTTGCCATGACGGCACCCCACATGCCCAAGAAGGGAATCAGTGCGATGGCCAACATGACGTCCACGCACAGGGCTGCTGCGTTGGCGATCAACAGGCGTCGCGCGGACAGCCGTGCCATGACAAAGGCCGAGATGGGCCCGGTGAGAACGCCGACGCCACCGACGAGTCCGAGCGCTAGAAGGGCGGGAGAGGCACCCGCGTACTCGCTCCCGTACAGAAGGGGCACCAGGACAGCGAGCGCCGGCAGAGCGATGGCCATGAGAACAGCGATGACCACGGAGACGGAGCGGAGTGCACGCTCGAATGCCTCGGCGACCTGAGCGGAGCCCACCTCCTTCAACCCCGAAACGGCTGGGATCAACGGTCCTGTCAATGCGTGAGCGGGGCCGAAGATGTGTGAGCTGACGCCGAAGGCGAGGGCGAAGAGCCCCACCTGCTCAGGGGAGGAGAGCCAGGTGAGGAAGACCACTTCGGTGCGGGAGAGGGCCAGGTCGCCGATCAGGGCCGCGACGCCCGTGGGGATGGCGAATCGCCAAAAGCCCGCCGGGAATCCCTTGGGGAGGCGTGGGCGCAGGACGGCGTGTCGGTAGACAGACGAGATGGCCACCAAGGCCATGGCGATCACGCCTGCGGACAGCACCACGCGCGCCGCCCAGACAGAGTCTGCGGTCCCCACCCACAGCACGGCGCTGACGACACCGGCCTGGACGAGGACGTTGGAGACCATGGCAATCCTCGCCGCCTCGGCGCTCTTGCTCTCAATCGAGAGCGTGATCGTCGCGCCGTCCAGTGCCGCTGGTACCCAGACGCCGAAGATCACGGACAGCACCAAGAGCGGGAGAGGGACATCCACGATGAGGACGACGAGGGCCGTGAGGATCGGGGCGACGACGAGGAGCCGAAAGCCCTGGGACGCCGACAGGATGTGTCGGACTTCGCTGGTTCTGCCAGCGGCATGGGCCCGAGCGCCGAACTGGATCATCGCTGAGGAAAGGCCTAGTGCGACGATGCTGCTGGCGATGCTGATCAGCGTGGTGAGGAAGGCCAGACGTCCGTAGCCCGCCGGGGCCAGCACTCGCGCGAGAAGAAGGTTGACCGCGAAGGCAACGGGTAGGGAGACGATGGTGTGGATCATCGTCCAGGCAACGCCCTTGACCGCCCGGTCCTGCAGCTGAGCGCTGTTGAGGCCCGTGCCTACCGATTCTGTCGGCTCCGTCATGCGTCATCTCCTCGCTGGGCTCCTGGAGCCACCGGTCAGTATGACGCGGAACTGGCAGGATGCCGCTCATGAGACCGAGGCTGGGGGCATACCTGTTGCCAGGCGACCCTGTGTGGCTGCGTTCCAGCCTGCGGCGCTACTACGAGTTTCTCGACGACCTCGTGGTGGTTGTCCCGGTGCCTGCGACTGGGTGGACTGGCCGACCCTTGCCGGTGGATCAGTGTCTGGACATCATTTCCGAGGTAGATGTCCGCGGGATTGCACGTCGGGTGGATGGACATTGGGAGGACCTCGACCAGCCGATGCGAGCCGACACAGCTCAGCGGCAGGCCGGACTTGACGCCCTCCGCGGGCGCGTCGACTGGGTGCTCCAGATCGACAATGACGAGGTGGTGCCGGATCCTGGCTTTCTCGTCGACTCGCTGCAGACGGTCGCCGACGACGTGGTCGGCATCGAGTGGCCGCTTCGGGTGCTCTACCGGCGTCTGTCCGACCGGACCTTCGTGGCTGTGGGCGGAGCAACCGGTGAACCTGTTGTCGAGTACCCCGGAACCACGGTTGTCAGGCCAAACGCGACGCTCGTCGACGCTCGGCGCCCCGGCGAGGGCAAGATCATCAGACATGTCGTGAAGGGCGACAAACAGTCACTGCAGATCGCCCGCCCACCCGGACCAGAGGAGCTGCGCGTCGAGGGTCTCGCCGTCGAACAGGTCATTCTCCACAACTCGTGGGGGCGGACCCCTGCTCAGATCATGCAGAAGACGCGCACTTGGGGCCATGCCTCTGGCGCGAGGGGCCTCGTGTACGTCGTGACTCGCTGGTGGCCGTCGCGATGGACGTGGCGGTGGCAGCGCAACCTGCATCCCTTCGCCGACGGGCTGTGGCCCCGGCTGGTCAAGGTCTCGGTGCCGGCCGAGTTGCTGGACCCCCAGGATTGACGATCCCGGTCAGACGAATCTCTTGGCGTAGCCCAATCGGTAACGCAGGTCGTCGGTGCGCTTGCGGATCGGTCGCGCGGGGTTGCCACCGACAACGGTGAACGGCTCGACGTCCTTGGTGACGACGGCGCCCGCCGCGACCACGGCGCCCTGACCAATGGTGACGCCGGGCAGGACGATGGCGTGGCTAGCCACCCATGCGTGATCCCCGATGGCCACTGGCCCGCCTGTTTCCGCGAAGGTGGGGGAGTGGACGTCGTGCTCTCGGGTGTAGATGTGCACTCGGCTTCCGAGATTGACGCTGTCCCCGATCGTCGGACCTGAGCGACCATCGAGGAAGCAGGTGTCGCCGATAGTCACGTTCTCACCGATGACGATGCGCTCCGGTGCGTAGAACTCCGCTCGCCAGTGAATTGCAGAGGACGTCGGCAGGCGCATTCCGTACCTGCGATAGATGATCTTGTGAGCACGGTGCGAGGGGATGCGGCCCACGCTGGTCAGCAATCGAAGCCGAAGGTCGCCCCAGACATCACGACGCCACGCCGCCGCCCGGAGAACAGGGGCAGGTGCATGGCGCTTCAGCGTGGCCTTGAGGGTCATAAAGGGTCCTCACGGGGTGGGCGGGTCTCCTCTAAGGTGTCACCGTGGCGGAGGAACACGGGCCTGTCGACGGAGACAGTGAAGACGCTGTTGTGGTTCTCAACTTCCACGGTCGCTCGGACACCGAGAAATGCGTCGAGTCGCTGGTTGAGGGCTCACCGGAGGCCCTCGTCGTCGTAGTGGACAACGGCTCGTACGACGGGTGTCTTGAGGCAGTGTCGCGACGCTGGCCGCAGGTGCAGACGCTTCAAAATCGGGAGAATCTCGGCTTTGCCGGCGGAATGAATACCGGCTTGAGATGGGCCTTGGATCGAGGCGCCTCTACTGTCACGGTCCTCAACAACGACACGATCACCCCTTCGGGCGCACTTCGCAAGCTCGCTGATGTTGCCCGACGGGGAAACGCCGTGAGTCCCGCCGTCGTGTATGCCGACGGTTCCGGTCGCGTCTGGTTTGCCGGCGGGACCGTCGATCCCCTAACGGGGCTTGCGCGCCACCTGTCTGAACCGGAGCTGGCAGCACTTCCGCCTGGTGACGATGGGCTGAGGCCCACCACCACGCTGGCTGGATGTTGCGTGACCGCATCCAAGGAGACCTGGCGGTCCGTCGGACTCTTCGACGAGCGCTTCTTCCTGAACTTCGAGGACTCGGACTGGAGCTTGCGGGCGTCGGCCGGCGGCGTCACGCTGGTCGTCGACACCAGCGTCACGATCCAGCACCGTGTGTCTGCCTCCTTCGCTGGGGCCTACTCGTACCTGGGGCTCTTCTATTACGCACGCAACGGACTCCTCTTCGGACGTGAGCGGGTGGGTACGACGCCGCGGCAGAGATATCGCTTCGTGCGACACCACGTCCTGCCCGTCCTAACCGCGACGTGGCGCAAGGGGGACCACCGCGCCGCGGTGCGGCGTGGCGTTGTTGTGGCCGCGGCGATCCTCGGGAACGCGCTCCGACTCTATGGTCGGGCACCTGCGTGGCTGGAGCGGCGCGCCGCTGCATGGGCATCACCAAGGGGCTGACTGTCTTCCTCGCACGAGGGAGTGTCGCGATTGTGGACCACGCCCCCCCACAGCTCTGTGGTGTGGGGGTCGAGTCACACGTGTCAGGCCCATGGGGACCCGCGCGGGCAGCGTCAGCCAGTGCACCCGCCGTGCCTGCGCCCCCGCGTTCCCGATCGCGCCCCTCCGGCATGGTTCCCCGCCATGGCGTCACAGTAGCGACCGAGCCAAGTGCCCGGCGCTCCGGGTCGCATCTCCGCAGGGCGAGGAGGGACGCTCAGCTGACGGCGACGGCAGGCGCGCCCGTGCTCTGCTCGGTCTGCGGTGCCATCCGAGCCTGGCTGCCCGAGTAGGGCCCCCGGGTGCCGTTGCGGCGCTCGAAGGTGAGCACCTGCGGGTTGCCGTCACCGTAGGGGTCGATGGTGATCCGCCGCTGCGTCCAGTAGGTCACGTCGTTGCAGCGGTTCGACGGCTGGGTGAACGACGCACGTGAGTGGAAGTGCTGGAGCCACAGTCGGCCGTTGCGGTCGACGTTGGCGGGGTTGAGCGCGCAGGACGGGGAGTTGCTGTAGGTCCACGTGTAGGGGGTGTACTCCAGTCCGTCGCTCTTGGTCTGCGGGGTGCCGCGCGTCGGGGTGCCCCAGCAGCTGCCGTGATCGGTGAGGTTGGTCCAAGTCGCCGTCTGGTTGCCGATGATCCAGTAGGTGATCTGGGGGTTGGTGATGACCGCACGGGGCTGGACGTCGTAGAGGTAGAGCCCCCAGGGAGCCCCATCCGGCGTGCTGCCGGCATTGCTGGGGTTGGAGTTCACCTCGAGCGTGTAGGAGCAGCCGCCCTGGGATCGGGGGCTGTTGAGGACCCAGCCATTGATGCCCGGGTCGATCCGCAAGGACGCGGCCAGACGTGGGGCCAAGGTCCCGACGCTGATGGTCGGCACCGCCCAGGCTGCGCCCTTGACGACGGTACGGCGGGTGGTGCTCGACGAGTTCTGCGACATTGCTCATTCTCCCAGGCAAGGTGTCGGCGAAGTGCCACGTGGAGCATAGCCCATGCCTACTATCACAGCGGGCTGGAGGTCATAACCCCTTCCATTCCGGATGTCGTTATGCAAATGGTCAGGAACTCACGTTGACCGATCCGAGGGCACCCGACGACTGGTGGGCCCCGTCCAATGCGCTGCGCATGCCACACTCCACCTGTGCGTCTTCGCAATCCTTCCTTGTGGTGCGGCGTCCTCTGCGCCGCAGCCCTCCTTCTTGCGTGGACGCTGGCAGTAGTGGTCCCGCCGGGGCTGCCCTATGACGAGCCCGCGCACCATGACAACGTGGCGTTCTACGCCGCTGAAGGTCGGTTGCCCGTGCTCGGGCAACCCGGAGTCGAGTACGAGGCCCAGATGGGCCCCGTCTACTACGTCATCGGGGCACTCCTGCTCCGGCTGACGGGGACTGGAGACGCCCCCTTCGCCGCACTCGAGTTGCTGCGCCTGGCCGGGCTCGCCCTCGTGCCCGTGCTCGGGTGGCTGACCTACCGATTGGCTCGCGATCTGGGGGCGCGTGACGGCTCGGCCGCGCTGGCCTCGGGACTGCTTGTCCTCAATCCCACCTTGCTGGCGGTCGCGGCTTCCGTGCAGAACGACTACCTCTGCCTCGTCGTTGCCGCGGTCGCTGCGCTCGTGGCACTGCCTGCGCTCCGCCGGGGCGGGACCCGCAGGTCGCTCGTCGTGGGAGCGCTGGTGGGGCTCGCGGTCCTCGTCAAGGTCTTCGCGGGCGCGCTGCTGGTCGGGTTCGTGGTGGCAGTGCTGCTGGATCGGCGACGCTCCCTTCGCCCACGGGTGCTGGACGCCGTGGCCGCCGCAGTCGGGACAGCCGTGGTGAGTGGGTGGTGGTTCGTGCGGAATCTGGTCCTCTACGGCGATCTCACCGGCGCCGCAGCGGTCGAGCTGACCGGGGTCTCCTTCGACCCACTGGCCTACGAGGGCATCGGGTCGGTCCTCGGGTGGGGGCGGTCCATCGTCTCCTACGCATTCGTCCCGACCGAGTACTACCGCAATGCCTTCGAAGCACCGGTCTCGGTCAAGGCCGCGGCGCTCGTGCTCACGGTGTGCGGTCTCGTCCTCGCGGTGACGGCGCTGGCGCGCAGGGCGAAGGGGAAGCGGGGTGCACAGGACCCGGCGGTGGTCTTCACGCTGACCAGCGTCCTCGTCGTCGTGGTGGTCTATGCCGTGGCCGCGTGGACGATGCAGGCGATCGCCCCCCGGCTCGTCGCCGTCGCGGCCCCCATGGCGCTCGCCCTGGTGGCCCGGTCCTCGCGGACCCGGCCCATGCAGGCGGCCCTGCTCGTGGTGCTCCTGGGCTGCCTGCTGCTGGCGTCGTGGCTGGTCTACCGGGTGTCGGCGCTTCCGCCGGACCCGGGCCTCTTCCCCTGGGGCGCCTGACCGCTCCGGTTGTCCGAGCCGGTCCATAGACTCCACCGCATGGGGGAGAAGCACCGACCGGTCCACGTCGCGATCCTCGACCACACCGCCCAGCTCGGCGGGGTCGAGCTGGCGGTCGTGCGCCTCATGGACACGCTCGCCGAGCGTGACGACGTCGACGCGAGGGTCATCCTCTTCGCCGACGGCCCCTTGGTCGGTCGGCTGCGCGAGCGCGGGCACGCGGTCGAGGTGCTGCTGCTCGACGAGGGCATCGGCACGACTACTCGTGAGCAGGCAGCGGGGTTGCGCACGGCGGCGCGCTCCGCGGTGGGGGCCGTCCCCTTCGTCCGGCGGTTGGCCGCGCGACTGCGGGAGCTCGACGTCGACGTCGTGCACACCACCTCGCTCAAGGCAGACCTCCTCGGCGTACCGGCAGCCCGCCTCACCCGTCGGCCGCTCGTGTGGCACGTCCACGACCGGCTCAGCCCCGACTACCTGCCCGCGCCGATCGTGCGGCTCATGCGCCAGGTCGCGACCTGGGGCCCGCAGCGGGTCGTCGCCAACTCCCGCGCCACGGCCGCGACGCTGCCGGGGGTCGACGTCACCGTCGCCCACCCCGGCCTCGTACCCGCGCAGATCGGGGTCACGCCGCGCCCTCTGCCGGCGCGGCCGGTCGTCGGCCTCCTCGGCCGGATCAGCCCGACGAAGGGCCAGCTCGAGCTCGTCCGCGCCGCCGCCCAGGTCGTGCGCCGCCACCCGGAGGTGACCTTCCGCATCATCGGCTCGCCGATGTTCGGCCACGAGGAGCACGAAGGGCAGGTCCGTCGCGAGATCGCCCGGCTGGTTCTCGACGACCACGTCGAGCTCGTCGGCTTCACCGACGACCCGGCCGCCGAGCTCGACGCGATGACCGTGGCAGTCCATGCGTCGCCGGTGCCCGAGCCCTACGGCCAGGTCGTCGCCGAGGCGATGGCCCGCGGTGTGCCGGTCGTCGCGACCGACGCCGGGGGAGTGCCCGAGATCGTCACCGGTGGCCCGGCGTCCGTCGGCTGGCTCGTCCCGCCCGGTGACGTCGACGCCCTGGCCGCCGCCATCAGCGCGGCCCTCGACGACCCCGACGAGGCCGAGCGCCGCGGCGCCGCCGGCTGGCAGCGGGCGCGTACCGACCTCGGGATCGGCCCGAGCACCGACACCATCGTGGGGGTCTGGCGCGAGGTGGCCGGCCGGCTCGGCGCAGGCGCGCACGAGCGCCCCCGCGTGGCGATCGCCCACGACTACCTCACCCAGCGCGGGGGAGCGGAGCGGGTCGTCCTCGCGCTGCTGCGCGCCTTCCCCGACGCGACGGTGCACACGACCCTCTACGACCCCGACGGCACCTACCCCGAGTTCCGCGACGTCGACATCCGGGTCAGCCCGCTCAACCGCGTCGGCCCGTTGCGCCGTCACCACCGCGCGGCGCTGCCCTTTCTCCCCTTCGCCGCGAGTGCCCTGCGCATCGACGCCGACCTCGTCGTCGCGAGCAGCAGCGGCTGGGCCCACGGATTCCCCACGAGCGGGCGCACCCTCGTCTACTGCCACGCGCCAGCCCGCTGGCTCTACCAGAGCGAGCGCTACCTGGGCGGCGACCCGAGGCGCTCGCCGACCGGGCTGGCGCTGCTCGCGCTGCGTGCCCCCCTTCGCCGCTGGGATCGCCGTGTCGCCGCCCGCGCCGACGCCTACCTCGCCAACAGCCGCGTCGTGCGTGACCGGGTCCACGAGGCCTACGGCATCGACGCCGAGGTGCTGCCGCCCCCCTTCGCCGTCGACACCACCGGCACCCGCGAGCCCGTGGACGAGGGCGTCGAGCTGGGCCCCGGCTACCACCTCGTCGTCTCCCGCCTGCTGCCGTACAAGAACGTCGACCAGGTCATCGAGGCCTTCCGCGGTCTGCCGGAGCGCCTCCTCGTCGTCGGCGCCGGCCCCCTGCTCGAGCCGCTGCGGGCCGCCGCCCCGGACAACGTGCGCATCGCGACCGACCTGACCGACGCCCAGATGCGGTGGGCCTACGGCCACGCTCGCGCCCTCGTCGCCGCGAGCCACGAGGACTTCGGCCTGACCCCGCTCGAGGCCGGGGCCTTCGGCCGACCGACGCTCGCGCTGCGCGCCGGTGGTTATCTCGACACCATCGCCGAAGGGGTCAACGGCGCCTACTTCGACGAGCCGACCGCCGACGCGATCCGCACCGCCGTCGTCGCCGACCGCGACGCCACGTGGGACGAAGCTGCCATCCGCGCGCACGTGGAGGCCTTCTCTCCCAACAGATTCGTCGAGCGCGTGCGAGCCGCCGCGGCGCGGCTGGCATCATGAGCGCATGACCAGCCCTGCACCTGACCGGCCCCGCATCCTCTCCGGGATGCAGCCCACGAGCGACTCCCTCCACCTCGGCAACTACCTCGGGGCGCTCGTCAACTGGGTCGGTCTGCAGGAGGACTTCGACGCCTACTACTTCGTCGCCGACCTGCACGCGCTCACCGTGCCGACCGACCCGGCCGACGTCACCCGTCGCAGCCGCGTCACCGCCGCCCAGTACATCGCCGGCGGCGTCGACCCCGAGCGCTCGGCGATCTTCTGCCAGAGCCACGTGCGCGAGCACACCGAGCTGATGTGGGTGCTGTCCTGCCAGACCGCCTTCGGCGAGGCGAGCCGGATGACGCAGTTCAAGGACAAGACGGCCAAGGGGCACAACGCCAACGTCGGGCTCTTCACCTACCCGATCCTCATGGCCGCCGACATCCTGATCTACGACGCGGCCCGCGTGCCCGTCGGCGACGACCAGCGCCAGCACCTGGAGATCACCCGCGACCTCGCCGAGCGCTTCAACGCCCGTTTCGGCGACACCCTCGTCGTCCCCGAGCCGCACATCCTCAAGGAGTCGGCGCGGATCATGGACCTGCAGGAGCCGACGGCCAAGATGAGCAAGTCCTCGTCGACGGACAAGGGCCTGATCTCGCTGCTCGACGAGCCCAAGCGCATCGCCAAGAAGATCCGCTCCGCCGTCACCGACACCGACGGCGAGATCCGCTACGACGTCGACGCCAAGCCCGGCGTGTCCAACCTGCTGTCGATCCACTCGGCCCTGTCCGGCACGTCGATCGCCGACCTCGAGGCGCACTTCGCCGACCGCGGCTACGGCGACCTCAAGCAGGAGGTCGCCGATGTCGTCGTCACCGCGATCGAGCCCTACCAGCGCCGCATGGACGAGCTCATGGCCGACCCGGCCGAGCTCGACAACATCCTCGCCAAGGGCGCCGCCCGGGCCGCCGAGGTCGCCGCCGCGACCCGTGACCGCGTCTACGAGCGCGTCGGGCTGCTCGCCCCCAAGGCCTGATCGTGGCCGTCCATGGCGTGTCCATCGCGATCCCTGAGCCCTGGGGGTCGCAACTGCAGCAGCAGCGCGAGGACGTCGGCGACCCGATGGCCCGGGCCATCCCGCCCCACGTCACCCTCATGCCTCCGACCGAGATCCTCGAGCGCGAGCTCGCGGCCTTCACCCACCACCTCGGGTCCGTCGCCTCGACCCACGGGCCCTTCACGATGCAGCTGCGGGGCACCGGCACCTTCCGCCCGGTGAGCCCCGTGGTCTTCGTCCAGGTGGCCCAGGGGATCCCGATGTGCGAGCGGCTCGAGCAGGCCGTGCGGCGCGGGCCCGTCGTGCGCGAACTCGAGTTCCCCTACCACCCGCACGTGACGATCGCCCACCAGGTGAGCGATGCCCAGCTCGACGAGGCCTTCGGGGCGCTCGCGACCTTCGACGCGACCTTCGAGGTGACCGACTTCCACCTCTACGAGCACGGTGACGACGGCGTGTGGCGCCCCATGGCCGACTTCGCGCTCAGTGGGGAGCCTCTGCAGCCTTCATCGTGAGGTGCCCCTCCGGGTCGAGCCGGTCGAGGACGGCCGAGCAGATGTCGGACAGCTGGCCGACCTGCTCCGGGGTGAGCGCGTCGAGGACCTCCTCGCGCACGAGCGACACGTGACCTGGGGCGGCCGCGACGATCGTCTCCCAGCCCGCGTCGGTGAGCGTGGCGTCGGTGGCCCGCGCGTCGGTCTGGCTGGGACGCCGCACGAGCAGCCCGCGCTCCTCCAGACGCCGCGCGACGTGTGACAGGCGGGGGAGGGTGGCCTGGGTCCGCTGGGCCAGCCACGACATGCGCAGCGTGCGCTCGGGTGCCTCGGAGAGCATCGCGAGCACCTGGTACTCGAAGTGCGTCAGGCCCGAGTCACGCCGCAGCTGGGCGTCCAGCCGCGATGGCAGCAGCTCCGCCAGGGCGATGAGGCGCAGCCACGCCGTCAGCTCTTCGTCGGTGAGCCAGCGGGGTTCCATGGCCGCAGTCTCCCAGACCCGAGGCCGGACGAAGGGGAGGTCCCTCCCTTCGACCTGTGGTGCCGTCAGGCCGCGCGCGTGCCGATGGCGCGCTCGTAGTGGCCGACGAGCTGCTCGGTCAGGCTGCCCCACGAACGGTCGGCGACCATGGCCGGGCCCGCGGCACCCATGGCCTCGCGGGCGCTCGGGCTGTCGACGAGCTCGGCGACCCAGCGGGTGATGTCGCCGCGCACCTCGGGGTCGAAGAGGTAGCCGGAGCGGCCGTGGTCGACGAGGTCGAGCGGTCCGCCGACCGCCGGCGCGACGACCGGCAGTCCGGCCGCGGCCGCCTCCTGCAGCGTCTGGCCGAAGGTCTCCTTGGTGCCCGTGTGGACGAAGACGTCGAAGGCTGCGTAGGCACGGGCGAGGTCGACGCCCGTGCGGGGACCGAGGAAGACCGGGGGCAGGTTGGGACGCCCGGGGCTCGCCGCGACTGCCTCGGCCAGACGCGCGCCGAGCTCGTTGCGGCTCGGGCCCTCGCCGACGAGGACCAGGCGCGTGCCGGGCAGCTGGGCCAGCTCCGCGAGGCGGTGCAGCTCCTTCTCCGGGGCGAGCCGGCCGACGTAGCCGAGGATGACCTCGCCGTGGGGTGCGAGCGCCTGCTTGAGGGCCAGGGTCTCCGGGTCGTCCTTCCACTCCGGCGTGAAGAGGCGGGTGTCGACACCGCGACCCCACAGGTCGGTGCGCGGGATCCGGCGCTCGCGCAGCTCTTCGAGCGTCGGGCGGCTCGGGGCGAGCGTCAGGTCGGCACGCTCGTGCAGCCGGCGCACCCACTCCCACGTCAGCGTGGACGCCCCGCGCCCGAGGGCCCCGGGACCGTGCTGCCTGACGTAGTTGGGCATGTCGGTCTGGTAAATCGCCACCGTCGGCAGGTCGAAGGTCTCGGCGTTGTGCAGGCCGCGTGCCCCGACGAGGAAGGGGGAGGCGACGTGGACGACGTCCGGCCTGAAGTCGCGCAGCGCCCGGCGCACCCCCCGGGTCGGCAGGCCGGCGCGGAACCCGCGGACCGGGACCGCCGGGAGGGTCCGCACGACGTGCCCCGCGAAGGTCGCCGGGGCCGGGCCGGGAGCGATGATCATCGCCTTGTGGCCCTGCTCGCGCAGGTTCTCGGCCACCCGGCAGACGCTCGTGGTGACGCCATTGAGGCTGGGCAGGAAGGACTCGGTCGCAATAGCCACTCGCACGTGACTCACTGTGGCCGCGACGCCACCCCCCTCCGGTGTCCTCGGGGTGGGTGTCCGGTGAGCATTTGGTGACCATTGGGATCACCGGGCCCTCACCTAACGGCCGGTCAGCTCCGAGAAGTAGGCGATGGTGCGCTCCAGCCCGTCGCGCAGCTGGGCCTGCGGCTGCCACCCGAGGGTCTGCGTGGCACGGGTGATGTCGGGACGGCGCCGCGTCGGGTCGTCCTGCGGAAGGGGACGGTGCTCGATCCTCGAGGAGCTGCCGGTGAGCTCGAGGACGAGCTCGGCGAGCTCGAGCATCGTGAACTCGACAGGGTTGCCGATGTTGATCGGCCCGGTCACCTCGTGGTCGGTCGCCATGAGGCCCATGAGGCCGTCGACCATGTCGTCGACGTAGCAGAAGGAGCGGGTCTGGCTCCCGTCGCCGTAGATGGTGATCGGCTCGCCGGCGAGCGCCTGGACGATGAAGTTGGAGACGACCCGGCCGTCGTCGGGCTGCATCCGCGGGCCATAGGTGTTGAAGATGCGGGCGACCTTGATGGCGAGGTCGTGCTGGCGCCGGTAGTCGAAGAAGAGCGTCTCCGCGCACCGCTTGCCCTCGTCGTAGCAGGAGCGGATGCCGATGGGGTTGACGTTGCCCCAGTAGTCCTCGGTCTGCGGGTGGACCTGCGGGTCGCCGTAGACCTCGGAGGTCGACGACAGCAGGATCTTGGCCTTGGTCCGCTTGGCCAGACCGAGCATGTTGATCGAGCCGTGAACGCTCGTCTTCGTGGTCTGCACCGGGTCGCGCTGGTAGAAGATCGGGCTCGCCGGGCAGGCGAGGTGGTAGATCTCGTCGACCTCCACGTAGAGCGGGAAGGTCACGTCGTGCCGCATGACCTCGATGTTGGGGTGGTCGAGCAGGTGCGTGAGGTTGCGCCGGGTGCTCGAGTAGAAGTTGTCGACGACCAGGACCTCGTGCCCATGCTGCAGCAGCCGCTCCGAGATGTGCGAGCCGATGAACCCGGCCCCTCCCGTCACCATCACACGTCGTGGCGTCACGATCGCTTCTTGTCCGTCCCGAGCAGTCACCGCGTCAGGGTAGCGGGTGGCGGTGCCCCGGTCGCCGGCTCTCGCCGACTAGCCTGATGCCCTGCTCACCCCCAGCAAGGCTTCGGAAGGCTCCTGACCATGAAGGTGTTCGTCCAGATCCCCTGCCTCGACGAGGAGAGCACCCTTCCCCTCGTCCTGGCGACGATCCCCGAGGCGATCCCCGGGGTCGACGTCATCGAGACCCTCGTCATCGATGACGGGTCCAGCGACCGCACCGCGGCGGTCGCCCGCAAGCTCGGCGTGACGCACGTGCTGAGCCACACCCGGCCCCTCGGCCTGGCCCGCTCCTTCCGCGACGGCGCGGACTTCGCGCTCGCCCACGGTGCTGACGTACTCGTTAACACCGACAGAGACAACCAGTACCCGCAGGAGCGCATCGGCGATCTCGTGCAGCCGATCCTCGCCGGCGAGGCCGACATCGTGGTGGCGGACCGCCAGACGAGCACCATCGAGCACTTCTCTCCGTTCAAGCGCCGGATGCAGGCCTTCGGTTCCACCGTGGTCAACAAGGCCGCGAGCATCGATCTCCCGGACGCGGCCAGCGGGTTCAGGGCCTACTCGGCCGCGTCCCTCATGCGGCTAAACATCGTCACGGACTTCTCCTACTGCATGGAGACGATCATCCAGGCCGGCCACAAGTCGATCGCGTCGATCCCGATCGTCACCAACGAGAAGACGCGCGAGTCACGCCTCTTCTCCAGCATCTGGCAGCACATCGCCAAGTCCGCGTCAGCGATCATCCGCTCGTTCATCATGTTCAAGCCGCACGCGTTCTTCGGACTCCTCGGGACCGTGCTCCTGCTCCTCGGGCTCATCCCCTTCGTCCGCTTCCTCGTCCTCGCGGCGATGGGCGACGGGGCCGGTCACGTCCAGTCGTTGATCTTCGGGAGCGCGCTGCTCGTCGGCGCACTCTTCTCCTACGCGCTGCTGATCATCGCCGACCTGCAGCGGACCAACCGGGTCCTCATGGAGGAGACGCTCGAACAGGTGCGGATCCTGCGCTTCGGCCAGGGAGGAACGAGTCATGACGACGTCAGGGGATCTTGATCGGTTGTGGGCCGTGGTGCCCGCCGGCGGCGCCGGGACGCGGCTGTGGCCGGTCTCGCGGGCGGGGTCGCCGAAGTTCCTGCACGACCTGACCGGCAGCGGCCGCACCCTCATCCAGGCGACCGTCGACCGGCTGCGGGTCCTCGCCGGCGAGCGGGTGCTCGTCGTCACCGGCGCCGCCCACGCCGACGCGGTGCGCGAGCAGGTGCCCGACCTGCCGGAGGACCTGCTGCTCGCCGAGCCCTCGCCGCGCGACTCGATGGCGGCGATCGGCCTGGCCGCGGCCGTGCTGGAGCGACGCGACCCCGACGCGATCATCGGCTCCTTCGCCGCCGACCACGTCATCAGCGACGAGGAGGCCTTCGCCGCGGCGGTCACCGAGGCCGTGGCCGTCGCCGCGCGCGACGACCTGCTTGTGACCATCGGCATCGAGCCGACCTTCCCGTCCACCGGCTTCGGCTACATCCAGATGGGCCCGCGGCTGCGCGCCCACCCCACCGCGGCGCGCGTGCGCCAGTTCGTCGAGAAGCCCGACGCGCGCAAGGCCGCCTCCTACCTGGCCACCGGCGAGTTCCGGTGGAACGCCGGCATGTTCGTCGTGCGCGCCACGACCCTGCTGGACCTGCTCGCCGAGTGGCACCCCGACCTGGCGGCGGGGCTGCGCGAGATCGCTGCCGACCCGAGCCTGCCCGAGAGCCGGTGGGAGACGCTCGAGAAGATCGCCATCGACCACGCCGTCGCCGAGCCGGCCGCTGACGAGGGCCGCGTGGCCGTGGTCCCCGGGACCTTCGACTGGGACGACGTCGGCGACTTCAAGTCGCTCTCCTGCCTGCTGCCGGCCGGCGACGGAGCAATGACCGTCGTCGGTGACCCCGAGCGGGTCCAGGCCATCGACTCCGGCGGGCTCGTCGTCTCCGGATCGGGCCGGATGGTGGCCGTCGTCGGCCTCGAGGACGTCGTCGTCGTCGAGACCGACGACGCCCTCCTCGTCGCCAGCCGCGAGCGCGCCCAGGACGTCAAGCTCGTCGTCGAGGCCCTCAAGGCTGCCGGGCGCACCGACCTGGTGTGACGCCGCGCGTTCACCCGGTGGGCACCTCCACGTCCCCGGCCGTGGACGTCGGTAGAGTCGCACCGCCATGACTGCTCCCCTCGCCCCGACGCTGCTGCGTGTCGTCGACCGGCTGGTGCCCGAGCTGATCGACTTCCGGCGAGACCTGCACCGCCACCCGGAGATCTCCTTCCAGGAGCACCGCACGACCGCGCGCCTGCGCGAGCGGCTGGAGGCCGCCGGGCTCGAGCCGCGCTCGGTGAGCGAGACCGGGCTCGTCGTCGACCTCGGGGCCACCGAGCCGCGTCGCCGCGTCGCCCTGCGCGGCGACATCGACGCCCTGCCCGTACGCGAGCGCACCGGCCTCGACTGGAGCTCGACCGTCGACGGTGTCTGCCACGCCTGCGGCCACGACGTGCACACCACGGCGCTGCTCGGCGCCGGGCTGGCGCTGGCCGAGGTCGCCGACGAGCTCGCGGCACGTCACGTCGGTGTGCGACTGGTCTTCCAGCCCGCCGAGGAGCAGATGCCGGGCGGGGCGCTCACGTTCGTCCAGTCCGGGGTGATGCAGGGCGTCGACACCGTCTACGCGGTGCACTGCGACCCCTCGCTCGACGTCGGCGAGATCGGCCTGCGCGAGGGTCCGCTCACCGCGGCTGCCGACCAGGTGACCGTCACCCTGCGGGGGCGCGGAGGGCACACCTCGCGGCCCTTCCTCACCGAGGACCTCACCTACGCCCTCGGCAAGGTCGTCACCGACGTGCCGGCCGTCCTCAGCCGCCGGGTCGACCCCCGCGCCGGGCTCGTCGTCGTCTGGGGACGCGTCTCGGCCGGCGAGGCGATCAACGTCATCCCCTCGACGGGCGTCGCGCAGGGCACGCTGCGGATGCTGGACGTCGGCCTGTGGGAGGAGATCGGCCCGCTGCTCCACGAGGTCGTCGCCGATGTCGTGCGTCCCTACGGCGTCACCGCGGCCGTCGACCACGTCCGGGGCGTCCCCCCGGTGGTCAACGACTCGGCCGCCGTCGCCGCGCTCGGCCGGGCGACGATGGCCGCCGGCCTGCGTCCGGTCCCGACCCCGCACAGCCTGGGCGGCGAGGACTTTGCGTGGATGCTCCACGAGGCGGAGGGCGCGATGGCCCGGCTCGGGACCCGCACCCACGGCGGCCGCACCTTCGACCTGCACCAGGGCGACCTCGTCGTCGACGAGGGCGCGGTGCGGGGTGGCACCGCGCTGCTCACCCTGGCCGCGGCGGGGGAGTGGACCCGCGTCGAGGACGCCTGACCCGCAACCCTGCACCCGGGTGAGGGTTTTCCCCCTTCGGTCGCGGTCTCATAACAGTTGGTCCCACCGATCACACGGACTCCTGACGTGGGGGCTGCCGCGACGTAGCATCCCGCGATGGCGCTCGTGCGTCACTCGTACCCCTGCTCGAGAAGGAGAGCGCCTTGCGTCACACCGTGAAGGCCGCATCGATCATGTCCGTCGCCGCCCTGGCCCTGACCGCCTGCGGCAGCAGCGACTCGGGTGGTGACGCCACGTCCGCGGAGGGCAGCGACGTCAAGGCCTGCCTCGCGTACGACGTGGGTGGCCGCGGCGACCAGTCCTTCAACGACTCGGCGGCCAAGGGCCTGGACCAGGCCAAGGAGGAGCTCGGCGTCGAGATCGAGGAGGTCGAGGCCAGCCAGGGCGAGAACGACGCTGCCCGCGAGGACCGCCTCAACCAGCTCGTCGACGCCGACTGCACCAACATCATCGGTGTCGGCTACATCTACGCCAAGGCGATCGGCGGGGCGGCCAAGGACAACCCGGACGTCTCTTTCGCGATCATCGACGACGCCTCGGCCGACTCCGAGGGCGAGAACGTCGCCCAGCTCGTCTTCGCTGAGCACGAGGGTTCCTTCCTCGTCGGCGCGGCCGCGGCGCTGAAGTCCAAGAGCGGCAAGGTCGGCTTCATCGGTGGCACCGACGTGCCCCTGATCAACAAGTTCGAGGCGGGCTTCAAGGCCGGCGCCCAGGCCGTCGACCCCAAGATCGATGTCCAGACCAAGTACCTGGCCGAGGACGGCTCGGGCTTCGCTGACCCGGCGAAGGGCAAGACCGCCGCCGAGGGCATGTATGACAAGGGCGCCGACGTCATCTACCACGCGGCCGGCGGCTCCGGATCGGGCCTCTTCGAGGCGGCCAAGGCCAACAAGAAGATGGCCATCGGCGTCGACTCCGACCAGGCCAAGACCGCGGAGAAGGACGTCCAGGACGTCATCATCACCTCGATGGTCAAGAACGTCGACGTCGCTGTCTTCGACTACATCAAGGCCTCGACCGAGGGTGAGCCGCTCACCGGCCTCCAGGAGTTCGACCTCAAGGACGGCGGTGTCTCGTACGCCACCACCGGCGGCAAGATCGACGACATCACCAAGGAGCTCGACGACTACAAGCAGCAGATCGTCGACGGGAAGATCACCGTCCCGTCCAAGTGACGCCGACCGGCACCCCGGGGCCCGTCCGGGATCGCTACCCTTCGCCTGCGGCACCAACCCGCGGACGTCCCACGGAGGCACCATGAGCACGACCGTCCCAGACCCCCCTTCGGCCTCGAGCCCACCCACCGGTGACCTCGCGGTCGCGGTCGAGGGCATCACCAAGCGCTTCCCGGGCGTCGTCGCCAACCGGGACATCTCCTTCGGCGTCGAGCGGGGCACGGTCCACGCGATCGTCGGTGAGAACGGTGCCGGCAAGTCGACGCTGATGAAGATCCTCTACGGGGTCCAGCGGCCGGACGAGGGGACCATCTCCGTCGGTGGCGAGCCCGTCACCCTGCACAGCCCGGCCGACGCGATCAAGCATGGCATCGGCATGGTCTTCCAGCACTTCATGCTCGCCGACAACCTCACCGTCGCCGAAAACGTCGTGCTCGGCGCCGAAAAGCCGCACGGCATCGGTGCCGCGGCCCGCGCTGAGATCACCCGGATCTCCGACGAGTACGGCCTCGGGATCGACCCCCGCGAGCTCGTCGCCGACCTAGGCGTCGGAGCCCGGCAGCGCGTCGAGATCCTCAAGGTGCTCTACCGGGGTGCGCGCACGATCATCCTCGACGAGCCCACCGCGGTACTCGTGCCGCAGGAGGTCGACGAGCTCTTCGGCAACCTGCGTGAGCTCAAGCGCGAGGGCATCACGGTGCTCTTCATCTCGCACAAGCTCGACGAGGTGCTGTCCGTCGCCGACCGGGTCACCGTCATCCGCCGCGGCACCACCGTCGACACCGTCCTGCCCCAGGACGTCACGGCCCGCCAGCTCGCTGAGCTCATGGTCGGGTCCGAGCTGCCCACCCCGGAGACCGAGGAATCGACGGTCACCGACCGCGTCGTGCTCTCCGTCCGGGACATCACCCTCGCCGGCGCCGGGCGCAACGCCCTCGAGGACGTCACGCTCGACATCCACGCCGGCGAGGTCGTCGGCATCGCGGGCGTCGAGGGCAACGGCCAGGCCGAGCTCGTCGAGGTGCTCATGGGCATGCGCGAGCCGGTCAGCGGCAGCATCGAGCTCGAGGGCATCGACATCTCCGACTGGGACGTGCGCCGCATCCGCGAGGCAGGCGTCGGCTACATCCCCGAGGACCGCCACCGTCAGGGCCTGCTGCTCGACGCCCCGCTGTGGGAAAACCGGATGCTCGGTCACCAGACCCAGGCCCCTGCCTCCCGCCGCGGGATCCTCACCCCGTCGGACGCGCGCGCGGACACCGAGCGGATCGTCGCCGAGTACGACGTGCGCACACCCGGCATCCACGTCACCGTCGGCTCGCTGTCCGGCGGCAACCAGCAAAAGCTCATCATCGGGCGCGAGATGAGCCATGCACCCAAGGTGCTCATCGCCTCGCACCCGACCCGTGGCGTCGACGTCGGCGCCCAGGCCGCGATCTGGGACCTCATCCGGGAGGCCCGTCGCGAGGGCCTGGCGGTGCTGCTCATCAGCGCCGACCTCGAGGAGCTCATCGGCCTCTCCGACACGATCAAGGTCATCCTGCGCGGACGCATCACCGGGGAGTTCGACCCCGACAAGGTCACGAGCCAGGAGCTCGGCAGCGCCATGACCGGCGCCGGGAAGGACGCCTCATGAAGCTCAGCCTCCGTCGCCTCCTGCTGACGCTGGCCGCACCCGTGCTCGCCATCGTCGTCGCCTTCGTCGTGACCTCGCTCGTCCTCGTGCTCGTCGGTGACCCCGTCGGCAAGGTGTGGTCGACGCTCCTGTCCGAGCCGCGCCCGCGCACGATGGTCAACATCATCAACAGCGGGATCACGTACTACATCGCGGCCGTCGCCGTCGCCGTCGGCTTCAGAATGAAGCTCTTCAACATCGGCGTCGACGGTCAGTACCGGATCGCCGCCTTCGCCGCGGCGCTCATCGCCGGTCAGGGCTGGCTGCCCGGGGTGCTCAACATCGTGCTCGCGATGCTCGTCGCGATGCTCGTCGGTGGCTTCTGGGCGGGCATCGCCGGCTGGCTCAAGGTCCGCCGCGGAGTCTCCGAGGTCATCTCGACGATCATGCTCAACACGATCTCCGCCGGACTCGTCGGCTGGGGGCTGCGGACCTGGGGCCAGCGCGCCGAGGGGAGCAACACCCGCAACACGCAGGAGATCCCCGAGTCGAGCCAGCTCGAGGGCTTCGCGGTCTTCGCCGACGCACCCAACCGGGTCTACACGCTGCTCGTGCTCGCGATCGCGATCGGCATCGCCTACTGGTTCGTCATCAACCGCACCCGGTTCGGCTTCGACGTGCGCGCCACGGGTGAGTCCGAGTCGGCCGCCGTCGCGAGCGGTGTCAAGGTGCCGCGCATGGTGCTCATCGCGATGATCGCCTCCGGCGCCGTCGCCGGCCTCATCAGCATGCCGGCCTTCTTCGGGGCCGACCACAGCTACGGGCTGAACTTCCAGGAGGGCGTCGGCTTCATCGGCATCGGCATCGCCCTGCTGGGTCGCAACCACCCGGTCGGCATCGCCTTCGCCGCGCTCCTGTGGTCGTGGCTGGAAAAGGCGAGCGACGGCCTGCAGCTGCAGGCCGGCGTCTCCCCGGCGCTCGTCTACATCATCCAGGGCGTCATCCTGCTGGCCGTCGTCATCGCCTACGAGGTCGTCGCCCGATTCGAGCGGCGCTTCGAGCAGAAGCAGGTCACCCGCCAGCTCGATGCCGGCGTCACCACGGAAGGAGCCACGGCATGAGCCTGAGTGTCGGCACCGAGACCGAGATCGCTCCGTCCACGACTGCCCGCCGCATCCCCTTCTGGGCCTGGCCGCTCGCCCTCGCCGGCGTCCTCGTCGCGCTCTCCGCGATCCGTCTGGTCACGGGGATCAGCGACATCTCCTCCTCCGGCACCCTCGGTGCCACCCTGGCGCTCGCCATGCCCCTCGCCCTCGCGGGTCTCGGCGGCCTGTGGTCCGAGCGGGCCGGGGTCATCAACATCGGCCTCGAGGGCATGATGATCCTCGGTACGTGGGGGGCCGCCTTCGGCGCGATCCACGGCGGCCCGTGGATGGGCATCGTCGGAGCCATGGTCTGCGGCGCGGTCGGCGGGCTCGTCCACGCCCTGGCGACCGTGACCTTCGGCGTCGACCACATCGTCTCCGGTGTCGCGCTCAACATCGTCGCCATGGGCGTCGCGAGCTACCTCGCCGCCCGCTTCTTCGGCGAGCTCGAAGGCGGCAGCGACGTGCAGTCGCCGCCACTCCCTTCGCTCCCGCGGGTGGGCATCCCCGGCATCTCCGACCCGCTGAAGTCCGTCGAGGACAAGGGCTGGTTCTTCGTCTCCGAGCTCGCCGCGCTGCTGCGGGCCGCCACGACCAACCTATCGATCCTCACCGTCATCGCCCTGCTGCTCATCGTCGGCACGTGGTGGCTGCTGTGGCGCACCCCCTTCGGCCTGCGGGTCCGCTCGTGCGGTGAGTCGCCGGTCGCCGCCGAGACCCTTGGCGTCAACGTCTACCTCTACAAGTACGTCGCGGTGACGGCCTCCGGTGCACTCGCCGGTCTCGGCGGCGGCTTCCTCGCCATGGTCGCGTCCAACGCCTACCGCGAGAGCCAGACCGACGGCCGCGGCTACATCGGTCTCGCCGCGATGATCTTCGGCAACTGGCGCCCCGGCGGGGTGCTCATGGGTTCTGGGCTCTTCGGCTTCATGGACGCACTGCAGCTGCGCGGTGGCGGCGACGCGATCCACGCGCTGCTCCTGCTCATCGCGGTGCTGCTCGTCGGTCTCGGCCTGTGGCAGGTCCTGCGCCGCCAGCGCTACGTCCAGGGCACCATCGCCGTCGCCATCGGTATCGCCGTCGGCGTGATCTTCGTGATCACCGAGACCGTCCCCGGCGACGTCACCCGGTTTGCCCCGCACCTGACGACCCTGCTCGTCCTCGCCTTCGCCAGCCAACGCCTGCGGATGCCGGCGGCCAACGGCAAGATCTACCGGCGCGGCGAAGGCCACTGAGGTGGCTGACGCGCTGAGCGAGGCGGACTGGGAGCGGCTGCGGGTCACCGCGGTCGAGGCGATGGAGCGGGCCTACGCGCCCTACTCCGACTTCCCCGTGGGCGTGGCCGGCTACGCCGACGACGGGCGCCTGCTGAGCGGGTGCAATGTCGAAAATGCGTCGTACGCCGTCGGCCTGTGCGCCGAGTGCGGGCTGATCAGCGACCTCGTGCGCACCGGGGGCGGCCGGCTCGTCGCCGTGTGGTGCGTCGATGCGCGAGGTGAGACGCTCATGCCCTGCGGCCGCTGTCGCCAGCTGCTGTGGGAGCACGGCGGGCCGCAGTGCCGCATCCAGACGCCGGAGGGCGAGCGGGGCCTCGCCGAGATCCTGCCCCAGGCCTTCGGTGCCGATGACCTGACGAAGGGAGCACCGTGACCGAGCAGCACGACGCCGTCGACATCATCCGGACCAAGCGGGACCGCGGGGAGCTGACGCCCGAGCAGATCGACTGGGTCATCGACGCCTACACCCGAGGGGTCGTCGCCGACGAGCAGATGTCCTCGCTCGCGATGGCGATCCTGCTCAACGGCATGACCCGTCCCGAGATCGCCCGGTGGACCGCGGCGATGATCGCCAGCGGCGAGCGGATGGACTTCTCCGGCCTGAGCCGGCCGACCTCCGACAAGCACTCGACCGGTGGGGTCGGCGACAAGATCACCCTGCCGCTCGCGCCCCTCGTCGCGGTCTTCGACGTCGCGGTGCCGCAGCTGTCGGGCCGCGGTCTCGGCCACACCGGCGGCACCCTCGACAAGCTCGAGTCGATCCCCGGCTGGCAGGCCGACCTGACCAACGACGCGATGCTCGCCCAGCTCGAGGACGTCGGCGCGGTCATCTGCGCCGCGGGTGCCGGGCTGGCCCCCGCCGACAAGAAGCTCTACGCCCTGCGCGACGTCACCGGCACCGTCGAGGCGATCCCGCTGATCGCCAGCTCGATCATGAGCAAGAAGATCGCCGAGGGCACCGGGGCGCTCGTGCTCGACGTCAAGGTCGGCTCGGGGGCCTTCATGAAGACCCGCGAGGACGCGAGCGAGCTCGCGCGCACGATGGTCGACCTCGGCACCGACGCGGGGGTCAACACCGTGGCGCTCATCACCGACATGTCCGTGCCGCTCGGTCTGACCGCCGGCAACGCCCTCGAGGTGCGCGAGTCCGTCGAGGTCCTCTCCGGCGGCGGCCCGCAGGACGTCGTCGACCTCACCGTGGCCCTGGCCGACGAGATGACCCGCGCCGCGGGCCAGGAGGTCGGTGCCGACGAGCTGCGCGCCGCGCTGGCCGACGGGCGGGCGATGGACGTGTGGCGCCGGATGATCTCGGCGCAGGGTGGCGACCCCGATGCCGAACTGCCGACCGCTGCCGAGACCGAGACGATCACCGCCGACGCCGACGGTCACCTCGAGCACGTCGACGCCCTCGCCGTGGGTGTCGCCGCCTGGCGCCTGGGTGCCGGGCGGGCCCGCAAGGAGGACCCGGTGCAGGCCGGCGCCGGCGTCGAGCTGCACGTCCGCCCGGGGGAGCGGGTGAGCGCGGGCCAGCCGCTGCTGACGCTGCACACCGACACCCCGGAGCGCTTCGCGCGGGCGCAGGAGTCCCTCGAGGGTGCCTGGCGGATCAGCGAGCAGGCCCCTGCCGCGCGCGAGGTCGTCCTCGACCGGATCACCGCCCGAGGGGCCTGAGGTGCCCGAGCTCAACGCCGAGCCCTCGATCATCGACGTCCCCGGCGGCAAGGTCATCGCCGAGCACGTCGGCCGGGTCGCCACCGGCAGCACCGCGATGTCGGTGGCCCACATGAAGGCCCCGGCCGGGTGGTCCGAGCCGGCCCAGCGGCCCGACTTCGACGAGGTGACGCTCGTCGTCGCGGGGACGGTCCTCGTCGAGCACGACGGCGGCACCACCGAGGTGCACGCCGGGCAGAGCATCGTCACGCGGGCGGGGGAGCGGGTGCGCTACTCGACCGGCAACGCCGGTGCCGAGTACGTCGCGATCTGCACCCCGGCCTTCGCTCCGGACACCGTGCACCGCGAGGACGAGGCATGAGCCTCGACGAGGCCGCGATTCGGGCCCTGCCCAAGGTCGTGCTGCACGACCACCTCGACGGGGGCCTGCGACCGGCCACGGTCCTGGAGATCGCCGACGAGGTCGGTCACGAGCTGCCGGTGAGCGGTGCCGACCGGACCGCCGAGGGTCTGGCGCGGTGGTTCCGCGAGTCCGCGGACTCCGGGTCGCTGGAGCGCTACCTCGAGACCTTCGCGCACACCGTCGGCGTCATGCAGACCGCGCCGGCACTGCGGCGCGTGGCCCGTGAATCGGTGCTCGACCTGGCCCGCGACGGCGTCGTCTACGCCGAGTCCCGCTACGCCCCCGAGCAGCACCTGGAGGGTGGGCTGAGGCTCGAGCAGGTCGTCGAGGAGGTCGACGCCGGCTTCCGCGAAGGGGAGGAGCTGGCCGCCGCCGAGGGCCGCCCGATCGTCGTCCGGTCGTTGCTCACCGCGATGCGGCACGCCGCGAAGTCGCGGGAGATCGCCGAGCTGGCCGTGCGCTACCGCGACCGGGGTGTCGCGGGCTTCGACATCGCGGGCGCCGAGGCCGGGTACCCGCCGAGCCGGCACCTCGACGCCTTCGAGTACCTGCGCCGCGAGAATGCGCACTTCACGATCCACGCAGGAGAGGCCTTCGGTCTCCCGAGCATCTGGGAGGCGCTGCAGTGGTGCGGCGCCGACCGTCTCGGGCACGGCGTGCGCATCGTCGACGACATCGGCTTCCGCGGCGCGACGGTGACCGACGACCCCCTGGCGGCCAACGAAGCGGCGCGCGAGGACCCCTCGCAGCTGCGGCTCGGGCGTCTGGCCGCCTTCGTCCGTGACACCCGGGTGCCGCTCGAGATGTGCCCGCACAGCAATGTCCAGACCGGGGCGGCGCCGTCGATCGCGGCGCACCCGATCACCCTGCTGGCCAAGCTGCGCTACCGGATCACGCTCAACACCGACAACCGGCTGATGTCCGACACGTCGATGACCCGCGAGATGCACGCCCTGGTGACCGAGGCGGGCTGGGACCTCGATGACCTGCGCTGGGTGACGACCAATGCGATGAAGTCGGCCTTCCTCCCCTTCGACGAGCGTCTGGAGCTCATCGAAGGGACGATCAAGCCCGCGTACGCCGCCGCCCGCTGACTCCGCCCGAGTGCGAGGCAACCAGGTGACACCAACGACGACGACCTCGGATCAGTAGGTGGTGCTCGGCCCGGCGTCGGCGGTCTGGCCCGGCTCCGGGACGAGCAGACCGGCCGCGCCGACGTGCTCTGCCTCGGCGAGCAGCGCCGCGGTGCTCGAGGTGCCGATGCGGGTGACGCCCTCGGCGAGCATCGCCAGGAGGGTGGGGATGTCGCGGACGCCGCCGGAGGCCTTGACCTCCATGGAGTCGGGGGTGTTGGCCCGCATGAGCGCGACGTCGGTCAGGGTCGCGCCACCCCCGGCGAAGCCCGTCGACGTCTTGGTGAAGTCGGCCCCCGCGTCGGCGCTCGCCCGGCAGGCGTCGATCTTGGCTCGCTCGTCGAGCAGCGCGGTCTCGAAGATCACCTTGACGATGACGCCGGCCTCGTGGCCCACCTCGACGACCGCAGCGATGTCGTCGCGCACGGCCGTGACGTCCCCGCCGCGCAGCCGGCCGATGTTGAGCACCATGTCGAGCTCGGTGGCTCCGTCGGCGAGGGCCTGGCGGGACTCGGCGACCTTGGCCGCGGTCGACGTCGTGCCGTGGGGGAAGCCGATGACCGTGCACACCCGGGTGGGGCTGCCCTCGACGGAGGCGATGGTCTGCGCAGCCAGCGCGACGTCGCTCGGCCGCACGCACACGCTCCAGATGCGCTGGGCGGCGAGCTCGCGGACCGACGCGGACACCTCGTCGGGCGTCAGCTCGGGCTTGAGCAGGGCGTGGTCGATGAGGTCGGCGACGTCCTGGACGGTCAGGGTCGTGCCGGGGGCGAAGGGGGGACGGCGGGTCATGCCCTCAGCCTAGGGCGTCGACCCAGCGCGACCCCACCTCGCGCAGCCGACCGGAGCCGGCGGTCAGCTCTGCCACGAGGGGGCCGAGGGCGGCGACTTCTGTGGCCGGGACCCCGAGCGTCAGGGTGACCTCGGCGGCGTAGTCGGCGTCGACGACGTGCACGCCTCGTGAGCGCAGCTCGTTGTCGACCCGCCCGGCCTCGACGTGCGAGACGGTCAGCGCGTGCTCGACGACGAGCTCACGGCGCAGGGCGCCGACCTCGTCGAGCCCGGCCCGCACCGCGTCGCCGTAGGCGCGCACGAGCCCACCCGTGCCGAGCAGCACCCCACCGAACCACCGGGTGACGACCGCGACGACATCGCTCACCTCGTGCCCGGTGAGGACCTCGAGCATCGGGGCTCCGGCCGTGCCGGAGGGCTCGCCGTCGTCGGAGGAGCGGGTCACCCCCGCGTCGGGACCCAGGACGAAGGCGGAGCAGTGGTGCCGGGCGTCCCAGTGCTGCTTGCGCAGGCGCTCGACGACGGCTCGGGCACTCCCTTCGTCCTCGACTCGCTCGAGGGTGCACCGGAAGCGTGACCGCTTGACCTCGATCTCGACCTCGCCGTCACGGGCGATGGTGCGGTACGACGTCGGGCCCACGGCACTCAGGCGCCGGCGAGCTGGCGCTCGGCCTGGCGGGGGGTGGCGCAGCGGGCGCCGAGCTCGACGTGCCGGGCGACGACCCGCGGCTCGTCCCGCATGAGGACCAGGCCACGGCGGACGAGGGTCAGGGGCGGCTTGCGGCGCTCCTTGAGGTCGCGGGCCAGCCGCAGCACGAAGGTCTTGAGCCGGTGGTGGCGCACGCACCAGGCGGAGTGGAGGAGACCGGCCTCGCGCAGGGCGGGGATGGCCTCGGCCGCGAAGATGCCCTCCGCGACGACGAGGTCGTCGGGTCGCGCCGTCACGGTGTGCTCGCCCGTGGCCCGCGAGACGCTGATGTCGTAGATCGGCATCACCGCCGTCCCGGTCGCCAGGAGGGTGCTCATCGCGGCGACGGCCGCCGGCTCGTCCCAGCTGTCGGGGTGGTCCCAGTCGACCATGCCGAGCTCCTCGCTGCGGGGCAGGTCGGGGGCGTCGAGGTCCTTGTAGAAGTCGTCGAGCCGCACGACCGGCCACCCGTGGTCACGATGCAGGCGGGCGGCGAGACGGGACTTGCCGGAGCCACTGGGCCCGGCGAGGACGACGACACGTCCGGTCGAAGGGGGCTGGGCTGGCGTCGGCACGAGAGCCAACAATACGTGGGTCGAGGTGCGAGGAACGAGCCTCGAGACCCTAGAGCGCCGTCAGCGACTCCATCGCCGCCCGCACCCGACTTAGGCGCTCGGCGGCCCGCTCTCGTGCCACCGACAGGTCGTCGCGGGAGGCGACCGGCTCGATCGCCTCGAGGTAGACCTTGAGCTTCGGCTCTGTGCCGGAGGGACGCACGATGATCCGGGAGTCGTCGTCGAGCAGGTAGCGCAGCCCGTCGGTCGGCGGCAGCCCGCCGGCACCGGCCGAGAGGTCCTCGGCGCTCGCGACGGGGGAGCCGGCGACTTCGGTGGGCGGCGTCTCGCGCAGCCGGGCCATGATCTGCCCGATGTCGGCGAGGTCCTCGACCCGGACGGAGAAGGCGTCGGTGGCGTGCACGCCGAGCTGGCGGTGCAGGTCGTCGAGGACATCGAGGAGGGTGCGGCCCTCGGCCTTGAGGATCGCGGCGAGCTCGGCGATGAGCAGCGCCGCGGAGACGCCGTCCTTGTCGCGCACGAGGTCGGGGGCGACGCAGTAGCCGAGCGCCTCCTCGTAGCCGTAGTGCAGGTCGTCGACGCGGGCGATCCACTTGAAACCGGTGAGGGTCTCCTCGTGCGCCACCCCCGACAGACGGCACATCGCGGCGAGCAGCCGCGAGCTGACGATGGAGTTGGCCATCCGGCGTCCTTCGGGGACGCCGCGCATGATCAGGTGCGAGGCGAGCAGGACGCCGAGCTCGTCGCCGCGCAGCAGCCGCCAGCCGCCGTCGACCGCGGGGTCGGGAACGGCCACGGCGCAGCGGTCGGCATCGGGGTCGTTGGCGATGACGAGGTCGGGTGAGGTCGCGCGGGCGGCCGCCAGGGCGGCGTCGAGCGCACCGTCCTCCTCCGGGTTGGGGAAGGCGACGGTCGGGAAGTCGGGGTCGGGCGCCGCCTGCTCGGCGACCTTCGCCGGCGCGGAGAAGCCGGCCCGCTCGAAGGCACGCTCGACCGTCGTGTCGCCGACCCCGTGGAGCGCGGTGTGCAGCACGGAGAGGTCGCGTGGGGTGTCGAGGCCGACGACTCCCGAGACGGCGTCGAGGTAGGCCTCGAGCAGCTCGTCACCGAGCACCTCCCAGCCGGACTCGGCCCGCGGCACCGATGCGACGCTCGCGACCCGGTCGATCTGGGCGGCGATCTGCGCGTCGCTCGGCGGCACGATCTGGCTGCCGTCGCCGAGGTAGACCTTGTAGCCGTTGTCCTGGGGCGGGTTGTGGCTCGCGGTGACCATGACGCCCGCGTCGGCACCGAGGTGCCGGATGGCGAAGGCCAGCACCGGCGTCGGCAGCGGCTCCGGCAGCAGCGCCGCTCGCCCGCCGGCGGCGGTGACGACCGCCGCGGTGTCGATGGCGAAGGCGTCGGAGTTGTACCTCGCGTCGCGGCCGATGACGACGACGAAGGCGCCGTCCTGAGGTGCGACGGAGTCGCCTCGAAGGGGGGAGGAGCTCGCCTCCTGCAGGTGGGCCACGAGGCCCGCGGCGGCGCGGATGACGACGGCGCGGTTCATCCGGTGGGGGCCGGCGCCGAGGGCGCCGCGCAGTCCGGCGGTGCCGAACTGGAGCAGCCCGGTGAAGCGGTCGGCGAGGTCGGCGACGGCAGCCGGGTCTCCCCCCTTCGTGGCTCCTTCGTCGCGCCTCAGGACGGCGCCTTCGGCAGCGGCCACGATCGCCAGCAGCTCGTCGCGGGTCACGGGGTCGGGGTCGTCGGCAGCCCACTCGCGCGCTGCGACGAGCAGGTCGTCGGGGACGTCGGCGGCGTGGCGGGAGGTGTAGCTCATGGGGGCCTCAGATCCGGGCGACGATGCTGGCGAGGAGGGTGCCGCAGCGCTCGGCGGCGGCCTGACCGGCGGCGACGACCTCGTCGTGCGCCAGGGGAGTCTCGCTGATGCCGGCGGCGGCATTGGTGACGAGCGAGACCCCGAGGACCTCGAGGCCGGCCTCGCGCGCGGCGATCGCCTCGAGCGTCGTCGACATGCCGACGAGGTCGGCGCCGAGGACCCCGGCCATGCGCACCTCCGCGGGGGTCTCGTAGTGCGGCCCGCGGAACTGCGCGTAGACGCCCTCGTCGAGGTCGGGGTCGACCTCGCGGGCCAGCTCGCGCAGGCGGGGGGAGTAGAGGTCGGTGAGGTCGACGAAGTTGGCGCCCTCGACCGGCGAGGTCGCGGTGAGGTTGATGTGGTCGCTGATGAGGACCGGGGTGCCCGGGCCCCACTCGGGCCGCAGCCCGCCGCAGCCGTTGGTCAGCACGATCGCGCGGCACCCGGCCGCGGCGGCGGTGCGCACCGCGTGGACGACGGCGCGCACGCCGCGGCCCTCGTAGAAGTGCGTGCGGGTGCCGAAGACCAGCGCCCGCCGGCCGGTGTCGGCGATCTCGACGGAGCGCAGCTGCCCGGAGTGGCCGGCGACGGCCGCGGCGGCGAAGCCCGGCACCTCGGCCTGCTCGACGGTGGCGACGGTGCGGCCGACCCGGTCTGCGGTCTGGCCCCAGCCGGAGCCGAGGACGAGGGCGACGTCGTGGCTCGCCACGCCGGTGCGGTCGGCGATGACGGCCGCCGCGTCGCGGGCGAGGGCGAAGGGGTCCTGGGTGTCAGCGGTCTGGGTCACAGGCGCAATCTACAAGGGTGGTTGGATGGGAGGCGTGACTCGAACCAGCTCTGTTGTGATCCTCGGCGGCGGCCCGGGCGGCTACGAGGCGGCCCTCGTGGCCGCGCACCTGGGGGCGTCGGTCACCGTCGTCGACCGGGACGGCATCGGCGGGGCCGCGGTGCTCACCGACTGCGTCCCGAGCAAGACCCTCATCGCGACGGCCGACTACCTCGGTGGCTTCGAGACGGCCTCCGAGCTCGGGGTGCACCTCGAGGACCACGAGGGTGACGTCGCGACCGAGACGGTCGCCGAGCTCGACGCGATCAACCGCCGCGTGCTCAACCTCGCGGCGGCGCAGTCCGCGGACATCACCGCCCGGCTGCAGGAGGTCGGGGTGCGGGTCGCGTCCGGTACCGGCCGTCTCGCCTCGCCGAGCGAGGTCGTCGTCGAGGGCGCCGACGGCGCGACCGAGACGATCAGCGCCGACGTCGTGCTGCTGAGCACGGGCGCCACGCCGCGGGTCCTGCCGAGCGCGCAGCCCGACGGCGAGCGGATCCTCACCTGGCAGCAGATCTACGAGCTGCCCGAGATCCCCGACAAGCTCATCGTCGTCGGCTCCGGCGTCACCGGCGCCGAGCTCGCGCAGGCCTACCTCGGCCTGGGCACCGACGTCACGCTCATCTCCTCGCGCGATCTCGTGCTGCCGGGCGAGGACCAGGACGCTGCTGCCGTCATCGAGGACGTCTTCCGCCGACGGGGCATGACCGTGCTCAACCGCTCGCGCATGGCGTCGGCCGAGCGGCGTGGCGACGGTGTCGTCGTCACCCTCGAGGACGGCCGCGAGGTCGAGGGCAGCCACGTGCTCATCGCCGTGGGTGCCGTGCCCAACACCCGCGACATCGGCCTCGAAGAGGTCGGCGTCGAGCTCAGCGAGTCCGGCCACATCGTCACCGACCGCGTCTCGCGGACCTCGGTCCGCGGCGTCTACGCCGCCGGAGACTGCACCGGCGTCTTCGCGCTCGCGTCGGTCGCGGCGATGCAGGGCCGCACGGCCATGGCGCACGCGCTGGGTGACGCGGTGACCCCCCTTCGTCTCTCAGCGGTGTCGGCCAATGTCTTCACCGACCCCGAGATCGCCACGGTCGGCATGAGCGCCGCCGACGCCGCGGACAACTCCGACGTCGAGGCCGTGATGATGCCCCTCTCGCGCAACCCGCGGGCGAAGATGCTCGGCATCGAGGAGGGCTTCGTCAAGCTCTTCGCCTACCGGGGGACCGGCACGCTGCTCGGCGGGGTCGTCGTCGCGCCGCGCGCCTCGGAGCTGATCTTCCCCGTGGCCATCGCCGTGCAGAACAGGCTCTCCGTCGACCAGGTCGCCTCGACCTTCACGGTCTACCCCTCGCTCACCGGCACCCTCGCCGAGGCAGCCCGACGCCTGCACCCCCTCCACGGGGAGTGAGCGCACGCCGCCGCGCTGCCGCCGCTAGGGTCGAAGGGGCCGACCCGCGGCCCGCGACCAAGGAGCCGAGGATGAGCAACAGCCCGCAGCAGTTCAACGGCGGCGAGTATGTCGATAAGGCACGCGACGCGGCCCGGGACCACCCGGACCAGGCGCGCGGTGCGATCGACAAGGTCCAGGAGGCCGTCGACAAGCGCACCGGCGGCAAGTTCACGTCGATCATCGACAAGGCCGGTGACTTCGTCGAGGACAAGCTCGGCCTGCCTGAGGAGAAGAAGGCGGAGCCCGAGGGCGACGCCAGCCCCAAGGCGGACCCGGAGCCGCAGGGCGACTCCTCGACCGGCGGCGGGGCCCTGCCCGGCTGATCCGGCGGGCGCGCCGGCCGCGGTCAGTCGGCCGGCGCGGTCACCGTTGCCGCCTGCAGCTGCAGGTCGGTGCGCACGGCGGATCCACCGAGCACGACGGTCCGCGTGACGATGGCGCTCGTGGCCCGGTCGACGGCCGTGACGACATAGGTGCCCTCCTTGGGCACCGGCAGCTCGTAGCGCCCGTCGGGGCCGGTACGCATCCAGTCGACCGACCCACCAGACCGGCGGGTGACGACGACGGAGACGTCCGCCGCGGGCTGCCCGTCGACACCGATCACGGTGCCCGAGACGCTCATCCGGTCGCGCAGCACCAGAGGCGGCACCTGCGGGCCCCGCTCCAGGTCGACGTAGGCGCTCACGGGTTCCCAGCCCGGGGCGGTGACGACGAAGAGGTGCTTGATCGGGCCGCCCGTCGCCACCGAGTAGTCACCGGCCGAGTCGGTGTGCGACCAGTCGACGTGCGAGCCCTGGCCGCCGAGCACCGTGACGACGGCCCCGGGGAGCGGCTGCCCCGCGGCGTCGGTGATCCGGCCGTGGACGACGTGGTCGGCCTTCTGCTCCTCGACGTCGGGTCGGGCCGGGACCTCGGCGGAGCGCTGCCGCAGGAAGGGCAGGATCAGCCCGAGGCTGATGAGCGAGGCGGCCGTCGCGAGACCGAAGACAGCGGCCATGCCGGTGTAGGTGGGAAACCCGCTGGCCGTGATCGTCGCCGCGAGCACAGCGGTGGTCACGGCACTCGCCGTCGACGTGCCGACCGAGCGCAGCAGCGTGTTGAGGCCGTTGGCCGCCGCCGTCTCGGTGACGGGCACCGAGCGCATGATGAGCGTCGGCAGCGCCGAGTAGGCCAGCGCGGTCCCGATGGTCACGGTGATCGTGCCGAGCACGACGAGACCGATCGAGTGGCTGAAGGGGATGCGGGCGAGGTAGGAGATCGCCATGATCGCCGCGCCCGCACCGATCGCCATCTCGGGCCCGAAGCGGCGGGTCACCCAGCCTGAGAGCGGCGCGAGCAGGCCGAAGGCCACGGCGGAGGGTGCCATCCACAGGCCGGCGTGCAGCGCGTCGAGCCCCAGCCCGTAGCCGGTCTCCTTCGGCGTCTGCAGCAGCTGGGTCGACACGAGCATGTTGACGAACATCGCGAAGCCCATGAAGACCGAGATCGTGTTGGCCGCGATGACGACCGGCTGCGAGGCGGTGCGGATGTCGACGAGCGGGTTGGGGATGCGCAGCTCGAGCGGGACGAAGAGGCCGAACAGCAGCAGGCCCGCGGCGAAGCAGCCGAGCGTGCGCACGTCGAGCCAGCCCCAGTCGCTGCCCTTGGAGACCGCGAGGAGCAGCAGCACGAGCGCCAGGCTGAGCAGGACCGCGCCACGCACGTCGAAGGCGCCCGCGGTGCGCACGCTCGACTCCGAGACCGTGAGGAGGACGAGTGCGATCATCAGCAGGGCGAGGACGCCGGGCAGCCACAGCACGATGTGCCAGTCGAAGGCCTCGGCGAGGTAGCCACCGAGCGGCAGCCCCACGCCGGCCCCGATCGCGAGGGTCGCACTCATCAGGGCGACGGCGAGCGGCACCTGCTCGGGATCGAGCTCGTCGCGCATCGTCGCGATGCCAACCGGCACGAGCGCCATGCCCATGCCCTGCAGGGCCCGGGCGAGGATGAGGAAGGGCAGCGAGGGGGCGAAGGCCCCGACGAGGGCACCGAGCGCGACGACGGCCAAGGTCACGAGGATCATCCGCCGCTTGCCGTACATGTCGGCCATGCGGGAGATGACGGGGGTCGCGACCGCGCCGGCGACGAGGGTCGCGGTGACCAGCCACGAGGCATTGCCGGCGCTCGTGCCGATGAGGTCGGGCAGCTCGGGGACGAGCGGCAGCACCATCGTCTGCTGGAGCGAGACGATCGTCCCGCAGAGGGCGAGGACGGCGATGACGACGCCGCCCCCGGCACGCCGGGAAGGCGTGCCGGGGGCGGCGACGGTGCTGCTGGGGGAGGCGCCCATCAGTCCTTGATCTCGGCGAGGACCGCGCCGTTGCTCACAGTGGCCCCGACCTCGGCCTGCAGGCCGGTGATCGTGCCGGCCTTGTGGGCGTTGATCGGCTGCTCCATCTTCATCGCCTCGAGGACGACGACGAGGTCACCCTCGGCGACCTCCTGGCCCTCCTCGACGGCGAGCTTGACGATCGTGCCCTGCATGGGGGCGGTGAGGCTGTCGCCGGAGGCCGCGGCGCCGCCGCCACTCCCGCCCGAGCGCTTCGGCGCCTTCTTCTTGGCGGCACCGCCGCCGCCACCGAGCGAGAGGCCACCGGGCAGGACGACCTCGAGGCGCTTGCCGCCGACCTCGACGGTGATCTTCTGGCGCTCACCCTCGTCCTCGGCCGCCTCGCCGACCTCGCCGCCGTAGGGGGCGATCTGGTTGTCGAACTCGGTCTCGATCCACCGGGTGTAGACGGAGAAGGGCGCGTCACCCTCGGGCGCGAAGGCCGGGTCGCGGACGATCGCCTGGTGGAAGGGCACGACCGTCGGCATGCCGTCGACGACGAGCTCGTCGAGGGCGCGACGGGAGCGCTCGAGCGCCTGCTGGCGGGTGGAGCCGGTGACGATGAGCTTGGCGATCATCGAGTCGAAGGCCCCGGCGACGGTGTCGCCCTCCTCGATGCCGGCGTCCCAGCGGACACCCGGGCCGTGGGGCACGCGCATCTTGGTCACGGTGCCGGGGGCCGGCATGAAGTTGCGCCCGGCGTCCTCGCCGTTGATGCGGAACTCGAAGGAGTGGCCGCGGGCGATCGGGTCGTCGTAGCCGAGCTCCTCGCCGTCGGCGATGCGCAGCATCTCGCGGACGAGGTCGATGCCGGTGACCTCCTCGGTCACGGGGTGCTCGACCTGCAGGCGGGTGTTGACCTCGAGGAAGGAGATGGTGCCGTCCTGGGCGACGAGGTACTCGCAGGTGCCGGCACCGACGTAGCCGGCCTCCTTGAGGATCGCCTTGGAGGCGCGGACGAGCTCGGCGTGCTGCTCCTCGGTGAGGAAGGGGGCGGGCGCCTCCTCGACGAGCTTCTGGTTGCGGCGCTGGAGCGAGCAGTCGCGGGTCGAGACGACGACGACGTTGCCGTGCTGGTCGGCGAGGCACTGGGTCTCGACGTGGCGCGGCTTGTCGAGGAACTTCTCGACGAGGCACTCGCCGCGGCCGAAGGCCGTGACGGCCTCGCGGACGGCCGACTCGTAGAGCTCGGGGATCTCCTCCATCGTGTAGGCGACCTTGAGGCCACGGCCGCCACCGCCGTAGACGGCCTTGATGGCGATCGGCAGGCCGAACTCCTCGGCGAGGGCGACGACCTCGTCGGCGTCCTTGACCGGGTCGTTGGTGCCGGGAGCCAGGGGCGCGTTGGCCTTGACGGCGATGTGCTTGGCCTTGGCCTTGTCGCCGAGGGCGTCGATGGCCTGGGGGCTGGGTCCGATCCAGATCAGCCCGGCGTCGAGGACGGCCTGGGCGAAGTCTGCGTTCTCGGCGAGGAAGCCGTAGCCCGGGTGGACCGCGTCGGCGCCGGCGTCCTTGGCGACCTGCAGGAGCTTGTCCTGGAGCAGGTAGCTGTCGGCCGGCGTCTGCCCGCCGAGGGCGTACGCCTCGTCGGCGACCTTGACGTGCAGGGCGTCACGGTCGGGCTCGGCGTAGACGGCGACGGAGCCGATGCCGGCGTCGGCGCAGGCACGGGCGATGCGGACGGCGATCTCGCCGCGGTTCGCGATGAGGACTTTGCTGATGGCCATGGGCCGCAGACTACTGCGTGACCGTCGCCCCCGGCTGGTCGCCCGCATCGTGGCGCCGGACACCCCCTTCGCCCACCCCCTGCGAGGGCGAAGGGGGAGCCCGTCACCTCGACCAGCCGCGGGAGTCGGTGCACTGGGTCGGGTCGTCGTAGCGCTGCAGGATCTCCTCGGCGCGGGAGCGGGCGAGGTTCCATCCGGCGAGGGTGTCCTCGTCGCCCGCGCCGTACACCTGGTGCGTCGACAGCGCGCACTGCTTGATGTGCGCGGGCAGGGCGCTCGACTCGATGGTCGGCACGGCGTCGGCGGGCAGGCTGCTGAGGTACCAGGTGTCGATCTTGCCCGTGGCCTGCCACCGCTCGATGTTGCGGTCGGCGACCCATGCGCTCGTGTTGCCGACGGTGCCGACGATGGTCAGGGCGGCCGCGGTGACGAGCACCGTGCGTCCGAGCCAGCGCCGGGTGGGGGTGAAGAGGGAGACGAGCACCGCGAGGACGACGAGCCCGAGCCAGATCTCGAAGAGGTCGGCGTTGATCCGAAGCGTCGTGTAGCCGTAGGCCTCCTGGTAGAGGGCCATGCGGCGCAGCGCGGAGGCGACGACGAGCAGGGTGAGGACGCACAGGGCCGCGTTCATGGCGCGCATGACCCGGCGGTCGCGCTCGGTGCTGGTGCGGCCGAGCGCGCGGACCCCGGCGACGAGCAGGAGGACGAGCGCGGTGGCGAGGGTGAGCTGGCCGAAGCCCTGGCGGGCCGACTCGGCGTAGGTGACGCCGGCGGTGCGCATGACGTAGTCGTGTCCGCCGACGACGGCCGCGGCCTGGGCGACGACGAAGGCGACGAAGATCGCGATGACGACCCCGAGGGGCACCTGCCACTCGCGCTCCGGGATGCGCGGCGACAGCCCGGCCCCCTCGACGGTCGGCGGGTTGATCGCGAGGTAGAGACCGGCGAGCGTGACGCCGGCGAAGAAGACGAGGACGAAGACGCGGAAGATCGCCATGTCGCTGATGTCGGGCACGAGGGCCGCGGCCCACGAGCCGAGGACGGCGTCGGCGGAGGCGAGCAGCCCGCCGAAGACGAGCAGCAGGGCGAGGCTCACGACGGCCGTGCGCAGGATGGACCAACCGCTGCCCCGGCGGGCGAGGACGCGGATCGTCCTGTCGAGCAGCGGCAGCCCGCGCAGTGCCGAGAAGGGCCAGGCGATGACCGACGCGGCGATCCCGCCGACCGTGCGCGCATCGGTGCACGCGGTCGCGGCGAGCACCCCGGCGACGGCGATGGCGAAGAAGCTCATCACCGGGTCGTCGCGCAGGACCGTCGTCAGTCCGAGGGGGAGGGCGAGGGTGGCGGTGAACCACGACCACGGCTTCGCCCGGCGGGGCGAGGCGAGCCACAGTGCGGCGCCACCGGCCGTGAGGACGACGAGCAGCCCGAGCCCGATCGCGTTGCCCGGTAGCAGGATCGCGGCGAGCAGGCCGACGGCGAAGGCGGCGAGCAGCAGCCACGGCTGCGCCTGCGTGACCCGCTCGGGCCACCACCGCGACAACGAGAGACCCGTTCCCTGCCCTTCGAGACGGCGCTGGCGCGCCTCCTCAGGACCCGGTGCGAGGCCGTTCGCGGCCGAGCCTCGAAGGGAGGGCGCGGATTCTGCAGTCATCGTGGGCTCCTGAGTGGTGGTCGTGGTCAACGGTGCCGGCGAAGGGGAGGTCGGCGGGGTGAGCGGGAGGTGGAGCTCGAGCCGGGCCCCGGCGTCGGCGTCCAGGGCGCGGATCGTGCCGCCGTGCATCGAGGCGACCCACGCGGCGATGGCCAGGCCGAGGCCGGTGCCACCCCCTTCGTCCCCGCCGGGACCGAAGCGGTGGAAGAGCCGCTCGGCCCGCTCGGGGGTCAGGCCGGGGCCCTCGTCGGCGACGGTGAGGGTCCACGCGTCGTCGGTGGTGCGGGCGGTGAGCGTGACGGTGCCGCTGGCTGGACTGTGTCGCACGGCGTTGTCGAGGAGGTTGGCGGTCACCTGGGCCAGTCGGTCGCGGTCACCCGTGATGGTGAGGTCGGTGGGCTCGACGTCGACGACGAGGGTGACGTCGCGACCCTGGAGCGATGCTTCGGCGACGGCGTCGTCGAGCAGCTCGCCCACGCGGATCCGACTGGGGGAGAGGGGGATCCGACGACTGTCGGGGCGTGAGAGGTCGAGCAGGTCCGTGACCAGGGAGCCGAGGCGCTCGGACTGCGCGAGGGCGGCCCGCAGGGTCGTCTCGTCCGGGGTGGTGACGCCGTCGGCGAGGTTCTCGAGCAGGGCCTGCTGGGCCGACAGGGGCGTGCGCAGCTCGTGGGCGACGGTCGCGACGAGGCGACGGCGGTGTTCCTCACCCTGCTCGAGCTCGGTCGCCATGCTCGCGAAGGCCCGCGCCAGCGCACCCACCTCGTCCTGCCCGGTCGTCGTGATGCGGGCGCGGTAGTCGCCCTTGGCCATGCGCTCGGCCGCCGTGGTCATCTCGCGCAGCGGGGTGGTCATGCCCGTGGCGAGCCACCGGGTCACGACGAGGGCGAGGCCGATGGTCGCCGGCAGCCCGAGCCACAGGGGGACGCCGGCGTCGGTGCCGATCGTCCCGACGACGGCTGCGACGACGACGCTCGCGCCGACGAGCACGGCCAGCCGGGTGCGGATCGAGGTGAGCTCGAGCAGGGGAGCGGAGCGACTCATCGCCCGGCCCCGTCGTCGAGTGCGTAGCCGACGCCGTGGACGGTGCGGATGCGGTGGGTGCCGATCTTCGCGCGCAGCGCCTTGACGTGGCTGTCGAGGCTGCCGCGGCCGAGCCCGTCGTCCCATCCCCACAGGTCGGCGACGATCCGCTCGCGCCGCAGCACGGCGCCGGGCTCGTGAACCAGCAGCGCGAGCAGGTCGAACTCCGTCGGCGTGAGGTGCACGGCGTGGCCGTCGATCGTGCAGCGTCGGGTGCGTTCGTCGAGCGTCAGGCCGTCGAGGTGGGTGATCGTCTCGTCGGGGCGACCCAGCTCGGCGGCGCGCTCGACGCGACGCAGCAGGGCCCGGACCCGGGCGACGACCTCGCGCATGCGGAAGGGCTTGGTGAGGTAGTCGTCGGCACCCACCCCGAGCCCGACGAGGATGTCGCTCTCATCGTCGCGGGCGGTGAGCATGAGCACCGGCACGGGGCGGTCGGCCTGGATCCGGCGGCACACCTCGAGTCCGTCGAAGCCGGGCAGCATGAGGTCGAGCACGACGACCGCGGGGTCGTGCGCGGCGTGGGCGGCGACCGCCCCCGGCCCGTCGTGCGCCCGCACCACCTCGAAGCCCTCCGCCGTGAAGCGGTCGGCCAGGGCCTGGTTGATCGTCGGGTCGTCCTCGACGACGAGCACGCACGGTGCGGGAGCGGTCATGGGATCAGGCTAGGGAGCCGGACCGGCGGATCCCCGGGGCGCGATCTGGAGATCCTCTGCAGATCTCGGCGAACCGAGAGGAGACGACCGGACGCGACAGGAGACGACCCGGACACTGCATTGCCCTACGGCAATGCCGTGTCTTGACGTCAAGAACCCGCATTGCCGTAGGGCAATGCGGGTTCTTGATGTCGAGAGGTTGCATTGCCGTAGGGCAATGCAGACGAAGGGGGAGTGGCTTCAGCCCACCGGCAGGCGGGAGACGAACTGCCGCAGCTGCTCGATGTTGCGCACCTCGTGCATGTCGACGACCTCGCCGTAGCGGCTGGCCACGGAGTCGCCGGTGTCCCACATGCGCTCCGCCTCGGGGTTGAGCCAGGCGGCGTAGCGGGCCTGGGAGACGAGGATGCGCAGGCGGTCGACGCGCGGGTCGGTGCCGTTGGTCCGCGCGTCACCGAGGATCAGCACCGTCGAGCGCGGCCCGATGGCGTCGAGGTGCTGCTCGACGGCGTCCTCGAAGGCCGCGCCGTAGTCGCTCGACCCGTGCCAGCGGGTCATCTGCGCCTCGCGGGCCACCCGCTCGCTGATGTCCTCGCCGACCTGCGCCTCGCGCACCAGGTCGGTGATGTCGTCGCACGTGTTGACGAAGCCGATGAAGCGCACCCGGCGGAAGACCCCGGCGAGCGACTGCAGGAGCAGCATCGTGAAGCGCGAGAAGCCCGCCACCGACCCGGACATGTCGCACAGCAGGACGATGTCGGCCCGGCTGCGGGTGCGGCGCTTGTAGGCCGGGCGCACCGGCACGCCCCCGGTCGACATCGCCGCGCGCAGGGTGCGCCGGATGTCGATGGTGCCCCGCGACTGCCGCCGCTGGCGGGCGGCGAGCTTGGCCGCGAGCTTGCGCGACAGGGGCGCGATCACCGCGTGCAGCTCGGCCGCCTCGGTCTTACCGGTGAGCAGGAAGTCCTTGCGCTCCAAGGGGTCTCGCACGCCGTAGCGGGAGATGCGGTCGCGTCCGCGGACCTCGGCATTGCGCCGCGCCGACTCGGTCTCGACCTTGCGCCGGAAGGCCCCGACCCGTCGGCGGATCTCGTCGCGGTCGTAGCGGTCGCTGAGCTGCTCGGGCCGCCACGCGCTGCCCGCGCCGCCGCCGCTCCCTTCGCCCGATCCGCCCGAGCCCTCGCCGGACCCGCCGGTGACGTCGCCGGCGTCCCGCGCCCGTTGCAGCGCAGCGGCGATCGCGGTCTGCGGGGCGAGCCGCTCGATCGCCTGGTTGGCCGACCAGCCCCCGGTCGACGACTCGTTGGCCAGGCGGCCGAGCTCGCTCACCGCGCGGGCCGCGAGGCGGTCGAGCTCCTGCTGGTCACCGCGCGCGAGGGCCTCGACGAGCTCTTCGCGGATCGCGGCCGCGCGCTCGCGGGCTCCCGCGGTGTCGGTCGGCGCGAGGTCCGGAGCATCGCCCGTGCGGTGCCCCACCGCAGGCGGGAAGTGGATGTCGAAGAGCTGGTCGAAGACGGCCCGGTCGGCCGACCGGCGCATCATCGTCGCGGCGAGCCCGGTGCGCAGGCGCTCGCGGTCGTCGAGGCCGAGCGCCGTTGCGGCAGAAGCCGCGTCGGCCACCTCGGAGGTCCCGACCGTCACGCCGTGCCGGCGCAGCGCCCGGGCCAGGTCGACGAGGCGCTCGCCGAGCGGGTCAGGCGAGGGCACGGTCCAGGTCCAGGGTCTGCACGGCGAGCTCGATGTCCTCGCGGTGCTTGAGGACGACGCCGAGGGTCGCCCGGACGAGCTCGGGCTGCAGCTCGCCGCCGGTGCCGAGGCTGACGAGGGTGCGCGCCCAGTCGATGGTCTCGGCGACCGAGGGCGACTTGCGCAGCCGCATCTCCCGCAGCGCCCCGACGAGCCGCACGACGGAGGCCGCGAGGGTCTCGTCGAGGTCGGGCACGGTCAGCCGCACGATGCGCAGCTCGAGCTCGGCCTCGGGGTAGTCGATGTGCAGGTAGAGGCAGCGGCGGCGCAGCGCCTCGGACAGCTCGCGGGTCGCGTTGGAGGTCAGGACGACGAAGGGGGTCTGGCTCGCCCTGATCGTCCCGAGCTCGGGCACGGTCACCTGGAAGTCGGAGAGCACCTCGAGCAGCAGGCCCTCGATCTCGACGTCGGCCTTGTCGAGCTCGTCGATGAGCAGCACCGTCGGGTGCGCGTTGCGGATCGCGGTGAGCAGGGGTCGGGAGAGGAGGAACTCGTCGGTGAAGATGTCCTCCTTGACCGAGCTCCAGTCCGCCTCGTCGGCGCCCGCGGTGTCGTGGTGCGCGCCGGCCGCGGTGATGCGCAGCAGCTGCTTGGCGTGGTTCCACTCATAGAGGGCCCGCGCCTCGTCGACACCCTCGTAGCACTGCAGGCGCACGAGCTCGCCGTCCGTCGCCGCCGACACCGCCGCCGACAGCGCGGTCTTGCCGACACCCGCCGGTCCCTCGATGAGCAGCGGCTTGCCGAGCTGATCGGCGAGGTAGACCGTCGTCGCGATCTCGTCGGAGGCGAGGTAGCCCTGCGTCGCGAGGCGCTCGGTGACGTCGTCGACGGAGGCGAACCGGGGGGTGTGCGTCATGCCTGCAGTCTGCCGGACCCGGTCGGGCCGCCCCGCGCCGGATAGCGTGGCACTCACCACGGCGGAGGGAGCGGGCATGGGCGAGCGGTTTGCGGGGCGGTACGAGCTCATCGACCCCATCGGCGACGGTGGGATGGGCACCGTGTGGCGCGTGTGGGACCAGCGCACCCAGCAGGTCGTCGCGGCCAAGGTGCTGCGGCAGTCCGACGCGAGCAGCCTGCTCCGCTTCGTCCGGGAGACGGCCGTCCGCGTCGCGCACCCGCACGTCATCGCGCCCCTCGGCTGGGCCGGCGACGACGACCGGGTCCTCTTCACGATGCCCCTCGTCGACGGTGGGTCGGTGAGCGACCTCGTCGCCGGGGCCGGCCCCCTCCCGCCCGGGCTCGTCGCCGAGCTCCTGCGTCAGCTCCTCGACGGACTGGCCGCGGTCCATGCCGCCGGGGTCGTGCACCGCGACATCAAGCCGGGCAACCTGCTCCTGGCGGCGACCGGCTCGACGAGGCCCCACCTCTACCTTGGGGACTTCGGCATCGCGGTCGAGTCGACCGGCCCGCGCCTCACGACCCACGACGTCGTCGTCGGCACGCCGGGCTACATCGCGCCCGAGCTCGAACGAGGCGAGGATCCGTCGGTCGCGTCGGACCTCTACGCCGCCGGCATGGTCGCCACGGTCATGCTGACGGGCCGGCGCCCGGCCCGGGACGGTGCGGCCGCCACGCTCGCCGCCGGTGGCCCGGCGCTGCTCTCCCGCCTCGTCACCGCCCTCACCGACGTCGATCCGGCCGCACGCCCGGCCAGCGCGAGCGAGGCACGCGCCGCGCTGGACGATCCCTCGGTCGCGTGGACCCCCGACGTCCTCGGTGGGCTCGTCCTGCCCTCCCGGCTGCCGCCACTCCCGGCCGGTCCGTGGACGGCGCCCGAGGCCCTCACCCTCGTGCCCGAGGGAGAGGCCGGGCGTCGGCCAGTCGCGACGGCGACGGGTACGTCGACACCCCCGACGAAGGGAGGACCTCACCGTCTCGGCCTGCTCGCCTCGGTCCTCGTGCTGGTCATCGGTGTCACCGTCATGGCCGTCGCGCTCACGCGTGGCGGGGACGGCGACCGGGGCACCTCCTCCGCGACGGACCCCACGGCCTCGTCGTCGAGCACCACGACGACGCCGGCGCCGCCCCCGTCGTCCACGAGCTCACCCGCCGATCCGCCGACGACGGGCAACTACACCGTCGGGACCGTGGTGCAGCGCGAGGGCCAGACGTGCGCGCTGCACCAGGAGGACGAGCGCACCACGACCATCGAGGGCCGGGTGCCGGTCACCTGCAGATGGGACCCGCAGGAGGACGGCTACACCTGGCAGCGCGAGGACTGATCAGCCGGCGCGGCGGCGACCGCGCAGCAGGGCAACGAGCACGCCGGCCGTACCGAGCAGCGCGAGGGTCCCGCCGCCGAGGACCGGGAGCCACCCGGGCAGCCCGCCCCCGTCACCGTCGGCAGCATCCCCCTTCGTCTGGTCGTCGGCCCCGGCCTCGTCGGCGAACTCCGGTGCGCCGGAGGGCTGCCCGTCGACCGCTGCGCGCAGGCGCACCGGGACCGGGCCCTGCAGGCCCTCGTCGTCGAGCGAGGTTCCCGCCGTGAGCGAGAAGTAGTAGTACCCCGACTGACCGCTGTCGCGGACGGTGTCGCCGGACATCGCGCCCGAGGTGGCGTAGGCGTAGTGGTTGCGGTAGTTGACGCGTGGCGCGTAGCGGTGCAGAACCTCGCGCTCGTCCTGCCCGATGTTGGCCCGGACGTCCTGGGAGCCGAACATCTGGAGCCACTTGCGTGTCGGCGACCACGCCTTGAGGTCGACATTGGTCGGGACGTCGGCCGAGAGCCGTCGGCCCGGCTGCGGCACGTCGACGGTGAGGATCGGCTGCTGGCCGTAGTCGGCCTTGATCTTGTAGAAGATCTGCTCGCCCGGCAGGAGCTCGTCGGTCCACGTGCCGGGCTTCAGCTCGACGGCGGTGGAGAAGGAGCTGCCCCCGACGACGGGCTTCTCCGGCGAGGTGGCGGCCACGAGAGGAGGCGCGTCCTCGTTGACCGGCTCGGGGATCTGGTCGGCGTTGGTCGCCGCGAGCTCCTCGGTGACGAGCAGCTCGACGTCGGCCTCGTCGGTCTCGCCCTCCTCGCGCGTCACCTGGGCGACGAGCTCCGAGGCGGTGCGGCACGGGTCGGTGTCGGTGGGGGAGGGCAGCGGGGTGAGCGGGGTCGCGGTCGGCGCAGGCGATCCGGCGGCGCTGGCGCTCGAGCTCGCGGAGCTGCTCGACGAGCTCCAGCTCGAGCTGCTCGACGACTCCTTGTCGGCCCATGACGAGGAGCTCGAGGCGCTCTGGGCGGGATCGAGGTTCAGTGAGGTGACGGCATCGGCACCGATCGCGATCCGGGAGGAGTAGTTGAGCTGTGCGGCTCCCGCGCTGACGCTGTCGCAGCGGTCCCCGCCGGGCGTCTGGAGGGTGATGTCGTAGGACTCGGAGGTCTCCCCGTCGTCGTCGCCGTCGCGGGCTGCGCTCGTGACCGAGAAGTGCACGATCGACCCCGCCGTCCGGGGGATCCGGTAGTAGCGCGGGCCCTCGTCCGTGCCGAAGGTGTCGAGGTACTGGCCCGGTTTCAGCCGCGGCCCCTGGTCGTAGGCGCTCGCGCCCTTGACCCGCGTCCCGGTGAAGTCGTAGGCCCGCAACGCCCGCTGCGAGATGCGCACGAGGCTGGAGTTCAGGGCGTCCGAGTCCTGCGCGTCGTAGTACGTGCCGTTGGTCTCCTTGGCGATGCACTTCAGCTCGTCGCGGGCGTCCTCGTCGCCGGCCTTGGTCGGGTCCAGCCCGTAGCCGACCGTGTCGACCTGGATGTTGACCCCGTTTTCGACGAGCCGCTGGACGGTGGGGCACGGCGGCGGGTCGCAGTTGGACAGGCCGTCGCTGACGAGGACGATGTTGCGCTTGCCATCGGTGCCGAGGTCCTTGGCGCCCTGCTCCAGGGCGTAGCCGATCGGCGTCGCCGCCTGCCCGGTGAAGGAGTCGATCGAGCTCGTCATCTCGGCGCGGTCGATGGGACCGATCGGCACCGTGAGCTGGCTGTCGGTGCACTGCGTCGCCTTGGGGTCCTGCGAGGTCGCGGTCGCCCCGTAGACCCGCAGGCCGACCACGGCCGAGTCAGGCAGCTCCTCGACCATCGTCGTCAGCGCCCGCTTGGCCGCCTCGATCCGGGTGCCGCCGCTCGCGTCCTTGCCTCGCATCGAGCGCGACCCGTCGAGGATGAGCAGGAGCTTGGTGTCGCTCGAGGCGGAGGTCTGGTCCGACGGCGTCGGGTCGGAGGGCTGCGCGCCGGAGGATGAGGCGAAGGGGAGGGCCAGCACGGTCGTGGTGATGGCGGCGATGGTCAGCTGTCGTCCTCGTGTGGCCCCTGACATGGTGACCAACCTACGGCGTGCAGGGACGGGTGGGCAGGGGGAGCGCTCCCCGGTGGGTACGGTGGCGACATCCCTCGCACCCTCGGCAGGACGGAGCCCCACCGTGACCGACGACCAGGTCCGACGACTCAAGAGCCGGATGCTGGCCCAGCGCGCGGAGCTGGACCTGCTGCGCGACTTCACCCGGCACCCCTTCGCCGACATCACCGTGCCGCAGCGGGTCGAGGAGGTCATCGCCGCAGTCCGCGAGGAGCACCTGACCTATCTGCGCGAGGACGACCTGCGCCTCCTGGCCGAGCTCGTCGTCGAGGCGGACCGGGCCGGCCGTGAGGGCGTGGTCGTCGAGTGCGGGACCGCGCTCGGTGGCTCCGCGATCGTCATGGCCGCGGCCCGGGCGAGCGGACGCCCGATGCGCGTCTTCGACGTCTTCGGGATGATCCCGCCGCCCACGCAGGAGGACGGTCGCGACGTCCACGACCGCTACGAGGCGATCCGGCGTGGGGAGTCCTCGGGTCTCGGCGGGCAGACCTACTACGGCTACCGCGAGGACCTCCTCGGCGAGGTCACGGCGTCCTTCGCGCGGCTCGGGGTGCCGGTGGGGGAGAGCGGGGTCGAGCTCGTGCGTGGCCTCTTCGAGGACACCGTGCACATCGACGGCCCGGTCGCGCTGGCTCATCTCGATGGTGACTGGTACGCCTCGACCCGGGTCTGCCTGGAGCGTGTCGCCCCGCAGATCGTGCCGGGTGGCCGGATCGTCCTCGACGACTACTACCACTGGTCCGGTGCCCGCACGGCTACCGACGAGTACTTCGCCGACCGGCCCGGGTGGCGCATCGAGCACCGGGCCAAGGTCCACGTGGTCCGGGAGACCTGACGTGGCCCCTCGTGTCATCCACACGGCGCAGGCGCTCGTCGACGTCGTCGTCGAGGTGCCCAGCCTGCCGCGGCGCGGCGGCAACGTCATGGCCGACGTCGCCACGCGCCACGCCGGGGGAGCGGTGACGATCCTGCTCGCGGCGGTGCGCTCGGGTGTCGAGGCCGTCCACGCCGGCGCCCACGGGCGGGGGCCCAACGGCGACCTCGTGCGCGAGACCCTCGCCGCCGAGGGTGTGGTCCTGTCGGCGCCTGTCGTCGAGGACCTCGACACCGGCACCTGCCTCGTCCTCGTCGAGCCGTCCGCGGAGCGCACCTTCGTCACGACGCAGGAGGCCGAGCGGCACATCAGCGTCGAGTCGCTCGCAACGAGTGCCCCGGTGGCCGGCGACCTCGTGTGCGTCAGCGGCTACAGCCTCGTCGGCCGCACCCGGGACCCGCTGGTCGCCTGGCTGGAGTCCCTGCCCGAGGGCGTCGTCGTGGTGCTCGACCCCGGCGACGTCTTCGCGGAGCTGGAGCCCTCCCTTCGCTCCCGGGTCGTCGCGCTCACCGACGTCTGGACCGGCAATGCCGAGGAGTCCGAGCACTTCGGTGGGGCGAAGGGGATGGGGCCGGCCGCCGAGGCCGTCGCCGCACTGCTGGAGCCAGGTGCCGTCGCCGTCGTCCGCGACGGCGACCGGGGGTGCGCCGTGCGGGTCGACGGGGTGACGACGATCGTCCCCGGCTTCCCCGAGACGCCCGTCGACACCAACGGCGCCGGCGACACCCACACCGGCGTGCTCCTCGCCGAGGTGGCCCGGGGCAGCGACTGGGCGCAGGCCTGCCGCCGGGCCAATGCCGCGGGCGCCATCAAGGTCACCCGCAAGGGTCCGACGACCGCCCCGACGGCCGCCGAGATCGATGCCTACCTGAGCTCTCGCGCCTGACCGCGGCGAGTCGGGTCAGCGCTCGTCGACGAGCTCGGCGTAGACGACGACGTTGTCGACGTGGTGACCCGTCTCACCGTCGAAGTGGCCGCCGCATGTGATGAGCCGCAAGGCGGCGTGGTCGACCTCGCCGTAGACCTTGTCGGTGGGGAAGTCGGTCTTGGGGTACTGACCGACGTCGGTCACCTCGAAGACCGCGGTCGACCCGTCCGCGCGGGAGACCTCGACCCGCTGCCCGTCGCGCATCGAGCCCAGCTCGAAGAAGACCGCGGGCTTCTTGTCCCACGTGACGTGACCGGCGAGGACGGCCGGACCCAGCTCCCCGGGGGTGGGGCTGCCGGTGAACCACCCGGTGCTCGCGGCGTCCTGGGGTACCTCCATGGTGTCGTCCGGCTGCCGGCCGAGGTCGATGACCGAGCTGGTCACGCCCAGGGAGGGGATGGACACGGACGTCGGCCGTGAGCGGGACATCCGTTCGGTCGTGGCGGTAACGGCCGCGCCCTGGCTCGCCGGACTGCTCGTCCCCGGGCCCATGTGGTGCCCCGCGTGGCCGGACCCGGAGGTCGGGCTGCCCGTCGGGGACGAGCCCGTGGTCGAGCGGCCGTGCCCGGCGTGCCCGCCCTCGGACACGGCGGCGGGCGGGGGCATGCGGGTCTCCTGCTGCGACAGGCCGAAGGCCATCAGGCCGGTGCCCGCCACGGCGAGGGCGAGGACCGCGACCGCCACGCCCCGCGCGCGACGGTCGCGACCCCGGGTGCGCTCACGCACGACCGGCTCAGCTCTCCTGCGTCAGGCGACGGCGGTAGGCGAGCAGACCGACGGCGCCGACCATGGCGAAGGCGCCGGCGCCCAGCGCGCCCTTCGCCTCGACACCCTCGGTGCTCCCGCCGCCCGTCTCGACGCCACCCGTGGGCGGGGCACCAACGGCCGCGCCGGTGACCGTGCCGCACGTCGCCGGGTTGGTGGCCTCCTCCGGGATGCCCTCGACCCCGACGGACTTCGCGAAGCTCGACTCGCCGAGCGCGTCGAGGTCGTACGTGTCGTTGCCGTTGGCATCGAGGCCGTGCTGCACGATGTGCAGGTTCTTCAGCTTGGCGCCCGCGCCCTCGGGCAGAGTGACCGTGCGCGAGTACGACAGGTTGCCGTCCGCGTCGGCGGTTGGCATGCGGTCGACGGCGAGGCCGCTGTCGGGGCTCGTGTCCCCCTTCGTCGTCAGCGAGATCATGATGTCGCCGTAGGTCGGCAGGCCCTCCTCGGTGTTGACCTGACCGTCGCCGTCCGCATCGGCGGCCGACGTCGGACAGGTGAAGTCCTTGTTCTCGTCGAAGGAGCCGTGGAAGTGCTGGGCGTGGGGCGAGTTGGGGGTGAATCCCGTGCCCGTGATGTCGATCGTCAGCTGGTCACCGGCGAGCGACAGCTGTGCGGTCGACGAGGACCCGCTGTCGTTGCCCATCGTGTCCGTGAGCTTCATCGTCCACTTCTCGTCGGCGCTGGCGCCGGTGGCTCCCGCGAGGAGGATCGCGCACGCGGCCGGGGTGGCGAGTGCGGCCTTGGTGAGGGTGTGCATACCTGACTCCTTCGTCGTGGCCGGGCGATCTCGGATGACCGGAGGCCTCGTGCGGGGAGTTCGGGGCGAAGAGAGAAGCGGATGGGTCAGCGGGCGTCGAGCTCGGCGCGACACCGTTGCTCGAAGGTCTCCAGCTCGGTCAGTGCCTCGTCGAGGTCGCGTCGGCGCTGCTCAAGGTCGGCGCGCCGCTCGTCGATCTGGGCGAGCACGTAGGTCAACTGGCTGCGGCGGCCCCGCGGGGCGTCGTAGAGGTCGATGATCGTCGCGATCTCGTCGAGCGGGAAGCCCAGCCGCTTGCCCCGCAGCACCAGGCTCAGCCGGGTGCGGTCGCGCCGGTGGAAGATCCGCGTCGTGCCCTGCCGCTCGGGGGAGATCAGGCCGAGGTCCTCGTAGTGCCGGATGGTCCGGGTCGTCACGCCGAACTCGTCCGCCATCTCGCGGATCGTCCAGGTGGCACTTGTCATGGAGCGAGATCATGCTTTACGTTGACGTCAACGTCAAGCAGCCGCCGTCAAGGAAGACAGGTCATGTTCGAGCTCTCCCAGGACCACGAGGACTTCCGCGCGAGCGTGCGCGACTTCGCCGAGCGCGAGGTCGAGCCGCACGTCGCCCAGTGGGACAAGGACCACCACCTGCCGCTCGAGGTCGTCGGTCGGATGGGTGACCTCGGGCTCTTCGGCCTCGTCGTCCCCGAGCGCTGGGGCGGGTCCGCCGAGACCGTCGACGGCGTCGTCCAGTCCGACTTCACCGCGCTGTGCGTCGCGATCGAGGAGCTCGGTCGCATCGACCAGTCCATCGGCATCACGCTGTCCGCCGGCGTCGGCCTGGGCATCAACCCGATCCTCACCTACGGGTCCGACGAGCAGCGCGACCGCTGGCTGCCGGACCTCGTCGCCGGCCGTGCGCTAGCCGGCTTCGGTCTCACCGAGCCCGACGCCGGCTCCGACGCGGGCGGCACCCGCACGACGGCGAAGCGCGACGGCGACGAGTGGGTCATCGACGGCGCCAAGTCCTTCATCACCAACTCCGGCACCGACATCACCTCGCTCGTCACGGTGACCGCCCGCACCGGCACGACGGCCGAGGGGCGACCGCAGATCTCCGCGATCATCGTCCCGAGCGGCACCCCAGGCTTCACCGTCGAAGCGCCCTACGACAAGCTCGGGTGGAACATCTCCGACACCCACGGCCTGAGCTTCTCGGGCTGCCGCGTCCCCGCCGACCACCTCGTCGGCGCCGAGGGGCAGGGCTTCCGCCAGTTCCTCAAGACGCTCGACGACGGCCGCATCGCCATCTCGGCGCTCGCGACCGGCCTGACCCAGCGCATGCTCGAGCTGGCCACCGACTACGCGCAGACCCGCACCGCCTTCGGTCGGCCGATCGGCGTCAACCAGGGCGTGAGCTTCCAGGTCTCCGACCTCGCCGTCATGGCCGAGACCTCCCGCGTGCTCACCTACAAGGCCGCCTGGCTCAAGGACGAGGCCGACCGCGGTCGTCGCTCGACCCAGGAGGTCGCCAAGGCCGCGTCGATCGCCAAGCTCTACACCTCCGAGGCCGCGGTGAGCGCGACCCGCATCGCCACCCAGGTCTTCGGCGGCAACGGCTTCATGGAGGAGTACCCCGTCGCGCGCTTCTACCGCGACGCCAAGATCCTCGAGATCGGCGAGGGGACCTCCGAGGTCCAGCGCATGGTCATCGCCCGCCACCTCGGCCTGCCGGCATGAGCGGCTACCCGCTGGACCCCATGGTCGAGGACGTCCGCCGTCGCATCCGCGAGGCGCACGAGGCCTCCGAGCGGCCGACCGACAAGGCCGCGGCGAAGCTCGAGTCCCAGGGTAAACTCTATGTCCGCGACCGCATCGCCCTGCTCGTCGACGAGGGCAGCTTCGTCGAGGACGGGCGCTACGCCAACGCCCTGGCCGCCGGCCTGCCGGCCGACGGCGTCGTCACCGGGCGCGGCCTCGTCGACGAGCGACCGGTCATCGTCATCGCCAACGACCCGACGGTCAAGGCCGGCTCGTGGGGCGCCCGCACGGTCGAGAAGATCGTCCGCGCCACCGAGAGCGCGCTGCGCGAGGAGCTGCCGGTCTTCTGGCTCGTCGACTCCGCGGGTGCGCGCATCACCGACCAGGTCGAGATGTTCCCCGGTCGTCGCGGTGCCGGCCACATCTTCCACAACCAGGTCGCGCTGTCGGGCAAGGTCCCGCAGATCTGCTGCCTCTTCGGCCCGAGCGCGGCCGGTGGCGCCTACATCCCCTCCTTCACCGACCTCGTCATCATGGTCGAGGGCAATGCCTCGATGTACCTGGGCAGCCCCCGCATGGCCGAGATGGTTGTCGGCGAGCGGGTCTCTCTCGAGGAGATGGGCGGGGCCCGCATGCACTGCACCGTGAGCGGCGTCGGCGACGTGCTCGTCTCTGACGACACGGAGGCGATCGAGGCGGCCCGTCTGTGGCTGAGCTACCTGCCGCAGAACTGGCGCAGCGACCTCCCTTCGTACCAGCCGGAGGAGCCGGCCGCGGCGCTCACCTCCGCCACCATCCCCGAGCGCGAGTCGCAGCCCTTCGACGTGCACGACGTCATCGACGGCCTCATCGACGACGACTCCTTCTTCGAGGTCAAGGAGCTCTTCGCGCCCGAGCTCGTCGTCGGCCTCGGTCGGATGGCGGGGGAGACCGTCGGCATCGTCGCCAACAACTCCATGGCCAAGGGCGGCGTCCTCTTCACCGACAGCGCCGACAAGGCTGCGCGCTTCATCTGGCTCTGCGATGCCTACTCGATCCCGCTGATCTACCTCGCCGACGTCCCGGGCTTCATGATCGGGTCCGAGGTCGAGCGCGGCGGCATCATCCGGCACGGCGCCAAGATGGTCTCGGCCGTCGCCTCGGCCACGGTCCCGCAGTTCTGCGTGGTGGTCCGCAAGGCCTACGGCGCCGGTCTCTACGCGATGGGCGGGCCGGGCTTCGCGCCGGACGCGACGATCGCGCTGCCGACCGCGCGCATCGCCGTCATGGGTCCCGAGGCCGCGGTCAACGCCGTCTACGCCAACAAGATCGCTCAGGTCGAGGCCGACGAGGGCGAGGCCGCACGCGACGAGTTCATCGCCGCGCGTCGCGCCGAGTACCTCGAGGACGTCGACCTCGAGCGGCTGGCGGCGGACCTCGTCATCGACCAGGTCATCGAGCCCGAGGCCCTGCGCGACGAGCTGCTCGCCCGGCTGCGGCACGCCCGCGGCCGCGATCGCCGCTTCTCCGAGCGCCGTCGGGGGATCCCTCCGGTCTGACGGACGAGGCGGGCGAAGGGGGCGTGACCCGTCTCCCACCCCGCTCGCGCTGCGGGGGCGCCGCCTCGCCGTTACCGTGGGGTAACCAACGTTCCCTGACGAAGGACCCCTCGATGAAGACCTGGACCGCCCCCTTCGCCGCCGCTGCCTGCGCGGTCGGCCTCGTCGTCACTGCCGGCTCGGCCGGTGCCGCCACCGACGACCCGCTGCGTGACAAGCTCTACGGGCTGGACCAGGTCCACGCCGAGCAGGCCTGGTCGAGCAGCCGCGGTGCGGGCACCGTCGTCGCCGTCGTCGACACCGGTGTCGACCTCGGTCACCCCGACCTGCAGGGCCGGCTCGTGCCGGGCGCCGACTTCGTCTGCGGCGAGCAGAAGGGCTCGTGCGGCGACGGCAGCTGGAAGGGCCAGGACGGCGAGGGGCAGGAGCCCGACGTCCACGGCACCCACGTCGCGGGCACCATCGCTGCCACTGCTGACAACGGGATCGGCGTCGCCGGTGTCGCCCCCGACGCCAAGGTCATGCCGATCAAGGTCCTCGAGGACGGGTCGGGCACCAACGAGGACATCGCCGAGGGCATCCGCTACGCGGCTGACAACGGCGCCGACGTCATCAACCTCAGCCTGGGTGGCCTGCCGGGCACGCAGATCTTCTCCATCCTCGGTCTCGACACGACGATGAAGGACGCGATCCAGTACGCCCGCGACAAGGGCACCCTCACGGTGGCCGCGGCGGGCAACACCTCGACCCTGCTGTGCAACGACCCGGCCTTCAGCAGCGACTCGATCTGCGTCGGGGCCACGGACAAGAACGAGATGAAGTCCTACTTCTCCGAGCTGCCCGTGACCTTCCGCGGCAAGGGCGTCGCGGCGCCGGGCGGCTCCGGCCGACTCCTCGGCGGCGACTGCTCCGAGGACATCCTCTCGACCGTGCCGCGCGGCACGGGCACCGACGAGTGCGGTGAGGGCAAGGACTACGCGGCCTTCGCTGGCACCTCGATGGCCACCCCGCACGTCGCCGGGGTCGCCGCGATCCTCTTCGGCCAGGGCCGCAGCATGGCCAACGTCGAGCAGGCGATCCTGTCGACCTCGCGGCACCCGCTGCTCGGCACCCGCGGCGGCTACAGCGCGCTCTACGGCCGCGGCATCGTCGACGCCGAGGCCGCGGTGGCCTACGCCCGCGACTGAGCCACCGACCACCAGTCGGTGCCGAGGTCGGTGAGCAGCCGACGCAGCAGCGGCAGGCACAGCCCGACGACGGTGCTCGGGTGGCCCTCGATCGACTCGACGAAGGGGGCACCCAGCCCGTCGAGGGTGAAGCCGCCGGCCACGTGCAGCGGCTCGCCCGTCGCGACATAGCCCTCGACCTCGGCATCGGTCACCGACGCGAACCTGACGGTCGCACTCGCCGGACCCCCGGCGGTGCGGCCGTCACGCATGTCGACGAGGTGGTGGCCGGTGTGCAGGACCGCCGAGCGGCCACGCACCTGCTGCCACCGCTCGCGGGCGACCTCGGGCGTGCCCGGCTTGCCGTGGACCTGCCCGTCGACCTCGAGGACCGAGTCGCACGCGAGGACCCAGCGGACCCTCTCGTCGGTGGTGCGCGAGGCGACGGCGTCTCCCTTCGCCTCCGCCAGGAGCTGGGCCAGCCGTCGCGGCGTGAGACCCGGGTCCTGTTGCCGCGCAAGGGACTCGACGGCGTCCTCGTCGACCTCGCTGACGACCACCTGGGGCTCGATGCCCGCCGCGCGCAGCAAGCCGAGGCGGGCGGGGGAGGCGGAGGCGAGCACGAAAGAGGTCATGGGCACAGCATGCCAACGGTTGTCAGGGACTGACCGGTAGGTAACTATGGGCGAGCCACACCTGAGATTCTCCGGGCAGCGCCGCGCGCCGGGTCGGTGGACCTCGCCATCCCTCACGACAGGATTCGCATGATTTCGATGAAGAAGCGTGCCGTAGCCGCAGCGGCCCTGGCCGTTGCCGTTGGTCTGCCCCTGGCCGGCAATGCCGTCGCCGGCCCCCACGACGTCCCCGGCACCGCGGGTGCCGCGACGGTGACCGACACCCCCGAGCCGACGCGTCCGGCCTTCTACGAGCCGCCGGCCTCGATCCCGTCCACGCCCGGCACGATCATCCGCAGCGAGCCCGCTCCGCTGCTGCTGGACCCCTTCGATCTCTCCTCGAGCGTCGTCACCGCGACGCGGGTCATGTACTCCTCGACCGACGGCGACGGCACGCCGATCGCGGTGACCGGCACCGTCTTCGTCCCGAAGACGGCGTACTCCGGCTCGTCGGCACGTCCCCTGATCTCCTACGCCCCGGGCACCCAGGGCATGGGCGACAAGTGCGCGCCGTCGCGGCAGATGGAGAGCCTGGTCGAGTACGAGGGCATCGGCATCACGCCCAACGTCGCCCGCGGATACGCCGTGGCCATCACCGACTACCAGGGCCTGGGCACGCCGGGCACGCACTCCTACATGGCCCGCAAGCCGCAGGGCCAGGCGGTCCTCGACATGGCCCGCGCCGTCCACAACCTCCAGGGCAGCGGGATCACGAAGGCCAACCCCGTGGGTCTCATGGGCTACTCGCAGGGCGGCGGCGCCGTTGCCTCCGCGGCGGAGCTGGCCGGCTCGTACGCCCCCGAGCTCAACATCAAGGGCTCGGCCATCGGCGCTCCGCCGGCCGACCTGGCCAAGGTCGGGGCCAACATCGACGGCACGACCTATACCCTCTTCGCGCTCTTCGCGACGCTCGGCCTGGCCACCAGCGAGCACATCGACCCGGGCACGGTGTTCAACGCCGAGGGCAAGGAGCTCGCAGGCAGGGTCGAGAGCGCCTGCGTCTTCGACCTCTTCTCGTACGCCAACCTCGACACGTCGAAGTACACCGTGAGCGGCAAAAAGCTCGGGCAGCTGCTCACCGAGGAGCCCTTCGCCACCGCGGTCGGCAAGCAGCGCATCGGCAAGCTCAAGCCCAATGCTCCGGTGCAGATCAACCACTCCATCGGTGACGACGTCATCCCCTACGGGGTGGGCAAGCAGCTCGGGAGCGACTGGTGCGACAAGGGCTCCCGGGTCACCTTCAACGCGGGCGTGGTCCCGACCCACGTCGGCGGGATGCCGGGGCACATCGCCAAGTCCATGGTGTTCTTCGAGGACCGCTTCGCCGGTCGCAACCAGCTGAGCTCCTGCTGGCGCCTCTGACCAGGACGTGACGAAGGGGGTGCGGCGGGTTGGACCCGGCCACACCCCCTTCGTCATGCCGTCAGGAGAGCGCAGCCCCGGTGATCGCCCCGGTGGAGCCGGAGCCCACGAGCTCGAGGTCGAGGGTGAGTACGAGGGTGCCACCGTGGCGGTTGCTGTAGGTGACGGTCGTGGTGCCGCTCGAGGTCCGCGACCACCGCGGTCCGCCCGACGGGTTGGTCGAGCCGAAGGTCAGCTCGACCGCGTCGCTCGTGTAGGTCCACGCGCCGGACTCGCCCTTGCCCCAGGCGCGCACGAAGGCGTCGGCGTAGTCGGTGAGCGAGGTCGGCAGGCCGTCGCCGGTCTGCGGTGCGTCGGCGCTGAGGGTCGCACTGCTGACGGCGTGCTCGGTGCCCGCGGCGGCGTCGCCGGCGTCGAGCCGGACGGTGAGCGTGTCGGTCCCGTCGCTGTAGCGGACCTCGACGGAGCCGCCGTCGTGGGTGAGGCCCTGCCGCTGCCACCCGCCACCGCCGACGGCGCGCTGGCCGAAGAGCGAGCTCACGGCGCTCGCCGAGGCGTAGGTCGAGGCGACCGACCGGTCACCCCGGCCCCAGGCGCGCACGAAGGTGTCGGCGTAGGCGCCGATGTCCTTGGGCGGGGAGGTCGGGGCGCTCGCGCCCGGACCCGACGACGTGGACGAGGGGGAGGACGAGCCACTCGGGTCACCGGCCGAGCCGTCGCCCGTGGCCCGGCTCGTGCCCCCGTCGCCCGTGGCCCGGCTCGTGCCCCCGTCGCCCGGGGAGGGGGAGGAGGTGACCGTCTGCGTCGTCGGTGCATTGCTCGTCGAGCTCGAGTAGGTGACGGTCACCGTGCCGTCGGTCTCGGTGGGCTCGTCGGACCCCGACGAGCACCCCGAGAGCGCCGCCGCGAGCAGTGCGGTGACGGCGAGGACGGACACGGACCCCCTGAAGTGCTTCACGCCCAGCATCGTAGGCCCCGCCCGGGGACGACCTCGTGGGCAAGGGTGCTCAGCCGAGGACGGCCGAGCGCAGGGTGTCCAGGCCCACCCCGCCCACGTCGAGGGCTCGCCGGTGGAAGGCCCGCAGGTCGAAGTCGGCTCCCTCGCGACGGGCGGTCTCCTCGCGCAGCTGCAGCCACAGCCGCTCGCCGATCTTGTAGCTCGGTGCTTGGCCCGGCCAGCCGAGGTAGCGGTCAAGCTCGAAGCGCAGGAAGCCCTCGTCCATGTTGGCGTGCGCCGAGAGGAAGTCCCACGCCTTGTCATAGGTCCACGCGCCGCCACCGACCTCGGCCGGCGCCTCGAAGCCGCAGTGCACCCCGATGTCGAGGACGACGCGGGCCGCGCGCAGCGACTGCCCGTCGAGCAGACCCATGCGGTTGCCCGGGTCGTCCATGTGCCCGAGCTCGGCCATGAGCCACTCCGCGTAGAGCGCCCAGCCCTCGCCGTGCCCGGAGGTCCACGACGCCAGGCGGCGCCACCGGTTGAGCAGCTCCTTGCGGTGGACGGTCTGGCCGATCTGGAGGTGGTGGCCGGGGACGCCCTCGTGGTAGACGGTCGTCAGCTCGCGCCAGGTGCCGAACTCGGTGACGCCCTTGGGCACCGACCACCACATGCGGCCCGGACGGGAGAAGTCGTCGCTCGGGCCCGTGTAGTAGATGCCGCCGGTCTCGGTCGGCGCGATGCGGCACTCGATGGTGCGCACCGGCTCGGGGATGTCGAGGTGCGGCGAGAGCAGCTCGATGGCCTCGTCGGCGGTGCGCTGCATCCACTCGCGCAGCGCGTCGGTGCCGTGCAGCTGGTAGCGCGGGTCGGCGTCGAGGGCCGCCACGGCCTCCTTGACCCTCGCGCCGGGCTGGATGCGCTCGGCCACGGCCGTCATCTCGGCGGTGATGCGCGCGAGCTCCTCCTGCCCCCAGGCGTAGGTCTCCTCGAGGTCGATGCGCGCACCGAGGAAGGCGCGCGAGTGCAGCGCGTAGCGCTCGCGACCGCAGGCGTCGGCCTCGGGTGCCCGGTCCCGCAGGGGCGCCAGGCGTGACGCGAGGTCACGGTAGGCACTGGCGGCGGCCTCCACCGATCGCCGGAGGTCAGCCGCGACGGAGTCGGGGAGTGGGCCGTCGTCGGTGCGCGCGTCGGTGAGCAGGCCGGCGAAGTAGCCGTCGGGGGCGGTGAGGTCGGCGCACTGCTCGATGCACCGCTCGTACTGACGAAGGGGAGCGATCTCCCCCTTCGTCGCGGCGGCGGTGAGTGAGGCGGTCCACTGGTCGAGCGCGTCGGGCACCCGGCCCATGCGGGTGGCGAGCGTGGCCCAGTCGTCGGCGCTCGCCGTCGGCATGAGGTCGAAGACGTCGCGCACCGCCTGCAGCGGCGAGGCGATGACGTTGAGCTCGGCGAGGTCGAGGCCGGCGTCGTGGAACTCCTCGGCCAGCCCGAGCCGCTCGCGCATCGCCTCGACGGTCACCCGGTCGACGTCGTCGACGGGGGTCGCCCGGTCGAGCGCGGCGAGCGTCTCCCGCCGCAGCCGGGAGTGCGCGGCGAAGCCCTCAGGGGACAGGTCGTCGAGCTCGCCATCGTGGCCGGGCAGGCCGAGGTAGGTCGCGGTGATCGGCGACAGGGCGACCTCGCGGTCGAGGTGGGCCTCGGCGATCCGGTCGACGTCGGTCTGGGGTCGGCGCTGGTCCTGGGTCACCCTGCGGACGCTACTCCGAGGCGTCGGCCGTCAGACGAGCGAGGTGGAGATCGCCGTGGCGTAGAGCAGGGGCGGCAGCAACCCGATGAGCACGACCTCGGAGGAGAGGGTGATCTCGGGGAACCACGGGACGAAGGAGGCCCCCGCGCCGGCAGCGAGGAGGAGCAGCGGTGACAGGGCGATGTCCACGAGGGCATTGTCGTCCTCCACGCGCCGCGTCGTCGGCCACGAGCGTCTCGCGATCCGACGGCACCGCGGCTGGTAGGCGCGCCGGTGCCACGATCGCGGCATGGACCGCTACCTCCACGGCCATGCCGAGCCGGTCGTCGCGTCGCACGCAGCACGGACCGTCGAGAGCTCGGCCGCCTACCTCCTCCCGCGCCTGCGTCCGGGGCTGCGGGTGCTCGACGTCGGGTGCGGGCCGGGCTCGATCACGCTCGACCTCGCGCGACGCGTCTCCCCGGGCGAGGTCGTGGGCGTCGACGCCTCGGCGCAGGTCGTCGCGCAGGCGCGCAGCGCCGCCCGGGAGGCGGGGGACGAGCGCACGACCTTCGAGGTCGCCGATGCGATGGCGCTGCCCTGGGCGGACGACTCCTTCGACGTCGTGCACGCCCACCAGGTGCTCCAGCACGTCACCGACCCCGTCGGCCTGCTCCGCGAGATGGCCCGGGTCACCCGGCCGGGTGGTCTCGTCGCCGCTCGCGACGCCGACTACGAGGCGATGACCTGGGCGCCCGCGCACCCCGGCCTGACCAGCTGGCTCGAGCTCTACCGGACGGCAGCGCGGGGGACGGGCGCCGAGCCCGACGCGGGCCGCCACCTGCTCGGCTGGTGCCACTCCGCCGGCCTCACCGACGTCGCCGCGACGGCCTCGGTCTGGTGCTACGCCGACGAGGCCGCCCGGCAGTGGTGGGGCGGGCAGTGGCAGCGACGTGTGGTCGAGTCCGGGTTCCACGACGAGGTCCTGCGCCAGGGCCTGGCCGACGAAGGGAGCATCGCCCACGTCGTCGAGGGCTGGCGGGCGTGGACGAGCTCGCCCGACGGATGGTTCGTCGTGGTGCATGGCGAAGTGCTGGCCCGGGTGCCTGCCGCCGACTGACGACCCCGGTGCGATACTCGGGGCCGCCCGTGACCCCCCTTCGCCTGGAGTGCCTGCATGACGATCACCGCCGCCGCTGACGGCTCCGCCCTCGGCAACCCCGGCCCCGCCGGCTGGGGCTGGTACATCGACGACGAGCGCTGGGCCTGCGGCGGCTGGCCGCACGGCACCAACAACATGGGCGAGCTGACCGCCGTCCTCGACCTGCTCCAGCAGACGGCGCACCTCGACGAGGAGCTGCACGTCATCTGCGACAGCAAGTACGTCATCAACTCGATCACCCAGTGGATGCCCGGCTGGAAGCGCAAGGGTTGGCGCAAGAAGGACGGCAAGCCGGTCCTCAACGTCGAGATCATGCAGGCGCTCGACGCGGCGATGCAGGGGCGCCGGGTGAGCTTCGAGTGGGTCAAGGGGCACGCCGGCCACGAGCTCAACGAGCACGCCGACCGGCTCGCCACGAGTGCCGCCGCGGCATGGTCGAAGGGGGCCGCCCCCGAGCCCGGCCCCGGCATCCCGGGTGCCCGGTCGAGTGGTGCGACGCCCCCGGCCCCGGTGCCTGGGCCGGCGTCAGGTGGCACGTCGGCTGAGGACGACGGGCCGCTCTCGCTCTTCTGACTCAGTCGTGGACGAAGGGGGCCTCGCGCTTGCTCAGCTGCGAGATCAGATCCACGTGGGCACGGTCCGTCTTCGTCGACAGGGTCGCGGTGACGACCGGGCCCTGCGCGGTGATCTCCTCGAGTGCCAGGGAGTCGGAGAGGCGGGCGCCGCGACTGTCCGTGCCCTCCTCGAAGACCCTGCGCAGTGACTCCACGGAGTCGTTGGCGGCGGCCTCGTCGGCGAAGTGGTAGGCGATGGTGACCACGGGCTCCCCGTCGTCCGCGGACCAGCCGAGCGCCACGGCGTCGAACTCCGAGTGGGGAAGCGGGCCGTAGGCATCCACGGGCACGAAGAGGAAGTTGGCGGAGAAGTCGTGCCCCACCGACATGAGGGCCGAGATCGCGCCTGCCTCGTCGAGCGCGCCGGCGAGGCTGCTGACCGTCGGGTCGGCGGTGAGTGCCTCGCTGGGTCCGGTGAGCCAGTCCTTGACGGCCGCGGTCGAGTCGGAGGCGGCGAGCTGTCCGTCGCGCTGGGCCATCCTCACGGGCGCCCCGGTCGTCTGCACGGCGTTGCTCTGGGACAGGTCGCCGTCGCCGTCCTCACCCTCACCGACGGTGCGCACCCCGTCGCCCACCTCGGGCAGGTGGGCGAGCGTGTCGTCGTCGACGTCTCCCGCGATGTAGGTGAAGGGGCCGGGGGTCTCGGGGATGTCGGCGTAGGAGGCGACGTCGACCAGGGACCAGCCCGCGAGGTCGTCGAAGGCCGCGAGGTCGCGCGTGCTGTTGACCGTCAGCCCCGGCAGGTGCAGGGGGACCGGCACGTACCCGTCCTGAGCGGGCACCCCCGTCAGCGGTGCCAGCCACTGCGCGGTGGCGTCCTTGTCCGCCGGGTCGTCGGGACGCTCGAGACCGGCTGCCTCGGTGGCTGCGTCGACATCGGCGACCCGCACCGTGTACTCCTCGAGGTCAGTCGCGGGGACCTGGTCGAGTGTCGAGCTGATGCTGAAGTCCCCGCTGGTGTCCCCCTCGCCGCGCACGCGCTCGATCGCCCCGCACGCCGTCGTGCTCGCGACCACCAGCGCCAGTCCGCTCGCCACGGTGCCACGCCTGATCATCCGTCCCCCTGTGCTCCGGCCGCCTCGCCCCTCACGGGCGGTCGGTGGTCACGCTACCTGCCAGTGTCGCGCTGTGCCGTGGCCGCCAGCTCGGCGACCCGGTGCTCGGCCAGGGCCCCAGAGTCGATGGCGGTGCGGGCGGCGCCGGGGTCCCCGAGGAAGGCGCGCAGCACCGTGGGCACGCCCAGACCGCTGCCGGAGGGTTCGACGGCGATCGTGTCACCGGGGCGGATCTCGCCGGGCCGCACGACCTGGAGGTAGGCGCCGCTGCGGCCGTGGGCGGCGAACCGCTTCACCCAGCCCCGCTCGCCCATGCGCTCGGCGAAGGTCGCGCACGGGACCCGCGGCCCGCGGACTTCGAGCACGGCGGTCCCGACGTACCAGACGTCGCCGATCTCGCTCGCGTCGACGTCGATGCCGCTCGTCGTGAGGTTCTCCCCGAAGATCCCGCTCGGCAGCTCGCGGCCGAGCTCTCGCGCCCACGCGTCGAGCTCCTCGCGGGCGAAGGCGTAGACCGCCTGATCGCTCCCGCCGTGGTGGCGACCGTCGCCGATGTGGTCGCCGGCGACCCCCGAGACGCCGGCACCGTCCTCGACCCGCTTCGGCCCGGGGTCGGCGACGGTGATGACGTCGACGGCCCGCTTCCCGATGCCGGTGGACCTGCCCTTCGGCACGCGCTGAACCATCGGGCGGCCGACGTTGACGCTCAGGACGCGGGGCTCACTCACCCGGCCGAGCCTACGTCGCCCCCTTCGCTCCTCACGGTCTGCCTCGGCCTGCACCCCCCCGCGGTTGAAATACACCCCGCGTGTCCAAGCACGCGAGGTGTATTTCAACCGCTGTCCACATCCGGGACGGAAGGGCTGACCTCATCCACAGCCGGGCTGGGTGAGTCGTCCGGCGGCGATGTCCGATCCAGCCTGTACGCATGTTGAGAGCCTCGACGCTGGCGAAGGTGGCTCGAGTCGAGGACGCCGCCCTCGACTCCGGGGGAGTGCTGAGCCGGCGCCAGACGACGGAGTTCGGCCTGCATCGCGACGTCGTGGCGAGGCTCGTTCGCGATCGTAGGTGGGCCCGGTGCGGCACCCGGTCGGTGGTGACTCACTGCGGGCCGATTGATCCGATCGGCTTGCGTTGGCGAGCGGTCCACGAGGTGGGCGGTGGTGCCCTCGTCGACGGGGTGAGCGCCTTGCAGGCCGCAGGGTTGCGCGGGCTGGCCGAGGAGATCGTGCACGTCTCGGTGCACAAGCTGAAAAGGGCGCCGGACGTCGAAGGCGTGGAGGTGCACAAGCTCGCGCGCAGACTGTGCGACGACGATATGCCCACCGGCCTGCCACGGACCCGACCTGCACTGGCCGCCCTGCGCGCGGCGCAGTGGGCCGTCAGCGATCGCCAGGCGGCACTGTTCCTGGTGATGCCGGTCCAGCAGCGCATCGTGACCGGCGAGCACCTGAAGGAGGCCCATCAGTGGTACGTGGGTCGGCGGCGTCGTGCCCTCGTCGCCCGGCTCATCGACGACATCGTCGACGGCGCCCAGGCGCTCGGGGAGCTCGACCTCGCGGCCCTGTGCCGGGCCCGGGGTTTGCCGTCACCGGAGCGACAGGTCGTGGTCGACGGGCGTGGCGGCCGCTACTACCTCGATGTCCGCTGGAAGATCGGCCTCGTCGTCGAGGTCGACGGGCGGCACCATCTGGAGGGTGCCTCACCCCTCGAGGACATGTTGCGCCAGAACGACATCGCGATGCGCAGCGACATGATCCTGCGCGTCCCCCTGCTCGGGCTGCGTCTCGAGCCCGACGCCTTCCTCGACCAGATCGTCGAGGCACACCGCCTGCTCAGCCTGCGAGCGGCTGGGTGACCATCGGGGCTGACGAATGAAATACACCCCGCGTGTCTGAACACGCGGGGTGTATTTCAACCGCCGGAGGGGCGGCGGGTCAGCGGGGGAGGGCCGAGGCTCGCCAGCCGCCGCGCGAGGGGTGGACCGGGCCACGCACGAGGCGCTCGCGGGAGGCCCAGCGCGAAGGGGGAGTGGCCGGGGCCTCGTCCTCGCCGCCACCCAGCCCGGACAGGACCGCGACGAGGGCTGCGACCTGCTCGGGGGATGCGTCGCCGAGGACCTCGATGCGCGGGCCGGCAGGGGTCTCGGCCTGCTCGGTGGCCTCGGCCTGCTCGGTGGGCTGATCCTGCGAAGCCGTCACAGCGGAATGTTCCCGTGCTTCTTGGCCGGCAGGCTCTCGCGCTTGGTGCTCAGGGCCCGCAGCGCCTTGGAGACGTTCATGCGCGTGTTGCTCGGCGTGATGACCGTGTCGATGTAGCCCCGCTCGGCGGCGACGTAGGGGTTGGCCAGCGCGTCCTCGTAGGCGGTGATGAACTCCTGACGCGCCTCGTCGAGGTCGCGCCCCTCGGCCTCGGCGGCCGCGAGCTGCTTGCGGTAAAGGATGTTGACCGCGCCCTGCGCACCCATGACCGCGATCTGGGCGGTCGGCCACGCAAGGTTGATGTCGGCACCGAGGTGCTTGGAGCCCATGACGTCGTAGGCGCCGCCGTAGGCCTTGCGGGTGATGACCGTGACGAGCGGGACGGTCGCCTCGGCGTAGGCGTAGATGAGCTTGGCGCCGCGGCGGATGATGCCGTTCCACTCCTGGTCGGTGCCGGGCAGGAAGCCTGGGACGTCGACGAGGGTGAGGACCGGGACGTTGAAGGCGTCGCACGTGCGCACGAAGCGCGCGGCCTTCTCCGAGGCGTCGATGTCGAGGGTGCCCGCAAACTGCATCGGGTTGTTGGCGACGACACCGATCGAGCGGCCCTCGACGCGGGCGAAGCCGCAGATGATGTTGGGCGCGAAGAGCGGGTGCACCTCGAGGAACTCACCGTCGTCGACGATGGTCTCGATGACCTGCTTCATGTCGTAGGGCATGTTGGCCGAGTCGGGGATGATCGTGTCGAGCACCAGGTCGGTGTCGTTGACCGCGAGGTCGAGCTCCTCACCGAAGCGCGGGGCGTCCTCGAGGTTGTTGCTCGGCAGGTACGACAGGAGCGCCTTGACGTAGTCGATGGCGTCCTCCTCGTCGGAGCCCATGTAGTGCGCGACACCCGACTTGGTGTTGTGCGACCGGGCGCCACCGAGGTCCTCGAACTCGACGTCCTCGCCGGTGACGGTCTTGATGACGTCGGGGCCGGTGATGAACATGTGCGAGGTCTGGTCGACCATGACGGTGAAGTCGGTGACGGCGGGGGAGTAGACGGCACCGCCGGCGCAGGGGCCCATGATGAGCGAGATCTGCGGGATGACACCCGACGCGTGGACGTTGCGCTTGAAGATCTCTCCGTAGAGACCGAGCGAGACGACACCCTCCTGGATGCGCGCCCCACCGGAGTCGTTGAGACCGATGACCGGGCACCCGATCTTCATCGCGAAGTCCATGACCTTGGTGATCTTCTCGCCGAAGACCTCGCCGAGGGACCCACCGAAGACGGTGAAGTCCTGCGCGAAGACGGCGACCTGCCGACCGTCGACCGTGCCGTAGCCGGTGACGACGCCGTCGCCGTAGGGGCGGTTGGCCTCCTGGCCGAAGGCGGTCGAGCGGTGCCGCGCGTACTTGTCCATCTCGACGAAGCTGCCCTCGTCGAGGAGGAGGTCGAGGCGCTCGCGGGCGGTCTTCTTGCCGCGCGCGTGCTGCTTCTCGATCGCGCGCTCCGATCCGGCATGCGCGACCTCGGCCACCCGGCGCTTCAGGTCGGCGAGCTTGCCGGCCGTCGTGTGGATGTCGATGTCGGCGGGGACGTCGGTGCCACCGATCGCCTGAGCGTCAGTGGTCTCGGTGCTCTGGGACATGGGGCGCAGCCTAGCCTTGACGCCGTGCTCCCTCCGATCGACGTCCACCGACTGACCGAGGCGTTGCCCACGTCACACGGGTGGGCCCCCGTCGCCCATCTCGACGAGGTCGGCTCGACCAATGCCGAGGCCCTGGACCGTGCCCGGCCGTGGGCTCCCGTCATCGCCGAGCTGCAGACCGCCGGGCGCGGCCGCCTGGGTCGGGCCTGGCAGGAGACCCGCAGCGCGGGACTGGCCATGTCGGTCGTCGTGCCCCGCGTGCCCGACCCCGGCTGGCTGCCCCTCGCCGCCGGCCTGGCCGTCCGCGACGCCGTCGCCGCCCTCGGCGTCGAGACCGAGCTGAAGTGGCCCAACGACGTCCTGCTCCCCGCCGACGACGGGCGCAAGGTCTGCGGGATCCTGTGCCAGATGCTGCCCACCGGGGAAGGGGTCGTCGTGGGCATCGGCATCAACGTCCACCACGCACGTGACCAGCTCCCCGTGGCGACGGCGACCTCCCTTCGCCTCGCCGGCGTTGCCCCCGACCGCACCAAGCTGGCCGCCGCGGTCCTCACCCGGCTGCGGGCCCTCCACGCCGACCTCGCCGACGGCAGCGACCGGGCGAAGGGGGTCCACCTCGACTACCGCGCCGCGTGCGGGACCATCGGTCGGCTCGTCGACGTGCACCGGCCCGACGGGTCCGTGGAGACGGCGCGGGCCGTCGACGTCGACTCCGACGGCAGGCTGGTCATCAGCGTTGACGGTCGCTTCGATACGGTGGCGGCAGGTGACGTGCAGCACATCCGCCCCGCGGGCACGCCACCTCGCCCGTGACCGCGACCGGTCACCCGACCCCACACGCGCAGGGAGGTGGCCTTGTCGAGCAGCCCGACTGATGGTCCGCCTGATGGTCCGTCGTCCCCTCCCGAGCTCGCCCCCGACCCGGCCCTCGAGGCCTTCGAGCGGGCCATGCTCGGCCGCCCCGCGAGCATGGGGCGCCGTGAGGTCTCCCGCGGCGCGGGCGTCTCGATCCGCTCGGCCCGCAAGTTCTGGCACGCCATGGGGTTCCCCGTCGTCCAGGAGGGCGACGCGATGTTCACCGAGGCCGACCTCGATGCGCTGAGCCGCGTCGCGGCGATGGTCCGTGAGGGTGACATCCCCGAGGAGTTCGCCCTCGCGATGACCCGGGCCATCGCCCGCACCATGGACCGCCTGGCGGCCTGGCAGGGCCAGCTGGTCAGCGAGGAGATCGCCCGGCTGCGCCGCGGTGACGCCCTCGAGGGCGACCCCGACGAGCCGGCCGACGACACGACCCCGCGCGGTGCCGCGGCCACCTCGACCCGCGACGCCGAGGCCGCGGCCGCCTGGCTCGCCGAGCTGTCCGACGAGCTCGAGCCGCTGCTGGTCTACGTGTGGCGTCGTCAGCTCACCGCGACGATCCAGCGGCTGCTCACCGTCGAGGAGGACGGCAGCCGGGCCTCGGTCATCGGCTTCGCCGACCTGGTCAACTTCACCTCGGTCGTGCGCCGGCTCACCGAGCGCGACCTCGCCCGCATGGTCCAGCGCTTCGAGGACCTGTGCACCGACGTCGTCACCGCCCACGGCGGCCGGGTGGTCAAGACCGTCGGTGACGAGGTGCTCTTCCAGACCTTCGAGGTCGCGCCCGCGGCGGCCATCGCGCTCGACCTCGTCGAGGCGATGGGCGAGGACGACCTGCTGCCCTCGGCCCGGGTCGGCATGGCCCACGGGCCGGTCGTGCGTCGCCTCGGCGACGTCTTCGGCACGACGGTCAACCGCGCGAGCCGGCTGACCGCGGTGGCACCGCCCGGTGGGGTCTTCGTCGACGACGCGCTCGCCCGCCTCCTCGAGCCACTGAGCGGCTTCTCGACCCTGCCGACCCGCCCGCGCGCGCTGCGCGGCATCGGCGAGGTGGCCCCGAGTCGCCTCGTGCGCGTCACCGGTGTGCGGCGTCCTGCGGATGTCACCGCGCACGTCTGAGTTCGAGTTCCTATGATCGCGCCATGACACGAGTGCTGCTGGCCGAGGACGACGCCGCGATCTCCGACCCGTTGGCCCGGGCCCTCGTCCGCGAGGGATACGAGGTGACGGTCCACGAGGACGGGCGTGACGCGCTCGACGCGGCGGTCGGTGCCCCGCCCGACCTGCTGGTCCTCGACCTGGGTCTGCCCACGCTCGACGGGCTCGAGGTCTGCCGTCGGATGCGCGCGACCGGCTCCGACGTCCCCGTCCTGATCCTCACCGCCCGCGCCGACGAGGTCGACACGGTCGTGGGGCTCGACGCGGGTGCCGACGACTACGTCACCAAGCCCTTCCGCCTCGCCGAGCTCATGGCGCGGGTGCGCGCGCTCCTGCGCCGTCGCTCCGACGACGCCGTCGAGCCGACCGGCCCGCTGCGCATCGACGGCGACAGCCGCCGCGTGTGGTTCCACGGCGAGGAGCTGGCCCTGACGGCCAAGGAGTTCGCCGTGCTGAGCGTCCTCGTCCGCGAGGCCGGTCGGGTCGTCACCCGCGAGCAGCTCATGGGCGAGGTCTGGGAGACGGAGTGGTACGGCTCGACCAAGGCCCTCGACATGCACATCAGCGTTCTGCGCCGCAAGCTCGGGGACGACGTCGCCGACCCGAGACACATCGCCACCGTCCGTGGCGTCGGGTTCCGCTTCGACTCGTGACCGGCTCGGGCCGGGTGCGCCGCCTCCTCGTCGCGGCGATCGTCGGGGTGGCCGTCGTCACCGCGCTCGTCCTGGGCAGCGTGGCGATGGTCTCGGGGTCGCCGCACGACGCGGTCCTGGGCCTCGACCTCGTCGCCTGGACCGTCATCTCACCGCTCGTCGCCGTGGTGACGGTCGGCGGGGTGGCGCTGCTCGTCCTGCGCGTCCTCGAGCGACGGCGCCAGCGCGGTCTGGCCTTCCTCGACCGGCAGGTCCGGGCGATCCGCGAGGGGGAGGGGGCCCTGCCCCGCCCGCTCGTCGGCCTCACCGAGATCGACAAGGTCACCGGCGACCTCGCGCGGCTGGCCGGTGAGCTCGCCCAGCAGCGCGCCCTCGACCGGGACTTCGCCGCCGACGCCTCGCACCAGCTGCGCACGCCCCTGACCGCCCTGCTCATGCGCCTGGAGGAGATCGGCCAGACCGACGACCTCGACGCGATCCGCGACGAGGCGGCGGTGGCGGTGACCCAGGTCGAGCGGCTCACCGGCGTCGTCGACACGATGCGCTCACGCTCCAAGGGGGAGGCGGCGCAGCTGCCCGAGATCTCCCTCGACTCGGTCCTCGCGGGGCTGCAGCGCGAGTACCAGCCGGCCTTCTCCGCGGCCCACCGCACGATGCGGGTCGTCGGCCCGCCCGGACTGGCCGTGCGGGCCTCGCCGGTCGACCTCTCCCAGATCCTGCAGACCCTCATCGAAAATGCGCTCGCCCACGGCGCCGGTCGGGTCGAGATCGAGGTGCGCGGCTCGGGCACCTCGGTCGTCATCGAGGTGCGTGACGAGGGCGAGGGCATCCCCGCAGCGATCGCTCCGCACATCTTCGAACGGTCGGTGACCTCGCACGGCTCCGGGCTCGGCCTGGGGCTGGCCCGGCAGCTCGCCGAGCGCAACGGTGGTCGGCTCGAGCTGGTCCAGGCCCAGCCGGCCGTCTTCTCGATCTTCCTCTCCGGCCCCGGCAGCCGCTGAGAGGGTCAGGCCGGGGGGTCCTCGTCGGACAGGGGAGAGGTGTCGACGTCCATCGGCTCGTGCGCGAAGACGAAGCGGCGGTAGGTCCAGAAGCGGAAGAGCGTGCCCAGGCCGATGCCGAAGACGGTCGCGATGTTGTCGGCCAGGCGGGACTCGAAGCCGAGGACGTAGTGCGAGATGACCAGGCACAGCGTCGAGATGACCAGCGCGAGGCCGTTGACGACGAAGAAGAGGGTGACCTCGTGGTGCACCGGGCGGGAGCGTCGGTGCGCGAAGGTCCAGCTGCGGTTGCCGAACCACGCGAAGAGCGTCGCGGCGACGCCGCTCAGGATGCGTGCCGTCGTCGGCTTGCCCTCGAGGACGGTGTGGGTCAGGAGGTTCATGCCGCCGAGGTCGATGACGAAGCTGATCGCGCCGATGAGACCGAACTTCGCGACCTCGTGCCAGATCGTGTCGACGAGGCGCCCGAGCCCGCTGCGGCGACGGGGCGGCGTGACGTCGTCTGCGGCCCCGGAGGCCGTCCGTGTGGTGTCTGGCATCCCGAGCAGCGTAATCCGCGACGGCCGGCACTGTCGGCCACGTATCCTTGGGCAGGTGTCGACACCCCCACGCGCCCCCGGAGGATTCCCCGTCGTCGGTGTGATCGGTGGTGGTCAGCTCGCCCGGATGTGTGCCGGGCCGGCCGCCGAGCTTGGCGTCACCCTCGCCGTGCTCGCCGAGGCGCCCGACGCCGCAGCCGCGCTCGTCACCCCCTTCGCCCCGGTCGGTGACCACACCGACGTCGCGTCGGTGCGCGACTTCGCCCGGCACTGCGATGTCGTCACCTTCGACCACGAGCACGTGCCGGCCGACGTCCTCGAGGCGCTGGTCGCCGACGGCGTCGCGGTCCACCCGACCCCTCAGGCGCTGCGGCACGCCCAGGACAAGCTCGTCATGCGGCGCGCCCTCACCGGTGCCGGCGTCCCGTGCCCCCGGTGGGCTGCGGCCCGGACCGAGGCCGACGTCGTGGCCTTCGGCGACGAGACCGGTTGGCCGCTCGTCGTCAAGACCCCGCGCGGCGGTTACGACGGCAAGGGGGTGCTCGTGGCCGACACCGTCGACGACGTGCGCGACTGGCTCGCCGCCGCGGCGGAGCGTGACGAGGAGCTGCTCCTCGAGGAGGCCGTCCCCTTCGTCCGCGAGCTCGCCGTGCTGCTCGCCCGCAGCCCCTCCGGCCAGGCCGCGGCGTGGCCGGTCGTCGAGACGGTCCAGACCGACGGCATCTGCACCGAGGTCATCGCGCCGGCCCCCGACCTGGCCCCCGAGGCCGCCGAGGCGGCGACCCTCGTCGGGCTCGACATCGCGGCCGCCCTGGGTGTCACCGGGGTCATGGCCGTCGAGCTCTTCGAGCTCGCCGACGGCTCGGTCGTCGTCAACGAGCTCGCGATGCGGCCGCACAACTCCGGCCACTGGAGCATGGACGGCGCGGTGACCGGGCAGTTCGAGCAGCACTTGCGCGCCGTCCTCGACCTGCCGCTCGGCTCGCCCCGGGCCCGCGAGCCGTGGACCGTCATGGGCAACGTGCTCGGCGGCGAGCACCAAGACCTCTACCCCACCTACCGGCACCTCATGGCCCGCGACCCGGAGCTCAAGGTGCACCTCTACGGCAAGGGCGTGCGCCCCGGTCGCAAGATCGGCCACGTCAACGTCAGCGGCACCGACCTGACGGACCTGCGGGAGCGTGCTCGGCACGCTGCCGACTACATCCAGGGAGTGATCGTGGAATGAGCAGTGTGAGCAGCACCGAGGGTCCCCGTGTCGGGCTCGTCATGGGCAGCGACAGCGACTGGCCGACGATGGAGGCGGCCGCCGACGTGCTCGAGGAGTTCGGCATCGTCTTCGAGGCCGACGTCGTCTCCGCTCACCGCATGCCCACCGAGATGGTCGAGTACGGGCAGCAGGCCGAAGGGAGGGGCCTGCGGGTGATCATCGCCGGTGCCGGCGGCGCCGCGCACCTGCCCGGCATGCTCGCCTCGGTGACGCCCCTGCCGGTCGTGGGCGTGCCTGTGCCGCTGAAGCACCTGGACGGCATGGACTCGCTGCTGTCGATCGTGCAGATGCCCGCCGGCATCCCCGTCGCGACCATGGCCGTCGGCGGAGCGCGCAATGCCGGCCTGATGGCCGTGCGCATCCTTGCCGCCGGCGAGGGGGAGGAGGCGCAGCGGTTGCGTCAGGCGCTGGCCCGGTTTGCCGAGGACCTGTCGGCGCAGGCCCACGCGAAGGGGGAGCGGCTGCGCCAGCGCGTCGCCGGCGGCTGAGCTCAGCGCGCGGCGCCCTCGTTGCGCAGCTGGCGCCACTCGATCTTGGGGCAGGTGTTCATGACGACCTGCAGGCCGGCCTCCTTGGCGCGGTCGGCCGCGGCCGGGTCCTCGACGCCGAGCTGCATCCAGATCGCGTCGATCTTCAGGCGGTCCTTGTGGGCGATGGCCTCGTCGACGAGCGCGCCGACCTCGCCGCTGTTGACGAAGAGGTCGATGACCTTGACGTCGCCGTCAGGGATGTCGGAGATGGTGGCGTAGCCCTGATCGCCGTCGACGACCTCGGCCTCGTGGTGCACCGGGATGATCGCCTTGTGCATCTCGTACTTGAGCCAGCGAGCCACGCGGTGCGCGTCGCGCTCGGTGTTGTTGCTCAGTCCGACGACGACCCACGTGCCGGGGTCGGCGATGAGGCGCCGCATGGTCTCGGTGTCGTTCTTGTGCGTCAGGCTCATGGAGACCATCCAACGCCCCCGTGGCCGGGGAATCAACGGCCCACGCCACGCCTTGTCACGGAATGTCCGTCTTCGTCGGCCATAATGCGCCGGGGAGCCCACCCCAGACCCGAGCAGTGAGGAAGCACGTGACTACCAAGATCGCCGTCGTCGGGACGGGATACGTCGGCCTGTCCATGGCCGTCCTGCTGGCCCAGCACAACGAGGTGGTCGGCTTCGACATCGACGCTCGCCGCGTCGAGATGCTCAACGCCGGTACGAGCCCGATCCAGGACGAGGAGATCATCCACTTCCTCGCCCACCGTGACCTGGACCTGACCTTCACACTGGACAAGCAGACCGCCTACGCGGGGGCCGACTTCGTCGTCATCGCGACGCCGACCGACTACGACCCGGACACCAACTACTTCAACACCAGCTCGGTCGAGGGCGTCGTGCGCGATGTCATGGAGATCAACCCCGACGCCGTCATGGTCGTCAAGTCCACGATCCCCGTCGGCTTCACCAGCGGGCTGCGCGACAAGCTCGGCACGGACAACCTCATCTTCAGCCCCGAGTTCCTGCGCGAGGGCAAGGCCTTGCAGGACAACCTCCACCCCAGCCGGATCGTCGTCGGCGAGGTCAGCGACCGCGCCCGCCGCTTCGCCGACCTGCTCGTGCAGGGCGCCGAGGACACCGACGTGCCGGTGCTGCTCACCGACTCCACCGAGGCCGAGGCGATCAAGCTCTTCGCCAACACCTACCTCGCGATGCGCGTCGCCTACTTCAACGAGCTCGACACCTTCGCGGCCACGCACGGGCTCAACACCCGCCAGATCATCGACGGCGTCGGCCACGACCCGCGCATCGGCACGCACTACAACAACCCGTCCTTCGGCTACGGCGGCTACTGCCTGCCCAAGGACACCAAGCAGCTGCTGGCCAACTACCAGGACGTCCCGCAGAACCTCATGCAGGCCGTCGTCGACTCCAACCGCACCCGCAAGGACTTCGTCGCCGAGGACATCCTGCGCCGCCAGCCCAAGGTCGTCGGCGTCCACCGCCTGATCATGAAGGCCGGGTCGGACAACTTCCGGGCCTCCTCGATCCAGGGGATCATGAAGCGCCTGAAGGGCAAGGGCGTGCAGGTCGTCATCTTCGAGCCGGCGCTCGACGAGGACGAGTTCTTCGGGTCGAAGGTCTACCGCGACCTCGAGGAGTTCAAGGCGGTCGCCGACGTCATCATCGCCAACCGGCAGACCGCCGACCTCGCGGACGTGGCCGACAAGGTCTACACCCGCGATCTCTTCGGCACCGACAGCTGAGTCTCGTCCGGCTGGCTCCGGCCAGCTTCGGGTCGGCTCCGGTTGGTCCGGGCGGCTCCGGTTGACCTGTGCCTGATCGTGACTGTGTGGGCAGGCGACAGACCTTGGGCGCGCGTCTTGTCGTTGAACACCTGTGCAAGGCCGTTGGGGCGGCCGGTAGCATCACGGCCGTGAGCGCGAACCCCGACTTCGACATGTTCCGTACCTCCGAGGACCACGAGGCGATCCGTGAGGCCGTCCGGGCCGTCGCGGAGGCGAAGATCAAGCCCTTCGCCGCCGAGGTGGACGAGGAGTCCCGCTTCCCGAGCGAGGCCAACCAGGCCCTCATCGCCTCGGACTTCCACGCGGCCCACGTGGCCGAGGAGCACGGCGGCGTCGGTGCCGACGCCCTCGCTGTGTGCATCATCATCGAGGAGGTCGCGCGCGTCTGCGCGTCGTCCTCGCTCATCCCGGCCGTCAACAAGCTCGGCTCGATGCCGGTGATCCTCGGCGGGTCCGAGGAGATCAACGCCCGGTACATGCCGCGCCTGGCGAAGGGGGAGGGCTTCAGCTACGGCCTCTCCGAGCGCGAGGCCGGGTCCGACACGGCGGGCATGAAGTGCAAGGCCACCAAGGACGGCGACGACTGGGTCCTCAACGGCCAGAAGGCCTGGATCACCAATGCCGGTGAGTCCGAGCTCTACACCGTCCTGGCGGTCACCGACCCCGACGGCCCCCGAGGCAACAACATCTCGGCCTTCGTCGTCGAGAAGTCCGACGAGGGCTTCGGCTTCTCGGAGAAGGAGCGCAAGCTCGGCATCAAGGGCAGCCCGACGCGAGAGCTGCACTTCGACAACTGCCGCATCCCCGGCGACCGCATCGTCGGCGCCGAGGGCGAGGGCCTGAAGATCGCTCTGCGCACCCTCGACCACACCCGCGTGACGATCGGCGCGCAGGCCGTCGGCATCGCCCAGGGCGCCCTCGACGAGGCGCTGGCCTACGTCAAGGAGCGCCAGCAGTTCGGCAAGCACATCGCCGACTTCCAGGGCATCCAGTTCATGCTCGCCGACATGGCGATGGAGCTCGAGGCCGCGCGCCAGATGGTCTACGTCGCCGCAGCCAAGTCCGAGCGCCACGACGCCGACCTGTCCTTCTTCGGTGCCGCGGCCAAGTGCTTCGCCTCCGACGTCGCGATGAAGGTGACGACCGATGCGGTCCAGCTCCTCGGTGGCGCCGGCTACACGCGTGACTTCCCGCTCGAGCGGATGATGCGCGACGCCAAGATCACCCAGATCTACGAGGGCACCAACCAGGTGCAGCGGGTCGTCATGGCGCGCCAGCTGCTCAAGGGTCTGCCCACCGCGCGCTGACCCGTGTCGGACTCAGCACGAGAAACCTCCCCTTCGCAAGGGTTTCAAACCCTTGCGAAGGGGAGGTTTTCCGGGTGACCCGAGAATCGAGTGACGGGTGAGCTCAGCCGTCGTAGGTGTAGAACCCGCGACCGGCCTTGCGGCCGAGGAGGTTGGCGTCGACCATGCGGGCGAGCAGCGGCGGGGGAGCGTAGAGCGGCTCCTTGAACTCCTCGTAGAGCGACTGGGCGACGGCCATCGTCGTGTCCAGGCCGATGAGGTCGGCGAGGGCGAGCGGGCCCTGCGGGTGGGCCGCGCCCAGGACGAAGCCTTGGTCGATGTCCTCGGCGGTCGCGAAGCCCGACTCGTACATGCGGATCGCGCTGAGGATGAAGGGGATGAGCAGGCTGTTGACGACGAAGCCGGCGCGGTCCTGGCAGGTGATGGCGTGCTTGCCGAGCTCGCCGTCGACGTAGCTGCGGGCCCGCTCGACCGTCTCGTCGGCCGTCATCAGCGACGGGACGAGCTCGACGAGCTTGAGGACCGGCACGGGGTTGAAGAAGTGGACGCCCAGGACGTTCGCCGGACGCTTGGTGACCGTAGCGAGCTTCATGATCGGGATCGAGCTGGTGTTGGAGGCGAGGATCGCGTCCGGCGACTCGACGATCTCGTCGAGCTGCTTGAAGAGGTCGACCTTGGCGCCCTCGTCCTCGACGATCGCCTCGACGACCATGTCGCGGTCGGCGAGCTCGGTGAGCTCGGTGACCACCCGGATCCGCTCGAGGACCGCGTCGGCACTCTCGAGCCGGCCGCGCTCCTGCGCGCGGCGCAGTGACTTCTCCAGCCGTCCGCGACCGGCATCGGCGCGCTCCTGGCTCGACTCGACGACGACGACGTCCGAGCCCGCCCGGGCACAGACCTCGGCGATTCCGGCACCCATGAGGCCGCACCCGACGACCCCGATCCTCTGCAGCGTGTTCATGGGCCGAGCGTATCCGGCGTGTGATGGGCGTCACCGGGGCGGGTCCGTGGCATAGCCTGCAGATGGCACCGGCACCACCGTCGAGGAGGCAGCAGCATGAGAGTCGCCCTCATGGCCACGTGCGTCGGGGACACGATGTTCCCCGACGTCGCGCAGGCCACCGTCCGACTGCTCCAGCGGCTGGGGGTGGAGGTCGACGTGCCGCCGGCGCAGACCTGCTGCGGCCAGCCGATGATCAACACCGGCTACTTCGACGAGGCCGAGCCGGTCGTGCGCTCGTACGCGCAGACCTTCGCCGACCACGAGGCCGTCGTCCTCCCTTCGGGATCGTGCGCCGGCTCCGTCCGCCACCAGCACGGCATCATCGCCCGCCGCTCCGGCGACGCCGACCTCGTCGCGGCCGTCGACCGCCACGGCCCGCGTGCCTACGAGCTGTCCGAGTTCCTCGTCGACGTGCTCGGGGTGACCGACGTCGGCGCATCGTTCCCGCACGCGGTCGCCTACCACCCGACGTGCCACTCCCTGCGCATGCTCGGGGTGGGCGACCGGCCCCGCCGCCTGCTCGAGGCGGTCCGTGGCCTCGAGCTGGTGGACCTGCCGCAGGAGCGGGAGTGCTGTGGTTTCGGCGGGACCTTCGCGGTCAAGAACGCCGACGTCTCCGCCGCGATGGGGCAGGACAAGGCGGCGCACGCGGTCGCGTCGGGTGCCGAGGTCCTCGTCGCCGGCGACTCCTCGTGCCTCATGCAGATCGGCGGGATCCTCTCGCGCCAGGGCTCCGGCGTGCGGACCATGCATCTCGCCGAGGTCCTCGCCGCGACCGAGGAGGTGCCGGCATGAGCAACGCCACCTTCCTCGGCATGCCGCCCTTCCCCGAGGCGGCCGTCGACGCCCTGGCCGACGACCAGCTGCGCCGCAACCTCCACAACGCCACCCACACGATCCGGGACAAGCGCGCCGGGGTCATCGGCGAGCTCGATGACTGGGAGGGTCTGCGCACCCGCGCCGCCAGCCTCAAGGACCGGGCGCTCCACGGGCTCGACGAGCACCTCGTGCAGCTCGAGGAGCAGCTGACCGCGCGCGGCGTTACCGTCCACTGGGCGCGCACCGCCGACGAGGCCTGCCAGATCGTCGGCGACATCGCGGCCGGCCACGGCGTCGACGAGGTCGTCAAGGTCAAGTCGATGGCCACCCAGGAGATCGAGCTCAACGAGGCCCTCGAGCGGCGAGGCATCTCCGCCTGGGAGACCGACCTCGCCGAACTCATCGTCCAGCTCGGGCACGACCTGCCGAGCCACATCCTCGTGCCCGCGATCCACCGCAACCGCACCGAGATCCGCGACATCTTCACCCGCGAGATGGGCCAGGTCGGACGGCCCGCCCCCGACGACCTGACGGACGACCCGGCGGCCCTGGCCGAGGCGAGCCGCCTGCACCTGCGGGAGAAGTTCCTGCGGGCCAAGGTCGCCGTCTCCGGGGCCAACTTCGCCGTCGCCGAGACGGGGTCGCTCGTGGTCGTCGAGTCCGAGGGCAACGGCCGCATGTGCCTCACGCTCCCCGAGGTGCTCGTGAGCGTCGTCGGGATCGAAAAGGTCGTGCCCACCTGGGACGACCTCGACGTCTTCCTCCAGCTGCTCCCGCGCTCGAGCACGGGGGAGCGGATGAACCCCTACACCTCGACGTGGTCCGGTGTCACCGAGGGTGACGGCCCGCAGGAGTGCCACGTCGTCCTGCTCGACAACGGCCGCTCCCGCGCCCTGGCGGACGAGGTCGGCCGGCAGGCGCTGCGGTGCATCCGCTGCTCCGCCTGCCTCAACATCTGCCCCGTCTACGAGCGCACCGGCGGCCACGCCTACGGCTCGGTCTACCCGGGCCCCATCGGCGCGATCCTCAACCCCCTGCTCAAGGGGGTCGGCGAGAGCGACCAGGTGGACTCCCTCCCCTTCGCCTCGAGCCTGTGCGGCGCCTGCTACGAGGTCTGCCCGGTCAAGATCGACATCCCGACCGTGCTCGTCGACCTCCGCTCGCAGGTCGTCGACGCGCACCGCGAGGACCGCGTCCCCGCGCCCGAGGCCGCGGCGATGAAGGCGGCCGCCTGGGCCCTGTCGGACGCCCGTCGCCTCTCGCTCGGCCAGCGCGCCAGCGGGCTCGCGGGCCGGGTCCTCGACCGGGTGAGCCGACGCGACAACGCCTCCGGCAGAGCGGTGCTCGGCTGGTTGCCCTCGATCGGGCACAAGTGGACCGAGGCGAGGGACCTGCCCGTCCCGCCCCGGCAGTCGTTCCGGCAGTGGTGGAAGGGGAGGTCGCGATGAGCAGCGCGCGTGAGGAGATCCTGGCCGCGGTCCGCGAGGCGGTCCGTGGCGCCGAGCCGGGCGCGGCGCCAGAGCCGCAGCCGACGCTGCCGCCCGCCGATCCCGGGCAGATGCTCGACCGCTTCGCCGAGCTCGTGTCGGACTACCGGGCCACCGTCGTGCGCTGCCACCCCCACGAGGTGCCGGTCCACGTGCTCACCGCCCTGCGCGAGAGCGAGCGGGTCCTCGTGCCCGAGGGGGTGCCCGACGCGGTCCACGACGCCGTCGTCGAGCGCCTCGGCGCAGCCGCCGTCTCCACGGGCGACGTCGGTGACCACGAGCTCGAGGACTTCGACAGCGTCGTCACGACCTGCGCGGTCGGCATCGCCGCGACCGGCACGGTCGTGCTCGACCACGGCACCGGGCAGGGGCGGCGGGCGCTCACCCTGCTGCCCGATCGGCACGTCGTCATCGTCCGCGCCGGCCAGGTCGTTCCCGACGTGCCGCACGCCGTGCGTCGCCTCGACCCGCTGCGCCCGCAGACCTGGATCAGTGGACCCAGCGCGACGAGCGACATCGAGCTCGACCGGGTCGAGGGCGTGCACGGCCCGCGCACCCTCGTCGTCCTGCTCGTGAGCGACTGAGCGGTCAGCTGTCGTCGGGCTCGACGGTGATCGGCCGGTCCGCCTTGAGGTCCTCGAAGAGCTTGGGTGCCTGCGTCTCGTCCCACTGGACGGCCGAGCCCACCGGCGTCGGTAGGTTGTTGTTGGACACCGGCACGGTCACCGAGTTGCCGTCGCCCTTGGCGATGCTGCGGAAGGCCCAGAAGGCCCGTGCCGTGCCGATCATCGAGTCGTCCTCGCCGACGGTGAGGGCGCCCTCGCTGTCCTTGCCGAGGGAGTGGATCTTCCACGGCTGGAGCATGGTGCTCGGGGTGACGACCTTGCCCATGAGCGCACCGAGGAACTGGCGCTGGCGCTTGGCGCGACCGAGATCGCCCTCGGGGTCGGAGTAGCGGGCGCGCACGTAGCCCAGGGCGGTCTTGCCGTCCATGTCCTGGCAGCCCTTCTTGAGGTCGATGTGCGCCTTGGGGTCGTCCATGTCGTTCTTGACGCAGATGTTGACCCCGCCGACCGCGTCGACGACCTGCGCGAAGCCGCCGAAGCCGATCTCCATGTAGCCGTCCATCTTCAGCCCGGTGTTGTGCTCGATGGTCTGGCTGAGCAGCTTGGGCCCGCCGATGCTGAAGGCGGCATTGATCTTGTTCATGCCATTGCCCGGGATCTCGACGTAGGAGTCGCGAGGGATCGACAGCAGCGTGGACTTCCCGCCGCCGGTGTGCAGCACGAGGATCGAGTCGGTGCGAGCCCCGCCGGTGTCGGAGCCGGTCCCGAACTCCCGACGCTGCTCGTCGGTCAGGCCCTCACGGGAGTCGCTGCCGACGAGCAGGACGTTGCGGCCCTCGCTGTCGGGGCGCTCGCCCTCGGGGGTCGCGTCGACCTTGGCGACATTGGACCAGGCGCTGTTGACCGCCCAGATCATCCCGCCGCCCCAGAGCAGGGCGAGGACGAGCAGGCAGATGCCCACGGTGCGCAGCGGGTTGCGGCGACCTCCCCCCTTCGGTCCTCCGGTGCCGACGGGGCGGTCTGCAGGCCGGCGGGGGCCGCCGCCACCGCCTGCCGGGCGGCGTGGTCCACCGTCACGCGCGGAGGGGCGACGTGGGCGCTCGGGCGACGGGCGCGAAGGGGGAGTCCCGGCGGGCATGACCCGGGTCCGGGGCTCCTCGGTGGGCTGGCGGGGGCGAGACGCCGCCTGACGGGGCCGCGTCGGCCGCTCGGCGGCCGCTGCGGGGGAGCGGCGTGGTGGTGCCTGTCGCCGGCCGGTCGGGATGGCCCGCGCGCTCTCGTCGTCGGCACGGCCGCGACGCACGTCGAAGGTCATCGCGTCGTCGTCGCCCCGACGACCTGTGGAGCGGTCGTCGGAGGGCCGACGTGGGCGGTGGGGGCGTTCAGGCATGCCGACGAGGATAGGAGCAAAGGCTGGCAGGTCGCATGACGAGGGCGGCGAGTCCGGCACGGGAGGGCCGTGACGTTGTCCATACTGGAGCGCGTGTCCCCCCGAGTCAGCGTCGTCATGCCCGTGCTCAACGAAGAACGGCACCTCGCCGACTCGGTCCGGATGGTCCTCGACCAGGACTGGCCCGGTGAGCTCGAGATCGTGCTCGCGCTCGGCCCCTCGCACGACGGCACCGACGCCGTCGCCGCCGACCTGGCGGCCGCGGACACTCGGGTGCGCACCGTGCCCAACCCCTCGGGGCGGACGCCCGACGCCCTCAACGCTGCCATCGGCGCCTCGACCGGTGACATCGTGGCCCGCGTCGACGCCCACGCCGAGATCCCCGTCGACTACCTCAGCCGCGCCGTCGCAGCCCTCGAGGAGACCGGCGCCGACAACGTCGGCGGGATCATGGACGCCGTCGGGGTCAGCCCGCTCGAGCGGGCCATCGCCTGCGCGATGAAGAGCCCCCTGGGCGTCGGTGGTGCCCGCTTCCACACCGGTGGCGGCGCCGGCGAGGCCGACACGGTCTACCTCGGGGTCTTCCGCCGCTCGGCCCTGGAGCGCGTCGGTGGCTACGACCCGCACTTCGAGCGGGCGCAGGACTGGGAGATGAACCACCGCATCCGCGAGTCCGGCGGCCGCGTCTGGTTCACCCCCGACCTCGTCGTCACCTACCGGCCGCGCTCCACCCTGGGCCGGCTCGCCGACCAGTACTTCAACTACGGCCGGTGGCGCCGCGTCGTCGCCCGCCGGCACCCCGGGACCGCCAACGCCCGCTACCTCGCCCCGCCGACCATGGTCGTCGGGACGCTCGCGGCGACGGCCTTGGGCCTCGCCTGGCGTCCGGCCCTGCTCGTGCCCGCCGGGTACGCCGCGGCCGTCACGGCCGGCGGATGGCTCATCTCGAAGGGGGAGGACCCCGCCGTGCGCGTGCGCGTCCCCGCCGCGATCGCGACGATGCACTGGTCGTGGGGCATGGGCTTCCTCACGAGTCCCTCACAACTCTCCCAGGGTCTTCCCGATGGGGCCTGACGCGAGGACAATCACCCGCATGATCAGGGTGGTGCCCCGTCGAGGCCTGCGCTCCCTCGTCGCCATGACGAGCGCGCTCGCGATGACCCTCGTCGGGGTCGGTGCTGCCGGCGCCGACACGGACCGGGCCGGTGCGGCGCCGACGACGACCACGGCCGCCGCCGCGGTCCCGGCCTCGTGGTCCTTCTCCGGCAGCGGCTTCGGGCACGGCGTGGGCATGAGCCAGTACGGCGCCCTCGCCCAGGCCAAGGCCGGGCGCAGCGCCCAGCAGATCCTCGCGAGCTACTACACCGGCACGACCTACGACCAGGTGCCCGACACCCAGACGATCCGGGTCAACATCGTCTCCGGTGCCACGACGACGAGCGTCAGCGGGCGCGCAACCGGCACCAACGGTGGGCGGCTCACCGTCGCCGCCGGCGGGCGCACCCTGACGACGAGCGCCGGCCAGACGCTCACCCTGCGCCGCAGCGGGTCCTCCGTCGTCGCCTCGTGCAGCGGGTGCTCGCCGACCTCAGTCTCCGGCTCGTCGGTCCAGGTGACGTGGGACGAGTCCCGCACCGACCTCGGCCTCGGCTCGAAGAGGTACCGTCACGCCCCCTTCGTCATCACGCCCACCCCGGGTGCCGCGACCCTGCAGGGCGTGCTCCACTTGCGCCTGGCCGACGAGTACCTCGACCAGATCCGCGAGGTGCCGTGGAGCTGGCCGCGTGCCGCGCTCGAGGCCCAGGCGGCCGCCGCGCGCAGCTACGCCCTGCGCAAGGTCTCCGCCGGCGTGCGGTCCGCGTGCGCCTGCCACGTCCACGACAGCATCAGCGACCAGGTCTACGGGCCGGTGCCCGAGGGGGTCGAGGCGAGCGCCTGGCCCCAGTGGCGTGCCGCCGTCGCCGCGGGCGGCAGCAGCACGACGGGCTACGTCCCGCGCTACGCCGGGCAGATCATCGAGGCGCTGTACTCCTCGTCGTCGAGCGGCCGCACGGTCAACAACGAGGATGTCTTCCTCGGTGCGCCGGTGCCCTACCTGCGCAGCGTCTCCGACCCGTGGAGCACCACGGCCGACAACCCCCGGCGCAGCTGGACGACGACGGTCACCGGCACCAAGCTGGCCAGCGCCTTCGGTCTGCCCGACGTCGCCGCGCTCAACCTCTCCGACCGCACCTCCGCGGGCACCGTGCGCACCGCGGTGGCGACCTCGTCGACGGGCGCCACCCGCAGCATGGGTGGCGACGCCATGCGTCGGGCGCTCGGCCTGTCGTCCGCCGCCACCCAGCGGCCGATCTCCCGGACCGCCGGTGCCAGCGCCGCAGACCTCGCCGCAGAGGTCTCACGCAGCAGCGTCCCGGTCTCGGCGAGGAGCGTCGTCATCGCCAGCAGCTACGAGAGCGACGTGGCGCACCTCGTCATGGCCCGGCCGCTGGCCGGCTCGCTGGGAGCACCGCTGCTGCTCAGCGGGCGCAACCAGCTCACCGGGGCGACCGTGCGCGAGCTGGACCGTCGCGGCTCGCAGGTGACGCGGGCCTACGTCGTCGCCGGGTCACCGATGGTCACCTCGAGCGTCGTCGACCAGCTGCGGGCGCGCGGCATCGCCGTGACCCGGGTCGGCCTGTCCGACAAGGACGCCACGGGTGCCGCCGTGGTCGACCTCATGCGTCAGCAGGGCCCGGTCACCGTGGCTGCGGCCTCGACCCAGGCGAGTGTCCCCGAGGCCGGTGCCTTCGCCGCCGTCGCCGGGCCGCGGCGCGAGCCGATCGTGTGGGCGGGCTCGACACGGGTCGGCTGGCGGTCCAAGGCGGCTCTGACGCGCGCCGGCGTGCGCACCGTGCGGCTCATCGGCCCGACGACGCGGGTCCCGTCCGCCGTCGCGAGCGACCTGGTCGCCAGCGGCTTCCGGACCATGCGCTTCTCCGGGTCGAGCTCCTCGCTCGTCTCGGCCCAGCTCGCCGACTACTTCCGCAACAGCTACACCGGCACCCGGGTCGTGCTGGCCCGCACGGGTGGGGGCCGCACGAGCGATCCGGCCATCGCCGCCGGGCAGCGCGCGCCCGTGCTCGTCGTCACGACGAGCGCCCCGGGGTCGGTGACCTCTCTCGTGCAGCGCAGCCCGCACTGGCCGGCCGTGCGGGCGCTCGGCCCGACGACCCGGGTCAGCTCCGCGAGCCTGACCAAGGTCCGTCGAGCCTGACCCGGCTCCTCAGACGAGGTCGACGGTCAGCTCGGCACCCGTCTTGTCGACGACCTCTTCGGTGGTGACGCCGGGAGCGAGCTCGCGCAGGACGAGCCCGTCGGGGGTGACGTCGATGACGGCCAGGTCGGTGATGATCCGCTGGACCACGCCCTTGCCCGTCAGGGGCAGGGCGCACTCCTGCACGATCTTGTGCGAGCCGTCCTTGGCGACGTGCTCCATGAGGACGATGACCTTCTTCGCGCCGTGGACGAGGTCCATGGCCCCACCCATGCCCTTGACCATCTTGCCGGGGATCATCCAGTTGGCGATGTCGCCGTTGGCCGCGACCTGCATCGCGCCGAGGATGGCCGCGTCGACCTTGCCGCCGCGGATCATGCCGAAGCTCGTGGCCGAGTCGAAGATCGAGGCGCCCTTGCGCAGGGTGACCGTCTCCTTGCCGGCGTTGATCAGGTCGGCGTCGACGTCCTCGTCGAGCGGGTAGGGGCCGACACCGAGGATCCCGTTTTCGGACTGCAGGACGATCTCGACGTCGTCGGGCACGTAGTTGGGCACAAGGGTCGGCAGGCCGATGCCGAGGTTGACGTAGTCGCCGTCGGTCAGCTCCGCGGCCGCGCGGGTGGCCATCTGCTCACGGGTGAGCGCCATGTCAGGCACCTGCCTTCGTCGAGTCGGTCGTGGGGGTGACGGTGCGCTTCTCGATCCGCTTGTCGGCGGCCTGCTCGGGGGTGAGCGGGACGACGCGCTGGACGTAGATGCCCGGCAGGTGGATCGCGTCGGGGTCGAGGTCGCCGGGCTCGACGAGCTCCTCGACCTCGGCGATCGTCACGCGGCCGGCCATGGCGCACAGGGGGTTGAAGTTGCGCGAGGTGGTGCGGAACACGAGGTTGCCGTGCCGGTCGCCCCTCCACGCGCGCACGAGCGCGAAGTCGGTGGCGATGGCCTCCTCGAGGACGAACTCGTGGTCCTCGGTCACCGTCGTGCCGTCGGCCTGGCGGGAGGCGACGGCGAAGGTGCGCGTCTCCTTGGCGGGGGAGGCGACCGCGATGTTGCCGGCGTCGTCGTAGCGCCACGGCAGGCCACCGTCGGCGATCTGCGTGCCGACGCCGGTGCGGGTCCAGAAGCCGGCGATGCCGGCGCCGCCGGCACGCAGCTTCTCTGCGAGGGTGCCCTGCGGCGTCAGCTCGACCTCGAGCTCGCCAGAGAGGTACTGGCGGGCGAACTCCTTGTTCTCCCCGACGTAGGAGGAGACCATCCGCCGGATCTGGCCGCCGGCGAGCAGCAGGCCCAGACCCCAGTCGTCGACGCCGCAGTTGTTGGAGATGCACTCCAGGTCACGCACCCCCGTCGACTGCAGCTCGGCGATGAGCACGCTCGGGATCCCGCAGAGCCCGAAGCCGCCCACCGCCAGGGTGGCGCCGTCGGGGATGTCCGCGACGGCCTCGGCAGATGAGGAGACGACCTTGTCCATGACGGCCACGGTAGACGGTCGTCGACGGTGCACCGGTGTGCCCCCGCCACATACCTCTCCGGGACGAAGGGGGTGACTCGCCACCTGCGCGCGGGTCGCGTCCTCGCGCAATGGCCGGAACCGCCGGTGAACCACAGGGACGTAATTACCCCAATGGGTCTGGCGTGTTCTGTGTGACTCGTGGAATAAGAGTGGCTGGACGTGATGTCTGGGATCGCTGTGACAGGTGAGAACCGACGGATCGCCACCGCCCCATCGGGTCCCCCTGCCCGCTTCCCACCAAGGAGCCTCCGCGTGTCACGTTCCGTCCGCCTGGTCGGTGCTGCTCTCATCCCGGCCTTCACCCTGCCCCTCGCCAGCACCGCCGCCGCTCGGCCCAGCGCCGTCCCCGAGCCGCCGACGAACCGGAACCTGCCCAAGGAGCTGGACGTCGCCTCGCCCTACATCCCGCAGTCGGTGTGCGACCCCGACCCGAAGCCGGGCGTCACGGCCTTCGCCCGACTCATGGCCAACCACTACAGCGAGTTCAACTACGGCATCTCCCGGGCCTGCAACTACGGGCTGACCGAGCACTCCGAGGGTCGCGCCCTGGACTGGATGCTCAATGCCTACGACTCGCACGAGCGCGCCGTCGCCGACGGGGTCATCAGCTGGCTGCTCGCCCCCGACTCAGAGGGCCGACCCGCGGCGATGGCGCGCCGCTTCGGGATCATGTACATCATCTGGAACCGCCAGATCTGGGGCACCTACAACATGAGCGCCGGCTGGCGCCCCTACAACGGCGTCAGCCCGCACACCGACCACATCCACTTCTCCTTCAGCTGGGACGGCGCGATGCAGCGCACGTCGTGGTGGACGGGCAAGGCGTGGACCGGCGTGACGACCACTCCCGGTGGGCCCTCGGTGCCGATCCCGGACCCGGACTCCTACCCCACGCTGCGGCAGGGGGCCTCCGGCCCGGATGTGCAGCTGGCGCAGAAGGTCATCGGCGTCACCGCCGACGGTGCCTTCGGCCCGGCGACGAAGTCGGCTCTCATCTCGTGGCAGCGCAAGAACGGCGTCCCGGCCACCGGTGTCCTCGACGAGGCGACGTGGAACCGTATGGTCCTGCTCGGCGAGATCCCGGCCCGCGGCGACGACCAGGGCGGCGACCTGGCCAAGCACATGAAGACCTCGGTGCGTCTCGGCTCGACCGGCGAGGCGGTCAAGGCGCTCCAGCGCACGCTGAAGATCTCGGTCGACGGCACCTTCGGTCCCGCGACGGACAAGGCGGTGCGTGCCTTCCAGAAGGAGAAGCAGCTGCGGGTCGACGGCTTCGTCACGCAGAACGTGTGGAAGGCGCTCGCCGGCGTGCCGTACGTCAAGAACGGCACCAAGCCCAAGCCGAAGCCCGAGCACGACCACCCGCCGGTGGCCTCGCCCAAGGCGCCGGCGCCCCCGTCCAGCGCCGTCGTCGTCACCAAGACCGAGTTCGACAAGGTGCGCTCGACGGTCCTGGCGACCGGCGCGCGCGGTGCGACCGTCAAGGTGCTGCAGCGTGCCCTCGGGGGCGTCGCCGTGGACGGCGCCTACGGCAGCGGCACCGCCAAGGCGGTGCGCAGCTTCCAGCGCTCGGCCGGGCTGTCCGCGACGGGCATCGTCGACGACCGCACGTGGACGGCGCTCGAGGCCCGGGACTACCCCTTCCTCGCCTACCGCCGCACGGTGCTCAAGCCGGGGTCGACCGGCTACCCGGTGCAGCTCGTGCAGACCTACCTCGGCCTCAAGGCCGACGGGAAGTTCGGCACGGCGACCCAGGACGCGGTGCGGGCGCTGCAGGGCCGTCACGGGCTGGCCCGCACGGGCTATGTCGGTGCCGTGACCTGGCAGGCTTTGGAGCGCGAGGTCCGCGCCCGCCGCGGCTGACCGGGCAGGGGTCCGGGGGCTGCACGGCCCGCGACGGAGGGCGTGACCGCTCAGGCGGTGACGCCCTCCGTGCGTGCCCGGCGGTCGAGGGTCGCCTCGTCGGTCTGGCCGAGGTGCACGACGAGCGAGCCGCCGTCGGCCCACACCGCCAGCGCGGTGCGCAGCAGGGCCTCGGCGGAGGGGTCGACGAGCTGCACCCGGGAGCCCGGCGGGCTCGTGGCCCCGGCCCGCGCGACGTCGACGAGCTCGCCGTAGCGGGTCTCCTCGCCCGCCAGGCGCAGCGCGATGTCGTCGTCCTCGGGCTCGGCCCACGGGCTGAAGAGGTCGCCGAAGGTCGACAGGTCGGCCGCCTCGTCCATGACCCCGTCGGGCAGGTCGTGGTCGGACCGTCGGGCCAGCGCGGCCCGGGTGACGAGGACGGCGGGGCCGTCGTCGGGCAGCCGCTCGGGTTCATCGCTGACGACGAGGTCGGCCCCCGCGCCGCCGTCGAGGTCGACGACCGCGCCGACCGACCAGACGGCCCAGGCCCAGTAGAGCAGCCGCCAGTGGGGGCGCAGGGCGAGGTGGACGACGGAGCCGGGCTCGAGGTCCCACTCCTCCTGCAGGGCATTGGCCGCCTTGCTGACCCAGGTGCCGAGGACGCGGCCGGACAGCTCGACCCGCTCGCCGGCCGTCGGCCCCGGCAGGTCGTCGTAGCAGGTGACCCGCGGGGCGGCGGAGTCGGTGCGGTTGATCGTCGTCAGGACCTCGGCAGGGGTGGGCATGCCTCCACCCTACGAAGGGGGAGTCCGTCTGCCGGATAGCGTGGCCGCCGTGGACCCGTCGACGCACGCCCCGCGTGGCCTCGCCCCGGCTCTCGAGCGATGCGTCGTCGCGGCGGCCCTGTGGGTCGTCGTCCTCGGCTTCGCCGGGTCGCTCATCGCGTGGGTCGGCGCCTGGGTGCCGCTCGTCGGCGCGCTGACCGCCGTCATCGCGGCGGCACTCGCCTGGCGCATCTCCGGTCGCCTCCCGCGGCCCGGGGGGACCCCCCTTCGTCCCGTGCCGGCGGCGGCGCTCGTCGTGGGCGTCCTCGCGGTGACCGTCTGGACGGGCCTGACGCACTCCGAGCAGGTGCTGCCTCGGCGCGACTCGGCGAGCTATCTGCAGGCGACGATCTACGTCGCCGAGACCGGCGTGCGGCCGGTGGCGATCGACGCCGAGACGATCGGCGGACCCGAGACCCTCGCCGAGGAGGGCCTGACCCTCGAGGCGCCTGCCTTCTACGAGACCGGGTCGCCGCAGGAGCCGGTCGTGCAGCCGCAGTTCATGCCCGGACCGGCGCTCGTCTACTCGCTGCCCTGGTGGGCCGGGGGCGCGACGGCCACGCTGTGGGCCCCCGCGGTCCTCGGCGGGCTCGCGCTGCTGGCGATCGGCCTGCTCGTCGCCCGCACCGTCTCGCCGTGGGCGGCCGCGCCGGCGGCGGTCCTCGTGGGCGCCTGCTTCCCGTGGCTGCACACCGCCCGGTCGACCTACTCCGAACCCCTCGCCGGGCTGACGCTCGCCGCCGGCTTCCTCGCCCTGACCCTGCTCGTGCGCGCCGCCGAGGACCGCCGGCCCGCGGAGGGCGGGGGCGCCGGCACGTGGGCCGGGGCCGCGCTGCTCGCGGGCGCCCTCGTCGGCGGCACCTCGATCGTGCGCATCGACGCCCTGCGCGAGACGATGCTGCTCGTCCCGGTCGCCGCCCTGCTGCTGGCCCGTGGCCGCGGCTGGGCGCGCGGCCTGCTCGTCGGCGCGGGGGCGACCACGCTGGCGGGCTTCGCCGTCGCGGGGGTCATGAGCTGGCGCTACCTCGGCGAGATCGGCTCCTCCCTCGTGCCGCTCGTCGCTCTCGTGGTCCTCATGTCGCTCGTCTGCTGGTGGCTGCTGCGGCGCTCGCGACGCGGCTGGTCCCTGCCCGCCGCGCTCGCGTCGCGGCTGCCCGCCGGCCTCGCCGTCGCCGTGGTCGTCGTCGGGGTGGGGCTCTCCCTTCGACCGCTGGTGATGACGGTGCGGCAGGATCCTCGCGACCCCGGAGCCATGTACGTCGCCCGGATGCAGGCCGAGCTCGGCCTGCCGGTCGACGGCGGCCGCACCTATGCCGAGCACTCCGTCGACTGGCTCGCCTGGTGGGTGGGGCCAGCCGCACTGGTCGTCGCCCTCGTCGCGCTGGCGCTCCTCTGGCGCGCGCTCGGCACCTGGTGGACGAAGGGGGGACCCGTCCCGTCGTGGGGTGGCGTGCTCTTCGTGACGACCGGGTCGACCCTGCTCACGCTGTGGCGCCCGGGCATCACGCCCGACCACCCGTGGGCCGACCGGCGACTGCTCGTCGCCCTGCCGCTCGTCATCGTGCTCGCCGTCGCGGCCGTGGCGTGGGCCGGACGGTGGGTTCGTCGTCGTCACGGCACCCTCGCCGCCGGGGTGGTCGCCACCGGGCTCCTCGCGGTGACGGCGGTGCCGACGACGCTGGCGACCTGGCCGCACCGTGCGGAGCGTGTCGAGGCCGGGGGACTGGCCGCGGCGGCCGACTACTGCCGGGCCCTCGAGCCCGGTGACGTCGTCCTCGCCGTCGACGACTGGGCGGTCAACCACTGGACCCAGGTGACCCGCGGCATGTGCGGCGTGCCCGCCGTCGCCACGACCGGGCGGCTGCGGGACGACCCGGACCGGGTGCGGGCGGCGGCGGAGCGGCTCGACGAGCGGGTCCGGGCGCGCGGCGGCCGGGTGCTGCTCGTCGCACACCGTGAGCGCTCGAGCCTCACCGACATCGGCGCCCGGGACGTGCGCGAGGTGCTCGACACGACGATCCCCGAGGACCCGCACGTCCTGGAGACACGGCCGGAGCGACTCGACCCGCTTCGCCTCACCGTGTGGACCGGCCGTGTCGGCCGATGAGCCGGCCGGACGTCGCATAGGCTGCCCACGACATGGATGACGCCACGTTGAAGATCGCGGTCGTCGGGCCGACCCACCCCTACAAGGGCGGCGTGGCCTCGCACACCACGACGCTCGCCCACGAGCTCGAGGCGGCCGGTCACGACGTGACCCTGGTGTCCTGGAGCCACCTCTACCCGAGCTTCTTCTACCCGGGGGAGCAGTCGGTGCCGAGCTCCGGCGACCCCGACGTGCCGCCCTTCCCGCGCACCGTCCGCGCGCTGTCCTGGGCCCGGCCGGACTCGCTGGTGCGCGCCGGGCGTCGGCTGCGCGAGGTCGACATCATCATCGTCGTCCACGTCATCCCGCCCGTCGTCCCGCTGCACCTGACGCTGCTGCGGGCCGCCGGCGTCGGCCGCACGGCCATGAGCGGTCGCGGGCCGCGCAGCGTCGTCATCGCCCACAACGTCCTGCCGCACGAGCCGCACCCCGGCGACGCGGCCCTGATGCGCACCTTCTTCCGCCGGGTCGACGCCGTCGTCGTCCACTCGGCCGAGCAGTCGCGACTGGCCCGCGACCTCGACGCCGAGCACGTCGTCGTCACCGACCTGCCGCCGCACCTGCCCGGGGGCGACCCCGCCGAGCGACCGGACCACCGGGGCCCGGCCCGGCTCCTGGCCCTCGGTCTCGTGCGCGGCTACAAGGGGATTGACGTGCTCCTGCGCGCGGTGCTGCGGGTGCCCGACGTGACCCTCACGGTGGCCGGCGAGATCTGGGGCGACGCCGGCGACGAGATCCGCCGACTCGCCGAGCACCGCAGCCTGCGCGACCGGGTCGAGATCCACAGTGGCTACGTCCCCGCCGAGCGGATCGCGCCGCTGCTCGCCCAGCACGACGTGCTCTCGCTGACCTACCGCAGCGCCACCGCGAGCCAGAACGTCCTGCTCGCCCACCAGCACGGGCTGGCCGTGCTCGCCTCCGACGTGGGGACCTTCGGCGACCAGGTGCACGACGGCGTCGACGGCTACCTCGTGCCACCCGAGGACGAGGACGCGATCGTCGAGGTGCTCCAGCGGCTCGTCGACCCCGACGAGGTCGCGCGCATCCGCGGGGGCGTCACGCCGCCCGACCTGCACGCGCCATGGGCCCGCTACGTCGGCACCCTCGAGGCGCTGAGCACCCGCGACGTCCTGGCCGACCCGACCCTCGCCGCGCCGGCGCGCCGCCAGTCGCGACTCGGGCGGATCGCCGACCGGGCCGAGGACGTCGTCGCCCTCGCCCGCGTCGCCCGTGACCGTCGTCGCCCCCGGCTGGAGCTGAGCCGCAGCGACTTCCCGGCGTGGGTGCGCGCCACCGACGTCCTCGCCCACGACGACGAGGCCCGGCGGGCCCGCGAGCTGGCGCGCGACCTCGGGCTGCCCCGGGGCGGTGACGAGCTCGCCGAGTGGGCGGCGCTCGGCGCGCTCGAGGTGCTCGTCGCGATGCAGGACGACGGCGGGCGGCGTGAGGCACTGATCATCGACGCCTCCGGCAGCGGGTCCCCCTTCGGCCGGTGGGCCCGGGCCGCGGGCTACGTGCCCGTCGAGGTCGAGCTCACCGGAGCCCGCTCGTCGATGACCCTGCTCGACGTCGACACCGCCAGCCTCGACGTCGTCACCCGGCTGCACCCCGACGACGCGACCGCCGCCGACATCGACGAGACGCTCACCCAGGCCGGCTGGGCCCTGCGGTCCGGCGGGCTGCTCTGCCTCACCCTCCCCGTCGGGGGCACGGGCGAGGACGTCATCGGGGGAGCGGCCGACCTGCGGGCGGTCGTCGCCCGCGCGGCCGACGCGGGCTTCGCGCTCGTGGGCGACGTCGACGGCGACCTCACGGCCCGGCTGCGGCACGCCTCCCGGGTGAGTGCCGACCCCGACGCCGCCCACGCGCTCGTCCGGCTCACGCTGCGGCGCCGATGAGCCGGGTCGGGGCGGGAGCGCCCGGGAGGCCGCGGCGGACCCGGCGCAAGCGGGTCCTCGACGTGCTGCGCATCGGCTTCCTCGTCCTCGTCCTCGTCGCCGTCGGCATCGCGCTGTGGTCCAACTGGGAGGAGGTCCGCGGCGACCTCGGGCGGATCGGCCCGGTGACCCTGCTCGCCGCCACAGCGCTCGCGATGCTCTCGCCCTTCGTCACCGTGCTCGGCTGGCGGGTGCTCCTCGCCGACCTCGGGTCGCGTCTGCACATCGCGCCCGCGAGCGGGGTCTTCTTCGTGGGGCAGCTCGGCAAGTACCTGCCCGGGTCGGTGTGGTCGGTCGTCGTGCAGACCGACATGGCCCACCGGCTGGGCGTACCGCGGCGGCGCACGGCGGTCGTCGGGCTGCTGACGATCGCCCTCTCCGCGCTCACCGGCATGATCCTCGGCCTGCCCGCGCTGCCCGTGCTGCTCACCCGCGGCGACGCGGTCGTGCCGTGGTGGTCGCTCGTGCTCATCATCGGCGTGCTCGGGCTGCTGCTCTGGCCGCCGGTGCTCAACCGCGGCATCCGCACGATGCTGCGGCTGCTGCGCCGCGACCCGCTCGAGCACGACCTCACCTACGCGGCCGTCGGCCTGTCGAGCCTGTGGTTCGCCAGCTCCTGGCTCGTCGGTGGGCTGTCGGTGTGGGTCATGGCACGCAACCTCGCACCCGACGACGCCGACGCCTCGCGCCTGCTGCTCGTCGCCGTCTCGGGCTATCTCCTCGCCGCCGGCATCGGCATGTTCAGCATCGTCGTGCCGGCCGGCGTGGGGGTGCGCGACGGCGTGATGATCCTGCTGCTCGCCACGTCGATGTCGATCTCGGCGGCGACCGCGGTCGTCGTCGTGGCCCGCTTCCTCACCGTCCTGGCCGATGTCGTCTGGGCCGCCGTCGGGTGGCTCTGGGCGAAGACGCACGACCTGCTCCCTTCGCCCGCCGGCCCGGGCGCCGCCCCGCAAGGAGATCGCTGATGACCGACCCGATGCCGACCCGCCAGGTCGCGGCTCCTCCCGGAGGCCGCCTGCTCGCCCTCGCCAAGCGGGGTGCCGAGCACCTGCTGTGGGGCCGCGTCGCCCTCCAGCGCCGCCTCGAGGCCCGCACGAAGGGGGCCCGCCCCGTCCCCACGAGCGTGCCCCCGACCGGCGTGCTCACCGACGAGGCGACGTGGCGGCGGGCCACCGAGGAGGCACGCCGGCTCCGCCTGCCGCTCCACCGCGATCTGCCGAAGAACTGGGACGCCCTCGGGGCCGTCGCCGCCGTGCTCGACCTCGTCGACGACGGCACCCGTGGCGCGCGAGTCATGGACGCCGGCAGCGCCCGCTACTCACCGGTGCTGCCGTGGCTGCGCCTCTTCGGCTTCGGCGCCGCGCCCGGGTCGCTCATCGGCATCAACCTCGAGTTCGGCCGGCAGGTGACCCGCGACGGGGTGGTCTTCCGCTACGGCGACGTCACCGACACCGGCCTGCCGACCGGGCACCTCGACGCCATCACCTGCATGTCGGTCATCGAGCACGGCGTCCCGCTCGAGGGCTTCGTCGCCGAGTCGGCGCGCCTGCTGCGCCCCGGCGGTGTGCTCGTCGTCTCGACGGACTACGACCAGGACCCGCCGGACACGACGGGCAAGGTGATCTACGGCTCGCAGGTCCACATCTTCTCGCCGGACGAGATCCGTGACCTCGTGGCCATGGCCGACCGCCACGGCCTCGAGCTCGTCGGCTCGATCGACGAGGCGACGCTGGCGCACAGCGAGCGACCGGTCCACTGGGCGAGGGTCGACCTCGACTACACCTTCATCCTGCTGACCTTCCGCAGGCGCTGAGGCCTCAGGGCCGCATCTGCGCCAGCAGCGGGGCGAGTGCCGCCTCGTAGGCGGGCAGGTCCACAGGGTGGTCGCTGACGACGCGGAAGATCGCCGCTCGCAGCATCGCCTGCCCGTGCGGGCCGGCGGACCAATCGTGCATGACGAGCGGGTCCGCGTGCCCGCCCACGACGCAGTCGAGCACTGCCGTCGCCTCGGCCCACAGGGCCGGCCGCCAGTACGGCGCGAGGTCGACGACGACCGGAGCACCTCGAGGGTCGAGCAGGATGTTGCCGGCGAGGTCGCCGTGGACGAGCTGGGCGGGCCCGAGGTCGGTGTCGTCGCGTGCCGCGGCCAGACGCGCGAGCAGGTCGACGCGCTCGGCCCCGAGGGCGTCGGCAGGCAGCGGGCGCTCGCCGAAGGCCACCCGCTCGGCCTCGGCCCACCGCCCCACCGGAGGCTCCTGCGCCGGTGGCCAGGAGGCGACGACCCGAGCGAGTTCCGCGTGCAGCACGGCGCCGACGGCCCGGGTCGCGGCGAGGTCGGTGAGCTGTCGGGTCCCGGGCTCGAAGCGCGAGGCGGCCCAGCCGTCGACGACCCAGCTGCCGTCGCGTGCGGGCACCGGCATCGCGATCCGCAGGTCGCGATGGTCGCGCCCGGGGCGCGTGTCGAGGTCGACCGCCAGCCGGGCGAGCACCGGGCTGAGCAGGTCCTGGACCCGTGGCCCACGCCCGGGGGAGAGCACGAGGTCGCCGGCGCGGACGCTGCCGCCCTGCCCGCCGGTGAGGGGCTCGATGTCGCCCGGGACCGCAAACATGTCGAGCACGTGCTCCGTCGGTCGCATGCCTGTCACCGTACGGCGGCACAATCGACGGCGTGACCTCCGCACCCATCACCCGGCGCCACCGCCCGCCGGTGCCCGTCGACCTCGGGCTGGTGCTGCCCCCCTTCGTCCGTGGTGCCGGGGACCCGACGAGCCACCGCGCCCGTGACGGCTGGTGGTTCGGCTGGACCACGCCGGCCGGCACGGTGACCCTCCACCTCAGGGCCGAAGGGAGCGAGGTCGTCGCCACGGCGTGGGGAGACGGTGGCGACTGGATGCTCGACCGGCTCCCTGACCTCGTCGGCGGCCGCGACGACCCCGAGACCTTCGTCCCGCACCACGAGCTCGTCGCCCGCGGGTGGCCGCGGATGCGCGGCTGGCGGGTCCCTGCCAACGGCCTCGTCGCGCAGATGCTCGTGTGCTCCGTGCTCGAGCAGCGGGTCACGGGGCGCGAGGCCTTCAGCAGCCAGCGCCAGCTCGTGCGCCGCTACGGCTCGCCCGCCCCGGGGCCCGGCGAGGAGCTCGGGCTGATCTGCCCGCCCACGCCCGCCGAGTGGGCCCACATCCCCTCGTGGGCCTGGCTGCGGGCGGGCGTCGACGGTGCCCGGTCGCGGGTCGTCGTCGGTGCGATGCGCGTGGCCGGACGGCTCGACGCCTGCGCCGACCTGACGCTGGCGCAGGCGCACGCGCGGATGCGCTCGCTCCCCGGCATCGGTGTCTGGACCGCCGCCGAGGTCGCCCAGCGGGCGCTGGGAGATGCCGACTCACCGAGCTTCGGTGACTACCACGTCGCCAAGGACGTGACGCTCGCGCTCGACGGGGTCGTCGGCGACGACGCCCGCATGGCCGAGCTGCTCGAGCCCTATGCCGGTCAGCGCTATCGCGCCCAGGTGGTCATCACCGCCACCGCCGGCCACCGTCCCCGCCGGGGCCCCCGACGGTCCCTGCCGACCCACCTGCCGACGCGCTTCTGAGGCGGCTGGCCGGCGGGTCAGGCGTGGGCGAGGACGTCGGCGGGGGAGGCGTCGGTGGGCAGCCAGGTGACGCGCAGGTCGCGGTAGAGGCCGGCGACACCGGAGGCTGTGGGGTCGATGCCGACGGCGGCCAGCGAGGGGCCGAGGTCGGTGAGGTCCGGGGTGATGCCGACGATCTTCGCCGAGGTGCCGCGGAGGGCATCGCGGACGCCGGGGACACCGAGCACGATGCCGATCGACAGGACCGGGTCGCCCCCGGGGAGCACGACGACGTCGGCCTCACGGATCGCGTCGAGGACGCCCGGGGCCGCCGCGGCGCGGTCCATGCCCGCGACGACGAAGCGGGTCGCGGCGGGGGAGCCGAGCTCGTGGCGCCACTGCTGGACGTGGACGGCTCGCTGCTCCTCCTGCTCGTCGAGGACGACGTGGGTCTCGACGGGGACGTCGCTCATGGGGAGCAGTCTGACCCCCTTCGCCGGCAGGCCGCGGCGCTCGGCGAGGCGCTGGGTGACCTCGCTGGGCGTGGCGCCCTGACCGAGCCATGCGGTCCGAGCCAGGTGGGTGCCGATCTCGCGGTCGGTGACCGGGTACCACTGGGGCTGGACGCCGAGGGCGTGCAGCTCGTCGGTGACGAGGGAGGGGGCGGCGCCGGCCGTGCCGGGGTCGTCGGGGGAGAGGTTGGCGAGCAGCCCGTCGATCTCCGGGGAGATCCGCAGTCCCCACAGGGAGATGTCGTCGCCGGTGTTGGCGATGACGGTGACCTCGGGTGCCGGGGCGGGGTCCCCGGGGTGGTCGACGAGGCCGCGGACGAGTCGGGAGCCGGCGGGGCCGCCGGAGATCACGGTGATGCGCATGGAGGACATGCTCTCAGCCCACGAAGGGAGTGCCGCCCCCCAGTGGACCGTTCGACGCTTCCATAGCCTGCTCGGCTTGACGACGCACGCATGACACGCATGTAATTACAGACATGTCAGGCCGAAGAACCATCGGTGTGGCGTGAAGTACAGGGTCGAGTGCCGAGGTCGAGGAGGGACCATGCACGAACTTCAGCTGATCACCGGTGGAGAACTCGCCGACGAATCCACGGAGCTGTCCTGGCAGGAGCGTTCACTCTGCGCCCAGACGGACCCCGAGGCGTTCTTCCCCGAAAAGGGAGGATCCACGCGCGAGGCCAAGAAGGTCTGCGTCGGGTGCGAGGTGCGACAGGAGTGCCTCGAGTACGCCCTCGAGCACGACGAGCGCTTCGGCATCTGGGGTGGCCTGTCCGAACGCGAGCGACGCAAGCTCAAAAAGCGCGCAGTCTGACTGTCGGCGAGGTCGTGACGCAGCCCACCCCCGCGAGTTCCACCGCCACACCCTCTCGGCGGACGACGGCGCCCCCGGCGACCGTCACCGCAGTCGTCGTCGCGCGCGACCGTGAGGGGACCGGGCAGGTCCTGAGCGCCCTCCTCGCCCAGGACCGTCTGCCCGACCGCATCCTCCTCGTCGACGGCGCGATCGACGGACTCGGCGACACGAGCGACCTCCTCGCTCCGGTCGGCGAGGCCGACATCGAGGTCCTCACCACGACCCTCGGCCCCCGACGCGGGGTCCGCCGGATCCTGCCGGCGATGATCGACCGGTTGCCCCGCGCCGACGTGGGCCGCGACCTCGTGTGGGTCCTCACCTCGCGCACGCGACCGCACCCTCAGGCGCTGCGTCGTCTCGTCGCCGCCAGCGGCCGGGGTGTCGGTCTCGCCACGCCCAAGCTCGTCGACGAGCGCGACCCGAGCCGCCTCGTGCGGATGGGCCTGCAGGTGACCCGCTCCGGCCGCATCGTCCCCCACCCCGAGGCCGGCACGACCGACCAGGGCCAGCACGACGCCGACGTCGACGCCATCGCCGCGCCCCTCGAGGGGCTGCTCATCGACCGTGACACCTACGAGCGGCTCGACGGGCACGACCCCTCCCTGGGCGACTTCGGTGGCGACCTCGACCTCGGCTGGCGCTCGCAGCGGGCCGGCCGCCGGGTCGTCGTCGTGCCCACGGCCGCCGTCGCGGTGCGGCCCACGGCGGCCGAGCGGCACCCGTCCCACGAGCACCGGCGTCAGGCCCGCCGGGCCGCGCTGACCCGGGCGCACGTGGCGACCGCGCCACTGCTCGCGCTGTGGGTCCTGCTGAGCAGCCTCGTCACGGGGCTGGCGCTCGTCGTCCTCAAGCGCCCCGGCATGGGGGCCGACGAGCTCGCGAGCATCCCCGCCGCCCTCGACCTGAGGACCCTCCGGTCCCGGCTGCGGGGGCGAGCCCCGCGCGAGGTCGCGCGCGCCGACCTCGACGCGCTCTTCGTCACCCCCGCCGACGCCCGTCGTCGGATCGTCGACGACGCCCGCAGCGGCGTCGGGCGCGATCCGGGCGTCGAGGCCCGCTCCCTCGAGGTCGAGCGCAGGGGAGGGTGGTTCGCCCACCCGCTGCTGTGGCTCGTCCTGCTCGCCGCGGGGCTGTCCGCGTGGTCGGCCCGCCACATCACCGGCGAGCTGCGCCACCGCGTCGACTCGGGTCTGGTCGGCGGCGAGCTGCCCGGCGGTCGCGCGACCGCCGGCCAGCTCTGGGACGCCTGGTGGACCGGCTGGCACGGTCAGGGCTGGGGGGCCGCGGGCGAGCAGAGCCCCGCTCTCGTCGTGCTCGCCGGGCTGTCGGCGCTCGTCTCCTGGCTCCCCGGCCTCGGCGCGAGCCACTCGCCCGCCGGTGTCGTCCTGGCCCTCCTCGTCGTCACGGCCCTGCCGGTCGCGGCGGCCACCGCCTGGGGCGCCAGCCGCACCTTCTCGACGCACCGGTGGGTGCGTGCCGCGGCCGCCCTGGCGTGGGTGACCACCGCGCCGGCCGCGCTGGCCGTGGGCGAAGGGAGGATCGGTGCCCTCCTCGCGCTGGTCCTGCTGCCGCGCATCGCCGCCGGTCTCGTGCGGGCGACGCGCCGTCACACCGCCTACAGCGACACCGTGCGCACGGCGCTGTGGGCGACCCTGCTCGCGACCGTGGCCCCCGTCTTCGGCGTGGTGACGGTCGTCGTCGGCCTCGGTCTGCTCCTCGTCGGTGACGCGCGCCGTCGGGCCCGCGGGATCACCCTCGCGCTCACCCCCTTCGTCCTCGCCGGGCCGTGGCTGCTCGCGCTCCAGGCGCAGCCCGCCCGCCTGCTCACCGGGTGGGGCCTGACCGACCTGCAGATCGCGACGCCCGCGACCCGGCTCGCCCTGGGGCAGCTGCCCGGTGGAGCCCCGACGACGTGGTGGACCGCGGCGGTCCTCGCCCTCGGGGTCCTCGCCCTGGCCGTGCCCGGCCGGCGCCCCGGCTCGTGGGTCGCCGCCGGAGTCGGTCTGGTCGGTCTGGCCTGGACCCTCGGGGCGCCGCACCTCGTCCTCGGCCACCGTCCGGCCGGTGCCGCGGACCCGGGGGCCGCCGTGACCGCGTGGGCTGGCCTCGGCCAGATCGTGCTCGTCGGCAGTGCCCTCGTCGCGGTGCTGCTCGCCTCCGACACGCTGCCGGACCGGCTGCGCGGTGCCGGCCGTCGACTGTGGCTCCTCGTGCCGGCGGTCGGCCTGACCGTGGCGGCCGTCGGCAGCGGGGTCGTTGTCGGCCAGCACTCCTACGGCGACGGGCTGACGACCTGGCGCGACCCGCGCCCGCTCGTTGCGACCGCCGCTGCCGAGGGGGATCTGGGCGCCAAGACCCTCGTCGTCGAGGCCGCCGGCGAGGGTGTGACCTACCGCCTCGTCGGGGCCGAGCCCGGTGACCTGGTGCGCGACCTGGCCGAGAGCTCGCCCCCCGTGCCCGGCGAGGAGGACGTGGCGGCCGCCGTCGCGCAGCTCCTCGGCGCCGGCGAGGGGCAGCGGCTGCCGGCCGACGTGCTCGCCGAGCAGGGCGTCTCCCACCTCGTCGTGGTCGACCCGAGCGAGGCCCGGCGCCGACTCGTCGACGCCTCACCGGGCTTGAGCCGACTCGGCTCCAGCGCCGGGACCACGACCTGGGCGGTGCGCTCGGACCTCACCGGCGATTCCGTGCCCTCGCGCGTGCGGGTCTCCACCGAGCGGACCAGCGAGGCCGTCGCCGTCGAGGGCCCGCACGCCGACACCGACGGCGACGTCTCCGTCCCACGGGCCGACACGCTCACCATCGCCGAGTCGCTCGACTGGAGCGACCGCGCGCAGGTGCGCGCCGACGGGCGCCTCCTCACCGCCCAGACGCACAGCGCGGTCCCGACCTACGAGCTGCCGGAGCGCACCGATGAGGTGAGCGTCTCCTTCGGGGCCGGCCACCCGTGGTGGAAGCTCGGGCAGGGGATCGCGCTCGTCCTGGCCCTCTACCTGGCCCTGCCGACCGAGCGGCGGATCGACCCCGACGAGGAGGACGCCCGATGAGGCCGTCCCGCCCCTGGCTGACCCCGGTCTCGCGGGTGCTCGCCGTCGCGGTCGTCGCCGGTGCCGGCGTGGTCGGTGCCGACCGCATCGGGGCCGCGCCCGAGGCGACCTCCGCCCCGGACGGCGCGTCGAGCGCCGCGACCACCCTGACGACCTCCTACTGCCCTGGAGACCCCTTCGCGGGTGGGGCAGAGGACTCCCCGGCCGTCGACGTCACGGGGGCGATCGACGCGATGGCCGCTCCCGGCGAGGTGCTCGACGGTGTCGTCAGCCCCTCGGACGACCCGGGCCGGATCACCGTCGAGGAGTTGTCGAAGGCGAGCGCCACCGACCCCAAGGACTCCTCGGAGAGCGGCCCGACGCAGGTGTCGCGCGACGAGCTCGGCGCCGAGTCGGTGCGCGTGCGGGGCACCGGCGAGCGGGCTCCGGGCCTCGTCGCGACCGAGTCCTTCACCGCCTCCGGTGAGGACGTCCAGGGTCTGGCCGCCCTCCCGTGCGCCGCTCCCACGGCCGATGCGTGGCTCGTCGCCGGCGGCGGCGACCGCGGCCGGCAGGAGCGGCTCGTCCTGACCAACCCGGGCGGCAATGCCGTCAGCGCCCGGGTCGAGGCCGTCGGTGCCGATGGCGGCGGCGACGCCAAGGGCCGCTCGGTGGTCGTGCCAGCCGGCGGCCGCAGCACCGTGCTGCTCGACAGCCTCGGCGGCACCGAGGCGCCGCAGGCCGTGCACGTGACGACGACCGGCGGTCTCGTGGCCCCGGTGATCGTCGACCAGCATCTCGACGGGCTGACCCCGGCAGGGGTCGACGTCGTGGGCCCGACCGCGCAGCCGGGCACGCGCCTGGTCCTCCCGGGCAATGCCAACGGCTCCGACCGCGGTCTGGTCATCGCGGCTCCCGGCGATCGCGACGCCGTCGTCCAGGTCCGCCGGCTGAGCGAGGATGCCGCCCGCAGCGCCGAGGTCGTCACCGTCCCGGCCGGTGAGGTCGTCGACGTCGACCTCGAGACCTCCGACGGCATGCGCTCCTGGCTCGTCGAGTCCGACGAACCCGTCGTCGCCGCCTCCTGGACCCGGGCCGAGGGCACGCAGGGGCGCAGCGACATGGCCTGGTCGGTCGCCACGCCCGCGATCGGGCGACTGGCCGGGGTGGCGCTGCCGAGCGCGAGCGCCGACGACGCACGGACCTTCGTCGAGGTGACCGCGGCCGACGGTCCCGCCGAGGTGGAGGTGCTCGTCTCCCGGGACGGTGAGGTGAGCACCGAGGAGGTGAGCCTCGACGAGGCCCGCAGCCAGGCGCTGCCGGTGGGACGGGCCGATGCCGTGTGGGTGCGCCCGGTGAGCGGCCGCGTGCACTCCGCGGCGCTCGTCCTGAGCGCGCCCGGCGCGCAGGAGGCGCAGGCCGCCTCGCTGCCGCTGCTGCCCTCGCGCGTCGCCGTGCGCGACGTGCCGGTCGTCCAGGCCCGCTGACCTCCCTTCGCAGGGTTGGGTCAGCGGGGCGGATCGATCTCGTCGGGGTCGACCCCGAGCAGGCGCGCGACCTGCTCGACCATGACCTCGTGGACGACCTCCGCCTGGTCGGTGCCGCGGGAGATCGTCTCGACGGGGCGGCGGTAGACGACGATGCGCGCCGGCAGGGGCCCGTGCGCCGGCCACAGCCGGGCGAGGGGCACGCCCTCCTCCCAGCTGGCGGGGTCCGACGGAGGGATGTCCTCGACGGCGAACTCCACGTCGCCCCACCGGCGCCCGAGCACGCCGCGGAAGCGCTGTGCGGTGTCGATGACGAGGTCGTCGAAGGCCTCCGCCCGGGTCGCCATCGCCGGGACGGCAGGGTGCGCGAGCGGGCCGCGCAGGCCCCGGCCACGACGATCTCGATGACGACTCACCCTCCCGATCGTAGGTGGCGGCCGACGGCGTGGCGTCGCACATCGCGGCGATCGTGGCCTAGCCTGCACGGGTGTCCGTCTCTCGCCAGTGCTCCCGTGCCGCGTGCCCGCGACCGGCGGCGCGGACCCTGACCTACGTCTACTCCGACTCCACGGTCGTCCTCGGCCCGCTCGCCACCTACGCCGAGCCCCACGCCTACGACCTGTGCGACGACCACGCCGACCGGCTCACCGCTCCTCGCGGCTGGGACGTCGTGCGGCTGGCCGCCGACCAGCCGGCGCCGGCCACCCACGACGACCTCGTCGCGCTCGCCGAGGTCGTGCGCCGCCGCCCCGAGCCGCAGACCGACTCCGAGCGCACCCGGCACGTCGCCACCAGTGCGCGACCGGAGCCGACGAGCGTCACCGAGACCGGGCGTCGTGGCCACCTGCGCGTGCTGCGCGACCGCGACTGATCCCGCCCCCGACGCCCCCGCCGGGCGAACTAGGCTGGCGCGGTGACCACCACGCTCTCCGACTTCGTCAAGGCCTACGACGTACGCGGCCTCGTCCCGCAGCAGCTCAACATCGACGTGGCGCACGCTCTCGGTGCCGCCTTCGCCGAGGTCGTCGCCCTCGAGGAGGGCGCGTCCGCGGTCGTCATCGGGCATGACATGCGGCCCAGCTCCCCGGAGCTCGTCGACGCCCTCGCCCGCGGTATCACCGCACGTGGGGTCGACGCGATCCTCATCGGGCTGGCCAGCACCGATGGCCTTTACTACGCCAGCGGGGCGCTCGGGCTGCCGGGCGCGATGTTCACCGCGAGCCACAACCCGGCCCGCTACAACGGCATCAAGTTCTGCCGCACCGGCGCCCGCCCGGTCGGGCAGGAGTCCGGTCTGGCGCAGATCCGCGACCTCGCCCAGGCCCACCTCGATGCCGGGGTGTCGGCCTTCGACGGGGTCCGCCCCGGCACCGTCTCCCGACGCGACGTCCTCGCCGACTACGCGGCCTTCCTCCGCGGCCTGGTCGACCTGTCGGGCTGTCGCCCCCTTCGGGTCACGGTCGACGCCGGCAACGGCATGGGTGGGCTGACCGTCCCGGCCGTCCTCGGCACCGACTCGGGGCTGCCGGGCCTGCCGCTCACGATCGACCCGATGTACTTCGAGCTGGACGGCACCTTCCCCAACCACGAGGCCAACCCCCTGGACCCGGCCAACCTCGTCGATCTCCAGGAGCGGGTCCGCAGCCACGGCGCCGACATCGGCATCGCCTTCGACGGCGACGCCGACCGCTGCTTCGTCGTCGACGAGCACGGCGACCCGGTGAGCCCGAGCGCGATCACCGCGATGATCGCCAGCCGCGAGATCGCCCGTGAGGTCGCCGCCGGGCGCGCTCCGGGCGACGTGGCGATCGTGCACAACGCGATCACCTCGGCCGCGGTGCCGCAGATCATCGCCGAGGCGGGCGCCCGCCCCGTGCGCACGCGGGTGGGCCACAGCTACGTCAAGGCCGACATGCGTGAGCACGACGCGGTCTTCGGCGGGGAGCACTCGGCGCACTACTACTTCCGCGACTTCTGGTTCGCCGACACCGGCATGCTCGCCGCGATGCACGTGCTCGCCGCGCTCGGCGAGAGCGACGCCCCGCTGAGCGAGGTCATGGCGCCCTACGAGCGCTACGTCGCCTCCGGCGAGATCAACTCCACCGTCGCGGACGCCGCCGCCGTCACCGAGGTCGTGCGGGCGCGGCATGCCACCGAGGGGACGAGCGTCGACGAGCTCGACGGGCTCACCGTCACCCTGCCCGGTGCCGATGGCGCTCCGCAGTGGTGGTTCAACCTGCGCCCGAGCAACACCGAGCCGCTGCTGCGGCTCAACGTCGAGGCTGCCGACGAGGCGACGATGGCGCGGGTGCGCGACGATGTCCTGACGACGATCCGAGAGGCCTGACATGAGCGAGTCCACGATGCAGCCCTGGCTGCGCGAGATCCTGCGCTGCCCTGCGTGCCGCGCCGAGCTGCGCGACGAGACCGGCGCCGCCGGCCCCGAGCTGGTGTGCACCGGCGCCGACTGCGGTCTGGCCTACCGGGTGGACGACGGCATCCCCGTCCTCCTCGTCGACGAGGCCCGGCCCCGGGGTTGAGGCGACCATGACCCCCTTCGACGAGACGCTGCTCGACGACGAGGGGCACCGTCGCGCCGTCGACACCACCGACATGCTGCGAGCCCTGGCCGGCGCCGGGGCCCAGATGCGGCGGGCGATGACCGCCTGCGCCGAGACCGACCTGAGCGGCATGTCGCGCGACCGGCCACGAGCGGTGCACGTCGCCGCGGTCGGGGGAGCGGAGGCCGTCGGCTCCGTCCTCGACCTGCTCGTCTCGCGCAGCGGTCCCGTCCTGCTGAGCGCCGACGGCTCCGGCCCACTGCCGGGCTGGGTCGGCACCCTCGACCTCGTCATCGCCGTCTCCCTCTCGGGGCGGGCCGAGGGCCCCGTCCGCCAGGCGCGCGAAGCCGCCCGGCGCGGCGCCCAGCTGCTGACGATCGGCGCTCCTGACAGCCCGCTCGCCGATGCGGCCGCGCACGCCCGCGGGGTGCACGTGCCCGTCGAGGTACCGGGTGGGCACTCGCGCACGGCCATGTGGGGGCTGGTCACCCCCGCGCTCTTCGCCGCCACCGCCTGCGGGGTCGCCGAGGTCCCACCCGAGGTGCTCGCCGCCGTGGCCGACCGACTCGACGATCAGGCCGAGCGCTTCCGGCCCGATGCGGAGTACTTCGTCAACCCCGCCAAGACCCTGGCCCTGGAGTTGTCCGAGCTGGCGCCCGTCGTCCTCGGCGACGGACCGGTGACGGGCGTCGCGGCGCACCGCACGAGCGCGATGCTCGCCCGCACGGCGCGCACGCCCGCCACCTGGGGCCGGCTGCCCGATGCGGCGGCCCAGGTCGTCGCCTGCCTGTCCGGGCCCTACGCGGGTGGCCAGCAGGCGCCCGACGGCGGGCGAGACGTCTTCGCCGACCCCTACCTCGACGGCCCCGCTGGTCCACAGCTCGGGCTGCTCCTGCTGCGCGACCCGGTCCCGGCGACCGGCGACGGCCCGAGCGAGGTCGAGCGGCACAACACCGCCCAGTCGGTCGCCGACCACGCCGGGGCCAGCGGGGTCCGGGTCCTCGAGCACACGGCCTCGCCCGGCCACCCGCTCGAGCGGCTCGCCGAGCTCGTCGCGCTCACCGACTTCGCGGCCACCTATCTCGCCATCGGTCACGGGCTCGACCCCGCGACCGCCCCCGGCATCTCCGACCTCCACCTGCCCAGGAAGGCCCCCGAGTGATCGACGTCGACATCGCTGTCATCGGCAGCGGATCCGGCAACAGCCTGCTCACCGACGACCTGTCGGACCGCACCTTCGCGATGATCGAGGGCGGTGCCGTCTTCGGCGGTACCTGCCTCAACGTTGGCTGCATCCCGACGAAGATGTACGTCCACGTCGCCGAGATCGCCACCGCGGTGCGCGAAGGGGGGCGGCTCGGTGTCGATGCGACGCTCGAGCGGGTGCGCTTCACCGACGTGCGCGACCGCGTCTTCGGGCGGATCGACCCGATCTCCGCGGCCGGTGAGGCCTATCGCCGCGACGAGGAAGGGGTGCACCTGCTGCGCGGTCGGGCGCGTTTCACCGGGCCGCGCGAGCTCGAGGTGGCGCTGCTCGACGGTGGGACCGAGCAGGTCCGTGCCCGCCAGGTGGTCGTGGCCACCGGGTCCCACGCCGTGATCCCCGACGAGCTGGCGGCTGCCGCCGAGCGCGAGGGCGTCGAGCTGCACACCTCCGACACCGTGATGCGGCTGCCTGACCTGCCGGCGCGGATGCTCGTCGTCGGGGCCGGCTACATCGCCATGGAGATGGCGCACGTCTTCTCCGCCTTCGGTACCGAGGTCGTCGTCTCCGCCCGTGGAGACCGCCTGCTGCGCCACCTCGACGGCGACATCTCGGCGGCCTTCACCGCGGCCGCGGCGGAGCAGTGGGACGTGCGCTTCCGGACCACCGTCACCGACATGCGTCGGACCAGCAGCGGCGTCACGGCCACCCTCTCCGACGGGTCGACGGTCGACACCGACGTCGTGCTCGTGGCCACGGGCCGCCGGCCGAGCACCCAGGACATGGGGCTGGACGTCGCCGGGGTGGAGGTCCACGACGACGACCGGGTCGTCGTCGACGAGCACGGCCGGACCACCGCCGACGGGGTGTGGTCCCTGGGCGACGCGTCATCCCCCTTCCAGCTCAAGCACGTCGCCAACCACGAGGCGCGCGTCGTCGCCCACAACCTCGCCCACCCCGACGACCTGCAGTCCTACACCCACACGGCCGTCCCGGCCGCGGTCTTCACCCACCCCCAGATCGCCTCCGTCGGGCTCACCGAGGAGGAGGCCCGCGCGCAGGGGCTCGACATCAGCGTCAAGGTGCAGCGGTACGGCGACACCGCCTACGGCTGGGCGATGGAGGACACCTCGAGCCTCTGCAAGGTCATCGCCGACCGTCGCACCGGGCGTCTGGTCGGTGGGCACCTCGTCGGCCCGCAGGCGTCGACCCTCATCCAGCCGCTCATCCAGATGATGGCCTTCGACCAACCGGTCGCCGACATGGTCCGTGGCCAGTACTGGATCCACCCGGCACTCACCGAGGTCGTCGAAAATGCGCTGCTCGGGCTCGACTTCAACCCGCCCGAGGACCACGTGGAGTCGCCGCCGCTCGCCTGAGCGCACCGACCGTCCGGCTCCCATACGCTGTCCCCGTGCACATGACCCACACGATGACCGGATCCCGGCGATGAGCGGCGGTCTCTTCGCCCTGCTCGACGACATCTCGGTGCTGGCGCGGGCCGCAGCCGCGTCCATCGACGACGTCGCCGCAGCCTCGGGCCGGGCCAGCGTCAAGGCCGCCGGGGTCGTTGTCGACGACACGGCCGTCACCCCGCGCTACGTGGAGGGGCTCGACCCCAAGCGCGAGCTGCCGATCATCAAGCGGATCACCGTCGGGTCGCTGCGCAACAAGCTCGTCTTCATCGTGCCCGCGATCCTGCTGCTCAACGCCTTCATCCCCTGGCTGCTCTCCCCGCTGCTCATGCTCGGCGGCACCTACCTGTGCTTCGAGGGCGCGGAGAAGATCTGGGAGAAGGTCTCCGGCCACGGCCACCACGCCGGGGAGGAGGAGCAGGTCGGCGACGAGGACACGATCGTCAAGGGTGCCGTGACGACGGACTTCATCCTCTCCGCCGAGATCATGGTCATCTCGCTCAAGGCGGTGCTCGACGAGGGGCTCAACGACTCCTTCTGGTACCTGCTCGCCGTGATGGTCGTCGTGGCGATCGCCATCACCCTGGTCGTCTACGGGACCGTGGCGCTCATCGTCAAGATGGACGACATCGGCCTGGCCCTCTCCAAGCGCGAGTCCGGCCTCTCGCAGACCGTCGGCCAGAGGCTCGTCTCCGGCATGCCGAAGCTGCTCACCGTGCTGTCCGTCGTCGGGGTCGCCGCGATGCTCTGGGTCGGTGGCCACATCATCCTCGTCGGCCTCGAGGAGACCGGCTGGCTCCCGCAGCCCTACGAGTTCGTCCACCACCTCGAGGAGGTCGTCCACGAGGCGACCGGCGCCCTCGGCGGCATCCTCGGGTGGCTGACCAACACCGTGGGCTCGGCGATCCTCGGTCTGCTCGTCGGTGCCGTCGTCGTGGCGGTCATGCACGTGCTGCCCTTCGGCAAGGACGAAGGGGAGACCGCCGGGGCCCACTGACCCGCTTACGCGGCCCTGAGCCACTCCTCGAGGAGGATCTCGACGCGGGACGTGGTGTGGACGTCTCGGCCGTGGCCGAGGATCGGCGGCGCGTGCGAATGGACCGTGCGCCCGGTGGGCGTGGACAGCGTGATCGCGTGGGGCCCTCCGCCGGGGTCGGGACCGTCTGCATCGAGGCCGGTCGACTCGATCCGGACGGTGAACCCCGGGGCCTCCTTGTCGAGGTTGTGGCGCTGACAGACCCCGAGACCATTGCCCGCGGAGGTGGGTCCGCCGCGTGCTGCGGGGAGGGCGTGGTCGATCTGGGTGATGGGGGCATCGCACCACGGGATGCGGCAGGTCTGGTCGCGCAGCTCGATGAGGCGTCGCAGCCCACCGGTGTGCACGCGCTGCCGGGAGGTCATGGCAACCAGGTCGCGTCCGTCTGCCCCGGTCCACAGCCGGCGCAACCAGGTGCCGGCCCCATCGTCGCCCTCGGCGGCGCACACGGCGAGGAGGTGCTCGCGAGCTTGCGCGGCGGGCACGGCCCCAAAGCCGGTGACCTCGACGCGCTCGCCGACGCCCCGGCCGCCGCCCGGACCACGCGTGGGGTCGACGACCGCGGCGTCCATGACCATCCCGATCTCGACGGGTTGGGGCTGCCCGGAAGCTCGTCCGGACAACAGCTCGAGCGCTGTATCGGCCTGCCACGCCCCCGCGCCGCGCTCGTCGGCGGCTCGCTCGGCGTCCATGACCGGGTCACCGGTGGCGGTGCGTCGGGCTGCCTCGGCGGACTTGAGCGCGGCCAGGGCACCGACCACCTGCACGACGGGGCCGAGGATGCTCAGCCGGGCCATGCCATCGGGTGCCGGTCGCGCAGAGACGTGTCGGGAGGCTGCGGCGCGCCGGCGCCGCTCGACGATGGCGGCCTGGTCGAGGTCGATGCAGGCGCGGTGCGCGGCCGCTGCCAGACCTCGGTCACCGAGGGTGGTCAGGCACTTCGTCAGGCGGCGGTCGGCCTCGCGGCGGTTGGCCGGGGACAGGCACGAGGTCTCGCGAGCGACGATGGTGGCGCGCCACTCGCTGATCCGACCCGAGGTCAGGGCGGCCATGGTGTGGGGCAGGTCGGTCACGAGCGCGCGGGCCACGCCCACGTGGCGGTCGGCCTGGCCGGGGGAGCAACGTCGCGCCAGGGCGACCTCGGTCCGCGAAGCTCTGCGCAGGACGGCGGCCTCACGTCGGGTGATCTCACCGCTGGCCCGCTGTTGCCCGGCACGCTCGTCGCGGTCGGCCACGAAGGCTGCGGTGGCTCGGGCCTGCACCGCGGACGCGGCTCCCTTCGCCTCCTCGAGCACGGCGACCACCTCGAGGAGGTCCGCCTCGCCCAGGCCGGTGACGTCGGTGCCCGACAGCTCGGCGAGTGTCGCCCGCAGACCCGCGAGCACGCCCCCTTCGTCGTCAGTGGTCGACGCTGTCGTCGGCTGCGTCATCGCGGCCCCCTTTCCCCACCACCCAGTATCGAACATGTGTTCGAGAACGTCAAGGGTTGGGGCAAGATGGTGGACCGCGGGCACTAGACTGTCGGCGCCGGCGTGGGTGATGACCCGCGACAGGCCCAGAAGGGTCGCGCCGGGTCCGATCCCACACCTGTCACAGGAGTTTTCACGTGTCCTTCGACTACAAGGTCGCCGACCTGGGCCTCGCCGAGGCCGGCCGTCACCAGATCCGCCTCGCCGAGCACGAGATGCCCGGCCTGATGAGCCTGCGCGAAGAATATGGCGAGAGCCAGCCGCTCAAGGGCGCGCGCATCGCCGGCTCGCTGCACATGACCGTCCAGACCGCCGTGCTCATCGAGACCCTCACGGCGCTGGGCGCCGAGGTCCGCTGGGCCAGCTGCAACATCTACTCGACGCAGGACGAGGCCGCCGCGGCGATCGTCGTCGGCGCCGGCACCCCCGAGGACCCGCAGGGCGTCCCGGTCTTCGCGTGGAAGGGCGAGAGCCTGCAGGAGTACTGGGACTGCACCGAGCAGATCCTCACCTGGGCCGACGGCGGGCCCAACATGATCCTCGACGACGGTGGCGACGCCACGATGCTCGTCCACAAGGGCAAGGAGTGGGAGGCCGCCGGTCAGGTGCCGCCCACGACCGACGAGGACTCCGAGGAGTTCGGCGTCTTCAAGGCGCTCGTGCGCCGCACCTTCGAGACCGACCCGCAGAAGTGGACCACGGTCGCCGCCGGCATCAAGGGCGTCACCGAGGAGACCACGACCGGCGTGCACCGCCTCTATCAGCTCGCCGAGGCCGGCGAGCTGCTCTTCCCGGCGATCAACGTCAACGACGCCGTCACCAAGAGCAAGTTCGACAACAAGTACGGCACTCGTCACTCCGTCCTCGACGGTCTCAACCGCGCCACCGACGTCCTCGTCGGCGGCAAGGTGGCCGTCGTCGCGGGCTACGGCGACGTCGGCAAGGGCGTCGCCAGCGCACTCGCCGGTCAGGGCGCCCGCGTCGTCGTCACCGAGGTCGACCCGATCTGCGCGCTCCAGGCCGCGATGGAGGGCTTCGAGGTCACGACGATGGACAAGGCCGCGACCTACGGCGACATCTTCGTCACGACGACCGGCTGCTACGACGTCATCACCGCCGAGCACATGTCGTCGATGAAGAACAAGGCGATCGTCTCCAACATCGGCCACTTCGACAACGAGATCGACATGGCCGGCCTCGCCCGCATCGACGGCGTCACCAAGACCGAGATCAAGCCGCAGGTCCACGAGTGGACCTTCGCCGATGGCCACTCGATCATCGTGCTGTCCGAAGGCCGCCTGATGAACCTCGGCAACGCCACGGGTCACCCGAGCTTCGTCATGTCCAACTCCTTCGCCAACCAGACGATCGCCCAGATCGAGCTCTTCGACAAGGCCGAGGAGTACGTCGACGAGGAGGGCCGGCCGAGCGTCACCACCCTGCCCAAGCACCTCGACGAAAAGGTCGCCCGCCTGCACCTCGACGCCCTCGGTGTCGAGCTGACCGAGCTGACCAAGGGCCAGGCCGAGTACCTCGGCGTCGACGTCGCCGGGCCCTACAAGCCGGAGCACTACCGCTACTGACACCGGACGCAGCGGGGCCCGGAGACACCCGTCTCCGGGCCCCGCTGCGTCCGGTGGCTGAGGTACGACGCAGGAGCGTCGCAGGCCCCCGGTCGGTCAGGGGTGGAGCGTGGCGAGGGCGGCGTCGCTGTCGCGCAGGGCGGCACGGTCGTGGGTGGAGGAGAAGGCGAGGACCTCGGCGGCGGCGGTGCGCTCGACGATCGCGGTGAGCTGCTCGGCGACGTCGGTGACGGTGCCGTGGACCACCTGGTCGAGGTGGCGCTCGACCTGCTCCTGCTGGCGGGCGGTGAGGCGCAGCGCAGGCTCCGGACGAAGGGGAGGGAAGGCCCCGGTCGTGCGCGACTCCACCATGGCCCAGGCCTCGGGCAGGACGAGGTCGCGGGCGCGTGCGGGTGAGTCGGCGACCAGCACGTCGACGCTGACGAGCACCCGCGGCGCGTCGTCGGGGTGGCGCGGGCGGAAGGCGGCGCGGTAGTCCGCCAACGGCGTCAGATCACCGTGAACCAGCGGCCCACCGACGACCACCGGCAGTCCGAGCCGCGCCGCGACGGCAAGACCCGACCCCGTCGCGAGGACGAAGAGCGGGGGAGCGGGCACCCCCTTCGGCATCGCGGTGACGGGACCGGCATCGGCCAGCAGGTCGGCCAGGGCGCTGACGTCGCCCGCGAAGTCGTCCGGGCCGTAGTCGTGCACGCCGAGCGCGTCCCGGACCGGCGCGGTGAAGCCGAGCGACCGCCCGACCCCGAGGTCGACGCGGCCGGGGTGGAGGGCGGCGAGCATCTTCGCCTGCTCGGCCACGACGATCGGCCGGTGGTTGGGCAGCATGACCCCGCCCGAACCGACCCGGATGCGCTCGGTCCGGGCCGCGATCGCCGCCATGAGCAGGGGCGGGCTCCCGCTGGCGATGCCCGGCACGGCGTGGTGCTCCGCCACCCAGATCCGGTCGAAGCCCAGCTCCTCCGCCCGGCGGGCGCGCTCCACGGTTTCGTGCAGCGCGAGGGCGGTCGGCTCCCCGGCCCGGGTGCGTGAGCGGTCGAGCAGGCTGATCGGGACGGGCCGGGTGGTCACCCATCGAGCCTAGGCTGGCCCGGTGTCGTCGGCGTCGGAGGGCGAAGGGAGCAGCTTCAGCCCGATGACCGCGCCGACGATGCCCACCAGCAGCAGGGCCTTGAGCGGGGTGAAGGTCTCGGCGCCGGTGACCATCGCCCAGGTGACCGTGAGGGCGGCCCCGACCCCGGTCCACACGGCATAGCCGGTGCCGATGGGGATGGTGCGCACGGCCAGGGCGCGGCCGCCCATGCTCAGGGCGAGGGCGACGAGGAAGAGCAGGGTGGGACGCAGGCGGGTGAAGCCGTGGGACGCGGACAGCGCCGCTGCCCAGACGGCCTCGAGCATCCCCGAGGCGACGAGCACGAGCCAGGACATGACAACTCCCCGATGAGTCCGTCGTGTCGTGGTGCGGGTACGGCTCCCTCGTCCGCAGGCCGATCGCCGGACCTCTGGTCCGAGGCTACCGGCCGTGGCTCACGGGGTCGGCCGGGCCCCTGTGTGATGATGAGCAGGCAGCTGCACACCCCGTGGGAAGGCAAGACCGTGAAGGGACGTGTCCTCGTCGTCGACGACGACCAGGCGCTCGCCGAGATGCTCGGGATCGTCCTGCGCAAGGAGGGCCTCGACGTCGCGCACGTGGGCGACGGTGCGAGGGCGATCGACGCCTTCCACGAGACGCGACCCGACCTCGTGCTCCTCGACGTGATGCTGCCCGGCATGGACGGCATCGAGATCTGCCGCCGGCTGCGGCAGGAGTCCGGGGTGCCGATCGTCATGCTGACCGCCCGCACCGACACCGTCGACGTCGTCGTCGGTCTCGAGTCCGGCGCCGACGACTACGTCGTCAAGCCCTTCAAGCCGCAGGAGCTCATCGCCCGCCTGCGCGCGCGGCTGCGCCGTGGCGACGAGCCCGAGCCCGAGCGGCTGACGATCGGCGACCTGACGATCGACGTCGCCGGTCACTCGGTCAAGCGTGGCGACCAGTCGCTCAGCCTGACCCCCCTCGAGTTCGACCTCCTCGTCGCGCTCGCCCGCAAGCCGTGGCAGGTCTTCAGCCGCGAGGTGCTCCTCGAGCAGGTCTGGGGCTACCGCCACGCCGGGGACACCCGCCTGGTCAACGTGCACGTCCAGCGGCTGCGCTCGAAGATCGAGCACGACCCGGAGAACCCCCAGATCGTCGTCACCGTCCGCGGGGTCGGGTACAAGGCTGGGCCGTCCTGACGATGACCTCGGCCCTCGACACCGAGGAGGCCGGGGCCCCGGACGCGGCGCGCGCCGGGCAACCGGCCGAGCCCGAGCAGCCCACCGACGGCTGGCTCGTGCGGCGGGTCAAGCAGCTCGTGGGGCACTGGCGGCGCTCGCTGCGCTTCCGGGTCGTGACGAGCACCCTGATCCTCGGCCTCGTCGTCGTCTCGATCATCAGCCTGACGATGTACCGCTCGATCGCGGATGGGCTGATCGACGACCGGATCAATCGCGCCCAGGCCGAGTCGCGTGACCTGACCAACGACGCCCAGGCCCGCTTCAACAGCTACACCGGCGCCCCGGCGGCCGGCGAGTTGTCGGTCTTCGCCAACACCGTCGTCAACAGCACGCTCAAGGCGCCGGCCGGCGACGACAGCCGCTACGTCGTCTTCACCCGCAGCCTCAACAACACGACCGACGTGCGCATCCCCTCTGAGGAGTCGGACGACGTCAGCCTCGAGGCGATCCCGAGCTCGCTGCGCCAGTCGGTCTCGGCCGACCCGACGAGGCAGTCGACGACGACGATCGAGCTGGCGCGACCGACGCACGACGACGTCGGCTCCGACCTGCCGGGGACAGCCACCACGGCCGACACCGTGCCGGCCGTCGTCGTCGGGTCGCAGGTCGAGCTGCCGAGCGCCGGCACCTACGACATCTACCTGATCTACCCCATGGACCAGGAGGAGGCGACCCTCGACACGATCTCGCGCTCCTTCATCCTCGGTGCGCTCTTCCTCATCGCGCTCGTCTCCGCCATCGCCTACATCGTGACGAGCATGATCGTCACCCCCGTCCGTCGGGCCGCGGCCGCCGCCGAGCGGCTCTCCTCCGGGCACCTCAACGAGCGCATGTCGGCGCGCGGGCACGACGACCTCGCCCTGCTCGGGCAGTCATTCAACAACATGGCCGACAACCTGCAGACCCAGATCCGCCAGCTCGAGGGGCTGTCGAGGGTGCAGCAGCGCTTCGTCTCGGACGTCTCCCACGAGCTGCGCACGCCGCTGACGACGATCCGCATGGCGGCCGACCTGCTGCACTCCTCGCGCGACGAGATGGACCCGGTCGCCGGCCGGTCGGCCGAGCTGCTCCACGACGAGCTCGACCGCTTCGAGGAGCTGCTTGCCGACCTGCTCGAGATCAGCCGCTACGACGCGGGTGCGGCCGTCCTCGAGCAGGACCCCGTCGACCTCTTCGCCATCGTCGACCGGGTCGTCGACTCCACGGCGTCGATCGCCGACACGCGTGGCAGCGAGGTCACCATCCACCGCCAGCCGGGCCAGACGGCCGTCGCCGAGGTGGACTCCCGGCGCATCGAGCGGGTCCTGCGCAACCTCGTCGTCAACGCCATCGAGCACGGCGAAGGGCGTCCGGTCGACGTCTGGGTGGCCGCCGACGACGATGCCGCGGCCGTGCTGGTCGTCGACCACGGAGTCGGGCTCAAGGCCGGCGAGGCCTCCCTCGTCTTCAACCGCTTCTGGCGGGCCGACCCGGCCCGCACCCGGACCACGGGTGGGTCCGGCCTCGGGCTGGCGATCGCCCTCGAGGACGCGCGGCTCCACCACGGCTGGCTGCAGGCGTGGGGAGAGCCGGGGGAGGGGTCGCGGTTCCGGCTCACCGTGCCCCGCACCGCGGGCGGCCCGCTCGCTTCCTCGCCGCTGCCGCTCACTCCCCGTGAGGGCGACCTGCCCCGGGACGAGGCATGAGCCCCGGTGACCTGTCCCGCCGGGCCTTCCTCGGGATCGCGGCGGCCGGCGCCCTGGCCGGTTGCGGGCTCGGCACCGACTCGACGATCCGCCCGGGTCTCGAGGTCGACGGGGAGCCGCCCGTGCCCCTCAACCGCATCCCCAACCGCCCGGAGGAGGGCGCCAGCGCCGACGAGATCATCCTCGGCTTCCTCCATGCCGGGGCCACGAGCGGCGAGCGGCTCGACATCACCCGCTCCTACCTCACCGACGCCATGGCCCGTGGCTGGATCCCCGACAGCCAGACGGTGATCTACGACGACGGCGAGCCGGAGGTGCGGCCCATCACGGGGCGCCGCAATGCCTACCGGATCAAGGTGCACGTCGCGGCGATCATCGACACCGAGGGTCGCTACACCGTCGCGCCGCCCAACCTGTGGGAGGTCTTCGACTTCGAGATGACCCAGGTCGAGGGCGAGTGGCGCATCGACAAGCTCGAGGACGGGTTCGGTCGCCTGCTGCAGGACCAGGAGGTCGGCTACATCTTCCGCGACTTCCCGGTGCACTACCCGGCCATCGGCTGGAACACCCTGGTCGTCGACCAGCGGTGGTTCCCCCAGGACCAGCTGGCGACCCGACTCGTGCGGGCGCAGCTGGGGCGGGTGCCCGACTACCTCGAGGACGCGGTCTCCACGGACAACGGCGCGCGGCTAGTCGTCGATGCAGTCCCGGTGCGCGACGGGGTCGCCCGCGTCGACCTCGACGTCGAGTCCGTCGCCGACGACACGACGACCCGCAAGAAGCTCGCGGCCCAGCTCGTCGCCACCCTGATGTCCGTGCCGCAGGTGACCGAGGTGAGCATCACCCTCTCGGGCAACGCCCTCGAGCTGGGGATCGACGCACCGCTGACGACGCCCGAGCAGCTCGGCTTCGTCGACCGCACGCAGACGAGCACCCCTGCGGTCTTCGCCCGGGCCGGGGACAAGGTCGTCAAGGTCGGCGACCGCCTCTCCGCGGTCTCCGAGCAGCACATGCGCACGGCCGCGACGAAGTTCGAGCCGATCCTCGACAGCTCCCAGGTCATGGGCGCGCGCCTCGACGGTCAGGAGCTGGGCGTGCTCGACCGCACCCGGCGCGAGCTGACCCGATACCGCGACAACGGCACCCACGTCGCGGTGCCGACCTTCGCCGCCGACATGACCCGCCCCTGCTACGACTACTTCGGGGTGCTGTGGGTCGGCGGCTCGGGGCTGGGCCGCGAGACGGGACACCGGCTCTGGGCCGTCAACGCCACCGCCAACACCGACGACACCTCGGCCTCGGCGCCCAAGCACGTCCCCACCCCGTGGCTGGGTCGGCGCTTCGTGCGCGCGGCCGTCGTGTCACCGGAGGGCAGCCGGATCGCGGTGATCTCCGAGGAGTCGCTGGGCACCGGCAGCACCCTCGAGGTGGCCGGCGTGGTGCGTCGGGCCAACGGCCTGCCGCTCAAGACCTCGCCGCAGACCTTCCGTGTCGGCGCCCAGCTGGTCGAGATGGTCGATGCCGTGTGGGTTGACCCGACGACGCTGGCCGTCATAGGTCGGCGCGACAAGCAGTCGGTGCTCCAGCCCTATCTCGTCCACGTCGGGGGGACGGTCGACGAGGTGGCCGAGCGACCCGGCGCCGCGCGGATCACGACCACCGGCGACGAGCGCGACATCGTGCTCATCACCGAGGGGAACAAGGTGTTCCAGCGCTCGGGTGGGCGGTGGCAGTCCTTGCCCGCCCTCACCGGTGTGGCTGCGGGAGGCGTGTGACCCTCCCTTCGTCCACAGCCCGAAGGGAGTGACCCGCGCCGTCCACAGGAGGTCACCACCGACGACCGCCGGCGTACGACGGAGCAAGACTGCCGTCGTGGGATCTGCGATCGGTGGGGTGCTGCGCGCGGCGGTCGACCTCGTGCTGTCCCGCACGTGCGCGGGCTGTGGTGCGCCCGACGTCGGCCTGTGCCCCGGGTGCCGTCTCGAGCTGGCCGACCTGGCCCTCGACGACCTCGGCCCCCTGGCGCCACGTCCCGTCCCGGCCGGCTGGCCGGGGTGTCACGGCACGCTGCGCTACGACGGGGTCGCCGCGCGGCTGGCGACGGCCTTCAAGGACGAGGGGCGGCGAGATCTGGCTGCACCCATGGGCCGCCTGCTCGCCGATGCCGTGGCCCGGGCGCTGGCCACGACCTCCCCGCCCGCAGGGCTGCCGGTGCTCCTGGTCCCCGTGCCCTCCTCGCGGGCGGCGATCCGCCGACGAGGAGATCAACCCATGCTCCTGCTCGCCCGCCGGGCGGCCCGCGTCGTGGGGCCCACCGTGCAGGTGTCGACGGCGCTGACGACGATCCGGCGCACCGCCGACCAGGCCGGTCTCGACCAGGCGTCGCGGCGGGCCAACCTCCACGGGGCGATGCGGGTGACCGACCCCCGCAGGGTCCGCGGTCGGCACGTCCTCGTCGTCGACGACGTGCTGACCTCCGGTGCCACGCTCGCCGAGGCGCACCGCGCGGTGCTCGCCGCGGGGGCGGCCGACGTGCGTCTGGCCGTCGCGATGGTGACCCCGCGCAGGTCATCGGCCGTTCACCTATCTTTCCGTCCGCGCTCGGACTAACGTGTCGTCATGGGTCCCTCGCTCGACCGGCACGGCCGGAGAGACGCAGGGGCCTTCCGCGTCCTCGGGCGGCGGCCCGAGGACGACCCCGGGCCCCGACGGGAGGTGGTGCCCCGGCTGTGAGGCCCTCGCCAGGCGCTTACCCCAAGCACCACCCGACGTCCCCAGGAGGACTCCGTGGAAATTGCCATCACCGGACGCCATGTCACCGTCTCCGACCGACTGCGTGACTACCTCGACAGCAAGCTGTCGAAGGTGCCGCAGCTCGATCCCCGCGTGCAGCGGATCGAGGTCATGGTGAGTCACGAGCCCAACCCCCGGCAGTCCAAGGTCAGCGAGCGCGTCGAGATCACCTGCCGGTCCAAGGGGCCGGTCATCCGCGCCGAGGCCTGCCACGACGACCGCCAGGCGGCTGTGGACCTCGCCGTCGACAAGCTGCTCGAGCGGCTGCGCCGCGCCCACGACAAGCGGCACGTCCTGCGGGGCCGCCGTCGCACGTCGGTGGCCGCCGCGACGGCCGACCTCACCGAGCCCCTGCAGACCGACCTGCCGACCGAGGACGAGGAGACGCCCGACCAGTTCGGCACGATCGGCGACAGCCCGATCGAGGTCCGCGAAAAGGTCCACGAGTCGGCGCCGATGACCCTTGCCGAGGCGGTGCGTCGCATGGAGCTCGTCGGTCACGACTTCTTCCTCTTCCACGACTCCGACAACGACCGGCCGAGCGTCGTCTACCGCCGGCGGGGCTGGTCCTACGGCGTGATCCACCTCGACGTCCAGGACGCCGTCAACGGCACCTCCGTCGACGGGGCCGCGGTCAACGGCACCCGCGTCGACGAGCCCGTCTCCGTCCGCTGAGCCTCTCTTCGTCCGGCACGACCCGCGTGGTCGGGTGGCGCGGACGAAGGCTCGGACGGCCCTAAGGAAAAGTCCGGACCGCTTGGTCTTCGACCTCACGTCGAGCAGGCAGTCCGGACTTTTCCATGAGTCGGGCCGCCCCGAGCCCTCGCCCGCGCTTGTGACGGGCGAGGCGGGCCCCCTTCGACTCGTCCCGCGCCAGCTCGTCCCGCGGATCGTGCCAGCCGAGCGAGCGCGGTTGTCGGTGGGGTGGGGCAGTCTGGGCTCGTGCGCACACTGACCCCGGCCGCTGCTCGTCGCATCGCCCTGGCCGCCCAGGGGCTGGCTCGTCCGCGGCCGGAGCGGGAGCCGACGACGCGGGACCTGCAGCGGGTGGTCGACACCGTCGGGCTCATCCAGATCGACAGCGTCAACGTGCTCGCGCGCAGCCACTACCTGCCCGTCTTCTCCCGCGTCGGCCCCTACGACACCGCCCTGCTCGACCGCATGCGCGACCGGGCGCCGCGGCGACTCGTCGAGTACTGGGCCCACGAGGCCAGCCTGCTGCCGCCGAGCACCTGGCCCCTCATGGAGCACCCACGGATGCGCCGGGCCAGGGAGGAGTCGTGGGGCGGCATGCAGGCGGTCGCGCGCGACCAGCCCGATGTCGTCTCGGCCGTGCTCGCCGAGGTCCGCGCCGGCCGTCCGCGCACGGCCCGGGAGATCGAGGCCGCGCTGGGACACGAGCGCACGGGCGACAAGGAGCACTGGGGCTGGAACTGGTCGCAGGTCAAGCACGCCCTCGAGCACCTCTTCTGGGCGGGCGAGATCAGCTCTGCCGGGCGGACCTCGCAGTTCGAGCGACGCTATGCCGCCCTCGAGCGCGTCGTGCCGCCCGCCCACGCGCCACTCTGGCTCGACCCCGCCGCGCGGCCCGCGGCCGACGAGGCCTACACCGAGCTCGTGCGCATCTCCGCGCGTGCCACGGGTGTGGCGACCGAGGCCGACCTCGCCGACTACTTTCGGCTCAAGCGGGTCCACGTGCGTCCGGCGATCGAGCGGCTCGTCGCCGCGGGTGAGCTCGAACCGGTCGACGTCCGAGGGTGGGCCGAGCCGGCCTGGCTGCACGCCGAGGCGCGTCGGCCCCGGGCCGTGCAAGCCCGGGCGCTGCTGTCCCCCTTCGACAGCCTCGTGTGGTGCCGGCCGCGGGTGGAGCGGATCTTCGACTTCCACTACCGGATCGAGATCTACACGCCGGCGGAGCAGCGGGTCCACGGCTACTACGTGCTGCCCTTCCTCCTCGGCGACGAACTCGTCGGCCGCGTCGACCTCAAGGCCGACCGCACCGCCGGCGCGCTCCTCGCCCGCCAGGTGACCTGGGAGCCGGGTCGCGGGGGAGCGGACGACCGGCGCGAGCTCGCCGAGGAGCTGGGTCTCATGGCGACCTGGCTGGGCCTGGCCGAGGTCGTCGGCGCCTGATCAGGCCAGCCGCTCCCAGTGGATCGCCGGCCCCACGGAGCCGTCGGGCGCGTCGGCAGCCTCCTCGCGCCCCCAGGGCGTGAAGCCGGCGCGCTCCAGGACGCGGTTGCTCGCCGCGTTGTCCGCGGCCGTCTCGGCGACGAGCCGCCGCAGCCCGAAGCCGCCCTCGCCCACCGGGCGCAGGGCGAGGTCGGCGGCAGCGCGGGCGGCCCACGCGGCGACGCCCCGACCTCGGGCGCTGGGGCGCACCGAGTAGCCGAGCTCGGCCGTGCCACCCTCGGCGAGCCCGCCGTCGCGCACGAAGACGAGGGCCTCGCCCAACGGCTCGTCGGAGTCCGCGTCGGCGATGCACCAGTTGCTGCCGCGGCCGATCGACATCGACTCGCGGCGGCGCAGCAGCCAGTCGTCGAAGGTCTCGGGCGTCGGCACTGCCCGCGCCGGCAGGTGGTGCGGCGGGTGGTCGTGCGGTTCGGCGATCGCCGTGTCGTCGTCGCGCAGGGGCCGGAGCCGCAGGCCGTCCGCCTCGACGACGGGCGGGACGACCCACGGCTGCCGTGCCGTCATCGGCTGACCGGGTAGCAGTGAGGCGACCCAGGCGTCGGCCGTGCCGTCACGCACCGGGACCCGCTGGGGGAGGGTGCCGTGGTGGGTGAAGCCACACGCGTGCGCCACCCGCCACGAGGCGAAGTTGCCACGCGCGGCGAGCCAGTAGAGGCTCGGCGCCCGGTGGGCGAAGGCCCACTGCGCCGCGATCCGCAGGGCCGCCGACATGACCCCGTGCCCGCGCGCCGCCGGGTGCAGGGCGAAGCCGACCTCCCAGGGCAAGGTGGCCCGCTCACCGGGGCGCACGTCCACCTGCCCGGCGAAGGGGAGCTCGCCCCCTTCGTCGTCGGGCAGGAGCTCGATCGCCCAGTGGCGCCGGCCCCGCGGCTGCGCCCATCCCTCGGCGTGTGTCCGCAGGAACCCTTCGGCCGTGGTGAGGTCGTAGGGCTGGGGCACGGTGGTCCACCGCGCGCTCTCGGGGTCCCGGCACATCTCCACGACGAAGGGGAGGTCCACTGCGGTCATCGCCCGCAGCCGCACGCGACCGTCCTCGAGCACCGGCACGATGCCGGGGAAGTGGCCGTGCGGAACCTCGTCGGCGGGGTGCTCGTTCACTCGGGTCAGAGTGCCCGGTCGGTTACCGGGCCCGCAAACGATTAGCCTGTGGTCAGACTGCTCCGGGGCGGCGACGCTGTGCCGTGCCCGGATAGACCACGTCAGGAGTTCAGGTTCGTGAAGATCGTCGAGCGCATCCTCCGCGCCGGAGAGGGCCGCACCGTCAAGCGGCTCGAAGGCATCGCCGCCCAGGTCAACGCCATCGAGGAGGACTTCGAAAAGCTGACCGACGCCGAGCTGCGGGCGGAGACCGATGTCTTCCGCAAGCGCCTGAAGGACGGCGAGACGCTCGATGACATCCTTCCCGAGGCCTTCGCGGCGGTCCGCGAGGCCAGCCGCCGCACCATCGGCAAGCGGCACTTCGACGTGCAGATCATGGGTGGCGCGGCCCTGCACCAGGGCAACGTCGCCGAGATGAAGACCGGTGAGGGCAAGACCCTCGTCGCGACCCTGCCCTCGTACCTCAACGCCATCGAGGGCAAGGGCGTGCACGTCGTCACGGTCAACGACTACCTCGCCGAGTACCAGGCCGAGCTCATGGGCCGTGTCCACCGGGCCCTGGGTCTGGAGACGGGCGTGATCCTCGGCTCGATGAACCCCGAGCAGCGCCGCGCCGAGTACGCCAAGGACATCACCTACGGCACCAACAACGAGTTCGGCTTCGACTATCTGCGCGACAACATGGCGTGGAACACCGACGAGCTCGTCCAGCGCGGCCACAACTTCGCCATCGTCGACGAGGTCGACTCGATCCTCATCGACGAGGCCCGCACGCCGCTCATCATCTCCGGCCCGGCCGACCAGCCGACGAAGTGGTACGTCGAGTTCGCCAAGATGGTCCGCAAGCTCGAGCGCGGCCACGGTGCCGACCTCATGCGCGGCATCGAGGCCGAGGGCGACTACGAGGTCGACGAGAAGAAGCGCACTGTCGGCATCCTCGAGCCGGGCATCGAGAAGATCGAGGACCTGCTCGGCATCGACAACCTCTACGAGAGCGTCAACACCCCGCTCATCGGCTACCTCAACAACGCGATCAAGGCCAAGGAGCTCTTCACCCGCGACAAGGACTACGTCGTGATCAACGGAGAGGTCCTCATCGTCGACGAGCACACCGGCCGCATGCTCGCGGGCCGCCGCTACAACGAGGGCATGCACCAGGCGATCGAGGCCAAGGAGGGTGTGGAGATCAAGAACGAGAACCAGACCCTGGCGACGATCACCCTGCAGAACTACTTCCGCATGTACGACACCCTCTCGGGCATGACGGGTACCGCCCAGACCGAGGCGGGCGAGCTCAACTCGATCTACAACCTCGGCGTCGTCCCGATCCGCACCAACAAGCCGATGATCCGCAAGGACCAGGCCGATCTCGTCTACCGGACCGAGCAGGCGAAGTTCAACGCCGTCGTCGACGACATCGCCGAGCGCCACGAGACCGGCCAGCCGGTGCTCGTGGGCACGACGAGCGTCGAGAAGAGCGAGTACCTCTCGCAGGAGCTGCGCAAGCGCAAGATCAAGCACGCGGTGCTCAACGCCAAGCACCACGAGAGCGAGGCCGCGATCGTCGCCGATGCCGGCCGCAAGGGCGCCGTCACCGTCGCGACCAACATGGCCGGTCGAGGCACCGACATCATGCTCGGTGGCAACCCCGAGTTCCGTGCCGTCGCCGAGCTGAAGAAGCGCGGGCTCGACCCGGAGAAGACGCCGGAGGAGTACGAGGCGGCGTGGGACGACGCGCTCGCCGCCGCCGAGAAGGCGGTCGAGGCCGAGCACGAGGAGGTCACCGAGCTCGGTGGTCTCTACGTCCTGGGCACCGAGCGGCACGAGTCGCGCCGCATCGACAACCAGCTGCGCGGTCGTTCCGGTCGTCAGGGTGACCCGGGGGAGTCGCGCTTCTACCTCTCCCTCGAGGACAGCCTGATGCGCCTGTTCAACGCCGGCTTCGTCGACCGGGTCATGCAGACGGCCAAGATCGACGACGAGACGCCGATCGCCGGCAAGATGCTCACCAAGTCGATCGAGGGCGCGCAGAGCCAGCTCGAGGGTCAGAACTACGAGACCCGCAAGAACGTCCTCAAGTACGACGACGTCCTCAACCGCCAGCGCACCGTCGTCTACGACGAGCGGCGTCGGGTGCTCAAGGGCGAGGACCTCGAGGAGCAGATCCGCCTCTTCATGACCGATGTCGTCGGCGGCTACGTCGACGCCGAGACGGCCGGCGGATTTTCCGAGGACTGGGACCTCGACCGTCTCTTCACCGCCCTCAAGGCGATCTACCCGGCGACGGTCACGCCCGAGCAGCTCATCGACGGTGCCGGCTCCCGCGCCGGACTGACCGCCGCGAGCCTGCGCGAGGAGATCGTCACCGACATCCACGAGGCCTACGACCGCCGCGAGGCCGAGCTCGGCGAGCCGGTCGCGCGCGAGCTCGAGCGTCGCGTCGTGCTCTCGGTCCTGGACCGCAAGTGGCGCGAGCACCTGTACGAGATGGACTACCTCAAGGAGGGCATCGGCCTGCGTGCGATGGCCCAGCGGGACCCGCTCGTCGAGTACCAGCGCGAGGGCTTCCAGCTCTTCGAGGCGATGAACGAGGCGATCAAGGAGGAGTCGGTCGCCTACCTCTTCAACAGCGAGGTCCAGGTGCCCGAGGTGCCGCAGTCCTCGACGCAGCCCCGCAGTGCCGCCGAGATGTTTGGTGACGCCGACGGTGAGCCGGCCGCTCGCCCGCAGGTCACCGCCAAGGGCCTCGAGGACGGCTCCCGTCAGCGCAATCTGCACTACTCCGCGCCGTCGGAGGACGGCGGGGTCGAGGAGCACGACGAAGGGGGGTCCGCCTCCGGTGGGTCCCGCTCGGAGCGTCGGGCCGCGGCCAAGAAGGCGAAGAAGGCGGCCAAGAAGGGCCGCTGACCGCGGTCGCCGCCGGCGACTCAGCCGACCTGCAGCGCCTGAACGACCCAGCGGTGGTCGCGCCCGGCCAGCCGCAGGGCCAGGGCGCGCACCCGGCCGCCGTCGACGAGGACGACCGAGGCCTCGACGATGTCGTCGGCCGGCTCGCACAGGTGGACGCGCAGCACCCGGGTGCGGTGTGCCGCGCCGGTCGAGGTGCGACGACGGCCGGCGCGTGAGCCGCGACGGGCCACGACGGCGTAGACCTCTGGGCTCGTCCAGCGCATCACCTGGCTCGGCGGCCGGACCCCGTGCATGACCTCGACGAGCCCCTGGGCGATGTGTGCCGCCCACTGGCGTGGGTCGGGCAGGTCGCGGGCCCGGGTGGCCTGCTGCCCGAAGATCTGCTCGTCGCTCGCCGCGGCGAAGTCGACGGCCAGGGCGTCCTGGACGTAGGGCGTGGCCCGACCCGCCTGCTCGGCGGCGCCCTCGGCGTGGGTGGGCAGCGGCACTCCCGGCGGGCTGATCCGGGGTGCGGGCAGGACGCGCAGCGGAGCGCTCGGTGCGGTGCTGGTCATGGGGTCCCCCTCGTGGCCGGGACGGTGCCCGGGTCGTGGTCGTGGCTGGGTGGCGTCAGGCGGGTGCCCGGAAGCAGGTGGTGCGGGTCGCGTCCGATCACGGCGGAGTTGGCGGCGTGCCACCGCGGCCAGGCGGCGGCGACCTCGGCGTCGGTCGCGCCCGGGCCCAGGTGCGTGGCGGCGATCGACCACAGCGTCTCGCCGCGGCGCACGACGACCTCGCGGGTCGAGCTGGGGCTCTGGCGGCCGGTGAGCAGTGTCGGGTCGGTGCGCTGTCGGGCGCGCGGCCGGCTCGGGGTCCACCCGGGAGCAGGGGCCGTGGTCGTCACGCGGGGACCGGTCCGTCCGGGGGTCGTCGAGCTGGGCGACGTGGACGAAGGGGGTGTGGCCGCACGCGACGTGGTCGAAGGGCGTGTGGTGGGCAGCCACCCGGGGGCGGGAGCTTGCGAGGCCCGGGGCGCGGGCGTGCTCGTGGGGGAGGGGGCCCTCGGAGCAGGAGGTGCGCTCCGGGTGGGGGCGCTCGTCGAGTTCGGGGAGCTCGTCGGGGACGGGGCGTCACCCGCGCCGGGGGATGGGCGCCACCCCGGCGCGGGGGGCTCGCTGGCGTCGACGACCCGGACCGCGGCCACGGCGGTGCCGGGCAGGACCGAGGCCGTGACGGAGGCCCCCAGGACGATCGCGGCCCACCGGCGCACGATCGCCGGGGTGACCCGGTCGCGCGCCAGGCGGGAGAGCGCCCCCAGTCGCCCGGGCAGCCGGGCGAGCAGGACGAGGGCGAGGGAGAGGGTGAGCCACCCGGCGATGCCGGCGGCCACGAGGGCGGCGAGCCCGGTGATCGCGGCGGCGGGGTCACCGCCGGGGGCGCTCGCCGTTGCGAGCAGGCGCTGCGCGCCCGTGCCGGTCGCCGTGGTGAGGGCGACGCCGCCCGGCAGGGCGCACCCGACGCCGAGGGCGAGGAGTGCCTCGCGTGCCCGGAGTGCTCGACCTGCTGTCACCGGGTCCCCCTTCGCTCGTAATCGTCTGATGTCGAAACGCATCATTTGATGTTGTTTGGTGTTGATTGACAGCAAACCACGTCAAACGAAGGTTGGCAACAGGGTCTACATTGGGCCGGTGCGCTGGGACCGGCTCTTCGACGACCTCGAGGCGCAGCTGGCTGCCCGCGCACGGCTTGAGCTCGACGCCGAGGTGGCCGAGCGCACCCGCACCGAGCGCTCCAAGATCACGCTGGGGGAGCGGGTCGTCGGCGCCACCGGCTCGGCGCTCGTCGTCCGGCTGCGGGGTGGCACCGTCGTGCGCGGTGTCCTCGAGGACAGTGGTGACGGCTGGCTGCTGCTCGTCGAACCCACCGGTCGTCAGTCGCTCGTCGCGACCGCTGCCGTGCTCGGCATCTCGGGCCTGGGGCGCCCGCGCGACGACACCAGGGCGCGCCGCTTCGGCATCGGCTCGGCCCTGCGCGGCATCAGCCGCGACCGCCGGGCCGTCATCGTCGTGGACGTCGACGGCGGGTCGGTGCACGGCACGATCGACGCCGTCGGTGCCGACGCCTTCGACATCGCCGAGCACCCGCTGGACAGTCCCCGCCGGGCCGAGCACGTGCTCGGCGAGCGGGTCATCCCCTTCGCCGCGGTCGCGGTCGTCGGCTCGGCCTGAGCCGGGTCACCCCTCGCGGCCGCCCTTGGCGACGAACTCGCGGGTCTGGGCGTACATGCGCTCGATGTAGGCGTCGAGCTCGTCGACCTCGACCCGCCACTGGCCGCGACCGCCGACCTTGATCGCCGGCAGGTCGCCGCTGCGGACGAGGGCGTAGGCCTGCGCGGCGGAGACGCCGAGGACCTCGGAGACCTCGGTGAGCGGGACGAACTTGCGCGGCATGGGGCCAGTCTGCCACCGGGAGGCCGTGCTCCCGAGCAGGCCCTGTGGACAGACGACGCGCGCGGTCGCCCCGCGCGGGGCATGATGCAGGTCAGCCGCACCCGACCCTCGAAGGACCGCCGTGAGCGACCTGCCCACACCCGCTGCCCGCCGCCTGACCAAGCCCTCGTGGAAGGACACCCGGCTGCTCGTCGGGGTCCTGCTGGTCCTGCTGTCGATCATCATCGGCGCCCTGGCGATGCGGGCCGCGGACGACCGCGTCGGCATGTGGGTCGCCTCCGAGCAGCTCACCCCCGGCGAGACGATCGAGACGAGCGACCTCGAGCGGGTCGACGTCCAGCTCGGCGACGCCCAGGGCGACTACCTCATGTCCAACGAGCGCCTGCCCAACGGTGCCGTCATCGACCGCGAGGTCCGCCCCGGCGAGCTCGTGCCGCGCGCGGCCGTCGTCAACCCCGTCGAGCTCGACGTCCAGCGCGTCGCCGTGCACGTCGACCCCGCCTACACGAGCAACCTCGTCAAGGGCTCGCGGGTCACCGTCTTCACGGCCGCACCCCCGACGAAGGGGGAGGACGGCGCCCCTGCCGGCGACGAGCCGCAGTACGAGGAGTTCATCAGCCGGGCCACCGTCCATTCCCTGCCCCGCGGCAGCGGGGTCATGGGCTCGGGCAGTCGGACGTCGGTGATCATCGTCGTCCCCAAGGACCGGGTGCCCGAGCTGCTCACCCTCGACACCGCCGAGACCCCGATCCGGCTGGCCCTCGAGTCCGGCAGCCCGGAGAGCCAGGACTGATGGCGACCACCGTCCTCACCGCCCTCGGCCACGACTGGGAGGGCAGCATGGTCCAGGTCGTCGACCAGCTGCCCGGCGTCACCGTCGGGCGGCGGTGCGTCGACCTCGCCGACCTGCTCGCCGCCGCCTCTGCCGGTCTCGGCGACGTCGCCCTCGTCTCCGCCGACCTGCGCGGGCTCGACCGGGACGCCCTCGCGCACCTGCGCGCCCACGGGGTCGCGGTCGTCGGGGCCAGCCGTGACGGCCAGGAGGCCCAGGAGCGGCACCTGCGTCAGCTGGGCGTCGAGCGCCACGTCCACACGGGCACGCCCCGGGAGGACCTCGTCGACGTCCTCACCACGACGACCGCAGCGTCCGCCCCCTTCGTCACGGGGGCGGGGGAGCCGCTGCCGGGGGAGGACCCGCCGACCGCGCCCATCGTCCCCGTCACCGACGAGACGCCCGAGCCGCAGCGTGGGCGGGTGGTCGCCGTGTGGGGCCCCACCGGAGCGCCCGGCCGCAGCACCCTCGCGGTCAACCTCGCGAGCGAGCTCGCGGGTCTGGGCCAGCCCGTCGTGCTCGTCGACCTCGACACCTACGGCGCGTCCGTCGCCCAGCTGCTGAGCGTCCTCGACGAGGCCCCCGGCATCGCGGCCGCGGCCCGCGCGTCCGAGCTGGGCACCCTCGACCTGGCCTCGCTGGCGCGGCTGGCCGTCGAGGTGGCACCCCGCTTCCGCGTCGTCACCGGCATCCCGACACCGACCCGGTGGACCGAGGTGCGCAGCTCCGCCGTTGAGCAGGTCATCGACCTGTGCCGCTCGCTCGCGGCCTTCGTCGTCCTCGACTGCGGCTTCGGCATCGAGGACGACGAGGAGCTGAGCTACGACACGACGGCGCCGCGTCGCAATGCGGCGACGCTCACCGCGCTCGACGCGGCCGACGAGCTGCTGCTCGTCGGCGCTGCCGACCCCGTGGGGCTGCAGCGGATGGTGCGTGCGGTCCAGGGGGTCGGCCAGGTGGCGTCGCCGACGCCACGGCCCGTCGTCAACCGGCTGCGCGCCGGCTCGGTCGGGCCCGACCCGCGCCGTCGGGTCGCCGAGTCGATGGCCCGCTTCGCGGGGCTGGAGGACATCACCTTCCTGCCCGACGACCAGGCCGGCGTCGACGCCGCGGTGCTCGCCGGGCAGACGCTCGCCGAGGCCGCGGCCGGCAGCCCCCTGCGTCAGGCGATCGCCGCCCTGGCCGCCGACCTCGCGGGCGTCGCGGCACCCGTCGGCGAGGTCCGAGGGCGCCGCCGACTGCTGCGACGTGCGTGACGGCGAGGTACCCCGGGGCGCGCGCACGTGCCACGATGTGCCCGTGGTGAACAGACTCGGTGCCCTCGACGCGTCCTTCCTCTACCTCGAGGAGCCCACCCTGCCCATGCACGTGGGGTCGGTCATGGTCTTCGAGCCGCCGGCCGAGGGCTTCGACTACGACAGCTTCGTCGCCGTCGTCGGTGACCGCATCGCCGGGCACTCGCGCTACCGCCAGCGCATCCGCGAGGTCCCGGGGCGCCTGGACAACCCCGTGTGGGTCGACGACGAGCACTTCGACATCGGCTACCACGTGCGCCGCTCGGCCATCCCCTCGCCGGGGGCCCGCAGCGACCTCGAGGACTACGTCGCGCAGATCATGACCCGGCCGCTCGACCGCGACCGGCCACTGTGGGAGGCCTACTTCGTCGAGGGTCTCGACGGGGGGCGCTTCGCCGTCGTCACCAAGGCCCACCAGGCGATGGTCGACGGCATCAGCGCCGTCGACCTGGCCCAGCTGTTGCTCGACCCCGACGCCGTCCCCGTCGACGACCGCGAGGGCCAGCCCGGGTCCGCGCCCTCCGACCTGCGCCTGGTTGCCGACGCGCTGCTCGGTTCGGTCATCAACCCGGCCAGGGTCGTGCGTGGTGTCGGGGCCGGGCTGCGCGACGTCAGCCGCACCGGCCGGGTCGTCACCGGCACCGCCGGCCGCCTCGTCGCGACCCTCGCTCGCGTGGGGGCACGCCCCGCGCCGGACTCGCCGCTCAAGGCGACCGTCGGCGCCGCGCGCCGCTACGTCATGGTCGAGACCGATCTCGACGACTACCGCAAGGTGCGCGGCCGGCTGACCCGGGGGCGCTACGTCGACGACGTGTCGATCAACGACGTCATCCTCGCCACGGTGGCCGGGGCGCTGCGGGCCTGGATGCAAAACCGCGGGCTGCCGGTCACGGCCACGACGACCCTGCGGGTCATGGTGCCGCTGAGCATCGTCGATGGCTCCGGCGACCCGCTCACCGACAACGCGATGACCGCATGCTTCATCGACCTGCCCATCGGCGAGAACACCCCGTCGATGCGGCTGCACCAGATCGCCTTCGCGATGCGGCAGCAGATCGAGTCGATCTCGGTCGAGGGCGTCGGCGCGACGTCGCTGGCGAGCATCGGGGGCTTCGCCCCGCCGACGCTGCACACGCTCGGCGCCCGGCTCGGCAGCGCCATGAGCCGCCGCCTGTTCAACTTCGTCATCACCAACGTGCCCGGTCCGCAGCAGTCCCTGCAGGTGGAGGGCTGCCGGCTCATCGAGACCTACCCGGTCATGCCGCTGGGCCGTGGTCAGGGCCTGGCGATCGCCCTGACCTCCTACGACGGCAAGGTCTACTACGGCCTCACCGGTGACCGTGACTCGATGCCCGACCTCGACCTGCTGGCGCGCTCGATCCAGGACGCGCTCGCCGAGCTGCGCTCCGCCCCCAGGGGACGCGCGTGATGCGGGTCTACGTGCCGATGCTCCTGCCCGAGCTCGCCGACGTCGCCGCGCCGGGACGTCTACCGGAGCGCACCCCCTTCGCCGTGACGGACGCGGTCCGCGCCCTCGACCCGACGGCCGACGAGGAGGACCTCGAGTTCGAGGCGATGTGCCAGGCACTTGACGCGGCCCGCGACCTCGGTGCCGGTCGTCGCGTCGTCGCCGCAGCCGACGTCCCCGACGCCCCGGGCACCGGCGATGACGGTCGGCTCGACGCCGCCGTGGTCCTCGCGGTGGCCGACGTCGTGAGCTTCCACGTCGAGGAGGACGCGGGTGGCGTCGGCTCCGGCTACGACGACCTGCTCTGGTACGACGTCACCGAGCTGCCCGACCTCGCCGCGGGTTAGACCAGGCGCTCGGCGAGGAAGCGCGCCTCGGCGTCGATCGAGTCGATGATCGCCGGCTGGGCGGCCTGCTCGACCTTTTTGCCGACGAGCGGGATCGAGCACGTGAGGTCGGCGGCCACGGCCATCCGGGTACCGTTGCCGTCGGGGGTCAGGTCGATGGTGCCGCGCAGGCGCAGCGGGGCTCCCGAGACGGTGAGGTCGAGGTCGGCGCGGCGGGAGCCGTCGGCCGCCGCGGGGTGCCAGGTCTGCTGCTCGTCGATCTGCAGCGTGTCGCCGACCATCGACGCCACGGCCGCGGGCATGCCCTGGGTGGGGAGCGCCCGTCGGGTGCGCACGACGACGTCGGCGCCCTGCGCGGTCACCGACGCGGTCGAGCCGGGCACCTGGGCGTCGACCTTGGCCTGCTGGTACTCCTGCGTCGAGACGAGGGCGAAGGCCTCGTCGGGGCCGGCGGGCAGGGTGGCCTCACGGGTGATCCTCATGGGCACACGCTAGCGCTGCGGACCGGCGTCGTCAGGCACGCAGGGCGGCACTCGTCATGCGCAGCAGCTCGCTCGCCCGGGCGCACTCGACCGTGAGCAGCGTGCGGTGCCGACCGAGCGTCGTCACGACGTGGTGCACCCGCTCCTGCAGCGACTCGCGCACCCGCTCGGCCTCGTCGACCGAGTGGGCGTCGGCGACGCCGGTGATGCCCCAGCTGCGCTCGACCGTGCCGTCGCGCACGTCGAGCCCGGCCGCGCGGGCCTCCTCCTCGAGGGCACGCAGGCGGGCGATCGCCTCGGCGAGCTCGGTGGCCGTCGAGTGCAGGGTGCGCCCGCACGCGTCCATGGCTTCGGCCGTGGTCGCCGTGGCCTCGGCGAGGCGCTCGGCCCGGCGGCGTCGCTCGAGCGCGCTCGGTCCGCGCCATCCGGGTGCCGCGTCGGCCAGCGCCGCGCGCAGTGCCTCGGCGTCGGCGTGCAGCTGCACGGCACGGCTGCGCAGGGAGGATGCCAGGGCACTCAGCGAGCCGGGGTCGCCCAGCAGGGGGTGGCTCATCGCAGCTCGCGGACGTCGGGGCGTGCGTGCTCACCGCCCCGCGCCGACGAGGAGGCCGACCGGGCGGCGCGCGGCCCCATCGCGAGGGCGAGCTCGCGGCACCCGGCAGAGATCTCGCGGAGGCTGTCGACGGTGTCGTCGACCATGCCGTCGAGCGCCCGCTGGGTCGCGTGGTCCCCGACCGTCACGAGGTGGTCGAGCAGCAGCTCGCCCGTGGCCGCGGTGTGCTCACCGGTGGCGGACAGGGCGTCGACGAGCGCGTCGAGGTCCTCGGGGCGAGGGTGCGAAGGGGGCATGGTCCGGTCAGCCTATCGACGCATGTGGTCCCCGGGACGCGGGCCGTCCACAGGCCCGCGGCGGTCCCCCCTTCGCTCCGCCGGGACGGGCCGGGGGGTGCACGTGACGCGCGTCATAGGGGGCTACGCTCGTCGTGAGCGGGACGACGAGGTTTCGCGACACGTGACGATGCGACCGAGGACGCCCATCCATGGCACAGCTGCCTGCCCGCCCCGCCACCGACCCCGAGGGAGTGCTCGCCGACGCCGCCACCGCGGCCGGTGACGACGCCCCCTTCGTCGAGCGGTACCTGCGACACGTCGACGCGACCGCGCTGCGCGGTCGGTCCGCGGAGGACCTGGTGGCGATGGCCACCAGACACCGGGAGGTGGCCGCCACCCGGGCGCCGGGGCAGACGGTCGTCGACGCCTCCGACGGCGTGCTGCACGTCGTCACCTCGGACCGGCCCTTCCTCGTCGACTCGGTCCTCGGCGAGCTCGGGTCCGCCGGCATCGGGGTCTCGCTGCTCCTCCACCCGCTCTTCGTCGTCCGGCGCGACGCGCAGGGCGAGCTCGTCGAGGTGCTCGACACCGACCCCCGCACGCCCCACACCGACCCCGACCTGCACGACGAGTCGTGGATCCGTCTCGAGCTCGCCGACCGGTGCGACATGGCGCTCGTCCGGGACCGCATCGCCGAGGTCGTCGACGCCGTCGCCGCCGCCGTCGACGACTGGGAGAGCATGCGGGCGACGGTGACCGAGCTCGTGCAGGCCCTCGACGAGGGCCGGGGGGCCGGCAGCCGCGAGTCGCAGACCGCGGCCGCCGAGTTCCTGCGCTGGCTCGTCGACGACCACTTCACCTTCATCGGCTCGCGCGACCACACGGTCGACGGCGACGCGGTCACCGCCATCCCCGGCAGCGGGCTGGGCGTGCTGCGTGACGACTCGACGGCCGAGACGGTCACGCCGCTCGGCGGCACCGGCGACGAGGGTGGGTGCCTGGCGATCGGCAAGTCGCACGCCGTGCTGCCCGTGCACCGCGTGACCCACCCCGACCTCGTGGCCGTGCGCTTCCACGACGCGCAGGGCCGGCTCGTCGAGCGACGCCTTGCCGGGCTCTTCGCGTCGACCGCCTACACCAGCTCGGTGCTGACGATCCCGCTCATCGCCGACAAGGTGCAGCAGATCCTCTCCGACTCCGGGTGGGCCCGCGACAGCCACTCGGGTGCCTTCGCGATGCGCCTGTTCGAGACCTTCCCGCGCGACGAGCTCTTTCAGGCGCCCGTCGACCACCTGCGCGAGGTCGTCACCTCGATCCTGCAGATGGTCCACCGCATCCGCACCGCGACCTTCCTGCGGCTCGACACGGGCGGGCAGTTCGTCTCCGCGATCATCTACCTGCCCCGCGACCGCTACACGACGGCCGTGCGCCAGCGGGTCGAGACCGAGCTGCGCGAGGCGACCGGCGCCGACGAGGTGAGCTTCACCGCGCACGTCTCCGACGAGCCGATGGCGCGGCTCTACTACATCCTACGCGGCTCGCAGGGTGTCGAGCTGCCGACCGGAGAGGCCCAGGAGCGGCTCGAGGCGGCCGTCGCCGATGCCACGCTCACCTGGGAGGAGCGCCTCGTGCGCCGCGCCGACGAGCTCGTCGGCAGCGAGGTCGCCGCCTCGCTCATCAGCCCGTGGGCCGGCGGGTTTCCCGTCGACTACGAGGACGACTTCGATGCCGCCCAGGCCGTGGCCGACCTGAAGAACCTCGCCCTGCTGGGGGAGGGGACCCCCTTCGCCTGTGCGCTCTACGACCCTCGCCGCGGCCACGGTGGCGGCGAGGACCCGCGGGTGCGCCGGATCAAGCTCTTCAGCCTCGACGAGCTGATCCTCGACGACCTCATGCCGATCTTCCGCAACCTCGGCACCCAGGTCATCGAGGAGGAGCCCTACACGCTCACCCGCACCGACGGCGTCACCGCCGGTGTCTACGACATGTGCCTGCGGGTGCCCGACGCGGCCCTGTGGGAGGCGCACACCCACGAGGAGCTGCGCGAGCTCGTCGAGTCGGCGGTCATCGCCGTGCGGGCCGGTCGCACCGAGTCCGACGGCTTCAACGCGCTGATCATCCGGGCTGGGCTCACCTGGCGGCAGGTCTCGCTGCTGCGCGCGATCGGGCGCTACCTGCGGCAGGCCGGCGGCACGTGGGGCCAGACGAGCCTCGAGTCCGCGCTCGCCGACAACCACACGATCGCCCGTGACGTCGTCGAGCTCTTCGAGACCCGCTTCGACCCCGACCGCTTCGAGGGGTTGGCCGGCGAGGACCGCGCCGCCGCCGAGGCCGAGGTGACCCAGCGCATCCACGACGCGCTCGAGGAGGTCAGCTCGCTCGAGCACGACCGGATCATCCGGGCCTTCGTCGGGGTCATCGCCGCGACCCTGCGCACGAGCTACTTCGTGCGCGACGCCGACGGCGAGCCGCTGCCGCGCATCTCGCTCAAGCTCGAGCCGGCGCGCGTGCCCGACATGCCCAAGCCGCACCCCGCCTTCGAGATCTGGGTGCACAGCCCGCAGGTCGAGGGCGTCCACCTGCGCTTCGGCGCGGTCGCCCGAGGTGGCCTGCGCTGGAGCGACCGACGCGACGACTTCCGCACCGAGGTCCTCGGGCTCGTCAAGGCCCAGATGGTCAAAAATGCCGTCATCGTGCCGACGGGCAGCAAGGGCGGCTTCTTCGGCAAGCAGCTGCCCGACCCGGGCGTCGACCGCGAGGCGTGGATGGAGGCCGGCCGCTCGGCCTACCGGGCCTTCATCTCCGGCCTCCTCGACGTCACCGACAACCGCGTCGACGGCGCGATCGTCCCGCCCGAGCGGGTCGTGCGCCACGACGGCGACGACTCCTACCTCGTCGTCGCCGCCGACAAGGGCACGGCGACCTTCTCCGACCTGGCCAACTCCATCGCCCGCGAGTACGGCTTCTGGCTCGACGATGCCTTCGCCTCCGGCGGCTCGGTCGGCTACGACCACAAGGGCATGGGCATCACCGCCCGCGGCGCCTGGGAGTCGGTCAAGCGGCACTTCCGCGAGCTCGGCCACGACACCCAGACCGAGGACTTCACCGTCGTCGGCATCGGTGACATGAGCGGTGACGTCTTCGGCAACGGCATGCTGCTGTCCGAGCACATCCGGCTCGTCGCGGCCTTCAACCACCTGCACGTCTTCATCGACCCGCAGCCCGATGCGGCCGTCTCCTTCGCCGAGCGGCGACGGCTCTTCGACCTGCCGCGCAGCTCCTGGGACGACTACGACCGCTCCCTCATCAGCGAGGGCGGTGGCGTGTGGTCGCGCAGCGCCAAGTCGATCCCCGTGAGCGAGCAGGCCGCAGCCGCCCTCGGTCTCGACGGGGCCACGTCGATGACGCCGACCGAGCTGATCCACCTCATCCTCCAGGCGCCCGTCGACCTGCTGTGGAACGGCGGCATCGGCACCTACGTCAAGGCCGCCGACGAGTCCCACACCGAGGTGGGCGACCGGGCCAACGACGCCATCCGCGTCGACGGCGGCCAGGTGCGCGCCCGCGTCATCGGCGAGGGCGGCAACCTCGGGGCCACCCAGCGTGGCCGGATCGAGGCCGCCGGGGCCGGGGTGCGGGTCAACACCGACGCCGTCGACAACTCCGCCGGCGTCGACACCTCCGACCACGAGGTCAACATCAAGATCCTGCTCGGCGAGGCGATCCGTCGCGGCTCCCTCGACGAGGACGCCCGGGTCGAGCTGCTCGCCTCGATGACCGACGAGGTCGCCGAGCAGGTGCTGCGCGACAACTACGAGCAAAACGTCCTGCTCGGCAATGCCCGGGCCCAGCACGGCGACATGCTCGTCGTCCACGAGCGCCTCATGGAGACCCTCACCGCGCGCGGCGAGCTCGACCGCGAGCTGGAGTTCCTCCCGAGCAGCGCCGAGGTGCACGACCGGCTCGACGCCGGCGAGGGCCTGTCCTCGCCGGAGCTGTCGGTCCTGCTCGCCTACTCCAAGCTGGCGCTCAAGACCGACCTGCTCGACTCCGACCTGCCCGACGACCCGGCGACCGAGCGACAGCTGACGGACTACTTCCCGACGCCGCTGCGCGAGCGCTTCCACGACGAGCTGCGGGCACACCCCCTTCGTCGGGAGATCGTGACGACCGCGGTGGCCAACGACCTGGTCAACCGGGGCGGGATCACCTTCGTCCACCGGGCCGTCGAGGAGACGAGCGCGACGTCCGCCCAGGTGGCGCGGGCCTTCCTCGTCGCCCGCGAGATCTTCGGTCTCGACGACTACGTCGAGCAGGTCGAGGCACTCGACAACGTCGTGCCGACGCAGGTGCAGACCCGGCTCTACCTCGAGCTGCGCCGCCTCATGGACCGGGCGGTGCGGTGGTTCCTCGCCAACCGCGCCGGCCGTCTCGATGTCACCGGCGAGATCGAGCGCTTCGCCGAGCCGGTCGCGAGCCTCGCGCCGCAGATCCCCGAGCTGCTGCGCGGCTCGCAGGCCGAGCGGCTGGCTCGCAAGACGCAGGACCTCGTCGACGCGGGCGTGCCCGCCGACCTGGCCCGGCGGACCGCGACCCTGCTCGACCTGTACTCCGTGCTCGACATCGTCGACATGTCCACCGACACCGGGCGCGAGCTCTTCGACGTCGCCGAGACCTACTACCAGGTCTCCGAGACCTTCGGCATCGACGAGCTGCTCATCATGGTGACGACCCTGCCGCGCGAGGAGCGCTGGGACGCCATGGCCCGGGGGGCGCTGCGGGACGACCTCTACGCGACCCTGCAGTCGCTGACGAGCTCGGTCCTCGAGCGCGACGGCGACGATGCCGCCTCGCGGCTGGCGCAGTGGTCGGCGCAGCACGACGAGGCCGTCGAGCGGGTGCAGACCCAGCTCGCCGGCATCCGACAGCTGACCTCGCCCGGTGTCGCGGCCCTGTCGGTGGCGCTGCGCACGCTTCGCTCGGTCACCCGCTGAGCACCCGGTCCGCCGGTGTCCGCACGTCACTAGGATCGTGACGTGCGGACACTGTCGGACTTCCTGCGGACCACCCCCGGCCTCGAGCCGGCCGACACCGAGTGGCTCCACCTGCTCGTCGAGGACTGGCACCTGCTCGCCGACCTGAGCTTCAGCGACCTCGTCCTCTGGCTGCCGCGCGAAGGAGGCTGGGTCGCCGCCGCGCACACCCGCCCCATGACCGGGCCGATGGTCTTCGTCGAGGACATCGTCGGCCAGGGTGAGGCGGCGGTCTTCGGGGACCTCGTGAGCCGGGCGGTGCGCGACGGGCAGAGCGAGCACGTGCGCGAGCGCGGGCAGGACCTGCTCCACGAGCGGGCTCGCCCGGTACGTCGGGCCGGTCGCATAATCGGCGTGCTCAGCGTGCACGACCAGCTCGACAGCGGTCGGCCGCAGACGCGCCTCGAGGAGAGCTACGGCCACATGAGCGACGAGCTCTTCCTCATGGTCGCCGAGGGCACGTGGCCGACGACCGGGTCACCGAGCGGTGCCCGCCGGGGCGCGCCCCGCGTCGGTGACGGCGTCATGCGGCTCGACGTCGCGGGTGTCGTGCACTACGCCTCGCCCAATGCGCTCAGCGCGATCCGCAAGCTCGGTCACCAGGGCCCGATCGAGGGCGAGGTCCTGCTCCAGGTGATCAGCGGTGTCGCCGGGCAGCCGGGGCAGCTCGACGAGGGGCTGGCCCTCGTCGCCATGGGTCGGGCCGCGTGGCGCTCCGATCTCGCCGCCAACGGCGCTGCGCTCGCGCTGCGGGCGGTGCCGCTCATGCACGGCCGCGAGCGGCACGGCGCGATCGTCCTCGCGCGCGACGTCTCCGAGCTGCGGCGGCGCGGCGACGAGCTGATGACCAAGGACCAGACGATCCGCGAGATCCACCACCGGGTCAAGAACAACCTGCAGACCGTCGCCGCCCTTCTGCGGATGCAGTCGCGACGGGTGCCCGACGGGGTCGCTCGAACGGCTCTGGACGAGGCGGTCCGTCGGGTCGGGGTGATCGCCATGATCTACGAGGCGCTGAGCACCGGATTCGCCGAGGCGCTGGACTTCGACGACGTCGCGGTGCGCGGTCTGCGTGCGATCGTCGAGGTGGCGCGCATGACGGGGGCGATCGACTCCCGCTTTGCCGGGTCCTTCGGGATGATGCGGGCCGAGGACGCGACGGCCGTCGGGCTGATCCTCAGCGAGCTGATCCAGAACGCCGTCGAGCACGGGGTGCCCGAGGGCGGAACGGTCTCGGTCGAGGCCGAGCGCAGCACCGAGGGCGACGTCGACATCCTGCGGGTGACCGTCGTCGACGACGGGGCGGGCCTGCCGACGGGCTTCCGCCCGAGCAAGGCGGGGCTGGGCACCCGGATCGTCACCTCGATGATCCATGACCTCGGCGGTCAGATCCGCTGGGACGACGCGGAGCCGCGGGGGACCCGGGTGCGCTTCAGCGCTCGGCTGCGGCCGGTCGACGGCTGACTCGTACCCGCCGGACACGACGAAACCGCCCCCGAGCAGGTGCTCGGAGACGGCGGTCAGGTGGGACGAGGTCTCAGCCGGCGCGGCGGGCGCGGGCCTTGCGACGCTTGAGCGCGCGGCGCTCGTCCTCGGAGAGGCCACCCCAGACGCCGGCGTCCTGGCCGGACTCGATGGCCCACTTGAGGCAGGTGTCGACGACCTCGCACCGTCGGCAGACCTTCTTGGCCTCCTCGATCTGGGCGATCGCGGGGCCGGTGTTGCCGATGGGGAAGAAGAGCTCGGGGTCTTCGTCGAGACAGGCTGCGCGGTCGCGCCAATCCATGGGGGTGGTGCTCCTTGTCGTCGGGGAGGTCGTGCACGCTGTGTGTCGCTGGCCGAGGCCGACGTGGAGGTCGAGCCGCCGGGGCGTCCACGACCCAAAACACACATCATTGTTCACGCTACTGCTCCGTATGCCAACAGTCTGGGACGACGGCTTTGTTCCGCCGCGTCGTGTGATGAGTCACGAAGGGTCACCTACGCTGCTGGTCGTGACCCCGAGCAATCCCCCTTCGCACCTCACACCACCCGCCCTTGCCGCCGCGGCCGTGAGCGTCGTCGAGGCACTCCTCCTGCTCGTCACGGCCGGCCTCTACGGCCTCGAGCTGGCCGACGGGCGGGCCGAGGACCCGAGCACGGCGTCGATGTCGATGGTCGTGGCGATCATCTTCGCGATCCTGCTGCTGGCCCTCGCCGGCGCGTGGGCGAAGGGGGCCCGCTGGCCGCGCACCCCGACTCTCGTGTGGAACGTCCTGCTGCTGCCGGCCGCCTGGACCCTCGTGCAGAGCTCTGGCCTGTGGATCGGGCTGGGGTTGGCCGTGGTGGCCCTGGCCGGAGTGGTGGCCGCACTCCTGTCACCCTCACCGGACCTGCCGGACGGGGTGGCCTGATGGGCATCGACGTCGTCGAGGCGAGCGTCGCCTCCCTTCGTGCTGCGTTGGAGGCAGGGGAGACGACGAGCGAGGAGCTCGTCCGCGCCTACCTGGCCCGCATCGAGGCCTACGACTCCGCCGGCCCGCGGCTCAACGCCGTCGTCGTGCCCAACCCCGCGGCCCTCGACGATGCCCGCGCCAGCGATGCCCGCCGGGCGAAGGGGGAGACCCTCGGCCCGCTCGACGGCATCCCCTACACGGCCAAGGACTCGTATCTTGCGACGGGGCTCACCTGTGCCAGCGGGTCGCCGGCCTTCGCCGATCTCGTCGCGCAGCGCGATGCCTTCACCATCGAGCGGCTGCGCGGGGCCGGTGCGGTGCTCATCGGCCTGACCAACATGCCGCCGATGGCCAACGGCGGCATGCAGCGCGGGGTCTACGGCCGGGCCGAGAGCCCCTACAACGGCGACTACCTCACCGCGGCCTTCGGCTCCGGCAGCTCCAACGGCTCGGGCACGGCGACGGCGGCGAGCTTCGCGGCCTTCGGCCTGGGGGAGGAAACCTGGTCCTCCGGGCGGGCACCGGCGAGCAACAACGCGCTGTGCGCCTACACGCCCTCGCGGGGCGTGATCTCGGTGCGGGGCAACTGGCCGCTCGTGCCGTCGATGGACGTCGTCGTGCCGCACGCGCGGACGATGGCCGACCTGCTCGAGGTGCTCGACGTGGTCGTCGCCGACGATCCGGACACCACGGGTGACCTGTGGCGCACCCAGCCGTGGATCGAGGTGCCCGCGGCCTCGCAGGTGCGGCCGGGGTCCTACCCGGCGCTCGCCGCGGACGGCGCGGCACCGCTGCGCGGGTTGCGGCTCGGCGTGCCGCGGATGTACCTCGGCACCGACGAGGAGGCGGGCACGGGCGTCGGCTTCGGCGGGCCGATCGGCGAGCGGATCGTGCCGCGGCCGAGCTCCATGGAGCTCTTCGCGGCGGCGCGAGCGGACCTCGAGGCGGCGGGGGCGGAGGTCGTCGAGACCGACTTCCCCGTGGTGTCCAACTACGACGGAGACCGTGCCGGTGCGCCGACGATCGCGACGCGCGGGCTGCTCCCGGAGGGCTATCTCGAGGAGGAGATCTGGGAGCAGTCGATGTGGGGGTGGGAGACCTTCCTGCGGACCAACGGCGACCCCGCGCTGCACCGGCTCGCCGACGTCGACGGCCCGCGGATCTTCCCGCACCCCGAGGGCGCGCTGCCCGACCGCTACGGCGAGCTCGACTTCGACCTCGCTGACTACGTCACCCGGGCGCGGCAGGCAGGGGTGGTCGAGGACGTCACGACCCTGCCCCTGCTCGAAGGGGGTCTGCGTGGCCTGGAGGAGACGCGCCGCGTCGACCTCGAGGCCTGGATGGACGACCTGGGGCTCGACGCGGTGATCTTCCCGGCGGTGGCCGATGTCGGGCCGGCCGATGCGGACGTGCGTGAGGAGTCGGCCGACCTCGCGTGGCGCAACGGCGTGTGGGTGGCCAACGGCAATCTCGTCCCGCGCCACCTCGGCATCCCGACGGTCACGGTGCCGATGGGCACGATGAGCGACATCGGCATGCCGATCGGGCTGACCTTCGCCGGGCGCGGGTGGGACGACAACCGCCTGCTGACGATCGCGGCGGCCTTCGAGGCGACGGGTCAGCGGCGCACCGAGCCCCCGCGCACGCCGCGGCTGGAGTGAGTCTGCCGGTCTCCGGTTGAGTGGGTTGAGGTATCTCCGACCGTCTATCCGGTCGTGGGAACCTCGACTGGTGGCTGCCCAGAGCGTCCAGCAGCCGGGTTGAGGTATCTCCGACCGTCTATCCGGTTGCTGCTACCTCGACCCGCGGGAGGGCGACCTGCACCTCCTCGGCTGCCCCGTCGACGACGAGGTATCCCCGGCCGGCCACGCGCGGCAGGGGCGGGATCCGCAGGCCGAGGGCGTCACCGTCCGAGCGAGCCGACGGCTGGAGCAGCAGACCGGTGCGGGTACGCGCGAGGTCGGAGACCAGCCCGCGCACCTGGCCGACGGCCGTCTGGGTGGCCGTCGCGCCGATGACGAGCCCGCGGTCGGCGTCGAGTCGGCGCAGGATCTCCTTGAGCACGTCGGCGACGGGCGCACCCTCGAGCCGGTCGAGGTCGTCGGCGATGACCGCGAGGTCGGGGTGCCTCTGGCGCAGGGCGATCAGCTCGTCCCGGTCGTCCGCACCGAGGACCGGGCAGTCGAGCCCGTCGGCGATCGCCCCCGAGCCGACGACGACGAGCGGCTGCCCGGAGGCGGCCACCTGACGGGCGAGCAGCGACAGGGCCGTCGACCGACCACTGCGCGGCGGGCCGCAGACGAGGAACCGCCGCGCGCCGTCGGTGCGCCACACCACCGGGTCGCGACCGGAGCCGCCGAGCCCGAGCGGGATCCGCTCCCGCGCCGCTGCGGGCAGCACGTCGAGCGGCACCGACCCGGGCAGCTCCTCGACGACCCACGGGGGTGCGGCCGCTTCGCCCCCTCCAGAGGGGGCATGTGACGGCAGCGCCACCTGCACGAGGTCGCCGCCCGGCTGGAGCCGAGCCCGACCGGGGACGAGCCGGTCCGAGACCTCGGTGCGGGCGAGTCCGGCCAGGGCGGCATCGCCCCGGTCGCTCAGGTGCAGCACGAGGCGGGTGCCGACGAGGGAGGAGACCCGGCCGGACAGCAGCTCGCGGCCACCTGCGACGACGACGCGCAGCCCGAGGGCGACGCCGTCGCGCATGAGCGTCTCGAGGGTCTCGGCCGTCTCACCGAGGTCGAGCGAGCCCCGCGGCCGCGTCACCCGGCCCCAGCCGTCGATCGCCAGGAGCAGGTGCGGCGGGGGCGGCGGACCCCCTTCGCCCTCGTGGGTGGCCCACCATGCGTCGAGGGTCGGGTGACCGCTGGCCCGCAGCGCCGCCCGCCGCGTCGAGAGGTCGGACTCGAGGCGCTCGAGGAAGCGCCCCACGACGGTCGCCGCCTCCCCATCGACGATGCTCCCGACGTGCGGCAGGGCGGTGAGTCCGGCCAGCCGCGCGGACCCGTCACCGACGACCTGCACCTGCAGCCGGTCGGCCGACCATCGGTGCGCGGCAGCGGTGACGAGCGAGGCGAGGGCCGTGGTCCGACCGGAGCCGGGACCGCCGACGAGCATCCAGTGGCCGTCGGTGGTCGCCCACTCCAGCGACGACTGGCGCTGCTGCGCCGGCAGGTCCACGAGGCCGAAGGGAGCCCCCGTCACCTCGTCGTCGTGGAGCCGCGCCGCCTCGATGGTCTCTGGCAGCGGCGGCAGCCAGGGCCGGTGGGGTGCCGGGATGGCCAGGGATTGCGCGACCCGGGTCATCGTGCGGGCAAGGCGCTGCAGGTCGGTCGGCCCGAGGTCGTCGACGACGGGCGGCGCGGGCCAGGCCTCGCCGGGGCGGCGCACGAGCAGCGCCCCGCCGACACCGGCGGCGTGCCCGGCGACCCGGCCGGTCTGGAAGGCGCGCGGTGGACCACCACCGGTGCTCGCCAGGGCCCGGCCGGGGGCCGTCTCGGGGATCTCGGCCGCGTCGGGGCAGCCGATGACGTCGTCGCTGTCGGCGCGGTCGCGCACGCGCAGCGCGATGCGCAGGTTGACGTTGGCCTTGATGTCCGCGGAGACGATGCCGCCGGGGCGCTGGGTCGCGAGCACGAGGTGCACGCCGAGCGAGCGGCCCACGGCGGCGATGCGCATGAGGTGGGCCATGACGTCGGGCTGCTCCTCGGCGAGCATGCGGAACTCGTCGATGACGATCATCAGCCGGGGCAGCGGGTCGCCGCGGTGATCGTCGATGTCCTTGGCCCCCGAGGCGGCGAGGACGTGCTCGCGGCGGGTCAGCTCGGCGTCGAGGCTGGTCAGGGCGCGTTCGGCCGTGGCGGGGTCGAGGTCGGTGAGCATGCCGACGGTGTGTGGCAGTCGCGCGCACTCGGCGAAGGCCGCCCCGCCCTTGTAGTCGACGAGGACGAAGGTCATCTCCTCCGGCGACAGGTGCGCCGCGAGCGCCGCGACCCAGCTCTGGAGGAACTCGGACTTGCCCGACCCGGTCGTGCCCGCGACGAGCGCGTGCGGCCCGTCGCGCCGCAGGTCGATGCGGAAGTCCCCGTCGCCCGCCGGTCCGACGGTGACCTCGAGGTCCATACTTCGTTCCGGCCCCGCACGGCCCCAGCGCTCGACGAAGGCGTCGGCGTCGTCAGGGGAGAGGTCGAGCAGGTCAACGAGCCGCGCGGCACCGGGCAGGACCCCGCCCCGCGCGTCGGGGGTGGCGTCGCGCAGCGGGGTCAGGGCCGCGGCGAGGCGCCGTGCCCACGCATCACCCGTGCCGTCGACGACACCGCTCGCCGCCTCCTGGCCGGCGACGAGCAGCCGCACCCGATCGCCGTCGAGGGCGGCGACGGCGCGGGCCTCGTGCGGCAGCTGGTCGGGGGTGTCGGCGAGGGCCACGACGAGGACGCGGGCGAGACCCCCTTCGCTCATGATCGTGCGCAGACCTGGGTCGGTGCGCCGGTCCCCGACACCGTCGACCACGACGACGTGGGCCACCGGCAGCGGGTCACCCTCGCGGCGACGCTCGGGTGCGGTGGCGGCACGTTCGGCAGCGACGCGGGCCAGGCCGGCGAGCAGCGCGGCCCCGGACTCGCGGTCGGTGGCGATGCGCGCCGACTCGGGCACGTCGTCGTGGGTGCGCAGGTGGACCAGCCCGGCGAAGGGGGACCACCACCCGTCGTCGTCCCCGACGACGCTCACCTGCACGTCGTGGTGCGAGTGGAGCGCGGTGAGCTGGCCGAGCAGGTGCCGGGCGAGCCGGTCGCGGGTGGCCTGCGGGCCGGCGATGCCGAGCACGCCGATCTCGGCGAGGTCCACACACAGGGGCACATCGTCGAGCACGGGGTGCTCGCGGGCTCCCGCGCGGTGCTCGACCTCGATCGTCGCGGGCAGGGCGCCGAGGCCGAGCCGCAGGCACAGGTGCTCGTCGTGCTGGGGGCGCCTCTCCCACAGGCGTGCCGAGTCCCCTCGGGCCGCGTCGAGCAGCGCCGACGCGTCGGGTGCCGACCGCAGGCGATGGCGTCGTTCGGCGCGCAGGGCGGCGGCGAGCCGCTCGCCCGTGGCGGCCCGGTCGCGGACCCACTGGGCGTGGGCCTCGCGGTGCTCGCGTCGCGAGGTCGTGCGGTCGGACAGGGTGGAGCCGAGGACGAGCAGCGGTGAGAGCAGGCCGAAGAGCAGCATCCGCGGCCCGAAGAAGAGCGCGAGCAGCCCGGCGAAGGGCAGCGGCAGCAGCACCATGAGCCACGGGATGCGGCGGCGGACCGCTGCGGTCGGCTCGGGTGGGAGCCGGATGGTCGCGGGTGCCGTCGGCTGGGGCAGGTGGGGCGTGGGGTTGACCGCGAGGGTCCCGTCACCGCTCGGGGTGCGCCTGGCGGGTCGGGTGCGGTGGGCCTCGACGGCGAAGGTCGTGTGCCCTGCAACCACCCGGCTGCCGGAGCGGACGCGGGCACCGTCGGTGGGCAGCGGCGCGTCGTCGACCGTGGTGCCGTTGGTCGTGCCGAGGTCGCGGACGTGGACGCCGTCGCGGTCGACGGTCAGCGCGACGTGCTCGCGGGAGAGGGCGTCGTCGGCGACCCGCATCGTCGCGGCGTCGCCCCGGCCGATGGTGTGCCGACCGGGCGTGAGCTCCAGGGTGCGTCCGGCGTCGGGTCCGCTCACCGACACCAGGCGAAGGGGGGACCGGCTCGCCTCTGCCACAGCGGGACTCGTGGCGCCGAGGGTGATCTCGGCCCCGTCGAGGAGGGGCGGCAGGCCGAGGGGAGCATCGGGCGCGAGGGCCTCGCCGCGGACGGTGGCGGTCGCGGGGGCGTGCCCGGTCGCGACGAGCAGGTCGCCGAGCGTGTGGTGCGTCTCGGCGCGCACGTCGATCGTCTCGGGCCCCCCGCTGCCGGTGTCGATGATCGTCATCCGCAGCTGCATGACGGCACCGTAGGTCGATGAGGGTCAGCGCCGCCGAGAGTTGTCCACAGGCTCAGTCGTCGAGGCCCCGAGCTGCCAGCGCATCACCCATCGCATCCGCCCGGCGCAGCGCGCCGACGATGAGCGGCACGGCGAAGGCGCGTGGGCTGGCGGCCAGGCCCCGCGCGTGCTGCGCCTCGCGCACCCGCCGCCCCAGGTCGATGACCTGGGGCACGGCGCGGATCGCCAGCTGGAGCATCAGGCCCACCCGCTCGGGGTTGACCCCGACCCGCCGCAGGGGGCCGCACACCCGCACGACGACGTCGATGAGGTCGGTGGTGCGGGTCGTCAGCGTCACGAGGTTGGCCAGCAGCACGAGCGCGACGAGCACCCCGACGATGACGACGGCCCGCTGCCACCCCGCCACGACCGTCTGGAAGACCGCCAGCGGCACCATGACGAGCAGCAGCGGCCGCAGCATCTGCAGCAGCACCCGCACCTGCATCCGGGCCAGGGCGTAGCCGGCCAGCACGCCGAGCAGCGCGCACACCGTGACCAGCGGCGAGCGGACGAAGGGGGAGGCCACGCCCACGAGCAGGAGCGCGAGGAGCTTCGCCCCGGCCGGCAGCCGGTGCAGGACCGAGTCGCCCTCGCGGTAGAGCCCGATCACCGGTCGTCGTCCATGAGCCGCAGGTAGTGGGCGATCGCGTCGGCGGGCGTGCCGTCGTGCACGAGGCGGCTGCGGTCGAAGACGAGCACCCGGTCGAAGTCCGCGAGCAGGTCGAGGTGGTGGGTCACGAGGACGACCTGCTGGGGCAGACCCCGCACGACCTCGGCGACCCGCCGCGCGTTGCGGATGTCGAGCAGCGTCGTCGGCTCGTCCATGACGAGCAGGTCGGGCTCGGTGACGAGCACGGCCGCCAGGGCGAGCAGCTGCTTCTGCCCGCCGCTCAGCAGGTGCGCCGGGTGGTCGCCGCGACCGGCGAGACCGTGGGCGGCCAGGGCCGCCTCGACCCGGGCGTCGACCTCGGTGCGGGTCAGCCCCCTTCGTCGCAGGCTGAAGGCGACGTCCTCGGCGACGGTCGGCATGACGATCTGCGCGTCTGGGTCGGTGAAGCAGAAGCCGACCCGCCGCCGCACCTCCTTGCCCTGCCGAGCGGTGTCGAGCCCGTCGAGGGTCACCGTGCCCTGCTCGGGCACGACGAGCCCGTTGAGCATCCGGGCGAAGGTCGACTTGCCGGAGCCGTTGGCCCCGATGACCCCGACTCGCTGCTCGGTCAGCCGCACGGTCACGTCGCGCAGCACCGGCGCGCCACCGTCGAAGCCGTGCGTCACGTCGCGCACGTCGATCAGCATGCCTGCACCACCATCGCCACTCCCTGCCCGCCGCCGGCGGCGATCGCCGCGAGGCCCAGTCGCCCTTCGAGGCTCCCTTCGAGGCTCCTCCGTCGCACCTCAGGACGGCGCCTCCGGCGCACCTTAGGGATCGAAGAGCCCACCAGCTGGTGGAAGAGCCGCACGACGAGCACGGCGCCGGAGGCTCCCCACGGGTGGCCGAGCGCCAGCGCCCCACCCTCGGCACACACGCGAAGGGGGTCGACGCCCAGCTCGTCGCAGCACGCCAGCACCTGCCCGGCGAAGGCCTCGTTGATCTCGATGGCGTCGAGGTCGTCGAGCCCGATCCCGCTGCGCTGCAGCGCGATCCGCGTGGCGGGGACGAGCCCGCGGCCGGGTCGGCTCGGCTCGACGCCGGCCGTCGCCGTGGCGAGGATGCGCAGCCCCGGCACGCCCAGCCGCTCGTGCGTCGCCGCGTCGACGACCGCGACGGCGGCGGCGCCGTCGCTGATGCCGCAGGAGTTGCCGGCGGTCACGCTTCCGTTGTCGCGGAAGGCCGGTCGCAGCCGCGCCAGCTTGTCGACCGTGAGCGTCGCCTTGGGCCGGTCGTCGCGGGTCACGCCGGCGACGGCGACAACTTCCGCGTCGAAGGCCCCCGCCTCCCGCGCGGCCACAGCCCGCGCGTGCGACCGGGCCGCGTACTCGTCCTGGCGCTCGCGGGTGACGCCGGCCTCGTGCGCGAGCAGGTCGTTGGCCACGCCCATCTCGGGGTCGTCCCACCCCGCCGGCGCGAAGGGAGCCCGCTCGTAGCGCACCGGGTCGGCACCGTCGACGGGTGGCCAGTGCCGCCACGGGGCCGTGCTCACCGACTCCACGCCGCCGGCGAGCACGGCGCTCGCGCCGCCGCGCACGAGCGAGACGGCGACGTCGATCGCGGCCAGACCGCTCGCGCACTGCCGGTCGACGGTGAGCGCGGGGACGGTGACGGGCAGCCCGGCCGCCAGCGACGCGGAGCGGGCCACGTCACCGCCGGGGCCCATGCAGTTGCCGAGCACGACGTCGCTGACGTCCTCCGGTGCCAGGCCGGAGCGGTCGAGGGTCGCGGCGAGCACGGGTCCGGCGAGCTGGTCGGCGGTGACCCCGGCGAGGGAGCGCCCGGCGGTGCCGATGGCCGAGCGGGCCGCGGCGACGATCACCGGGGCACTCATCGGGCAGCCGCCAGGGCCTCGCGGACGGCATCGCGGTCGACCTTGTCGTGCCGGGTGCGGGGGAGGGCGGGCAGGTGCAGCCAGCGGCGCGGCCGCTGGGCGGGAGCGAGCTGCTCGCGGGCGAGGGAGGTGAGGCGCTGCACGTCACCAGCATCGGTCACGGCTGCGGCGACGACCTCACCGAGGTCGGGGTGCGGCAGCCCGACGACGACCACGTCACCGCGCGCCAGAGGACGCAGCACGCCCTCGATGTCGGCGACCCGCACGGTCGCGCCGGCCGTCGTGATCCCGCCGGCGCGTCCGTGGACGATCACGCGACCGTCGACGACCTCGCCGCGGTCGCCGACGGTGACCCAGCCCCCTTCGCCCCGCAGCTCGTGGCTCGGCTCGAGGTAGCCGGCGCTGACATAGGGGGAGCGGACCCACAGCTCGCCGTCGCGCGCCTCCACGTCGACGCCGGGGAAGGCCCGCAGGTCGCCCGCGTGCTCGCCCCACGCGACGAAGGACAGCTCCGCCGCCCCGTAGTAGTGGTGCAGCCGCCCACCCGCGGCCGACACCGCGGCGGCGGTCGCCTCGTCGACGCGGTCACCGGCGACGACGAGGCTGCGGCCGGCGAGGTCGGCCCCGTCCGCCAGCAGCCGACGAAGGGAGGTCGGCGTCAGGTGCGCATGGGTCGCCTCGGCGAGGCTCGGGGCGAGGCGCGCGCCGGCCCAGCGGGCGTGGACGGTGGCGAAGAGGTTCATCGTCGCGGTGACCGGGCCGGGCACCCACACCCGGCTCGCGCCGGTGGTGCCGGTGAGCTCGGCGACCGCCCCGAAGGAGTCGGTCCACGACGCCGTCGTCCGCACCACGGTCCGCGGGCGACCGGAGGTGCCTGAGGTCGGCAGGGCGACGAGCCGCCCCTGCCTCTCGGCCTCGACGAAGGCCGCGACCGGGTCCGCCGCCGCCAGGACGTTGACCTCAGACGAGGGCATCCTCGCGGGCCGTGCGCCGGGCGCGGATCAGACCCGGGTAGGCCGCGTGCACCCCCTTCGCGACGACGGCGGCGATCGCGGCCTTGGCGAGGTCACCCGGGACGAAGGGGGCCGCCGCCACGAGCGCGGCGCTCACGGACAGGTCGGCGCGAAGGACCATACCGATGACGCCGAGGAGGTTGAGCAGGAGGACGCCACCGAGGACGTTGATGCCGATGCCGACGGCGGTGCGGTAGGGCGTGCCCATCGCCTGGGTCATCGCCCCGATCGCCCAGGCCGCGATCGGCCAGCCGATCAGGTAGCCGACGCTCGGCCCGGCGAAGACGCCCAGGCCGCCGCGCCCGCCGGCGAGCAGCGGCAGACCGAGCGCGACGAGGGCGAGCAGGACGAGGACGGCCAGCACGCCGCGGCGGGCGCCGAGGATCGCGCCGGCGAGCATGATGCCCAGCGACTGCGCGGTGATCGGGACGGCATTGCCGAAGGGGGCGATGGCCGGGATCAGCCCGAGGACGGCGATGATGCCGGCGAAGACGGCGACCTGCGCCAGATCACGGCCGGTGGAGCGCTGGGTGGACACGGTGGCCCTCTCGGTCGGGGGTTCGGCGCCGATTATGGCACGGTTCGGGACCGCATTCGAACGCCGTTCAGCAGGCGGGTCGGGTGGCCTGTGGATTCTCGAGATGCGGATCGCGCTCAATTCAGTACCGTCGTGGCCCAGTGGACCGGGGAGGTCCGCGAGGACGACGCCTCACGACGAAGGGGGGATCAGCCGATGGATGCTGTCAAGACCGTCGAGACAGAGGTCCGCGAGCTCATTCGCCGCTCCGGGCTCGACCCGGTCCGCGAGACCGCCGAGGTCGCCGACCTCGTGCGCGCCGCCGTCTCCGACTACGACGAGCGCAGCACCCACGGCGGGCTGCCGATGCTCGGCAATGTCGAGGCCGCGGTCAAGTCCGTGCTCGACACCGTCGCCGGCTTCGGGCCCCTCCAGCGCTTCTTCGACGACCCGCAGGTCGAGGAGATCTGGATCAACAGCCCGAGCCAGGTCTTCGTCGCCCGCAACGGCGTCGCCGAGCTGACCTCAACCGTCCTCACCGCAGACGAGGTCCGCGACCTCGTGGAGAAGATGCTCAAGTCCTCGGGCCGACGCATTGACCTGTCGTCCCCCTTCGTCGACGCGACCCTGCCCGACGGCAGCCGGCTGCACGTCGTCATCCCCGACATCACCCGAGAGCACTGGGTCGTCAACATCCGCAAGTTCGTCGTCAAGGCCGACCACCTCGACGACCTCGTGCGGTTGGGCACGCTGACCAAGGAGGCGGCGACCTTCCTCCAGGCCGCCGTCGCGTCGGGGCTCAACGTCCTCGTGGCCGGCGGCACCCAGGCCGGCAAGACGACCCTGCTCAACTGCCTGTCGGCGGCGATCCCGCCACGGGAGCGGGTCGTGACCTGCGAGGAGGTCTTCGAGCTGAAGATCCCGCTGAGAGATGTCGTGTCGATGCAGTGCCGCCAGTCCAACCTCGAGGGGCTGGGCGAGGTGCCGCTGCGGCGTCTGGTCAAGGAGGCGCTGCGCATGCGCCCGTCGCGGATCATCGTCGGCGAGGTGCGGCAGGCCGAGAGCCTCGACCTGCTCATCGCGCTCAACTCCGGGCTGCCGGGCATGTGCACGATCCACGCCAACTCGGCCCGCGAGGCGGTGACCAAGATGTGCACCCTGCCGCTGCTCGCCGGCGAAAACGTCGGCTCGCGCTTCGTCGTGCCGACGGTCGCCGGGTCGATCGACATCGTCGTGCACGCCGCGCTCGAGTCCGACGGCGTCCGCCGGGTGCGCGAGATCGTCGCGCTGCCCGGCCGGATCGAAAACGACGTCGTCGAGATCAGCGACATCTTCACCACGCGCGACGGGCGACTGGTGCGCGCCGACGGCTATCCGCCGCACCGCGACCGCTTCCAGCGGGCCGGCTACGACATCGCGGCCGTCCTCGGGAGTGGGTCGCCGTGACCGGCGTGCTCGTGGGGGCCATCCTCGGGGCCGGGGTCTTCCTCATCTGGTGGTCCTGCTGGCCTCGTGAGGAGCGCGAGCGGGTCCAGCGGGAGAGTCGGGTCATGCGTGGGCTCGCCGACGACCTCGCCCAGGCCGGCTACCGCGGCATCGGGCCCCGACTACTCCTCGCCGCGTGCGGCATCGCCTTCCTGCTGATCTTCCTCACGGTCACCGCGCTCACCGGGGTGCCGGCGATTGCCCTGTGCTTCGCCGTCATGGCCGGCTGGGTGCCGGTCGCCGTCGTGCGGGTGCGGGCCCGCTCCCGCCGGGCGCACCTGCGGGACCTGTGGCCCGACGCCGTCGACAACGTCACCTCCGCCGTGCGCGCCGGTCTGGCGCTGCCGGAGGCGCTCGCCCAGCTCTCGGTCCGGGGGCCCGAGGAGCTGCGGCCGGCCTTCGCCGACTTCGCCAGCGACTACCGCACAACCGGCCGCTTCAACGACTGCCTCGACCGGCTCAAGGACCGTTTGGCCGACCCGGTGGGGGACCGGCTCGTCGAGTCGCTGCGCATCGCCCGTGAGGTCGGTGGGTCCGACCTCGGCTCGCTCCTGCGGACCCTGTCGACCTTCCTGCGCGAGGACGCGCGCACCCGCAGCGAGCTCGAGACCCGGCAGTCGTGGACGGTCAACGCCGCCCGGCTGGCCGTCGCCGCGCCCTGGATCGTGCTTGCGCTGCTGTCGACCCGACCCGAGTCCGTGCAGGCCTACAACACCTCGACCGGGGTGCTCGTCCTTGCCGTCGGGGCGGTGGCCACCGTCGTGGCCTACCGCATCATGGTGCGCATCGGCCGGCTCCCCGAGGAAGAGCGGGTGCTGCGATGACCGACCTGCTCCACGACATCGGCCTCGGTCGCAGCGGCGCCTTGCTCGGGTTGCTGCTCGCCCTGGGCGCCCTCCTCGTCTGGCAGGGGCTGCCGCGGCACCGTCAGGCGACCCTCGACGACCGGCTCGCGCCCTACCTGCGCGACACCCCCAAGCCCTCGCGGCTCCTCGCCGTCGAGGACGTCTCGCTCACCGCCGTGATCCCGACCGTCCTGCGCCCCGTCGTCAGCGACCTGGCCCGCCGCGTCGAGCAGGTGCTCGGCGGCACCTCGTCGGTGCGGCGGCGTCTGCTGCGGGCCGGGCGCGTGCCCGACACCGACCACTTCCGCGCCGAGCAGGTCGTCTACGGCTTCGCCGGGGCGGTCGCGGGCGGGTTCCTCGGCATCGTCTACGTGTCCGGGCAGGGGCGCTCACCCCTCTTCCTGCTGGTGCTCGTCGTCCTCGGCTTCGCCATCGGCGTCGTCGCGCGCGACTCGCTGCTCAGCCGTGAGGCCGACCGGCGTGAGGCCCGAATGCTCGCCGAGTTCCCCACCGTCGCCGAGCTGCTCGCGCTCGCGGTGGGTGCAGGCGAAGGCGCGGCCGGTGCGCTCGAGCGGGTCGTGCGGCTGTCCGACGGCGAGCTGTCCGACGAGCTCGGTCGCTGCCTCGCCGACGCCCGCGCCGGGGCCAGCCTGCCGGCCGCCCTGCAGGGGCTGGCCGACCGCACCGGCCTGGCCTCGTTGGCCCGCTTCGTCGACGGCATCGTCGTCGCCGTCGAGCGCGGCACCCCGCTGGCGGAGGTGCTGCGCGCCCAGGCGCAGGACGTCCGCGAGGAGGGGCGTCGCCTGATCATGGAGGCCGGCGGCAAGAAGGAGATCGCGATGATGGTCCCGGTCGTCTTTGGCGTGCTGCCCGTCACCATCCTCTTCGCCATGTTCCCGGGCCTCGGCTTCTTCCAGTTCCAGATGTGACCGACCAGCACGCACCAAGGAGAAACACCATGAACGACCAGCTCATCAAGGCGCACGTCCGCCTCACCGATGCCGTGCGGCGGGCCACTGCGCGCCTCGACGACGAGACGGGCGACGTGCCCGGCTGGGTCCTCATCACCCTGATGACCGCGGCCCTCGTCACCGGCATCTGGGCCATCGCGGGTGAGCAGCTCAAGGGCATGTTCGAGCGCGCGATCACCGGGGTCACCGGCCCCGACCAGGTCCACAATTGATCGGTGCCGCGAGGCTGCACGACGATCGTGGGTCGGCCGTCGCCGACTTCACGATGACCTCTGCGCTGCTGCTCTTCGTCTTCCTCGGGGTCTTCCAGCTCGGGCTGACGCTGCACGTGCGCAACACCCTCATCTCGTGCGCCTCGGAGGGGGCTCGCTACGGCGCACGTGAGGGGTCGACGCCCCAGGAGGGTGCCGGCCGGGCCGAGGACCTCATCGGCCGCAGCCTGTCCGCCCGCTTCGCGGGTGACGTGACGGCGCGGGTCGACACGACGGCCGCGGGGGTCGACGTCGTCGTGGTCGACGTCAGCGCACCCCTGCCGGTCATCGGGCCCTTCGGTCCCGGCGGTGCGATGGACGTCACCGGCCGAGCCTTCGCGGAGACCCAGTGAGCGTCCGCGAGCGTCTGGCCGACGAAGGGGGGAGCGCCGTCATCGAGTTCGTCTGGCTGGCGATTCTGCTGCTCGTCCCGCTGATCTACCTCGTGCTGTGCCTGGCCCGGCTGCAGGCCGGCTCCTATGCCGTGACCCAGGCGGCCCGCGAGTCGGCGCGCGCCTTCGTCACCGCCCGCGACGATGCCTCCGCCTCCGCGAGGTCGCAGGCTGCGGCCGATATCGCCTTCGAGGACCAGGGCTTCCCGGGCATGGGCGAGGTCGCCGTCGACTGCACCGACTCGCCCTGCCTGACTCCCGGGGCGTCGGTGACCAGCCGCGCCGAGGTGAGCGTGCCGATGCCGCTCGTGCCCGCCTTCTTCCGTGAGGTGGTGCCGTTGGAGATCCCCGTCTCGGCGACCCAGACCGCGCCCGTGCCGAGGTACGAGGTGCGATGACCTCCCTTCGCGCTCGTGCCGTGGCCCGCTGTCGTGACGACAGCGGACAGCTGACCCTGCTCATCACCGGCCTGACCGTCGTCGTGCTGACGCTGATCATCGGGGCTCTGGCAGTCACCTCGGTGCAGATCTCGCGGATGCGTCTGCTCGACGCCGCCGACTCCGCGGCCCTCGACGCGACGGACGACAGCGCCAAGCTCGTCTACGACCGCGGTCTGGGCACGGACCTGCCGCTCGACGACGCGACGGTGCAGGCCAGCGCGGCCGACCACCTCGCCGGCCGTTCCCGGCCCCACGGCCTGGAGAGCTGGCAGGTCGCGAGCGGGACCGGCAGCCCCGACGGCCGCACCGCGGTGGTGCGCCTGTCCGGCGAGGCGGACCTGCCGCTCATCGGGGGTCTGTTGCGCGATCTGGGCGGCTCGGTGACGGTGACCGTGGAGTCCCGGGCCCGGGCCGGCGTGACCCCTGGGTAGCCGGGGGCGGTCAGGGGGTCGGCGTGTCGGGGTGGGCCCGGCGTGCCCAGTCGGCGACGGCGGCACCGACGATCGCGGGCTGCTCGAGGTGGACGTTGTGCCCGGCCGCGTCGACGACGAGTGCTCTCGCACGCGGGTAGTGGGGGAGCAGCCGCAGCTGGTCCTCGTAGCCGACGACGTGGTCCTGCCGTCCGGCCACGAGGAGTGTCGGCCCCCGAAAGGTGGGGCCGCCCTCCTCGGGGACGGTGCCGAGCGCGTAGTCGGCGCCGAGCCGCTGCATCGCGGCCGGGTCGGCTGCGCGTACACCCGGCAGCGCCCAGCGCTCCAAGGCAGCCCACGAGTCACGGGTCTGCCGCACCGCCATGCCGGTGAACTCGTCACGGTCCGCGTCCGTCAGCTCGGCGAGCAGCTCCTCGTCGCGGTCGACGACGGTGCGCTCGGGCAGGGTGCGGCGGGAGGCGTCGGGGTCGACCACGGGTGCGATGAGGGCCAGTCCGAGGACCTGGTCGCCGAACTGGGCCACGAGGTTGCGAGCGAGCAGTCCGCCGAGGGAGTTGGCGACGAGCGCGGGCAGGTCGAGGTAGGTGCGCTCCCACGCGCCGCCTTCGGCCAGGGAGTCGTCCAGGGCGAGGAGCAGGCGGTGGTCGACACCGTTGCCGTGGACGCCGATGAGGGGGACGCCGGCTCCGTGGCGCACAACGTGTGGGTGGGTCATGCGAGCAGCCGAGCACAGGGCCGGCGATCCGTCGTGCGCGTTGACGGCTGACGGCCCTGCTCCCACACGGCCCCCCGAGGTGACACGATGAGCCGGCGGGGAGACCGCACCATCTCGTCCAGGAGGATGCACGCGTGGAGCAAGAACGGTCGGGGGAGGACGCGCAGCCGGACGGTGTCGAGGCCGATGTCGTCGAGGCGCCTGCCCACGAGGAGCCCGACGCGGAGCCGGAGCCCGAGCCGGATCAGGCCGAGGTGACGGATCCCCCTTCGGACGTCGCTTCGAGACGCTCGCAGAGCGAGCTCCTCAACAACCGGGAGGTGGACGAGGAGGTCGTGCACACGACCGACGGGGAGGTGCGGCCCGACGAAGCCGACGACGACGCCGAGACGATCCCCGTCGCCGAGGTGCGCACGCCCGACCCGACCCACGAGCACGAGGCACCCGAGGAGGAGTCGCGGGTGCGGGTGTCGCTGTCGCCGACCCTGACGATCCTGCTCGGCCTGGCCGCCGGAGCTGTGGCGATCTCCGGCCTACGGGAGGTCTCGGGCATCATCGCGCCGACTTTCCTCGCGATGACCCTGATCATCGCCGTCTACCCGGTCTACAAGGTCTTGCGCCGCTTCCTCGGCTCGGTCATCTCCGGGCTGCTGCTCATCGTCATGCTCTACGGGATTCTCGCCTTCCTCGGAGCGTCCATCGGCCTGGCGGCCAGCCGCTTCGCGACCGAGCTGGCCAGGCCGGAGTACACGAGCACCTTCACCGGGCTGGTGCGCGACGGACGCGACCTGCTGCTCGAGCAGGGCATCGAGGCCCAGGAGATCGACGAGGCGATCTCGAACTTCGACCTGCGCAACCTCACCGGCCTGGCGACGTCACTGGCCAACACGATCACCGGCCTGACGACGACGATGCTCTTCCTGCTGACGGTGATGATCTTCCTCGTCATGGACGCCGGCGGCTTCAAGGGGCGCTTGTCGGCCATCCACCGGCACAAGCCCGACGTCGCCGATGCCCTCGTCGACTTCGGCTACCGCGTGCGCAAGTATTGGATCGTCTCGACCGTCTTCGGCATCCTCGTCGCCGTCATCGACTACTTCGCGCTCGTCTGGCTCGGCGTGCCGTTGGCGATGACCTTCGGGCTGCTCGCCTTCGTCACCAACTACATCCCCAACATCGGCTTCGTCCTCGGCCTCATCCCGCCGGCCTTCATCGCGCTGCTGTCGGGTGGGGTGTCGACGATGATCTGGGTCATCGCGATCTACTGCGTCGTCAACTTCGTCATCCAGTCGATCTTCCAGCCGAAGTTCACCGGTGATGCCGTCGGCATCAATGCGACGACCGCCTTCCTCTCCCTCGTCTTCTGGGCCTACGTCTTCGGCGCGCTGGGTGCCCTCCTGGCGATCCCGTGCACCCTGCTCGTCAAGAGCCTGCTCATCGATCGTGACCCCAGGGCCCGCTGGATCAACCAGTTCATCGCCAGCGACCCGCGCGAGCGACGCAGCGCCCAGCCGACGTAGGGGAGCGGGCCACCCCTGCCGTAAGGTGACCTGTCGTGGCTGTCGACTTCGAGACCGAGATCAAGCACCTGCGCACGACCATGGCGTCAGTGCGCGAGGTGACCGACCTGCCTGCGCTCGAGCAGCAGATCAGCGACCTCGAGCAGCAGGCCGCCGCCCCCGACCTGTGGGACGACCCCGAGTCGGCGCAGGGCGTGACCTCCGCGCTGTCGCGGGCCAATGCCGAGCGCGACCGCATCGTCGGCATGGACGCGCGCATCGACGACCTCGAGACGCTCGTCGAGCTCGGGACCGAGGAGGGCGATGCCGACACGCTCGCCGAGGCCGAGACCGAGCTGACCAAGGTCGCCAAGGCGGTCAGCGAGCTCGAGGTCCGCACGCTGCTGTCCGGGGAGTACGACGAGCGCGAGGCCGTCGTGACGATCCGCGCCGGCGCCGGTGGCGTCGACGCCGCCGACTTCGCCGAGATGCTCATGCGCATGTACCTGCGCTGGGCCGAGCGCCACGGATACCCGACCAAGGTCATGGACACCTCCTACGCCGAGGAGGCGGGCCTGAAGTCGGCCACCTTCGAGGTCAACGTCCCCTACGCCTACGGCAACCTCTCGGTCGAAGGGGGGACCCACCGCCTGGTGCGCATCTCCCCCTTCGACAACCAGGGCCGGCGCCAGACCTCCTTCGCTGCGGTCGAGGTCATCCCGCTCATCGAGGGCACCGACTCCATCGAGATCCCGGACAACGAGCTGAAGATCGACGTCTTCCGCTCCTCCGGCCCCGGCGGCCAGTCGGTCAACACGACCGACTCGGCCGTGCGCATGACGCACATCCCGACCGGCATCGTCGTGTCGATGCAGAACGAGAAGTCGCAGATCCAGAACCGCGCCGCCGCGCTGCGCGTGATGCAGTCGCGACTGCTCCTGCAGAAGAAGGCCGAGGAGGCCGCCGAGCGCAAGGAGCTCGCCGGCGACGTCAAGGCCAGCTGGGGCGACCAGATGCGTTCCTACGTGCTCAACCCGTACCAGATGGTCAAGGACCTGCGCACCGAGCACGAGACCGGCAACCCGTCCGCGGTCTTCGACGGTGACATCGACGGCTTCATCGAGGCCGGCATCCGCTGGCGCATCGAGCAGGCCAAGTCCGAGGACTGATCCTCCCGCTCCTTGAGGTGAGCGGCCGCCCGCGGCCAAGCCGCGTATGGGGAGTTCTCCCCGCTGCGTGATTCGCGCGATGCGCCTACGGTGGTCCACGGACCATCAGGGGGTGGCGCATGGACCCGAAGGGGACGGCCGTCAAGGCGACGGCCATCAGTCGTGATGCCTGGGACGTCGTGCGCGACGCCGGCCTCCGGCCGGGGGCGTCGAGCGACGTCTGGGCCGAGCTCGGTGAGCGGGGCATGGCGAAGGGGAGAGACCTCACCCCGCTGTGGAGAGACGTCGTCGCTGGTTTGTCCCGCGCCGACGCACGGCTGGAGGTGCTGGCTCGCTCGGGGGCGATGCGGTTTCGCACGACGCTGTCGGTGATGGGCACCCTCTGCCTGCTCGAGACGTCGCGCGAGCGAGTGGTCGGCGAAGGGGAGGTCACCCGGGAGCCGCGGGTGCTGGTGCAGATCGTGCGGCCCGACGCTGTGTTCGACGCGGTGTCGCGGGTGCTGCCACCGGTCGACGCGCTGCGGGCCGATGACCGCGTGGCAGACGAGGTCGGCGTCCCCGTCCCGGCGACGGATCTTCCCTTCGGCGGAGAGGCGGTCTCGCTCGACGAGCGCGGCGCGGGACCGGTGGGCGCGACCGCCGGTGTCGGCGCGCCGACGGGTGACGGGGGCTGGTTGTCCACGGCGGAGCTGACCGAGGGGCACCAGGGCGACGACCTGCGGCCGGACGAGGCGATGGTTCGGGCCTTCGGCGATCTGCTCGGCGAGATGTCCGACGAGCCGAGTGCTGACGAGTCCGCGGATGCTCTGGCGTCCGTCCCGGGGGTGGACCCGAGGCTGGCCGAGATGCTGCGGGAGCCGGAGACCGAGGTGGTGGTGCTGCGCTCCGGGCGTCGTGAGCGGGCCGCGTCCGCCGAGGGTGCCCTGCAGATGCTGGGTGGTCTCGCGCTGCGCCAGTGGGTCGTCACGGACGAGGGACTGGTGGCCGTGCGTGCGGATGTCGGGGGAGTGCGGGTGCTGGGTGTCGAGCCCGGCGATCTCGCCGACGAGGTGCGCCGGCTGGTGGCCGGTGACGTCGCGGACATCGAGGCGGTTGCGGAGTACTTCGGGGAGGACTCATGAGCGTGCAGGAAGGGCTGGAGCCCAAGGCCGTTCGTGCGGCCGGTGAGCGCATCGAGTCCTTGGGCAAGCAGGTCTCGGGCATCCAGGACGACGGCAACGCGATGCTCAAGGTGCTGGCCGCGGTGTGGGAGGGGCCCGATCTTGGGACCTTCGAGAGCGGGTGGTCGGAGGCCGGACCGCAGGTGGCGCAGGCGGCCGAGACGCTGCGTGCCGCGGGGGCTGAGCTGCGTCGTCAGGCCGAGGACCAGGTCCGTGCCAGCGATGGCGAAGGGAGTCGCGGCGGCGGTGGCGGCGGGTGGGGTTGGCCCGACTGGGACCTGCCGGACTTCGACTTCCCGGACCTCAACCCCTTCGACGGGTGGGACTGGGACCTGCCCGACATCGACTGGCCGACTCTCGACGTGAGCGCCTTCCTCGATGGTGCCTGGGACGACTTCCTCGACCTGCTCGAGGACATCGGCGACTGGTGGGACAACCTGCCGTGGTGGGGCCAGGTCATCGCCTTCGTCGTCGGTGTCGTTATCGGGATTGTTGTCGCGATCTTCCTAGGCCTCGAGGTGCTCGCGGTCTTGGCGACGATCGTCGTCATCGTCGGTGCGGTCATGACTGTCATGGACCTGCTCAACGAGATCGCCGAGTTCTTGAGGGACCCCAAGGCCGCGATCGAGAAGTTCCTCAACGACCCGCTGGCTGTCCTGGACGACCTGCTCTGGCTCGTCGTCGGTGCCGGAGTCGGCCGCTTGCTCAAGGTGTTCCGCAAGCCGATCGAGAAGTTGGTCGACAAGGTGGCGCCCTGGGCCAAGCGCAAGTGGGACGACTTGGCGGCCAAGGCGCGTCTCAAGCAGAAGGAATGGGACGATCGACGGGAGGGGCGTCCCTATCCGGGGTCGCCGGTCTCCCGTGGTCGCGAGTACACAGGAACCGGGACCGGCCGAGGCAAGAATGCCTTCCCGAAGCAAGCGGGCCCCAACGAGGTCCTGTATCGCACTGATGGCAATGGCAAGGTCACCTATTATCAGGAGTACGGACCGGACGGGCTCCCCACGAAACGGGTTGACATCGATCCGGATTCGAAACCTCACAAGGGAAAGGACGGGGTGCCGATCCCGCCGCCACATGTAGTGGAGTACGAACGTCACGTGAACCCCAAGACGGGTAAAGTGCACGTTAATAAGGGTGAGGTTCGTCCGGCCACTCCAGAGGAGGTTCACAACCTGTGAGGCGATTCGACGCGATGGAAGATCCCACGGTGGCAGCTTGGGTTAACGGCCTTCAGCCACCAGGGACGGTGGGCTTGTACGTCAAGTACAACGTGGGTGTGGCTGGCTTGATCGCAGTCGCTGACATTGCCTTCCCGGAGCTTATGGAAGTCGACGGTCTTGTGTTCATTAAGGCTAGATATGCTGGGTTCTCGCAAAAGACTCTCGATGATTGGCGCGAGCGTCTGGGTGACGATGGTGCGGCCCTCGCTCGGGTGGTCAACAACTTCGTTGTCTGGGACGAACTTGACGTCGATGGCGACGGCGATGACATCAGCGACGTAATGGCCGCTGAATTCATCGCCGAGTGCTGGCGGGCGAGGGCAGCCGCCGACTTCCCTGACCGCAACATCGTCGTCGAAGTGGTCGACCAGTACGGGCCCACCGTGGTGATGTACGAGCCGAACGTCTAGTGGGCATTGGGCCAGGTGCCATGAAGGACGAATTCGGAGTCCCCGACGAGACATACGCAGCGCTCTTTGACACCTTCCTCAGCGGTGCCGTCGAGGCTGCGGCCTTCCGGTCGCAGTTCTACGCGACGATGACATCGGACGCTCGCCTCGGGACGGCGTCCGCTACGCGATCCTCCAGCGCGTCTTCTTCGGTCTCGACGATCGCGTGCTAGATGCCGATCTTCCCGTCGGCGAAGAGCGCGATGACGACGAGATCGATGAGAGCGTCTTCCGCGAGATTGTGGCGAAGGCCTCCCACGATCTCCAGCATCGGCCCGACGACTGGGAAGGCACCCAGCGCCTGATCCCGGGCACCGGTGGCTTGGGAGGTTCACAGGTGCCTGAGGGTTCGACTGGGGCGACACATGGATCTTGAGTGTGAGTACCCTGCGCTGACTGACTTGATGATGTCGGGCTTCCACCTGGACTTCTGGGACTTCCACGAGTCGCCGGAGGAGGTGGTGAGCACCTTCACCCGTGACCCCATCTTCTGCGCCCGGATTCCGCTGGAGGTCGATTCGCTGCTGGGCAAGTTCGCGGGGCCGGACCGAGAAGATCGGCTCGACGAGGTCCTGTGGAAGCTGACGAACAACTACGACTACGACGAGGAAGGCATCACTGCGTCGACGTGGCTGACCGCGGTGCGGGACCAGGTGGTCGCCGAGACGCCCTCGGTCGAGATGATCGACGCGCTCGTGGGCGCGCGCGTCCTCGGTGCGACCGGCGGGAGGGTGCTCACGGTCCAGACGGACGCCGGCTTGATCCGCTACCGGGGCGGCGCCCTGGTTCGGGCACCCGGCCGTGGCCGAGTATTCGCTCGGGGTGAGGGGTCGGATGTTTTCTCGACGGCCGTCGGCGAGACCATCCTCGTCGCCCACGACACGGGGGAGCGGCTGCGGCTTGCCACGCGCTCGCTCCAGCTGGTCAGCGACACAGAGGGGCGCAGGCCCCATTGGACGTTCACTCCGGTCACCTCGTGAGGTGTTGACGACCTGGAGGCGGGCCGTGACGGTCATAGCCTGTCCTCATGCACCTGCACCTCGCCCCCGACGCCGATGGTCTGCGACTCGAGTTGGACGACGACGCCCGCCGCTTCCTGCGGGCCAACATCATCGAGGCCATGCAGGAGCTCGGTGAGGACGAGTACGACACCCGGACGGGATTCACCCTCGACGAGGCCCGACGGGTCGCCGACCTGCTGCGCCCGCCCGCCCCGGGCACGGCGGACCCGTCGTCACCCGTCCTGACCGATTGAGGCTGGCCACCTAACGCGCCGAGGTCACGCGGGTGTCACGGCCTCGCAGCGAAGCGACATATCCTGCAGGCGGCCGTTCACCCCCTTCGTCCGCGTAAGGCCCCGAGCACCTGATGATCCGTTTTGAGAACGTCACCAAGAGATATCCCAACCAGAGCCACCCCGCGCTCGACGGGATCGACCTCAACATCGACCGCGGTGAGTTCGTCTTCATCGTCGGCGCCAGCGGCTCCGGCAAGTCCACCCTGGTGCGCCTGACGATCCGCGAGGAGATCGTCAGCTCCGGCCGGCTGCTCGTCGGCGGCCACGACCTGCGCAAGATGCCGCAGCGCAAGGTGCCGCAGCTGCGCCGCCAGGTCGGCACGATCTTCCAGGACTTCCGACTGCTGCCCAACAAGACGGTCCAGCAAAACGTCGCCTACGCGCTGCAGGTCATCGGCCGGCCCCGCCGCGCGATCCGCGCGCTCGTGCCCGAAACCCTCGAGCTCGTTGGCCTCGCGGGCATGGAGAAGCGGATGCCCCACGAGCTCTCCGGCGGTGAGCAGCAGCGCGTGGCCATCGCGCGCGCGGTCGTCAACAAGCCGCCGGTGCTCCTCGCCGACGAGCCCACCGGCAACCTGGACCCGGCCACGAGCCTGGACATCGTCCAGCTGCTGCGCCGCATCCACGACTCCGGCACGACGATCGTCATGGCCACCCACGACAACGTCATCGTCGACGAGATGCGCAAGCGCGTCGTCGAGCTCGAGGACGGCGTGATCATCCGCGACGAGGAGGGCGGCAGCTACGTGCCCAAGGCCGTCGACTCCCGCGACCGCGACGAGCGCGAGGCCGACCGGGCCCACGACGACCACGAGGACTACGACCACGACGACGGGGCGCTGCCGCCCCAGGAGGACCGACCGATCGGCGAGGTGCACGCCCTGGACGACTGGGACGACGACGCGGAGGACCTGCTGCGATGAAGCCGTCTGTCTTCGCCGACGCCTGGGAGGGCCTGCGGCGCAACAAGTCGATCGCCGTCTCGGTCATCCTCGTGACGATGATCTCGCTCTACCTGCTCGGCGTCGGCCTGCTCGCGCAGCGCCAGGTCGACCAGATGAAGGGCTATTGGTACGACCGCGTCCAGGTCTCGATCTACATGTGCACCGACACCTCGGCGCAGCCCAACTGCTCCACGGGGGCGGCGACGCAGGACCAGCGCGAGTCGGTGGCCGCCCAGCTCGAGGAGATGGAGCCGCTCGTCAAGGACGTCTACTGGGAGTCCGAGGAGGAGGCATACTCGCGCTTCAAGCAGGACTACAAGAACTCCCCGCTCGCCGGGCACATCCGGGTCGGGGACATCCCGCCGAGCTATCGCGTGCAGCTGTCCGACCCGGAGGAGTTCGAGACCGTCGCCTCGGCCTTCGAGGGGGCGCCCGGTGTCGCCAGCGTGCCCAACCTGCGCGAGGTCTTCTCCCCGCTCTTCCGCGCGATCAACATCATCACCGCGGTGATGGTCGGGCTGGCCGTGCTCACCCTCGTCTCGGCGGTGCTGCTCATGGCGACGACGATCCGGCAGGCGGCCTTCACCCGCCGCCGCGAGATCGCGATCATGAAGCTCGTCGGCGCGTCCAACCGCACGATCCGCACCCCCTTCATCATCGAGACGGTCGCCTCCGGGCTGATCGGGGCGCTGATGGCGATCGGCCTGCTGTGGGTGTCCGCCTGGGCGCTCTTCGACAGATATCTCCTGCAGGAAAACTCGGGAACGGCCTTCATCTCGTCCAACGACGTGTGGGTCATCGCCCCCTTCCTGCTCGTCGGCGTCGTCGTGCTCGCCATCGGGACCTCGACGGTGACCCTGTGGCGCTACCTGCGGGTGTGATGCGGGGCCACGCCGAGCGGCGCAGGGTCCTGTTCACCGGCCTCCTTCGGGTCTACCGTTGAGCGCGATGCCCCGCCCAGCCCGTCCCCTCGCCACCCGACGCGCCCGTGCCCTCACCGGTGCGGCCCTGTCGGTGTGCCTGCTCACCGGAGCCGGCTACGCCTTCGCCGCCGACCCCGACCCGCAGCAGGAGAAGGACCGTGTCGACGGCCAGCTCTCCGACGCCCAGGGCGACCTGCACGAGACGTCCAAGGACCTGCTCGACGCCTACAGCAAGCTCAAGTCCACCCGCTCGAAGCTCCCCGGTGCCCGCAGCGCGGCCAAGTCGGCCGAGCAGGCGGAGACGACGGCCAAGGGCGAGTACGACGACGCGGTCGCGGCCTACGACCTGGCCAAGGCCAACGAGGACAAGGCCGAGCGGGACCTGAAGTCGACGAGCTCGAAGATCACGACCTCGCGCCGGGCCGTCGCCAGCTTCGCCGGGCAGGTCTACCAGCAGCAGGGCATGGGCAGCATGTCCGTGGCCGTCGGCAGCGAGGACCCGGGCGCCTTCGTCGACAAGATGATCATGGCCGAGTCGGTCGGCGACTCGCAGAGCTCGGCGCTCGAGGAGCTGAGCACCTCGCGGGCCAACCTCGTCTCCACGGGCGACAAGCTGAGCGCACTGCGCAAGAAGACCAGCGACGCCAAGGCGACCAAGGAGACCAAGCTCGCCGCGGCCCGCACCGCCAGCGACAAGGCCGACCGCACCCAGCGCAGCCTCGAGACCCTCGAGAGCGACCAGACGACCCAGGCCGCCGACCTGCGCGCGGCCAAGCGCGAGGACCAGAAGAAGGTCGACGGACTGCAGGCCGAGTCCGACAAGCTGACCAAGATCCTCGAGGAGCGGGCCCGCAAGGCGCGCATCCGCGAGGCCGAGATCCGCAAGGCGCGCGAGGAGCAGGCGGCCCGCGAGGCCGACGCCCGGCGTCGCGCCCAGCAGTCGACCTCGAGCGACGACACCGGGTCGGCCGCGCCGGCCGACCCCAACCCGCCGGCGCCGACGAGCAGCGGCGTCCTGCAGGCCCCCAGCAATGCGCCGGTCAGCTCCGAGTTCGGCCTGCGCTTCCACCCGATCCACCAGACGTGGCGGCTGCATGCCGGGCGCGACTACGCCGGCGCCTGCGGGTCCCCGGTCTACGCCGCGACGGACGGCACGGTCATCGCGGCCAACCCGCCGAGCTCGACCGGTGGCTACGGCAACCAGATCGTCATCGACCACGGCATCAAGCGCGGCTCCTCGCTCGCGACGACCTACAACCACCTGCAGTCCTTCGCGGTCCGCAGCGGTCACGTCAGTCGCGGTCAGGTCATCGGCTACGTCGGCACGACCGGCACGTCGACCGGCTGCCACCTGCACTTCGAGACCCGGGCCAACGGCACCCCGGTCGACCCCCGCGGCTGGCTCTGACCTCCCTTCGGGCACAAAACCGGTGGCGATCCGGTTGTCACCTCGGGGTACCGTGACCCCTCAACCACCACGAGCAGCGAAGGGGGAGACCCATGGCCAAGAAGACCGAGACGGGTGAGCTCGTCGTCGCACGCAACCGCAAGGCGCGTCACGACTACCTCATCGAGGACACCTACGAGGCCGGCATCGCGCTCATGGGCACCGAGGTCAAGGCGCTGCGCATGGGGCGGGCCAGCCTGATCGACGGCTACGCGATCTTCTACGGCGACGAGCTGTGGCTCGAGGGCGTGCACATCCCCGAGTACGTCCAGGGCACGTGGACCAACCACACGCCGCGCCGACGTCGCAAGCTGCTGCTGCACCGCGCCGAGCTCGACAAGATCATGGTCAAGGCGCAGGGGAGCGGTCGGACCATCGTGCCGCTGTCGCTGTACTTCAAGAACGGCCGGGTCAAGGTCGAGATCGCCCTGGCGACGGGCAAGAAGGCCTACGACAAGCGGCACACGCTGCGCGAGCGGCAGGACCGGCGCGAGGCCGAGCGGGCGATGTCCGACCAGTTCAAGCGGCGGCGCTGACCCGCGACGTGGGTCGAGGAGCGACGAAGGAGCCTCGAGACCTGGGTGTCGAGGCTCGCTGGCGCTCGCACCTCCACCAGCGGTTTGGGGCGCTCGCACCTCCACCAGCGGGGTGGGGGCGCTCGCACCTCCACCAGCGAGACGGGAATGTGTTTGGCCCCGGCCGCCGTTGAGTCCATACTGAGTGACCACAACTGAACAGCGTGACGTGTTCATCCCATGGGGGTGATCGGTTTCGACACTGGCCGGTCCTTCAGGGGAAGCGGGTCGAGGATGCACGGTCATCTCGTCAACGCCCCGTGCAAACCCAATAGGTGCCGATTCCAAGCGCACCGACTTCGCCCTCGCCGCCTGAGCGAGCCCGAAGTCCGTTGGCCTAGGTGTGATCTCGACCTAGATCCCAGCGTCAGCTAGAGATCTTGCTGCAGTGCCATGTCGCGGGGCACTGCGGGACTCCTACGCGACTGGGCCTGTCGGGGAACGTGTGCGCGCGAGCCCCGGGGCCGAGAAAATCCATAGCGCACTGCACCCGGAGAAGCCCTGATTGTCTGCCAGTGGACGCGGGTTCGATTCCCGCCACCTCCACCATCTTGGGCACGTCACGCACGAAGGGCGGGACCGTCACGGTCCCGCCCTTCGTCATGTCCGTGGTCAGCAGGTCACTTGAAGGCGTCCTTGACCTTTTCGCCGGCGGCCTTGAGGTCGCCCTTGCTCTCCTGGACCTGGCCCTCGGCCTGCAGGTCCTCGTTGTCGGTGGCGTCGCCAGCCGCGCCCTTGGCCTTGCCGGCGAGCTGGTCCTTGGCGTTGTCGATCTTGTCGCCGATGCCCATTAATCCTCCTGATGTGGTGGGTGGTGGTCCTCCACGCAACCACAGGATTCGGGTAAGCGCCACCCCCTTCGGTCTCATGCCGAAGGTCGGGTGCGTCTGCGCTCAGCCCTGCGAGGTCTCGCGGGCGGCGACCTGCGCCTTGACCTCGTCCATGTCGACGTCCTGGACGGCATCGAGGAGCTGGTCGAACTGCGCCTTGGGCAGCGCCCCGGCGCTCTGGTGCAGCAGGATGCCGTCGCGGAAGGCCATGAGGGTCGGCACGGACGAGACATTGGCCATCGAGGCCAGCTCCGGGTTGTCGTCGATGTCGACCTTGCCGAAGGTGATGTCGTCCCTTGCGTCCGCCGCAGCCTCGAAGACCGGGGCGAACTGACGGCACGGGCCGCACCAGCTCGCCCAGAAGTCGACGATGACCGTTCCCTCGCCGGTGACGGCGGAGCGGAAGCTCTCGAGATCGAGTTCGGTGATCTTGCTCATGACCGCAACTGTAGGCCGGACCGGCCGTGGGGGGTGGTGCCGGTGGTGTGCTGTGCTGTCACGGTGACCCCTTCGACACCTCGGCGACACCTCGTCACGGCAGCGGTGGCGCTGGCCGTCGCGGTGCAGGCCGTCGTGCTCTACGCACCCGAGGCGCCCGGCCCGCCGTCCCCGATACCGCACGGGGACAAGGCGGTTCACGCGATGGTCTTCGCCCTGCCGGTCCTCGTCGCGGGCCTCGGGCGAAGGGGGTGGTGGCCCGTCGTCGTGACGCTCTGCGCCGTCCACGCCCCTGTGAGCGAGATCATCCAGCACACCGCACTCGCGCACCGCTCGGGTGACCCATGGGACGTCGCCGCCGACCTCGCCGGGACCGCGCTGGCGGCAATAGGGGTACTATTTGTGGTTCGGCGCCCACGACGTCGCCGACCATAGAAGCTCGCACGATCGCCTCGACCTCTGCTGTGTCGACCCGCGCCGGAGTTGCGGGTTTACCCATCACACACAGACCGAGAGAGTCGACCCGTGCCTGCGAAGAAAAAAGCCCGCTGGACCACCGCCCAGAAGAACGCCGCCAAGAAGAAGGCCGTGACCAAGGGCCCCAAGAAGCCGTACCACCGCGGCCAGGCCCCGAGCGACGCGCCCCGGAGCAAGGAGCGCTGGCGTGACCGTGAGGACGCGCCCGCCGGCGAGCGCCCCAAGCGCGTGCGACGCGACGGCACCGAGGACCGCGGTCAGCGGACATGGGAGCGTCGTGAGGACCGCGGCGGGCGACCGCGCCGTGACCGTGACGACCGTGGCGGCTACCAGCGTCGGGACGACCGCTCCGACGACCGGGGTGGCTACCAGCGCCGCGACGACCGTGACGACCGGGGTGGCTACCAGCGTCGCGAGCGGGACGACCGTGGCTTCCAGCGCCGCGACGACCGCGGCGACCGTCGCCGTGGCGCGACGCCGCGCTTCGAGCGCGAGCAGCAGCAGCGCGGCTTCGCGCCTCGGACCGAGCAGGTCGAGGACCCGGACGTGCTGCGTCAGGAGGCGGACACCTGGACGTCGTCCGCCCGCACCTCACTGACCGGCCCCGTGGAGGTCGCCGAGGACAACGGCTTCGCCGCCCTCGGGCTGCCCGAGGTCCTCGTGGAGCGGCTCGCCCGCGATGCCATCACCACCCCCTTCGCCATCCAGGCCGCTGCGATCCCCGATGCCCTCGCGGGCAAGGACGTGCTCGGCCGCGGTCAGACCGGATCGGGCAAGACGCTCGCCTTCGGCCTGCCGATGCTCGCTCGCCTCGCCGGCGGCCGGGCGCGCAGCCGCAAGCCGCGCGGTCTGGTCCTCGTGCCGACCCGTGAGCTCGCCATGCAGGTGAGCGACTCGCTCGAGCCGCTCGTGCACGTGAGCGGCCTGCGGATCAAGCTCGTCGCCGGTGGCCTGTCCTACACGGGTCAGACCGCGGCCCTCGACAAGGGAGTGGACGTCCTCATCGCGACGCCGGGGCGTCTGGTCGACCTGCTCGACCGGGGCGCCCTGACGCTCGACGAGGTCGAGGTCGCCGTCCTCGACGAGGCCGACCACATGGCCGACATGGGCTTCCTGACCGACGTGACCCGCATCCTCGACGACTGTGCCGACGGCGGGCAGCGCCTGCTCTTCTCCGCGACGCTCGACCGCGGGGTCGGTGACCTCGTCGACCGCTACATGAGCGACCCGGTGACCCACAGCACCGACGAGGCCGCCGCGAGCGTCTCGACGATGGACCACCACCTGCTGCTCATCGAGCCCAACATCAAGAAGCAGATCACCGCCCGGATCGCCTCGCGCCCCGGCCGCACCGTGATCTTCGCCCGCACCAAGCTCGGCTGCGAGCGGATCGCCGGCGAGCTGCGCGACGCCGGCGTGGCGGCCGCGCCGCTGCACGGCGGGCTGACCCAGTCCGCCCGCAACAAGACGATCGGCGCCTTCCGCAGCGGCACCCTGCCGGTGCTCGTCGCCACGGACGTCGCTGCGCGCGGCATCCACGTCGACAACGTCTCGCTCGTCATGCAGGTCGACCCCCCGGCCGACCACAAGGACTACCTGCACCGGGCGGGTCGCACGGCGCGCGCCGGCGAGGCCGGCGTCGTCGTCACGCTCGTCCTGCCGCACCAGCGCAAGGAGGTCACCCGGATGGCCGACCAGGCCGGCATCGAGGCTCGTCCGACCAAGACGGCGCTCGACGACGAGGTCCTCACGGCCATGGGCGCCACCGAGCCGAGCGGCGAGCCGATCTCCGACGCGGACTTCCGCAAGCTCGTCGACCCCCGACCGGCACGCCGGCACTCCGGCACCCGCGGACCGCGCGGAGCCCGGGACCACCGCGGCGGCGGTCGTGGTGGTCGCGGTGCCAGTGGTGGCGGCGGCCGTGGCGGTCGACAGGGTGGTTACCGGGGTCGTCCGCGCGACTAGGGTCGGAGCATGGACACCTCGCTCGCCGGCAAGCTGCTCGTGGCGACGCCCGACCTGACGGACGACCTCTTCGCCCGCAGCGTCGTGCTCGTGCTGCAGCACGACGACGAGACGGCCGAGGGCGTCATCCTCAACCGTCCGCTCGACACCCCGGTCGACGACGTCCTGCCCGGCTGGCAGTCGGGTGCCAGCGCGCCGCAGCGGGTCTTCCAGGGTGGCCCCGTCCAGCTGGACTCAGCCATCGGCATCGCCGGGCTGCCGGGTGACCAGGAGCCCCCGCCGGGGATCAAGCGGCTCTTCGGGGCGATCTCGCTCGTCGACCTCGACTCGCCGCAGGAGATCATCTGGCCCCAGGTGAGCGCCCTGCGGATCTTCGCCGGCTACTCCGGCTGGAGCGCCGAGCAGCTGGCGGGGGAGCGCGCCCGGGGCGGCTGGTACGTCGTCGACGCCGAGATCGGTGACGTCTTCGACGAGGACCCCACGACCCTGTGGCGGCGGGTGCTGCGGCGCCAGGGCGGCTCGCTCGGATGGGTGTCGACCTACCCGGTCGACCCGGATCTCAACTGACCTCGCGCGGGCGGCTGGCAGCGTTGCTGTCACCTGTCGGCCTTGGCGCCACCCGGTTGCCCGGAGATGGGGGACCGGGTGACACCAACGCCGTCAGGCTGACCGGGCGCGTCCTACGATGGAGGCATGAGCACGCCTGCCGACCCCAGCCAGCCCGGAGGCCCGATCGCCGACCCCGGCGGCCCCTCGACGTCGACCTCGGTCCTCGAGCGGACCGAGCCCACGCCGCAGCTGGCCGAGCCCGGCGACCACGAGCGCTTCAGCCACTACGTGCGCAAGGAGAAGATCCTCGAGAGCGCCCTCTCCGGCGAGCCGGTCAAGGCGCTGTGCGGCAAGACGTGGGTCCCCGGTCGCGACCCGGAGAAGTTCCCCGTCTGCCCCATCTGCAAGGAGATCTACGACGGTCTGCGCGACCCGCAGGACGGAGAGGACTGACCGCCGGAGTGGAGTCCTTCTACCGTCAGCTCGACGAGACCACCTTCGACTCCCTTCGGGCCACGGCCGGACCGTGGAGCCCGCACGCCCAGCACGCTGGGCCACCTGCGGCCCTGCTCGCGCGGGCCATGGAACGCCACGAGCCGGCACCGGGCACCCGCCTGGCCGACGTGCGGCTGGACATCCTCGGCCCGATCCCCGTCGCGCCGCTCACCGTCGACGTCGAGCTGCTCCGCGGGGGTCGGTCCATGCAGCTGCTCCAGGCCACGGCGTCGACCGCCGGCAGGCCCGTCGCCGTCGCCCGAGCCTGGCGGATCACGCGGGCGCCCGAGGACTTCCCGCGCCTCACCGGGCGGCGCGCCGAGGGCATCGGTGCGGTGCCCGGTGCCACCGACACCTCGTCGCGCCTGGAGCTGCCGGGCATGCACGCCGACGGCTACGTGGCGGTCATCGAATGGCGCTTCGTCGAGGGTGGGGTCGGTACCGGCGGCACTGCGACCGCGTGGGGGCGCCAGCTCGTCCCGCTGCTGCCCGACGAGGAGCCGAGCCCGTGGGAGCGCACGCTCGTGCTCGCCGACTCGGGCGGCGGGATCACCATGACCGTCGACCCGCGACGGCACACCTACATCAACTGCGACCTGCACGTCGTCCTCGACCGTGACCCGGAGGGGGAGTGGGTGCGGATGGACTCGCAGGCCTTCGCCACGCCCGGCCACGGCGGCACGGTCCGCACGACGCTCGCCGACCATCACGGTGTGATCGGCACCGGCCTGCAGACGATGGTCGCCCAGGACGCGCGGTGCTGACGGACCGTTTGGGAGGACGTCACCTCGGCGATCTAAGGTGACCCTGCGATGAGTCAGTCTGCTGCGTCCCACCTGTCACCCGCCTTCCCGAGACGGGCGGCGTGGGGTACCGCCGGAGCCCTGCGTGCCTGGCAGGCCGAGGCCCTCAAGCTCTACCTGCAGTCCGGGCGCACCGACTTCCTCGCCGTCGCGACCCCGGGGGCCGGCAAGACGACCTTCGCGCTGCGGGTGGCCGCCGAGCTGCTCAGCGCAGGCGAGGTCACCGGCGTGACCGTCGTCGCGCCGACGGAGCACCTCAAGACCCAGTGGGCCGACGCCGCGGCTCGGGTCGGCATCCACCTCGACCCCAAGTTCTCCAACACGACCGCGGTGACCTCGAGCGACTACGACGGGGTGGCCGTCACCTACGCCCAGGTGGCGTCCCGCCCTTCGGTCCACGAGAGCCGCACCAGGGCCGAGCGGACCCTCGTCATCCTCGACGAGATCCACCACGGCGGTGACAACAAGTCGTGGGGTGACGGCATCCGCCAGGCCTTCGAGCCCGCGGTCCGGCGGCTCTCACTCACCGGGACCCCCTTCCGCTCCGACACCAACCCCATCCCCTTCGTCGGCTACGAGTACGGCGACGACGGGATCCTCCGGTCGAGCAGCGACTACACCTACGGCTACTCCGAGGCCCTGCGGGACGGCGTGGTCCGGCCGGTGCTCTTCATGGCCTACGGCGGGGCGATGCGCTGGCGCACCCGCGCCGGCGACGAGGTGGCCGCGCGGCTCGGCGAGCCGATGACCAAGGACCTCGTGGCCCAGGCCTGGCGCACCGCGCTGGACCCGAAGGGGGAGTGGATCCCGTCGGTCCTCGCCGCCGCCGACAAGCGGCTGACCGAGGTGCGTCGCGGTGTGCCCGACGCCGGCGCGATGGTCATCGCGACCAACCAGACCCAGGCCCGTGCCTACGCCCGGATCCTCACCGAGCTCACCGGCGAGAAGCCCACCGTCGTCCTGTCCGACGACAACGGCGCCTCGCAGAAGATCGAGGACTACTCGGCGAGCACCTCGCGCTGGCTCGTCGCGGTGCGCATGGTGAGCGAAGGGGTCGACGTGCCCCGCCTGTGCGTCGGCGTCTACGCGACGTCGACGTCGACCCCGCTCTTCTTCGCCCAGGCCGTCGGGCGCTTCGTGCGGGCCCGTGGTCGCGGTGAGACCGCGAGCGTCTTCCTGCCGAGCGTCCCGGTGATCCTCGCCCACGCCGGCACCCTCGAGGAGCAGCGTGACCACGCCCTCGACCGGCCCGAGGCCGCCGAGGACGAGGCGCCCCTGTGGTCGGAGGAGGAGGGCATGCTCGCCGCCGCCAACCGCGCCGACAGCGCGAGCGACGACCTGCTCGGGTCCTTCGAGGCGCTTGAGTCCGACGCACACTTCGACCACGTGCTCTACGACAAGCAGCAGTTCGGTCTGCACGCCGAGGTCGGCTCCGAGGACGAGCAGGACTACCTCGGCCTGCCCGGGCTGCTCGAGCCCGACCAGGTGCACGCGCTGCTCAGCGAGCGGCAGACCAAGCAGTCGAAGAAGACGGGCCGCACCCGCAAGGACGACGACGCGCCGATCGCGGCCCACCGGGCCCTGGCCTCGCAGCGCAAGGAGCTCAACAAGCTCGTCGCCGCCTATGCGACCAAGACCGGTGCACCCCACGCCAACATCCACATGGACCTGCGGCGCGCCTGCGGGGGGCCCGAGCTCGCCCAGGCGACGAGCGAGCAGGTGACCGAGCGGATCGAGCGGATCCGGCGCTGGTTCGTCGGGCGTCGGTGACCTTCTGAGCGACCCGACCTCCCCCTATCGGGCGGACGGTGCGGGCATCATGGGTCCATGACCGTCTTCGCGTGGATCCTCGTGGGCCTGGGCGTCCTCGTGCTCGTCCTGACCCCGCTCCGACTGCGGCGGTCCAAGGGTGAGCGTGGGATGACCGACTTCTCCGGGTGGGTGCTCAACGCCCACTCGATCACGCTCTTCGTCGGGCTGGGGCTCATCTCGCTCCGGCTGCTCGACGTGCACTCGTCGACGGGCGCGACGTGGTTGGCCATCATCTGCATGGTCATCGCCTCGCTCATCGGGCTGAGCTTCCTCGGCCGGTGGCGGCGGACGGGGTCGCGGCACTCCGAGGCCTTCGAGGGCGACTCGTGGACGCGCGGGCCCTGGTTGTCGCAGGTCGCCCACTTCGGGATGACGATCGGGACGATCATCTTCGCCTGGCTGCTGCTCGCCGACAAGATCTAGACGCGAGGCGCCCGGCCGGCCGGTCACTGACGACGCGCGGCCGCCTCGACGAGGGGACCGGTGCGCATCTCGAGGTGGGTCACGAGGCAGATCGACGTGCTCGCCCGCACGACGTGCACGTCGTCGATGATCGCGTCGATGACCCGGCCGAGGTCGGCATTGTCCGTCGCGACAATCCGGATGATCAGGTCGCCGACGCCCGTCGTGCTGTGGATCTCGAGGACCTCCGGGATCGCGGTGAGGTGGTCGACGACGGCCTGGTGCCCGAGCCGCTGGCGGATCTCGAGGGTGCACAGGGCCGTGACCGGGTAGCCCAGGGCCGCCGGGTCGATCGTCGGGGCCAGGGTGCGGATCACTCCCTTCGTCCTAAGGCGGTCGAGGCGCGCCTGGACGGTGCCGCGGGCCACGCCCAGCTCCCGTGAGGCGCCGAGGACCCCGATCGTCGGGCTCGTCGAGAGCAGGGCGAGGAGGCGGGCGTCGAGGTCGTCGACGACCTTGGACGGCGTGGGGACGGTGCTCATGGTCACATTGTCTGCTCGTCACCGACGTGACGGCAACAGATTGCGCAGCGTGTGCACCCTTCGTCGGGTCCGTTGCACAGCCGGGAGCGCGGCGGCATCCTGACGCCATGTCCAACACCGCGGTTGAACTCACCAGGCAGGAGCGCGAGGCCGAGCTCGACCTCGACCAGCTCAAGCAGCTCGTCGGGCTCGTCGACTACGACGAGGAGCGTGATCCCTTCCCGGTGACGGGCTGGGACGCCATCGTCTTCGTCGTCGGCAACGCGACCCAGACGGCGCACTACTACCAGAGCGCCTGGGGCATGGAGCTCGTCGGCTACTCGGGGCCGGAGCACGGCAACCGCGACCACAAGGCCTTCGTCCTCAAGTCCGGCTCGATCCGCTTCGTCGTCAAGGGCGCGGTCAGCCCGGACAGCCCGCTCATCGCCCACCACACCGCGCACGGTGACGGCGTCGTCGACATCTCGCTCGAGGTCCCCGACGTCGACAAGTGCATCGCCCAGGCCAAGGCGGCCGGCGCCACGGTGCTGCAGGAGCCCGAGACGGTGAGCGACGAGCACGGCTCGGTGCGCATCGCCGCGATCGCGACCTACGGCGAGACCCGCCACACGCTCGTGCAGCGCGTGAATGTTGCAGGCGACGGGTCGGTGTACACCGGCGTCTACCTGCCGGGTTACGTCGCTCGCAGCTCCGCCTTCGTCAAGCGCGAGGGCGCGCCCAAGCGGCTCTTCCAGGCGCTCGACCACATCGTCGGCAACGTCGAGCTGGGCAAGATGGACGAGTGGGTCGGCTTCTACAACCGGGTCATGGGCTTCGTCAACATGGCCGAGTTCGTCGGGGACGACATCGCGACGGAGTACTCCGCGCTGATGTCCAAGGTCGTCGCCAACGGCAACCACCGCGTGAAGTTCCCGCTCAACGAGCCGGCGATCGCGAAGAAGAAGTCGCAGATCGACGAGTACCTCGAGTTCTACACCGGGCCCGGCGCCCAGCACCTGGCGCTCGCGACCAACGACATCCTGCGCACCGTCGACGAGCTGCGCAAGGAGGGCGTCGAGTTCCTCGACACCCCCGACGCCTACTACGACGACCCGGAGATGCGGGCGCGGATCGGGCGGGTCCGGGTGCCGATCGAGGAGCTGAAGAAGCGCAAGATCCTCGTCGACCGCGACGAGGACGGCTACCTGCTGCAGATCTTCACCAAGCCGCTGGGTGACCGGCCGACGGTCTTCTTCGAGATCATCGAGCGGCACGGGTCGCTCGGCTTCGGCAAGGGCAACTTCAAGGCCCTCTTCGAGTCGATCGAGCGCGAGCAGGACAAGCGCGGCAACCTCTGACGTCACCACGTCGGGACGGGGGCGAGGAGCGGATGACGGCGCTTCTCGCCTCTGTCGTGCGGCAGCGTCCGCCAGTTAGGATGAGGTAACCCTCACCTCATCTGGAGCACCCATGAACCAGCCGTTGTCGCTCGCCCTGCGCACCGAGACGGCCTCGGCCCACGACGACGCCGAGGGTTCGGCCTTCGTCGAGCAGCTCATGGGTGGGCTCGCCTGCCGACCGGCCTTCGTCGCCCTGGTGGCACGGCAGCTCGTCATCTACCGGGCGCTCGAGGAGGTGCTGTGGGGGCACTACGCCGACCACCCCTTCGTCGCGCCGGTGCTCGACCACCGCCTCGACCGGGTCGCCGCGCTCGAGCAGGACATGGCCTATCTGTGCGGCGGTGACGTCGACGGCCGTCTCGACGCCGGCGACATCCACATCGTGCCCGCAGCGGCCGACTACGCGGCGCAGCTGCGCGAGCGGCACACACCCGAGGCGATGCTCGCCCACCACTACGTGCGCTACCTCGGCGACCTGTCCGGCGGGCAGATCATCGCGCGGATGGTGCAGCGGCACTACGGCATCGACCCGGCGGGTCTGAGGTTCTACCACTTCGAGGAGATCCCCAAGCCGAAGCCCTACAAGGACGCCTACCGGGCCACCCTGGACTCGCTGGTGCTCGACGAGGCCACGCGACGCCGGGTCCTCGACGCGGCGGTCGACAGCTTCGAGCTCAACCGGCGCGTCTTCGCCGACCTCGGCGCGGCGCGTGCCCCCGAGCACGCAGCCGCCGGCGGGCCTGCGTGACCTGGTCCCAGTTCCTCCCGGCCTTCACGGCGCTCTTCGTCATCGTCATGCTCCGGGCCAATGCGACCTACTGGCTGGGCCGCGGGGCCGCCGCCGGGGGCCGCCGATGGCGCAAGGTCGAAGGGGAGGGCTCACCCGCCTGGCAGCGTGCCCGCGACCTCGTCAACCGGTGGGGGCCGATCGCCGTGGTCCTGTGCTTCTTCACCGTCGGCATCCAGACCGCGGTCAACGCGACCGCCGGGGTGACCCGGATGCCGCTCCGCAGATACCTGCCGGCAGTGACCCTTGGCTCGATCGTGTGGGCCACGATCTACGCAACCGTCGGGCTGGCAGCCGCGCGTGCGTGGCTCGCGGCCGCGGCCCGCTCTCCGGTCGGCGCCACCCTCGCCGCCGTGGCCATCGTCGCCGTGGTCGTCACCATCGTGGTGGTGCACCGGCGGCGCGCGCGGCGCCCGGCGCCCTCGGTGGTCGACGGCACGGAGCGAGGGATGTCCGAGGCGACGCGGGCGTCGTGAGATCGTGAGGGCATGAGCACCCCCGACCGCGCCGGCTGGTACGACGATCCTGACGACGACTCCCGGCTGCGGTACTTCGACGGCATCATCTGGAGCGAGCGCACCGAGCCCAAGAGCACGCGGGTGGCCCGGGTGCCGGCCGACCCGGCAGCCGGCGTCGAGGGCGGTTCGCCCGCCGGTGACGTCCCCGGGCACGCAGCTCCCGGCACCGACGTCTTCGGTCGCCAGACCCAGCAGCCGAGCGCGCCCCAGTGGCAGCAACCGACAGGGCCCGGCCACCCCGGCCACTCGGGTTACTCCGGGTACGCAGCAGCCCCCGAACCGACGACCGAGGACGGGCAACCCCTCGCGAGCTACGGCGCCCGTGCGGGTGCCTACCTCATCGACGGACTCGTCGTCGCGGTGCTCAACCTGCTCGTCACCGGCTGGGCGTGGTGGCTGTGGATGGCCGACTACTGGGACTTCGTCTACGGCGCGGCCCTCGACGGCAACCAGGACGCCGTCAACGACCTCACCCCCGCCGAGCTGACCGGCATGTTCGACTGGCAGTACTTCTTCATCGCCGCGGGGCTCTCGCTGCTCCTCCAGGCCGTCTACCACGTCGGCTTCCTCAGCACCCGCAGCGCGACGCCGGGCAAGATGCTGCTCGGCATCTCGGTCCGCAAGGTCGAACGACCGGGGCGGATCAGCGCGGGCACTGCCTTCATGCGGATGCTGCTGCCGCTGTCGGTCGGGGTCTTCTCCCTCATCCCGCTGGTCAGCTATCTCGTCGTCTTCGTCACCCTCGCCGACCTCATCTGGCCGGCCAAGGACCCGCGACGTCAGGCGCTGCACGACAAGATCGCCGGCACCCAGGTCGTCCGGGGCCGTCAGCCGCGCTGACGGACGCGCTCAGTCGCCGGCGTCGCCGAAGTGGAGCAGGACCGCGCGGATCAGCGCGCCCATCCGGCTGCGCTCGGGGACGAGCGGCTCGACCCCCTTCGCCCGTAGCGGTGCCGCGGTGACCGGTCCGACGGCGGCGACGAGCAGGTCGTCGCGGGAGCGGCGCACGATCGCGTCGGCGACCCCGGCCTCCTCGGCGGCGGTCCACCACGAGGCCACGGCAGGAGCCGAGGTGAAGACGACGACGTCGATCTCGCCGGCAGCCGCCTCTCGGGTGGATGCGGTCACTGCTGCGGGGTCCGGCGCGGGACCCCAGCGGTAGACGACGAAGGGAGCGACCCTCGCCCCGGCCTGCGCGAGCGCGTCGTCGATGCCGTCGGAGCCGTTGCCGTGGTGCTGCACGGCGACCGTCGTGCCCTCGACACCGCGGTCGAGCAGGTGCTCGATGATCTCGGCGGCGGTCTCGGACTCGGCGACCCAGTCGGCGCGCAGACCGCGGGAGATGAGCGCTCCCTTGGCCTTGGGGCCGCGCGCGACGATGTAGGCGTCGGCGAGGGCCGCGCGCAGCGCGTCGTCGAGACCGGCGACCTCGGCGGCCTCCATCCACCCCCGCAGGCCGGCCCCCGTCGTGATGACGAGCGCGTCGGGCGGGTCGGCGACCAGGGCGCGGGTGTCGTCGACGAGCTGCTCGTCGTCGCTGTGGTGGACGATCGTCATGGCGGGCGCGTGACGGATCGCGGCGCCGCGGCGGGCGAAGGCGTCGGCGAGGTCCTCGCTGCGGCGGTCGGCGGTGATCAGGACGGTGCGCCCGGCCATGACCGGGGGCAGGGGTGCGCTCACGAGGCGTCCGTCGTGGCGCCGGCGGAGATCATCTCGGTGAGGGCGGCCTCGGTGGTCGCGGGAGCGACCCCGGCGATCGAGTCGGTGAGCAGGCGCACGGCGAAGCCCTCGCGGAGCCCGTCGAGGACCGTGGCGCGCACGCAGTGGTCGGTGGCGATGCCAGCGACGTCGAGGTCGGTGATGCCGTGGTGGCGCAACCAGCCGGCGAGCCCGGTGTGCCCGTCGCCGGCGGCGACCCCCTCGAAGCCGCTGTAGGCGGCGTCCGTCATCCCCTTGCGGAAGACCTCGTCGAGGTGCGCCAGAGCCGGCTCGAGCGCGGGGTGGAACTCCGCGCCCGGGGTGTCGGCGGCGCAGTGCACCGGCCAGGTCGTCGCGTAGTCAGGCTCGCCGTCGACCGCCCAGTGCTCGCCCGGGTCGTGGTGCCAGTCGGCGGTGGCCACGACGGCGGTGTAGTCGCGGTGCCCGAGGTCGTGCCCCTGCCAGTCGTCGAGCACGCGCTCAGCCGCCCGTGCGGCGACCGCGGCTCCACCGGTGACGGCGAGGGAGCCCCCTTCGCAGAAGTCGTTTTGGATGTCGACGAGGACGAGTGCGCGGCCCATGCCTGTGAAGGATGCCATGTCGCTCAGTCGAAAAGGCCCCAGAAGCTGTCGAAGGCCGTGATCGTCGCGGGGGAGTCGACGGTGACCGCCGTTGCGAGGAAGGCGGCCCGCCCAGTGGCCGGGTCGGCGTAGCCGATGGTGCCCAGGCCGCCGGCCCAGCCCACCTGCCCGCCTGGACGGACCTCGACGGTGAGGCCCCAGTCGCAGCCCGGCTCGATGAACCCCGCTGCGGTGCGGCGCTGCTCGTCGGTGAGCGTGCCGGTGCGCAGGGCCACGAGGGACGCCGGCGAGAGGACGGCGGGCCCGCCGACGAGCGAGCGCAGGAAGGCCAGCTGGTCGGGCAGGGTCGAGACGAGCCCGGTGGCGAGCGATGCGAAGGGAGGTGGGGCCACGAAGGTGCCTGCCGGGAGCTCGACGGGCCCGGGCCCTCCCTCCTCGGGTGCCAGCGGTGGGGCCAGGCGGGTGGCGGTGTAGCCGGTCTGGGTCATCCCGAGCGGCTGCAGCACGTGCTCGGTGAGCAGCTCGGGGACGCTCGTCCCCGTGGCCCGGGCGAGCAGCACCCCGAGGACATCGCTGCTCGTGTGGTAGCGCCAGGCCGTGCCCGGCTGGTCGGCCAGCGGCAGGCTGCCGAGCCGGCGCATGAAGTCGTCGGGTGACATGGGTGGGCAGAAGGGGCCGGGGGCGACCTGCTCACGGGCGAGGGCGTCGGCAAGCGGGCCCGGTTCGATCATCCACCCGAAGCCCGGGGTCATCGTCAGCAGGTGGCGCAGCGTGATCGGTCGCTCGGCGGGGACGGTGGCGGTGAGGTCGGCCTCGGGACCGACGAGGACGCGCGGCTCGGCGAGCTCGGGCAGCCAGGGCGCGACCGGCTCGTCCAGGGCGAGCGCTCCGAGCTCGACCATTCGCAGCGCGAGTACGCCCCCGATCGGCTTGGTGCACGAGCTGAGGGCGACCTGGGTGTCCGGCGTCATCGGCGCTCCGCCGGGGGAGCGGGCCCCGCCCACGCGCACGCTCGCTCCGTCGGGATCGGCCACGCCGACCGCCCAGCCCGCGAGGTCGCCGGCGCCCAGCAGCCGGTCGAGGGTGCGGGTGAGGTCCTCGAGTGCACGCATTGCTCCACCGTGGCACGGATCTGCCCGGGCGGGCGAAGGGAGGGGTGGCTCCCTTATCCGGGAGGTCATCCGCTCACCCTCCCGGCCGGCGCGGCCGCACGCGGATTGCCTCAGGCCGTGGCCAGGCGGTAGCCCCGCTTGACGACGGTCTCGACGACGCGGCGGTCACCGATGGCCTCGCGCAGCCGGCCGACGGCCACCTCGACGGCGTGACCGCTGGCGGAGTCGCCGGGCAGCACCTCGAGGACGTCGGCGCGGGTGACGACATCCCCCTTCGCGTCCATGAGCAGGTGGAGCACGGACAGGCCGCTCGGGGAGATGGCGAGCACCCGGTCGCCGAGGAGCGCGGCGGTGCTGCGCAGCTGCAGCGGTCCGGCGACGGTCTCGACGGCGGTGGCCATCATCGCCTCGTAGTGGCCGACCACGGCGCGCACGAGCGACCCCAGCCGGGCCCGCTCCGGGAGCAGCGGGCTGATGCCGACGTGCTCCAGCGGGCGCGCGGTGACCGGCCCGACGGCCGCGACGACGAGACGGCCGGTGCGGACCCGGCCGACGATCGACGGCAGGACGCCGGCGTCCCGAGCCGCGTCGAGCCAGGCCGCCGCGGCCGGTGCCGAGGTGAAGACGACGACGTCGACGTCGCCGACCGCCGCCTGCTGCACGCCGCAGGTCACCGCGTCGGCGTCCGGTGGTGGGCCCCACCGGTAGACGACGAGGGGAGTCACCAAGGCACCGGCGGCGGCGAGGTCGACGTCGAGCTCCTCGCACCCGGCGCCATGGTGCTGGACCGCGATCCGTTGTCCGGCAACGCCCTCGGTGATGAGGAAGTCGCGGATCTCGGCCGAGGTCTCCGACTCGGCGACCCAGTCGGCGTCGTGCCCGGCGGCCTGGATCGCACCCCGGGCCTTGGGCCCGCGGGCGATGATCCGGGTGGCGTCGAGCACGTCGTGCAGCTCTTCGCCGAGTCCGGCGGCGTCGGCCGCCTCGACCCACCCGCGGAACCCGATCGCCGTCGTCACGACGACGACGTCGGGCGGTGCGGCGAGCAGTGCCCGGGTCCGCTCCACGAGCTCCGCGTCGGCGGTGTGCGGCACGATCGTCAGCGCCGGGGTGTGCACGACCCGGGCACCGCGCCGCTCGAGGGCGGCGCGCAGGTCACCGGCACGCCGGTCCCCGGTGACGAGGACGACGCACCCGGCGAGGAGCTGCGGCAGGCTCACGTGACGCCACGGTCGAAGGGGGAGCCCGTCACCTCGTTGCCGGACGGCTCGATCCAGACCTCGCCGTCGACGACCGCCACGGGCCAGGTCCGCAGGTCGACCGGGTCACTGCCGGCACCGTCGAGGCAGGCGCCGGTGCGCAGGTCCCACACCTGCTTGTACATCGGCGAGATGACCGTCGGGACCCCGCCCCGCGTGCCGACGAGCCCGCGGGCGATGACGTGGGCGCCGCTGTAGGGGTCGAGGTTGTCGATGCCGTGAACGACGTCGTCGTGGGTGCGGACGAGCGCGACCTGCAGTCCGTCTACGAGGGCGACGGCGCCACGCTCGGGGACGAGATCGGTGAGGGCGCACAGACGCACCCGGGTCTGCGGGGGAGCAGTGGTCATGAGCGGACCTCCAGGGTCGTGCCGGCGATGAGGACGGACGCGTCCGAGCGTTCCTGCGGGGTGGCGGGGCGGGCCTGGCCGCGCTCGCCGACGTAGGCGAGCGAGTCGTCGACGGCGTCCGGGGCGTTGACGAAGGACGCGAAGCGGGCCAGCTTGTCGGGGTCGGCGAGCGTGGCCGCCCACTCGTCGCGGTAGTTGCCGACGTGCGCGGCCATCGCGGCGTCGAGGTCGTCGGCGATGCCGAGGCTGTCGTCCATGACGACGGCACGGATCGCGTCCAGACCCCCTTCGTGCTCCTCGACCCAGGGGGCGGTGCGCTGCAGGCGGTCGGCGGTGCGCACGTAGTACATGAGGAAGCGGTCGATGGTGCGCACGAGCGTCTCGGTGTCGAGGTCCTCGGCGAGCAGGCGGGCGTGCTTGGGGGTGAAGCCGCCGTTGCCGCCGACGTAGAGGTTCCACCCCTTGTCGGTGGCGATGATGCCGACGTCCTTGCCGCGGGCCTCGGCGCACTCACGGGCGCACCCGGAGACGCCGAGCTTGATCTTGTGCGGTGAGCGGAGGCCCCGGTAGCGCAGCTCGAGGTCGATCGCGAGGCCGACGGAGTCCTGCACGCCGAAGCGGCACCACGTCGAGCCGACGCAGGACTTCACCGTGCGCAGCGACTTGCCGTAGGCGTGACCCGACTCGAAGCCGGCGTCGACCAGCCGCCGCCAGATGCCGGGCAGCTGGTCCATCCGGGCACCGAAGAGGTCGATCCGCTGGCCGCCGGTGATCTTCGTGTAGAGGCCGAACTCCCGGGCCACCTCGCCGATGGCGATGAGTCCCTCGGGCGTCACCTCGCCGCCCGGGATGCGCGGGACGACCGAGTAGGAGCCGTCCTTCTGCAGGTTGGCCATGACGTGGTCGTTGGTGTCCTGCAGCGTCGCCTGCTCGCCGTCGAGGATGTGCCCGGTGCCGAGCGAGGCGAGGATCGAGCCGATGACCGGCTTGCAGATGTCGCACCCGCGGCCGGTCCCGTGGCGCTCGATGATCTCGCTGAAGGTCCGCAGGCCCTGGACCTGCACGATGTCGAAGAGCTGCGCCCGCGACTGCTCGAAGTGCTCGCACAGCGCACTGCTCACCTCGACGCCGGCGGCGGCGAGCTCGCTCGTCACGAGCTTCTTGACCAGCGGCAGGCAGGAGCCGCAGCTCGTGCCGGCCTTGGTGCACGCCTTGACCCCGGCGAGGTCGGTGCAGCCCCCTTCGCCCACGGCACAGCGGATCTCGCCGGCGGTGACGTTGTTGCAGGAGCAGACGGCGGCCTCGTCCGGCAGGTCCCCGGCGGGCGCCGGTGCCGCACCCTCGGGCAGGAGGTAGGCCGCGGGGTCGCCGCCGAGCTCACGACCGACCATCGGGCGAAGGGAGGAGTAGGCGCTGGCGTCGCCGACGAGGATGCCGCCGCGCAGGGTGCGGGCGTCGTCGCTCATGACGAGCTTCTTGTAGACCCCCGCGACCGGGTCGGAGATGACGACCTCGAGCGAGCCGGGCTCCTGGGCGAAGGCATCGCCGAAACTCGCGACGTCGACACCGAGGAGCTTGAGCTTGGTCGACAGGTCGGCCCCGGGGAAGGTCCCGGCGCCGCCGAGCAGCCGGTCGGCGACGATCTCGGCCATCGTGTAGCCGGGGGCGACCAGACCGAGGCAACGACCGCCGATGCAGGCGACCTCACCGATCGCGTGGATCGCGGGATCGGCTGTGGCACAGGCGTCGTCGACGACGACTCCGCCGCGCTCGCCGATCTCGAGACCGGCCTCGCGGGCCAGTTCGTCGCGCGGACGGACACCCACGGCGAAGACGACGACGTCGACGTCGAGCGAGGGACCCTCGCTGAACCTCATCCGGGAGACGGCTCCGCGCTCGCCGACGATCTTCGACGTCGCGGTCGAGGTGCGCACCGAGACGCCGAGACCCTCGATGAGCCGCTTGAGGCCTTCGCCGCCTCCCTCGTCGACCTGCAGCGGCATGAGGCGCGGCGCGAACTCCACGACCGTCGTCTCGACCTCGAGCGCCCGCAGGGCACCGGCCGCCTCGAGGCCGAGCAGGCCGCCGCCGACGACCGCGCCGCGCACCGGCCGGTCGAGTTCCTCGCGGCGGGTCTCGACGAACTCGCGCAGGTCGGCGACGTCGTCGATCGTGCGGTAGACGAAGGCCCCGCGCAGGTCCTTGCCCGGCACGGGCGGGACGGCGGCGTAGGAGCCGGTCGCGAGGACGAGCGAGTCGTAGGGCAGGACCTGGCCGGTGCTCGTCGTCACCGTCCGCGCGTCGCGGTCGATGCTCTCGGCCCGGACACCGCGGCGCAGCGTGACGAGCGGGTCGTCCCACAGCTCCTGCCCGCCGAGGGCGAGGTCCTCGGGGTGGCGCCCGGTGAAGTAGGAGGTGAGCGCGACGCGGTCGTACGGCGCGCGCGGCTCCTCGCACAGCAGTGTGACGGCCCACCGGCCGGCGTCGTCGCGGGCACGCAGTGCGTCGACGAGCCGGCGGGCGACCATGCCGCCGCCGACGATCACGAGCTGCTGCGGCCCGGTGGTGGGGGTGGTGGTCTCTGGCATGGCGCTCAACTTAGGAAGCCCTCGTTTCGGCTCGGTCTTGGTCGTGTTTCCCCGGTGTGAACCCGTCCTCACCAGGCGCGGTCGCGGGCTGTGAGGGGCCTGCGTCGGCGCCGAGCCAGTCGAGGATCCCGCACACGGCGTCGGTGCAGCCGCCGCAGCCGGTCGTCGCCCGCGTGCTCGCGGCCACCTGCTCCAGCGTCGTTGCGCCGGAGGCGAACTCGGTGCGGATGTCCCCCTTCGTCACGCCGTTGCACCGGCAGATCGTCGCCCGGTCCGGGATGAGCGAAGGGGAGTCCCGTCGCGTCGTCGTGGCCGCAGGCGCGACCGCCGGCAGCAGCAGGTGCGCCGGGTCGGCCGGCAGGGGCGTGCGGCGGGTGTAGGTGGTGATCAGGTCGGTGCCGACACGACCCGCGCCGACGGTCGTGGCGCCCAGGAGCAGGCCGTCGCGCACGACGATCTCGAGGTGCCGGCCGGCGGAGGGGTCGCTGAGCTGCACGACGCGCAGGCCGGGCTCGTCGGCCCGGCCGCTGCCGCACACGCCCATCGTCACGATGTCGACGCCGTGGGTCTTGGGCTTGACGACGTCGCCGACGCCGGTGGTCACGGTCTCGGGGTCGCGGCCGGTGAGCAGGTCGGCGAGACGGCGGGCCTGCTCCCACCCCTGGGCGACGAGGCCGCTGGCGCCGCCGGGAGGTTGGGCGCAATCACCGATGGCGTGCACGTGCGGGTCGCTCGTCGTCAGGTCGGCGTCGACGAGGACGCCGCGGTCGACGTCGATCCCGGCCGCCTCGGCCAGCTGGGTGCTGGGTACGGTGCCGGTCGACAGCACGAGCAGGTCGGCGGCGAGCACTTCGCCGTTCGTCAGGTGCACCCGTCGCAGCCGGCCCTCCTCGACGACGATCTCCTGCGCCCCGACTCCGACCCGCTGGTCGACACCGTTCCGGCGCAGGGTCGACTCGACGACCCGGCTGGCGGCCTCGTCGAGCTGGCGCTCCATGAGGGCAGGGGAGGGGTGGACGACGGTGACGGCGAGGTCGCGTCGGGCGAGCCCGCTCGCGGCCTCGAGGCCGAGCACGCCGCCGCCGAGGACGATGGCGCGGCGGGCGTTGAGGGTCGCCGCGATGATCTCGCGGGCGTCGTCGATGGAGCGCAGCACGTGCACCCCGGTCGGCAGGTCACCCCGACCGGGACCGTTACCGAGACCCGGGACCGTCGGGACCCGGGCGGCCGCCCCGGTGGCGATGACGAGCTCGTCGTAGGGGACCCGCGTGTCGTCGGCGAGCACGACGTCGCGGCGCTCGCGGTCGATCGCCCGCACCGCGACGCCGCGCTGCACCGTGACGCGCGGGTGGTCGGCGGCCGGCAGGGTGATCGACGAGAGCCCGCGCGTGCCCGCGACGACGTCGCTCAGCAGGACCCGGTTGTAGGGCTCGCAGGCCTCGTCGCCGAGGACCGTCACGAGGTGCTCACCGGCGTGGTCGGCAGCCGTGAGGTCCTCGACGAATCGGGACCCGACCATCCCGTACCCGATGACGACGACGTGGCTCATGCGCTGACCTCCAGCGGCTCGGGGACGAGATCGGTGGTGCTGGCGGCGACGTCGACGGCGCACACCTTGAACTCCGGCATCGACGAGATCGGGTCGACCGCGTCGTTGGTCGCCCGGTTGACGCTCCCGGCACCGGCGAAGTGGAAGGGCATGAAGACCGTGTCCGGCCGGACCCGGTCGGTGATCCGCGCGGGCGCGCTGACCGTGGCCCGCGCGGTGCGCAGGTCGAGCTGGTCGCCCTCCTCGATGCCCAGGCGGTGGGCGAGGAGTGGGTGCACCTCGACGAAGGGGGTCGGTTGCGCCGCGAGGAGCGCTGCCACCCGGCGGGTCTGTGCCCCCGACTGGTAGTGCTCGAGGACGCGCCCGGTGATGAGGAAGAGCGGGGCATCGCGCCGCAGGTCCTCGGCCGGGCCGACGTGGTCGACGGGCACGAGCCGGGCACGGCCGTCGGGCGTGGGGAAGTCGTCGAGGAAGGCGCGCGGGGTGCCCGGGTGCAGGGCCTCCCCTTCGCCGGTGGCCGGGCAGGGCCAGTGCAGGTCGCTCTCTCGGTCGAGGCGGGCGTGGCTCAGCCCGGAGTAGTCGGCGCGGCCGCCGACGCTCGCCCTGGCCAGCTCGTCGAAGACCTCCGACGGGACCGTCGACCACGTGCCCGGGGCATCGAGGCGGGCGGCGAGTTGCGACCACACCCACAGCTCCGAGACGACTCCCTCGGGCGGATCGATCGCCTTGCGGCGACGGATGATCCGGCCCTCGAGGTTGGTCATCGTGCCTTCCTCCTCGGCCCACTGCGTGACGGGCAGGACGACGTCGGCGAGGGCGACGGTCTCGGAGGGGACGACGTCGCAGACGACGAGCAGGTCGAGTGCGCGCAGTCGATCGGCGACGGCATCGGCGCGGGGTGCGCTCACGACGGGGTTGGCCCCGTGGACGAGAAGTGCCCGGGGTCCGCGGGGGGTGCCGAGGGAGCGCAGCAGCTCGACGGCCGGCAGGCCCGGGCCGGGCAGGTCGTCGGCGTCGACGCCCCAGACCGCGGCGACGTGCTCGCGGGCGGCCGGGTCGGCGATCATCCGGTAGCCGGGCAGCTGGTCCGCCTTCTGCCCGTGCTCGCGCCCACCCTGGCCGTTGCCCTGACCCGTGAGGGCGCCGTAGCCGCTCCCTGGGCGCCCGACGAGGCCGAGCGCGAGGGCGAGGTTGATCGCGGCGGTGACCGTCGCGGTGCCCTGGCTGGACTGCTCGACGCCGCGCCCGGTGAGGACGTGGACGCCCGCGCCTCCCCGTGCGGGGCTGGCCGCCGCGAGCAGCCGAGCGGTCGCCCGCAGGTCGTCAGCGGGCACCCCGCAGACCTGCTCGGCCCGCTCGGGCCACCACGCGGCGACGGAGCGGGCGACGTCGTCGAGCCCGCTCGTCCGCTCGGCGAGGTAGGCCTCGTCGGCGAGCGACTCGGCCAGGACGACGTGCAGCAGCGCCTGGAGCACGACGAGGTCGGTCCCGGGGACGGGCTGCAGGTGGACGCCCTGCCCGTCGTCGGTGAGGTCGGCCGTGGCCGAGCGGCGCGGGTCGACGACGACGAGCCCACCGGCCGCGCGAGCTCCCGCGAGGTGCCCGACGAAGGGAGGCATCGTCTCGGCGACATTGCTGCCGAGCAGCAGGATCGCGCCGGAGGTGTCGAGGTCGGTGACGGGGAAGGGCAGGCCCCGGTCCATCCCGAGCGACCGGTTGGCGGCGGCCGCGGCGGAGGCCATGCAGAAGCGGCCGTTGTAGTCGATGTGCTTGGTGCGCAGGGCGATCCGGGCGAACTTGCCGAGCTGGTAGGCCTTCTCGTTCGTCAGCCCACCACCGCCGAAGACGGCCACCGCGTCGGGCCCGTGCTCGTCCGCGATCGCCCGGAGCCGGTCGGCGAGGAGGTCGAGCACCTCGTCCCAGCCCATCGGGTGCAGCTCGCCGTCGGAGCCGCGCACCAGGGGAGTGGTGAGCCGGTCGGGGGCGCGGAGCACCTCGGCCGACGTCCACCCCTTGCGGCACATGCCGCCCCGGTTGGTCGGGAAGTCGCGGCCCTCCACCTCAATTCGCTGGTGGGAGGCCGTCCGCGGCCGACCCTCGAGACCTGCAGTCCCGAGACCCACCCGCTCCAACGACATCGCGCACTGCAGCGCGCAGTACGGGCAGTGGCTGTCGACCATCAGATGCCCTCGTCGGCCAGGCGCGAGCCGCGGCGGACGTAGACCGCCCAGGTGAGCGCCGCCATGAGGACGTAGGCCGCGATGAAGACCCCGATCGCGGGAACGAGGGAGCCGAAGCTCGTCGTCGACATCGCGAAGCCGCGCGGCACGAGGAAGCCGCCGACGGCGCCGACCGCGCCGGCGATCCCGATGCAGCCGGCGGCACTGCGCCGGGCGATCGCGAGCTCCTCACCGTCGCGGACCCCGGCCCGGAAGACGGCCGGGATCATCCGATAGGTCGCGCCGTTGCCGATGCCGGCCCCGGTGAAGAGCACGAGGAAGGCGAGCAGGAAGAGGACGAAGGAGTGCGCGGAGAGGGCGAGGATCGCCAGCCCCGCGGCGAGCCCCATGACGACGAAGGCCGCGATGGTCACCCGCGCGCCGCCGAGCCGGTCGGCGATGATCCCGCCGAGCGGTCGGCTCGCGGCGCCGAGGACCGCGCCGACGAAGGCGATCGACGTCGTCACCTCGGGGAACTGGCTCCTGAGCAGCGTCGGGAAGGCCGCCGAGTAGCCGATGAAGGAGCCGAAGGTGCCGATGTAGAGGAAGGAGATGATCCAGGTGTGGGGGTGGGTCGCGGCCTTCGCCCAGCTGCGGTGGTCGGACCGCGCGGTGCTGAGGTTGTCCATGCCGCGCCAGGCGCCGAGCGCGGCGAGCAGCACGAGCGGCACGAAGAGCAGGCCGGCCCGCTCGAGGTGGATCCCGGCGCCGATCGCGATCACGGCGGGGACGACGAGTTGCACGATGCCGGTGCCGAGGTTGCCGCCAGCGGCGTTGAGCCCCAGGGCCTTCCCCTTCTCCGCCTCGGGGAAGAAGAAGGAGATGTTGGTCATCGACGAGGCGAAGTTGCCCCCGCCGAAGCCGGCGAGTGCGGCGATGCCGAGGAGCAGCGCGAAGGGGGTCTCCGGCCGGCCCACGACCCAGGCCAGGGAGAGAGTGGGCAGCAGGAGCAGCAGCGCCGAGATGATCGTCCAGTTGCGCCCGCCGACCAGCGGGACCATGAAGGTGTAGGGGACCCGCAGGAAGGCGCCGACGAGGCTCGGCACCGCGATGAGCCAGAACTGCTGGTCGAGGGTGAGGGCGAAGCCGACGCCGTTCAGCTGCGGGACGACGACGCTCCACAGCGCCCACACGCAGAAGCCGAGGAACTCGGCGAGCACCGACCACCCGAGGTTGCGGCGGGCGACGGCCTGACCCCCGGCGGCCCAGAAGCCCGCGTCCTCCGGGTCCCAGTGGTCGATCCAGCGCCCGGCTCGGCGGACGGGACCAGCGGTGGGTGTTGCGGCAGCGGTGCTCGTGGGCAGCGTCGTGGTCATGCCGGGAGGCTTGCAAGACCGTGTTTCGCGCCCGGTCTGAGTACGTAAAGGCCGCGTTACTCTGCCCGCACATCCGGGAGCGGGGCGCTGTGAGGGACGTCCTAGGGGGTGTCGGTGAGGAAGACCGTCTCGACCGCGGGCTGACCCTGGCTCAGCTGGTGGGCCGAGCGGGGCAGCTCGGCGACCGAGGCCTCGTGCCGGGCACGCGCGCCCTCGAGGTTCGCGTGCTCGCGCCCGACGACCTCGCCGCCCTCGACGAGCTGCACGAGCAGGTCGCGGTCGTCGGCGTCACCGACGGGCTGCTCGCCGATGCCGAGCACCTCGGCCTCGACGACACCCCATGGGTTGCGTCGACGCAGCGCGTACTTGCGCCCGCCGACCGACTGCTTGTCCTTGCTCTTCTTGGCGACGCCGATCATCCGCCCTTCGTCGTCCTCGCGGGCGACGAGCTTGTAGACCATCGACGCGGTCGGGTGGCCCGACCCGGTGACCACCCGGGTGCCGACGCCATAGGTGTCGACGGGGGCGGCCGCGAGGGCCGCGATGGCGTACTCGTCGAGGTCGGAGGTGACGACGATCTTGGTCTCGGTCGCGCCCAGCGCGTCGAGCTGCTCTCGGACCTCGCTCGCCTGGACCACGAGGTCACCCGAGTCGAGACGCACGCCACCGAGCGAGGTGCCAGCGACCTCGATGGCGGTGTTCACCCCTTCGGTCACGTCGTAGGTGTCCACGAGCAGGGTGGTGCCGACGCCCAGCGACGCCACCTGTGCCTCGAAGGCCTCGCGCTCGCTCTCGTGCAGCAGGGTGAAGGCGTGCGCCGCGGTGCCACCCGTCGGCACGCCGTGCCGCCGGCCCGCCTCGAGGTTGGAGGTGGAGGAAAATCCGGCGATGTAGGCCGCCCGCGCCGCCGCGACCGCCGCCTCGTCGTGCGTGCGGCGGCTGCCCATCTCGATGACCGGCCGCGACCCGGCGGCACCGGTCATCCGCGACGCGGCCGAGGCCACGGCGGAGTCGTGGTTGAGGATCGACAGGATCACCGTCTCGAGGATCACACCGTGGGCGAAGTCGGACTCGACGACGAGCACGGGGGAGTAGGGGAAGTAGGTCTCGCCCTCGGCATAGCCCCAGATGTCGCCGTCGAAGCGGTAGTCGGCGAGGAACCCGAGGGTGTCCTCGTCGACGACCCGACGCTCGCGCAGGTCGCGCAGCTCCTCGGGGCCGAAGCGGAAGTCCTCGATGGCGTCGAGCACCCGACCGGTGCCGGCGAGGACCCCGTAGCGGCGCCCGCTCGGCAGCCGCCGCGCGAAGGTCTCGAAGACGCAGCGACGCGACGCCGCGCCGCTGCGCAGGGCGGCCTGGAGCATCGTCAGCTCGTAGTGATCGGTGAGCAGGGCGGTGCTGGGTCGGATCGTCACGCCGGCCACTCTAGGCTGGAGGGCGTGTCCATCGCCCCAGCCGAGCAGCAGACGTCCGAGCCCGACGTCGTCGAGGCCGTCGACACCCCGTGGATCACGCTGGTGTGGAACGACCCCGTCAACCTCATGTCTTACGTGACCTGGGTCTTCCAGACGCACTTCGGCTATCCGAAGCAGCAGGCCGAGAAGCTCATGATGGACGTGCACCTCAAGGGCCGCGCCGTCGTCGCGCACGGCCCCAAGGAGCAGATGGAAGCCGATACGGAGGCGCTGCAGGGCTACGGCCTGTGGGCGACCTTCCAGAAGGACACCTGATGGCCCACGCCTTTGCCGCGGACGGGGACGACCTCGTCGCGCTCATGGACGACAACGAGCGGGCGGTCGTCGCAGGGCTGTGCCTGCAGGTCATGGACCTCGTCGCCCCCGCCTCCGTGACGAAGGGGGAGCACGCCGACCCCTTCGAGGCGATCGTCGCGGGGCTGGGTGACCTCGCCACGGACACCGAGCAGGGTGCTGCGGGCGTCGGGGTCCCCGACCGGGCCTTCGGTCTCGACCACGACCGCGACCCGGCGCTCGACCGGCTCTTCCCCACGGGCAACCGGGAGGACGAGCAGGAGGCCGCGGAGTTCCGTCGCTTCACCGAGCAGGGGCTGCGCCAGCGCAAGCACGACGGCCTCGCGACCACGGTGCGCACCCTCGAGTCGGTCGACGAGGACCGGTGGGTCGTCACCCGCGCGCAGGCGCCGCAGGTGCTCGTCGCCCTCACCGACGTGCGCCTAGTCATGGGCGAGCGGCTCGGGCTGCGCACCGACGAGGACGCGACCCGGCTCGAGGAGCTCATCGAGACGCTCGACGCCGACGACCCGGCGGTCTTCGCCCTCGGCGTCTACGACTTCCTCACGTGGCTGCAGGAGTCGCTGACCCGCGCGCTCACCGGCGAGGACGAGGAGTGAGCGGGCCGGCCACGGCCGCCCAGCCCATCGGCATCTTCGACTCCGGCTTCGGCGGGCTGACGGTCGCGCGCGCCGTCATCGACCAGCTGCCGCACGAGTCGGTCGCCTACCTCGGTGACACGGCGCGAGCGCCCTATGGCCCCAGGCCGATCGCGCAGACCCGTGAGTACGCGCTCGAGTGCCTCGACCGGCTCGTCGAGCACGGCGTCAAGGTCCTCGTCATCGCGTGCAACACCGCCAGCGCCGCCGTCCTGCACGACGCCCGCGAGCGGTACGACGTGCCGGTCATCGAGGTGATCCGACCGGCGGTGCGCCGCGCGGCGCTCGCGACCCGCAACCACCGCATCGGGGTCATCTCGACCGAGGGCACGCACCGCTCCCGCGCCTACCTCGACGCATTCGCCGCCGCGCCGACCGCACAGGTCGTCTCCCAGCCCTGCCCGCGCTTCGTCGAGCTCGTGGAGGCCGGGACGACGTCCGGGCCGGAAGTGCTGGAGGTGGCACGCGGCTACCTCGCCCCCCTTCGTGAGGCGGAGGTGGACACGCTCGTCCTCGGCTGCACGCACTACCCGCTGCTCACCGGTGCCTTGTCCTACGTCATGGGCGAGGGTGTCACCCTCGTCTCATCGGCCGAGGAAACCGCCAAGGACGTCTACCGTGTCCTTGCGGACCACGACCTGCTGCGTCCCGAGTCGCTGCCGGCTCCGGGGCACGGCTTCACCACCACGGGAGACCCGGATCGCTTCCGGTCGCTGGCCCGCCGCTTCCTCGGCCCCGAGGTGGCGGACGTCTTCGGCAACATGGGGGAAGAGTCGTGAGGCTCACCGTCGTCGGGTGCTCCGGGTCCTTCGCGGGCCCCGAGTCGCCGGCTTCCTGCTATCTCGTGACGGCCGAGCACGAGGGGCGCACCTGGCGCATCGTGCTCGACCTCGGCAACGGCGCGCTCGGCGCCCTGCAGCGGCACGCCGACCCCGCCGACCTCGACGCCGTCGTGCTCAGCCACCTGCACCCCGACCACTGCATCGACCTCACCGGCATGTACGTCACCCGCACCTACCGGCCCGAGGGTGCGCTCACCGAGCGCCTGCCGGTCTACGGTCCCGCAGGCGCGGCCGAGCGCCTCGCCGCGGCCTACGAGGGCATCGACGAGGCCGGCATGACCGGGGTCCTCGACTTCCGCCGACTCTCCACGAGCGTGCCGACGCACATCGGGCCCTTCGTGGTCCGGCCCTTCCTCGTCAACCACCCGGTCGAGGCCTACGGGTTCCGCGTCGAGGCCGACGGTCGGGTGCTCGCCTACAGCGGCGACACCGATGCCTGCGACGCGCTGACCCCGCTCTTCGCCGACGCCGACCTCGTGCTCGTCGACTCCGCCTTCGTCGAGGGGCGAGACGAGGCCCGCGGCATCCACCTCACCGGGCGTCGCGCGGCCGAGGCCGCCGTCGCCGCCGGGGGAGTGGGGCGCCTGATGCTCACCCACATCCCGGCGTGGAACGACCCCGAGGTCTGCCGCGCCGAGGCCGCCGCCGTGTGGCCGGGCGAGGTCGAGCTGGCCCGCCCGGACGCGACCTACGACGTCTGAGCGTGCACAACAGGTCGTCCTGACGCATCTCGCGGCGTTCGTTGGCCTTTTCGTGCACGCGGACGACCTGTTGTGCACACGCTCCCGGGTCAGACGAGCTCGAGCAGCGGCAGCAGCGACTCCTCGAGCCGGTCGGGGTGCGCGGAGGCGAGCATGGCGCGGTCGTGGGTGGCCTCGGGACGGCACACGGCATAGGTCTGAAGACCGGCGGCCGCACCCGCGTGGACGTCGTGGGTCGTGTCGCCGACCATCCACGTGCCCTCGGCGTCGAGTGCCGCCAGCGCTCGCTCGATGACGTCCGGTGCCGGCTTGGCGGGGAAGCCGTCGGTGCCCTGCACGTGGTCGAGGTGGTCGGCGAGCCCGAGCGCGGCGACGAGGTCGCGCGCCATCTCGCTGCGCTTGGTCGTCGTCACCGCGAGCAGATAACCCTTGGCCCGGAGGGCCTCGAGCACCTCGACGGTGTCGACGAAGGGAGTGGACCGCTGGGTGAATCGGGCCGGGTAGATCCGGCGGTACGACGCCGCGAGGGCGGCGACGTCCCCCTCGGGGGCGAGGGCGGTGAACATGTCCTGGAGGGGGAGGCCGACGAGCGCGCGGACGGGCGCGTCGCCCGGGTCGGGCAGCCCGTGCTCGACCATCGCGGCCGCGATGCTCCCGATGATGTCCGGCAGGGAGTCGACGAGCGTGCCGTCGAGATCGAAGCAGATGGCTCGTCGCGTCATGTGCCGCAATCTAACCCGCTCGACGTGATGGGCCGCGACTGGTGGACTGGGGCCATGGACGCGCGCCTGCCCGCCCCCCTTCGCCCCGGTGACACGATCGCGGTCACTGCACCGAGCTCCGGGGTCCCGCCGACCCTCCAACCCCGCCTCGACCTGGCGATCGCCGGGCTGCGGCGACGCGGCTTCGAGGTCGTCGAGGGGGTCTGCCTGCGGGACGTCGCGCCCACCCACGTGAGTGCCTCGCGCGAGGCCCGCGCCGACGAGCTCATGGCCCTGCTCGTCGACCCCGACGTGCACGCCGTGATCCCGCCGTGGGGCGGCGAGACGGGCATCGACGTGCTGCCGCTGCTCGACCTCGACCTGCTCGCGCAGTGCGACCCGACCTGGTACGTCGGCTTCTCCGACACGACGACGACGATGCTGCCGCTCACCCTGCGGGCCGGGTGGGCGACCCTGCACGGCAGCAACCTCATGGACACGCCCTACGCGCCCGCTCCCGGTCAGCGGCACTGGCTCGACGTGGCCATGTCCGAGGGCGGTGAGCTCACCCAGACCGCCGCCACCCACCACCGCGCCGCGGGCTGGGACGACTACGAGGGCGACCCGGGAGTCGACGAGATGACCCTCATCGAGCCCACCAGATGGTCTCTGCTCGAGGGGGAGTCCGCGAGCTTCACCGGGCCGCTCGTCGGTGGGTGCATCGAGGTGCTCTCGCCGCTGGCGGGGACTCCCTTCGGCGATGTGTGGTCGTGGGCGCAGGTGCAGGAGCAGCCGCCCGTGGTCCTGCTCGAGGCCGCGGAGGGCGATGCCTTCGAGATCGCCCGCTGCCTGCACGGGCTGCGGCTGGCAGGGTGGTTCGACCGGTGCGCCGGCGTCGTGGTCGGGCGCACCTCCGCACCTGATGCACCGACGCTGACGCAGCACGAGGCGGTGCGTGACGCCCTCGGTGACCTCGACGTGCCGGTCGTGCTCGACGCCGACGTGGGGCACCAGCAGCCGCAGCTGCCGCTCGTCCTCGGCGTGCCCACGCGGGTCGAGGTGGGGCCTGAGGCGCAGACGATCACCCAGGACCTCACCCGCCGGACCGCATCTGCCTAAGGTCGGGCGCGCTCGCCGACCCGTCCGGTGACCCAGGCGGCGATCCGCTCGCCGATGATCTCGGGGGAGCGGGCGAAGCTGTAGTGGTCGACCGCCTTGCCCGGGTCGCCCGCCGACTTGGTGAAGGTGAAGCGCTCGACGTCGGCACCCGCGAAGAGTCCGACGAGCTCGTCCACGGCGGCCGGGGGAGCGAGGGTGTCGTTGTCGAGGTCGACGACGAGCAGCGGCAGGCTCCGCTCGGCCAGCCCCGGCGCGATGTCGCGGCCGCCGGGAGCGAGGCGCCCGGTGCGCGAAAAGGCCGCCCACTCGCGCATGAGCGTCACCGCCTGCGTTCCCCCGAAGCCGAGGCGGGCTCCGGGCCAGTACCCGCACAGCCGCGAGACCAGCCCGATGAACTGCGTCTGCGCGAGGGTCTTGAGCCCTTGCTGCGCGCGCCAGTGCGGCGTCCCCGACCCGATGAGCACGGCGGCGTCGACCGCGGGCGTCGGGCCGGCGAGGTGGGCGGCGAGGAGGTGGCCGCCGAGGGAGTGCCCGAGCGCGACGACCGGGCCTTCGTGGTGTTCGCGGACCGCGTCGACGACCGCCGGCAGCCAGCCGTCGGCGAGGTCGGTGTAGCCGAGGTCGCGTCCGCGGCCGACGTGCGGCCGGGAATCGGACTGACCCGTGTAGTCGGCGACGCCAGCGGCCACGCCGTGCTGCGCGAGCTCGTCGACGAAGGGGCCGTAGTAGCCCGCCGGCACCCCCATGGCCGGCATGACGAGGACGAAGGGGGCCGACGTGGCGTCGGTCCCGGCGGCGTGCAGGGTCGTCGTCGCGCCACCGGGCAGGGTGATGTCGCTGTGCTTCTCCACGGCGGTGAGCCTACGGCCGTCGCGGATCGTTAGCCTGAGCGCATGACTGACACCACCCCCCGGCACGACGGACGCACCCCCGAGCAGCTGCGCGAGGTGCGCATCACCCGCAACTGGCTCGACCACGCCGAGGGCTCGGTGCTCGTCGAGTTCGGCCGCACACGGGTGCTCGTCGCCGCGAGCTTCGAGGCGGGGGTCCCGCGCTGGCTCAAGGGGCAGGGCACCGGCTGGGTCGCCGCCGAGTACGAGATGCTGCCGCGCTCGACCAACACCCGCAGCGGGCGCGACTCGCGCAAGGGCAAGGTCGGCGGTCGCACCCACGAGATCTCACGGCTCATCGGCCGCAGCCTGCGCGCGGTCATCGACACCAAGGCCCTGGGGGAAAACACGATCGTCCTCGACTGCGACGTCCTGCAGGCCGACGGCGGCACCCGCACCGCCGCGATCACCGGCGCCTACGTCGCGCTCGTCGACGCCGTCGAGGACGCCCGGGCCCGCGGCCTCATCGCTGCCGGGGCCAAGCCGATCACCGGGTCGCTCGCCGCGGTCTCGGTCGGCGTCGTCGACGGCCGCGCAGTCTGCGACCTCGACTACCCCGAGGACTCCACGGCCGAGACGGACATGAACGTCGTCATGACCGGCACGGGCGAGTTCATCGAGGTGCAGGGCACGGCGGAGGGCGCTCCCTTCGACCGCGCGCTGCTCGGTGACCTCCTCGACCTGGCCACCACCGGCTGCGCGGCGCTGACCGAGACGCAGCAGGCAGCCCTCGCGGAGACCCCGCGGGAGCGCGTCCTGTGACCCAGCGGGTCGTCCTCGCGACGCACAACGAGCACAAGGTCCACGAGCTGCAGCAGATCCTCGGAGAGGCCGAGTTGGGCGTCGAGATCGTCTCGATGGCCGCCTTCCCCGAGGTCGGCGAGATCCCCGAGACTTCAGTGACCTTCGCCGGCAACGCGCGGCTCAAGGCCGAGCACGTCGCGATGCGCACCTCGTTGCCCGCGCTCGCGGACGACTCCGGCCTGGCCGTCGAGGTTCTCGGTGGCAGTCCCGGCATCTTCTCCGCGCGGTGGTCGGGTCTGCACGAGGGTGCGGACATGTCGCGGGCCGACAAGGACCGTCGCAATCTGCAGCTCCTGCTCGACCAGCTCGCGGACGTGCCCGACGAGCACCGTCGGGCGGCCTTCCGTTGCGCGGCGGTCCTCGCGATCCCCGGCGGCACCACCGTGACGAGCGAAGGGGAGGTCCCCGGCGTCGTCGTGCGGGAGCCGGTGGGGGACAACGGGTTTGGTTACGACCCGATCTTCGTCCCCGACGGAGACACCCGCACCCTGGCGCAGTACACCGACGTGGAAAAGAACGCGATCAGCCACCGCGGCCGCGCCTTCCGTGCCATGGTCCCGCTGCTGCGCGAGCAGCTCGCTCCCTGAGGAGGCGCCCGCGGCCGAGCCTCGAAACCTGCCCGGACCCGCGTCCTGCCTCAAGCGCGGCCGAGGGCCGATCTGGGAGCGTGCCCACGCAAGGACCTGACCATTCAGAGGGGGTCGGTGAACGAGACAGGCGTGTCGGTGGCGTGAGCGTAGGCAATCTCTGAACGAGTGGACTCACCGATGTACCCGCCCGGGTTGACCACGAGCACCCTGTCGGCAAGGTCGATCTTCCGCAGGTGGAGTGCATCCAGCATGGCCTTCTGGTCGCTCGTGACCTCGGGCCCTACCCCCGGTTCTTGGACACAGGGTGTGATTACGCGGCGGTCGGCAGCGTAGCGGCCCGGCGGGCCTCGTAGGTGGACGGGGACAGGTAGCCGCACCAAGTGTGACGGCGGCGGGTGTTGTAGCGGACGAGCCACCTGAAGACCTGCCGGCGGCAGGTCAGGTCGTCACTCCAGCAGGCGGCGTCTTGGAGGACCTCGCGCTTCATCGTGGCGTTGAACGACTCGGCGAGCGCGTTGTCGGCCGACGACCCGACGGCTCCCATGGATTGGGCGATGCCGAGCTTCTTGCAGAGCTTGGCGTAGGCCTTCGAGCAGTAGACCGACCCGTGGTCGCTGTGGAAGATCGCGCCCTTGAGGCTGCCGCGGGTCGCGGCAGCGGCGTTGAGAGCGTCCTCGACCAGCTCGGTGCGCATGTGGTCGGCGATCGCCCACCCGGCCAGCCGACGGCTGTAGCAGTCGATCACGGTCGCTAGGTACAGGTTCGTCCCGTCGGCCAACGGCAGGTAGGTGATGTCCCCGACGTAGCGTCGGTTCGGCGCAGGAGCGGTGAAGTCCCGGTTCAGCAGGTCTGGGTACTTCTGCCCCGAGGGTTCGGGGATCGTGGTCCGCACGCGACGCTTCTTCACATAGCCGCGGATGCCCTCCAGCCGCATCACCCTGGCCACGCGCTTGTGATTCACCCGTGCACCGGCAGGCGCGTTGTCGTTGAGTTCGGCGGTGATCCGCGGCGCACCGCAAGTGTTGTCCTCGGCATGGACGGCCCTGATCCGCTCCGCGAGCTCGGCATCAGCCCGGGCACGCCCCTCGCGTGTCGGGGCAGCCTTGAGCCAGGCGTAGTAGGACGAGCGCTCGACCTCGACGAGCTCGCACAGTCGCTTCACCCCGCCGCGATCGGCGAAGGTGGCGGAGTTGTCAGCGACGAACTGGAAGCGACTCACCAGCGCGTCTCCCCGGCGAAATACTTGGCCGCCCGCTGAAGAATCTCCCGCTCGGTGGTCAGCTTCGTCGTCTCGACCTCGAGCTCGTCGACCCGAGCCTCGAGCCGGGCGATCTTCTGCTCCGACGTCTCATCAGCCGGCGTCGAGGAACTCTTCGACGGCTTGGACTGCAGCGGGCTGGAGGTCAACGTCCCGTCAGCAGCGGTCTTCTTCCCGGCCCCGTAGACCTCGAGCCAGTGCCGCAGCGTGCCCCGCACGATGCCGAGATCCTCGGCGATGCCGCGGACCGTGGCGCCCGGGGTGGACTCGTACAAGTCGACTGCCTGACGACGGAACTCCTCGGAGTAGTTCTTCCTGGCCATGATTCTCGAATCATCTCGCTTCCCCAGCACCAGGTGCTGGATTCTGCGTGTCCAAGAACCGGGGTCAGGCCCCATCCCCGTCTATCTCGGCGGGCATGAGGGCGATCAGTCCCGAGACGGTCAGGTCCCGGTGGGCCCTACGCAGGTCATCTGCGAACCGCATCGAACCGCAGATGCACACGATCTCCGGTTGCTCTGACACGGTCCAGTCCTCCGCTCAAATTCTTGTGCCGAAGGCGGGACTTGAACCCGCACGCCCGTGGACACGGCATCCTAAGTGCCGCGCGTCTGCCAATTCCGCCACTTCGGCTCGGTCGTGCAGTCTAGGTGTACTGACCCGCCAGGTTGGGTACGCGGTCTGCGGGTGAGGCGCCTTTGAGTGCGGTGTGGCCGCGGTCGTGATTGTAGGTGTGGAGGAAGTCGGGGAAGGCCGCGACGCGTTCGCTCTCGCTGGCGTAGGGGCGGGCGTAGGCCCATTCCTCTTGCAGGGTGCGGTTGAACCGCTCAACTTTGCCGTTGGTTTGCGGCCGGTAGGGGCGGGTCCACTTGTGCTTGATCCCGTGCTCGGCCAACAGGTCCCGGAACATCTGCGACCGGTAGCAGGCCCCGTTGTCGGTCATCACGCGCTGGGTGGCGACGCCGATGGAGGTGAAGTGCTGCAGGGCGCGGGCCATGAACGCTGTCGCGGTCTCCTTCTTCTCGTCGGTCAGGATCTCGGAGTAGGTGTAGCGCGAGTGGTCATCGACCGCGTGGTGCAAGAACGCGTAGCCCAGGTTCGGGCGACCGTGGACCTTGCGTGGCCGGCCGTCTTCCCGGTGGGCGCTGGAGTTGCGCCCGCCCTGCGCTCGGCCGTGGACGCGATGTCCTCCGCCGTCGGGGATGCGTCCTAGCTTCTTGATGTCGACGTGGATCAGATCCCCGGCCGCCTCGCGTTCGTAGCGCACGATCTGCCGTCGCTTCGCACGGACCGGGGCCCCGGTCGCGGGGTCGGTCCAGGGCGTGTCAGATGGTCTGTGTAAGTGGGGTCTCCTATCTGAAGGAGATTGACTATGGCTATGACCAAGCCGAAGGATGACGCGCAGCGTGAGGAGCCGGAGGCTCGTCGGTTGCGTCGTGAGCTGTTCGATGACGAGATGCTCGACAAGTTGATGGCCGCGACGGATGAGCGTGGCCTGTCGCTGACGGGTGAGGGCGGTTTCTTGCCCGAGATGATCAAGGCTGTCCTCGAGCGTGGGATGCAGGCTGAGCTGACCGACCACCTGGGCTACGAGAAGGGCGACCCGGGAGGGCACGGCTCGGGGAACTCACGCAACGGCAGCACCCCCAAGAATTTGGGCACCGAGGTCGGTGACATCGGTCTGGACCAGCCGCGGGATCGCAACTCCACGTTCGCGTCGGCGTTGGTGCCCAAGGGCGCTCGGCGTTTGGGTGGGCTGGAAGACATGATCATCTCGCTGTACGCGGGCGGGATGACGATCCGCGACATCCAGCACCACCTGGCCGCGACGTTGGGCACCGAGCTGTCCCACGAGACGATCAGCAATGTCACCGACGCCGTCGCCGAGGAGGTCACCGCCTGGCAGACCCGCCCGCTGGAGGCGTTCTACCCGGTGATCTACCTCGACGCTCTGGTGGTGAAGATCCGCGACGGCGCTCACGTGAGCAACCGCGCCGCGCACATCGCTGTCGGCGTGGACATGGATGGCGTCAAGCACGTCCTGGGCATCTGGGTCCAAGCCGCCGAGGGCGCGAAGTTCTGGGCGTCGGTGTGCGCGGAACTGGCCAACCGCGGCGTCAAGGACGTGCTGATCGTCTGCTGCGACGGGCTGACCGGCTTCCCCGAGGCCATCGAGGCGACCTGGACCCAGGCGATGGTCCAAACGTGCGTGGTCCACCTGATCCGCGCCTCGATGCGGTTCGTGTCCTACACCGACCGTAAGGCCGTCGCGGCGATGCTGCGCCCGATCTATACCGCCGCGAACGAGGACGCGGCGTTGATGGCGCTGACCACGTTCGCCGACTCGAACCTGGGTAAGAAGTACCCCGCCGCCGTGGCCTCCTGGGAGAACGCGTGGGAGCGGTTCACGCCATTCCTGGCCTTCGGTCCCGCCTTGAGGAAGGTCATCTACACGACCAACTCGATCGAGTCGCTGAACTACCAGCTACGCAAGATCATCAAGAACCGCGGCCACTTCCCCAGCGACACCGCCGCGATCAAGCTGCTGTGGCTGGCCATCCGCACCATCGAGGACAAGCGAGCCCGTGAGCGCGCCAAAGAAGCCGGCACCCCCAGAGGCACTCCCCGCAAGGCACCCGGCAAGCTCGTCGAAGGCTCCGTCATCCAAGGCTGGAAAGCAGCCCTCGGCGAACTCGCCCTGATCTATCCCGACCGCATCAACACCTACCTGTAACCCACCGAGACCCAGTCACTTACACAGACAACTTGACAAGCTCTCGGTCCAGGACAGGCGCAAGCACCCGTAGCGGGTCAAGATCCGCTGGACCGTAGAGACGTTCAAGCCCAGGTGGTACGCGATCCGTGCTGGCCCCCAGCGACGCGACACACGCATCCCGACCACGCGCCGCTCCTGACGGCGCGTGGTGCGGTGAGGGCACGAGCGTGGACGACTGGACCGATCGCCCATCGCTGCCGGGCCGTGCGCGCGGTACCGATCGGCCCACCGCTTGGCCGTGGTGACCGAAACCTGGAAACGGTCCGCTGCGCGACGAAGCGGCCACCCATCATCGACAACGCACCGGGCCAGCCGCAGCCGACCGCGTGGAGTGAGCAAAGCATTAGCGTGGGTCATGAAGGCCTCCGTGGTGAGCCGTGTGTGTTCCTAGACAGCTCCACACCTCACCCGGAGGTCTTCCTCATGTCACGCCGACTCGCCCATCGCGTACCTAACGTCCCGGGTCAGTACATCTAGGCGCTGGTGTAGCGACCCGTCTGTCGGCCGGCGAACGTTTCGGTTGTGGAATGGCAGTTCGGACATAGGTAGCGAACGTTCTCAGGCACGTTGTTCGTCATGTCGCCGTCGATGTGATCAACATGTGTCGGCGGCCACGAGAAACTGCCCGGAGACGGCCACGAAACTACCCGGTGGCGGACATGAGAACTGCCCGCTGACGGTCATGGGATCTGCCCGACACGACGTCGTCTGCCTCGCCGTGCTGCGTGGTTGAGGCCCCTTCCTCGGGTGCGATGAGCGGTGCTGAAGCGCCCCATCGCCCCGAGGAAGGGATGAGTTGAAGTCTGCCGAGGAGATCATGAAAATTCTGGATGCCTACGACCTGACAGGGTCGTTGCGTGATGCCGGGGAGCTGGCCGGCTGCTCCCACCACACGGTCAAGCACTACGTCGAGCGGCGTGCCGCTGGCGGCGAGCTGGACCGGGCCGCGACGCGGCCGCAGGTGATCGATGAGTACCTGCCCAAGGTCGAGGAATGGGTCGAACGCTCGAAGGGCAAGGTCCGCGCGGACGTGGCCCACGACAAGCTCGTGGCGTTGGGCTACACCGGCTCGGAGCGCACCACCCGCCGCGCGGTCGCGACCGTGAAGCAGTCCTACCGGGCTGGCCATGTGCGGGTGCACCGACCGTGGGTCACCGAGCCGGGGATGTGGCTGCAGTACGACTACGGCGACGGTCCGGTCGTCGACGGCGCGAAGACCGTGCTGTTCGTCGCCTGGCTGGCGTGGTCGCGGTTCCGGGTCGTCCTCCCGATCCGCGACAAGACGATGCCGAGCGTGTTCGCCGCGCTGGACCAGACGTTCCGGCGACTGGGTGGGGTGCCGACCTACGTGTTGACCGACAACGAGAAGACCGTCACGGTCGAGCACATCGCCGGGATCCCGGTCCGCAACGCCCAGCTCGTCAGCTTCGCCGAGCACTACTCGGTGGTCGTGCACACCTGTGTCCCGGCGGATCCGGCGTCCAAGGGCGGCACCGAGTCGTCGGTGAAGATCAGCAAGGCCGACCTGGTCCCCAAGGACACCAACCTGCTCGTCGAGTACGCGACGTTCGCTGAGCTCGAGGCCGCCTGCGAGGCGTTCTGTCAGAAGGTCAACACCCGCCCGCACCGGCTCACCAAGCGGCCACCGGTCGAGATGCTCGCCGAGGAAGCCACCCGGCTGCACCCGGTCCCCGCGGTGCCGCACACGGTCGCGTTCGGCACCACCCGGCAGGTGCCGACCAACACCCCGATGGTGACCTTCGAGTCCGGCCAGTACTCGGTCCCCCACGTCCACGACGACCAGTCCCTACTGGGCGCCACGGTGTGGGTCCGCACCCAAGGAGTCGGGGTCGACGAGCAGGTCGTGATCGTCCACGTCGGCGCCGATGGTCCGGTCGAGGTCGCCCGCCACGCCCGGGCCACCCCGGGCACGCCGAAGATCAACGACGAGCACTTCCCGCCCCAGCCCGAGGGACCGCTGGACCGTCGGCCGCGGGCGAAGAACGCTGCTGAGTCGGAGTTCCTCGACCTGGGCGAGGGCGCGAGGTTGTGGCTGGTCGAGGCCGCCGCCGCGGGCACGCCGCGGATGCGGGTCAAGATGGCCGAGGCACTTGCCCTGGCCAAGCTGTTCGACCCCGTCGAGGTCGACTGGGCACTGGGCCATGCCGCGGTCCATGGCCGGTTCGCCGAGGCCGACCTGTCCTCGATCCTGGACCACCACGCCCGCCAACCCGGCGCCGGTGAGCACCGGGCCAGCGAGGACTCCTCGCTGACCCAGGGCACCAGCGCCTGGGCACGGCTCGGCCAGCAGTCCGCTACGGACACCGACGAGGTGATCGCATGAAGACCACGACCACCGCGCCGCCACTGCCAGCCGACCTGGAAGACCTGCTGCGCAGGCTGCGGCTGCCGCACATCCGCCGCCACGCCCCGGAAGTCGTCGCGACCGCGAAGGCCCAACGCTGGGAACCGGCCGAGGTCCTCAAGGCGCTGTTCGCAGAGGAGGTCGCCGGCCGGGAACGCTCCGCACTCGCCACGAGGCGTGCAGCGGCGGGGTTCCCGACCGGGAAGACCTTCGACGCATGGCAGCCCGACGCGTCCTCGATCCCGGCGCCCACCCAGCAGGCACTGCGGACCCTGGAATGGGTCCACCGACGAGAGAACCTTGTCGTCTGTGGGCCGTCGGGGACCGGGAAGACGTTCCTGCTCGAGGCGCTCGGCCAACAAGCCGTCGAGACCGGTCTGAAAGTCGCCTGGTTCACCCTGGAAGACCTCGGCGTCCTACTGCGCCGACACCGCGCGGACGACACGGTGTCGAAGGCGATCGCCCGCGTCCTGCGCGCCGACCTGGTCATCGTTGATGACATCGGGCTGCTGCCGGTTGCCGCCGACGCCGCCGAGGGCCTCTACCGGCTCGTCGACGCCGCCTACGAGAAGCGCTCGGTCGCGATCAGCTCGAACCTGCACCCGTCCGGATTCGACGAACTCATGCCCAAGACGCTGGCCACCGCCACCGTCGACAGGCTGCTGCACCACGCCCACGTCTGCCAGACCAGCGGCGACTCCGTGCGCCTCACCCAAGCACTGGCTGGCCAAGGGGTGAGCCCGTTGAGCTGAGCACCCTGGTCGGTGGTGGCCGCAGCCCCCATGGGCAGATCCCATGGCCACCACCGGGCAGTTCTCGTGGCCGTCAGCGGGCAGGTTTCATGTCCGCCACTGGGCAGTTCTCACTGGCCCTTGACAAACATGCAACGAGATGGCGTGGCCTTGCCAGTTTCCATCGCACCCGCACATCTCGCACTCGTATGGCCGACCGATCTCGTTGAGCGCACGTCGGAGTTGCTCAGGCTTGGTCCGGTTTGCGTCGCGAGGCTTCCGGACGAGGATCTGTGCCGCCGTCAGTGGAGGTCTCGTGGGAGGGCGACCACGTTGCGTGAAGTGAGACGTGTCCACTTCGAGCTTCTTCAGCATGCGACCTATGTGCGCCTGGGTGCCTCCGGCTTGTCTCAACCCCAGGTATCTGAGAATCCCCGCGACCGAAGTCGAGTTGAAGCGCCCCAGGTTCTCTGCCGCTCTCATACGGGCTGCGGCTCGGGGTTGAGGGCAGCGTAGTGGGCTTGCTCGTACTCGATGGGCGGGACGTTGCCCAGCGAGCTGTGCAGCCGTCTGGCGTTGTACCAGTCGACCCAGCCGGCGGTGGCGTACTCGACGTCGGCGATGCTCTTGTAGGGGCCGTCGTGGAAGACTGTGGTGCGGATGCACTCGGCCTTGTACAGGCCGTTGATCGTTTCCATCAACGCGTTGATGCTCCTATAGATCGTCAAGTCGATCAGGCCGCGATTTCGAGCTCTCCATTAACGGGCTTGGCGATGGCGTCCGGGGCCAGCAGCAGGCGGAAGAGCTCGCGAGCGAGGTACCGCTTCAGGCACCGGATGATCTCCCGCTTCGACATGCCCTCGGCGGTGCGACGGGCCACGTAGTCGATCGTCGGCTGATGCCAGCGCATGCGCACGATGACCACGCGATACAGCGCGGCGTTGGCCTGCCGGTTCCCGCCGCGGTACAGACGGTGCCGGCTGTTGGTCTTGCCGGATCCAGCCGGGATCGGGCACGCGCCACACATCTTGGCAAACGCTGCCTCGGACTTGATCCGGTTGGCGTTGTCGCCGGCGGTGATCAGCATCTGTGCCGCAGTGTCGTAGCCGACGCCGACGGCCTCGACGAGCTGGGGCGCAGCGGCCGCAGTGAGTGCCTTCAGTGATGCGGCGTGAGCCTTGGCCTCCTCGTGCAGCGCCAGCCAACGCTTCGCCATCGAGGACAGCACGTGTCGCATCGCCACATCCGGGTCGCCCGGCACAACAACGGCAGGTGCGCCACGGCGCACGGGCGGCAGTGGAGTCGGACCCTCCAGCGCCGCGCACGCGAGGATCAGCTTGTGGTCGGTGAGCGTCTCCAGCTCCGCCCGCAACGCCTCGCTCCCGGTCGCGAGGGTCGCCTTGAGCGTGATCATCGCGGTTGTCCGCGCTTGAACGGCACCGTCGTAGGCGATCTTGACCAGCCTGATCGTTTCGACCGCGCCGTCGGCGGTCTTGGGTGTCGACAGCCCGTGCCCAGCCAGTAGCTGGCGTGCAGCGTGCTCGGCATCGATGGTGTCGTTCTTCCCTGCGAGTCGACGTTCCGCGGCCCGTGCTGGGCGGGCGATCTCGTGGACGTCGTGACCGTGGTTGCGCAGGTAGCGCGCCAAGCCGACCCCGTAGGAGCCGGTGCCCTCGACGCCGAACCCGATCAGCCGACCGGCCGACCCGACGAAGGCCAGACAGAAGGCGAGGAGCTCCTCAAACCCGGCGATGGTGGTGGGCACGACGATGTCGCCGAGCCGGCCGCCAAAGCCGTCGATCGCGACCGCTACGTGGTTGTCCTTGTGGGTGTCGACGCCGACGATGACATCGTCACGCCGAAGCTGCATGCTGGGCATCGGGCTGTGGATCCTCTCTCGCACTTTCCGGGCGGGCTGTCCATGGCTCAGCTGGCCGGAGTGGGCGGACAGGACTGCGATGAGGCCCTGGTCGAGTCAGGCTCCTATCAGGTCACTGCCCACCCGGCCAGCAGCCTGGTGAACGCCACCACCCGGGGCCGACACGTCAACGCGAGGGCACCCGCAGGGCCGGTCATAAGCAAGGGTCAGACCCCAGGTGGTGGCGCAGTCACGATGCTCGCAGTCGTAGGCGTCGCCAACCGACCCGATCGAGGGCCGGATCTCCTCCAGCGCCAAGTGCTCAGTCAGCCGCAGGCTCGTGTACTGGGACCCGGCGTCCGAGTGGTGGATCAACTCGCCCGGCTCGGTGGGGCGTCCCTCGCGGGTACGTTGCCACAGCGCCATCCGCAGCGGGATCATCACCAGATCGGTGTGCTTGGTGGCCGCGGCGTGCCAAGCCACGATCCGCTGGGCGTAAACATCGACGATGAACGCAACATAGGTGAAGCCGGCCCACGTTCTGACGTACGTGAAGTCGGTGACCCACACCCGGTTGGGGGCCGGCGCGGTGAAGTCACGATCGAGCAGATCACCGGCCCGTACGCCGTCCTTGGCCGGGATCGTGGTCCGAACGCCCTTGTCGCGCCGCACGCCACTCAACTCGAGTGCGCGCATCGCCCGGTCCACCGACCCGAGCGAGGCGTCGGCGATGACGGTGCGACGCACGTACGCGGTCATCTTCCGGCGCCCGTACAGACCCTCAGGCGTCAGCTTGTGGCGCCCGTGTCGGTCCAGCGACCACGCGATCTCGCGCACCGCATCCATCACGTGGGCGTCACTGATGGTCCGTGCGGCCACGGCCCGGTTGCTGCTCTTCCAGCTGCGGTAGGTCCGCGCAGCGATCTGACAGCCCTGCTCGCGCAGTACCCGGCAGACCGACTCGACCGCGTGGCCCTGGCTCCTCATGGCATCGATGAAGCCCATGATCAGCGGTTGCGGGGGTCGAGTTCCCCCACGAAGAAAGTCGTGGCCGCCTTCAGCACGGCCACGTCCTCGCGCAGGCGACGATTCTCGGCCTTCAGCCGTTTGATCTCGGCCGATTCCTCGCTCGTGGTGCCCTCCCGCCGACCCGCATCGACATCGGCCTGGATAACCCACCGACGCACCGACTCCTTGCCCACGCCCACCTGCTTGGCCACGGCCTGCGAGGCCGCCGTCAGGTTCGGGTACTCCCCACGGTGCTCCATCACCAGCCGCACGGCCCTGGCCTTCAACTCGGGATCGATCTTCTTCGGCATGCGCTCATCCTCCTGGACTCAAACAGGAGCGGCATCAAACCTGGGGCGCTTCAGGTTGGCAGCAGCCTCTTCCAGCAGTTCCTTTGTGTACTTCCTCCCCATGAATGAACTCTAGAGTTGACCACCGACAACGATTCTCGCTCAGGGAGGTGCCCGGTCAGCGACCACTCCTTCACCACGACCCTCGCGTGGTCGGGCTCGACGGGCGTCGGCTACGACGACTACTCCCGCGAGCACGAGCTGACGATGGCCTCGACGGCGACGCGCGCGAGCAGCGACGCTCCCTTCCGGGGCGACGCCAGCCTGCCCAACCCCGAGCAGCTCCTCGTCGCGGCGGCGAGTAGCTGCCAGATGCTCTCCTTCCTCGCCGTCGCCGCCCGGGCCCGGCTCGACGTCGTCGACTACCGGGACGAGGCCGTCGGGGAGATGCCGGAGGGCGAGCGGCCGATGTGGGTGACGCGCATCGTCCTGCGTCCGCACATCACCCTCGCTGCCCCGGCCCCCCGCGCCAAGGTCGAGCGGCTCGTCGAGGTCGCCCACCGGGAGTGCTTCATCGCGCAGAGCCTGCGCAGCGAGATCCTCCTCGAGCCGACCCTCGTCGGCATCAGCGACTGATCGCACCGGTCAGCCGCGCGTGCGCCCCGGCACCGACCGCGGGTCGAAGCCGTAGGGCAGCTCCAGCCGGTGCGCCGCCATGAGCTCGCCGTCCGAGAGCACCTCGCGTGTCGCGGCATCGGCGACCACCCTCCCTTCGGACAGCACGACCGAGCGCTCGCACAGCTGGAGGGCATAGGGCAGGTCGTGCGTGACCATGAGCACGGTGATGCCGAGCCCGTCGACGATCTCGGCGAGCTCGCGCCGCGACGCCGGGTCGAGGTTGCTGCTCGGCTCGTCGAGCACGAGGATCTCCGGTCGCATCGCGAGCACCGTCGCCACCGCAACCCGCCGCTTCTGCCCGAAAGACAGGTGGTGCGGGGGACGGTCGGCGACGTCGAGCATGCCGACGGCCGTAAGGGCCTCCTCGACCCGGGCGTCGACCTCGTGCGCCGACAGCCCGAGGTTGCGCGGGCCGAAGGCCACGTCCTGCGCCACGGTCGTCATGAAGAGCTGGTCGTCAGGGTCCTGGAAGACCACCCCGACCCGGCGCCGCACCTCGAGCAGGTGGTCGCGCTCGACCGGCAGCCCGGACACGGACACCGACCCGCTCGTCGGCGCGAGGATCCCGTTGAGGTGGAGCACGAGCGTGGTCTTGCCGGCGCCGTTGGGTCCGAGCAGGGCCACCCGCTCGCCGGGGTGGATGTGCAGGTCGACCCCGTCGAGGGCCCGGTGGCCGTCGGGGTAGACGTGGTGGAGGCCGTGCAGGTCGATGACGGGGGTGCTCACGAGGTCACCCTCGCAGCCGCGAGCACGAGTCCCGCAGTCAGGGGCAGCACGAGGGCGGCCGCCCACGTGCCGGCACTGACCGGCGCGTCGTCGCCGCCCCGCACGCGCCCGTCGAAGCCCCGCGAGAGCATCGCCAAGTGCACCCGCTCGCCGCGCTCGTAGCTGCGGACGAAGAGTGCCCCCGCGGTGCGCGCGAGCACCGGCCACGACCGCACCCCACCGCCCCGGAACCCGCGCGACTCCCGGGCCACCCGCATCGCCCGCAGCTGCCCGGTCACGATGTCGGCGTAGCGGACCATGAAGCCGAGGATGAGCACGAGCTGACCGGGCAGCCGCAGCCGTGCCAGCCCCGTGACGATGTCGGCCGGCTCGGTCGTCGCGGCGAGCAGCAGCGAGGCGCCGACGCCGAGCGTGCCCTTGGCCAGGAGGTTCCACGCGCCCCACAGCCCCGCCTCCGACAGCGACAGAGGCCCGACATCGATCCGCGGTCCGGTCGCGACGAAGGGCATGAGCAGCGCGAAGACGACGAAGGGCACCTCGACGAGCAGTCGCGGGGCCAGGTGCCGCAGCGGGACCCGGCTGGCGAGGACGGCACCCAGCAGGAGCAGTGCCTGCACCCCCAGGGCCCAGACCGCCTCTCGGGGGGTGAGCACGACCGCGACGACGTAGGCGAGGGTCGCGACGATCTTGACGTGCGCCGGCAGCGCGTGCAGCCGCGTGCGCCCGTGGGTGGTCAGCGCGTGGCCGTGCGGTCCGCCCACCTCAGTCGCGGCGGCGGACCAGCCGCAGCACGAGCCACATGACGGCGCCGGTGAGCGCGACGCCCACGATGCCCGCGACCGGACCCGACAGGGCGCCGCCCACCCCCTTCGTCTCGTAGTCGGCGAAGGGGGAACCCGCTGCGCCGTGGTCACCGGCGGCGTCGGCGAAACCAAGGGTCTCGGCGACGTGCTCGAGGCCGTCGGGGTGCCCGGAGGCCCAGGTGCTCACCACGGCAGCGAGGAGCAGGCAGACCACGAGACCACCGACGACGAGGGCGCGGGTCGAGATGCGCGATCTCATCGGACGGCCACCGCCTCGACGTCCGCGCCGCCCCGGGGCAGGTGCTCGGCGCCGCGCACGAGATCGGGCCGCACCCCCATGACGGCCGAGACGACGAGACCGGTGATGACCGCCTCCCCGATGCCGATGACGAGGTGCCAGCCGATCATCGCCGCGAAGAGCCCGCCGGCGTCGACCGGCGCCGTCCCCCCGACGAGGAAGAGGCCGGCGAAGACGGCGGCCGCCGCCGGGACGGAGACGAGGGCGCCGACGGCCGCGGCCACGGGCACGCTCCCGCCGCGCGAAGGGAGGACCGCCCGCGCCATCGCGAAGACGCCCCAACCGACCCAGACACCGACGAGCGCCATGAGCGTGATGTTGGTGCCGAGCGCGGTGAGCCCGCCGTCGGCGAAGACGAGCGCCTGGACGAGCAACACGACGGTGACGCACAGCGTGGCCGTCCACGGCCCGACGAGGACCGCGGCCAGGGCCCCACCGAGCAGGTGGCCGGACGTGCCGCCGGCGACGGGGAAGTTGATCATCTGCGCGGCGAAGACGAAGGTCGCGACGAGCCCCGCCAGGGGAGCGACCCGGTCGTCGAGGTCACCGCGGCTGCGTCGCAGCGACAACGCGACCCCGGCCACGGCCACGGCACCGGTGGCCACCGATGTCGGGGCGTCGAGGAAGGCGTCGGGGACGTGCACGGCTGCTCCTCCGCGGCGAACCGCTGGGGCGATAGGTTGGGTCCGCCTGACCCTAGTGCACCCCCAGACCCGAGACAGGAGATGCGATCCGTGGGCGAGAGACTCACCCCGGGCGATGCAGCCCCCGACTTCACCCTCCCTGACGACACCGGCGCGCAGGTCACGCTGAGCGACCTGCGCGGCAAGCGCGTCATCGTCTACTTCTACCCGGCGGCGATGACCCCCGGGTGCACCAAGCAGGCCTGCGACTTCAGCGACTCCCTCGAGGCGCTCCGGGCCGCCGACACCGAGGTCGTCGGCATCTCGCCCGACAGTCCCGACAAGCTGGCCCGCTTCCGCGAGCGCGACGGGCTGACCATCACCCTCCTCTCCGACGCGGACAAGTCGGTGATGACGGCCTGGGGCGCTTATGGTGAGAAGAAGTTGTACGGCAAGGTCGTCGAGGGAGTGATTCGCTCGACGATCGTCGTCGGACCCGATGGCGTGGTGACCCACGCCCAGTACAACGTCAAGGCGACGGGCCACGTGGCCCGCATCCGCCGCGACCTCGGTATCGAGTAGGACAGGACCCCACGTGAGCAATGACAACCCGAGCATGACCAAGCTCGAGAACGACATCATCACGACCCGTGACCGACTGGCCCAGACGATCGACGAGCTGACGGTCCGCGCGGCGCCCAAGAACGTCGTCGCCCGGCAGAAGGCGCAGGCGAGGGCCTCCTTCGCCCAGGCGACCCGGACCGAGTCCGGTGAGCTGCGCATGGACCGCGTGGCCATCGCGGCCGCCGCAGTCGTCGGTCTCGTCGTGCTCAAGGCGATCTCCACCAGCCGCAAGCACAAGAAGTGGGAGCGCCAGCGCGCCAAGCGCTCCTGGTGAGCTCTGTACCGCGTCGAAGGGGGTCGCACCGGCGGGTGCGGTCCCCTTCGTCATGCCCGGCCGGGCGCCTCGTCAGGCCCCGGCATCCCTGTCGCGGAGTCGATTTCGTCCCTGCGTCATCGTGGTGCTAATGTTTCTCCTCGCGCGCCAATAGCTCAATTGGCAGAGCAGCTGACTCTTAATCAGCGGGTTCGGGGTTCGAGTCCCTGTTGGCGCACAGTGTCGAAGGCCCGGTTTTCCGGGCCTTTCGCATGTCCGGGTCCGGTTGTCCCGTCGACGACGCAGGGCCCCACCGCGATGCGGTGGGGCCCTGCGTCGTGTCGGCCGGGAGCGGGTCAGCCGCGCCACTCCTCGAGGTCGACGTGCTCGTCCTCCTCGGTGTCGCGCCGGCCGCGCAGGGCCAGCCCGATGCCCGCGAGGACCACGAGGACGGCACCGATGATCGCGGCCCAGCCCCAGGCGGGGAAGCCGCCGCTGCTCGAGGTGTCGTCGCCCTCGACGGGCGCCGCGGTGTCGCTGGACGTGCTCGAGCCCTCACCGCTCGGCTCGGTCTCGCCGTCACCGGAGGTGCTCGAGGAGCTGCTGGAGCTCGAGGTGCTCGTCGACGACGGCTCGCTCGTCGAGGAGCTCGGGGCGCTCGTGCTCGTCGGAGCCGACGTCGTGGACTCGCTCGGGGGCGGCGGGGTGGTCGCGCTCGAGCTGGGGGAGTCGCTCGTTGCGCCACCACCCGAGGTCGTGGTCTCGCTGGAGCCGTCGTCACCGGCGCCGGTGTCACCACCGGGCGGGGCGTAGGTGAAGGAGAGGGACCCGCTGATGGGGTGCCCGTCGGCGCTCACGACCTTGTAGGTGACGGTGTAGGAGCCGGACTTCAGCGAGGACTTGATCGGCTGGTAGACGGTGTTGCCCTCGATCTCGAGGTCCCCGTCGGTGACGTCGGTCGACCCGCTCTTGACGCTCACCTGGTTGAGCCCGTCCTTGATCGGCTCGTTGAAGCGCAGCATGATCTCCGGCGGCGTGGCCGTGAGCGTCGAATCGTCCTTGGGGCTCGAGGCCTCCAGCCGCGCGTGCGCTGCGGCGGGGGAAGCCAGGGTGACCATCGTCGCGAGCATCGCTGCGAGAGCGAGGATCGCGGTCGTGCCACGGGCGAAGGGGGGTGCGGTCCGGGGTGTCGTCGTCACCTGACCCATCGTGCCCGATGTGCCTGCGCGGTCGCTGGAGGTGGGTGGTCATGAGCACCCTCCGAGAGCAGGTACGATGGTCCGCGCTGCCTTAGACAGGCGGTACATGGTGGGTATAGCTCAGCTGGTAGAGCACCGCGTTGTGGTCGCGGGTGTCGCGGGTTCAAGTCCCGTTACTCACCCCAGCAGTCGAACGGCCCCGGGCAACCGGGGCCGTTCGCATGTCCGGCGGCGTCGAGCGGCCTCGGGATCGCGTGTTCTTGGTCACGGGATCAGGTGCGCGATCGACGTGAACTCCCGATGAATATAGGCCGTCCGGCGCCTCGGCAGGGCACCAATACGACACGTTTCGGCACGTCGAGTTAACCTTTGCGACGATTTCAGGCCATTATTGTTCGGATGCAGACCGTACGCAGCTGGCCCTACACCGTCGCTGTGGTCGTCTCGATGCTCGTCGGGGTGGCCGCAGTCGTCGGCACCTACTCTCTCGGGATTCCGATCAAGGACCCCGAGGGCTTCCTCGGCCCCGCATACGTGCGGCTGCCCCTCCTGGCGCTCCTCCTCTTCGGTATCGGCCTGGTCATCGCCGGTGCCCGCCGACGCGGCTGGCGACAGCTGCGGCAGGGCATGGTCGAGGTGGCCCGCTACGAGTGGAGCCTGGGCCGCATCATCTACATCGCGACCGGCCTGCTCACCTTCTACGTCTGCTACGTCGGGTACCGCAACCTCAAGAGCGTCCTGCCTGTCTACCGCGAAGGCGTCCTCTACGACCGCCAGCTGCTCGAGGTCGACAAGTGGCTCTTCGGTGGCACCGACCCGGCCGTGATCCTGCACGCGATCTTCGGTGTCGACCTGACGGCGGGCGTGCTCTCCTTCGTCTACCTGCTCTACCTGCCCCTCGTGCCGGTGAGCCTCATGGCCGTGCTCGTCCTGTGCCGTGACCTGGCCGTCGGCGCCTGGTACGCCACCGCGCTCAGCCTCAACTGGGTCCTCGGTGCGATGAGCTACTACGTCCTGCCGGCGCTCGGGCCCATCTACGCCCGGCCCGACCTCTTCTCGACGCTGCCCGACACCGGGGTGAGCGACCTGCAACAAGCCCTGTTGAGCAACCGCCTCGAGTTCCTCGCCGACCCGATCGCGAGCGACGCGATCCAGGGTGTCGCGGCCTTCGCCTCGCTGCACGTCTCGGTGACCTTCGCGCTCGCGCTCTTCCTCCAGCGCACCGGCCAGTCGCGCTCGCTGCGGATCGCTGCGTGGACCTTCTTCGGCCTGACCTTCGTCGCGACGATCTACTTCGGCTGGCACTACGTGCTCGACAACCTTGCGGGCGTGCTCATCGGCTACCTCGCCGTCGTCATCGGCGGCTGGGCCACCGGTCAGCGCGGCGGCCGGGTCGGCGGTGCCGTGGTGACGACCAAGGAGAGCGAGCCGGCGCCGTCGCTCGTCAACGCCGCCTGATCGACGTCCGTCGGCGGGCGTTCGCGACGCCGCGTGTGTACGGCGACCGACCGTGAGTTCGCAGCCTGCCGTCGCCACGGCCACCGAGGAGCGCAGCGGCTACATCGCCGTCCTGGTCTTCCCCCTGCTCATCGTCGCCGGGGGAGTGATCGGCTACCTGGCCGCTGACACCGTCTCCGGGGCGGCCCCCTTCGTCAACCCGCTGCTCGGGCTCGTGATGTTCACGATGGGTCTGACCCTGCGCCCGGCCGACTTCGCGCTCGTCGTGCGACGTCCGCTGCCGGTCGTCCTCGGGGTGATCGCCCAGTACGTCATGATGCCGTTGTGCGCGGTGCTCGTGGTGAGTCTGCTGGGCCTGCCCTCCGAGCTGGCCGCGGGCGTGATCCTCGTCGGGTGCGCCCCGGGCGGCACCGCCTCCAACGTCGTGTCCTATCTGGCGCGTGGTGACGTGGCTCTGTCCGTGGCGATGACCTCGCTCTCGACGCTCCTCGCCCCGCTCCTCACGCCGCTGCTCACGCTGTGGCTGGCCGGGCGCTACATGCCGCTCGACGGGGCGGGGATGGCCCGCACCATCGTGACGATCGTCCTGCTGCCCGTCATCGCCGGGATCATCGTGCGCCTGCTGCTCGCGCCGCTCGCCGAGGCCCTGCTGCCGGTCCTGCCGTGGCTGTCGGTGGCCGCGATCTCGATCATCGTCGCGATCGTCGTCTCGGGCAGCGCCGACGCCATGCTCTCGGCCGGTGCCCTCGTCCTCGTGGCGGTCACCGCACACAACCTGCTCGGCATGGCGCTGGGCTACGGCGCTGCCACGCTGGCGCGGCTGCCCGTCGCGGCCCGTCGCACCACGGGCATCGAGGTCGGCATGCAGAACTCCGGACTCGCCGCCGGCCTGGCGGCGCAGTACATGGACCCGCTCTCGGCCCTGCCGGGTGCCGTCTTCTCCGTCTGGCACAACGTCTCGGGTGCCCTCTTCGCCGCCTGGTGCCGGCGGCGCGACCGGCGGTCGTAGGACCGCCCGTCAGCCCACTTGGTGGCGCGCGGCGATCTCCTTGAGCTCCGCGGTCTCCAGCCCCGGCTGCGGACGGAAGACCGCCTCGCGGTAGTAGCGCAGCTCGGCGATCGACTCGGTGATGTCGGCGAGGGCGCGGTGGCCACCGTTCTTGTCCGGGGCGGCGAAGTGGGCCCGCGGGTACCACCGTCGGGAGAGCTCCTTGATCGAGGAGACGTCGATCATCCGGTAGTGCAGGTGCGCCTCGAGACCGGGCATGTCACGCACGAGGAAAGCCCGGTCGGTGGCGACGCTGTTGCCTCCCAGGGGCGCCTTGCCCGCGTCGGGGACGACCTGACGGATGTGCGCCAGGACCGCCTCCTCCGCCTCGGCCAGGGTGGTCCCCTCGGCCAGGACGTCGAGCAGTCCCGAGGTCGTGTGCATCTCCCGGACGAAGTCGTTCATCTGCGTCAGCGCGGCCTCCGGCGGGCGGATGACGATGTCGATGCCCTCGTCGAGCTGGTTGAGCTCGTAGTCGGTGATCAGCGCCGCGACCTCGATGAGGGCGTCGTGCTCGAGGGAGAGCCCGGTCATCTCGCAGTCGATCCACACGATGCGCTCGGACGAGTTCGAAGTCGATGAAGTCACGTCCGCCACCATATCCACCGGGGCAGATGGGTAGTCCTCCCCACCGACGCAAGGGAGTTGGCGCACTAGCGTGTGGGCCATGACGACGCCACCTCCTCCGCCCTCCGGGCAGCCTCCGGCTCCCGCCGGGCCTCCGCCGCCCCCTCCGGCCGCCGCCCCCCGGACGGCGACGCCGCCACCGCCGCCCGTGGGTCAGCAGCCCCCGCCGTCTCCGACCGGGCAGCAGCCGTCGCCGCCTCCGGGCCAGCCCGCGCCACCGTCCCAACCGTCCGAGGACACCCTCAGCCGGCGGCTGCTGCGACGTACGGTGCCGGACGAGCCCGAGTGGTACCGCACGGCGACTCGGTCGGTGCTGCTGGCCGAGGAGGAGGCCCGGACCGACTCCCGGGCCAAGGTGCTCGAGCAGCAGCGTGCCTACGAGGAGCAGCAGCGTCTGGCCCAGCAGGCCCAGGCGCAGCAGCAGGTCCAGCAGGCCTACGCCCACCCGGGTGGCGCGCATCAGCAGGCCCAGGCCGCGCTCGCCTACCAGCAGGCACAGCAGGCGGCCTGGCTGCAGCAGCAGAGCTACTCGGCCCACTACGTCACGGCGCAGGCACAGGCCAATCCGACGCCCCGGCCGACGCTGCGCACGTGGATCCTCGGCGGGATCGTCATCGTGCTCTCCCTCATCGGTGCCGGGCTCATGGCACTGATCATCGGGGCGGAGTCGGGCGTGCTGGCGACCCTGGTCGGCCTGCTCTTCGCCCTCATCCCCCTCGTCTTCGTGCTGCCCCTCTTCCTGTGGCTCGACCGCTTCGAGGCTGAGCCGTGGCGTTACCTCGCCACGGCCTTCCTCTACGGCGCCTTCGGGTCGACCCTCGCGGCGCTCGTCCTCAACTCCCTGGGTGGGTTCGTCCTGATGGGCTACACCGACGCGGAGTCCGCCAACGTGCTGAGCGCGGTCTTCATCGCACCGCTCACGGAGGAGACCTTCAAGGGGCTCTTCCTGCTCGTCATGTGGTGGTTCATGCGCAAGGAGTTCAACGGCCTGACCGACGGCATCGTCTACGCCGGCATCGTCGCCGCGGGCTTCGCCTTCACCGAGAACATCCTCTACCTCGGGCGGGCCCTCGACCAGGGCGGCACCGAGGCACTGCTCGGCACCTTCGCCCTCCGCGGGCTCGTCAGCCCCTTCTGCCACCCGATGTTCACCGCCATGACGGGCATCGGGGTCGGCATGGCCTCGCTGTCGCGCCAGACCCCGGTGAAGATCATCGCTCCCTTCGTCGGGTGGTGCGCGGCGGTGCTGCTCCACGGCCTGTGGAACCTCGGCGCCTCCGCCGGAGCCACCGGGCTCGTCGTCAACCTCTCCTTCGGCTTCGTCGTCTTCGTCGTCTTCGTGGCCTTCGTCGTGTGGACCCGACAGCGCGAGGGCAAGGTCATCGGTCAGCACCTGCTGCCCTATGCCGACTCCGGGTGGATCTCCCGCGACGAGGTCTCGATGCTCTCGTCGATGAAGGAACGGCGAGTGGCCCGCCGCTGGGCCCGGGCCCGTGGTGGCAGCAGTGCCGTGCAGTCGATGCGCTCCTTCCAGGACACGGCCTCCGAGCTCGCGCTGCTGCGATTCCGGACGCTGCGCCACGAGGCGGACCACGAGTCGCTGCACAAGGAGCGGGTGCTCCTGGACTCGATGACGGCCCGGCGACGGGAGTTCGCCGGAGCCTGACCGCGCCGGCGGGAGCAGCCCGGCCGATGCGGGTCGGGGCGGGTCAGACCGCCTCGACCCGCAGGTCGTCCCCGGTGAGGGCGGCGACGGCCGCCCGGTGGTCGGGCGTCGTCGGGTCGACGTCGGCGAGGGCGATCATCGGTGGGCGGGGCTCGTCGGCGCGCCAGTCGACGAGCCGCGCCGGGTCGCGCGGAGCGGACACGAGCACCTCGGAGGGGTCGACAACCAGGCCACGACCGGTGGCCTTGAGCACGGCCTCCTTGCGGGCCCACACCCGGGCGCGTGCGACGAGCAGGTCGTGCCCGTCGAGTCCGTCGAAGCCGGCCACCTCGTCGCGGGCCAGGGTCGCCCCGGCGAAGCCCTCGAAGTCGGCGTCGGTGAGGTCCTCGATGTCGACCCCGACCTCGACCCCCTCGGCGACGGCGACGATCGCGCTCGCACTGGTGTAGGAGAGCGAGAAGTGCCAGTCGGGGACGTCGCGCAGGCTCGGCTTGCCGTGCTGCTCGCTGCCGCAGGTGGTGCAGCGGCGGGCGAAGGTCAACCCGGCGGGGTCGCGGTCGAGGAGCTCGCCGAGCACCCGGCGCACCAGGGCATGACCCGTGACGAAGGGAGCTGCCTCCCGTTTGCGCCCGGCCCGGGCCCGCTCGCCGTCGTCGAGGATCGCCAGGTCGTCGGGGGAGTCGGTGACTCCCCTCTCGCGCACCACGATCCGGACGGACATGGTGCCGATGATGGCAGGTCGTCCCGCTCATTACACTGAAACCGCTCGGGTCGTGGACATGTCCCGTTCTCTCGGGCATGCCTCCGTAGCTCAGCTGGACAGAGCAAGGGCCTTCTAATCCCTAGGTCGCAGGTTCGAGTCCTGCCGGGGGCGCCGACCTCCTCGGCGCCGATCTCGTCGACGCCGCTGCCGCCCGTCAGCCGGTCGTCGTCACCGGTGCTGGCGGGTCCACGGCCAGGTCATCAGGGCCCACACGAGGGCGACGATGACGACCTCCACGGCGAGGTAGACCGGCCACGGGCCGAGGAGGTCGAGCAGCGATCCCGTGCCCGGCTTGCCGTTGACGAAGCCGTAGTTGGTGCCGAGCAGCAGGTTGAGCGGGTAGAGCACGAGCATCCACGTCGCGGTGAGCGCCACCGTGCGGCGGTAGCCGGACCAGTCCGGCCGGTGACCGAGCCCGAAGGTGAGGAAGACGGCGGCCCAGACGACGAGGATGTGCATGGCCCAGAAGACGACGAACCGCGGGTCGGGGAAGTCGGCGGCCAGCGCCGGGGTGACGAGCGCCTGCGGCGTGAGGAGCAGTCCCCACAGGTAGGTCACGCAGATCGCGGTGTGGTTGCGGGTCCACAGGGCGATGACGGCGACGAGCGCCGCCAGGTCGCACAGCTGCAGCGGCAGGCTGACCCCGAGCTGGAAGTTGCCCGGCAGGTGGTCGAGGACCTGCAGCGGCAGCACCGCCGCGACGAGGACGAGCGCGAATCCTCGGGCGACCAGCTGGGGACGCGCACGGGCGTGGCGACCCAGCAGCACCATCAGCGGGAGCCCCACGAGGAAGATCCCGATCATCGCCAGGTGGGAGGTGCCCATCGCCTCGAAGCGGTCCGCGCCGGTCATGGCCCGATCCTCCCGCGGCGGGGGACGAAGGGGGTGAGTACCGCGCCCCACCCGTGGGTCAGGTCCGACGCGCGCACGGGTGCGCGTCCACGTCGAGCAGACCCCCTTCGCTGGATAGGGTGTGCCGCATGGGTGAGATGCCGAGGGGACAGGACGACAGCACACTCCTGACCCGGGTGACGGCGCTGCGTGACGAGGTCGAGCGGAGCCGGCTGACGCTCGATCTGCCGAGCACCCGGCAGGCGCAGTCCGAGCGGCAGGCGCTGCTCGACCAGCTCGACGACTACGTGATCCCCAGACTCCAGTCGATGGACGCCCCGCTGCTCGCCGTCGTCGGTGGGTCGACGGGGTCGGGCAAGTCCACCCTCGTCAACTCCATCCTGCGCCGTGAGGTGAGCCGTTCGGGCGTGCTGCGCCCGACGACGACGAGTCCCGTGCTCATCCACCACCCCGACGACGAGCGGTGGTTCCGCGACGCGCGGGTCCTCCCTTCGCTCGCCCGGGTCACCGGGGGCGACGCCGAGCCGCAGCCCGGCACCGTCCGGCTCACCCCGTCGACGACGCTGCCGCCGGGCATGGCGATCCTCGACGCACCCGACATCGACTCGGTCGTCTCGGCCAACCGCGAGCTGGCGGCGCAGCTGCTGTCCGCTGCCGACCTGTGGCTCTTCGTCACGACGGCCGCGCGCTACGCCGACGCGATCCCGTGGCAGCTGCTGCGGCAGGCCTCCGACCGGGGGACCGCCGTCGCGATCGTCCTCGACCGCGTCGACCGTCCCGCGATGACCGACGTGCGCTCCCACCTCATCGAGATGCTGCGCGAGCAGGGGCTCGAGACGGCGCCGGTCTTCGCGGTGCCCGAGACCGAGCTGGATCCGCAGGGCCTGATCCCCGAGCCCGACATCGAGCGCGTGCGCGGCTGGCTCACCGCCCTGGCCGGCGACCAGCGGGCCCGCACGATCGTCATCCGGCAGACCCTGCAGGGGGCCCTGCGCTCGCTCGACGGGCGGGCGGCCGCGGTCATCGACGCGGCGCGGTCCCAGCGCGAGCAGACCACCTCGCTGACCCAGGTCGCCTACGACGCCTACGACACCGCCGAGCAGGGCGTGAGCGACGGCATGCAGGACGGCCAGCTGCTGCGCGGCGAGGTGCTCGCCCGGTGGCAGGAGTTCGTCGGGACGGGCGAGTTCTTCCGCAAGGTCGAGAAGGGCGTCTCACGCCTGCGCGACCGGGTCACCTCGGCCGTCTCCGGCGGGCCGCCACCGGCCGCCGAGCTCGACCAGGCCCTGCACACCGGGGTCAGCGCCCTGATCCTCGCCGAGGCCGACACCGCCGCGGCGACCATCGCCCGGACCTGGCGTGGCACCGAGGCCGGCCCCGTCGTCCTCGACGACCACCCCGAGCTCGGCCACTCGTCGCGCGGCCTCGAGAGCGACGTCGAGCGGCTCGTGCGTGACTGGCAGGGCGACGTCCTCGACATCGTGCGGGCCGAGGGCGGCAACCGCCGCACCAATGCCCGCATCGCGGCCTACGGGGTCAACGGCATCGGCCTCTTCCTCATGCTCGTCTCCTTCGCCCACACCGGCGGCGTGCTCGTCGCCCCCGAGGTGGCCATCGCCGGCGGCACGACCGCCCTCGCACAAAAGGTCCTCGAGGCGATCTTCGGTGACCAGGCCGTGCGCGACATGGCCCGCAAGGCGCGCCAGCTGCTCCTCGACCGGGTCGTCGAGCTCTACGCCGCCGAGCGCGACCGCTACACCGCGGTGGTCGGTGACCTCAGCGTCAGCGAGGCCCAGATCCGCCGGCTCGAGCAGGCGGCTGCCGCGGTCGGGGAGGAGACCCGATGAGCCCGCGCAACCCCCTTCGCCGTGGTGACACCCCGCAGGCCCTGACGGTCGACGAGCTGAGCGCCCGCGCCGATGCCTTGGCCGGCGCCGTCGAGACGGGCGGCGAGCGGTTGGAGCGTGGGGCGGCGCACCGGGCGACGGCCGTCGTCGACAAGGTGCGCGAGCGCAACTCCCTCGTCGGCGGCCACACCGTCGTCGCGCTCGCCGGGGCGACCGGGTCGGGCAAGTCCTCGCTCTTCAATGCCCTCGTCGGGGCGGACATCGCCCGGGTCGGGCAGCGGCGTCCCACGACGTCGACGCCGACCGCCGCGGTGTGGGGGACCGAGCCGGCGGGAGCGCTGCTCGACTGGCTCTCCGTGGGCACCCGACACCAGGTGACTGAGCCCGGCGACCTCGACGGTCTGGTCCTGGTGGACCTCCCCGACTTCGACTCGCGCGAGTCGGCTCACCGCGAGGAGGCGCAGCGGATCCTCGAGCTCGTCGACGTCTTCGTGTGGGTGACCGACCCGCAGAAGTACGCCGATGCGGTGCTCCACGACGACTACGTCGCCGTGCTGCGCGACTACGGGGCCGTGACGATCGTCGTGCTCAACCAGGTCGACCGGCTGCCGCCCGGTGGCGAGGAGCAGATCGCCGCCGACCTGGCGCGCCTGCTCGAGCGTGACGGGCTCCAGCAGCACGAGGTCATCGGCACCTCGACCCGCACCGGGGTCGGCCTCGACGCACTTCGCTCACGGCTGCACGACGCCGTCGAGCAATCCGACGCCGCCCGCCACCGGCTGGGCGCCGACCTGCGCACCGCGGCCGGCGGCCTGCTCGACTCGGTGGGGGAGAGCGGCGCCGGGGTGCCCGACCGCGCCCGCGACGAGCTCGTCGACGCGCTCGCCCGCAGCGCCGGGGTCCCGACCGTCGTCGACGCCGTCGCCCGCGACTTCCGGATGGAGTCGTGGGCCCGCACCGGGTGGCCCTTCACCCGCTGGGTGCGCGCCGTCCGCCCGGCACCGCTCAAGCGGCTGCGGCTCGACCGCGATGTCGCGGGGTCACCGGACATCACCGAGCAGGACGTACGTGCCGTGCTCGGTCGTTCCTCGATTCCGTCGCCGGCGCCGGCGGCCCGAGCCGCGGTCGACCTCGCCGCCCGGCGCATCGGTACCAGTGCCGGCGAGGGGCTGCCGACGCGGTGGGCCGACGCGGTCGCCGACGCTGCGCGCCCTGCCGACGCCGACCTCGCCGACGAGCTCGACCAGGCGGTGCTGCGCACCTCGCTGCGGGGTCGCAAGCCGCTCTGGTGGGCGGTCCTCGGCCCGCTGCAGGTCGTGCTCGCGCTCGCGGCGCTGGCCGGGCTCGTGTGGCTCGTCGTCATCGCGCTCGCGGGGTGGCTGCAGCTACCCGACGTCCCGACCGCCGACATCGGACCCTTCGCGATGCCCTTCCTGCTGCTCGTCGGCGGCCTGCTCGCCGGGCTGCTGCTCGCGGCGATCGCGCGCTGGCTGGCCGCGATCGGTGCCCGCAAGCGGGCCGCGACGGTCGACAAGCGGTTGCGTCGGGCGATCGGCGAGGTGGGCGATGCCCGCGTCGTCGAGCCGGTCGAGCAGGTGCTGTCCCAGCACGACCGGACCCGCGCGGGCATCGAGCGCGCCCTGGGGTGAGGACACCCGGCGCCGTGGGGCTCAGTCCGACGGCAGCAGGGCCGCACCCTCGCCCTTGAGCCCGTGCGCGGCGCGGGCCGAAGTCGGCGACGTCCTTGACGCTCCAGCCCGCGCACAGGGACGGGTGCTCCCACTCCTCGGGGGCCAGGTTCTCGAGGGTGCCGGCCAGCGCTCCTCGTGGATGAGCGCCCAGAGGCGGGACCGATCCATGCCCACCATCGTCCTCTTCCCCAGTCCTGAGCGGTAGACCCCGGTCGTCCACAACCTGCGCCGGGTGCGGCTGCGCCCCCTTCGTCTCGGTGAGTCTGGGTGCACGGACCCGCCGACCGCGGTGGGTGGGGAGAGAGGACAGATCATGAACGAAGTCGAGATCACCGTCGCCGGCCGAGTCGTCGCCGACCCGGAGCACCGGGAGACCGGTCAGGGGCGGACCTTCACGACCTTCCGCATCGCCTCGACGGTGCGTCGGCGCAACCGCGAGGGGGTCTTCGTCGACGTGTCGACGAGCTTCTACAACGTCGCGGCCTTCCGCTCGCTGGGGATGAACTCGCATGGCTCGCTGCGCAAGGGCGACCCCGTCGTCGTCCACGGTCGGTTGACCATCAACTCGTGGCAGCGGGCCGACGACTCCTGGGGCAGCTCGGCCGACATCGAGGCGGTGAGCGTCGGGCACGACCTGACCTTCGGCACCACCGAGTACGCCAAGGCCGCCCGGGGTGTCGTCGACAGCCTCGCGCAGGAGGCCGGCGCGCACGGACTGGACCGGATGACCGAGCGCTACGAGCAGGGCGAGGGCCCTGCGTGGGGCGGCCCGGCACCGTCGACCACGCCGGACGGTGAGACCTCCGCCGGCGAGGGCGAAGGGGAGGACACGCCCGTCGCCGTGCCGGCCTGACCGGTCGGTCGGGGCGCGGAGCCGGGGAGGATTCGGGCGAGGGGGCAGGAGTGGATAGCCTGCCCCCATGGCCGACTACATCTACACCATGGTCCGTGCGCGCAAGGCGCACAACGAGAAGGTCATCCTCGATGACGTCTCGATGTCCTTCTTCCCCGGAGCCAAGATCGGGATGGTCGGGCCCAACGGGGCCGGAAAGTCGACCATTCTCAAGATCATGGCCGGGCTCGACCAGCCGAGCAACGGCGAGGCGCAGCTCAAGCCGGGCGCGACCGTGGGCATCCTGCTGCAGGAGCCGCCACTCAACGAGGACAAGACCGTCCTGGGCAATGTCGAGGAGGGCGCGGGCGAGATCAAGGCCAAGCTCGACCGCTACAACGAGATCTCCGAGCTGATGACCGAGCCCGACGCCGACTTCGACGCGCTCATGGACGAGATGGGCAAGCTCCAGGAGGACATCGACCACGCCGACGCCTGGGACCTCGACTCCCAGCTCGAGCAGGCGATGGACGCGCTGCGCTGCCCGCCGCCGGACGCCGACGTCACCGTGCTCTCCGGTGGTGAGCGCCGCCGCGTCGCGCTGTGCAAGCTGCTCCTGCAGAAGCCCGACCTGCTCCTGCTCGACGAGCCGACCAACCACCTCGACGCCGAGTCCGTGCTCTGGCTCGAGCAGCACCTCGCGTCCTACCCGGGCGCCGTCGTCGCCGTGACGCACGACCGCTACTTCATGGACAACGTCGCGCAGTGGATCGCCGAGGTCGACCGCGGCCGGCTCTACCCCTACGAGGGCAACTACTCGACCTACCTGGAGAAGAAGCAGGAGCGCCTGCAGATCCAGGGCAAGAAGGACGCCAAACTCGCCAAGCGGCTGAAGAACGAGCTCGAGTGGGTGCGTTCCAACCCCAAGGCCCGCCAGACGAAGAACAAGGCGCGTCTCGAGCGCTACGAGGAGATGGCGGCCGAGGCCGACCGGACCCGCAAGCTCGACTTCGAGGAGATCCAGATCCCGCCGGGCCCGCGCCTGGGCAGCAAGGTCATCGAGGTCAAGGGCCTGAAGAAGGGCTTCGACGACCGCGTGCTCATCGAGGACCTGTCCTTCTCCCTGCCGCGCAACGGCATCGTCGGCATCATCGGTCCCAACGGCGTCGGCAAGACCACCCTCTTCAAGACCATCGTCGGCATCGAGGAGCCGGACGCGGGCGTCGTCGACATCGGCGACACGGTCAAGCTCTCCTACGTCGACCAGAACCGCGGCGGCATCGACCCGGAGAAGAACGTCTGGGAGGTCGTCTCCGACGGGCTCGACCACATCCAGGTCGGCCAGGTCGAGATCCCCTCGCGTGCCTACGTCAGCCAGTTCGGCTTCAAGGGTCCGGACCAGCAGAAGAAGTCGGGCGTGCTCTCCGGTGGTGAGCGCAACCGTCTCAACCTGGCGCTGACGCTCAAGCAGGGCGGCAACGTCCTGCTCCTCGACGAGCCGACCAACGACCTCGACGTCGAGACCCTGGGTTCGCTCGAAAATGCGCTGCTCGACTTCCCGGGCTGTGCCGTGGTCATCTCCCACGACCGGTGGTTCCTCGACCGCGTCGCGACGCACATCCTCGCCTACGAGGGCACCGAGGAGAACCCGGCGAGCTGGTACTGGTTCGAGGGCAACTTCGAGGGCTACGAGGCCAACAAGATCGAGCGCCTCGGCGAGGAGGCGGCGCGTCCGCACCGCGTGACGCACCGCCGCCTGACCCGCGACTGAGGTCTCGCCGCACGACGACGGGCGCTCACCCCTGCCGGGGGTGGACGCCCGTCGCGTTGGGCTACCGCAGCTCGGCCTCGACGAGGTCGGCCGCCCGTGAGGTGCCCCCCTCGGCCCGTGTCTGGTGTGCCAGCTCGGCCAGCCGAGCGGCGACGTCGCGGTCCGCGAGGAGCTCGTCGCCCGCGGTACGCAGGGCCTCGGCCGTCGCGTCGGCGGTGTCGATCCGCCGCGCCACGCCGAGCCCGACGAGGGTGTCGGCATTGGCGAACTGGTCGACGTCCTGCGGGACGGCGATCATCGGGGTCGCGGTGAGCAGGCCCTCACCGGAGCCGCCCATCCCGGCATGGGTGACGAAGAGGTCGGCCTCGCGCAGGATCGCCAGCTGGGGCACCCACCGGTGGACCTCGACGCCGTCGGGGAGCGCACCCAGCACGTCGATGTCGACCCGTCGCCCGACCTGCAGCACGAGGTGCCAGCCGGGGCGACCGCCGAAGGCGGCCACGCACTCCCGGTAGAAGTCCGGCTGATCGGTGTAGCTGGAGCCGAGCGAGACGAGCACGACGACCTCGGCGCCGTCCGGGCGCTGCCACGACCCCTGGTCGGCGCGCTCGCCGATGCAGGGACCGACGAAGGAGATCCGCCGCTCGTCGACCCGGTCGGCGTGTGGTTGCATCACCCGGGGGACCAGGGCCAGCGCCCGGGGAGGGGTGCCGGCGAAGGCGTCCGGGTCGTGCGTCGTGGCCCCCGACCTCTCGAGCCAGGTGGCGAAGTCCGCCCGGTACTCCGCGGCGCCGGGCAGCGCCATGATCTGGTCGCCGACCTCCTGCGCGTAGCCCTCCCAGGCGACATAGGTCGGTGACAGCTGGACGAAGGGAGCCCCCTGCGCCTCGGCGAGCACGCGCCCTCCGTAGCCACCGATGTCGGCGAGGTAGAGGTCGGCGGGGTCGGCGGTGAAGTGCTCGCGGACCTGCTCCAGACCCTGCACGGCGTCCTCGAGGAAGATCCGCATGGCGGCGATCGGGTCGTCCGGCCAGTCGCCCTCGGGCAGGGTCGAGGTGCACGGCACGAGCTGCGCCCCCGTGTCCTCGACCAGCTCGCGCTGGTGCGGGTCGTTGACGACGCTCACCCGGTGCCCGCGGGCAACGAGCTCGCGCAGGATCTCCAGGCTGGGCAGGGTGTGGCTGACGGCGTCGACGCCGAACATCGCGATGTGGGCCATGCCCCGATGGTCGCCCCGGGGACGGGCGCGACGCCAGCGAGTTTCGGGCTGGGTCGGGTCTCGCTGTCGCCCCACGTCGGTAGCGTGCCGTCATGCCCACACTCGCCGAGCAGGTCGACGGACGCACGAGCATCGTCGACGAGGTCCTCACCGGGTCGATGGGGGAGGGCGAGGTCCTCTCGGGGGTCGAGCTGGTCGGGTGCACCCTGCGCGACGCCCAGCTGGCCGGAGCCACGCTCGCCGGCGTCCGACTGGAGGGCTGCGCCCTCGAGCGGGTCGACCTCTCGCGCGTGCGCCTGCCCGACGCGGTCGTCGACGGCTGCACCTTCACCGGGTGCAAGGCGCTCGCGACCTCGTGGTCGATGCAGCGGGCCCCGGTCCTGGCTCCGGACCCGTCGACCTGGGTCGAGTGCCAGCTGGCCATGGGCAGCTTCGGCGGGCTCGACCTGAGCGGCGCGCGCTTCGAGCGGTGCGTGCTCACCGACGCCGACTTCGACGAGGCCGTCCTGCGCGAGGCCGTCCTCGACGACTGCTCGCTGGCGGGGGCCCGCTTCGTGCGGGCCGACCTGCGCGAAGCCGACCTGCGCACCGCCCGCGACTACGTGATCGACGTGGGCGATGCGCGGGTTGCCGGGCTGCGGGTCGACGCGGTCGGCGCGCTCGGTCTCCTCGCCCCCTTCGGCGTCGTCGTCGGCTGAGGCCGGGGCTGGCTCAGCGGTGCTCGGCCGCCTGGCGGGCCGACCAGACCCGGTCTGCGGCGGTGATGCTCGCCGGGGATTCCAGGTCCACCCCGGCCCTCGCGGCGGCGCGGCGCACCCGCGGAGAGTCGAGGTCAGGCAGCCGCACCGTCTTGGGCTTGATCGTGGAGTCGAGGTCGGCCCGTGCGCGCTGGCGCGTGGCCTGCGCGTCCCCGCCGGCCTCCGCCCGCCGCTCGACCTCCTGGGTGACCGCGACCGCGGACCCGCTGATCGAGGACGAGACGAGCGGGGTGTAGCCGTCGCGGTGACGGGCGACATTGGGGTGGTAGCTCTCGACAATCGGGTCGGACAGCCCGTTGAGCCACTCGGGGTCGTCGCAGACCGCGTGACCGGTGAAGGCAGAGGTCGGGTTGACGAAGGTGAAGCCCGCGGACTGCGCGGCCGAGCGCAGCCGGGAGTTGAGCAGGTCGGCGGTGGCGTTGAGCCGGGTCTGCTCCTCGGGGCTGAACCACGTGAGGGCATTGCAGTCCTCGCCCATGAAGACCCGCGGGTAGCCGACGACCACGACCCCGGCGTTGGGCGCCTTGCTGCGGATCGAGCCGTAGAGCGTCCCCAGGCGCCTCGGGAGGGTGCCGTCGATGAAGGTCTCGGCGTCGTCGATCGCGCCATTGCAGTCACTGGCCCAGCCGGGCATCGCGCACTCGGTGAGCACGTCGGCGAAGCCCGCATCATTGCCGCCGACCGAGATGCTCACCCGGTCCGTCGAGGTGCTGAGCGCCGCCAGCTGCGTCGCGGTGACATCGGCGGTCGTGGCCCCGGAGCAGGCGCGCAGGTCGAGGTCCAGCCCACCGGCCGCCGCCGTGAGCGAGGGGTAGGCGAGCGTCGAGCGCAGGCACGAGGTGCCGTCGTCGAGGTACTGACGGGCCCCCGTGCCCGAGGAGTAGGAGTCGCCGAGGGCGACGTACTCGTCGCCCGGAGCGGCCTGTGCGGAGGCAGGTGCCGACAGGGCGGCGATGGTCAGGGCGATGACCGTGGTGGCGAGCGGACGGGACACGTGCATGCCGGGCTCCTCGGGGGGCGATGTGGTGTGTCTCACGTCGCACGCTAGGGCTCACCGAAGGGGGGTGCCCGCCGACCTGACAAAGTCCGGATGGACTCCTGACCGAGTCCGGACGCCTGCTCAGTCCTCGCGGGCGCCGACGAGGCGCAGCGCCAGGGCGCCGTAGGTGCGACCGATCTGCTCGGGTGTGGTGCGCTTGATGCCCGGGTGGTACCAGCGGGCGACGTCGACGACGAGGGAGAGCGCGGCCAGTGCGGTGGCCCGGGTGTCGGTGACGTGGAAGTCGCCGGAGGCGACGCCCTCGGCGATGATCCGCTCGACGACGCCGTCGATCTCGCGACGCAGGGTGAGCACCTCGCGCTGGTGGTCGGGGGAAAGGTGGCGGAACTCGTACTGCACGATCCGCGCGACCTGGTGCTGCTCGGCGTGCCAGCGGGCGAAGGCCGAGATGACCTCGGCGAGGGCATGGGGCGGCGAGTCGGCCGCTGCCGCCGCGGCGGCCAGGTCGTCGCGGGCTGCCTCGTGGCCGACCCGGCTGAGCTGGAAGAGCAGGTCCTCCTTGCTCGTGAAGTGGACGTAGACGCCGGCTGGCGACAGCCCCGCGCGGGAGGCGATGTCGCGCGTGGTGGTCGCGTGGAATCCCTTGTCGGCAAAGGCATCCGCGGCCGCCTCGAAGAGGCGCACAACCGTCGGGTTGCTGTGCTCGGGCAGGGAGGGTGTCGGCGTCGTCACGGTTGACAGCATGCCCGCCGGAGGCGAGACTAAGCAAGCGCTTAGTCCGTTCCGCACGTCACGTCCCAGAAGAGGTGGACACATGCCCCGCAACATCTACGACGAGGACCACGAGGCCTTCCGCAGCTCCGTCAAGGAGTTCGTCGACCGCACCCTCGTCCCGCGCGCCGAGTCGATGATCGCCGAGCACTCCATTCCGCGTGAGGTGTGGCTCGAGGCCGGCAAGCAGGGCTTCTTCGGTCTGACCATCCCGGAGGAGTTCGGCGGGGCGGGCATCGACGACTACCGCTTCAACGCGGTCCTCGCCGAGGAGCTGGCGAAGTTCAACGTCGCGGTCTCCTCCTGCTTCGGCATCCACGCCGACATCACCGCGCCCTACATCGTCGCCCTCGGGACCGAGGAGCAGAAGCAGCGCTGGCTGCCGCAGGTCGCGACCGGCGAAAAGATCCTGTCCATCGGCATGACCGAGCCCAACGGCGGCTCCGACCTGGCCGCCCTGAAGTCCACCGCGGTCAAGGCCGACGACGGTTCCGGCGACTGGATCATCAACGGCTCCAAGACCTTCATCACCAACGGTCACCAGTGCGACCTCGCGGTGGTCGCGATCCGCACCGACCCGAGCAAGGGCGCCAAGGGCATCTCGCTCTTCGTCCTCGAGAAGGAGGACGAGGGCTTCACCAAGGGCAAGCCCCTCGACAAGGTCGGCCAGCCCGAGTCCGACACCTCCGAGCTCTTCTTCGACAACGTGCGCGTCCCCGCGGACCGTCTCCTCGGCCCCGAGGGCATGGGCTTCATCTCGATGATGCAGAAGCTCCCGCAGGAGCGTCTCGGCAATGCCGTCGGCTGCGTCGCGCACGCCGCCCAGATCCTCGGCGAGACGATCGAGTACACCAAGGAGCGCAAGGCCTTCGGTCAGCCGATCGGCTCCTTCCAGCACAACAAGTTCAAGATCGCCGAGCTCGTCACGAGCATCGAGGTCGCCCAGGCCTACGTCGACGACTGCGTCGCCGCGCACGCCGAGGGCAAGCTCTCCGCCGTCGACGCCGCCAAGGCGAAGTGGTGGGCCGCCGAGACCCAGAGCAAGGTCCTCGACGAGTGCGTGCAGCTGCACGGTGGCTACGGCTACATGAACGAGTACCGCGTGGCCCGCGCCTGGCGCGATGCCCGGATCAACAAGATCTGGGCGGGCACCAACGAGATCATGAAGGAGCTCATCGGCCGCGACCTGGGCCTGTGACGCCAGACGCATGCGAGGTCGTGGGCGACGAAGGAGCCTGCGGCTGCGCGGAGTCGGCGGAGCGGGCCCCAAGAGGGGGCCTGTGACACCGGGCTAGTACGGCGGGCCCACCCCGTGAGACGGGGTGGGCCTGCCTTCGTCTTCCCTGCGTGATTTGAGACACTGGGAGACCAGCGAGGGGAAGGAGCCCGGTGAGCACCACAGCGCACGTCATCACGGTCTCGAACCGGGTGAGCGCCGGCGAGCGGGAGGACCTGTCGGGTCGCACCGCGGTCGAGCTCCTGGAGGCGGCCGGCCTCGAGACGACGACCAGTGTCGTCCCGGACGGCGCGGACGGGGTCGAGTCCGTCCTGCGCGCCTCCATCGCGGCGGGGTACCGCCTGATCATCACCAGCGGTGGTACCGGCGTGACGCCCACCGACCGGACGCCGGAGGGCACGGCACCGGTCCTGGACCGCGAGGTCCCCGGTCTCGCCGAGCTGCTGCGTGCCGAGGGCTCGCGGCACACCCCCTTCGCCGCGATCTCCCGTGGCCTGGTCGGTGTCGTGGACGCCTCGCCGGACCACCCGGGTGCCCTCGTCGTCAATCTCCCCGGCAGCCCCAAGGGGGTCCGCGAGGGCCTGGACGTGCTCCTGCCCCTCGTCGAGCACGTCCTCGACCAGATCGCTGGAGGTGACCACTGATGGCACACACCGCGTGGATCGCCACCGACCCGATCGACCTGACGGACATGCTCGCGAGCGTGAGCGGGCCGACCCACGGAGCCGTCGCGAGCTTCGTCGGGCAGGTGCGCGACCACGACCCCGAGGCGAGTGGCCGGGTCGTCGCCCTGCGCTACACCTGTCACCCCGACGCGCCCGCCCTCATCGAGCAGATCGTCGCGCGGACCGTCGCCGAGCACGACCCGGCGGGCGAGGCCGACGTGGCGGCGATGCACCGCATCGGTGACCTCGACGTCGGTGACCTCGCGCTCGTCGTCACCGTTGGCAGCGCCCACCGGGATCTCGCCTTCACCCTCTGCCGCGCCGTCGTCGAGGCGGTCAAGCACGAGCTGCCGGTGTGGAAGCAGCAGTTCGAGGCCGACGGCTCGCACGCATGGTCGGGGCTGAGCTGCTGATGACTCGCCCCCTGATCGATCCCCACGGTCGCGTCCACCGCGACCTGCGGGTCTCGCTGACCGACAAGTGCAACCTGCGCTGCACCTACTGCATGCCGGCCGAGGGCCTGCCCTGGCTGCCCAAGGACGAGCTGCTCACGACCCCCGAGCTGCTCACCCTCGTCGAGGCGGCGGTCACGGCAGGCATCACCGAGGTGCGTCTCACCGGTGGCGAGCCGCTCGTGCGCCCCGATGTCGTCGAGATCGTCGCGGGCATCGCGGCGATGGAGGGCCCGCAGGGCCGTCCCGAGGTGTCGATGACGACCAATGGTCTGGGCCTGGCCAAGATCGCGCCGGCACTCAAGGAGGCTGGCCTGGCCCGGGTCAACGTCAGCCTCGACACGCTGCACCCGGAGCGTTTCCACGAGATCACGCGTCGTGACCGCTTCGACGACGTCGTCGCCGGCATGGCGGCCGCCCACGAGGCCGGGCTGCGACCGGTCAAGGTCAACTCGGTGCTCCAGCGCGGCATCAACGACGACGAGGTCGTCGACCTCACCCGGTGGGCGGTCGAGCGCGGCTATGAGCTGCGCTTCATCGAGCAGATGCCGTTGGACGCCCAGCACAGCTGGGAGCGCACGGAGATGATCACCGGGCACGAGATCCTCGCGTCGCTGCGTGCCGAGCTCGACCTCGAGGAGCTCCCCGGGCGAGGTGCCGCACCGGCCGAGCGCTTCCTCATCGACGGCGGCCCGGCGACGGTGGGTGTCGTCGCCTCGGTGACGATGCCCTTCTGCGGGTCGTGCGACCGGCTGCGCCTCACGGCCGACGGCCAGCTGCGCAACTGCCTCTTCGCCAACGGCGAGACGGACCTGCGCGGGCCGCTGCGCTCCGGCGCGACGGAGGAGGAGATCCATGCTCTCGTGCACGAGTGCTTGGCCCTCAAGCTGCCCGGCCACGGGATCAACGAGCCCGGCTTCCTCCAACCGCCGCGTCCGATGAGCGCGATCGGCGGGTGACTCACCCCCCGGCGAAGGGGGGCAGCACGTCGATCGTCACTCCGGCGGTGACCGGTGTGGAGTCGTCGTCGACGTAGCGGCCGGCGTGCAGCACGGAGCACCGCTCGAGGACCTCGCTCAGCCGGTCCCCGTGCGCCCGACGGGCAGCCGCGAGCACCTCGCCGACGGTGGCGCCGTCGAGCTGCTCCTCGTCGGTGCCGGCCGCCTCGGCGGCGCCGGCGAAGTACCGGATCGTCGTGCTGCTCATGCCTGCTCCGTCCTCGACGCCGGGGGCAGCGTCGACTCGAGGTGCGATCGTAGGGACTCCAGGTCGACCGGGCGGCCCTGCTCCTGCAGGCGCCCCACGGCCAGGCCGAGGATGTAGGCACCGACCGGCGCCATGGGTCGCTCGAAGTCGTGGGCGATGGTCTTGGTCATCGCGAGAATGCTGCGCACGTCGACGGCCTCGGGGTCGAGCCCCAGTGCGGCGCAAGCGTGCTCGATCCAGTCGGCCCAGCGCTCCTCGGCCCGACGGTCATCGGTCGGGTGGCTCATCGCTCCTCCTGCTGCGCGGACTCCGACGGGGCGTCCTGCGGATGCTCCAGTCGCTCGGCCCACCGGGCCAGCTCGGCCCAGGTGTCGATGTCGGCGACGTCGTCACGGCTCGCCGGCAGGGTGACGAGCGTCGCCTCCGCGAAGAGCTCGCGCAGCGAACGGTCACGCGGTGACCCGAGCCGCTCGAGCGCCCGGCGCAGCGTGCTCGTGCGGTGGATGCCGAGCAACCACTGGGGGCGATCGTCCGCGTCGGCCAGGCACCAACCGTCGTGCTCGTCGGTCGTGACCTCCTCGCTGCGGACCGCGAAGGACCAAGCCGCCAGCAGCCGCCCGAGTGCCGGGAGAGGGTTGGCGAGGTCGCACGAGGCGAGCAGGGTCCACTCGGCGCTCGAGCCGCCGGCCTCGAGCTCGGACAGCCCGGCGGCGAGCCCGGCCACCGGCCCGCCCCGAGGTGGGTCCTCGAGGGTGCGGTGGACGCCGTCGGGGACCGCGACGTCACCGACGACGGCGATCGCGTCGGCGTCGGCCACGGCGACGAGCACGCGGTCGAGCAGGCGCTGCCCGTCGAGCTCGAGGTCGGCCTTGCTCGCACCGCCGAGGCGCGAGCCCGTGCCGCCGGCGAGGATGACGGCGTTGAAGGGGACGGGGTCGTTCATGAGTCCTCCCGGGTCCAGGTGCCGCTGCGACCGCCGGTCTTCTCCAGCAGCCGGATGTCGGTGATGTGGGCGGTGCGGTCGCGCCCCTTGACCATGTCGACGACGGCCAGGGCGGCGACGCTGACGCTCGTCAGGGCCTCCATCTCGACGCCCGTGCGGTCGGCGGTCCGGACGGTCGCGGTGATGTCGACACCCGTGTCGGTGATCGTCAGGTCGACGACGGCACCGTGCACGCCGATGACGTGGGCCAGCGGCAGCAGCTCGGGGGTCTTCTTCGCTGCCTGGATCCCGGCGATGCGGGCGACGGCGAGGACGTCCCCCTTCGGAACGGTGCCGTCCCGCAGGAGCGCGACGGTCTCGGCGGAGGTCACCACGCGGCCTGCGGCGGTGGCCGATCGGATCGTCGGCTGCTTGTCGGTGACATCGACCATGCGGGCATGGCCCGCGGTGTCGAGGTGGGTCAGCGGGTGGTCCATCTACAGGCTCCTGACCCCGACGAGGTCGCCGGGCTCGACGGTGTCGGTCTCCTCGTCGACGACGGCCAGCGCGTGGGCGCCGCCGAGCGAGGTGGCCATGTGCGAGGCGGATCCCCGCCGGTGGGCCGGGGTGGCGACGAGGCGTCCCCGGTCATCGCTCGTGAGGCGCACGGGGACGAACTGCCGGCGTCCCTGGGGGGAGCGCCAGCCGGTACCGGCGACCGCGAGCGTCGCACCGCCGGGTGCCTCGCGGCCGAGCAGGCGGTCGATGACGGGTCGGCCGAAGACCTCGAAGGAGATCGCCGTGCTCACCGGGTTGCCGGGGAAGGCCAGCACGGGCACGCCGTGCCACCGTGCCCAGCCCTGCGGCTTGCCGGGTTGCATGCGCACGTGGCGGAAGACCCCGTCGGCGGAGTCCTGCAGGACGATGCGGGAGACGTCGAAGTCGCCCACGCTCACCCCGCCGGTGAGGATGATCAGGTCGCTGCCCCGTGCGAGCTCGTCGAGGCCCGAGGTGAAGGCCGCGCGCTCGTCCCCGAGGACGACGGGTCCGCGCACCTCGACCCCGAGCTCGGTGAGGGCGGCGGCGAGGTGGGTGCCGTTGGACTCGAAGATCTGGCCCCGCTCCAGGGCCCCACCGGGGGCGACGAGCTCGTCACCGGTGGCCGCGACGGCGACGACCGGGCGGCGTCGCACGGAGACGGTGCCGGTGCCCGCGGCCGCGAGCGTGCCGAGCACGCGTGCGGTGATCGTCACCCCGGCGTCGGCGACGACGTCATCGGCCCGCACGTCCTCACCGGCGCCGCGCAGGTGCTGTCCGGGCTCGACGGTCCCGGTGATGGTCACGATTTCGTGGCCGCCGTCGGTGAGCTCGACCGGGACGATCGTGTCGGCGGCCGTGGGCACGGGCGCGCCGGTCATGATGCGCACGCACTCGCCGGCGGCGAGGGCGGGGTCGAGCGAGGACCCGGCGGCGACCGCTCCGACGACGCGCAGCGTGCCCGGCCCAGCGGTGAGGTCGGCGTGCCGCACGGCGTAGCCGTCCATGCCCGAGTTGGCGAAGGCGGGCACATCACCGCGGGCCCGCACCGGCTCGGCGAGGACCCGGCCGAGGGCCTGCGCCAGGGGGACCTGCTCGGTGTCTGTGAGTGGCCCGCTGCCGGCGAGCAGGTCGGTGAGCAGCTCCTCGCGGTACTCGTCGACGGTCAGCAGGGCGCGGGCGGTGGGGCTGGTCATGCGGGGGACTCCTCAGCGAGCGGGACCGGGTCGGGCCAGGCGAGCATGCCGCCGTCGAGGACGTGCAGCTGCTCGAAGCCGCGGGCACGCAGCGTGGTCGCCGCGAGTCGGGCCCGCGCCCCGGAGTGGCACACGAGGACGATGTCGCGGTCGGTCGGCAGCGCGTCGCTGGAGGCCGGGTCACCCGTGAGGGTCGGCACGGGGATGTGGACGGCGCCCGGGACGCTGCCGGACGCCAGCTCGTGGGCGTCTCGCACGTCGAGGACGAAGGGGGCGTGCGCCCCGGAGAGCTGGTCGGCCAGGTCGGCTGGGGAGACGAGTGTGGCACCGCCGGGCTCGGTGTCCGCGACCGGGGTGGGCAGGACCGCCGGGGGGCGGGTGCGTGGCCCGCGTGCGACGAGGGGCAGCTCGCGCTGGGTGGCGGCGAGCACGTCGATGAAGAGCAACCGGCCGACGAGGGGCGCACCGACACCGGTGATGAGCTTGATCGCCTCGGTCGCCATCATCGAGCCGACCTGGCCGACAAGTGGTCCGACGACGCCGGCGTCACCGCAGGCGGGCACCGATCCGGGGGCCGGCGGCCGTGGGAAGAGGTCGCGCAGCCCCGGGGCGGGGTGGCCCTCCGGCGCCGCGGTCCAGAAGACGGTGAGATGGGCCTCGGTGCGGTAGACGGCTGCCCAGACGAGAGGGACACCGAGCTCGTCGCAGGCGTCGGCCACCGCGTAGCGGGTCTCGAAGTTGTCGCTGCCGTCGAGCACGACGTCGTGGTCGGCGAGCATCGCGGCGGCATTGTCGGCAGTGAGGTGGTCGGTGACCCCGACGATCTCGACCTCGGGGTTGAGGGCCCGCACCCGCTCGAGGGCGCTGTCGATCTTGGGCCGACCCACGTCGGCGCTCGAGTGGATGACCTGCCGCTGCAGGTTGGTCTCGTCGACGACGTCGTCGTCGACGACGGTGATCCGACCGACGCCGGCCGCGGCCAGGTAGAGCAGCGAGGGGGAGCCGAGACCACCGGCCCCGATGACCGCCACCCGGGCGGCGAGGAGGCGACGTTGACCCCCTTCGCCGATGGTCGGCATGAGGAGGTGGCGCGAGTAACGGCTCACCTGCTCCCCGGTCAGCGCCGGTCCGGGGGCAACGAGCGGTGGAAGGCCCATGTCCTGACGGTAGTTCACCAGTGCTGCGGGTCGCGGCCCGGTCTCGTCGCGCCGTGCGCCCGACGCTCAGCCCACGGGCTTGATCCGCACCATGGCCTCCTGGGCGATGGTCGCGACGAGGACACCCTCCTCGGTGAAGACCTTGCCGACCATCAGCCCGCGACCGGAGCGGGTCGAGGGCGACTCCTGGTCGTAGAGCAGCCAGGCACCCGGGTCGACGGGGCGGTGGAACCAGATGGTGTGGTCGATGGTCGCCGGCGTCAGCCCGGGCTCGGACCAGGTCAGGCCGTGGGCCCGCAGCATGCTGTCGATCGGCGTGTAGTCCGAGGCGAAGGCGAGGACGGCACACCGGGTCAGCTGGTCGTGGGGGAGCTGGGCGATGGTCCGGAACCACACCCGCTGGTGACCGTCCTGCTCGGGGGCCGGCGCCATCATGATGTCGCCGTCGACGTAGCGGTGGTCGACGGGCCGGGTGGCGACGTACTTGGCGCGCGGGTGGTCGATGGCGCCGTAGCTGTCGCCGATGGACTCGAGGTCGTCGGGGGAGGGCACGTCGGGTGCGGCGACCTGGTGGTCGAGGCCGTCGGAGGGGTCCTGGAAGGACGCGGTCATCGACAGGATCGGGCGTCCGTGCTGCAGCGCGTGGACGCGTCGGGTCGAGAAGGAGCGGCCGTCGCGCATCCGCTCGACGGCGAAGCGGATCGCCAGGTCGGAGTCCCCGGGACGCATGAAGTAGGCGTGCAGGGAGTGCGGCATCCGGTGCGGCATCTCGGGGAGGACGGTGCGCCCGGCCGCCATGAGCGCCTGCGCGAGCACCTGACCGCCGAAGACCCGCCCGTGCGGCATGGCGATGCTCTCGCCCTCGAAGACGTCGGCCGAGCTCGCGCCGAGCTCGCCCACCCCGTCGGCCCCCTCGACGCGGATGGTCGCGTGACCGACCTCCTGGAGCTCGAGCGTCGCCAGAGCGGTGCTCAGGTTGATGCGCTGTGCCTGCTCGACGGAGTCTTCGGCCATGGTGCTCCTCGGTGTCACGTGGTCAACGGACCGAGCCTAGGCGAGAGGGGTGCTCGGGGTCAGCATCGGTCTGCCGTGCGGACCGCGGGGGCTCACCCGTCGACGGCGAGGGCGAAGGGGAGGACCTCCCGTGCTCCGGCCCGACGCAGGGCCCGAGCCGCCGTGGTCATCGTCCACCGGGAGTGGACGACGTCGTCGACGAGGAGGACCGGTCCGGTGAGGCCCGGGAGCTGGTGGGCGAGCTCGGGGTCGACGGTCAGCCGCTCCCACACCCCGGCGAGGCGGTAGGCGGAGTTGCCGCCCGGCTCGCCCACGGGTCCGCCGTCGACGGGGGTGAGCGCACCGAGCACCGGCAGCCGGCCGATCTGCCCGAGCTGATCGGCGAGCGAGGTGACGAGCGTCGGGCGAGACCGCGAGGGGACGACGACGATGCCGGCGGGGCGGGTCTGCCACCCCCACTCGGCGAGCACCCGGACGACGGCGCGGACCACCTGGTCCGGTACCGGCTGGTCCTCGGAGAGGAACTCGCGCAGCCGTGGGCCCCAGCCGAGGTCGGTGACGCGCGCCAGAGCGCGACCTGGCGACATGGCCTCGTCGGCGGGGATGCGTCCCTTGACCGGGACCCCGAGACGGTCCATGCCGCTCGGCCACTGGGCCCGCGGGTCGAGGTCGACACCGGCCCGGTCGAGCGTGGAGCGGGCCGAGCCGAGTGCGTCGTCGGCGACCTCGGCGTCGATCCACGGGCCGGCGCAGCGGTCGCAGCGCCCGCAGTCCCGTGCGCTCGCGTCGTCGAGGGTGCGCTGGAGGAAGGCCATCCGGCAGCCGGTGGTGTCGATGTAGTCGAGCATGTGCTGCTGCTCGGCCTCACGGGCGGCGGCGACCCGCTCGTAGCGCTCCGCGTCGTAGACCCACGGCTGGCCGGTGCCGATCCAGCCACCGCTCACCCGCTCGACCGCGCCGTCGACGTCGAGCACCTTGAGCAGCAGCTCCAGCCGCGTGCGCCGGATGTCGACGATCGTCTCGAGGGCGGCCGTCGACAGGGGACGGCCGGCCTCGGCGAGCGCGGTGATGACGGCCGCGGCCTGGTCCTCGCGGGGCATGGAGGAGGAGGCGAAGTGCTTCCAGATCGACACGTCGTCGTGCCCGGGCAGCAGGACCACGTCGGCCCGCTCCGTGGCGCGGCCGGCGCGACCGACCTGCTGGTAGTAGGCGACGGGCGACGAGGGGGCACCGAGGTGGACGACGAACCCGAGGTCGGGCTTGTCGAAGCCCATGCCGAGGGCGCTCGTCGCGACGAGGGCCTTGACCTGGTTGTGGCGCAGGGCCTCCTCCATCGACGCCCGCTCCTCCGCGTCGGACCGGCCGGTGTAGGCGGCGACCTCATGGCCGGCGGCCTGCAGCGCGGCGGCGACGTCCTCGGCAGCGCTCACCGTCAGGGTGTAGATGATGCCGCTGCCCTCGAGCCGGCTGAGGTGGGTGGTGAGCCAGGCGAGGTGGCGGTCCATCCCGGACCGTGGGAGGACGGCGAGCCGGAGGCTGTTGCGGGCGAGCGGTCCGCGGACGGTGAGGACCTCGCCCTCGGTGCCGGCTGCCAGCTGCTCGGCGACGTCATGGACGACGCGCTCGTTGGCCGTCGCGGTCGTCGCAATCACCGGGGTGCCCGCGGGGAGCTCGCCCAGCAGGTCCTTGATCCGGCGGTAGTCGGGGCGGAAGTCATGGCCCCAGTCGCTGACGCAGTGCGCCTCGTCGACGACGAGCAGACCGCACCGCCGGGTGAGGTCGGGCAGCTGCTCGGCGCGGAACCGGGGGTTGTTGAGCCGCTCGGGGCTGACGAGCAGGACATCGACCTCGTCGCGCGCGAGCCGGCCCCGGACCTCGTCCCACTCCTGGGCGTTGGCCGAGTTCATCGACACGGCGCGCACGCCGGCCCGCTCGGCGGCGGCGATCTGGTCGCGCATGAGCGCGAGCAGCGGCGAGACGATGAGTGCCGGGCCAGCTCCCTTCGCCCGCTGCAGGCGCGAGGCGACGAAGTAGACCGCGGACTTGCCCCACCCGGTGCGCTGGACGACGAGCACCCGCCGCCCACCCCCGACGAGGGCCTCGATCGCCTCGAGCTGTCCGTCGCGGAAGGTGACGTCGTCGCGGCCGACGAGCTGCCGCAGGACAGCGGTCGCGTCGTCGTGGAGGGAGCTGGTCTGTGTGGTCATCGTGGTCAACCGTAGGTCAGCCCACCGACGACGAGCCGGCCGCCGACAGGGGATGGGGATGACCGCGACCGTCGGTGGGAGGATGTGGACATGACGAGCGAGACCACCGAGCCGGCGGCCCTCACGGCCGAGATCGGCCTGCGCTGGGGCGACATGGACGCCTACGGCCACGTCAACAACGTCCAGTACCACCGCCTGCTCGAGGAGGCCCGCATCCGGGCCTTCGCCGAGTGGTTCCACTCCAGCGGTGGTGACAGCATGCTCCGCTCGGGCGTGCTCCTTGCCCGGCAGGAGATCGAGTACCTCGAGCAGCTCGTCTACCGCCCGGAGCCGATCCTCATCGACATGTGGGTCACCGCGCTCGGTGGCGCCAGCTGGGACATGGGCTACACGATCCGCGACGAGGAGGTGGTCTTCGCGCGTGCCGAGTCCACGCTCGTCGCCTTCGACATCGCGTCGCAGGGGGCCCGCCGGCTCACCGACGAGGAGCGTGCCGCGCTCACCGCCCGGCAGGGCGGTCCGGTTCCGATGCGGCGCCGGCGATGACCCCCCTTCGCCTCGCCGACGCCGAGAGCGCCGCGGACCTCACGACCTATCTCACCCGGGCCAAGCGCCTGGACGAAGGGGGCGACGTGCGCCTGCAGGCAGTCGGCTCCGTGCTGGCCGCCTGGACCTGCGTGCTCCCGGGCCGTGGCCTGGGCAGCACCGGTCTCGTCCTCGGGCTGCGGACCTACGCCCTGGCCGAGGCGAGCTCGATGGACACGACGGTCCCGCTGTCGGCCGTGACCGACCGCCTCGCCCGCGGAGGCACCCAGATCGAGCAGCCGCCGGTGACCTCGCAGCCGACGTGGCGCGCCCTCACCCCGCCGCGGTCCGGCTGGGAGCCGGTCGGCGTGGTCGCCGACGCCGAGCTGCTCGCCGCCGCCCGGGCCGGGATCGCCGAGGTCGCCGAGGGTGCCCCCGAGGGGTCCGGTGCGTCGGCCGTCGCCGACCTGCGCTCGCGGGTCTGGGGCCGCCCCACGTCGACCATCCCGCCGGTGCCGGCCGGGACGGCCTTCGGGCTGCACGCCCTGGGCTTCCTGCGACCCGACGCCGACGCCCGGGCCCAGATCCACACGGTGGGCCCGTGGACTCGGGTGGCGACGGACCGAGGCTTCGTCCTCGCCCGCTGATCCGTAGGGTGGACCGCGTGGACGACCACCTCGCCGAACTCGACGACGCCGCGCTCGCGGCAACGCTGACCCGGGACGCGGCGAGGCTCGCCGCTCGCATGCGCGCCGAGGGGCTGCAGGCACAGCACAAGACGTCGATCTCCGACGTCGTCACGGCGGCCGACCATGCCGCCGAGGAGCTCGTCGCCGGCACGCTCGCCCGGTTGCGTCCGGACGACGGGATCGTCGGCGAGGAGGGTGCCGAGGCCGAGAGCCGCTCCGGTCGCACGTGGGTCATCGACCCCGTCGACGGGACCTACAACTTCCTCTCTGGCCTGGGCACCTGGTGCAGCGCCCTCGCCCTGCGCGACCGGGCCGGGCTGGTCCTCGGGGCCGTGCACCAACCTGCCGTCGACGAGGCCTGGCTCGGTGGTCGCGACCTGCCGACGACGCTCAACGACTCACCCGTCGGTGACCTCGCCGACCTGCCCCTGGCCGAGGTCGCGATGGCGACTTATCTCCACCCCGCGCGCCTGCCCGACGCCACCCTGCGCAAGCCCTGGCTGACCGCGATCGAGGGTGCGGCGACGGTCCGCATGTTCGGCTCCGGCTCGTGCGACCTGGCCGCGGTCGCCGCGGGGCGCATCGGCGTGTGGGCCCAGCAGTCGGTGCCGGAGTGGGACTGGCTGCCCGGCGCGGCGCTCGTCACTGCGGCCGGCGGCCGGACCGAGCAGGTCGAGGTCCGCGGGCATGTGTGGAGCGTCGCCGGGCGCCCCACCGCCGTCGAGCAGGTCCTCGCCGCGCTGCAGTCCTGACCTACCGCGACGACGGGCGAAGGGGGTGACCCCGGTCCGCGAGCACGTCCCGCAGGGTGTCGATCCGGTCGGTGACGATGCCATCGACGCCGAGGTCGAGCAGACGGTGCATCTCGTCGGCCTCGTCGATCGTCCACACGTGCACCTGCTTGCCGAGGCGGTGCGCCACCTCGACCAGCCGGGGCACGACGAGCGTCACCGACCTCGGACCGACGGCGTGGGTGACCGGGATCTGCAGCGCCTGGGCGGGGGAGTAGACCAGCCGGGAGAGCAACCCCGGGAGCAGTCGGAGCGAGGCGACGCCGACCGGTCCGGCGGAGGTCGCGAGGTCCGGGCCGAGCGCGCGGCGCACCCGGCGCAGCCGCGCGTCGCTGAAGGACCCGATGCACACCCGATCGACGGCGTCGTGTCGCCGGATCGTCTCGACGAGCGGGGCGACCGCGCCATCGGCCTTGACGTCGATGTTGAAGCGCGCCTCGGGGAAGGTCTCGAAGAGCTCGTCCATCAGGGGCACCGCGTCGATCCCGTGGATCCGAGCCTGCGACACCTGCGCCCACGGCAGCCCGGCGATGGCTCCCCGCGCGTCCGTCACCCGGTCGAGGAGCTCGTCGTGGAAGGCGACCAGCCGACCGTCGGCCGTCGCGTGCACGTCCGTCTCGAGATAGCGGTAGCCCATGCCGACCGCCTCGCGGAAGGCGTGGACGGTGTTTTCCCGGCCGAGGTTGGGCGCGTAGGCCGAGCCGCCGCGATGGGCGAGCGCCAGGGGAGTGGGGTGGTCGAAGTATGCGTAGTCGCGCGCGGGCCTCACGCGCTCACCGTACGCGCCCGGCAGTGGCCCGCGACGCAGTACGGCCCGTCGGCGCGCACCGCCCCGAGCGGGAGCCTCCTCAGCGGAGGAAGGCGTCGATCCGCTCGATGGTCGCGGACGTGACCGCTTCGTCGTAGCCGGGTAGCTCGGGGTCGGTGAAGAGGTGCCCCCGGCCGGGCGTCACGTGGTCCTCGAAGGGAGCGCCGCTCGCCTCGACCGCCGCGCCCAGCCGGGTCACGTCGGCAGGCGAGATCCACGGGTCGTCCTCGTGCCGGTGGACCTGCACGGACACGCCGGACCACTCGTGGCGGGGCGCGGCGACCGAGTGCAGCAGGATCGCGGCCCGGGCGCGTGGCCGGCGCGCCGCGAGACGCTGGGCGAACCACGCCCCGAGCGAGAAGCCGGCGAGCACCGTCTCGGGTGGCAGGGAGGCCGCGAGCTCACGGACCGACTCGAAGTACTCGGGGTGGGCGTCGCGGTGCGCGATGCCCGATGCCTCCTCGTCGAAGACGTGGCCCTCGTAGTAGTCGGGCACGACGACCTCGTGGCCGCGCTCGCGCAACCGGTCGGCGAAGGTGTGCACGCCGGGCCGCAGCCCGAGGGCCGAGTGGAGCAGCAGGACGTGGGCCATCAGGCCAGCTTCGCCCAGACGGCCGTGTCGGTCGGCACGCGCCCGTCGACGAGGTCGTCGGAGGCGACGAGCACGACGGCCCCCTGGGGCAGGGTCACGGGCTGGGCGCCGAGGTTGGCCACGACGAGGGTGCGGGTACCGTCGGGTGAGGTCGCGACGTAGCCCACGACGTCATCGCCCAGGCCCTCGACCTCCTCGAGACCGGCGAGCCCGAGCCGCCGCTCGCGGCGCACCGCGAGCAGCCGCCGGTAGAGCTCGAGGGTCGAGCCCTCGACGCCCGTCTGCGCGTCGACGGCGAGGTCGGAGTAGGCGGGCGGCTGCGGCAGCCACGCGGCACCGGTGGAGGAGAAGCCCAGGGCGGGCGCCCCCTGCTCCCAGGCCATCGGCACCCGGCACCCGTCGCGACCGAGCTCGCGCCCGTCGGTCCGGGCGAAGGTCGGGTCCTGACGCACCTCGTCGGGCAGGGCGGTGTGCTCGGGCAGCCCGAGCTCCTCGCCCTGGTAGACGTAGGCCCCACCGGGCAGCGCGAGCATCAGGGTCGTCGCGGCACGGGCCCGGCGCAGCCCGAGCTCGGCGTCCGGTTGCGGGTCGTCGGCCCCGATGCCGTTGGGTCGCGGACGGTCGTCGGGCAGGCCGAAGCGACTGGCGTGGCGCAGCACGTCGTGGTTGCTCAGCACCCACGTCGACGGGGCGCCGACGGAATCGTTGGCTGCCAACGAGCGGCGCACGCCGGCACGCAGCGCCTCGGCGCGCCAGGGCGTCTCGAGGAAGTCGAAGTTGAAGGCCTGGTGGAACTCGTCCTCGCGCACGTAGCGGGCCAGTCGGTCGGCGGGGTTGACCCACGCCTCGGCGCACATGATGCGCACCGGCTCGCCGTAGGAGTCGAGCAGCTTGCGCCATGCGCGGTAGATCTCGTGGACGCCTTCTTGGTCCCAGTAGGGCGCCTCGTGGGTCACCTCCATCAGCCCACCCGGGTGCTTGCCGAAGGGAGGGAAGGTCGGGTCCTTGACCAGGCCGTGGGCGACGTCGACACGGAAGCCGTCGACGCCCCGGTCGAGCCAGAAGCGCAGCGTCGTCTCGAAGTCCTCGCGCACCTGCGGGTTGGTCCAGTTGAGGTCCGGCTGGCTCGGGTCGAAGAGGTGGAGGTACCATTGACCGGGCGTGCCGTCGGGCTCGGTGACGCGGGTCCAGGCGCCACCCCCGAAGTTGGCCAGCCAGTCGGTCGGCGGCTGCGACCCGTCATCGCCGAGACCGTCGCGGAAGACGTAGCGCTCGCGCTCGGGGCTGCCCGGCCCGGCGCCCAGCGCCGCCTGGAACCAGGCGTGTTCGGAGGAGGTGTGGTTGGGCACGAGGTCGACGACGACCCGCAGGCCGAGGTCGTGGGCCCGGGCGATCATCGCGTCGGCGTCGTCGAGGGTCCCGAAGAGCGGGTCGACGTCACGGTGGTCGGCGACGTCGTAGCCGGCGTCGCGCTGCGGCGAGCGGTAGAAGGGGGAGAGCCACACGGCATCGACGCCCAGGTCGCGCAGGTGCTCCAGCCGCGAGGTGATGCCCGGCAGGTCACCGACACCGTCGCCCGAGGCGTCGGCCCACGAGCGCGGGTAGATCTGGTAGATCACGGCATCGCGCCACCACGCGGCGTCGGCGGCATCGGGGGAGTGGAGCTCGCTGGTCACAGGCGCTGTCCGTCCTCGTCGGCGTTGATCATCATGTCCGCGGCCCGGGTGAAGTACTGGCGCATCGCGGCGTCGTGCGCCTCGGGCAGGTCGAGCGTGTCCATCGCGGCGAGCATGTGCCGCATCCACCGGTCGCGCATGTCGGGCGTCACGGCGTAGGGCACGTGGCGCATGCGCAGTCGCGGGTGCCCGCGCTGCTCGCTGTAGGTGTGCGGCCCACCGAAGTACTGCTCGAGGAACATCCGCAGCCGTACCTCGGCCGGGCCGAGGTCCTCCTCGGGGTACAGCGCCCGCAGCGGCTCGTCCTGCGCGACGCCCTCGTAGAAGGCACGCACGAGGCGCACGAAGGTCTCGTGCCCCCCGACCTGCTCGTAGAAGCTGTCTCCGGGCTGGGCGAACATGCCCGCCAGTCTGTCAGGCGTCGCCCGCGTCCTTGCGCCGGGGACGCTTCCACGGCATCTCGACGAGCGGCCGGGTGTCGGCCTCGTCGCGGGCCTTGCTCTTCCTCGTGCCGGTGCGCCACGAGTTGAGGATGTGGATGAGGCCGAGCGTCTCGCCCGTCGAGGCGCCGGACGCGCCACCGACGACGGCACCGACCTGCAGGTTGCTACAGCCTCGGCACGCGGGCTTGCCGATCGTGGACCGATGGACCTTGCCCTGGATGCGTCGACCGCACGAGTAGCACGTGGTCATGATCTCCCCCTTCGTCGTTGGTGACGACCCTCCTCAGATCTGGTGCCCGCCACCGGACATCGGGATCGGGGGACCCGCGATGCCCTCGCGGTCGAAGGTCTCCTTGACCCGCCGCCGGATCTCGCGCTGGATGCCCCAGTTCTCGTCCGGGGCGCAGCGCGCGAGGACCCGCACGGTGACGGTGCCCCCGGTGATCGACTCGACGCCCAGCACCTGCAGGTCCTCGCGCAGCACCTCGTGCCAGTGCGGGTCGTCGTCGATCTGCTCGACGGTGGACCGGATGATCCCCAAGACCCGCTCGATGTCCTCGCGGTAGCTGAAGGGGATGTCGACCATGACCGTCGACCAGCCCTGGCTGCGGTTGCCGATCCGGATGATCTCGCCGTTGCGGACGTACCAGACGACCCCGTCGGGGTCGCGGAGTCGGGTGACCCTCAGGGTGACCTCCTCGACGGTGCCGACGGCCTCGCCGGTGTCGATGAGGTCGCCCACGCCGTACTGGTCCTCGAGGATCATGAAGATCCCGGAGAGGAAGTCCTTGACGAGGGCCTGCGCGCCGAAGCCGAGGGCGACGCCGCCGACACCGGCCGAGGCGAGCAGCGGCGCGAGCGGGATCCCGAGGAGCGACATCACGGTGAGCACGGTGATGACGGCGATCGCGAAGGTGGCGATGCTGCGCAGCAGCGAGCCCATCGTCAGCGTGCGCTGGCGATAGCGCTCCTTGGCCGCCGAGGCCGGGATCCCGCTGTTGCGCTCTCGCTTGGCCCGACTGGCCTCGCTGCGGACGATCGACGCGTCGACCGCCTTGGTGATCGCCCGGTGGGCGAGCCAGCGGGCGAGGAAGGCGACGACGACCGCGACGAGGATCCGCAGGGGCGCACCGAGAGCCCAGTCGAGGGTGGACTCCCAGGTGAGGTCGATGGCAAGCAGGTGGGGTACGTCGATCATCCGACGGAGTCTGCGTCACGCTCCTGAGCAGCAACTGCACGCGCCACCGTGTCGCGGCTCTCCGCGACGGTGCGCCGCAGGCCGGCCGGCGCATCCGGGTGCTCGTCGAGCCAGGTCTGCGTCGTGGCGAGCAGCTCCGGCCCCGCGAGCGACATGGGGTAGAAGCCGATGACGATGCCCTCGGCGATGGCGTGGGTGCGCTCGGCCCAGACCTGCTCCAGCACCTCGTGGTAGCGCTGGACGAAGGGGGTGAGCAGCGCCGTGTCGCCGGTGCGGCCGAAGCCGAGCGCGTGCGCGTCGACGACGGAGTTGGGCGTGTCGGTGGCGACGACGCCGGCCTGCCACGCGGCCTCCTTGGCCTCGGCCGTGGGGATGCTCGCCGCGGCCCGGGCCGCGCGCTCGCGACCGGTGGCGGTGTTGTCCCCCTGGGCCTCCGTGGCCACGGCATCGGCGTCGGCGACCCCGGCCGCGGCCAGGCCGGTGAGCAGAGTCCACCGCATGTCGGTGTCGACCGCCAGGCCCTGGAGCGTGGTGCTGCCGTCGAGCAGGTCGGCGACCCACGTGGTGTCGTCGCCGGGGGCCAGGAGGTTGGCGTGGGCGGTGACGAGCTGCAGCTGGGCATCGCTGCCGGGGGTCGCCGCACGGGCCAGGTCCGCCAAGTGCGACACGACCTGCCGGCGCAGCTGCTCACGGTGGGCCGGCGCCGAGTAGGTGAGGATCGCGGTGCTCACCTGGCCCAGCAGGGTGCGCAGCAGGGTCGAGTCGGCCAGCCCGTCGAGGACCGGCAGGACGAGCTCGACGTAGTCGCGTGCCGGCATCTCGGCGTCACGGGTCATGTCCCAGGCGGAGGCCAGCGCCAGCGAGGCCGGCAGCGAGTCCTCGAAGGCGGTGGGGTTGGCCAGCAGGGTGGCGAGGGAGCGCTCGTCGAGCCGCAGCTTGGCGTAGGTCAGGTCGTCGTCGTTGAGCAGCAGCAGGTCGGGCTGGCGCTGACCGACGAGCTGGGGGAGCGGGGTGCGCTCGCCGTCGACGTCGACCTCGAAGCGCTCGCGACGCTGCAGGGTGCCGTCGACGAGGTCGTAGAGCCCCACGGCGAGACGGTGGGGGCGCAGCGTCTCGAAGCCCTCGGCGAAGGTCTGCTCGATGACCGCGTCGACGTAGTGCCCGCGGTCGTCGACCTCGACCAGCGGACGAAGGGTGTTGACGCCGGCCGTCTCGAGCCACAGCTTCGACCAGGACCGCAGATCGCGACCCGAGGTGGCCTCGAGCTCGTCGAGGAGGTCGTCGAGCGTGGTGTTGCCCCACGCGTGCTTGGCGAAGTAGGCGCGCAGCCCGTCGCGGAAGGACTCACGCCCGACGTAGGCGACGAGCTGCTTGAGCACCGATGCGCCCTTGGCGTAGGTGATGCCGTCGAAGTTGACCTCGACGTCGGCGAGGTCGCGGATCGGGGCGACGATCGGGTGGGTCGAGCTCAGCTGGTCCTGGCGGTAGGCCCAGGCCTTCTCGTGGGTGCAGAAGGTCGTCCACGCGTCGGTCCACTCGGTGGCCTCGGCCTGGCAGGTCGTCGAGGCCCACTCGGCGAAGGACTCGTTGAGCCACAGGTCGTTCCACCAGCGCATCGTCACGAGGTTGCCGAACCACATGTGGGCGAGCTCGTGCAGCACGGTGAGGGCGCGGCGCTCGACGAGCGCGTCGGGCACCTTGGAGCGGAAGACGTACATCTCGTGGAAGGTCACGCAGCCCGCATTTTCCATCGCGCCCATGTTGTACTCCGGCGTGAAGACCTGGTCGTACTTGGTGAAGGGGTAGGCGCGGTCGAACTCCTCCTCGAAGAAGGCGAAGCCTGCCTTGGTGAGGGCGAAGAGGTTGTCGGCGTCGAGGTACTGGGTGAGCGACTTGCGGCAGAAGATGCCCAGGGGCACCTCCTTGTCGCGCGAGGTGAGCGAGTCGCGCACGACGTCGTAGGGGCCGGCGACGAGCGCGGTGATGTAGCTGCTCATCCGCTCGGTCGGGGCGAAGGCCCAGGTCGCCGCGCCCTCCTGACCCTCGACGGGCGTCGGCTCGGGGGTCGGCGAGTTGCCGATGACCTGCCAGTGCGCCGGCGCGGTGACGGTCAGGGTGAAGCTCGCCTTGAGGTCCGGCTGCTCGAAGACCGGGTACATGCGGCGGCTGTCGGGCACCTCGAACTGCGTGTAGAGGTAGACCTCGCCGTCGACCGGGTCGACGAAGCGGTGCAGGCCCTCACCGGTGTTCATGTAGCGACCGGTCGCCGTGATCGTCACGACGTTGTCCTCGGCGAGGTCGTCGAGACGGATGCGGTGGTCGGCGTAGACGACGGCGGGGTCGAGCGCGGTGCCGTTGAGCTCCACGGACTCCACGGACTCACCGATGAAGTCGACGAAGGTGGCGGCGCCCCCCTTCGCCGCGAAGCGGATCGTGCTGGTCGTGGCGAAGGTCGTCTCGGAGGTCGTCAGGTCGAGGGTGATGTCGTGCGTGTCGACGGTGACGACGGCCGCCCGGTCGGCGGCCTCCTCACGGGTGAGGTTCTTCCCGGGCACGTGCTGCTCCTTCGCATCGAGGCGTTTTCCTCATGCTGTCACAGCCGCACCGGCCGGTCTGAGACGATGGCGTCATGACGCAGACCGTGGAGATGTGGTTCGACCCGCTGTGCCCCTGGGCCTGGATGACGAGCCGGTGGCTCATGGAGGTCGAGCAGGTGCGTGACCTCGAGGTCACCTGGTCGCAGATGAGCCTGTCCGTCCTCAACGAAGGGCGTGACCTCCCCGAGGAGTACCGCGAATTGATGGACCGCGGCTGGGCCCCGGTCCGGGTCATCGCCGCCGCGCGCAAGGCGCACGGCGACGAGGTGACCAAGCCGCTCTACGACGCCATCGGGACCCGCCTGCACCTCGGCGGCGAGCGCGACTTCGTCGCCGCCACGGCCGCCGCGCTCGCCGAGGTCGGCCTGCCGGCCGAGCTCATCGGGGCCGCCGACACCGACGAGCACGACGCCTTCCTGCGTGAGAGCCACGAGCGCGCCATCGCCCTCGTCGGCGACGACGTGGGCACGCCCGTGATCTCCGTGGAGGACACCGCCTTCTTCGGACCGGTCGTCTCGCCGGCGCCCAAGGGTGAGGCCGCCGGTCGACTCTGGGACGGCTGCGTCCTCGTCGCCGGTACCGACGGCTTCTTCGAGCTCAAGCGCTCGCGCACCCGCGACCCGATCTTCGACTGAGAGGCACTTCCTTGCGCGTCCACATCGGCGGCGACCACGCCGCCTTCGAACTCCACCAGGAGCTGCTGACCTTCCTCGCCGACGAGGGCCACGAGGTCACCGACCACGGGCCCTTCGAGTACGACGCCCTCGACGACTACCCGGTCTTCGTCATCCGTGCCGCGCAGGCCGTGGCCGCCGACCCCGGCAGTCGCGGCATCGTCCTCGGTGGTTCCGGCAACGGCGAGCAGATGGCGGCCAACAAGGTCGCCGGCATCCGAGCGGCCCTGTGCTACAACGCCGAGCTGGCCCGGCTGGCCCGCGAGCACAACGACGCCCAGGTGCTGTCGATGGGCGGGCGCATGCAGTCCGTCGACGAGGCCAAGGAGATGGTCCGGGTCTTCCTCGCCACCGACTTCTCCGGCGAGGAGAGGCACCAGCGCCGCATCGACATGGTGAGCGCCTTCGAGGCCGACGGCACGGTCCCGCCGCTGCCCTGATGTCCTCCTCCCCATAGCACCAGAGACCCGTCGCACGGTGTGTGCGGCGGGTCTCTGATCGGTTACAACCCTTCCCACAGAGGCGAATCCCCGCTTAAGGTGCGGGCTACGGTCCCGGACGGGGCCGTGACGAACGACCGGGGAGAGCACGTTTGTCCGCCATACTGCCCAGCCGGACCCTGTGGTCCGAGCGACGCCAGCCGACCTGGGCCCTGTCGTCGCTGCGCGGGACCCCCCTCCTGGTCGCCGTCGTCGCCCTGCTGGCGCTCGTCCTCGCGGCCCACCTCGTCTGGCCGCAGTCGGTCCCCCTCGTCGCGCTCGTCCCCCCGTGCCTCCTCGCGAGCACGCTGTGCCCGATCCGCGAGGTCCGCATCGTCTTCGGCCTCGTCCTCGCCGTCGTCCTGTGGTCGCTCGTCATGTCCGACGAAGGGATGGCCCGTCACCTCCCGCTGCTCGTCTCGCTCGGCCTGATGTACGCCATCGCCGCGTCCCGCTCCAGCCACGGTGCCGCGGCCTTCGCCGGCGACCGGATGCTCGGCGACCTCCGCTCACGGCTGCACGGCATGGGTGCCATTCCCACGCTCCCGCGCGGCTGGCACGCCGAGCGGTCCTTCGCCACCGCCCACGGCAGCGCCTTCGCCGGCGACTTCAACGTCTCGACGACCAGCCGCTGCGGCAACACCCTCGAGATGGTCCTCGTCGACGTCAGCGGCAAGGGACAGGAGGCCGGGACGCGCGCGCTCGTCCTCGCCGGAGCGCTCGGCGGCGTCATCGGCGGCACGGCCCCGCAGGACGTGCTGCCCATGGCCAACGAGTTCGTCGAGCGCGACGGCTGGGACGAAGGCTTTGCGACCGCGGTCCACGTCCACCTCGACCTCGTGACCGGCGAGGCCCTCGTCCACTCCGCAGGTCACCCGCCGGCCATGCACTACGACGCCGGGTGCGGCCGCTGGCGCGCCCTCGACGACCAGCGTGGCCCGGCCCTCGGGCTCCTGCCGGGTGCCAGCTACCCCTCGTCGCGCACGGTCCTCCAGCGGGGCGATGCCCTGCTCGTCTACACCGACGGCATCATCGAGTCGCGGGTGCGCGACCTCGACGACGGCATCGACTGGATGCTCGGCCAGGCCGAGGCCCGTGTCTCGCAGGGCTTCTCGGGCCTGGCCAAGCGTCTCGTCGCCGGTGGTCGGGCCGGGGTCGAGGACGACCGCGCGGCCGTCCTCCTCTGGCGCGACTGACCCCCTTCGTGTGTCGAGCGGTCGGGCCCGGGTGCCAACGCGCCGTATCCTTGCGGCCGTGACCTCCGAGCCCGACCCGCACAAGCTGCCCCTGACGGACACCCCGCGCACAGCGGACGGCCGGTACCGGGCGACGGTGCGCACCTTCACCCCACGCTGGCGGATGTCGCCGCGGGTCGAGGAGCTCATGGAGCGGCTCTTGCCGCGCTACGCGGTCCCGAGCGGTCCCTTGGACCCGACGGCGGTCTTCGGCCGTGACCTGCCCGTCGTGCTCGAGGTCGGGTCGGGCTACGGCGAGGCGGCGGTGGCCTATGCCCGGGAGCACCCCGAGCACGGGATCATCGCGGCCGAGGTCCACGTGCCCGGCGTGGCGACCCTGATGGAGAAGGCCGAGCGGGAGGGCCTGGACAACCTGCGCACCTTCCGCGGGGACGCCCTCGAGTACCTCGTCGAGTGCGTCGGCCGCGGTCAGCTCGAGGCCGTGCACCTCTTCTTCCCCGACCCGTGGCCCAAGGCCCGCCACGCCAAGCGACGCTTCGTCCAGCAGGACACCCTCGACCTGGTCCTCGAGCGCCTGCGTCCGGGCGGTCACCTGCTCGTGGCGACCGACCACGCGGCCTATGCGGAGCACGTGCGCGAGCAGCTCGCCCAGCACCCCCGGGTGGCCGTCGTCGAGGGGGAGCGCCCCGCGTGGCGCCCGTCGGCGGGCTTCGAGGACAAGGGTCGCGCCGCCGGCCGGGCGATCCACGAGTTCCGGGTCACCGAGCGAGGCTGACCCGACGGTCGGGCCGACGAGGGCCCGACCGCGTCACCAGGTGTGGGCGACGTCGATGACCAGGCGCGACCGGTCTCCGGGCCCGTCGAGCTCGGTGACCTTGAAGGGCAGGCGGGCCCGCGTGCCGATGCCCATCGTGGACTGGCCCTCCCAGCTGCCGCCCCAGGCCACCTGGCGGAGAGTGCGGTAGCCCGTGGTGTCGACCAGCTCCTTGCGGTTGGCCGGTGAGTAGGTCGGGTCGAAGTCGTCGTCGTAGGCCGGCGTGCGCACGACGACCTGCAGCTTGGCACCTCCGCGCAGCGGGATGACCGTGCCGCTGCCGTCCTCGGAGAAGGTCGGGACGTAGCGGACGTCGTAGGAGAGCGAGTGGCGCGGCCGGTCGACGTCGACGACGAGCCGGTCGAAGCACGCGTGCCGCCCGGAGCGGACGTCGGTGAGCGTGCCGAGGCTGTAGTGCCTGTCGTTGGCCTGGGCCAGCGACCCCCACGGGGTGCTGCAGGCGGTGCTGCCCGAGGTGGCCGGTGCGGCCGCCGGTGCCGTGAGCAGCAGGGCCGCGGCGGCAGCGCCCACTCCGAGACCGATCCGGGTGCGGGTGCGAGTGTTCATCAGATGTCCCCCTTCGTCCGACGGGGCCGCATTGCCCTCGTCATGGATGAAGACGCACGACCGGGCTCGGGGGTTGCCTGCTCAGGTCACGAGTCGGCGAAGAGGGCCTGGCCGATGTACTCGCCCTCGCCCGCGCCCGGCGGGATCGCGAAGAGCGCGGAGCCGGTGAACTTCAGGTACTCCATCATCGCGTCGTTCTTGGCCATCGCCGTCTGCATCGGGACGAACTGCCTCGCGGGATCGCGCACGTAGGCGAGGAAGAACAGGCCGGCGTCGAGCGTGCCGAGGCTCGTCGAGCCGTCGACGAAGTTGTAGCCGCGCCGCAGGATCCGCACCCCGTCGTTGTGGTCGGGGTGGACGACCGCCACGTGCGAGTCCGTGGGCACGATGGGCCCGCCGCGGCCGGGCATCGCGAAGTCGGGGTCGGCGTGCTCCTCGCCGCCGGAGAGCGGGGCCCCGGTCGCCTTGCTGCGACCGATGATCCCCTCCTGCTCGGCCAGGCCCTGCCGGTCCCAGGTCTCGATGACCATGTTGATCCGCCGCACGGCGAGGTAGGAGCCGCCGGCCAGCCAGCCGCCGTCGTCGTCGTCGGGCTGGACCCAGACGTGCTCGTCGAGGGCCTCGGTCTCCTCGGCCAGGATGTTCTTCGTCCCGTCCTTGAAGCCGAAGAGGTTGCGCGGGGTCTCCTGCCCGCTTGTCGTGCTCGAGGTGCGGCCGAAGCCGAGCTGGGACCACCGCACCGAGACCGTGCCGAACCCGATCCGCGCGAGGTTGCGGATCGCGTGGACCGCGACCTGCGGGTCGTCCGCGCACGCCTGGATGCACAGGTCGCCCCCGCTGCGGTCCGGGTCGAGCAGGTCGCCCGGGAAGTGCGGGAGCTCCTCGAGCGGCTCCGGCCGACGATCCGCGAGCCCGAAGCGGTCCCGGCCCTTCGCGTCGCGGAAGAGCGAGGGGCCGAAGCCGAAGGTCAGCGTGAGCTTCGACGGCGGCAGGCCGATGGCCTCGCCGGTGTCGTCCGGCGGGAGCCGGTAGTCGCCCTCGACCGGGCCGATCGGGCCCGCGGGCTCGCCGGCCATGAGCCGCTCGGCCGCGAGGGTCCACTCCTTGAGGAGGCTGATCAGCCGCGCCCGTGAGGTCGTCGTGACGTCGAAGGCGGCGAAGTGCAGGCGGTCCTGGACCGGTGTCGTGATGCCCGGCTGGTGCGCACCCCGCAGCGCGAAGGGGGAGGGGGTCGCCCCCTTCGTCGGCTCGGCGGCGGTGGCCCGCCCGGCGGTGAACCCACCGGCGACCCCGGCGACGGCCGCGACCGCCCCCGTGCCGAGCATCGCCCGGCGCGAGGGCCGCCGCGAGGAGGCCGCCGGCGCCTCGCCGGCCGCGTCCTGCGTCTCGGCGTGCTCCTCGGTCACACGACCGCCGCCGTCAGCTTCGACAGGGGCTCGGACAGCGCGTTGACCGCGTCCGACAGCTCCTTGGTCTCGGCGGTCGACAGCTCGGTGTAGAGCACGAAGCCGTCGCCCTTCTTGTGCTGGTCGAGCAGCTTCTGCAGTTCCGTGAAGCGGGAGTCGAGCTGCTGGGCGAGCTTGGTGTTGCCGTTGGCCACGAGGATCGGGCGGACGCCGTCGTAGCCGACCTTGGCGCCGTCGACATTGGCCTGGAAGTCCCACAGGTCGGTGTGCGACCAAGCCTCCTCCTCGCCGGTGACCTTGCCGGTGGCGACCTCCTCGAGCAGGCCGCGCGAGCCGTTGGCGATCTGGTCGACGGTGAAGTCGAGCTTCTTGATCCGCCCGTCGAGGGTTGTGGTGTTCTTCAGCAGGTCCTGGCCGTACGTCTTCCGCTCGGTGTCGGTGAGCGGCGTGTAGTCCTTGGCCTCCTTCGGCCACAGGTCCTTCTCGATCCGGTGCCAGCCGGTCCACTTCTGGCCGGGCTCGAGGTCGGCCTCGCGGGCGTCCATCTTCGGGTCGAGGTCGCCGAAGGACTCGGCCACCGTCTCGATCCGCTCCCAGTGCACGCGCGCCTTGGCGTAGAGGTCACGGGCCTCGTCGTCCTTGCCGGCCTCGTAGAGGTCGACGAACTTCGTCGTCTTGACGAGCAGCTGGTCGGACTGGTCCTTGACGTAGGCCGCGTAGTTCTTCTCCGCCTGCGCGACCGTGGCCTGGTCACCGGCGTCGACCTCGGCGTCCTTCGACTCGGCCACGGTGAAGTCGGCGCGGATGCCGTCGCCGACCATGCCCGGCTTGCAGGCGGTCGTGTAGGAGCCGGCGGGCACGTTGACGACGAGGTCACGGGTGAGGCTGGGGCCGATGTTCTCCACCTCGCCGACGATCCGCAGTCCGTCCTCGCCGAGCAGGTAGAACTCGGTGACCTTGCTCCCGCCGTTCTTCACGTGGAAGGTGAGGGCGCCCTCGGGCACCTCCGTCGTCGAGACCTCGCAGCCGTCGTCGGTGGAGGTGATGGAGACGGCGCGGGGGTCGCCCCCTTCGTCCGTGGAACCGGACGGGGAGTTGCTCGTGCAGGCCGCCAGACCGGGCAGGAGGAGGGCCAGCGCGGGGCCGGTCGCGAGGTGACGCAGGTTCATGGTGTCGTCCTAGGTGGCGAAGGGAGGGGAGGGGAGGGTCAGGCAGTGGGCACCGTCGTGGCGGCCGGGGTGGGCCGGGAGCGCTGACGGGTGCCGCGGATGAAGAGGGTGAGGACCGGGACGACGTAGGCGACCCAGGCGATGGCCTGCAGCACCGTGGTCTGCGGCGTGAAGTTGAAGATGCCCTTGAGCAGGGTGGCGTACCAGCTGCCGGGGTCGATGATGTGCGAGACGTCGAAGGCGAGGGTGTGCAGCCCCGGGAGGAAGCGCGCCTCCTGCAGGTCGTGGATGCCGTAGGCGAGGACCCCGGCGGCGACGAGCACGAGGAAGGCACCGGTCCACGTGAAGAAGGTGCTGAGGTTGATCGAGATCGCCCCGCGGTAGATGAGCCAGCCGAGCAGGACCGCCGTGGCCAGGCCGAGGGCCGCGCCGAGCAGGGGCGTCCACGTCGAGCCGCCGTCGCTGGTCACCGCACGCGAGGTGGCCCACAGGAAGAGTGCGGTCTCGAGGCCCTCGCGCCCCACGGCGAGCACGGCGACGACGACCAGGCCCCAGCCGGACCCGTGCTCGGCGGCCGCGTCGATCCGGCCGCGCAGCTCGCCGCCGAGCGCGCGGGCGGTGCGGGCCATCCAGAAGATCATCCAGGTGACGAAGCCGACCGCGATGATCGACAGGCTGCCGCCGATGAGCTCCTGCGCCTCGAAGGTCAGGCCGCGGGGGCCGAAGGTGAGCAGCGCGCCGAACCCGAGGCTGACGAGCACGGCCAGGGCGACGCCGGCCCAGATGCGCGAGAGCAGGTGGCTGCGGTCGCTCTTGACGAGGTAGGCGACGAGGATGCTGACGACGAGGGCGGCTTCGAGGCCCTCGCGCAGCCCGATGAGGTAGTTGGCGAGCACGAAGCAGCAATGTACTCCTGCTTCGGTGAGGCTCACCTAAACGTGGGCGCATGTCTCGCGAAGTGATCACGACCAGCCGTGACCGGGGGTCTGGAGCGGGCGACGGGAATCGAACCCGCGTAGCCAGTTTGGAAGACTGGGGCTCTACCATTGAGCTACGCCCGCGCGCTCGCCCTCGAGTCGGCCTGCGGCACAACGCGTGGAAGAGCAGGGTTAGCCTAGTGCCCGCTCGCGCCCCGATCACAATCGGGGCCGCGCGGGGTATGGCGCAGCTTGGTAGCGCGTCCGCTTTGGGAGCGGAAGGCCGTCGGTTCGAATCCGGCTACCCCGACCACCTGTCACGCTCCGACGAGCAGCCGCTCGCGGAAGAGGCCGAGGACCTCGTCGAGCGCCTCCCTCGTCGGCTCGCCCTCACGATCGACCCGGTGCGTCGTGAGGACCGAGTGCGGGGCGCCGAAGCCGTCGGGGTTGGCGGCCGCGTCCGGCAGCTCGATGGCGACGAAGGCATCGCCCAGCCGGCGCCGCAGCGTCGCGAAGCGCGTGCCCGGCGAGAGCCGGTCGCCCTTGAAGCGCACTCCGAGCACCTGCAGCCCTGCGGCGCAACGCTGCTCGACGACCGCCAGGTCCGCCTCGCTGATGTCCGTGGTCTCCCTTCGCGTGCGGCCGAGGGGGAGGGGCAGCGAGGGCTGGGACAGCACCGGGGCGAGGACGCTCTCGTCGGTGGCCATGGCCAGGGCGAAGCCGCCGGTCAGGCACATGCCCACGGCGCCGACCCCCGGGCCACCGCAGCGGGCGTGCTCCGCCCGGGCGAGGGCTCGCAGCCACGGGACGACCGGTGAGGTGCGCCCGAGCGCGAAGAGAGAGAACTCCCGGCTGATGCACACCTGCGCCGCCGTGCGGACGCCACCGGCCGCGACGCGCCGGGAGGACCCCGCGAGGGCGTCCCGCCCGGGGAGCCCGAAGAGGACGGGCAGCACGACGGTGCAGCCCAGGTCGCGCACCCGTCGGGCGAAGCCCGCGACCTGCGGGGTGATGCCGGGGAACTCGGCGATGACGACGACGGCCGGCCCGGTGCCCGAGCGCAGCACCGGGTGGTCGGTGCCGTCGTGGCGGAAGGACGTGCGCGTGAAGTCCTCGAGCCCGTCGTCGGCCATGGTCAGAACTGCTGGTAGCCGGGGGTGCTGGGGCCGGTCGAGCCGCTGAGGGCCGCGACGAGCCCGGAGCGGCTGCCCTCGCGGTCGAGGCTGCGCTCGAGCCGGGTCGCCACGCGGCGGCTGGGCCATACGTGCCAGGCCATGCAGAGCAAGGACCAGAAGGCGCCGATGAGGTACGGCCACGCCGACCCGGTCAAGACGGCCCACACAAGGGCGAGGATCGCCGGGGCCTCGGTGATGGCGAAGCGCAGGATCGTTGTCTGCTGGAGGGCCTCGAGACCGGTCTTGAGGGCCGACTCCGGGTCGGCGTCGGGGCGGACCGCCTCGGTCCGGTAGCCGACGACCTCGGCGACGACGAAGGCGAGGACGTTGATCCCGAAGAGCGCCGCCGCCTCGACCGGCGAGGGGTACTCGCCCGTCCCGAGGGCGACGACGGCCACGACCGCGAAGATCACGAGGCCCCCGATGAGCGCGCCCGAGAGGATGCGTACGGCCTGCAGACGCTGCTGGATGCTCCCCTGATCGTTGGTCATGGGCCCAACCTAGCGGCGCATTCGGCCTGCGGGCGGCCAACGGATAGAGTGGCTGCTTGTGTCCCGGACCTCCGGGACGGTGCGTGCGCGCCCGAGGGCCGTCCAGCGGACCCGACAGCTTGCGCCGCAACCCCCTTCGTCGTCCAGATCGTGTGGAGTGCCCCCAGTGAAGAGTGCCGTCGAGAACCTCAGCCCGACCCGGGTCAAGCTGACCGTCGAGGTCCCGAGCGAGGAGCTCCAGCCGCACGTCGACGCGGCCCTGAAGTCCATCGGGAGCCAGATCCAGGTCCCCGGCTTCCGCGCCGGCAAGGTCCCGGCCCGCATCATCGAGCAGCGCGTCGGCAAGGGCGCGGTCATCCAGGAGGCGGTCAACGAGGCCCTGCCCGAGTTCTTCGGCAAGGCCGTCGACGAGACCGGTGTCGAGCCGATCGGCCAGCCCGAGGTCGACATCACCGAGGTGCCGATGACCGACGGCGAGGAGCTGAAGTTCACCGTCGAGGTCGACGTGCGCCCCGAGGTCACCCTGCCCGACTACGACGGTGTCGAGATCTCCGTCGACAACCTCGAGGTCACCGACGAGGACGTCGAGGCCAAGCTCACCGAGCTGCGCGAGCGCTTCGGCACCCTCGTGGGCGTCGACCGCGCCGCCGCCACCGGCGACTTCGTCTCCATCGACCTCAAGGCCACCATCGATGGCGAGGACGTCGACGCGGTCGAGGGCGTCTCCTACGAGATCGGCTCCGGCAACATGCTCGAGGGCCTCGACGACGCGCTCGTCGGCATGTCCACGGGCGAGACCAAGGACTTCTCCGCTCCCCTCGCCGGTGGCGACAAGGCCGGCCAGTCCGCCGACTGCACCGTGACCGTCCAGTCGGTCAAGGAGCGCGAGCTGCCCGAGGTCGACGACGACTTCGCCCAGATGGCCAGCGAGTTCGACACCGCCGAGGAGCTGCGCGCCGACCTGGCCAAGCAGGCCGAGCAGTCCAAGAAGTTCGAGCAGGGCATCCAGGCCCGCGACAAGGTCCTCGACCACCTGCTGTCCAACACCGAGATCCCGCTGCCCGAGGGCATCATCGAGGCCGAGGTCAACCAGCACCTCGAGCAGGAGGGTCGCCTCGAGGACGACGAGCACCGCGCCGAGGTCGACGAGTCGACCCGCTCGACGCTCAAGACGCAGTTCCTGCTCGACGCCCTGGCCAAGGCCGAGGAGATCGAGGTCGGCCAGCCCGAGCTCGTCGAGTACCTCATCATGCAGTCGCAGCAGTACGGCATGGACCCCAACCAGTTCGCCCAGCTGCTCGACCAGCAGGGTCAGGTCGAGTCCATGGTTTCCGAGGTCGCCCGCCGCAAGGCGCTGGCCGCGGCCCTCGACAAGGCCAAGATCGTCGACGCCGACGGCAATGCCATCAACCTCGACGACATCGTCCCCGAGGGCGAGCGCACCGGTGACGTCGAGGAGCTCGCCGACGACGAGGCCGAGACCGTCGAGGCCGAGGACACCGACGAGCAGGCCTGAGCCTCCAGCACCCCGACGAAGGGGGGTCCCCGCCACGGCGCGGTGACCCCCCTTCGTCCTGTCCCGAGAGCGGAGACCCGATGACGACCGGCGCCCGCAATGCCGTGCTCGCGACCTTTGCGGTCAACGGGCTCGGCTTCGCCTCGTGGGCCTCGCGGATCCCGGCGATCCGCGCCCAGCTCGACCTGACGCCCGGCGAGCTCGGCCGCACGCTCCTCGTGGGGGCGCTCGGGTCCGTCCTCGCGCTGCCCTTCGCCGGCCGTGTCATCACGGGCGTCGGAGCCGCACGCACTGTGGCCATCGGTGTCATCGTCGTGGCGGCGGGTCTGCTCGGCCTGGGCGCGGCCGTCGACGTCCTCGCCGACGTGTGGGCCACCGCCGCCGCGATCTTCGTCATCGCCGTCGGGATCTCCCTGTGGGACGTCGCGATGAACCACGAGGGCGCCGCGGTCGAGCAGCGACTCGGCCGCACGGTCATGCCGGTCTTCCACGCCTGCTTCTCCGGCGGGACCGTCCTCGGGGCGCTCGCCGCCGCCGGCCTGGTGCGGCTGGGCGTGCCCGTCCTCGGTCACCTCGCCGGCGCGGCGCTCCTCGTGCTGCTCGTCGGGCTGTGGGTGCCCCGACGGTTCCTGCCCCGCGGGCTCGAGGTGGCCGAGGGCGACGGGAGCGTCGCCGACCGGCCCGCCAACGCGTGGCGCGAGCCGCGCACCCTGGCCATCGGTCTCGTCGTCCTCGTCGCGGCCCTCACCGAGGGCACCGCCAACGACTGGATCGCGCTCGCGGTCACCGAGGGGCACGACCAGCCCGAGGAGATCGGGGTGCTCGCCTTCGCGACCTTCCTCGCCGCGATGACCGCCGGTCGCCTCCTCGGGGCCCGGCTGCTGGACCGCCACGGCCGGGTGCCGGTGCTGCGGGTGCTCTTCGGCCTGGCCGCGGTGGGGTCGCTGCTCGTCGTCCTCGGCGACACCCTGGCGGCCTTTGTCGGCGTCGTGCTGTGGGGCGTGGGAGCCAGCCTGGGCTTCCCGACGGGCATGAGCGCGGCGGCCGACGACCCGCAGCGGGCCGCGGCCCGCCTGTCCGTGGTCTCGACGATCGGCTACCTCGCCTTCATCGTCGGGCCGCCGCTGCTGGGACTCCTCGGCGACCACGTCGGCGTGCTCCGCTCGCTGCTTCTCGTCGGCCTGCTCGCCGTGCCGGCGGTCCTGGCCGTGCCCGCCGTGCGAGAGGGCGGTGCCTGCCGGAGCCGACCACGGACGGCCCCGCCGAGCTGAATCCGCATTACCTTAGGGTGATGCGGAGATTGAACGCGTGTTCAACCGCCCGTCACGAGGAGGACGCATGACCGACGGCACCTTCGTCTCGCCGTACCCCGTCGAGGACCCGCAGTCCTTGGCCGAGCTCGAGCGGGCACAGGGCGACCTCGCCCGCGCGGTCGGGCGGCTCGTCGACGCGACCGTGCGCACCCGCCACGAGAGGCCGGTGCTCGACGAGGTGACCGCCAGGGTCGACACGCTCGTCGACCGGCTGCTCGAGCAGGCGCAGGAGGGTCCTCTCGGCATCGAGACGAGCAGCGACGGCCGCCTGCGTGACCATGCCAACCCGATGCTCGGGATGCGCAACCCCATCGCCCCACCCCTGGTCATGACCGACGACGAAGGGGGAGTGACGTGCACCTTTTCGCTCGGAGCCGCCTACGAGGGACCGCCCGGGTGCGTCCACGGCGGCCTCGTGGCGGCGGTCCTCGACCAGGTCCTCGGGACGGCGGCGGCCCGGCGCGGGGTCCCGGGCCTCACGGCCTACCTCAACACGACCTACCGGCGCCCCACGCTGCTCGGGACCGACCTCGTCTGCCGCGGCCGCATCGACCGGGTCGACGGGTGGAAGATCTTCGCCAGCGGCGAGACCGTCGACCCGCAGGGCGAGGTGACCGCCGAGGCCGAGGCGCTCTTCATCGTCCCCCGATGGGCCCGGGAGCACCTCGGTACCCCGACCGGTGACGCCGGGGACTTCCCTCCGCCGGCCGGGGAGACGGGGGTCTCGCCCACGCCGTAACGTGGGGCGACATGAGCGAGTTCGACCCGCCCGCCGACCAGCCCGAGGCCCTCGAGGTCGAGGAGGACGGCGCGCCCAACTTCGCCCAGGTCTTCTTCCCGGCGCGACCCAAGGCGCTGCGGCCCCGGGCCCGGTTGCGCCCCCAGGGGGCACCCTCGGCCGCGCAGGTGCGCTCGGGCGAGCCGCTCGGGTCCAACCCGGTCTACGTCGACTGGTTGCGCGGGCAGTCGATGCTCCAGGACGCGAAGGAGATCGCCGCGCAGTTCACCGGCCTCGGGTCGATGTGGCAGAACCCCTTCGCCCAGCCGGACCCGCGGGCGGCCGTGCAGACCGCGTCCGTGTGGTTCACCGCCTACCCGATCTCGATGATCACCCGGCCGGGGACCTCCTTCCTCGCCTCCCTCGCCGACCCGCGGCTGTGGCAGACCTTCCAGCAGATCGGCATCCACGCCCTGCACACCGGGCCGGTCAAGCGGGCCGGTGGGCTCTCGGGGTGGAGCCCCACGCCGAGCGTCGACGGGCACTTCGACCGGGTGTCCACGCACATCGACGAGCTCTTCGGCAGCGAGGAGGACTACCGCGAGATGTGCCGGGTCGCCGCCGACCACGAGGGCACCGTCATCGACGACATCGTCCCCGGGCACACGGGCAAGGGCGCCGACTTCCGGCTCGCCGAGCTGGGGGTCGACGACTACCCGGGGATCTACCACATGGTCGCGATCCCACCGGAGGAGTGGCACCTGCTGCCCGACGTGCCCGAGGGGCGTGACTCGGTCAACCTCGACGAGGCGGCCGAGGCGGCGCTCGCCGACGCGGGGCACATCGTCGGCGAGATGCAGCGGGTGATCTTCCACGTTCCGGGGCTCAAGGACACCAACTGGTCGGTCGCCGCCCCCGTCACCGGGCCCGACGGAGTGACCCGACGATGGGTCTACCTGCACTACTTCAAGGAGGGGCAGCCCTCGATCAACTGGCTCGACCCCACCTTCGCCGGCATGCGTCTGGTCATCGGCGACGCGCTGCACAGCCTCGGCGACCTCGGCTCCGGAGGGCTGCGGCTGGACGCCAACGGCTTCCTCGGGGTCGAGAAGACGCTCGACGTCGGGCCGGCGTGGTCCGAGGGGCACCCCCTGTCGCAGGCGGCCAACCAGCTCATCGGGTCGATGGTGCGCAAGGTCGGCGGCTTCACCTTCCAGGAGCTCAACCTGTCGATCGAGGACATCCGCGACACCGCCGCGGGTGGGGCCGACCTGTCCTACGACTTCGTCAACCGTCCCGCCTACCACCACGCTCTGGCCACCGGTGACACCGAGTTCCTGCGGCTGACGCTGCGCGAGGCGCACGAGCTCGGGGTCGACGCCGCCGGTCTGGTCCATGCCCTGCAGAACCACGACGAGATGACCTACGAGCTCGTCCACTTCGCCAGCCGGCATCGCGAGGACACCTACGACTTCCGGGGCGAGGAGGTCACCGGCGAGGACCTCGCCGCGACGGTCCGGCAGGAGCTGACGGACGCCCTGACCGGGGAGGCGGCGCCCTACAACCTCGTCTTCACAACCAACGGCATCGCGTCGACGACCGCCTCGGTCATCACCGCGGCGCTCGGCCTGTGCGACCTCGACGCGCTCACCGACGAGGACATCGAGCGGGTGACGCGGGCCCACCTGCTGCTCGCGATGTTCAACGCCCTGCAGCCGGGAGTCTTCGCCCTGTCGGGGTGGGACCTCGTCGGCGCGCTGCCGATCCCGCCCGAGGAGATCGAGCCGCTGCTGCGCGAGGGGGACACCCGCTGGGTCCACCGCCCGGCCTACGACCTGCTCGACGTCGCCCCCGAGGCGAGCGGGTCCGCCTCCGGCATGCCGCGGGCACGGGCGCTCTACGGTCCGATCGACGCGCAGCTGGCGGACCCGCGCTCCTTCGTCTCCCGGCTCAAGGACCTGCTGCACCTGCGCGGCTACTTCGCCATCGCGACGACCCGCCAGGTCGACGTGCCCGATGTCGCCCACCGCTCGATGCTCGTCATGGTCCACGAGTACGAGCAGGTGCCCGGGCAGCTGCAGGTGACCGTGCTCAACTTCTCCGGTGACCCCATCAGCGGCACCGTCATCAGCGAGCACCTCGAGCCCGGCGCACGGCTGATGGACATGGGCGACGGCTCGGCCGTCGGTGAGGTCGACCAGCTCCACGGCTTCCACGTCGAGCTGGACGGTTTTGCCGGCCTCTCGCTCCTGGTGACGCCGCCGAAGGGGTGAGCACCCCCCCTTCGTCATGGTGTTGCGCTCAGGGCGAACACGTGCCGAGGGCGGGAAACATGCGCGGGGAGTGGGCGTTAGGGTCAGTGAAAGTCGTGAACACGAGAGCAACCGCCGACACGGCGGAGAAGCGAGTGAGCGTGAGCAACAGCAGCGAGATCGTCGCAGCCGGCCCGCAGGGCGGGATGGGTCTCGACGACCACATCTACCAGCGCCTCCTCAAGGAGCGCATCATCTTCCTCGGGTCCGATGTGCGTGACGACAACGCCAACGCCATCGCCGCCCAGATGCTGCTCCTCGCGGCCGAGGACCCCGAAAAGGACATCTGGCTCTACATCAACAGCCCCGGTGGCTCGATCTCGGCCGGCATGGCGATCTTCGACACCATGAAGTGGATCCCCAACGACGTGGCGACCGTCGCCATGGGGCTGGCCGCATCGATGGGCCAGTTCCTGCTGTCGGCGGGGACCAAGGGCAAGCGCTACGCGACCCCCCACGCCCGCGTCATGATGCACCAGCCCTCGGGCGGCATCGGCGGTACCGCCTCGGACATCAAGATCCAGGCCGAGCAGATGCTCTTCGTCAAGACGCAGATGGCCGAGCTCATCGCCGAGCACACCGGCCAGACCGTCGAGCAGATTCACAAGGACTCCGACCGCGACCGGTGGTTCGGCGCCCAGGAGGCCAAGGAGTACGGCTTCGTCGACCACGTCTTCGAGCGCTCCGACCAGGCCGGTCAGGGCAACAACCCCGTCAGCGACTGAGCCCCGACCCGCGAGCCTTCCAGGAGACACCATGAACTTCGACGCACAGCTGCGCACCCACCAGCCGGGCTCGGCCCCCCTTCGTCCCGGGCCGTCCAGCCGCTACATCCTGCCCAACTTCGAGGAGCGAACCTCCTACGGCATGAAGCGGATGGACCCGTACACCAAGCTCTTCGAGGACCGGATCATCTTCCTCGGCGTGCAGGTCGACGACGCCTCCGCGGACGACATCATCGCCCAGCTGCTCGTGCTGGAGTCGATGGAGCCCGAGCGCGACATCCTCATGTACATCAACAGCCCCGGCGGCTCCTTCACCGCCATGACGGCGATCTACGACACGATGCAGTACATCCGCCCCGACATCCAGACCTTCGTCATCGGTCAGGCCGCGTCGGCGGCGGCGGTGCTCCTCGGTGCCGGCGCCCCGGGCAAGCGCTTCGCCCTGCCCAACAGCCGCATCCTCATCCACCAGCCGGCGCTCGCCGGCGGTGAGTACGGCCAGGCCTCCGACATCGAGATCCAGGCCAACGAGGTGCTGCGCATGCGCACCTGGCTCGAGGAGACCTGGGCCAAGCACTCGGGCAAGACCGCCGAGGAGGTCCGCGAGGACATCGAGCGCGACAAGATCCTGTCGGCCCAGGAGGCCAAGGACTACGGCCTCATCGACGAGGTGCTCACCCCGCGCAAGGCCTCGCTCGAGGACTGAGCCACACGCGGCGACCGAGCCACCACGACGCAGGGCCCCGGACCAGTCCGGGGCCCTGCCTCGTCCCCGGGGACTCGAGCGCATGACGGCGGAACCGGCGGGCCGGCCGTGACGTCCAAGGATCATGCGACGCCTGCTCCTGCCGCTCCTGGCGGCCCTGCTGGCCCTGCCGGTCGTGGTCCTCACCGCGCCCGCGGCTCAGGCCTGCTCGTGCGCCGTGAGCAGCCCGGCACGTCTCGTCGATCGCGCGGCTCTCGTCGCGCAGGTCGAGGTCGCCGCCCGCGACGAGCACACGAGCGCCGACGGGATGGCCGGCTCGCGCTACGACGTCGTCGTGCGAAGGGAGTGGAAGGGCCCCGGGCAGCAGCGGGTCGCCGTCGTCAGCCGCGACGACTCGGCCTCCTGCGGCGTGCGCCTCGCCGTCGGGCGGGAGTACCTGCTGCTGGGTACGCCTGCGGGCGACGCCTGGCGGGTCGAGCTGTGCGGCGGGACGACGGTCCTCGCCTCGGGCACCCCCCAGGGTGCGGTCACGGTCGCCGACGTCGAGGAGCGACTCGGTGCGGGGACGACACCGGCGACGGCGCCTGCCGCCGACGAGCCGGGGGAGTCCCGGCCCGCCGACGACCGGGGGTGGTGGACCCTGACGGGAGGTGTCGCCGGCCTCCTCCTCGCGGTGCTGCTCGTCGCGCTCTTCGTCGCGCTTGTGCGCCGGGGACCCGGACGCCGCGCCGGCTGACCGGTCGTTCCGCTGTCAGCGGACAAGGGCGACGCGCCGTGGCGAAGGGGTGTCCAATGGGATGGCGGCCGCAGCCCGTTGGGTACGGTCGGTGGCACGCGACCAGATCGGTCGAGGCGAGTGAGAGGACACCCTGACGTGGCACGAGTCGGAGAGAGCGGCGACCTGCTCAAGTGCTCCTTCTGCGGCAAGTCCCAGAAGCAGGTGAAGAAGCTCATCGCCGGGCCCGGCGTCTACATCTGCGACGCATGCATCGACCTGTGCAACGAGATCATCGAGGAGGAGCTCACCGACGCGGGTGACCTCGCCCTCGACGAGCTGCCCAAGCCGCGCGAGATCTACGACTTCCTCGAGACCTACATCATCGGTCAAGACAAGGCGAAGAAGGCGCTCGCCGTCGCCGTCTACAACCACTACAAGCGGATCCAGGCCGACGAGGGCGCGGTCGCCAAGCGCGACGAGGACCACGTCGACATCGCCAAGTCCAACATCCTGCTCATCGGGCCCACCGGCTGCGGCAAGACCTATCTCGCGCAGACCCTCGCCCGCATGCTCAACGTCCCCTTCGCCATCGCCGACGCCACCGCCCTCACCGAGGCCGGCTATGTCGGCGAGGACGTCGAAAACATCCTCCTCAAGCTCATCCAGGCTGCCGACTACGACACCAAGAAGGCCGAGCAGGGGATCATCTACATCGACGAGATCGACAAGGTCGCCCGCAAGTCGGAGAACCCCTCGATCACCCGTGACGTCTCCGGCGAGGGCGTGCAGCAGGCGCTGCTGAAGATTCTCGAGGGCACGACGGCGTCGGTGCCCCCGCAGGGTGGGCGCAAGCACCCGCACCAGGAGTTCATCCAGATCGACACGACCAACGTGCTCTTCATCGTCGGCGGTGCCTTCGCCGGCCTGGAGAAGATCATCGAGTCGCGCGTCGGCAAGAAGGGCCTGGGCTTCGGCTCCGAGCTGCACAAGGCGACCGACCTGGCCGAGGCGATCACCGACGTCATGCCCGAGGACCTGATGAAGTTCGGCCTCATCCCCGAGTTCATCGGCCGCCTGCCGATCATCACGACGGTCACCCCGCTCGACCGCGAGGCGCTCGTGCAGATCCTCGCCGAGCCCAAGAATGCCCTCGTCAAGCAGTACCGCAAGATGTTCGAGATCGACGGCGTCGAGCTGGAGTTCACCGACGACGCCCTCGAGGCGATCGCCGACTCCGCCATCGCCCGCGGCACGGGAGCCCGTGGCCTGCGCGCGATCATGGAGGAGGTCCTCATGCCGGTCATGTTCGACACCCCGAGCGATGACGGCATCAAGCAGATCGTCGTCAGCGCAGAGGTCGTGCGCGACAACGTCCTGCCGACGATCGTGCGGCACGAGGAGAGCGGCAAGCGCAAGCACAAGCGCTCCGCCTGACGCGATCGCGCTGGCCGACGAGCCTGACAGGATGTGGGTGTGAACGCGCCCTTCCGTCTCGTGCAGGGGTCTTCCGGCCCACGCCAGCAGAGCCCGACGACGTGCGGGTCGGCGTGCGCGACGGTCGCCCGGATGCTCGTCGACGCTCCCTTCGCCCGCTGGGTCACCTCCGGTGAGGGGCATCCGGTGCCCGGCGCCGAGGGCGCCACTGCGGCGGAGCGCTTCGCGGCCTGGGAGCGGGTCGTCCACGCCCGGACCAACGGCTGGCGCGCGCCCGGGGGCGGCTTCGTCCTCGCCTGGCCACAGGCCTTGGGTACGCCACCGTGGGGGCTCAAGCACGAGCTCGAGCACGGCGCCGCCCGCGTCGGCACGCGATACCGGGTGATGTCGGTCCGCGCCCACTCCGAGGAGTCCCTGCGTGCCCGCTACCGTCGCCTGCTCGACCTCGTCGTCGACGGCGAGCCGGCGGTCCTCTACGTCGGCAACCGCCTGCTGCCTCGGCACGTCACGCTCGTGCTCCCGGGGGAGCGGCCGGACGTGCTCGAGGTCTACGAGCCGGCAAGCGGCACGGTCCAGGTGCTCGACGAGGAGGCCTTCGCCCACCGGCGGCTGCGCCTCGGTGGCTGGTCGGTGCCGTGGATCCTCGTGCAGCCGACCGGGCACCGTCGGGTGCACGACGCCGCGCCGGCGCCGAGCGCGTGGCGGGTGCCGCGGCTGGCTCCCGAGCCCGACCTGCTGCGCGAGGCCGGACGCTAGTTCTTCGGCGGCTTGACGAAGGGGATGAGCTCGACGTCGCGCAGCTCGACCTCGTCGCCCTCGGCGTAGTCGAAGCCGCCCGTCAGGCGCCCGGCTGCGCGCAGGTCGGCCTCACCGGCGCGCACCCGCTCGGCGGTCGCGGCCGGAGCGACGAGCGTCGCCGAGGTGATCTCGCTGCGCATGCCGACCTTGGCGTCGGACTTGGCCTTGCGCACCTGGCTCAGGGCCGTGCCGACGGCCGCGAGGACGTGCGGGTCACCGGCGTCGGCGAGGTCCAGCTCGCTCGCCTCGGGCCAGGTCGCGCGGTGCACCGAGCCCTCCTGCCACCACGACCAGACCTCCTCGGTCGCGTAGGGGAGGAAGGGCGCGAGCAGTCGCAGCAGGACCGACAGGGCCAGCCGCAGCGCGGCGCGCGCCGACGGGTCGCCGCCGTGGGCGCGGTCCTTGACGAGCTCGATGTAGTCGTCGCAGAAGGTCCAGAAGAAGGTCTCGGTGACGTCGAGCGAGCGGGTGTAGTCCCACGCCTCGAAGCCGTTGGTCGCGTCCTTGACCACCTGCTCGAGGGCGGCGAGCATGGCGCGGTCGAGCGGCTCGCTGACGACCGAGGACAGACCCTGGCGGTCGTCGAGCTCGGGCTCGCCGAAGCCGAGGGCGAACTTGCTGGCGTTGAGCAGCTTGATCGCCAGACGGCGGCCGATCTTCATCTGGCCGGTGTCGTAGGCCGCGTCGGTGCCCAGGCGACCGGAGGCCGCCCAGTAGCGCACGGCGTCGGCGCTGTGCTCGACGACGACGTCCTCGGGCGTGACGACATTGCCCTTGGACTTGCTCATCTTCTTGCGGTCGGGGTCGAGGATCCACCCGGAGATCGCGGCGTTCTTCCACGGGGCGCTGCCGTGCTCGAAGTGCGCGCGCACGACGGTCGCGAAGAGCCAGGTGCGGATGATGTCGTGGCCCTGCGGGCGCACGTCCATCGGGAAGACCTTGCCGAAGAGGTCGCTCTCGCCACGCTCGCCCGCGAGCCAGTCGCCGGCGATCTGCGGGGTGAGCGAACTGGTCGCCCAGGTGTCCATGACGTCGGGGTCGCCGGTGAAGCCGCCCGGCTGGTCGCGCAGGTCCTCGGTGTAGCCGGACGGCACCTGCGTCATCGGGTCGATGGGCAGCTGCTCCTCGGTCGGCACGAGCGGGCTCTCGTACTGGGGCTGGCCGTCACCGTCGAGGGCGTACCAGACGGGGATCGGGATGCCGAAGAAGCGCTGGCGCGAGATCAGCCAGTCGCCGTTGAGCCCGGCCACCCAGTTCTTGTAGCGCGACTTCATGAAGTCGGGGTGGAAGTCGATCTCGTCACCACGGGCCTGCAGCGCCTGGTTGAGATCGGCATCGCGGCCGCCGTTGCGGATGTACCACTGGCGTGAGGTGACGATCTCGAGGGGCTTCTCGCCCCGCTCGTAGAAGTTGGCCTTGCGCTGGGTCTTCTGGGGCTCGCCGTCGAGGTCACCCGAGGCGCGCAGCGCCTCGACGACGACCTCGCGGGCGGAGTGCACGGTCTTGCCGGACATCTCCGCGAAGGTCGCGACACCCCCTTCGCTCGTGATCCAGTCGGGGGTCTCGCCGAGGATCCGGCCGGCCCGGGTGACGACGGAGCGGGTCGGCAGCTGCAGCTCGCGCCACCAGATGACGTCGGTGAGGTCACCGAAGGTGCAGCACATCGCGATGCCGGCGCCCTTGTCCATCTCGGCGGAGGGGTGCGCGACGACGGGCACCTCGACCCCGAAGAGCGGTGAGGTCACCGTGGAGCCGAAGAGCCCCTGGTAGCGCTCGTCGTCGGGGTGGGCGATGAGCGCGACGCAGGCCGGCAGCAGCTCCGGTCGGGTCGTCTCGATGTGGACGGGACCGTCGGCGCCGTGGAAGGCCACGCGGTGGTAGGCGCCCGGGTAGTCGCGGGCCTCGAGCTCGGCCTGCGCGACGGCGGTCTGGAAGGTGACGTCCCACAGGCCGGGGGCCTCGGCCGTGTAGGCCTCGCCGCGGGCAAGGTTGCGCAGGAAGGCGGTCTGGGCCGTCGCGCGGGAGCGGTCGTCGATGGTGCGGTACTGGATCTGCCAGTCGAGGCTGAAGCCGAGGCGGCGGAAGAGGGACTCGAAGGCCTCCTCGTCCTTGACCGTCAGCTCGTCGCACAGCTCGATGAAGTTCTGCCGGCTGATCGGGACCTGGTCGGCGGCCTTGATGGTCTTCGTCGTGCCCTCGAAGGGGGGCGTGAAGTCCGGGTCGTAGGGCAGCGAGGAGTCGCCGCGCACGCCGTAGTAGTTCTGCACCCGCTTCTCGGTCGGCAGGCCGTTGTCGTCCCAGCCGATCGGGTAGAAGACGTTGAGCCCGCGCATGCGCTTGTAGCGGGCCATGCAGTCGGTGTGCGTGTAGCTGAAGACGTGGCCCATGTGCAGCGACCCGCTGGCGGTCGGCGGCGGGGTGTCGATGGAGAAGACCTGCTCCCGGGCGCCCTCGCGGTCGAAGGCGTAGGTGTCCTGCTCACGCCATACGGCGCCCCACTTGTCCTCGAGGCCGTCCAGCGAGGGACGGTCCGGGATGCGGGCTGCGTCGGGGGCGGGGGAGTGCTCGGTCATGGGGTGGATCTTCCCATCACCGGTGTGGCACGGACCAATCGGTCCGTGCCTGCTCCGGCGACCTACGAGACCGTAGGCTGCAGTCATGCGCCGACCCGAGCCCCTGTACCGCGCGATCATCATCGTCGCGCGGACCATCTTCCTCATCAACGGCTACCGCTTCACCATCAGGGGCGACGCCAACGTCCCCAAGCGTGGCGGCGCGGTCATGGCGATCAACCACACCGGTTACATCGACTTCGTGCTGGCCGGCCTGGGGGCGCGACGCAGCAACCGGTGGGTGCGCTTCATGGCGAAGAAGTCGATCTGGCAGCACAAGGTCGCCGGGTTCTTCATGCGGGGGCTGAAGCACATCCCGGTCGACCGGCACGCGGGTGGGGCTGCCTTCAAGGAGGCCGTGGCCAAGCTCAAGGACGGCGAGGTCGTCGGGGTCTACCCCGAGGCGACGATGTCGCGCTCCTTCGAGATCAAGGAGCTCAAGAGCGGCACCGCCCGCATGGCGCAGGAGGCGGGCGTGCCGATCCTGCCGACGATCGTGTGGGGCGCGCACCGGATCTGGACCAAGGACGTCCCCAAGCGTCTGGGGCGCACCAACTTCCCGATCCACATCACCATCGGCGACCCGATCCACGTCGGGCCCGAGGACGACGTCAACGAGGTCACCGAGCGGCTGCGCGAGGTCATGAAGCAGCTCCTCGACGAGACCATCGCGGCCTACCCGACCCTCACCGGTGACGAGCTGCGCTTCCACCCGGCCCGTCTCGGCGGCACGGCCCCCACCTACGAGGACGCCTGGGCCAAGGACCACAAGGACATGACCCGCACCAAGGACCAGTTCACCAAGGACTGACGAGCGAAGGGGGAGCCGCGCGCCTCACGCGGTGAGGGCGAGATCCTCCCCGGCGAGCCGTGCGTAGGCTCCGCCCCGCCGCAGCAGGGCCAGGTGCTCGCCCCGCTCGACGACCCGCCCGCCCGAGAGGACGAGGATCTCGTCGGCGGCCTCGATGGTGCTCAGCCGGTGGGCGATGGTGATCGTCGTGCGGCCCCGGGCCAGGGCATCGAGGGCCGTCTGCAGCTCGCGCTCGGTGTCGTTGTCCAGGGCGCTCGTCGCCTCGTCGAGGACGAGGACCGCCGGGTCGCGCAGCAGGGTGCGGGCGATGGCGATGCGCTGCTGCTCTCCGCCGGAGAAGCGGTGCCCGCGTGCGCCGACGACCGTGTCGAGCCCGTCGGGCAGCGCTGCGACGAGGTCGGCGGCCTGGGCGGTCGCGAGGGCCTGCCACAGCCGGGCCTCGGTGGCCTCAGGGTCGGCGAGCAGGAGGTTGGCGCGCACCGTGTCGTGGGCGAGGTAGGTCTCCTGGGTGACGATGCCGATGATCTGGGTGAGGGTCTGGGGGTCGATGTCGCGCAGGTCGACACCGTCGACGGTGATCCGCCCGGTGCTCGGATCGGCGAGCCGGACGAGCAGCGAGGCGAGGGTCGACTTGCCACTGCCGGTGGCGCCGACGAGCGCGAGGTGGGAGCCGGCGGGGATGACGGCGTCGATGCCGTCGAGGGCGAGCCGGTCGCCGTCGGGGTAGCCGTAGCCGACACCCTCGATGCGCACGTCGCCGCGCACCGTCGTCGGGTCGAGGTCGACCGGAGCAGCCGGGGGAGTGACCTCGGGCTCGAGGTCGAGGTAGCCGAAGACGCGGCTGAAGAGGGCCATCGAGGCCACCCACGAGGCGCCGACGTTGAGCAGGCCCATGATCGGCCGGAAGATGCCCGACTGCAGCGTCGTGAAGGCGATGATCGTGCCGATCGTCATGCCGCCGCTCGTCGCGGGGAAGCCGGCAGCGAGGTAGATCAGGGCCGGGATCGCGGCGAAGACGATCGACATCGTCGCCATCCGCCAGCGGCCGGCGAGCTCGCTGCGCACCTCGAGCCCGACGAGGTCGGTCGAGGTCTGGGTGAACTCGCGGGCTCCGCGCCCGGCCGTGCCCAGCGTCTTGGACAGCAGCGCGCCGCTCACCGACAGCTCCTCGGTGACCTGGGCCTGCAGGTCGGACAGCCGGCGCTGCCGCTCGGAGGTGATCTCGCGCCGGGCCAGCGCCACCTTGCGGGTGGTCCAGATCGCCGGCGGCAGGACGAGGAGCGACAGGAGCGACAGCCGCCAGCTCAGGGCGGCCATGGCCACCGCGGTGGCGACCGCGGTCGTGAGGTTGGAGGCGATCGAGACGGCCGTGCTCGTCACGATCGACTGCATGCCGCCGATGTCCTGGGTGATGCGCGAGGTGATCTCGCCGGAGCGGGTGCGGGTGAAGAAACTCATCGCCTGCCGCTGCAGGTGGGTGAAGACATCGGTGCGCAGCCGGTGCATGACCGCCTGGCCGACGCGCGTGGAGATCCACGTCTGCTGCACGCCGATGAGTGCGGTGGCGATGGTGACGAGCAGCATGCCGCCGACGGCGAGCAGGAGCAGGCGCACGTCTTGGTGGGGGAGCGCGTCGTCGATGACGGTGCGCAGGAGGAAGGGGGAGGCCATCGAGATCAGCGAACTGGCCACGATGAGCGCCACCACCGCGGCGACCTGCCAGCGGTAGGGGCGGAAGTAGGCGATGACCCGCCGCCCGCTCACGGGGCTCTCGGCGAGCTGGGCGCGGTCGCGCGGGTCGATGCGGCGGGGTCCGTGCCCGCCACCGGTCTTGGGGGATGTCGTCGGGGTGTCCATGTGGGCCCCTTTCATTCGTCTCAGTTCGTGATGCTGAGGTTACCTCACTATGAGGCAAGGGGGCAACTCGGCTACCGTGGTCGCCATGAGCAAGCGGGTGGCCGGGTCGGCCTCGGAGGACCTCGGCGAGCAGCTGCTGCGGGTGGCCCGTGGCCTGCGCCGGGCGTGGATGGTCGACCTGTCGGAGCACGACCTGTCACCCCACGAGGCCCGCGCCCTGCGCGTGGCGGCCGAGCGCGACCCGGCGCCGCGCCTGCGGGAGCTGGCCGACTCCCTTCGCATCGCCCCGCGGTCGGTGACCGACGTCGTCGATGCCCTCGAGGGCAAGGGGTATGTCAGCCGCGAGCCGGACCCGCACGACCGCCGGGCGAGCGTCGTCGTCGTCACCGACGCCGGGCGTGCGGTGCGCGCCGCCGTGCACGAGGCCCGCCGACGCAGCGTCGGTGACCAGATGGGAGCGCTCAGTGCCGAGCAGCGCGCGGCGCTCGCCGACGCGCTGACGACCCTCGAGCGGGGGCTGGACTGAGTCAGACCGAGCTGTGCCCCAGGTGGGCCAGGGCCTGCCGCAGCAGAGCCCCGTGGCCACCCGACATCTCCGCGAGCAGCCCGGTCTCGCCGGCCTCCTCGGGCGTGAGCCAGGCCAGGTCGAGGGCATCGTGCTGGGGCGCGCAGTCGCCGCGCACCGGCACGATGAAGCTCAGGGCCACGGCGTGCTGGCGCGGGTCGTGGAAGGGGGTGACCCCCGGCGTGGGGAAGAACTCGGCGACGGTGAAGGGCGCCGGGGAGGCCGGCACCGACGGGAGCGCCATCGGACCGAGGTCCTTCTCGAGGTGGCGCACGAGGGCGTCGCGCACCCGCTCGTGGTAGTTGACCCGGCCGGCGATGAGCTCGCGCTCCATCGTGCCGGTGTCGGAGGCGCGCAGCAGCAGCCCGACCGCCGTGACGTCGCCGTTGTCGGCGACCCGCACGGGCACCGCCGCGACGTAGAGGATCGGCACGCGGCCGCGCACGTTGTCGAGCTCCTCGCGGCTGAGCCACGCTTCCTGACGGTCGAGGTCGGTCGGCATGGCGCCATCCTCGCACGCGGTTTCGAGCCTCTGTCGGTGAGTCCTACACTGGTGCCACAGGCGTCTGAGCCGTCATCAGCGGCGAGCCTCCGGCAGAACGGGAGCGGCAGCTCCTCACTAGACCCGGACGGGTGGTCACGTCACGACCGGTGGACCAAGGAGCGGTCCACTCCCTTCGTCGCGAAGGGGGTGGACAAGCGGGGTGGTACCGCGGTGGCCGGATGGCCGTCGTCCTCGTGGCAGTTGACGAGTTGACCCGCCGAGTACCCCGGAGCCGCCGCGATGACCTATCCCAAGGTCTCCACCACCGACGCGACCACCGTCGCCTCCTCCCCGAGCTTCCCCAACATCGAGAAGCACGTCCTGAACTACTGGGAGGCGGACGGGACCTTCCAGGCCTCCATCGACGCCCGTGACGCCGGCACGGACGGCAGCAACGAGTTCGTCTTCTACGACGGTCCCCCCTTCGCCAACGGTCTGCCGCACTACGGCCACCTGCTCACCGGCTACGTCAAGGACGTCGTCCCGCGCTACCAGACGATGCGCGGCAAGCGGGTCGAGCGGCGCTTCGGCTGGGACACCCACGGACTGCCCGCCGAGCTCGAGGCGATGCGCCAGCTCGGGCTGAAGACGACCGACGAGGTCCGTGAGCTCGGCATCGAGAAGTTCAACGCCGCCTGCCGCGAGTCGGTCCTGAAGTACACCGGCGAGTGGCGCGACTACGTCACCCGCCAGGCGCGCTGGGTCGACTTCGACAACGACTACAAGACGCTCAACCCGACCTTCATGGAGTCGGTCATCTGGGCCTTCAAGTCGATGTACGACCAGGGCCTGATCTACGAGGGCTTCCGCGTGCTGCCCTACTGCTGGCAGGACGAGACGCCGCTGTCCAACCACGAGCTGCGCATGGACGACGACGTCTACCAGATGCGGCAGGACCCGGCCGTCACCGTCGGCCTGCGGATGGACACCACCGGCGAGGACCCGGTGCTCGACGGTGCCCACCTGCTCGTGTGGACGACGACCCCGTGGACCCTGCCGAGCCACCTGGCCGTCATGGTCGGCTCCGAGATCGACTACGTCGTCGTCGAGGCGCCGGTCCCCGGTGTCGAGGGGGCCACGGCGAAGTACGTCCTGGCCGAGGCGCGCCTGGGCCACTATGCCCGCGAGCTCGGCGACGAGCGGGCGGTCCTCGGCCGCTACACCGGAGCCCAGCTGCTCGGCCGCACCTACACCCCGCCGATGTCCTACTACGCCGACCACGAGGGCGCCTTCCGCGTCGTCGCCGCGGACGAGGCCGTGACGACGACCGACGGCTCGGGCCTGGTCCACACGGCCGGCGCCTTCGGTGAGATCGACAAGGAGGTCACCGACCGCGAGGGCATCGCCGCCGTCATGCCGGTGGCCAAGGACGGTCGCTTCACCGCGCCGGTCACCGACTACGAGGGCATGCTCGTCTTCGACGCCAACGGCCCGATCATCGACGCGCTCAAGGCGACGACCCGGGGCGAGCAGGCCGACTCGGTCAGCGAGGGCACGATCCTGCTGCGCCGCGAGTCCTACGAGCACTCCTACCCGCACTGCTGGCGCTGCCGGCAGCCGCTGATCTACAAGGGTGTCGAGTCGTGGTTCGTCGAGGTCACGGCGATCAAGGACAAGATGCTCGCCAACAACGAGCAGATCACCTGGACGCCCGAGCACGTCAAGCACGGCCAGTTCGGCAAGTGGCTCGAAAATGCGCGTGACTGGTCGATCACCCGCAACCGCTTCTGGGGCAGCCCGGTGCCGGTGTGGAAGTCCGACGACCCGGCCTACCCGCGCATCGACGTCTACGGCTCCTTCGAGGAGATCGAGCGCGACTTCGGGCGGCTGCCGCTCGGCGAGGGCGGTGAGCCCGATCTCCACCGTCCCTTCGTCGACGAGCTGACCCGGCCCAACCCCGACGACCCGACCGGCAAGAGCACGATGCGCCGCGTCGAGGACGTGCTCGACGTGTGGTTCGACTCCGGGTCGATGAGCTACGCGCAAGTGCACTACCCCTTCGACAATGCCGAGTGGTTCGAGCAGCACTTCCCGGCCGACTTCATCGTCGAGTACATCGGCCAGACCCGCGGGTGGTTCTACACGCTGCACATCCTCGCGACCGCGCTCTTCGACAAGCCGGCCTTCTCGTCGGTCATCAGCCACGGCATCGTCCTGGGCAATGACGGGCAGAAGATGTCCAAGTCGCTGCGCAACTACCCCGACGTCTCCGAGGTCTTCGACCGCGACGGCGCCGACGCGATGCGCTGGTTCCTCATGAGCAGCCCGATCCTGCGCGGCGGCAACCTCGTCGTCACCGAGCAGGGCATCCGCGAGGGCGTGCGGCAGGTGCTCATCCCGCTGTGGAACAGCTACTCCTTCTTCGCCCTCTACGCCAATGCCCTCGGCGACGGCTACGAGGCGAAGTGGTCGACGGGCTCCACCGACCCGCTCGACCGCTACCTGCTGGCCAAGCTGCGCGAGTTCGTCGAGGACGCCACCGCGCGGATGGACGCCTACGACATCGCCGGCGCCTGTGACAGCACCCGCAGCTTCACCGACGTGCTCACCAACTGGTACATCCGGCGCAGCCGGGAGCGCTTCTGGGCCACAGAAGCAGCGGATGCCGACACCATGTCCAACGCGAGGGCGGCCAGCAACACCCTCTACACGGCACTCGAGGTGCTCTGCCGCGTCGCCGCCCCCCTTCTGCCGCTGATGGCCGAAGAAGTCTGGCGTGGGCTCACGGGAGAGCGGTCGGTGCACCTGGCCGACTGGCCCCGGGCGGAGGACCTGCCGGCCGACCACGACCTCGTCGTCGCCATGGACACCGCCCGCGCGGTGTGCAGCTCGGCCAGCGCGCTGCGCAAGGCCAACAAGCTGCGCAACCGCCTGCCGCTGCGTGACCTGACGGTCGTCGTGCCCGACGCCGCGAAGCTCGCGGACTTCGGCGCGATCGTCGCCGATGAGGTCAACGTGCGCCAGGTGAGCCTGCTCGACATCGCTGACCCGGCGGCCGCGGACTTCGGCGTGAGCCAGAAGCTCACCGTCAACGCCCGTGCGGCTGGACCGCGCCTGGGCAAGCAGGTCCAGGTCGCGATCAAGGGCAGCAAGTCCGGCGACTGGTCCGTCGCCGACGACGGCACCGTGACCTCCGGCGGCATCGCCCTGGTCGAGGGCGAGTACACGCTCGAGACCGTCGCGGCCGATGACGAAGGGAGCCACCGCGCCACCGCGATGCTCCCCGGCTCCGTGGGCGGCTTCATCGTGCTCGACACCGAGGTCACCGACGAGCTGGCGGCCGAGGGTCTGGCGCGCGACGTCATCCGTGCCGTCCAGGAGGCGCGCAAGCAGGCCGGACTCGAGGTCTCCGACCGGATCAGCCTGACGATCACCGGCTCGCAGCAGATGTGGCAGGCGACCGTCGCCCACCAGGGCCTGATCGTCGACGAGACCCTAGCCGGTCAGTTCGGCTCCGCTCCCAACCTCGAGGCGCTGCCGCTCGGCGACGGCGTCGTCGAGACCGAGCTCTCCGGCAGCGAGAGGGTCCGGGTCAAGGTCACGCGCCTGTGAGCCGCCGATGATCAACGGGATCCTGTGGGTCCTCGGCTGCCAGCTCGTCGGGGAGGTCTTCGTCCGGAGCCTCGGCCTGTCGATCCCCGGGCCGGTCGTGGGGATGGTGCTGCTCTTCGTGGTGCTGTCCGTGCGCCGGCCGGGAGAGGTCTCAGGCACGCTGCGCTTCTCCGACGGCCTGCTGCGCCACCTGCAGCTCTTTTTCGTCCCGGTGACGGTCGGGATCATGGTCCACGCGTCCGAGCTGGGTCGGCAGTGGCTGCCGGTCACGGGAGGCCTCGTCCTGTCGTGGCTGCTCGGCCTGCTGACCGTGGCCGGTCTGGCCTCGTGGTTGCAGGGGCGCCGGGGAGTGCGGGTGCGCTCTCATGACTGAGGCCGTGGACTGGCTGCGCGACTCGCCGCTCACGTGGGTCTTCCTCACCCTGCTCGCGTACCGGGCCGGTGTGTGGGTACGCGACCGCACCGGCGGTCACCCGCTCGCGCAGCCGGTGCTCGTCGCCGCGGCGCTGCTCATCACGCTGCTCGCCGTCCTCGGCATCGACTACGACACGTACATGACCGGCGGCGCGCTGATCCACCTCGTGCTCGGCCCGGCGACGGTCGCGCTCGCGGCGCCGCTGCACCGGCAGGCGCACCATCTGCGTGAGATGGCGTTGCCGCTGGTGGTCGCCCTGCCGGCCGGCGCGCTCGTCTCGATCGGCTCGGCCGTGCTCACGGTGCGCGCCCTCGGCGGGTCCGAAGGGCTCGAGCACACCATCGCGCCCAAGGCCGCGACGACTCCCGTCGCCATCGCCATCGCTGACCACATCGGGGGAGTGCCGGCGCTCGTCGCCGCCTTCACGATGCTCGCCGGCATGCTCGGTGCGGTCTTCGGGCCGTGGCTGCTGGACCGGATGGGCGTGCAGGACAGGCGAGTTCGTGGCCTGGCCATGGGCGCGGCCTCCCACGGCGTCGGCACCTCGCGCTCGCTGCACGACCACCTCACGGAGGGGGCCTTCGCGGGACTCGCGATGGGTCTCACCGCCCTGCTGACGAGCGTGCTCGTGCCGCTCGTCATCGCCCTCCTCTGACTCTGCATTGCCCTACGGCAATGCAGAGTCTTGATGTCGAGAGGTTGCATTGCCATAGGGCAATGCAGACGAAGGGGGGGAGGTCGCCGCGGCGGCGACGCGCCGCTTGCTCCCTCCCCCGCCTGCACGTCCGGGGTCAGGCGGCGCCGTCGGCGGCCGCCGGCTCCATCGGCGCGCCCGTCTCGAGGACGGTCTTGATGCCGGAGAGCACCCAGGGCCAGCCGCCGCCCCCTTCGTTGCTCGGGTCGGGGCTGCCGGCCACCTGCTCAGCCATCGTCGGCCGGCCGGTGAGGTCGTGCGTGAGGGTCAGACGGACCGAGCCGTGGGCGCTCGGCTCGATCTCCCAGGTGAGCGTGCCGGGCTCCTCGTCCTCGATCCAGACCGGCGCCCAGGTCTGGACGAGGCGACGCGGCGGGTCGGCCTCGAGCACCTCACCGGTGACGACGACGTCGGGCATGCCGACCGCCTTCATGTCCTCGCCGGCCCGGTGCTCGAAGTGCCCTCCTGCGCGCAGGTCGTAGTCGACGTCGCCGGCGTAGCCGTAGAGCCGGCTGAACTCCGCCGAGGTGATGGCCGCCCACACCCGCTCGGGAGTGGCGCTGATGAAGATGCGATGGATCTGGATCTCGCTGTCGCTCATGGCTCGTCGTCCTCCAGGACTCGTTTGAGATCGAGCAGCGCGGAGGTCCGCGCCGCCGTGTACTTGCCGATCCACCGGTCGTGGATCGCCCGGATGGGGACGGGGTTGAGGTGGTGCAGCTTGGTCCGCCCCTCCTTGCGGGTGATGACGAGGTTCGCTTCCTCGAGCAGCCGCAGGTGCTTGGCCACCCCGAACCTCGTCATCTCCGTGTGCTCGCGCACGACCTCCTCGAGGTCGGACTGGCTGCGTCCGTCACGCTCGAAGAGGGCGTCCAGCAGCACCCGGCGGATCGGGTCCGCCAGGGCCTTGAAGACGAGGTCGTCATCGCTCACGTCATCATGATAGGTTACCAAATGGTCACCTATCTAGACCTAGGGTGTGAGACATGGACACGACCCTCCACTCCGCCTCCGGACTCCTCGACCTCGCGCCGACGAGCGAAGGGGGTCGCCCCGGCGTCAAGAAGGCGCTCGTGGGCCGCGGCTGCCGGGTGGTGATGTTTCGCTTCGCGGCCGGTCAGGTGCTCGCGGAGCACACGGCGGCCTTCCCGATCCTCGTCCAGTGCCTCTCCGGCACCGTGGAGTTCGCCGCGGGGGAGCAGGTGGTGACCCTCGGTCCCGGAGCCGTCGCCAACCTCGACGCGCGGGTGCTGCACGAGGTGCGGGGGGTCACCGATGCCGTCTTCCAGCTGGTCATGCTCGACCCGGCGGCCGCTCCCGCCTAGCGGGTGACCGGCTGCACGTGCGGCACGACCATCGGCGTGCCCGACTGCGGGTCGTCGACGACCTCGGCGCCCAGCCCGAAGACCTCGCGCACCAGGTCACCCGTGAGCACTCGCTCGGGAGGGCCGTCGCCGGCGACACCCCCTTCGTGCATGACGATCAGACGCGAGGCGAAGCGCGCTGCCTGGTTGAGATCGTGCAGCACCGCGACGATCGTGCGGCCCTCGCGGTTGAGGCCGGCGAAGAGCTCGAGCAGCTCGTACTGGTGCGCGATGTCGAGGAAGGTCGTCGGCTCGTCGAGCAGGATCACCTCGGTGTCCTGGGCCAGCACCATCGCGACCCAGGCTCGCTGCCGCTGACCGCCCGACAGGGTCGCCACCGGCGTGTCCGCGAGGTCGGTCAGGTGGGTGCGCTCCAGCGCCGCCGCGATCGCCCGGTCGTCGTCCGGTGACCACTGCCGCAGCAGGCTGTGGTGGGGGTGCCGCCCGCGGGTCACCAGCTCGGCGACGGTGATCCCCTCCGGGGCCGTCGCGCTCTGCGGCAGCAGCGAGATCCGCCGGGCCACGGCGCGGCCGGGCATCCGGTGCAGGTCCTCGCCGTCGAGCTCGACCCGCCCGCCGGAGGGCCGGTTGACCCGGCACAGCGTCTTGAGCAGGGTCGACTTGCCGCAGCCGTTGGGTCCGACGACGACGGCGAACTCACCGTGCTCGATCCTCAGGTCGAGCCCTCGGATGACCGGCTCCCCGCCGTAGCCGACGGTGACCTGGTGGGCGCGGACGAGCGAAGGGGGAGTCATGTCGCCTTCTTCCATTCGGAGACCAGCAGCGCACCGAGGTAGACGCCGCCGATCGCGAGCGTGAGGATGCCGACGGGCAGCCCGTCGAAGACCGGGACCTGCTGGGTGGCCAGGTCCGCGGCCGAGAGCAGGAGGGCGCCGGTCACGGCGGACAGCCCGAGCAGCGGACGTGCACTGCGGGCCAGGCGCCGGGTGATGTGCGGCGCCGTGAGCGCGACGAAGGCGATCGGCCCGGCGACCGCCACCGCGCCGCCGGCCAACAGGACGGACAGGAGGACCGCGCGTCGTCGGACGGCACCGGAGTGCACGCCGAGCGAGGCGGCCACCTCGTCGCCCATCTCGCTCAGGCCGAGGGGGATCGAGAGGAGGGCGAGCGGCACGACGGCCAGGGCGAGCACGACCCAGATCGTCGCGACGTGGTCCCAGCCGCGCGCGTTGAGGCTGCCGTTGAGATAGGCCGACAGGACCGTCGCCTTGTCGCGGGCGACGACGTAGACGACGTACTGCGTGAAGGCATAGGCCATCGCCGATACGCCGATGCCGGCGAGGACCATGCGCATGGGGTTGCTCAGCCCAGTGCCGGTGCTCACCGCGACGAGCCCCACGGCCAGGGCCGCGCCGAGGACCGAGCCGAGGACGATCGACGTCGCGCTCGGCATGAGCAACCCGACGAAGGCGGCCCCCGCGCCCGCCCCGGCGCTCACGCCGATGACGTCGGGGGAGCCGAGGGGGTTGCGCGTCACCGACTGGAAGAGCGCGCCCGACGCCCCGAGGGCGGCCCCGGCCCCGAGGGCGACGAGCAGACGGGGCCCACGCAGGTGGCCGAGGACGAAGTTGGCCTTGCCCGTCGCCTCGCCCCGCGCGACGTCGACCATGCCCGCCGGCAGGTCGGGCAGGGCCACCCCGAGGCCGCCCATGGTCAGCGTGGCCAGGGCCGTGGCGACGACGAGGGCGAGCAGGGTGAGCCCGAGGAGGCTCGCGCGTCGACGCGCGGGGGCCAGGGCGCTCATGCCTGGGCCTTCCGCCCGAGGCGACGCACGGCGAGCAGCAGGATCGGCGCACCGACGAAGGCGGTGACGACGCCGACCATGAGCTCCTGCGGCCGCAGCACGACCCGGCCGACGACGTCGGCGCCGAGCAGGACGATCGGGCCGACGAGGAGGCACCCGAGCAGCTGGCGGCGCATGTCGAGCCCGACGAGGGCCCGCACGATGTGCGGCACGGCGAGGCCGACGAAGGCGATCGGCCCGACGGCAGCGGTCGCGGCGGCGCACAGCAGCGTCGCCGCGCCGAGGGCAGCGGTGCGCACCAGCGTGGTGTTGACCCCGAGGCCCGCCGCGGCTTCGGTGCCCAGGGCCAGCGCGTTGAGGCTGCTCGCGCACAGCAGCGCCAGGACGAGTCCCACGACGACGAAGGGGGCGACCGCCCGCAGTTGGTCGAGCCCGCCGTCGCCGAGCGACCCGACGACCCAGAAGCGGTAGTTGTCGAAGTGCCGGGGCAGGGAGAGCGCGATGGCCTGGACGTAGGCGTTGAGCACCGCCGCGACGACCGCGCCGGCGAGCACGAGCCGGACCATGCTCGCGCCGGTGTCCCCGGCCGTGCCGATCGTGTGGACGACGAGGGCGGCGATGCCGCCGCCGAACAGGGCCACCCAGGCCGAGGCGACGGTCCCGGTGGAGACGCCGAGCCACACGCTGGCGCTCACCATCGCGGCCGCGGCGCCGGCGTTGATGCCGAGCAGCCCCGGGTCGGCGAGGGGGTTGATCGTCACCCCCTGCATCAGGGCCCCGGAGACGGCCAGCGCCGCGCCGACCCCGACCGCCAGGAGGGTGCGCTCGATGCGGGCGTCGAGCACCGTCGCGAGGTAGGCGTCGGGGCGTCCGGTGAGGGCGTCGACCACCTGGGGCAGCGACGTCGGCTTCGACCCGACGGCCAGCGAGAGCAGGCAGACGAGGGCGAGCACGACGACGCACCCCACGAGGACCAGGACGGTCCGTGGGGTGCGTCGAGAGGTCGAGCCAGCAGTCACCCGGCGGAGGCTACTTCGTGTCGGCCTTGGCGATGGCCGCGTCGATCATCTCCGGGTAGGTCTCCAGGGCGTAGGGGACCGTGAGCGGGTTGATCATCGACGAGGCGGTGACGAAGGAGTTGTCGTCGCTCGAGACGACCGCGCCGGCCTTGATCGCGGGGATCGAGGCGTAGAGCTTGTTGGACATCGCCTGCTTCTTGGCCTTGGGGTCGCTGTAGAAGGTGAAGATCAGGTCGCTGTCGTTGAGCTTGTCGGCGTTCTCGTACCCGATGACCGCAGAGTCGGTGCCCTCGGTCTCCTTCATCTTGTCGACGGCCGGGTCGCTCTTGAGCCCCAGCTTGCGGACCATGTCGGCGCGCTGCTCGGTGGGCTTGAAGACGCCCAGGGTGTCGGGCGTGGTGTAGACGTAGCTGAAGGTGTAGTTCTTCCAGTCCGGGTGCTTCTTCGCCTCGTCGGCGAGCTGCTTCTCGAGGTCCGTGACGAGCTTCGCCGCGTCGTCCTCCTGGCCGAGCGCCTGGCCGATGATCTCGATCTGCTCGTCCCAGTCGATGCTCCACGCCTGGTCGGGGTAGGCGACGGTCGGTGCGATCTCGCTCAGCGAGTCGTACTGCTCCTGGGTGATGCCCGACCACGGGGCGAGGATGACGTCGGGCTCGAGCTCGACGATCTTTTCCATGTCGAGCTCTTCGCCGGCGCCGACGAACTCGGGCAGCTCGCCCCCTTCGTCCTTGACGGCCTCGTTGACCCACGGGGTGTAGCCGGACTTGTCGGCGGCCCAGGCGTACTCCTCCATGCCGACGGGGATCGTGCCGAGGGCGATGGAGGTCTCGGTGGAGCCCTGGCCGAGGGTGACGACCTTCTCGGGCTTCTCGGTGATCTCGGCGGTGCCGAGCGAGCTCTTGATCGACACGGGGAAGGCGCCGTCCCCGCTGGACGTCGCGTCGGCGTCCGAGCCGGAGTCGGAGCCGCACCCGGCGAGGGCGAGCGGGGTGGCGAGCAGGAGCGCGGTCGTGGTCGCGCGCAGGCGGGTCAGGTGCATCGTCGTCGTCCTTGCGAAGGGGAGGCCGGTCCGGTGACCGGTGCGAACATTAGGAGACCCTAACCTAACCTCGAAGGGTCGTGGTGTGAGGGGTCAGTCCGTGGCGCCGTCCCGCCGATGGACCCGGTGCCCGTCCGGGTCGAAGATCATGACGACCTCGGCCGGCCCGTCGACCGCGACGAAGGCGTGCGGCGTCATCGTCTCGAACTGCGCCGCCTCACCGGCCTCGACGCGCACGATGCGCTCGCCCAGGGTCAGCTCGACGCTGCCCTCGAGGACGAAGAACCAGTCGTGCCCGGGGTGCACCCGCGGCTGCGGGCGGGGGCCGGGCTCGAGGCGCACCTTCATCGCCGTCGTCGTCGCCGTGGCCTTGGTGAGCACCCACGTGGTGCGCCCGTGCTCGCGGGTCGGGGTGGGGCGGATGACGACGTCCTCGTCGTCGTCCTCGGCGAGGAGCGTCTCGACGTCGGTGCGCAGGGCGCGGGCCAGGGGGAGCAGGACGTCGAGACTGATCGCCCGCTTGCCGGTCTCGATGCGACTGATCGTCGAGGGGCTGAGGTGGGAGCGCTCGGCGAGATCGTCGAGGGAGAGGGACTGTGCGCGCCGCAGCCCGCGCAGGCGGGTGCGGACGGTCTGCTCGATCTCGCTCACGGTGCTCCTCGGGTGCCGATGCTGCCTTGCAGATTCTGCAAGCAAGTATGCACTATCCGTCAGGCGCGCCTACCGTGGACATCATGAGCGCACTGCCCCCGCACCCCGCCGTCCACGACTCCGCCGCCCACGACTTCGCCGCCCACGACGACGGCTCCCACCACAGCCACCCCGTCATCGAGCGGCACGTCGACGTCGCCGTCGTCGGCGGGTCCGCCGCCGGCCTCGCGGCGACCCTGCAGCTGTCCCGGCAGCGACGCTCGGTGCTCGTCGTCGACTCCGGCGAGCCGCGCAATGCCCCGGCCGCGCACATGCACAGCTACCTCGGGCACGAGGGGCGGCCGTCGGCGGACTTCCTGCGGATCGCGCGCGAGGAGGTGCGCTCCTACGGGGCCGAGGTCCTCACCGGACGGGTCCTCGACGTCACGCGCGAGGACGACGGCTTCCGCCTCGAGCTCACCGGCGGGCACGTCGTCCACGCCCGACGGGTCGTCGCCGCGACCGGCCTGACCGACGAGCTGCCCGACGTGCCCGGCCTCGCCGAGCACTGGGGCGGCGCGGTCATCCACTGCCCCTTCTGCCACGGCTACGAGGCACGCGACGGACGCATCGTCGCGCTCGTCACCTCGCCGATGGGGCTGCACCCGATCCCGCTGCTGCGCCAGCTCACCGCCGACCTCACGGTGCTCATCCACGCGGGTGTCGACGCCGACGAGCCGCAGCTGCAGACCCTGCGCGACGCCGGTGTGACCGTCGTCGTCCAGCCGGCTGCGGCCGTCGTCAGCGATGCGGCCGGTGGTCTGCGCGGCATCCGGCTCTCCGACGGGTCCGAGATCGCGGCCGACACGATCCTCGTCGGCACCCGCCTGCACGCCCGGGTCGCCCCCTTCGCCGGGGTCGGGCTGGAGGCGACCGCGCACCCCAGCGGCGTCGCGACGCACGTCGAGGCGGACCCGATGACCGGGGCCACAGCAGTGCCCGGTCTCTACGCCGCCGGCACCCTCGCCGAGCCGATGCTCCAGGTGCTCCCGACCGCGGCCGCCGGCAGCCGCGTGGGCTCCATGGTCAGCTTCGACCTGGCGCACGAGGACCTCGAGCGGGCCGCCTGGCCGAGTGCGCACGCCGCGGACTGGGACGGCCGCTACAGCGGTGACCTGCAGTGGAGCGGCAACCCCAACGGCTCGCTCGTCGCCGAGGTCGCCGACCTGACCCCCGGCAGCGCACTCGACGTCGGCGCCGGCGAAGGGGGTGACGCCCTCTGGCTCGCGGAGCACGGCTGGCGGGTGACGGCCAACGACATCTCGGCCCTCGCCCTCGAGCGGGTCCGGTCGGCCGCGACCGAGCGCGGTCTCGACGTCACCCTCTTGCAGGCCGACGCCAACGCGGCCGCTCCCTTCGCCGGGATGCGCTACGACCTCGTCACCGCCGCCTATGCCTCGATCCCGCGGACCCCCGATGATCGCGGCGCGGCCCACCTGCTCGACGCGGTCGCCCCGGGCGGCACGCTGCTCGTCATCGCCCACGACCCGCAGGACATGGGAGCCGCCGCGGCCGACCCCGAGCAGACCCGGCCCTTCGACCACGAGGCCTACGTCGACGTCGAGGCCTTCGCCACCGCCCTGGCCGAGGCATCGGGCTGGGTCATCGAGACCCACGAGCGAAGGGAGCGCCCCGCCGGCGCCGTCTCGACGCACCACGTCCACGACGTCGTCCTGCGTGCCCGGAGGGAGGGCTGACGGGTGCGACAATCGGGCGCATGAGTCCCGCCCCCGACGCCGCCCAGCGGCAGGCCGCCGCCTCCCTCGAGCTGCGCAAGCGCATGCGCGAGGTCGAGGACGGCATCCTCGCCCGCGCTCCCGAGCACGACCTCGAGCCGAGCCTCGACCGGATCCGCGCGGTCATGGACCTGCTCGGCGAGCCGCAGCGCACCTTCCCCGTCATCCACGTCACCGGGACCAACGGCAAGACGTCGACGGCGCGGATCATCGAGTCGGTGCTGCGGGAGTCGGGCCTGAAGACGGGGCGCTTCACCTCGCCGCACCTGCAGGACATCCGCGAGCGGATCACCATCGGCGGCGAGCTGATCTCCCGCGAGGCCTTCCTCGACGCGTGGGCCGACATCGCTCCCTTCGTCGACGCGGTCGACACCCGGTCGGTCTCCGACGGTGGGCCGCGGATGACCTACTTCGAGGTGCTCGTCGCGCTCGCCTACACGGCCTTCGCGGACGCGCCGGTCGACGTGGCCATCGTCGAGGTCGGCATGGGCGGCTCCTGGGACGCGACCAATGTCGTCGAGGCCGACGTCGCGGTCATCACGCCCGTCGGCATCGACCACCAGCACTTCCTCGGCGACACCATCGAGGAGATCGCGACCGAAAAGGCCGGGATCATCCACCCGGACGCCATCGTCGTCAGCGCCCCGCAGGAGGAAGAGGTCCTGACGATCTTGCGCGACCGGTCCGACGAGGTCGGCGCCCGGCTGCTCGTCGAGGGCTTGGACTTCGGTGTCCTCACCCGCGAGGTCGCCGTCGGCGGCCAGATGATCTCGCTGCGCGGCATCGCCGGTGACCACCCGGACCTGCTGCTCAACCTCCACGGCGAGCACCAGGCCGGCAACGCCGCCCTCGCGGTCGCCGCCGTCGAGGCCTTCGTCGGTGGGGGAGAGCAGCCCCTGGGCGAGGAGGTCCTCGCGGCGGGCCTGGCCGCGGCCACCTCGCCGGGGCGGATGGAGATCGTCCGTCGCAGCCCGACGGTCCTCGTCGACGCGGCCCACAACCCGCACGGGGCCAGGGTGCTCGCCGCCGCGCTCAAGGACTCCTTCACCTTCACCCACCTCGTGGGTGTCGTCTCGATCTTCAAGGACAAGGACGTCGTCGGGATCCTCGAGGCCCTCGAGCCGGCCCTCGACGAGATCGTCGTCACCCGCTCGACGTCACCCCGGGCGATGCGGCCCGACCGGCTGGGTGAGATCGCCGCCGAGGTCTTCGGCGACCACCGCGTCACCGTGGTCGAGGAGCTGCCCGATGCGCTCGACCGGGCGGCCCAGCTCGCCGACGACGGGGGAGTGGCCGGGGGTGTCGTGGCCACCGGGTCGATCGTCACCGTCGGCGAGGTGCGCCTCCTGCTCGGGGTCTCCGACGTCGAGCGGCCCGTCGCGCCGCCGGTCGAGGTGCCCGTCGAGGTCGAGGGCGAGGACTGACCTACCCTTGTCGACCGTGACTCCCGACCAGCAGCCGCGCCCCGCAGGCAAGTTCACGTGGCGGATGCTCGCCACCGTCGTGGGCGGTCAGGCACTCGTCATCTTCTTCGGTGCGCTGACCAGCCGCGGCCTCGACCCGGACCAGGCGCCGGTGGTGGCGGGGCTGACCCCCTTCGTCCTGCTGTGTGCACTGGCCGTCCTCGCGCTGCTCGCGGCCGGGCTGATGCGACGGCCCTTCGGGCCCGCGCTCGGATGGGTCGTGCAGGTGCTGTCCATCCTGTCCGGAGTCTTCGTGCCCATGATGTTCCTCGTCGGCGCGATCTTCGCGGTGCTCTACGGCTACTGCCAGCGCCTGGGCCGACGCATCGAGCGCGAGCAGTCCGCCCGCGCCCTCACCGAGCAGGAGAGCTGACCCACGTGGACTACCTGACCGCGATCATCCTGGGCCTCGTCCAGGGCCTGACCGAGTTCCTGCCGATCAGCTCCAGTGCTCACGTCTCCATCGTCGGCCAGCTGCTCGGGCAGGAGGACCCCGGCGCGGCCTTCACCGCGATCACCCAGCTGGGTACCGAGCTGGCCGTCGTCATCTACTTCTGGAACGACATCACGACGATCATCCGCAAGTGGTTCCTCGCCCTCGCGGGCAAGGTCGCCCAGGACGACCCCGACGTGCGCATGGGGTGGCTCGTCATCATCGGCACGATCCCCATCGGCCTGCTCGGTCTCCTCTTCCAGGACCAGATCGAGTCGACCCTGCGCAGCCTGTGGATCACCGCGACGATGCTGCTCGTCTTCGCCCTGGTCATCATGGCTGCCGAGCGCGTCGGCGCCCAGCGCCGCGAGCTCACCGACCTGACCTGGAAGCACGGCATCCTGTACGGCCTCTGGCAGGCACTGGCGCTCATCCCCGGCGTCTCCCGCAGCGGCGGCACGATCGCCGGTGGCCTCTTCATGGGCTACACCCGCAAGACGGCCGCTCGCTACAGCTTCCTGCTGGCCATCCCCGCGGTCGTCGCCTCCGGCGGCCTGCAGGTCGTCAAGGTCGCCGGCGGCGAGGGCACCGGTGAGACCGGCTGGGGCCCGATCATCGCCGCGACGATCATCGCCTTCATCGTCGGCTACGCCGTCATCGCGTGGTTCATGAAGTTCATCGAGACGCACACCTTCACGCCCTTCATGATCTACCGGATCCTCCTGGCGCTCGGCCTGTTCGCCCTGCTCGGTACGGGCACGATCTCCGCGTGACTACGCTGGGCCCCGTGACCGAGACTGCACAGACCGAACGCTCCCTCATCCTCGTCAAGCCCGACGGCTTTCGCCGTGGCCTCACCGGCGAGGTGATCCGCCGGATCGAGGCGAAGGGGTACACCCTCGCCGCGCTCGCGGTGGTCACCCCGACCCGCGACCAGCTCGCGGCGCACTACGCCGAGCACGAGGGCAAGCCCTTCTACGAGCCCCTGCTCGAGTTCATGTCCTCCGGACCGGTCGCGGCCGTCGTCATCGAGGGCCAGGAGTGCATCAAGGGCTTCCGCTCGCTCGCCGGCGCCACCAAGCCGACGGAGGCCGCCCCCGGCACCATCCGCGGCGACCTCGGTCGCAAGTGGGCGGGCACCGTGGACGAGAACATCGTCCACGGCTCCGACTCGCCGGAGTCGGCTGCCCGCGAGATCGGCATCTGGTTCCCGAGCCTCTGACAGTGGCCGGGCCTGCGCGAGGGGCGCGCCTGCGCTTCTCGCGCGACCTGGCGATCGACCTCGGGACCGCCAACACCCTGATCCACCAGCAGGGGCGCGGTGTCGTGCTCGACGAGCCGAGCGTCGTCGCCGTGAGCGCCGAGACCGGCGGCCTCGTGGCCGCCGGGACCCGGGCCAAGGAGATGCTCGGGCGCACCCCCGGCGCCGTGCGGGCCGTGCGTCCGTTGCGTGCCGGGGTCATCAGCGAGCCCGACGCCGCCGAGCAGATGCTGCGGTGGTTCACCGACCGGGTGGGCATGTCGAGCGTCTTCCGTCCCCGGGTCGTCGTGTGCATCCCGAGCGACATCACCGGTGTCGAGCGCCGCGCGGTCGAGGAGGCCGCCCTGCGGGTCGGGGCCCGGCGGGTCTTCCTCGTCGAGGAGCCGATGGTCGCGGCCATCGGCGCGGGTCTGCCCGTCACCGACACCGAGGCCTCGATGGTCGTCGACATCGGTGGCGGCTCGACCGACGTCGCCGTCATCGCCCTCGGCGGCATCGTCGCCTCGCGCAGCACCCGGACCGCCGGCGACGCCATCGACGACGCGATCGTCGAGCACGTGCGCCGCAACCTCTCCCTGCTGCTCGGCGAGCGCAGCGCCGAGCACATCAAGATCGAGGTCGGCTCGGCCTTCCCCCTGGCCCGCGAGGTGAGCACCCGGGTGCGCGGGCGCGACCTCGTGACCGGCCTGCCCAAGACCGTCGACGTCGGCTCGGCCGAGGTCCGCCGGGCCATCGCTGGCCCGGTCGGCGAGATCGTCGGCCTCGTGCGCGACGTCCTCGACCGGTGCCCGCCCGAGCTCGCCGGCGACGTCCTCGAGCGCGGCGTGACCCTCACCGGCGGCGGAGCACTGCTGCGCGGTCTCGACGCGCGACTGCGCCACGAGCTCGGGGTCCCGGTCAAGGTGGCCGAGGCCCCCCTTCGGGCCGTCGTGCGCGGAGCCGGACGCTGCGTCGACGACTTCGCCGCGCTGCAGCCCGTGCTCGTCGACGGTCACCGCTTCTGATGCGTCGCCGCGTCCTGCCGGCCCTGCTGGCGCTCACCGTCCTCGTCCTCCTGGCCGACCTCGCCGGCGCACCGCTCGGCCCCGTGCGCGGCATCGGCGACGCGGTGCTCGGGCCCGTCGAGCGGCTCGTGGCCCCGCGGGCCGACGAGGCCGACCGGGTCCGGGCCGACAACGTCCGGCTGGCCGAGGAGGTGCGCCGCCTGCGCGACCGCGAGCGCACGAGCGACCAGGTGGCCGAGCTCGACACCGGCGAGCTGCCCTCTGTCACCGCCCGCGTCGTCGCGCTGGACCGCGCCGGCACCTCCGGGCCGGAGCGGATCACCCTCGACGTGGGCCGTCGCGACGGAGTGCGGACCGACTCCGCCGTCGTGGCACCCGACGGGCTCGTGGGCCGGGTCGTCTCGGTCGGGCAGTGGAGCGCCGACGTGAGCGTCATCGGGTCCCCCGGGTCCGGCGTGGGCGTGCGCACCGGCGCGAAGGGGGTCATCGGCACCCTGTCGGGGTCGGACCCGACGACCGCGCACCGCGCGGACGAGCTCGTCATCACCCAGCTGACCCGTGACCGGGTGCGTACCGGCGACGCGGTGACCACGCTCGGCAGCCCGGGCTCGCGCCCCTACCCTCCGGGCATCGCGGTCGGCAAGGTCACCCGCGTCGAGCGGGCTCCCGGCCGGCTCACCGACACCGCGGTGGTGCGCCCCGCCGTCGACCTGGCGACCATCGACGTCGTCGCCGTCGTCACCGGTCCCGGCCGCACGAGCGGACGAACCCCGTGACGGGTCTGCGCTGGCCCGTGCGCCTCGTCCTCCTCGGGCTGGCGCTCGTCGTCGTGCTGGCGCTCGGCGCGCGCGGCGTCCTCGCGCCACCCGACCTCGTCGTCATCGTCGTCGTCGGGGTGGCGCTGTCGGCGGGGTCGAGCTCCGGGGCCCTCGTCGGGCTGCTCGGCGGCTGGCTGCTCGACCTCGCGCCCCCGGTCGCCGCGCCGCTCGGGCTCACCGCCCTCGGCTACGCCGCCGCCGGCTGGGTGGCCGGACTCGCGCGGCGCCGCTCCGGGCACCCGTGGTGGTGGCCGGTGCCCGTGGTCGCCCTCGCACTCGTCGTCACCCGCATCGCCCCCGTGCTCGTCGATCTCGGCAGCGCGCGGCCGGTCGCGTGGGCAGCGCTGGCCTGGCAGGTCCTCGCGACCGCCACCCTCGGGCTCGTGCTCGTCGGCCTCGTCGAGCGGCTCGAAGCCGCCCTCGTCACCCGGCGGTGGGCGTGAGGCGCGGGGGCCGGTCGGTCAGCCGCGTCCGGACGCCCCGTCGCGGCCCTCGCCTCCAGCTGCGGATGCTCGCCTCGCTGGCCGTCCTCACCCTGCTGGCCGGGGTCCTGCTGGGGCGCCTCGGGCAGCTTCAGCTGACCGACCACCCGGCCGGGGACGCCACCGTGGCCGGGCCGGGCACGGCGACGGTGCACCTGCCCGCCCTGCGCGGGCGCATCCTCGACCGCGACGGTCGCCCGCTCGTCGACAACGCGGCGCGCACCGACATCACCATCGACCGCCGGACCCTGGCCGATGCCGAGGACGGCGGTCGGGCCACGGTGCGGCGTCTCGCCAAGGCGCTGGACCTCCCCTTCGCCCGGCTGTGGGGCCGCACGACCCTCTGCGGGGCGCCGGGGGCCGCCGACCCGCCGTCGTGCTGGTCCGGCTCGGCCCTCGTGCCGGTGCCGATCGCCGAGGACGTCAGCGCGCGAGATGCCGCGGCGGTCACCGAGCGACCCGAGCTCTACCCGGGGGTGGCCGTGACGAGCCAACCCGTGCGGGCCTACCCGAGGGCCGCGGGGGGCGGCGCGCCGCAGACCACCGGGTACCTCGCCAGGCCCGACGCCGAGACGGTCGAGGCCTCCGATGGGGCGATCACCGCGGACGACCTCGTGGGGGCCACCGGCCTGGAGCGGCAGTACGACGCGCAGCTGCGTGGCACGCCGGGCGAGCGGGTCGTGCGCGTCGATGCCCGAGGCGTCGCCGTCGAGGAGCTCTCCCGCACCGACCCCGTCCCCGGGGCGGACCTGGTGACCACCCTCGATCTGCCCGTCCAGAAGTCCACCGAGAGGGCTCTCGCCGACGGCGTACGGCAGGCGCGGGACCGGGGCCACCGGGCGGACACAGCGGCCGCGGTCGTCCTCGACCTGCGCGACGGCGGGGTCGTCGCCTCCGCGAGCGTGCCGACCTACGACCCCTCCGTGTGGTCCGAGGGCGTCTCGCAGGGGGAGTACGAGCGGCTGACGACGGGCGACCGCAGCCCGCTCATCGACCGGGTCACCGGCGTGGCGCAGCCTCCGGCATCCACCTTCAAGGCGGTGACGCTCCCGGGAGCGGTCGCGGCCGGGGCCGACCTCGACGACGAAGTCAACTGCACCGCGTCGCACCGCATCGGGGACCGGACCTTCAACAACTTCGAGTCGCGCGCCTACGGCTGGATCACCTGGCGCGAGGCGATCAAGGTCTCGTGCGACACGGTGTTCTACCGGGTCGCCGAGGACGTCTGGCGTGACCAGGGCGGCCTCTCGGCGCGAGACGACGACGGCGATGCCCTCATCGACACCGCCCGCGACCTCGGGCTGGGGGAGACGACCGGCATCGACCTGCCGGCCGAGTCGGCCGGCCGCATCCCCGGTCGGGCGTGGAAGCGTGAGTGGTGGGAGAGCACCAAGGACGCTTCCTGCGCGGAGGCCCGGCGGGGTCACCCCGAGATCTCCGATCGCTCTCGTCGCGACTACCTGACCGCCCTCGCGCAGGAGAACTGCGACAGCGGCTACCAGTTCCGTCCCGGCGACGAGGCCAACCTGTCGATCGGTCAGGGCGACGTCACCGCGACCCTGCTGCAGATGGCGCAGGTCTACGGCACGATCGCGACCGACGGCACCGAGCCCAGCCCCCACCTGGTGCGGGCGACGATCGCTTCGGACGGCACGCGCACCGGCGTCGACGCCCCGGCCACCCGTGAGGTCGATCTCCCGGGGGAGTCCGGTGAGCTGTTGCGCACCGCGCTGGGCGATGTCGTGAGCCGCCCCGGCGGCACCGCCCGGTCGGCCTTCTCCGGGTTCCCCCTGCGGCAGTGGCCCGTCGCGGGCAAGACCGGGACGGCCGAGGTCTACGGCAAGGAGGACACGGCGTGGTTCGTCTCGTACGCCCCGACGACCAGACCGCGTTATGTCGTCGCGGTCGTCGTCTCGCAGGGCGGCACCGGTGGTGCGACCGCCGCGCCGATCGCCCGCGAGATCCACGAGGAGCTCGCGGGCGTCGAGGAGTGACTCAGCAGCAACGCGTACCGGGGTTGCGCTCCTGCTCCGCGTAGTGGGCCCGCCAGAAGTCGGCCCGTGCCGGCACCGGCCGCTCAGGGTGCACCCGTCGCAGGTGCTCGACGTAGCGCTCGTAGCGGTCGGCCCCGGTCACCCCCGACACGAAGCGGCCGATCCGCCGCACCACGTCGAAGGGGGTGGCCGTCCCCGCGCTCATCAGTGGCCGCCCTTGGCGGCGGGCGAGGGCTCCAGGCCCGCCTCTCGCCACTCGGCGAGGACCTGCTTCTCCTCGGGGGTGGCCATCGGGCCCGAGGGCGCGAAGATCCGCGACGGGACGCCCTCGGTCTCGCTCGTCGGCAGTCCGCCGTTGCGCACGGCGCGCACCATGACGACGACGGCCGCGGCGACGACGATGATGACGAGCACGGCGAAGACGATCGACAGGGTGCCCTGGACGAGCGAGTTGAAGATGATCTTGTCCATGTCGGCCGGGGACGCGGCGCCGGTGAGCAGCTCGCCCTTGTCGCGCGCCTCCACGAAGGCGTCACGCTGCGCGAAGTAGCCGATCTTGGGGTTGCTGCTGAAGATCTTCAGAGCGGATGCCCACAGGGTGATGAGCAGGTCCCACACGAGCGCGACGCCCGGGATCCACGCCCAGCGCAGGTTGCCCTGCTTGACGATGATCGTCGTGACGACCGCCAGCGCGATCGCCGCCAGGAGCTGGTTGGCGATGCCGAAGAGCGGGAAGAGGGTGTAGATACCGCCGAGCGGGTCGAGGATGCCCATGACGAGGATCGACCCCCACCCGGCGACGACGATGAGGCTGCACAGCCAGGCGCCCGGGCGCCACGACGGGTCCTTGAAGCGGGCCATGCCGGGGACATTGCCCAGGGCGTCGGAGAACATGAAGCGCGCGACGCGAGTGCCGGCGTCGACCGTGGTGAGGATGAAGAGCGCCTCGAACATCACCGCGAAGTGGTACCAGAAGGACTTCAGCGACTCGCCACCGAAGACGCTCATGACCTCGCTCATGCCGAAGGCGAGCGTCGGGGCGCCGCCGGTGCGGGAGATGATCGTCTCCTCGCCGACGCTGTCCGCGGCCTGCTGGAGGGTGGCCGCGTCGACCGGTGGCACGGGCCCACCCGACGGGGTGCTGAGCGGCAGGCCGTTGACGTAGTCGGCGGCGCTGCCCGGCTCGCCACCGGTGAGCGCGACCGGGGCGTTCATCGCGAAGTAGATGTGCTGGTCGATGCTCACGGCCGCGACCATCGCCATCACGGCGACGAAGGACTCGGTGAGCATGGAGCCGTAACCGATGAAGCGGGCCTGGCTCTCCTTCTCGATGAGCTTGGGGGTGGTGCCCGAGGAGATCAGCGCGTGGAAGCCGGAGAGGGCGCCGCAGGCGATGGTGATGAAGAGGAAGGGGAAGAGCGACCCGGCGAAGGCGGGACCGGTGCCCGTCGACGCGAACTCGGTGACCGCCGGCATCTTCACCTCGGGGCGCGCGACGAGGATGCCGATCGCGAGCAGCGCGATCGTGCCGACCTTCATGTAGGTCGACAGGTAGTCGCGGGGGGCGAGGAGCAGCCAGACCGGGAGCACCGACGCGGCGAAGCCGTAGCCGATGAGCAGCCAGGCCAGCGTGATCGGCTCGAGGGTGAAGGTCTGCGACAGCGTCGGGTGCTCGGCGACCCAGCCGCCACCGATGATGGCCGCGACGAGCAGGGCCACGCCGATGAGCGAGACCTCGCCGACCGCGCCGGGCCGCAGGTAGCGCAGGTACAGGCCCATGAAGAGCGCGATGGGGATCGTCATCGCGATGGAGAAGACACCCCAGGGGGAGTGGGCCAGGGCGCCGATGACGACGATGCCCAGGACGGCGATGAGGATGAGCATGATGGCGAGCACGCCGACGATCGCGGCGGTGCCCCCGACCCGTCCGAGCTCGTCGCGGGCCATCTGCCCGAGGCTGCGTCCGCCGCGTCGGATCGACAGGTGCAGGACCATGTAGTCCTGCACCGCTCCGGCGAAGACCACGCCGACGACGATCCACAGGGTGCCCGGCAGGTAGCCCATCTGGGCGGCGAGCACGGGGCCGACGAGCGGCCCGGCACCGGCGATCGCGGCGAAGTGGTGCCCGAAGAGCACCCGCCGGTCCGTCGGCATGAAGTCCTTGCCGTTTTCGAACTCCTCTGCGGGAGTGGCGCGCTCGTCGCGCGGCTTGAGCACCTTGTACTCGATGAGCCGGGCGTAGAAGCGGAAGCCGATGATGTAGGTGCACACTGCGGCGAAGACGAACCAGACGGCGTTGACGTGCTCGCCCCGGACCACGGCGATCATCGTCCAGCCGACCGCCCCGAGCACGGCGATGAGCGCGAAGACGAGCTTCTCCCTTCCGCTCACCGTGTGTGGCGTGCGGACGGCGACGGGGGGACGACCGGGGTCGGTGCGGACAGTCGTGACGCCGTCCCGTTCGTCCATGACGGTGCTCGATGCGCTGCGCTCGCTCATCCTTTTCCTTCGTCCACGTCATCGTGATCAGGGCTGTGTGCCGAAGGTAACGCAGTCATGGCTAGGCTGTCGGACATGGCTGATTTCGACGTCGTTGTGCTCGGTGCTGGACCCGGTGGCTATGTGGCGGCGATCCGCGCCGCGCAGCTCGGCAACAAGGTCGCGGTGATCGAGAAGAAGTACTGGGGCGGTGTCTGCCTCAACGTGGGCTGCATCCCGAGCAAGGCGCTCATCAAGAACGCCGAGCTCGCGCACACCCTGACCCATGACAAGAAGAAGTTCGGCATCGAGGGCGACGCCACGATGTCCTTCGGCCCGACGCACGCGCGCTCCCGCCAGGTGAGCGCCGGCATCGTCAAGGGCGTTCACTTCCTCATGAAGAAGAACAAGATCACCGAGATCGACGGCTGGGGCACGATCACCTCCGGCAACACCGTCGACGTCGCCCTCAACGACGGCGAGACCAAGACCGTCTCCTTCGACAAGCTGATCATCGCCGCCGGAGCCACCACCCGCATGCTCCCCGGCGTCGAGGTGAGCAAGAACGTCGTCACCTACGAGGAGCAGATCCTCGACGAAGACCTGCCGGGCTCGATCATCATCGCCGGCTCGGGCGCCATCGGCGTCGAGTTCGCCTACGTGCTCAAGAACTTCGGCGTCGACGTCACGATCGTCGAGTTCCTCGACCGGATGGTCCCGACCGAAGACGCCGACGTGTCCAAGGAGCTGGCCAAGCACTACAAGAAGCTCGGCGTCAAGGTCATGACGGGCACCAAGGTCGAGTCCGTCGAGGACACCGGCTCCGGCGTCAAGGTCACCGTCACCCCGGCGAAGGGCGGCGACGCGCAGGTCCTCGAGGCTGACCGCCTCCTGTCCGCGATCGGCTTCGCCCCGCGCACGCAGGGCTACGGCCTGGAGTCGCTCGGTGTCCAGCTCACCGAGCGCGGCGCCATCGAGATCGACGAGTACTGCCGCACCAACGTCGACAATGTCTACGCCATCGGTGACTGCACGGCCAAGCTCATGCTCGCCCACGTCGCCGAGGCCCAGGGCGTCGTCGCCGCTGAGCACATGAACGGCGCCGAGACGATGCCGGTCGACTACGACTTCATCCCGCGCGCGACCTACTGCCACCCGCAGATCGGGTCCTTCGGCTACAGCGAGGAGCAGGCCAAGGAGAAGGGCTTCGACGTCAAGACGGCGACCTTCCCCTTCACCGCCAACGGCAAGGCCATGGGCCTGGGCGACGCGGTCGGCTTCGTCAAGGTCGTCGCCGACGCCGAGCACAACGAGATCATCGGCGCCCACATGATCGGCCCCGACGTCACCGAGCTGCTGCCGGTCCTCACGCTCGCGCAGAAGTGGGACCTCACCGCCGACGAGGTCGCCCGCAACGTCTTCGCCCACCCGACCCTGTCCGAGGCGGTCAAGGAGGCCGTCGAGGGCATCGCGGGGCACATGATCAACCTCTGACGATCGACACGTCGACGAGCTTCGGCGCCCCCCCTCGTCCGGATTATGGGCGAAGGGGGCGCCGCTGCTAATCTTCACGGGTTGCCGTGAAAATCGGCCGCGGATCCACAGAGCCCCGGTGAACCAGCCCGGGCGCGCCGCGCAACAACCCCAGAGAAGGAGCAGTGTCGCAGCATGCCGCTGACCGCTGACGTCAAGAAGCAGATCATGGCCGAGTACGCCACCGTCGAGGGCGACACCGGCTCCCCCGAGGTGCAGGTCGCGCTGCTCACCCAGCGCATCAAGGACCTCACCGAGCACTCCCGCGAGCACAAGCACGACCACCACAGCCGCCGCGGCCTGCTGCTGCTCGTCGGTCGTCGTCGCCGCCTCCTGCGTTACCTGGAGAGCACCGACATCGAGCGCTACCGTGCGCTGATCAAGCGCCTCGGCCTTCGCCGATAACAGCTTCGTGGAGAGCGGTTCCCGCCAAGGGGGCCGCTTCTTCGCGTATCCGGGGGGAATCTCCCTTCGGCACAACTGAAGAGACCCACAACTGAAGATCGTCACAGCAGAAGACCTACCGGGGCACAACGACGATGCTCCCGGTTCGCAGAGAGAAAAGGAGGACCCGATGGAGGGTCCTGAGATCACCGCCGCCGAAGCCACCATCGACAACGGCTCGTTCGGCACCCGCACCATCCGGTTCGAGACCGGTCGCCTCGCCAAGCAGGCTGGAGGCGCGGTCAGCGCCTACCTGGACGGCGAGACCATGCTCCTGTCGACCACGACGGCCGGCAAGACCCCCAAGGACCACTTCGACTTCTTCCCGCTGACGGTGGACGTCGAGGAGCGGATGTACGCCGCCGGTCGTATCCCCGGCAGCTTCTTCCGCCGCGAGGGTCGTCCGGGCACGGACGCCATCCTCACCTGCCGCCTCATCGACCGCCCGCTGCGCCCGACCTTCAAGAAGGGTCTGCGCAACGAGGTCCAGGTCGTCATCACCGTGCTGTCGGTCCACCCGGACCACCAGTACGACGTCCTGGCGATCAACGCCGCCTCGGCGTCGACGCAGATCTCCGGCCTGCCCTTCTCGGGCCCGATCGGTGCCGTCCGCGTCTCGCTCATCGACGGCCAGTGGGTTGCCTTCCCCAACTTCAGCGACATCGAGCGCTCGACCTTCGACATGGTCGTCGCCGGCCGCGTCGTCGGTGACGACGTCGCGATCATGATGGTCGAGGCCGAGTCCACCGAGTCGACGTGGAACCTCGTGAAGAACGAGGCCAAGACCGCGCCGACCGAGGAGGTCGTCGCCGAGGGGCTCGAGGCCAGCAAGACCTTCATCAAGGTCCTGTGCGACGCCCAGGCCGAGCTGGCCCGGGCGGCCGCCAAGCCGGTCGAGGACTTCCCGATCTTCCTCGACTACCAGGACGACGCCTACGCCGCCGTCGAGCAGGCCACCTCGGCCGACCTCGCGGCCGCGCTGACGATCGCCGGCAAGGCCGAGCGCGAGGACCGCCTCGACGAGATCAAGGAGGCCATGAAGGCCTCCCTCGCGGGCACCGAGGAGGCTCCCGGCGAGTTCTTCGGGCGCGACAAGGAGCTCTCGGCGGCCTACCGCTCGGTGCAGAAGGCGCAGGTGCGCCAGCGCATCCTGCGCGACAAGGTCCGCATCGACGGCCGTGGCCTCGCCGACATCCGCGCCCTGGGCGCAGAGGTCGAGGTCCTGCCGCGCGTGCACGGCTCGGCGCTCTTCGAGCGCGGCGAGACCCAGATCTTGGGTGTCACCACGCTCAACATGCTCAAGATGGAGCAGCAGATCGACTCGCTCGGGCCGGTCACCAAGAAGCGCTACATGCACAACTACAACTTCCCGCCCTACTCGACCGGTGAGACCGGCCGGGTCGGCAGCCCGAAGCGTCGCGAGATCGGCCACGGCGCGCTCGCCGAGCGTGCGCTCCTGCCGGTGCTGCCCCCGCGCGAGGAGTTCCCCTACGCGATCCGCCAGGTCTCCGAGGCCCTCGGGTCCAACGGCTCGACGTCGATGGGCTCGGTCTGCGCCTCGACGATGTCGCTGCTCAACGCCGGTGTGCCGCTGCGCGCCGCCGTGGCCGGCATCGCCATGGGTCTGGTCTCCGACGAGGTCGACGGTGAGACCCGCTACGCGGCGCTCACCGACATCCTCGGTGCCGAGGATGCCTTCGGCGACATGGACTTCAAGGTCGCCGGTACCCGCGAGTTCGTCACGGCCATCCAGCTGGACACCAAGCTCGACGGCATCCCGGCCTCCGTCCTCGCCGGTGCGCTGACCCAGGCCCGTGACGCGCGGATGCACATCCTCGACGTCATGAACGAGGCCATCGACGCGCCCGACGAGATGGCGCCGACCGCGCCGCGGATCATCACCGTCCAGGTCCCGGTCGACAAGATCGGTGAGGTCATCGGGCCCAAGGGCAAGATGATCAACCAGATCCAGGACGACACCGGCGCCGACATCAGCATCGAGGACGACGGCACCGTCTTCATCGGTGCGGTCGACGGCCCGTCGGCCGATGCTGCGCGCAACGCGATCAACGCCATCGCCAACCCGCAGATGCCCGAGGTCGGCGAGCGCTTCCTCGGCACCGTCGTCAAGACGACGACCTTCGGCGCCTTCGTCTCGCTGACGCCGGGCAAGGACGGCCTGCTGCACATCTCCGAGGTGCGCAAGCTCGTCGGTGGCAAGCGGATCGACGCCGTCGAGGACATCCTCGGTGTGGGCCAGAAGGTCCAGGTCGAGCTCAAGGAGATCGACCCCCGCGGCAAGCTGAGCCTCGCCGCCGTCCTCACCCCGGAGCAGGAGGCCGAGCTGGCCGCCGGCTCCAAGGGCGATGACGAGGGTGGCCGCGGTGGCCGCCGTGAGGGTGGTCGTGAGGGTGGCCGTGACGGCGGTCGCCGTCGTCGCCGCCGTGGCGACAACGACTCCGGCGAGTCCGCCGAGACCGAGTCGGCCGACGCGGGCGCGTCGCAGGACGACTGACCGCACGGTCCCTGACGAAGGGGGCCGACCCTCCAGCTGGAGGGTCGGCCCCCTTCGTCGTGCTCGGGAATGAGGGCGCGGCACGGGGCGAGCGCGCGGCTCCGGCTCAGCGCAGGGTGAAGCCGCGTGGCTGGCCACCCGAGGGGTGGGAGTTCTCGACCCACCGGTCGATGGCCTCGGTGTCGATGCTCTGCAGGGCCTCTCGTGCGGCGGGCGCATTGCCGCCCCTGACCTTGCAGTCGAGCGAGCCGGAGCGGATCGTGCAGTCGAGGGTGGAGCCCGGGTGCTGCTCGCGCAGCAGCGCGACCCCCTCGAGCCACCAGGCGATGGGTGCCTTGTCCACGGGCGCCAGGTAGTGCACGTCGGCGGTCGAGTCGAGACCGCGGATCGACCAGTCGGAGCCGCTCCAGCCGTGGGAGACGTTGGCCAGGCGGGTCGCCGACGCGGACGGGGTGTCGAGGATGGCCTGGTCGAAGACCACCTCCGACGTCACGGTCCGGATGCGCCCGCTGCCGGGCACCGGGCTGCTGTCGACCTCGACCTCGCTGACCCCGGGGATCGCCTCGACCTGCTCGGCGAAGGTCAGGGGGCGGGGGTCGGGGCGGGTGGCCGCCTGGTATGCCAACCACCCCAGCCAGGCTGCCAGGAGCGCGATCGTCACGACGACGGAGACGCCGACGAGCGGCGATGTCGTGGATCGACCGGTGCTCATGCGCCATCTCCCTGGGTGTCTCTCTGGTGGGGGTCCATCATCACCCACGCGGCCTCGCCTGTGGACAAGCGACGCGCACAACCTGCTCATCGCTCATACCGTGGGGCGAACGTCGTTGCGACGGCGCCGAACTCACGCCACACCCCAGGGGGGAACCTTGAAGCCGCTACGCCTGCTCGTCGGATTCATCGCGGTGCTGCTCGTCATCGCCGGCGCGACGGTCGCCGTTCTGCTCGGACCGGACGACACCTGGGGCGGTGAGCCCGAGGCAGTGCCCGACGCCAGGCCGGTCATCGTCTCCGGTCCGCAGCTGCTCGACGTCGCCGGGCTGAGCCTCGTCGTCACGGCACGCCCCACGGGCGAGGGTGCTGCCTTCGTCGGTGCGGGGCACCCGGTGCACGTGCAGGATTACGTCCGCGACGTGGCGCGTACGGAGATCACCGCGCTGTCCGCGTCGGGAGTCGGGGACAGCCAGGCGCTGTCGGGAGAACGACAACGGCCGGCCGTGGCTCCCGGTGAACTCGACGTCTGGCAGGAGCAGGCCTCGGGCGACCCGGCGAAGATCGAGATCCCGCTCACCGAGGACGAGCCGGTGCAGATTGCGGCGGCGCCGGCGACGGGTGCGGGCGCGGCGCCCGGGCTCGGCATCGGCTACGCCCTCCCGGGAGCCTTCATCGGTGGTCTGGTCGCGGTGCTCATCGGTGTCCTGCTCCTCGTCGGCACCATCGTCCTCGGCCGCCGGGCGAAGGGGGCGCAGCGCGCGGTGGCAGAGTCCGGGCAGCAGCCGTCGGCCGCCCAGGCCGGGTCGGCACGGGCCTCCTCCGGCACTGCCCTGCGGCTTGTGGCCACGGTCTCCGCGGTCGCGCTCGCGGCCGGCTGCTCGATCCCGCAGCGCGTCGACCACGGCACCGAGCCGGGGGTCGTGCCGCTCGAGGAGGCCGACGCACAGACGATGCTTGACGACTACGACCGTCGCAACAATGCCGCGATCAAGAAGTCCGACGCTGGTGACGGAAGCCTGTGGGCCACGGCGGACGCCGGGCCCAACCTCGCCGTGGACGCGCTTGCCGCCCGGACGGCGAAGTTCTACCCGCCGAAGAAGGACGACGACGGCGACTTCATCCACGAAGTGCGCGATGTCTACGAGGTGGAGCAGCCGGGATATCCGCTCTGGTCGCTCATCGACGTGGACCTGCCGAACTCGGACCTCGGCGGCGGGCAATACCTGTGCCTCTACACGCGGGACGGGGCGACCGAGCCATGGAAGGGGTACACCTCGGTCTATCTCCCGAGCCGCCTGGTCACCCCACTCGACGCGCAGGCCGCCACGCCCTCTGCCAAGGATCTGCTCACGGCCGCACAGTGGGACGACGAGCTCACCCGATGGATCGCTGCGGGCAAGGAGTCGGACCTGAGGATCTCGCGGGACCTCATGGAGTCCTACGGCGACATGGCTGCCACGCCCAAGGGTGTGGCGCGGATCGACCACTCGGTGAGCCCCTGGGGCGGCCGTGCCGATGGGCGCACGGAGCAGGACGGCCCGGTGCGAGTGCTGCGTGTCAAGCAGGGTCTGCTCGTCATCACGAACAAGCAGTGGGAGCGCAACCTGTACCTCGAGCAGGGATTCGAATGGAAGCAGGCAACGCGCGAGCGCAAGATCCACGGTCCCCATCACCGTGATCTGGTCTACGACGATCACTACCTGCTGTCGGCTGCCATCCTCATCCCCGACTCGGGGGCGCCCTCGGTCATCGGCAGCGACGTAAAGAGGGTTTTCGAATTCCCCCGCTGAGTGGGTTGGTCGGGCATGAGGAAGCCCCCGGCACCGTGCGGTGGCGGGGGCTTCCCGGCGTGGGGGAGCGGTCGCTCGGTCAGGCCGCGTGGCGCGCGGTGCGACGGGTCTCGTCGATCCAGCGCATCTCCATGCGGGTCCGGCCGTCCTTGCCGCGCACGGCGACCCAGGTGCAGGTCAGCTTCGGGGCGGTGCGGGTGCTCTTGATGGTCGTCACGGTCATGTCGGACACCTCCTGTTCATGTTCTGTTCACCTAAGACACTAGCATCAAGGTGAACACAAGGTGAACGACGCGCCGGGTGAGCCGCCGATCGGGCGTCTTCGTAGGCTGACCCCATGACGACGAAGGTGGCAGTGATCGGCGCCCAGGGGCGCATGGGTGCGACGGCCTGCGAGGCGGTCGACGGCGCGGCGGACATCGAGCTGGTCGGGCGCTTCGACGAGGGCGACGACCTCGGCGACCTCGGCGGTGCCGACGTCGTCGTCGAGTTCACCGTCCTGGCCGCGAGCGAGCGCAATGTGCGCCACTGCGTCGAGCGGGGTGTCCACGTCGTCGTCGGCACCTCCGGCTGGACCGATGACCGGGCCGCCCAGCTGCGCACCGAGGTCGAGGCGAAGGGGGGAGTGGGCGTGCTCATCGCCCCCAACTTCGCCATCGGTGCCGTGCTGATGATGCAGTTCGCCAAGCAGGCGGCGCGCTTCTACGAGTCGGTCGAGGTGGTGGAGCTGCACCACCCGCGCAAGGTCGACGCACCGAGCGGCACGGCCACCCGGACGGCGGAGTTGATCGCCGCCTCGCGCGCCGAGGCCGGGCTGGGGCCGGTCCCCGACGCGACGACCGAGGACCCCGACGGTGCCCGTGGCGCGAGCGTCGAGGGCGTCCCGGTCCACGCGGTGCGCCTGCGCGGTCTGGTGGCCCACCAGGAGGTGCTGCTCGGCAACGAGGGCGAGATGCTCACGGTCCGTCACGACTCCTTCGACCGGGTCTCCTTCATGCCCGGGGTCCTCACGGGGGTGCGTGAGGTCGGCAAGCACCCGGGTGTGACGGTGGGGCTGGAGCACGTCCTCGGTCTCTGACCGCCCGCTGCCTGACCGTGAGCCGTCCCGACGGTTCTGCGCCGGTCAGCCCCAGCCGAGGGCGCGCAGGCCCGCGGCGAGTGCAGCGGCGGCGAAGACCACGACGACGAAGTTGGCCCGCAGCCACAGCAGCACGACCGCTAGGGCCACGGCGGCGAGTCGGGCGTCGATGACGATCCCGTCGTCACCGCCGGCGGTCTGCGTGACGACGAGTCCCGCCAGGAGGGCGACGGGCAGCAGCCCGATGACCTTGGACCGGCGTTGTCCGTCGACGAGCGATTCCGGCACGAGGTAGCCGACGAACTTCGTGGCGTAGCCGAGGACACACGCGGCCAGGACGCAGACCCACAGGGCCGTGGTGCTCACAGCAGGTCCCCCTCGGGCTGCTCGATGTCGTGGGCGCTGCTCGGCCCGGCGGAGGCGAGGCCGACCACGACGGCCGCCACGGCCGCGAGCAGCACCGGGACGCCCGCAGGCATCGGGGCGAAGCTGATCAGCGCGATTACGGCCGCGAGAGCCGCGGTGACCTGACCGGTGCGGTCCCTCAGTCGCGGCCAGATGAGCGCCACGAAGGCTGCCGCAGCGGCGGCGTCGAGGCCCCAGATGCGCGGGTCGCCGATGGCATTGCCGACGAGGGCGCCGACGAGGGTCGACAGGTTCCAGAAGACGTAGACGCCCAGACCTGCGGCCCAGAAGCCGGTGCGCTGCACCTCCGGCTCCTCCTGGGCCAGCGCGACCGCCGTCGACTCGTCGATCGTCAGGTGCGCGGCGCCCGCCCTTCGCCATCCCGTGAGGCGCAGGACGCGGGCGAGCTGGAGACTGTAGAGGCCGTTGCGGATCCCGAGGAGGGTGGAGGTCGCCACGGCCGTGATCGGGCTGCCGCCGGAGGCGATGATGCCCACGAGGGCAAACTGCGACCCGCCGGTGAAGAGCAGGAGCGAGAGCCCGACGGTCTGCCAGACGTCGAGCCCGGCAGCGATGCCGAGGGCGCCGAAGCTCACCCCGTAGACACCGGTGGCGAGACCGACCGAGATGCCCTGCCGGCGGGCGGCTGCGTGCTCCGCGGCGAAGGGGGTCGCGCTCACGACGGCGAGTCCGTCAGTGCCGCGACGAGCCGCACCTCCCGCGCGGTGTGGCCGTCGGGGGAGACGACGCGGTCGCGGAAGGCGCCGTCGGGGACGAGGCCGGCGCCGGTGAGGAACCCCCGCAGGTCCTCGTGCTCGACGAGGCACCACGTCGCCACGTGCTCCGCACCGGCCTCGTGCAGCAGGTCGACCGCGGCGTTGACCAGCCGCGAGCCGTGGCCCTGGCGCCGGTGGCCGGGGTGGATCCCGAGCGCGGAGATCTCGCCGGTGGTCTGGCCGGCGTCGGGGTCCTGGCTCGGGCCGATGGAGGCGAAGCCGACGACCTCGTCACCGGCGCAGGCCACGAGCAGCCGGTAGACACCGGAGGGCGGCGTGCGAAGGGAGTCCTGCCACGCGGACTCGAAGGCGCGTGGGTCGAAGCTCGCGTGCACCTGCGGCGGGACGACGCCGTCGTACGCCTGCTGCCAGACGAGTGCCTGGACCCGGCCGACGGCCGGGGCGTCGTCGGTCCCGGCGGTGCGCACGCTCGCGTCGGCGGCCACCATCAGCGTCCCTCGAAGCGCGGCGTGCGGCGCTCGCCGAAGGCGCGCTGCCCCTCCGCGAGGTCGGAGCTGGCCCAGGCCCGGGAGAAGGCCGCGGAGTAGGCCTCGTCGGGAGCGGGGCTGGAATTCATGCCGATCTTGGATCCGGCCTGCGACAGCGGCGCGAGGGGCACAGCCGACCGGGCCAGGTCGAGAGCGGCGTCGAGGTCACCGCGGAGCGGGGCGAAGCCGAGCCGCCACGCGTCGTCGCCGTCGAGCACGGCCGCGGTGAGCACCATGTGCCGCGCGGCACCCTCGCCCCAGAAGCGGGCCACCCGGTCGAGCGTCCACTGGTCGACCATGAGGCCGAGCTTGGCGACGGGCACGGCGAAGCGGGCCCGCTCGCCGACCACCCGCAGGTCGCAGGCGACCGCGAGCTGCATGCCCAGCCCCATGCACGACCCGGAGATCGCGGCGATGGTCGTGATCGGCACGGCGGCGAGGTGCTGGAGGACCTCGGCCAGCCGCACGGTGAAGGAGACGTCCTCGAGCTCGGTGAGGTCGGCACCCGCGCAGAAGTGCCCCTCGGCCCCGGTGAGGACGAGCGCACGGGCCCCGCCGTCGACCGCCGCGACGACGGCCGAGTGCAGCTCCTCGAGCGTGGCCAGGTCGAGCGCGTTGCGGCGGTGCGGGCGATCGATCGTCAGGGTGGTGACGGCGTCGTGGGTCTCGCTGAGGATGGGCACGGCGTCAGCATACGGAGGGCGCGAAGGGGGGAGCCGAGCCCCCTTCGTCCTTCAGGACGCGCCGGCCATTGCTCCGGTCGAAGGCAGGGACAGCAGCACCCCGTAGGGGGCTCCAGGACAAGGGATCTGGTGCGGGTGGCGTCCTCCCACACACCCATCACACCCATGCCTGTCAGGGGGCTCGCGGACCTACGCGGCGTCGACGACGTGCACGGCGGCCGTCGGGTAGACCGAGTGCCGGGTGGTCACCACTACGGTGAGCCAGGAGGCACTCATCCTGTCGGCCGCGCTCGCGCTCAGGCGGCGAGCAGCAGCGCGCCGAGCGCGACGAGCCAGCTGACGAAGCTGCCGACGAGGAAGTACTCGGTCACCCGGTCGATGTCGGAGACGCGACGCTCGTCGTCGCTGCGGGCGTGGGACTTCAGCTCGGGCCAGCGGATCAGACCCTTGGCCGCGATGACCAGACCGGCCGCGGTGAGCTCCCCGGCCAGCCCCAGCCCGAGGATGAAGAGTCGCTCGAGCGGCCCGAGCAGTCGGCCACCGCGCAGCTGTCCCTCGACCGCACCCGCCACGGGCACAGGCGGCAGGGCGCCGGTGGTGACCAGGACGAGCCGGACCAAGCGGTTGCCCGTGGCCAGCTGCACGAGCACGAGCCCGGCGAGCAGCAGCGCGCGGTCCGGGGAGGGCTGCCACGGCAGTGCGCTCCACGTGAGCCAGTCGGCGAGCCACCCACCGACCGGCGGGGCCCAGCCCGAGGCGGCGAGCTGGACGGCGACGACCACGACGAAGGTCGTGAGAGCCAGTCCGTGCCCGTGACCGGCGTCGGCCCGCTCCGCCGTCACCGTCCACGCGAGCAGCCCGACGGCCGCCAGAGCGGTGAGCGCGACACCGCCCCACGTCGCGAGAAGCCCTGCACCTGCGGCGACGAGGGCGAGCAGGAGCAGCCCGGCTGCGGGGACGCCCCGGGTCTCGCGGGGTCGTGCCGGGTGCGGTCCGAGGCTGCGGAGCAGGTCGGTGGCCCCGACCGCGACGAGGAGGGCGGCGAGGACGCTCATGCGAGGGCCGCCAGCTCGGCGTCGAGGGTGACGACCTGGTCGAGTCCGTCACGACGCACGCGTCGGGAGACGGCGGTCGGGCTGATGCCCTCGGCCTCGGCGAGGGCGCGCTGGGTGGACCCGGCGAGCAAGCCGCGCAGCAGGCGTCTGGACCGCTCGTCGAGGTCGGCGAGGAGCAGGTCGCGGTGCCGCAGGGCTGCGTCGAGGGCCAGCCCGGTGGGGGAGTCCTCCACCCACCGGGTGCGCACGACCCGGGCGTCGCCGCGAGCACGCTCCTCGTCGGCCTTGGCCAGGGAGATCGCCTCTCGTGCCTGCCACCAGCCGGGGCCGTCCTGGATGTTCCCGTCGTCGCTGAGTGCGGTCACCTCGCCGCGGCCGAGGCCGTAGCGGGTCTCGACCTCGGGCAGCAGCCCGACCCGCAGCAGGAGTGCAGCGTGAGCAGCCTCGCCGCGGCGGCGCCAGGCCCCCTGGAACTCGTCGCCCACGGTCAGCCGCAGGGGCTGCAGTGGCTCGGTGCGGGCGTTGACATCGGCCAGGACCTCCTCGAGGCGCGCGTGCAGGGCGTGTCGGTCGGCGGCGGAGCGAGAGCCGACGACGTCTCCGATGAGGGTGGCGACCGCAGTCATGTGAACATCATAGGTCAACTGTCCTCAAAATAAACCAATGTGGTCGACTTAGGTCGAGGTGATCCGGTGAGGTTCACGCTCGTAGGTGACGAAGTCGAAGCCCTCGCGGGGGGTCCGCTGCACCTCGCGCCACCCGTCGTCGACCTCGGGGAAGAAGACCTCCGCCTGCGGCGAGGCGGCGATCTCGGTCAGCTCCAGCCGCGAGGCCAGGCCGATCGTCTGGCGGTAGATCTCGCCACCTCCGACGACGAAGACCTCGCCCGGTCCGGCGACGGCCAGCGCCTCCGCCAGGGAGTGGACGGCGACGGCGCCGGGGGCCGACCACGCGTGGTCGGAGGTGATGACGACCGTGGTGCGGCCGGGGAGCGCACGGCCGATGGAGTCCCAGGTGCGTCGCCCCATGATCATCGTGCCGCCCATCGTCAGGGCCTTGAAGTGCGCCAGGTCCTCGGGCAGGTGCCATGGCATGCCACCGTCGACCCCGATGGCGCGGTTGGCCCCCAGCGCCGCGACGAGCACCAGGCGCTGGTCGTGCCCCAGCTCGACGAAGGGGGGAAGCCTCCCGTCGCGCAGGCCCTCCAGCACGACCCGCTCGTGGGGGACGACCTGCTCGGGCAGCCGGGCCAGCGGCCACCACCGCAGGTCGGCCGCCTTGTCGGGCTCCTGCACGGTCGGCTCGCCCGACCAGTCGGTGACGTGGAAGAAGAAGTCGGCCCGCTGCTCGAGCCGGCCCGCCGCGCTCGTGCGCTGGAGCATCGTGAGGGGCGTCGCGGCCCCGACGTGCACACCCAGCTCCTCGAGGACCTCGAGGCGCAGGGCCTCGCTCGGGGCGCTCGCGTCCTCGACGTGCCCGGCCGCCCCGCAGGCCCACCAGCCGTCCATGAACCCGGTGCCCTGCCGCAGCTGGAGGAGCACCTCGGTGCCCGAGGCGCCCTCGCGGGTCATCACGGCGTAGGCCGCGGCGATGAGCGGGACCCGGCCGCGCAGCTCGTCCGGGACGCGTCGGGCGAGGCTCATACGGCGATCGGCGCCTTGATCGACGGTGCGGCCTCGTAGCCGACGAGGGTGAAGTCCTCGAGCTCGTAGGCGTCGATCGAGTCGCGCGGGGTGATCTCCATCCGCGGCAGCGGCCCGGGGGAGCGGGTCAGCTGCTCGGCGGCCTGGTCGAGATGGTTGCTGTAGAGGTGGGCGTCGCCGAGCGTGTGGACGAACTCGCCCGGCTCCATGTCGACCTGCTGGGCGACCATCATCGTCAGCAGGGCGTAGGAGGCGATGTTGAAGGGGACGCCCAGAAAGATGTCGGCGCTGCGTTGGTAGAGCTGGCACGACAGCCGGGGGCGGCCCCCTTCGCCCGCCGGGGTGACGTAGAACTGGAACATCGTGTGGCACGGCGGCAGCGCCATCGAGTCGACCTCGGCGACGTTCCACGCCGAGACGATGTGCCGTCGGCTGTCGGGGTTGGTCCGCAGCCCCTCGACGACCCGCTCGATCTGATCGATCGTGCCGCCGTCGGGGGTCGGCCAGGAGCGCCACTGGTGCCCGTAGACCGGGCCGAGCTCACCCTGCTCGTCGGCCCACTCGTCCCAGATGCTGATGCCGCGCTCCTGGAGCCAGCGCACGTTGGTGTCGCCGCGCAGGAACCACAGCAGCTCACCGATGATCGAGCGCAGGTGCAGCTTCTTCGTCGTGAGGGCCGGGAAGCCCTCCGACAGGTCGAAGCGCATCTGGTGGCCGAAGACGCTCCGGGTGCCCGTGCCGGTGCGGTCGGACTTGTCCACGCCGTGGTCCCGGACGTGCTCGAGGAGGTCGAGGTACTGACGCATGGCGCCACGATAGACGCCACCACCGACGGCTACGCTGACCGCATGACGACTTCCCCCTTCGGACGGGTGGTCACCGCGATGGTGACGCCCATGACCCCAGACGGCGCGGTGGACGCACAGGGCGTCGCCGCCGTCGTCGAGCACCTCATCGCCACCGGACACGACGGTGTCGTCGTCAACGGCACCACGGGCGAGTCCCCGACGCTCAGCTCCGCCGAGAGCATCGCGATGGTCGAGACCGTCAAGCGCGCCGCGGGCGACCGGCTCGAGGTGACCGCGGGCGTCGGGTCCAACAACACCGCCCACGCCATCGAGATGGCGGCCGCGGCGACCCGTGCCGGCGCCGACGCGCTGCTCGTCGTCTCGCCCTACTACAACAAGCCGACCCAGGCCGGGCTGCTGGCCCACACACGCGCCATCGCCGACGCGGCCAAGCTGCCGATCCTGCTCTACGACATCCCCGGGCGCACCGCGACCCCCTTCGCCGTGGAGACGCTGATCGCGCTCGCCGACCACGAGCGGATCCTCGGCGTCAAGGACGCCAAGGGCGACCTGTGGGCCGCCTCCGAGGTCATGGCCTCGACCGACCTGCTCTGGTACTCCGGTGCCGACGAGCACAACCTCGCCCACCTCGCCCAGGGCGCCCACGGCATCGTCTCGGTCGTCGGGCACGTCGCCGGCCGCGACTACGCCGACATGATCGCCGCCGTCGACGCCGGTGACCTGGCGACCGCCCGCGAGATCCACCACCGCCTGATCCCCGTGACCAATGCCCTGATGTCGACCTCGCAGGGCGCCATCATGGCCAAGGCCGCGCTCGTCGAGCTCGGGGTCATCTCCCACGCCACCGTGCGTCTGCCCTACGTCGAGGGGCCGGCCGAGCACCTCGAGATCGTCCGCGCCGGTCTGGCCGCGTCCGGGATCGGAGGTGCCGCATGAGCCACCCGCACCCCGACCTCGAGCTGCCGCCACCGCTCGCCGACGGAGCCCTGCGCGTCGTCGCGCTCGGCGGTCTCGGCGAGGTCGGCCGCAACATGGCCGTCGTCGAGCACCAGGGGCAGCTGCTCATCATCGACTGCGGCGTGCTCTTCCCCGAGGACCATCAGCCGGGCGTCGACCTGATCCTGCCCGACTTCGAGTACATCCTCGACCGGCTCGACGACGTGCAGGCGATCGTCCTCACCCACGGCCACGAGGACCACATCGGCGCCGTGCCCTACCTGCTCAAGCACAAGCCCGACATCCCGCTCGTCGGCTCGATGCTCACGCTCGCCCTCATCGAGGCCAAGCTCAAGGAGCACCGGATCAAGCCCTTCACCCTCGGGGTCAAGGAGGGCGGGCGCGAGAGCTTCGGCGTCTTCGACTGCGAGTTCATCGCGGTCAACCACTCGATCCCCGACGCGCTGGCGGTCTTCGTGCGCACCGACGGCGGCACCCTGCTGCACACGGGCGACTTCAAGATGGACCAGCTCCCGCTCGACCGGCGGCTGACCGACCTGCGGGCCTTCGCCCGGGTCGGCGAGGAGGGGGTCGACCTCTTCCTCACCGACTCGACCAATGCCGAGGTCCCCGGCTTCACCACCCCCGAGCGCGAGATCGGGCCGGCGATCGACACCGTCTTCCGCAATGCCCGGCGCCGGATCATCGTCGCCTGCTTCTCCAGCCACGTGCACCGTGTCCAGCAGGTCCTCGACGCCGCCGAGCGCAACGGCCGCAAGGTCGCGATGGTCGGTCGCTCGATGGTGCGCAACATGGGCATCGCCGCCGACCTGGGCTACCTCAAGGTGCCCGACCGGGTCCTCGTCGACGTCAAGAAGCTCGACAACTATCCAGACGACGAGGTCGTGCTCATCTGCACGGGCAGCCAGGGTGAGCCCATGGCCGCCCTGTCGCGCATGGCCAACCGCGACCACCGCATCGATGTCGGCGACGGCGACACGGTGCTGCTCGCCTCGAGCCTGATCCCCGGCAACGAAAATGCCGTCTACCGGGTCATCAACGGCCTCATGCGCCTGGGTGCCGACGTCGTGCACAAGGGCAACGCCAAGGTGCACGTCTCCGGTCACGCCAGCGCGGGCGAGCTGCTCTACTGCTACAACATCGTCAAGCCGCGCAACGTCATGCCGGTCCACGGCGAGTGGCGCCACCTCGTCGCCAACGCCGACCTGGCGATCCAGACGGGGGTCGACCCCGACCACGTCGTGCTGGCCGAGGACGGCGTCGTCGTCGATCTCGTCGACGGTCGCGCGCGGATCACCGGCGCCGTGCCCTGCGGCTACGTCTACGTCGACGGTTCGAGCGTCGGGGGCGCGACCGAGGAGCTGCTCAAGGACCGTCGCATCCTGCGCGACGAGGGCTTCATCTCCGTCATGGTCGTCGTCGACTCCTCGACCGGCAAGGTCATCGCCGGTCCGGAGATCACCGCGCGCGGCTTCGCCGAGGACGACGAGATCTTCACCCAGGTCGAGCCCAAGATCATCGCGGCGCTCGACGAGGCGGCTCGCAAGGGCACGACCGACACCCACCAGCTGCAGCAGGTCGTGCGCCGTGCCGTCGGTGGCTGGGTCGGCGGCAAGATCCGCCGACGCCCGATGATCATCCCTGTGGTCGTCGAGGCCTGAGGACGCCGGGGCGAAGGGGGCCTGCCGGGTCCCCCTTCGCCCTACCCGAGGAGGGTCACAGGGCGCGCAGGGCGCCGAGGAGTCGGTCGATGTGCTCGGTCGTGGTGCCCAGGCCGGCGCTGATCCGCACGGCGGTGTCCTGCTCGTGCTCCGAGAGGAGGTCGTCGACGAGCAGGTGCGCGCAGAACTTGCCGTCGCGCACGCCGATGCCGTGGTCGTCGCCGAGGACGCGGGCGACCTCGCTGCTGTCGTGGCCGTCGACAGTGATCGTGGCGACGGGCGCGCCGTCGCCACCACCGAAGAGCGAGTGCACGTGCACACCGGGGATCTGCTGCAGTCCGGCGAGCAGGCGGATGCGCAGCGCCTGCTCGTGGTCGACGATCGCCTGCTCGTGCTCGGTGATGATCTCGCAGGCCGTGGCCAGGGCGACGGCGCCCAAGACATTGGGGGAGCCGGCCTCGTGGCGAGCGGGGCCACAGGTCCACTCGGTCTCGTCGAGGCTGACGCGTGCGGTGGCCCCGCCCCCGGCGAGGTAGGGGGTGGCGGCGTCGAGCCAGTCGCTGCGCCCGACGAGCACGCCGGCACCGAAGGGGGCATAGATCTTGTGCCCGGAGAACGCCACGTAGTCGATGCCCAGGGCGTCGATGTCGACCCGGCGGTGCGGGACGACCTGCGCGGCGTCGAGGGCGAAGCGCGCGTCGTGCTCGTGGGCCAGCGCCGCGAGGCGCTCGATCGGCCAGTGCTCGCCGGTGACGTTGGACGCGCCCGTGGCGACGACGAGCCGGTGCTCGGCCGGGTGGTTGCGCAGGGCCTGCTCGAGCAGGGCGACGGCCTCGTCGTGGCTGTGCGGCACCGGCAGGCGCAGCGCGTCACCCCACGGCAGCAGTGCCGCGTGGTGTTCGGAGGCGAAGACGAAGACCAAGGTGTCCTCGGGCAGCGCCCGCGCGAGCAGGTTGAAGGAGTCGGTGGTGTTGCGGGTGAAGACGACGTGGTCGTCGGTGCGGGCGCCGACGAAGGCCGCGACGGTTTCGCGTGCAGCCTCGTAGCGCGAGCTGGTCACGCGGGAGGCGAACCCGGCGCCCCGGTGCACCGAGGAGTAGGTGACGGCCGCGGCGGCGACCTCGTCGGCGACGGCCCGGAAGGCGGGAGTCGTCGCGCCGTGGTCGAGGTGGGCGTACTCGACGCTCGAGCCGTCCTCGTCGCGGTAGCTCAGCCCCTCGGAGACGAGCTGCGGCAGGGCGGTGGTCGTGCGGTGCAGGTCGGAGATGGTCATGACGGTGCTCCTGGTCCTTCGGGGACTCAGGTGGCGACCGTGAGTCCGCGCTTGCCGGGCGACGGTCTGTCGCCGGCCAGGTCGTCACCCGGAGCACCCCACCGCGGAGGAGGGTTGCCGACCAGCTAGCCGGGGCTTGTCGCTGGTACTCGTGACCTTGGGTCAGGATCATAGCCCACCTGCGGAGGCCGCTGTCGAGCCTCGACCGGTCGTGTCTCGGCTCGTGGACGTCAGGCCAGGGCGAGCGCGAGGACCGCGCCGGCCACGAGGTAGGGGCCGAAGGCGAGCTGCGTCGTGCGCGAGGCCTTGCGCGTGAGCAGCAGTGCGAGAGCGGCGATCCCGCCGATGACGAAGCCGAGCCAGATGCCCACGGCCAGCTGGCTCCAGCCGAGCCAGGCGAGCGTCGGGGCGATCGAGACCATGAGCTTGGCATCGCCCATCCCGATCGAGCGTCCGAAGAGGGCGAAGGCGAGCAGCACGGTCCCGCCCCCGACGAGGACGGCGGCGAGACCCGCGCGGGAGAGGGCGCCCCAGTCGCCGGTCACGGCCGATGCGACGGTGAGGAGCACCGCCTGGACCGGCACGAGCGGCAGGGTGATGGCATTGGGCAGGCGGTGCACGTCGGCGTCGATCGCCGCGAGGACGAGCCCGGCCGCGGCGAGGACGAGCGGCGCCAACAGCGTCGTCCAGTGCCGGTCGGCGAGGCCGAGCGCGACGACCAGCCCGACGAAGGGAGCGAGCGCCGGGACCCAGAGATGGCGGGGGAGGGGACCCCCTTCGTCATCGCGGCGGTAGTGGCCGGCGCGCAGCCACCGCCACGCGAGGGTGCCGAACACGGTCGCGGCGAGCACGACGACGAGGGTCCGGGTGTCCACGGGGCGAGGTTATCCGCTGTGATCCGTGGCCGGTGGTGCGCGTGTGACGCGTGTGTCAGAGGGTGCTTTCGCCTACCCTGCGAATCATGGCCACTCGTCCGTCGACCACCTCGCGCAGCAAGGGCGCCAGCTCCCGACCCAAGGGCTCCACCCGCCCGTCGGGTCGCAAGGCACCCGCCAAGAGCAGCGCGAAGGGGAGGACCTCCTCCCGCAAGCCCGCGTCCGGTGGGGGTCTGCCCCTGCCCGTCGCCGCGGTCCAGCGCACCTGGATGGGTGTCGCCCACGCGACCGGCTCCGGGGTGCGCCGCATCGGCACCAGCGCGAGCCAGATCGAGCCCGAGCACCGCCGAGACGGCTGGGGCTTCCTGGCGCTGGCGCTGGCGCTCGTCGTCGCCGTGCGCGAGTGGTGGGGCCTCAGCGGCGCCTTCGGCGACGTCGTGCACGCGGTGGCCGCGGGCACCTTCGGCCGGGTCGCCTACGCGCTGCCGATCGTCCTGCTCCTGCTCGGCGTGCGTCTGCTGCGCTCGGCGAGCGAGCCCGCCTCCGACGCACGGCTGGGCTTCGGCAGCGTCATGCTGCTCTTCGCGGCCTCGGGCCTGACGCACATCGCCAAGGACATCCCGCAACCGCCCGACGGCGCGGGCCCGATGCGAGACGCCGGGGGCATCGTCGGCTTCCTCGCCTCCGACCCGCTGTCGACGGCCGTGACCGAGTGGCCGGCGACGATCCTGCTCGTCCTGCTGGGGCTCTTCGCCCTCCTGCTGCTCACCGGCACCCCGCTGCACGAGGTGCCGCAGCGGCTGGCCTACGTGCGCGCCGCCTTCACCGGTGAGGTGCCGAGCCACGTCACCGCAGCCGACGTCGACGCCCGCCACGATGCGCCCAAGGCGGCGGTCACCCGCGCCCGGCGCCGACGCGCCATCGACCCCGACGAGGAGCAATCCGGGGAGCGCGACGGCGACACCGCCTACGACCAGGCCGCCGTCGTGCAGCCGGTCGGCAAGGGCCGTCGCAAGAAGTCGGCGGCACCCGCCGCCGACGTCGAGGAGACGACCGAGACCCCGCAGCCCGAGGCCGGCGGGCCGCGCCCGGGCGAGAAGCGCCCGACGAAGAATCCGGCCGTCGCGCCGGTCCCCAGCGGCAAGACCGAGCTGCAGCCGCCGCCGACGACCCAGCTGCCGCAGCGTGTCGAGCAGCTCGCCCTCGCCGGCGACGTCACCTACACGCTGCCCGACAGCCAGTACCTCAAGCCCGGCGCACCGCACAAGGAGCGCTCCGCGGCCAACGACAAGGTCGTCGAGTCGCTCACGAGCGTCCTCGACGAGTTCGGCATCGACGCCCAGGTCACCGGCTTCCACCGCGGCCCGACCGTCACCCGCTACGTCGTCGAGCTCGGGCCCGGTGTCAAGGTCGAGCGGGTCACCGCGCTGTCGAAGAACATCGCCTACGCCGTCGCCTCGGCCGACGTGCGCATCCTCAGCCCGATCCCCGGCAAGTCGGCCATCGGCATCGAGATCCCCAATGCCGACAAGGAGATGGTCTGCCTCGGCGACGTCCTGCGCTCGGACGTCGCCCGCAACAACGAGCACCCGATGGTCATGGGTGTCGGCAAGGACGTCGAGGGCGGCTACGTCATCGCCAACCTCGCGAAGATGCCGCACATCCTCGTCGCCGGCGCCACGGGCTCCGGCAAGTCGTCCTTCGTCAACTCGATGATCACCTCGATCCTCATGCGGGCCACGCCCGACGAGGTGCGCATGGTGCTCGTCGACCCCAAGCGGGTGGAGCTGACGGCCTACGAGGGCATCCCGCACCTCATCACCCCGATCATCACCAACGCCAAGAAGGCGGCCGAGGCCCTGCAGTGGGTCGTGCGCGAGATGGACATGCGCTACGACGACCTGGCGACCTTCGGCTACAAGCACGTCGACGACTACAACAAGGCCGTCAAGGCGGGCAAGGTCGAGCCGATCCCCGGCAGCGAGCGGGTCATCCAGCCCTACCCCTACCTCCTCGTCATCGTTGACGAGCTCGCCGACCTGATGATGGTCGCGCCCCGCGACGTCGAGGACTCGATCGTGCGCATCACCCAGCTGGCACGTGCGGCCGGCATCCACCTGGTGCTCGCGACCCAACGCCCCTCGGTCGACGTCGTGACCGGTCTGATCAAGGCCAACGTCCCCTCGCGCATGGCCTTCGCCACTTCGTCGCTCGCCGACTCCCGCGTCGTGCTCGACCAGCCCGGCGCCGAAAAGCTGCTGGGTCAGGGTGACGCGCTCTTCCTACCCATGGGCAAGTCGAAGCCGATGCGTGTCCAGGGCGCCTGGGTCACCGAGTCGGAGATCGAGCAGGTCGTCGGTCACGTCACCGGCCAGCTCAAGCCGACCTACCGCGAGGACGTCGCGCCCGAGACGCCCAAGAAGCAGATCGACGAGGACATCGGCGACGACCTGGACGTGCTGCTCCAGGCGACCGAGCTCGTCGTCACGACCCAGTTCGGCTCGACGTCGATGCTCCAGCGCAAGCTGCGGGTCGGCTTCGCCAAGGCCGGCCGGCTCATGGACCTGCTCGAGTCGCGCGGCGTCGTCGGCCCCTCCGAGGGCTCCAAGGCCCGCGACGTGCTCATCACGCCCGAGGACCTGCCGACGACCCTGGCCCTGATGAAGGGCGAGGAGCCGCCGGCCGCGGAGGAGCCGGTCGCCCAGGTGGATGCCGACGAGGACGACGGGGCTCCCGCCGCCCAGGGCGTCTCGACCGACACCGACGTCATCGACCTGCGCGAGGGCTCACCGGCCGCCGCGCACGACCGCTACGCGGCGGACCCCATCGGGACCGAGGTCGTCGAGGAGTGGACCGAGGACGACGACGAGGACGCTTGGTCGCTCACCGACCGTCGCTGACCGACTCGTCCGTCGTGGCGGACCCGTCCGGGGCGACGGGCTCGTCATCCACGACGCCCACCTCGACGAGCTCGGCCCGCACGTCCTCGTAGAAGTCGAGGACCTCGGCGCCCTGCACCGGCCCGCCGGCGAGCGCTCCGTCGGCACCCAGCAGCACCCCGCCCGGGGTGCCGACCCGGAAGATCCGGGCAGTGATCGCGTCGGGGTCGCGCAGGACGCGACCGGCGAGGTGGGGCTGGGCGGCCACGGCCTCGTCGAGGGGAGACCACACCACGGCCCGCAGGGAGACCGGCCCGAGCCCGGCGTCCCACTCCGGCAACCGCTCGATGACCGGCAGGCAGGAGCTGCACGACGGGGAGAGGAAGAGCAGGAGCACCGCCCCCGAGCTGGTCAGCTCGTGCATCGTCACCGTCTGCCCGTCCTCGGTCTCCAGCACGGCGAAGGGGATCGGCTGGCGCTCGTAGTCCGCCTCCTCTCCGGAGTCCGCGCTGTCGGCGGTGACCGGCTCGCGGGTGAGCGGACCCCCCTTCGCCCCGCCGAAGGTGACGACGACCACGGCGACGGTCAGCACGACCAGACCCAGCCAGACCCAGGTCTGTGCCGAGGCATCGAGGAGGCGGGCCGCGACAGAGTTGTCCGCCGTCGCCGACCACACGCCGAGGGCGGCGACGACGACGAGCAGCACATTGCGCAGCGCGGTCCGGCGCGTGACCTCACCCAGCCCGAGCCGGCCGAAGCAGCTGCACGTCACCGGGTAGCCGAACCCCAGCGCACGCACGATCACCACCAGGTAGGCGACGAAGAGCGCCAACACCACGACCGAGACGGCCAGCGCGAAGGGGGGCGGCGTGACGACGATCGCCACCGCGAGCACGATCTCGGCCCACGGCAGCAGGACGGGCGCGGGGGAGCGGGTGAGTGCCCGCGGCAGGCGCAGCTCGCCGAATGCGCTGCGCGTCTCCTCGGGGTGACGGACCTTGGCGACCCCGCTCACGACCAGCAGGAGCGCGGCGACGAGCGGCGGCAGCAGCAATGGGGCGACGAGCACAGCGCGAGTCTAGGGTTGCCTCATGACGAAAGCTTGGTACGAGCTCGACAGCCGGCCGACGGGGCTTCGCTACTGGGCCGCCGTCGTGCGCAAGCAGCCCTCCGCGATCCTCGTCGGCATCCAGCTCTTCGCGATCATGCTGCTGCCCTGGGTGGAGTCGGAGAACTGGGGCCGCGCGGCCATCACCTCGCTGTCGCTCTTCGCGGTGACCTTCGGCATCTGGGTCGTGCGCTCCACCCCGGCCCTGACCTGGCTGGCGCTGGGCATCGGCTTCCCGGCCTTCGTCCTCGAGGTGTGGTCGGTGGTCGACCGGAGCAACGTGCCGGTCAACTTTGCCGCACACCTGCTGCTCGCGATCTTCTACATGTACGTCGCCTACGGGCTCGTGGCCTACATGTTCGCCGACACCTGGGTGACCAAGGACGAGCTCTTCGCCGTCGGTGCCGCCTTCACCGTGCTGCTCTTCGGCTTCACCTATCTCTTCGTCGCGATCCAGACGCTCGAGCCGGGGTCCTTCGACGGGCACACGGGCATCGGGCAGAAGTCCTTCCTCGAGCTGCTCGCCTTCTCGGCGGCCAACCTCACGAGCGTCGGCCTGTCGGACGTCGGGGCCATCGAGCCCCACGCGCGGGCCGCGACGATCGTCGAGCAGCTGGGCGGTGTGCTCTACGTCGCGATGGTGATCTCCCGGCTCGTGGCCCTGACGGTGAGCCGGGCGCGCAGCTGACGCCCGGAGGTCGCCCAACCGGTCGCGTCGTGTCGGCCGACGGCCCCCGCGCCACCTAGAGTGTGGGGCATGTCCGTCTCCACCCGCAGCGTCGCCCTGGTCACCCTGGGGTGCACCCGCAATGACGTCGACTCCGAGGAGCTCGCCGGCCGCCTGTCCGCAGAGGGGTGGACCCTCGTCGACGATGCCGCCCAGGCCGATGTCGCGGTGGTCAACACCTGCGGGTTCATCGAGCAGGCCAAGAAGGACTCCATCGACGCGATCCTGGAGGCCAATGACCTGCGCGAGCACGGTCGCACCCAAAAGGTCGTGGCCGTCGGCTGCCTCGCCGAGCGCTACGGCAAGGAGCTGGCCGACGAGCTGCCCGAGGCCGACGCGGTGCTCGGTTTCGACTCCTACACCGACATGAGCGCCCACCTGCGGGCGGTGCTCGACGGGCACGCCCCCGAGGCCCATGTCCCCGGTGACCGCCGCAAGCTGCTGCCGATCTCCCCGGTCGACCGCGATGGCAGCGACCTCGCCCTCCCGGGGCACAACGCCGCCGACCTGCCCCGTGCCCGGCTCGACGACCGCCCGTGGGCCCCGCTCAAGATCGCGTCCGGCTGCGACCGTCGGTGTGCCTTCTGCGCGATCCCGACCTTCCGGGGCGCCTTCGTCTCGCGCCGGCCCAACGACGTTGTGGCCGAAGGGAGGTGGCTCGCCTCCCAGGGGGTGCGCGAGCTCTTCCTCGTCAGCGAAAACTCCACGTCCTACGGCAAGGACCTCGGCGACCTCGACCTGCTCGAGCAGCTGCTCCCCGAGCTCGTCGCCATCGAGGGCATCGAGCGGGTGCGCGTGTCCTACCTGCAGCCGGCCGAGATCCGCCCCGGCCTCCTGCGCGCCATGGCGAGCACCCCCGGCGTCGTGCCCTGGTACGACATCTCTTTCCAGCACGCCGCCGGGCCCCTGCTGCGGCGCATGCGGCGCTTCGGTGACACCGACTCCTTCCTCGGGCTCATCGACGGCATCCGTGAGCGTCAGCCCGAGGCCGGCATCCGCTCCAACGTCATCGTCGGTTTCCCCGGCGAGAGCGAGGAGGATGTCGCCGAGCTCGAGCGCTTCCTCGTCGCGGCGCGCCTCGACGTCGTCGGGGTCTTCGGCTACTCCGACGAGGACGGCACCGAGGGTGAGCTGCTTACCGACAAGGTCGATCCCGAGGTCATCGCCGAGCGGGTCGACCGACTCACCCGGCTCGTCGAGGAGCTGACCGCCCAGCGCGCCGAGGAGCGCATCGGCGAGCACGTCACCGTGCTCGTCGAGGAGGTCGACGAGGAGAGCGGCGAGGTCGTCGGTCGCGCAGCCCACCAGGGCCCCGACGTCGACGGCGTCACCCTGCTCACCGGCGTGGTCGACGACCTGGTCGTCGGTGCGCTCGTCACCGCCGAGGTCGTGGGCACCGAGGGCATCGACCTCGTGGCGGAGGTGCGCGCATGACCACCGAGAGCACGACCCCGGCCCCCAGCCCGTGGAACCTCCCCAATGCCCTGACGGTCATGCGCATCCTGCTCGTGCCGGTCTTCGTCTGGCTGGTGCTGCGCCACGGCGGCGACGACACCGGCACGCGGTGGTGGGCATGGGGCGTCTTCGCCGTCGCCATCATCACCGACCGCATCGACGGGGACCTTGCCCGCGCCAAGGGCCTGGTCACCGACTTCGGCAAGGTGGCCGACCCGATCGCCGACAAGGCGCTCACCGGTGCCGGCTTCGTCACGCTGTCGATGATCGGCGAGATCCCCTGGTGGATCACCGTCGTCATCCTCGCCCGCGAGCTCGGCATCACGCTCATGCGCTTCTGGGTGATCCGGCACGGGGTCATGCCGGCCAGCCGCGGCGGCAAGCTCAAGACCTTCCTGCAGGCCCTGGCCATCGGGCTCTTCGTCCTGCCGCTCGCGACCTTGCCCCTCGAGCAGCTCTGGCGGGGTCTGGCGTGGGTCATTCTCATCGCGGCGCTGGTCGTCACGGTCGCGACGGCCGTCGACTACGTCATGAAGGCGCTCACCCTGCGGTCGACGAGTGACCGTGCCCGGATGAAGCGGGAGCGCAAGGCCGCAGGTGGACGCTGACGCAGCAGATCTCCTCGCGGCCCTCGGGGCGCGTGGCTGGTCGCTGGGAACCGCCGAGTCCCTCACCGGTGGGCTGCTCGCGGCGACGGTGGTCGAGGTCCCGGGGTCGTCTGCCGTCTTCGCCGGTTCCGTCGTCGCCTACGACCCGGCGGTCAAGATCTCGCTCCTGCAGGTCGACACTGATCTCGTCGCCAGGGTCGGCACCGTCGACGAGCAGGTGGCGAGCCAGATGGCGAAGGGGGCCTGCCGCGCCCTCGGCGTCGACGTCGCCCTCGCGACGACCGGTGTCGCCGGCCCCGGCCCGAGCGAGGGCCACCCGGCGGGCACCGTGTGGCTGGCCTGCGCCTGGCCGGGGGGACTACGCACGCGACGTCTGGCGTTGACCGGAGGGCGTGCCGCCGTGCGCGCGGGCGCGGTCGCCGCCGCGCTCGACTTGGCCCGTGACGTCGTGCTGACCGTTGATGGGGGCACACCTGACCGTTGAGGGCCGGCCGGGGTACGGTGGACCCAGACGTAGGAGATGTCGAGGAGGTGACCCCCATGGTGGTGCTGCTGCGCGAGGAGCTCGGTGACGTGCTGCGTGATGCCCGCCGCTCCCAGGGGCGCACCCTGCGTGACATCTCGGCCAAGGCGTCGGTCTCCCTCGGCTACCTGAGCGAGATCGAGCGCGGCGAAAAGGAGGCCAGCTCCGAGCTGCTCGCCTCGATCTGCGCGGCCCTCGAGATGCCGATGTCGCACGTCTTCACCGAGATCGCCCAGCGGGCCGACCGTGCCGAGCGGTCCAGCGCGCCGGTCACCCTGCCGGTGGCAGCGCGCGACGACGACGTCGTCTCCGCCGCCTGACAGATCTCGTCCGCGACCTGACGTACCCTGCCGCCTCAGCGCCGGGTTCGGCGTCCGGACCCCAGCGGCCCCTGCACTCGCCCGTCGTCGGTCGGAGCGAGCCCACCCTGACAGCTCGGGCAGGAGAAGAAGACCCGATCCGGGCCGGTACGGCCGAGCGGCGCCACCCGAACCGTCGTGCCGCAGCGTCGGCAGGGGAGGCCGGAGCGTCCGTGGACCCACGACCGGCGGTCCGCGCGCAGCACCCCGGTCGAGGACTGCACAGCGTGCTCCTTGCCCCGGTCCATCAGCTCGTGCACCCGGGCCACGAGCCGGCCGATCGTCTCTGCGGGCAGACCGGCGGCGTCTCGCCACGGGTGCAGGCGCTGGGCGAAGAGTGCCTCGCTGGCCCAGAAGGTCCCGACCCCCGCGAGCACCCGCTGGTCGAGGAGCGCCGCCGCGATCGAGGTGCCGGCCGGCTGGCCGGCGAGGCGACGGGCGACGAGATCGGGGTCCCAGTCGTCACCGAGCACGTCGGGACCCAGATGCCCGACGAGCCGGTGCTCCTCGGAGCGCGGCACGACATCGAGCTCCCCGAGACGCAGCCCAAGGGTCGTCCAGCGGTCGTTGCCGATCGCCGCGCGCAGGTCGGACCGGCGAAGGGAGCGCCGCGCGGCCTCGGAGCCGGCAGCCTCGACCCGCCAGGAGCCCTCCATGCGCAGGTGCGTGTGCAGGGTCCACCCGGTGGCGAACCGGTGGAGCAGGTGCTTGCCGCGGGGCACGACCTCGTCGACGACCGCCCCCACCAACGGCGCCTCGTCGGCCTCGCCCCACCGCAGGTCGACGAGCGCTGCGGGCATGCCGGCGAGGGCCGCGTGCAGTCGCTGAGCCGTCCGCCAGACGGTGTCGCCCTCGGGCACGGTCAGCCTCGCCCGCCCGGGCGCAGTCGCAGCCCTCGGGGGGTCATCGTGAACCCCGCGCCCGTGAGGGCGCGGGCCAGTGGCTCCTGCGAGCCGAGCACGGCCGCCCCGTCGGCGCGCTGCACGGTGAGCCGACCCAGGGCCCCGCGCTGCACGGCGTCGGCCAGGCCACGCGCCGCGGCTTCGAGGGTCTCGTCGTCGCTCGGCCACGACAGCAGGGTGCGGCCGCCGCGCTCGACGTAGAGCACCAGCCGCCCGTCGACGGCGACGACGAGCGCTCCCGCCTTGCGTCCGGGCTGGTGCCCGCCCGCGTCGCGCTCGGGCCAGCGCAGGGCCGCACCCCAGGGGTTGGCGGGGTCGGTGGCGGCGAGCACGACGGCCCCGTCGGGCGCCGCGGCCGAGCGGACCTCGTCGACCGCGCCGGGCACCGCGAACTGCGAGGCGCCCAGGCCCTCGATGAAGTAGCCGCGTCGCACCTGACCGGCCTCCTCGGCGGCGCCGAGCACGCGGTGGATCGCGGCGAACCCGCCCTCGACCTCTTCGGCGACGACGGCCCCGCGGGTCACGACGCCGTGGCGGTCGAGCAGCCCCTCGGCGGCCGCGTGGATGCGCAGCGTCGGGTCGCTCTCGGCCATGGGCAGCGCCGACCAGCGCCCGGCGGCACGAGGCGGGCCGCTGCGCTGCGGGACCGTGGGTCGGCCCAGCCGAGGCCGACCGCCGTAGCGGCCACGGGGCGCGGGACGACGCTGCGGCTTGTGGGCGGTGCGGCCACCGGCGAGCAGTCCACGTACGGGCGCGAGGGTGTCGCCGGTGACCAGCCCCCGGTGCGCGAGCGACCACAGCACGTCGGCGAGCTCCTCGTCGTCGACCCGCTCCTCACCCTCGGTCCGCTCGCGGGCGAGTGCATCGGCGAGGTCGCGGAAGAAGTAGGCGCCACCTCCGGCCAGGGCCTCGTGCACGCGGGACTCGATCGCGCCGAGGTCGGCGGTGTCGGGGATCGGGAGGGTCGTCGCCGCACCGTCGGCGAGGTGCAGGCTGATCCATGCGTCGTCACCGGGCAGGCTGCCGTGCCCGGCCCAGAGCACCTCGCCCGTCGCCATGAGGTCGTCGAGCACGGGGGCGATGGCGTCGTCGACCCGGGCGGGCAGGACGAGCGACTCGAGGGCGCTGGCCGGCACGGCCACGCCGCTCAGCTGCTCGACGGCCCGCAGCACGCCGTCGCGTCCGCGCATGCGGCGCCCCACGCCCTGCCACCCGGGCAGGAAGCGGGCGTACTGCCTCGGCTCGACCGGCTCGACCTCGTGACGCAGCGCCGCGAGGGAGCGCCGGCGCAGCACCCGCAGGACCTCGGCGTCGCAGAACTCACCACCGCGGCCGCCGCACTCGACCGGCAGGAGGTCGCCCTCGACGAGCCGGCCGGTCTGCACGAGGCGCCGCAGGGCGTCGGTCGCCACGGCTCGGCCAATGCCGTAGTGGGCGGCGAGGTCGGCCGAGGCGAAGGGGACGTGCGTGCGGGCGTAGCGGGTGACGAGGTCTCCGAGCGGGTCTGCGGCCGGCTGCAGCAGCGACTCGGCGAGGCCGGGGGGCAGGCTGACGCCGAGCGCGTCGCGCAGGCGCGCGGCGTCTTCGGTGCTGGCCCAGCGGTCCTCGCCGGCGACGCGCACCGCGATGACCTGGCGGCTGTCCTCGAGCTCCGCGAGCGCGGCGCGGACCGCCTCGGTGCCGAGGCGGCTGCGGGCGCCGAGGGCGTGGAGCGACAGCGGCCCCAGGACGCGCAGCAGGTCCAGCAGGTCCTCGCCGTCACGGGCGGCTCGCTCGGGAGTGAGGCACTGCAGCTCGGCGGCGGTGCGCTCGACGGCCGCCGGGTCGAGCAGGTCGGCCAGCGAGAGCTGCTCACCGCGGCCGAGCAGGTCCGCGAGCAGGGTGGGGTCGAGGGTCAGCGCCGCGGCGCGGCGCTCGGCGAGCGGGGAGTCTCCCTCGTAGAGGAACTGCGCCACGTAGCCGAACATCAACGACGCGGCGAAGGGGGAGGGGCGCGGGCTCTCGACGTCGACCAGCGTGATCCGGCGCCCGGCGATGTGCGTCATGAGCTCGGTCAGGGCCGGGACGTCGAAGACGTCCTGGAGGCACTCGCGCACGGCCTCGAGGACGATCGGGAAGTCGGCGTGGCCGCTGGCGACCTCGAGGAGGGCGGCGGCACGCTGGCGCTGCTGCCACAGGGGTTGCCGGCGGTCCGGTCGCCGGCGCGGCAGGAGCAGGGCCCGCGCGGCACACTCACGGAAGCGGGCCGCGAAGAGGGCCGAGCCACCGATCTCGTCGGTGACCGCGCGCTCGACGTCGCTCGGGTCGAGGGTGACGAGGTCGAGCACCTCGGCGAAGCCCTGCGTGTCGAGCTCGAGATCGGGCAGACGCAGGACGATCCCATCGTCGCCGTGCATCGCCTGCACGTCCACGCCGAAGCGCTCTCGCATGCGCCCGGCGATCGCCAGAGCCCACGGGGCGTGCACCTGGGCACCGAAGGGGGAGTGGAGCGCCAGTCGCCAGTCGCCGATCTCGTCCCGGAAGCGCTCGACGACGATCGTGCGGTCGTCGGGCAGGTGACCGGTGGCGGCGCGTTGCTCCTCGAGGTAGGCGAGCAGGTTGTCCCGGGCCCACTCGTCCAGGCCGGCCTCCGCAAGGCGGGCTCTGGCCCCCTGGGCGTCGAGACCGCCGACCTCGCGCACGAAGGCACCGACCGCGCTCCCGAGCTCCGCGGGCCGGCCCAGCTGGTCGCCGTGCCAGAAGGGCAGCCTGCCGGGCTGCCCGGGCGCGGGCGTCACGAGGACCTGGTCGTGGGTGATGTCCTCGATGCGCCAGCTGCTCGTGCCGAGGGTGAAGACGTCGCCGACCCGCGACTCGTAGACCATCTCCTCGTCGAGCTCGCCGACCCGACGGCCGGGACCGTCGCCAGACGCGAGGAAGACGCCGTAGAGACCTCGGTCGGGGATCGTGCCGCCGCTCGTCACCGCGAGACGCTGGGCGCCGCGTCGGCCGGCGACGGTGCCGGCGACCCGGTCCCAGGTGATGCGCGGGCGCAGCTCAGCGAAGTCCTCCGAGGGATAGCGCCCGGCGAGCATGTCGAGGGTCGCGTGCAGCAGGGTCGAGGGCAGCGAGGCGAAGGGGGCGGCTCGCCGCACGAGTTCCTCCAGGTCGGTGACCTGCCAGTCGTCGAGCGCGCACATCGCGACGACCTGCTGGGCGAGGACGTCGAGCGGGTTGGCCGGGACGTGGAGGGCTTCGATCTGCCCGGCCCGCATCCGCTCGACGACGACGGCCGACTGGACGAGGTCGCCGCGGAACTTCGGCAGGACGACGCCGTGGCTGACCGCGCCGACCTGGTGGCCGGCACGACCGACGCGCTGCAGGCCCGAAGCGACCGACGGCGGCGACTCGATCTGGACGACGAGGTCGATGGCCCCCATGTCGATGCCGAGCTCGAGGCTGCTTGTCGCGACGACGCAGGGGAGACGGCCGGCCTTGAGGTCTTCCTCGATGAGGGCCCGCTGCTCCTTGCTCACCGAGCCGTGGTGGGCCCGGGCGAGCACGGGTGGTGCGCCGGCGGAGGCACCCGACTGGGCCATGACCTCGGCGGGCACGCGAGCCGGAGCGGTCGGCTCCGGTGCGTCGGGGAGCGCGACCCGCTCGGCGTGGATCTCGTTGAGCCGGCCCGTGAGCCGCTCTCCGAGGCGGCGGCTGTTGACGAAGACGAGGGTCGAGCGGTGCTGCTCGACGAGGTCGACGACCCGCTCCTCGACGTGCGGCCAGATCGACGCCCGTCGCTCCTCGCCCGCCGCGGCGCCGGAGAGGTCGCCCGTCGGCTCGCCGAGCTCGGTGAGGTCGGCGACGGGGACGACGACGTCGAGCTGCCACTGCTTCGTCGACTCGGGCTGGACGATCTCGACGGGTCGACCGCTGGCGAGGAAGCGCGCGACCTCGTCGACCGGGCGCACGGTGGCCGACAGGCCGATCCGCTGGGCAGGCCGTTCGAGCAGGGCGTCGAGGCGCTCGAGCGAGAGCGCCAGGTGGGCACCGCGCTTGGTGCCGGCGAGGGCGTGGATCTCGTCGATGATGATCGTCTCGACCCCGCGCAGGGCATCGCGCACGCCCGAGGTGAGCATGAGGAAGAGCGACTCGGGGGTCGTGATGAGGACGTCGGACGGCGTCTTGGCGAAGGCTCGGCGCTCGGCGGCCGGGGTGTCTCCCGAGCGGACGGAGACCGAGACCTGCGGTGCGGGCAGCCCCAGCCGGTCGGCGGCGTGGCCGATGCCGACGAGGGGGGCGCGCAGGTTGCGCTCGACGTCGACGGCCAGTGCTTTGAGCGGGGAGATGTAGAGGACCCGGCAGCGCGCCTGCGGGTCCTGCGGCGGCGGGCTGGACGCGAGGCGGTCGAGGGCCCACAGGAAGGCCGAGAGGGTCTTGCCTGAGCCGGTCGGCGCGACGACCAGTGCGTGGCTGCCGGCGCTGATCGCGCTCCAGGCACCGACCTGCGCCCGCGTGGGCTCGGCGAAGCTGTCGCGGAACCACGTCGCGGTGGCAGGGGAGAAGCGGTCGAGGACGTCGTCGGTCATGGTAGGGACAGCCTGCCATCGACCGGTGACAGCGGGTCGACATCCGTGGGCGAACGGGCGCGGCCACTGCAGCGCGGACGCAACGTGACCCGCCCTAGCGTGGCTCGCCACGGTCACGCCGTCCTCGACACCCTGCGCAGAGAAGTCCCGGAGCTGGTCCTCATCGACCCCGGTACAGCCCGCGACCGCCCATTGGAGATCATCCAGCAGCTGATGGCAGCATCGGCGGGCACCCACGTCGTGCTCGTCGCCCAGTCCCTGCCCGACGACATCGTCGTCGAGGCGGTGCGCTTGGGGGTCCAGGGGATCCTCATGAAGGGCTGCGACGGACCCCCAGAAGGGACGGATCGCGCGGTCCTAGCCGGCCGCTCCGGGTCAGCGCTGCAGGAGGTCGAGCATCTGGTCGATCTTGGTCTCGAGCGAGCCCACCTTGGTCTCGAGGGAGCCCACCTTGGTCTCGAGGGAGCCCACCTTGGTCTCGAGGGAGCCCACCTTGGTCTCGAGGGAGCCCACCTTGGTCTCGAGGGAGCCGACCTTCGTTTCGAGCGAGCCCATCCTGTCGGCGAGAGCGCCGACGTCCTCGGTCAGCTCGTCGAATCGGTTGGAGTGGCGACGCTGGGTGTTCTGGATGTCAGCGATCATCGTGTAGACGGCAGAGATGTCGTTGTCGTGCTGCCGTACCTTGCGCTCGAGGTCTGTCGCCGTCATGTCCTCACGATAGGCGCTGGCGCGAGGACACGCCCACGCCGCTCGCGGATCTGTGGACAACCGTCCTGACCGTCGTGGTCACGCCCTCAGCCCGCTGCCGGGGCGTCGTGGTGGGCGGTGAGGAGGGCCCCGGCCCGGATGAGGAGCACTGTCGTCAGGGCGAGCACGAGGACGGCGACGAGGGCTTCGAGGGGGCGGGTGACGACGAAGGTCGGGATGATTCGGTCGGGCACCGCCACGGCACCGACGAAGGCGCCGCACATGCCCAGCCAGCTGCCGCGCATGTTGCCCTTGTGCGCGGCGATGTTGCCCCGGCGGGCCTGGACGATGCCGAGCGTCACCGTGACGAGGGTGACCGTCGAGAGGATGTGCAAGAGGGAGAGCTGTCCCTCACGGAGGTCGCGGATCCAGTAGGAGGAGACCGCGACCCAGAGCATGAGGCCCGCCCAGACCCGCCCGAGGATCACGTGCTGGGGGTCCCCCTTCGTTGGGCGGAAGAGCTGGTACCCGCCGAGGGGCAGGGCGACCAGCGCGGCGACCAGATGGCTGAGGAGCAGGGGCGTCACGACGACTCCTCGAGGGTTGCGGTGAGTCGTCGGACCTGGGCGGCGAGGTGGTCCGGGTCCTGCCCGATGGAGCGTACGACGTCGTCGAAGTCGTTCCCGAGCGAGGCGCTGGCGCGGTCGAGGAGGTCACGGCCCGAGGGCGTGAGCCTGAGCATGCGGCGGTTGCCGGTCCCGGGGGTGCGGACGGCGTTGAGCCAGCCGGCGTCGGCGAGCGCGGCCGCGGTGCGGCTGGCGGTCGGCTCGCTCTGGCCGAGCGCAGCGGCGAGCTCCCGCTGGGTGAGGTCGTCGTGGTCGCCGACGACGACCAGGGCGAGGTAGCGCGCATACGTCAGGCCGAAGGGGGCCAGCCGCACCTCTGCGGACCGGTCCAGGGACCGGACGAGCACGTGGAGGTCGTACGCGAGGCTGCTCATGTACCCATGGTTGCACGAGTAAGTTACATATGCAATATAGTGGTCAGGCCTTCTTGTCCGGCTCCAGCCGCAGCGTCATGAGGGTCGTGGCAAGCATGTCGTAGTGGCCGACGAGCAGGAGCAGCTCGATGGACTCCCGCTCGCTCGCCACCGATCGCAGTCGCTGCCACTGCTCGTCGTCGAGGTCCTTGGTCGCGACGAGCGCCTGCGCGCTCTCGCGCAGCACCCGCTCGCGGGGGCTGAGGGACGCGACCACCTCGTCGGCGAGGATCCCCTCGATCTCGGCCGAGGTCAGGCCCGCACGCTGCCCGAGCAGGCGGTGGTGCTCCCGCTCGTACTCGCAGCCGCGTGCGGTGGCGACGGTGAGGATCACCAGCTCGGACTCCCTTCGCTCGAGAGAACCGAAGGGCATCAGGCGACCGGCGAAGTGCAGCCAGCCGGTGAACAGCCCCTTGGTCCGCCCGAGCGTGGTGAAGATGGCCGGCGGTTCGGTGCCGGTGACCCGGCCGGCGGCCCGGGCGAAGCCCCACCGCACCGGTCCCAGCTCGCGCAGGTTGCCCGGCGCGATCCGGGCGGTCACAGGGCCTTCCTCGACGTCGTGGGCTGGGCGGTCGTGTAGTCGACCTGCTCGGTGCGGGCGATGGCGAGCGACTCCTCGAGCTCGGGCATCGGCTTGAGCTCGATGACCCGCTGGGCCACGTGACGAAGGGGGACGACCGGCGGCACCCAGCCCGGGGCGGCGATGCGCCGCGACCGCTTGGCGATGCCCCGCTCGAGGGCGCGCAGACCCGCCTCGACGGGCGCGACGCCGCTGACGGTGCCGCCGCCGGTGAGCTTCTTGCCCGCGACAGTGTCGAAGCCGCGGCTGGTCATGTCGGTCGCGAGCTCGGAGTAGTAGGCGACGCCCACCTTGGCGCCGGTCGGCTTGATCTCCTGACGGAAGGTGTTGCCGATGGCCTCGACGGCCGCCTTGCTCGCGCTGTAGGCCCCGAGGAGCGGCAGGTGCACCGCTGCGGCGAGAGAGGCGGTGGCCAGGGCGTAGCCGCCCGGGTGGGTGATGTGCGGCCCGGCGGCACGCAGCGTGTAGAAGACGCCCAGGGTGTTGACCCGCAGGTGGGCCTCCATCACGTCGGGCTGGCCGCCGATGATCGGCAGCTGCTTGGCGATGCCGGCATTGGCGACGACGACGTCGAGACCGCCGAGCTCGGTCACCAGCTCCTCGACGGCACGGTCGAGGGCATCGGGGTCGGAGACGTCGCACTCGCGCCACGGCGCGTGGTTGCGCTGCGCCACCTCGGCGAGCAGCTCGGGCTCGAGGCCGGCCAGCGCCACGCGGGCGCCGTGGGCGGTGAGCAGGTCGGCGAGGCCGGCACCGATGCCGCGCGCCGCACCCGTGATGAGGACGCGACGGCCACGCAGGGCCGGGGTGTACTTCGGGCGGGGGGAGAGGCTCATTACCCGACGGTAACAATGTTCGTGCGAACCCGCGACCGTTGCCTTCCCCCGCATTCGTGCCACTGGTGAGGCCGGATGCGTCATGATCGGCCCGTGCCCACAGCCGCCATGAACGTGCCAGACATCCTCCTGCCCAAGCTGGGCGAGCCACTCCCGAGACCAGACCTGCGCACCGTCCGGGATGCGTGGTCGCGCACGGATGCTGGGCCCGAGGAAGTGCAGATGATGACGGGGGAGTACCTCGCGTCGGACTGGGCGTGCTATCGCGTGGGCCCGTGGGTGGTTCTGGCCACGGCGGGAGTCGAGGACGACGAGCTCTGCGTGTCCCTCGGCGCGGTGCGGTGGGAGCACTGGGAACGAGGCGTCGAGGTCTTCACGGCCGGCGGCGCCTGGCAGCGAGCCTGGGCGGGCATCCCGCCGGTGGTCGATCATCCGTTGTGGGGAGTGGACGTCGAGGTGCGTCACTCGGGCGGACCGTGGTCGCGCTCCTCGGAGCGGTGGGCGGACGTCCGAGCACGGGAGGACGTGGAGCGGGCCGTCCTGGCGTGGACCTGGGAGTTCATCGATGACCTCGACGACGAGACGCGTTGGCGCGGAGGAGAGCACGTGGCCAGCGACGACGTGGACACTCACGACCTTCGCGAGGGAGCGGACGACAGCGAGCTCCAGCTGCTGATCGTACCTTCGGTGTCGGGTGGAGTGTCCTACGACGATGCAGAGCAGCGTCTCGACGACGAGATGGTGGAGGTCCGACCTCGCGGCAACTTCGCCCAGGTGGTCCGCGACGCGCCGACTGAGTGGGACATGGAGGAGTCGGCCGCCGGTGACGCCCTGCTGCTCTCCGTCAGCTCCTCGGATCTCGCGACCGAGGACATCGATCGTCTGGAGGCGCTTCTGGGGCGTGCGGCTGGAGACTTCGTCACCTTCGAGCTGATGACCATGGACGAGTTCGGTGTCGACGATCTCCGTCGGTGGTGGGACGAGGTCACCGGCATGGGCTGAACCGGCCCTCAGCCCTCGTCGCGCAGTCCGTGGACGAGCAGGCCCAGCGCCGCCGTGTAGGTCGAGAGGATCACGGCAGACGAGATCGCCTGTGCCCGAGGGGTCTTCGCGTACTGCTGGCCGACGATGATCGCCGCGTCCGAGACGAGGAAGAGCGCGCCGCCCAGCGCGACGGCCCGACCGTTGCGCGGACGCTCGCCGTCGCCCATGGCCAACGCCGACATCGATCCGAGGAGCAGGCCGTAGCCGGTCAGCACCGGGTCCGGGGCACCGCCATCGGTGTCGAGCACCGCGAGGCCGGCGAGGGTCGCCCCGGTGACGGCCACCGGCTGCCGGTGGGGGCGGGCGCCGTCGCGCAGCAGCAGCGCGACGAGCCCGGCCTGCTGCACCCCGAAGGCGCTCGCCCCGATCTGCATGAGCCGACGGGACTCGTCACCCTCGGTCCGGCTCGAGCGGTACATGAACCAGTCGCCGATCGTCGACCCGACGAGGGCAGCGAGCAGCGTGCCGGTGCGGGCCGCCCCGCGCTGCGAGCGCGTGGCCAGGACGCCCGCGGCGAGCGTCGGGGCGAGCGCCACCTTGGTCGAGACGTGCGCGGTCGCGACCGAGCACATCGGCAGCAGTCGTCGCCAGCGCGAGGGGGGCGTAGGCGAGCAGGTCCGCACGGCCGCGGACGAAGGAGGAGAAGCTCACGAGGACTCCGGCTGTTGTTGGGTGATGCAGTGGATGCCGCCACCCCGGTCGAAGAGCGGCCGGGCGTCGACGCCGACGACCTCGCGGCCCGGGTAGACCGAGCGGAGCACCTCGAGGGCGCGCTCGTCGTGGGGGTCGTCGAAGACGCAGGCCACGACGCCGCCGTTGCACACGAGGTGGTTGACGTAGGACCAGTCAACCGGACCCTCGTCGTCGGTGAGGGTCTGCGGTGCCGGGATGCGCGTCACCTCGAGCGGGCGACCTGCCGAGTCGCGGGCCGCGAGCAGCACCGCCTCGATCTCACGGCTCACCGCGTGGTCGGGGTGCGACTCGTCACCCTGCCAGTGCAGCAGCACGTGACCGGGCGCGGTGAAGGTCGCGACGATGTCGACGTGCCCGCGGGTGCCGAACTCGTCGTAGTCTCGTGTCAGCCCGCGCGGCAGCCAGACGAAGGTGTCGACCCCCAGCTGTCGGCCGATCTCGGCCTCGATGTCCGCCTTCGTCGCCGAGGGGTTGCGACCGGGGTCGAGCTGGACGGTCTCGGTGAGCAGGACCGTGCCCTCGCCGTCGACGTGGATCCCGCCGCCCTCGTTGACAATCGACGACGGCAGGTGGTGGGCCCCCGCCGCGTCGGCCACCCGCGAGGCGATGCGCGCGTCGAGGTCCCAGGTGGCCCACTCCTGCGCCCCCCAGCCGTTGAAGATCCAGTCGACGCCGCCGAGCTCACCGGTGGGGGAGAGCACGAAGGTCGGCCCGATGTCACGCATCCACGCGTCGTCGAGGTCGGCGATGACGATGTCGATGGGGTGGGCGGTGTCGTTGCGCAGGTACTCGCGGCAGCGGTGGATGTCGCTCGGCGCGACGACCATCGTCACCGGCTCGAAGCGGGCGACCGCCCGGGCCACCGCGGCCCACGTGCTGCGCGCGGAGTCGATCTCCGCGGGGGTGTCGCCGAGCGTATAGCCGTTGCTCGGCCAGGCCATCCACGTGCGCTCGTGCGGGGTCCACTCGGCGGGCATCCGCCAGGGGGTCGTCGGGCCATCCATCCGGCGCCCTCCTGTCCTCTCGTCGTGGCTGCAGTATGCCTGCCGGTGGGCACATACACTCGCCGGGTGCGGCTGAGTCACTTCTGGACCCTCATGGAGGACGAGTTCGGGGCGGCCTATGCCCACACGCTGGCGCGCGGCCACGTGGTCCAGGCGCTCGGTGACCGCACGGTCGCCACCGCCCTGGACGAAGGGGAGTCCCCGCGCCGGGTGTGGGAGGCCCTGTGCGAGGACCTCGACATCCCGCCGCACCGCCGGCTCGGGATCGACCGGGAGCCGATGCCCGTCCCGCCCGAGATCGCCAACGAGGTGCCGGAGTGAACGACGTCCTGCTGAGCGCCTCGGGTCTGACCAAGACCTTCGGCGACTTCACCGCGGTCGACGGCATCGACGTGCAGGTGACCCGGGGGGAGTCCTTCGGCTTCCTCGGCCCCAACGGCGCCGGCAAGTCCTCGACGATGAAGATGGTCGCCGCGACCTCACCGCCGACCGGGGGCGACCTGCGGATCTTCGGCCTCGACCCGGTGACCGACGGCGCCGCCGTGCGCGCGCGCCTGGGCAACTGCCCCCAGCAGGACAACCTCGACGAGGAGATCACCGTCGAGGAAAATCTGCACGTCTACGGCCGGTACTTCGGCCTGCCGCGCACGGTCATCCGCGAGCGCACCGACGAGCTGCTCGACTTCGCCCAGCTCACCGAGCGCCGCAAGGACAAGGTCGAGCCCCTGTCCGGTGGCATGAAGCGCCGCCTGACGATCGCCCGCTCCCTGATCAACAACCCCGAGATCCTCCTGCTCGACGAGCCGACGACCGGCCTGGACCCGCAGGCCCGGCACGTGCTGTGGGACCGGCTCTTCCGGCTCAAGCGCCAGGGCGTCACGCTGATCATCACGACGCACTACATGGACGAGGCCGAGCAGCTGTGCGACCGGCTCGTCGTCATGGACCACGGTCGGATCGTCGCCGAGGGCTCACCCCGCTCGCTCATCCAGACCCACTCCACGAGAGAGGTGCTCGAGCTGCGCCTGCCGGTCGACGACCACCTCCACGCGGCCGACCTCGTCGAGGGCATCGACGAGCGCGTCGAGGCCCTGCCCGACCGCCTGCTCGTCTACACCGACCACGGCGACGGCACCCTCGAGGCGGTGCACGCGCGCGGCCTGCAGCCCGTCTCCTCGATCGTGCGCCGGTCGAGCCTCGAGGACGTCTTCCTGCACCTCACCGGACGGACGCTCGTCGACTGATGGCGACCGTCCAGCTGCAGAGTCCCACCGCGCGCCACGTCCACGGCGAGCGGTCCCCCCTTCGTCCGACGGAGCGGGTGGGGGCCGTGGCCGCCTACTTCGGACTCGTCTACCGGCGCACGTGGATGGGGTCGGTCTTCAGCCGCTTCGTCATGCCGCTGCTCTTCCTGCTGGCCATGGGGATCGGGCTCGGCTCGCTCGTCGACGACGCGTCCGGCGGGGTCGACAGCGTGCCCTACCTGCTCTTCGTGGCCCCGGCGATGATCGCGGTCCAGGCGATGATGACGGCCGTGAGCGAGTCGACCTACCCGGTCTACGGGCTCTTCACGTGGAACCGCATGTACCACTCGATGCTCGCCACCCCGCTCACGGTGAGCGACCTCCTCCTCGGCCACCTCGCCGTCATCGCCGCGCAGGGCGGGTTCGCCGCGGCCGCCTTCGTGCTCGTGGCCGCGCTCTTCGGCAGCTTCACGTCGTGGTGGGTGCTGCTCGCGGTGCCGATCGGTGTGCTCGTGACGCTCGCCTTCGCGGTGCCGCTCTTCGGCTTCACGGCCCGGGCGAAGGGGGACTCCTCCTTCAACGTCGTCTACCGGCTCGTCATCACGCCCCTCATGCTCTTCTCCGGCGCCTTCTTCCCCGTCGAGCGCCTGCCGATCGTCCTCGAGGTGCTCGCCTGGGTGACCCCGCTGTGGCACGGCGTGGAGCTGTGCCGGGCTGCCGCCCACGGGAGCTTCGCCCCCTTCGACCTCGTGCACCTGGCGGTGCTCGTGCTCTTCGTCGGAGCCGGCTGGCTCTATGCCCGCACCGGCATGACGCGCAGGCTGGTCTCGTGACCACCGGTGTCCTCACGCCCGGCCTGGCGATGTGGCGCTCGGTCGTCGAGCGCAATGTCGTCGGCTTCCGGCGCCAGTGGGCCGCCTTCGTCACCGGCTTCGCCGAGCCGGTCTTCTACCTGCTCTCCCTGGGCATCGGGGTCGGGTCGCTCGTGCCCGTCGTCGTGACCGACGGCGGGCAGGAGGTCGGATACGCGGCCTTCGTCGCGCCGGCCATGCTCGCCGCGTCGGCGATGAACGGCGCGATCATGGACTCGACCTTCAACGTCTTCTTCAAGCTGCGCTACGCCCGCATCTACGACGCGATGCTCGCGACCCCGCTGGGCCCGCGCGACATCGCCGTCGGCGAGGTCGTCTGGTCGCTCATCCGGGGCGGGGTCTACGCGCTCGTCTTCTACCTCGTGGCGCTCGCGGTCGGCGTCGTCGAGTCGTGGTGGTCGCTCCTCGCGGTGCCGGCAGCGGTCTTCATCGGGCTGGCCTTCTCGGCCGTGGGCATGTTCGCGACGACCTTCATGCGCTCGTGGGTGGACTTCGACTGGGTCATGCTCGTCATCCAGCCACTCTTCCTGCTGTCGGCGACCTTCTTCCCCCTCGGGACCTACCCGGGGTGGGCGCAGCCGATCGTCCAGGCGACGCCGCTCTACCACGGGGTGGCGCTGGAGCGGGGGCTCATGCTCGGCGAGGTCGGGTGGGGCCTGCTGTGGCACGTCGGCTACCTCGTCGCGCTCGGCGCGGTCGGTGTCTGGGCGACCTCGCGACGGATCGAGACCCTCCTGCGTTCGTAGTCCGAAGGGGGAGTGCGGCGTGTCGGCGCGTCGCTCCCGACCTCGAACACGTGTTCGGCTACGGTTGTCCACAGGTGCCCGACCGACAGCACCGGTGTCCACAGCCCCACGGCAGCTGCGGACCGTTGTCGGTGGCGGCCCCTAGCGTCTGACCAGAGCGCACGACACGTCCGACCGTGTGGACCTGGTCGCCGGTGGACGCGCCCGACACGACGACAAGGAAGGTGTGGCATGGCTGAGGTCACCGCCATCGACAGCAAGCTCCACGAGCAAAAGCTCAAGTCCCTCGACAACGTCATGGGCCAGATCGAGAAGCAGCACGGCAAGGGCGCGGTGATGCGCCTGGGCGACGACGTGCGTCCGCCCATCGCGGTCATCCCGACAGGTGCGATCGCGCTCGACGTGGCCCTCGGCATCGGCGGCCTGCCCCGCGGCCGGGTCGTCGAGGTCTACGGCCCGGAGTCCTCCGGCAAGACGACCGTGGCCCTGCACGCCGTGGCCAACGCCCAGCGCGCCGGCGGCATCGCGGCCTTCATCGACGCCGAGCACGCGCTCGACCCCGAGTACGCCAAGAAGCTGGGTGTCGACACCGACGCCCTCCTCGTCAGCCAGCCCGACACCGGTGAGCAGGCGCTCGAGATCGCCGACATGCTCATCCGCTCGGGTGCGCTCGACATCATCGTCATCGACTCCGTCGCGGCGCTCGTGCCGCGCGCCGAGATCGAGGGCGAGATGGGCGACAGCCACGTGGGTCTGCAGGCCCGACTCATGAGCCAGGCCCTGCGCAAGATCACCGGTGCGCTCAACAGCTCCGGCACGACGGCGATCTTCATCAACCAGCTCCGCGAAAAGATCGGCGTCATGTTCGGCTCGCCCGAGACGACCACCGGTGGCAAGGCGCTGAAGTTCTACGCCTCGGTCCGGCTCGACGTGCGGCGCATCGAGACGCTCAAGGACGGCACCGACCCGGTCGGCAACCGCACCCGCGTCAAGGTCGTCAAGAACAAGGTCTCCCCGCCCTTCAAGCAGGCCGAGTTCGACATCCTCTACGGGCAGGGCATCTCTCGCGAGGGCGGCCTCATCGACATGGGTGTCGAGCACGGCTTCATCCGCAAGGCCGGTGCCTGGTACACCTACGAGGGCGACCAGCTGGGCCAGGGCAAGGAAAATGCCCGCAAGTTCCTCAAGGACAACCCCCAGCTCGGCGAGGAGATCGAGACCAAGATCAAGACCAAGCTCGGCATCGGGGTCCAGCCCGAGGCCGAGGAGGAGACGCCGGCCGAGGTCCCGGTCGACTTCTGATCAGGTCCCCTTCCATGAGCGAGCACGACCGGCCGGCCGCCGCGCGCACCCACGAGCGACTCGAGGGCTTGCGTGCGGCGGTCTCCGCCATCGAGGAGCGGGCAGGCGACCCGCCGACTCCGCCGCCGGAGCCGGCGACGCGAGACGCCGACTCCGACCCCCACGCGGTCGCCCGAGCGGTCGTCCTGCGTCAGCTGACCGGTGCGCCCAAGAGCCGCAAGCAGCTGCAGGAGGCGCTGACCCGCAAGGGCTGCCCGCCCGAGGTGGCCCGCGAGGTGCTCGACCGCTTCGAGGAGGTCGGGCTCGTCGACGACGAGGCCTACGCGCAGGCCTTCATCCGCTCCAAGCAGGCCGGCCGCGGTCTGGCTCGTCGGGCGATCTCGCACGAGCTGCGGGCCAAGGGCGTCGACGACGAGCTCGCGCAGTCACTCCTCGACGAGGTCGACCCGGAGGACGAGCGGGCGCGCGCCCACGAGCTCGTCGCCAAGAAGCTGCGCTCGATGCACGGCCTGGACCGGGCCGTCCAGACCCGCAGGCTGGCGGGCATGCTCGCCCGCAAGGGCTACGGGCACGACGTCGCCAGAGTGGTCATCACCGAGGCGCTCGACGCCGAGCCGGAGCACCAGCGCGACTGAGCCGCACGCGAGCACCCGGCACTAGCTGGGCCGCACGGTCGCACGATCCGCGGACCACCTCCTCGCTCGGCAGCTCGTCGGTGACGGCTCGCTCGAGGGTGGGTCCCTGCAGCCGCGCCCCGACCCGGTCGACGTCTGCCGTCACCGACCACTCCGCGCTCGTGAGCGTGCGCCGGCGAGATAGGTGAAGCCGGCGAAGGCGACCTCGACGACGGAGATCTCGTGGGCCCGGCTCGTCGCGCCCCCGGTGGGCCGGCCAAGCGTGCCGGCGGCTGAGCGCAGGGGAGCGGCTACCGCCGTCGTCGTCACGCGTGGGTCGAGGGTGCCGAGGACGGTGCGCCCCGCACGGCGCGGGCGTCCTCGGCACGACGCAGCCAAGCCGATCCCGCAGCCCGAGCGCGACGAGGTCGTCGCCGAGCAGCCGCACGGCCTCGACGAGAGCGGCAGCCTGCCCCTCGTGGTGGACGACCGCGTTTGAGCGCACCGTGCGGCTTGACGTAGGCGACGCGGACCCCGACCGCCTCGGCGAAGGCGCGCAGGGCGCCCACCTGATAGACGACCTCCGCCGTCAGCCCCGCCGGGTCGACGTCGATGAAGCGACGGCCGAAAGCCGCGAGATCGCGGTAGGAGACCTGCGCTGCGACGACGACGCCGCGCTCGGCGCGCAGGGCGACGACGCGCTACATCGTGCGGCATCCCCAGCGTGGAAGCCGCACGCGACGTTGGCGCTCGTCACGACGTCGAGCAGGCCCTCGTCGTCTGTCAGGGCCCACCGGCCGAAGACTTCGCCGAGGTCCGCGTTGAGGTCGATGGTCACCACAGCGACATCGTCGCAGAGGCCTGCCGAAAGAGGCCTCCGGGGGGAAACATCGCGGCAACGTCGGGGCCCTATGGTGTGGGGGTGACCCAGGTACAACGACAGTCCCAGGGCCGGGGGAACCCCGCGACCGCCGAGGGGCCGAGCATGTTCGACGACTACCCGACCGGGGACGCGTGGGACGAGATGTTCGACCATGGATCGGGAGAGCCCCGCGCTCCGTACAAGCCGATCCACCACACGCTGCGCGCGATGGACCCGGAGAGCCTCGAGGAGCGCGCCGACGCGCTCGCCCGGATGTTCCTCGACCAGGGCGTGACCTTCGACCACGCCGGGGAGGAGCGCCCCTTCCCGCTCGACGCCGTGCCGCGCGTCATCGACGCGGAGAGCTGGCAGACCGTCGAGCGGGGAGTCGCCCAGCGGGTGCTCGCCCTCGAGTCCTTCCTCGACGACATCTACTCACGCGAAGGGGCTATGCCACGGGCCGTCGAGGACGGCATCATCCCGTGGCGGCTCATCGCGACCTCGAGCCACTTCCACCGCGCCGTGGCCGGTCTGCGCCCCGCCAACGGCGTCCGGGCCCATGTCTCGGGCATCGACCTCATCCGCGACGAGCAGGGCGACTTCCGCGTCCTCGAGGACAACGTCCGGGTGCCGTCCGGCGTCTCCTACGTCATCGCAAATCGGCGTGCCATGGCCAACGTCTTCCCCGAGGCCTTCGCGACGATGCGGATCCGCCCGGTCCACCACTACCCGCGCATCCTGCTCGAGGCGCTCCGTGCGGCTGCTCCCGAGGGCCGCACCGACCCGACCGTCGTGGTGCTCACCCCCGGCGTCTACAACAGCGCGTACTTCGAGCACACGCTCCTCGCGCGGATGATGGGTGTCGAGCTCGTCGAGGGTCGTGACCTTGTCGTCCGCGGCGGCGAGGTCCGGATGCGCACGACGCGCGGCGAGGAGCGGGTCGACGTCATCTACCGGCGGGTGGACGACGACTTCCTCGACCCGGTGCACTTCCGTCGCGACTCGATGCTCGGGGTGACCGGTCTCATCTCCGCCGTCCGGGCGGGTCGGGTCACCCTGGCCAACGCGATCGGCAACGGCGTCGCCGACGACAAGCTCGTCTACTCCTACGTGCCTGACCTCATCCGCTACTACCTCGACGAGGAGCCGATCCTCCACGGTGTCGACACCTACCGCTGCAACGAGCCCGAGGCCCTCCAGGAGGTCCTCTCCCGCCTCGACGAGATGGTCGTCAAGCCGGTCGACGGCTCAGGCGGCAAGGGACTGATCATCGGCCCGAAGGCGAGCGGCGAGGAGCTCGACGAGCTGCGCGCCAACCTCGAGCGGGACCCGCGGGGCTGGATCGCCCAGCCCGTCGTCCAGCTCTCCACCGTGCCGACGCTCATCGACGGGCAGCTGCGCCCTCGGCACGTCGACCTGCGCCCCTTCGCCGTCAACGACGGGGACCAGGTGACGGTGCTGCCCGGCGGGCTGACCCGCGTCGCGCTGCCCGAGGGGCAACTCGTCGTCAACTCCAGCCAGGGCGGTGGCTCGAAGGACACGTGGGTGCTCGCCGGCCGCTACGCCAAGGTCCCGACGAGTGGCGATGAGGTCATCCTCCTCGGCACGAACCGTCCGATGCCGAGCGACGACAGCGCGCCGCCCACCGAGCTGCTCGACTCCGAGACCGAGCCGGGGGACACCTCGCCACCGCAGGCGGGCCCGGACCATGACTCGACGGCAGGGGAGGAGGCCTGATGCTCAGCCGGATCGCGGACTCGCTCTTCTGGATCGGCCGGTACATCGAGCGCGCCGACGGCACCGCGCGCATGGTCGACGTGCTGCGGCTCTCGCTCATCGAGGACCCGGGGCAGGACGTGAACTACACCTCGTGGATGCTTCTCGGCGGGATCATGGGGCTCGACGACGTCAGCCCCGATGTCACCTACGCCGACGTGGCCAGCCGGCTCGTCTTCGACGCGGACAACCCGAGCGCCATCTCCGGCTCGTGGCTGGCCGCGCGGGAGAATGCCCGCCGGGCCCGGGAGACCCTCTCTACCGAGCTGTGGGAGGTCATCAACACCTCCTGGCACCGGTGGAACGGCCTCGGGGCGCAGACCGCGACCCAGCAGCACCTCGGCTGGGTCACCGAGCGCGCCGCCCTCGTCGCCGGCATCGCCGACTCGACGATGAGCCACGACGAGGCGTGGGACTTCCTCAGCCTCGGGCGGTCGCTCGAGCGTGCCGACATGACGGCTCGGATCGTGGCGACCGGCGCGATCGACGGCGGCCCGAACTGGGGCGTCGTCCTCGCGAGCTGCGGTGCCCAGCAGGCGATGCTGCGCACCATGCGGGGTGTCATCACCGACCGCACCGCTGCGGCCTTCCTCTCGCTGGACCGTCGCTTCCCGCGCTCGGTCCTCGCGTCCCTGCGTGAGGCCGAGGACCGGCTGACGACCCTCTCGCCGGACACCGACCGCGTGGGCTTCTCCGACGAGGCCCGCCGCATCCTCGGCCAGACCCGCACCCAGCTCGAGTACGCCGACCCGGACGACGTCCTGGACGACCTGCCCGCGATGATGGGTCTGGTCCAGGAGTCGGTCACCCAGGCATCGGACGCGATCGGGGCCCGCTACTTCATGTCGGGCCCGGTCCAGGAGTGGACGGGGGAGATCCTGTGAGTACCCGACGGCACCGCATCGTGCACCGGACGGTCATGCGCTACGACGGCGACGTCGTCGCCTCGCACAACGAGCTGCGGATGACGCCGCTGAGCGAGCCCGGGCAGACCACGCTCGAGGCGCGGATCCGGGTACGCCCGCACTCGTGGAGCAACGTCTACACCGACCACTGGGGCACCCAGGTCATGGCGGTCGAGTCCCAGGGCGCGCACGACACCCTCGAGATCGAGGCGATGTCGACCGTCGAGCGCGCGGAGACAGTCGCGGAGGCGAGCGGCACCGGCTGGGATGCGCTGGCCAATGAGCAGACCCGTGACCTGCTGAGCGAGCTCATCACCGCGACCCCGCGCACGACGACCACCGAGGAGCTGACGAAGATCGCGCAGGCGGCTCGCGACGAGCCGACCCCACGGGCTGCTGCCCAGGCGATCTCGACGCAGGTCCACGAGCGGATGAGCTACGCCAAGGGCGTCACGGAGGTCTCCGACACCGCCGAGGACGCCTGGTCCAAGGGGCAGGGCGTGTGCCAGGACTTCGCGCACATCACCCTCGCGGCGCTGCGCTGCATCGGCATCCCCTCCCGGTACGTCTCCGGCTACGTCGCGAGCGAGCCCGACCTCGAGCGCGGGCGGTCCTGCCCCGGCGAGTCGCACGCCTGGATCGAGATCTGGGACGGCGCGTGGATGCCCTACGACCCGACGAACCTCGCGCCCGTGGGGCTCGACCACGTCGTCGTCGGCCGCGGCCGCGACTACGACGACGTCGCGCCCTTCCGGGGGATGTACGCCGGACCCGAGCTCTCCGAGCTCGACGTCGAGATCACCTTCACCCGGGTCAGCTGAGGGGTCGGCGGGTTGCCCCTGACTGCGCCGCGACGGCAGAGCCAGCGGGACCCGCTCCGCCCGGTCGCCACGGATCTCGTGCGCCTCGCGGCGGCCCTGAGCGTGGTGCTCGGCACGCTCGGCTGGGGATTCATGGGCTTCGCGCTCTTCATGCTCGTGCTCGGAGGCTCGATGATCCCCCGCGCCCTGGGGACCCCCGCGCCGCTCGATCTCTCCTACTGCGCGACGATCCTCGTCGGCGCCTGGGCCGCGATGCTCGACTGGTACCTCGCCGTCAGCTGGCTCGATGTCGTCGTGCATGCCGCACTGACCGGCCTCGTCGGCGCGATCGGCTACGCCGCGCTCGAGCGGCTCGGGCTCTTCGGTGAGGGCATGGCTCGGCTGGGGGTCGTCGTCGTGAGCAGCACCCTGGCCACGACCCTCGCCCTCCTCTGGGAGATGGGTGAGTGGTTCGGGCACACCGTCCTCGACGACCGCATCCAGGTGGGGTACGAGGACACGCTCGGCGATCTCGGGGCCGGGGTGGTCGGGGCGGTCGTCGCCGCGGTCCTGCTCGCCCTGAGTAGACCTGAGCCCGAGGGGTCAGGATGAGAGCACCCGCTGGGCACGGCCTGCCGAGCGTCTCCGTCGTCATCCCGGCTCGCAACGACGCCGTGGCCCTGCGCACCTGTCTGACCTTGCTCGCCCGGCAGCACGTGCCGCCGCTCGAGGTCGTCGTCGTCGACAACGGCTCCAGCGACGACACGGCAGCAGTCGCACGGGCGCACGGAGCGACGGTGATGCACGAGCCACGGGTCGGAATCCCCCCTGCTGCGGCAACTGGCTACGACGCTGCCCGCGGCGAGGTGATCGCCCGTCTCGACGCCGACTCCCGTCCCGGCCCGGGCTGGGTCGAGGGGGTCGCCCGGGCCATGGCCGATCCTGCGGTGAGCGCCGTCACCGGCACCGGCACCTTCTACGACCTGCCCCGCCCACTCGGGCCGCCGGTGGCTGCGCTGTACCTCGGTGCGTACTACGTCCTGAGCCACCTCGCGCTCGGCCAGACCGCGCTGTGGGGCTCGAGCATGGCCGTTCGCCGCAGCACCTGGCTCGCCGTCCGCCACGAGGTGCACCGCGAGGATCCCGAGGTGCACGACGACATGGACCTCGCCTTCGTCCTCGGGCCGGGCCGAAGGGTTCGGCTGGCGCGCGGCCTGCACGTCGGGGTCTCGGCCCGGTCGCTGCGTGGGGCCGCGCAGGTGCGTCGGCGCTTCGCACGGGCTGTGCGGACCCTCGAGCTCAACTGGCAGGTGCACCCGCCGTGGCTGCGGTGGCGCGACCGCATCGAGCGGGCGCGTCTCGAGGTCAGCGACCGGGCAGGCCGATTGTCGCGACGATGATCAGCTGAATGAGCAGGAAGCCGGTGAGATAGTTGAGCCAGAGGAAGCGTCGCCAGCCTGCGTGCGCGCGCTCGCACTCGGCCTCTTCGAGCCGTAGGTACGGCACGACGTTGGCGAGGTAGGGCAGGACGAGGGCCGCAGCGAGCGTGCTTGGCCAGGGCAGGGCCAGCAGGAGCAGCCCGCTGACGAGGTAGGCGAGCAGGGCGAAGCCGGTCGTGCGCCGCGCCCCCAGGACGGTGCCGATCGAAGCGATGCCGCCTGCCCGGTCGGCCTCGATGTCCTGCACCGCGCCGAAGGCGTGCGACCCGACCCCCCAGGCGAAGAACCCGGTGAGCGCGGCGAGGGTAACTGGGTCGAAGGTGCCACCGGCCAGCGCGATGCCGAGGACGGCAGGGCTGACGAAGTGGGTGCTCGACGTCAGCGAGTCGAGGAAGGGCCGCTCCTTGAATCGCAGCCCTGGGGCTGAGTACGCGACGAGTGCGAAGACGCTCACCGCGAGGACGAGGGTCGAGCGGAGATCGCCGAGGAGGACAAGCGCGACGACGAAGGGCAGGTTCGACACCACCACCGACCACAGGGTGGCCCGGTGCAGGCCACGATCGAGGACGACCCCTTCGATTCCTCCCTTGCGGGGGTTGCGGATGTCCGACTCGTAGTCGAAGACATCGTTCACCCCGTACATGAGCAGGTTGTAGGGCACGAGGCACCACAGCGTCCCGACGACCCAGGCGAGGTCCACCCGCCCGCCGGCGAGCAGGTAGGCGACGGCGAAGGGGTAGGCCGTGTTGACCCACGACAGCGGCCGGGAGGACGCGAGGACCTGGGCGAAGGGAGAGGACTGAGCCGACCGCTGCTGCGCTGCGGCACTCATCGCTGGGCTCCGCGGGTGGCTCGTGGGTGGTCGAGATCGAGCAGGAGCGTGAGCGCGGGCAGGATGGCAGCGGCCGCGACCGGCCACGCGAGGTCCTCGAGCGGTGCGAGGCCGATGCGGATGCCGGAGAGCTGGGCCTGGTCGAAGCGGAAGAGGTCGGCGGCGATCATGAGGTTGTCGAAGATCACGGTGAGCAGGACGAGCGCCAGCGCCGTCGCAGCGGTCGCGAGCCACCAGCGCCGGTCGGGTCGGCGCAGCACGGCGGCGGCGACGAGGACGAGCGCCGCGGCGGCGAGGAAGCAGACGGCCAGGCCGGCGTAGGTCATGAGGTCACCTCGCCGCGGGGGATCAGGCTCGAGAAGAGCCCGTGGAGCACGCACGTGAGGTAGCTGAGGAAGACGATGAAGAAGATCTCCTCGACGGGGAGCTCGGGCAGCAGCTCGATGCCGGTCATCGCGGGCGACTCGCCACGCACGTACATGCCCGACTCGATCGCCACGAGGTCCCACACGAGGAAGAGCGATGAGCCTGCCGCGACGACGGCGAGGGTGCGGGCGGGCCGGTCGAAGAGGGCGAGGCGCCACCGGTGGTCGACGAGACCCATGCAGACCGTGGAGACCACGACGAAGCCGAGGTAGAGCAGACCCACTCAGCCCACCTCGGCATCGGCGGTCGGGGTGACGCTCGGCCCGCTCGAGGTATCGCCCCGCAGCCGCTTGAGCACGAGCTCGGCGCTGATGAGACACATCGGCAGCCCGATGCCGGGGCGGGTCGAGTAGCCCGCGTAGTAGAGGCCGTCGACCTTCTTCGAGACGTTGTCAGCGCGGAAGAAGGCGCTCTGGCGCAGGACATGTCCCGGTCCGAGCATGCTCCCGGAGAAGGACGACAGGTCCTGCACGAAGTCCTCCGGCCCGACGGTGCGCCGGACCTCGACGCGCTCGGCAAGGTCCGGCACGCCCGCCCATGCAGCGATCTGATCGATGGCCGCGTCCACGGTTCGCTCCACCCCGGGGTCACCGGCGCCGTCCGTGCCGCCCCGGCCGATCGTGGGGTCGGCGGGGACAGGGACGAGGACGAAGAGGTTCTCCTTGCTGGCGGGGGCGACGGTGCTGTCGCTCGCCGACGGCCGACACACGTAGATCGAGGCCGGGTCGGGCACCCGGGGCTCAGGGCCGAGGATGTCGTCGAAGTTGCGCCGCCAGTCGGTGGTGAAGAAGAGCGAGTGGTGGGCGAGCTGCGGCAGCTCGCCGTCGACGCCGAGCATCGCGAGCACACCCCCTGGCCCGGGGTCGACCTGCTCCCACCACGACTGCGGGTAGGTCTGGAGGTGCTCGGGGAGCAGCGCGGTCTCGACGTGGTGCAGGTCGGCCGCCCCGATCACGGCATCGCACGGGATCTCCTGGGTCTCCCCGTCCGGGCCGGTGACGTCGACGCCGATCACTCGGGCACGCCGACCGCGCGCGGCAGTCGTGCGGATGGCAGTCGCGGTCGTGCTCGTCCTCAGCCGCACGCCGTGGCGCTCGGCCACCCGCACGAGGGCGTCGACGATTGTCGTGAAGCCCCCTGCCGGGTAGAGCACGCCCTCGGCGAGGTCCATCCAGCTCATGAGGTGGTACATGCTCGGGGCGCGGTCTGGCGAGGTGCCGAGGAAGACAGCGGGGTAGCCGAGGATCTGACGCAGCCGTGCGTCGTCGAAGCGGGTGGCGATGTGGGACTCGAGTGAACGAGTCAGCAGGCTCGAGAGGCGGGGCCCGTTGCGCAGCACGTCGGTGTTGAGCAGCGAGCCGCTGGAGTCGAAGCTCGTGTAGAGGAAGCGGTCGACGGCGAGCTCGTACACGTGGCGCGCGGAGTCGAGGTAGTCCGACAGTGCCGACCCAGCACCGGCCTCAAGGGACTCGAACAGCGCCTCGTTGGCTGCACGGGTCGCCCGCACGTCGACCGGCTCGTCATCATGCTCGAAGAAGACCCGGTAGCCCGGGTCGAGCCGGACGAGGTCGAGCTCGGCGTCGACGGAGGTACCGAGCATCTCGAAGAAGTGGGCGAAGACCTCGGGCATGAGGTACCACGACGGCCCGGTATCGAAGCGGTAGCCGTCGTGCTCCCACAGCCCCGCCCGACCGCCGGGCCGCTCCGAGCGCTCGACGAGATCCACCTGCCAGCCGTCAGCGGCGAGCAGCCCTGCGGTGGCCAGCCCGCTCACACCGCCACCGATGATGCAGGCGGTCCCGGGCTCGCGCGGCTGGCTGGTCCGACCGGTCCAAGGCAGGGGCCTCATCGTCGGCCTCGAACGACGCTGTCGAGCACGATCGCGGCCTTGCGGGGGCCCGGGACCCGGACCCGCTCGTGGCGCAGCCGCTCCACGGGGGTCTCGCGCAGTCGGCCAGACAGCTCGGCGAAGAGCCGGTGCGCCACCCGGACGGCACGTCTGCTGCTCGGCGGCAGCTGCTCGACGGCGGCTGCAGCGAGGGCGAGGTCGTTGTCGAGGTCGTCGAGGAGCCGGTCACGGTCGGCGTCGTCGATGCGGTGCGGGTCGACGCCCGGGAAGTAGCGGCGACCGAGCTCGTCGCGGTCGGCGGCGATGTCTCGCAAGAAGTTCACCTTTTGGAAGGCGGCCCCGAGGCATCGAGCCCCCGGGGCGAGCCGGTCGTAGCTGGCCTGGGCGTCGGGCTCGTCGGCGAGGAAGACGCGCAGGCACATGAGACCCACGACCTCGGCCGAGCCGTAGACGTACCTCGCGAAGCTTTCCTCGTCGTGGGTGGTGCGAGTGAGGTCGCTGCGCATCGAGGCGAAGAAGGGCTCGATGAGGTCCATGCCGATCCCGCATGCTCGCGCTGTCCGGGCGAAGGCATGGACGACGAGGTCAGAGCTCAGGCCGCGGTCAAGCGCGACGCTCACCTCGCGCTCGAGATGGTCGAGCACAGCGCGCTGCTCGTCGGTGGCAACGTCGGGGCGGGGAGCATCGACGATCTCGTCGGCGACCCGGACGAGGGCGTAGATGCTGCGCACGCGCCCCCGGACGGGCTCGGCGAGCAGCCTGCTCGCCGCACCGAAGGAGGTCGAGTACCGGGCGATGACGAGCTCGGCAGCGGCCTGGGCGGTCGCGTCGTAGCGGACGTGGGGTGGGGCCTCGTCACGCTGCTGTCGGGCCGCTGTCATGCCACGCCGCCCTCGAGGGAGCCCGCGACCTCGCCCACCCACGTCACGAGCTCGGGTGGCAGGCTGAGGTCCTCGGCGAGTGTGGTGGCCTCGCGCAGCTGCTGCGTGGCGAGGTCGTCGACGAAGGAGCGTGATCCAGCAGTCGTGAGGGCGGCCCGGACGTGCTCGACGCCCTGCTCGTCGAGGTCGGGATCACCGAGATGGCGCTCCAGAACAGGCCATGCCGAGGTGGTGCGTGCGTGGACGACGAGCGGTGTGCGCTTGCCCTCGCGTAGGTCACCGGCGATGCCGGGCCTGCCGGTCTGGGCCGGCGTGCCGAAGACCGCGGTGAGGTCGTCGACCAGCTGGTAGGCCAGGCCGAGGTGCCGCCCGATGCGGCCGAGGCCGTCGACGAGCCGGTCCGGGGAGTCGGCGAGCACGGCGCCGCACTGCATCGGCAGGCTGAAGGAGTACACCGCGGTCTTGTGCTCGGCGACGCTCAGCGCTTCCTGCAGCGTCGGTTCCTCGGAACCGAGCGAGAGGCGGACGTCGGCCAGCTCTCCTGCGGCCGAGACCGCCAGGGTGTGATCGAAGAGGTCGAGCAGCTGGAGCATCCGCTCACGCGGCATGGGTGCCGCGGCCACGGCCCGCATGGCCGCGCCGAGCGCCAGGTCCCCGGTGAGGATCGCGCCGGCGGTGGCGAAGGAGCGGGCCGCAGCCGCCGGGGCGCCGACTCTGAGCGCGTCGGCGTGGAAACGGCCAGGCGTGCTCGGCGCACCCCGTCGGAGGTCGTCGCCGTCGATGACGTCGTCGTGGACGATGAAGGCGGTGTGCAGCATCTCCACGGCGTCGGCGACCTGGTTGACGGCCGGGCCGGCGTCACCGCCGAGCAGGTCGTGGACCGAACGGACGAGACGAGGGCGGAAGCGCTTGCCGCCGCTGCCTGCCGCGGCCAAGGCGTCCCGCAGGACCTGAGCGTCGCTGAGCTCATCCGCCGACACGGCCGCTGCCGGCGATGCGGTCACAGAGGTGGGCTCGGCGTGACGGGGTGCCGACGTCATACGGCCTGGCCGACCTGGTCGAGGGCGCTTCGGCCAGCAGGCAGCTCGTCGAGCTGGAGGACGAGCCACGGGCTGAGTGCCCACGGCGCGACCTCGGCCGTCGTCCTCAGCTCGTGCGGCGTCACCCATCGGGCCTCGACGGCCTCGTCTCGGTTGAGGCTCGGGTCCGATGTCGTATGGGCGAGCCAGACAGGACAGACCTCGTGCTCGACGATGCCCGAGGCGTCGACCGCTCGGTAACGGAAATCTGGGAGCAGGGGCTCGAGGTGGTCCAGCCGGAGCCCGAGCTCGTGCTCGGCGTAGCGGTGTACCGCGTCCAGGGGGTCCTCGCCCGGGCGAGGGTGCCCGCAGAAGGCGTTCGTCCAGACCCCCGGCCAGGTCCGCTTGCTGAGGGCGCGTCGGGTGAGGAGAAGGCGGCCGGTGCCGTCGGTGACGTGGCACGAGAAGGCGAGGTGGAGCGGCGTGCGGTCTGTGTGCACGTCGGCCCGAGGGGCGGTCCCCACGGGCCGCGCGTCGTCGGCAAGCAGCACGACCAGATCGGCCGGGTCCTGGTCCTGGTCTGCGGTGCTCATGGTGTCAGCATGTTATCTGAGCAACGTCACCTGGACGCCAGTGTTGAGGGTTTTGCGTTACTGCTTGCTCTGGCGGGCGACTACCCTTCGACTGACATGAGTGCTGCATCCAAGACCTACGACGTGCGCACCCACGGGTGCCAGATGAACGTTCACGACTCCGAGCGACTCGCTGGCCTCCTCGAGACCGCCGGCTACGTCGACCGCGCGAGCCTGCCCGCCGACGAGCGCGGGGAGGTCGCCGACGTCGTCGTCTTCAACACCTGCGCCGTCCGCGAAAATGCCGACAACAAGCTCTACGGCAACCTCGGGCAGCTGCGTCCGCTCAAGCAGCGCCACCCCGACCTGCAGATCGCCGTCGGTGGCTGCATGGCGCAGAAGGACCGCGACACGATCGTCGAGCGCGCCCCCTGGGTCGACGTCGTCTTCGGCACCCACAACATCGGCTCGCTGCCGGCGCTGCTCGACCGGGCCCGCCACAACGAGGAGGCGCAGGTCGAGATCCTCGAGGCCCTCGAGACCTTCCCCTCGACCCTGCCGACCCGCCGTGACTCGGCCTACTCGGGCTGGACCTCGATCTCCGTCGGGTGCAACAACACCTGCACCTTCTGCATCGTCCCGGCGCTGCGGGGCAAGGAGAAGGACCGCCGTCCCGGCGAGATCCTCGCCGAGGTGGAGGCGCTCGTCGCGCAGGGCGTCGTCGAGGTCACCCTCCTGGGCCAGAACGTCAACAGCTACGGCGTCGAGTTCGGCGACCGGCTCGCCTTCGGCAAGCTGCTGCGGGCCTGCGGCGACATCGACGGTCTGGAGCGGGTGCGCTTCACCAGCCCGCACCCCGCCGCCTTCACCGACGACGTCATCGACGCGATGGCCGAGACGCCCAATGTCATGCCGAGCCTGCACATGCCCCTCCAGTCCGGCTCCGACCGGGTCCTGAAGGCGATGCGTCGCAGCTACCGCTCCGAGCGCTTCCTCGGGATCATCGAGCGCGTCCGCGACCGCATCCCCGACGCGGCGATCACGACCGACATCATCGTCGGCTTCCCCGGGGAGACGGACGACGACTTCGAGGAGACGCTGCGGGTCGTGCGCGAGTCGCGCTTCAGCTCCGCCTTCACCTTCCAGTACTCGATCCGGCCCGGCACGCCGGCGGCGACGATGCCCGACCAGGTGCCCAAGGCGGTCGTCCAGCAGCGCTACGAGCGCCTCGTCGCACTGCAGGACGAGATCTCCTGGGTCGGCAACCGCGAGCAGGAGGGTCGTGAGCTCGAGGTCCTCGTCGCGACGGGGGAGGGGCGCAAGGACCGCGAGACCGCGCGCCTCAGCGGCCGCGCGCCCGACAACCGGCTCGTCCACTTCGCCCTGCCGGAGGACCTGCCCGAGGCGGAGCGTCCGCGCCCCGGCGACATGGTGACCGTCGGCGTCACCTATGGCGCCCCGCACCACCTCGTCGCCGACTCGGCGCTCGAGGGCGGGGCCTTCGCGGTGCGGCGCACGCGCGGCGGCGACGCGTGGGCGGCGCTGCAGGACAAGGGTGCCGAGGGCGCGGTGGCCAAGCCCGGTGTCAGCCTGGGCATGCCGAGCATCGGCGCTCCGGCACCGGTGGCGACCACCGGTCCGGCCTGCGGGGCCTGAGGCCTCGCCCGCACCACCCGAGCACGACGAAGGGGCTGGTCACCGTCACGGTGACCAGCCCCCTTCGTGCTGTCAGTGAGGCAGCCTCACTCGCCGATCTTGCCGTCGAGGAAGTCCTTGCCCTTGTCGGCGTGTTCGGAGCTGGCACCCTTGCCCTCAGCGAACTCGCCGGCCTTGTCGAGGCCCTGGTCGCTCACCTGCTCGACCTTGTCGCTGTTGTCGCCCAGCGCGTCGGTCGCCTTGCCCTTCAGATCGTCGAACCCCATGGTGTTCTCCTTCGTGTCGGGTTGCCCGGTGACGGGCCGTGCCACCAGCCAAACACGTCATCCCGCGCGCTTCAACCGCTGGGGACGTAGCATGTACATGTCGTTGAAAATCCAATAGTTGACACGACAACAAAGCAGGTCTACTGTCATGTGTGCACCCAGACACCACCCCACATCGCAAGGAGCACCTCATGACCGAGTCCGCCGCCATCACCCCCCTCGCCGACCTGGCCGCCGGTACCTACGTCCTCGACGCCAGCCACTCCGAGGTCGGCTTCGTCGCCCGCCACGCGATGGTCACCAAGGTCCGCGGCTACTTCCGCGAGCTCGAGGGCACGATCACCGTCGCCGACGACTTCGCCGCTTCGACGGCGACCGCCACGATGCAGGTCGCCTCGATCGACTCCGGCTCCGCCGACCGCGACGGCCACCTGAAGTCGGCCGACTTCTTCGACGTCGAGAACAACCCGGTCATCACCTTCGCCAGCACGGGCATCAAGGACGTCAAGGGCGAGGAGTTCACCCTCGTCGGCGACCTGACGATCAAGGGCGTCACCCGCCAGGTCGAGCTCGCCGCCGAGTACGAGGGCACCGCCCAGGACCCCTTCGGCAACATCCGCGCCGGCTTCACCGCCCGTACCGACGTCGACCGTGAGGACTTCGGCCTCACCTGGAACGCCGCGCTCGAGACCGGTGGCGTCCTCGTCTCGAAGAAGGTCACTCTCACCCTCGACCTCTCGGCCATCAAGCAGGCCTGAGGCCCCCAGACCGTCCGGCAGCACTGACGCCGGACACACCCCGCGACGCCGGGGCCGGAACCCCCTGTCCGGTCCCGGCGTCGTCCTGCGTGCAGGTGCCGACCGCGCGCCGTGGCGACATACGATGCCGACCATGACGATCCACCCCATCACCATCTGCGGCGAGCCGGTGCTGCACACCCGCGCCCAGCCGGTCGCCGACTTCGACGCCGAGCTGCGCACCCTCGTCGAGGACATGTACGCCACCCAGGAGGCCGCCCACGGTGTTGGCCTCGCCGCCCCGCAGATCGGGATCGGTCTGCGGATCTACACGTGGAGCATGGCCAACGAGGACGGCGTGCCCTCCCTCGGCCACGTCATCAACCCCTACGTCAAGGCGAGCAAGCCGGCGGTCGGCGAGCCGGACCGCGACCACGAGTCCGAGGGCTGCCTGTCCGTCCCCGGCTACTCCTTCCCCCTTCGTCGGGGTGAGCGCGCCGAGGTGACCGGCTACGACTGGGACGGCAAGGAGATCGCCTTCTCGGCCACCGGGTGGTTCGCCCGCTGCATGCAGCACGAGTACGACCACCTCAACGGCTTCCTCTACGTCGACCGACTGGGTGACAAGTGGAAGAAGAAGGCGCGCAAGGCGATCAAGGCCGAGGGCTGGGGCGTGCCCGGCAACACTTGGCTGCCCGGCGAGGGGCCCGACCCCTTCGGGCACGACGACGAGGAGTGAGCGGGCTGCACCGCCCCGAGGTCGTCGCCGTCGTCGGGGCCACCGCCACCGGCAAGTCCGACCTCGCGCTCGACCTCGCCGAGGAGCTCGGCGGCGAGGTGGTCAACGCCGACGCCATGCAGCTCTACCGGGGCATGGACATCGGGACCAACAAGCTGCCCGTCGCCCAGCGGCGGGGGGTCCCGCACCACCTCCTCGACGTCCTCGAGGTGACCGACGAGGCCACGCTGGCCGACTTCCAGGCCCGGGCCGAGGCCGCGATCGTCGACATCCTCGGGCGTGGACGCGTGCCGATCCTCGCCGGTGGCTCCGGCCTCTACGTCCGGGCCGCGCTCGACCACCTCGACATCCCGCCCATCGACCCCGCCGTGCGGGCGCGGCTCGAGGAGCAGGCGCAGGGCGAAGGGGGGCGCGCCGCCCTTCGTCGTCGGCTGCGGGAGGTCGACCCGGCAGCCGCAGACGCCATCGAACCCAACAACATCCGGCGGATCATCCGCGCGCTCGAGGTCGTCGAGATCACCGGCCGTCCCTTCTCGGCGACGGCACCCACGAAGCGGTACCGACGCCCTTCGCTCGTCATCGCCCTGCGCGACGACTGGGACGCCCTGACCGACCGGATCGACCGGCGCACCCGTGCGATGTGGGAGGCCGGTCTGCTCGACGAGGTCCGGCGACTCGATGCCGCCGGGCTGCGCGACGGGCGCACCGCATCACGGGCGATCGGCTACGCGCAGGCGCTGGGCGAGCTCGACGGACGCTGGGGCCGTGAGGAGGCCATCGCCGACACCGCGCGTGCGACCCGGCGATACGCCCGCCGGCAGGAGTCCTGGCTGCGGCCCGACCCGCGGGTGCAGTGGCTCGACGCGGCCGCGCCCGGGCTGCGGAGGAGCGCCGTGGGCCTGACGACCCGACCGGCACAATGGACCCCATGACGCTGCGATTCACCAAGGGCCACGGGACCGAGAACGACTTCGTCCTCGTCCCCGACCTCGACGCCGAGCTCGACCTCACCCCCTCGCAGGTCGCCCTGCTCGCCGACCGCCAGGCCGGCATCGGTGGCGACGGCGTCATCCGGATCGTGCGCACCGCCGACGCGGCCGAGGAGGAGGTCCGGTCACTCGCCGGCGAGGCCGAGTGGTTCATGGACTACCGCAACCACGACGGCTCGCTGGCCCAGATGTGCGGCAACGGCACACGGGTCTTCGCGACCTGGCTGCGGCGCGAGGGACTTGTCGGCGACGAGTTCTCCATCGCTACCCGAGCCGGTCTCAAGGGGATCCGCTTCGAGGGGGAGCAGGTCGTGACGCACATGGGGCAGTGGCGCTTCGTCGACGAGGCGAAGGCCCTGGCGCAGGGCTTCGACGCGCTCGTCCACGTCGAGGAGGCCGAGGACGTCACCGAGCCCTACTCGGCTCTCTCGCTCGACCTCGGCAACCCGCACACGGTCGTGGCGCTGCCGCCCAACGTCAACCTCAACGGCCTGCGGCTGCGCCGCCCGCCGGCGGTCAACCCCGTGCCGCCGGAGGGCAGCAACGTCGAGTTCGTGCGGGTCCTGGGGCCCGGCCGGATCTCGATGCGCGTCCACGAGCGCGGCGTCGGCGAGACCCGCTCGTGCGGCACCGGCGTGTGCGCCGCGGCGATCGGCACGGCCTTCTGGTCCGGCGACGTCGACGCCCCGAGCGAGTACACGGTCGAGGTTCCCGGGGGCACGCTGCGGGTGCGGCTGCTGCCCGGGCGCGAGGTGGAGCTCGCCGGACCGGCCGTGCTCGTGGCCGACGGGACGACCACGCTCGTGTGACCCCCTTCGTCCTCGCGCTGCACGTGAGGCCGATCACATCTAGCGTGGACCCCATGGGACGCGCCACGACCTTGATCAGCACTCTCGCGGCCGGGGCCCTGGCCCTGACCGCCGCCACCGGGGGCGCCGCGACCGCCGACCCCGGGCCGCCACCTGTCGGACACGACCTGCCCAAGGTCCCCGTGATGCGCGGCGCCGGCGGGGCCGTCGCGTCCGTCGACCCCATCGTCAGCCAGATCGGCATCGACGTGCTCGAGCGAGGCGGCAATGCCGCCGACGCGGCTGTCGCGATGGCCGCCGCCGTCGGCGTCGTCGAGCCCTACAGCTCCGGTATCGGGGGCGGCGGCTTCTTCGTCCACTACGACGCCGACACCGGCAAGGTCGAGACCATCGACGGCCGTGAGACCGCGCCGGCGAGCTTCCACGACAAGGTCTTCGTCGGTGCCGACGGCAAGGCGATGGACTTCGACACGGTGGTCAACTCCGGTCTCTCCGTAGGTGTCCCGGGCACGCCCGCGACCTGGGAGATGGCCGCCGAGCGCTACGGGACGATGTCGCTCAACAAGCTGCTCAAGCCGGCCGAGGAGACCGCACGCAAGGGCTTCGTCGTCGACCAGACCTTCCATGACGCGACCGCCGACAACGCCGAGCGTTTCGCGATGTTCCCCGACACGGCGAAGATCTACCTGCCCGGCGGTGAGCCGATCAAGGTCGGTGCCGTCCTGCGCAACCCCGACTTGGCCAAGGCCTACCGGCAGCTGCGCACCCATGGGTCAGCGGCCATGCAGCGCGGTGCCATGGGAGAGGCGGTCGTCGACACCGCGCGCAACCCCCGCACGGCGCCGGGGGTCACCGTCCCCTCGGGGCAGATGACCCGCTCGGACATGCGTGCCTACGAGGCCAAGGTCAAGGCGCCCACCCACAGCGAGCACCGGGGCCTCGACATCTACGGCATGGCGGCGCCGAGCTCGGGTGGCATCGCCGTCGGCGAGATCCTCAACCTGCTCGAGTCCTACGAGGAGCGCACCGGCAAGCGCACGCAGGACCTCAGCGAGGGGGAGTGGGCGCACTGGTTCGCCGAGGCCTCCGCCACGGCCTTCGCCGACCGCAACCGCTGGGTGGGCGACGTGCCCGACGTGCCGACGCAGGAGCTGCTCTCGCAGGACTTCGCCGACGAGCGCTCGTGCCTCTTCGGTGAGGACTCGGCGATGACCCGCCCCGTCCCCTTCGGCCAGCCGGACGGCTCCTACGACGACTGCCAGGCCTCGACCGAGACCACCGCCGTCGGGTCCGAGGACCAGCACACGACCTCGCTGACCGCGGTCGACAAGGACGGCAACACCGTGACCTACACGCTGACGATCGAGCAGTACGGCGGCAGCGGCATGGTCGTCCCGGGCTACGGCTTCCTGCTCAACAACGAGCTGACCGACTTCAACTTCACGCCGGTGACCGACGGGGTCCCCGACCCCAACCTGCCCGGCCCGGGCAAGCGGCCGCGCTCGTCGATGGCCCCGACCATCGTCCTCGAGGACGGCACGCCCTGGATGACCGCTGGCAGCCCGGGCGGCGCGACGATCATCACGACCGTCGCCCAGCTCGTCGGCGGGGTCGTCGACCGCGACCTGGCCATCGGCGACGCGCTCGCCGCGCCACGGGTCTCCTCGCGCAACGGCTCGGCGACCGAGCTCGAGCCGGCGCTCGCGGACGGCGACGTCGGTGACTACCTGCGTTCGCTGGGCCACACGACCAAGAAGGTCGACCGGATCGGCAATGCCACGGGGATCCGGGTCCACGGGCTCGACGACCTCGAGGCCTCGGCCGAGCCGACGCGTGCCGGTGGCGGGTCGGCGATGGTCGTCGACGAGGACGAGTGACGGTGGGGCAGCAGCGCTGACGCTCGCCGTAGGCTCACCGGATGGAGCTGATCACGGAGGTGTCCTGCGGCGACTGGCTGCGTGAGCGGATCGGTGGCTGGGCGCGCGTCGGAGGGGTCGCGGGCGCGGGCTTCGAGGCCTACGCCCGCATCCTGCACCCGGTGCCGGTGCACCGTGAGGACCTCACGGTCGCCGACCGGTGGGGCATGCACCCGGTGCTGGAGGAGGGGCGCTGGCCGTGGTCGCGCGTGGCGGCCCGACAGGGGCTGACGATGCACCCGCTCGTCCAGTGGAACCGGTTGGCGGACCTCCACCAGGGGGTCGACTTCGCCGACGGCTGGCGGGTCGGGCAGTCGCGCGACGGGTCACTGGACGTCGATCTGCTCGCCGGGCTGACCGGGCACCTGCGGGAGGCCACGCGCTCGCCCGAGCAGCTCGTCGTCGGCATCTGGGCGGGGTGGAGCGAGCTCAGCGGCACGACCGTGGTCCACGAGCGCGCGGAGGACGGCGACGCGGGGACGGACGCCGAGGTGGAGGTCGACGCACGGATGCGGCGTCACCTCGAGGAGCAGCGGACCTCGGTCGCCCCCGATGTCGCCACGGCGGCGCGCCGCGGCCCGCTCCTGGAGCTTCCCGGTCGCGAGTACGTGCTGTTGGCGACCGGCTGCGACGAGCTGGCCGACGAGACGTGGCCGCACCGGGCGGGCATCGGGTGGACCTCGGTCTTCGACGGGCCGCTCCCGCAGCTCGTCTGGCCTGCGGACCACGCCTGGGTGGTCGCCAGCGAGATCGACTGGGACAGCACGATCGTGGCCGGGTCCCGGGCGCTCGTCGATGCGGTGCTCACGGACGACCGCTACGAGGCCTTCGAGGTCGACGAGGGCAGCGACCTCACCTGGGAGGGAGACTTGGTCAACCCGCCGCGGGCCGGCTGGTCCGCAGGACCCTGAAGCCCTTGCTCGACCCGACCCGTTCCGTCGGCAGGCCCAGCTCGGTGCTGATCCAGCGCTGGTAGCCGTCGGCGCCGAGGTTCTTGCCGATGACGAGGTGAGCGTCGGCTCCCGGCGCGAGGCGGGGGAGCCAGGTGCGCAGCAGCTCGTGGACGGCAGGCTTGCCGATGCGGATCGGCGGGTTGGACCAGATGGCGGCGAAGGGGAGATTCGCCGGCACCTCGTCCGGACGGGCGGTCCGCACGTTGGTCAGCCCGAGGGCGGCCGCATTGCGGCGGGTGAGGTCGAGCGCCCGCTCCGTGACGTCGACGGCCCAGACCGTGGCCTCGGGGGCCCGGAGCGCGAGGGTGAGGGCGATCGGGCCCCAGCCGCAGCCGATGTCGAGCAGGTCTGCGGCAGAAGGGGGTTGGGGCACCGTGTCGAGCAGGATCGCCGTCGCCTTGTCGAGGCCGGTGGGGGAGAAGGTGCCACCTGCGGTCTCCACCGTGACCTCTCGGCCGGCGAGCGTGACCTCCAGCGGGCGTCGCTCGGCATCGGTCGCGGCAGGGGAGTCGGTGAAGTAGTGGTCGGTCACGGGACAACCCTAGGTGCGCTGTCGGTGGTGGGTGACAGGCTGATGCTGTCGAAGGGGGTGCTTGGGCCGGGGGCGGTTGCACCGGGACATTTCTTGGCCCGCCCTCGTGAATCTATCGAACAGGTGTTCTATAATGATGGGAGCGAGGGGAGGCGCGATGACCGAGACGACGGTGCGGGGCAGTGGCGAGTGCGACGCCAGCAGTGAGGCGCGCTTGCCCGACGCACTGGCGGCGTCGCTGGCGGCCCTGGGGGCGGCATCGGTCGACGGCCTCGGCGAGGCCGAGCTCCTCGAGGTGGTCGCCCTCCTCGAGTCGACCAAGGGCGCGGCGTCGGCCCTGCAGGCGCGGGCCACCGAGCGCTTCGTCGAGCAGCGCGACGGGCTGGTGTCTGCCGCAGTCGCCCGTGAGGAGCTGTCCGACCGGCAGGCGTCGCTGCAGCGGCGGGCCGCTCGGTCCGAGGTGGCGCTGGCCCGGCGGGTCTCACCCGGGCAGGCCGATCGGCACGTGGGCGTGGCGCGGGCGCTCGTCCACGAGCTGCCGTGCACGATGGCGGCCCTGACTGCGGGGCAGATCAGCGAGTGGCGGGCGACGATCGTCGTCCGCGAGACCGCGTGCCTGGCGGCGGCCGATCGGCTCGAGGCCGATCGTCGGCTGTCCGGGTGCCTGACGACACTCGGTGACCAGGGCCTGTCTCGGGCGGCCCACCGGGTCTGCGCCGACCTCGACCAGGCGGCACTGGTCGAGCGCCGCCGGCGGGCCGCGGCATCACGCCGGGTCGGGGTGCGCCCCGCGCCCGATGGCATGGCCTGGCTGAGCGTGCTCGGTCCGGTCGCCGAGGTCGTCGGTGCCTACGCGGCCCTGCGGTCTGCCGAGCGGAGCCGCCATGTTGCCACCGGAGACGCGCGGGTCGATGCGGAGCGGGCAGCCGACGGGCGTGGCGAGGGTGCCTGGCTCGCCGACACGGCTCTCGAGCTGCTCTCCGGTCGGGCCGAGGGGCAGCCACAGCCGGTCGAGGTCGCGCTCGTCATGAGCGAGGCGGCCCTCCTGCCCGGCGTCGCCCCGGCCAGCGTCGCCCAGACCAGCGTTGCCCCGGCCGGCGGCGAGCAGGTCGAGGTGCCGGGCTTCGGGGCGATGCCCCCGGAGACGGCGCGCGAGATGGTCCTGCGTCTGCTCGACGGCGCCGACGCAGACGACGCCGCGTCGTCCGGGGTGTGGCTGCGTCGCCTGTGGACCTCGCCCGGTGGGCACGAGCTCGTCGCCATGGACTCCACGCGTCGGCTCTTCCACGGCGGGCTGAGGCGCTTCGTCGAGCTGCGCGACCAAGGCTGCCGGGTGCCGTGGTGCGATGCACCCGCGCGTCAGGTCGACCACGTCGAGGCCTTCGCCCGGGGCGGCGAGACCTCAGCGGCCAACGGCCTGGGCGTCTGCCAGCGGCACAACCTCGACAAGGAACAGCCCGGCTGGAGCGCCGAGGTGCTCGCGAGCGGGCTCGACCCGGGCGGGGGGAGGCCCCACGAGGTGGTCCTCAGCACCTCGACCGGCGTCGTGTACCGCAGCCTGGCCCCACCACCCCTCGGTCATGGCCGTGGGTCGATCGGGCAGGTGTCTACCGGTCCGGTGCCTGCCGGTCCGGTGACTGCCGGTCCGGTGGCGGTGTCACACCCGGACGTGCTGTGGTCGCCCCTCGAGGTGCGCCTCGGTGAGCTCTTCGCCGCCTGATCAGTCGACGTCCTCGTCCACCCAGTCGAGGGTCTTGGAGATGGCCTTGGTCCAGTTGCGGTGCAGCCGCTTGACCTCGTCCTCGTCCATCGACGGCGACCATCGCTTCCCCTCGGACCAGTTGTCGACGATCTCGTCCGTCGATTCCCAGTAGCCGACGGCCAGGCCGGCGGCGTAGGCGGCACCCAGGGCCGTGGTCTCGGCGATCTGCGGCCGCACGACGTCGACGCCGAGCATGTCCGCCTGGAACTGCATGAGCGTGTCGTTGGCGACCATCCCGCCGTCGACCTTGAGCTCGGTCAGCCGCCCGCCGGCCCGCTCGGCGTCGGCCTGCATCGCGTCGAGCACGTCACGTGTCTGGTAGGCCGTCGACTCCAGCGCCGCACGGGCGATGTGGGCCTTGGTGGCGTAGCGGGTCAGCCCGAGGATCGCGCCGCGTGCGTCGGGCCGCCAGTGCGGGGCGAAGAGCCCGGAGAAGGCCGGCACGAAGTACACCCCGCCGTTGTCCTCGACGCTGCAGGCGAGCGCTTCGACCTCGGGCGCCTCCTTGATGAAGCCGAGGTTGTCGCGCAGCCACTGGATCAGCGACCCGGTCACGGCGATCGACCCCTCCAGGGCGTAGACCGCGTCCTGCTCGCCCAGCTGGTAGCAGACCGTCGTCAGCAGGCCGTTGTCGCTGGAGACGATCTCGGTGCCGGTGTTGAGCAGCATGAAGTTGCCCGTGCCGTAGGTGTTCTTGGCGGTGCCCGGCGTCAGGCAGGCCTGACCGAAGGTGGCCGACTGCTGGTCGCCGAGGATCCCCGCGATCGGCGTGCCGTTGAGGACGCCCGGCTTGCACTCGCCGTAGACCTCCGAGGACGAGCGGATCTCGGGCAGCACCTGCACCGGCACCCCGATGGCCTCGCACGTGGCCTCGTCCCACTCCAGGGTGCGCAGGTCCATGAGCATCGTGCGCGAGGCATTGGTGACCTCGGTGACGTGGACGCCGTCGTTCTCCCCGCCACCGGTGAGGTTCCACAGCACCCAGGTGTCCATCGTGCCGGCGAGCAGCTCGCCGGCCTCGGCGCGCTCCCGGGCTCCCTCGACGTGGTCGAGGATCCAGGCGATCTTGGGCCCGGCGAAGTACGTGGCGAGCGGCAGCCCGCAGACCTCCTTGAAGCGGTCGAGCCCGCCATCGGACGCGAGCTCGTCGACCAGCGCCTGGGTCCGTGTGTCCTGCCAGACGATGGCGTTGTGGATCGGCTGCCCGGTCGCCTTCTCCCACACGACGGTCGTCTCGCGCTGGTTGGTGATGCCCACCGCGTCGATGTGGCCGCTGTTGAGGTTGGCCTTGCCGAGGGCGCCGCCGATGACGCGGCGGGTGTTGCCCCAGATCTCCAAGGCGTCGTGCTCGACCCAGCCGGCCCGCGGGAAGATCTGCTCGTGCTCGATCTGATCGGTAGCGATGACTGCCCCGTCGCGGCCGAAGACCATGGCCCGGGTGCTCGTCGTCCCTTGGTCGATGGACAGCACGTACGTGGTCGGTGCACTCATGTTGGCATCCTGTCAGGTCGGGTTCCTCGGCGGGCAGGTTGCCGACTACCGTTGTGCCATGCCGAATCCCACACCGCTCGATCACCAGCAGCGCGACGCGGCCTGGCGTCGCATCGCCGAGGAGGACCTCGACGTCCTCGTCGTCGGTGGGGGAGTGACCGGCGCGGGCGTCGCGCTCGACGCGGCCACCCGTGGCCTCAAGGTCGCCCTCGTCGAGCAGCGCGACTTCGCCTCCGGCACCTCCTCCCGGTCCTCCAAGCTCTTCCACGGCGGGGTCCGCTATCTCGAGCAGCTCAACTTCGCGCTCGTGCGCGAGGCCCTCCAGGAGCGTGAGCTCATGCTCACCCGCATCGCCCCGCACCTGGTCAAGCCGGTGAGCTTCCTCTACCCGCTGTCGCACCCGGTCTGGGAGCGGCCCTACGTCACCGCCGGCCTGACCCTCTACGACACGATGGGCGGCGGCCGGTCCGTCCCGCGCACCAAGCAGATGACGAAGCGAGGAGTGCGCCGGATCGCGCCCGGGCTCAAGCCCTCCGCGCACCACGGCGGCCTGCTCTACCACGACGCCCAGTGCGACGACGCCCGCCACACCCTCACCGTCGTGCGCACCGCCGCCTCCTACGGCGCCACGGTGCTCAACTCCGCCAAGGTCACCGGCCTGCTCCACGCCGGTGAGCGCGTCGTGGGCGCCCGGGTGCTCGACGTCGAGACCGGCGACGAGGTCGAGGTGGGTGCCTCGGTGGTCATCAACTGCACCGGCGTGTGGACCGACGACATCCAGACGATGGCCGGTGGGCGAGGACGCTTCCACGTGCGGGCGAGCAAGGGCGTGCACATCGTCGTCGCCCGCGACCGGGTCAACTCCGAGACCGGCCTGATCCTGCGCACGGAGAAGTCGGTGCTCTTCTGCATCCCGTGGGGCACCCACTGGATCATCGGCACGACCGACACCGACTGGAACCTCTCCCGGGCCCACCCCGCCGCGACGTCCGCGGACATCGACTACATCCTCGAGCAGATCAACGGCGTGCTCCTCACCCCGCTCACCCGCGAGGACATCCAGGGCGTCTACGCCGGGCTGCGCCCCCTGCTCGCCGGAGAGTCGGAGGAGTCCTCGCAGCTGAGCCGCGAGCACGCGGTGGCTCGCCCCCAGCCGGGCCTGATCTCGATCGCCGGCGGCAAGTACACGACCTACCGGGTCATGGCCGCCGACGCCGTCGACGCCGCCCGCGAGGACCTCTCGCCCGGCGTCCCCGAGAGCGTCACCGCCCACATCCCGCTCGTCGGCGCCGAGGGCTACCAGGCGCTCGTCAACCAGCTCGACACCCTGAGCCGACGGCACGACCTGCCGGTCTGGCGGGTGACCCACCTGCTCGACCGCTACGGCTCGATGGCCGTCGACCTCTTCGCCATGATCGACGAGGACCGTTCTCTCGCAGAGCCGCTCGCCGGTGCCGAGGAGTACCTGCGGGTCGAGGTCGTCTACGCGGCCCGCCACGAGGCGACGCTCCACCTCAACGACCTGCTCACCCGCCGGATGCGCATCTCCATCGAGACACCCGACCGCGGCGTCGAGGCCGCCGAGCCCGCCGCGCGGATCCTCGCGGCCGAGCTCGGCTGGGACGAGGAACGCACGACCTCCGAGATCGACCACTACCTGCGCCGCGTGCGGGCCGAGATCGAGAGCCAGCAGCTGACCGAGGACGAGCGGGCCGACGCCGAGCGCACCGAGGCGACCGACATCCGGGTTCTGGCCAAGGGCTGACCTGCCGGTCACGTGCCGGCCACCTGGTGCCCACGTCGTCGCCACCCGGGCGCGGGAGCCTCGACCCATGCCCGAGATCTCCCGTCGCGTCGTCCTGTCCACCACCGTCGTCGCCGCCGGTGCGGCGGCCCTCCAGCCGTCGGCCGTCGCCGCCCCCTTCCAGGTGCACCGCAGCCGGCCACTGCTGCCCTCCGGCGTCGCCTCGGGCGACGTCACGACCAACTCGGCGGTGATCTGGGCCCGGGCGGACCGCCCTTCGCGCATGGTCGCCACGCTCCGGGGGCCGGGTCGCTCCCGGCGGACCGTCCGCGGACCGTGGGTGACGCCCGGCACCGACCACACGGGCAAGATCGACCTGCGGCACCTCGCCCCGGGGCGGCGGCACGAGATCGAGGTCGCCTTCGAGGACGAGGAGAGGCGAAGGGGGCAGACCGCGGACCTGACCTTCACGACGGCACCGCGTGGCCGGTCCGGCCAGTCCTTCGTGTGGACCGGGGACACGGCGGGTCAGGGGTGGGGGATCAACCCCGACCTCGGCGGGTACACGGCCTACCGGACGATGCACGAGACCCGTCCGGACTTCTTCGTGCACTGCGGTGACACCATCTACGCCGACGGGCCGATCGAGGCCCGCGTCACCGAGCCCGACGGGCAGGTCTGGCGCAACCTCGTCATCCCCGAGGTGGAGGAGCGGGCGCAGAGCCTCGCGGAGTTCCGTGGGCGGCACCGCTACAACCACCTCGACGACAACCTGCGGGCGATGTACGCGGACGTGCCGGTGCTGGCCCAGTGGGACGACCACGAGACGACCAACAACTGGTACCCCGGCGAGATCCTCACCGACCCCGCCTACGACCGTGAGCAGCGTGTCGACGTCCTCGCCCGCTGGGCCAAGCAGGCGTGGTGGGAGTGGCAGCCGATCAGCAACGGCCAGGACCGTCGGGACGGGCAGCGCATCCACCGCAAGGTCTCCCGCGGCAGGCACCTCGACGTCTTCTGCCTCGACATGCGCACCTACAAGGACCCCAACACCGCGGGGCTCGAGGGCCACCGGACCTCCCTCATCGGCGACGAGCAGGTCCGCTGGCTGGCGGCCGAGCTCAAGGCGTCGAAGGCCACCTGGAAGGTCGTCTCGGCCGACCTGCCGATCGGGATCGTCGTCCCGGACGGCGACGCCCAGGAGTCGCTGGCCAATCGGGACCCGCGTGCCCCGCTCGGCAAGGAGATCGAGCTGGCGTGGCTGCTGCGCGAGATCAAGGACGTGCCCGGCGTCGTGTGGATCACCGCCGACGTGCACTACTGCGCGGCCCACCACTACAGCCCGGAGCGAGCGGCCTTCACCGACTTCCGACCCTTCTGGGAGTTCGTCGCGGGTCCGATCAACGCCGGCACCTTCGGGCCCAACGAGATGGACGCGACCTTCGGCCCGCGGGTCGACTTCGTCAAGAGTGCCGACTACCCCAACCAGTCGCCGCGCGGGGGCAACCAGTTCTTCGGGCACGCCGACATCGCCGACGACGGCACGCTGACCGTCACCCTGCGCGATGCCCGCGGCACCGTGCTCTACACCCGGGAGCTGTCACCGGAGAGGTGAGCCGCGTCCTCGAGGACGATCGGTGCCCTCCCTTCGTCCCGCACGAGGGTGAACCACGCGATCGTGAGGAGCACGAGGGCGCCGGCACCGACGAAGAAGGCGTTGCGGCCGGACTCGGTCGTCGCCAGCAGCACGATGACGCCGACCATGAAGGCCATCGCGATGACGTTGAGGATCGGGAAGAAGGGCATCGCGAAGCCGGTGGGTGCCACGCCCGCGCGGGCCATGCCGGCCCGCATCCGCCAGTGCGCGAGCAGGATCATCAGCCAGGTGAAGACCGTCGCGAAGGACGCGATCGCGGCGACGAAGAAGAAGAGCCGGTCCTCGATGACGAGGAAGAGCACGAGGCCCACCGCACCCGCACCGAACATGCACAGCACCGGGTAGATCGGGATGTGCGCCCGCGGCGACAGGTGGAGGAAGGAACGCGGCGCGTGACCCTGCTCGGCGAGGCCGTACATCGTGCGTGAGCAGGCGTAGAAGATCGCGTTCATCGCCGACAGGGCAGCGGTGAGGACGACGAAGTTCATCACGTGCTGCGCCGCGGGGACCTGGAGCGCGGCGAAGACCTCGACGAAGGGGGAGGACTCGCCGGTGACCTCGTCCCACGGGATGATCGACATGATCACCGCGAGCGCCGCCACGTAGAAGAGCAGGATGCGGAAGGGCACGGTGTTGACCGCGCGTGCGATGGAGTGCTCGGGGTCGTCGGCCTCGCCGGCCGTCATCCCGAGCGTCTCGATGCCGCCGAAGGAGAAGACGACGACGCTGAAGCTCATGATGATGCCCCACAGGCCGAAGGGGGCGAAGCCGTCGTGGCTCCACAGGTGGGCGACGTCCGGGGTCGTGCCGCCGACCTCGCGCCCCCAGAGGATGAGCGCCAGCCCACCGACGACGAGGGCGATGATCGCCGTCACCTTGATGAGGGAGAACCAGAACTCCATCTCCCCGAAGACCCGCACCGCCATGAGGTTGAGGGCGCCGATGAGGGCGATCGCCGCGGCCATCCACACCCAGCCGGGGACGCTGGGGAACCACAGCCCCATGTAGGTCGCGACGGCGGTCATGTCGGCGATCGCGACGACCGCGAGCTCGAGCCAGAAGACCCAGCCGACGATGAAGCCGGCGTAGGGGCCGAGGAAGGAGCCGGCGTACTGCGCGAAGGACCCGGCCACGGGATGGCGGACCGCCATCTCACCGAGGGCGCGCATGACGATGTAGACCATGAAGCCGGCCACGGCGTAGGCAACGAGGACGGCCGGGCCGGCGGCCTGGATCGTCTCGGAGGAGCCGTAGAACAGGCCGGTGCCGATGGCGGTGCCGAGCGCGATGAACTGCACGTGGCGGGGGTTGAGCCCGCGGTCGAGGTGCTCGTGCTCGGGGACGGTGGTGGGGGAGTCGGACACGGCTGGAGACCCTACGCTCTTGCCTCGTGCGACGCGGCACCGGTGGCACGATGCGGGTATGGGGATCTTCCCGACTCCGTCCTGCCGACGCTGAGCAGGGCGCGGCCGCCGGCTCATGGCGCTCGCTCGACAGCATCTCGCCTCACGAGGGGTCGAGACGACCATCGACGCCGGCCACCTCGAGGCCGCTGACGGGCAGGTCTACGGGTTGCGGTGCCCGAGCCGCTGCCCCCCTCGTCCTCGACGAGTGGCTCGCTCAGTTCGCCGCGGGCGAGTTCGAGTCCCAGCCCGGGCCGGTGACACCGCACGCCTACCACCGCGCTGCCGACGGGTCGACCAGCGTCGTCACCCATCAGGGAGAGGAGGGCATCGAGATCCTCGTCGCGGGCGCCTTCGGGCAGGCCTTCAATGCCGTCATGGGGGACGGCCGGGACTAATGGTTGGCCCTGCGGCGTTGCAGGGTGAGATCCTGAGGAGAACATGACCGAACCACTGCACAGCGCCCACGACGACGCCGACGACGACACCACCCCCAGCCCGATCATCGACCGGGTGCTCTCCCGCCGCGCCCAGGCGCTGGCCGACCGCGACGGCTTCCTCGAGCCGGCTGGCGACATCGACTACGACGGCGACCAGTTCGACCGCGAGGAGCGCTCCGCCCTGCGCCGTGTGCAGGGCCTGTCGACCGAGCTCGAGGACATCACCGAGGTCGAGTACCGGCAGCTGCGTCTGGAGCGCGTCGTCCTCGCGGCGGTCTGGAGCGACGGGACCGTTGCCGACGCGGAGAACTCCCTGCGTGAGCTGGCGGCCCTGGCCGAGACGGCCGGCTCCGAGGTGCTCGCCGGTGTCCTGCAGCGGCGCCAGACCCCTGACCCCAGCACCTATCTCGGCTCGGGCAAGGCCCAGGAGCTCAAGGAGATCGTCGTCGCCGAGGGCGCCGACACCGTGGTCTGCGACACCGAGCTGGCACCGAGCCAGCGGCGTGCCCTCGAGGACGTCGTCAAGGTCAAGGTCATCGACCGCACCGCCCTGATCCTTGACATCTTCGCCCAGCACGCCAAGTCCCGTGAGGGCAAGGCGCAGGTCGAGCTGGCCCAGCTGCAGTACCTCCTGCCGCGCCTGCGTGGCTGGGGCGAGTCGATGTCCCGGCAGGCCGGTGGTCAGGCCGCCGGCGGTCAGGGCATGGGCTCGCGTGGTCCGGGTGAGACCAAGATCGAGCTCGACCGCCGCCGGATCAACTCCCGCATCGCCAAGCTCAAGCGCGAGCTCGCCGGCATGAAGACCCACCGCGACACCCGTCGCGCGGCCCGCGCGCACCACGAGGTGCCGGCCGTGGCCATCGCCGGCTACACCAACGCCGGCAAGTCGACCCTGCTCAACCGCCTCACCCATGCGGGCGTCCTCGTCGACAACCAGCTCTTCGCGACCCTCGACACCACCGTGCGTCGCGCCGAGACGCCCGACGGGCGCGAGTACACGCTCACCGACACCGTCGGCTTCGTCCGGGCGCTGCCGCACCAGCTGGTCGAGGCCTTCCGCTCCACGCTCGAGGAGGTCGCCGACGCCGACCTGCTCCTGCACGTCGTCGACGGCTCTCACCCCGACCCCGAGGGCCAGATCTCGGCCGTGCGCGCGGTGCTGGCCGACGTCCACGCGACCGATGTCAAGGAGGTCGTGGTCGTCAACAAGGCCGACGCCGCCGACCCCGAGGTCGTCGACCGGATCCTGCGGCACGAGCGCCACTCGATCGCGGTTTCGGCGCGCACCGGCGCGGGGGTCGAGGAGCTGCTCCAGCTCGTCGCCGACGAGCTGCCCAAGCCCGACATCGACGTCGAGGTCCTCGTGCCCTACTCGCGCGGTGACCTCGTCAGCCGGTTGCACGACGAGGCCGAGATCGTCTCCGAAGAGCACCTGGGCCAGGGCACGCTCGTCGTCGCCCGGGTGCACGGTGACCTCGCGGCCGAGCTGACCCCCTTCGCCACCACGCCGGCGGCCGGCTGACCGTCGCGGTCAACGGCTGACGAGCAGGACCGCCAGCCCGATCATGGTCAGGCCGATGAGGCCGTCGAGGACGCGCCACGTCCCCGGGCGGCCCAGCGGGCCGGCGAGCGCCCGGGCACCGAGGCCGAGGCCGGTGAACCACACTGTGCTGCCGAGCGCTGCCCCCGTCGCGAAGGCCCACCGCTGCTCGCCGTGCCCGTTGGCGATCGACCCGAGCATGAGCACGGTGTCGAGGTAGACGTGCGGGTTGAGGAAGGTGATGGCGAGCGTGGTCGCGATGACCGACCCGCGGCCGGCCGGAGCGGAGGCCTCGAGGCCCTCCGGCGAGGCGGCCCGGCGCAGGGCGAGCAGCCCGTAGCCGACGAGGTAGGCCGCGCCGAGCCAGGTGACGACGCGCACCGCGGTCGGGTGGTCGCTGACGAGCGCGCCGACGCCCGCTGTGCCGAGCAGGATGAGCAGGGCGTCGGCGGCGATGCAGATGAGCACGACGGGGGCCAGGTGCTCACGCCGGATCCCCTGGCGCAGCACGAAGGCATTTTGTGCGCCGATGGCGACGATGAGGGTGAGGCCGGTGAGCAGGCCGGCGACGGCGGAGACGATCACGGACTGACGGTAGGCGTCGGGCCCATATGAAGGCCAACGAAAGATCCTGCAGCATCATGAGCATTGCTTCATGCAGATCGATCAGCTCCGCGCCCTGCTCGCCGTCGTCGACGAGGGGACCTTCGAGGCGGCGGCCGGTGCGCTGGGCATCACCCCCTCCGCCGTCAGCCAGCGCATCAAGGCGCTCGAGGCCGCGTCCGGCCGGGTGCTCGTCGAGCGCAGCGCTCCCGTGCGGGCCACCGCCGCCGGCACGGCTGTCGTGCGCACGGCCCGCCAGATGGTCCTGCTCGCCGACCAGCTCCGGGCCGATCTGGGCGAAGGGGGGTCCGCTCCCGTCGAGCTCCCGGTCGCCGTCAACGCCGACTCCCTCGCGACGTGGTTCGAGCCGGTGCTCGCTACCGCGGCCGGGTGGCCCGACGCCCTGCTGCACCTCGAGGTCGAGGACGAGGAGTACAGCGCCGACCACCTGCGGCGGGGTGCGGTCGTGGGGGCCGTGACCGCCGACCCGACCCCGGTCGCGGGCTGCCGCACCGAACCGCTCGGGTCGATGCGCTACCTGCCGGTGGCCTCCGCGGGCCTCGCGACGGAGTACGTGAAGGGCCGCGGTCACGACTGGGAGCGCATGCCGGTCCTGCGCTTCAACGCCAAGGACGACTTGCAGCACGGCGTGCTGCGTGACCTCGGGATCGGCGTGGTCCCGCCGACCTCCCAGGTGCCCTCCTCGGAGGGCTTTGCCGCGGCGGTGCGGGCCGGGCTGGGGTGGGCCATGCTCCCGGAGGCCCAGGTGGGCGATGACCTCGACACCGGCCGGCTGGTGCTGCTGCGTCAGCGGGAGCACCGCGACGTCCCGCTGTACTGGCAGGCGTGGACGCTGCGCACCACGCGGATCGACCGGCTCGGCGAGGCGGTGCACGAGGCGGCTCGGGCGCTGCGGCCCGTTCGCCCCACGCGGACCAGGTGATGCACGCCAGCCTCGTCACCGAGGCGGGCTAGACGATCTTCGCCAGCGACACCCCGCCCGGCATCCCGTGGATGGTCAACATCACCGTGAGCTGAGCACCGCCGCGCCCGTCGCGACCTCGATCTGCGGTGGGTACAGCGCCATGACCTGCAGGGCGGCCTCGTGGTTGTCCTGGGTCGAGCCTGCACAGGCGTCGGCGGCCACCACGACGGTGGCGCCGTCGTCGGCGGCCGGCAGCGCCGTCGAGATGACGCAGCAGTCGGTCGAGACACCGGCGAGCACGATCGTGGGGGTGGGGCCGGTGATGCGGGTCAGCGGCTCACCCCACTTGCCGAAGGTCGAGCAGTCCACCGACCCGCGGTTGCTCCAGCCCGCGGCCGGGGTGACGAGGTCGAAGACCGGGTCGGTCGCGGGGCGATCGGCGAAGGACCAGCGCTCGAAGTAGGGCCCCCACGAGCCGGGTCGCTCCGAGCCGGGGACCCACCGGGTGACGATCGTGCGCCCGGCACCGAAGCTCGAGCGCAGCGACTTGATCGGCGCGAGCGCGTCGTCGAACATCGGCGAGCCCCACTCCGAGGTGGGGTCGGCGAAGATCCGCTGGGGGTCGATGACCACCAGCCAGGCGTCGTCGAGCGGGGGCAGCTGGGTCATCGCTCCTCCTGCCGCCGCACGATGCCGCGTCGCGCGACCAGGGTGACGACGAAGGCGATCCCGAGGGCGACGATGACGCCGAGGTTGGCATAGGACCAGTCGCCGGCCCAGTAGTTGCCGGCGGGGTCCTCGACGAGCTCGGTGCCGAGGAAGGCCTTGAGCAGGTAGCCCTGCCAGTTGTTCCACGTCGAGTCGGGCATCGCATTGGTCACCAGACCCCAGCCGATGACCGAGGCGAGGACCATCGTGCCGATGGAGATCCAGTCGACCGAGCCGTAGCGCCCGCGGGCGTCGAAGAGCGCCTCCTCGTCGTAGTCACGCCGGCGCAGCGCGAGGTCCGACAAGAAGATGCCGGCCCACGCGGCCAGCGGCACGCCGAGGGTGATGAGGAAGGACTGGAAGGGGCCGAGGAAGTTCTCGGCGAAGAAGACGACGTAGATCGTGCCGAGGGTGAGCAGCAGGCCGTCGAGGCCGGCAGCCGCCGGGCGGGGGATGCGCACCCCGAGGCTCAGCAGGGTCAGGCCCGAGGAGTAGATGCCCAGGACCGCGCCCGAGACGAGCGCGAGCACGGCCGCGACCCCGAAGATCACGAGGTACCAGGTCGGCAGGATCGTGGCGAGGGTGCCGACGGGGTCGGCGACGATGCCGGCGCGCAGGGTCTCGTCGGAGCCGGCCAGACCGATGCCGTAGGCGACGAGGAGCGCGGGCGCCAGGGCGCCGCCGAGGGTGTTCCACGCGACGATCGCGCCGGAGGAGGCCTCGCGGCTCTGGTAGCGCGACCAGTCGGCGGCGATGTTGATCCACCCCAGCCCGAAGCCGGTCATGACCATGATGAGCGCGCCGAGCACCTGCTGGAAGGAGCCGCCCTCGAGGGAGGTCAGGGTCGACCACTCGATGTGCCCCACCGTCAGGCCCACGTAGACGATCGTCGCCAGCCCGGTCAGCCAGGTCAGCCACGACTGCATGCGCATGATCAGGTGGTAGCCCGCGACCGAGGCGCCGACGATGAGGGCCGCGACGACGAGCATGGCGACGACCTTGGTCGCCGTGCCACCGCCCCAGCCGAGCTCGCGCATGACGGTCGCCGTCGCGAGCGTGGCCATGATCGCCAGGAAGGTCTCCCACCCGATCGAGACGACCCACGAGACGACCCACGAGACGACCCCGGGCAGCTTCTGCCCCCGGACGCCGAAGGCGGCGCGCGAGATGACCATCGTCGGTGCCGAGCCGCGCTTGCCCGCCACGGCGACGAGCCCGCACAGCAGGAAGGAGACGACGATGCCGATGACCGAGACGAGGAGGGCCTGACCGAAGGAGATCCCGAAGTCGAGGACGAAGCTGCCGTAGGAGATGCCGAAGACGGAGACGTTGGCCGCGAACCACGGCCAGAAGAGGTCGGCCGGGCGGGCGGTCCGGTCGACCTCGTCGACGATCTCGATGCCGGTGGTCTCGACGCCCGCACGCCGGACGGACTCGAGGGTGTCGCTCCGCGGGGAGTCAGCGCTCATTCCGGCAGAATTGCACGGTGGACACGTTGCGCAGTCGATGGCACGCCGATGTGACCGCTCTGTGCCCAGACGCACCCTACGAGCGGGCCGCGGCGGAGGTCACCGATCTGCTCGACCGGTGGCTTGAGGACCACCGCTCCTACCACGACGTCGTGCACCTCGCGGAGGTCCTCGCGGCCCTCGACGAGCTGGCCGAAGGGGGTGACCTCCCCGCGCGGGATCGGCACCTTGCCGGACTGGCTGCGTGGTACCACGACGCGGTCTACGAAACCCACGCCGCCGCCGGCGCCAACGAGCAGGCGTCTGCGGAGCTGGCGCAGCAGCGCCTCGGTGCCCTCGGCCTCGGCCCGTCGGATCTCGCCCTCGTCGCCCGGCTGGTCCGGGAGTCGGCCACCCACGAGATGAGCTCGCCGGGTCCTGCGGCTCGCGCCTTCCACGACGCCGACCTGTGGATCCTCGCGGCGCCGACCGAGCGCTTCGACGCCTACTGCCACCAGGTCCGGATCGAGTACGGCATGGTCGGCGACGAGGACTTCGCGCAGGGCAGGAGCGCGGTGCTCGCTCCCTTCGTCGAGCGCGACCGTCTCTACCTCACCGACCACGCGCACGAGAGGTGGACCGGGCGCGCGCGGGTCAACCTGCGACGCGAGCTCGACCGGCTCAGCGGCGCTTCGCCGCGCTGACGCGCAGGCCGCTGGCGATGAGCCGGCGGATCAGGTCGCTCCCACTGACCTCGGTGGCACCCGCCGCCACGACCTCGTCGTAGCGCTCGACGGGCACGTCGTAGTGGTCCTCGTCGAAGAGCCGCCGTGGCAGCCCGACGCGCTGGGCGAACTCGTGCAGCTCCGCCAGCGACGAGTCCGAGACCAGATGGCTCCACGTGCGGCCCCAGCCGGGCCACGTGGGTGGGTCGACGAGGATCATCGCAGCGGCACCTGCACCGTCACAGCGGGTCGAGGATCCGCTGGAGGAAGGACCGGGTCCGCTCGGCCTGCGGGTCGAGGATCACCTGCTCGGGTGCGCCGCGCTCGACGACGACCCCGCCGTCGATGAAGAGCACCTCGTCGGCGACCTGCCGGGCGAAGCGGATCTCGTGGGTGACGACGACCATCGTCCAGTGCTGCTCGGCGAGGTCGCGCATGACCTGCAGCACCTCACCGACCGTCTCGGGGTCGAGCGCCGAGGTCGGCTCGTCGAAGAGCACGACCGACGGGCGCAGGGCGAGGGCCCGGGCGATGCCGACCCGCTGCTGCTGTCCGCCGGAGAGCTGGAAGGGGTACTTGTCGGCCTGCTCGGACAGGCCGACCTGGTGGAGCAGGGCCAGGGCGCGCTCGCGGGCGGCCTGCGGGTCCTCGCCCTGCACGACGACGGGACCCTCGGTGATGTTGTCGAGGGCGCTCTTGTGGGCGAAGAGGTTGTGGCCCTGGAAGACGAAGCCGCTTTGCCGGCCCAGCGCGGTCAGCTGCTCGCGCTGACCCCGGGGGAGCCGGTCGTGACGGCCGGGCGTCAGCTGGCCGAAGTCGAGGCTCGCGTCGCCGACCGTGATGACGCCGGCGTCGGGGCGCTCGAGCCCGCCGAGGGCGCGCAGCAGGGTCGTCTTGCCCGAGCCCGAGGGCCCGAGGATCACCGTCACCTCGCCGGAGCCGACCTCGAAGGAGATGTCGCGCAGGACCTCCTTGTCACCGAAGCTCTTGCGGACGTGGGCCGCGGAGACGACCACCTCAGGCTGCGACATAACGGCTGAACCTCTCCTCGGCGCGGTCCTGGAGGACGGACAGGATCGTGCAGATGATCCAGTAGTAGAGGGCGGCGAGCGCGAACATCGGCATGTACTGGAAGGTCGGTGCCGCGGCGAACCGGGCGGTCTGGGTCAGCTCGACGACGAGGATGATCGAGGTGAGCGAGGTGTCCTTGAGCAGGGAGACGAGGGTGTTGGACAGCGGCGGGATCGCCGTGCGGGCCGCCTGCGGCAGGATGATCCGCCGCAGTGCCGTCCGTGGCCCCATGCCGATCGTCTGCGCCGCCTCCCACTGCCCCTTGGGGATCGACTCGATGGCCGAGCGGATCACCTCGGCCGCGTAGCCGCCGACGTTGAGCGACAGGGCGATGACGGCGGCGACGAAGGGCGGCAGGTCGATGCCGATCTCGGGCAGCGCGTAGAAGATGAGGAAGAGCTGCACGAGCAGCGGGGTGCCCCGGATGATCGAGATGTAGGCGCGCGCGATGGCCCGTGGCACGGCGGAGGTCGACATCCGGCCGATGGCGGTGACGAGGGCGAGCACGAGGCCGATGGCGAAGGAGATCGCGGTGAGTGGGATCGTCACCTTGATCGTCGCCCAGGCCATGGGCCAGGCATTGTCCTTGACGAGTTCCCAGGCGCTCGGGGCGGCATTGTCGGCGGAGAAGTACTTGTCGTAGATCGCCTGGGTGGTGCCGTCCTCCTCCATCTCCGCGAGGGCCTGGTTGATCTCCGGCATGTAGCCGGTGCCCTTCTTCGCGGCGAAGACCGACTGGGCCTGGTCGTCGGTCTCGGCGACGATCTTGACCCCGGGGTCGGGGCTGGTCGCGATGTAGTTGCGCACGGCGAGCTTGTCGTTGACGATCGCGTCGACGCGACCCTCCTTGAGGCTCGACATCGCCTCGTTCATCCCGTCGACGCCGACGATCTGGGCGCCGTGGTCCTTGGCCACCTCGGCCCAGCTGCTCGTGAGGTTCTCGGCGGCGCGCTTGCCCTTGAGGTCGGAGAGCTCCTCGATCCCCTCGGGGTTGTCCTCGGCGACGACGAGGACGCCGGCGGTGTCGACGTAGGGGTCGGAGAGGTCGTAGAGCTTTTCGCGCTCGGGGTTGACGTTGACCTGGTTGGCGACGACGTCGAAGCGCCCTGCGGCCAGGGCGGCGAACATCGAGTCCCACGGCGTCGCGACGAACTCGACCTGGACCCCGAGACGCTCGCCGACGGCCTTCATCACCTCGACGTCGAAGCCGGTGAAGTCGTCGCCCTGCTTGATCGAGAAGGGGGCGTACACCCCTTCGGTCCCGACCCGAAGGGGGTCGGGCACCTGCGCAGACGCTGCGTCGGGGGTCGTGGGCGCGGCCTGCGCTGCGGGGGCGGACAGCAGTGCCGGGCCGAGGGCGACGGCGAGCGCGAGCAGGAGGTGGGCGAGACGCCGGGGGAGCGTGGTCATCAGGTCGTCAGGATATGCCCGGGCTCACAACCGCCGCAGGGCGGTGGCGAGCACGACCGCCTCGCCGACGCGGTCGGACGCGTCGAGGTCGACGGTGGCCTCGATGACCCAGTCGCCGTCGCCCTCGGGGTCGGCGAGCGTCTGGCGCACCTCCCACAGCCGCGCGTCCGGGGCCACGTCGGGGTCGAGCCCCGGTGCCGGGCCACGGACCTCCGCGACGTGCAGGTGGTGCGGACCGCGCGCGTCCTGGTCGGTCCCGATGCGGTCGTGCTCCTCCCAGTAGTCGCCGAGGGCGACGTCCCAGTCCTCGTGGCGCATCAGCGGCGCGCGGCCGTCGTCGGCGAGCTCGGCCGCCGCGGCCTCGAGGGCCGACAGCGCCGACAGGTCGTCGCGCGCGGCACGCTCGACGCGCTGCCACAGGGCACCGCGCACCATGGTGCGGAAGGGGCCGGTGCGGGCGGACAGCGGTCGCGGCGGTGCCGCGGCCTCGCGGCCCTCGGCCAGCCGGGTGGCCGCATCGGGGTCCGTGAGTGCCTCCCACTCGTCGAGGAGCGAGGAGTCGGTCTGCCGCACGGTCTCGCCGAGCCACTCGACGATCTCGCGCAGCTGCGGCGAGGAGTGCGCCTCGGGCACGGTGCGTGTCAGGGTGCGGTAGGCGTCGGTGAGGTAGCGCAGCACGAGTCCCTCGCGCGGGCCGAGGGTGAAGCGCCGCACGAAGTCGGCGAAGGACATGCCCTCCTCCCACATGAGGCGCACGACCGACTTCGGGACGAGGGCCTCCTCGGGCAACCACGGGTGGGTCTGGCGGTAGGTCTCGAAGGCGGCCGCGAGCTCCTCGGCGAGCGGCCGGGGCCAGGTGATCTCGTCGAGCAGGCGCATCCGCTCCTCGTACTCGATGCCGTCGGCCTTCATCTCGGCGACCGCCTCGCCGCGGGCGGCGTGCTGCTGGGCGACGAGGACCGCCATCGGCGCCTCGAGCACCGCCTCGATCGTCGAGACGACGTCGAGGGCGTGGGTCGGGGAGTCGGGGTCGAGCAGGTCGAGCGCCGCCAGCGCGAAGGGGGCGAGCGGCTGGTTGAGCGCGAAGTCCGGGGGCAGGTCGAGGGTGAGGGCCACGGTCCGGCCGGTCGCGTCCGGCTCCGGGAGGCGTTCCAGCACACCGGAGTCGAGCAGGCTGCGCCCCAGCCGGATGGCCCGTCGGGCGAGGCGAGCCCTCCCCTTCGCGTCCTCGTGGTTGTCCCTCGTGAGGCGCGACAGGGCGGTCACCGGGTCACCGGGCCGGGCGACGACGTTGAGGATCATCGAGTTGTCGACCTTCATCCGCGACCGCAGGGTCTCGGGCGCATTGCTCGTCAGCTTGGTGAAGGTGTCCTCGGTCCACACGACGAAGCCCTCGGGCGGCTTCTTGCGCTGGACCTTCTTGCGCTTCTTCTCGTCGTCGCCGGCCTTGAGCAGCGCGCGGTGGTTGTCGATGACGTGCTCGGGTGCCTGCACGACGACGTAGCCCTCGGTGTCGTAGCCGGCGCGGCCGGCCCGCCCCGCGATCTGGAGGAACTCGCGCACCCGCAGCACCCGGTGGCGGGTGCCGTCGAACTTCGTCAGCGAGGTGAAGAGCACGGTGCGGATCGGGACGTTGATGCCGACGCCGAGGGTGTCGGTGCCGCAGATGACCTTGAGCAGGCCCTCCTGGGCCAGCTGCTCGACGAGCCGGCGGTAGCGGGGGAGCATGCCGGCGTGGTGCACGCCGACGCCGCGACGCAGCATCCCGCCGAGGGTGCGGCCGAAGCCGGCGGAGAAGCGGAAGCCGGCGAGCCGGTCGGCGATGGCCTGCTTCTCGTCCTTGTCGAGCAGCTTGAGCGTCTGGACCAGCCGTGCGTGCTCGGCGGCATTGGCCTGGGTCTGGTGGACGACGTAGACGGGGGCCCGGCGCCACTCGAGGATCTCCTCGATCGTCTCCTGCAGCGGGGTGAGGGCCATGCGGAAGGTCAACGGGACCGGTCGCTCGGCGTCCTTGACGACCACGACGTCGCGCCCGGTGCGCTCGGCGAGGTCGTCCTCGATGGCCCGGGTGTCGCCGAGGGTGGCCGACATGAGGAGCATCTGCGCCTGCGGCAGCTCGAGCAGTGGGACCTGCCAGGCCCAGCCGCGCTCCGGCTCGGCGTAGTAGTGGAACTCGTCCATGACGACGAGACCGACGTCGGCCTCGCGACCCTCGCGCAGGGCGAGGTTGGCGAGCACCTCTGCGGTGCAGACGATGACGGGCGCGTCGGCGTTGACCGACGCGTCGCCGGTGAGCATGCCGACGTTGTCGGCGCCGAAGATCGCGCAGAGGTCGAAGAACTTCTCCGAGACGAGCGCTTTGATCGGCGCGGTGTAGAAGGCGACCTGGTCCTTGGCCATGGCGTGGGCGATGGCCCCGGTCGCGACGAGCGACTTGCCGGACCCGGTGGGAGTGGCGAGGACGACGTGGTCGTCGCCGAGGAGGGCGAGCAGCGCCTCCTCCTGGTGCGGGTAGAGCGCCAGGCCACGATCGGCCGTCCAGGCGGAGAACCGCTCGAAGAGCTCGTCGGGACCGGTGCCGACGGGCACGGAGAGCGGATCTGTCATCCGCCCATCGTCCCAGCGTGGTGACTCGGGTGTCACGATGGGGTCCGTGACCGCACCACGCACCCTCACGACCGACCTCGTCTCGCTGCAGCCACCCGAAGAGCAGGACGCCGCCCTCGTCGCCGAGCTCATGGGGGTGCCCGAGGACGCCGAGCGACCGGCAGAGATCGTCCGGGGCTGGCGAGAGCACTGGGACGAGCACGGCTACGGCACCTGGATCGCCACCGACGGGGCGGGGCGGCGCGTCGGCTTCGTCGGCCTGCGGGCGCACGACGACTTCATCCGGGTGACGATCCGCACGCTCGAGGGGCAGGGCGAGGAGGACCTCGCCGGCCCGGCCATGCGGCTGGTCGTCGCGCACGCCCTCGAGTGGCTGCCGGACCTGCCGCTGCGCCTGCGGGTGGCGCCCGAGGACCTCGCAACCCGCTTCGTCGCCGAGTCCGCGGGCATGGTCCACGCGCCCGACCTCGACCACACCGTCGGCGAGGACGACTGGCAGGTCCTCGAGCTGCCGTGGGTGCGGGTCACCGACAAGATCCCCGCCCGGGCGCGTGAGGCGATGCTGCGGATGTGGGTCGAGGTCAACGAGGCCGGGGGAGCGGTCGGTTTCCTGCCCGGCGCCGACGAAGGGGAGGTCGCGGCGGTCCTCGACGGGTACGCCGCGCGGCTGGAGCGCGGGGACACCACCCTCGTGGCGCTCAACTCCCCGCACGGGGACCTGCTCGGCTTCGGCTTCGTCGTCCGCCCCTCGGGCGCGACCGTGGCGCACACCGCCAACCTCGAGCGGATCATGACCGACCCGGCACGCCGGGGGACCAACCACGGGGCCCTGCTCATGGCCGGGATGCACCGCGCGGCGCGCGAGCGAGGCGTCGAGCTGGTGACGCTCGACTACCGCGGTGGCACCGGTCTGGGCGAGTTCTACACCCGCTTCGGCTACACCGAGGTCGGCCGCGTGCCCGGAGGCGTCCGGGTGGCCCCGGGCGAGGACCGTGACGGCGTCATCATGGCGCGCTCGTTGTGACCCACCTCGAGCCCTTCGGGTACAAGACCGCCTGGCTGGCGGTCCATGACCGCTCGCAGGCGCAGGTGGCCGAGGCCCTCGGCCTGACCGGCGGGCGCAACGTCTCGGGCGCCGAGGCTGCCGACGCCTTCGGTGAGGTCGGGATCCTGCCGCCGGTGCCGGGGGCCGACGGTCGGTGGACGCTGGCCGTCAGCTTCGAGCTCTCGGACATCTCGCCCACCCGGCTCGTCTCGCTCTCGGCGCTGCTCGGCACCCGGGTGCAGGCCTTCGCAACGCACCGCGTCGCCGAGGCGCACCGCTGGCTCGCGGCCGACCGCGGGCGACTGCAGCGCCACGTCGAGCTCGTGGGCGAGAGCGGTGAGCTCGTCGCCTGGACCGGGGAGCCCACGCCCACCGAGACCGGTCTCGGGCTTCCCGCCCTCGAGGAGATCACCGACGAGGAAGCGCGATTCCAGGTCGTCCTCGACGTCAACGAGGAGACCGTCATGGCGGTCGCGCGCGGCTGGAGCATCGACCCGACGACCCTCAGCGGCGAGGTCCCGGGGCACGCGCTCCTCTTCGACGACGTCGACGAGGGGCCACCCCCGCCCGAGCCGATGACGACGCGCCAGCGGCGCTGGTGGTGGCCGTGGTCACCACCGACCGACCGCTGACCTAGCATTCCGGCCATGACCGAGACCGAGCACGACCAGGCGACGCGACCCCCCTTCGGCCTCGGGTGGACCGTCCACGGAGACGGTCGCGGGGTGCAGCCCGGCGAGGTCGTGCTGCCGGGCGAGCGCCTGTCCTGGCCGCGCACGATCGGCCTCGGCGCACAGCACGTCGTCGCGATGTTCGGGGCGACCTTCCTCGTACCGCTGCTCACCAACCTGCCGCCGACGACGACCCTCTTCTTCTCCGGCATCGGCACGATGCTCTTCCTGCTCGTCACCGCCGGTCGTGTGCCGAGCTATCTGGGCAGCTCCTTCGCCTTCATCGCCCCGCTGACCGCCGCGACGGCCAGTCACGACATGTCGACCGCGCTCGGTGGCGTCGTCATGGCCGGCCTGACCCTCGCCGCCATCGGCGTCGTCGTGCAGGTGGCCGGCGACCGCTGGCTGCGGGTGCTCATGCCGCCGGTCGTCACCGGTGCGATCGTCGCGCTCATCGGGCTCAACCTCGCACCGAGCGCCAAGGCCAACTTCATGAAGTCGCCGGTCACGGCGCTCGTCACGGTTGTCGTCATCCTGCTCGTCACGGTCGCCACCCGGACCCTGCTGTCGCGCATCGCGATCCTCGTCGGCGTGGCCGCCGGCTACGGCACCGCCCTGCTGCGGGGCGAGGTCACCTTCGCCCGGATGCACGACGCCGACTGGTTCGGGGCTCCGGACTTCCACGCGCCCAGCCTCGACCTCGCCGTCGCCGGCCTCTTCATCCCGGTCGTGCTCGTCCTCGTCGCCGAAAACGTGGGCCACATCCGCTCGGTCGCCTCGATGACCGGGGAGGACCTCGACCCGGTGACCGGCCGGGCGCTCATCGCCGACGGGCTGGCGACGACGCTGGCCGGGGCCGGCGGCGGGTCGGGCACGACGACCTACGCCGAGAACATCGGCGTCATGGCCGCCACCCGGGTGTACTCGACGGCCGCCTACTGGGTCGCCGCGGTCGTCGCGCTGCTGCTGTCCTTCTCGCCGAAGTTCGGCGAGGCCATCGCCACCGTGCCCCCGGGCGTCCTCGGCGGTGCCGGAGTGGTCCTCTACGGCATGATCGGCCTGCTCGGGGCCAAGATCTGGGTCGAGTCGCGGGTCGACTTCGGCAACCCGATCAACCTCATGACCGCCGCCGTGGCCCTGATCATCGGCATCGCCGACTTCACCTGGACCATCGGTGACCTGGAGTTCGCCGGCATCGCCCTCGGCACTGCCGCCGCGCTGGGCGGGTTCCACCTCATGCGCGGCATCAACCTCGTAACCCGGGCCGTGCCCGACCCGCTGATGAAGGCTTCTTCATCCGACCCTCATCCGTGACTCATGCCCCCTTCGTAGCCTCGTCGACATGACCCCAGCCCCTCGACGTCGGCTCGGCCGCGACGGCATGCTCCTCGCGGCGATGCTCTGCGTCCCGCTGCTCGTGCTGCTCGGCTTCCGGGTGGCGGCCGCGCCCGCTGACCCGCCGCCGGTGCAGGAGCGCCCCCTGCAGCTGACGACCGACCCGACCTCGTCGCCGACGTCCTCGACGTCCAGCAGCTCGACGTCGAGCAGCAAGCCCTCCAGCAGCACGTCCAAGACCCCGAAGCCCACGAGCACCTCGAAGACCCCGAAGCCCACGAGCACGCCGACCCCGAAGCCGACGAGGACCTCGGCGCCGAGCACGACGCCGCGACCGACCTGGACGCCCACGCCGACATGGACCTCGCAGACCCAGGCGCCGGCGCCGCGGTATGACGATGATGATGACGACGACTGGGACGACGATGACGACGAGTGGGACGACGACGATGACGACTGATGGCCTCTGACCGCCCGCGGCCGAGGCTGGCCCGCGACACGATCGTCGGCTGGATGGTGCTCGTCCTCTTCGTCAGCCTGCTGAGTGTCGTCATCGTCGTGCGCGAGAGCCTGCACCTGTCGGTGACCGAGCGCGCCAATGCTGATGTCGCCCAGGAGATCGACGAGTTCCGGACCTTCACCGAGGACGGGACCGACCCCGAGACCTCGAAGCCCTTCACCACGGCCGACCGGCTGCTCGAGGTCTACCTGTCGCGACAGCGACCGGGCAACGACGAGATCATCGTCGGCTACGTCGGCGACACCGGTCAGGTCCTGCCGGTCCGCGGACCGGGCGCGCCCGAGCCCGAGGAGTACGACCTCACGCGTGACCGCGAGCTGCTCGCCGAGGCCGGCCGGGCGTCGTCGGGGACGCGCGAGACCCCCGCCGGGGAGATGAGGTGGGCCCGCGCCGGGGTCGACGTGCGCGGGGGCCAGGACGCCGTGCTCGTCGTCGCGGTCTTCACCGACCCGGCCCGGGCGGACGCCGACCGGACCGTGCGCACCCTGACCTTCGTCTCCCTGGGAGCCCTCCTCTTCGCCGGTGTCGTCTCCTGGCTCGTCGCCGGCCGCATCCTGCGCCCGGTGCGCCAGGTGCAGGAGGCCGCGGAGGAGATCACCGAGCACGACCTCACTCGCCGCATCGACGTCGGCGACGACGACGTGTCGGGTCTGGCCTCGACCTTCAACCGGATGCTCGACCGCCTCGAGGAGGCCTTCCGCGCGGAGCAGCGCTTCGTCGACGATGCCGGGCACGAGCTGCGCACCCCGATCACGGTGATCCGCGGACACCTCGAGCTCATGGACGACGACCCCGAGTCGCGGCAGGCGACGCTGCGCATCGTCACCACCGAGCTGGACCGCATGGGGCGGATCGTCACCGACCTGCTCGCCCTGGCCAAGGCCGACCGGCCCGACTTCGTGCGGGCGAGCGAGGACGTCGACACCTCGATGCTCACCGTGGCCCTCGAGGCGAAGATCTCGGCCCTGGCCGACCGCCGCTGGCGCGTGGCCCGGATCGCCGAGGGCACCGCCCGGCTCGATGCCCAGCGGATCACCCAGGCGGTGCTCCAGCTCGCGCAGAACGCCGTGCAGCACACCCGCGACGGCGACGCCATCACCCTCGCCTCCGACATCGTCGACGACCCCGAGCTCGGGCGCGCGCTGACGATCAGCGTCGAGGACACCGGGCCGGGCGTCCCGCACGCGGACCGGGAGCACATCTTCGAGCGGTTCAGCCACGGCGAGCCACCGGACGGCCGCCGCCACAGCGGTGCCGGCCTCGGCCTGGCCATCGTGCGCGCCATCGCCGAGGGTCACGACGGCCGCGTCGACGTGGGGGGCGAGCCCGGTCAGGGCGCCGTCTTCACCCTCGTGCTGCCCGTCGACACCCCCCTGCCCGAGCCGACCGACACGGAGGAGCCATGAGCGCCATCCTCATCGCCGAGGACCACGACGAGATCGCCAGCTTCGTCGACAAGGGGCTGCGGGCGAGCGGCTACCGCACGACGATCGTCGGCGACGGCCGGCAGGCCTGGGCCCTCGCCTCGACCGGTGCCTTCGACCTGCTCGTCCTCGACGTCGGACTGCCCGGGCTCGACGGCTTCGAGGTGCTGCGCCGCCTGCGGGGCGACGGTGTCGACGTCCCCGTCATCATCCTCACCGCGCGTGACGGCGTCGACGACACCGTCGCCGGGCTCGAGGGCGGGGCCAACGACTACATGACCAAGCCCTTCCAGTTCGCCGAGCTGCTCGCCCGGGTGCGACTGCGCCTGCGCGAAGGGGGTGCCGCACCTGCCGACGACGGCACCCTGACCGCCGGTGACCTCAGCCTCGACATCCGACGCCGGACCGCCCTCGTGGGCGGGCGCGAGGTCGAGCTGACCGCCCGCGAGTTCTCCCTGCTCGAGGCCTTCGTCGAGCACGCCGAGCAGGTCCTCTCGCGCGAGCAGCTGCTCGGCATGGTCTGGGACATGGACTTCGACCCGGGGTCCAATGTCGTCGACGTCTTCGTCCGCTCCCTGCGGGGCAAGATCGGCGCCGAGCGGATCCTCACCGTGCGGGGCGTGGGCTACCGCCTCAGGGGATGAGGCCGTCCTCGCGGGCTCGCGCCACGGCCGCCGTGCGCGAGTCGACCTCGAGCTTGGTGAAGACGTGCACGAGGTGCGTCTTGACCGTCGCCTCGGAGATGACGAGGGCGCGGGCGATCTCGCGGTTGGACAGGCCACGTGCGACGGCGGCGAGAATCTCGACCTCGCGGGGCGACAGGTCGGCCTGCGGGCGGGAGATGCGCGCGACGACCCGCTGGGCCAGGTCGGGGGAGAGGACCGTCTCACCGGCGGCCGCGCGGATCACAGCGTCGGTGATCCGGGCGGGGTCGGCGTCCTTGAGGAGGTAGCCCGCTGCGCCCGCCTCGACCGCGCGCACGATGTCGCGGTCGGTGTCGTAGGTCGTCAGGACGAGGACCGATGGTGCGGGGCGGGTCCCGCGGACTGCGCTCGTCACGCCCACACCGTCGAGCCCGTCGCCCAGCCGCAGGTCGGTGACGACCACGTCGGGATGCTCGCGCGCGACGACCCCGAGCGCGTCCTCGCCGGCGCCTGCCTCGCCGACGACCTCGATCCGCTCGTCCTGCCCGAGCAGGGCCACGACACCCATCCGGGTCACCGGGTGGTCCTCGACGACGACCACCCGCACCGTGCTCGTCGTGCTCATCGCCCGACCTCCACCCATCCGGAGACGGCCGTGCCCTCACCGGGGGCGGACTCGACGCTGAGGCCGCCACCCAGCTCGCGCAGGCGGGCGCGGGTGGCGCGCAGGCCGTAGCCCCCTTCGCCCGAGGTCGGGGAGGGTCGCTGCCACCAGTCGGTCGGGTCGAAGCCCACCCCGTCGTCGACGACGTCGACACGGACCGTCGTGCCGGCCTCCTCGAGGCTCACCCCGACGGTCTCGGCCCCGGCGTGCGTGCGGACATTGGCCAGCGCGCCCTGGACGAGGCGCAGCAGCGCTACCTCGACCGTCGTCGGGACCGGCGGCAGGTCCGGCGACGCGGTGACCGTCGCCCGCACCCCGCTCTCCGCGGCGAAGCGGTCGGTGACACGGCGGATCGCGGCGGCCAGGCTCCCTTCGTCGAGGTCGGTCGGGACGAGCGCGCCCACGATCCGGCGCGACTCCTCCAGCCCCTGGGCGGCACCGGACTCGATGTGCTCGAGCAGCTGCGCCCGCCGCTGGGGGTCGGACTCGGCACGGGCGGCCCGGGAGAGCAGGAGCAGGGAAGAAAATCCCTGGGCGATGCCGTCGTGGATGTCACGCGAGAGACGGGTCCGCTCGCTCGTCACGCCCTGGGCCCGCTGCACCCGGGCCAGCTCGTCGGTCAGGGCGGCGCTCTCCTCCTGCGCGGCGTAGAGCGAGGCGATGAGGCGCTGGCGCTCGATGCCGTCGCGGACCAGGGCCTGCTGCGCGCGGGCGACCCCGAGCGCGACGACCATGCCGATGCACGGCCCGATGATCGCGGCGTAGGAGACCTCGCCGCTGCGCCGCACCGGCTCGAGCGCGACGACGACGAGGACCGCGAGCGAGGTGAGCACCGCGGGCAGCAGCGGCAGCACGTGCCCGGCGAGGAGCCACAGGGGGAAGGCGAGCCAGACATTTTCGGGGGAGACGAGCACGAGCAGCCCCCACAGGAGCACGAGCCCGACGAACCAGCCGGTGCCGTCGCGGCCGGCGCGCGCGACCCGCGGGCCGAGGGCGTACCAGCCGGCGAAGAGCGCGAGCGCGGCGAGCTCGGCCGCCGGGTGGGTGCCGTCGGCGATCGCCCGCACGGCGCACACGACGGCGAGCACCGCGAGGAGCGCGTGCTGGCCCAGCCGCAGCCAGCGGCTCGTGCCCGTCGGGTCGCTCGTGCTGCTCACGAGCGCGACGCTACCCGGCCCGGCCACCAGAAGCGCTCACCCAGCAGGGCGGTCGCCGCCGGGACGACGAGGGTGCGCACGAGCAGGGTGTCGAGCAGGACCCCGAGGCCGACGACCAGGCCGAGCTGACCGAGGACGACGAGCGGCAGCACGCCGAGCGCGGCGAAGACCGCGGCCAGGACGATCCCCGCACTCGTGATGACGGCCCCGGTGCGCGCGACGGCTCGGGCGACACCCTCGCGGGTGCCGCGGCCGACCGCCTCGTGCCGGGCCCGGTGCATGAGGAAGATCGTGTAGTCGATGCCGAGCGCGACGAGGAAGAGGAAGGCCACGAGCGGGGTCTGCACGTCGAGCGCCGGGTGGCCGAGCAGGTGCTCGTCGAGCCAGGCGCCCAGACCGAGGGCGGCGAGGGCGCTCAGGGCGTTGAGGGCGAGCAGGACGAGCGGCCCGACGAGCGCGCGCAGCAGCACGACGAGCACGGCCAGGCTCACGAGGAGCACGAGCGGCACCACGGTGCGCAGGTCTGCCTCGGCGGCGGCCCGGGCGTCGAGCAGCTCCGCGGACCCACCGCCGACGAGGGCCCGGGCGCCCGGCACCTCGTGGGCTGCAGACCGTAGGTCGGTGGCGAGCTCGAGGCTCGCGGGCGTGCCGGGGGACGGCTCGCCGACGACGGTGAGCCGGGCGCGGCCTGCGCCGTCGGTGCCGGCCGGGGCGACGGTCGTCACGCCCGGCACCGAGCGCAGGGCAGCGGTCGTCGCGGCGGTGGAGTCCTCGTCCGTCGTGACGACGAAGGGGGCGGCGGACCCGGCAGGGAAGTGCTCGCCGACCGTCACGAGACCGTCGGCCGACTCGGAGGCGGTGCGGAAGGAGTCGGTCTGGCTCAGCCCGACGCGGGCGCCGAGCAGCCCCGAGGCGAGAACCGCCAGGACGACGAGGCCGCCGACGAGGAAGGCGGCCGGACGCCGCACGACCACGCGAGCGACCCGGGCCCAGACGCCCTCGTGGGAGATCTCGTCGCCTGGGTGCGGGACGAAGGGCCAGAAGACGCGGCGCCCGACGAGCGCCAGAGCGGCGGGCAGGACGAGGACGACCGCGGCGAGGGCGATGAGCAGGCCGACGGCGGAGGCGAGCCCGAGCCCACGGGTGCCGGGCACGGCCGCGAGGAGCAGGGTGCCCAGGGCGAGGACGACGGTGGCATTGCTCGCGACGATTGCCGGGACCGTGGCCCGCCAGGCAGCACGCAGGGCGATGAGGTGGTCGTCGTGCTCGTGCAGCTCCTCGCGGTAGCGGGAGATGAGCAGCAGCGCGTAGTTGGCCCCCGCGCCGAAGACGAGGACCGAGACGATCCCCGCGTCGAAGGGCAGGCCGCTCGCCTCGCCGACCGCGGCCGTCACGGTGCCGGCGAGCTGGTCGGCGATCCCGACGACGGTGAGCGGCACGAGCCACAGGACGGGGGAGCGGTAGGTGAGCAGGAGCAGCAGCGCGACGACGCCGATGGTCACCGCGAGGAGGGTGAAGTCGACCCCCTCGAAGGATGCGGCGATGTCGGCACCGAAGGCCGGCCCGCCGGTCACCTGCACGTCCAGACCCGCCGGCGCGTGGTCGGCGACCTCGGCGCGCAGATCCTTGATCTTCTGCACCTGCGCGTCGGAGTCCTCGCTGGTCGCGACGGGCACGGTGACCGTCGCGGCCTGCCCGTCGTCGCTGACCTGTGCCTGGGCGCGCTGCGCGCCGAGGTCGGTCGCCAGCCGGGTGAGACCCGTGGTGTCGGCCTCGGAGAGGGGCGCGCCCCCCTTCGTCGCGACGAGGAGGACCGGCGCCTCCTCGCTGCCCGGGAAGCCCTCGAGCTGCTCGGCGACGACTGCCGACTCCGCGGAGGCAGGGAAGGCATCACGCCGCGGCGGCGCCTCCGCCGATCCCAGCAGGGCCGACGCCAGACCCACGACGAGCACGGCGAGGACGAGCACGATCGCCGCCCCCCGCCGACTGACGAGGCGAGCCGCGAAGGTCGGGCGGTGGGTCATGGGTGGGTTCTCCTGGGGTGCGGGGCGCAGGGAGGTCGACATGCCATCCAGTCCACCGGCGCAGGGGGTCCCGCCACATCGCGCACGAGGTTGGTCCTGCGATCAACCTTTCGATGGATGGGCGACGCACCAGCGAGCGGACGACGAAGCAGGTCGGCGCAGGCCAGCGCCTGCCACCACGACCCCTGAATCTGCATTGCCCTACGGCAATGCAGATTGGTTGGGCCTGGAGGCGGCATTGCCGTAGGGCAATGCAGAGATCAGAGGGCCGGCCGCACACGGTGACGGGCGGGGAGGTCGGTGCGGGTCCTCGTCGGGAGCACACGGGCGACGGCGGCCGCGGGTTGTGGAAGGCGCGGCTGAGCTGTCCCCAAGGCGCATAGGGTGGGGCGGTGTCCTCGTCCGTGGAGTCCCTGCTTGCCGCCGCCGTCGGGGGAGTGGGTGGTTCGACCCGGCCCGGGCAGGTCGAGATGGCCCTGGCCGTCGCCCGCGCCATCGACACCGAGGAGCACCTGCTCGTGCAGGCCGGCACCGGCACGGGCAAGTCGCTGGCCTATCTCGTGCCGGCTGTCGAGCACGCCCAGCGGGTGGGCAAGCCCGCGGTGGTCGCGACTGCGACGCTCGCGCTCCAGGGGCAGATCGTCGACCGTGACATGCCTCGCCTGGCTGATGCCCTGACTCCGCACCTGCGGCGCCGCCCGACCTACGCGATCGTCAAGGGCCGCCGCAACTACGTGTGCAAGCACAAGATCGAGGGCGGCTTCCCCGACGACGAGGACGGGCTCTTCGACGTCGGCGAGGCCGATGCGCAGGCCGGCTGGCTGGGCAAGGAGGTCGTGCGGGTCCGCGAGTGGGCCGCCGAGACCGAGTCGGGCGACCGCGATGAGCTCGTCCCCGGCGTCTCCGAAAAGGCGTGGCGCCAGGTCTCCGTGTCCGCCCAGGAATGCCTCGGCTCGAAGTGCCCCATGGTCATCGAGTGCTTCGTCGAGCGCTCGCGCGAGGCGGCCAAGGACGTCGACGTCATCGTCACCAACCACTCCTTCATGGCCATCGACGCCTTCGAGAGCCGGCCGATGCTGCCCGACCACGACGTGCTCGTCATCGACGAGGCGCACGAGCTCGTCGACCGGGTGACCTCGACCGTCACCGACGAGCTCGCCCCCGGAGGAGTGCGGGCAGCGGCCAAGCGGGCCCGCAAGTTTGCCGAGACCTCCGAGGTGCTCGACGACCTCGCGACCGACCTCGAGGCGGTCCTCGAGGAGGCCCCAGAGGGACGGCTGGCCACCGGCATCCCCGACGCGCTCGCCGGGGTGCTCGGCCGCTGCCGCGACGTCGCCCGCTCCCTCCTCACGGAAATGAAGCCGCCCAAGGGCGAGCAGGTCGACGGCACCCGTCAGGTCGCGCTCGTCGCCGTCGAAGAGGTCCACGACACCGCTGCCCGGATGCTCGAGGAGCACGAGCTCGACGTCATCTGGGTCAGCCGCGACCTGCGGCGCGGTCCGCTGCTGCGGGTCGCACCGATGAGCGTGGCCATGCGCATGCGCGAGCGGATCTTCGGCACCGGGGCCAGCGACGACGACGAGTCGGTGCGCGACCGCACCGTCGTGCTCACCTCCGCGACCCTCGAGCTCGGCGGCACCTTCGACGCCGTCGCCGGCACGCTCGGGCTGCGCGGGCCGGGTTCGCCCGAGTGGACCGGGCTCGACGTCGGATCCCCCTTCGACTACGCGCAGCAGGGCATCGCCTACGTCGCCGAGCACCTGCCGGCTCCCGGCCGCGACGGGCTGGCGGCGCAGACGCTCGACGAGATCGAGGCCCTCGTGCGCGCCGCCGGCGGTCGCACGCTCGGCCTCTTCTCCTCGATGCGCGCGGCCAAGGAGGCCACCGAGGCGATGCGTGAGCGGCTGGGCGACGACTTCGCCGTGCTGTGCCAGGGCGAGGAGATGATCGGCACGCTCGTGCGCGAGTTCGCCCGCGAGCCGCGCACCATCCTCTTCGGCACGCTCACCCTGTGGCAGGGCGTCGACGTGCCTGGCAGCAGCTGCCAGCTCGTGCTCATCGACCGCATCCCCTTCCCCCGTCCCGACGACCCGCTCTCCTCGGCGCGCACCCAGGAGATCGCCCGGCGCGGGGGCAACGGCTTCATGGCCGTCTCGGCGACGCACGCGGCGCTGCGCCTGGCCCAGGGGGCCGGCCGGCTGATCCGCCGCGGCGACGACCGCGGGGTCGTCGCCTTCCTCGACCACCGGATGATCAAAGCGCGCTACGCGGGCTTCCTCCAGCGCTCGCTGCCGCCCTTCTGGCCGACGACCGACCGCGACCTCGTGCTCGGGGCACTGCGCCGGCTCGACCAGGTCGCGCCCCCTCCGCAGCCGGTCGCCGAGCCGGCCCGGCGCGGCATGACCGGCCGGGCGGGCGCGTCGGTCGCCGATCCCGGTCCGGCCGACGGAGCTCGCACGGCCGTCGTCCGTGGCGAGGGCTGGTCCGCCCAGGACGACGACGAGCTGCGCGACGGGGTCGACCTCGGGCTGCCGCTCACGGAGCTCGCCGAGTCCCTCGACCGCGACGAGGGCGCCGTCGCGGCCCGGGCCGCGACGCTCGGCCTGGTTGTCCCACCCCGCGGTTAGCCTGTCCTCCATGGAACTTCGTCGACTTGGTCACTCAGGGCTCACCGTCTCCGTCGTCGGGCTGGGGTGCAACAACCTCGGCCGCAAGGGCACCGCCAGCCGAACCCAGGAGGGCGCCGACGCCGTCGTCCACGCCGCGCTCGACGCGGGCGTCACCCTCTTCGACGTCGCCGACGCCTACGGCGCAGAGCCGGGGCTCTCCGAGACGGTGCTCGGTCGGGCCCTGGGCAGCCGCCGCGACGAGGTCGTCGTCGCGACGAAGTTCGGCATGGACGTGCGCGGGGCCAACGGCCCCGACTTCGGTGCCCGCGGGTCGCGGCGCTACATCACGACCGCCGTCGAGGCCTCCCTTCGTCGGCTCGGCACGGACCGCATCGACCTCTACCAGTTGCACACGCCCGACCCGCTGACGCCCGTCGAGGAGACGCTCGACGCGCTCGACGACCTCGTGCGCGCGGGCAAGGTGCGCTACATCGGCCACTCCAACCTCGCCGGCTGGCAGATCGCCGACGCCGAGCACACCGCGCGCGCCCGCCGGGGAGCGCGCTTCATCTCGAGCCAGAGCCACTACAACCTCCTCGACCGCCGGGCCGAGCTCGAGGTGACCCCGGCGGCCGAGCACTTCGGGCTCGGTGTGCTGCCCTACTTCCCCCTCGCCAGCGGGCTGCTCACCGGCAAGTACTCGTCGGGCTCCGCGCCCGAGGGCAGCCGGCTGACCCACTCGCGCCAGTTCCTGCTCGAGGAGGCCGACCTCGACCAACTGCGCGCCTTCGGCGACTACGCCCGGGCCCGGGACCTCACCGAGCTCGAGGTGGCCTTCTCGTGGCTCGCCTCGCGCCCGGCCGTCACGAGCGTCATCGCCGGCGCGACCCGTCCCGAGCAGATCGCGGCCAACGCCGCGGCCGTCTCGTGGGTGCCGACCCCCGACGACGAGGCCGAGCTCGACGAGATCTTCCCGACGGTGCCGCGAGTGGCCCTGTTTTGAGCACACCCCCCTTCGTCCTCGTCCAGGGACCCGAGGCCGTCCTGGCAGACCGCGCCGTCGAGCAGGTCATCGCCGACGTGCGGGTGACCTCGCCCGAGCTCGAGGTCGTCACCCTGCGGGCCGAGGGTTACGAGGAGGGCGCGCTCACCGTTCAGGCCAGCCCGTCGCTCTTCGGCGAGGACAAGCTCATCGTCGTGCGCGACCTGCACCAGGCGCCCGACGCGCTGCAGGTCGACCTGCTCGCCTACCTCGCCGACCCCGAGGAGTCGGTGACCCTCGTCGTCACCCACGCCTCGGGCAACAGGGGCAAAAAGGTCCTCGACACACTCAAGAAGGCCAAGGCGCTCGTGCTCGAGGCCCCGGCGATCAAGAGCGACCGCGACAAGGCCGACTTCGTGACCAACGAGTTCCGCCGCAGCCGTCGCAAGGCGACGAGCGAGGCCGTCCAGGCCCTCGTCGAGGCGGTCGGCAGGGACGTGCGCGAGCTCGCCTCAGCCTGCCAGCAGCTCGTCGACGACACGACCGGCACGATCGACGCCGACGTCGTCGAGCGCTACCACGGGGGTCGGGTCGAGGCGACCGGGTTCAAGGTCGCCGACGCCGCGGTCGCCGGGCAGACCGGCGAGGCGCTGCGGCTGCTGCGCCACGCGGTCAACGTCGGTGTCGATCCGGTGCCGATCGTCGCCGTCCTGGCCCAGCAGCTGCGCCAGCTGGCCAAGGTCGGGGGAGCGGGCCGCGGCCGCAGCGCCGACCTCGCCCGTGACCTCGGCATGGCGCCCTGGCAGGTCGACAAGGCGCGCCGCGCGCTGCAGGGGTGGACCGGGCCAGGACTCGGCCGCAGCATCCAGGCCGTCGCGGCCGCCGACTTCGAGGTCAAGGGCGGTGGTCGCGACCCCGTCTACGCCGTCGAGAAGGCGATCCTGTCGATCACCAGCGAGTTTGGCCGCGACCAGCGCCGCTGATAGATTTGTCGCTTGCGTGCGCGCATGGTCGTGCGCGCACCGCAGCAGTACCCAGGGCGTCTCTCCCACGGTGTCCCCACGCCGGTCCCGAGACGTCTTGCCGCCCTCTAACGGCAATCTTCGACCAAGCAGAAAGAAACCTCGTGGCAAACATCAAGTCCCAGATCAAGCGCGTCAAGACGAACGCCGCCCGGACCGAGCGCAACCGCGCCTACAAGTCCGAGCTGCGCACGTGGATCCGCAAGGTCCGCACGGCCGCCGACGCCGGCGACGCCGAGGCTGCCCAGGCCGCTCTCGTCACCGCCAGCAAGAAGCTCGACAAGGCCGTGAGCAAGGGTGTCATCCACGCCAACCAGGCCGCCAACAAGAAGTCGGCCCTGGCCAAGCGCGTCAACTCGCTCTGAGCTGACAACCTGACGAAGGGGGCCGGTCACCGCGAGGTGACCGGCCCCCTTCGTCGTGCGCACGACCTCCGGGCCAGGCGCTAGACCGGGTCGTCGTCGTAGTCTCGGCCGGCGGCCACGGCACGGACGGCGTCGGTCACCGCCGCGAAGACCTGCTCGTCGAGGACGGCTCCGTCGCGTCGGACCGAGCCGGGGTCGATCCGCAGCACCCGGTTGACCCGGGCCTCGCTGCGGCGACCGCCGCGGTCCCAGGCGCCGGCACCGATGTCGATCCAGCGTCGACCGGCGGCCGCCTCCTGCTCGGCGTCGAGGTCGTGGTCCTGACTGGTCAGCTGCAGACCGAGGAGCCAGCCGCCGTCGCGGCCGACGAGGAGCACCGGGCGGTCCTTGCCCTGGGCGTGGTCCTCCTCGTAGGGCACCCACGCCCACACGACCTCGCCGGGGGAGGGCGTCGGGTCGTCGGGGGTCGGGGCCCAGTGCATCGTCGGCGTGCCGGTGAAGTCGCCGGGGTAGTCGCTCATGGCAGCCCACGCTAGTGCCGGCGCCCGTGAGCATCCTCACGAACTGTCCGCCGGGAAAGTTACCCGCGAGGTAACCGGCCGTCCACCTCCGCCCGCAAGCCTTGCCGCCATGCCCTCGGACGCCACACCCCAGTCACCCCTGCCCGGACCCGCCCGACGCGATGTCGTGCGCGGGGCCGCCGCCGGGGTCGTCGTCACCACGGCGACGCTCGCCCCCTTCGCCACGTCGCCGGCGCACGCCGCACCGACCACCGGCTTCCTCCACGGAGTCGCCTCCGGCGACCCCCTGCCCACGTCCGTCGTCCTGTGGACGCGCGTGACCCCGACCGCCGACGCAACGCCCGGATCGGGCCGCGGGAGCCGCGTGTCCGTCGCCTGGGAGGTCGCGACGGACGCGAGCTTCGCCAAGGTGGTGCGGCGCGGCTCGATGGCGACCGGCACCGAGCGCGACCACACGGTCAAGGTCGACGCGACCGGACTGAAGCCCGGGACGCGCTACGCCTACCGCTTCCGCAGCCGCGGTCACGTCTCGCCGGTGGGCTGGACCCGGACCGCCCCGGCGGCCTCGGCGACGCCCTCCCGGCTGCGCCTCGGCGTCGTGTCCTGCTCCAACTGGGAGGCGGGCTACTTCGCCGCCTACCGGCACCTGGCCGACCGCGGCGACCTCGACGTCGTGCTGCACCTGGGGGACTACCTCTACGAGTACCCCACCGGCGAGTACGGCGCGACGAAGGGAGCGGTGCGCGCCAGCGAGCCGGCCCACGAGATCGTCACCCTCGCCGACTACCGGGTGAGGCACGGTCACTACAAGACCGACCCCGACCTGCAACGGCTGCACGCCGCCGCGCCCTGGGTGACCACGTGGGACGACCACGAGAGCGCCAACGACGCGTGGATCGACGGGGCCGAGAACCACCAGCCGGAGAGCGAGGGGTCCTGGGCCGACCGCGCGGCTGCCGCCCGCCGGGCCTACGACGAGTGGATGCCGATCCGCCTGTCGGGGACCTCCGCCCTGGGCGACGGGAGCCAGGTCTACCGGCAGCTCTCCTTCGGCACCCTGGCCGACCTGCGGATGCTCGACCTGCGCTCCTACCGCAGCGAGCAGGCGTCGCCCGCCGCGCTCGGTGCGGTTGGCGACGCCGACCGCACGATCCTCGGAGACGGGCAGATGGCCTGGCTCAAGCAGTCGCTGAGCGACTCGTCGGCCACGTGGAAGCTCGTCGGCAACCCCGCGATGATCTCGCCGGTGACCTTCGGCGCCGTGGACGTCGAGGTCGGGCAGGCGCTGCACGACATGGGCGGGATCCTCCCGCCCGAGGGGATCCCCTACAACGTCGACCAGTGGGACGGCTACACCGCCGACCGGCGCGAGCTCATCGACCACCTCGCCGACCACGCGATCACCAACACGGTCTTCCTCACGGGCGACATCCACTCCGCGTGGGCGTGCGACCTGCCGAAGAACGTCGGCACCTACCCCTTCAGCAAGAGCGTCGCCGTGGAGTGGGTCGGCACGTCGGTGACGTCCAACAACCTCGACGACATCCTCAAGGTCGCGCCGCGCACGGTGTCGCTGAGCGTCGAGGGCGCGATCCGCACGGCCAACCCGCACGTGCGCTACCTCGACTTCGACCGGCACGGCTACAGCGTGCTCACCCTCACCCCGGCGCGGGCGCAGATGGACTGGTACGTCCTGGCCGACCGCACCGACCCGGACTCCGCCGCTCGGTGGAGCGCGGGCTTCGAGACCCTGCCCGGCACGCAGCGCACCCGCCGCGTCTGGTACCCCGCCAGCTGACACCCCCGGAGAGACGATGACCGACCAGACCCAGCCCTCCCGCCGGACCCTGCTGCGCTTCGCCGCGGCCGGCGGCACGAGCGTGGCGATCTCGGGGGTGCTCGGTGCCCCCTGGGCGTCCGCGGCGCCCCGCAAGAGCTCGCGCCGCGTCTACGTGCTCGTCACCGACGGCCTGCGCCCCGACGAGATCACCGCCGACTGCACCCCCCACCTCCACGCCCTGCGCAGCGGTGGCACCTGGTACCCCAATGCCCGGTCGCTGCCGATCATGGAGACCATCCCCAACCACGTGATGATGATGACCGGCGTGCGGCCCGACCGTAGCGGCGTGCCGGCCAACAAGATCTACGACCGTGGCCTCGGCGAGGTCCGCGACATGGACCAACCGAGCGACATCAAGGTGCCGACGGTCATCGAGCGCCTCAACGCGCGGGGCCTCACGACCGGCACCGTGCTGTCGAAGGACTACCTCTACGGGATCTTCGGCGACCGGGCCACCTACCGGTGGGAGCCCAAGCCGCTCATGCCGATCACCGACCACGCGCCCGACGGCTACACCTACGACGCCCTGGTCAAGATGGTCGACGAGGCCGACCCGCACCTGGTCTTCGCCAACTTCGGCGACATAGACCGCGTCGGTCACGCCGACCTCGGCGGCACCATCAACCTGCCGGCGATGCGGTACGCCGCGCTGGCCAACACCGACCGCCTCGTCGGCAACTTCGTCGAGCACCTCAAGGCGAAGGGGGTGTGGGAGCAGTCGGTCGTCATCGTCCTCGCCGACCACTCGATGGACTGGTCGATGACCCACCGGGTCATCTCCATGGGCGCACCGATCTGGTTCGACACCACCCTGCGGGACAAGGTCGAGATCGCGCAGAACGGGGGCGCCGACAGCTTCTACTGGACCGGCCCGGCGGGGGAGAAGGCCGCCGGCATCGCCCGGCTGCGCGAGGTCGTGCTGCGCCAGCCGGGGGTGCTGTCGGTCCACGCGCCGGCCCAGCTGCGGCTGAGCCCGGTGGCCGGTGACCTCATCGCCTACTGCAAGCAGGGCTGGCGCTTCTCCGACCCGACGATCTTCGACAACCCGATCCCGGGCAACCACGGCCACCCGGTCACGGCGCCCATCCCCTTCGTCGTCGCAGGAGGCTCCTCGCTCGTGCGGCCCGGCACCCGGACCGCGACCGCGCACACCGTCGACGTGGCGGCGACCGTCGGTGCGGTCTTCGGCCTGCCGTCCCTGCCCGGCGGCTACGACGGGGTCTCCCGTCTCTGACCCGCGCCGTGTGCCGGCCCGGCCCCTCGTCCGTGGGAGGATGGGGGGCCGAGCCCTGTCCCGTCGATCCCGAGGTCCGTCACCCGTGTCACCCCAGGCCAGTCAGGCCCTCCCGCCGAACGCGACGCCGCCCGCGCAGATCCGCAACTTCTGCATCATCGCCCACATCGACCACGGCAAGTCGACCCTGGCCGACCGGATGCTGCAGATCACCGGTGTCGTCGAGGCTCGCCAGATGCGCGCGCAGTACCTCGACCGGATGGACATCGAGCGCGAGCGCGGCATCACCATCAAGTCGCAGGCCGTGCGCATGCCGTGGGCGCAGCAGGGCGAGGTCTTCTGTCTCAACATGATCGACACCCCGGGCCACGTCGACTTCACCTACGAGGTCTCCCGCTCGCTCGCCGCGTGCGAGGGCGCGATCCTGCTCGTCGACGCCGCGCAGGGCATCGAGGCCCAGACCCTCGCCAACCTCTACCTGGCGATGGAAAACGACCTGACGATCATCCCGGTGCTCAACAAGATCGACCTGCCGGCGGCCCAGCCGGAGAAGTACGCGGAGGAGATCGCCGGCCTCATCGGGTGCGAGCCCGAGGAGGTGCTCAAGGTGAGCGGCAAGACGGGCGAAGGGGTCGAGGAGCTGCTCGACGAGATCGTCGCCAAGCTGCCCCCGCCGGAGGGCGACGCGGACGCGCCCGCCCGGGCGATGATCTTCGACTCCGTCTACGACAACTACCGGGGTGTCGTCACCTACGTCCGCGTCGTCGACGGTGCCCTCCACCCGCGCGAGAAGATCGCGATGATGTCGACCAAGGCGACCCACGAGCTGCTCGAGATCGGGGTGATCTCCCCGGAGATGCTGCCGAGCAAGGGCCTCGGCGTCGGTGAGGTCGGCTACCTCATCACCGGCGTCAAGGACGTGCGCCAGTCCAAGGTGGGTGACACGGTGACCAATGCGGGGGCGCCGGCCACGGAGGCGATCGGGGGCTACAAGGACCCCAACCCGATGGTCTTCTCCGGGCTCTACCCGATCGACGGCAGTGACTACCCGACGCTGCGCGATGCGCTCGACAAGCTCAAGCTCAACGACGCTGCGCTCGTCTACGAGCCCGAGACCTCGGCGGCCCTGGGCTTCGGCTTCCGCTGCGGCTTCCTCGGACTGCTCCACCTCGAGATCGTGCGCGAGCGCCTCGAGCGCGAGTTCGACCTCGACCTCATCTCGACCCAGCCCAATGTCGTCTACGAGGTGACGATGGACGACGGGTCGCTCATCACGGTGACCAACCCGAGCGAGTTTCCCTACGGCAAGGTGGCCGAGGTCCGCGAGCCGGTCGTCAACGCGACGATCCTCGCACCGAGCGAGTTCATCGGCGCGATCATGGAGCTGTGCCAGTCCAAGCGCGGCCAGCTCGGCGGCATGGACTACCTCTCCGAGGACCGCGTCGAGATGCGCTACACGCTGCCGCTCGCCGAGATCGTCTTCGACTTCTTCGACCAGCTGAAGTCCAAGACCCGCGGCTACGCCTCGCTCGACTACCAGGAGGCCGGCGACCAGGCGGCCGACCTCGTCAAGGTCGACATCCTCCTGCAGGGCGAGACCGTCGATGCCTTCAGCGCCGTGGTCCACAAGGACAAGGCCTATGCCTACGGCACGATGATGGCCGGCAAGCTCAAGGAGCTCATCCCGCGGCAGCAGTTCGAGGTGCCGATCCAGGCCGCCATCGGCGCCCGGATCATCGCCCGCGAAAACATCCGTGCCATCCGCAAGGACGTGCTCGCCAAGTGCTACGGCGGAGACATCTCCCGCAAGCGCAAGCTGCTCGAGAAGCAGAAGGAGGGCAAGAAGCGGATGAAGAACATCGGCACCGTCGAGGTGCCGCAGGAGGCCTTCATCGCCGCGCTCTCCTCCGACGACTCCGCGGTGGACAAGGCCAAGAAGTAGCCCATCCCACTAGCGTGGGTGGATGACCGACGCCGTCACGGCCGCGCTGCCCCGGCACCTCACCCCCTTCGTCGAGGCGATGGTCGGCTATCGCATCACCGGCGCGTCCCCGGGGACGCACGTCGGGATGCCGTCCGGGACGGTCACGCTCGTCCTCTCCCTCGACGCCCCGCTCGACCTGGTCGGGCCGGACGGCCGGGAGGGTCGCTTCGACGCGGTCGTCGCCGGGCTGCACGACCGCCCCGCCCTCATCCGGCATGACGGCAGCCAGCACGGTGTCCAGCTCGACCTGACCCCGGCCGGTGCGTCGCTGCTGCGCGGCGGTCCGGCCGCGGAGCTCGCGGGGACGGCCGTCGACCTCGCCGCGCTCGTCGGCCCGGATGCCGCGCGGCTGCACGAGCGCCTGTCGGAGACCGACGGCTGGGAGGGCCGCTTCGCGCTGGTGACCGACGCCCTCTTCGCCCGGCGCGAGCCGCGCCGACGGCCGCAGCCCGAGGTCGAGCACGCCTGGCGACTCCTGCAGCGCACCGCCGGGCGGGCCCCGGTCCACGAGGTGGCCCGCGAGGTGGGCTGGTCCACGCGACACCTGGCCGCACGCTTCCGGGCCGAGTACGGCCACGCGCCCAAGACGACCGCGCGGGTCCTGCGATTCCAGCGCAGCCACCGCCTCGTCGGGGCGGGGAGGCCGCTCGCGGACGTCGCGGCCGTCTGCGGCTACTCGGACCAGTCGCACCTGACCCGCGACTGGGTCGCCCTCGCGGGTGCCTCCCCGACCCGCTGGCTGCGCGAGGACGAGATCGCATTCGTCCAAGACGCCGGCGGCCCCCACGCCCGAGACTGAGGGCATGGACACGACCACCGACCACAGCATCTGGCCCGGCCTGACCGCCCGCGACCCGCACGCCCTGCGCGCCTGGCTCGTCACGCTCGGCTTCACCGAGGGCGTCCTCGTCGAGGAGGGGGACCTCGTGCGGCACAGCGAGATGCTCTGGCCCGAGGGCGGCCGGGTGATGATCGCGAGCGCCCGGTCGGACGACCCGCACTTCACGACGCCGGCCGGCAGCGCGAACCTCTACGTCGTCACCGACGACCCCGACGCGGTGCACGCGCACGCCGAGGCGCTGGGGGCGAGCTTCACCCGGCCGATGAAGGAGGAGGACTACGGCTCGCGCGGGTTCAGCATCCTCGATCCCGAGGGCAACTCCTGGAGCTTCGGCACCTACGCCGGATGACGTGACGCAGCCGACGCGGCCACCGCTTCCCGGGGACTAAGCGCTGGCTTAGTGTGTCGGGCATGGCCCAGCAGACCTTCGACCTGTACCAGCGCATCACGAGTCTCCCGGCGGGTAAGCGGATCTTCTCCCTGCTCTACGCCGTCAAGGCGCCCTACTTCGCGACGGTGCGCCCCCAGGTGCGCGAGGTCCGCGCCAACCACGCCGAGCTGTCGATCCGCAACCGCAAGCGGGTGCACAACCACATCGGCACCCTCCACGCGATCGCCGTGTGCAACGGCCTCGAAGCCGCCATGGGCCTGCTCGCCGAGGCGACCTGCCCGGGCGACCAGCGCTGGCTGCCGCGCGGCCTGCAGGTGAGTTACCTGGCCAAGTCGACGACCGATCTGCTGTGCGTCGCCGAGACCGATCCCGAGCAGTGGACGGGCGAGGCTCCCTACGACGTCGACATCCGGGTCAAGGCGGTGCGCACCGACGGCGTCGTCGTCGTCGAGGGCGTCATCCCCGTCTACGTCACCGCCAAGCCGAAGAAGGCCTGAGCCTCACCCCACGAGCCGGTCGCGCAGCCGCGTGACCTCCTCCTGGGTCCACCCGGCGGCCTCGAGCCAGCCGACTGTCCCGCCGTGCTCCGCGTCGAGGTGCGAGAGCACCGCGGCCATCGACTCCGCGCGGGGTAGCTGCTCCTCGAGCGTGTGGGTCGGCAGCGACCTGCGGTAGGGCTCCACCTCGATCAGGCGCCCGATGATCCGCTCGAGTCGCTCGGCGGTCAGGACGTAGTCGGCGATGATCTCCTCCTCGGGCACCCCGGCGACGGCCAGGGCCATGCCGACGACCGTGCCCGTGCGGTCCTTGCCCGCGGCGCAGTGGACGACGGTGCCCCCGGCGCTGTCCCGGACCGCGGCGAGCGCGGCGGCCACGGAGTCGGGACGCCTCGTGAGGTAGCCCGTGTAGTGACGCGCCCAGAAGGTCCCGTCCCGCGGGGCGGGGTCCTCCCGACCCCACCGCACCGCGAGCGCCTCCGCGACCGTCTCGCCGGCATCGAGGTCCTCGCGCAGCAGGCTGTGGTGGTGGTGGGTGAGCGGCGTGGACCGCAGCGGCCCGGCGCCGGTGACCTCGTGCTCCACGTGGCTGCGCAGGTCGACGACGTCGGTCACCCCGAGCTCCTCGACGAGGTGACGGACGTCCCCTTCGCTCAGGGCCTGGAGGTTGTCGCTGCGGATCAACCGACCCTCGCGGGTGGTGCGGCCGTCGCGGGTGGGGAGCCCGCCGAGGTCCCGCATGTTGACGACGCCGTCGAGCTCGATCCACCGGGTCATGGCGACCACGCTATCGGTGGGAGGATGGGCCGGTGCGTCCCCCCTTCGGCATCTACCTGCACGTGCCCTTCTGCACGGTCCGCTGCGGGTACTGCGACTTCAACACCTACACGGCCACCGAGCTGGGTCCCGCCGGCGGGGCGAAGGGGGCGAGCGTCGCCACCTTCGTCGACGCAGCGATCAGCGAGCTCGACCTGGCGCTGCGGTCCGTGGGCACCGATCGCCCGGTCTCGACGGTCTTCGTCGGCGGCGGCACGCCGACCCTGCTGCCGCCGCAGGACCTCGTGCGCTTCCTCGACGCGGTGCGCGAGCGGTGGGGGCTGGCCGACGACGTCGAGGTGACCACCGAGGCCAACCCGGACAGCGTCACCGAGGAGTCGCTGCGCATGCTCGCCGACGGTGGGTTCACCCGGGTGAGCATCGGCATGCAGTCGGCCGTGCCGCAAGTCCTCGCGACGCTCGACCGCACCCATGACCCGGCCAATGTCGCCCGTGCCCTGGCCGCCGCCCGTGCCGCGGGTCTCGCGGTGAGCCTGGACCTCATCTACGGCACGCCGGGGGAGTCCCTGGAGCAGTGGCGCACCTCGCTCGAGACCGCGCTCGCCCTCGAGCCCGACCACCTGTCCGCCTATGCCCTGACCGTCGAGGACGGGACCAAGATGGCCGCCCGGGTGCGCCGCGGCGAGCTGCCGATGCCGACCGGCGACGACGAGGCCGACAAGTACGAGCTCGCCGACGAGCTGCTCGCCGCCGCCGGCTACGACTGGTACGAGATCAGCAACTGGGCCCGCACCGCCGCCGACCGCTGCCGGCACAACGAGGCCTACTGGCGCAGCCACGACTGGTGGGGCGTCGGGCCGGGCGCCCACAGCCACGTCGACGGTGTGCGCTGGTGGAACCTCAAGCACCCAGCGACCTGGGCCAAGGCGCTGGCCGAGGGCGACCCGGCCGCCGAGCGCGAGGCCCTGACGGCCGAGCAGCGCGCCGACGAAGAGGTCCTCCTCGGCGTGCGGCTGCGCGAGGGGCTGCCGACCGATCGCCTTGAGCCGCAGGGCCGCCGGGCGGTCGCCGGCCTCGTCGCCGACGGTCTCGTCGACGGCCGCGAGGCAGTGCGCGGTCGGGTCGTCCTCACCCGCCGGGGTCGGCTGCTCGCGGACACCGTCGTCCACCACCTCGTGGGGAGCGCCGGTGCCTGACGTCCCGCAGATCCCTGACCTCATCGCGGCCGTCGACCTGCTCGGCGTCTTCGCCAACGGTCTGCTGGGTGGGGCCGTCGCCCGCCGCCACCAGCTCGACCCGGTCGGATTCTCGGTGCTGGCGATCATCTCCGCCCTCGGGGGCGGCGCGATCCGTGACGTGCTCCTCGACGTCCAGCCCGTCGCGCTGACCGACCTGCGCTACCTCACCGTGGCCCTCGTCGCGGCGGGCATCGCCTTCTTCGTCCCGCTCGAAGGGCGCCGCTGGCGGCAGGTCTTCCCGTGGGTGGACGCCGTGGCGCTCGGCACCTGGGCCGTCGTCGGCACCCAGAAGGCGCTGCTGCTCGACATCCACTGGCTCCCGGCGATCCTGCTCGGCGTGCTCACCGCGTGCGGGGGAGGAGTCCTGCGCGACGTCATGCTCGGCAGCGTGCCCGCGATCCTGCAGCGCTCCGAGCTCTACGCGACCGCGGCCTTCGCCGGCGGCGCCTCCTTCGTCCTGCTCCAGCTGGTGACCACTGATCCGCTCGCCTCGTTGGGCGCACTGCTCATCGGCGGCGGCGTGTGCGACCTCGCTCGACGGCGTGGGTGGATGCTGCCGACCGAGCCGAAGTGGCGCCCGAGCAGGGTGCACCGCCGCTGACCCGGCCTCGATGACCGCTCCGCGGACTCAGGTGTGCGAGCGCTTACCCGATGGCGCACGATGGGCCGCATGACCACGACTCGTACCGCCATCGTCACCGGAGCCGCCCGCGGGATCGGCCGGGCCATTGCCCTTCGGCTCGCCACCGACGGCCACCACGTCGCCGTGCTCGACCTCGACGAGTCCGCCTGCCAGGCGGTCGTCGACGAGATCACCGAAGGGGGAGGCACCGCCCTGGCCGTGGGCGTCGACGTCTCCGACGCCGAGCAGGTCGAGGCGGGCGTCGCCCGCGTGGCCGAGGAGCTCGGTGCCCCGACGCTGCTCGTCAACAACGCCGGCATCATCCGCGACAACATGCTCTTCAAGATGAGCGTCGACGACTGGGACTCGGTCATGGCGGTCCACCTGCGGGGCGCCTTCCTCATGACCAAGGCCGTCCAGGCGCACATGACCGCTTCGACGTACGGCCGCATCGTCAACCTCAGCTCGACCTCTGCCCTCGGCAACCGCGGCCAGGCCAACTACTCGGCCGCCAAGGCCGGCATGCAGGGCTTCACCAAGACCCTGGCGATCGAGCTCGGCAAGTTCGGCGTGACGGCCAATGCGATCGCCCCCGGCTTCATCCAGACCGACATGACGGCCGCGACCGCGGAGCGCATCGGTGTGCCCTTCGAGGACTTCCTCGCCCACGCGGCCAAGGAGACCCCGGTCGGCCGCGTCGGCCAGCCCGAGGACATCGCCGCCACCGCGTCCTTCCTCCTGTCCGAGGAGGCCGGCTTCGTGTCCGGCCAGGTCATCTACGTCGCCGGCGGCCCGAAGGACTGACCCCTACTCGGCCGTGACGAAGTCGATGAGTTCCTCGACGCGCCCGAGGAGGGCGGGCTCGAGGTCGGCATAGTTGCGGACGGTGCCCAGGATCTGCTTCCAGGCGCGGGCGATGTCGGCCTGGGAGTCGTGGGGCCAGCCGAGGTGGGCGCAGATCCCGCGCTTCCACTCCATCGAGCGGGGGATCGTCGGCCAGGCCTCCATGCCGAGTCGCTGCGGGCGCACCGACTGCCACACGTCGACGTAGGGGTGCCCGAGGACGAGCACGTGCTCGGGCGCGAGCCTGTTGGCCTCGGCGACGATGCGCGACTCCTTGCTGCCCGGCACGAGGTGGTCGACGAGGACCCCCATCCGCCGACCGCGGCCGGGGGCGAAGTCGCGGATCGCGGCCGCGAGGTCGTCGACGCCGTCGAGCATCTCGACGACGACGCCCTCGACCCGCAGGTCGTGGCCCCAGACCTTTTCGACGAGCTCGGCGTCGTGGCGGCCCTCGACGAAGATCCGGGACCCGATGGCGACCCGGGCCTTGGCGTCGTGCACGGCGACGGACCCGCTCGCGGTGCGGGAGGCCTGCTTCTCGGCGGCTGCGAGGGCCGCGCGCTGGGCCCCCTTCGGCGCGGTGAGCGAGACCGGGGAGCCGTCGACGAGGAAGCCCGGACCGAGCGGGAAGGCCTTGACCTTGCCTCGCCGGTCCTCGAGGTGGACGACGTGGACGCCGCCCGCCTTCTCCACGGCGACCACGGCGCCGACCCAGCCGGTCTCGACGTCCTCGACGACGGTGCCCGGCGTGGCCTCCATCGCCCGCGCGGTCGGTCGGGCCAGCCGGCCCTTCGACTTCCAGTCGCCGGAGAGGACGTCCATGCCGTATCGATCGCTCACGGCACGGACGGTAGGCCGAAGGGAGGTCACTCGCGGCGTCGGCACGCCGGATTCCGGGGAATGGCCGCCCCGGTCGTAGACTTGGCACTCAGGTGGACCGAGTGCCAGCGGTCCCGTTCGTGGGTGTCGAAGGAGGTCAGCATGAGCCAGGAGCGCCGCATGGCCGTGCTCAGCGCCATCGTCGAGGACTACGTGCAGACGTCGGAGCCGGTCGGTTCCAAGGCGCTGCTCGACCGCCATCAGCTCAACGTCTCGGCCGCGACCGTGCGCAACGACATGGCCGCGCTCGAGGACGAGGGGCTGATCATCGCCCCACACACCTCTGCGGGGCGCATCCCGACCGATGCCGGCTACCGGCTCTTCGTCGACCGGCTGCAGGCGATCCGCCCCATGTCGCGGGGGGAGCGCGCGGCGATCACCGACTACCTCGAGGGCGCCGACGACCTCGACGTCGTCCTCGACCGCACGGTCCGTCTGCTGTCGACGCTGACCCGGCAGGTCGCGGTCGTGCAGTACCCCTCGCTCACCCGCAGCACGGTCAAGCACATCGAGCTGGTGCCGATGAGCGAGACCCGGCTCATGGTCGTCGTCATCATGGGCACCGGCCGCGTCGAGCAGCGCGTGGTGCCCACGGGGGTCGACTACCTGGCTCCCCAGGGCGCCGATGCCCTGGCCAGCGCACGCGGCCGGGTCAACGCCGCCACCCGCGACCGCCGCCTCGCCGAGGCGCTGGAGTCGCTGCGCACCCTGCACGACGAGGACGTCGAGACCGAGGACGCCCTCACGGCCGGGGTCATCGGTGTCGTCGAGGCGGCACTGGCCGAGGAGCGGGCGACCAAGGTCACCCTGGCCGGCACGGCCAACCTCGCGCGCAGCTCGAGCGACTTCCCGATGACCCTCGAGCCGGTGCTCGACGCCCTCGAGCAGCACGTCGTGCTGCTCAAGCTGCTCAGCGTCGAGGCCGATCAGGAGGCGCCCGGCGTGTCCGTGCGCATCGGCTCCGAAAATCCCGTGACCGGGCTGCAGGGGACATCGCTCGTCACCTCCGGCTACGGCGCAGGCGACGAGCAGGTCGGTGCCGTCGGCGTGCTCGGCCCGACCCGCATGGACTACCCGGCGACGATGGCGCAGGTGCGTGCCGTCGCCACCTACCTCTCGCGGATCGTGGACGCCTGACCGGCGTCCGCTCCGCACCGACCAGACCGACCCACGACCCACGAGGACGTCACGCGTGAACGACTACTACGAGGACCTGGGCGTCAGCCGCGAGGCGACGCCCGAGGAGATCAAGCGGGCCTACCGCAAGCTCGCCCGCACCCTGCACCCCGACGTCAACCCAGGCCCCGAGGCCGAGGAGCAGTTCAAGCGGGTCTCGCAGGCCTACGACGTCCTCTCCGACGAGGCGAAGCGTCGCCAGTACGACATGGGCGGCGACCCCTACGGCGGTGCCCACGACGGCTTCGGGGCCGGCTTCACCTTCAGCGACATCATGGAGCAGTTCTTCGGGCAGGCAGCCGGCGGCGCCGGCCGCGGCCCCCGCTCGCGCTCGGCGCGCGGGCAGGACGGTCTCGTCGGGCTCGAGCTCGACCTCGCGACCGCGGTCTTCGGCGGTCAGGAGGAGCTGACCATCGACACCGCCGTCGTCTGCGGCACCTGCTCCGGCGACGGCGCCCAGCCGGGCACCGGCCGCCGCACGTGCGACACCTGTGCCGGCCGCGGCGAGGTCCAGCAGGTGCAGCGCTCCTTCCTCGGCCAGGTCATGACCAGCCGCCCGTGCCCGACCTGCCAGGGCTTCGGCGAGGTCATCCCCAACCCCTGCCACGAGTGCTCCGGCCAGGGCCGGGTGCGCACCCGCCGCACGATGACCGTGCGCATCCCCGCCGGCGTCGACAGCGGCACCCGCATCCACCTCGAGGGCGAAGGGGAGGTCGGTCCCGGTGGCGGGCCGGCCGGCGACCTCTACGTCGAGCTGCGGGTGCGCGACCACGAGACCTTCACCCGGCGAGGTGACGACCTGCACGCGTCCGTCGCGGTGCCGATGACCGCGGCCGCGCTCGGGGTGACGATGAGCTTCGCCACCCTCGACGGCGAACAGGAGATCACCATCAAGCGGGGCACCCAGCCCGGCGACACGATCGTCCTGCCCGGCCTCGGCGTCACGCACCTGCGGCGCGAGGGCCGTGGTGACCTCGTCATCCACGTCGACGTGCGCACCCCGACCAAGCTCGACGCGGAGCAGGAGCGCCTCCTGCGGGAGCTCGCGGCCGTGCGCGACGAGGAGCAGCCCGACGGCGAGCTCGACGACGTCGACTCCGGCTTCGTCGGTCGGCTGCGGCACGCCTTCAAGCGCTGATTCGACGGGGGAGTCCTCCCCATGGCTGGCCCCTGCTGAGCCCGGATACGTTGTGGGCACCACGACAGGGAGAGGCCATGACGGTTACCGACGGGATGGACACCGCGCGAGCGCGGGTCGTCGCAACGCAGCTCAAGCACCAGGGGGCGGTGCTGGCCGGCATCGGGACGCAGGGCTCGGCCCTCGCCGACGTCCTCAAGGACGTCTGGGGTGGGCCCGATGCCGAGAAGTTCGCCCGTGAGTGGCAGGCGGCTCGCCCGGCACTGAACCGCTCGAGCCGGGACCTCGACGAGGTCGCCAACGAGCTGACCCGTCAGGCCGACGAGCAGGACGGGGCCTCGGAGGGTGGCCCTGGTCGCGGAGCCGCGGCTGGAGACGGCGGCGGGCCCGGCCGGGCGCCATGGCACGGAGGGCGTACCCCCGAGCTCGATGGTCGGCCGGGGCCGACCGATCCCTTCGCGCACCCACTCGGGGCTGCCCCTGCTGCGTGGGAGGCGATCACCGACACGCTGAAGGACGTCTGGGAGATTTACACCAGTCCGTTCTTCGGCCTGGCCCAGATGGTGGTCGACGAGGTCGTCGGCTACGTCGTCGACAAGCTCGAGAAGCTCGACGGCAGGTTCAAGATCCTGGGCAAGCTCGCCAAGATCGCCGGCGTTGCCGGTGGTTACCTCTCCATGATCTTCGGTCAGGTCGACATGGTCCAGGCCGTGTGGCGCCTCTTCACGGAGGGGCCTTCCGTGGACGGCGTCCTCCAGTTCTTCGAGGGCCTCACCGGGTGGCTCTCCGGTGGCCTCGCCATCGCCGCGGTATTCGCCGGGGGCACGATCTTGGGGGCACCCGCCGGCATCGTCCTCGGCGGTGCTGCAGCCATCCTGGCGGTGATCTCCCTAGGGATCGGGGTCGTCCGCGAGTACGGCCCGTGGTTCATCGACGTCGTCGAGGGGGACCCTGCCTGGGCGGCGGAGGTCGGCTTCGGCGGGGGCGGCATGCGACACGGGTACGAGATGCCCGAGCGCAACGGCCCCATCCCACCGCCCTACAAGGCCAGCGATCGGCGGTCCCAGATGGGGATGTTGGCAGGTGCCTGAGCGACGTGATGGGGTGAAGCCATGACCACGTGGGCCGACCTGAGCCTCGACACCCCCGTCGACGACCTGCCCGATCTCACGTCGATCGTCGACTCGCCGCAGTCCGTGGACGCAGTGACCGTCGTGATCGACGAGTACCGACAGGCCGACCGAGGTCTGGCTCTCGGAGCGCTCTCCGACGAGGAGCTCGTGGCCTGCGCGCCGGTCGGCGCCGAGGTCAGGCCACACGGAACTTGGTACGCGTCGCTCGGCGACCGGGAGCGTCGCACTGCCCGGGCCACGGCGTTGCGTTCGCTGACTACCCGCGAGGAGCTCTACGTCGAGTCGGGTGATGACGGGCTGCAGGCGCGCATGAGCCTGCGGCTGATGGCCCTGCTCCGCCTGCGCCGGGAGCCGGTGGTGCTCAGTGCGCAGGGCATGACGCGCCAGGGCCCCTCGTGGTACCAGCTGCGCCGGTACGACGACGTCTGGCTGCGCGAGGTCGTCTCGGAGCACGGTTTCCACAGCCATGATCTGGTCCCTCTCGACGAGATGGAGGAGACGTTCTTTCGTGTCTTCTGCGCGCTTGGCGACAAGCCGCAGCCGTCTCAGGCTTCCTTCCGCCAGTCGGCCGACGGCCTTCCGTCGCGCCAGCTGCGAGGCTTTCTTGCTGAACAGCGGCACGTCACCCAGCTGGCGATGGTGCACCCGGGTGAAGACGTCCCCGAGAGCTACGTCGTGTGCGTCGACCAGCACAACGCCATGACGATCGGCGTGCCCGACGGCGACGACCTGGTCTACTCGGGAGGCTCCGCGGACACGGTGGTGGAGCGATGGCGGGCGTGGCGCGACCTGTGGTGACGACGAGGACGGTGGCCGCATGACCGCGCCGCTCTTCCAGGTCGACCCCGGTGACCTGGACGGTCTCGCCGCGGACGGAGTCGTCGACCTCACCGGGCCCGAGGCCCACCACGCCGCCACCGTCGTGCGGCTCGAGGTGGGGGAGGAGGTGCTCGTGGCCGACCGGCACGGAGCCCGCGTGCTCGCCGAGGCCGTCGAGGTCGACCGCGACCTCGTGCGGCTGCGGGTGGTCGAGCGGCTCGACGAGTCCGAGCCCTCCCTTCGCCTGACGCTCGTGCAGGCCCTGTCCAAGGACGGGCGCGACGAGGACGCCGTCGAGGCGGCCACCGAGCTCGGCGTCGACGGGATCGTCCCGTGGCAGGCCGACCGCTCGATCGTGCGGTGGAAGGGCCCCAAGGTCGACAAGGGCCTGCGCAAGTGGGCCAACGTGATCGAGCGCGCCGCCAAGCAGTCCCGGCGCGGTCGGTGGCCGCGGCTGGACGAGCTGGTGACGAGCCAGGGGCTCGCCGAGCGGTTCGCCGGGGCGACCCCCTTCGTCCTGCACGAGGACGCCACGACGCCGCTGGCCACCGTCGACCTGCCCGACGAAGGGGAGGTCCTCCTCGTCGTCGGACCGGAGGGCGGGATCTCGCCGCAGGAGCTGGAGCGCTTCGTGGCTGTCGGGGGTGTCCCGGTCCGCCTCGGCACCCAGGTGCTGCGGGCCTCGACGGCCGGGCCTGCGGCCATCGCGGTGCTCAGCGCCCGAGGTCGCTGGCGGTAGGGGAGTGCTCCCCATGTCGTGGGGCCGTGATGGTCTCTAGCATCGGGAGCCGGTCATGACCATCGAGCAGGAGGGCCGCGCATGAGCGTGCAGGAGGGCATGGACGTCGAGCGCGTCCGTCAGATCGCGGGCGATCTGCAGCGCAACGGTGAGGCGCTGACCAACATCGGGGCCCAGGGGCGCGGTCAGCTCTCCGTCCTCTCCGGGGCGTGGGAGGGTCCGGACATCGAGAAGTTCAGCGGGTCGTGGGGCGGCGCGGAGAAGTCCCTCGCCGCGGCCAGCCAGACGATCCAGGCCATGGGCAAGGGCCTGCAGCAGCAGGCGACCGACCAGCACCAGAGCTCGCAGGCCAGCGGCAGCATTCTCGGCGGGGGTCGCGCCGGGCTGGGTGGCTCGGGCGCCCCGACTCTCTCGGGCACGAGCACGACCTCGCCCAACATCATCGACCATCTGTCGACGGTCGTCGGGCGGCTCGGCGCCCTCGGCGGGGTCAACGACATCGTCAAGGCGCTCAACGGCGGCCGTGGTCTGGGGGCCCTGCTCTCCCAGGTCCCTGCGCTCACCAAGCCGCTGCTGTCGCCCGGCGCCCGGCTGGGGCTCTTCATGCAAGCGCAGCTGACCCACCCGCTCTTCGGCAAGGGCGCGGCCGCGCTCTTCGGCAGCTCGCGCCTGGCGCCCCTCTTCAACGGCTCGGTCCTCAAGGGCCTCAAGGGGTTCGGCAAGCTCCTCGGCCCACTGGGCGCCTTCGTCGGTGGTTACGACCTGGCCGCGGGGATCATGAAGGGGGACTGGTCCCAGGCGATCTCCGGCGGGCTGGGCATCGCCTCGGTGGCCGCGCCGCTGCTCATCGCGTCCGGGCCGGTCGGCTGGGCCGTGGGTGGCGCCCTGGCCATCGGCTCCTTCGTCGCCGCGCAGTGGGGTGACGAGATCGCCGACGGCGCGAAGGCCGCCTGGAACTGGACCGGCGACCGGCTCGCGGACGCCGGCGGTGCCGTGGCCGACTTCGCCGAGGACGCCGGTAGTGTCCTGTCATCCGGCGCCAAGAAACTTGGAGGACTCTTCTCGTGACCGACACCAGCACCCCCGCCGAGGCGCCTCTGCTCGACCTCGTCGGCAGTGACGAGGCGCGTCGCGTCGCCGAGGACCTGCTCGCCACGGCCGGCTCCAGCGAGCTCCCGCTCGAGATCGGGACGCTGACCGACGAGGAGCTCGTGGCCTACCTCGGGTCCGAGGACGCCGCCGGGCCGATGGGTGTCTGGTACACCGCCCTCGTCGTCGAGGCCAAGGAGCTGGCCCAGCTGTCGACCCTGCGGGCGCTCACCGCCCGGGGCCAGTTCCGCCAGCTCGCCGACGAGTCCGGGCAGGAGGCCTACCAGCTCGCCGAGCCCGTGCTCGCGACGCTGCGGCTGCGCTCGACCGAGCCGCGCCTGTCCGCGCAGACCGCGCGTGACGACGGGCCCTGGTGGTACATCCTGCGCCCGCTCGAGGGCGGGCTGTGGTTGCGCGAGGTCGTGACGCCGGTCGGCATGCACAGCTTCCACCTCGTGCGCCTCGAGAGCGAGGAGGAGCTCTTCCTCACCGTCGTCGGCGTCGGGGCCGACGCCCCGCCGGCCGAGGTCAGCGCCGACCTGACCCCCGAGCAGCTCGAGGAGAAGACGCCGGCCAACTCCTTCCTCGAGGGCTGCACCCACTCGACGTCGCTCATGGCGATTGTCCCGGGCCAGCCCCACCCCGACGTGCTCAACATCCACGTCTCGAGCGAGGGCAAGGTCTTCCTCGGCCGCCGCATCGAGGACCGGATGGCCTTCCGCGGCGCGCCGGGTGACGTCGTCGTCGACACCTGGCGGTCGTGGGTCGCGGCCCAGTGACCCGAGCCTTCTACCAGTGGTCCGGCGGGACACCGCAGGACCACGAGGCCCTCGCGTGGTTCTCCGGCGCGACGCCCGAGCACATGGGCCCCAGGTGTGCGAAGTTCCACGGCGGCCTTACCGCGCGGGCCTGGGCCTCCTCGCTCGCCCTGTGCGCCGTCGTCGTCGTGGCCCTCGGCCTCCTCGTCGCGCTCCTGTCCCCGGAGGGGCCGAGCGTCGGCCTGCTGCTCGGGGTCGCGTGCACGGTCGGGGGGATCTTCTTCGCGATCATGGTGCTCGTGTGGGCCCTCGCCCGGGCCACCCGTCAGGACGTCCACCAGCACGGGCTCGTCGTGCGTGGGGCGTGGGGCCGCCGTGAGGCGATCCCGTGGGCGACCATCGACCCAGGTCGGATCTTCATCTCCAAGACGGTGCGGTCGATGACCCGCATGCCCCTCGCCCTGCACCGCCAGCAGGCCGTGCTCCCGCCCGGGGTCGTGGTCAACGGGTGGACCGATCGACCCCTCGGCTCCTTCCCGGGCCTCGAGGCCTTCTCGCAGGGCTACCGCTACCAACCCGCGCCGAGCGAGACGCCCTTCGGCTGGTGGCAGCTGGGCACCACCGACCCGGAGACCTTCCTCCGGGCGGTCGAGACGGCCATGGTCGCCGACGGCTACCCGGCGGCGGGGCTGACCCCCTTCGTCCTCGCCCGAAAAGTCACCGCGACGGACCTGCGCCGAGCCCCTGAGCTGCAGCGCGAGCGGATGCTCACCGATCCGGTCCTGGGCCTGCCGCGAGGCTGAGCACAACCCGGTCGTCCACAGCGGCTCGCGCCCGTAGAATCGGGAGCACGATGCCTCCATCAGACCACCCCGACCTGCGCGCCCTCGACGCGATCTCCGACGACCCGCGGGCGGCCGCGTCCGGCCCGGCGCCCCGGGTCCAGCAGACGATCGTCCTGCCCGACAACATCCCGATGGTCAGCCTGCTCGGCCCGACCGACGAGCTGCTGCGGACCATGGAGCGGGCCTTCCCGCGCACCGAGATCCTCGTCCGGGGCAATGAGTTCCGCCTCCACGGGCCGGCCGGCGACCTCGAGGTCCTCGACCGGCTGCTCGACGAGCTGCTCGAGATCCTCGAGGCCGGGCAGCCGCTCAACAAGGACGCCGTCGAGCGCTCGATCACCATGCTGCGCGGCCAGACCCGCGAGCGCCCCGCCGACGTGCTGACGACCAACATCGTCTCCAACCGCGGCCGCACGATCCGCCCCAAGACGCTCGGGCAGAAGCACTACGTGGACGCCATCGGCGACAACACCGTCGTCTTCGGCATCGGGCCCGCCGGCACCGGCAAGACCTACCTCGCGATGGCCAAGGCGGTCGCCGCCCTGCAGGCCAAGCAGGTCAACCGGATCATCCTCACCCGCCCGGCCGTCGAGGCGGGGGAAAAGCTCGGCTTCCTGCCCGGGACGCTCAACGACAAGATCGACCCCTACCTGCGACCGCTCTACGACGCGCTGCACGACATGATCGACCCCGAGTCGATCCCGCGGCTCATGGCCGCCGGCACCATCGAGGTCGCGCCCCTGGCCTTCATGCGCGGACGCACGCTCAACGACTCCTTCATCATCCTCGACGAGGCGCAGAACACCTCGCCCGAGCAGATGAAGATGTTCCTCACCCGACTCGGCTTCGGCTCCAAGATGGTCGTCACCGGCGACACGAGCCAGGTCGACCTGCCCGGCGGTATCGAGTCCGGCCTCAAGGTGGTCCAGCGGATCCTCACCGACGTCGACGGTGTGCACTTCGCCCACCTCGACGCCGCCGACGTCGTCCGGCACCGGCTCGTCGGGGAGATCGTCAGCGCCTACGACCGCTACGACGCGACGAAGGGGGCCCGCCGATGAGCATCGACGTGCTCAACGAGACCGACCACGTCGTCGACGAGGCCGAGTTCGTCGAGATCAGCCGCTACGTGCTGGCGCAGATGCGCGTGCACCCGCAGGCCGAGCTGTGCATCCGCTTCGTCGACGAGGCGACGATGACGGTGCTGCACGAGCAGTGGATGGACCTCGCCGGCCCGACCGACGTCATGAGCTTCCCCATGGACGAGCTGCGACCGGGGCGCGAGGGCGAGGCCCCGCTCGAGGGCGTCCTCGGAGACATCGTGCTGTGCCCCTCGGTCGCCGAACGCCAGGCCGCGACGGCCGGGCACGCCCCGATCGAGGAGATGCTGCTGCTCACCACGCACGGCATCCTCCACCTGCTCGGCTACGACCACGCCGAGCCCGAGGAGGAGCGTGAGATGTTCGAGCTGCAGCGCCAGCTCCTGCTCACCTTCCTCGCCGGGCGGCGCCGGGAGAGCGGCGCGTGACGACGCTGATCATCGGCGCGGTCGTCTCGATCGTCGCCGCCTTCGTCCTCACCCTCGTCGACGCGGCGATCGGATCCGCCTCCCGGGTGGCCGCCGACGAGGCCGAGGCCGAGGGTCGCCGCGGGGCCAGCGCGCTGCGGACGATCCTCGCCGACAGCGCCGGTCCGATCTCCGTGCTGGCCTTCCTCCGGGCGATCGCCGAGGCGACCGCGGCGGTGCTCATCACACTCGTCGTCGTGGAGCAGGCCGAGCGCACCTGGGTGGCCCTGCTCATCTCCACCGCCATCATGGTCGTCGTGACCTTCGTGCTCGTCGGGGTCTCCCCGCGGACCCTCGGGCGGCAGCACAGCACCGCGATCGCCCTGGCGTCCGCCCCCTTCGTCGTCGGGGTCCGGCGCGTCCTGGGGCCGGTGGCGCGGCTGCTCGTCACCTTCGGCAATGCCGTCACGCCGGGGCGCGGCTACCGCGACGGGCCCTTCCGCTCCGAGGCCGAGCTGCGTGACCTGCTCGACCTCGCGGGGGAGTCGTCGATCATCGAGGACGAGGAGCGCGACATGCTCCACTCCGTCTTCGAGCTGGGCGACACCCTGGCGCGCGAGGTCATGGTGCCCCGCACCGACATGATCACCATCGAGTCGGACAAGCCGGCGCGCAAGGCGCTCAACCTCTTCATCCGGTCCGGCTTCTCGCGGGTGCCGGTCGTGGGGGAGTCCAGTGATGACATCGTCGGCCTGCTCTACCTCAAGGACGTCGTGCGGCGCCTGCTCGCCGACGAGGAGGGACGCGACCTGCCCGTCGCGGACTTCATGCGGCCGGCCCCCTTCGTCCCCGAGAGCAAGCCCGTCGACCAGCTGCTGCGCGACATGCAGCGCGACCAGATCCACGCGGCGATCGTCGTCGACGAGTACGGCGGCACGGCCGGCCTGGTGACGATCGAGGACATCCTCGAAGAGATCGTCGGCGAGATCACCGACGAGTACGACCGCGAGGGGCCGGGCATCGAGGAGCTCGACGACGGACGCACGCGGGTGCCCGCAGGGTTGCACGTCGACGACCTCGCCGAGCACTTCGGCGTGACGATCGACGAGGAGGAGGTCGACACCGTCGGTGGCCTCATCGGCAAGATCTCCGGGCGCGTCCCCATCGTCGGGGCCCACTGCGAGGTCGCCGGCCTCTCCCTCACGGCTGAGAAGATGTCCGGACGACAGCACCGCATCGCGACGGTCATCGTCGAGCGGGTCGAGCCCGTCGACAGCCGGCAGAGCGAGCACGAGGAGATCGGGGCATGACGATGGACGAGACGCAGACCGAGTGGCGCGCCGGGTTCGCCTGCCTCGTCGGCCGGCCCAATGCCGGCAAGTCGACCCTGACCAATGCCCTCGTCGGCGACAAGGTCGCCATCACCTCGAGCAAGCCGCAGACGACGCGGCACACGATCCGCGGCATCGTCACACGCGACCACCAGCAGGTCGTGCTCGTCGACACCCCCGGCCTCCACAAGCCCCGCACCCTGCTGGGGGAGCGGCTCAACGACCTCGTCCGCGAGACTCTCCTCGAGGTCGATGTCATCGGCTTCTGCCTGCCGGCCGACCAGAAGATCGGTCCGGGCGACACCTTCATCGCCAAGGACCTCGCGGAGCTGCAGCGGGCCAAGCGCGTGCCCGTCGTCGCGATCGCGACCAAGAGCGACGCCGTTGACCGCGACCGGCTGGCCGAGCACCTCATCGCCATCGACCAGCTGGGCGACTGGGCCGCGATCGTGCCCTGCTCCGCGGTGCGCGGCGACCAGGTCGACGACGTGCTGCGCGTCCTGGCCGAGCACCTGCCGCCGTCGCCGGCGCCGCTCTACCCCGAGGACCAGCTGAGCGACGAGGACGACGAGCGGATGATCGCCGAGCTCGTCCGCGAGGCTGCCCTCGAGGGGGTCCGCGACGAGCTGCCGCACAGCCTGGCCGTCGTCGTCGAGGAGATCGTCCCGCGCGAGGGGCGCCCGGCCGACGACCCGATGCTCGACGTGCGGGTCAACGTCTACGTCGAGCGTGACAGCCAGAAGGCGATCATCATCGGGCGAGGTGGGTCACGGCTGCGCGAGGTGGGCACCACGGCGCGGGCGGGCATCGAAAGGCTGCTCGACCACAAGGTCTTCCTCGACCTGCACGTCAAGGTGGCCAAGGACTGGCAGCGCGACCCCAAGCAGCTGCAGCGTCTGGGCTTCTGACCGGGTCGGATCACCCGACCCCAGGTCACGAGTCGGTCACGACCATTTGGGCGGCCGTGCGCCCGTGGGTCAAAGTGAGTGGTTGGCAGCATGCTGCCCAGAGACCGCCACCAACTCGAGTTCGGGAGGAGTGGCCCCGGAGGCCTCGTCCACCGGGCCATACAGAACGTGACAGACACCGCGCAACCACCAGCCTCTGGCAAGAACGCCCCGCCGCGTGACACCCGCCGGGTGGACCACCCGGCTCTCGAACCGCGGATCATCCGCAAGCAGGACAAGCTCGGGATCGACTGGATCGTCTTCGGCATCACCGCCGTGCTGTCCCTGGCCTTCGTGCTCTGGGGCGTCATCAGCACCTCGTCGCTGTCCGATGCCTCGGCCACCGGCCTGGACTGGGTCGTGACCAACACCGGCTGGCTCTTCGCCCTCGCGTCGACCGGCTTCGTCTTCTTCGTCATCTGGCTCGCGGCGAGCAAGTACGGCAACATCCCGCTCGGCGCCGACGGCGAGGAGCCGGAGTTCCGCACCATCTCGTGGATCGCGATGATGTTCTCCGCCGGCATGGGCATCGGCCTGATGTTCTGGGGCGCGGCCGAGCCGCTGGCCCACTACATCACCCCGCCGCCCGGCACCGGTGAGGCGGGCAACGACAGCGCGACCCGCACCGCGATGGCGACCACGCTCTTCCACTGGACCCTGCACCCGTGGGCGATCTACACGGTGGCCGGTCTGGCCATCGGTTACGGCGTCTTCCGCAAGGGCCGCGGCCTGACGATCAGCGCGGTCTTCGAGCCGCTCATCGGCAAGCGCCAGGTCAACGGCCCCGTGGGCAAGGTCATCGACATCTTCGCCATCTTCGCCACGCTCTTCGGCTCGGCAACCTCGCTGGGCCTGGGCGCGCTGCAGATCGCCTCGGGCGCCAAGATCGTCGGCTGGGCCGACGACGTGACCAACACGGTGCTCGTGCTGATCATCGTCGTGCTGACCATCTGCTTCATCTTCTCCGCCGTGTCCGGTGTCGAGAAGGGCATCCAGTGGCTGTCCAACACCAACATGGTGCTGGCCTTCGTCCTGGCGCTCTTCGTCTTCGTCCTCGGCCCGACGATCTTCATCCTCAACCTCGTCCCGACCTCGCTCGGCACCTACCTCCACCACCTCATGGAGTACTCCGCGCGCACCAACGCGCAGGGCGAGCACGGCATCAAGTCGTGGCTGTCCGGATGGACGATCTTCTACTGGGCCTGGTGGGTCAGCTGGACCCCCTTCGTCGGCATGTTCATCGCCCGCATCTCCCGCGGCCGCACCATCCGTGAGTTCGTCACCGGCGTCCTGCTCGTCCCGAGCACGGTGAGCCTCATCTGGTTCGCGATCTTCGGTGGCGCCGCCATCAAGGCGCAGGAGATGGGCGCGACGCTCGACAAGTTCGGCGACGGCGAGGAGAGCACACTCTTCGCGCTCCTCGACTCGATGCCCTGGGCTGGGGTCACCTCGATCCTCGTCATGGTCCTCGTGGCGATCTTCTTCGTCTCGGGTGCCGACGCGGCCTCGATCGTCATGGGCTCGCTGAGCGAGCGCGGCACGCTCGAGCCCAACAAGTTCACGGTCGTCTTCTGGGGTGTCGCCACGGGTGCTGCCGCGGCGATCATGCTCACGATCGGCGGCGAGGACTCGCTGACCGGTCTGCAGCAGATCACGATCATCGCGGCCCTGCCCTTCGTGCTGATCATGATCGGCATGGCGGTCGCACTGGTCAAGGACCTGCAGACCGACCCGATGGCGGTCCGCCGCGCCTACGCTCGCGAGGCCCTCAAGCAGGCCGTCGTCGCGGGGGTCAAGGAGCACGGCGACGACTTCGTCCTGTCGATCGACCACGCCGAGCCGGGGGAGGGCATCGACCGCGACAAGGTCGTGCCCGTCGTCGCCAACGGTGACCCGGCGCCGACCACCGAGGGGAGCGACACGGACACGCGGAAGGACGACACGCCGACCGCCTGACCTGCTCCACCGCGTCCGGGGCCTGAACACGATGTGGGTGTTCAGGCCCCGACGCCTATCCTTGGCCCATGCACATCGGAGTCTTTGGAGCCACCGGCCAGGTGGGACAGGTCATGCGCACGCTGCTCGAGGAGCGGAACTTCCCCGTCACCTCGATCCGCTACTTCGCCTCTGCCCGGTCCGCCGGGTCGACCCTGCCGTGGAAGGGCGAGGAGGTGACCGTCGAGGACACCGCGACCGCCGACTTCTCCGGTCTCGACATCGCGCTGTTTTCCAACGGCGGGTCCACGAGCAAGGAGTGGGCGCCCAAGGTTGCGGCCGCCGGCGCCACCGTGGTCGACAACTCGAGCGCCTGGCGCAAGGACCCCGAGGTCCCGCTCGTCGTCTCCGAGGTCAACTCGGGCGACCTCGACGACCTGCCCAAGGGCATCATCGCCAACCCCAACTGCACGACCATGGCCGCAATGCCGGTGCTCAAGCCGCTGCACGACGAGGCGGGCCTGGTCGCCCTTCGCGTCGCCACCTATCAGGCCGTCTCCGGCTCGGGCGGTGCCGGCCTGACCGAGCTCGACAGCCAGCTGCGGGGCGGCTACGCCTCTGGTGACCCCAAGGACCTCGCCCGCGACGGTGGCGCCCTGACGCTGCCGGCCCCGCAGGTCTACGAGGTGCCCGTCGGCTTCAACGTCGTCGCGATCGCCGGGTCCGTCCAGGACGACGGCACCCTCGAGACCGACGAGGAGCAGAAGCTGCGCAACGAGTCGCGCAAGATCCTGCACATCCCCGACCTGCGCGTCTCCGGCACCTGCGTGCGCGTGCCCGTCTTCAGCGGCCACTCGCTGGCGATCCACGCCGAGTTCGAGCGCGAGATCAGCCCCGAGCGGGCCACCGAGATCCTTCAGGCGGCCGACGGCGTCGTCGTGACGGCCGTGCCCAACCCCCTCGAGGCCACCGGCAAGGACGAGGTCTTCGTCGGTCGCATCCGCGCTGACCAGTCGGTCGCGGACGGCAAGGGCCTGACGCTCTTCGTCGTCGGCGACAACCTGCGCAAGGGCGCCGCGCTCAACGCCGTGCAGATCGCCGAGGCGATCGTCGCGCGCAAGGGCTGACGGCGCCTCGTCCCACCCGTCACCCGATTCTCGGGTCACCCGATGAACCCCGGCTTCGCAAGGGTTTGGTACTCCTGTGAAGCCGGGGTTTCTCTTGCTCAGCGCGAAGGGAGGACCGCTCGGGCCGTCGTCGCGTCGAGGTGGCGGACGTAGAAGTCCTCGTGCGCGGAGGCCGCCGCGGCCCAGGTGTAGCCGGCCGCCAGCTCCCGCCCGGGCTCGGCATGGCCAGAGGGGTCGGACAGCGCAGCGTCGAGCGCCGCCGCCAGACCGTCGACGTCGCTGCCGTAGCGCACGGTGTCCCCGAAGACCTCCCGCAGCACCGGCAGGTCACGGGCGACGACAGGGACCCCGGCGGCGAGTGCTTCCATCGCCGCGAGCCCGAACCCCTCCTTCGTCGAGGGGAAGCCGAGGACCCGTGCGCCGGCGACGAGTGCTGGCAGCTGGTCGTCGTCGACCGGCCCCAGCACCAGCGGGCTGACGCCGAGCTCGCGGGCGCGGGCGTCACATCGTGCGCGGTAGTCGCGGTAGTCGAAGAGCGTCTCCCCACCACCGATGACGAGCTGCAGATCGCGGCGGTCGAGCCGGGCGAAGGCCTCGATCAGGTCGATCGTGCCCTTGCGTGGCTCGATACCACCGAGCGCCAGGACGTAGCCGCCCAGCTGGGCGGTCCAGGCGTCGCGGGCGGGCGCACCCTCGGGGCCGGCAGCGCGGGCGAACCGGCCCGCGTCGACCCCGTTGGGAATCACCGCCGCGCGGTAGCCGTAGGCGGCCTCGACCTCGTCGGCAACCGCCCGCGAGACGCAGATGCGCGCGGCCGGGGCGTGGATGGCGCGCTCGTGGCAGGAGACCAGACGAGGTGTCGTGAAGGCGTCGAGGTGGTGGATGGTGCGGATGGGCGCGACGCCGGCGTCGAGCACGGCATTGGCCGAGATGCAGTCCTGCGCGTGCACGACGTCCGCGCCGGTGTCGAAGGCCGCGGCCAGAGCCGCGATGGACCTCTCGATGCGGTCACCGACGCTCTCGTCCTCGCGGGAGACGAAGGGGACGACCCGCACCTGCACGCGCGGGTCGAGGTCCCGAAAGAAGGCGCGGTCACCGCCCCGTCCCAGGGTCCAGATCTCGACGTCGTGCCCGCGGGCCGCGAGTGCCTCTGACAGGGCGAGCGTGTGGACGACCCCGCCACGGGGCTTGGTGGAGTAGGTGAGCTGGGCGATACGCATGGGTGGTCCGATCGTGCGCCGCCGGTGACGGTCAGGCGCTGGTGGTGGTGAGTCGGTAGGCGTGCTCCACCCGCTGGTGGATGTGGTCGAGGGAGCGGCGGGCCCGCGCCACGGCAGTGCTGACATCGGCCCCGGCGACGGCCAGTCCCCCCTTCGCCCAGGTCTTGGCGACGATCTCGCCGGCGGGGTCGACGACCTTGGCCTGACCGAGGAAGCGCAGGCCCCCGAGCACCCCGGTCTGGTTCGACGACACGAGGTACACCTGGTTCTCGGCGGCCCGGGCGCAGTCGTAGAGGTCGAAGAGGTGGGCCTGGCGGTCGTTGCGGATCCGGTCCGACCGGTCTGTGACGCTGGCGGGCCACGCGCTGAGGCAGGTCACCACCTCGGCGCCGTCGAGGGCCAGCGTGCGGGCGGCCTCGGGGAAGGTCTTGTCGAAGTCGATGAGCATGCCGATCCGTCCGACCGGGGTGTCGAAGGCCCGGAACCTGTCGCCGGGGCGATAGGCCTCGGCCTCGCCGAGCGGTAGGTGCACCTTGCGGTGCACGCCGAGCAGGCCGTCGCCGCTCACGCAGGCCGCGGTGTTGAAGCGCACCTCCTCGCCGTCGACGACGGCGCGCTCCGTGAGGCCGAAGCAGACCGTCATCCCGCCCGCCAGCGACACAACGGCGGCGACCTCGGGCCCGTCGAGCGCGATGGCCGGAGGCAGGTCGGCCCCCGTGCCTCCCGGATGCCTCAGATCGCCGAGGTAACCGCCGATCGTGGCATCCGGGAGGACGAGCAGATCGACGCCGCGCTCGCGGGCCTGCTGGACGATGCCGGACAGCTTGGTGAGGGTGCGCTCGACGTCGCGTCCGAAGTGTGCGGCCACGGCCGCCATCGTCACGGTGCTCATCGGCCCAGACTAGGGACGCGTCAGGCCGCGCGGGCGGCCGCGCTCTCGGCGACGAGCGATGCCACGTGCTCCGCGTCGCGGGCGATCGCGTGGAACCGCCCGGAGCCCCAGGTGTGGAGCCACGGCAGCCCGAGGAAGTGGAAGCCGGGCACGGACGTGGCACCGCGCTCGTGCCTCGGGTGGCCGTCCTCGTCGAGGACGCCGAGCTCGCCGAGCCAGCCCCAGTCCGCCCGGAAGCCGACGGCCCAGAGGATGCTGCCGATGTCGCGGAGGTCGAGGCTGCTGCCCCCGGGCCGTGGTTGCCACACAGGGGCGTGGCGTGCCTCCACGGGGGCGTCGATCCCTTCCCGCTCGATGTACCGGTCGATGTCGTCCTTGATGGACTCGGCGACCGAGTCGGCGTGGTCGAGGTTGCTCGCCAGGGAGTCGTCGAAGTGGACTGCCCCGTCGACGACTGCGAGCGCCCGGCCGTGCAGCGTCATGCCGCCGACGGCGAACTGCCGCAGATCGATGTCGCGGCCGCCGTCGCGCCCCGTGACGTAGTGGTTGGTGGACTCCCGCTTGGTGAGGCCGCGCGTCGTGACCGGCACGTCGTACAGGCCCATCTCGGCGAGCCAGGTCATGCAGTCCCTGCCCCGGTAGAACCGGGCGACACGGGGTGCCCGGCCCACGGCGAGGTGCACGTTGCGGCCCTCGATGTGCAGGTCCTCGGCGATCTGGGTGCCCGACTGCCCGGTGCCGACGACGAGCACCGGCCCCTCCGGCAGCTGGCGCGCGTTGCGGTACTCGTGCGAGTGCACATGCGTGACCGACGCGGGGACGTCCTTCGCCCAGTCGGGCACCACGGGCTCGTGGTACCCACCGGTGGCGGAGGTGACGGTGTCGGCGGTGATCACCCCGGCCGAGGTGACGACGGTGAAGCCGCCCTCCGGCCGCTGCTCGACCCGGACGACCTCGACGCCCTGCGCGACGGGAGCGTCGAAGGTGTCGGCATACGCCCGCACCCAGGCGTGGACCTCGTCGCGCGTCATGAACCCGTCGGGGTCCGGGCCGTCGTACGCGTATCCCGGGAGCCGGCAGTGCCAGTTCGGCGTGACGAGCGTGAAGGCGTCCCACCGGCCGTCGCGCCACTCGTGGGCGACCTCGTCACGCTCGATGACGAGGTGCCGGATGTCCCTCTCGACGAGGTGGTGGCTGAGCGAGAGGCCGGCCTGCCCGCCTCCCACGATGACGGCGTCGAAGTGGTCACCTGCGACGACTGGGGTCGGGATCATGATCCGGTCCTCTCGAGCTGCGGTTCCATGGTGAGTACCTCGACCTCGGCCGTGGGGTGGATGTCGGCCGGGTAGTGGGCGGCCGTGGCCGCGATCGTCTGCTGCGACTGCATGGCCGAGGTGCAGGCCATGCCGTACTTCGCGCGCACGCGCTCGCTGGCCTCGCCCAAGGCCGCGCCCGTCCGGGCGACGAAGTCCGCAAGCGGGTACCGGGCACCCGCCTCGAGGTGGTCGTGCATCACCAGGCTGGGGGAGTAGTGCGAGGTCTCGGCGCCGTCCGGCCAGCGCACGGAGAAGGTCATCTCAGGCATGGGCGAGCTCCCGCCACCGGTCGACGTGCGGCGCCGAGACCTCGGCCACCGGGCCGTACACGTGCGGGCACCGGTCGCGCAGGTGGAACATCCCGGCACGCATGGTCCGGAAGGTCGCGTCGACGTCGATCTCCGCGATCGCCAGCCCGGTCCCGAGCAGGGTGGTGGCGAGGATGTTGCCACCCGGGTCGACGACCTTGGCGTTGCCGACGTAGCGCAGCGAGCCGAAGGTGCCGGACTGGTTCGCCGCCATCCAGAAGACCTGGTTGTCCAGGGCACGCGCGATGTCGAACTGGTTGAACCGGTAGGTCCAGCGGTCCTCCTGCAGGTTGTCCGCCGTCGCGGTCCGGGCGGCGGGCCACGCGGACATGCTCACGACGATCTCGGCACCGTCGAGGGCGAGCATGCGGGCGGCCTCGGGGAAGGCCTTGTCGTAGCAGATCTGCATGCCGACGCGGCCGACCGGGGTGTCGAACGCGCGGTAGCTGTCACCCGCGGAGTACGACATGTTCTCGCCGAGCGGCTGGTGCACCTTGCGGTAGGAGCCGTAGATCGTGCTGCCGTCGAGACACACCGCGGCGTTGTAGCGGGTGCTCCCGTCGTCGGCGAGCTCGCAGAAGCCGATCGTCAGCACGATGTCACCCGCGAGCTCCTGCACGCGTCGGATCTCCGGTCCGTCCAGCCGGATCGCCGGCGGCAGGGACCTGCTGGTCGTCTGCAGGGTGTCCCCGTGGTTGCCGAGCGACGAGAGGTAGCCTCCGATCGCGGCCTCGGGGAAGGCGACGAAGGAGACCCCCTCGGCGCGGGCGTCGTCGAGCAGCTGGGCGATGAGGGCGTAGTTCTGCTCCAGGTCCCGGGTGAAGTTCGCGGACACGGACGCGACTTTGATGGTCATCGCAGGCCCTCAGAGGTTGTAGGTGGAGTTGATGATGGCGCCCTTGCGGGCGTAGTGGATGAGGGCGTCCTGCACGTCCAGGGGGTGCGCGGGGATGACGCCCTCGATGAGGTCCTCCTCGCGGATGCCGTGGAGCGCGAGCCCGAAGCGACAGCAGTAGACCGTGCCGCCCTCCTTGATAAAGGTCTCGAGCGAGTCGTTCATGTTGAGCTCACCCGGGAAGCCCGAGTCACCCGAGGTCGGGAACCCGCGGTTCGCGGTGGCCGCCAGGGTGCCCGGTCCGTAGAGGTAGATCGCGGACTCGAAGCCCTTGCGCAGGGCGCGGGTGGCCTGGAGGACGGCGACGAAGCTCACCGACGACTCGTGCGGGATCCCGTGGATGAGGGTGAAGTAGCTCTCCCCGTCCTCGGCCTGATAGTCGGGGAAGATCTTCGTCGAGCCGTACACGTTGCTGCCCTTGGGCAGGGCGGGGTGGGGGATCTCGCCGAGCGACTTGGCGATGTTGTCGGCGATCTGGGCGTCGATGTCGTTCGTCACGGTGGTGCCTTTCGTGGGTGTGCGATGGGTGGTCAACCGGCCATGAGCCCGGTGGCTGTGGGGCCGACGGCGTCGGTCTCGACGCCGTCCGGCCAGAGGAGGCGCACGCCGGGCTCGGCGGTGGCGGTGCCGATGCGCGCGGTCCGCGCGATCGGGGAGGTCATCCGTCCCTGCCCGGGGCGGTCGGCGGTGAGCATGGCGAAGCCGGGGAAGCAGGTGAGCCAGTCGCCGAAGGGGACGCCGTCCGGTGCGGGGATCGAGTCCGGTTCGAGGGTTGCCCCGATGGCCGACGCCTCGGCGAGCATCGCGGCCGTGCCGACGATGCCGGCCATGCTGACGTCCTTGGCCGCTGCGGGACGAGCACCCGCGACGAGCGACCCCAGTGCGCGCAGGTCGGCGCCGGTGCGCGTGGAGGTGCTGTCCCACTGACGGCCCTCGAATCCGGGACGCCAGCGACCGTGCAGGTCGACGGTGAGCGAGATGTCGTCCCCACGGCGCGCGCCACCACCTGGGACCGGGGCGTCCGTCCGGCCGAGAGCGGTGACGGTGAGCGCGGAGGGCACACCGATCTGGGTGTGGCCGCCCAGGACGGGCGCACCCCACGCCTGGGCGGCGCTGCGGATGCCACCGACGACCCGCCGGGCGATCTCGGGGGAGGGGGCGCCGATCGCGTCGAGGAGGCCGACCGGCGAGGCGCCCATCGCGGCGAGGTCGTTGACGTTGACGAGCACGGCGCACCAGCCAGCCCACTCGGGGTCCCGGTCGACGAGGGCCGGGAGGATCGCGTCGCAGGCGGCGACGACGTCGGTGCCGGGGACAGGGGCTCCGTCGTCGCCGAGGAACTCGGCCCCGCCGAGGGCGAACGGGCTGTCCTGCCGCAGGTCGCCGACGAGAGAGCCCAGCTCGCTCTTGGTGGCCGCCACGAGGTCGCGGATCCGGGTGATGGGCCAGCGCATCCGCACGTGCGGCGTGCCTTGGATGCGCGTCGCCCCCCAGGCCGTCCACCCGAGTCTGCGGAAGAGGACCTCGTTGGGCTCCTGGACGGTCGCCTCGAAGCGCAGCACGCCCATCCGCAACGCGGTGGCGCAGGCCTCGCGGACGAGCGCGGGTCCGATGCCACCCGACTGGCGAGCGTCCCGACGGACCACGAGCCGGCTGCCCGTCCACCAGCCGATGTCGCGCCCCGGGGTGGCGGGGGCCAGCCTGACGCCGCCGAGCACTCGGCCGTCCGCGCCGCGGGCGACGAGGACGATCGTGCGCGGGTCGTCGTCGAGATCGTCGTCGTCGACGTCGAGGACGCGTTGCTCGGCGACGAAGACCTCGCGGCGCAGGGCCCGGTAGTCCGCCGTCTCGCGCGGGTCGGCACGGTCGATGGTCCAGGCTCGCGTGTCGTGGGCCACCGTCGGCCCCATGAGCGAGGGGATCTCGAGCCGCATCAGGCACCTGCCGTCTGCAGGGCGCTGCAGGCGCCGCAGGCGGCGCACCCGGCTCGCTGGTCGGCGCCGCGCATCCCGGCGTCCCGCAGCAGTGTCGCCACGCGGGCCGTGACGTCGTTGACGACCTGTCGGTCGGGGGCCGGGACGTGGTCGACGTCGGTCGCGAGGGTCCCAGCGAGCGGGCGGAAGGGGACGACGAAGGGGTAGACGCCCATGTCGACGAGCTCCCGTGCTCCGTCGACGAGCTCGTCCGGGTCCTCCCCGAGCCCGACGAGCAGGTAGGTCGAGACCTGGTTCCGGCCGAAGACCCGCACCGCCTCCCGCCAGGCAGTGCGGTACTCGGCCATGGTCACGCGTGACTTGCCCGGCATCCAGCGGGACCGTACGGCGTCGTCCATCGACTCGACGTGGATGCCGATGGATCGGGCGCCGGCGTCGTAGAGGTCGGTGATCGCCTGCAGGTCCGCGGGTGGCTCGCACTGGACCTGGATCTCCAGCGAGGGCACCGCGTCCTTGACCGCCCGGACGCATCGGGCGAGGTGCTTGGCGCCGCGGTCCCACCCGTTCGACGTCCCGGTGGTCATCACCATGCTCGTCACGCCGTCGAGGCGGACCGCCGCCTCGGCGACCTCGGCGAGCATCGCCGGGGTCTTGACGGCGATCGTCGAGCCGGCGTCGAGGGAGGCCTCGATCGCGCAGAAGCGACAGCGCTCGCTCTCCGCATACCGCACGCACGTCTGCACGACGGTCGTGGCGAGCACGTTGGTTCCGTGGAGCTTGGCGATCTTGTCGTAGGCGACGCCGTCCGCCGTCGACAGGTCGTAGAAGCTGGGGCGGGCGACGGGGGAGATGTCGAGGCCCAGGTCCGCGCCGTCAAGCGTCAGACGGCCGGCCGGATCGACGACGTAGGGGCTGCTGCTGTCGAGCCGGAGTGCGGCTCCGAGGCCATCAATGGCAAAATGTCCGTCATCGCTCGGGCCCGCACCACCCGTACGGCGGACCGGTGCGTCGCTACGGACGCCGAGGATCGCGATGTCGACACGAGTGGAGACGCGGTCGGGGTTCGGTGTCGGGTTCGGGGCCATGCGGCAAGTACACGGTCGGCCCGTTTCGGAGTGGTTTCACTCGGAATGCAGGACTGTTTCCGGGTGAAACGATCGTGTTTCGTCCGCATGGTGACCGCCGTCATGACCCTCCGGGGTGAGGGGTAGGGTGCTGGGCATGCGGACGGACCTCCTCCTTCTCTGCCGCGGCGAGGCCTGACAGACGGCCACCTCGTCGCGGAGTTCGTGGTGCCGGCCAGCCCCCACCCCACGTGACGAAGGACAGAGCATGATCCACCCCCAGCAGCCCACCGCGATGCCGGTGCGCAAGTACGTCCCCTTCCAGGACCAGATCGCCGTCGAGCTGCCCGACCGGACCTGGCCCGACCAGGTCATGACCCGGGCGCCGCGCTGGTGCGCGGTCGACCTGCGCGACGGCAACCAGGCCCTCATCGACCCGATGGACGCCGAGCGCAAGCTGCAGATGTTCCAGCTGCTCGTGAGGATGGGCTACAAGGAGATCGAGGTCGGCTTCCCCAGCGCGAGCCAGACCGACTACAACTTCTGCCGCCAGCTTATCGACGGCGGCCACATCCCCGACGACGTGACCATCCAGGTGCTCACGCAGTGCCGGGACCACCTCATCGAAAAGACCTTCGACGCCATCGCCGGCAGCAAGACCGCGATCGTCCACTTCTACAACTCGACGTCGGTCCTGCAGCGCCGGGTGGTCTTCAACTCCGACCAGGACGGCATCGTCGACATCGCCCTCCAGGGCGCCCGGCTGTGCAAGAAGCTCGAGGAGACCATCCCCGACACCGACGTCTACTACCAGTACTCGCCGGAGTCCTACACGGGCACCGAGCTCGACTTCGCGGCGCGCATCTGCAACGAGGTCATCGACATCATCGACCCGACGCCGGACCACAAGATGATCATCAACCTGCCGGCGACGGTGGAGATGGCCACGCCCAACGTCTACGCCGACTCGATCGAGTGGATGAGCCGCAACCTCGAGCGTCGCGAGTCGGTCGTGCTGTCCCTGCACCCCCACAACGACCGCGGCGAGGGTGTCGCCGCCGCCGAGCTGGGCTACCTCGCCGGTGCCGACCGCATCGAGGGCTGCCTCTTCGGCAACGGCGAGCGCACCGGCAATGTCGACCTGGTGACGCTGGGGATGAACCTCTTCAGCCAGGGCATCGACCCCCAGGTCGACTTCTCCCAGATGGACGAGATCCGTCGCACCGTCGAGCACTGCACCCAGCTTCCGGTCCACCCGCGCCACCCGTGGGGCGGCGACCTCGTGTACACCGCCTTCTCGGGCTCGCACCAGGACGCGATCAAGAAGGGCTTCGCGGACATGGAGGTGCGGGCCAAGGAGGCCGGCACCGATGTCAACGGCATCGACTGGGGCGTGCCCTACCTGCCCATCGACCCGCACGACATCGGCCGCTCCTACGAGGCCGTCGTCCGAGTCAACTCCCAGTCCGGCAAGGGCGGCGTCGCCTACCTGCTGAAGTCCGAGCACGGCCTCGACCTGCCGCGTCGCCTGCAGATGGAGTTCTCCGCGGTTGTCCAGCACAAGACCGACAGCGACGGTGGCGAGATGAGCGGCCTGGCCCTGTGGCAGGTCTTCAACGACGAGTATCTGCACAGCGAGGACAAGGACGGCTGGGGTCGCTTCCAGCCGGTGCGCTCCACGCTGACCGGTGAGGACTCCGGCCTGGACCGCATCGAGGGGCACATCCTCGACGCCGGCCAGGAGGTCGAAATCTCCGGCAGTGGCAACGGCCCGATCGCGGCCTTCCTCGACGCGCTGGCTCCGCTGGGTGTCGACGTGCGGGTCCTCGACTACGCCGAGCACGCCCTGTCGGCCGGTGGCGATGCCCGCGCCGCCGCCTACGTCGAGTGCGCCGTCGGTGACCGTGTCCTGTGGGGTGTCGGCTTGCACGACTCGATCGTCAAGGCCTCGCTGCGCGCGATCCTCTCCGCGGTCAACCGCGCCGAGCGGGACGCCGTCCAGGGCTGAGGTGCCGTCAGCGCACCCCGGCCACGCGGAACTGGATGGACACCCTGGGCCCGACCCGGGCGCTCGTCTTGGGCACGGCGTGGTCCCAGGTCCGCTGGCAGGCGCCACCCATGACGACGAGGTCACCGTGGCCGAGCGAGACCCGTTGCGAGACACCGCCATCGCGCGGGCGCAGGCAGAGGTGCCTCGCCGAGCCGAGGGAGACGATGGCGATCATCGTGTCCTGCTCGCGGCTGCGGCCGATGCGGTCGCCGTGCCAGGCCACGGAGTCCCGCCCGTCGCGGTAGAGGCACAGCCCCGCGGTGACGAAGGGTTCACCCAGCTCGGTCGCGTAGTGCGCCGAGAGCTGCTCACGCATGTCGGTGAGCAGCGGGTGGGGGAGGCTCTCGCCTGCGGCGTAGAAGCAGGTCAGACGAGGGACGTCGACGACCGAGTCGTACATCCGACGGCGCTCGGCCCGCCACGGGACGTCGTGGAGCAGGGCGTCGAGGACCTCGTCGCTGCCGCACGCCCACCCTGGCAGCAGGTCGACCCACGCCGTGCCGTCGAGGTAGCGCCGATGGCGCCGCTCGAGATCACCGAGCGTGGGGGAGTCGGCGGTGTCGAAGAGCGAGGACTGGAGCTCCTGCATGTTTAGACCATAGCAGTGGGTCGAACAACTGTTCGACAGGTCGTGCGGGTGCGGCGTGGGGTCGGCGCGCTGTCAGGGCGAAGGGAGACAATGGAGCCATGCCCCTCTACCGCGACTCCGGAGTCGTGCTGCGCACCCACAAGCTGGGTGAGGCCGACCGGATCATCACCGTGCTCACACGGGGCCGGGGCAAGATCCGCACGGTGGCCAAGGGGGTGCGCCGCACCAAGTCCAAGTTCGGCGCCCGCCTCGAGCCGGGCATGCACGTCGACCTCCAGTGCTACGAGGGCCGCAACCTCGACACCGTGACGCAGGCCGAGTCGCTCGACCCGTGGGGCGACCAGATCGCGCGCGACTACTCGCGCTGGACCGCAGGCACGGCGATCCTCGAGACGGCTGACCGCCTCAGCGAGGAGCACGAGCCCTCGGTGCAGCAGTACCTCCTGCTCGCCGGAGCCTTGCGGACCCTGGCCCAGGGCGACCACGCCGCCGAGCTCGTCCTCGACGCCTACCTCCTGCGGGCGCTGGCCGTCGCGGGGTGGGCGCCGAGCTTCCACGACTGCGCCCAGTGCGGCGAGCCGGGGCCGCACCGCGCCTTCCACGTCGCCCACGGCGGGGTCCTGTGCCGCAGCTGTCGGGTCCCGGGCTCGTCGGCCCCCGCGACCGAGACCCTCGAGCTCCTCGCTGCGCTGATCGTCGGTGACTGGGTCGTCGCCGACGCCTCCGACCCACGCCATCGACGTGAGGGGTCCGGCCTGACCGCCGCCTACCTCCAGTGGCACCTCGAGCGCGGGGTGCTCTCCCTTCGTCACGTCGACCGCACGACCAGCCACCCCACCCCATCGCAGAGGACCGGATGAGCCGCTACGAGACCCCCTTCGCCCACCCGAGCGGAGCGACGCCGCCGCCGGTGCCCGCCGACCTGGTCCCCGGGCACGTCGCAATCGTCATGGACGGCAACGGCCGCTGGGCCAACCAGCGCGGCCTGCCGCGGACCAAGGGGCACGAGGCCGGCGAGGGCGCGCTGCTCGACGTCGTCGCCGGCTCCCTCGAGATCGGGGTGCAGCACCTGTCGACCTATGCCTTCTCGACGGAAAACTGGCGCCGCTCGCCCGAGGAGGTGCGCTTCCTCATGGGCTTCAACCGCGACGTCATCCGGCGCCGGCGCGACCAGCTGCACGCGTGGGGCGTGCGCATGCGCTGGGTCGGGCGCCGGCCGCGGCTGTGGAGCTCGGTCGTCAAGGAGCTCGAGATCGCCCAGGAGATGACCCGCGACAACGACGCGATGACGCTGTACTTCTGCGTCAACTACGGCGGCCGCGCCGAGATCGTCGACGGGGTGCGGCGCATCGCCGACGACGTCAAGGCCGGCCGGCTCAAGGGCTCGGGCATCGACGAGCGCACCATCGCGCGCTACCTCACCGAGCCGACGATGCCCGACGTCGACCTCTTCCTGCGCAGCTCGGGGGAGCAGCGCACGAGCAACTTCCTGCTGTGGCAGTCGGCCTACGCCGAGATGGTCTTCCAGGACACCCTGTGGCCCGACTACGACCGCCGCCACCTGTGGGAGGCCATCGAGACGTATGCCCGGCGCGAGCGCCGGTACGGCGGAGCGGTGGACGCCCCCACCCCGGGGATCGTCTGAGCGTCACCTACGCTGGCGAGACCGTGCACCGACGCACGGTGAGCCGTCACGGAGAGGTCGCACATGTGTCGAGTCCTTGCCTACATCGGGCCGGAGACCCCGCTGGAGAGCCTGCTGCTCACGCCGGACAACAGCCTGATCAACCAGGCGCTCGACCCGGAGCGTCACCCCGAGCTGCAGCTCGCGGGGTGGGGCTTCGGCGCGTGGGGTGACCACCTGCTCAAGCCCGACGAGCCACTCATCTACCGCCGGCCGATGGCGGCCTTCTACGACGACAACGCCGCAAGTATCATCCCCAGCCTCGAGGCCAACACCCTCCTCGCGCACGTGCGGGCGGCGGCCTACGACTCCCAGGTCGTCCTGGCCGACGAGAACTGCCACCCCTTCTTCTTCGAGGGCGCGCCGTGGCTCGTCGCGCAGAACGGCTACCTGCCGGGCTGGCAGATCCTGCAGCGCGAGCTGCTGCAGCACTGCATGGACGAGTTCCTCCAGCAGATGCGCGGCACGACCGACACCGAGTTCCTCGCCGTGCTCCTGCTGTCCTTGCTCGAGGGTGAGAGCGACGAGGACGTCCAGCGTGCCGTCGAGCGACTGGTCCGACTCGTGGCCGATGCCATGGAGACCCTGCAGCTCCCGGGCCTGACCAAGCTCAAGATGGCCCTGGTCTCGCCGGGACGCATCATCGGGATCAACTGGGGTCTCGGGCACCACGGCGAGGTGGACCCGCCGGGAGACTGGCGCGAGCTGCGCAAGGCTCCCGCAGGCAGCGACGACTTCGACCTCGGGATGCTCCTCGAGCCGATGTACCTGCTGCTGGGACGCAACTTCGAGCAGGCTGAGGGAACCTACGGCTTCGAGGAGTGCACCGAGGAGGACGCCACCGCGGCCGTCTTCGCCTCCGAGCCCCTCACCGAGGACGGCGAGGGCTGGCTGCCGCTGGAGTACGGCTCGATGATGTTCCTCGCGAAGCAGGAGGACGGGCGCATCACCCGGTCGGTCCGCGGGCTCGCCCTGCCCGGCGCGCCGTAGCCGGATCGCCTAGCCGCAGTCCCCGCAGCGGCCGAAGAGCTCGAGGGTGTGCGACACGTCGGTGAAGCCGTGCTCGGCGCTCACCTTGTCGGCCCACCGCTCGACCGCCGGGCCCTCGACCTCGACGGTGCGGCCGCAGTCGCGGCAGACGAGGTGGTGGTGGTGCCCGGTGCTGCAGCGGCGGTAGACGATCTCCCCGTCGTCGGTGCGAAGGGAGTCCAGCGCCTCTTCGTCGACCATCGCCTGCAGGGTCCGGTAGACGGTCGCCAGACCGATCTTGTCGCCGCCGGCGACGAGGCTCGCGTGGACCTCCTGCGCCGAGCGGAACTCGTCGGACCGGTCGACGTCGGCCTCGATCGCCGTGCGCTGGCGGGTGGGGCGGCGGGTGCGGGTGTCGGTCATCGGGGGCTCCCTTCGAGGGTGGGGTCTGCGCGGTCGGGGGTGTGCTCGTCCCAGTGGTCGCCGTGGCGGGCGTGCCGGTGCCCGTCGTGCAGGTAGTCGACGTGGTCGCCGTGCAGGACGACCTCGTGACCGCAGTCCTCCCAGTGCACGTGCTCGTGCGCCTCGGCGGTGCGGTGCCGTCGGTGGCCGAGGGCCCGCACGAGCGTCATGCCCGCAGCGGCGACGACGAAGACGGCGATGGCCAGCAGGACGATCGTCGCGCCCGAGGGGGTGTCGGCGTAGAAGCTCGTGACGACGCCGCCGACGCTCGTCAGCGTGCCGACGAGCACCGCCCAGACCAGGCTCCCGCGGAAGGAACGTCCGAGGTACTGGCCGGTGGCATTGGGCAGGATCATCAGGGCGCTGATGAGCAGCAGCCCGATGACCCGCATCGAGATGACGACGGTGACGCCGGTGAGCACGGCGAGCAGGATGTTGGTGGCGAGCACGGGCAGGCCCGAGGCGCGGGCGTACTCGTCGTCCTGGGCGACGGCGAAGAGCCGCTCGCGCAGGACGATCACCGTGACGACCACGACCGCCGCGAGCACGGCGAACTGGACGAGGTCGCTGGGCGAGACGGTCGTCAGGGCTCCGAAGAGGTAGCCCTGCAGGTTGTTGGCCGACCCGGCGGGGGCCTTGGCGATGATGACCACACCGGCGGCGAGGCCGCCGTAGAACATCACGGCGAGCGCGAGGTCACCACCGGTGCGGCCGAGGTGGCGCAGCAGCTCGATGGCGACCGCCGCGAGGACGACGACGAGGAGGGCGGTGAGCACGGGGGAGGTGCTCGTGAGCACCCCGATGCCGACGCCGGCGAGGGCGACGTGCCCCATGCCGTCGCCGACGAGCGACATGCCCCGCTGCACGAGGAAGACACCCACGAGCGGCGCCGACGCCCCCACGAGCAGGGCGGCGATGAGCGAGTTGCGCATGAAGTCCAGGGCCAGCAGGTCCATCAGCGGTGCCCTCCCGTGGACGTGATGATCGTGGTCGGCACGGTCGAAGGGGGTGGTGCCGCCTCGCCGGAGTGGTGGGTGTGGGCCTCCTCGCCGGCGGCCAGCTCGCCCGGGGCGCAGTCCTGCCGGATGCCGCCGCCCCGCACGACGATCGTGCGGGTGACGATCTCGGCGAGGGCGTCGAGCTCGTGGGTGACGATGATCAGGGTCGCGCCCCGCTCGACGAGGCGGCGCATGACGGCAACGAGCACCGCCTGGTGCCCGCGGTCGACCCCGGCGGTCGGCTCGTCCATGAGGAAGACGTCGGCCCGGCTGGCCAGGGCGCGGGCGATGAGGACCCGGCGTTGCTGGCCGCCCGAGAGGGTGGCGACGTCGTGTGTGGCCAGGTCGGCGAGGCCGACGACCGACAGCGACTCGTGGACGAGGTCGCGCCCGGCGGCGTCGCGGATGCGCCACGGCGCCCACCACGGGGTACGCACGGTGCGGCCCATGGTGACGATCTCGGCGGCGGTGGCCCGCACGGCCGAGGCGAGGGTGTGCCGCTGGGGCACGTAGCCGATCCCGGCGCGCGCGCCGGGGGAGCCGACCTCGTGACCGAGGACCCGCGCACTGCCGGCGTGCAGCTCGGACAGGCCGAGCAGCCCCTTGACCAGGGTCGACTTGCCGGAGCCGTTGGGGCCGAGCACGGCGACGACCTCACCGCGGCGGACGGTGAGGTCGAGGTCGCTGACGATCGTGCGGTCCTCGTAGCCGAAGGCGGCGCCCTCGAGCTCGATGACGGGGGGTGCTCCGGTCATGAGCAGTCCTGCCCCTCACGCACGGTCTCGAGGTTGCTGCGCATGACCGAGACGTAGTCGTCGCCGGCGGACGCGTCGGTGAGCCCCTCGATCGGGTCGAGCACGGCGACCTCGGCGCCCGTCTCGCGGGCGATGGTGTCGGCGGTGTCCTGGGGGACGAGCGTCTCGGCGTACACGGTCGTGATCTTCTCATCCTCGATGTGCTCGACGAGGTCGGCGAGGGCCGTCGGGCTCGGCTCGGCGCCGGGGGCCAGCCCGCTCACCGACTCCTGGTGGAAGCCGTAGCGGTCGGCGAAGTACGCGAAGGCGGAGTGCCCGGTCACCAGGTCGGTGCTCGTGCAGTCGTCGAGCCCGGCCGTGAGGTCCTCGTCCAGAGCTGTGAGCTCGCCGGCGAACTCCTTGGCGTTGGCGCGGTAGTCGGCGGCGTGGTCGGGGTCGGCCTCGGCGAAGCGCTCGCCGAGGGCCTCGACGACGTCGGCGTAGCGCGTCGGGTCGAGCCAGAAGTGCGGGTCGGTGCCGCCGTGATCATGTCCGGCGTGGCCCTCCTCTCCTTTTTCGTGGTCGTGCCCCTCGTGCTCGTCGGTCTCGATGTCCAGGCGGGCGAAGGGGGAGACGTCCATCGCGCTGTCGCCGGCCTCCTTGGCCGCGTCGTCGACCGACGGCTGGAAGTCCTTCAGGTAGACGAGGGCATCGGCGCGGGTGGCCTCGAGGACCTGCTTGGGCGTCAGCTCGAGGTCGTGGGGCTCGGCGCCGGGCTTGGTGAGGTTGGTGACGGCGACGTGGTCGCCGCCGATCTGCTCGGCCGCGTGCTGCAGCGGGTAGAAGGAGGTGGCAATCGTGAGCGAGGCGTCACCGTCGGCGGAACCCCCTTCGCCGCCGTCGGCGGAACCGCACCCGGTGAGGGCGAGGACGAGGGCAGAGACGGTGAGGGGAAGGCGGTGGCGCATCGGCATGAGAACGATTCTCAGATGAAATGAGAACCGTTGTCAAACCGTGGGCGAGCTACCGGGGGAAGAGCCGCACGGCCGTCACGCCCACGACCAGGAGAATCACCGCGACGCGCATGAGGCGCTCGCTCGACGTCAGTCGCGGCCAGCTCAGCGCGAGCATCCACGCGAGGAAGAGCACGACGATGCCGAGCGGGATTGCTCCCCAGGGACCGAGGAAGGCGCCGACGAGCACGAGGGCGAAGACGACGACGATCGGCACGGCCGGCGGCAGGCCCGCGATGACACGGGTCAGCGGCAGGCTCGCGCGCTCGAAGGCATTGGTCGCGACGGGCTCGGGGCGGCGGGAGGAGCTGCTGGACACCCCCATAGGGTAAGCGGGCCGATGCGGCTGCTCGGCACGGCGCCGGATAACCTCTCCCACATGGCCAAGCAGACCTCCACCGTGGACACCGTCGTCAACCTCTGCAAGCGCAGGGGCTTCGTCTTCCCGTGCGGTGAGATCTACGGCGGTACCCGCTCCGCGTGGGACTACGGGCCGCTCGGTGTCGAGCTGAAGGAGAACATCAAGCGTCAGTGGTGGCGCTCGATGGTCACCGGCCGCGACGACGTCGTCGGCCTCGACTCCTCGATCATCCTGCCGCGGGAGACCTGGGTCGCCTCGGGGCACGTCGGCACCTTCACCGACCCGCTCACCGAGTGCCTCAACTGCCACAAGCGCCACCGCCAGGACCACCTGCAGGAGGCCGTGGCCGACAAGGCGGCGAAGAAGGGTGAGGAGATCGACCCCGACTCGATCCCGATGAGCGAGATCGTCTGCCCCGACTGCGGCACGCGCGGCCAGTGGACCGAGGCCCGCGAGTTCAACATGATGCTCAAGACCTACCTTGGGGTCATCGAGGACGAGTCCGGGCTGCACTACCTGCGGCCCGAGACCGCTCAGGGCATCTTCATCAACTTCAACAACGTCCTGCAGACCTCGCGCAAGAAGCCACCCTTCGGCATCGCGCAGACCGGCAAGTCCTTCCGCAACGAGATCACGCCGGGCAACTTCATCTTCCGCACCCGCGAGTTCGAGCAGATGGAGATGGAGTTCTTCGTCAAGCCGGGTGAGGACGAGGAGTGGCACCAGTACTGGATCGACGAGCGCACCCGCTGGTACACGGACCTGGGCATCAACCCCGACAACCTGCGCCACTTCGAGCACCCGCAGGACAAGCTGAGCCACTACTCCAAGCGCACCGTCGACATCGAGTACCGCTTCAACTTCGCGGGCAGCGAGTGGGGCGAGCTCGAGGGCATCGCCAACCGCACCGACTTCGACCTGACGAGCCACAGCCAGCACTCGGGCACCGACCTGAGCTTCTTCGACCAGGCCAACAACGAGCGCTACACCCCCTACGTCATCGAGCCGGCGGCCGGTCTGTCCCGCTCGATCATGACCTTCCTCGTCGACGCCTACGCCGAGGACGAGGCCCCCAACTCCAAGGGCGGCGTCGACAAGCGCACCGTCCTGCGTCTCGACCACCGGCTCGCGCCGGTCAAGGCGGCCGTGCTGCCGCTGTCGCGCAATGCCGACCTGTCGCCCAAGGCGCGCGACCTGGCGGCGCAGCTGCGCAGGAGCTGGAACGTCGACTTCGACGACTCGCAGGCCATCGGCAAGCGCTACCGCCGCCAGGACGAGATCGGCACGCCCTACTGCATCACCGTCGACTTCGACACCCTCGAGGACAACGCGGTGACGATCCGCGAGCGCGACACCATGGCGCAGGAGCGGGTCTCGATCGACCAGGTCGAGGCGTGGCTCGCGCCGAGGCTGCTCGGGTCCTGACGTCATGACCCGGGCGGGAGCGCCGATCCGGCTGCTGCTCGTCCACGGCAGCCGGCTCAACTCCGCCTCCTGGATCCCCCTCGAGGAGGCCCTCCTCGGGCGGGTCGTCTGCCACCACGTCGACCTGCCCGGGCACGGCCTCGCGACCGAGCTGCCCTTCACGATGGAGGGTGCGCTCGAGGCCGTGAGCGGCGGCGTGGCCGAGCTCGACCCCGGTCGTCACCGGGTCGTGCTCGCCGGCCACAGCCTGGGCGGCTACGTGGCGATGGAGTGGGCGGCGCAGCACCACATGGTCCTGTCCGGGCTCGTGCTCATGGGCTCGACGGCCCAGCCGAGCTCTCGGCTCGCGGGCGTCTACCGGGCGATGGGGTCCGCGCTGCGGGCCGGGCTCGGCGACGAGCGCCGGGCCTCGCAGATCCGCGAGACCGATGCGGCGTCGCTGCGCCGCATCATCGGTGACCGCACGGCCGACGCGGTGCTCGAGCGCGGCCCTGGCCTTGCGGCGATCCCCGACGCCTGGGATGCCGTGATCGACGAGGTCGACCTGAGATCACTCACCGAGGTCGACGTGCCGATCCTCGCGATCAACGGCGAGTTCGACCAGTTCCGGGTGGGCGAAGGGAGGGCCCGTCGCCTGCGTCAGGACCTCGAGATCGTCCACGTGCCCGGTGCCACGCACTTCGCGCCGATGACCCACCCGTCGCCGGTGGCCCGGGCGATCGCGGAGTTCGTGTCGGGCCTGCCGGCCTGAACCCGCCGAAGGATCTGCATTGCCCTACGGCAATGAAGGATCTGTATTGCCGTAGGGCAATGCGGAGTGGGCGGGGGGTCAGGCGCCGGTGGCGATCGGGCGGCTCGGGTCGGTGATCCACTCGCTCCAGCTGCCGACGTAGACATCGGCGTCGACGCCGGCCTCGTGCAGGGCGAGGGCGGTGTGGGCCGCGGTGATGCCCGAGCCGCAGTAGGTGCCGACGACGGTCACCTCGTCGATGTCCTCGCGGGCGAAGCGCTCGCGCAGCTCGCGCGCCGGCCGCAGCCGCCCGTCGGGCTGCACGAGGTCGCTCATCGGCACGTTGACCGCGCCGGGGATGTGGCCCGCGACCGGGTCGATCGGCTCCTCCTCGCCGCGATAGCGCTCCGGCGAGCGGGCGTCGACGAGCACCCCGAGCTTGGCCGTGGCGACGGCGTCCTCGGCGTCGAGCGCCACGAGCTGGTCGGCCTCGAGGTGGACCGCGCCCGGCTCCGGGCTCACCGGCTCGGTGACCACGGTGCCGCCGGCGGCACGCCACGCGGCCAGCCCGCCGTCGAGGACGCGCACGTCCTCGACCCCGGCCCACCGCAGGACCCACCACGCCCGGGCGGCGCCGAGCGAGGTGCCCTGGTCGTAGACGACGACGCGCGAGTCGTCGTCGAGACCGGCCGCGCGCAGGCCGGCCTGCAGCGTCTCCACGTCGGGCAGGGGGTGCCGCCCCCCTTCGCCCGCGGGGCCGGCGAGGACCGTGTCGAGGTCGACGAAGGGAGCGCCCGGCACGTGGCCCCCGGTGTACAGGCGGGGCCCGTCGCCGGTGAGCGTGTACTGGACGTCGAGGACGAGCAGGTCCTCCTCGTCGATCTCGTGCAGCAGGTCGTCGGCGGTGATCAGGGCGGTCATGCGGGCTCCTCGGGGTCGTGGGGCAGGGTCTGGATCGGGACCTCGTAGTCACCGAAGTCGTCGTAGGCGCGCGGGTCCTCGCGCGGCTCGATGTGGGTCGTCACCGTGAGGTCGTCGAACTCGTCCTCGAGCGCGCGCTCGATCCCCTCGACGATGTCGTGGGCGCGGCGCACGGACCAGGCGCCGGGGACCAGGACGTGCATCTCGGCGAAGGACAGGTGGCCGGCACCCCGGGTGCGCAGGCCGTGGATGTCGACCTCGTCGGTACGGTGCCGGGAGAGCGCGTCGGCGATGCGGGCATTGGTCTCCGGGTCGAGCGCCTCGTCCATGAGGCCGCGGCCGGACTCGCTGACGAGCTTCCACCCGGTCCAGATGATGTTGGCCCCGACGAGCAGGGCGACGACCGGGTCGAGCCGGTCGATGCCGGTGACGACGACGAGGAGCACGCCGACGACGACCCCGACGGAGGTCCACACGTCGGTGAGCAGGTGCTGACCGTCGGCCCGCAGGGTGATCGAGTGGTGGCGGCGGCCGGCGCGCAGAAGCACCCACGCCACCGCGCCGTTGATGACCGACGCGATGACCGAGATCGCCAGACCAACGCCGGCCTGCTCGACGGGCTGCGGGTCGAGCAAGCGACCGATCGACTGCCAGATGATGAAGCTCGCGGCGACGAAGATCATCCCGCCCTCGATCGCCGCGGAGAAGTACTCCGCCTTGCTGTGGCCGAAGTGGTGGTTGTCATCCGCAGATCGAGCCGCGACCCGCAGGGCGACGAGCGCGGCCACGGCCGCGACGAGGTTGACGATCGACTCGGCGGCGTCGGCGAGCAGGCCGACCGAGCCGGTGACCCACCAGGCGCCGGTCTTCAGTGCGATCGTCGCGAGGGCCGCGGCGATCGAGAGCCAGGCGAACCTCTCCAGACGGCTGCGCGATGAGGAGGCTCGGGTGGTCACGCCCACGATTGTCCCTGCTGGCCTCGCCGGTGCGACACTGGGAGGCGCGATGACGTCCTCCACTCTTGCCCCCACCACCCCGGCGACCACGGGGGAGCGCGTGCTGCCTCCCCTTCGCATCGGCCGGCACGTCATCGACTCGCCGGTCGTCCTGGCACCGATGGCCGGCATCACCAACCGCGCCTTCCGTCGACTGTGCCGCGAGGCCGGCGACGCCGGGCTCGCCGCGAGCGGGCTCACCGGCGCGAGCAGCCTCTACGTCAACGAGATGGTGACGTCGCGGGCGCTCGTCGAGCGCACCCCGGAGTCGATGCGCCTCATCGAGCACGACGAGGACGAGCGGCCGCGCAGCGTGCAGCTCTACAGCGTCGACCCGGCGACGACCGGGGCGGCCGTGCGCATGCTCGTCACCGAGGACCGGGCCGACCACATCGACCTCAACTTCGGCTGCCCGGTGCCCAAGGTGACCCGCAAGGGCGGGGGAGCTGCGCTGCCGTGGAAGCGCGACCTCTTCCGCGGGATCGTCTCGGCTGCCGTCACCGAGGCCGCCCGGGCCGACGTGCCGGTCACGGTCAAGATGCGCAAGGGCATCGACGACGAGCACCTGACCTATCTCGAGGCGGCGCAGGCCGCGGTCGAGGAGGGGGTCGCCGCGGTCGCCCTGCACGGCCGGACCGCGAGCCAGGCCTACTCGGGCCACGCCGACTGGTCGGCGATCAAGCTGCTCAAGGAGACGATCACCTCGGTGCCGGTCCTCGGCAACGGCGACATCTGGTCGGCCGAGGACGCCCTGGCGATGGTCGAGCAGACCGGCTGCGACGGCGTCGTCGTCGGTCGCGGCTGCCTCGGTCGGCCGTGGCTCTTCGCCGACCTCGCAGCCGCCTTCGCCGGGGCCGAAGTGCGCGTGACACCGACGCTGGGTGAGGTGACGGCCACGCTGCGCCGGCACGCCGAGCTGCTCACCGACTTCTACGCCGGCGACGAGCTGCGGGCCTGCCGCGACATCCGCAAGCACATCGCCTGGTACCTCAAGGGCTTCCCCGCCGGGTCGACGGTGCGCAACCAGCTCGCGCTCGTCGACTCGCTCGCCGCCCTCGACCGGCTCATCGAGACGATGGACCCGACGAGCCCGTGGCCCGGCGCTGCCGCCGAGGGTCAGCGTGGTCGGGCCGGGTCCTCGCGCGTCGTGGCGCTGCCGGAGAACTGGCTCGCCTCCCGCGAGCTCGACGAGGACCAGCGGGCGCAGGTCGCCGCCGCCGAGCAGTCCGTCGCCGACGGCGGCTGACCCTCACTCCACGACGACGAGCAGGTCGCCCCCTTCGACCTGCTGGCGCGCGCCGACCGCGAGCCGGCGCACCGTGCCCGCGACGGGGGTCGTGATGCCGGCCTCCATCTTCATCGCCTCGATCGTCGCGACGGTGGCGCCCGCCTCGACCTCGTCGCCCTCGGCGACCTGGACCGTGACGACCCCGGCGAAGGGGGCCGCGACCTGACCGGAGGCGCCCGGGTCGGCCTTCTCGGCCGCGACGACCTCCGCGTCGACGCCGCGGTCGCGGACCTGGACGGGGCGCAGCTGACCGTTGACCGTCCCCATGACGGTGCGCATGCCGTGCTCGTCGGGCTCGCTCACCGAGCTCAGGCCGATCGTCAGGGTCTTGCCCGGCTCGATCTCGACCTCGTCGTCGCGCCCCTGCTCCAGGCCGTGGAGGAAGAGGCCGGTGTCGAGCACCGAGGTGTCGCCGAAGCTCGCCCGGGCGGTGCGCATCTCCTGGGTCGGGCCGGGGAAGAGCAGCTCGTTGAGCGTCTCGCGCGGGGCGTCGCGCAGGGCCTGCTCCTGCTCGGGGGTGAGATCGGCGGTCGGCGGGTGCTCGCGGCGGCCCTCGAGCGCCTTGCTGCGGAAGGGCTCAGGCCACCCGCCGGGCGGGTCGCCGAGGTCGCCGCGGAGGAACCCGATGACCGAGTCGGGGATGTCGAAGCGGGCCGGGTCGGCCTCGAACTGCGCCGGGTCGGCGCCCAGGCCGACGAGGGAGAGCGCGAGGTCGCCGACGACCTTGCTGCTCGGCGTCACCTTGACGATGTGGCCGAGCATCGCGTCGGCGGCCGCGTACATGTCCTCGACCTCCTCGAAGCGCTCGCCGAGGCCGAGGGCGATCGCCTGCTGGCGCAGGTTGGACAGCTGCCCGCCGGGAATCTCGTGCCGGTAGACGCGGCCGGTGGGGGAGGCCAGCCCGGACTCGAAGGGCGCGTAGAGGCGCCGCACGCCCTCCCAGTAGGGCTCGAGCGCGAAGACCTGCTCGATGTCCAGGCCGGTCGGCCGGTCGGTACCGTCGGTCGCCGCGACGAGGGCGGACAGCGAGGGCTGCGAGGTGGTGCCGGCCATCGTCGCGCTCGCCGCGTCGACGGCATCGACGCCGGCCCCGATCGCCGCGAGGAGGGTGCCGATCTGGCCGCCCGCGGTGTCGTGGGTGTGCAGGTGCACCGGGAGGTCGAACCGGTCGCGCAGCGCGGTCACGAGTCGGGCCGCCGCGGGGGCGCGCAGCAGCCCGGCCATGTCCTTGATCGCCAAGACGTGCGCGCCGGCGTCGACGATCCGTTCGGCGAGGCGCAGGTAGTAGTCGAGCGTGTAGATCTCCTCGCCCGGGTCGAGGAGGTTGCCGGTGTAGCACAGGGCGACCTCGGCGACCGCGGTGTCGGTCGCGAGCACCGACTCGATCGCGGGGCGCATCTGGTCGACGTCGTTGAGCGCGTCGAAGATGCGGAAGATCGACAGGCCGCTGCGGGCGGCCTCGGCGACGAAGGCGTCGGTGACGCTCGTCGGGTAGGGCGTGTAGCCGACGGTGTTGCGCCCGCGCAGGAGCATCTGGAGGGCGACGTTGGGCATCGCCTCGTGCAGGGCCGAGAGCCGCTCCCAGGGGTCCTCGTGGAGGAAGCGCAGGGCGACGTCGTAGGTCGCGCCGCCCCAGGCCTCGACGGACAGCAGCTGCGGGGTGAGCCGGGAGACGTGCTCGGCGACGTGGAGCAGGTCGCGGGTGCGCACGCGGGTGGCGAGCAGCGACTGGTGGGCGTCGCGGAAGGTCGTGTCGGTCACCGGGACGTCGGTGCGGGAGCGCAGGTCGGCGGCGAAGCCGGCGGGGCCAAGCCGCAGGAGGCGGTCACGGCTGCCCTCGGGGCGCTCGCCCTGCGGCAGCTGCGGCAGCTTGGTCCTCGGGCGCAGGTCGCTCGTGCGCGGGCCGTGCGGCTGGTTGACCGTGACGTCGGCGAGGTAGGTGAGCAGCTTGGTCGCCCGGTCCTTGCCCGTCGGGGCCTCGAGCAGCTCGGGGCGCTCGTCGATGAAGCTCGTCGTGACCCGGCCGGCCTGGAAGTCGGGGTCGGCGAGCACCGCCTCGAGGAAGGGGAGGTTGGTCGCGACCCCGCGGACGCGGAACTCGGCGAGCGCCCGTCGGGCCCGGCGGACCGCGAGCGGGAAGGTGCGGGCGCGGCAGGTGAGCTTGACGAGCATCGAGTCGAAGTGGGCGCTCACCTCGGCCCCGACGAAGGTCGTGCCGCCGTCGAGGCGCACCCCGGAGCCGCCGGCGGAGCGGTAGGCGGAGATCGTGCCCGAGTCGGGGCGGAACCCGTTGGCCGGGTCCTCGGTCGTGATCCGGCACTGCAGGGCGAAGCCGTGCGTGCCGATGTCCTCCTGGCGCATGCCGAGCTCAGCGAGGGTCGCGCCGGCCGCGATCCGCAGCTGCATGACGACGAGGTCGACCTCGGTGACCTCCTCGGTCACGGTGTGCTCGACCTGGATGCGCGGGTTCATCTCGATGAAGACGTAGCGGCCGTCCTCTCCGAGGAGGAACTCGACGGTGCCGGCGTTGACGTAGCCGATGGACTTCGCGAAACGCACCGCGTCGGCGCACATCCGCTCGCGCAGGTCGGGATCGAGGTTGGGCGCCGGGGCGATCTCGACGACCTTCTGGTGGCGCCGCTGCACCGAGCAGTCCCGCTCGAAGAAGTGGAGGACCTCACCGCTGGCGTCACCGACGACCTGGACCTCGATGTGCCGCGGGTTGACGACCGCCTCCTCGAGGTAGAGGGTCGGGTCGCCGAAGGCCGACTCCGCCTCGCGCTGGGCGGCCTCGAGGGCCCCGCGCAGGTCCTCCCGGCGCTCGACGCGCCGCATGCCGCGGCCACCGCCGCCGCTCACCGCCTTGACGAAGACGGGGAACCCGATCTCCTCCGCGGCGCGCTCGAGGGCGTCGAGGTCGGTCGTCGCCTCGGCGCCGTCGAGGGTCGGCAGGCCGGCCTCCTTCGCCGCGGCGATCGCGCGGGCCTTGTTGCCGGTGAGCTCGAGGACCTCGGCCGGGGGACCGATGAAGGTGATGCCGTGGCGCGCGCACTCCTCGGCGAGCTGGGGGTTCTCGGAGAGGAACCCGTAGCCCGGGTAGATCGCGTCGACGTCGGCCTCGCGGGCCACCCGCACGATCTCCTCGGGGTCGAGGTAGGCACGGACCGGGTGGCCCTCCTCGCCGATGACGTAGGCCTCGTCGGCCTTCATCCGGTGCTCGGAGAGGCGGTCCTCGACCGGGTAGACGGCGACGGTCGTCGCGTCGACCTCGGTGGCCGCGCGGAAGGCGCGGATGGCGATCTCGCCTCGGTTGGCGACGAGGATCTTGCGGAACATGGGAGCCTCCGGGGTGTGTCGGCCATGGGTCGTGACAACGCTAGCCGCGATGCCGCTCCAGGCGCAGGGTGTGTTCCGCAAGCTGGGTCCGCCCCGGCCGACGTAGGCTCGCCAGCGTGAGCGAGAGCAGCGAGCGGGAGCGGTGGGTCTCCGAGGACCCGGTGCACAAGCGCGCCGACCGTGACGACTTCGCGCGCGACCGCGGGCGGCTCATCCACTCCGCGGCTCTGCGACGGCTCTCCGCCAAGACCCAGGTGCTCGGGCCCGGCAGCGACGACTTCGTGCGCAACCGGCTGACGCACAGCCTCGAGGTGGCCCAGATCGGCCGCGAGTTCGGCGGTGCGCTCGGCTGCGCGGCCGATGTCGTCGAGGTCGCCTGCCTCGCGCACGACCTGGGGCATCCCCCCTTCGGTCACAACGGCGAGACGGCGCTCGACGAGGTCGCGGCCGACATCGGCGGCTTCGAGGGCAATGCGCAGACGCTGCGCATCCTCACCCGGCTCGAGCCCAAGCGGGTCCACCCCGACGGGCGGCCCGCCGGCCTCAACCTCACCCGCGCGAGCCTCGACGCGGCCACGAAGTACCCGTGGCGGCGGGGTCGCGGCCCTGCTCCCACACCGAAGTTCGGCGTCTACGAGGACGACCTGCCGGTCTTCGACTGGATGCGCGAAGGGAGCCCGGGTGGCCTCGTGCGCTGCCTGGAGGCCGACGTCATGGACTGGTCCGACGACGTCGCCTACTCGGTCCACGACGTCGAGGACGCCGTCGCCTCCGGCCGGCTGGACCTGCGCCGACTGCGCGACGCGGAGGACACCGAGGCGGTGCTCGACATGGCGGTGCGCTTCTTCGCCGCCGACCTCGGTCGGGACGCCGTCGGCGAGGGGCTCGAGCGGATCCTCGCCACCGGTGCCGTGCCCGAGCACTACGACGGGTCGCGCGCCGGCCTCGCGGGGCTCAAGGACATGACCTCACGGATCATCGGACGCTTCGTCCACGCCGCCGAGCAGGCGACCCGGGCCGTGCACGGGCCCGGCGACCTCGGGCGCTACGACGCCCGTCTCGTCGTCCCCGACGACTCGCGTGCCGAGGTCGCGGTGCTCAAGGCCGTGGCCGCGCACTTCGTCATGTTCTCCGGCGAGCGTGACGACGAGTACGCGCACCAGCGCGCGGTCGTCGCCGACCTCGCCCGATGGTTCGCCGCGGACCCCGAGGCGCGGGTCGACGCCGACCTGCGCCCCGATCTCGCTGCGGCGCAGGACGACTCGGCCCGGCTGCGGGTCGTCGTCGACCAGGTGGCGAGCCTGACCGACGTGCGGGCCCTCGCGCTGCACGGGGCGCACTGCGACTGACGGGTGAACTCCCGGTGACAGGGGAGTCCTCCCCATTCCCGCAGCCCGCCGGGTCCTGCCACGGTCGGGCGCGTGACGGTCATGCAGGGGATGGACGCGGCGCGAGTCCGCGAGGTCGCGCAGGCGCTGCGCGGCTGCGCCCGCGACCTCGAGGAGGTCCGTGTCGCGGGGACGGCCAGCGCGGGCGTGCTCGGGGAGGTCTGGTGGGGCGGTGATGCCGAGTTCCTCCTGCGCTCGTGGGCGGACCTGACGCCCGCGCTCGTCGGCGCCGGGACGGCGCTCGAGGAGGCGAGCGCGACCCTGATGCGTCAGGCCGCCGACCAGGAGTCGGCCTCCGACGAAGGGGGAGGGGCCGCACCCTTCGTCCTCGCGTCCTCGACGACGCCGCTCAAGGTCGCCGAGGACACCAACCCGGCGCCGCGCGAGGCGCTCGCCGACGTCGACCCCGAGACGGGGGCGATGTCCCGGGACGCGGCGCAGCGGTGGCGCGATGAGCAAACCGACGGGGTCAACCCCGCGTGGGACGTCGACCCGGAGGACGGGACGGCGGTCGTCAGCGGGCGGGGGGTGCCCAATGGCGACTTCGCCGGGAAGACCTACGGCGGGCCGGACTGGAGCGAGGAGACGTCCGAGGAGCACGGGCCGCAGTGGAGCGAGGAGCTGCAGGAGGCCTACCCCGACGGCGTCGAGATCGACGAGTTCGGCTTCCCGAACTTCTACCCCTATGCCAGCACGGAGTACCCCCCGGTGCTCGTCGAGCTGACCACGACGTCGAGCAAGGACATCCGACTGGCCTACGAGGCCGCCGGCATCGACAAGGACACGGCCAAGGAGCTGCAGGAGGACTGGGTGTGGCACCACACCCACGCCTACGACCCCGAAACCGGGCGCGGTGAGCTGATCCTCATCCCGCGTGACCTGCACGCGGCGGTCAAGCATGCTGGGGGACGGTCACTGCACAAGCACAACGGAGCCGAGACGAGCGATTGATGGACTTCCGCACCCGCTACGCCGCACCCGACGACGCCGCGCTCGCGGCGCTCGAGGCGCAGATCGGCTCACCCCTGCCCGGCGACTACCGGGAGTGGCTGCGCGCCAACGGTGGTGGCGTCACCGAGGACGACCTCAAGTACGGCACCGACGACCTGGACGTCGACGAGGCCACCCACCCGGTGGTGACGATCTTCTTCGGGCTGGGCGTCGATCACGCCGAGCTCGACCTGCTCCGCTCGCGCGAGGTCTACGCCGGCCGGGTCCCGGACGACCTGACGCCCATCGGCACCAACGACGCCGGTGACCTCGTCTGCCTCGCGGTCGCGGGGGAGGCCCCGGGGTCGGTGTGGTCGTGGGCCCACGAGGAGGAGGCGGCCACCCGTGTCACCGCCGGCTTCACCCCCTTCGTCGAGGGTCTGCGGCCGATCCCCTGGTGACCGGGGCCGCCGGCGTCGGTGGCGCGACCTAGACTCGGGACCACGATCGACGTGGGAGCGAGGTGGCCAGTGGCGGGACGGATCCGCGCCGAGGACGTGCAGGCGGTCAAGGAGCGCTCGTCGATCACCGACATCGTCCGCGAGCACGTGAGCCTGCGCCCGGCCGGCATCGGCTCGATGAAGGGTCTGTGCCCCTTCCACGACGAAAAGACGCCGAGCTTCACCGTGCGCGAGACCGTCGGTGCCTACCACTGCTTCGGCTGCGGCGAGGGCGGCGACGTCATCTCCTTCGTGCAAAAGATCGACCACCTGACCTTTGCCGAGGCCGTCGAGCGACTCGCCGGCAAGCTCGGCATGGAGCTGCGCTACGAGGAGGGCGGCGGCCCCCGCGACGGCGTGGGGCTGGGCAAGCGAGGTCGTCTGCTCGAGGCCCACAGAGCCGCCGCGGAGTTCTACCACGAGCGGCTGCTCGGGTCGCCCGAGGCGCGCATCGGGCGGGACTTCCTGCGGGAGAGGGGCTTTGCCTCGCCCGAGGCCAAGCTCTTCGGCATCGGCTACGCGCCCCGCGGCGGTGAGGAGCTGGCCAGGCACCTGCGTGCAAAGGGCTTCACCGACGACGAGCTGACCATCGGTGGCCTCTGCGGCAAGGGCTCGCGGGGCCTCTACGACCGCTTCCGCGGCCGGCTCGTCTGGCCGATCCGCGACATCACCGGCGACACCATCGGCTTCGGTGCCCGCCGCCTGTGGGACAACGACCGCATCGGCGCCAAGTACCTCAACACCACCGAGACGCCGATCTACAAGAAGTCGAGCGTCCTCTACGGCCTCGACCTGGCCAAGAAGTCGATCCGCGACGAGCGCCTGGCCGTCGTCGTCGAGGGCTACACCGACGTCATGGCCGCCCACCTCTCCGGGGTCGAGGGTGCGGTCGCGACGTGCGGCACGGCCTTCGGCGCCGACCACATCAAGGTGCTGCGGCGCATCGTGCGCGACGAGGCCGACCAGGCCCCGGCCAAGGTCGTCTTCACCTTCGACGGAGACAAGGCGGGCCAGGAGGCCGCGATGAAGGCCTACGCCCAGGACGACAAGTGGGCCAGCCAGAGCTATGTCGCCGTGGCCAAGGACGGCATGGACCCGTGCGACCTGCGACTGCGCGAGGGTGACCTCGCCGTGCGTGAGCTCGTCGCCGACGCGGTGCCGATGTTCGAGTTCGCCGTCCGCACCACGCTGGGCCGCTTCGACCTCGACACCGCCGAGGGGCGGGTGCGGGCGATGGGCGCGGTCGCGCCGATCATCAACAGCATCCGCGACAGCGCCCTGCGCCCGGAGTACGTGCGCACCGTCGCCGGCTGGGTCGGGGTCGAGGTCGAGCAGATGCGTGAGGCCGTGACCCGTGCCGGGCGGATCCAGGCGCGCGACGAGGCGAAGGGGGAGCACCGCACCCAGGTCGACGCCCCGGAGCCGACGGCGGCCGAGGCGGCCGGCGGGGTGCCCGCCCCCGACCTGCGCGACCCGGTGGTGCTCACCGAGCGCCAGCTCCTCCAGTCGATGCTCCAGCACCCCTCCCTCTTCACCTCGCAGGACCTCGACGAGGTCGACCCGCAGGGCTTCTCCGCGCCTGCCCACCGGGCGGTCTTCGACGCGATCCGCTCCGTGGGCCCACTCGTCGAGGGGCTGACGCAGACGGCGTGGCACGCGCGGGTCGACGAGGCGACCCCCCTGGCGGCGTCGGCGCTGCTCGCCGAGCTGTCGGTCGCACCCCTGCCCGTCGTCCACGACTCCTCGACCGGTCTGCCGCCGCCGCACTACACCCGCTCGCTCCTCGTGCGGGTCCGCGAGGTGGCCCTGCAGCATCGGATCGCCGAGGCCACCTCGCGCCTGCGGCAGCTCGACACCGACCCGCAGTCCGACCCTGACCAGCGCCGTCAGCTGGGACAGGCGCTCTACGACCTGCAGCGGCAGCGGGCTGCCCTGCGTGAGGAGGCCCAGTGAGCCCCATGTGGTCCCGGCGCCAGCGCGCACGCGCGGTGCCCGTCCCAGACGGCGTCGAGCTCGCTCGCGGTGAGCGGGTTCTCGCGACGGCGGCAGCCGGCGACGAGGTCGTCGTCATCACCTCGCACCGACTCGTCGTGCCCGGCGGCAAGCTGGCCGAGGGGCGGCCGTGGCACCTCGTCGACCGCGGCCGGTGGGACCCCGGGACCGATGTGCTCACCGTGACCTGGGTCGACGGCGGCCCGACCGGCACATGGACCCTCAGCGAGCCCGGCGGCGTCCCCGACGCCTTCCACGAGCGGGTGCAGGCGAGCGTCGTGCTCGTCGAGGAGGTGACCCTCGACCGTGCTCGACGGGCCCGGGTCGTGCTGCGCAAGGACCTCACGAGCGACCGGGTGATCGCCCAGACGATCGTTGGTCGCGGGTGCGACCCCGACGACCCCGAGCTCGTCGCTGCGACCGAGGCCGTCGCGCAGCGACTCGCCGAGCAGGTCGGGAGGGAGGCCTGATGTCCCACGACGCCCTGCCCGTGCTCGACCTGGCTGATCTCTACGCCGGCCCCGAGGCCGTCGAGCGTTTCCGCGAGCAGCTGCGGGTCGCGACCCACGAGGTCGGCTTCTTCCATCTGCGGCATGGCATAGACCGTGCCGTCATCGACGAGCTCTTCGCGACCGCACGGGCCTTCTTCGCCCTTCCCGAGGAGGACAAGCGCGCCATCGAGATGACCAACAGCGCGCAGTTCCGCGGCTGGACGCGCCTGGGCGGCGAGCTCACCCAGGGCCAGGTCGACTACCGCGAGCAGATCGACATCGGCCCGGAGAGGCCGCTGCGGGTCGACGTCGATCCGCCCTACCTGCGGCTCGACGGGCCCAACCAGTGGCCCGCGGCCCTGCCGGAGCTCCGCACGGTCATCGAGGCGTGGACCGACCGGCTCGGGGCCATCGGCCGCGACCTCATGGCGCAGTGGGCGCTGTCGCTCGGCGCTCCCGCAGACCACTTCACCTCGAACTTCGACGACGCGTCGACGCTGCTGAAGATCGTGCGCTACCCGGGGACGGAGCAGACCTCCCAAGGGGTCGGTGACCACAAGGACCCCGGCTTCCTCACCCTGCTGCTCATCGAGCCGGGCAAGTCCGGCCTGCAGGTCCAGACCGACGACGGGTGGATCGACGTGCCACCGACCGACGACTGCTTCGTCGTCAACATCGGCGAGCTCATGGAGGCGGTCACCGACGGCTACCTGAGGGCCACCTCGCACCGGGTGACGGCACCGGCCGTGGGCTCGGAGCGGCTGTCGATCCCCTTCTTCTTCAACCCCGCTCTCGACGCGGAGGCGCCGGTCGTCCCCCTTCGTCCGGAGTACGCGGAGCGAGCGCGAGGGGTCACCCAGGACGCCGCCAACGTCATCTCGGCGCGCTACGGAGACAACCTCCTCAAGGCACGGCTGCGGGCCCACCCGGACGTCGCGGCCCGCCACCACGCCGACCTCGTGGGCGGCGCCGGCTGACCGCCGCCCCGTTTTCGTATCCCGGCCACCTTCTTGCTATGGTGGCGCAGCGCTTCGGCGCGATCCCCTGTAGCTCAATTGGCAGAGCATTCGGCTGTTAACCGGAGGGTTGTTGGTTCGAGTCCAACCGGGGGAGCCACCACGAGAGGCCCAGCGTCCGCACGGACCTGGGCCTCTGGTCTGCCCGGGCTCAGCTCGAGGCCGGAGAGGGCCCGGTGGTGCGTGTGCTCGGGCCGAGTGGGGCTGGGCAGTCGACGAGCGTCGGGGGAGTGGCGGTGCCCCTCGGCAGGCTGCGGGCGGGGCCGAGGTTGTCAGTGACCGCGCGCTTCCACGCGCCGGTCTCGACCATGTCCGCCAGGGCGTCGCTGACGTACTCGCACAGCGCAGTGTCCTCGCGGCGCATCGCCACGCCCCACCGCTCGCGGGTGAAGGGCCGGCCGACCAGCCGCAGGCGGTCGGCACCCGACGACCCAGGGACGAAGGGGAGCAGCACCGCCGCGTCGGACGTCACCGCGTCGACCGTGCCCTCGCGCAGCAGGGCGACACAGTCGGAGATCTTGGGTTCGACGGTCAGGTGCAGCCCCGGGTGGTCGTCGACGAGCTCGTCGGTCGAGCGAGACCCCTGCACGCTGCACAGGGTGGACCCCTGCAGCTGCCCCACGGAGCGGATCCGGCTGCGTGCCGGGACCAGCAGGTCCTGCCCGGTGGTCAGGTAGGGGCCGGCGAAGGTCACGTCGTCGGCCCGCTCGGGCGTCATCGAGTAGGCGGCGAGCACGAGGTCGACCTGGCCGGTCGCCAGCAGCGTGCGCCGCTGGTCGGTCACTGCCTCGACGAAGCTGATGCGTGGGATCCCGAGGTAGCGCGCGATGTGCTCGGCCACGGCGACGTCCAGCCCCGTGTACGAGTTCCCTTGCCGCAGACCGATGCCCGGCTGGTCGAAGGACACCGCCACCCGGAGGGTACGCGGCAGGTCGGTCCGGTGGGGGCTGGTGCGCGACGACGCGGATGCGGTGCCCGAGGGCGTGACCGTCGAGGTCACGGCCGGCTCGGCGGTGGTGCTCGGCGCGACGTCGACCGGCCGGAGGCACCCGGCGAGCAGGGCAGCTCCCACGGCGGCGGCAGCCAGCGCTCGGACCGGGCGCACGTCGTCCCCCTTCGTCGGACGGCTCCATCCTCGCAGCCCGCGGCCGCGGGCGAAGGGGGTGTCCGCCGAGTCGGGCGCACGGATGAGGCCACTTTCATCGCGGTCTCATCCATACTTCATCCGGGAGCGGTTGCCTGTGTCGTGTCAGCACGGCGGCCGGAAGTACGGGGAGGAACATCATGGGGATGACGACGAGGGCTGCGGTCGTGACCGCAGCGCTGCTGGTGGGAACCATCGGAGGAGCTGCGGCGAACTCCGCACGAGTTGCGACGCCACAGCTCGCACCGACGCAGTCGTCGGTGAGTGTCGGTGGCTGCGTCATCCGGCTCTACACCGCGGGGCCGGAGCTGCACGCCAACTCCACGCACACCTGCGTGGGCGTCCGCAGCGTCGATGTCACGTCGATGGGCCGGCTGCGTGTGCGCTACACGGCGGCGTCCGATGTCGTGGGGCTGAGCGCGGGGGCCGACGAGACGCTGGCCGGGCGCGGCATCCAGGTCGGCGTCGACGGGACCTCGAGCTACGCGACGATGACTCTCTACGACACCAAGCTCGAGCGCCGACTCAACCTCTCGCGGACCACCGACTACCGACGCGCCGCGGGCTCCTCGTCGAACATCTGGTTCGGCTCGGTGAAGGCCGCGTCGTGAGGCGGGCGACCTTCGTCACCGCGGCCCTGGCCGGAGCTGGTGTGCTCGCCGGAGCATCGACCGCCTACGCCACGCTCGCGCCTCGCATGCACGAACTCGCGCCGGACGAGACCGGGGTCCTCGCGTGTCACGTCGCGTGGGACGGGGCGGCCCGCGCGCCCGTGCTCGATCACCGGGAGGGGAGCGGCTGCGCGGGGTTCACGGGAGCATCGGTCGATGGTCAGGGCCGGATCAACGTGACCCACACCTACGACCCGGTGGTCGCCATCATCGTCACCCCGGACGAGGCCGCTGCCGGGCGCGGACTCACGGCCGGTGCGTCCGGGGGCTCTGCTCGCACGATGCTCACCGTCACCGACGCGCGCGTGGGACGACGGCTCTACCTGCACACCGAGGGCGATGCCGACCGCGTGGGGAGTGGCTCCGGGTGGTGGCTGGTCATCACGAACGACGCCCGGTGACCGTCCCCGACGCGGGATCGCCGGCGTGGCTAGGCTGGCGTGGTGACCACGACACTCGTCCTCTCCGTCATCGGCAATGACCGTGCCGGCCTCGTCAAGGCCCTGGCTGACGTCATCGAGCAGGAGGGTGGCAACTGGGAGCGCAGCCACCTGAGCGAGCTCGCCGGCAAGTTCGCCGGCATCGTCGTCGTCACGGTGCCGGGTGAGCGGGCGGACGGCCTGCGTGCGGCACTCGAGCCGCTCCACGGGCTGCTCGACGTCGCGGTGCACGACGCGACGGTCGCCGAGGACCTCGTCGAGAGCGGCCAGGAGGTGCGCGTCGAGCTGCTCGGCAACGACCGGCCCGGCATCGTCGGTGCCGTCTCCGGTGTGCTCGCACAGCACGGGCTGAGCGTCGCCGAGCTGGTGAGCACCACGAGCGACGCCCCCATGGCGGGCGGACGGCTCTTCGAGGCGATCGCGGTCGCGACGGTGCCGGCTGGCACCGATCTCGACGCCGTGCAGGGTGACCTCGAGCGCCTGGCCACCGAGATCATGGTCGACCTGACCCTCAGCCCCCACGACGACGAGGACTGAGGGCCCGGTCCCCCGGGCTCAGCGGCGCGCGGACGTCGAGGCTCGGCCCCAGGTGGTGCTGGTGTCGACCGTCGCGAGCTGCCAGTAGCGGGTGGTCGACGCGTAGGCCTTGAGCGTGACCCGGCCGTAGCGGTCGGTGGTGCCGGACTTGACCCACGTCCACGAGCAGGAGGAGCAGGTCTTCTGCCGGAGGGCGACCTTGGTGCCCGGCCAGGCGCGGAAGCCGCTGGGGTACGAGGTGCGCGAGTAGCGCGTCGAGGTGCCCTTGACCGTGACGTAGCGGCCCGACCGGCTGGTGCTGATGCTCTGCCGGGCGCCGATCTTGACCGTCATCTTGCGGGTGTTCTGCGTCATGTCGTTGTAGTTGTAGTCGTACGCGCCCTCCGGCCGGACTGTGTAGGTCCCGATGGGGTTCCAGTCGTACCAGTCCATGGTCTGGGTGGACGACGAACCGTCGTAGTAGATGAAGTCGAAGGAGCCCTGCGTCGGGTGGATGACGCTCCACGCGGCCGACTCCGCGTAGCGGAGGCAGCCAGCGCTGTAGGTCGCGGTGAGCGCACGGTAAGGGCTGGTGACGGACACCTTGCTCGGCGTGGTGACCGAGCACGAGTAGGCCGCCTGCGCGGGGACCGCGGTGACCGCGACGGGGACGAGGGAGAGAGCGGCGGCGGCCGCGACGCGCGTGAGCATGGGTGGATGACCTCGGGTGAGCGAAGGGAGTGTGGCGGGGCAGCCCCCCGACCGAGGAGAAGACTAGGGCCGGGCCCCGACAACCGCCAGACCCATGTCACACCTCGCTGTCACCAGGTGTGCGCGACGTCGACGACGAGGCGCGACCCGCCCGTGGTCTTGATGATGAAGACGCGCATCGGCAGGCGCGCGCGGGTGCCGACACCGAAGGTGCTCTGCCCCTCGAAGCTGCCCGCGAAGGCGATCTGGCGAAAGGTCCGGAAGCCGGTGACGTCAACCGCGTTGAGCTTCGAGCGGGGGTTGTAGGTGGCTCGTCCCCGGCTGTCGTAGGCCGGGCCGCGCACGATGACGCGCAGATCGGCTCCACCCTTGAGCCAGACCCGCTTGCCCTGCCCCTCGGTGTAGACGGGGGCGTAGCGCACGTCGTAGCCGCGCAGCGTGCCCCGCAGATCGACGACGAAGCGGTCGTAGCACGCGTGTCGCCCCGCCCGCGCGTTGGTGATCTGCGACCACGACATCGTTGGTGCGCTCTTGGCGCCCGAACCCCAGTCCGTCGCGCAGGCGGTGCCTGCCGCAGCGGCGCCGGTCGATCCCTGGGCGGGCGCGCTCGCCAAGGCACCTCCCGCGACCGTCAACGCCGCCGCACACGTCGCGGCCGCAAGCCGCGCCTTTATGGTCCTGCTCATGGTGCCCACATCCCCTGATCGGGCGGCGGCTCCGGTGTCGCCGCGATCCACCAAGGATCCTCCCGGGAGTGGAGTCACGCGAGAGGCTGTCGCCGAACGGCTCGTTGGCGGCATGGTGGGGCCACTGGGGCTTGAACCCAGGACCGACGGATTATGAGTCCGCTGCTCTGACCGACTGAGCTATAGCCCCTTCGCCCGAGGGCGACGGCGTGAGGTTACCCCGTCGGATCGACCCGGCTCGACAGCGGGATGGTGCCGGGGTGCTCTCGCCCCGGCACCAGCCCGAGTGGTCAGTCCTCCTCGAGGACCGGCGATCCGTCCTGCGGGATGACGATCGCACTGGCCTTCGTGAGGTCCACGCGGTAGGTGCCCCCCGCTTGCACCGTGCTGAGCACGGCCTCGGCCTCGGCCCGGGAGCCGAAGCGCTGGGTGCGCAGGATCTCCGTCGCCTCGGGCCGGATCGACTCGACGGGTCCCACTCCCGGGAGGAAGCCCGCGTAGGAGTCGTCGACGTCGAGCTCGAACTGCACGTACCAGCCTTGCGGGTCATGGACGTGCCCGTCGAGCGCAATCTCCACACCGTCGGCGAGCAGTGGGATCTTAGGGTTGACGTTCATGGCCCGGTCGTAGCCCTGGATGACCCGACCACCGTCGACGAGCGTGACCTCGGCATCGGTGACGCCCTCTTCGCGACCCGGCTTGAAGGGGCCGTAGGCCTCGATGGACTGGTAGCCCGGCTGCTCGTCGGAGACCTTGTTCGTCGCCACGGCGTAGCGCTTCTCCAACTGGTTGGTGAACTCGTCGGTGGTGAGCCCGTCGAGCGTCGTCAGCTGGTCGTCGGCATTGGCAGGGTCGTTGTTGTAGGCCACGAGCGCCTGGTTGATGTCGACGAGCGGGAACTGGTTGGCGTGCTGAGGCGCCGCGTAGTCCACGTCGCCCCATCGCTGCTGGAGCCAGGCGAGGTTGTGGGCGAAGCCCAGTCGCTGCCACCCGTTGGTCGCCGTGACCGTCTTGGGGCTCCAGCCGTATCCGCCCATGTAGCCGAAGGTGAGTCGCTCGCCCGATCCGGGGTCCTCGACGTCGAAGACGAAGGAGGTCGAGCCGGGCGTGTGGCCGGGAGACCACAGGGGGAGCATCCGCACGTTGCCGAAGTCCATCCACGTGTCGTACTCGATGAAGTCGGTGCGCTCGCGAATCTCCGACTCGGACGCGGGGAGCGCCGGCGGCAGGTTCCACGTGTTGCCGGCGGCGTCCTGAGCCAAGCCGTTGACGTCCTCACGTGGGGACAGCAGCTGGACGCTGCCCCCGGAGTTCTCGATCATCGTCACGAGCTCCATCGTCGTGCCGTAGTGGTCGAGGTGACCGTGCGGCATGACCACCACGTCGACGTCACGAGGGTCGTACCCCATGGCTTCGATGTTCTTCCAGTACTGGTAACCGCTGTTCGGCCAGCCACTGTCGACCAGCACCAGCTGGTCGTCCTTCGGGCTCTTCGTGCCCATGTCCGCGTCGAAGAGGTAGAGCGAGACCTCGTTGTCGCCGACGTAGTGGAAGGTCTCGGGGACGATGTTGAAGGGCTCGGTGCTGCGCGTGTAGGGCGCGGTGGTGACCCCGGTGGCGTTGATGTCCTGGTAGCGCTCACCGGACACGGGGTCGGTGCCCTTGTCGCCCAGCAGGTCGCTCTTGGTCGGCACGTCCCAGACCGGCTTGCCGTCTGAGGTGTCCGAGGGCGTGAAGTAGAAGACGTCGGTCACCTTGGCCTGCTTGGCGTGGGTGTGCGCGCGATCGAAGACGACGAAGACCTGCTGGCGCTGCGTCGTCGTGTAGTCGTGGTCCGGGGTCACGGGCACGTCGGCCAGCGTCGCGGGCTTGGACACCGACCAGTCCTCGGTGTCAACCTCGTAGATGTTGGCGTCCTTGGCGACCCGGTAGGTCTCCTCGTAGCGGGCCCGTGGCGAAGGGAGGGCACGTCCGGCCATGTCGTGGGTGACCTGGCGGCCGTCGCCGACGGTGAGGCTCGAGGAGCTCTTGTCGTAGACCCAGCCCGCGGCGACGCTGTTGCCGGGCTTGCCGCCGCGCGGTGCCAGCTCGGGGCCGTACTCCTGCATGTCGAAAACGGCGTTGTCCCCCTTCGTCAGGGCGGCGTGGAAGGTCTCTCGGGGAGCGCTCGGGACGACGACCTCGCCTCCGCGCACCTCGAAGTCGACCAACGTTCCCGCCGCCAGCGTCGAGCTGATCTCGGCCGCCTCCTCGGAGGAGATCTGTTCGGTGCGCACGCTCGTGCGCCGACCGTCGGTGAGGACCGGCACTCACCCGGGTCTGCGAGCCGTCGCCCACCGTGGTGGGTGCACCGACGACGAAGCCCACCTCGACGGAGGTCTTGCCTCGGCCGGGTGGGGGAGCTTCTTGCGTGGCCTGGGCGAGCTGTCCGCTCCCCAGAGCGATGAGAGCCACTGTCGACGCAGCGGCCACGGAATGTCTGAACACTTCGATCACCTCGTTGTGATTCGCGGGGCCCCAGGACGGCAGCACGGATCAACGGACGGCGGTCCGGCATTGGGGTGGCACCTGGCACGACGCAGCAGGGTGACGGCGTCCCGGTGGTGGAGTGACGGTGCCATGACGCTATGGCCGGCGCGTCGCTGCCGTCCAAGGCCGATCAGGCATGGTCCGATGCCCTGTGCGAATGGTGGCGGCGAGCGGCAGACCCCTGGATCGAAGAGCAGAGGGTGATGAGGGAGTGGCCAGGGTGAGGGCTGGTGCTCCTGTGGTAGTTGGGGCACAATGGCCGCACAAGCACGTTCGCGTGCACATATCGCTCGAGCAGCACGCCGCAGAGTCATCGCGCAGCAGCCGTTCGGTCCCACGGAAGTGCCTGGCGTTGGGGAAGACGTCCATCGCACTCAAGGAGGATCAGGATGTCTGCAGGTAAGCGCGTCACCACTCGAGGTGTGGTGTTCATCCACAGCACCCCGACGGCCCTGTGCCCCCACATCACGTGGGCGCTCGAGTCCGTGCTGGGGCAGTCCGTCACCCTCGACTGGACCGAGCAGCAGCTCGGCCGGTCGCTCAAGCGTGCCGAGTTCTCCTGGACCGGAGAGCCCGGCACCGGCGCCAAGCTCGCCTCCGCCCTGCGCGGCTGGGACAACGTGCGCTACGAGGTCACCGAAGAGCCGACGCCGGGCCTCGACGGCTCCCGCTGGAGCCACACGCCCACGCTCGGCATCCACCACGCCACGATCAGCGCGTCCGGCGACGTTGTCCTCCACGAAAACCGCCTGCGTGAGGTCATGACCCTCGCCCAGGGCGCCGGCGAAGCCGTCGAGGACATGCTCGGCGAGCTCCTCGGCGACGCCTGGGATGCCGAGCTCGAGCCCTTCAGGCACGCCGGCGACGGTGCCCCCGTCCGCTGGTTGCACAAGGTCGGCTGACCGGCACCCACCACCGCCCCATGCACGAAGGGGGCTGCGCACCCTCCTTGGCGCAGCCCCCTTCGTGCTGCCCTTCGAGGCGCCCTTCGAGGCGGTCGCTGAGCGACCTTCCTCAGGGAGCGGGAGATATGCCTCAGGGAGCGGGAGATAGCTGCCTCCGGGACCGGGGGAGCGGCTCCGTGACGTGACCTCTCGGTAGCGCGATGGATTCACAGGTGATTCACACACCACCCGTCCACGTGACCGTGACGAAACCCGTTGCGCGAGACCACGAAACACGCCCTCCATAGCGTCATCGCACCCAACCACAGGAGTGCTGATGATCGACTCGACCTCACGTCGTACCGTCCTGCAGGCAGGCGGGCTCACCGCTGGCTTGGCCGCCCTCACCGCCGCCGTCGGCTCGCCCGCCCACGCCGTCGAGACCCCCGACTTCACCCCGCTCAGCGGGTCGCGGGGCAAGGGGACCAAGGTCGTCGTGCTCGGCGGCGGGATCGCGGGCCTGACCGCGGCCTACGAGCTGCGCAAGGGCGGCTACGACGTCACGGTCCTCGAGGCCATGGACCGGCCCGGCGGACGCAACTGGACCGTCCGCGGCGGCACGAGCGCGACGGACACCCAAGGACGCACGCAGCGGGCGTCCTTCTCCCGCGGGGAGTACATGAACGCCGGCCCCGGCCGGATCCCGCAGCACCACGTCACCCTCGACTACTGCCGCGAGCTCGGCGTGGCCATCGAGCCCTTCGTCAACGTCAACGCCGAGGCGTACCTCTGGCGCCCCGGCACGGCGCTCGACGGTGAGCGGATCAAGCACCGGGCGGCCAAGTCCGACGTCCTGGGCTACATCAGCGAGCTGCTCGCCAAGGCGACGACGTCAGGCTCCCTCGACTCGAGCCTGTCCTCGGCCGAGAAGACCGCGCTGCTGCGCCTGCTCACCGGTCTCGGTGGCCTCAACAGCAGCTACGCGTACACCGGAGGCGGTCGGCGAGGCTACTCCGAGGAGCCGGCCGAAGGCCTGCAGGCGGGCGTCCCGCTCGACCCGTGGTCGATGAGCGACGTGCTGCTGAGCGGCATCGGCAACTACTTCCCCTTCGAGCTCAGCTGGGACCAGTCGATGATGATGTTCCAGCCCGTCGGGGGCATGGACCGCATCGCCTACGCCCTGGAAAAGGCCGTCAGCAAGGGCAACATCACCTACCGGGCCGTCGTCACCGACATCCGCACCTCGGCCGACGGCGTCGAGGTGGCCTACCGGACCAAGGGCGGCACCCGCCGCATCAAGGCCGATTACTGCGTCGCCGCGATGCCCCCGCACATCACCGCCAGGATCAGCTCGAACCTGCCCAAGGACGTCGTCGCGGCCATGAAGTCGGCCAGCGTGAGTGACGCCGGCAAGATCGGCATCGAGTACTCGCGACGCTGGTGGGAGCAGGACCACGACCTCTACGGCGGCATCACCAACTCCTCCAACGAGCTGGCCAACATGTGGTTCCCCTCGCACGGCTTCCAGGGCGACGGCGGCGTCGTCATCGGCTACTACAACACCGGTGCCTCCGCCCGCACCTACGGCAAGCTCTCGCCGGCCGCCCGCCAGGCCAAGGCCGTCGCCCAGGGCGCGGAGATCTTCGGTCCGACCTACGCCGAGGGCGTGCAGTCGGCCTTCTCCGTCGACTGGATGAGCGTGCCGCACATCGAGGGCGCGTGGGTCAGCTGGCCCGACGGCCAGGGCCCCGGCACCCCCTACGCCAAGCTCCTCGAGCCGAGCGGCCGCGTCCACTTCGCCGGTGACCACCTCTCGCACGCCATCGCCTGGCAGCACGGGGCGATGACCTCGGCCCGCGCCGCGGTTGCGGCGATCCACACGAGGGTCACCTCGTGACCCCGATCCACACCCCCCGCACCGGCACCACCCCTGCACAGCACCGCCACACCACCACGAAGGGCACCACCATGCGTCGTCGCACCACCATCGCCATCGCCACCGTCTGCGGTCTCGCCGTCGGTCTCCCCGCTGGGGCCGCGACCTTCAAGGCCGTCGGCCCGCCGAAGCCGACCGAGTACACCCGCGTCCTGCCGGCCGGTCAGGACAACCCGATGATCGCCGACGGCGTCGCGCTCGGCTCCAACCTCTCGACGTACCAGGCGAGCGGCCTCGGTCCGACCTCCGCCAACCCGAGCGCTCCGGCCGGGTCCGCCGAGCGCTACATCGACGCGGCGACCTTCCCCGGCGGCAACCTGCCGCAGGGTGTGACGGTCACCGAGGCGCAGGGGCTCAACGTGCTCGAGGCCATCGGCGACAACCTCGAGCGGGCCGGTCTGGACTACGACGACGTCACGACGATGCGCGTCTTCCTGTCCAACCCGAAGGGCGCCGAGACGGCCGACTTCAACGGCTGGAACCGGGCCTACCGCCAGTACTTCGCCAACACCAGCCTCTCCACGGGCAAGCCGATCCCGGTCTCGATGGGCACTGCCGCACCGAAGAACCCGATCGTCACCAACTCCGCCCGCCCGTCGCGCTTCGCGGTCGAGGTGGAGAACCTGCCGGTCCAGGGCTGGCTCGTCGAGGTCGAGGTGACCGCCGCCTACCCCAAGGGCAAGGGCAAGAAGTGACCCGGCCCCGGAGGTGCCGTCACGTGGCGTGACGGGACCATCGGCATGACGAAGGGAGGGGACGCGCGGGTGGCGCGTCCCCTCCCTTCGACCGTCTCGTGGGGAGGAGGCGTCAGTCGTCGGCGCCAGCGACGGTGGGTGCGGTTGCGACGGCGTCTCCGGCCGTGCGGCCGCGGCGGTTGAGCCGCCGCTCGAGCAGCCCGGCCAGCGAGGTCAACGTCCAGTTGACGATGATGAAGACGATCGCCACGACGACCAGCGCCGCGAAGATGTTGGAGTGCAGCGAGGAGAGGTTCTGCCCCTGCTGCAGCAGCTCCGGGTAGGTGATGACCGTGCCGAGCGCGGTGTCCTTGAGGATGACGACGAGCTGGCTGACGAGTGCGGGCAGCATCGCGGTGACCGCCTGCGGGATCTGGATCGAGCGCAGGACCTGGCCGGGGGCGAGCCCGACCGACAGCCCGGCCTCGCTCTGGCCGCTCGGCAGGGAGTGCACGCCCGAGCGCAGCAGCTCGGCCATGACCGACCCGTTGTAGAGGGTGAGTGCGGTGACGACGGCGGCGAGCGGGTTGAGGTCGGCGGAGAAGACGCCGTTGTAGGCGTAGATCCCGAAGAAGAAGATCATCATGATCAGCACCGGGATCGCGCGGAAGAACTCGACGACCGCACCGCTGACCCAGCGGACGACTCGGTTGCCGGAGAGCCGGCCCGCGCCGAAGACGAAGCCGAAGATGCTCGCGCCGACGACCGACAGGGCAGCCGCCTTGACGGTGTTCCACAGGCCGATGAGCAGGTAGTAGCGCCAGGTCTCCCAGGTCGCCATCGGCGACCACTTCGCGCCGGAGAACTCCTCGTACTCGTTGAGCTTGCCGACGACGACCCATGCGAGCGCCGCGGCGACGAGCAGACCGAGCGCGGCGATGATGCGGTAGCGCATCCGCGCCCGGGGGCCGGGGTTGTCGAAGAGGACGGTCTGGGTGCTCATCGCTTGACCGCCATCCGCCGCGACAGGCTCGTCAGCCCGATGCCGATCGGCAGGGTGAGGAGCAGGAAGAACCCGGCCACGAGGGCGAAGGTCACGTAGTTGAGGTCGGCACGCAGCTCGATCGCCTCGCTCATGAGGGCGGCGGTCTCGGCGACGCCGATGGCCGCAGCGACCGTCGTGTTCTTGATCAGGGCGATGGTCACCGAGGCGAGCGGAGCGATGGCACCGCGGATCGCCTGGGGGAGCACGACGTGGCGCAGGTTCTGGGTGAAGCCCAGGCCGATCGAGCGCGCCGCCTCGGCCTGTCCGGGCGGCACGGTGTTGATCCCGCTGCGGATCGCCTCGCAGACGAAGGCTGCGTGGTAGACGGCCAGGCCGACGATCGCCCAGCGCACACCGTTGTCGGTGATCGAGGTCGGGCTGTTCTCGTCGGCGAGGTTGATGCCCAGGTCGTAGAGCATGACCATGATCGTGAAGGTGAGGATCAGGGTCAGCGGGGTGTTGCGCACGATGTTGACGTAGGCGCTCCCGGCGAAGCGGAAGACCGCGACCGGCGAGACCCGCATGATCGCGATGATCGTGCCGAGCACGAGTGCCCCCGCGAGGGAGAACACCGCCAGCTTGATGGTGAGCCAGAAGGCGCCCCACACGTCGAACTGCTGGAAGAGCTCGCTCATCCACTACTCCTTGTCGATGGCGTCAGCGGCGGGACGAAGGGGGCCGACGCCCGCCACGCGCAGGTGGGCCGGCCCCCTTCGTCCTCGTCGGTCAGGAGCAGGCGTCGAGCTTCGGCGGGTTGGTCTCGGAGTCGACCTCGAAGCCGGCCGGCCCGAAGTTCTTCTCCACCGCCTTGTCCCACTCGCCGTCGTCGACCATCTTGGTCAGCGCCTCGTTGACCTGCTCGCACAGCTCGGTGTCGCCCTTCTTCAGGCCGACGCCGTAGCGCTCCTCGGAGAAGGGCGCACCGACGACCTTGAGCTTGCCCTTGTACTGGTCCTGGGCCGCGTAGCCGGCGAGGATCGTGTCGTCGGTCGTCAGCGCGTCGAGCTGGCCCTTGGAGACCGCCTCCGCGCACTTGGAGTAGGTGTCGAACTCCTGGAGGTTGACGCCCGGGACCTCCTTCTTGACGTTGTCCGCGGAGGTGGAGCCGGTGACCGAGCACAGCTTCTTGCCGTCGAGGTCCTTGGGCCCGGTGATCTTGGCGTCGGTGGCGACGAGGAGGTCCTGGCCGGCGATGAAGTAGGGGCCGGCGAAGGAGACCTTTTCCTTGCGCTCGTCGGTGATCGAGTAGGTCGCGAAGATCAGGTCCACCTGGCCGGTGGCGATGAGGTCCTCGCGCTGCTTGCTCGGGGCCTGGACGAACTGCACATCGGTCTTGCCCATCTCCTTGGCGACGTAGTTGGCCACGTCGACGTCGAAGCCGGTGTAGGTGTTGCCCTCCTTCAGCCCCAGGCCGGGCTGGTCGAACTTGATGCCGATCTTGATGCTGTCGCCGCCGTCACCGCCGGACCCGCCGTCACCGCCGCCGTCGTCGCTGCCGCACGCGGCGAGACCGAGGGTGAGGACGAGTGCGGCTGAGGCTGCGCCGAGACGTCGCATGGTCATGGTGTTCTCCTCATGGTTGTCACGACCCACACCCTGTGCGCCGCGGTCGAGCTGTCGTGCTGGTCAGTGGCTGAGGATCTTGCCGAGGAAGTCCTTGGCGCGGTTGCTGCGCGGGTTGGTGAAGAACTCCTCGGGGGTGGCGGTCTCGACGATCTGCCCGTCGGACATGAAGACGACGCGGTCCGCCGCCCGCCGGGCGAAGCCCATCTCGTGGGTGACGACGATCATCGTCATGCCGGTCTGCGCCAGCTGTGTCATGACATCGAGGACCTCGTTGATCATCTCGGGGTCGAGGGCCGAGGTCGGCTCGTCGAAGAGCATGACCTTGGGGTCCATCGCGAGGGAGCGGGCGATCGCCACGCGCTGCTGCTGCCCGCCGGAGAGCTGGGCCGGGTACTTGTCCGCCTGGGCCTCGACGCCGACCCGGGTGAGCAGCTCGCGGGCCCGCTGCTGTGCGTCCGCCTTCGACTTCTTGCGCACCTTCATGGGCCCGAGGGTGACGTTGTCGAGGATCGTCTTGTGGGCGAAGAGGTTGAAGGACTGGAAGACCATGCCGACGTCGGCGCGCAGCCGGGCCAGCTCCTTGCCCTCCTCGGGCAGCGGCTGGCCGTCGATGGTGATGCTGCCGGACTCGTAGGTCTCGAGCCGGTTGATCGTGCGGCACAGCGTCGACTTGCCCGAGCCCGACGGACCGATGACGACGACGACCTCGCCGCGGCCGACGGTCAGGTTGATGTCCTGGAGCACGTGCAGCTGCCCGAAGTGCTTGTTGACGTCGGTGAGCACGACGAGGGGCTCGTGGGTGGTGGTGTCGCTCGGCATGACGCAGAACCTACTGGCCCGCAAGGGTCAGGGGACGCGGGAACGGCGAGTGTGACCGGAGCGAGACACAACCGGCGCCTGTCGGGCGCCGATGCGTCAGTCGGTGGCGCGCATGTGCTCCCACGGCTTGTGCAGGTGGAAGCGGCGACCGCTCACCTCGTCGGGGGCGATCTCGATGACGTGGTGCTTGTCGTCGCCGACCCAGGGCCGCAACGGCACCTGCTCGGCACGATCGGCCTCGGCGCCCTCGAGCACCCGCGCGGACCCCCGCACGACGACCGACCATGCGCTCTCCTGCGTCAGCTCGTCGATCTCGAGCGCGACACGCGCATGCATGACCACGCCGAGCAGCTTGTTGCCCTCGGCGGTGCGGAAGAGCAGTCGATCACCGTCGACGGCGTAGTTGAGGGGGGTGATCTGCACGTCGCCGACGAGGGGGAAGGCGAGCCGCCCGAACTCGTGGGCGGCGAGCAGGTCCCAGCACTGGGCGGTCGACAGCGTCTGCGGCGGTTCGAAGCTCACAGGGGAATGTTCCCATGCTCACCCCGTCGAGCGGGAGCCTGCGCCAGGGCGGACGCCACGGTCGAGCGCGTCAGCCTCGGCTCGACGATCTCGTCGACGACACCGATCTCGACCGCGCGCGGCAGTCCACCCGAGAGGCGGTCGTGCTCATCGGCGAGCTGCTGCTCGACCTCGGCGACCTCGGACTCGTCGACCTCGGCGAGCCGGCGGCGGTGGAGGATGCGAATCGCCGCGACCGACCCCATGACCGCGACGTGGGCGTCGGGCCAGGCGAAGACCTTGGTGGCGCCCAGCGAGCGCGAGTTCATGGCGATGTAGGCGCCGCCGTAGGTCTTGCGCGTCACGACCGTCACCCGCGGCACAACGGCCTCGGCGAAGGCGTGCAGCAGCTTGGCCCCGCGGCGCACGACGCCATCCCACTCCTGGCCGACGCCGGGCAGGTACCCGGGCACGTCGACGAGCACGACGAGCGGGACACCAAAGGCATCGCACATGCGTACGAAGCGCGCCGCCTTCTCCGCGGATGAGGAGTCGAGGCACCCGCCCAGGCGCATGGGGTTGTTGGCGATGACGCCGACGGTGCGTCCCCCCATGCGGCCGAGGGTGGTGACGATGTTGGGTGCCCAGCGGCCGTGGAGCTCCTGCACCTCGCCGCTGTCGAGGAGCTGCTCGACGAGAGGGTGCACGTCATAGGCGCGCTTGGCCGACTCGGGCAGCTGCTCGGCGAGGTCGACGTCGGTCACCGCGTCGAGGTCGAAGTCGCCCTGACTGCTCAGCAGCCGGCACAGCGTGCCGGCCCGACCGTAGGCGTCGTCGATCGACTCGGCGAGCACGTGGACCACGCCGGAGCGGCGGCCGTGCGGCTCGGGTCCACCGAGGCGAAGGGCGTCGACGTCCTCACCCGTGACCGAGCGGACGACGTCGGGCCCGGTGACGAAGATGCGCCCCTCCGGGGCGAGGATGACGATGTCGGTCAGGGCCGGGCCGTAGGCGGCACCGCCGGCGGCGGCACCGATGACGACCGAGATCTGGGGGATCTTGCCCGAGGCGCGGGTCATGATCGCGAAGACCTCGCCGACGGCGTGCAGCGAGACGACACCCTCGGGCAGACGGGCGCCTCCGGAGTGCCACAGGCCGACGACCGGGACCTCGTCGGCGAGGGCCCGCTCGTAGGCCGTGACGACGACCTTGCACCCGGCGACGCCCATCGCGCCGCCCATGATCGTCGCGTCGGAGGCGAAGACGACGATGGGCTGACCGCCGACGGTGCCCGTGGCGGCGAGCATGCCCGAGTCGTCGTCGTTCGTGATCAGCTCGACCGACCCGTCGTCGAGGAAGTCGGCGATCCGGTGGTTGGGGTTGCGCGGGTCCTGCTCGCGGGGGACCTTGGTCCGCGTCGACACCGATGCGGAGGCCGCATTGGGCTGGCGCGTCACGAGTGCGTCCCGAAGGCCAGGGCAACGTTGTGCCCGCCGAAGCCGAAGCTGTTGTCGAGGACGAGCAGGTCGCCGTCGCCCAGCGGCCGTGGCGTGTCGCGCACGATGTCGAGGTCGACCGCCGGGTCGAGGTTGTCGATGTTGATCGTCGGGGGAGCGACCCGGTCGCGCACGGCCTGGGCGGCGAAGACGGCTTCGAGGGCGCCGGCGGCGCCGAGCAGGTGACCGGTCATCGACTTCGTCCCGCTGACGGCCATGTGGTCGGCGTCCGTGCCGAAGGCCCGGCGGATCGCCGCGACCTCGGCGACGTCGCCGACGGGGGTCGACGTCGCGTGGGCATTGATGTGGCACACGTCGGCGGGCGTCGCGTCGGCGTCGCGGACCGCGTCCGCCATGGCCCGCGAGGCGCCGGCCCCCTCGGGCTCGGGCGCGGCGATGTGGTGCGAGTCGGCGCTCACGCCGAAGCCGGCGAGGGTGCAGATGATGTTGGCGCCGCGTGCCCGGGCATGCTCCTCCGACTCGAGGACGAGGATCGCCCCGCCCTCACCGAGGAGGAAGCCGTCGCGGTCGGTGTCATAGGGCCGCGAGGCGGTCCGGGGGGAGTCGTTGCGCGTCGAGAGGGCCTGCATCGCGGCGAAGCCGGCGATGGGCAGCGGGTGGATCGAGGCCTCTGAGCCCCCGGCGATGACGACGTCGGCCAGTCCCTCGCGGATGAGGTGGGCGCCGTAGCCGATCGACTCGGCGCCGGAGGAGCAGGCCGAGACGAGGGTGTGGGCGCCGGCCCGGGCACCGAACTCGAGCGAGACCGTGCCCGACGCGGAGTTGGGCATGAGCATGGGGATCGACAGCGGGTAGACCCGGCGAGGACCCTTGGTGCGCAGCGCCTCCCACGCGGTGAGCAGGGTCTGCACGCCACCGATGCCGGTGCCGACGGCACTGGCGAGGCGCTCCGGCTCGACCTCGGGCGAGCCGGCATCGGCCCAGGCCTCACGCGCGGCGACGAGCGCGTACTGGGCGAAGGGGTCGAGGCGCTTGGTCTCGACCTTCTTGAGCACCTCGGTCACCGGCACGGCGAGCTGCGCGGCGAAGGTCACCGGGAGCTCGTACTCCTCGACCCAGGAGGCATCGAGCGTGCTCGCGCCGGAACGACCGGCGAGGATGGACTGCCAGGTCTCCTCGGCGGTCCCGCCGAGCGGGGTCGTGGCGCCGAGACCGGTGACGACGACGGTGGGTCGGGGGGAGGACATGCGGGTCTCCTGTGGGTCGGTGGACGAGGACCGGGCGGCTCCCCCCTTCGCTCATGACGAAGGGGGGAACGTCACCGTGGTCAGGCCGCCTGGTTGGCCTTGATGAAGTTGACGGCGTCGCCGACGGTCTTGAGGTTCTTGACCTCCTCGTCGGGGATCTTGGCCCCGAACTTCTCCTCGGCGGTGACGGCGATCGTCATCATCGACAGCGAGTCGACATCGAGGTCGTCGGTGAAGGTCTTGTCGGCGGTCACCTCGGACGCGTCGACACCGGTCTCCTCCGAGACGATCTCGGCGAGGCCGTCGAGGATCTCCTGGTCGCTGAATGCCATGGAACTGCTCCTTGTGTGTGCGGTTGGGGCGGTGTGCTGGCCCGATGACCCGTCGGACCGACGGGTGAACTAGGGGAGGGTCACGACCTGCGCGGCCCAGACGAGACCGGCGCCGAAGCCGATCTGCAGTGCCAGACCGCCGGGCTCGACCTCGCCCTCGCGGAGCATGCGCTCCATGGCGAGGGGGACCGAGGCGGCCGAGGTGTTGGCGGTGGTGACGATGTCGCGGGCGATCGGCAGGTCCGGGGGCAGGCCGAGGGTCTTGGCCATCTGGTCGATGATCCGCACGTTGGCCTGGTGGGGGATGAAGGCGGCGAGCTCGTCGGCACGCACCCCAGCGGCGTCGAGGGCGCGCTGGGCCTCCTTGGCCATCGACCACACGGCCCAGCGGAAGACGCTCGGGCCCTCCATGATGATCGCCGGCCAGCGCAGGTCGCGGTCGTCGCGCAGCTGCGTCCACGCGTCGCGCTGGGTGATGAAGCGGTGCTTGTCGCCGTCGCTGCCCCACACGGTCGGGCCGATGCCCGGGGTCTCGCTGCGGGAGACGATGGCCGCCCCGGCGCCGTCGCCGAAGATGAAGGCGGAGCCGCGGTCCTGCGGGTCGGTGAAGTCCAGCAGCTTTTCGACCCCGACGACGAGGACGTGCTCGGCGGTGCCGACCCGCACCATGTCGTTGGCCACGGAGATCGCGTGGCAGTAGCCCGCGCAGGCGGCGGAGATGTCGAAGGCGGCCGCGCCGGACCCGAGTCGGGCCGCGAGGATCGGGGCGGCCGCGGGGGTCTGGTAGGGGTGGGTCACCGTCGCGACGAGGACGGCGCCGACCTGCTCGGCCCGCAGACCGGCGTAGGCGAGGGCTGCGCGCGAGGCGTGCTCGGCCATGTCGACGACGCTCTCGTCCTCGGCCGCCTTGTGGCGCGAGGCGATGCCGGACCGCTCGCGGATCCACTCGTCGGAGGAGTCGATCGCCTCGATGATCTCGCTGTTGGGGACCACGTGCTCGGGACGGTAGGCGCCCACCCCGGTGATCCGGGCGTGGTGCAGGACGTCGGGGACGCCCAGGGTCGAGGTGCTCACGCGATCGACCCCTCGGGGTGCAGGCGCAGCAGGGGCTGGCCGGGGGAGACCGGGTCGCCGTCCTCGACGAGCCACTCGACGACGGTGCCGCCGTGGTGGGCCCGCACCTCGAGGGTGTCGCGAAGGGAGGAGATGCGGGCCACGACGTCGCCCGGGGTGACGGCCGCGCCGGGGCCGGCCGAGCCGACCTCGACGGTGCCCTTGACCGGTGCGGTGACCAGGCGCCAGGTCGGCTGCGAGGCCGACCGAGCCGAGCCGTGCTCGCGTACCATGCGGTGGGCGGCCTCGAGGTCGTCGGGCGTCTTGAGGGCGAGCACCTCGACTCCCTTGAGACCGCGCTTGGCCAGACCCGTGAGCGCACCGGCCGGCGGGATCTCGATGATCCCGGTGACGCCGAGGTCCTTGAGGGTCTCCATGCACAGGTCCCAGCGCACCGGGTTGCTCACCTGGCTGACGATGCGCGAGAGCACCTCGCGGCCGGAGTGGATGACGGCACCGTCGACGTTGGAGACGAGCGGGACCCGGGCGTCGTGGGTCGAGACGGCGCGGGCCAGCCGGCCCATCTCGGCGACGGCGGGGGACATGTACTCGGTGTGGAAGGCACCGGCGACCTTGAGCGGCATGACCCGCGCCTTGGCCGGCGGGGCCTCGGCGAGGGCGGCCAGCTGCTCGATCGTGCCGGCGGCCACGACCTGGCCGGCGCCGTTGATGTTGGCCGGGGTGAGGCCGTGCTGCTCGAGGACGGCGAGGACCTCGTCGGGGTCGCCGCCGAGGACGGCGCTCATCCCGGTGGGGGTGGCCTGTGCCGCGGCGGCCATGCCGCGACCGCGCTCGCGGACGAGGACCATGGCCTGCTCGGCGGAGATGACGCCGGCAGCCGAGGCCGCGGTGATCTCACCGACGCTGTGACCGGCACCGGCGCCGACCACGCGGAACCCGTCTGCCGGGTGCTCGAAGAGGGTCAGCAGCGAGAGCAGGCCCGCGGCGACGATGAGCGGCTGCGCAATCGCGGTGTCCTTGATCGTCTCCTCGTCGCTCGTCGTGCCGTGCGCGGCGAGGTCGATGCCGGCCACGGCCGAGAGCCAGTGCAGGCGGTCGGCCACGCCGGGCAGCTCGAGCCAGGGGTTGAGGAAGCCGGGGGACTGGGAGCCCTGTCCGGGGCAGGTGATGGCGAGCACCCATCCAGAGTCGCGGTCGAGGGGGGAGATGGGCGAGGTCGACCTCGCCAGAGAATCACCCCGCGATGTTGGAGGGATCCTCCAAGATCGCCCCGAGGGTCAGCGCGACGCGCACGGTGAAGGCCTCGTGCGGCACGGTGAGGTCGTAGCCGATGACCTCGCTGATCCGGCCCAGCCGGTAGCGGACCGTGTTGACGTGGACGATGAGGGTGCGTGCGGTCGCCTCGAGACCCGGGGACTCCAGATGTGTGCGCGCGGTGTCGAGGAGGCTCGGGTGCTCCTCGAGCGGCAGCTGCACCTGCTCGACGAGCGTGGCGCGGGCGAGGTCGTCGCCGGCGATGGCCCGCTCGCCGAGCAGGTCGTCGGCGGCGACGGGGCGAGGGCGCGTGGGCCAGCCGGGAGCGGCGAGGTGCCCGGCGACGGCGGCGTGCGCCGACACGGCTCCCTCCGTGAGGTCGGTGACGAGCGGTCCGTGCACGAGGTCTCCGTCGGCGAAGCACTCGGCGAACCCGGCAGCCGTCGCGGCCGGGTCCTGCACCGAGCCGACGACCGCCACGAGGCGGGCGCCCTGGACGCCGGCGAGCACGGGGAGATCGAGCCGCTGGGCTGTGCGGTGCACCTGCCCGACCGCGAGGGCAGGGTCGTCGTCATCGCTGCTGCGGGGCGAATCGCCCACCAGCACAACGAGATCGGTGACGTCGCCCCAGCCGAGGGCGGCGGCGCGGGTGCGGATGGACTCGTCGACCTCGCCGCGCATGACGGCGTCGATGACGAGCGACTCGAGCCGGGCGTCCCAGGCGCCCCGCTGCTCGGCGGCGTGGGCGTAGACCTGCGCGGCGCCAAAGGCGATCTCGCGCGAGTAGCGCAGGACGGCGATGCGCAGGTCGGTGACGTCTGCCGGCTTGGCGAGCTCCTCCACGTGCTCCTCGACGACCTCGACGACCGAGCGGGCCAGCTCGAGGGTCTGGGCGAGGCTGATCGTGCGGGTCAGCTCCCGGGGCGCGGCACCGAAGGTCGTGCGGGTGTCGGCCGACTCCTCGCCGTCGAGCCACTGGATGAAGTTGGCGATGCCGGCCTGCGCGACGAGCCCGACCCACGAGCGCTCCTGGGCAGTGAGCCTGGCGTACCAGTCGTGCTGCGCCTCGAGTCGCTGGGTCGCCGCCCGGGCCAGGGCGCCGCCGTTGCGGCGCACCTGCCGACGGGTGGTGAGGGAGACGAGGCCACGACGCGACACCCCGTCATCCTATGTGCGAAGACCACAATGCTCAGTCGGTGCCGAACTCCATGGCGGCGCGGTCGAGGGCGTCGTCCTCGTCGTCGACGTTGGCCGCGGCCGGGTTGGAGGCGATCTGGTCGCCGCCGCCGGCCTCGAGCTCGCCCATGATCTCCAGGTAGCCACCGGAGAGCTGGTCCTGCGCGGCGTAGACCTCGAGCTTGCTGCGGCTGTCGGCGATGTCGAGGTTGCGCATCGTCAGCTGGCCGATGCGGTCGACCGGGCCGAAGGCGGCATTCTCGGTGCGCTCCATCGACAACTTGTCGGGGTGGTAGCTGAAGTGCTCGCCGACGGTGTTGACGATCGTCCAGTCCTCGCCGCGGCGCAGGCGCACGGTGACCTCGCCGGTGACGACGGAGGCGACCCAGCGCTGCAGCGACTCGCGGAGCATGAGCGCCTGCGGGTCGAACCAGCGGCCCTCGTAGAGCAGCCGGCCGAGACGGCGGCCCTCGGCGTGGTAGCTCGCGATGGTGTCCTCGTTGTGGATCGCGTTGAGCAGGCGCTCGTAGGTCAGGTGCAGCAGGGCCATCGCCGGGCCCTCGTAGATGCCGCGGGACTTCGCCTCGATGATGCGGTTCTCGATCTGGTCGGACATGCCCAGGCCGTGGCGACCACCGATGGTGTTGGCCGCCATGACGAGCGCGACGGCGTCGCCGCCGAAGTCGTCACCGTTGATCGCGACCGGGCGCCCGCGCTCGAAGCGCACGGTGACGTCCTCGGCCTCGATGGCGACCTGCGGGTCCCAGAAGCGCACGCCCATGATCGGCTCGACCGTCTCGAGCGAGACGTCGAGGTGCTCGAGGGTCTTGGCCTCGTGGGTGGCGCCCCAGATGTTGGCGTCGGTGGAGTAGGCCTTCTCCGCGCTGTCGCGATAGGGCAGGCCGCGCTCGGTGAGCCACTCGGACATCTCCTGGCGCCCGCCGAGCTCGGTGACGAAGTCGGCGTCGAGCCAGGGCTTGTAGATGCGCAGCCCGGGGTTGGCCATGAGGCCGTAGCGGTAGAAGCGCTCGATGTCATTGCCCTTGAAGGTCGAGCCGTCGCCCCAGATGGAGACGCCGTCCTCCTTCATCGCCCGCACGAGCAGCGTGCCGGTGACGGCGCGGCCCAGCGGGGTGGTGTTGAAGTAGGTGCGGCCGCCGCTGCGGATGTGGAAGGCGCCGCACGCGATCGCGGACAGGCCCTCCTCGACGAGCGGGCCCTTGCAGTCGACGAGACGGGAGAGCTCGGAGCCGTACTGGCCGGCGCGACCGGGGATCGACTCGATGTCGTCCTCGTCGTACTGGCCGAGGTCAGCGGTGTACGTGCACGGCACCGCCCCCTTCTCGCGCATCCACGCGACGGCCACCGAGGTATCGAGACCGCCGGAGAAGGCGATGCCGACACGTTCACCAACAGGGAGGGAAGTCAGTACCTTGGACACGCCCCCACCCTAGGACCTCGGCAGCCCGTCGCCGTCCCCGGTCCGCGCCTCGAAGGCGAAGGGCGAACTCCCGTGCGTTCATCGACTGGTCACGACGGCGACACGGTGATGTCGGCAGATGGTGGGCACGACGCCCCTACCGTCCCCGACATGCACCCCACGAAGATCGCCACCGGACTCCTGGCTGCCGCCGCGCTCGTCGCGCCGCAGGCCACCTCGACCGCCGCCACTGCGGCCCCTGACGCCCAGGTCCAGGCCGCGTCGGGCAACCCCGGCTACCGGGAGAAGAACATGGCAGACCCCCTCGTCCTCGCCCACCGCGGCGCCTCGGGCTACCGCCCCGAGCACACCCTCGCCGCCTACGACCTGGCCGTTGTGCAGGGTGCCGACTACATCGAGCCCGACCTCGTCATGACCAAGGACGGGGTGCTCGTCGACCGCCACGAGCCCGAGATCTCGGGCACCACCGATGTCGCCGACCACCCGGAGTTCGCCGACCGCAGGACGACGAAGAACCTCGACGGCGCGCAGGTCACCGGCTGGTTCGTCGACGACTTCACCCTCGCCGAGCTGAAGACGCTGCGCGCCAAGGAGCGCCTAGGTGACATGCGTCCGGAGTCGGCCGGCTACGACGGCCAGTTCGAGGTGCCGACCTTCGAGGAGGTCCTGGCCAAGCGAGAGGCCCTCTCCCGCAAGACCGGTCGCGTCATCGGCATCATCCCGGAGATCAAGCACTCGACCTACCTCCACGACGAGGGCTTCGACCCCGAGGCCGAGCTCGCCCGTCTGGTGACGACGTACCACCTCAACCACCCCAAGGCCCCGCTGTGGGTGCAGTCCTTCGAGCTCACCGCGCTCAAGGACCTGCGCGACGAGCACGGCTACAAGGGCAAGAGCACCTTCCTCACGACGGTCAAGGGCGGCCCCTACGACCTGCACGCTCAGGGCACGACCTATGCCGAGCTGACGACGGCGACCTCGATGCAGGAGCTGTCCCAGTGGATCGACGGCTTCGGCCCGGAGAAGAACGCGGTCATCGCCCGCAACGCCGACGGCACCCTGGGTGAGCCCACGAGCTTCGTCGACGACGCGCACGCCGCGGGTCTCAAGGTCACGCCGTGGACCTTCCGGTCGGAAAACTCCTTCCTGCCGGTCGACTACCGCATCGGCACCGACCCGGCGACGCACGGCCGGGCCAAGGACGAGGTGACCCGCTTCTTCGAGGTCGGCATCGACGGCGCCTTCTGCGACCAGCCCGATGTCTGCGTCGAGGCGCGCGCGGACTTCCTCGAGCAAGACTGAGCCGGCAGGACGAAGGGAGGGCGCGCCCGGCGCGCCCTCCCTTCGTCATAAGGTTAGGCTTACCTTCATTCGACATGGAGGAGGCCCCAGTGGCACAGGACGCACAGCTGGCCAGGACGGTGGTCGCGACAGCGAGCTGCCTCGAGGTGGGACTGATGGGCACCCGTGCTCCCATCAGCCGGCACGCCACCGACGGCTCGGGAGCGGTGTTCTTCGCCCTGGCGGAGGCCGCTCCCGACTGCGTGCACTTGGCGGTCCCGGGTGAGCCCGGACCGGTCGTCGACGCGGTCGCGTACGACGTCTCGTCGGTGGCGCACCCGGGGCGCCTGCGCGGGCTGGTGCGACTCTCCGGCCCGGCCGAGATCGTGCCGCACCCGGTGTGCGAGGAGCTGCTCGACCACCTGGGGGTGGTGCCGGGTGCCCCCGTCGCCAAGCTCGTGCCGCAGACGGTCACCCTCGAGTGGGGCGTCGAGCGGCGTCCGGGCGAGGTCGTCTCGGTGGACCCGCTGGCCTACGCGCGGGCCGGCATGGACGCGCTGGCCGGCTGGCAGGACGAGTGGATCACCCACCTCGACCAGCACCACCGGGACGACCTGCGGGCCCTCGTCGTCGACGAGCTGCAGCCGGTGTCCTCTCTGCGTCCGGTGCTCGCCGACGCCCGGGGTCTGGTCCTGCGCGAGTACGTCGGCACCTGCCGCCGCGACCTGCGCGTCCACTTCCCGTACGAGGTGGCGTGCGGGTGCGAGGCCCAGTCGGCCCTGGCCGACCTCGTGGCGCTGCGGACCTTCTGAGCCCCCTTCGCGTCTCAGACCGTCCAGCCGTACTGCATCCGCAGGTCCTGGGTTGGTGACGGTGACGCCCTCGGGGCAGGTCCACGAGCGCAGCGTCCCGGAGGTGCCGTCGCGGCCGTGCCGGGTACCGTCCCACGACGTCGGATAAGTCGAAGAGCAGCGAACTCGGCGACCGTGGCGTGGCGGCTGCGAGGCGACGAAGGGGGTGCCCGCCCGTCGTCGTGCCACGGTGCGGACACCCCCTTCGTCGGGTGCCGTCGGCTGTGCGTCAGGCGTCACCGCCGGCATTGCCGGAGTTGCCTGCGGAGATGTCGAGCAGGCGGTACTTCTCCGCAGCCTTGCCGGGGGCGTCCTCGGCGACCCAGCCGCGGTCGGCGAGCATCTGCAGCGCCCGCACCGCCATCGACGGACCGTCGACGTGGAAGTAGCGCCGTGCCGCCGCCCGGGTGTCGGAGAAGCCGAAGCCGTCGGTGCCCAGGGCCGAGAACTCCTCGGGGATCCACGGCCGGATCTGGTCCTGGACCTGCTTCATGTAGTCGGAGACCGCGACGACCGGGCCGACGGTGCCCTCGAGCTGTTGCGTGACGAAGGGGGTGCGCCGCTCCTGGTCGGGGTGGAGGAAGCGCTGCTCGTCGCACGCCATGGCCTCGCGGCGCAGCTCGCTCCAGCTCGTCACCGACCACACGTCGGCGACGACGCCCCAGTCGTCGCGGAGCAGCTGCTGCGCCTCGAGTGCCCACGCCATGCCGACACCGCTCGCGAGCAGCTGGCAGCGCGGCGGGGTGTCGCCGAGGCCGGAGGCGTCACCGGCGGCGTAGCGGTAGATGCCCTTGAGCAGGCCGTCGACGTCGAGGCCCTCGGGCTGTTGCGGCTGGACGATCGGCTCGTTGTAGAGCGTGAGGTAGTAGATGACGTTGCGGCTGGGGTCGGACTGCGGGGCGTCGCCGCCGTACATGGTCGCCAGACCCTGACGCATGATGTGCGCGATCTCGAAGCCGTAGGCCGGGTCCCAGGTGACGACGGCCGGGTTGGTCGCCGCGAGCAGGGGCGAGTGACCGTCGGCGTGCTGCAGGCCCTCACCGGTGAGCGTCGTGCGCCCGGCCGTGGCGCCGAGGAGGAAGCCGCGGGACATCTGGTCGGCCGCCGCCCAGATGCCGTCGCCGGTGCGCTGGAAGCCGAACATCGAGTAGAAGATGTAGACGGGGATCATCGGCTCGCCGTGCGTCGCGTAGCTCGTCGCCGCCGCGGTGAAGGCCGCGACCGAGCCGGCCTCGTTGATGCCCGTGTGGATGATCTGGCCCTGCTCGGACTCGCGGTAGGCGAGCATGAGGTCGGCGTCGACCGAGGTGTAGTTCTGCCCGTGCGGGTTGTAGATCTTCTTCGTCGGGAAGAAGGAGTCCATCCCGAAGGTCCGCGCCTCGTCAGGGATGATCGGCACGATCCGGTCGCCGAAGCCCTTCTCCCGCATGAGGTCCTTGAGCAGACGCACCCAGGCCATCGTCGTGGCGATCTCCTGCTTGCCCGAGCCCTTGGCCATCTGCGCGTACTTGTCGTCGCCCGGCAGCTGTGGCGCCGTGTAGTCGACCCGCCGCGAGGGCAGCCCGCCGCCGAGCTTGCCGCGGCGCTCGCGCATGTACCGGATCGCCTCGTCGTCCTCGCCGGGGTGGTAGTAGGGCGGCAGGTAGGGATCGGCCTCGAGCTGCTCGTCGGTGATCGGGATCTTCAGCCCGTCGCGCAGCCCCTTGAGGTCGTCGAGGGTGAGCTTCTTCATCTGGTGGGTCGCATTGCGCCCGGCGAAGTGCGTGCCCAGGCCGTAGCCCTTGATCGTCTTGGCGAGGATGACCGTCGGCTGACCGGTGTGGTGCATCGCGGCGCGGTAGGCGGCGTAGACCTTGTTGTAGTCGTGGCCACCGCGCTTGAGCTTCCACCACACGTCGGCGTCGGACCAGTCCTCGACGAGCTTGCGGGTGCGCGGGTCGCGGTTGAAGAAGTTCTCCCGCACGTAGGCGCCGTCGTTGGCGCGGAAGGTCTGGTAGTCGCCGTCGGGCGTCTGGTTCATGAGGTTGACCAGGGCGCCGTCGCGGTCGGCGGCGAGCAGCGGGTCCCAGCCGCGACCCCAGACGACCTTGATGACATTCCACCCGGCACCGCGGAACTGCGCCTCGAGCTCCTGGATGATCTTGCCGTTGCCGCGCACCGGCCCGTCGAGGCGCTGGAGGTTGCAGTTGACGACGAAGGTGAGGTTGTCGAGCTCCTCGAAGGCGGCTGTCTGCAGCAGGCCGCGGCTCTCCGGCTCGTCCATCTCGCCGTCGCCGAGGAAGGCCCACACGTGCTGCTGCGAGGTGTCCTTGATGCCGCGGTTGTGCAGGTACTTGTTGAACTGAGCCTGGTAGATCGCGTTCATCGGACCGATGCCCATCGACACCGTGGGGAACTCCCAGAACTCGGGCATCAGGCGCGGGTGGGGGTAGGAGGGCATCCCGGTCTCGCCCTGCCCGGCGAGCCGAGCGGCCTCCTGACGGAAGCCGTCCATCTGCTCCTCGCTGAGGCGGCCCTCGAGGAAGGCCCGGGCGTACATGCCGGGGGAGGCGTGGCCCTGGAAGAAGATCTGGTCGCCGCCACCCGGGTGGTCCTTGCCCCGCCAGAAGTGGTTGAAGCCGACCTCGTAGAGGGTCGCCGCGGAGGCGTAGGAGGAGATGTGCCCGCCCACGCCGACGCCGGGGCGCTGGGCGCGGTGGACCTGGACCGCGGCATTCCAGCGGATCCACGCGCGGTAGCGGCGCTCGACCTCTTCGTCACCCGGGTACCACGGCTCGTCCGCCGGTCGGATGGTGTTGACGTAGTCGGTCGTCGTCAGCGACGGGACCCCGACGTTCTTCATGCGCGCACGCTCGAGCAGGCGCAGCATGACGTAGCGGGCCCGCTCGCGGCCCGAGTCGTCGATCAGCGCGTCGATGGAGTCCAGCCACTCGGCCGTCTCCTCCGCGTCGATGTCCGGCAGGTGGGTGGGGATGCCGTTGAGGATGGGGCCGTCGCTGAGGTGATCTGCTGAGCCGGGCACGAGTGTCGTCCTTTCACAAGACCTGTCCGCACGTGGTGACGACGGACACACCCATCCTCTCGCGTGGGTGTCGGGCGTCACAAACCGGGTTCGGACTCCGGGATGCGGTGGGTGTGCGTGTAGACGGTCGCGCGCGGCTCGCGGACGAAGCCGAGCAGGGTCAGCCCGGCCCTGTCGGCGACCTCGATGGCCAGGGTCGTCGCGGCCGAGACGCAGGCCAGGACGGGGACCCCGGCGACCGCGGCCTTCTGCGCGATCTCGAAGCCGGCTCGTGAGGAGACGAGCAGTGCGTGCCCGCGCAGCGGCAGCCGCCCCTCGCGGGCGGCCCAGCCGATGACCTTGTCGACGGCGTTGTGCCGGCCGATGTCCTCGCGCACCACGAGCAGCTCGCCGGCCGGGCCGAGGAGCGCGGCCGCGTGGACCCCTCCGGTCGCCTCGAAGACGCGCTGGCGCTCGCGCATCGCCGCCATGCCGGCGTGGATCGCGGCCAGGTCGACGCGGGCGCCGTCGTCGCCGGGGGAGGTCGGCAGGGCGGCGAGCAGGTCGTCGACGGTCGCCGAGCCGCACACGCCGCAGGCGCTCGTCGCGATCTCGGTGCGCTCGGTGACCCGGCGCTGCAGGGACACCCCAGCGGCGAGCGTCACCTCGACGACGTTGAAGGTCGGCGACCCGTCCGGGCCGGTGTCGGTGCAGTGCATCATCGTCGCCACAGCGTCGCCGTCCGCGACCAGGCCCTCGGCGACGAGGTGCCCCAGCGCGAGGTCGAAGTCGTCGCCGGGCAGGCGCATCGTCGTCGTCACGGTCGTCGACGGCGGACGAAGGGGGGAGCTCCCGGCAGGCACGCCCCCGTCGGGCAGGGCCGCGACCCGGATCTCGAGCGGCTCCTCGACGGCGACCGACTCGATGCGACGCAGGGTGCGTCCGTCACGTCCCTCCACCTTGAGCCGCTGCGTCACCCGACCCATCGGGCACCTCCTTGCTCGCTTGCACGTCGCTCGTCCACCACGCGTCCAGCCTACGGACCGTGGTCTGGTGTGATGGTGCCGTGGACGAGCAGCCGACCCCGCCCCCTTCGGTCCCGCACGTGCTCCCGCTGCACGGTGACGGTGGCGCGGACTGGCGGCCCGTCTCGCCCGCGCTCGCCCGCGTGCGCCGGGTGAGCACGAGCGCGGTGCTCCTGCCGGTGGCGCTGGCCCTCGGCGTGGCCGCGGCGCTGCTGTGGCCGTGGCTGGCGGTCGGCTCCGCGCTGGTCGTCGTCATCTGGGCCTGGCTCATGTGGCTCATCGGGGTCCAGGTGCGGGCGATGAGCTGGGCCGAGCTGCCCGAGGAGCTGGCCATCCGCCGGGGTCGCATGTGGCGGCGCCTGGTCACCGTGCCCTACGGCCGCATCCAGTACGTCGACCTCAGCTCCGGTCCCTACATGCGGCGCGCCGGGCTGGCCGAGATCACCGTCAACACCGCCTCGCCGGCGAGCAGCGGGACGATCTGCGGCCTGCCGGCCGACGTGGCCGAGGAGCTGCGTGTGCGTCTGGCCGCACGTGGCGAGGCGCAGCGAGCAGGACTGTGACCGGAGCCGACGCCGACGGGTTCGCCCGGGTCCACCCGATCTCGCCCTTCATCCGCGGCGGGCTCGTCGTCCTCGGCGTGCTCGGCTACCTCGTGAGCCAGCAGATCGACACCCTCGCCGCGGCCTTCGGTGGTGGTGACGGTGGCTCGGGCCGGGGAGGGCCCGCGGGCGCTGTGCCGGGCGTCGCGACGCTGCTGCAGGTCGGCGCGGTCGCACTCGTCGTCCTCGGCGCGATCCTCCTCGGCCTCGTGTCCTGGTGGTTCACGCGTTACCGGATCGGCGAGGACAGCATCGAGATGCGCACGGGCGCCCTCTTCCGCCAGCACCGTCAGGTGCGCTATGACCGCATCCAGGCCGTTGACGTCGTGCGGCCGCTGCTCGCCCGCCTGTGCGGCCTGTCGGAGGTGCGCGTCGAGTCGGCGGGCGGCGGCGACTCGCACCTGTCGATCGCCTACCTGCGAGCCGCCGACGCCGAGTCGGTCCGAGAGCGTCTGCTGGGCCTGGCCCATCGGGCGGCGGCCGGCCCGCCCGAGACCGCCGGGTCTCCCGAGGAGGGCGGGCTCGGGCCCGATCGCCGCGCAGGTCACCGCCCGGAGGAGCGGCTGTTGACCGTGCCGCCGGGACGGATCGTCGCCTCGGTGCTGCTGAGCGGCGAGGCGATCTTCCTCGCCGGCATCGGCGTCATCGCGGTCGTCCTCGCGCTCGTCGGCCTCTCCCCGGCCGTCACCGGGTTCTTCCCCGTCGTCGTCGTGGCCGGCGGCCGCGCGCTGCTGCGCCTCACCCGCTGGTGGGGCCTGGTCATCGGGCTGCGCGGGGGCACCCTGACCAGCCAGCGCGGCCTGACCGACACCCGTACGTCGTCCGTGCCGATCCACCGTGTGCAGGCCGTTGCGATCGAGCAGCCCTGGCTGTGGCGCCGTCCCGGATGGTGGTCGCTCAAGGTCAACGTCGCCGGCGCCGAGATCGGCTCGGCGTCCGAGGCGGCGTCCGACGCCGTCCTCGTCCCCGTCGCGACCACCGACGAGGTGCTGCGGCTGCTCGCCGTCGTCACCGACGACCCCGAGACCACCGCTCAGGTCGGGTCGCTCGTGGGGGCCACCCCCGACGGGTTCGTCGGCCAGCCGCGACGCGCCCGGTGGGTCCACCCGTTCGCCCACCGCCACATCGGCTACCTGGCCGGGCGCCGGGCCCTGGTCCTGCGACGCGGCTGGCTCGACCGCAGCCTGCAGGTCGTGCCGTGGCACCGGGTCCAGTCGCTCACGGTGAGCCAGGGGCCCGTGTCGCGCCGTCTCGACCTCGCGAGCGTCGCGGTGGTGAGCACCGTGGGGCCGGTGAGCCCAGAGGTCTGCCACCTCGACCGGGCGGGCGCCGAGGCCCTGCGCGGGCTCGTCGAGGCCCACGCGAGCCCCGCGCGACGCGACGAAGACGGTGGACCTGCTTGCAACGGCGGGCCGGACACGGTGGACTATGAGGGATGAGTGATCAGCGAGCAGCAGAAGGGACCAGTGTCGTGACGGGGGAGCCCCGGTCCGCGGGAGCGGATCTTGCCGAGGCCGCGGTGGAGAAGCTCGGCTTCACCACCGGGCAGATCGTGCAGGAGTACGGCTGGGACGACGACGTCGACGACGACCTGCGGGCGGCGGTCCAGGACGTCATCGGCGAGGAGCTCGAGGACGAGGACTACACCGGCGTCGTCGACGCGGTGATCCTGTGGTGGCGCGACGGCGACGGCGACCTGACCGACGCGCTCGTCGACACCCTCGGCACCCTCGCGGAGGGCTCCTCGATCGTGCTCCTCACGCCCCGTCCCGGTCAGGCGGAGGAGGTCGACCCCAGCGAGGTCGACGAGGCGGCGACGACCGCGGGCCTGCACACCTCCGGGTCGGTCATGTGCTCCGAGGAGTGGGTGGCCACCCGGCTGGCCGCGCCCAAGGGCGCGCGCTGAGCCTGTCTGTCGGGCAGCACGCTCCCGACTTCACCCTGCGCGACCAGAACGGCCGTGACGTCTCGCTCGCCGAGCTGCGCGCCGACCGGGCCGTGCTCCTGGTCTTCTACCCCTTCGCCTTCTCGGGCATCTGCACCGGCGAGCTCGGGGAGATCCGGGACGACCTCGGGCGCTTCGAGTCCGAGCAGGTGACGACCGTGGCGATCTCGTGCGACCCGATGTTCAGCCTGCGGGCCTGGGCCGACCAGGAGGGCTACTTCTTCCCCCTGCTGTCCGACTTCTGGCCGCACGGGCAGGTGGCTCGGGCCTACGGCGTCCTCGACGACGAGCGCGGGATGGCCCGGCGGGGGACCTTCCTCGTCGACCCCGCCGGACGCGTGGCCTGGTCGCTCGTCAACCCCACGGGGCAGGCGCGTGACTTCACCGGCTACCACGAGGCGCTCGCGCAGCTCGGCGCTCCCTGACGGGCCTGCACGCCGGGTAGTCTTCGCCCTCATGAGCGATGACATCCTCGAGGTGGACCTGCTGGCCTTCGAGTCCGGGGACGCTGAGCGCGAGCGGGCCGTCGTCGACGGCCTGATGACGTCGCTGGAGACCGGCTTCGTCTACGTCAAGCACGACCTGTCCGAGGACCTCATCGACAGCGCCTACGGGATGCTCGAGGAGTTCTTCACCGCCGAGCGCGAGGTCAAGGAGCAGTTCGTCGCGCCGGGCACCCACGGGCAGACCGGCTACACGGGGCTGCTCGTCGAGACCGCCGCGACCGCCGACGTCGCGGACTGGAAGGAGATGCTCAACTGGGGCCCCGCGATCCCGGCCGGGCACCCGCTGCGCACCCGCTACCCGCACCGCTACCACGACCCGGTGCTTCCCGAGTCGGCCGTGCCGGGCATCACCGAGACGCTGACGACCTTCCACCGCTCGGTCGCCGACCTGCAGCGCCGGGTGCTGCGCATCATCGCGACCGGTGTCGGTGCCCACCCCGACTACTTCGAGAAGATGCTCGTCGACGGGCCGACCCTCTCCCGCGCAATCCACTACCCGGCGATGGAGTCCGCGCCCGAGGCGCCCCACGTGTGGGCCGCGGAGCACGCCGACATCAACCTCATCACCGCCCTGCCGCGGGCGACCGCGGCCGGTCTGCAGGTGCGCCTCAAGGACAGTGGCGAGTGGATCGACGCGATCGCCCCCGACGGCGGCGCGATCATCAACACCGGCCTCATGCTCGAGGTCGTGACCAACGGCGTCATCGAGCCCGGCATCCACCGGGTCGTCGCGGCCCCCGGCCAGGAGGGCGACCGCTACTCCGTCGTGCAGTTCACCCACCCGACGCCGTGGACGGTCCTCAGCCCGCTCGTGTCGACGGTCACCGAGGCGACCCCGCAGCTCTTCTCGCCGATCAGCGCGGCCGATGCCCTCGACCTCGTCCTCTACGAGATCAACCTCATCGAGGACGCGCGGCGCGTCTGAGGTCGGGTCGCGGCCTGACACAATGACGCTGGCGCCCCCTCGGGGCGTCCGGGGCCTGTAGCTCAGTTGGTAGAGCACCGCGTTTACACCGCGGGTGTCGTCGGTTCGAGCCCGGCCGGGCCCACATGAGCCACCTTCGCCTCCAGGACGTCCTGGCGGTCCTCGAGCAGACCTTCCCGCTCGACTCGGCGCAGTCGTGGGACCGCGTCGGCCTCGTGACCGGCGACCCCGAGCAGCCCGTGCGGCGCATCCACGCCGCGGTCGACCCGACCCTCGCCGTCATCGAGGAGGCCCGCGAGGCCGGAGCGGACCTGCTCGTCACGCACCACCCGTTGCTCCTGCGCGGCGTGCACTCGGTCGCCACGACGAGCGCGAAGGGAGCGGCCGTCACCTCGCTCGTCGTCGGAGACGTCGCCCTCTACGTCGCGCACACCAACGCCGACGTCGCCGAGCCGGGCGTCAACACCGCCCTGGCCACCGCGTGCGGCCTGACGACGAGCGAGCCGCTGAGCGTCGAGGAGGGCCGCCCCATGGGACGCGTCGGTGACCTCGACGAGCCGGTGACCCTCGCGGACTTCGCGTCGGGCCTGGCGGCGGCGCTCCCTTGGGCACCGGCGGGGGTGCGGGTGTGCGGCCCGCCCGACGCGCATGTGCGCCGCGTGGCCCTGCTCGGCGGGGCCGGTGACGGGCTGCTCGACGCGGCGGCCGCGGCTGGTGCGGACGTCTACGTCACCTCCGACCTGCGCCACCACCCGGTGCTCGAGGCCCGCGAGGAGGCCACGAGTCGGGGTGGCACCCCCTTCGTCGTCGACGCCGGTCACTGGGCCACCGAGTCGCTGTGGCTGCGCGAGATGCTCGAGCGTCTCGTGGGGTCGCTCGCCGCGGCGGGGCACGATGTGATGGGCTTGGACACCCACGTGAGCACCATCTGCACCGACCCGTGGACCTTCACCGTCGGCGCCCGACCCCTCCAAGGAGACCCGCAGTGAAGGCAGACCCCTTCGTCCAGGCACGACTCCTCGAGCTGCAGGCTCTCGACACGAGGCTGCAGCAGATCGACCACGCGCGCACCCGCGTGCCGCAGATCGCGGCGCTCGCGGAGGCGCGGAGCCGGTTGCAGCAGGTGAGCGACGACGTGGTCCGTGTCGAGACGGGTCTGTCCGACATCCGTCGCGAGGTCGAGCGGGCCGAGTCCGACGTGCAGCAGGTGCGCGACCGGGCGGCCCGCGACCAGGCGCGGCTCGAGGCCGGCACCGGCATGACCTCCAAGGACCTCACCTCGCTCCAGCACGAGCTGCAGACCCTCGCGCGTCGGCAGGCCGAGCTCGAGGACGTCGAGATCGAGGTCATGGAGCGCCAGGAGGGCGCCGAGGCCCGGCTCACCGAGCTGACCACCGAGCGCGACGCGGCGCAGGCCGAGGTCGACCGACTCACGGCCGAGCGGGACACTGCCGTGGGTGACCTCGACGCCGAGCGGGTCGAGGTCGAGCGGCCGCGAGCCGACCTCGTCGGCGGCATCGACGACAAGCTCCTCGCCCTCTACGACCGCATCCGGGACAGCTCGGGCGGTCTCGGGGCGGCGGAGTTCACGCACGGCCGCTGCGGCGGCTGCCGGCTGGAGCTCAACCCGGTCGACGTCTCGGCCATCGAGCGGGCCGCGAGCGACGAGGTCGTGCGGTGCGAGGAGTGCGGCCGCATCCTCGTGCGCACCCATACCGAGAGCTGATGGGTCGCACGCTCCGCGTCGAGGCCGACGGTGGGTCCCGCGGCAACCCCGGCGTGGCCGGTTACGGCGCACTCGTGCGTGACGAGGCCGGGACCGTCCTCGTCGAGCTCGCCGCCCCCATCGGCACCGCGAGCAACAACGTCGCCGAGTACCGAGGCATGCTCGCCGGGCTGGCGGCGGCACATCGGATCAGCGCCGACGCCGAGGTCGTCGTCGCCATGGACTCCCAGCTCGTCGTCGAGCAGATGTCCGGTCGCTGGAAGGTCAAGCACCCCGACATGCGCGCCCTCGCGCAGCAGGGCCGCGACCTCGTCGCCCGCATCGTCGACGCCGGTGGCAGTGTCGACTTCGTGTGGGTGCCACGAGCGGACAACTCCGCGGCCGATGCTCTGTCCAACCGGGGCATGGACGGTGACGAGGTCGAGGACTGGCACGCCGACGAGCAGGAGCGCGACGACCTCGCGCCCTCCCGTGACGGCGAGCAGGAGCCGGCTCGACCATGGAGCGGCCGGGGCACCCCGACGCGCGTGGTGCTCGTGCGCCACGGGGTTACCGCGTTCACCGAGCAGGGGCGCCTCGACGGGCGAGGTGGGTACGACCCGGACCTCACCGACGCCGGCCGGCGCCAGGCGCAGCGAGCGGCCGATCTCGTCGCAGGGCTCGTCGGGGACGACCCCGTGCAGGTCCTCACGTCGGACCTGGCCAGGGCGCGGCAGACCGGAGCGGTGATCGCCGAGCGGCTCGGGACCGCGATCGAGGTCGATCGGGACTGGGACGAGCAGTCCTTCGGCGACTGGGACGGCGCCGCGGTGCGTGACCTCGTCAAAGATGCTGCCGAGGACTTCCGGGCGCTGCGCGACGACCGGGGTTACGCCCGGCCCGGGGGAGAGAGCCACGACGAGATGGTCGAGCGGGTGCTCGGTGCGTGGGAGCGGGTGGTCGCGCGCGGGGGCACGGTCGTCGTCGCGAGTCACCGCAAGCCCATCCTCGCGGTGCTCGGTCTGGTCCTGGGTCTCCCGCACGAGTCCATGTGGCGGATCGCGGGGTCACCCGGGTCCCTCACCGGCATCGAGGCCTGGCCCGACGGGCAGGCTGTCGTCGCCTTCACCAACCGCACCTGAGAGGCGCCGACATCGACGACCTGCCCACCTGGCTCACGGCCTCCGGACTCGTCGGGGCCGTGCTCTTCGGGCTGCTCTCCGCCTACTTCCCGCCGCTCAACGCCGAGATCTACGCCATCGCCGCCCCGGTGATCTTCCCCGAGACCTGGGCGCTGCACGTGGCGGCCATGACCGCCGGACTCGTCGCGGGCAAGATGACCCACTTCGTGGCCGCCGCCAAGGGGGCCGAGGCCTACACCCGGCGACGCGAGGCCAAGGAGGCCCGCGAGGCGCAGGAGGCGGCCGACCAGCGCCGCACCGTCGGTCCGGTCCGCGAGCGCCTCACCCGGTGGAGCAAGGCGATGATCGACGTCCTCGACCGCCCGCGTCTGGGGCCGCTGGTCATGCTCGCCAGCTCGGGCATCGGCTTCCCGCCGCTGGCCGTCGTCACCGTCGCCGCCGGGATCAAGCGGGTCAGCGCGGTCACCTTCCTCGCCGTGACGACGATCGGCTGCCTCGCCCGTTTCCTCGCGACATCGTGGCTGGTCAGCCACGGCGTCTCCCTGGGGCACTGACGCCCGCACCCGCCGACGTCTCGGGTGCTGACCCGAGCGGGGCGTGTGGGGGAGCGGTGACTAGCCTGACGCCATGAGTCAGCACGCAGACCTCACCCCCCAGGAGGCGTGGGAGCGCCTCGAGAGCGACCCCCACGCGGTGCTCGTCGACGTGCGCACGCAGGCCGAGTGGTCCTTCGTCGGGCTGCCCGACCTGACGTCGATCGGCAAGCGGGTCGTCCCCGTCGAGTGGACGACCTTCCCCGACGGCGCTCCCAACCCGCACTTCCTCGACCAGCTGCGCACCGCGCTGCCGAGCGAGGACGCACCCGTGCTCTTCCTCTGCCGCTCGGGCGCCCGCTCCACCGCCGCGACCGCGGCAGCCACCGCGGCCGGGTACACCGCGGCACACAACGTCACCGAGGGCTTCGAGGGAGAACTCGACGCGCAGGGCCACCGCGCCGTCAACGGCTGGAAGCAGGCCGGCCTGCCGTGGAGGCAGGGGTGAGCGCGACTCCCTTCGGCCCGGGCAACCCTCGTCCCTACCTCGATCCCGAGGGGCTGTCCCCGCAGACCCTCGCGGTGCGGGGCGGGCAGGCCAGGTCGACCTTCGACGAGACCTCCGAGGCGCTCTACCTGACCTCCGGCTTCGTCTACGGCAGCGCCGAGGAGGCGGAGGCGGCCTTCACCGACGAGGTGGAGAAGTTCGTCTACTCGCGCTACGGCAACCCGACCGTGGCGATGCTCGAGGAGCGGCTGCGGCTGCTCGAGGGAGCCGAGGGGGCCTACGCGACGGCATCGGGCATGTCCGCCGTCTTCACCGCCCTCGCGGCGCTCCTGGCACGTGGGGACCGAGTCGTCTCCTCCCGTGGCCTCTTCGGCAGCTGCTTCGTCATCCTCGACGAGATCCTGCCGCGGTGGGGTGTCGAGACCGTCTTCGTCGACGGCCCGGACCTTGACCAGTGGCGTGAGGCGCTGTCCGAACCGACGACCGCGGTGTTCTTCGAGACGCCGAGCAACCCGATGCAGGAGCTCGTCGACATCGCCGCCGTGAGCGAGCTCGCGCACGCCGCGGGCGCGCAGGTCGTCGTCGACAACGTCTTCGGCACACCGGTCTTCTCACGTCCCCTCGAGCACGGTGCCGACATCGTCGTCTACTCGGCGACCAAGCACATCGACGGCCAGGGCCGCGTGCTCGGCGGCGCGATCCTCGGGCCGCAGGACTACATCGACGGCCCCGTCCGCAACCTCATCCGGCACACCGGTCCGTCGCTGTCGCCCTTCAACGCCTGGGTGCTGCTCAAGGGCCTGGAGACGATGGACCTGAGGGTGCGGCGCATGGCCGAGTCCTCGCTCGCGGTCGCCCGGGCCCTGCAGGAGCACCCCAAGGTGGCCCGGGTCATCCACCCGTGGCTCCCGGAGCACCCCCAGCACGAGCTGGCTCGGCGGCAGATGACCGGGGGTGGCACGGTCGTCACCTTCGACATCGAGGGGGGCAAGGCCGAGGCCTTCGCGGTGATGAACTCGCTGCGCACCGTCGACATCTCCAACAACCTCGGCGACTCCAAGTCACTCATCACCCACCCGGCGACGACGACCCACCGCCGCATGGGCGAGGAGGCACGGGCCGCGATCGGCATCACCGACGCCACCCTGCGCATCTCGGTGGGTCTCGAGGCCGCCGACGACCTCGTCGCCGACCTGCGCCGCGCGCTGGGGTGAGCTGAGGCGCCGCGGTCACCCCGAGCGCGGTGCCCGCGGGTAGATCGCCCGTGCCGGGCACATGCGCTCGACGGTCGCGGCCTCCGCGGGGCTCGCCCGGTCGTCGAGGACAACGGGATAGCCCTCGGGGTCGAGCACCCACCCGTCGAGGAGCGCGGCGCACACCCCGTGACCGGTGCAGGCGACCCGGTCGACCGCGAGGTGGACGACGTGGGCCTCCGGCTGGCGCTCACCACCGACACCTGCCTGCGCCGTGCGCCACGAGATGACCGCCGTAGGCCCGCAGCGCCGAGCGGACGAGCGCCGCGACCCCGTCGGGGAAGCGGCACGCCCCGCGGCCAGGCAGCAGCCCGAGCCGGTCGTGCAGCGCCTCGAGCTGGCTCGGCCCGGGGTGCGTGAGCACCGCGTCGATGTCGCGGGCCAGGGCGGGCAGGCCGAACATGCACGGACCGCACTGCCCAGCGGACTCGCCGGCCGCGTGGTGCACGCGGGCGGCGACCTGCTCGAGCGGGCAGGTGCGGGGGGCGAGCGCCTCGATCGTGCCGGCACCGATGCGCGCGCCGAAGGGGGCCAGCCCAGCAGTCGACCACCTCGCCTGCTGCGCCTCACCCGGAGCGAGGAGACCACCGGCGAGGCCACCGACGAGGACGGGTCGGTCGTGGTCGCGCTCGAGGCCTCCGGCAGCGAGCAGATCGGCGAGAGCGAGCCCGGCCGCGGTGTCGAGGACCCCGGGACGCGGGAGGTGACCGGTGAGCGTCACCAGACGCGGGCCCGGCTCGTCGGGCGTGCCGTGGCTGCGGAACCACGCGGGGCCGCGCTCGCTCACCTGGGTCACGCGCCAGGCGGTCTCGGCGTTGACGACGAGCGTCGGTGTCACCGGGCGGCCCGCCCCGTCGCGGCCACCGAGCACGATGGGGACCCGGGCGGTCATCGGCCGAGCGAGGCCGCCCGCGGCGAGCGAGACGAGTGCCGACTCCTGCGAGGAGACGTAGCGCGCCGGGACCTCGAGCGTCGGCACACCGCCGGCCTGCAGGCCCGCGAGGGTCGCGCTGCCCTGGTGGGCGGCGAAGCGCACCGGAGCGCCGCCGGCGAGCAGCCCCGCCCCGTGGACGAGCTCGGCCAGGTGCTCGCGCACGACCCAGGCGTCCTTGAGCGAGCCCGGCTCGCCGTCGCAGGCGTTGACGATCAGCTCGGCGTGGGAGGCGCGAGCGGCCCGCAGCTTCGCGCCGGTGGGGAAGGCGCCGCCGCCCCGGCCGGTGAGGCCGGCCTCGTCGAGCAGGTCGGCGAGGGCGAGGTTCGTGACGACGGTCATGACCAGACCCCCGCGGCGGCCGTGGCCCGCTGCCGGGCGTCGTGGTGGGGCACGAGCAGCCGCCAGGCGATCGCCGCGCCACCCACGAGGGCGCAGCCGATGCTCGCCCAGCGCAGCAGCGGGGTGGTCGAGGTCCCGAGAGCGATGCCGTGGACGACGGCGACGGGCCACAGGGCGTAACCGGTGAGGTGCACGAGCCGCCAGACGTGCTCCGGGATCCGGTGCCGCAGCGCGGAGGTGACGACGACGGCGACGAGGACGTCGAGCGCGAGGGTCCCCAGACCGACCCACAGCCGCTCGTAGCCCGAGGTGAAGGGCAGCACGAGCGAGAGCCAGCCGATGTCGACCCAGGTCTCCACGATCGCCGTGACGACGTGCGCGACGACGAAGGTGCCGATACCGAGACCGAGCCAGCGGTGCACGGCGGTGACCGTGGCCCGGGTCGACGGGGAGCCCGAGCGGGAGCCCGACAGCGCGACGCCCAGCGCGAGGACCGCGGTCAGCAGCACGAGGCTCACCACACCGGTGGCCCGGGAGGTGACCCAGAGCAGCTCGTTGGTCGTCATGCCGACCGCACCCCCGCTCGCTGCCGGCGTCCGCCAGCGGACCAGCCGCGCGTCGTGACGACCGTGCCGTCGTGGCGCATGAGTCGGGCGGGCACCCCGTGCCGGGCGAGCCACGTCGGGGCGGCCTCGCCGAGCACGACCGCTGTCGTGGACGCCGCATTGGCGTCGAGGGCGGACCGGGCGGCGCAGGTCACCTGTGCCCAGGGGCTCGCCGCGACGCGGCCGGTGCGCGGGTCGATGATGTGGTGCCGCTCCTCACCCTCGGCACGCCACGTGCGTGCTCGGGTCGACGAGGTGGCGAAGGCCTGGCTCTCCATGCGCACGACCTCGGCCACGTGCCCGTCGGGGTCCTCGACCCCGAGCTGCCAACCGTGCAGCGGTCGTGGACCGGAGCTCGCGACGTCACCGCCGAGGTCGACGAGGAAGCCGCCGGGCAGGAAGCGCACGAGCTCGGCCGCGATCGTGTCGGCGGCGTGCGCCTTGCCGCTCGCCCCGAGGTCGAGCAGGGTGCCGCGCGGCAGGCTCACCGTGCCGTCCGGGTGCAGCCGCACGCTGCCCCAGCCCGGCACGTCGGGCGGCAGCGGGGCACGAGGAGCCGGCGGGGCGCTCCCTTCGCGCTCGTGGACCCGGTCGAGGTCGGTGTCGTAGCCGGCACGCACGAGGGCACCGCCGATCGTCGGGTCGACGATGCCCTCGCTCAGCCGGTGGGCTCGATCGGCCGCCCGCAGGTGCTCGCGGACCAGGGCCGAGACCGGCCAGCCGCGCTCGGCGGTGGTGAGCACATGGGCGAGCAGGTTGACCTCGGAGTCGGCACGAAACCGCGAGATCGCGGCGTCGAGCCGCTCCAGCTGCGTCGCCACCAGACGCATCGCCGCATCGATCTGGGCCGGGTCCGTGGCCGCGACCCGGACCGTCGTGCCGATGGCGCTCAGCTCGCCGGTGGCTCTCATGACGCCCTCGTCGTGCTGTCGACGCCCATCTGGCGACCGGGACCGACCTGCTGGACGGTGCCGAAGCCGTCCGAGGTCCCGGTGTCGGTGCTGCCTTCGGTGGTGCTGCTGCCGGTGTCGACGTCGGTGGTGCCGGGACCGGTGCTGCTCGTCGTCGCCGCGGAGACGGTCGGGTCGAGCGTCTGGGCCAGGCCGAGGCCGATCGAGCCGGCCGCGAGGGCGCCGGCTCCGAGGGCGGCAGCCGTGATGGTGCGGGCTCGACGAAGGGGGCGGGGGAGTGGGGTCATGGGAGCCTCCTGTGGGGGGTGCTCCCACGATGGCGGCCGCGCCTGTCGGTGTGCTGTGGTTGGTCTGTGGCTTCGCTCGGGGCGCCGTCGGGTCAGGCCGCCAGCGCGATCAGGGCCGCGCCGCCCGCGACGAGGGCGACGGCGAGGCCCTGGGCCACCAGGGCGCCGGGGCCGATGCGTACGCCCGCAGCCCGGACCCGGTGCAGCCACAGCAGGGTGGCGAGCGACCCCCACGGGGTGACGATCGGCGCGACGTTGGTGCCGACGAGCAGCGCCACGAGCCGCGTGGGTGTCGTCCCGGCAGCCGCCTCGAGGGCGAGATAGCCCGGCAGGTTGTTGAGCAGGTTGGCTGCCAGCGCGCCGAGGCCGGCGACGCGCGCGAGGTCCCCCACGCCCTCGCCCGAACCCGACAGGTCGGCCAGCACGGCTCCCGCGCCCGCGTCGAGCAGCAGCTGCACGAGCACGAAGAGACCGGCGACGACGAGGGCCATGCCCCACGGCGGACGGACCCGGCGCAGCAGGAAGGGGGCACGCCACGCCATCGCGACGACGAGGACGAGGGCGGCCACGGACGCGACGAGCCACGGCTGCAGACCCACGGCGAAGAGCGGCGCGCTCACGAGACATGTGAGCGCCGCGATCCGCAGCAGGACGCGGTCGTGGGGCGCTGCCGGGGGCTCGACGGCGTAGCGTCCGGTCAGCCCGCGACGGTGCACGAGCCCGATGACGAGCAGGGTGCCCGCGACCGCGGCGAGACCGGGCAGGAGGGTCAGTCGCACGAAGTCGCCGTGGCCTGCGCCCAGCGTCGCGAGGTGCTGCACGGCGAGCAGGTTGGTGAGGTTGGAGACGGGGAGGAAGAGCGAAGCGGTGTTGGCCAGGAAGAGCGTCGTCAGCGCGAAGGGGGCTGCTCCCACCCCGACCTGCCGAGCCACCGTGAGCGCGACCGGCGTGAGCAGCACTGCGGTCGTGTCGAGCCCGAGGAAGGTCGTGACGAGGACCGCCAGCGCGGCGAGCAGCAGCCACAGCACGACGGTGTGGTGACCGGCCAGGCGGGCCGTGGCGTGACCCGCGACGTCGAAGACGCCCGCGAGGTCGGCGATCTCGGCGACGACGGTGATGGCCACGAGGAAGGCCATGACCGGAAGGGTCCGGGCGAGGACCTCGGCGGCCTCGGCGGTGCTCACCTCACGGTGGTGTCGAGCACCCAGGGCTGGCCCGGCCGTGCCGGCTCGGTGAGGCCGACCTCGAAGGCCGGCTCAAGCGCGCGGGCGAGCGCCGCGGGCGTCCGCGGCTCCCGGTCGACCCCGAGCAGGTGTCGGGTCACCAGACCGCGGGTGTGCTTGGCCATGTGGGTCGCCCCAGGGACCCGCACCTGCACCCAGCGCCGGGCGGTCTCGCCGCTGGGGGTCCAGGCCGCGGTGTAGGTGCTCGACCGGCAGTCGACGACGAGCCCGGTCCCCGCCGCGGCGGTCAGCTCGTCGTCGAGGACGGGCCGCCAGTGCCCGGCGAGCGGGCCCACCCCGGGCAGGTTGACCGCCATCGACAGGCGGTAGGGCGGGATCCGGTCGGTGGGCCGGACCGCGCCGAAGAGCGCCGAGACGACGACGATCCAGCGGTTGGCCCGCCGGCGCTGCCCGGGGGTGAGGTCGCCGAGGTCGAGGGCGTCGTAGAGGACGCCGGTGTAGACCTGCGCGGCCGGGGGAGCGGGAGTGCTCATCAGGGCGGTGTTGCGGGCGACCTCGTCGACGAGGTTGGGGCTGACGCCGAGGACCTCGTGGGCGTCGTGGGCGGCGCTCGCCGCGGCGAGCGCGTCGAGCACCTGCTGCCGGTGCGCGGTGAGTGTGGGGAAGGACAGCCGCCCGAGGTCGAGGGGCGTGCCGCGCGAGCGGCCGGTCTTGGACTCCGAAGGGGGCAGCAGCACGAGCACCCCCCGGACGATACGTCAGCCACCTAAGGTGGCTGGCATGGCAGCCGCACAGCGAACCGTCACCCTGCGCCCGAGCGACCCCCAGTCCGGGGAGGTGGTCGCCGCCGCGGGGCTCACGGAGCGCTTCGACGCGATCCGGGCCGAGCAGGAGGTGCCCGACGAGTTCCCCGCGGACGTGCTGGCCGAGGCCGAGCGCGTTGCGGCCCAGCCGCTCTCGCAACCGGAGCGCGACGAGAGCGACCTCCCCTTCGTCACCATCGACCCGCCCGGCTCGATGGACCTCGACCAGGCCATGCACCTGTCGCGGGAGGGCGACGGCTACCGGGTGCGCTACGCGATCGCGCACCTCGAGTCCTTCGTCGAGCCGGGTGGGGCCATCGACGCAGAGGCTCGTCGTCGCGGGCAGACGATCTACGCGCCCGACGAGCGCACGCCGCTGCACCCGCCGGTGCTCAGCGAGGGTGCGGCCAGCCTCCTGCCGGAGGAGGTCCGCCCCGCCTACGTCTGGGACATGCGGCTCGACGCGACGGGCGCCCACACCTCGGCCGAGCTCTACCCGGCGCTGGTGCGCAGCGCCGAGCGGCTGGAGTACACGGCCGTCCAGGCGGCCGTCGACGCTGGTACCGACGACGAGCGGCTGGTGCTGCTCAAGGAGATCGGCGAGCTGCGGATCGCGCTCGAGCAGGAGCGCGGCGGCGCCTCGCTGCCGATGCCGGACCAGCAGGTCGAGGAGGTCGACGGAGGCTTCCGACTCCATCTGCGACCGCTCGTGCCCGCGGAGGACTGGAACGCCCAGATCTCGCTGCTCACCGGCATCGTCGCGGCCGAGATGATGCTCGAGGCCGGGGTGGGGATCCTGCGCACCATGCCCGAACCCGAGGAACGCGACGTGCAGCAGCTGCGCCGGATCGCCCGAGCCCTCGGCGTCGAGTGGGCCGAGGGCACCGACCACGGGACCTTCCTGCGGTCCCTCGACGGGACCGACCCCAAGCACCTCGCGCTGATCCACGAGTCGACCGTGCTCTTCCGCGGGGCTGGCTACACGGCCTTCGACGGCGAGCCCCCCGAGGTCGTCGAGCAGGCGGCCATCGCTGCTCCCTATGCCCACGTGACGGCACCCCTGCGTCGTCTCGTCGACCGCTTCGGGCTGGCGCTGTGCGCCGCGGTGAGTGCCGGCGCGGAGGTGCCCGGGTGGGTGCGCGAGGCGCTCCCGCTCCTGCCGGAGCTCATGGAAGCCTCCGACCGGCGGGCGGGCGCCTTCGAGCGGGCCACGACGGACGCCGTGGAGGCCGCGACCCTGGCCGACCGGGTGGGGCAGTCCTTCGACGCGGTGGTCGTCGACGTCCCGGAGGGCGACGACGGCAAGGGGCGCGTCCAGATCCAGCTCGTGGACCCGCCCGTGATGGCCAAGGCATCGGGTGCCGCGGAGCTCGGCGCCGAGGTCACCGTGCGGCTCGAGAGCGTCGACCTGGCGAAGGGCAGGGTCGAGCTCACGGTGGTGTGAGCCCCGCGTGCGACGGGTGGTTGTCGCTCCCTTCGTCCGTGGGCTAGGGTGGGGCCAGCGAAAGGGAGTAGTCCCCAACAGGTGTGTCGACACACTGAGCCTGAGGTTTCGGCCCCGGCTCCGGCACATCGGGCCAGCACCACTGGCGGACGAGACTTTCGACCGGTTTGTCATACGACGTCCCGGTCGAGGCTCGTCGCACGCAGGCTCCTCGTCCGGGCTGGACGAGGAGTTTTTTCATGTTCTCAGCACTGGTGCTCAGCACCGTGGTCATCTTCGTCGCCGAGCTCGGCGACAAGAGCCAGCTCATGGCGATGACCTTCGCGACCCGCTACCGGGCACGTGACGTCATCCTCGGCATCACCGCCGCGACGGCCGTCGTGCACCTGGCGTCGGTCGGCATCGGCTACTTCATCGGCGCGAGCTTCGAGCGCTACCAGGGACCGATCGCCATCGCTGCCGGCATCGCCTTCCTCGGCTTCGCCGCGTGGACCCTGCGCGGCGACGAGCTCACCGACGAGGAGGCGCAGAAGGCGCGCAAGGCGAAGGGGTCGGCCCTGCTGGCCGTCGGTCTGGCCTTCTTCCTCGCCGAGCTCGGCGACAAGACGATGCTGGCGACGATCACCCTCGCGGTGCGCGAGAACTGGTTCGGCACGTGGATCGGCTCGACCGTGGGCATGGTCGCGGCCGATGCGCTCGCCATCGGCGTCGGCGCCCTGCTCGGGCGCAAGCTGCCCGAGAGGGTCATCAAGTACGGGGCGGCAGCCGCCTTCGCCATCTTCGGACTGGTCCTGATCGCCGAGGGCGCGGGGTGGCTGGGCTGACCTGCGCCGCACCGTAGAATGCTCGTCGGATGAGTCGGCCGGACGGCTGCGTCACCGCCTCGGCGGTGTCGAGGAAAGTCCGGGCTCCACAGGGCAGGGTGGTGGCCAACAGCCACCCGGGGTGACCCGCGGGACAGTGCCACAGAAAGCAGACCGCCTCGACGACCTCGGTCGTCGCGGTAAGGGTGAAACGGTGGTGCAAGAGACCACCAGCGATCCGGGTGACCGGATCGGCTCGGTAAACCCCACCCGGAGCAAGTCCAGACAGTGTGCGTCCGAGGGCGGCCCGCCCGAGCACACGGGTAGGACGCTGGAGGTCGTCGGCAACGGCGACCCGAGATGGATGGCCGTCACCCCGGTCCGGGCAACCGGCCCGGGGGACAGAACCCGGCTTACAGGCCGACTCATCCCCACATCTTGCGGCGGCGTTGGGGTTTCGCCCGACATGCCGGGCGAAACGCGGGGGTTGCGGGGAGTCACGGCGTATCGCGGGGTGCCGTGAGAAACGGACCAGAGACGGACCTGGGTAGGTCCTGATGGACCAGAGACAGACCAAGATCACCGCCTTCGTCCACAGGCTCGCTTGTCGTCGAGTCGTCATCCACAGGTGGTGACGAAGGGGGTGCATCTCGCCCGGAATCACCCCACCCTTTTCACAGGGCCGGGATCACCCGCGTGATGGTCAGCCCTCGGTCGCCTGCCCCGTGCGCCTGGTCGGCGGGGCGGGTGGCCGGTACTCTGGTGGTGGTGATCCGTCCTAGGAATCGGTGATCGCCCAGCCTCAACCCCCGCCGCTCAGGGAGCAGCGGGGGTGCTGTGCGTCGCGGTACTCTGGTGGTGCTAGACGGTTGACCTAGGAAGAGCCGCCGAGCACGTCCTACGCCCTCGGGTCAGAGCTTCGGGCTCACAACTCGGGGGCGTAGTTCCGTCCGGTCTCCGTGGCGTTGTCCCTGCAGGTCGCTACGGTGTCCCGGTGGGCGACTGGGAGAAGCATCCGAAAAAGGAACTCGAGAGCGTGCTGGGTGAGTTCGCTCTCGCGGGATGGAGGGTGTCTCGCAAGAAGCGCTACTATCGGGTCCTCTGTCCGTGCGGGCATCACCAGCGGTCCATCCACCTCTCGCCGTCGGACCCTGCCTACGCCAAGAACGCGCTAATGTGGCTGTATCGACAGCCGTGCTATGAAGGGAGCCAGTGATGACGACGACGGTCCACGTCACCCACTTCTTCACGACCGCATCCCCGCACGTGCTCGACGAGTGCGACCTCCTCATGGACGAGCTCATGGAACTCGAAGAGGCAGACTCCAGCGTGCGTGACGCAGCGGTGAGTGCTGACTCCGACCAGGGCATCGTCGAGGTCGAGGTGCTCGCTGACGGCTACGACGAGTCGGATGCGCAGCGTGCCGCGGTGGCGCGCATCCGAGCGGCGGTCGCCCGGGTAGTCCCCCTTCGCGGATCCATGCGTCAGCGGGACGTGACGGCCGAGCCCGTCCCCTGCTGACCCCCCTGACGACACACGAAGAGCCCCCCCACCTCCGCAGAGGCGGGGGGCTCGCTCGTGCGGGTCGGGTCAGGCGCGCAGGCTGTCGTCGTGCTTGGACTCGTAGCCGGCGGGCGTGTTGGCGGTGGCGGTCCCGAACCCGAGGCCGCCGAGGATGAGCCCGGCGAACTCGACCCAGTCGCCTTGGCTGGCCTTGTATGCGCTGAGGGCGAGTGCCGCGAGGGCAAGCAGGGCGTACACGTACTTCCGGTACTTGGCCGGGATGGTGGTGAGGATCTGCATGTCAGGCTCCGTTCTCTCGGTTCGGTGCGTACTTCCGGACTCTGGCGAGCGCGGAGGTGGCGAAGATGCGGTGGTCGTCCCAAGCCGCGCGGTCGGCTGCCTTGCCGTAGAGCGGACGGGCGACGATGACCCAAATCCCAGGCAGGCGGATGGTCCAGCATCGGCGGCAGAGCATCACGGCCACGGCCATGTACTCACGGGCGTCGGTGTAGTCCCTGACGTAGGCAGGGCGGCTTCGGTGCCAGTCGACGACCGTGAGGACGTCCCGGGCCGCGAGCCACAGGACGCCGAGAGTGATGACGCTTGCCCCGACGAATCGCACGAGCCAGTCGACAGCCTCCACGGTCAGGCTCCGATCGAGGGTGCGTGGTGGGACAGGCGGTGTGCGGCGGCCATGAGCAGCAGCGCCCCGGCCATGACGAGCCCGAGCGCCCGGGCGATCACGCGGTCGTAGTCGCGGCAGTGGAGGGCGTCGGTCCGGCGAGGATGAGGGCGCGGGGGCTCATCGCTTGTGCTGCTCTCGCATGGCGCGCCAGGCAGCGTCCGTGGCCTCGCCCCAATCGCCATCGACGTCGACCTTGAGCGCCCACTGGATGGCGCGGCGCATCGAGTCGGACGTCTGCTTGCCCTGGGGCGGGAGCGGCGCGGTCGCCCGTAGCGGACGCGGTCCCAGACGCCGGGCTTCATGCCGGGCTTGAGGGTACGGCGCAGGGCGAGGGCCTGCCGTTCGGTGAGGCCGTCCCAGATGCCGGTGTCATCGAGGCCGAGGACGCGCTGCAGGCGGGCGACGTCCTCACGGGCGTAGGTCTGGGCGGCACTCGTCTTCGCGGGGGTCGCACCACTGACGGGCATCCCGGTCTTGACCCACGCGATCAGCTTGGGGCCGGGGCAAGCGGTCGGGTAGTCATAGCCGTGCCACGACTTGGCGAGGCCCTTGCCGGTGCGTCGGCACGCCTCGTCGTACAGCCAGCGGGCGGCGCGCTTGGCGGCCTCGGTGGGCTCCTGGTCGCCGCCGACGCCGATGTAGATTCCGAGCCCGTCGGTGTTGTGGCCGGGGCAGTGGGCGCCGACCTTGTCCCAGCCGCGGCCTTCGAAGATCTCGCCGGCCTGCGACACGATGAAGTGGTATCCGACTCCGCTCCAGCCGTTGGCGAGGTGGATGGCCTCGATCTCCTTGGGGACGTTCCGGGAGGCGTGGGCGGAGTGGCGACTCGCCCACCCTGCCTGCGTGGACATGGCCGAGCGGGCGAGTGCATAATGCGTCTCAGCGATTCGTCATGTCCTCGGGCTGGTCGGGTCGCTTCGCTACTTCCCGAGGTCGGTCAGCAGCGACGCCATGAACGCGTCGAAGCCATCTCGCCCCTCGCCGATCCTGACGTTCACCGTGACCATCCTGTCGCCGTAATGGAGTTCAACCGGAGCGGAGTGCCGCGGCCACCCTTCGTTGTTGGGACGCCCGTCCGGGGTGATGCGCGACCACGCGTAGGCAGAATGCTGCCGCCCGCCCGGCTCGTCGCTCGACAAGCGGACCTCACTCAATGCTCCACGGGGCACCAGAGTCACGTCCGTCGCGCCCTTCAGGGGCCCGCCGAGATGGTCGTGGTTCCGCATCTCGTCCGCCAGGTCGACGATGGCCATCACCGACTCCGTGAACACCAGCAGCTGCCCGCTGACGCTCATGTCCTCGTCCGTCAGGTGCCCATCGACCCAAATCACCTCTTGCCTGCCCAGGACCGTCGCGAGGCGGTCCGCCACGTGACGGTGCACGGACACGTGCGAGCCCGACATCAACTCCCCGAGCCGGATCACCCATTGCTCGTGCTCGTCCTTGTCGACCATTTGAACTCCCCTTCATCAACTGCCCCCTCCGGGTGAGGAGGCCGAGATGACCAGCGTGGCACCTACCACCGACAGCTACCGCTTGCCGCCGACTGGAGTCGACGCAGGGGCCCGGTCGCTTCGCTCGTACCGGGGGTGTCGGTGTCGCGCTCTACGCTCAGCGACATGAGCGAACTCGACAGCAACCAAGCCCACATTCGACTCCTCGGGATGGCCCAGACCCTCTTCGGCGACCTCAGCCGCGGTGAGGCCACGCCCGTCGGACCAACCCGAGACGTCTGCACAAACGAGGACGCCGCCCGGGCCATCGAGCACGCCGCCATCGTGCTCGACGCGATCGTGCAGGGTGAGCCCGTCGAGCAGGGCCAGGCAATCACAGCTGTCGCGCTCCTCATGCTCGCTCGTGACCAGCTTCTGCCACTTCCTGCGGTGGATGAGCCCGACATCGAGGGTGACCCCGTCAAGGCGGACCTCGTAACGATGAAGGACTACATGCGAGCAGCCGAGATGGACTTCCACATCGACGACTGACGCAGCGGGTACGGAGGGTGGTGGTCCCGATGACCGCCACCGACTGGGCTGAGGCCGCCGCCCGCTCCTTCGAACACCCCGCCCGACGCTGGGCCACCCCCGGGCACCTCGCCGCCCACCTCAACCCCGCCACCGTCCAAACCCCCGCGCTCGACCTCATCGACACCGAGCTCACCCGGCTCCTCGACACCCCCGACGGGCGGCTCATTATCTCCATGCCACCGCAGGAGGGGAAGTCCACCCGCGCCGCCGGAGACTTCCTCGTCTGGGCCCTCACCCAAAACCCAGACCTGCGGATCGTCACCGCGTCGTACGCGCAGTCCCTCGCCAACCGCAACGGCCGCGCCATCCGCCGACGCATCACCGAACACCCAGACCTCGGGCTACGCCTCGCCCCCGACAACGGCGCCGTCAGCGACTGGACCCTCGACGGCCACACCGGCGGCGTCCTCTCCGTCGGCATCGGCTCCGGCCTCACCGGCCGCCCCGCCGACCTCATGGTCATCGACGACCCCATCAGCAACCGCGAGCAGGCCGACTCCAAGGGGTACCGCGACCGCGCGTGGGACTGGTGGACCGACGTCGCATCCACCCGCCTCGCGCCCGGCGCGCCCGTCGTGCTCATCCTCACCAGGTGGCACCACGACGACCTCGCCGGCCGCTTGCTGGCCGCCGAAGACGGCCACCTGTGGCGCGTCGTCAACATCCCCGCCCAGGCCGTCACCACCGACGACCCCCTCCGCCGGGACCTCGACGAGTTCATGGTCTCCGCGCGTGGTCGCACGCTCGCGCAGTGGGCCGCCGTCAAGGTCCGCGTCGGGTCCCGCACGTGGGCGTCGCTCTACCAGGGCAACCCGACGCCCGACGCCGGCAACCTCTTCCCGTCCGACGGGTGGGCCCGCTACACGACCGCCCCGTTGATCGAACGCGACGACGGCACGAGGGTCGTCCCCGAAGCCGGCCGCGACCCCAACGTCGACCTCGTGCAGTCGTGGGACTTCACCTTCAAGGACACAGCCGCGTCCGACTACGTCGTCGGGCAGGTGTGGATGCGCCACGGCCACCAAGCGTGGCTCCTCGATCAGGTGCGGCGCCGTACCGGGTTCACCGAGTCCGTGCAGATGATGCTCGACCTGACCGCGCGGTGGCCGCAGGCCGTCGCGAAGCTGGTGGAGGACAAGGCCAACGGGCCCGCGATCTTGAACGCGCTCCGCTCCAAGGTCGGTGGCCTGATCCCCGTCGAGCCCGAGGGCTCGAAGTACGCGCGCGCCGCCGCTGTGACCCCCTTCGTCGAAGCCCAGAACGTGGTCCTCCCGGATCCGCTCGCGGTGCCCGGGACGGCGTGGGTAACGGAGTTGACGGAGGAGGCGCGGGAGTTCCCTGCGGGAGCTCACGACGACTCGGTGGACGGCATGTCGCAGGCCGTGCACCGGCTGCTGCTGGTGCCGCTCCTCGAGGGTGGCGACCTTCACGAGTGGGACGAGCTGCTCACCGACGACGGTGGCGGGCTGGCCTGGGCGGCGTCGTACTAGCGGCGGCGCTGCTGCCGGTGGCCGCCGAAGAAGAACGCGACCATGGCGACGATCGTGACGAAGAAGCCCACGAACGAGGCCAGCGGGACCTCGAACACGTAGCCGAAGCCCCACGCGAGTAGCCCCATCAGGGCGATGAGCAGCCACTGCGTGCCCGTGATCGAGTCCATGCCGCACATCCAACCAGCACACCGACACCGTGGGTAGGGGGCAGACGATGACCGACACCGTGACGCTCCCCCGCCACGACCTCGCCAACCTCGAGTCCCTCCTCGAGATGGCGGAGGAGGCCGCGCTCGACGCGCAACGCCTCCTGGCCGCCGAGGACCGCGGGTGGGCGCGTCTGTCCGCCGACGGTGAGGCCGTGATCGACCGGGCGAGCGTCATGCAGGTGTCCGCGGTCGCCCGCATCAACGTCGCCGCCGACCCCCTATCAAGCGTGGCGTCAACCTGCGTGTCGCCTACCTCGGCACCCCGTCCGTGTCCGCGCCCAGCTCCGACGACGGGCAGGACATCAACGCCGTCGTCCAGGCGTTCAGGGACGACCCCGAGAACGCGGAGACCTTCACCAGAGTCCTCGCTGGCGCGGAGCGTGAGCGGGCGTTCAACACCGACGGCAATGTCTTCCTCGCCCTGCCGACCGACCCCCGTTCGGGTGCGGGTGCGGGTGCGGATCATCCGGTGCCGGCGTTCCTCGAGCCTCGCGAGGAGATGGCCGTGGACGAGTTGGCGGCGCGGCGGTTGATCTCGTGGCCGGCTCTGCTGGATGCGTGCCGTTGGGCGCGCACCCTCGAGGAGCTCGCCGAGGAGTTGTGGATGGACGAGGCGACTGCGGAGTGCCGGATGCGGCACCTGCACATGAGCGAGAATGCGAAGCTGATGGAGGTGTGGGCGGATGACGCGCGAGCTCACGGGCACTGAGGTGAAGCTGCTGCAGGTGTGGCGCCGGTGGCCGCTGGACTCACAGCGGGACCGGCGGTTGAACGCGTACGCGCGGCTCGGGCTCACGGAGGTCCGGGCACTGCAGGCAGTGAACGGGCTCTTGACCGACCCGGCTGCGTGGGAGCACGATCCGGTGACCGTCGCGCGTGTGCGGCGGCTCAGGGACTTGAGGGTGAGGTGAGCAGGATGAAGCGTGTCGGGGGAGTGGCGGTCTTGGCCGCGGGGGTGGTCCTGCTTGCGGGGTGTGTAAGAGACAGCGGAGGAGCGTCAACGACCACAGTCACGAAGACGGCGGAGCCCATACCCGAGGAAAGTCTCGCGCCCGAGCCGAGCGCCAGCTCGACAACAACTGTCCCTTGGTCGCTTGGCGAGTACGCCCAGAACGACTATCAGAAGACGCGTGCTATCGCGGTAGAGCAAGCGAGTTCTGAATACTCGCAACTCGCCGCGGACCAGCAGTGGTGGAAGGTCGAGATCGAGACGTGCGCTTTGGCCGACCTGCAGGGAGAGACGGTCACGACGGGCTGGTCTCCGTGGGGTCTGCAGGGTGATGACGGCGGGTCGTACCCGGCCAGCAATATGACTTGGAGTGACTTCCCGAAGCCGCAGTATCCGTTCGGGAGTGATCCGATACCGGTCGGGCAGTGTCGAAAGGGCTGGGTGATGGTTGCCATGAATCAAGGAGTGTCCGCCTCTGCTGTTACGTACTCGCCCGATGGTGCGACGGGCACGACATGGACTGTGGAATAGGCGGGGTGCGTGGGGCACGTCGTAGACCGGTGGACCGTCCCCAACCCGGGCGGTGGACGCCGGCTGAAGGGGCCTCGGCACGGCCGGGGGAAGCGGTGGCTGGCGCGCTGGGTGGAGCCGGACGGCCGTGAGCGGTCGAAGGCGTGCGCGTCGAAGGACGAGGCGTTGGCGGTGCTCGCGCGGGTGGAGACGGACAAGCGTGCCGGCACATACGTCACCCCGTCGACGGTGACGTTCCGGGAGTACGCGGAGGCGTGGCGGGCGCGACAGGCGCATCACGCGCCGTCGACGGCTGCGCAGGTGAAGTCGAGGCTGCAGAACCATGCCTATCCGGCGTTCGGGGACGTGCAGCTGGCACGGGTGACGCGCGGGATGGTGCAGGACCTCGTCGCCCAGTCTGGGCTGGCGCCGTCGACGGTGAAGGTGCTCTACACCTACGTGTCCGCCGTCTTCGATAGCGCGGTGGAGGACCGGGTGATCGCGGTGTCGCCATGCCGGCGGATCGCGCTGCCACGTGACGAGGCTGCCGCGGTGACGCCGTTGACGGTGGAGGAGGTCGCGCAGATCGCCGACGCAGTACCGGGCCCGTTGCGGGCGATGGTGTGGCTGGGGGCCGGGTCTGGGTTGCGGCCGGGGGAGCTGTGAGCGTTGACGGTGGACCGCGTGGCCGGCGGGGTGCTGGTGGTGGATCGGCAGTTGGCGTCGGGGTCGACGCGTGATGGGCTGGTGTGGGGTCCGTTGAAGCGGCCGGGGTCGCGGCGGCGGGTGCCGCTCGCGGAGTCGACCGCGGAGGTGCTCGAGCAGCACCTGCGGGAGCGTCCGCCTGGGGCGTCGGGGTTGGTGTTCACGGCGCGGTCGGGTGGCCCGTTGTCGCGGTCGCATCTGCAGTACGCGTGGCGGGAGGCTGCGGGCCGGCCGAAGGGGGAGGGGTGGCGTGAGCTGCGGCATCATCACGCGTCGTTGCTGATCTCGGCGGGGTTGTCGCCGAGGGCTGTGGCGGACCGGTTGGGGCATGCGGATCCGTCGGAGACCTTGAGGACGTACGCCCATCTGTGGCCGTCAGATCAGTCGTCGATCTTGGCTGCGGTCGAGGCCGCGCACGGGGGTCTCGGGGTTGCGTGAGTGCGGGTCGGGACGGACCTGAGACGGACCTGCAGGGCTGGAGCCCGCTGTTGGCGGGGTGTGTTCGGGTACCCGGCTTACAGGCCGACTCATCCCCCTCCCTTCGCGCCACGTGCCGAAGGGGGTCACTCGCGCGTCGTGTGCCGCACCCATCCGATGAAGGCACCGATCGCCAGGACCACGGCCCCGGCGAGGACCGACTCCCACGGCAGCAGCACGGCCACGAGGAGGCAGCCGATGAACCCGACCGCCGCGACCGCGCGCCCGAGCCAGCCGTCGTCGAGGGTCCACGCGCTGGCATTGGCGATGGCGTAGTAGACGAGCACGCAGAAGCTCGAGAAGCCGATCACCCCGCGCAGGTCGACGAGCACGATCATCACGATGACGAAGCCAGCGACGACGATCTCGGCGCGGCGGGGGACCCGGTGTGGTCCCTCGAGCCGCGCGAGCACCGGTGGCAGGTGCCGGTCGCGCGCCATGGCCAGGACGGTCCGGGAGACGCCCAGTGTCAGGGCGAGCAGCGCGCCGCCAGCCGCGAGCACGGCCGCGATGCGCAGCATGGGGCCCAGCCAGGGCCAGGCGGAGATCTCGGCCGCCTCGGCGAGCGGCGCCTCGCGCGCGGCGACCCACCCGGCACCCAGGGTGCGTCCCAGGGCCACGGTGATGAGCACGTAGAGGCCCAGCACGACGCCCAGGCAGATCGTGACGGCGCGCGGGATGGTGCGCCGCGGCTCGACGACCTCCTCGCCGAGGGTCGCGACCCGGGCGTAGCCGGCGAAGGCGAAGAACATGAAGCCCGCGGCTTGCGCGACGCCCCACCAGCCGCCGGACCCGGGCGGGGTCGGCGGGGGAGCGTCGGCGGTGACCGGTGGGCTCATCAGGAGCACGACGACGAAGGTGAGCACCACGACGAGCACGGCGAGCGTGATCGCCCGCGCGACCCGTGCCGGTCGCTCGATGCCCTGGAGGTTGAGGGCGAGCACCACCAGCACGACGAGGATCGCCACGGCCTTGGACCAGCCGGGGAGCAGGTGGACACCGATCGTCAGTGCCATGGCCGCGCACGAGGCGATCTTGCCGCTGATGAAGGCCCACCCGGCCAGGTGGCCCCAGGGCATGCCCAGCCGCTCACGCCCGTAGACGTAGGCACCGCCTGCCCTGGGATATCGGATCGCCAGTCGAGCGGTCGAGGTGGCGTTGACGACGGCGAGCGCCCCGGCGAGGACGACGGCGAGCAGCAGCAGCGAGCCGGCCCGGGCCGCAGCCGGGGCGAAGACGACGAAGACCCCGGCCCCGAGCATCGAGGCAAGGCCGATCCCGACGGCGTCGGTCAGGCCGAGCCGACGTGAGAGGGCCTGATGGCCCGCTCCCCGCGAGGTCGTCATGGCCCCAGCCTGCCGCATGCGACGGGGCGGGCCGGGCCCGACACCACGAGCCGAGACCGGATCGTGGTCAGGTGCCCTTGGCCGCGAGGTGGGCGGCACCGATGATGCCGGCCTTGTTCTTCAGCTTCGCCGGGACGATCGGCGTCCGCAGGTCGAGCAGGGGCAGGAAGGTGTCGGCCTGCTTGCTCACCCCGCCGCCGACGACGAAGAGGTCGGGCCACAGCAGCGACTCGAGGCGCGAGTAGTAGGTCTGCAGGCGCTCCACCCACTCCTGCGTCGACAGGCCCTCGCGCTCACGCACGGACTCCGCGGCGCGGGTCTCGGCGTCGTGCCCGTCGATCTCGATGTGCCCGAGCTCGGTGTTGGGCACGAGGTGCCCGTCGACGAGCACGGCGGTGCCGATGCCGGTGCCGAGGGTGGTGAGGACGACGGTGCCCTTGGCTCCCTTCGCCGCTCCGTGGTGCCGCTCGGCGACCCCTGCGGCGTCGGCGTCGTTGACGAGGTGGACCTCCCGCCCGAGACGGTCGCTGAAGAGCTCGTCGGCGTCGATCCCGATCCACGCCTTGTCGATGTTGGCCGCGGTCTGGACCACGCCGTGCATGACGACGGCCGGGATCGTGATGCCCAGCGGCAGGTCCTTCTTCACCGAGAAGTGGTCGACGATCTGCGCCACGACGACGCACACGGCCTCTGGGGTCGACTCCTCGGGGGTGGCGATCCGCAGCCGGTCGTCGGTGAAGCTGCCCTTGTCGAGGTCGACCGGGGCACCCTTGATGCCGCTGCCGCCGATGTCGATGCCCAGGGCGTGGGGCTTCTTGCTCATCGCTACCTACCTTCAGGGGAGGGTGAGGATCTCGTTGCCGTCGTCGGTGATGAGGATCGTGTGCTCGAACTGCGCGGACCGTCGACCGTCTGCGGTCACGACGGTCCACCCGTCGTCCCACATCTGCCAGTCGGGCGTGCCGAGGTTGAGCATCGGCTCGATCGTGAAGGTCATGCCCGGCTCGATGACCGCGTCGTGACCGGGGGCGGCGTCGAAGTGGGGCACGACGAGCCCGGAGTGGAAGCTCGTCCCGATGCCGTGGCCGGTGTAGTCGCGCACCACGCCGTAGCCGAAGCGAGCGGCGTAGCGCTCGATGACCCGACCGATGATGTTGATCTGCCGCCCGGGCAGCGCCGCCTTGATGCCACGCATCATCGCCTCGTGCGTGCGCTCGACGAGCAGACGCGACTCCTCGTCGACCTCGCCGGCGAAGAAGGTCGCATTGGTGTCGCCGTGCACACCACCGACGAAGGCGGTGATGTCGATGTTGACGATGTCGCCCTCCTCGATCGCCCGCGAGTCGGGGATGCCGTGGCAGACGACCTCGTTGATCGAGGTGCACAGCGACTTGGGGAAGCCGCGGTAGCCCAGGGTCGAGGGGTAGGCGCCGTGGTCGAGCAGGAACTCGTGGCCGATCCGGTCGACCTCGTCGGTCGTCACGCCGGGAGCCACCGCCGCACCGGCCGCTGCGAGCGCCTGCGCGGCGATCCGCGAGGCGTGGCGCATCCGCTCGATCGTCTCGGCGTCCTTGATCTCGCTGCCGTCGAAGGGGGTCGGCGCCGGCCGGTCGACGTACTCGGGCCGCGCGATGGCGGCAGGGACGGCGCGGCGGGGCGAGACCTCACCGGGTGTCACGGTTGCGGCAGCGGCAGGCATGCGGTGAAGTCTAGGCAACGAGGGCGTGACCGATGCGCCCCGGTCCGCGGGTCACCGCGAGGAAGGACGGCACGACGATGGCGTACTGGTTCAACATCGAGACCCAGCAGGTCGAGACCGACGACAACCGCTCCCAGGGCGAGGACGTCATGGGCCCCTACGAGACCGAGGCCGAGGCCGCCGCCGCGCTCGCCACCGCGCGCGCCAAGACAGAAGCCTGGGACGAGGAGGACCGCAAGGAGCGCGAGTGGCAGACCGGCGACGCCGGGGCCTGACGATCAGCGCGGCCGGTGCACGGTCAGGCCATAGGAGCCGTCACCGGGCCAGCGCTGCGCCTCCCACGTCGCGTAGCGCGTGACGAGGGACAGGTCGGCGGCGAAGGCCGCCCGCTCGTAGTCCTCGGGCGAAACCGCGGCGGCCCCGTCGGGCTGGTGGCCCGGCAGGGACCACCCGGCGACGAGCAGCCCGTCACCCGTGAGGTGTGCCCGCAGTCGGCGCAGGACCTCGACGAGCGTGCCGTCGGCGAGGAAGGGCACGACATTGCCCGCGAGGAGCACGACGTCGAAGGCCTGCGTCGTGAGCGACAGCGTGGCCAGGTCGGCGTGGACGAAGCGGGTCACGTCGTCTCGCTCGCGGGCCACCTCGATCATCGCCGCGTCGGCGTCGACCCCGACGACGTCGTGGCCGAGCCGGGTCAGCTCGGTCGCGACCCGCCCGGTGCCGCACCCGGCGTCGAGGACGCGCACCGGTGCCTCGTGCAGGCCGTGGACGAAGCGGGCCTCGCCGTCGAGGTCGGCACCGCCGCTCGCCAGCTCGTCGAAGCGTCGCTGGTAGGCGTGCGCGGCGTCGATGCCGCCGGACACCTCCGACCACCGCGTGCGGATCTCGGGCAGGTCGTCGGGGGCCATCGTCAGCTCTCGAAGGAGTGCTCGGCTGCCGGGAAGGTGCCGGCCGCGACGTCCGCGGCATAGGCGCGCGCCGCGTCCTCGAGGACGGTGCCGACGTCGGCGTAGCGCTTGACGAAGCGGGGCGCCTTGCCCGTGCGCAGCCCGGCCATGTCCTGCCACACGAGGACCTGGGCGTCGCAGTCGGGGCCGGCGCCGATGCCGATGGTCGGGATGCTCAGCTCGCGCGTCACCTCGGCCGCGGCCGGAGCGGGCACCATCTCCAGGACGACCGCGAAGGCGCCGGCGTCCTGGACCGCCCGGGCGTCCTCGAGCAGCTTGCCCGCGGCCTCGCCGCGCCCCTGGACGCGGTAGCCGCCGAGGGTGTGCTCGCTCTGCGGGGTGAAGCCGATGTGCGCCATGACGGGGATGCCCCCCTGGGTCATCCGCTCGATCGTCGGCGCCATCTCGGCGCCGCCCTCGAGCTTGACGGCGTGCGCCAGGCCCTCCTTCATCAGGCGGGCCGCCGAGAGGTAGCCCTGCTCGGGGGAGGCCTGGTAGGTGCCGAAGGGGAGGTCGGCCACGACGAGGGCGCTCGCCGCGGCACCGGCGACGGCGCGGGTCAGCGGGATCATCTCGTCGAGCGTCACGGGCACGGTCGTCTCGTGGCCGTAGACGTTGTTGCCGGCCGAGTCGCCGACGAGCAGCACCGGGATGCCCGCGCGGTCGAAGACCTGTGCGGCGTACATGTCGTAGGCGGTGAGCATGGCCCAGCGCTCGCCGCGATCGGTCATCGCCTGCAGGTGGGGGATGCGCACCCGCTTGGGCGCCGAAGGGGGAGGGGTGCTCCCGGATCCGTAGGGGGCGGTCGTCTCGCTCATGGGGCCACCCTAGGCCTGACCGCACGATGCGCCGGAGGATAGAGGGAAAACCCGCAGGGTCGCCGGGTCAAGAGTAAGGATTCCTTCAGAAACTCCTGTGGTGACTCCCGGAGGCCGGCAAATCTTGGTTGAGTGCGCTCACCCCCTGTGGTTCGAGCCACAGCATCTTTTTGGAGGACCCGTGAAGAGACGCCACACCCATGTCGTGTCCGGCCTCGCGGCTTCCGCCCTCGTCCTGACCCTCGCGCCGATGGCCGCGAGTGCAGGGACGAGTGCCGCGGTGGCACCCGAGGACAAGGCCGCTTCGTCGGCCCGGCACGACGACCTGCCCAACCCCCTGGGTGACGCGCAGCGCGAGCTGCGCGAGGACGCCGTCGACAAGCTGATGCGCGGCGAGGCCCGCGTCGTCACCAAGAACGGCACGCAGGTCATCGAGATCACCAGCGATGACGCCGCCGAGACCCACGCCAAGGCCAAGGGCCACCAGGACAACACGACCGCGGCCAAGGGAAAGGGCAAGGGCAAGGGCAAGGGCAAGGGCAAGCGCACCAAGTACGTCCAGTACGACGTCGACCGTGAGGCGAGCGTCTTCACGGTCCTCACCGACTTCGGTGACCAGACCAAGCCCGCCCAGGGCGGCGACGCCGGCCCGGTCCACAACGAGATCCCCGAGCCGGACCGGTCGGTCAACAACTCGACCATCTGGGACGAGGACTTCAGCCGGGACCACTACACCGAGCTGATGTTCGGGTCCGACGCCGACACCAAGGGCAAGACCAAGGGCAAGGGCAAGGGCAAGGGCAAGAAGAAGGAGCAGGAGTCCTTCCGCGACTTCTACCTCAAGCAGTCGCAGGGCCGCTTCCTCACCAAGGGTGACGTGAGCGACTGGGTGACGGTGCCCTTCAACGAGGCCCGCTACGGCCACAACCCCGTCGCGGGCGACGGCACCACCGAGGCCGAGGGCTACTGGAACTACGTCAAGGACACCGCCACCGCCTGGTACGAGGACCAGAAGGCCCAGGGCAGGTCCGACGCGGAGATCAAGGAGTACCTCGCGCAGTTCGACGTCTGGGACCGCTACGACTTCGACGGTGACGGCGACTTCAACGAGCCCGACGGCTACATCGACCACTTCCAGGCGATCCACGCCGGGGAGGGCGAGGAGGCCGGTGGCGGCGAGCAGGGCGAGGACGCCATCTGGAGCCACCGCTGGTACGCCTTCTCCAACAACATCGGCAAGGACGGCCCGGGGCAGAACAAGCTCGGCGGTGTCCCGCTCGGTGACTCCGGCATCTGGATCGGTGACTACACGACCGAGCCGGAGAACGGCGGCCTGGGTGTCTTCACCCACGAGTTCGGTCACGACCTCGGTCTGCCCGACCTCTACGACACCGCCGGCGGCGACAACGGCACCGGCTTCTGGACCCTGATGTCCGGCGGCTCGTGGCTCAACGACGGCACCGTCGACATCGGCTCCAGCCCGGGCTACATGGGTGCCTGGGAAAAGCTGCAGCTCGGCTGGCTCGACGCCGGGACTGTCAAGCCGGGGCAGAACGTCAACCTCGACCTGGGCCCCGCCGACCGTGACCACGCCAAGCTGCCCCAGGCCGCTGCGGTCCTCCTCCCCGAGGAGACCGTGACGACCGACTACAACACCCCCCACTCCGGCAGCTACGAGTGGTGGTCCGGCTCCGCCGACAACCTCAACAACACCCTGACCCGCGAGATCGACCTCACCGGGGCGACCTCGGCGTCGGTCTCGGCGCAGCTGGCCACCCAGATCGAGGCCGGCTACGACTTCCTCTACACGGAGGTCAGCACCGACGGTGGGTCCACGTGGGAGGAGCTGTCCGCCACCGACGGCGGCGACCTGTCGTGGAACGAGGTCACGGCCGACCTGAGCGCCTACGCGGGCCAGAAGGTCCAGTTCCGCTGGCGTTACCAGTCGGACGGTGGTGTCTCCGAGCCCGGGGCCTTCATCGACGACATCACCATCACGGTCGACGGGACCGCGGTCCTCACCGACGACGTCGAGTCCGGCGACAACGGCTGGACCGCAGACGGCTTCACCCGGATGTCGGGCTCCACGTCGGAGACGGTCCAGAGCTACTACCTCGCGGAGAACCGCGTGTACTCGGGCTACGACAAGAACCTCAAGACCGGTCCGTACAACTTCGGTGACCCCGAGCGCCCCGACTGGGTCGAGCGCTTCCCGTACCAGGCCGGCTTGCTCGTCTGGTACATCAACAACGCCTACTCGGACAACAACACCAGCGTGCACCCCGGCTACGGCCAGGTCCTGCCCGTCGACGCCCGCCCGGCGCCGGTGAAGTTCTCCAACGGCAAGCTGCTCGGCAACCGCCGTCAGCCCTTCGACGCCACCTTCGGCACCCAGCGCACCGACCGGGTGACCTTCCACAACGCGGGCATCCCGCAGACGGTCCCCTCGACTCCGGGCATCCGCACGTTCGACGACTCCGACCCCAACCGCTACTGGTCGGCCGACAACCCGTGGAGCTCGACCAAGGTCGCCGGATCCGGCACGAAGATCACCGTCCTGAAGGAGAAGAAGGACGAGATGTCCCTCCGGATCCAGTCAGGTAAGTGATCGCACCCACCTGCTGAGCACCGCAGGCGATCGACGGGCCCGCTCCACCCCCTTCGACCGAAGGGGGTGGGGCGGGTCTCGTCGTGCCCTGCACGATCCGTGCCGCCCGCCTAGGGCAGGATGGGCGCATGGATCGTCAGCAGGAGTTCGTCCTCCGCACCATCGAGGAGCGGGACATCCGGTTCGTCCGGTTGTGGTTCACCGATGTCCTCGGCACGCTCAAGTCGGTCGCCATCGCCCCCACCGAGCTCGAGGGCGCCTTCAGCGAGGGCCTCGGCTTCGACGGGTCGGCCATCGAGGGCTTCACCCGGGTCTACGAGGCCGACATGCTCGCGCGCCCCGACCCCTCGACCTTCCAGGTGCTGCCGTGGCGCGGTGAGCACCCGGGCACCGCGCGCATGTTCTGCGACATCCAGCTGCCCGACGGCAGCCCCGCCCTGGCCGATGCGCGCTACGTCCTGCGCCGCACGCTGGGCAAGGCTGCCGACATGGGCTTCAGCTTCTACACCCACCCCGAGATCGAGTTCTTCCTGCTCAAGCAGGGCACGCCGCGGGGCGAGCGGCCCGAGCCGGTCGACGACGGCGGCTACTTCGACCACGTGCCGAAGGGGGAGGCCCACGACTTCCGTCGTGCCGCCATCACCATGCTCGAGTCGGTCGGCATCTCCGTGGAGTTCAGCCACCACGAGGGCGCCCCGGGGCAGAACGAGATCGACCTGCGCTACGCCGACGCGCTGTCGATGGCGGACAACATCATGACCTTCCGCACAGTGATCAAGGAGGTGGCCCTCGAGCAGGGTGTCTACGCGACCTTCATGCCCAAGGTCTTCGCCGAGCACCCCGGCAGCGGGATGCACACCCACCTCTCGCTCTTCGAGGGCGACACCAATGCTTTCTACGAGGCCGGTGCCCCCTACCGGCTGAGCAAGGTCGGCCGTCAGTTCATCGCCGGCCTGCTCCACCACGGTCGCGAGTTCACGGCCGTGACCAACCAGTGGGTCAACAGCTACAAGCGCCTGTGGGGCGGCGGCGAGGCGCCGGCGCACCTGACGTGGGGCCACAACAACCGCTCGGCGATGGTCCGGGTGCCGATGTACAAGCCCAACAAGAGCAACTCCAGCCGGGTCGAGCTGCGCAGCCTCGACGCGGCGTGCAACCCCTACCTCGCCTTCGCCGTCACCCTCGCCGCGGGGCTCAAGGGCATCGAGGAGGGCTACGAGCTCCCGGCGGAGACCGAGGACGACGTGTGGAGCCTCACCGACCGCGAGCGCAAGGCGATGGGCATCAAGCCGCTGCCCTCGAGTCTCTCCGAGGCCATCGAGGCGATGGAGGAGAGCGAGCTCGTCGCCGAGACCCTGGGCGAGCACGTCTTCGACTTCTTCCTGCGCAACAAACGGCAGGAGTGGGCCGACTACCGCAACCAGGTCACCCCCTTCGAGCTGGAAAGTCTGCTGCCGCGACTGTGAGGACCGCGTGACACCACCCGCCCGACCCGGACCCAGCATCTCCCGTCGAGGCTTCGACGACACCCGTCGGGCCGAGTCCCTGCTGGCCGACCCCGCACTCGCGCCGCTCGCCGAGGTCCGTGACGACCTCGTCGCGGCCCTGACACGAGCCGCCGACCCCGACAGCGCGCTGCTCGGGCTCGTCCGGGTCGTCGAGGCGGCTGGCGACGAGGTCGAGGCGCTGCTCGCCGCCCTGCGGGACGACGCGGCGGCGCGCGCCCGGATCATCGGGGCGATGGGCGTCTCGACGGCGCTCGTCGACCATCTCGTCGCCCACCCCGAGCAGTGGCGTGATGCCGTCGACGCCCGGGAGATGACACCGGAGGAGCGGACCGAGGCCCTGCTCGCCGAGATCGCCGACCCCGGCGACCTCGACCCGCAGGACGCCCTGCGGGTCGGCTACCGCCGCCAGCTGCTCGGCATCGCCGCCCGCGACACGACGGCCGAGGACCCCGTGGAGTTCCTGCCCCAGGTCGGGCGCGCCCTGGCCGACCTCGCCGGCTCGGCGCTCGAGGGCGCGGTCCGGATCGCGATCGACGAGCTGGGTGACGAGGGGCAGACCTGCCGCTTCGCCGTCATCGGCATGGGCAAGGCCGGCGGTCGCGAACTCAACTACGTCTCCGACGTCGACGTCATCTTCGTCGCGGAGCCGGTCGAGGGCGCCGACGAGGCCGCCGCGCTCGACGTCGCGACGCGGGTGGCGACCCGGATGATGCACGCGTGCTCCGACGCGACCGCCCACGGCAGCCTGTGGCCGGTCGACCCGGCGCTGCGGCCGGAGGGCAAGCAAGGCCCGCTCGTGCGCACCGTGGCCAGCCACCGTGCCTACTACGAGCGCTGGGCCAAGACGTGGGAGTTCCAGGCCCTGCTCAAGGCGCGTCACCTGGCCGGCGACGCCACGCTGGGGGCGGAGTACCTCGCTGCGCTGCGGCCGATGGTCTGGGAGGCGGCCTCCCGGGAGGACTTCGTCGACGACGTGCAGGCGATGCGCCGTCGCGTCGAGGAGCACATCCCAGCCGCCGAGGCCTCGCGCCAGCTCAAGCTCGGTCCCGGTGGTCTGCGCGACGTGGAGTTCTCCGTCCAGCTGCTCCAGCTGGTCCACGGCCGCACCGACGAGAGCCTGCACTCGGGCACCACGCTCGACGCCCTCGCGGCCCTCTCGGCGGGCGGCTACGTCGGTCGCGCCGACACGGCGGTCCTCACCGAGGCCTACAAGGTCCTGCGCACTCTCGAGCACCGGATCCAGCTGCACCGGCTGCGGCGAACCCACCTCATGCCGACCGCTGAGGCCGACCTGCGGCGGCTCGGACGGGCCCTGCACCTGTGGGACCAGCCGGACAAGCAGGTCGTGCGGCTGCGCACGGAGCACTCGCGCGAGGTGCGGCGCCTGCACCAGCGGCTCTTCTACCGCCCCCTGCTGTCGGCGGTCGCCAAGCTCAGCCCCGACGAGGCGCGGCTGACCCCCGACGCTGCCCGCGCGCGGCTGAGCGCGCTCGGCTACCGCGACCCGGCCGGTGCCCTGCGACACCTCGAGGTCCTCACCGACGGCGTCAACCGCACCGCGGCCATCCAGCGCCAGCTGCTGCCCGTCATGCTCGAGTGGTTCGCCGAGATGGCCGACCCCGACGCGGGCCTGCTCGCCTTCCGCAAGGTGAGCGAGGAGCTCGGCACGACCCACTGGTACCTGCGCCTGCTGCGTGACGAGGGCGAGGCCGCCCAGATCCTCGCCCACACCCTGGGGGCGAGTCGATTTGCCGGGGACCTGCTGCTGGCCAGCCCCGAGGCGGTGCAGATGCTCGGCGACGCCGACGGACTGCGCCCGCGCGAGCGGGAGGAGATCCTCAAGCGGATGCGGGCTGCCGCGAGCCGTCGGGACGAGGCCGATGCGGCCGTCGCGTCCATCCGCGCCATCCGGCGGGCCGAGATCTTCCGCGTCGCGGTCGCCGACCTGCAGGGGCGGATCAACCTCGAGCAGGTGGGCGACGCGCTCACCGACATCAGCGAGGCGGTCATCCAGGCCTCCCTCGAGGTCGTCGTGCGCGCGGTTGAGGCCGATCGAGGGGCGCCGGTCGGCACCGACCTGCTCATCGTCGGCATGGGCCGCCTCGGTGGCAGCGAGATGGGCTACTCCTCCGATGCCGACGTCCTCTACGTGCACGAGCCCCACGAGGGCACGGACGACCAGGCAGCCCAGGAGGCCGCACTCGCCGTCGTCGGTGAGCTGCGACGCCTGCTCGGCGCCCCGGGGTCCGACCCGCCGCTCGGTCTCGACGCCGACCTGCGGCCCGAGGGCAAGAGCGGGCCGATGGTGCGCTCGCTGGCGTCCTACGCGACCTACTACGAGCGCTGGTCCGAGACATGGGAGGCCCAGGCCCTGCTGCGCGCTCGTCCGGTGGCGGGCGACCCCGGGCTGGGGGAGCGCTTCACCGCCCTCATCGACCCCATCCGCTGGCCCGCCGAGGGGCTCGACGCGACCCAGGTGCGCGAGGTGCGCCGACTCAAGGCGCGCATGGAGGCCGAGCGGCTGCCGCGCGGCGCGGACCGCAAGGCGCACTTCAAGCTCGGCATGGGCGGTCTATCAGACGTCGAGTGGACCGTCCAGCTGCTCCAGCTGGAGCACGCGCACGACCACGAGGAGCTGCGCACGACCCGGACCCTGCCGGCGCTCGGGGCGGCCGTCGAGGCCGGGCTCGTCGGGGGCGAGGACGCCGTGGTCCTGCGCGAGGCCTGGTCGATGGCTTCGCTGCTGCGCAATGCCGGCATGCTCTTCCGCGGGCGACCCGTCGACTCGGTGCCGTCCAACCTGCGCGAGGCCGACGGCGTCGGGCGCATCGTCGGCATGGCGCCGCAGTCGGGGCTGGCCCTCGCCGAGTCCTACCGCCGCACCGCACGCCACGCCCGCCAGGTCGTCGACCGGATCTTCTACGGAGAGGTCTGACCCCGACGCATGAGACGCGGGTCAGGAGCCGGCGCGGACATACCTAGACTTGGGGGCATGCTCGCGACGATCGATCTGCGCTCACAGCCCCTCGGCGCCCGGCAGCTGCGTGCCGCCCTGCCGCGGGCCGAGTACGACGTCGAGGCCGCCCTCGACGCGGTCCGACCGATCTGCGACGACGTCCATGGCCGTGGGGCCGCAGCCCTCTACGACCTCGCCGAGCGCTTCGACGGGGTGCGGCCGTCCTCCCTTCGCGTCCCGCAGGAGGTCCTCGAGGCCGCCGTCGACACGCTCGACCCGGCCGTGCGCACGGCCCTCGAGGTGGCCATCGAGCGCACCCGGGCGGTGCACGCCGACCAGCGGCGCACCGACACCACGACCGACCTCGGTGGCGGCGGCACCGTCACCGAGCGATGGGTCCCCGTCGAGCGCGTCGGCCTCTACGTCCCCGGCGGCCGGGCGGTCTACCCGTCGTCCGTCGTGATGAACGTCGTGCCCGCGCAGATCGCCGGGGTCGGCTCGCTCGCCGTCGCCAGCCCGCCGCAGAAGGAGAACGTCGGCGTCTTCGCCGGCTACCCGCACCCGACGATCCTCGCCGCCTGCGCCCTGCTCGGCGTCGACGAGGTGTGGGCCATGGGCGGCGCCCAGGCGGTGGCGGGATTCGCCCACGGCTTCGAGGACGAGACCGCGGGGGAGCGCGGCGAGTGCCTCCCGGTGAGCCTCGTGACCGGCCCGGGCAACATCTACGTGGCCGCCGCCAAGCGCCTGCTCAAGGGGATCGTCGGCATCGACGCCGAGGCCGGCCCCACCGAGATCGCGGTCCTCGCCGACGCCACCGCCGACCCGGAGCACGTCGCGGCCGACCTCATCAGCCAGGCCGAGCACGACCCCATGGCTGGGTCGGTCCTCGTCACCGAGTCCACCGAGCTCGCCGACGCCGTCGCCGGCGCGGTCGAGCGACGGGCCGCCGCGACGAAGCACAGCGAGCGCGTCGCCGAGGCCCTCTCCGGCCGGCAGTCGGCGATCGTGCTCGTCGACGACCTCGACGCCGGCCTGCGGGTCGTCGACGCCTACGCCGCCGAGCACCTCGAGGTCATCACCGCCGACGCGCCCGCGGTCGCCGCCCGGGTGCGTAGCGCCGGGGCGATCTTCGTCGGGGCGCACTCGCCGGTGAGCCTCGGCGACTATGTCGCGGGGTCCAACCACGTGCTCCCCACGGGCGGCAGCGCCGCCCACAGCAGCGGGCTGTCGGTCCAGTCCTTCCTGCGCGGGATCCACGTCGTCGAGTACTCCGAGCAGGCGCTGGCCGAGGTTGCCCCGCACGTCCTCGCGCTGTCCGAGGCCGAGGACCTGCCGGCCCACGGCGAGGCCATCAGCGCGCGCACCGGGGAGGCCCTGCGATGAGCGAGATCGAGCAGCTGCTGCGCCCCGCCCTGCGCGGACGCACTCCCTACGGCGCCCCGCAGCTCGACGTCGACGTCCAGCTCAACACCAACGAGTCCTCCTACCCGGTGCCGCCCGAGGTCGTCGCGGCCATCGTCGATGAGCTCGAGGAGCAGCTCGGGGGGCTCAACCGCTACCCGGACCGGGAGTTCACCGACCTGCGCACGGCGCTCGTCGCCTATCTCGAGGACCGCAGCGGGGTCTCCCTTCGTCCCGAGCAGGTGTGGGCCGGCAACGGCAGCAACGAAGTCCTCTCGCACCTCGTCCAGGCCTTCGGCGGACCGGACCGCACGGCGCTCGGCTTCACGCCTGCCTACTCGATGCACCCGATCATCAGCGAGACGCTCGGCACGACGTGGGTCGACGGCCAGCGCGACAGTGACTCCTTCGACCTGACCGTCGAGTCCGCCGTCGAGCAGGCCGGGCGGGTCGACCCGCACCTGGTCTTCCTCTGCTCGCCCAACAACCCGACGGGCACGGCGCTGCCCTTCGACGTCGTCGAGGCGATGCTCGAGGCGGCTCCGCGGGCGGTCGTCGTCGTCGACGAGGCCTACGCCGAGTTCGCCCGACCCGGCACGCCGAGCGCACTGTCGCTGCTGGCCGCCCACCCGCGCCTGGTCGTCACCCGGACCATGAGCAAGGCCTTCGCCCTGGCCGGTGGCCGCCTGGGGTATCTCGCGGCCGATCCGCAGGTCGTCGATGCGCTGCGGCTGGTCCGCCTGCCCTACCACCTGTCGGCCCCCACGCAGACCATCGCCCGCGTCTCGCTCGAGCACGCCGACCGGCTGCTCGAGACCGTCGACGCGATCAAGGAGCAGCGCGACCGGCTCGTCGCCGAGCTGACCGCGATGGGCCTGCGGCCCGTGCCGAGCGATGCCAACTTCGTCCTCTTCGGCGGGCTCGCCGACGCGCCGGCGACGTGGCAGGCTCTGCTCGACCGGGGGGTCCTCGTCCGCGACGTCGGCATCCCCCACCACCTGCGGGTCACCGCCGGCACCCCTGACGAGACCGGTCGCTTCCTCGCGGCCATGACCGATCTCGTCACCACCCACGCATCGAGCCAGGAGGCCTCGTGAGCACACCGTCCCGCACCGCCACCGTCACCCGCGGCACGTCGGAGAGCCGGGTCGAGGTGAGCGTCGACCTCGACGGCACCGGCCGGGGTGACGTCTCCACGGGCGTGCGCTTCTACGACCACATGCTGCTCTCGCTCGCCAAGCACAGCCTCATCGACCTCACGGTCCGGGCCGACGGCGACGTCGACGTCGACGCCCACCACACGGTCGAGGACGTCGCGATCGTCCTCGGGCAGGCCGTGCGCGAGGCGCTCGGCGACAAGTCGGGCATCAGCCGCTTCGGTGACGCGACGGTGCCGCTCGACGAGGCCCTCGTCCACGCGGTCGTCGACGTCGCGGGGCGCCCCTACGTCGTGCACTCGGGTGAGCCGGCCGGCCAGGAGTACGTCATCATCGGCGGCAACTTCGTCGGGTCCCTCACGCGGCACGTCCTCGAGTCCTTCGCCTACAACGCCGGCATCGCCCTGCACGTGCGCGTGCTCGCCGGCCGCGACCCGCACCACATCGTGGAGGCGCAGTTCAAGGCGCTGGCACGGGCCCTGCGCGCAGCCGTCCAGCCCGACCCGCGCGTCGTCGGCATCCCCAGCGCCAAGGGCGCCCTGTAGAGGATGCGATGACCCAGCAGGGCAGGGGAGTGGTGCTCCTCGCCGCCTCGTCCGCGAGCGCGGTGGAGTGGGTACGTCGTGGTGTCGTGCCGTGCCACGTGCTCGAGCACAGCGCGTGGTCGATCGTCGTGCCGGCGACGCGGGCGAGCGTCACCGCGGCCCCCTACGACGACGCCCTCACGCTTCTCGCCTCGCGGCACGTGGGCCCTCGGCTGACCCCCGCGATCGGCCTGTTCGCCATGGACGACACGGCTGTGGTCACCGCCCGGGCCGGCCGCAGCCCTGCCCGGTGGGCCCTGCGTGCGGCCGACCGTGAGATCGTGCGCGGTCCCCGGTTGCCCGCGCTCACCCCCGAGGACCTGCACCGCACCCTCGCCGGCAATCCCGGCGCGCGGGAGGTGCCGATCCGTGAGGTCCGTGCCCTCTGGGGCCGGACCGACCTGACCCACCTGGAGTGGCTCGTCGAGGTGGTCACGGTGCTCGGGCTCCCCGGTGGGCGGGCACTCGACGGCAGCGACGGGGCCCTGGGGCCGGTCATCTCGCCCGACGAGAGCGCCGTGCGCGCCTTCGAGTCCGTCGTCAAGGATGTGCACCAATGAGCACCAGCCCCCACGTCGTCGTCCTCGACCATGGTTCCGGCAACGTCCACTCCGCCGTCCGGGCGCTCGCCCACGTCGGAGCCCGCGTCGAGCTGACCGCCGACCGCGAGGCGGTGCTCGCCGCTGACGGGCTGCTCGTGCCCGGGGTGGGCAACTTCCACGCCTGCATGGCCGGTCTGCGCGCGGTCGACGGTCCGTCGCTCGTCGACACCCGGCTCGCCGGTGGTCGTCCCGTGCTCGGCGTCTGCGTCGGCATGCAGGTGATGTTCGACGGGTCCGACGAGCCGGCCGGTGCCCAGCCACCGCAGCAGGGACTGCAGCAGTGGCCCGGGACCGTCGCCCGTCTCGACGCGCCCGTCGTGCCGCACATGGGCTGGTCGACCCTCGAGGTGCCCACCGGCACACGGCTCTTCGCCGGTGTCGAGGACGAGCGTTTCTACTTCGTGCACTCCTACGGGGTGCCCACCTGGGACATGCCCCGACCTGACGGTGCGCTCTCGGCCGCAGCGCCCCTGGTCACGTGGAGCGAGCACGGGTCCCCCTTCGTCGCCGCCGTCGAGAACGGCGCCTTGTCCGCCACGCAGTTCCACCCCGAAAAATCCGGGGACGCCGGGCTGCACCTCCTGAAGAACTGGGTGATGTCACTGTGACCACGACCGAGAGCCCCCGCCTGGAGCTCCTGCCCGCCGTCGACGTGCGCGAAGGGCGGGCCGTGCAGCTGCAGCAGGGCGTGGCCGGGTCGGGCTGGGACTTCGGCGACCCGCTGCAGGCCGCCCGGGCCTGGCAGGAGCAGGGCGCCGAGTGGATCCACCTGGTCGACCTCGACGCCGCCTTCGGCACCGGGAGCAACCGTGACCTGCTCGCGGGCATCGTCGGCGGTCTCGACATCAAGGTCGAGCTGAGCGGCGGGATCCGCGACGAGGAGTCGCTGACCGCAGCCCTCGACTCCGGCTGCGCGCGGGTCAACCTCGGCACGGCCGCACTCGAGAACCCGGAGTGGACCGCGCAGGCCATCGCCGAGCACGGCGACCGCATCGCCGTCGGTCTCGACGTGCGGGGCACGACCCTCGCCGCCCGCGGGTGGACCCAGGAGGGCGGTGACCTCTGGGAGACGCTCGCCCGACTCGACCGCGAGGGGTGTGCGCGCTACGTCGTCACCGACGTCGCCAAGGACGGCATGCTCGCCGGTCCCAACCTCCAGCTCCTGAAGGACGTGTGCGCCGCGACCGACGCCGCGGTCGTCGCCAGCGGTGGCGTGACGACCCGCGACGACGTCATCGCCCTGCGCGGGCTCGTCGCCGAGGGCGTCGAGGGCGCGATCATCGGCTCCGCGCTCTACAAGGGCACGGTCACCCTGGCCGAGGCACTCGACGCTGCGGGGCGGCCGTGACCACCGGCGACTCCGCCGGCATCCCGTGGCAGGGCCGAGAGCTGCCCACCGGCGGCTTCGGCGGGGACACGGGCGAGGCCGACCCGGCCCTGCTGCGCGCCCTGACGACAGGGGGCGAGGCCGAGGTCGTCGACCGGCTGGCGGGCGCCCGGCTGCTCGTGCCGGTCAAGGCCGTCGCCGGCGAGACCGCCGAGGGCGAGCACGGGGTCGTGGCCGACAAGGAGGCCGACATGGCGGTCGTGCTGCTCGAGCACCCCGACGGGCGCACGGCGCTCCCGGTCTTCTCCTCCATGGCCGATCTCGCGGCCTTCGACGGGTCCGTGCGGCCGGTGCCCGTCGAGGCCGCCCGGGCTGCCCAGGCGGCCGTGAGCGAGCAGGCCGACCTCATGGTCCTCGACTGCGCGAGCGAGCACGCCTTCGAGGTGCGGTCCTCCCTGGTCTGGGCCCTGGCCCAGCAGCGGGCCTGGCTGCCCGCCCACGAGGACCCCTTCGTCGCCGAGTCGGTGGCGCGGGTCGTCGCCACCCGTGAGGAGATCACCGAGCACGTGCTGGGGGCCGGCGTCCCCGACGGTCAGGGGGTCCTGCAGATCACGCTCACCCTCGTGCCGGGGCTCGGCGAGGAGCAGGTGCGCTCGCTCGTCACCGGTGTGGCCGAGCAGCTGGCCACCGACGGTGAGCTGCGCGCGCGGGTCGACGGGCTGTCCTTCGCGGTCGTCTGAGTCGGCGGCGATTTCGACTCTGCGGGATCCGCTGGTAGAGTTGTGCCACGACCGGTCACCGTCCTCGCGGCGGTGACGCAAGAGGAGCCTCGCTTCCACCCGCGTCGACCACAGGTTCGCATGGACCACTCGGTTGCCGGGTCACAGGTCTCGACGCGGTCCCGACCGCGGGAGTGGCACCGTCACTCCCTTCGTCCGGGTGTGGTGTCGTGCTCTGGTGAGGCTCCTCGCATCGGCGAGGAGCCTTTCTTCGTCGGTGGCGGGAGTGACACACCGAGCTAAGGAGCAGCACATCAGCGAGCCTCGCATCAATGACCGTATCCGCGTCCCGGAGGTGCGGTTGGTCGGCCCCAACGGGGAGCAGGTCGGCATCGTCCGCGTGGAGGACGCCCTTCGTCTCGCCGCAGAGGCGGACCTCGACCTCGTCGAGGTCGCTCCGATGGCCAAGCCCCCCGTCGCCAAGCTCATGGACTTCGGCAAGTACAAGTACGAAGCCGCCATGAAGGCGCGTGAAGCGCGCAAGAACCAGGTCAACACGGTCATCAAGGAGATCAAGCTCCGACCGAAGATCGACAGCCACGACTACGGCACGAAGAAGGGCCACGTCGAGCGCTTCCTGGGTGCCGGCGACAAGGTCAAGGTGACGATCATGTTCCGTGGCCGCGAGCAGTCCCGCCCCGAGCTGGGCTTCCGACTGCTGCAGCGTCTCGCGGAGGACGTCGTGGAGCTCGGCACCGTCGAGTCGGCCCCCAAGCAGGACGGCCGCAACATGGTCATGGTGCTCGCCCCGACGAGGAAGAAGTCCGAGGCCCGCGCCGAGGCGCGACGCAAGAAGGACGAGCAGAAGGCGGCCACCGCGGCCGCTGCCGCCCCGGCGGAGTCGGCCGAGACGACCGAGGCCGAGACCACCGAGGCCCCGGCCGAGTCCTGAGCCGGCCCCAGACCAGCACAGCAACGAGAAGGAGATCGGCGCCATGCCGAAGAACAAGACGCACTCCGGTGCGAAGAAGCGCTTCCGGGTCACCGGCTCGGGCAAGATCATGCGCGAGCGCGCCAACCACGTCCACAAGTTCCACGAGAAGACCCCGCAGCACGCGCGTCGTCTCGCCAACGACGTCCTGGTTTCCAAGGCCGACGAGAAGAAGATCAAGAAGCTGCTCGGTCGCTGACCTGAGCCTCTTGTCCCCACACATCTAAGGAGTCATCACGTGGCACGCGTGAAGCGGGCGGTCAACGCCCACAAGAAGCGCCGGGTCGTCCTCGAGCGCGCCAGCGGCTACCGGGGCCAGCGGTCCCGCCTGTACCGCAAGGCCAAGGAGCAGGTCACCCACAGCGCGGTCTACAGCTACCGTGACCGTCGCGCCAAGAAGGGCGACTTCCGTCGCCTGTGGATCCAGCGCATCAACGCCGGCGCCCGCGCCAACGGCATGACCTACAACCGCTTCATCCAGGGTCTGCGCGCCGCGGAGATCGAGGTCGACCGTCGCATGCTCGCCGAGCTCGCCGTCAACGACGAGGCCGCCTTCGCCGCGCTCGTCGAGATCGCCAAGGCCAACGTGCCGGCGACCACCGACGCCAAGGTCGAGGCCTGAGCGACCGCACCGGACGCCGGGAGCGCCCACCGCTGACCAACCCCGCCTCGGAGCGGGTGCGGTCGGTGCGCGGGCTCTCCCGGCGTTCTGCGCGTCGACGCACCGGCCGTGTCCTCGTCGAGGGACCCCAGGGGGTGCGTGAGGCGGTGCGCTTCACGCCGGAGAGGGTCGTCGACCTCTACGCGACGGCCGAGGCCGCCGAGCGCTACGCCGAGTTCGTCGAGCCGGCCCGTGAGCGCGGGATCTTCGTCCACGAGGTCACCGACGAGGTCCTCGACGCGATGTGCGATGCCGACACCCCGCAGGGGACGGTCGCCGTCGTCGACTGGTCACCCAGTTCGCTGGAGTGCGTCCTCGCCGGCGACCCGCGGCTGCTCGTCCTGCTCACCCATGTCCGCGACCCCGGCAACCTCGGCACGGTGATCCGTGGTGCCGATGCGGCCGGGGCCGACGCCGTGCTCGTCAGCGACGCGTCCGTGGACGTCACCTCGCCCAAGGTGGTGCGCTCCACGGCCGGCTCGCTCTTCCACCTGCCGGTGGTCACCGGTCTGGCGATCGAACCGACCCTGGCGACCCTCGGGGAGGGCGGGGTGCGGCGTCTGGCCGCCGACGGCGGGGGAGCGGGGACGATCGACGACACCGACCTCGCCGGCCCCCACGTGTGGGTCATGGGCAACGAGGCCTGGGGTCTGGAGGAGGCGACCCTCGCCGCCTGCGACGAGGCCGTGCGGGTGCCGATCCACGGGCACGCCGAGTCGCTCAACCTCGCGATGGCGACGACGATCTGCCTCTATGCCTCGGCGCGCCAGCAGCGAGCCTGACACGACGAAGGGCGCCGCCCCCGGTGCGGGGAGCGGCGCCCTTCGTCGTGGTGGGACCGGTCAGGCGTCCGCGCCGGCGCGGGCGTGGGTCTCCTGGCCGCGCAGGATCTCGCCCGGGTCGCTCGGCGCCTCGTCGGCCGCCTGCTTGCCCGCGGCGATGCGCTGGCCGATCTCGGCATCGATGTTCTTCCAGTACTGCAGGGCCTGACCGAGGACCGGCTCCTGCACCCCGGCGAGCGCCCCGACGACCGTCTCGACGAGCCGGTCGCGCTGGGCGTCGTCGAAGACCTCGCGCACGAGGGTGCCGGCCTGCCCGAAGTCGTCGTCCTCGGCGTGCAGCTCGTAGGCCGAGCGGACGATCTCGCCGTCGGCCTCCCACCCGTCGTCGACCGGGCCCTGGGTGTCGGCGTGAGGCCGACCGAAGCTGTTGGGTTGGTAGACGGGGGCGGCACCGGAGTGCTCGTAGCGCATCGGGCCGTCGAAGGAGAAGTGGTTCTCTGCGGCGACCGCCGGCCGGTTGACCGGCAGCTGGTGGAAGTTCGGACCGATCCGGGCGCGGTGGGCGTCGGCGTAGGCGAAGACCCGGCCGAGCAGCATCTTGTCCGGGGAGAAGCCGATGCCCGGCACGGTGTTGCTCGGGGCGAAGGCCGCCTGGTCGATCTGCGCGAAGAAGTTGACCGGGTTCTCGTCGAGGGTCATCGTGCCGACCTCGATGAGCGGGTAGTCCTCGTGCGACCAGGTCTTCGTCAGGTCGAAGGGGTTGAAGCGGTAGGTCTTGGCGTCCTCGTAGGGCATGACCTGCACCGACAGCTTCCACTGCGGGTGCTCGCCGCGGGCGATGGCGTCGAAGAGGTCACGCCGGTGGAACTCCGCGTCCTCGCCGGCGAGACGACCGGCCGCGTCGTTGGTCAGGCCCTCGACGCCCTGCTGGGTGTGGAAGTGGTACTTGACCCAGAACTTCTCGCCCGAGGCGTTGACCCACATGTAGGTGTGGCTGCCGTAGCCGTTCATGTGCCGCCACGAGCGGGGCAGACCGCGGTCGCCCATGAGGTAGGTGACCTGGTGCGCCGACTCGGGGTTGTTGGTCCAGAAGTCCCACTGCATCGTGTTGTCGCGCAGGCCGGAGTCGGGCAGGCGCTTCTGGCTGCGGATGAAGTGGGGGAACTTCAGCGGGTCGCGCAGGAAGAAGATCGGCGTGTTGTTGCCGACGAGGTCGAAGTTGCCCTCGCTCGTGTAGAAGCGCAGCGCGAAGCCGCGCACATCGCGCCAGGTGTCGGGGGAGCCGAGCTCACCGGCGACGGTGGAAAATCGGGCGAGCATCCGCGTCGTCGTGCCCTGCTGGAAGAGCGCCGCCTTGGTGTACTGCGAGACGTCAGCGGTCGTCTCGAAGTGCCCGAAGGCACCGGAGCCCTTGGCGTGCGGCTTGCGCTCGGGGATGTTCTCCCGGTTGAAGTGGGCGAGCGTGTCGACCAGGTGGGTGTCGTGGAGCAGCAGCGGTCCGTTGCTGCCGACGGACAGGCTGTTGCGATCGCTCACGGCGGGGGCGCCGTTGACCTGCGTCGACTGTCCCGACACGTCGAGCGTGCCGTTGGCGTCCGAGCGCGGGGCGGGGGTGGAGGGGGTGGATGACATCTGCTGCTCCTCTTTCTCTGCGGGGTGGGGAGTAGTGCGGGTCAGGGTGCGGCGGTCTGCGCGCAGCCGGGGCAGATGCCCCAGTAGATGACCTCGGCCTCGTCGATGGCGAAGCCGTGGTCGTCGGCGGCGTCGAGGCACGGGGCCTTGCCCGGGGCGCACTCGACGTCGACCATCGTGCCGCAGGTGCGGCACACGAGGTGGTGGTGGTTGTCGCCGAGCTCGAGCTCGTAGCGGGCGGGGTGCCCGGCGGGCTCGAACTTGCGGACCATGCCCTGTGCGGCGAGGGCGCCGAGGATGTCGTAGACGGCCTGGGTGCTCACCGAGCCCAGCCGCTCGCGGGTGGCGCGGGTGATCGTGTCGACGTCGGCGTGGGGGTGCGCGGACAACTCCCGCAGCACCGCCACCCGGGGGGCGGTGACGCGCAGGGAGTGCTCGCGCAGGAGGCCTGCCGCCACGTCGGTGTCGATCATCGTGCTCATCGCTTCCAGAGTCCCACCAGAACTTGAACGAGTCAAAAAAAGGGGCGCGGCTAGGGTGCCGTGCCATGACGTGGTGGCGGACCCTGCGGCAGTGGATCAGGTGGCGGCGACGCGGACCGGGCGAGGTCGAGGCCGGTGCGGTCATCCCCTTCGTCCCCGGCGGCACGGAGGTGCCCCAGGGGCTGGCCCACGACGCTGAGCGCGACGAGTGGCTCTACACCTTCTACGACGCCCGCAACCCCCGGGACGGCCTCCTCGTCATCGCCGATGCGAAGGGGGAGACCACGGCCCGCGTCGAGCTCACCGGACTCGACCACTACGGGGGTGTGACCGTCCTCGGCGACCGGACCTACGTCAGTGGTCGGGGGCGGCTGCAGGTCCACGAGACGGCCCGGCTGCGCGAGGGCATCGCCGACCCGGTGCTCACGGTCAAGGTCAAGGCCAGCTCGACCGTCACCGCCCACGACGGCGAGCTGTGGGTCACCCAGTTCGTCGTCGACGGACCGGGGCGCACCTACCGCTACGTCCTCGACGACGAGGGACGTCCGCAGTGGAGCGGTGAGGAGCTCGTCGTCCCGCCGCGCACCCAGGGGATGGCCTTCGACGAGGATCGGGCCGTGTGGTTCTCGCGCAGCTGGGGGCGCACCGCGCCGTCGACCCTCACCCGGGTGGACGCGGGGGACTTCCGCCGGGACGGAGGATGGACACCCCTGACCGGACGCAACACCCTGCTGCCGCCCATGGCCGAGGGCTCGGTCGTCGTCGACGGGCGGCTGCACCAGCTCTACGAGTCCGGTGCCACCGCCTACTCGCGCCACCAGCGCGGACCCGAGCCGGTGATGAACCTCGTCCTCGGCCGGCTGCACCCGCGCGACCGGCTGACCGTGCACGATCTGGACTGACGAGGGCCCGTAGACTCGGGCCTCGTGTCAGGACCCAACACCAACTACGACCCGGTCGAGGTCGCCGCGCTCGACCCGCAGGTGATCGACGAGGCCGTTCAGGCCGCGCTCGACGCCGCCGCGGCCGCCACGACCCTCGACGAGCTCAAGCGGATCCGCGGGGCGCACCAGGGCGACAAGAGCCCGCTCGCCCTCGCCAACCGCGAGATCGGTGCGCTGCCGCCGAGCGCCAAGGCCGAGGCCGGCAAGCGCGTCGGCCAGGCCCGAGGCCGCGTCGCTCAGGCCTTCTCGGCCCGGCAGGCCGAGCTCGAGGCCGAGCGCGACGAGCGGATCCTCGTCGAGGAGACCCTCGACCTGACCGTGCCCAGCCCGCACCAGCGCCTCGGGGCGCGGCACCCGATCAGCCTCGTGACCGAGCGGGTCGAGGACATCTTCGTCGGCATGGGCTGGGAGATCGCCGAGGGGCCGGAGATCGAGTCCGAGTGGCTGACCTTCGACGCGCTCAACATCGGGCCCGACCACCCGGCCCGCGGCGAGCAGGACACCTTCTTCGTCGAGCCGGCCGACGCCGGCGTCGTGCTGCGCACGCACACCTCGCCGGTGCAGATCCGCACGATGCTCGACCGCGAGCCGCCGATCTACGTGCTGTGCCCGGGCAAGGTCTTCCGCACCGACGACCTCGACGCGACCCACACTCCGGTCTTCCACCAGTTCGAGGGTCTCGTCGTCGACAAGGGCATCACGATGGCCCACCTGCGCGGGGCGCTCGACGCCTTCGTCCAGGGGCTCTTCGGCGAGGGCATCGTCACGCGGCTGCGGCCCAACTACTTCCCCTTCACCGAGCCGAGCGCCGAGATCGACTGCCAGTGCTGGGTCTGCCGTGGTGCCGACTCCTCCTGCCGCACCTGCGGCGGCACCGGCTGGATCGAGCTCGGCGGCTCCGGCATGGTCAACCGTCGCGTGCTCGCGGCCGCGGGCGTCGACCCGGACGAGTACACCGGCTTCGCCTTCGGCCTGGGCATCGAGCGCTCGCTCATGCTGCGCCACGGCGTCGCCGACATGCGCGACATCATCGAGGGAGACGTCCGCTTCTCGGCGGCGTTCGGGATGGAGATCTGATGCGGGCACCGATCGAGTGGCTCCGTGAGCTGACCGAGGTCGATCCGCAGGCGAAGGGGGCGGACGTCGCCGCCACCCTCGTGCGGGTGGGTCTCGAGGAGGAGGACATCCTCGGTGGCGAGGTCACCGGCCCGCTCGTCGTGGGCAAGGTCCTCGAGCGCACGCCCGAGGAGCAGAAGAACGGCAAGACGATCAACTGGTGCCAGGTCGACGTGGGTGCCGCCAACGGCACCGGCGAGCCGCAGGGCATCGTGTGCGGCGCGCACAACTTCGACGTGGGTGACCTCGTCGCGGTGATCCTGCCCGGCGGTGTGCTGCCGGGGAACTTCGAGATCTCCGCGCGCAAGACGTACGGGCACGTGAGCGCCGGCATGATCTGCTCCGCGCTCGAGCTGGGCCTCGGCGAGGACCACGACGGCATCATCGTGCTCACCGAGTACCTCGCCGACCGCCCGGAGGTGCTGGCGGCCCTCACCCCCGGTGACGACCTCATCCCCGTGCTCGGCCTCGACGCCGAGACGGTCGAGGTCAACGTCACGCCCGACCGCGGGTACTGCTTGTCCATGCGCGGCATCGCGCGGGAGTACGCGCTGTCCGAGGGCACCCCCTTCGCCGACCCCGCGGACATCGTCGTCGCGCCGGCCACCGGGCCCGGGCACGAGGTGCGGCTCGTCGACGAGGCGCCGGTCGACGGTGTGCCGGGCTGTGACCGCTTCGTCGCCCGCGTCGTGCGCGGGATCGACGCGTCGGCACCCTCACCCACGTGGATGCGCCGCCGCCTGACCGAGGTCGGCATGCGGCCGATCTCGCTGGCCGTCGATGTCACCAACTACGTGATGATGCTGCTCGGTCAGCCGCTGCACGCCTACGACCTGGCCAAGCTCGGGGGAGCCATCGAGGTGCGTCGCGCCCGGGCGGGAGAGACCCTCATGACCCTCGACGACGTCGAGCGCACCCTCGACCCCGCTGACCTGCTCATCACCGACGGCGGCACGACACCGCTCGCCATCGCCGGCGTCATGGGTGGCGCGACGAGCGAGGTCGACGAGACGACGACCGATGTGCTCGTCGAGGCGGCGCACTTCGACTCCGTCACCGTGGCCCGCTCCTCGCGTCGGCACCGGCTGACGACCGAGGCGTCCAAGCGCTTCGAACGGGGTGTCGACCCTGCCGTGACGGCTGCGGCCGCCCAGCTGGCCGTCGACCTGCTCGTCGAGCACGGCGGCGGTACGGCCGATGACGCGGCGACCGACATCGGGTCCGTCGCCGAGCCCGCGGCCATCCCCTTCGACCCCGCGCTGCCGAGCCGTTACATCGGGCTCGACTACCCGCGCGATGAGGTCGTCGAGACCCTCACCAGGATCGGGTGCACCGTGGTGGACTCAGGGGAGTCCCTCCTCGTCACGCCGCCCACCTGGCGCCCCGACCTCGGTGACGGCCCGGACCTCGTCGAGGAGGTCGCGCGGGTGCGTGGCTACGACCAGATCCCGTCCGTCGTGCCCCGGGCCACGGCCGGGCGTGGTCTGACCCACGGCCAGCGGGCGCGGCGCACGGTCGCCCGCACGCTCGCGGCCACCGGTCTGGTCGAGGTGCTCTCCTACCCCTTCACCTCGAGCGAGCGCCACGATGCCTTCGGCTACAGCGCGGACGACCCGCGACGCACGACGGTGCGGCTGGCCAACCCGCTGCAGGACGAGGCGCCGATCATGCGCACCTCGATCCTCGACACGCTCCTCGACACCCTGCGGCGCAATGTCTCCCGGGGTCACCGCGACGTCGGGCTCTACGAGATCGGCCTCGTGACGGCGGGCGGGATCACCCCCCTCCCGCTGCCGCCCGGTGGGGTGCTGCCCGCCGCGCCGACCCTCCAGCAGATCACCGACGGCGTGCCCCCGCAGCCGCGGCACGTGGCCATCGCCGCGGCCGGGGCGGCGCTGGCCGCCGGACCCCACGGGCCCGCGCGGTCCGTCGACCCGACCGACGTCGTCGGGTGGGTGCGGGCGATCGGTGACTCCATCGGCGTCGAGCTGGGCGTCGAGGCCGCGCAGCGGGAGCCCTTCCACCCGGGGCGCTGCGTCGCGGTCTCCGTGCCCGGTGGCGCGGTCGTCGGCCACGCGGGTGAGCTGCACCCCAAGGTCTGCTCGCGCCTGGAGCTGCCCGAGCGCACCGTCGCGGCCGAGGTCGACCTCGACGCGATCGTCGCTGCCTCCGGTGAGCCGGTCAAGCCCGCCCAGCTGTCCACCCAGCCGGTCGCCAACACCGACGTCGCGCTCGTCGTCGACGAGGGCGTGCCCGCCGCGGTCGTCGCCGCTGCGCTGCGCTCGGGTGCGGGTGACGACCTCGAGTCGCTGACGCTCTTCGACGTCTACCGGGGTGACCAGGTGGGCGAGGGGCGCAAGTCGCTCGCCTACCGCCTGACCTTCCGCTCCGGTCGCACGCTCACGACCGACGAGGTCAGTGCGCTGCGCGACCGGGCAGTGGCCTCGGCGGCTTCGGCGACGGGGGCCCAGCAGCGCTGACCCCGGCGAGCCTTGTGGCACGCGTTTGCATGAAACCATGCGTCTGCGTATGGTCATGCAGGTGATCACCGCAGCCATTGCCGGAGCCAGCGGCTACGCAGGAGCCGAGATCGCTCGGCTCCTGCTCGGCCACCCAGACGTCGAGAGCGGCGCACTCACCGCCTCGGGCAATGCCGGGGTCCGCTTCGGTGACCTCGCGCCGCACCTGCAGCCGCTCGCCGACCGGGTCCTCGAGCCGACGTCCGCCGACACGCTCGCCGGCCACGACGTGGTCTTCCTCGCCCTGCCGCACGGGCACTCCGCGGCGATCGCCGAGCAGCTGCCTGACGACGTGACGGTCGTCGACTGCGGGGCCGACTTCCGGCTCGACGACGAGCAGGACTGGACGGACTACTACGACACCCCCTTCGCCGGGACCTGGCCCTACGGGCTCCCCGAGCTCGTGCGGGCCGACGGCACCAAGCACCGTGACGACCTCGCCGGCGCGCGGCGGATCGCCGTCCCGGGGTGCTACCCGACGGCCGCCAGCCTCGCCCTCGCACCCGGCCTGGCCGCGGGCGTCGTCGAGCCCGGCGACGTGGTCGTCGTCGCCGCCTCCGGCACCTCCGGCGCCGGCCGCTCGACCAAGCCGCACCTCATCGGGTCCGAGGTCATGGGCGCGATGAGCCCCTACGGCGTCGGTGGGGTCCACCGGCACACGCCGGAGATCGAGCGCAACCTCTCCCGGGCCGCCGGGCAGGACGCGACGGTCTCCTTCACGCCGACCCTCGCGCCGATGCCGCGGGGCATCCTGGCCACCGTCACGGCCCGCGCCGCTGCCGGCGCCACAGTGGCGACCGTCCGCGCCGCGTGGGAGGGGGCCTACGCCGACGAGCCCTTCGTCCACCTGCTGCCCGAGGGGCAGTGGCCGCACACGGGCAGCGTCGTCGGCTCCAACCTCGTCCACGTCCAGGTCGTCCTCGACGAGCGGAGTGGCCGGGTCGTCGCGATCGCGGCCGAGGACAACCTGACGAAGGGGACGGCCGGCGCCGCCGTGCAGTCCATGAACCTCGCCCTGGGTCTCCCCGAGACCACCGGGCTGCCGACGACGGGAGTGGCACCGTGAGCACGACGACCCCTGCAGGATTCCGCGCCGCCGGCGTCACCGCCGGCCTCAAGGCGAGCGGCCGACCCGATGTGGCCCTCGTCGTCAACGACGGCCCCGACCGGCACGCGGCGGCGGTCTTCACCACCAACCGGGTCGAGGCTGCCCCGGTCACCTGGTCACGCCAGTCCCTCGTCGACGGTCGTGCCGACGCAGTGGTGCTCAACTCCGGCGGTGCCAACGCGTGCACCGGGGCGCAGGGCTTCCAGGACACGCACGCCACCGCCGAGCACACGGCCGAGGCGCTCGGCGTCTCGGCCGGCGACGTCGTCGTCTGCAGCACCGGCCTCATCGGTGAGCTGCTGCCGATGGCCAAGCTCACCGCGGGCGTCACCGCTGCCGCCGGCTCCCTCACCGCCGAGGGGGGAGCCGCCGCGGCCGAGGCGATCATGACGACCGACACCGTGCCCAAGACCGCTGCGGCCACCCGCGACGGGTGGAGCGTGGGTGGCATGGCCAAGGGGGCCGGGATGCTCGCCCCCGCCCTGGCCACGATGCTCGTCGTCGTCACCACCGACGCGGTGACGAGTGCGGCCGACCTCGACGCGGCCCTGCGCGAGGCGACCCGCACGACCTTCGACCGGATCGACTCCGACGGGTGCATGTCGACCAACGACACCGTCCTCGCCATGGCCTCCGGCGCGTCCGGGACCACCGTCTCCCGCGAGGAGCTCACGGAGGCGGTGCGCGAGGTCTGCGCCGACCTGGCCCGCCAGCTCATCGGTGACGCCGAGGGCGCCCACCACGACATCGAGATCGTCGTGCAGCGGGCCGCGAGCGAGGCCGACGGCCTCGAGGTCGCCCGCAGCATCGCCCGCAACAACCTCTTCAAGTGCGCGATCTTCGGCAAGGACCCCAACTGGGGCCGCGTGCTGGCTGCGGTCGGCACGACCTCGGCCGTCTTCGAGCCCGCACGGCTCGACGTGTCGATCAACGGCGTGCAGGTCTGCCGTGCCGGCGGGGTCGGTGAGGACCGCACGCTCGTCGACCTCGAGGCCCGCGAGGTGCGCGTCGAGGTCGACCTGCACGCCGGTGACGACGAGGTGACGGTCTGGACCAACGACCTGACCCACGACTACGTCCACGAGAACTCCGCCTACTCCACGTGAACGGAATGACAGGCATGCCTGCTGAATCCACCCTTCGCGGTGCCATCGACGCGGCCGCACTGCGGGTCGCCCAGACCAAGGCGAGCACCCTCGTCGAGGCCCTGCCCTGGCTCGAGCGCTTCCGCGGGGCACTCGTCGTCATCAAGTACGGCGGCAATGCCATGACCGACGACGCGCTCAAGGCGGCCTTCGCCGAGGACATCGTCTTCCTGCGCTATGCCGGCTTGCGCCCGGTCGTCGTCCACGGCGGCGGCCCGCAGATCCAGGCGATGCTCGACCGACTCGGACTCCAGAGCGAGTTCAAGGGCGGCCTGCGGGTGACGACCCCCGAGGTCATGGAGGTCGTGCGCATGGTCCTCACCGGCCAGGTCGGCCGCGAGCTCGTGGGCCTGCTCAACCAGCACGGCCCGGTGGCCGTCGGCCTGTCCGGCGAGGACGCGAGTCTCTTCGGCGGCCGCCGCAAGGCCGTCGTCGTGGACGGTGAGCCGGTCGACATCGGCCTCGTCGGCGACGTCGAGTCCGTGGAACCGGCGGCCGTCCTCGACATCCTCGACGCCGGTCGGATCCCGGTCGTCTCGACGATCGCACCCGACCTCGACGTCGACGGTCAGGTGCTCAACGTCAACGCCGACACCGCCGCCGCAGCACTGGCCGTCGCCCTGCGGGCACACAAGCTCGTCGTCCTCACCGACGTCGACGGGGTCTACGCCGACTGGCCCGACCGCGACTCGCTGCTGTCGCACCTCACCGCCTCGGGCGCGCGCGACCTGCTCGCCACGGTCGACTCCGGGATGATCCCCAAGCTCGAGGCCTGCATCCGGGCCGTCGAGCACGGCGTGCCCCAGGCGCACGTCGTCGACGGCCGCCAGCCGCACTCGATGCTCCTCGAGCTCTTCACCAACGAAGGCTTCGGCACGATGATCCTGCCGGACCCCGACGACACCGACGACGAAGGGGAGGGCAGCCCCTCATGAGCACCCCCAGCGAGCAGCACCAGGCTCTGCTCGAGCGCTATCGCGCCAGCCACATCGGGGTCTTCGGCCTCCCCGGCCTCGTCCTCGCCCGCGGTGAGGGCGCCTACGTGTGGGACGTCGACGGCACCCGCTACCTCGACCTCCTCGGGGGCATCGCCGTCAACGCGCTCGGTCACGGTCACCCCGAGCTCGTCGCGGCGATCTCCAAGCAGGCCGGTGAGCTCGTCCACGTGAGCAACTTCTTCACGACCCCCGCGCAGATCGAGGCGGCCGAGGCGCTGCTGCGCGTCGCGCAGGCGCCCCAGGGGTCGGGCGTCTTCTTCTGCAACAGCGGCTCCGAGGCCGTCGAGACGGCGATCAAGCTCTCCCGGCGCACCGGCCGCACAGGCATCGTCGCCGTCGGCGGCGCCTTCCACGGCCGGACCACCGGAGCGGTGAGCCTGACCCACAAGGAGGCCTACCGGGCCCCCTTCGAGCCCCTCCTGCCCGGCGTCACGCACATCGCGCCCGGCGACGTCGAGGCCCTGCGCGCGGCCGTCGGCCCCGACACCGCGATGGTCCTCCTCGAGCCGATCCAGGGCGAGGCCGGCGTGGTGACGCCGCCGCAGGGCTACCTCGCCGCAGCCCGCGAGATCACCCGTGAGGCCGGCACCCTCCTCGTCCTCGACGAGATCCAGACCGGCGTCGGGCGCACCGGGGCGTGGTTCGCCCACCAGCTCGACGGCGTCGTGCCCGATGCGATCACCGTCGCCAAGGGCCTCGGTGGGGGAGTGCCGATCGGTGCCCTGGTGACCTTCGGGCCCGAGAACACCGGGCTGCTCACGGCCGGCCAGCACGGCTCGACCTTCGGCGGCAACCCGCTCGCGTGCAGCGCTGCCCTCGCCGTGCTGTCGACCATCGAGTCCGAGGGCCTGATGGAGCACGCGGTCACTGCCGGCGAGCTGCTCGTCGACCGCGTCGCGGCGCTGGAGCACCCGCTGGTCGCCGGGGTGCGCGGGGCGGGGTTGCTCCGCGCCATCGCGCTGACCGAGCCGATCGCCCCTGCGGCGGCGCTCGTGGCTCGCCGTCACGGGTTCATCATCAACCCGGTCGCGCCCGACGCGCTGCGTCTCGCGCCGCCGCTCACCATCACCACCGACCAGCTCACGAGCTTCGTCGACGCCCTGCCCGGGATCCTCGACGAGGCCGCCAAGGAGTCCGCATGACCGTCCGTCACCTGCTCGCCGACGACGACCTCACGGCCGAGGAGCAGTCCGCGGTTCTCGACCTCGCGGCCGCCCTCAAGGCCGACCGGCACGCCGAGCAGCCGCTCGCCGGGCCCCGGTCGGTCGCGATCATCTTCGACAAGCCGACCCTGCGGACCCAGCTGTCCTTCACCACGGGTGTCGCCGAGCTCGGCGGCTACCCGATGGTCGTCGACGGCAACCTCGCCCAGATCGGCACCCGCGAGTCGATCGCCGACGTCGCCCGGGTCGTGGGGCGCCAGGTGAGCGCCATCGTCTGGCGCACGCACGGTCAGGACCGGCTGCAGGAGATGGCCGACCACGTCGACGTGCCGGTGGTCAACGCGCTCACCGACGACTACCACCCCTGCCAGCTGCTCGCCGACCTGCTGACGATCCGCGAGCACAAGGGCAGCACCGCCGGACGCGCCATCGCCTACGTCGGCGACGGGGCCAACAACATGGCGCACTCCTACCTGCTTGCCTGCGCCCTCGCCGGCATGCACGTGCGCATCGGCACCCCGGCGAGCCACCAGCCCTCGGCCGACGTCCTGGCCAGGGCCGAGCGCATCGCCGGCGAGCAGGGCGGCTCGATCCTCGTCACCGACGACCCCACGGCCGCGGTGGCGGGCGCCGACGTCGTCGCCACCGACACCTGGGTGTCGATGGGCATGGAGAGCGAGAAGGGCGACCGTACCGGACAGACCTCGCCCTTCGCCCCCTTCGCCGTGACGATGCAGCTGCTCGACCACGCCGCCGCGGATGCGATCGTCCTGCACTGCCTGCCCGCCTACCGAGGGCTGGAGATCGCTGCCGACGTCATCGACGGCCCGCAGTCGGTCGTCTGGGACGAGGCCGAAAACCGGCTGCACGCGCAGAAGGCCCTGCTCACCTTCCTGCTGCGCGCCTCGTCATGATCCCCGCGACCCGACCGGGCCGGCAGGCACGGATCATCGAGCTCCTGCGGGAGCACGCCGTGCGCAGCCAGCCGGAGCTGCTCGAGCTGCTCGCTGCCGACGGCATCGAGATCACCCAGGCGACGCTGTCCCGGGACCTGCTCGAGCTGCGCGCCGAAAAGGTGCGGGTGGGCCGCGACCTCGTCTACGCCATCCCCGGCGAAGGGGGCGACCGCACCCCGCGCGCGGCCGTCGACCCGGCGGAGTACGACGACCGGTTGCGCCGGCTGAGCGAGGAGCTCCTCGTCACGGCCAGGGCGAGCGCCCAGCTCGTCGTCGTGCGCACACCCCCCGGTGCCGCCAACTACCTCGCCTCGGCGATCGACCACGCACGTCTCACGGGAGTGCTGGGGACGATCGCGGGGGATGACACGATCATGATCATCACCGGCGGCCCTGACGAGGGTGCCGCCGTCACCGCACAGCTGCTGGGCCTGGCCCAGACCACCGACAGCCAGGAGGCACCGTGACCCAGGACGAGACCGCGACGACCGCCGAGCGGGTGAGCCTGTGGGGCGGCCGCTTCGCCGGGGGACCGAGCGATGCTCTCGCCGCCCTGAGCAAGTCGACGCACTTCGACTGGCGACTGGCCCCCTACGACATCGCGGGGTCGAGGGCCCATGCGCGCGTCCTCCACGGCGCAGGCCTGCTCGACGACGCGACGCTCGGGGCGATGCTCGACGCGCTGCGCCGGCTTGCCGACGACGTGGCGAGCGGGGCCTTCGAGCCCGCGCTCGACGACGAGGACGTGCACACCGCCCTCGAGCGCGGGCTCATCGAGCGCGCCGGTACCGACGTCGGTGGCCGGCTGCGCGCTGGGCGCTCGCGCAACGACCAGGTGGCCACCCTCTTCCGGATGTACCTGCGCGACCACGCCCGGGTCGTCTCCGGCCTCGTCCTCGACGTCGTGCGGGCGCTCGTGGACCAGGCCCGCGACAACATCGACGTGGCGATGCCGGGGCGCACCCACCTGCAGCACGCCCAGCCGGTCCTGCTCAGCCACCACCTGCTCGCGCACGCGTGGCCGCTGCTGCGCGACGTGCAGCGCTTCGTCGACTGGGACGAGCGCACCTCGTTCAGCCCCTACGGGTCCGGTGCGCTCGCCGGCTCGTCCCTCGGTCTGGACCCCGAAGCGGTCGCGGCGGACCTGGGCTTCGCCGGGGCGACCGCCAACTCGATCGACGGCACGGCCTCGCGCGACTTCGTCGCGGAGTTCTGCTTCGTCGCGGCGATGGCGGCGGTCGACATCTCGCGGCTGGCCGAGGAGGTCATCCTCTGGGCGACCAAGGAGTTCTCCTTCGTCACCCTCGACGACGCCTTCTCCACCGGGTCGAGCATCATGCCGCAGAAGAAGAACCCTGATGTGGCCGAGCTGGCCCGGGGCAAGGCCGGTCGTCTCGTCGGTGACCTCGCCGGCCTCATGACCACCCTCAAGGCGCTGCCGCTGGCCTACAACCGCGACCTCCAGGAGGACAAGGAGCCGGTCTTCGATGCCGTCGACACCCTCGAGGTCCTGCTGCCCGCCTTCGCCGGGATGATGGCGACGATGACCTACCACGGAGAGCGGATGGCCGCCCTTGCGCCGCAGGGCTTCTCGCTCGCCACCGACATCGCCGAGTGGCTCGTGCGCCAGGGCGTGCCCTTCCGAGTCGCCCACGAGGTCGCCGGGGCGTGCGTGCGGGTCTGCGAGGAGCGTGACATCGAGCTGTGGGACCTCACCGACGAGGACCTCGCCGGGATCAGTGAGCACCTGACGCCGGGGGTCCGCGAGGTCCTGTCGGTGGAGGGCTCGCTCGCCTCCCGCGACGCCAAGGGCGGCACCGCCCCCGCCCGGGTCCGCGAGCAGCTCGCCGACGCCACGGCCCTGCTCGAGGAGCTGTCCGCGTTCGCCACGAGCCGGATCGAAGCTCGCTGACGTGACCACGACGGGGCGTCGCCTGACCGGGTCCGACCTGGCGGGCGACCCCCTGTCCGTCGCACCCATGCTGCTCGGGACCCGGCTGGTGGCCGGCGACGTCACGCTCCGCCTGACCGAGGTCGAGGCCTACTGGGGCGGCAACGACCCGGGCTCGCACGGCTACCGGGGGATGACCCCACGCACCGAGGTGATGTTCGGTCCGCCCGGGCATCTCTACGTCTACCGCTCCTACGGCATCCACTGGTGCGCCAACGTCGTCGTGGGGTCGAAGGGGGAGTGCGCTGCGGTCCTCCTTCGGGCCGGTGAGGTGGTCCGGGGGGAGGAGACCGCTCGAGAGCGCCGCGGCGACGTGCGTGCGCGGGACCTGGCCCGTGGGCCAGGTCGACTGACCCGCGCCCTGGGGCTGACCGGCGAGCACGACGGCAGCGCGCTGGTCGGGAGCCGGGCTCCCATCGCCCTCGTCGCGCCCGACGAGCCCGTCGACCCCCAGCGCATCCGTACCGGGCCGCGGGTGGGGGTCTCGGGACCCGGGGGAGACGGAGCCGACTACCCGTGGCGCTTCTGGCTCGACGGGGAGCCGACGGTCTCGGCCTATCGGCCGGGCAAGCCGCGGGTCAGGCGGGGTTGACGCCCACGTCGACCTGCTGGGCCAGGTAGTTCTCGACGCCGACGCGGACGATGGCGTCGAGCTGCGCCTCGAACCAGTCGGCGTGACCCTCCTCGTCGCGTGCCATTTCCTCGAAGACCGCTGCGGTCGCGTGGTCACCCAGGTCGTGGCACTCCTGCGCGGCGGAGTTGAACTGCTTGACCGCGACGATCTCGCTGGCGAGGGCCAGCTCGAGCATCTCCTTGGCGTCCTCGCCGATCTGGATGTTGTTGAGCTTCTGGACGTTGGGGTGGCCGTCGAACATCAGGATGCGCTCGATGAGCTCGTCGGCGTCCTTCATCTCACCGATGGACAGATCGTAGAAGACCTTGCCCAGGCGGGGCAGGCCCCAGTTGTCGAGCATGCGGGCGTGCAGGAAGTACGTGTTGACGACGGTCAACTCGAGGGTGAGCGCGTCGTTGAGGAGCGTGATGACTCGGGGGTCAGCTGGCTGCACGGTCTACCTCCGCGGGAGATGGGAAGAGGCCGGTGTCGACCTCGCTCCCGACACTCTCGCAGAGGATCCGCCGTACTGAGAAGACACAGGCACCGCAATCGCGGCCGGCTCCGGTGCTCGCGCACACCCGGGAGAGGGTGGTCGCGCCCGCGGCGGCGGCGTCGGCGATCTGGCGTTCACCGACCACGGCACAGTGACAGACGATCACGCCCGGTCTCCCTTCGTCTTCGTGAGGTGAGGCATACCTTAGCCCGACGAAGGGAGGGTTCGTCACCTGGTGTTCCACATGGCGGACCGACTCTCGCCCACCGGTGCGCCTGACGGCAGTCGCCCCGGTCCGTGGCAGGCTGTCTCCGGGCGTGCGACCGCGTGCCCGGCAACCTCCCGGAAGGACCGAGACGACCGTGACCGACATCCTCGACGAGCTGCAGTGGCGCGGAGCGGTGGCGCAGACCACCGACGAGGCCGCCCTGCGACAGGCCCTCGCCGACGGACCGATCACGGTGTATTGCGGCTTCGACCCGACCGCGCCCTCTCTGCACTTCGGCAACTTCGTGCAGCTCGTCGCCCTGCGACGGTTCCAGCGCGCCGGCCACAAGGTGATCTGCCTCGTCGGCGGGTCCACCGGGCTCATCGGTGACCCCAAGCCGACGAGTGAGCGCCAGCTGCGGACCAAGGAGCACACGGCGCGCAACGTCTCCCGGATCAAGGAGCTCGTGCGCCCCTTCCTCGACTTCGACGGGAGCAGCGGCGTCGCGCACCCGGCGATCCTCGTCGACAACCTCGACTGGACCGCACCGATGACCGCGCTCGACTTCCTGCGGGACATCGGCAAGCACTTCCGGGTCAACCAGATGATCCGCAAGGACGCGATCTCGGCCCGGCTCGAGAGCCAAGAGGGCATCTCCTACACGGAGTTCAGCTACCAGCTCCTCCAGGCGTTGGACTACCTCGAGCTCTACCGCCAGTACGACTGCACGCTCCAGCTCGGCGGGTCCGACCAGTGGGGCAACCTCACCGCGGGGGTCGACCTCATCCACCGTGCGGAGGGCGGGTCGGTCCATGCTCTGACCTCGCCGCTGCTCACCGACTCCCACGGGGTCAAGTACGGCAAGTCCGAGGGCAACGCCATCTGGTTGTCCGCCGACATGACCAGTCCCTACGCCTTCTACCAGTACTTCCTCAACGTCGAGGACGCCTCCGTGGTCAAGCTGCTCAAGGTCTTCACCGACCGAGGCCGCGAGGAGATCGACGAGCTCGAGCGGCTGGTCAAGGACGAGCCCCACCGTCGTGCGGCCCAGCGAGCCTTGGCGTCCGACATGACGACGCTCGTCCACGGCGAGGCCGCCACGATCTCGGTCCAGGCGGCCTCGGAAGCCCTCTTCGGCAAGGGCGATCTCACGGCACTGGACGCCGGCACGCTGCTCGACGCGACGGCCGAGCTGCCCGGCGCCGATGTCCCCGTGGGCACGGGGCTGCTCGATGCTCTCGTGGCGACCGGGCTCGTCGACTCCAAGAAGGCCGCGCGTCGCGCGATCTCGGACGGCGCGGTCTCGGTCAACGGCACCAAGGTGTCCGACGAGCAGTTCGTCCTCGGGCCGGGGGACTACCTGCACGGGCGGGTGGCCGTCCTGCGACGGGGCCGCAGGAACCTCGCGGCGGCCCGGCAGCGCTGACCCGCCAACGACACCCACTCGGGGTCGGATCGCCCGGAAACTCGGGGGATCCGACCCCGATTTGGTGAAGTCGGGATCGGTGATCTAATGTTCTCGACGTCAGCCCGAGAGGGAGGAACGGACACCACGCGGCGGCCCTTGCAGGGTCGCACCAAGCAGGCCGGTCCCGCGAGCTGACACCACTCCCAGCGAGTCACGTGAAGCACTTTGGTGCCACTGCGAAGCGAGTTGGAGCGAGGCAGCCAGGCTGCTAGAGTGGGAGATCGCCGCAGGCGACAAGCACCGCAAGATCCACCGGATCAGCGAGTTTGACCCAGAGGCAATCACAGTAGTAACTTGAAGAAGTTGCCCCTTAAAGTACTGGCCGGTTGGTTGGTGGTGATGGGTGTGCGTGTGAATCTTGAGAACTCAACAGCGTGTCAAAAATCGATGCCAATACCTCGTCTTGGCTGATTGTGCCCTTGCCTTTGTGGGTGTGGGTGTGGTTGGTCGGATGATTTTTTTCCTTTGGTTGACAATGAATGAACACAGCGATTGCGCTGGTTGTTCTTGCTCAGTCACGGTTCAGCCCTTTGTTGGGTTATTGATTGGCCCTGGTGCTTGCTGCTTTTGGTGGTGGGTGTTGGGGTGTTGATCATCAACGGAGAGTTTGATCCTGGCTCAGGACGAACGCTGGCGGCGTGCTTAACACATGCAAGTCGAACGGTGAAGCTCCAGCTTGCTGGAGTGGATCAGTGGCGAACGGGTGAGTAACACGTGAGCAACCTGCCCCTGACTCTGGAATAAGCGCTGGAAACGGCGTCTAATACTGGATACGAGAAGGGCCCGCATGGGCACTTTCTGGAAAGTTTTTCGGTTGGGGATGGGCTCGCGGCCTATCAGCTTGTTGGTGAGGTAATGGCTCACCAAGGCGACGACGGGTAGCCGGCCTGAGAGGGCGACCGGCCACACTGGGACTGAGACACGGCCCAGACTCCTACGGGAGGCAGCAGTGGGGAATATTGCACAATGGGCGAAAGCCTGATGCAGCGACGCCGCGTGAGGGATGACGGCCTTCGGGTTGTAAACCTCTTTCAGCAGGGAAGAAGCGAAAGTGACGGTACCTGCAGAAGAAGCACCGGCTAACTACGTGCCAGCAGCCGCGGTAATACGTAGGGTGCGAGCGTTGTCCGGAATTATTGGGCGTAAAGAGCTTGTAGGCGGTTTGTCGCGTCTGCTGTGAAAATCCGGGGCTCAACCCCGGACTTGCAGTGGGTACGGGCAGACTAGAGTGTGGTAGGGGAGACTGGAATTCCTGGTGTAGCGGTGAAATGCGCAGATATCAGGAGGAACACCGATGGCGAAGGCAGGTCTCTGGGCCACTACTGACGCTGAGAAGCGAAAGCATGGGGAGCGAACAGGATTAGATACCCTGGTAGTCCATGCCGTAAACGTTGGGCGCTAGGTGTGGGACTCATTCCACGAGTTCCGTGCCGCAGCTAACGCATTAAGCGCCCCGCCTGGGGAGTACGGCCGCAAGGCTAAAACTCAAAGGAATTGACGGGGGCCCGCACAAGCGGCGGAGCATGCGGATTAATTCGATGCAACGCGAAGAACCTTACCAAGGCTTGACATATACCGGAAACTTCCAGAGATGGTTGCCCCCTTTGGGTCGGTATACAGGTGGTGCATGGTTGTCGTCAGCTCGTGTCGTGAGATGTTGGGTTAAGTCCCGCAACGAGCGCAACCCTCGTTCTATGTTGCCAGCACGTTATGGTGGGGACTCATGGAAGACTGCCGGGGTCAACTCGGAGGAAGGTGGGGATGACGTCAAATCATCATGCCCCTTATGTCTTGGGCTTCACGCATGCTACAATGGCCGGTACAAAGGGCTGCGATGCCGTAAGGTGGAGCGAATCCCAAAAAACCGGTCTCAGTTCGGATTGGGGTCTGCAACTCGACCCCATGAAGTCGGAGTCGCTAGTAATCGCAGATCAGCAACGCTGCGGTGAATACGTTCCCGGGCCTTGTACACACCGCCCGTCAAGTCACGAAAGTCGGTAACACCCGAAGCCGGTGGCCCAACCCTTGTGGGGGGAGCCGTCGAAGGTGGGACTGGCGATTGGGACTAAGTCGTAACAAGGTAGCCGTACCGGAAGGTGCGGCTGGATCACCTCCTTTCTAAGGAGCTCTGGCCACCGTTGGGTGGTCCAGGACCTATTTCGCCGGCGAGTGTTCGGCGGTAGGTGCTCATGGGTGGAACATCGATTATTTGGCATTGTGCTTCTGAGTGGGTCGAGTACCTGCCGGGTATCTGCTGGTTTTTTGCTGGTGGGTGTGTGGTGGTGGAAAGTGGCTGGCTTGGGGGTGGGGTGTCTGACACGTTGTTGGGTCCTGAGGGTTCACGCGAGTGAAGCTTCATGGACCACGACCCCGACGATTTCGGTTGTTGGGGTTGGGTTGTGGGCCTTGCCTGGTCTGCATACTGCTCCCCTGTGGGGGTGGGTGTGGCTGGTTGGTGGGGTTGCCGCCCGTATGTTGAGAACTACACAGTGGACGCGAGCATCTTTATCTTTGTGGCTCAAGTTTTTAAGGGCGCACGGTGGATGCCTTGGCACCAGGAACCGAAGAAGGACGTAGGAATCTGCGATAAGCCTCGGGGAGTCGATAACCAGACTTTGATCCGAGGATTTCCGAATGGGGAAACCCGGCTGGAGGCAAGTCCAGTCACTCCTGTCTGAATATATAGGGCAGGTAGAGGGAACGCGGGGAAGTGAAACATCTCAGTACCCGCAGGAAGAGAAAACAATAGTGATTCCGTGAGTAGTGGCGAGCGAAAGCGGATGAGGCCAAACCGGGTCTGTGTGATAGCTGTCAGGCGTTGCAGGTTCGGGGTTGTGGGGCTTTCTGTTCCAGGACTGACATTCTGGGCTGGAGTAAGAAATTCATGTCATAGTCGAAGAGTCTTGAATGGCTCGGCATAGAGGGTGCGACCCCCGTAGACGAAATGGTGTGGACTCCAGATGATTGTTCCCAAGTAGCACGGGGCCCGTGAAATCTCGTGTGAATCTGGCGGGACCACCCGCTAAGCCTAAATATTCCCTGGTGACCGATAGCGGACAAGTACCGTGAGGGAAAGGTGAAAAGTACCCCGGGAGGGGAGTGAAATAGATCCTGAAACCGTGCGCTTACAATCCGTCGGAGCCTCCGTGTGGGGTGACGGCGTGCCTTTTGAAGAATGAGCCTGCGAGTTAGTGCTCAGTGGCGAGGTTAACCCGTGTGGGGAAGCCGTAGCGAAAGCGAGTCCGAATAGGGCGAATGAGTCGCTGGGTCTAGACCCGAAGCGGAGTGATCTACCCATGGCCAGGTTGAAGCGACGGTAAGACGTCGTGGAGGACCGAACCCACTTAGGTTGAAAACTGAGGGGATGAGCTGTGGGTAGGGGTGAAAGGCCAATCAAACTCCGTGATAGCTGGTTCTCCCCGAAATGCATTTAGGTGCAGCGTCACGTGTTTCTTACCGGAGGTAGAGCTACTGGATAGCCGATGGGCCTCACCAGGTTACTGACGTTAGCCAAACTCCGAATGCCGGTAAGTGAGAGCGTGGCAGTGAGACTGCGGGGGATAAGCTCCGTAGTCGAGAGGGAAACAGCCCAGATCACCAGCTAAGGTCCCTAAGCGTGTGCTAAGTGGAAAAGGATGTGGAGTTGCCGTGACAACCAGGAGGTTGGCTTAGAAGCAGCCACCCTTTAAAGAGTGCGTAATAGCTCACTGGTCAAGTGATTCCGCGCCGACAATGTAGCGGGGCTCAAGCACACCACCGAAGCTGTGGCATTGACACACTGCTCGGCACCCTTGTGGTGTCCAGGCGTGTTGATGGGTAGGGGAGCGTCGTGTGGCGAGTGAAGCGGCGGAGTGATCCAGTCGTGGATGCCACACGAGTGAGAATGCAGGCATGAGTAGCGAATGACGGGTGAGAAACCCGTCCGCCGAATAACCAAGGGTTCCAGGGTCAAGCTAATCTGCCCTGGGTAAGTCGGGACCTAAGGCGAGGCCGACAGGCGTAGTCGATGGACATCCGGTTGATATTCCGGAACCGGCGAAGAACCGCCCATGATGAATCCAGTGATGCTAAGCGCCTGAAGCTCACCGTTAGATGCCCTTCGGGGTGTCGCTGGTGGGTGGAACGCGTGACCCGAGCTGGTAGTAGTCAAGTGATGGGGAGACGCAGGAAGGTAGCCTCCGCGTGGCGATGGTTGTCCACGTCCAAGGGTGTAGGGAGTCAGGTAGGCAAATCCGCCTGGCACGTATCCTGAGACCTGATGGTGACCGCTTTAGCGGGAAGCAGGGTGATCCTATGCTGCCGAGAAAATCCTCTAGCGAGGTTCGAGCCGCCCGTACCCCAAACCGACTCAGGTGGTTAGGTAGAGAATACCAAGGCGATCGAGTGAATCGTGGTTAAGGAATTCGGCAAAATGCCCCCGTAACTTCGGGAGAAGGGGGGCCTGGACCCTGAAGCTCTTTACGGGCTAGGGGAAAGGGCCGCAGAGACCAGGGAGAAGCGACTGTTTACTAAAAACACAGGTCCGTGCGAAGTCGCAAGACGATGTATACGGACTGACGCCTGCCCGGTGCTGGAAGGTTAAGAGGACCGGTTAGCCCTTTGGGCGAAGCTGAGAATTTAAGCCCCAGTAAACGGCGGTGGTAACTATAACCATCCTAAGGTAGCGAAATTCCTTGTCGGGTAAGTTCCGACCTGCACGAATGGCGTAACGACTTCTCCACTGTCTCAACCGCGAACTCGGCGAAATTGCACTACGAGTAAAGATGCTCGTTACGCGCAGCAGGACGGAAAGACCCCGGGACCTTCACTATAGCTTGGTATTGGTGATCGGGACGGCTTGTGTAGGATAGGTGGGAGACTGTGAAGCATGCACGCCAGTGTGTGTGGAGTCATCGTTGAAATACCACTCTGGTCGTTCTGGTTATCTAACCTCGGTCCGTGATCCGGATCAGGGACATTGCCTGGTGGGTAGTTTAACTGGGGCGGTTGCCTCCTAAAATGTAACGGAGGCGCTCAAAGGTTCCCTCAGCCTGGTTGGCAATCAGGTGGCGAGTGCAAGTGTACAAGGGAGCTTGACTGCGAGACAGACATGTCGAGCAGGGACGAAAGTCGGAACTAGTGACCCGACGGTGGCTTGTGGAAGCGCCGTCGCTCAACGGATAAAAGGTACCCCGGGGATAACAGGCTGATCTTCCCCAAGAGTCCATATCGACGGGATGGTTTGGCACCTCGATGTCGGCTCGTCGCATCCTGGGGGTGGAGTAGCTCCCAAGGGTTGGGCTGTTCGCCCATTAAAGCGGCACGCGAGCTGGGTTTAGAACGTCGTGAGACAGTTCGGTCCCTATCCGCTGTGCGCGTAGGAAACTTGAGAGAGGCTGACCTTAGTACGAGAGGACCGGGTTGGACGAACCTCTGGTGTGTGAGTTGTTCTGCCAAGGGCACCGCTCATTAGCTACGTTCGGGAGTGATAACCGCTGAAAGCATCTAAGCGGGAAGCATGTCTCAAGATGAGGTTTCCATGAACTACGGTTCGAGAGGCTCCCAGTAGACTACTGGGTTGATAGGCCAGATGTGGAAGTGCAGCAATGCATGGAGCTGACTGGTACTAATAAGCCGATAACTTGATACACAACACAACCTTGTTGCGTTAAAGAAGAACGAAGATTGTTCGCGTCCACTGTGCAGTTCCCGAGATACGGTCGGGACACGATGATTGTCCACGCATTTCCATAGAGTTACGGCTGTTATAGCGAAGGGGAAACGCCCGGTCCCATTCCGAACCCGGAAGCTAAGCCCTTCAGCGCCGATGGTACTGCACTGGTGACGGTGTGGGAGAGTAGGACGCAGCCGGACAAACATTCACGAAAGCCCCCCAGCCACCACGCTGGGGGGCTTTCGCCATTCCAGGCCCCATTGCCGACCATCGCGTCAGGGTGTTGCGTCATGTGCCCAGGTCGGGAGAGTCTGGCCCGAGACAACAGGTCAAGAGAGGTTGATGTCGTGGACGAGAGGTCGAGCAGGCCGGATCGTGGTCGTGACGGGTCCGCTGGGCGCGGGGGCCAGGGTCCCCGCGGTGGTTCCGGAGGAGGCCGCGGTGGCCGGCCGGAGCGGCGTGGATCTTCCGGGCGACCCGAGCGCGGTGACCGTCAGGCACGCCCGGAGCGAGGTGGTCGTTCCGATCGTCGCGGGGCACCGCGCGAGGCTGACGCCGACAACCGCGGTGGGTCGCGGCTGGTGCCCAAGGAGGGCCGCAAGCCGGAGCCGGCGATCGCGCCGGACGTCACCGGGGCCGAGCTGGACCGCAGCGTGCGCCAGCAGTTGCGCACCCTGAGCAAGGAAAATGCGGACGGCGTGGCCCAGCACCTCGTCATGGTCGCCGCACTGCTGGAGGCCGAGGACCTCGACGGTGCCTTGGCGCACGCGGAGACGGCGGTGCGACGGGCAGGTCGGGTGCCGGCCGCTCGGGAGGCGCTCGGCTTCGTCGCCTACCGCATGGGCGACTTCGCTCGGGCACTCACCGAGTTCCGCACGGTCCGGCGACTGAGTGGCTCCTCGCACCTGCTGCCGCTCATGGTCGACTGCGAGCGTGGCCTCGGTCGTCCGGCGCGGGCGCTCGAGCTGCTGGGCTCGCCGGAGGCGCGTCAGCTGGGCCAGGAGGAGCAGGTCGAGCTGCTCATCGTGGGCTCCGGCATCCGTCGCGACATGGGTCAGCCGCATGCCGCTGTCCTCGCCCTGCAGGGCCAGGTCGACAAGGTCAAGAACAAGCCGTGGGCTGCCCGCGTCTGGTACGCCTACGCCGACGCCCTGCTCGAGGTCGGTCGTGAGGCCGACGCGCGGTCGTGGTTTGCCAAGGCGGCTGTGGCCGACCAGGACGGCGAGACGGACGCGATCGAGCGCGTCGAGGAGCTCGACGGGGTGCACCTCCAGGAGGTGCCCGACAGCGACGGCCAGGCGGTGCCCGAGGGCGAAGGCGACGACCCGACGTCGACGCCGTGACCCCGCCGGCGGCGGGTGGCCAGCTGGCCGCGGCCTACGACGCGATCATCTGCGACATCGACGGCGTCGTCGTGGCCGGAGCATCGGCTGTGCCGCATGCGGTCGAGGCGCTCGGTGCTCTCGAGGTGCCGGTGGTCTTCGCCACCAACAACGCCTCGCGCACCCCGGCGCAGGTGGCCGACCACTTGGCGGCTCTGGGTGTCCCGCTCACCGAGGGGGACGTGCTCACCAGCTCGCTGGCAGCAGCGCGGGTCCTCGCCGATCGGTATCCGCCGGGGAGCGAGGTGCTGGCGGTGGGTGGTGCCGGGGTCGGGGCCTCCCTTCGCGCTGTCGGTCTGCTGCCGGTGGCACCCGGGACGAAGGGGGCGCCGGTGGCCGTGCTCCAGGGGTACGGACCGCACGTGTCGGCGTCGGACCTCGGGGAGGCCGCCTGCGCCATCCGCGGGGGAGCCCGGTGGGTGGCGACGAACACCGACCTGACCCTGCCGACGGACCGTGGGCCCTTGCCGGGCAACGGGTCGCTCGTCGCAGCGGTGCGCAACTGCGTCGATGTCGACCCGGAGGTCATCGGGAAGCCGCACCCGCCGATGTACCAGCTGGCCGCCCGACGACTTGGCGTCGCGATCGACCGGGTGCTGGCGGTCGGGGACCGGCTGGAGACCGATATCGAGGGCGCGGTGGCCACCGGGATGGACGGTGCACTCGTCCTCACCGGCGTGCACGGGATGGGGGACGCGGCCGCGGCACCCGTCCAGCGGCGCCCGACCCACGTCCTCGAGGACCTGCGAGGTCTCGCGGCCCCGTACCCACCGGCCGAGCAGCACGATGGCTGGGCCGTGCGTGACCGGTCCCGCGCTCGGGTGGTCGACGGGCGCCTCGAGGTCGAGGGCGGTGGCATCGACGCAGACCGGGCGAGCCTGGACGCACTGTGGTCGGCCGTCGACGCGGGGTTCATCACGCCGGCAGACGCGAGCCGGCTCGTCTTCAGCCGGTAGCGTGGGACGCCCCGACCCGAGGAGTGACGTGGACCCCGTACGTGGACTGATCCATCTGGGCCTGAAGACGACCGAGGCGACTCTCGACCGGGTGCTCGACGTCGTGCGTCTGGTCGACACCATGCTCGTCTCGAGCGCGGTGCCGCCCGTGCGTGAGCGCACCGACAGCACGCCGACCTGGCCCCAGGAGGAGCAGGGCGATCTCGACGCGCTGAGCACGGCGCTGCGCGAGCGCGCCGTGGCCGACGAGGTTTCGACTGCTCCGGTGACCGGACCGACGGAATCCACGCCGGCCACGAAGCGTCCGGCGCGCAAGGCGCCTGCCCGGCGCTCGACGTCGACGGCGGCGAAGAATGCGGCCACCAAGACGTCTGCGGCGCCGGCGAAGGCCACTGCGAGGAAGGCGCCAGCCAAGAAGTCTGTGCCGGCGAAGAGGGCCACTGCGAAGAAGGCGTCTGCGAAGAAGGCGTCTGCGAAGAAGGCGTCTGCGAAGAAGGCGTCTGCGAAGAAGGCGACTGCGAAGAAGGCGACGACCGCCAAGACCGCCTCCCCGGCCTCGACCCAGCCCGTGCTCCCCGATGCCTGAGGAGGCCACACCCGTGCCGGAGGCCCCGCGGCCCACTCCGGGCGACCTCGCCCCCAGAGCCCCCGAGCCGATGCCCGAGGGCACCCCGGAGACGGGCGACCTCGTCGTCGACGCGGCGTTGCGTGACCTCGCCGTCGTCGACCCCGACGACCTCGACGCGGTGCTGACTGCGGGGGAGTCGGTGCACGGCACCCTGACCTCGCGCCTGTCCGACCTCGGGACCTGACGGGTGCCCGAGACGACCCGACTGGACCTCGCCCTCGTCGAGCGCGGTCTGGCGCGCAGCCGAACCCGGGCGCGCGAGCTCGTCGAGTCGGGCCAGGTGCGCGTGGCCGGGCAGGTGGCCACCAAGTCCTCGCAGCAGGTCACGCCGGACACCCCCGTCGAGGTTGCCGGTGACGCCGATCGGTGGGTCGGTCGAGCGGCCGGCAAGCTGCTCGGGGCTCTCGACGCCTTCGAGATCGAGGTCGCTGGCCGTCGGGCACTCGACATCGGCGCCTGCACCGGCGGGTTCACCCAGGTCCTCCTCGAGCGGGGTGCCGACCACGTCATCGCCCTCGACGTCGGGCACGACCAGCTCGCACCGGAGCTGGCCGCCGACCCGCGCGTGACCGACCGCAGCGGCACGACGATCCGGGGCCTCGACCCGCACGACATCGGTGGCCCGGTACCCCTGGCCGTCGGGGACCTGAGCTTCATCTCCCTTCGTCTCGTGCTCGCCGAGATCGCGGACCTGCTCACCGACGACGGTGACGCGGTGCTCCTGATCAAGCCGCAGTTCGAGGTGGGCCGGGACCGGCTCGGGCGCAAGGGCGTGGTCACCGACCCCGCCGCCCGACGTGCAGCCATCACCGGGGTGCTCGAGCGGGCCGCCGAGGTGCGGCTCGCGGTCCTGGGCATCGCCCGCAGCCCGGTGCGTGGGGGAGAGGGCAACCACGAGTACCTCGTCCACCTGACCCGGCGCACGGGTGTCGGCCTGACGTGGCAGGCTCAGACCGACATCGCCCACGAGCTGGTCCAGGAGGAGGCCCCATGACCCAGCGGCGTGTGCTGCTCATGGCGCACCCGAGCCGGCCCGAGGCCCTCGAGGTCGCGATGGGCGTTGCCGACAAGCTCGCCCAGGCCGACATCGAGGTGCGCCTGCCCGCGGGCGAGCTCGGCGAGAGCCTGCTCGGCCAGCACCCCGGCGTCGTGGTCCACGACGGAGACCGGCCCGTCGACGGTGTCGAGCTCGTCGTGGTGCTCGGTGGTGACGGGACGATCCTGCGCGGTGCCGAGGCGGCCCGCGGCAGCGGAGTCCCGCTGCTGGGCGTCAACCTCGGGCACGTCGGCTTCCTCGCCGAGGCCGAGCGCGAGGACGTCGACGCGACCGTCGAGCACATCGTCGAGCGCAAGTACGAGGTCGAGGAGCGGATGGCCCTCGACGTCGTCGCGACCCTCGACGGGCAGGAGATCGCCCGCAGCTGGGCCCTCAACGAGGTCACCGTCGAAAAGGCCTCCCGCGAGCGGATGCTCGTGCTCACCGTCGAGATCGACGGCCGACCCCTCTCCACGTGGGGGTGCGACGGCGTCGTCATGGCCACCCCGACCGGCTCGACGGCCTATGCCTTCTCCGCGGGCGGGCCCGTCGTCTGGCCGGGGGTCGAGGCGATGCTCGTCGTGCCGATCAGCGCCCACGCCCTCTTTGCCCGCCCCCTCGTCGTCGCACCCACGTCGGCGCTGGCCGTCGACCTCGTCCCCGGCACCGAGGGCCACGGCGTGCTGTGGTGCGACGGTCGGCGGGCGGTCGACCTGCCGCCGGGGGCGCGCATCGAGGTCAGCCGCTCCGCGGAGCCGGTGCGACTGGCCCGCCTCAGCAGCTCGCCCTTCACCGACCGGCTCGTCGCGAAGTTCGACCTGTCCGTCCACGGCTGGCGCGGCCGCAACCGCTCGGGGGCCTGACATGCTGCGCGAGCTGCGGATCCGCGACCTCGGGGTGATCGAGGACGCCACGCTCACCCTCGATCCCGGCCTGACCGTCGTCACCGGCGAGACCGGAGCGGGCAAGACCATGGTCGTCACCGGCCTGGGGCTGGTGCTCGGGGGCCGCGCCGATGCGGCCCTCGTGCGCACCGGGAGCGACGAGGCGGTCGTCGAGGCCGAGCTCGATCTGGCCGACGACCACCCGGCCCGAGCGGTCGCCGAGGACGTCGGTGGCGTCGCCGACGAGCCCGAGCTGCTCCTGTCGCGCACGGTCTCCGCCGCCGGCCGCAGCCGCGCCCACGTGGGCGGTCGCCGGGCACCGGTCGGCACCCTCGCCGACCTCGGCGAGGGGCTCGTCGCCATCCACGGGCAGGCCGACCAGTGGCGCCTGAAGCGTCCCTCGCAGCACCGTGCCCTTCTCGATGCCTTCGGGGGCGACGAGGTCGCCGATCCGGCGGCGCAGGTCGCGCAGGCGCACCGCACCTGGCACGAGGCGAAGGGGGAGCTGGACCGCCTGGTCGACGGGGAGCGCACCCGCCTGCAGGAGGTCGAGCTGCTCACCCACCAGCTCGAGCAGATCGACGGCGTCGAGCCGCAGCCCGGCGAGGACGTCGAGCTCGCCCGCGAGGCCGAGCGCCTCGGCCACGCCGAGGAGCTGCGCACCGGGGCCGACACCGCCCACCGGCTGCTGTCCGACCCCGACAGCTTCGACGGCGACGACGTCGTCGGTCGGGTGGCCCGGGCAGCCGGCGAGCTGGAGCGGCTCGCCGACCACGACCCGCAGCTGTCCGACCTGCACCGTCGCCTGGCCGAGGTCGGCGTGCTCGCCGCCGAGCTGGCGACCGAGCTGTCCGGCTACGCCGCCGACATCGAGGCCGACCCGGCACGCCTCGGGGCCGTCGAGGAGCGGCGGGCCGCCCTGCACGAGCTCACCCGGCGCTACGGCGACGACATCGCCGCCGTGCTGCGTCACCGCGATGCCTCCCGGGAGCGACTGCAGGGCCTGCTCGGGGCCGACGAGCGGATCGAGGCGCTCACCGCGCAGGTCGCCGAGGCGGAGCAACAGCTCGCCGAGGCGGCCACCCGACTCACCGAGGCCCGGACCGCTGCCGCGGCCGGGCTCTCCCGCGCCGTCGAGGACGAGCTCGCCCACCTGGGCATGGACAAGGCCCGGGTCGAGGTGGCCGTCGAGCCCCGCGGCGAAGAGTCGGCGCTCGAGGTGACTTCGGCTGACGGGACCACCCGGCGGGTCGGACCCGATGGGGCCGATGTCGTCGAGGTCCGGGTCGCCGCCAACCGTGGCGCCCCGCCCCGTTCGGTCGCCAAGGCCGCGTCCGGGGGTGAGCTGAGCCGGATCATGCTGGCCATCGAGGTCGCGACCGCCGGGTCGACCGGCAGCCAGGTCCCCACCTTCGTCTTCGACGAGGTGGATGCCGGTGTCGGTGGCCGCGCGGCCCTCGACGTCGGGGCCCGGCTCGCGGCGCTGGCCCGCACCAGTCAGGTCATCGTCGTGACGCACCTGGCGCAGGTGGCGGCCCACGCCGACCGTCACCTCGTCGTGCACAAGGCCCACGGCGACCAGGTGACCGCGAGCGGGGTGCGCCCCGTCGAGGGCGACGAGCGACTCGGGGAGCTCTCCCGGATGATGGGTGGCGACGACTCGAGCGTGGGCCTGCGGCACGCCCACGAGCTGCTCGAGCAGTGTCGCCGCTGAGCCGCGACGGCTTCGTGGGACGATGCACCGGATGGCCCTTCGACGCACGCGCGATTCCGCCCGCCACCAGGCGCTGCCCGGTGTCCGCGGGCGTCTGCGGATCGACCGGCGGACCAAGAGCCTGACCAAGCGACTGCGTCCCGGCGAGATCGCCGTCATCGACCACTCCGACATCGACCGGGTGAGCGGGGAGGCCCTCGTCGCGTGCCAGCCGATCGCCGTGGTCAACGCCGCGCGCTCGATCAGCGGTCGCTACCCCAACGTCGGCCCGCAGATCATCGTCGACGCGGGCATCCCGCTCCTCGACGTCGACGACGAGGAGCTGCTCGACCGCCTCAAGGACGGCGCGACGGCCAGCGTCGACGGGAACACCATCCACCTGGCCCGCGAGAGCATCACCGGCAGCCGGTGGGACAGCGACCAGATCGCGGCCGCCATGGACTCCGCGCGCGCCGGGCTCGGCACCCAGCTCGAGGCCTTCGCCGCCAACACCATGGAGTACCTCAACCGCGAGCGCGACCTGCTCTTCGACGGGGTCGGCGTCCCCGAGATCGCGACGGACCTGCGGGGCCGCCACGCGCTCATCGTCGTGCGTGGGTACCACTACAAGGAGGACCTCGCCGCCCTTCGTCACTACATCCGCGAGTACAAGCCGGTCCTCATCGGGGTCGACGGGGGCGCCGACGCGCTCGTCGAGGCGGGCCACCGCCCCGACCTCATCGTCGGTGACATGGACTCCGTCTCGGACACGGTGCTCGGCTGCGGGGCGGAGGTCGTCGTGCACGCCTACCGCACCGGTGAGGCACCCGGCGTGGCCCGGGTCGAGGCGCTGGGCGTGACGCCCGTGGTCTTCCCGGCGACGGGCACGAGCGAGGACATCGCCATGCTCCTCGCGGACGACAAGGGAGCCCAGCTCATCGTCGCGGTGGGGACGCACGCGACGCTCGTCGAGTTCCTCGACAAGGGCCGGGCGGGCATGTCGAGCACCTTCCTCACCCGGCTGCGGGTGGGCAGCAAGCTCATCGACGCGAAGGGAGTCAGCCGGCTCTACCGCACGCGCATCTCCTCGTGGTGGCTGCTCGGGCTGGCCCTGGTCTGCCTCTTCTCGCTCTTCGTCGCCCTCTGGGCGACACCCACCGGTCAGGCTGCACTGCAACTGCTCGGGGCCCGTTGGGACGACCTGTGGGCCCTCGTCGAAGGACTCCTCACGTGATCGACTTCAGGTACCACCTCGTCTCCCTCGCGGCCGTGCTCATCGCCCTGTCGATCGGGATCGTGCTCGGGGCCGGGCCGCTCAACGACAACATCGGCAGCACCCTGTCGGGCGAGGTCACCAAGCTGCGTCAGGAGAAGGAGGAGCTGCGCCGCCAGGCCAACGAGGATCGTCGCGGCCTCGAGGCGCGCGACGCCTACGACGAGCAGACCCTGCCCGGGGTCGTCGGAGACCGGCTCGTCGAGCGCACCGCCACGGTCGTCGTGCTGCCCGAGGCGGCCGACGACGACGTGCAGGAGGCGCGCGACGCCCTCGAGGAGTCGGGGGCGAGCGTCGCCGACACCGTGGAGGTCGACGCCGACTGGGCTGCCGCGGGCGACGCGTCCGCGGACGAGCGGGATCGCACCGGCGACGGCGCCCTGCGCGACCTCGGCGTGGATGCCGAGGTCCCCGACGGGGCGCAGACCGTCGACCAGACCCTCGCGGTCGTCGTCACCGGTCGGGAGCGGGCGGGGTCGACGGAGCGGGTCGAGCGCTCGGCACGGGACGCCGCCTGGACGCGGTTGCGCGATGCCGGGCTCGTCGAGGGTCCCGCACAGGCCCCGGCTGCCGCCGACCTCGTCGTGGTCGTCGGAGGACCGGTCGCGGCCGAGTCGGCTGACGACACCTCGGGGTCCGTCGACCGCGCCGCCGAGGCGATTGCCGCCACCTGGGTGGCCCTGACCCACCTCGTGCAGACCCACGCCGACGGGACCGTGCTCGCCGCGCCCGAGGCCGAGGAGGGGTCCGCCGATGCCTCGCCCGTGACCATGGCGCGCACGCAGGGCTCACTCGCCGAGGGGGTGTCGACGGTCGACGACCCTGACCTGCCCATGGGCCGGGCGGCGATCGTCCTGGCTCTCGACGAGCAGCTCGACGGCGGCTCCGGCCACTACGGCATCGGAGCCGGAGCGGACGCCCCGGTGCCCGAGGGCGCATGAGCGCCGTCGTCACCGGCCTCGCCGGGATCGGCCTGACCCGAGCGCTCACCGGTCTCGGCCGCCGACTGCCCGAGGCCGCACGCGCCCCGTGGGCCCGACGCAACCACGCCGGTGCGCCGGTGACCCTCCTCGAGGGACCCGTCGTCGTGCTCGCGGCAGCGGCCACGGCCACGACGGGGGCCCGCGATGCCGGCACGGCCCTCGTCGTGCTGGCACCCGGCCTGCTCGGCGGGCTCGACGACCTCGTCGGCGACGGCACGACCAAGGGGCTACGCGGGCACCTCGGTGCACTGCGGCGTGGTCGCGTGACGACGGGCGCCCTCAAGATCCTCGGCCTGGGCGCCACTGCGGTCCTCGCTGCGCACCTCGAGACACGAGGCAGCACCCGACAGGGGGTGGGGCAGAGCGTCGCCGGGACCGCCGTCGACGCCGTCGTCGTCGCCGGCACCGCCAACCTCGTCAACCTGCTCGACCTGCGCCCCGGGCGGGCGCTCAAGGTGACCACCACGGCGGGGGCTCTGCTCAGCGTGCCCCGATCAGCGCGACCGCTGGGGGTGACCCTCGTCGGGGTCGGCCTCGGCGCCCTGCCCGAGGACCTCGCGGGCGAGACGATGCTCGGCGACTGCGGGGCCAACGCGCTCGGTGCGCTCGTCGGGCTGGCCTTCGTCCGTGGTCTCGGCCCCCGGGGACGTCTCGCCGTCGCCGGGGTGGTCACCGGCCTGACGCTGCTGTCGGAGCGGGTGAGCTTCACCCGGGTCATCGAGTCGACCCCCGTGCTGCGCGAGCTCGACGCCTGGGGCCGACCACGGTGAGCCGGGTGGCCCGGGACGCCGGCACCGTCGCGGTGGTCACGGCCGTGGCGAGGGTCGTCGGCTTCGTGCGCTGGCTCGTCTTCGCCTGGGCGGTGGGCGCGACCGGTGTCGGCACCGTCTACCAGAGCGTCAACACGGTGCCCAACATCGTCTACGAGATCGCCGCCGGGGGCGTCCTGGCCGCTGTGGTCGTCCCGCTCGTCGCGGCCCGCGTCGGTGCCGGCGGCGCCGAGAGCGCCGACGACGTCGCCTCTGCCCTCCTCACCCGCACCCTCGTGGTGCTGCTGCCGCTCGCCCTGCTCGTGGCGGGGGTCGCCCCCTTCGTCAGCCGGATGCTCCTGGGTGACCTCGAGGTCGACGGGGCCGTGCCGCTCGGTACCCGGCTGCTCGTCGTCTTCAGCCCGCAAGTGGTGCTCTACGGACTGGGCATCGTCGTCTCCGGAGTGCTGCAGGCGCACCGGCGCTTCCTCGCGGCGGCGATCGCCCCGCTGCTCTCGAGCCTCGTCGTCATCGTCACCTACGTGCTGTGGGCCCTCGTCGTGCCCGCCGGCACGACGCCGGCCGGCGTGACCTCGGGTGAGCTGCTCCTCCTCGGTGGTGGCACGACCCTCGGAGTCGTCGCGCTGTCGCTGCCGCTCCTCGTCGTGGCCGAGCGGGCGGGGATCCGGCTGCGGCCACGCTGGCGCCTCGCGCCCGAGACGGCGGCGCGGGCCCGGACCCTCGCTGCCGCCGGGGTCGTCGCGCTGCTGGCCCAGCAGGCCACCGTGCTCGCCACGCTCACCGTGGCCAACCGGGCCGGGGGCGACGGCACCCTCGTCGTGCAGAACTACGTCCAGGCTCTCTACCTGCTGCCCTATGCGGTCCTCGCGGTGCCGGTCGCCACGGCGGTCTTCCCGGTCCTCGCGGCCGCTGCGGACGAAGGGAGCCAGACCTCCGTCGCCGAGACGCTCGCCGCGTCGCTGCGTGCCGTCGTCGTCCTCGCCGCGTCGGCCGCCGCCGGGCTGGTCGCCGCGGCCGGCGCGGTGGGGCTGGTCTTCACCGCGATCGACCGCAGCGCCGAGGGCGCGGCCGCGCTCGCCGCGATGCCGGAGGCCCTCGTCGCGATGGCCCCCGGACTCGTCGGCTTCAGCATCGCCGCCGTGGCGCTGCGGGCGCTCTACGCCCGAGGCCGTGCGCTCGTCGCCGGCACGATCATGGCCGCGGGGTGGCTCGTCGCCGCGCTCCTGCCGCTGCTGCTGCTCGCCGGGACGGGTGGCGCCCGACGCACCCTCGTGGGCCTCGGGCTCGCCTCGTCACTCGGGATGACCGTCGCCGGTGTGGGGCTGCTCGTGCAGGTCCGGCGCGACTGGGGGAGCGGCGCGCTCGCCGGCCTGCCTCGGGTCCTGCTCCTCGCCGCCGCCGCGCTCGGCCTCGGCCTGGCCGTGCACCTGGGCCTGGGCGAGCGCTGGCCGGACGACGTCGTGACGGCCACGCTCTCGGGTGCTGTCGTGGCGCTCGTCGTCGCCGGCGGGGTGCTGCTCGGGGGGCTCGGGCTCGACCCGACGCTGCGCTCACGTCTGCCCGGGCGGCGGGTCACCCGATGAGGATCCTGCTGTGCCTCGCCTCGGCCGCCGGAGGGATCGGCACGCACGTGGCCGACCTCGCTGGGTCGCTGTCCGCGGCCGGCCACGACGTGCACGTCGCGACCGACCCGGCGACGCGGGGGCGCTTCGACCTGCCGGGAGACGCGATGCTCACCGTCGGCGAGGTGCGGGCGTTCGGTCGGGGAGCCGATGTCGTCCACGCCCACGGGTTCCGGGCCGGGCTCGTCGCCACGACGGCCATGGCGACGCTCGCTCCCTTCGGCGCAGGCGTGCCGGTCGTCGTCAGCCTGCACAACCCCATCCGAGGGTCCGGGTCTTCGCCGCGGAGGGTCGTGGGCGAGGCGGCCGCGCGCGGGGTCGTGCGTCGGGCCGCGCTCGTCACCGGAGCGAGCAGCGACCTCGTCGCCGACGCCCGGGCGCTCGGCGCCCGCCGGGCCGAGCTCGCCGAGGTGCCCTCCCCGCGCGTCCCGACGCTCCTGGCCACCGACCGGGCCGGGTGGCGGGCGGCGCACCGCGACGCGCTGCTGGCGCGGCACGACCTGGCGGGGGAGACCCCCTTCGTCCTGACGATCGCGAGGGTCGCCCCGCAGAAGGGCATCGACGTCCTCGCCGAGGCCGCCGCCGGTGCCCCCGGGCAGTGGGGGCTCGTCGGGCCGGGGCAGCAGGACCTGGCAGCGGACGGACCCCTGCACCTGCTCGGCGAGACCGCCGACGTCACCCCGTGGCTGCTGACGGCCGACGTGCTCGTCGTGCCGAGCGAGTGGGAGGCCCGCGCGCTCGTCGTGCAGGAGGCCATGGCCGCCGGGACCCCCGTCGTCGCCCGACGCGTCGGTGGCCTGCCCGACCTGCTCGACGGTGTCGGCCTGCTCGTCGACGGGCCCCAGGAGGCGTCGGCCGGTCCGCTCGCCGGTGCCGTGGCGGCGGTCCTCGACCACCCGGACCGGGCCGCGCACGCCGCGCTGGCCGCCCGGGAGCGGGCGCGGGGCTGGGACGGACTCGACGACAGCGCAACTCGCTGGGTGCAGCGTTACCGAGCACTCGCCCGCGTGACGTAGATTGGAACCCCGTGGTGGCACTGACGAAACACATCTTCGTGACCGGAGGAGTCGTCTCCTCACTCGGCAAGGGACTGACGGCCTCGAGCCTCGGGCACCTGCTTCGGGCGCGTGGCCTCAAGGTCACGATGCAGAAGCTGGATCCCTACCTCAACGTCGACCCGGGGACGATGAACCCCTTCCAGCACGGTGAGGTCTTCGTCACCGAGGACGGCGCCGAGACCGACCTCGACATCGGGCACTACGAGCGTTTCCTCGACACCAACCACGACGGCTCCGCCAATGTCACGACCGGGCAGGTCTACAGCCGGGTCATCGCGCGGGAGCGCAAGGGCGAGTACCTCGGCGACACCGTCCAGGTCATCCCGCACATCACCAACGAGATCACCTCGCGGATGCGTGCACCCGCCGCCGGCAGCCCCGGCGTCGACGACGCCGCCGCGCCCGACGTGATCATCACCGAGATCGGTGGCACCGTCGGCGACATCGAGTCGCTGCCCTTCCTCGAGGCCGCCCGACAGGTGCGTCACGAGCTCGGTCGCGACAACTGCTTCTTCCTGCACGTCTCGCTCGTGCCCTACATCGCGCCGAGCGGCGAGATGAAGACCAAGCCGACCCAGCACTCCGTCGCCGCGCTGCGCCAGGTCGGCATCCAGCCCGACGCGCTCGTGCTGCGCGCCGACCGCGAGATCCCCGCCGACATCAAGCGCAAGATCTCGATGTCGTGCGACGTCGACAAGGACGGCGTGGCCGCGTGCGTCGACGCCCCGAGCATCTACGACATCCCCAAGGTGCTGCACCGCGAGCACCTCGACACCTTCGTCATCCGCCGTCTCGGCCTCAACTTCACCGACGTCGACTGGGGGAGCTGGGACACCCTGCTGCGCCGGGTCCACCAGCCGCGCCACGAGATCGAGGTCGCGCTCGTCGGCAAGTACATCGACCTGCCCGACGCCTACCTCTCGGTCACCGAGGCCCTGCGCGCGGGTGGCTTCCACAACGACGCCAAGGTGCGCATCCGCTGGGTGCCCTCCGACGACTGCGAGACGCCGGCCGGGGCGAGCAAGGCGCTCGGCGGGGTCGACGCGGTGCTCGTGCCGGGCGGCTTCGGCGTGCGGGGCATCGAGGGCAAGCTCGGTGCGCTGCGCTGGGCGCGCGAGCAGCAGGTCCCCACGCTCGGCATCTGCCTGGGCCTGCAGTGCATGGTCATCGAGTACGCGCGCAACGTCGCCGGCATCGAGGGCGCCAGCTCCACGGAGTTCGACCCGGCGTCGAGCGCGCCGGTCATCGCCACGATGGAGGAGCAGAAGTCCTTCGTCGACGGTGCCGGTGACCTCGGCGGGACGATGCGCCTGGGCTCCTACCCGGCCGACCTGCGTGAGGGCTCGGTCGCCGCGACCGCCTACGGCTCCACCCAGGTCACCGAGCGGCACCGCCACCGCTACGAGGTCAACAACACCTACCGCGACCAGCTCGAGCAGGCCGGCCTCGTCGTGAGCGGCACCCACCCGCAGCTCGGGCTCGTCGAGTTCGTCGAGCTCCCGCGCGAGGTGCACCCCTACTACGTCTCGACCCAGGCGCACCCCGAGTTCAAGTCGCGCCCGGACAAGGCCCACCCGCTCTTCGCCGGGCTCATCGGTGCCGCGGTCCAGGCGCAGCGCGACTCGCGCCTCGTCGAGGTCGACCCGCCGGAGGAGTCGGCCGAGCCGGCGGCCGAGCCGGCGACCGAGCCGGCGAGCGTGGACGTCGAGGCCTGATGACCGACGAGACGGTGCCGCTGCGCGACGAGCTGCTCACCCGCTCGGTGACCTCCAGCGAGGTGGTCTTCGAGGGCGCGGTCTGGGATGTGCGTCGTGACACCTTCGAGCTCGAGGGCGAGACCCTGGTGCGCGAGGTCGTCGACCACCCGGGTGCCGTCGCCGTCCTGGCCCTCGACGAGCAGGACCGCGTGCTGCTCATCCGGCAGTACCGTCACCCCGTCTCGGCCAACGAGTGGGAGATCCCCGCCGGCCTGCTCGACATCGCGGGTGAGGACCCGCTCGTCGGCGCGCAGCGCGAGCTGGCCGAGGAGGCTGACGTCACGGCCGACGAGTGGGCGGTCCTCGTGGACTACTTCACCTCGCCCGGTGGCATGGACGAGGCGATCCGCGTCTACCTCGCGCGGGGGCTGCGTCCCGTGCCCGAGGGCGAGCGGCACCAGCGCGAAGGGGAGGAGGCGCACCTGCTCCAGCGGCGCGTGCCCCTCGACGAGGTCGCTGCGGCGGTCCTCGCCGGGGACCTGCACAACTCCACCCTCGTCATCGCGACGATGACGGCCCGGGCGTCCCGAGAGGGCGGCTGGACCTCCCTTCGTCCTGCCGACAGCCCGTGGCCCGAGCACCCCGGCCGCAGGGACGGCCCGACCGGCTGATCAACCCGTTGGCCCGGCACCCGCCGGGCTCCGTAGGATGGACCGGCCCGCGCGACCCGCCGGGCGACCCGAAGGACAAGGAAGAACACCCCGTGCTCCGCACCCACGACGCCGGCACCCTGCGTGCCGAGCACTCCGGCCAGACCGTCACGCTCACCGGCTGGGTGGGTCGTCGTCGTGATCACGGGGGCGTGGCCTTCCTCGACCTGCGCGACGCGTCCGGCGTCGCCCAGGTCGTCGCCCGTGACGAGGTCCTCACCGGTGCGGCGCACGACCTGCGCAACGAGTACGTCATCAAGGTCCTCGGCGAGGTCACCCCGCGCGATCCCAAGGACGTCAACCCCAACGTCGCGACCGGCGAGATCGACGTCGTCGCCAGCTCCATCGAGGTGCTCTCCGAGGCCGCGCCGCTGCCCTTCCAGATCGACGAGCGCGTGAGCGTCGGCGAGGAGGCCCGCCTCAAGCACCGCTACCTCGACCTGCGCCGCCCGGGCGCCACGAGCGCCGGCGCCGGCCTGCGCCTGCGCAGCAAGGTCAACGCCGCGGCCCGCACGGTGCTCGCCGAGCGCGACTTCGTCGAGATCGAGACCCCGACGCTCACCCGCTCCACGCCCGAGGGTGCCCGCGACTTCCTCGTGCCCGCGCGCCTGGCGCCGGGCGCGTGGTACGCCCTGCCGCAGAGCCCGCAGCTGTTCAAGCAGCTGCTCATGGTCGCCGGCATGGAGCGCTACTACCAGATCGCCCGCTGCTACCGCGACGAGGACTTCCGCGCCGACCGGCAGCCCGAGTTCACCCAGCTCGACATCGAGATGTCCTTCGTCGAGCAGGACGACGTCATCGAGCTCGGCGAGGCCATCGCCAAGGCCGTGTGGGCGACCATCGGGGTCGACCTGCCGACGCCCTTCCCGCGCATGACCTATGCCGAGGCCATGGAGCGCTATGGCTCCGACAAGCCGGACCTGCGCTTCGGGGTCGAGCTCGTCGACTGTACCGAGTACTTCGCCGACACCCCCTTCCGCGTCTTCAAGAACGACTACGTCGGCGCGGTCGTCATGCCGGGTGGCGCCAGCCAGCCGCGGCGCCAGTTCGACGCCTGGCAGGAGTGGGCCAAGCAGCGCGGCGCCAAGGGCCTGGCCTATGTCACCGTCGGCGAGGACGGCGAGCTCGGTGGCCCGGTCGCCAAGAACATCTCCGACGAGGAGAAGGCCGGCCTGGCCGCCCACGTCGGTGCGGCCCCCGGCGACTGCATCTTCTTCGCCGCCGACAAGGCCAAGGCCGCGCGGGCGCTCCTCGGTGCGGCCCGTCAGGAGATCGCCCAGCGGTGCGAGCTCATCGACGAGACCGCGTGGTCCTTCCTCTGGGTCGTCGACGCCCCGCTCTTCGAGCCGGCCGGCGATGCCGTCGCCGCCGGTGACGTGGCGGTCGGTGCGGGTGCGTGGACCGCGGTCCACCACGCCTTCACCAGCCCCAAGGAGGAGTTCCTCGACTCCTTCGACACCGACCCGGGCCCGGCCCTCGCCTACGCCTACGACATGGTCTGCAACGGCAACGAGATCGGCGGCGGGTCGATCCGTATCCACCGCAAGGACGTGCAGGAGCGCGTCTTCAAGGTCATGGGCCTGGACGAGGAGTCCGCGCAGGAGAAGTTCGGCTTCCTCCTCGAGGCCTTCAAGTACGGCGCCCCGCCGCACGGCGGCATCGCCTTCGGCTGGGACCGCATCTGCATGCTCCTGCTCGGTGCCGACTCGATCCGTGACGTCATCGCCTTCCCCAAGTCCGGCGGCGGCTACGACCCGCTCACCGACGCGCCGGCGCCGATCACCCCGGAGCAGCGCAAGGAGGCCGGCATCGACGCCACGCCCAAGCGTGACGAGGACGCCGAGGCGGCCCAGGCCGCGGGCGACCGGGCGGGCGCCTGATCCGATGAGCCAGCCGGTCGAGGTGCTCCTGTGGGACTGCGACGGCGTCCTGCAGCACGGGCGCTTCGACTGGCGGTCTCGGCTCGATGGTGCAGTCCGGCCGGGCTTCGCCCGGAGGGTCTTCGAGGCCGAGCTGCCGGCCCTGCGGGGCGAGCGGCCGCTGCGTGAGGTGCTCGAGGAGCTGCTCCGGCTGGAGCAGGAGCAGTCCGACCACGTGCCGATCACGGTCGAGGACCTGCTGTCGATCTGGGAGCAGTTCGACCTCGATCCCGAGGCGATCGGCGTGCTCACGGCCGTGCGCGACCTCGGCGTACCCTGCATGCTCGCGACCAACCAGCAGGACCACCGCGTGCAGCACATGCGCGAGGTCCGTGGCTACGACGACCTCGTCGACGGCTCCTACTACTCCAGCGAGATCGGCGCGATGAAGCCGGACCGGGTCTTCTTCGAGCGGGTCCTCGACGACCTCGGCCTGCCGGGGGAGCAGGTCGGTTTCGTCGACGACGTGCCGGCCAACGTCGAGTCGGCGCGTTCGGTGGGGATCCGGGCGGTGCTCCATGACCCGGCGTCCGGTGCGGTCGGCCTGGTCGAGGACCTCACCCCGCTCGTGCCGCAGCTGGCTGATCTGGGCGCACGACCTTAAGGCGATGCGGCCGGGAGACGGTCGAGGAAGGCCGTCTGTGCTGCGACGACGAGCTCTCGCGCGGCGCCGATGTCGTGCCACTCGCCACGGTCGAGCTCCGGGAAGGACTGGCGCAGACCGGACCTCGGGGGCCACTCCAGGTCGAAGGTGCTGCTCTCGACCAGGGTGACGTCAGCCCCCTTCGTCACCTCGATCGCCCACGCGTGGACGACCTTGCCTCCGGACTGGCGCACCTGGCCCAAGGCCAGGCGCGGCCCGGCGGGGGCGGGAGCGCCGGTCTCCTCGGCGAACTCGCGCTCGGCCGCCGCGAGCACGTCCTCGCCGGGCTCCACCTCGCCCTTGACGATGGTCCAGCCGCGAGGCCGACGGGCCCACAGCGGACCGCCCATGTGCCCGAGCCAGACGCGGGTCGCACCCTCCTCCCGGACGAAGGGGAGCAGCCCGGCACTCGTGCGCGGCACGTCAGGCCTCGGCGAGGATCGTCTGGACCCGGCGCAGGTCGGCGGTGATCTCGTCGGCCGACCGGTGGCGGGTCACGGGGTGGACGGTCAGGCCGGAGAGGGCCTCGCGCGCCTGGGCCATGACCTCGCCCTGGCCGCGGACCCGGGGGTTCCACGTCGCGCCGAGGACCTGGTAGCCGATCGCCGCGAGCACCTGCTCCATGCGTCGGTAGGGCGCGACCGCGGCGGGTGCGTCGGCGTGGGCCCGGGCAGCGACCCGGTCGGACTCGAGCAGCTCGACGTAGAGCTGCTTGCAGTGGTCGAGGTGGGCGGCCATGCCCTCGTCGGTGCGGGTGCGGCGCTCGGCGAGGTCGGCGAGGACGTCGTCGAGGGCGAGCACCACCCGACGGGCGTGGGCGCGCAGCAGCAGCTCGGGCCGGCCGAGACGGCTCGAGACGACGAGCACGAGGACGGCGGCGCCGACGCCGATGAGGGTGTCGACCGCGCGGTCGAAGACGATCGTGTCGGGGTCCATGCCGGTCACCGACTCGGAGATCAGCAGGGCGAGGGGGGTGAGGAAGACGACGGCAAGGGCGTAGTTGCGCGTGATCAGCAGCTCGACGACGAACTGGAGGCCGACGATGATCGCGATGATCCACCAGTGCGTGGGGTCGAGGCGCAGCAGGAGGGCGAAGACGAGCAGACCCGCTGCGGTGCCGACGGTGCGCTGGAAGGCCCGGTGGAACTGCACGGAGCGGGTGCCGCCGGTGTGCACGACGAGGACGGCGAAGGCCGCGGCCCAGTAGGCGTGGGCGTTGTCCAGGGCGAGGGCGATGCAGCCGGCGATCAGGGTCGCGGCCGCGACCCGAGCGGCGACGAGGAGGTCCTCGCTGGGCCAGCGCAGGGCCTGCCGCAGGGACCACGAGGCGCGAGGGCGGCCGAGCGAGACCTGACGCACCCGCGCCGCCTCGTGCAGGGCCAGCTCTGCGGTGACCTCGGCATCGGGGCCGTCGACGGCTCGGGAGACGGCGCTGGCGTACCGGCTGTGCACGCGCTGCAGCCGGCCCCCGAAGCGGTCGTCGGAGCCACCGTCGGTCACCGCGGTCCACGCGTCGTTGAGCGCCCTGGCCGCGGCGCGGCGAGCAGCGGGGACCCGGGCCGGGTCGCCTTCGTCGAGGTAGGCGCCGACGACCTGCTCGGCGTGGGTCACCGCTGCGTCCTCGATGCCGTGGGCCCGCAGCCAGAAGTCGGAGGTGCCCACGACGATCGCGGACAGGACACCGGTGCCCGCGATGCCGAGGAGGGTCGTGGCCGGGGTGCCGTTGGTGGCAGCGAGGTTGCCGATGCCGCACACGAGGGCGAAGAAGAAGCCTCCGGGTGGGCCGATCTGGAGCGTGTAGGTGAGCATCGCGGCCACCGTGGCGGCCAGCGCCATCGCGATGATCGCGAGGACGGGGTGACCGGCGAGGGCGATGCCGAGGGCCATCGAGGCCAGCAGGCCCAGGCCCGCGAGGGGGGTGATGACGAAGCGACGTCGGACGGGAGCCGAGGCGCCGTACAGGACGGCGAAGACGCCCATGCCGGCGAGGAAGCCCTGCTGGGCGTGACCGGTGATCGTGTAGCCGATGAGCGGCAGGGCCACGGCGATCGCCGCCCGTCCGGCGACCCAGCGACGCTGCGGTCCGGGGTTCCAGCTGACGAGCGGGCGCAGGTACTCGCCGACGACACCGGCCATCAGGTCAACCTCCCGCTGCTCCACTCGGCATGCACGACGTATCCCAGTGAACGGTAGACCCCGCGCGCCCGGTCGTTGTGCGAGTACATGCCGAGGGTGCACCACCCGTGCTCGGCCACCGCGACCCGGGTCAGGTCGGCGGTCACGGCCCGCCCGAGGCCCAGCCCGCGCGCGGCCGGGACGACGGTGATGCCGGCCAGGACGGGGGCGCCCGAGGACTCCGGCTCGCAGCAGCCGACCGCGAGGAGATCGCCATCCTCGTCGCGGACCCCGACCCACCGCTGCCCGGGGCAGGCGAAGGGCTGACCGTCGGTCCCGGGGTTGTGCTCGTCGAGCAGTGCCTGCACCTCGTCACGGTCGGCGACGGGCAGGTCGACGAGCCCGCGGGGGGCGACCACGGGGACGACCTCGGTCGTCGACATGAACTCCCAGCGTGAGGGCTCGGCGGCGATGAGCCCGAGGTCCTCGGCCGTTCGCGGCAGGGTGACGGCGTTCGCTCCCTTCGCCCGCGCCCGGTCCGACCACGAGGCGAAGGGGGAGGACCTCACGAGCTCACGGAGCAGGGTGTCGTCGCCGCGGAGCATGAGCGAGATGCCATGCGTGTGGGTGGGGCGCACGAAGGCGACGGCCCAGCGGCCGTCACGGCGCAGCCCGAGGGCGGCCGGCTCCACGCTCGGGGTGGCCTCGGCACCCACGGCCGGGTCGTCGTCGGTGAAGTGGAGCAGCCGGTCCATCGGGACCTCGGTGGGGGTCGTCGGGGCGGGGTGTCTGCTCACCGGGATAGCGTGCCACCTGTGGTTCCCGACGATCTCTTCGCCTCCGCCCAGGACGACACGGAACCCACCGGCGCCGACCTCAACGCGCCGCTGGCCGTGCGGATGCGCCCGCGCACCCTCGACGAGGTGCGCGGTCAGGGCGAGGTGCTGCGCCCCGGGTCGCCGCTGCGACGGCTCGTCGAGGGCAGCGCCAATGCCGTCGCCGGGCCGATGTCGGCGATCATCTGGGGCCCGCCCGGCACCGGCAAGACCACCCTGGCCCACCTGGTGGCGACGGCCGCGGACCGCGACTTCGTCCAGCTGTCAGCGGTGACGGCAGGGGTCAAGGACGTGCGTGCGGTCATGGAGCGTGCCGCGACCAATCGGTCGATGTACGGCCGGCAGACGGTGCTCTTCCTCGACGAGATCCACCGCTTCAGCAAGGCCCAGCAGGACGCCCTCCTGCCCGGCGTCGAGAACCGCGAGGTGGTCCTCGTCGCGGCCACGACCGAAAATCCCTCCTTCTCGGTCATCGCGCCCCTGCTGTCCCGCTCGATCCTCGTGACGCTCGAGTCGCTGACCCGCGAGGAGGTCGGCGAGGTCATCGACGCGGCCCTGACCGACGAGCGCGGGCTGGCCGGCGGCTACGACCTCGCCGACGAGGCCCGGGAGCACCTCGTGGCGATCGCCGGCGGCGACGCACGACGGGCCCTCACCTCGCTCGAGGCCTCGGCCGGGGTCGCTGACGGCGATCACCCCTTCGGTCGTGAGGTCCCGGAGGCCGGGATCCCGCTCACGCTGGCGCACGTCGAGCAGGCGGTGGCCCGGGCCGCGGTGCGCTACGACCGCACCGGCGACCAGCACTACGACGTCGCCTCGGCCTTCATCAAGTCGATGCGCGGGTCCGACGTCGACGCCGCCCTGCACTACCTCGCCCGACAGCTCGAGGCGGGGGAGGACCCGCGCTTCATCGCCCGGCGCATCGTCATCTCGGCCTCGGAGGACGTCGGCATGGGTGACCCCACGGCACTGCAGACCGCGGTCGCAGCCATGCATGCCGTCGCCCAGATCGGCATGCCGGAGGCACGGATCATCCTCGCCCAGGCGGTGGTCCACAACACGCTCGCGCCGAAGTCCAATGGGGCGTACACGGGTATCAACGAAGCCGTCGCCGACGTGCGCGCCGGCAAGGTCCAGGCCGTCCCGCCGCACCTGCGCGGGTCCGGCTACACCCAGGCGTCGGACCGGGCGAAGGGAGCCGTCGGCGGCGCCAAGGTCGAGGGCTACGTCTACGCGCACGACCAGCCCGACGGGGTCGCGGCCCAGCAGTACCTGCCCGACGACCTGCACGCCGAGCTGGCCGACCGGTCGTACTACCGCCCGACCGATCGGGGCTTCGAGGCGCGGCTGCAGGAGCGGTGGGCGTGGTTGCGGGGGCGGCTGCGCGGCAAGGGCTGAGGAGTCAGGCCTCGCCCATGAGCTCACGGACCCGCGGCACGACCTGCTCGCCGTAGAAGCGGATCGAGGACATCCGCAGGTCGTGAGGCAGGCGGCCGTTGCTGTACTTGAGCTGGAATCGGGTGGCGCCCAGTGTGCGCAGCGTCGTCGCGATCTTGCGCGCCACGGTCTCTGGGGAGCCGCAGTAGACCGCGCCTTCCGGGGTGAGCTGCTGACGGGCCTGCGCCTCGGTCATGGGTGGCCAGCCGCGCTCGGCGCCGAGCTTGCGCATCTGCTCGACGAAGTACGGGAGGTACTCCTGTGCCGCCTGCTCGTCCGTCTCGGCGACGTGGCCGGGGGAGTGGACCGCGACCGGAAGGCCCGGGTGACCGGCCTCCTCGCAGGCGCGACGGTAGAGGTCGGCGAGCGGCGCGAACTGCGCCGTCGCCCCACCGATGATCGCGATGACGATCGGCATGCCGTAGCGGGCCGCGCGGACGACCGACGCGGGCGTGCCGCCCACCCCCACCCACGTCGGCAGGTGACCGGACTCGGTCGGCGGCATGATCCGGTCGACCTCGACCGGCGGGCGGGTGCTGCCCTGCCAGCGGACCGGCTCCTCGCGCAGCACGTGCGCGAGGAGGTCGAGCTTGTCGGAGAAGAGGACCTCGTAGTCCTGCAGGTCGAGGCCGAAGAGCGGGAAGGACTCGACGAAGGAGCCGCGCCCGACGGTGATCTCGGCGCGCCCGTGGGAGAGGGCGTCGACGGTCGAGAAGCGCTCGAAGACCCGGATCGGGTCGTCGGAGCTCAGCACGGTGACCGACGTGCCCAGGCGGATCCGCTCGGTCGTCGTCGCCAGGCCGGCGAGGAGGGTGTCGGGTGCGGAGACGGCGTAGTCGGGGCGGTGGTGCTCGCCGACCCCGAAGACGTCGATGCCGAGGGAGTCGGCGAGCTGACCCTCCGCGAGGACCTCGCGGACGACGGTGGCCGCCGGCAGCGGCTGCCCGTCGCGGTCGAGGGCGATGTCGCCGAAGGTGTCGAGACCGAGCTGGAGATCCATGGCCCCATCCCAGCACGTCATGGGCCCGGGTGCGTTGTCGGTGCTCGCCCGTAGTGTTCCATCATGGACCTCACCGCACCCCTCGACACCCTCGACGCCACCGGCGTCACGGGGATGATCGAGCGTCTGCGGGAGCTCGGCGGTCCGGTCGACGAGGCGGAGGCGATCGACGAGATCGCAGCGCTGGAGCGGCTGAAGTCCGCCGCCGCGGCCGCCCAGGCCAGGGTCACCGCAGCCCTGCGTGAGGGCCGCGTGGCGCGCGAGATGGATGCCGGGGTGCCCGCCGCGGAGCGGGGCCGCGGGTTGGGGGACGAGATCGGGCTGGCGCGTCGGGAGAGCGCGACGCTCGGCTCCCGGCACCTGGGGCTGGCCCGCGCGCTCGTCGACGAGCTGCCCTGCGCCCTGGCACACCTCAGCGCGGGGACGGTGAGCGAGTGGGGCGCGACCGTCCTGGCCAAAGAGACGGCGGTCCTGGACCCCGACGACCGGCGGCGGGTCGATGCCGAGCTCGCCGACCGGCTGGCGAGCATGACGCCGCGGCAGATCGAGCGGGCAGCTCGGGCGATGGCCGTGGCGATCGACTCCCGGGCCATGGCCCGTCGGCGAGCGCGGGCTACGGCGGACCGGCGGGTGTCGATCCGCCCCCAGCCCGACACGATGGCCGTGGTCACCGGGCTGCTGCCCGTCGAGCAGGGCGTGGCCGCGTGGGCCGCCCTGCGGCGCGATGCCGAGGCCGCCAAGGCTGCCGGCGACGAGCGCGGCATCGGGCAGCTCATGGCCGACCTCTTCGTCGAACGTCTCACCGGCCAGGCCGCCGCCGATGCGGTCCCGGTCGAGGTGCAGCTCGTCATGTCGCCGGGCACCCTGCTCGGCGTGGATGACGCGCCGGCGTCGTTGCTCGGGCACGGTCCGCTCCCGGCCGGACTGGCCCGTGACCTCGTCCTCGGGGTCGACGGCGCGGGTGACGACACCGCGGGTGACGACGCCCCCCGTGATGGCGAGGCCTCGGGTCGCACCTGGTTGCGGCGCATCTTCACCGACGAGGTGGGTCGCGTCGTCGCCACGGATCCGAGCCGGCGTTCCTTCCCTTCATCGCTGCGGCGGCTGCTGCGTGTGCGCGACGGGGTGTGCCGGTTCCCCTTCTGCGACGCGCCGATCCGGCACGACGACCACGTGGTGTCCGTGACCCTCGGCGGCGCGACGACCGCGCACAACGGCCAGGGGCTGTGCGCGCGCCACAACCTCACCAAGGCGCGACCCGGGTGGCGTTCCGCAACCGTCGAAGCGCGCGCAGGCGGCGAGAGCTCGGCCGCGAGCAACGCGCCCGAGGTCGTCACCCTGACCCCGACGGGGCACCGCTACGGCAGTCCCGTGCCGCCGGTCCTCGAGCGCCTGCCGGAGCCTTCCCTCCCGGACCCTTCAAGCGCGGAAGCCCAGTTGCTGTCGATGCTCCCGTGCCGCGACAGGATGGCCCGGCGACGACGCCGAGTCGATGTGCTCACACCCGACGTGCTCAGACCCGCCACAACCATCGAGCTGCTCGACACCGGGTGAGCGTCAGACGGGGCGGGCGCCCTCTGGAGGTGGGGAGGCCCACTCGCCCGAGAACTCCGTGGCACGGGGCGCCTCGGGCCGTCAGACTGCCGACATGTCCGAGCACCCGATCGCCGAGCACGCGAAGGCGTTGCATCACCACCTGACGTTGCACCCACCGACGGAGGGCTTCAACCTCGTCGACGTGCGCGCCGAGATCGGCACCGAGTCCACGGCGGAGGACGAGGTCGCCGTCGTCTTCAGGTGGCGGCGCAACCCGCACACCTTCGTCGTGTGGTTCGGCCGGGACCTCCAGGGGCCGTACAGCGACCACGAGGTCTGGCCTGAGGGGCAGAACCCTCTGGAGGCGTGGTGCGAAGACGTGCAGTTCTGGCTCATGGAGGAGCTCGACACCGGCCTGCTCGCCCGGGCCACCCGGCGTCGGGAGGGGGAGGAGATCGTGCTGTCTTCTCCGTCGACAACGATCGGAGACGAGGTCGGGCTGTGGGTTAGTGATGTCCCGCAGTGCGCGCCCGAGGTCAGCTGGCACCCGGGGCGCAGGGTCCGGTTGCCATGGCGCACGCGCCTCAGGGTGGCCCTTGGCATGCTGCTGGCGCTCCTGCGTGGACGGTCGTTCTCCTTCGGGTGGCTGGCCGACGTCGACACCGAGGCCGAGGCAGGTGACGGAGCGAGTGACGGGAGCTGGTTGGCACGTGCCGGCCTCGACCCTGGCCGGGTGCGCGCCATCCGCGCCGAAGGACGCCTCCTCGTCTGGCTGCAGCTGCTGGGCGAGGACCTCGCTGAGGGGCCCGCTGGGCACTGCGCCGTCGTGACCTGCCCGGAACAGGACGTGGCGTGCATCGAGGTGCTCGAGCTCTCCGAGGACGCACCGCACGATGCTCGTCAGCGCATGGTCGACGCCGCCGTGCACGCTGCGGCCGACCTCGGCGTCCGAACGATACTCGTCCCTGATGGCCAAGGCGGCCACGAGGCCGTCGGCACCGCGCTGTGCTGAGGTCGGACACCGACCGGTGGGTAAGGTAGGGGCCATGACCGTGCCTCTCGGACGGCCGCGCTGGATCACCGCGCGGCGAGCTACCTCGGGGGCGACCCGCGCCTGACGCGCCGCTCGCCCCCTTCGCTCCTGCCCCGAGAACCCCACTGCATCACTGATTGGACGCGAACACCCATGGAAACTGCCGAGATCCGGCGCCGTTGGCTCACCTTCTTCGAGGGCAAGGGACACGCGGTCGTCCCCTCCGCCCCGCTGATCCACGAGGACCCTAACCTCCTCTTCGTCAACGCCGGCATGGTCCCCTTCAAGCCCTACTTCCTCGGGCAGGAGACCCCGGCCTGGACGCGCGCCACGAGCGTGCAGAAGTGCGTGCGCACCGGTGACATCGACGAGGTCGGCAAGACCTCCCGCCACGGCACCTTCTTCCAGATGAACGGCAACTTCTCCTTCGGCGACTACTTCAAGCGCGACGCCATCGCCTTCGCCTGGGAGCTGCTCACCACCCCCCAGCCCGAAGGGGGGTACGGCCTGGACCCGGAGCGGCTGTGGGCGACGGTCTACACGGACGACGACGAGGCCGAGCAGCTGTGGCTGGAGCTGACCTCGATCCCCAAGGAGCGGATCGTGCGTCGCGCCGAGGCCGACAACTACTGGTCGATGGGCGTGCCCGGCCCCGGCGGGCCGTGCAGCGAGATCTTCTACGACCGCGGCGAGGAGTACGGCCGCGAGGGCGGGCCGGAGGTCGACGAGGACCGCTACATGGAGATCTGGAACCTCGTCTTCATGCAGTACGAGCTCTCGGCCGTCCGGTCGAAGGCGGACTTCGACGTCGCCGGTCCGCTGCCGGCGCAGAACGTCGACACGGGCATGGGCCTGGAGCGGATCGCGAGCATCCTCCAGGGCGTCGACAACATGTACGAGATCGACGAGGTCTACCCGGTGCTGGAGAAGGCCGCGGAGATGACCGGCCGCTCCTACGGCACCCAGTCGGGCCAGACCGCGGGCGACTCGCACCCCGACGACGTCCACCTGCGGGTCGTCGCCGACCATGTGCGCTCCTCGCTCATGCTCATCGGTGACGGCGTCACCCCGGGCAACGAGGGCCGCGGCTACGTCCTGCGCCGCATGCTGCGCCGCGCGGTGCGCGCGATGCGACTGCTCGGCTACGAGGACCCGGCCCTGCCGCACCTGCTGCCCGTCTCGATGGAGCGGATGAGCGCGTCCTACCCCGAGCTGCGCACCGGCTTCGACCGGATCGCGCAGATCGCCTACGCCGAGGAGCAGGCCTTCCGTCGCACCCTCGCGCAGGGCACGACGATCCTCGACACCGCGGTGAGCCGGACCAAGGAGAGCGGCGGCGACACTCTCGCCGGCGAGCAGGCCTTCGCCCTGCATGACACCTACGGGTTCCCCATCGACCTCACCCTCGAGATGGCGGCCGAGCAGGGGCTCAAGGTCGACCGTGACGGCTTCGTGCGGCTCATGGACGAGCAGCGCCAGCGCGCCAAGGCCGACGCCAAGGCGAAGAAGGGCGGCCACGCCAACACGGAGGTCTGGAAGGAACTGCGCTCGCTCGGCGCCACCGACTGGCGCGCCTACGAGGAGCTGACGACCCAGGGCTCCGTCGTGGGCCTCGTCCGTGACGGTGCCCGGGTCGAAGAGCTCGAGCCGGGCCAGACCGGTCAGGTCGTCCTCGACCGGACGAGCTTCTACGCCGAGTCCGGCGGTCAGATCGCCGACTCCGGCACCATCGTCGTCGACGGTGCCCGTCTGCTCGTGCGCGACGTCCAGCGCCCGGTCAAGGGCCTGGTCGTCCACACCGTCGAGGTCGCCGACGGGCCGGTGCGTGTGGGGCAGGAGTCCTCGGCCGAGGTCGACCCCCAGTGGCGCATCGACGCCTGTCAGGCGCACTCGGGCACCCACGTCGTCCACGCGGCGCTGCGCCAGGTGCTCGGCCCGTCGGCCCTGCAGTCCGGTTCCTACAACAAGCCCGGCTACCTGCGCCTGGACTTCGCGTGGAACCAGTCCCTCTCCGCCGACGCGCGTGCCGAGATCGAGCACGTCGCCAACCTCGCGGTCCGTGACGACCTGCCGGTCTCCGCCGACTGGATGACCCTGCCCGAGGCGCGTGAGCGCGGCGCGCTGGCCCTCTTCGGCGAGACCTACGACGAGCAGGTGCGCGTCATCGAGATCGGCGGTGCGTGGTCGCGTGAGCTCTGCGGTGGCACCCACGTGCGCCACTCCAGCCAGATCGGCGCGCTCACCCTCACCGGCGAGTCCTCCGTCGGCTCCGGCGTGCGCCGACTGGAGGCCTACGTCGGCATGAACGCCCTGCAGCACCTGGCGACCGAGCGTGCGCTCGTCGCAGAGCTGTCGACCATCGTCAAGGCGCCGGCCGCCGACCTGCCCGAGCGGGTCGGTGAGCTCGTCGCCCGGCTGCGTGAGGTCGAGAAGGAGCTGGAGAAGGTCCGCCGTGAGCAGGTCGCGGCCTCGGCCGGCTCGCTCACCGACGCGGCCAGCGACGTCGGAGGTGTCACCTACATCGGCCAGCACATCTCCGGCGGTGCACCCGACGACCTGCGGCAGATGGTGACCGACACCCGCGCCCAGCTCGGCGAGGAGCGGCCGACGGTCGTCGCCCTCACGGGTGACGGCCCCGGCAAGCCCGTCGTCGTCGTGGCCACCAACGGCGCAGCCCGGGCGAAGGGGGTCAAGGCGGGGGCCCTCGTGCGGGTCGCCGCCCAGGTCCTCGGCGGCGGGGGCGGCGGCAAGGACGACCTCGCCCAGGGCGGCGGTCAGGACGCCACCAAGGTCGAGGACGCCATGGCCGCGATCGAGCGCGAGCTCGGTGCCTGAGAAGGGCACGGCCGAGCGGACCCCGCGGCGCGGGGTCCGCATCGGCATCGACGTGGGCGAGGCCCGCGTGGGGGTCGCGATGAGCGACCCCCACGGGCTCCTCGCCACGCCGGTCGAGACGGTGGCGCGTGATCTCGAGCACGCCACCGACATCGACCGGGTGGTCCAGATCGTCTCGGAGGCGCAGGCCCTCGAGGTCGTCGTCGGCCTGCCGCGCTCCCTCGACGGGAGTGAGGGGCCGGCGGCCGACAAGGCCCGTTCCTGGGCCAGATCACTGGGTCAGGCGCTGTCCGAGGCACCGATCGGGAACACGCCGATCCGCCTCGTGGACGAACGCCTCACGACAGTGGATGCTCATCGGGGCCTGCGGGAGAGCGGTGTTGCCGGTCGTCGCCATCGGGACGTGGTGGACCAAGCGGCAGCGGTGCTCATCCTGCAGACTGCGCTGGACACGGAGCGCGCAACCGGTAGACCCCCTGGGGAACGGGTAGGTCGGCCGCGCCGACGCACACCGCGGAAGGGCAAGAAGGCATGAACCAGCTCGACGACGACATCTTTGACGACGGGCCGCGCGAGCACGGCCACACCCGCCGTCAGCGCCGGTTCAAGGAGGCGCGCTCCAGCCGCAGTGGCGGCGCCGGATGCCTGGCGATGGTCATCGCGGCCGCCGTGGTCGTCGGTGCCGTCTTCTTCGCCTTCGGGTCGCTGCGTTCGATGATCCCCGGCGGCTCCGAGGACAAGGACTTCGAGGGCCCGGGCCACGGCAAGGTCGAGGTCGAGGTCGCCTCCGGCCAGGCCGGCTCCGAGATCGGTGAGACGCTCGTCGAGGCGGGAGTCATCAAGTCGACGAGCAGCTTCACCGAGGTCGCCGCGACGCAGCCCGACAAGGCGGCGTCGATCCAGCCGGGCACCTACGCGATGCTCAAGGAGATGAAGGCCGCCGATGCCTTCGACCGACTGCTCGACCCCAAGAACCGCGTGGCCAAGGGCATCACGATCCCCGAGGGGCTGTGGCGCTCGGAGATCTACACAAAGCTCTCCGAGGGCACCGACGTGCCCGTCGCCGACTACGAGAAGGCCGAGAAGTCGGCGCAGCTGAAGCTGCCCGACGAGGCCGAGGGCGACCTCGAGGGGTGGCTCTTCCCGTCGACCTACGAGTTCGACAAGGACGCCAGCGCCGTCGAGCAGCTCAACGAGATGATCTCGATGACGACCAAGGAGCTGGAGAAGGCCGGCGTCGAGCGGGCCGACTGGGAGCGCACCCTCACCATCGCCTCCATCGTCGAGGGCGAGGCAGGGGCCGCCGACCGCGGCAAGGTCGCGCGGGTCATCGAGAACCGGCTCGAGGACGTGGGCGGACCGACGGTCGGCATGCTCAACATGGACAGCACGGTCCACTACGTCTTCCAGGAGCGCGGCAAGGCCGGCACGACCGACGAGATGCGCAACTCGGACAGCCCCTACAACACCTACAAGCACACCGGTCTGCCTCCGGGGCCGATCAACAACCCCGGGGCCGAGGCGATCAAGGCTGCCGGCAACCCCGACGAGGGGGACTGGCTCTTCTTCGTCACTGTCGACCCCGACACCGGCGAGACGAAGTTCGCCGAGACGCAGCGCGAGCACGACAACAACGTCAAGGAGTTCGAGCAGTGGTGCGCGGACAACCAGGACCGGTGCTGACGAGCGAGACGACCCGGCACGCGGGCGTCCTCGGCAGCCCGATCCGGCACTCCCTCTCGCCGACCCTCCACGTGGCCGGCTACGAGGCGGCCGGCCTCGCCGACTGGGACTACACGCCCCACGAGGTCGACGAAGGGGGACTGGCCCCCTTCGTCGCCGGCCTCGACGTCATGTGGCGCGGCCTGAGCCTGACGATGCCGCTCAAGGTCGCGGCCTTCGACGTGGCCGACGAGGTGAGTGAGCTGGCCCGCCGGGCCGGGGCGATCAACACCCTCGTGCGCACCGACGCCGGCTGGATCGCGGACAACACCGACGTCTACGGGCTCCGGGCCGCGCTGCGCGAGGCGGGGGTGACCGCGCCCGCGAGGACCCTCGTGCTCGGCTCCGGCGCGACGGCTCGCTCGGCGGCGCTCGCGCTGCACGAGCTCGACGCCGAGCAGGTCGGCATCGCCGCCCGCGACGAGGCCAAGGCCGCCGCCCTCGCTGACGCCGTGCCGGGCGTGATCACCGGTGGGACCGGCCCGCTTCGCTCGTGGACCTCGACCGGTCCGCAGGTCGTCGTGAGCACCGTGCCGGGCGGCGCGGCCAACGAGGCCGTGGCGGCCACGGTCGACGGAGCCGACCTCGAGGGGGTCGTCCTGCTCGACGTCGTCTACGCCGACTGGCCGACACCACTGGCTCGCGCCGCGAGGGAGCGTGGCGCCACCGTGGTCTCCGGGCTCGAGATGCTCGTCCACCAGGCGGCGCGGCAGTTCGAGCTCTTCACCGGAGAGCCGGCGCCGGTGGTCGCGATGCAGGCCGCGGGCCGGGCGGCCCTCGGCCACACCCCGGACGCCTGACGGGGTCGCGCCCGCGGGATGGGAAGATGCCGGACATGTTGCGTTGGTTGACTGCTGGTGAGTCGCACGGCCAGGCCCTCGTGGCGACCCTCGAGGGGCTGCCGGCCGGGGTCGAGGTCACGACCTCGGACGTCGCGGGTGCGCTCGCCCGTCGTCGTCTCGGCTACGGGCGCGGTGCCCGGATGAAGTTCGAGCAGGACCAGGTGACCTTCCTCGGCGGAGTGCGCCACGGCAGCACCCTCGGCTCCCCGCTCGCCGTGATGATCGGCAACACCGAGTGGCCCAAGTGGGAGACGGTCATGAGCGCCGACCCCGTCGACGCCGCCGCCTTCGCCGCCTCCGACGACGTCAACGCGGACAAGGAGATCGCCCGCAACCGCCCGCTGACCCGCCCCCGCCCCGGTCACGCCGACCTCGTCGGCATGCAGAAGTACGGCTTCGACGAGGCCCGGCCCGTCCTCGAGCGCGCCTCGGCTCGCGAGACCGCCGCCCGCGTGGCCCTCGGCGAGATCGCCGAGCGCTTCCTCGAGCAGGCCTATGGCATCCGGCTCGTCGCGCACACCGTCGCGATCGGCGAAGGGGAGGCCCCCGCCGACGGTCCGCTGCCGACTCCCGACGACACCCCCACCCTCGACGCCAATCCTGTGCGGGCGATGACCCGCGAGGGCACCGACGCGATGGTCGCCGAGATCGAGGCGGCCAAGAAGGACGGCGACACCCTCGGCGGCGTCGTCGAGGTCCTCGCCTACGGGCTGCCGCCGGGCCTGGGCAGCCACGTCCACTGGGACCGTCGCCTCGACGCCCGGCTCGCCGGCGCGCTCATGGGCATCCAGGCGATCAAGGGGGTCGAGGTCGGCGATGGCTTCACCACCGCCCGCCGCCGCGGCTCGGCCGCCCACGACGAGATGGAGCGTGACGGCGACGGCACCATCCAGCGCCGCACCGGCCGCGCCGGGGGCACCGAAGGGGGCATGAGCACCGGTGACGTGCTGCGCGTGCGCGCCGCGATGAAGCCGATCAGCACCGTCCCGCGGGCGCTCGAGACGATCGACGTCGCCGGCACCGACCCGGCGACCGCGATCCACCAGCGCTCCGACGTGTGTGCCGTCCCCGCCGCGGGCGTCGTCGCCCAGGCGATGGTCGCGCTCGTGCTCGCCGAGGCCTGCGTCGAGAAGTTCGGCGGCGACTCGGTCGCCGAGACCGCCCGCAACCACCGGGCCTACCTCGACGCGATCCCTGAGCTCATGCGGACGTGGGAGGCGTGAGCGGGGCTCCCTTCGTCGTCGTCATCGGTCCGCCCGGGGTCGGCAAGTCGACCGTCGCCGCCGCCCTGGCGCAGCGATTGGGTCGTCGCCTCGTCGACACCGATGCCCTCGTCGAGGAGCGCGAAGGGCGCACGATCTCCGACCTCTTCGTCGACGAGGGCGAGGACTACTTCCGGGCCGCCGAGGAGCGCGCCGTGCTCGACTCCCTGACCGACGACGGCACGGTGCTCGCCCTCGGTGGGGGAGCGCCGATGATCCCCGCGGTCACCGAGGCCCTGGCCGCGCACCGCGTGCTCTTCCTCGACGTCGGTATCGCCGATGCCGCCAAGCGGATCGGCTTCGACAAGAGCCGACCGCTGCTGTCGGTCAACCCCCGCCAGAGCTGGATCAAGACGATGGAGGCGCGCCGCCCGACCTACGAGTCGCTGGCCGACCACCGCGTCGACACCGCCGGACGCGACGTCGAGGCCGTCGTCGCCGAGGCCCTGACCCTGCTCGAGGTGAGCGCATGAGCGACGTGACGACCATCCCCGTCGGTGACGACTACGAGGTGCTCGTCGGCCACGGGGTCTCGGCGCGGGTCGCCGAGGTGCTGCCCGAGGGCGTGGCCCGGGTCCTCGTCGTCCACGGTGCTCCGCTGACCCGACTCGCCGAGCCGGTGACCACCGCCCTGCGCGACGCCGGGCTCGAGGTCCACGTCGCCCCGGTGCCCGATGCCGAGGCGGCCAAGACCGTCGAGGTCGCCGCCGGGCTGTGGGCCGTCATGGGACAAGCCGGCTTCACCCGCACCGACGCGGTCGTCGCGGTCGGTGGCGGCAGCGTCACCGACCTGGCCGGCTGGGCGGCAGCCGCCTGGCTGCGGGGCGTGGCCGTCGTGCACGTCCCGACGACGGTGCTCGGCATGGTGGACGCGGCCGTCGGTGGCAAGACGGGGATCAACACCGCCGAGGGCAAGAACCTCGTCGGCGCCTTCCACACCCCGGCCGCCGTGCTGTGCGACCTCGACCACCTCGCGACCCTGCCCCCGGCCGACCTGTCCGCGGGTCTGGCCGAGGTCGTCAAGGGCGGCTTCATCGCCGACCCGCGCATCCTCGAGGTCGTCGAGGCCGACGAGTCGAGCGTGCAGGACCCCGGCTCGACGGCACTGCGCGAGGTCATCGAGCGCAAGATCGCCATCAAGGCCCGGGTCGTGGCCGCCGACCTGCGCGAGTCGAACCTGCGCGAGATCCTCAACTACGGCCACACCCTCGGGCACGCCATCGAGCACCACGAGGGCTACCGGATGCGGCACGGCGAGGCCGTCGCGATCGGCATGGTCTACGCCGCGGAGCTGGCCCACCGCACCGGCCACATCGACGCCGCACTCCTCGAGCGGCACCGCTACGTCCTGGGTGTGCTCGGGCTGCCGACGAGCTACTCCGGCGCGAGCTTCGACGAGCTGCTCACGGCCCTGCGGCGCGACAAGAAGACCCGAGGGGCCACGCTGCGCTTCGTCGTCCTCGATGCCCTGGCCGAGCCCACCCGCCTCGTGGGCCCCGACGAGAGCCTGCTGCGCGAGGCCTACGCCGCCCTCGCCTGACGCCGGGGTCAGGCAGGCCTCAGATGTCGTCGAGCTCGGCCTCGTGGACCGTGATGGCCACCTGCACGCGGTTGTCGGCGTCGAGCTTGTCGAGGATCCGGCCCACGTGCGCCTTGACCGTCGCGACGCTCAGGTAGAGACGGGCCGAGATCTCGGCGTTGGACAGGCCGGCACCGACCGCCTTGGCCACGTCGAGCTCACGCTCGGTGAGCGCGGTCAGCCGGGCGCGGGCATCGTCGCGGGCGACGTGCGCGCTGCCGCCGGAGGCGGTGCGCACCGACTCGAGCACCTGGGCGGTGACGCGGGGGGAGAGGATCGACTGGCCGGCCGCGACGAGACGGACCGCCTCGACGATCCGGTCCGGCGGGGTGTCCTTGAGCAGGAAGCCGTCGGCGCCGTGCCGCAGCGCGCGCATGACGTCGTCGTCGGCGTCGAAGGTCGTGAGGACGATGACCTTGCTCGGCGATCCGCTGCGCACGAGCTCGTCGGTCGCCGCCAGCCCGTCGAGGCGCGGCATGCGGATGTCCATGAGCACCACGTCGGGGGAGCGCTCGGCCACGACGGACACCCCCTGGCGCCCGTCCTCGGCCTGCGCGACGACGGTGATCTCCGGGGCGCCGCCGAGGATCATCGCCAGCGCCGTGCGGACCATGGGGTCGTCGTCGACGAGGACGACGGAGATCGGTGCCCTGCTCGAGTCGCTCACGTCGGCCACGGTAGCCACACCGCGAGGCGGTGCCGTCCCTCGGGGGTCCAGCCGTGCTCGATGCGGCCACCGGCGAGGTCGACGCGTTCGGAGAGCCCCAGCAGCCCGGTGCCCGTCCCGGGCACCTCGGCGTGGGCCGTCTGGACGGAGCGGGGGTTGGTCACGCTGATGTCGAGACCGGCCCCCGGCGCGCCGGTGAGGCGCACCTCGACCCCGGCTCCGGGCGCGTGCTTGCGGGCATTGGTCAGGCCCTCCTGGACGACCCGGAAGGCCGTGCGCCCGATGGTCTCGGGCACCTCGTGCAGGTCGAGGCCGCCCCCGTCGAAGGTGACCCGAGTGCCGGTGGCCCGGGCCTCGTCGAGGAGCTCGGGCAGGTCCTGCAGCCGGCTCTGCGGGCGAAGGGGGACCCCCTCGCCGTCATCGCGCAGGACCCCGAGCACCTCACGCAGGTCGGTGAGGGCGGCCCGTGCGTTGGCGTCGATCGCCGTGATCGCGTCACGGCGCTCGCTTTCGGGCAGGTCGGCGCGGTAGACGAGCAGGCCCGAGTGCATCGTGATGAGCGAGATGCGGTGGGCGAGCACGTCGTGCATCTCGCGGGCGATCCGTGACCGCTCCGCGGTCTGGGCCTGGGCGACCCGGGCGCTCTGCTCCGACTCGGCGACCCGGGCCCGCTCGACCCACGAGGCGATGAGCGCCCGGCGCGATCCGATGGCGTAGCCGATGGCGACGATGACGGCGATGACGAGCAGGGTCATGAGCGTCTCGGCCCACAGCGGCAGCGGCTGCGACTCGGGATAGACGACCCGGGTGGCCAGGAGGCTCACCGCCACCGTCAGGGCGGTGACGGGGACGATCTCGCGCCACCGCCGGCGCGTCGTGAGGGACACGAGCGCGATCGTCTGCGGACCGGTCGCGACCATCGACACCCCGGTGAGGAGCGTCGTCACGACGGTCACGGGCACCGGCCACCGGCGCCGCCAGAGCATGAGTACGGTGGCGACGAGGCCGAGCAGCGGGTCACCGATGACGAACCACGTCCCGCGCAGCAGGGGTGGGTCGCCGCCGTCTTCGGGGAAGATCATCGCGGCCGTGAGGAGCCACGAGGACCCGCCGAGGAGGAGCGCCACGAGGACCCGCCACGTCGTGTCCCACCACGTCAGGCGGTCGGGCAGTCGCTCGGTGGGGAGAGGGGGGTCAGCGGTCACCGGCCCACCGTAGGCGCCCGTCGCGCGTCGGGCATCCGACCCGCGGATGATCTGCGGCCGGGCGCCCCCCGACCAAAGTCGTAGGGAGGTCGAGACCGTGGGCCGATGTCCCCGCGAGCCCGGCGCAGCGATCGTGGGAGCCATGATCACGGTCAACCACCTCACCAAGCGCTACGGCGACTTCACCGCCGTCGACGACATCTCGTTCACCGCCCGCCCGGGCAGCGTCACCGGCTTCCTCGGCCCCAACGGCGCCGGCAAGTCCACCGCGATGCGGATGATGACCGGTCTCACGCCGCCGACGTCGGGTGAGGCGCACGTCCTCGGGCGCCGCTACGCCGACCTGCCCAACCCGGGCCGTCACGTCGGGGTCATGCTCGACGCCTCGGCGCAGCACCCGGGCCGCACCGGGCGCGAGGTCCTCACGCTCGCCGCGCGGACCATGGGGGTGGGCTCCGACACCGTGACCCGTGGGCTCGCCCGGGTCGGGCTCACCGACAAGGAGGCCGGACGCCGGGTGCGCAACTACTCGCTCGGCATGCGTCAGCGACTCGGTCTGGCGGCGGCCCTGCTCGGCGACCCGCAGGTGCTCGTCCTCGACGAGCCGGCCAACGGGCTCGACCCGCAGGGCATCCACTGGATGCGGGGGCTGCTGCGGGACTTCGCTGATGCCGGTGGCACCGTGCTGCTCTCCTCGCACCTGCTGAGCGAGGTGCAGATCATCGCCGACGAGCTCGTCATCATCGGCGGGGGCCGGATCGTCGCCGAGGGCACGACGACCCAGCTGCTCGAGCAGCAGGGCACGCGGGTGCGCTCGCTCGACGACGACGCCCTCGAGGTCGCCCTGCGCGCGGCCAACATCGACGTCGCCCTCACGCCCGCCGGTCTGGTCGCCCAGGCGCCGACCGCAGCCGTCGGGCGCGTCGCCCTCGACGCCCGCATCGTCCTCACCGACCTCGCTGCCGGCTCCGCCGGTGGACTCGAGGAGCTCTTCCTCACCCTGACCGCCGCTGACTCCCGAGGAGCTGACGCAGCATGACCACCACGACCGCACCGTCCACGACCACCGACTCGACCCCGGCGCCGATCGACCTCGCCGGTGACCGCATCCCCTTCGCCCGCCTCGTGGGGGTCGAGGTGCGCAAGATGGTCGACACCCGCGCCGGGATGTGGATGCTCATCACCATGGCGGCGATCAGCTTCGTCGTGTGCGGGGTGCTCATCGCCGTCGGGGAGGGCGATGACATCTCGATGGCGACCTTCCTCGGCTTCATCACCATGCCGATGCTGGTCCTGCTGCCGATCATGGGGATCATGTCGGCGACCCAGGAGTGGAGCCAGCGCACCGGGCTGGCGACCTTCACCCTCGTGCCCCGGCGCGGTCGGGTGCTCTCCGCCAAGGTCGTCGCCTCGCTCGTGCTCGCTCTCGGGCTGCTCGTCGTCGCGGCCCTGGCGGCGGCGCTGTCCACGCTCGTCTCCGGAGGGGACGTCGCGCTGGAGGGGCTGTCCGTGCCCGGGCTGGTCCTCACCGCGCTCATCTTCACCCTGCAAGGCGTGGCCTTCGGGGCGGCCCTGCTCAACACCCCGCTCGCGATCGTCACCAGCCTGGCGCTGCCGACCGTGTGGACGATGCTCACGTCGATGAGCGAGCGGATGAGCGACATCGCCCAGTGGCTCGACCTCAACATCGTCACCGGGCCGCTCGTCGAGGGGACGATGACCGGCTCGGACTGGGGTCACCTGGCGACCGGTGGCCTGGTCTGGGTGGGAGTGCCCCTGGCGATCGGGACCTACCGGGTGCTCACCCGGGAGATCAAGTAGCCGGGACCTCCTCGTCCTCGCTGGAGGGCGCGGCCTGCGACATGATCTCGATGATCGCGGCCGCGTCCTCCTCGCCGAGGTGGCCCCAGCCGGGCTCGTAGTCGTAGACCTCGCCGAGCGGGGTCGCCTTGCGGTTGCCGAGGAGCAGCTCGACGTCGTCGACGGTGAGCAGGCCCGGGTGCCAGACCCCGCAGGCCTCCGAGACCTTGAGCAGGTCGCGGCGCAGGGTGCGCAGGTAGTTGTCGACCCGGTGCGCCTTGAGGGTCGGGTCGAGGCCCCGGGAGAGCCAGGGATTTTGCGTGGCGACACCGGTCGGGCAGTGGTCGGTGTGGCACTTCTGGGCCTGGATGCACCCGAGGGCGAGCATCGGCTCGCGGGCGACGTGCACCATGTCGCACCCCAGGGCGAAGGCGACGAGCGCGTTTTCGGGCAGGCCGAGCTTGCCGGAGCCGACCCACGTCACGCGGTCGGTCAGCCCGGCGCGGGCGAAGACCGCGTAGACGCGGGTGAAGGCCAGTCGGAAGGGCATCGCGACGGCATCGCTGAAGACGAGGGGAGCCGCGCCCGTGCCCCCTTCGCCGCCGTCGATGACGATGAAGTCCACCCCGCGCTCGCCGTCGGCCATGGCCGCGGCGAGGTCCTCCCAGAAGTCCATGTCGCCGACGGCCGACTTGATGCCGACCGGCAGACCCGTGACCTCCGCGACCCGCTCGACGAAGTCGAGCATCGAGTCCACGTCGTCGAACTCCGTGTGCCGCGACGGGCTCGCGCAGTCCACGCCCTGGGGGATGCCGCGGGTCTCGGCGATCTCGTCCGAGATCTTCGCCGCCGGGAGCATGCCACCGAGCCCCGGCTTGGCGCCCTGGCTCAGCTTGATCTCGATCGCGCGCACGGGTGCCGACGCCACGACCTCCTTGAGGATCTCGAGGTCGAAGTTGCCGTCCTCGTCACGGCAGCCGAAGTACGCGGTGCCGACCTGGAAGATCAGGTCGCCACCCTGCCGGTGGTGGGGGGAGAGCGAGCCCTCGCCCGTGCAGTGCATCGCGCCGGCCAGGCGGGCGCCCTCGTTGAGCGCGTGGATCGCGTTGGCGGACAACGAGCCGAAGCTCATCCCCGAGATGTTGACGACCGACTGCGGGCGGAAGGCGTGCCGACGGCCGCGGGGCCCGCCGAGCACCTTGGCACTCGGCAGCGGGGTCTCCTCGCCGTGGTGGGTGCTCGTCGGTGCGGCGACGTCGGAAAAGGTGCGGTGCTTGAGGACCGGGTAGCCCTCGACCCGCTCGACGTCGTTGTCGGTGCCGAAGCCGACGTAGTTGTTCTCCATCTTCGACGAGGCGTAGACCCAGGCCCGCTGGTCGCGGCTGAAGGGCCGCTCCTCGTCGTTGCTCGTGACGATGTACTGCCGCAGCTCCGGCCCGATCCGCTCGAGCAGGTAGCGGGCATTGGCCACGACGGGGAAGTTGCGCTTGAGGGAGTGCTGCTTCTGCAGGAGGTCCCGGGCGGCGAGACCAGCGGTCCCGGCAGCGACGGCGGCGAGCAGGGCGGTGGACTTCATGTCCGCCATCCTGCCTCGTCCGGAACCGGTCTGCGAGGATGCACGACATGGCGATCGGGGGACGGCGACGACGCGGGATCGTCGGGCTCGCCGCGCTCCTCGTCGTGGCGGTCGTCGTCGCGGCGCTCCTGTGGCGGCCCCGGGGTGACGGCGACGAGCTGGTGACCGGGCCGTCGGGAGAGGCCTTCTACGAGACCACCGCCGAGCAGCTGGCCGCCGGCCGGCACGGCACGATCATCTGGTCACGCCGCGTGGTCGACGGGCCGACGATCGGCGGGACGACCCACCTGATCATGTACCGCTCCACCAGCGCGAAGGGAGAGCCCGTTGCCGTGTCAGGTGTGGTCTCCGTCCCTGAGGGCGAACCGCCGGTGGGTGGGTGGCCGGTCATCAGCTGGGGCCACGGGACGACCGGCACCGCAGACCGGTGCGCGCCGTCCCGGTCCCTCGTGGACGAGCAGACCGGCGTCTACGCGGCCTGGATGGACCAGGCGACGGCCGATCTGGTCGACGACGGCTTCGCCGTCGTGCGCACCGACTACGAGGGGCTGGGCACGCCCGGGCCGCACCCCTACCTCATGGGCCAGTCCGCCGGGGCGGCGATGAGCGACATCGTGCTCGCCGCGCACGAGCTCACCCCCGACCTGTCCTCCCGATGGGTCGCGATGGGGCACTCACAGGGGGCGCAGGCGGCGATCTTCACCGCGCGCTTCACCGATGCCTACACGCCGGGTCTCGACCTCGCCGGCATCGTCGCCATCGCCCCGCCGAGCCAGCTCGGTGTCGTCGTGGAGATGACCGACGGTGGGGCGCCGGCAGGGACCTCGGCCGACGAGGCAGCGGCGGTCGAGGGGCAGGACGCGAGCTTCCTCGGCCCGCTCGTCGTCGCGGCGGCGCGCACCGCGGACGTCCCGGTCGAGCAGGTCGTGAGCCCCCAGGGGCGGCGGTTGCTGCCCCAGCTGGAGCAGCGGTGCATCGCCGAGCTCTTCCGTGACGACTCCTTCGGCGGGATGCAGCTCACCGACTTCGTCCGCGAGGACGCCGACCTCTCCCGGATCCGGCGGACGGTCGGGACCAACGACGCGGCAGAGGTGCTACCGCAGGTGCCGGTCCTGCTCGTCCACGGCGACCGGGACACGACCGTCCCGGTGCTCCTGAGCGACCGGCTTGCGGAGCAGTACGAGGAGCAGGACGCGGACCTGGAGTACGAGCGGGTCACCGGGGCCGACCACATCTCGGTCCTCACCGAGGGGGAGCCGCGGGTGCGCGCGTGGGTGGATCGGGTCTTCGCCGGTTAGGATGCTGGGCGGCCCGCGCGCCCTCGGCGCAGCAGTGGCAGGCACATCTGACGACGACGCGAAGGCGAGCACACCCGTGGCAACGACGAATGACCTCAAGAACGGCATGGTCCTCAACCTCGAGGGGCAGCTCTGGAGTGTCGTGGAGTTCCAGCACGTCAAGCCCGGCAAGGGCCCGGCCTTCGTCCGGACCAAGCTCAAGAACGTCACGAGCGGCAAGACCGTCGACAAGACCTTCAACGCCGGCACCAAGGTCGAGACGTCCAACGTCGACAAGCGCACGATGCAGTACCTCTACAACGACGGCACCGACTTCGTCTTCATGGACCCCGACACCTACGACCAGATCCCGGTCGCGCCGGAGGTCGTCGGTGACGCGGCGAAGTACATGCTCGAGAACCAGGAAGCGGTCGTCGCCCGCCACGACGGCAACGTCCTCTTCGTCGAGCTGCCGGCGTCGGTCGTCCTCGAGATCACCTACACCGAGCCGGGCCTGCAGGGCGACCGCTCCACCGGTGGCACCAAGCCTGCGACCCTCGAGACGGGTGCCGAGATCTCCGTGCCGCTCTTCCTCGAGCAGGGCACCAAGGTCAAGGTCGACACCCGCGACGGGTCCTACCTCGGTCGCGTGAACTGAGTGGGAGCCCGGACCAAGGCGCGTCGCCGCGCGATCGACCTGCTCTTCGAGGCGGAGTCCCGAGGGCTCAACGCCGGTGAGCTCGCCCGCGAGCGTGCCGAGTCGCCCGTGACCCCCGCGCCGCTCAACGACTACACGATCAGCGCGGTCCAGGGAGTCGTCGCCCACTGGGGCGACATCGACGACGCACTGACGACCTACAGCCAAGGGTGGAGCCTGGACCGCATGCCCGACGTCGACCGCGCGATCCTGCGGCTGGGCGCGTGGGAGATCCTCTTCAACGACGAGGTCCCCGACGGCGTCGCCGTGAGCGAGGCGGTCGCCCTGGCCACCGAGCTGAGCACGGACGAGTCGCCGAAGTTCGTCAACGGCCTCCTGGCGCGCCTCGTCGAGGTCAAGCCCACCCTCGTCTGAGGAGAGACATTGAGCACAGCGCACGACCCGGCGCGGGAGCCGGCGACCACCGTCGACCGAGGCACCGTCATCGGTGAGGGCTTCACGTGGCTGGCGCGCTGGTCGTGGCGCCTGCTGCTCGTGTCCGCCGGCGCCGCCATCCTGTGGTGGATCCTCGGCAAGCTGTGGGTCGGGGTCTTCCCCGTCGTGCTCGCCCTGATCGTCGCGACCGTCCTGTGGCCGCCGACGCGGTGGCTGCGGTCCAAGGGGCTGCCCGACGCGCTCGCCGCGGTGCTCGTGATCCTCGGCGCCCTCGTCATCTTCTTCGGCGTGCTGGGGGCCATCACCCCGTCGCTCATCAGCCAGTCGGGCGACCTGGCCGACTCGGCCGCCAAGGGTCTGTCGGAGCTGCAGCAGCGGGCGGCCAAGCCGCCCTTCAACCTTGACAACCAGACGATCAACGACGCGGTCCACACCGCCCGCACCTGGCTGCAGGACCGGGGCGGCCAAATCGCCACGGGCGCTCTCGCCGGCGCCTCGGCGGTCGGCTCGGGTGTCGTCACGCTGGTGCTCGTGCTGGTGCTCGTCTTCTTCTTCCTCAAGGACGGGCCGGCGTTCCTCCCCTTCGTCCGTCGCGTCAGCGGACCGCGGGCCGGCGCCCACCTCACCGAGGTCGCCACCCGCTCGTGGGCCACCCTCGGTGGCTTCATCCGCACCCAGGCGGTCGTCTCGGCCGTCGACGCCGTGCTCATCGGCATCGGTCTCGTCGTGCTCGGGGTGCCGCTCGCCTTCGCCCTGGCCGTGCTGACCTTCTTCGGTGGCTTCATCCCGATCGTCGGTGCCTTCGCGGTCGGCTTCCTGTCGGTCCTCGTGGCCCTCGTCGCCGAGGGGCCGATGACGGCCCTGCTGGTGCTGGCGCTGATCATCGCGGTGCAGCAGATCGAGGGCAATGTCCTCCAGCCCTTCCTCCAGGGCCGCTCGATGCACCTGCACGCCGGGATCATCCTGCTCGCCGTCACCATCGGGGGCACGGTCTTCGGCATCGTCGGGGCCTTCCTCGCGGTCCCCGTGGCCGCCGTGGGCGCCGTCGTCCTGCGCTACCTCAGCGAGCAGGTGGCCCTGCGGGCCGGTGAGATCACCGCCGATGAGGCGGAGCCCGAGACCGAGGAGGGCTCCGAGGTCGCCGAGGTCGAGCAGGACGCCGCGGTCACCGAGTGAGCGTCCTCCCGCGTCCGGCCGTCAGCGTCATCCCGCTGCGGGACGGGGCGCGGGGCCCGGAGGTCTTCGTCCAGCACCGTCAGCAGACGATGGACTTCGCCGCCGGTGCCGTGGTCTTCCCCGGCGGACGGTGCGACCCCGACGACGTGGCGAAGGGGGCCGACCTCGCCCTGTCGTCCGCGACCGTGGCCGACCACGTCCACAGGTGGCGACTCGTGCCCGTCGACGGGGACCGCGCCGTCGACGCCCGCACCCTCGTCGCCACCGGGCTGCGGGAGCTGGTCGAGGAGACCGGCCTCGTCGCCGAGCCCGAGGCGCTGCTGCCGTGGGACCGCTGGGTGACGCCGGAGGGCCCGCCGAAGCGCTTCGACGTCTCCTTCTACGTCCTGCCGGTCCCGCACGCGTCGGCGCGTCAGCCGGCGCACCTCACGAGCGAGGCGGTCGACTCGCGCTGGGAGGCCGTCGCCGACCTGCTCGCCGCCGGCCGCGACGGGAGCGTGCGCCTGATGACCCCGACCCGCGTCATCCTCCAGGAGCTGCTCGACCTGGGCACCGTCGCGGCCGTGACACGACTGCGGCCGGTCATCACGGGTGTCCGTGACGACCGGCCGGGGTGGCGCCCGCGGGCCACCGACGTGGCGCCGCAGGGCTGAGCGGGCTCTAGAAGGCGGGCAGGACCTCGCCCTTGGGCCACGTCTCCTCGATGTACTTCTTCACCTCGGGGGAGTGGAGCAGCTCGTCGAGCTTCTGCAGGCCCTCGTTGTCCTCGTTGGCGGCCTGGACGGCGAGGAAGTTGGCGTAGGGATTGTCCTTGCCCTCCTCGACGACCAGGGCGTCGTCGACCGACAGGTCGGCCTCGATCGCGTAGTTGCCGTTGATGACGGCCGCGTCCAGGTCCTGCAGGGAGCGCGCCAGCTGCGCCGCGTCGGTCTCCTTGAACTCCAGGTCCTTGGGGTTGTCCTCGACGTCGAGGATCGTCGCGTTGGTCGCGTCGACGCCGTCCTTGAGGGTGATGACGTCGTGGTCGGCGAGCAGCTGCAGCGCCCGGCCCTGGTTGGACGGGTCGTTGTTGATCCCGATCGTCCCGCCCTTGGGCAGGTCCTTGATGTCGTCGATCGAGTCGGCGTAGAGCGCGAAGGGCTCGATGTGGATGCCGTCGTAGTGGGCGAAGTCGTAGCCGCGGTCCTCGACCTGCTCCTCGTAGTAGGGCAGGTGCTGGAAGTAGTTGGCGTCGAGCGTGCCCTCGGAGAGCTGGACGTTGGGCTGCACGTAGTCGTCGAAGGTCTTGATCTCGAGGTCGAGGCCGGCGTCGGCGGCGAGCTCCTTGTCGACGTACTCGAGGATCTTGGCGTGCGGCGTGGGGGAGGCGCCGACGGTGATCTTCGTGACGCCGTCACCGTCGGCAGCGGGACCCTCGGCGTCGTCCTGCATCAGACCGCACCCGGTGAGGGCCAGGGCGGAGATGGACAGGACCGCGGCGGCGCGGGTGGCGGTGCGGGCGGGGGACATGGGGGTTCCTCTCTGTGGTGGCCGGTCGGCCGGGGTGGGACGAAGGGGGTGGGACGCGGGATGATGCCGGGGCTCGGTCAGCGGCGGTCGAGTCGACGGGCGACGAGGTCGCCGATGACCTGCACGGCGGTGACGATGACGACGAGCAGCGCGACGCACACGACCATGACGTCGGTCTCGAAGCGGTTGTAGCCGTAGCTCATGGCCACGGCGCCGAGGCCACCTCCACCGACCGCGCCGGCCATCGCCGTGTAGCCGATGAGGGCGATGAGGGTCGTCGTCAGGCCGGCAACGAGACCCGATCTGGCCTCGGGCAGCAGCACCTTGCGGGTGATCTCGCGCCGAGTGGCGCCCATCATCGTCACGGCCTCGACCTTGCCGCTCGGCACCTCGCGCAGGGAGGTCTCGACGAGTCGGGCGTAGAAGGGGATGGCGCCGACGGTGAGCGGCACGACCGCGGCCTGCCAACCGATCGAGGTGCCCACGATCAGCCGGGTGACCGGGATGATCGCGATCATCAGGATGAGGAAGGGCAGGGAGCGGCCGAGGTTGACCAGTGCGCCGACGAGACGGTGGGTCACCGGGCTGGGCGAGGTGCCGTCGGGCGAGGTGGTGAAGAGCAGCACCCCGAGGGGGATGCCGAGCAGAGCCGTGATGACCCCGGCGACGGCGGTCATGCCCAGGGTCTCGAGCACCGCGGTCGGGACGATCTCCCGGATGACCGGGTTGTCGAACCACTGGTCAGCGGGAATCGCGGTCAGGGCGCTCATGCGGCCACCTCCGGCGACAGGTGGGCGGCCTCGAGGAGCCGGACGGCCTCGGCAGCGTGCCCCGGGTCGACCTCGAGCTGGATCCGACCGACGCGTCGGCCGGCGATCGTCTCGAGGGTGGCGGCGGCGACCTCGGCCGGCACCCCGCCCTCGCGCAGGAGGCTGAGCACGGCGTCAACGCTCGTCGTGCCGGAGCGGGGGTCGCCGAGCGAGACCTCGACGTAGCTGCCCGCGTGCTCGAGGGGGAGCGGGGGCAGCGGGATGAGATCGCGGTGCAGCTGGGTGGCGGCGTCGGTGACGACCTCGCGGATCGGGCCGGTCTCGACGACGCGCCCGTCGGCCAGGAGGGTCACGGTGTCGCAGACCTCGCGGACGACCGAGGGCTCGTGGGTGATGATGACGACGGTGATCCCGAGGCGCTCGCGCAGGTCGCGCAGCAGGCCGAGGATCTGGCGCGTGGTGCCGGCGTCGAGCGCCGAGGTCGGCTCGTCGCACAGCAGGATGTCGGGGCGCGTGGCCAGGGCACGGGCAATTCCGACGCGCTGCTGCTGACCGCCGGAGAGCTGCCCGGGGTGGTTGTCGGCGCGGTCGGTGAGGCCGACGAGGTCGAGCAGCTCGGCGACCCGGGCACGGCGGTCCTGCGCCGACCAACCGGCGATCTCCAGGGGGAGCGCGATGTTGTCGGCGGCCGAGCGTGAGTCGAGCAGGTTGGCGTGCTGGAAGACCATGCCGAAGCGGCGCCGGGCGGCCCGCAGGTCGGCGCCGCGGAGGGCAGGGATGTCGGTGCCGTCGAGGTCGACGGTGCCGGCCGTCGGCTCCTCGAGCCCGGTGAGGCAGCGGATGAAGGTCGACTTGCCGGCGCCGGAGCGGCCGACGATGCCGTGGATGGAACCGCGGGGGATCGACAGGGTGATGTCGTCCAGGGCGACGACGGGGCCACGGGCGGAGGCGTACTCCTTGCGCAGGCCGCGCACGTCGAGCAGAGCAGGGGTGTCGGTCACCGGAAGATAATAGAAAGTTATGGAACGCATAAGCAAAACGCCTGCGTCAACCTGCATTGCCCTACGGCAATGCAGGTTGGGGGCCACTCGACTCTGCATTGCCGTAGGGCAATGCAGAGTTGGTGAGACGGGTTCGGTCGCGGGGGCGGGCGCGGGTAGAGTCGACGCCGATCGACATCCTTTAACCACTGTCCCGTGAGGCAGAGAAGGAGGTCTTGAGACACCTATGTGTCCGGAGACGCCCCCCGAGGTCACCCCTCAGCCACCCGCCCGTGAGGTCATGAGCAGCTCCGACGTCGCGCGCGGCCTGCGCCGCATCGCGCACGAGATCGTCGAGCGCAACAAGGGGGCCCAGGACGTCGTCCTGCTCGGCATCCCCAGTCGCGGCGTCGAGCTCGCCCAGCGCCTCGGCGCGCTGATCACCGAGATCGAGGGCGCCAACGTGCCCGTCGGCTCCCTCGACGTGACGATGTACCGCGACGACCTGCGCGGTCGTCCGACGCGCTCGCCGCAGCAGACCCAGTTCCCCGCCTCGGGGGTCGACGACCGCGTCGTCGTCCTCGTCGACGACGTGCTCTACTCCGGCCGGACCGTGCGCGCCGCCCTCGACGCCCTCGCCGACTACGGCCGGCCCCGCGCCGTGCGCCTGGCGGTGCTCGTCGACCGGGGTCACCGCGAGCTGCCGATCCGCGCCGACCACGTCGGCAAGAACCTCCCGACCTCCCAGGCCGAGCGGGTCACCGTGCGCCTCACCGGCCACGACGGCGTCGATGACGCCGTGTCGATCTCGGGAGGCGAGGCCCGATGACGCGCCACCTGCTCTCCGTCGCCGACCTCGACGACGACGCCCTGCGGGCGGTCCTGGACACCGCGGCCAAGATGCACGAGGTCCAGCATCGCCAGGTCAAGAAGCTGCCCACCCTGCGTGGTCGCACCGTCATCAACCTCTTCTTCGAGGACTCCACCCGCACCCGCTCCTCCTTCGAGATCGCGGGCAAGTGGATGAGTGCCGACACGATCAACATCACCGGCAAGGGCTCCAGCACGTCGAAGGGGGAGTCCCTCCGCGACACCGTGCGCACCATCGCGGCCATGGGTGTCGACGCCATCGTCATGCGCCACCAGGCCTCCGGGGCAGCGCACCAGGTCGCCCGCTGGTTCGACGAGACGGGCACGCCGACGAGCGTGGTCAACGCCGGCGACGGCACCCACGAGCACCCGACGCAGGCGCTGCTCGACGCCTACACCATCCAGCGCCGACTCGGCTCCCTCGAGGGCAAGCGGGTCGCGATCGTCGGTGACGTCACCCACAGCCGGGTCTTCCGCTCCAACGTCCTGGCGCTGCCGCGCCTGGGCGCCGAGGTGACCGTCGTCGCACCCCCGACCCTCATGCCGAGCGGGGCTGCCGCGTGGGCGCAGGCCGAGGGCTTTGCGCTGAGCGACGACCTCGACGAGGTCATCGCGTCCGGCGTCGACGCCCTGATGATGCTGCGGGTCCAGCGCGAGCGGATGTCGGGTGGGTTCTTCCCCACGGCCCGCGAGTACACCGTCGGCTACGGCCTGACCCGCGACCGGCTCGCCGCACTGACCGCAGCCAATCCCGAGGCGGTCATCTGCCACCCCGGCCCGATGAACCGTGGCCTCGAGATCGCCGCCGACGCGGCCGACGCCGCGAGCAGCCTGGTCCTCGATCAGGTGAGCGCCGGTGTCGCCGTGCGGATGAGCGTCCTCTACCACCTGCTGGCGTCGGGACCCACCGACGCCCCGACCACGACGGGAGACGCGGCATGAGTCGCCCCGCCACCGAGCCGAGCGATCTGCTGATCACCGGCGCCTCCCTGCTCGGCCGCACGAGCGCCGACGTCCTCGTCCGCGAGGGCACCATCGCGGCCGTCGGCCCGGACGCCGCCACCGATGCGGCCGCCGGGACCCCGCGCGTCGACGGCGACGGCCTGGTGCTGCTGCCCGGGTTCGTCGACCTGCACACCCACCTGCGCGAGCCGGGGCGCGAGGACGCCGAGACCGTGCGCACCGGGTCCGCGGCCGCCGCCGCTGGCGGCTTCACCGCCGTGCTCGCCATGGCCAACACCAGCCCCGTGACCGACACCGCTGAGGCCGCCGAGCGGGTGGTTGACCTCGGCGTCGCGGCCGGCCACTGCGACGTGCAGCCGATCGGCGCGGTGACCAAGGGGCTCGAGGGCGCCGAGCTCGCCGAGCTCGGGCTGATGCACCGCTCGCGCGCCCGGGTGCGCGTCTTCTCCGACGACGGCCGGTGCGTGCACGACGCGCGCGTCATGCGTCGGGCGCTGGAGTACGTGCGCGCCTTCGACGGCGTGATCTCGCAGCACAGCCAGGACCCGACCCTCGCCGGGCCCGCGGCCTGCTGCCACGAGGGCGAGCTGAGCGGCCGACTGGGTCTCACCGGCTGGCCGGCGGTCGCCGAGTCGAGCATCATCGCCCGCGACGCCGAGCTCGCGCTGCACACCGGGTCGCGGGTGCACGTCGCGCACGTCTCGACCGCCGAGGGCGTCGAGGCGGTGCGCTGGGCCAAGCGCCGGGGCGCCCGGATCACCGCCGAGGTCACGCCCCACCACCTCGTCCTGACGACCGACCTGCTCACCGGCTACGACCCGGTCTACAAGGTCAACCCGCCGCTGCGCCCGGCCGAGGACGTCGAGGCCCTGCGCGAGGCGCTCGCCGACGGCACCATCGACGCCGTCGCGACCGACCACGCCCCGCACGCCCGCCACGACAAGGAGCACGCCTTCCCCGACGCGGCCTTCGGCATGCTCGGTCTGGAGACCGCCTTCGCCGTCGTCCACGACGTCATGGTGGACTCGGGTCGGATCGACCTGGCGACCCTCGCCGAGCGCATGTCGCACGCCCCGGCACGCATCGCCGGCCTCACCGACCACGGCCGCGCGATCGAGGCGGGCGCCCCCGCCCACCTCGTCCTCGTCGACCCGACCGACCGGATCACCGTCGACCCGGCCACGTCGCACTCCCTGTCCCGCAACACCCCCTTCGCCGGGCACACCCTCACCGGGCGTGTCCGCACGACGATCCTGCGCGGCCGCGTCACGGCCGCCGACGGAGAGGTCCGCAATTGAGCACGCACAGCAGCACCGGCGCCCCCGCACCGGCCGTCCTCGTCCTCGAGGACGGACGCACCTTCGCCGGCACCGCCTACGGTGCCGTCGGTGAGACGGTCGGCGAGGCCGTCTTCAACACCGGCATGACCGGCTACCAGGAGACTCTCACCGACCCGAGCTACCGCGGTCAGGTCGTCGTCATGACCGCGCCGCACGTCGGCAACACCGGCTGGAACGACGAGGACGACGAGTCCTCGCGGATCCACGTCGCCGGCTATGTCGTGCGCGACCCAGCGCTGCGGCCGAGCAACTGGCGCTCGCAGCGCACCCTCGAGGACGAGCTGCGCGCCCAGGGCGTCGTCGGCATCGCCGGGGTCGACACTCGGGCCCTCACCCGGCACCTGCGTGAGCGGGGCGCGATGCGCGTGGGCATCTTCTCCGGCGACGCCGTCACCGACGAGACCGCGATGCTCCAGCGGGTGCAGGCCGCCCCCGAGATGGCCGGCTCCGCGCTGGCCGCCCAGGTGAGCACGAGCGAGCCCTACGTCGTCGCGGCGAAGGGGGACAAGCGCTTCACCGTCGCGGCCCTCGACCTGGGCATCAAGACGATGACCCCGACCCGCCTCGCCGAGCGCGGGATCGAGGTCCACGTCCTGCCGGCGACCGCGACGATCGACGACGTGCGCGCCGTCTCGCCCGATGGTCTCTTCTTCAGCAACGGCCCGGGCGACCCAGCGACAGCGGGCGACCAGGTCGCGCTGCTCCAGGAGGCGCTGCGCGACGGGCTGCCCTACTTCGGCATCTGCTTCGGCAACCAGCTCTTCGGCCGGGCGTTGGGCTTCGGCACCTACAAGCTCAAGTACGGCCACCGCGGCATCAACCAGCCGGTCTTCGACCGCACGACCGACAAGGTCGAGGTGACCGCGCACAACCACGGCTTCGCCGTCGACGCCCCGCTCGACGAGGCGACGCAGACCCCCTTCGGCACGGCCACCGTGAGCCACGTGTGCCTCAACGACGACGTCGTCGAGGGACTGGAGCTGCACGCCGACGACGGCCGGCTGCTCGGCTTCTCCGTCCAGTACCACCCCGAGGCCGCGGCCGGCCCGCACGACGCCGCCTACCTCTTCGACCGATTCACCGACCTGCTGGCGAGCGCCGGCACCAAGGAGGCGCAGGCCTGATGCCCAAGCGCGACGACATCTCCAGCGTCCTCGTCATCGGCTCCGGGCCGATCGTCATCGGGCAGGCCTGCGAGTTCGACTACTCCGGCACCCAGGCGTGCCGCGTCCTGCGCGAGGAGGGCATCCGGGTCATCCTCGTCAACTCCAACCCGGCGACGATCATGACCGACCCGGAGTTCGCCGACGCGACCTACATCGAGCCGATCACCCCCGAGGTCGTCGAGAAGATCATCGAGCGCGAGCGTCCCGACGCCGTCCTCGCGACACTCGGTGGTCAGACGGCCCTCAACACCGCGATCTCGCTCCACGAGGCCGGGGTGCTCGAGCGCTACGGCTGCCCGCTCATCGGGGCCAGCGTCGAGGCGATCGAGCTCGGCGAGGACCGCGAGCGCTTCAAGGGCGTCGTCGAGCGCTGCGGCGCCGAGTCGGCCCGCTCGGTCATCTGCCACACGATGGACGAGTGCCTTGCCGCCGCCGACGAGCTGAGCTACCCGGTCGTCGTGCGGCCCTCCTTCACCATGGGCGGCCTGGGCTCCGGCTTCGCCTACGACGAGGCCGACCTGCGCCGCATCGCCGGCGCGGGCCTGCAGTACAGCCCGACGACCGAGGTGCTCCTCGAGGAGTCGATCCTCGGCTGGAAGGAGTACGAGCTCGAGGTCATGCGCGACACGGCGGACAACGTCGTGGTCGTCTGCTCGATCGAGAACTTCGACCCGGTCGGCGTGCACACCGGTGACTCGATCACCGTCGCGCCCGCGCTGACGCTCACCGACCGCGAGTACCAGCGCATGCGCGACGTCGGCATCGCGGTCATCCGCGAGGTCGGGGTCGAGACCGGTGGCTGCAACATCCAGTTCGCGATCAACCCCGACGACGGCCGGATGATCGTCATCGAGATGAACCCCCGCGTCTCGCGCTCGTCCGCGCTGGCGTCCAAGGCCACCGGCTTCCCAATCGCCAAGATCGCCGCCAAGATGGCCATCGGCTACACCCTCGACGAGGTCCCCAACGACATCACCGAGGAGACCCCGGCGGCCTTCGAGCCGACCCTCGACTACGTCGTCGTCAAGGTGCCGCGCTTCGCCTTCGAGAAGTTCCCCGCCGCCGACCCGACCCTCACGACGACGATGAAGTCCGTCGGCGAGGCGATGGCCATCGGCCGCAACTTCACCGAGGCGCTGCAGAAGGCCCTGCGCTCTGCCGAGCGCAGCGGCGCGGCCTTCCACTGGGACGGCGACCAGCCGACCCTGGAGCAGGGACGCGAGCTCCTCGAGGCGGCGAAGACCCCGACCGACGGGCGGATCGTCCAGGTCCAGCAGGCGATGCGCGCCGGACTGTCGGTCGAGGAGGTCTTCGAGGCCACGAAGATCGACCCCTGGTACCTCGACCAGATGGAGCTGATCAACGACGTGGCCCAGCAGGTCCACGACGCCGACGAGCTCAACCCCGAGGTGCTGCGCCTGGCCAAGCGGCACGGCTTCTCCGACGCGCAGATCGCCCGGCTGCGCCGGATGGACGAGGCCGTCGTGCGCGGCGTGCGGCACGCCCTCGGGGTGCGCCCGGTCTTCAAGACCGTCGACACCTGCGCCGCGGAGTTCGCTGCCCGCACGCCCTACCACTACAGCTCCTACGACGAGGAGACCGAGGTCGAGCCGCGCGAGCGCCCGGCCGTCATCATCCTCGGCTCCGGTCCCAACCGGATCGGTCAGGGCGTCGAGTTCGACTACTCCTGCGTCCACGCGAGCTTCGCCCTGCGCGACGCCGGCTACGACACGGTCATGGTCAACTGCAACCCCGAGACGGTCTCGACCGACTACGACACGAGCAGCCGCCTGTACTTCGAGCCGCTGACCCTCGAGGACGCGCTCGAGGTCATCCACGCCGAGACCCAGGCCGGTCCGGTCGCCGGTGTCATCGTCCAGCTCGGTGGTCAGACGCCGCTCGGCCTGGCCGACCGGCTCAAGGCCGAGGGTGTGCCGATCGTCGGCACCTCGCCCGAGGCGATCGACCTTGCCGAGGACCGCGGCCACTTCGGGCGGGTGCTCCACGAGGCCGGTCTCAACGCGCCCAAGCACGGCACCGCCTTCAGCGCCGAGGAGGCCGTCGAGATCGCCCGCGAGATCGGGTACCCGGTCCTCGTGCGTCCCTCCTACGTCCTCGGTGGGCGCGGCATGGAGATCGTCTACGACGACCAGACCCTCTCCGAGTACGTCACCCGGGCGGCCATCGCCAGCCCCGAGCACCCGATCCTCGTCGACCGCTTCCTCGACGACGCGATCGAGATCGACGTCGACGCGCTCTACGACGGCACCGAGATGTACCTCGGCGGGATCATGGAGCACATCGAGGAGGCCGGCATCCACTCCGGTGACTCCAGCTGCACCCTCCCGCCGGCGACGCTCGGCACCTCCGAGCTGCAGCGGGTGCGCGAGGCCACGCTCGCCCTCGCCGAGGGCATCGGGGTGCGCGGCCTGATGAACGTCCAGTTCGCCCTGGCGCAGGACGTGCTCTACGTCCTCGAGGCCAACCCGCGGGCGTCGAGGACCGTCCCCTTCGTCGCCAAGGCCACCGGTGTCCCGCTGGCCAAGGCCGCGGCCCGCGTCATGCTCGGCGCCACCATCGCCGAGCTCAAGGACGAGGGCATGCTGCCGCGCGACGCGGACGGCGGCTCGATGCCGGCGCACGCGCCGATGTCGGTCAAGGAGGCCGTCCTGCCCTTCAAGCGCTTCCGTACCAAGGAAGGCGACGTCGTCGACTCCCTCCTCGGGCCCGAGATGCGCTCCACCGGCGAGGTCATGGGCATCGACGCCGACTTCGGCGCCGCCTTCGCCAAGAGCCAGCTCGGGTCGCTCGCCTCGGGTCTGCCGACGAGCGGCAACGTCTTCGTCTCCGTCGCCAACCGGGACAAGCGGGCGATGATCTTCCCGATCAAGCGCCTGGCCGACCTCGGCTTCACGATCCTCGCGACCGAGGGCACCGCCGACGTGCTGCGTCGCAATGCCGTCGAGTGCGAGGTCGTCGTCAAGCACTCCGAGCGCGGCGAAGGGGAGGCCAGCGTCGTCGACCGGATCCTCGCCGGCGAGGTCGACATCGTCTTCAACACCCCGTCGGGGCAGCACGCCCGGGCCGACGGCTATGCGATCCGCGCGGCGACGACGGCGATGGACAAGCCGATCGTCACGACCGTGCAGCAGCTGACCGCCGCGGTCCAGGCCATCGAGGCCCGCATGCACGGCGAGCTGCGGGTCAAGCCGCTGCAGGAGCACGCCCGCGACCTCGACCTCTACGGGGTCGGGCGGTGACCGCCCGCACCGTCGCGGCCCGCGAGGGTGCGGGCGTGGTCCAGATCGACGCCGAGGTCCTGGGCAATGTCGCCGTCGGGGCCTACCGGCACCTGACGCTCGTCACGCCCGGCCTCGCCGAGCTGGCGCGACCGGGTCAGTTCGTCGCCCTGGCCGTCGGTGACGGCACGAGCTCGATGCTGCTGCGGCGCTCCTTCTCGATCCACCGGGTGCGCCCGGCCGGCACCTACGGGGGCACGACCGAGATCGTCGTCGCCGCCCACGGGCCGGGCACGCAGGTGCTCACCGCCCTCGAGCCGGGGGAGAGCGTGAGCGTCGTCGGCCCGCTGGGCCGGGGCTTCCCGCTGCCCTCCCAGCCGGTGCCGTGCATCCTCGTCGGCGGTGGCTACGGGTCGGCGCCGCTCTTCTGGCTCGCCGAGCAGCTGCGCGAGCGTGGCTGCCCGGTCGAGATCGTCCTCGGCGCCGCGTCCGCCGACCGGCTCTTCGGGGTCGTCGAGGCCCGGCGGGTCGCCGACGGCGTCACCGTGACGACCGACGACGGGTCGGCCGGCACCCAGGGCTGGGTCTCCGACGTGCTGCCCGACCTCATCGCGCGCACCGGCGCCGGGGTGCTCTACGGCTGCGGCCCCATGGGCATGCTCCGCTCGATGAGCGGGATCGCCGCCGAGCACGGCATCGTCGCCCAGGTGGCGGTCGAGGAGGCCATGGCCTGCGGTGTCGGCATCTGCATGACCTGCGTCATGCCGGTGAGCGACGCCCAGGGCACGACCAAGATGGTCCGCAGCTGCCTCGAGGGCCCGGTCTTCCGCGGTGACCGCGTGCGCTGGGATGCCTTCGAGGACGGCCTGTGCCGTGTTCCTGCCGACGCCGTCGGCGCTCCCAAGGAGGTCCGATGACCACCGGAGCGACACCCCCTTCGACCGTGGACATGTCCGTCGACCTCGCCGGGGTCCGCCTGCCCAACCCGATGATGACGGCCAGCGGGTGCGCGGCCAACGGCCGGGAGATGCACCGCTTCATCGACGTCGCCCAGCTGGGTGCCTTCGTCACCAAGTCGGTCAAGGCCCAGCCGGTCTCCGGGCGCGGCACGCCCCGCATGGCCGAGACGCCCTCCGGGATGCTCAACTCGATCGGTCTGCAGGGTCCGGGGGTGCAGGCCTTCGTCGACGAGGACCTCGCCTGGCTGCACTCGATCGGTGCCCGCGTCGTCGTCTCGATCGCCGGCAACACCGCCTCGGAGTTCGCGGGCGTCGCCCGCGCCGTCGTGCGCAGCCGCTACGCGAGCGCGGTGGCCGCCATCGAGGTCAACATCTCGTGCCCCAACGTCGCCAACCGCGGCCTCGTCTTCGCCTGCGACCCGGCGAGCTCCCACAAGGTCATGACCCTCGTGCGCGAGGAGGTCCCGCGTGGCCTGCCGATGCTCGCGAAGCTCAGCCCCGACGTCACCGACATCGTCGAGATCGCCGACACGGTCCTCAAGGCCGGCGCCCACGGCCTGACGATGATCAACACCACCCTCGGGGTGGCCATCGACGTCGACCGGTTGCGGCCGCACCTCATCGCCGCGACCGGAGGGCTCTCCGGCCCGGCGATCCGCCCGATGGCCGTGCGCGCGGTGTGGCAGGTCGCCGGTGCGATGCGCGCCGGGCGGATCAAGACCGCGCCCATCGTCGGCGTCGGGGGAGTGCGCAGCGGGCGCGACGCCCTCGAGCTCGTCGCCGCCGGCGCGAGCGCGATCCAGGTGGGCACCGCCGCCTTCAACGACCCCACGGCACCCGAGCGGGTCGGCCGTGAGCTCGAGCAGCTCGTGGCCGAGCGGGGATTCGACCGACTGGCCGACGTCGTCGGCATCGCCCACGAGAGGTTCATGCCATGAGCAGCACCCGTCGAGGCTCCTCCGTCGCACCCCAAGGAACATTTGGGGAGCGACTGCAGGCCGCGATGGCCGAGCACGGGCCGCTCTGCGCCGGGATCGACCCGCATCGCGGGCTCGTCGAGTCGTGGGGCCTGACCTACGACCTCGCCGGGGTGGAGCGCTTCACGATGACCTGCGTCGAGGCCTTCGGCGGGTCGGTGGCCGCGGTCAAGCCCCAGTCGGCCTTCTTCGAGGTCTTCGGGGCGAAGGGGGTGGCCCTCCTCGAGCGGGCCCTCACCGAGCTGCGTGCCGCCGGCACCCTCACCGTCCTCGACGTCAAGCGCGGCGACATCGGCACGACCGTCGACGCCTACGGCGAGGCCTTCCTCAGCAAGGACGCCCCGGCAGCGGCCGATGCGATCACCCTGAGCCCCTATCTCGGCTACGGGTCCCTGCGCCCGGCCATCGACCTGGCGCACGCGACCGGCCGCGGTGTCTTCGTCCTCGCGCTCACCTCCAACCCCGAGGGCGCGAGCGTCCAGCACGCCCGCCTCGCCGACGGGCGCTCCGTCGCCGGTGCGGTCGCCGACGACGCAGCCGCGGACAACGCCGAGGCCCGCGGGCGCGGAGAGCTCGGCAGCGTCGGACTCGTCGTCGGTGCCACCGTCGGCTCGGCGGTGCGCGACCTCGGTGTCGACCTGCCGGGCATGGCCGGACCGATCCTCGCCCCGGGACTGGGCGCCCAGGGGGCGACCGCCGCCGACGTGCGCTCGGTCTTCTCCGGGGCACTGCCGCAGGTGCTCGCCAGCAGCAGCCGCGACGTGCTCCGTGCGGGGCCGGACGTGACCTCCCTTCGTGCTCGTGCCCGGGAGGTCGCGACCGAGGTGGCCGCCATCACCGCCGCGTGAGAAGGTGACCGGACCCGTCCCCGGTCGACCTGGAGGAGCCGTGCCCGTCCCGACCCTCAGCGCGCAGCAGCGCGCCCGGGCCCTGGAGCAGGCCGCGCAGGCCCGCCGGGAGCGTTCGCTCCTGCGGGATCGGCTCAAGCACGGCCGCACGACTCTCGCCGAGGCGCTCCGAACCGCCGACACCGACCAGGTGATCGCCCGGATGCGGGTGGTCACGGTGCTCGAGTCCCTGCCCGGCATCGGGCCCGCCCGGGCCCGCCGGGTCATGGCCGAGCTCGACATCGCCGACTCCCGACGGCTGCGCGGGCTGGGCCCGCACCAGCGTGCCGCACTCATCGAGAGGTTCACATGAGCAGCCCCCGCCTGACCGTCCTCGCCGGACCGACAGCCGTCGGCAAGGGGACGGTGGCCGCCTGGGTCCGCGAGCACCACCCCGAGGTGTGGCTCTCGGTGTCGGCGACGACCCGTCCGCCGCGGCCGGGTGAGATCGACGGCGTCCACTACTGCTTCATGTCCGGCGACGAGTTCGCCGAGTTGGTCACCCGCGGCGCGATGCTCGAGTGGGCCGTCGTGCACGGGCGCGCCTCCTACGGCACCCCGCGTGGGCCCGTCGAGGACGCGCTCGCGGCCGGGAGGCTGCCGCTGCTCGAGATCGACCTGCAGGGCGCTCGCCAGGTCCGGGCCTCCATGCCGGACGCCCGATTCGTCTTCCTCGCGCCCCCGTCGTGGGAGGAGCTCGTCGGCCGGCTCGAGGGCCGCGGCACCGAGACGGCGGACGAGCGTGCCGTCCGACTGGAGACCGCCAAGGTCGAGCTGGCGGCCCAGGGCGAGTTCGATCACGTGATCGTCAACGACGACATTCGTCGTGCGGCGGAGGAACTCGTATCATTGATGGGATCCCACTGACCCCGACGACAAGGACCACCTCGACGTGTCCGGCACCCAGGCCAACCCCATCGGCATCACCAACCCGCCGATCGACGACCTCCTGACCAAGGCTGACTCCAAGTACGCCCTCGTCATCTACGGCGCCAAGCGCGCCCGTCAGATCAACGCCTACTACTCCCAGCTCCAGGAGGGGCTGCTCGAGTACATCGGCCCCCTCGTCGACGCACAGGTCCACGACAAGCCCCTGTCGATCGCGCTGCGCGAGATCAACGAGGGCCTGCTCACCAAGGAGGCCACCCCCGAGGAGGGCACCGCGCCCGCCGCACCGGTCGCCGAGGCGCCGGTCGACGAGGCCTGAGCGGACCCCCTTCGTGCGTATCGTCCTCGGTGTCGGTGGCGGCATCGCCGCCTACAAGGCAGCCCTGCTGCTGCGCCTGTTCACCGAGGGCGGTCACGAGGTGACGGTCGTGCCGACCGACGCGGCGCTGCGCTTCGTCGGGGCACCGACTTGGGAGGCCCTGTCGGGTCGACCCGTCCAGACCGACGTCTGGAGCAACATCACCGACGTCCCGCACGTGCGCATCGGCCAGGAGGCCGACCTCGTCGTCGTCGCCCCGACGACGGCCGACCTCCTCGCCAAGGCCGCGCACGGGCTCGCCGGTGACCTGCTGACCAATGTGCTGCTCACCGCGCGCTGCCCCGTGGTGCTCGCCCCGGCCATGCACACCGAGATGTGGGAGCACGCCGCGACCCGCGCCAACGTCGCGACCCTGCGCGAGCGCGGGGTCACCGTCGTCGAGCCCGACTCCGGCCGGCTGACCGGAGCCGATACCGGCCCGGGCCGCCTGCCCGAGCCCGAGGCGATCCACGCGGCCGCGATGGCCGTGGTCGCTGGCGACGCCGGGGGAGCAGGCGGCACGCAGCCCGGCCACGTGCGTGACCTCGAGGGGCGTCGGGTGCTCGTCAGCACCGGCGGCACCCGTGAGCCGCTCGACCCGGTGCGCTACCTGGGCAACAGGTCCTCAGGCAAGCAGGGTCTGGCCCTGGCCGAGGCCGCGGCCGCCCGAGGGGCGCAGGTGACGCTCGTCGCGGCCAACCTCGCCCTGCCGGTTCCCGAGGGCATCACCGTCGTGCCGGTCCAGACGGCACTGGAGCTGCAGGCCGAGATCTCCGGCCGCGCGGGCGAGCACGACGTCGTCGTCATGGTGGCGGCGGTGGCCGACTTCCGGCCGGCGGAGTACACCGAGAGCAAGATCAAGAAGACGCACGACCCGGCCGACCCCGACGCGGCCCCGACGATCCGGCTCGTGCGCAACCCCGACATCCTCGCCGGGCTCGTCGCCGACCGCGGTGCGGCGAGCGCCCCGGTCATCGTCGGCTTCGCCGCCGAGACCGGCGACGCGACCGGCTCCGTGCTCGACCTCGGGCGGGCCAAGCTCGCGCGCAAGGGCTGCGACCTGCTCGTCGTCAACGAGGTCGGCACCGACAAGACCTTCGGCGCCGACGAGACGAGCGTGCACGTGCTGACCCGGGGCAGCGACGACGTCGTCGACATCGGACCGGCGAGCAAGTCGGTCGTCTCGCACGGCATCTGGGACGTCGTCGGGGGATCGGCGCTCATCCGCTGACCCCGGGTGCTTAGACTGGCCCGGCCCGTACCGGGCGGTCACGACGGCCGTCCACCCACGACCTTGGGAGTCTTGCGTGTCCGGACGTCTCTTCACCTCGGAGTCGGTGACCGAGGGTCACCCCGACAAGATCTGCGACCAGATCTCCGACTCGATCCTCGACGCGATGCTCGAGCAGGACCCCCGCAGTCGGGTGGCCGTCGAGACGATGGTCACGACCGGGCTGGTGCACATCGCCGGTGAGGTCTCGACCGAGTCCTACGTCGAGATCCCGCAGCTGGTGCGCAAGGTCATCGCCGAGGGCGTCGGCTACGACTCGTCCGACAAGGGCTTCGACGGCCGCTCGTGCGGCGTCTCGGTGTCGATCGGCGCGCAGAGCCCCGACATCGCGCAGGGCGTCGACACCGCCTACGAAAACCGGACCGGGGGCATCGACCCCAAGGACAAGCAGGGGGCCGGCGACCAGGGTCTGATGTTCGGCTACGCCTGCGAGGACACGCCCGAGCTCATGCCGCTGCCGATCTTCCTGGCGCACCGGCTCTCCCAGCGCCTCACCGAGGTGCGCAAGTCGGGCGAGCTGGAGTACCTGCGCCCGGACGGCAAGACCCAGGTGACCATCGACTACGACGGTGACCGGGCCGTGCGCCTCGACACCGTCGTGCTGTCGACGCAGCACTCCGCCGAGATCGACCACGAGCGCCAGCTCCCAGCCGACATCAAGGCGCACGTCTTCGAGCCGGTCATGACCGCGCTCAAGGACTCCGGTGTCGAGCTCGACACCTCCGACTACCGCACGCTGATCAACCCCACCGGCAAGTTCGTCATCGGCGGGCCCATGGGCGACGCCGGCCTGACCGGCCGCAAGATCATCGTCGACACCTACGGCGGCATGGCCCGTCACGGTGGCGGCGCCTTCTCCGGCAAGGACCCGTCGAAGGTCGACCGCTCGGCCGCCTACGCCATGCGTTGGGTCGCCAAGAACGTCGTCGCGGCCGGGCTCGCCGGTCGCTGCGAGGTCCAGGTCGCCTACGCGATCGGCGCGGCGCAGCCGGTCGGCCTCTACATCGAGACCTTCGGGACCGAGCAGGTCCCGGTCAACAAGATCCAGGCCGCGGTCAGCTCCGTCTTCGACCTGCGCCCGCTGGCGATCGTCGAGGAGCTCGACCTGCTCCGCCCGATCTACGCCCCGACGGCGGCCTACGGCCACTTCGGCCGCACCGAGGCCGCCGGCTACGACAATCCCTTCCCGTGGGAGCAGACGACCAAGGTCGAGGCCCTGCAGGCCGCGGTCCGCTGACCCACGCTCGCTGACCGGGTGGGGCGTCGCTGACACCCCACCCGGTTACGTTTGTCCCCGTGCGCGTCGCCCAGGTCCTCGTCGACTCGGGGCTGGTCCATCTCGACCGGCCCTTCGAGTACCTCGTGCCCGAGGAGCTCGACGAGGCCGCCCAGCCGGGCGTGCGGGTCAAGGCCCGCTTCGCGGGGCGTGACCTCGCCGGCTACGTCGTCGAGCGCAGCGACGTCGCCGAGCACACCGGGCGACTGGCGCCGATCCGCACCGTCGTCTCGTCGGAGCAGGTGCTCACGCCGCAGGTCCTCGAGCTGGCGCGCCGGGTCTCCCGGCACCAGGCCGGCACCGTGATGGACGTGCTGCGGCTGGCGATCCCGCCGCGGCACGCCCGGGCGGAGAAGGCACTGCCCGTCGAGCCGCCGGCGCTGGCCGACGGCGAGTCCGACGAGCCGGCCGCGGACCAGCAGGTCGAAGGGGAGGACCCCCCTTCGCCTGTACCAGCGCCCGAGGTGTGGGCCGGCTACCGAGCCGGTGCCGCGTGGTGGTCCCGGGTCGCGGCAGGGGAGTCGCCCCGCGCAGCCTGGCTGGCCGGGCCCTCGCGCCCGGCCGCGAGCGACTGGCCGCGCGCCCTCGCCGAGGCGGCGCGGGCCGCGCTGCTCTCGGGCCGGGGCAGCGTCGTCGTCGTGCCCGACCAGCGCGACGTGGCGCGTGTCGACGCCGCCCTGACCGAGGTGCTCGGCCGGGACCAGCACGTGCGGCTGACGGCCGACCAGGGGCCGCAGGCCCGCTACACCGCGTGGCTCAAGGTGCTGCGCGGCCACGTCCGGGTCGTCGTCGGCACGCGCGCCGCGGCCTACGCGCCCGTGCGCAATCTCGGGCTCGTCGCCTGGTGGGACGACGGCGACGACCTCCACGAGGAGCCCCGCGCGCCCTACGCCCACGTGCGAGAGGTCCTGATGACGCGGGCCGACGTCGAGGACAGCGCCCTGCTCGTCGGCGGCCTGGCCATGTCGACAGACGTCGCCGCGCTCGTCGACGCCGGTCGGGTCCATCTCGTCGGCGGCTCGACCTCCCGACGCGAGGCGCCACGCGTCCTCGTGGCCGGTGAGGGGGTCGACGAGGAGCGCGACGGGCCCGGCGCCCGTGCCCACATCCCCTCCTCTGCTCACCGGGCCGCGTCGGCGGCGCTGCAGCAGGGGCCGGTCCTGCTGCAGGTGCCGCGGCGGGGCTACCTGCCCGCGATGTCCTGCGCCACCTGCCGGGCGCCGGCCCGGTGCCCTGAGTGCCGGGGGCCGCTCGCCCTGCCGGCGCCCGACCAGGCGCCCCGCTGCGGCTGGTGCGGCAAGAGCCCGCGCGGCTTCGAGTGCCCGCACTGCGACGGCACCCGGCTGCGCGCCGGGATCATCGGTGCGCGGCGCACGGCCGAGGAGATCGGGCGCTCCTTCCCGGGCACGCGCGTCATCACCTCCGGGGCAGGCGAGGTCCACGAGGAGGTCGGGAGCCAGCCGGCCATCGTCGTCTCGACCCCGGGGGCCGAGCCGGTCGCCGAGGGTGGCTACGCCGCCGTGCTGCTGCTCGACGCGTGGGCGAGCCTGGACCGGCCGGACCTGCGGGCGGCCGAGGAGGCGGTGCGGCGCTGGGTCCTGGCGGCGGGGCTGGCCAGACCGTGGAGCGACGGGGGAGTGGTCGTCCTCTGCGGAGCGCCCTCGCACGTGACGATTCCCGCGGTCGAGGCGCTCGTGCGCTGGGACCCCCAGTGGTTTGCGGCGCGCGAGCTCGCCGAGCGGGCCGAGCTGTCACTGCCGCCCACGACGTGGACCGCCGAGGTGGTCGCCGACCGCAGGCGCGTCGAGCCGATCGAGCACGCGGTGCGGGCAGCCGCGCCCGACGCCCAGCTGCTCGGACCGCTGCCCGTCACGGGCTCGCAGGACAAGCGCCGACTCGTCGTCACGGCTCCCTTCGGCGACGGGCCGCTCGTCGCCGCCGCGCTCAAGGACGTGCGGGCAGGGGAGAGCGCCCGCAAGGCCGCGGACCTCACCTCGGTCAAGGTCGGGCACCTCACCGTCGGGTGACCTGGGGGCACCGGCGGTGCCCGCGGGGCATCTAGACTGCGCCGGGTGCGACTGATCTTTGCCGGGACCCCCGAGGTCGCCGTCCCCTCCCTTCGTGCCCTGCTCGACTCCGACCACGAGGTCGTCGCCGTCGTCACCCGACCCGATGCCCGGGTCGGGCGCGGCCGTCGGCTCGAGCCCTCGCCGGTCAAGGCCGCCGCCCTGGAGGCCGGGCTCGAGGTGCTCACGCCGACGCGGCCGACGGACGAGGACTTCGTCGCCCGGCTCACCGAGCTCGCGCCCGACTGCTGTCCGGTCGTCGCCTACGGCGCCCTGCTGCCCGCCGAGGTCCTCGACATCCCGACCCACGGCTGGGTCAACCTGCACTTCTCGCTGCTGCCCGCCTGGCGCGGCGCGGCACCCGCGCAGCGGGCGCTCATCGCCGGCGACGAGATCACCGGCGCGAGCACCTTCCTCATCGAGACCGGGCTCGACACCGGGCCCGTCTTCGGGACGGTGACCGAGCGGATCCGACCCGATGACACCTCCGGGACGCTGCTCGACCGGCTCGCCGACGCCGGCGCGCCGCTGCTCGCCGCGACGATGGACGGCATCGCTTCGGGCGCCCTCGAGCCGCAGCCCCAGCCGGGCGAGGGTGTCAGCCACGCCGCGAAGCTCACCGTCGACGACGCCCGGATCGACTTCACCCACCCGGCCCTGGCCGTCGACCGGCTCGTGCGCGGGTGCACGCCGGCACCGGGTGCCTGGACGACCTTCCGCGGCGAGCGGCTCAAGGTCGGGCCCGTGGCGATCACCCACGAGCAGCTGCCCGCCGGCGTCGTCGACGCCCGCAAGCGGGAGGTGCTCGTCGGCACGGCGGACCGCGCCGTGCGCCTGGGCGAGGTCACCCCCCTCGGCAAGAAGCCCATGCCGGCCGCCGACTGGGCCCGAGGCGTGCGCATCGACGCCGACGAGCGGCTCGGGGAGGAGACGGCATGAGCGACCAGCGACGTCAGGGCGGCGGCGGTGCGGGCGGGTCCCGGGGCGGTCACCGTGGTCCACGCCAGAAGTCACGCACGGCACCCTCGGCCCGCTCCCGTCAGGGCGACCTGCCGCGCAGCACCGCACTGCGGGTGCTGCGGGCGGTCTCGCACGAGGGCGCCTACGCCAACCTCGAGCTGCCCAAGGCGCTGCGCCGGGCGCGGCTCAGCGGCCGGGACGCCGGCTTCGCCACCGAGCTGACCTACGGGACCCTGCGGATGCAGGGCCTCTACGACGCGATCATCGCCGAGGCCGCCCAGCGCCCGGTCTCGAAGCTCGACGGGGGAGTCCTCGACGTGCTGCGCATGGGCGTCCACCAGGTGCTCGGCATGAGAGTGCCCGAGCACGCCGCCGCCGACCAGTCCGTCGCGCTCGCCCGCTCCGTCGCGGGGCAGGGCGCTGCCGGTCTCGTCAACGCCGTGATGCGCCGCATCGGAGAGCGCTCGCGCGAGGAGTGGCTCGAGGCGGTCGTGCCCACCGAGCCCGTCGTCGAGCGCCTCTCCGTCGCGCAGTCCCACCCCGTGTGGGTCGTCAAGGCGCTGCGGCAGGCCCTCATCGGTCACGGGGTGGCGACCGCGGAGTCCGCGGACACGGTGCTCGAGGACCTGCTGGCCGCCCACAACGTGCCCGCCGACGTCACCCTCGTCGCCCGCCCCGGGCTCGCCACGGTCGACGAGCTGCTCGCCGCCGGTGCGCAGCCCGGGCGGTGGTCCCCCTTCGCCGTGGAGCTCGAGTCCGGTGCCCCTGGAGACCTCGAGGCCGTCCGCGACAGCCGCGCCGCCGTCCAGGACGAAGGGAGCCAGCTGCTCGCCCTCGCGCTCGCCGCCGCGCCGGTCACCCCCCGCAGCGACGGTGCGCCCGAGCGGTGGCTCGACCTGTGCGCCGGCCCCGGAGGCAAGGCGGGCCTCCTCGCCGCCCTCGCGCTGCAGCAGGACGCCGACCTCGTGGCCAACGAGGTGAGCGAGCACCGCACCGATCTCGTCCGGCAGAGCCTGCGCCCCGCGCTCACCGCGGCCGGTGAGGCCGGCCGCGAGATCGTCGTGCGCACCGGCGATGGTCGCGAGGCGGGGCAGGAGGAGCCCGAGGCCTACGACCGGGTCCTCGTCGACGCACCGTGCACCGGGCTGGGGGCGCTGCGCCGCCGGCCCGAGGCCCGCTGGCGCCGTCAGCCCGGCGACCTCGTCGGCCTCGGTCCGCTGCAGCGCGAGCTGCTCGCCTCGGCCATCGACGCGACCCGCCCCGGTGGGGTCATCGCCTACGCCACGTGCAGCCCGCACCTGTCGGAGACGACCTTCGTCGTGCGCGACGTGCTCAAGAAGCGCGACGACGTCGAGGCGATCGACGCCCGGGAGCTGCTCGCGGGCGCCGCCGTCGACGAGCTGACCGGGCTCGGTGAGGGGCCGCACGCCCAGCTGTGGCCGCACCTGCACGGCACCGACGGCATGTTCCTCGCACTCCTGCGGAAGAAGGGCTGAACCGATGCGCGTCATCGTCACCGGGCTGCACGTCACCGACACCCACCGCGCCTACGACTTCTACACCGAGGTGCTCGGCTTCCGCGACGTGCTCGTCGTGCCCGACAAGGAGCTCTACATCCTCGGGCCGAGCACCGGCTGGGAGCAGGGCTGCCAGATCAACCTCGAGCCGATCCCCGACGAGCTCACCCGGCGCTACTGCGAGCACCAGCTGCGCGAGGGGCTGACCGCGCTCATGCTCGGCGTGCCCGATGCCGAGACGGAGTACCGCCGGCTCAAGGAGCTCGGGGGCCTCGTCTTCCGCGAGGAGCTGACCAAGGACGCCATCGGTCTGCACTTCCAGGTCGAGGACACCGTCGGCAACATCCTGTCGATCCACACCGCCTGATCGCCCGTCGACCCGAACCCGCCTCTCCCGCAAGGACTCCCGTGCAGATCTCCCCGAGCATCCTCTCCGCCGACTTCGCCAACCTCGAGTCCGAGCTTCGCGCGATCGCCAACGCCGACTGGGTGCACGTCGACGTCATGGACGCGCACTTCGTGCCCAACCTCACGCTCGGCCTCCCGATCGTCGAGTCCCTGCTCAAGGTCAGCCCGATCCCGATCGACTGCCACCTGATGATCGAGGACCCCGACCGCTGGGCACCGCCCTACGCCGAGGCGGGCGCCCAGAGCGTCACCTTCCACATCGAGGCCGCTTCCGACCCGGTGACCCTCGCGCGCGACATCCGGGCCCAGGGCGCCCGGGCGTCGATGGCGATCAAGCCGGGGACCCCCTTCGCGCCCTACGAGGAGCTGCTGCCCGAGCTCGACATGGTGCTCGTCATGACGGTCGAGCCCGGCTTCGGCGGGCAGTCCTTCATGGCCGACCAGATGCCCAAGGTCCAGCAGGTGCGCGAGGCCGTGAAGCGGCATGGCGGAGACATCTGGGTCCAGGTCGACGGCGGCGTCTCCGCCAGGACCATCGAGCAGTGCGCCGAGGCGGGCGCCGACGTCTTCGTCGCCGGGTCGGCCGTCTACGGGGCCGAGTCAGCCGCGGCGGCCGTGGACGAGCTGCGCGAGCTGGCCCGGGGCCACCGGCACTGAGTCGGGCTCGTGGCCCGGATCACGGGACCACCGAATTGCCGAGCGGGACCTCCCTTCGGACAATGGCCGTGCACGTGCCACGTGACGCGGTGAAACTCCGCACCGGCGGTGAGAGCCCGCGACCCGACTGCTGAGGCAGGCGGTGAACTCCGGTCAAGAACCCCGGGGCCGACGGTGACAGTCCGGACGAGAGCGGCACGCGCGGATCGGATCACGCATGTCCATCATCGAATGGATCTACTCGGCCGGGGTCGACATCGCCGGCTACCGGCTCTCCCTCATGGAGGTCATCGGGATCGGCTTCGGGCTGGCCTCGGCGGTCGGCGGGATGCTCCGCAAGGTCTGGGCCTGGCCCATCGGCATCGTCGGCAATGTCATCCTCTTCTTCGTCTACATCGGCATCACGCTGGGCGTCGACGACAAGGCGCCGCTCTTCGGCCAGTCGGCCCGGCAGATCTTCTTCATCATCACCTCGCTCTACGGCTGGTGGCGCTGGCGCCAGGTCAAGCTCGCCGACCACAGCGGGGACGCCCACGCGATCACCCCGCGGTGGGCGACCTGGGGGGAGCGGGCCGGGCTGGCCCTCACCATGGTGCTCGGCATCGCCGTCGCCCAGCAGGTCTTCACGATGCTCGGCGCCGGCTGGCCCGCCCCGCGCTGGTACCACGTCGCGGACGCCTGGATCTTCATGGGCTCGCTCCTCGCGACCTATGCGATGGCGCGCGGGTGGAACGAGTTCTGGCTCATCTGGATCGGGGTCGACCTCGTCGGCGTGCCGCTGCTGTGGACGAGCGGCTACATCCCCACGGCCGTCCTCTACGCCTTCTACGCCGCGTTCGTCCTCTACGGCTTCGTCGTGTGGCTGCGCGCCTCGCGCAGCGAGCGTCCGGACGGTGAGCCCGTGGACGGGCGCGCACCGGTCGCCAACTAGTCTGGGGCCCCGTGAAGACCTTCGAGACCCTCTTCGACGAACTCTCCCGCAAGGCCGCCGAGCGGCCCGAGGGCTCGGGCACCGTGGCCCAGCTCGACGCGGGGACCCATGCCATCGGCAAGAAGGTCGTCGAGGAGGCCGCCGAGGTGTGGATGGCCGCCGAGTACCAGAGCAAGGAGGAGCTGGCCGAGGAGATCAGCCAGCTGCTCTACCACCTGCAGGTCCTCATGATCGACGGTGGGCTCACCGTCGAGGACGTCTACACCCACCTCTGAGAGGACTCCCGTGCGCATCGCCGTACCCAACAAGGGCTCCCTGTCCGAGCCGACCGTCGAGATGCTCCGCGAGGCGGGCTACCGGGTCCGCCGCGACAGCAAGGAGCTGATCGTCGCGGACCAGGACAATGACGTCGAGTTCTTCTACCTGCGTCCCCGGGACGTGGCCCTCTACGTCGGCAAGGGTCAGGTCGACGCCGGCATCACCGGCCGTGACCTGCTCCTGGACTCCGGCTCCACCGCGACCGAGGTCATGGGCCTGGGCTTCGGCGGCTCGACCTTCCGCTTCGCCGGCCGGCCCGGCGAGGCGAGCAGCGCGGCCGACCTCGACGGTCGTCGTGTGGCCACCTCCTACGCCGGCCTCGTGCGCTCCCACCTCGAGGCGAAGGGGGTGACCGCCGACGTCGTGCGTCTCGACGGCGCCGTCGAGACGGCCATCACCCTCGGCGTCGCCGACGCGATCGCCGACGTCGTCGAGACCGGCACGACCCTGCGCCAGCAGGGGCTGGAGGTCTTCGGCGAGCCGATCCTGCGCAGCGAGGCCGTGCTCATCCGCCGGGCCGACGCGAGCGAAGGGGGGATCGACGTCCTCCACCGTCGTCTCACCGGCGTCGTCACCGCCCGCGAGTACGTCCTGCTCGACTACGACTGCCCGGCGGCCATCGTCGAGCAGGCGGTGCAGCTGACGCCCGGCCTGGAGTCGCCCACGGTGAGCACGCTGCACGACGAGACCTGGTGCGCGGTGCGCTCGATGGTGCCGCGCGGACGCACCAACCGGATCATGGACGAGCTCTACGACCTCGGCGCCCGGGCCATCCTCGTCACCGAGATCACGGCGTGCCGACTGTGACCGCCCCGGACCGTGCCACCGCAGCCGTCTTCCGCCCGACGCGGGGACGCTGGGTCTCGACGGTCCTCGGCGTGGCGACGCTTGTCGGTTCGGTGCTGCTCGCCCTGGGCCTGCCCGAGCGCTTCGGGATCATGGACCAGCTGACCTGCATCGGCATCGGGGCCGGCGTCGCCGTCCTCATGTCGCGCTACGCGACGATCCACGCCCGGCCCACGGCCGAGGGGCTCTACGTCCGCAACCTCGGGCCCGGGGAGCTCGTCCCGTGGGAGCAGATCACCGCGGTGCGCTTCTCCCAGGGGATGCCGTGGCCGCGGATCGATCTCGCCGACGGGCTCGACATGGCCGTCATGGCGATCCAGCGCTCCGACGGCCCGGTCTCGGTCGACGAGGCCCAGCGCCTGGCGGACCTCATCGGTCGCTGACCCGCGGTCACCTCGGCCGGCGGTCAGGTCGGCCCGACCGACTCCAGGACCAGGTGGGCCCGCGAACGGGTGCCGTCGGTCCCGAAGACCCTCTCCTCCTGCGCGGCCCACATCTCCCAGTAGGCCTCGAAGATCGCGCCGTCCCGGGCGATGGCGCGGGCCCGACGCAGGTCGGCCGGGCCGTCGAGCCACACGCGCGTGCCGGCGAAGTCCGCCGCCTCGCCGACCGTGCTGCCGCAGCCCTCGACGACGAGACGGTCGGTCACGGCGAGCGGGATGCGAGGACCGGGGCGGTCGGCGAGCCAGTCCCAGGTGGGCACGATCGGCTGCTCGCCCCGCGAGAGGGGCCGTAGGACGTGCTCGACGAGCAGGTCGGTGGCGGCGGCCAGCCCGGACCACCCGGGGTAGATCGAGTCCATCGACACGAGCGGCGCGCCCCAGGCGCTCGTCACCTCACGGGCGAGCGAGGTCTTGCCCGACCCGCTGCGCCCGTCGATCGCGACGACGTGGACCCGGCCGCACGAGGGCGGTGCCGTGGCGGCGTGGTCGAGGACCTGGCGAAGGGCGGACACCGCACGGAGCGTAGCCGCCCACCGGGCCCACCACGTGACCGGCGGCGGTGCCCCCTTCGCGCTGCTGGGTAGGCTGCCCGCGTGTCCCTCGCCGTACGTGTCATCCCCTGTCTCGACGTCGACGCCGGCCGCGTCGTCAAGGGCGTCAACTTCGAGAACCTGCGCGACGCGGGTGACCCCGTCGAGCTGGCCCGCCGCTACGGCCGGGAGGGCGCCGACGAGCTGACCTTCCTCGACGTCACCGCGAGCAGCTCCGACCGGGCGACGACCTACGACGTCGTCACCCGCACGGCCGAGGAGGTCTTCATCCCGCTGACCGTCGGTGGTGGCGTGCGCACGGTCGACGACGTCGACCGGCTGCTGCGGTGCGGCGCCGACAAGGTGGGCGTCAACACCGCCGCGATCAACCGCCCCGAGCTGATCAGCGAGGTCGCCGAGCGCTTCGGGGCCCAGGTGCTCGTGCTGTCGGCCGACGTGCGCCGCCGCACCCGCGAGGACGGCTGCGCCGCAGGCGGGTTCGAGGTGACGACCCACGGTGGTCGCACCCGCACGGGTATCGACGCGATCGAGTGGTGCGCCCGGGCGGCGGAGCTCGGGGCGGGGGAGATTCTGCTCAACTCGATGGACGCCGACGGGACCAAGGTGGGCTTCGACCTCGAGCTGATCCGGGCCGTGCGCGCCGAGGTGGGCATCCCGGTCATCGCCAGTGGGGGAGCGGGCGCCCCCGAGCACATGCCGCCGGCCGTCGACGCCGGCGCCGACGCGGTGCTGGCGGCGAGCATCTTCCACTTCGGCGAGGTGAGCATCGGGCAGGCCAAGGACGCGCTGGCGGCGGCCGGCCACCCGGTGCGGCGTGGTCGCGCCGACTGACGGAGGGGCTCAGACCTCGTAGCGCCCGGTGCGCACGACCTCGACCGCCTCGGGAGGCCCGATGAGCTCGACCTCGGCGACCGCCTGCCGCCCGAAGCCGAAGAGCAGGATCTCGCCGGGGCGTCCGTGGATCTCGACGACCGGGCCGGCGCCCGACCCGATGCGGGTCCGCCGCTTGGCGGTGACCAGGGCGAGGTCGACCCCCTTCGCGCTGCGGAAGAGCATCCGGGCCATGACGTTGAGGCGGTCACCGAGGGCCGAGGTCATCTCGCTGCTGATCGTGCGTCGCGGCGCACCCAGCTGGGCCCGTAGGACGTCCTCGTGGTGGATGAACATCTCGACGAGGTTCATCTGCTCGTCGACGAGGGGCACGCGAGCCGGGTGCAGCTTCGGTGGCCCCTGCCGCAGCCGCTCCACCAGGTCGCCGAAGTCGTGCTCCGCGAGGAGGCGCGTCATGGCGCTCTCGGTCCGGCCGGCCAAGGGCGCGACGAAGATGCCCGCCGCCAGGTCGGGCCGGCCCTCACGGACGATGAGGTGGGCGAGCAGCTCGGCGCTGGTCCAGCTGCCGCACAGCGTGGGCACGTCGGGACCGACCTCGAGGAGGGTGTCGCACAGGGCGCCGCGCTCGGCGTGGGCGTAGCGGGTCATGTGGGTCTCCTCGGCGGGCGGGTTCGTGCTGCTGACGTGGCAGGGTAACCCCGGGCAGACGCACGGCGCGATGCGAGCGGGTGCCAGAATGCGGGGGTGCCCACCCCGACGACCTCACCCCTGCCCGCCGACCTCGCCGCACGCCTTCGCCGGGACCCGGCCGGTCTCGTCGCGGCCATCGTCCAGCAGCACGACACCCGCGAGGTGCTCATGCTCGGCTGGATGGACGACGAGGCGCTGCACCGCACCCTGACGAGCGGGCGGGTGACCTTCTGGTCGCGCAGCCGTGAGGAGTACTGGCGCAAGGGCGACACCTCGGGCCACGTCCAGCACGTGCGCTCGGTGGCCCTCGACTGCGACGGTGACGCCCTGCTCGTGCAGGTCGACCAGGTGGGCGCGGCGTGCCACACGGGCGAGCGCACGTGCTTCGACGCCGGTGACCTCGGCGCGACGGTGGGGGAGATCGCGTGAGCGCACCCCGCACCCACGTGCCCGACCTCACTCCGGGCCGCACCTGGCCCGAGCTCGACACCTTCACCGTCCTGGCCCGTGACCGGCGGATCGTGCCGGTCGTGCGTCGGCTCGTCGCCGACGGCGAGACCCCGGTCGGCGTCTACCGCAAGCTGGCGGGGGACGCGCCCGGCACCTTCCTGCTCGAGTCGGCGGAGCACGGCGGGGTGTGGTCGCGCTGGTCGATCATCGGCGCCCAGAGCCGCGGGACCCTCACCGAGCGTGACGGGCAGGCCCACTGGATCGGCGAGCCGCCGGTCGGCGTCCCGACGGACGGGGACCCGACCGCCGCCCTGCGGGCGACCCTCGAGGCGCTGGCGACCGACCCGGTCGAGGGCCTGCCGCCCCTCACCGGGGGCATGGTCGGGGCGATCACCTACGACGCCGTGCGACGGTGGGAGCGGGTGCCGAGCGAGCTGCCCGACGTCCTCGGCGTCCCCGAGCTCGGCATGGTCCTGGCCACCGACGTGGCGGTGCTCGACCACAGCGACGGATCGCTCCTCCTGGTGGCCAATGCCATCAACTACGACGACACCGACGAGCGGGTCGAGGAGGCGTGGCAGGACGCCGTCGACCGTCTCGACGCGATGACCGAGCGTCTCGCGGCCCCGGCGCCCAGCACGGTCGCCACCGTCGACCCCGACGTGGCGGCGCAGGCGCGCACCGAGGTCGAGAGCGACGTCACCGTCGAGCGCTTCGAGGAGATCGTCGAGGAGGCCAAGGAGGACATCCGCGCCGGCGAGGTCTTCCAGGTGGTGCTGTCGCAGCGCTTCTCCACGCCGTGCCCGGTCGACGCGCTCGAGGTCTACCGCGCCCTGCGTCGGTCCAACCCCAGTCCTTACATGTACTTCGTGCGGCTGCCGCACCCCGATGGCTCCGTCTACGAGGTCGTCGGCTCCTCGCCCGAGGCCCTCGTCAAGGTCTCGGGTCGGCGGGCCATCACCCACCCGATCGCCGGCACCCGCCCCCGTGGCAAGAACCCCGAGCACGACCTGCTGCTCGAGGAGGACCTCGTCGGCGACCCCAAGGAGCGGGCCGAGCACCTCATGCTCGTCGACCTCGGCCGCAACGACCTGCAGCGGGTGTGCGATGCGGGCACCGTCGACTGCGTCGAGTTCATGACGCTGCGGCGCTACAGCCACGTCATCCACCTCGAGTCGACCGTCGTCGGCGACATGGCGAAGGGGGTCAACGCCTTCGACGTGCTCGTCGCCACCTTCCCCGCCGGCACCCTCTCGGGCGCCCCCAAGCCGCGTGCCCTCCAGCTCATCGAGCACTACGAGCGCAGCCGTCGCGGGGTCTACGGCGGGGTGGTCGGCTACCTCGACTTCCACGGCGACATGGACATGGCGATCGCGATCCGCACGGCCTTGGTCAAGGACGGCACGGCGCACGTGCAGGCTGGTGCCGGCATCGTGGCCGACTCGGTGGCGCGCCTCGAGCAGGAGGAGACGGTCCACAAGGCGGGCGCCGCGCTCGCGGCGGTGGCCGCAGCCCGGGCTGGGCGACCCGTGGGAGGCGCCTCGTGAGCCTCCTTACGCGCAAGCCGGTCGTCGTCCTGCTGGCGGTCGCCGCGGGCATCGTCCTGCTCGCCGCCGGCCGGGCCGACTGGATCACCGGCACGGTCGACGGCGTCGCCGGTCCGGTCCGCAGCAGCGCGGTGGGCACCGAGGCTGCCCCCGGGCTCGCGGGGCTGGCCCTCGTCGCGATGGCGGCGTCGATCGCCGCGACGACCTCGGGACGCATCGCCCGCTGGATCTGCCTCGCCGTGCTGGGCCTGGTCTCCGCCGGCGTCATCGCCCTGTCGCTGCGGGCGGTGCTCGACGCACCCGCCGTGCTCGGCTCGGTGGCCGCCACGCACTCGGGCGGGACCGGGGCGCTCGAGGCCGAGGGGTCGGCCACGGCCTGGCCGTGGGTCGCGGTCGTGGCCGCGGTGCTCCTCGCCGTCTCGTGCGTCGGGGGCATCGTCGGCGGGCGGCGGTGGGGCGGTCTCGGGCGCAAGTACGAGCGGCCCGGCACCGATCCCGACAGCGGTCAGGTGAGCGGCGCCCGTGGTGAGCGGGTCGGGTCCGACTGGGACCGGGTCACCCTCGGGGACGACCCGAGCGTCGACTAGCCTGTCGGCATGCCCAGCGTCCTCGACCAGATCATCGACGGCGTCCGTGAGGACCTGGCGGGGCGAGAGGCCCAGACGCCTCTCGAGCGTCTCCAGCGCCAGTGCGACGGACAGCCCGCACCCCGCGACGCCGAGGCGATCCTGCGTCGGCCCGGTCTCGGCGTCATCGCCGAGGTCAAGCGGTCCAGCCCGAGCAAGGGTGCCCTGTCCGACATCCCCGACCCCTCGGCGCTCGCCAGCGCCTACGCCGAGGGCGGCGCGTCGGCGATCTCGGTCCTCACCGAGGAGCGCCGCTTCGACGGCAGCCTCGCCGACCTCGACGCCGTGCGCGCGGCGGTCGATCTGCCGGTGCTGCGCAAGGACTTCATGGTCAGCGAGTACCAGATCTGGGAGGCGCGGGCCCACGGGGCCGACATCATCCTGCTCATCGTCGCCGCCCTCGACGACCGTCGGCTCGCCGACCTGCTCGCCCTGACCGGGTCGCTCGGCATGACGGCGCTCGTCGAGGTCCACGACGAGGCCGAGGCCACCCGCGCGGTCGACCTCGGCGCCACGGTCATCGGCGTCAACAACCGCAACCTCAAGACGCTCGACGTCGACACCGACACCTTTGCCCGACTCGCCCCGCTCATCCCCCCTTCGTGCGTCCGGATCGCCGAGTCCGGCGTCCGCGGGCCCGACGAGGCCGCGCTCTTCGCCCGGGCCGGAGCCGACGCGATCCTCGTCGGCGAGGCGCTCGTCATCGGCGGAGACCCCGCGGGTGGGGTGCGCTCGATGATCGCGGCGGGCCTGCAGTGACGACCGGAGGACCAGTGAACGACCAGACCACCCCCGAGCCCGTGCCCGGCCGCTTCGGCCGCTTCGGCCGCTTCGGCGGGCGCTACGTGCCCGAGGCGCTCATCCCGGCGCTCGAGGAGCTCGACGAGGCCCGGCAGAAGGCACTCGTCGACCCCGACTTCGTCGACGAGCTGGCCCGGCTGCACCGCACCTACACGGGCCGGCCGAGCATCATCACCGAGGTGCCCCGCTTCGCCGAGCACGCCGGTGGCGCCCGCATCGTCCTCAAGCGCGAGGACCTCAACCACACGGGCAGCCACAAGATCAACAACGTCCTGGCCCAGGCGCTGCTCACCCAGCGCATGGGCAAGCGGCGGGTCATCGCCGAGACCGGCGCCGGCCAGCACGGCGTCGCCACCGCGACGGCAGCGGCCCTCATGGGCCTGGAGTGCACCGTCTACATGGGCAAGGTCGACACCGAGCGCCAGGCCCTCAACGTCGCGCGCATGCGCATCCTCGGTGCCGAGGTCGTCGCCGTCGAGCACGGCAGCGCCACGCTCAAGGACGCGATCAACGAGGCCATGCGCGACTGGGTGACCAACGTCGAGCACACGCACTACGTCCTCGGCACGGTCACCGGCCCGCACCCCTTCCCCGAGATGGTCCGCGACTTCCACAAGATCATCGGTGAGGAGGCCCGCGAGCAGGTCCTCGAGCTCACCGGCCGCCTGCCCGACGCGGTCATCGCCTGCGTCGGCGGCGGGTCCAATGCCATGGGCATCTTCCACCGCTTCGTCGGTGACGAGGGGGTCCGCCTCATCGGCGTCGAGGCCGGGGGAGAGGGCATCGAGTCCGGCCGGCACGCGGCGCGCTTCGCCACGGCCGAGCCCGGCGTCCTCCACGGAGCGATGAGCTACCTCATGCAGGACGACGAGGGGCAGACGCTCGAGACGCACTCGATCTCCGCCGGTCTCGACTACCCGAGCGTGGGGCCCGAGCACTCGCACCTGCGCGACTCCGGGCGGGCCGAGTACCGCTACGCGACCGACGAGCAGGTGATGCACGCCTTCCGGCTGCTGTGCCGCACCGAGGGGATCATCCCGGCACTGGAGTCCTCGCACGCCCTGGCGACGGCGCTCGAGATCGGGCAGGAGCTCGGCCCCGACGGCCTGCTCCTCGTCAACCTCTCCGGTCGCGGGGACAAGGACATGCACACCGCCGCCGAGTACTTCGGCTACGTCGACGGGTCGGAGGAGCAGGCGTGAGCGCCCTGGACGAGGTCTTCGCCCGCTGCCGGGCCGAGGGGCGCGCGGCGCTCATCGGTTACCTGCCCGTCGGCTTCCCCGACGTCGAGGGATCGATCGCCGCGGTGCGGGCCCTCGCCGAGGCCGGTGCCGACATCGTCGAGGTCGGGATGCCCTACAGCGACCCGGTCATGGACGGTCCCGTCATCCAGCGAGCCGCGACCGAGGCGCTGGCCCAGGGGGTGCACGTCGACGACGTCTTCCGGGCCACCGCCGCGGTGCGTGACGCGGGCGCGGTGCCCGTCGTCATGTCCTACTGGAACCTCGTCCTGCGCCGCGGGGTCGACCGCTACGCGGCCGACCTCGCCGCCGCCGGTGGAGCCGGCATCATCACGCCCGACCTCATCCCCGAGGAGGCCGGGGAGTGGACCGAGGCGAGTGAGCGCCACGGCCTCGACCGGATCTTCCTCGTCGCCCCCAGCTCGACCCCCGAGCGCATCGCGACCGTCACGGCGGCCTGCAGCGGCTTCGTCTACACCGCGTCGACGATGGGTGTGACCGGCACCCGCGGCAGCGTGGGCAGCAGCGCCCCGCAGCTCGTCGCCCGGGTCCGTGAGGCGACCGACCTCCCGCTGTGCGTCGGGCTCGGCGTGAGCAACGGTGCCCAGGCGGCCGAGGTCGCCACCTTCGCCGACGGCGTCATCGTCGGCAGCGCGCTCGTGGCGACGCTGCTCGACCGGGGCCGCGAGGAGGGGCTGGCGGCCCTGCGCGACCTGACGGCCGAGCTCGCCGAGGGCGTGCGGGGCCGGGCGTGAGCGCTGCCGCGCTCCGAGACCACACCGGGCTCCTCGCCCGCCTCGTCCTCGGGGTCGTGCTCGTCGTCGCCGGTGCGCTCAAGATCGGCAACCCGCTCGGCGCGGCCCGGGCCGTGCAGGCCTACGACGTCCTCCCCTTCGAGGTGGCGCGCTGGGTCGGCTACGCCCTGCCGTGGCTCGAGATCGTCGTCGGGGTGCTGCTCGTCCTCGGGCTCTTCACCAGGGTGTCCGCAGCCATCGGGACCCTGCTCATGCTCGCCTTCGTCGTGGGCATCGCCCAGGCGTGGGCCCGCGGGCTGACCATCGACTGCGGCTGCTTCGGAGGCGGCGGTCAGGTGTCTCCCGAGGAGACGAAGTACGGTCGCGAGATCGTCCGCGACCTGGCGCTCGCCGTGTGCGGCACCTGGCTGGTCGCCCGGCCCGGTTCGACCTGGAGCCTCGATCGGCTCCTCTTCGGTGACAAGGAGAGCGTGTGAACGCCAACGATCGCAAGGCCAAGGCCAAGGCCCAGGCGGCCGTCCGCCGGAGCGGGGGTGGTGCCAACGTCATCCTCGTGGCCGGCATCGTCATCGTCCTCGCGATGGCCCTGATCATCGGCGGCGTCATCTGGGCAAGCCGCGACGACGGGGGGAGCGCGGGTGGCTCCACCCAGCTCCCCGACGGAGTGACCAAGGGCGAGCCCATCGAGCCCTTCGCCGCGGCGAAGCCGGCCAAAGACGCCCCGGTCGTCGACGTCTACGAGGACTTCCGGTGCCCGATCTGCCAGGTCTTCGAGCAGAAGATGGGTGGGTCGATCAACGAGCTCGCCCAGGACGGCAGGATCAGGCTGCGCGTCCACCTCAAGACGGTCATCGACACCAACACCGGTGGCAACTCGTCCGCCGTCGCCGGGTCGACCGCGGTGTGCGCCGCCGACCAGGGCCGGTGGGAGGAGTGCCACTCCGCGCTCTTCGCGCTGCAGCCGGCGCAGGAGACCCGAGACGGCTTCCCCTACGGGTCCTGCACCGAGGCCGCGGAGGAGGCCGGGCTCTCCGGTGAATCCCTCGCCTCGTGGGAGGACTGCGTCAACAAGGACACCTACGTCGACTACGTCAAGAGCGTCGACGACCAGACGGTCAAGGACGGCATCACCGGCACGCCGGCGATCTCCGTCGGCGGGACCAAGCTCAACTGGGGAGCGCTCATCGACGAGAAGACCGGCCGGGCCGACACCGAGCGCCTCGAGCAGGTGCTCACCAGCGGCACGGTGCCCCGGGACCTGAGGGTCACCCGATGAGTCCGGCAGCCCTCCCTTCGCCCACCGTCGGGGTCCTCGAGCTCGGACCGCTGACGATCCACGCCTACGCCCTGTGCATCCTCGCCGGCATCGCTGCTGCCATCTGGATCGGCGACCGCCGCCTGCGTGACCGCGGTGGCGAGCCGGGCGTCGTGCTCGACGTGGCCATGTGGGCGGTGCCCTTCGGCATCGTCGGCGGCCGGATCTACCACGTCATCACCACCCCCCAGCCCTACTTCGGCGAGGGCGGCCACCCGATCGACGCCCTGAAGATCTGGGAGGGCGGGCTCGGCATCTGGGGTGCCGTCGCGCTCGGCGCCGTCGGCGCCTGGATCGGCTGTCGCCAGCTCCGGGTGTCATTTCTCACCTTCGCCGACGCCGTCGTGCCCGGGATCCTCGTGGCGCAGGCCATCGGGCGGTGGGGCAACTGGTTCAACAACGAGATCTACGGTCCGGCCACGGACCTGCCCTGGGGGCTGGAGATCCACCGTTGGGACGGCGCCACGGGGCGGGCCGCGGTCGACGCGGCTGGTGACCCCGTCGTCCTCGGGACCTTCCACCCGACCTTCCTCTACGAGTCGCTCTTCCTGCTCGTCCTCGCGGTCGCGCTCCTCGTGCTCGACCGGCGGCTGCGGCTGGCGCCGGGGCAGGTCATGGCCCTCTACATCGCGGGCTACCCCGTGGGGCGCTTCTTCATCGAGCTGCTGCGCACCGACGCCGCGAACACGATCCTGGGACTGCGCGTCAACATCTGGACGAGCCTCGCCGTCTTTGTCCTCGGTGTGGTTCTGTACATCGTCCTCGGCCGACGCGCACGCTCGGGCGAGGAGAAAAACATCTCAGACAGTGAGACGGTGCCTCTCAGTAGGTAAGACAGGCGCTGTTACACTTCCACTCACCGTGGCCGTCGACGTCCGCGGATGCCCCCCTGAAACAGGTACCCCGTCGACCCGGCCCCGGTGTCACGGGTACCTGTCCGAACCTTTGCACCCGAGGACGGTGACCGACGTGACCGATGTGTCCTTCTCCCCTTATGACCGCTGGTCCGCCCTGCCGCCCGACACCGGTCTCTACCGTCGTGACACCGAGAAGGACGCGTGCGGCGTCGCCATGGTCGCCACGATGCGTGGTCACGCCGGTCACGACATCATCGACCACGCCCTGCTCGCCCTGGCCAACCTCGACCACCGCGGCGCCACCGGTGCCGACCCGCTCGTCGGGGACGGCGCCGGCATCCTCAGCCAGGTCCCCGACCGGTTCCTCCGTGAGGTCGTCGACTTCGAGCTGCCCGAGGCCGGCCACTACGCCGTCGGCATCGCCTACGTCCCGACGGACGCGAGCGAGCGCGAGACGATGACCCAGCGCATCGACGAGATCGTCCGCGAGGAGGGCCTGACGGTCCTCGGCTGGCGCCATGTGCCCGTCCAGCGCGACATCGTCGGCCAGATGGCCCGCGACTGCATGCCCGACTTCTGGCAGCTCTTCGTCGCCGCACCCGGCGGCGAGGTCTCCGGGCTGACCCTCGAGCGGCTGGCCTTCGTCGCCCGCAAGCGCGCCGAGCGCGAGACCGGCGTCTACTTCTCCTCGCTGTCGGCCCGCACCATCACCTACAAGGGGATGCTGACCACCGCGCAGCTCGAGCCCTTCTACCCCGACCTGTCCGACGAGCGCTTCGAGAGCGAGCTCGCGCTCGTCCACCAGCGCTTCTCGACCAACACCTTCCCGAGCTGGCCGCTCAGCCACCCCTTCCGGTTCATCGCGCACAACGGCGAGATCAACACGGTCAAGGGCAACCGCAACTGGATGCGGGCGCGCGAGTCCCTGCTGAGCAGCGACATCATCCCCGGTGACCTGCAGCGGATCATGCCGATCTGCGCCCCGGAGGCGTCGGACTCGGCGTCCTTCGACGAGGTGCTCGAGCTGCTCCACCTCGGTGGCCGCTCGCTGCCGCACGCCGTGCTGATGATGATCCCCGAGGCGTGGGAGAACCACGCGACCATGCCGCAGGAGCTCAAGGACTTCTACGAGTTCCACTCCATGTTCATGGAGCCCTGGGACGGCCCGGCCTGCGTGACCTTCACCGACGGCAGCCTCGTCGGCGCGGTCCTCGACCGCAACGGCCTGCGTCCCGGTCGTTACTGGGTCACCGACGACGGCCTGGTCGTCCTCGCCTCCGAGTCGGGCGTGCTCGACCTCGAGCCCGAGCACGTCGTGCAGAAGGGGCGCCTGACGCCGGGCCGCATGTTCCTCGTCGACACCGCCGCCGGCCGGATCATCGAGGACGAGGAGATCAAGGGCCAGCTCGCCGCCGAGCGCCCCTACGGGCAGTGGCTGGACGAGGGCCGGATCATGCTCGGCGACCTGCCGCCGCGCGAGCACATCATGCACACGCCGGCGTCCGTCGCCCGCCGCCAGCAGACCTTCGGCTACACGCAGGAGGAGCTGAGGATCCTGCTCATGCCCATGGCGGAGAAGTCCATGGAGGCGCTCGGCTCGATGGGCACCGACACCCCGGTGGCGGTCCTGTCGGAGAGGCCACGGCTGATCTTCGACTACTTCACCCAGATGTTCGCCCAGGTGACCAACCCGCCGCTCGACGCGATCCGCGAGGAGCTCGTCACGGCGCTCGGCACGGCGATCGGCCCGGAGGGCAATGTCCTCGACGCCGACCCCGACCACGCCCGCCAGCTGGTCCTGCCCTTCCCCGTCATCGACAACGACGAGCTGGCCAAGATCGTCCACATCGACGCCGACGGCGAGCTGCCCGGCAAGGTGACGCACGTCGTGCGCGGTCTCTACGACGTGACCGGGGGAGAGGAGGCGCTGCGCGCCACCCTGGCCCGCATCTGCGCCGAGGTCTCCGACGCGATCGCCGAGGGCGCCCGGTTCATCGTGCTGTCCGACCGCGACTCCGGTCGTGACCTCGCGCCGATCCCGTCGCTGCTGCTCACCTCGGCCGTGCACCACCACCTCATCCGGGAGCGCACGCGTACCCAGGTCGGCCTGATCGTCGAGACCGGTGACGTCCGCGAGGTGCACCACGTCGCGCTGCTCATCGGCTACGGCGCCGCCGCGGTCAACCCCTACCTGGCCATGGAGTCCGTCGAGGACATGGTCCGTCGCGGGGTCATCACCGCTGTCGACGAGGAGACGGCGGTCCGCAACCTCATCAAGGCGCTCGGCAAGGGCGTGCTCAAGGTGATGTCGAAGATGGGCATCTCCACCGTGGCCTCCTACCGCGGCGCGCAGGTCTTCGAGGCCCTCGGCCTGAGCCAGGAGCTCGTCGACGAGTACTTCACGGGCACGGTCAGCCAGCTCGGCGGCATCGGTCTCGACGTCATCGCGGCCGAGACCGCGGCCCGGCACGCGCGGGCCTACCCGCCGGAGGGCATGCGCCCGCCGCACCGGGTCCTCGAGGTCGGTGGCGAGTACAAGTGGCGTCGCGAGGGCGAGCCGCACCTCTTCGACCCGGAGACGGTCTTCCGCCTCCAGCACTCCACCAGGGCGCGGCGCTACGACATCTTCAAGCAGTACACCGACCGGGTCAACGAGCAGTCCGAGCGGTTGATGACCCTGCGTGGGCTCTTCGCCCTCGCCGACGACCGCCCGTCGATCCCCATCGACGAGGTCGAGCCGGTCAGCGAGATCGTCAAGCGCTTCTCCACCGGTGCGATGAGCTACGGCTCGATCAGCCGCGAGGCCCACGAGACCCTCGCGGTCGCGATGAACCGCCTCGGTGCCCGCTCCAACACGGGTGAGGGGGGCGAGGACCTCGAGCGCCTCATGGACCCCGAGCGTCGCAGCTCGATCAAGCAGGTCGCTTCGGGTCGCTTCGGCGTCACGTCGGCCTACCTGACCAACAGCGACGACATCCAGATCAAGATGGCGCAGGGCGCCAAGCCGGGCGAAGGGGGGCAGCTCCCGGGCCACAAGGTCTACCCGTGGGTCGCGAGCACCCGTCACTCGACCCCGGGTGTCGGCCTGATCAGCCCCCCGCCGCACCACGACATCTACTCGATCGAGGACCTGGCGCAGCTGATCCACGATCTGAAGAACGCCAACCCGCAGGCGCGCGTGCACGTCAAGCTCGTCAGCGAGATCGGTGTCGGGACGGTCGCGGCGGGCGTGAGCAAGGCGCACGCCGACGTCGTGCTCATCTCGGGTCACGACGGCGGCACCGGTGCCTCGCCGCTCACCTCCCTCAAGCACGCCGGTGGTCCGTGGGAGCTCGGCCTCGCGTCGACCCAGCAGACTCTCGTGCTCAACGGCCTGCGCGACCGCATCGCGGTGCAGGTCGACGGGCAGATCAAGACCGGCCGCGACGTCCTCATCGGCGCGCTGCTCGGCGCCGAGGAGTTCGGCTTCGCGACGGCACCGCTCGTCGTCAGCGGCTGCATCCTCATGCGGGTGTGCCACCTCGACACCTGCCCGGTCGGCATCGCGACGCAGAACCCCGAGCTGCGCGAGCGCTACTCGGGCAAGCCGGAGTTCGTCGAGACCTTCTTCGAGTACATCGCCGAGGAGGTGCGTGAGCTGCTCGCCGAGCTCGGCTTCCGCACCCTCGACGAGGCCATCGGCCGGGTCGACCTGCTCGACACCCGCAAGGCGGTCGAGCACTGGAAGGCCTCGGGTCTCGACCTGGGCCCGATCTTCGCCAAGGTCAGCTCCTTCGACGGCTCGGGCGTGCGCCACGCGCGGGCCCAGGACCACGGCCTCGACAAGGCGCTGGACCACGAGCTCATCGCGGCGGCGCAGCCGGCCCTCGAGGGTGGCGAGCACGTCGCGGCGGAGTTCGCGGTGCGCAACGTCAACCGCACGCTCGGGACGATGCTCGGCCACGAGGTGACCAAGCGGCACCCGGAGGGCCTGCCCAACGGCACGATCGAGCTGACCCTCACCGGCTCGGCCGGTCAGAGCCTCGGCGCCTTCCTGCCCGTAGGCATCACCGTGACGATGGTCGGTGACGCCAACGACTACGTCGGCAAGGGCCTGTCCGGTGGCCGCATCATCGTGCGGCCCCCGGAGGACGCGAAGTACGTCGCCGAGGACAACGTCATCGCCGGCAACGTCATCGGCTACGGCGCCACCTCGGGCGAGATCTTCCTCCGTGGTGTCGTCGGCGAGCGCTTCTGCGTCCGCAACTCCGGCGCCACCGCCGTCGTCGAGGGCGTCGGCGACCACGGCTGCGAGTACATGACCGGTGGCACGGTCCTCGTCCTCGGGCCGACCGGCCGCAACTTCGCGGCTGGCATGTCCGGGGGCAATGCCTTCGTGCTCGATCTCGACGAGTCCCTCGTCAACCCCGAGCTCGTCGATGTCACCCCCCTTCGCGAGGGCGACCGGGAGGTCGTGAGTGGTCTGCTCCAGCAGCACCTCGAGCGCACCGGCTCCGCCGTCGCCCAGCGTCTGCTCGACGAGGGTGGTGCGGGCCTGGACCGCATCAAGCTCGTCCTGCCCCGCGACTACCAGCGCGTCCTCGACGTGCGGGCGGACGCCGAGGCCGAGGGCCTCGACGTCGACGGCTCCGTCGTCTGGGACCGGATCATGGAGGCTTCCCGTGGCTGACCCGCATGGATTCCTGAACACCCGCGAGCGCGAGCTCCCGCAGCGTCGTCCCGTCGACGTGCGCATCAAGGACTGGAAGGAGGTCTACGAGGAGCAGGAGCGCGGCCAGCTGCAGCGCCAGGCCGGCCGCTGCATGGACTGCGGCATCCCCTTCTGCCACTCGGGCTGCCCGCTGGGCAACCTCATACCGGAGTGGAACGACCTCGCGTGGCGCGGCGACTGGCACGACGCCATCGAGCGGCTGCACGCGACCAACAACTTCCCGGAGTTCACCGGTCGCCTGTGCCCGGCGCCCTGCGAGACCGCCTGCGTGCTCGGCATCAACCAGCCGGCCGTGACGATCAAGCAGATCGAGGTGCGCACGATCGAGGAGGCCTTCGGCCGCGGCGACGTGCCCCCGCATATCCCCGACCGGCTCACCGGCAAGACCGTTGCGGTCGTCGGCTCGGGCCCGGCCGGCCTGGCCGCGGCCCAGCAGCTGACCCGCGCCGGTCACACGGTGGCCGTCTACGAGCGCGCGGACGCCCCGGGTGGCCTGCTGCGCTACGGCATCCCGGAGTTCAAGATGGAGAAGCGGGTCCTCGACCGGCGCATCCAGCAGATGACCTCCGAGGGCACCCGATTCCGCTCCGGTGTCGACATCGGCAACGAGATCACCGGCCAGCAGCTGCGGGACCGCTACGACGCCGTCGTCCTGGCCATCGGCGCGACCGTCCCGCGCAACCTGCCGGTGCCCGGGCGTGAGCTCGACGGTGTCGTCCAGGCGATGGACTTCCTGCCGCCGGCCAACCGGGTCGCGCTCGGCGAGGAGGTCGAGGGCCAGGTCACCGCCGAGGGCAAGGACGTCATCATCATCGGTGGCGGCGACACCGGCGCCGACTGCATCGGCACCTCCATCCGTCAGGGCGCGAAGTCCGTGACGAGCCTGGAGATCATGCCGCAGCCGGGCACGGAGCGTCCGGGCAGCCAGCCGTGGCCGACCTACCCGATGCTCTTCCGCGTCGCCTCGGCGCACGAGGAAGGCGGCGACCGGGTCTACGCCGTGTCGACGACCGAGATCATCGGCGACGACGAGGGCAAGGTCTCCGGCCTGCGCCTGACCGAGGTCGAGCGCACGGACCAGGGCTTCGAGCCGGTCGAGGGCACCGAGCGGGTCCTGCCGGCCCAGCTCGTCCTGCTCGCCATGGGCTTCCTCGGCCCCGACCCCGAGGGTGTCGTGGCGCAGCTCGGGCTCGAGACCGACGAGCGCTCCAACATCGTGCGCGGCAAGGACTACCAGACCGGTGTCCCGGGCGTCTTCGTCGCCGGTGACGCCGGCCGCGGGCAGTCGCTCATCGTGTGGGCGATCGCCGAGGGCCGCGCCGCGGCCAACGGTGTGGACACCTATCTCATGGGCCGCTCGCAGCTGCCGCGCCCGATCAACCCCACGGACCGTCCGCTCGTCGTCTGAGCCGGCACGGCCCGACGAAGGGGGATGACCGTCTCGGCGGTCATCCCCCTTCGTCCGTGGTGGCGTCACGGTCATAGGGTGGAGACATGCGTCGCGCCAAGATCGTGTCCACCCTCGGTCCCTCGACATCCACCCCCGAGCGCATCCGTGAGCTGGTCTCGGCCGGCATGGACGTCGCCCGGCTCAACCTCTCGCACGGCGAGTACGCCGTCCACGAGGCCAACTACCGCAGCGTGCGCGAGGCGAGCGACGCGACCGGCCACGCCGTGGGTGTGCTCGTCGACCTGCAGGGGCCCAAGATCCGCACCGGGCGATTCGCCGACGGTCCGATCACCCTCGCCGCCGGCGACCACTTCACCATCACCACCCGCGACGTGCCCGGCGACCGGGAGGTCGTCGGCACGACCTATGCCGGCCTCGCCGGTGACGTGAGCGCGGGCGACACGATCCTCGTCGACGACGGCAAGATCACCCTCGCGGTCCACGACGTCGACGAGACCGACGTGCACTGCGTCGTCGTCTACGGCGGCCCGCTGTCGGACAACAAGGGGATCAACCTGCCGGGTGCCGCGGTGAGCGCGCCGGCGTTGTCCGACAAGGACGAGCAGGACCTGCGCTGGGCGCTCGGTCTGCGGGCCGACTACATCGCCCTGAGCTTCGTGCGCTCTGCCGACGACATCACGAGGGTCCACGAGATCATGGACGAGGTCGGCGTGCGCCTGCCCGTCATCGCCAAGATCGAGAAGCCGCAGGCCGTCGACGCCCTCGAGGAGATCATCGACGCCTTCGACGGCATCATGGTCGCCCGCGGTGACCTCGGGGTGGAGCTGCCCCTCGAGCAGGTGCCGCTCGTGCAGAAGCGCGCCGTCGAGCTGTGCCGGCAGAAGGCCAAGCCGGTCATCGTGGCCACCCAGGTCCTGGAGTCGATGATCGACAACAGCCGCCCCACCCGCGCCGAGGCCTCGGACGCGGCCAATGCGGTCCTCGACGGTGCGGACGCGCTGATGCTGTCGGGCGAGACCGCGGTCGGCAAGTTCCCTATCGAGGTCGTCAAGACGATGTCGAAGATCATCGAGACGACCGAGGAGCAGGGTCTGAGCCGCATGCGCGACCTCATGGCCCCGCCGACGACCCAGGGTGGCGTCATCGCTGCGGCGGCCGCCGAGACCGGAGAAGCGCTCGGGGTGAAGTACCTCATCGCCTTCACCCAGCTCGGTGGCTCCGCACGCCGGCTGGCGCAGGTCCGCAGCGGCCTGCCGATGCTCGCCTTCTCCCCGGTGCAGGACACCCGCTCCCAGCTGTCGCTCGTGTGGGGCATGCAGACCTTCCTCACCCCGCCGGTGACCCACACCGACCAGTACGCACTCATGGTCGACGAGCAGCTGCTCGACCTCGGGTGGGTGACGGAGGGCGACCGGGTGGTCATCGTCGCCGGCTCGCCGCCCGGGGTCCCCGGCTCGACCAATGCCCTGCGGGTGCACCGCATCGGCGATGCTCGCAACAAGACGACCATCGCCTACCGTGACGACTCCGAGCCGCCCGCTGGGGCGCTGCCCGGCGGCATGGGCTGAGTCGGGCACCACCTGATCCGGTCGGTATGCTGACCACGCCCCGGCCGGGGTGGTGGAATGGCAGACACGGAGCACTCAAAATGCTTTGCCCGCAAGGGCGTGCGGGTTCAAGTCCCGCCCTCGGCACCAGAGCACAACCTACGACGAAGGGTCCAGCATGACCGCGCAGACGGAGTCCTCCCAGGGGCAGCGAGTGCTGCTCGCCGAGGACGAGGCACTGATCCGCCTCGACCTCGCCGAGATGCTCACCGACGCCGGCTACGACGTCGTCGGCCAGGCGAGCAACGGCGAGGAGGCCGTCTCGCTGGCGGAGTCGCTCCAGCCGGACCTGATCATCATGGACGTCAAGATGCCGGTGATGGACGGGCTCCAGGCTGCCGAGACCATCGGTGAGAAGCGCATCTGCCCGGTCATCATGCTCACCGCCTTCTCCCAGAAGGAGCTCGTCGAGCGTGCCCGCGACGCCGGCGTCATGGCCTACATCGTCAAGCCCTTCACGGTCTCCGACGTCACGCCGGCCATCGAGGTCGCCACCTCGCGCTGGGCGGAGCTGAAGGCGCTGGAGTCCGAGGTCGCCGACCTCGGCGAGCGGCTCGAGACGCGCAAGGCCGTCGAGAAGGCCAAGGGCGTGCTGATGAAGAAGCTCAAGATCAGCGAGGCCGAGGCCTTCCGGTGGATCCAGAAGACGGCCATGGACCGCCGTCTGGGGATGCGTGAGGTCGCCGACGCCGTCGTCGCCGGGATGGACAAGGCCTGAGTCGGACCTGAGGGCTCAGCCCAGCGCGACGACGAGCTGGGTGAGCAGGGGAGCGACGACCAGCGCCGGCAGCATGTCCCCGACGGGGATCTGCCGGATCTGCAGCAGTCGCAACGAGATCCCGACGAGCACCAGGCCGCCGGTGGCGGTGAGGGCGGCGATGTGTGCCTCCGGCAGGACCGCGCCCAGGGCGACTCCCACGAGCGTCAGCGAGCCCTGGACGACCCCGACGCTCACGGCCGACATCAGCACACCCACACCGAAGGTCGAGGCGAAGGCCAGGGCGGCGAAGGCGTCGAGCACGGACTTCAGCGCCAGCTTGTCGATGCCGCGACCGAGCCCGTCGTCGAGGGTGCCGAGGATCGTCAGCGGGCCGACGCAGAAGAGCAGGCTCGCGGTGAGCCACCCCTCGACGAAGCGCTCACGGCCCTCGCTGTCGTCGCGCCGCGCCCCGACGACGGCCTGAACCCGCCCGGCGAGGCGACCGAGCCGCTCCTCAATCCGCAGGAGCGAGCCGACGATGCTGCCGATGAGCAACGAGCCCAGCACGATGAGTACCGGCGCCCCGGTGCCGACGGCGTCGGCCAGCGCCGGCGAGGTGACGTCCACGGCCGACAGGCCCGCCATGAGCAGGGTGACCAGACCGAGGCAGTCGGTGACGACCTCCCGGGTGTGGGCGGGCAGGCGTCCGCCCACGGCCATCCCGGCGAGTGCGCCGGCGACGACCGCGAGCACGTTGATGACGGTGCCCGCACCGATGAAGTCCACGTCGGCCCCCTTCGCTCAGCTGCCGGGGTCACGATAGACGTCGATGTCTCCCTCACGGTGCGTCATCCGCAGGACGGCGACCTCCCGGGCGGTCGCCGGGACGTTCTTGGCCAGCTCGGCCTCGGCGCTGTCGGTGAGGTAGATCGTGTCGGCGTCCTCGGGGCCGGTCCCGGCCCACAGGTGGTCGGCGTCCTCGGGGAAGGGCCAGGGCGTGAGGTAGTGCGGCTGCCAGCCCTGCCGGTGGGCCTGCCAGGCGACGGCCGGTGAGGCGCCGAGCGTGGGGACGAAGCCCAGTCCGCTGATGCGCAGGTGACGGCCCTCGCCGGCACCCAGGTCGTCACCGGCCGCTCGCGCCACGCGGGTCATCGAGTCGTACTCGGCCCATGCCGGCGGCAGGGCGAGGACCGTGGCCGCCACGCCGCCGGCCACCAGCGCCGCCCCGAGCGGGCGAGCAATCCGCGCCGGGAGGTGCGGTGTCGCGGAATCGAGGTAGGCCAGCCCGCGCCAGACGAGGGCACACCACGTGAAGGCGGCCACCGGCAGCCACGTGATGACCCAGTAGGGGGCCAGCGGCCACTCCGGCAGGCGAGATGCCGTCGCGAGCATCCCGAGGTTGGCCACGAGCGCCACCCGCGCCGGCCAGGCGCTGCTCGCGCGCCCCTGCGGCACGCGGTAGCCGGTGGCGATCGCCGCGAGCAGCACGATGATCCCGATGCCGACGACCGTGGCGAGCTCGCCCCCCTGGGTGAGCAGGTCGGAGGAGTTGCGGCGGAAGCCTCCGGGGCCGGGGGCGATGAGGTCGAGGTGCCCGATGCCGGCCGTGAGGCCGATCGGGTCGCCGGTGCCGGAGGTGGCCCAGCGGACGATCTGGGCGAGGTTGTTGGGCTGGTGGACGACCAGCTCGACGATGCTCGGGAGCCACACGAGCACGCCGAGCCCGAGCGCCCACCGGTGCGCCGGACGGTCGTCCGGGTGCCGTCGTCGACGGGTCCGGGTGAGGCGTGGCCGCAGCACGAGGCCGGTGGCCAGCGCGGCGAGGGCCACTGCGAGCGGCAGAAAGGCCAGGTTGGACTGGGCGATGAGCGAGACCGCGACGACGAAGGGGGGCAACGCCCGGCGGTCGCCATGTGCCAGCCCCCAGAGCAGCAGCAGCGCGAGGAAGGTCGGCAGGAGCGGGGCGTAGGGGTTGAAGGGGCGGAACATCGCCTCGCCACCGATGGCCCACTGGGTGAGCAGGACCCCGGCCGTGAAGACGACGACCCCGAGGGTGCCGCCGAGGCGACGGGCCCACACGACGCTCAGCACCGATGCGGCGGCGGCGACGAGGGCGCCGCCGACCGCCAGTCCGGCGGCGGACCCGCCGGTCAGGGCGAGGGGGAGGGCCAGCAGGTAGAACTGCAGCGGACCCAGGTGGTGCGTGGCCAGGTCCTGGTGGCCGCCGTCGCCGGAGGTGCTGCGCATGCCCGTCACCGGGAGGTGGCCGTCGAGGATCCCGGCGGTGCGCAGGGCGACGGTGGCGTCGTCTCCGCTGGGCTGCCAGCCGTGGGCGATGGCCTGGACGGCGGCGGCGATCGGGCCGATGACGACGGCCAGGAGCGCCACGGCGAGCAGGGCCTCGCTCGTCGTCCAGCCGCGAGGGTCGAGCCGGTACCGGAGGTCGGTCAGACGCCGAAGGGGGAAGGGCCGCGGCCTGGTGCGTCGAGGGCGTCCCAAGCGTCAGGCGCCCGGCGCCGCGGGGCGCAGGATGCACGTGATGCGCGAGGTGCAGGTGCGCCGGCCGGAGTCGTCGACGATCGTCACCTCGTAGCAGGCCACACTGCCGCCGAGCGTCACCGGGACCGCGGTGCCGGTGACCCAGCCCTCGCGCGCCGCGCGGTGGTGCGTGGCGTTGATGTCGAGCCCCACGGCGATCTTGCCGAGCGTGTGGGCGTGGAGCGCCGAGCCGATGGACCCCAAGGTCTCGGCCAGGACGACGCTGGCGCCGCCGTGGAGGATCCCGTAGGGCTGGGTGTTGCCTTCGACGGGCATCCGGGCGACGACCTTGTCGGCCGCCGCCTCAAGGATCTCGATCCCCATCCGCTCGGCCAGCGCCCCTCGGTGGGTCTGCAGCTGGTCACCCACGAGCGTCGGCGCGACGGTGGGGGCGGGGGTCTCGTTCATCGGGGGTCTCCTGGGTCGGTCCTCGGGGCTGTGCCCAGCCTGCCACGGGCCGGGGCCGTCGGTGCAAGCGCCTAGGGTGTGACGTGTGAGTCGACTACTGCTGCTGGACGGACACTCCTTGGCCTACCGGGCCTTCTTCGCCCTCCCCGCTGAGAACTTCTCGACGAGCACGGGACAGCACACCAACGGCGTCTACGGCTTCGTCGCCATGCTCATCAACGTCCTGCGCGACGAGGAGCCCACCCACGTCGCCGTCGCCTTCGACGTCTCCCGGGCGACCTTCCGCAGCGACGAGTACGCGGAGTACAAGGCCGGCCGCAGTGCGACCCCCGACGCCTTCTCCGGGCAGATCCCGCTGCTCAAGGAGGTGCTCGACGCGCTCAACATCACGCACGTCGAGCTCGAGGGCTTCGAGGCGGACGACATCATCGCGACGCTGGCCACCCAGGGGCGCGAGGCCGGCATGGAGGTGCTCATCTGCTCCGGTGACCGCGACACGCTCCAGCTGGTCGACGAGCACACGACGGTCCTCTACCCGCGCAAGGGTGTCTCCGACCTCGTGCGGATGACGCCCGAGGCGGTCGCCGACAAGTACGGGGTCGGGCCCGATCGTTACAGCGATCTCGCCGCGCTCGTCGGCGAGGCGAGCGACAACCTGCCCGGGGTTCCCGGCGTCGGCCCCAAGACGGCGGCGAAGTGGATCAACGCCCACGGCGACCTGCAGGGCATCGTCGCCTCGGTCGACCAGATCGGCGGCAAGGCCGGCCAGTCGCTGCGCGACCACCTCGACCAGGTCCTGCGCAACCGTCGGCTCAACGCCCTGCTGCGCGACGTCGACCTGCCGGTCGGCGTCGACGACGTCGCCCGGCGCGAGTGGGACCGCGAGCAGGTCCACACCCTCTTCGACAGCCTCGAGTTCCGGGTCCTGCGCGACCGGCTCTTCGCGACCTTCGACACCCAGGAGTCGGAGGTCACCGGTGGGGTCGAGGTCGACGGCCGGGTGCTCGGTGCCGGCGAGGTCGGCCCCTGGCTCGAGGAGCACCGCACCGACCGGCTCGGCGTCGACGTCGTCGGTGAGTGGGGCCGGGGCGGCGGCGAGGTGCTCGGGCTGGGGCTGGCCACGGCCGAGGGCGAGGCCGCCCACGTGCCGGTCACCGACCTCGCCCCCGACGACGAGGCCGCCCTGCGCAGCTGGCTCGCCGACGCCGAGCGACCCAAGGTCATGCACGACGCCAAGGGCCCGATGCTCGCCCTCGCCGCCTCCGGCCTGCCGCTCGACGGACTGACCGTCGACACGGCCATCGCCGCCTACCTCGTGCGCCCCGACCAGCGCTCCTACGACCTCGCCGATCTCGCCGTGCGCCACCTCGGCCGCGACCTCACCGCAGGTGAGGAGGAGTCCGACCAGGGCATGCTCGACTTCTCCGCCGACGACTCCGAGGCCGGTCGCTCGTCCATGGTCCGCGCCGCGGCGGCGGTGGAGCTGGCGCCCGTCCTCGAGGAGCTCGTCGAGGAGACCGGCGGCACCCACCTCATGCGTGAGGTCGAGCTGCCCGTCGTCGGGGTCCTCGCCGCCATGGAGGCAGCGGGCATCGCCGTCGACGGCGACGCGCTCACTGGCCTCGAGGCCGACTTCGCCGACAAGGTCGCGACCGCCCAGGCCGACGCGTGGGCCGCCATCGGAGACGAGCAGATCAACCTCGGCTCGCCCAAGCAGCTGCAGACGGTGCTCTTCGAGACCCTCGGGTTGCCCAAGACCCGGCGGACCAAGACCGGCTACACGACCGACGCGGACGCGCTCGCCGATCTCTACGCCAAGACCGAGCACCCCTTCCTCGAGGCGCTGCTGCGCCACCGCGACGCCACCCGGCTGCGGGTGACCGTCGAGGGCCTGATCAAGTCGGTGGCCGACGACGGTCGCATCCACACGACCTACCAGCAGACGATCGCTGCCACCGGTCGGCTCTCCTCGACCGATCCCAACCTGCAGAACATCCCGATCCGCACCGAGGAGGGCCGGCGCATCCGCGAGGTCTTCGTCGTCGGGCCCGGCCACGAGTCGCTCATGTCCGCCGACTACAGCCAGATCGAGATGCGCGTCATGGCGCACCTGTCCGGCGACGAGGGGCTCATCGAGGCCTTCCGGACCGGTGAGGACCTGCACCGCTTCGTCGGGGCGCGGGTCTTCGGCGTCGAGCCCGAGGGTGTCACCGCCGAGATGCGGAGCAAGGTCAAGGCGATGTCCTACGGCCTGGCCTACGGGTTGAGTGCCTTCGGGCTGAGCAAGCAGCTGGGCATCTCCACCGGCGAGGCTACCGACCTCATGGACGAGTACTTCGTGCGGTTTGGAGGCGTGCGCGACTACCTCGAGGAGGTCGTCGACCGCGCGCGAGCGACCGGCTACACCGAGACGATGCTCGGTCGTCGGCGCTACCTGCCCGACCTCACGAGCGACAACCGCCAGCGCCGTCAGATGGCCGAGCGGATGGCTCTCAACGCGCCGATCCAGGGCTCGGCCGCCGACATCATGAAGGTCGCGATGCTGCGCGTCGACCGGGCACTGGCCGAGAGCGACCTGCGCTCCCGGGTCCTGCTCCAGGTCCACGACGAGCTCGTCCTCGAGATCGCGGCAGGTGAGGCCGAGCCCGTCGAGCAGCTCGTGCGCGAGCAGATGGGCGGCGCCGTCGACATGGACGTGCCCCTCGACGTCTCCGTGGGGCTGGGTCGCAGCTGGCACGACGCCGCCCACTGACCCGGGTCAGTGGGCGGCGACCTCGCCGGTGCCCAGCACGCCGTCGGTCAGGTGCCGCCCCTCCGGGACGACGGCGTCGCGCCCGACGACGCTGCGGGTGATCCGGGCGCCGGACCCGACCCTTCCGCCGGGCAGGACCAGCGCCCCGTCGAGGAGGGCACCGTCGGCGACGGCGGCCCCGGGGTGGACGACGCTGCCGCCACCGAGCCGGGCCGACGGCGAGACCCGGGCACCGTCGATGACCAGTGACTCGCCGCGTGGGGTCGGCGCCGCCCCGGGCCACGGTGCGCGCAGCAGGTCGCGGTTCGCGGCGACGAGCGCCGCCGGGGTGCCGACGTCGAGGAAGTAGGCGTCCTCCCGGTGGGCGACGAGGCGTGTATCGGCCACGAGTGCGGGGAAGACCTCGCGCTCGAGGGACACCGAGCCGGCCGGGGGGATCTCGTCGAGGAGGTGCGGGCGCACGACATAGGTGCCGGCGTTGACCGTCGTCGACGGGGGAGCCGGCGACTTCTCGACGAAGGCCACGACCCGCCCCCGGTCGCCGACCACGACGCTCCCGTAGGCGCGGGCGTCGTCGACCTCGCGCACGTGCACGCAGGCGAGGACCCCGGCATCGGCGGCGGTGAGGGCCGACACCTGGGCCCCGAGGTCGTGCCCGGTGAGCAGGTCGCCGTTGACGACGACCACGACGTCGGCGTCACGAAGGGGGCCCAGCGCCTCCCGCAGGCCACCGCCGGTCCCGAGCGGAGTGGCCTCGACGACACACGTGAGGTCCACCCCCTTCGCCCGGCAGCGCTCGACGAGCGGCTCGAAGTCCTCGTGCCGGTAGCCGGTGGACAGCACGACCCGACGCACGCCGGCGCGCTCGAGCGCACTCAGCTGGTGCTCGACCAGGGTCCACGGGCCGACGGGCAGGAGCGGCTTGGGGCAGTCGTCGGTGAGTGGTCGCATCCGGCTGCCGACCCCGCCGGCGAGGATCACCGCTGCCGGGGTGGTCAGCGCAGCTCCTCGCCGCGGGCGATCGCCTGCACCTGCGGGGCCAGCCAGCGCCAGAAGATCGGGCCGGACTCGCTCGTGAAGTGGATCGAGTCCTCGTAGAGCGGGACGTCGTTGATCGTGTCGTGCACCTCGTCGTCGGCGCAGAGCAGCGAGTACTGGTCGATGACCGGCACGTCGTGCTCCGTGGCCCAGGAGGCGACCGTGCGGTTGAGGGTGGTGACGTACTCGGTGTCGTTGATCCGCTCGACCTCCTCGAGGTTGAAGGTCGGCATCGAGTGGCAGGCGAGGTTCATCAGCGCGAACCGGCTGTCCCCGGCGGCCTCGTGGGCCTCGTCGAGGTTGTCCTCGATGAGGTCAACCCACTCCGGGGAGCCGAAGCGCACGACCTTGCCGTCGACCATGCGGTCGGTCACCAGGGTCTGGGCGACGAAGTAGACGACGACGTCGGGCTGGTCCTGGGCGATCGACGAGCGCCAGGACGAGCGCCAGTCACGGCAAGCCTGCGAGTCGTCCTGGGTCTTGCCGTCGCTGTAGCGCGGGACGTCGAGCGGGTCGCATCCGACGTCGGTGAGGGTGTCGACACGCAGGTCCGGGTGGGCCGACGCGCGGAAGGTGGTCGCCAGACTCTCGGGGATCGAGTTGCCGACGAGCGTCACCCGGGTCATCCGGCTGCCCGGTCGGTAGGAGTCCTCACCGACCTCGACCTTGCCGGACGCGCCGATCGCGGTGGGCGCGACCCGGTCCGCTGCCGCGGGCAGGGCAAGGGCCCCCATGACGAGCAGCGGTGCGCTGGCCCAGCACACGACTGCGCTCGCCCGGGGGAGACGGGGTACCAGGGCCTGGACCCCCTCACGCCGGACAGGGCGCTCGACGAAGCGGTAGGACAGGGCGGCGAGCGCGACCGTCAGGGCCACCTGCAGGGCTGCCCGGGCCGCGGTCGGCCACGGCACGATCTGGTCGTTGAGGAAGACGACGATCGGCCAGTGCCAGAGGTAGAGGCCGTAGGAGATCATGCCGATGCGACGCAGCGGCTCGAGCGCGAGTGTCCGCTGGACGAGGGACTCCGCGGGGCTGGTGGCCGCGACGAGGACGATGCAGACGAGCACGGAGAGCGGCACGGCCACACCCTCGAGGATCAGGCTCTGCCCGCGGTCGGCCCACCAGAAGGTCGAGACGACGACGAGCAGGGCCGGCAGCGCCAGCCGTCGGCACCACAGGTCGAGCGTGCGCACGACGTCGCGGGGGATCGACCCCGGGCCCCCGCTGATGAAGGCGGCGACCGCCGCCCCTACGAGCAGCTGGTGGGCACGGGTGTCGGTGCCGTAGTAGACACGGCTGGGATCCAGCCCGGGCTGGTGGAGCGCGGCCATGAGCAGCGCCGAGGCGGCGGCGAGCCCGGCGAGGGACCACACGAGGGTCGCGCGACGACGCACGAGCGCGAGCAGGGCGACGAGCAGCAGCGGGTAGACGATGTAGAACTGCTCCTCGACCGCCAGTGACCAGGCGTGCCGCAGGGGCGAAGGGGAGGCCACCTGCCCGAAGTAGGCCTCGTCGCCGAGGACGAAGCGCCAGTTGGCGACGTAGAAGAGCGTCGCCAGGGCGTCCCCGGCGACACTCGCCCGTCGCCCCGGCAGGGTGAGGAAGAGCGCCGCGACGATGACCGCCGCCAGGACGAGGAAGAGCGCGGGCAGCAGGCGTCGTGCGCGGGCCAGCCAGAAGTCGACGAGGTCGATGCGACCGCGGTTGCCGCGGTACTGCGCGAGGAGCAGCGAGGTGATGAGGAAGCCGGAGATGACGAAGAAGATGTCGACGCCGAACCAGCCGCCCGGCGCCGACCGCGGGTAGACGTGGTAGGCGATGACGGACACCACCGCGAGCGCCCGCAGACCGTCGATCGCCGGTCGGTAGGGCAGGGAGGTGTGCTGGGTTGCTCTGGACATGTCCTGCTTCCGAAGGGGGCGGCTCATTATGACCCAACTCGTGGGTAATATGACGGCCATGACCGAGCACACCGAGGCGAGCTCTCCCACACGGCAGTTCGCGCCACTGGCCATCATCCTGGGCATCCCGCTGATCTTTGCGGCGATCTTCTTCTACACCAGCCCGGTCACCCTGGTGACCGGTGGGGACCAGGGCATCTTCAAGTGCGGTTCGCCCAGCTCGCCCAACAGCGACGCCGACAACGTCTGCGCCCAGCCGGAGAAGGCTGCCCGCAACAAGGCCATCTACTCGGGCCTCTCCGGCGTGGTCCTCGTGGGCCTGGGCGCGGTCTGGCTCCTGCGCGGGCAGCGGCACGACGACGAGGACGAGTGGGACGACGAGCGACCCCGTCGGCGCTCCGACGACATCGACCTGCGCGCCGACGCCGACGAGCGTCGCGGCGCTGACGAGCCGCTGCGCGGTGCTCGCCGTGAGCGCCGCGCCGACGCCGACTCGCGCTCGCGTCGGCGCGACGAGGACGACGACCTCGACCTCGATGCCGACGAGCCGCGTGCCCCGCGGCGCGACGAGGCCCGACGCAGCCGCCGTGACGACGACCTCGACTCGCGCTCACTCCGGCGTGACGACGACTGGTCCTCGGACGGCTGGCGCTGATGCGGGTCGAGGACTTCCTCACCGAGGTCGAGCGCTCCTTTGCCGGAGACCCGCAGACGAGCGACCCGATCGACCCCGTCTTCGCGCACATCGCCGAGACGGTCAACGGCTACACCGCGGTCAACGAGCTCGCCGTGCTCAACGCCGCAGCCCGTGTGCTGCCCGATGACGAGTGCTACCTCGAGGTCGGCAGCTACAAGGGTCGGTCGATGTCGGCCGCTGTGCAGGGCATCACCGACAAGACCTTCTACATCGTGGAGAACTACCTCGAGTTCGGCATGCAGGGGCAGCAGGCCCGCGAGGAGCTCGACCGCAACCTCGCGACCCACGCCCAGGACGTCGACGTGCGCCTCCTGGAAGGCAACTGCTTCTCGCTGCTGCACCGCCCGGGGGTCGTCGACCGCCCGATCGGCGTCTACTTCTACGACGGCGAGCACACCGGCCTGTCGCACTACCTCGCCCTCGGCATCATCGAGCCGTGGCTGGCCGACGAGGCGGTCATCCTCGTCGACGACGCCACCTACCCGATGGTCAGCGACGCGCACGACGCCTTCCTCGCCAAGCACCCCCAGTGGCGCCTCGAGCGGCGCTGGGACGCGTCGAGCAACAACGACCCCCGCTGGGCCAACGGCCTGCACGCCCTGAGCTTCCGCCGTGACGAGGCGACCGCACGCGGCGCGGACGAGCCGTGGGACGTGCGCTGGCGCCGTCTGGCCTATCTCTCCTCGCTCGGCCCCGGTCAGAAGGCGGCGTGGAAGGCCATCCACCGCTTCCCGGAGCTCATCCCGCTGGCGAAGAAGCTCTACCCGTCGAAGAAGGCCAGCTCGATCGACTGACGCGCGGGTGACCCCGGCCGGCCCGTGATCACTCGCGGGTCAGGCCGAGCGCCTCCGTCGTCTCGGCCGAGTCCGGTCCGGGTGTCATCTCGCTGCCGGGCACGCGCAGCAGCCCGATGAGCGCGACCACCGCGGCCGTCGCGCCCACCGCGGTCAGCACCTCGGTGGGCGAGTGGTCGAACCACAGCAGCACCAGGGCGCTCTGCACCCCCGCAGCCGCCCACACGACGGCGGTCATGACGTGGTCGCCGCGGCTCATCCCGGCGAAGAGCCACACCTGGATCACCGCCCAGAGGGTGCCGATCAGGGCGAACCACACGAGGAGCGGCTCGGCGTCGACGAAGGCTCTGCCGCCGGAGATCGCGACGAGCGGGCCGGGGACGAGCGCGCACCCCAGGGCCACGACCAGCCCGATGGCCAGCACGCCGAGGGCCGAGCGGTGCAGCGTGGCCCGTACCCGCCCCCCTTCGGCCGAGTCGGCCACCGACGGTACGACGGCGAGGGCGACGAACTGGGTGCCCCAGAAGACGACCTTGCCGAAGAGCGCCGCGAGTGCGTAGGCGCCGCTGTCGTGGTCGGTGAGCACGGAGCGGGCGAGCACGACGTCGAGGCTGGAGAGCGCCATGAGCCCGGCCAGGGCGATGTTGCTGCGCACGAGGTCGCCGAGCAGCGCGAGGGCTCGGGGCGCCCGGCCCCCTGTGTCGAGAGCCGGCGCTGCGAGGAGCAGCGCCACGAGCAGCGTGACGAGCGAGGCGGCGAAGGTCGCGGCGAAGACCTGCGCCACCGAGAAGTCGAGTCCGGTGGCGGCGAGCGCCGCGAGCACCCGTGTGCCTGCGGTCACGAGGTAGACGACGGACAGGCGGCCGTAGGACTCACGGCCGAGCAGCACCCCCTGGAGCGCACCGGTGACGGTCATCGGCGGCAGCATCAGCGCCATCCACACGATCGACCACGACGTGTCCAGCCGCAGCCCGTCGCGGATCAGGGGGGCGCACGCGATCGTGCCGGCCGCGAGGGCGGACCCCACGGCCAGTGCCGGCCAGACCCCGGTCACCTGGGTGCCCCGCTCGCGGTCGGTGGTCGTCTGCCGCCGGGCCACGACGACCTGGAAGGCGCCCGCGGGCATGGCGAGCAGCACGCCATAGGTGTTGAGCGCGGAGAAGCCCCCGAAGTCGGCCGGGCCGAGGGTCGCCGAGACCAGCGCCACGAAGACATAGCTCATGACATTGGCGAGCCCCATCGCCACGCCGAGGGAGAGTCCGGCGACCGGCAGAGCGCGTCGTGCACGCGGCGACATGGCGCTCCTGACGAGGGGGTGGACGAAGGGGGTGGATGTGACCGCCACGATGTTACGCCCCGGTAGCGCACGGGTGTCCGTCGGTTAGGATCGGTTGGTCCGGCGTGCTGCAGGTGCGTCATCCCTGACCACGACGAGAGGAGTCGCCCCGGTGCGCAGCCGGTTCCGGTTCCCTCGTGCCCGCCTCCCTCGGGTCGGCCCCCGGTCGCGGCACCCACGACCCGGGCGGCCGCGGTCGATCTCGGTGCGCGCGGTGTCGCTGCTCCTGCTCGCGCTGCTCGCGGTCGTCGTCTTCGCCAACAGCTGGGGCGTCTTCCAGACCGACATCAAGCCCGAGGTCTACCTCGCGCCGGGGGAGATGCTGCCGCGCTACCTGTCGGCGTGGACCTCCTCGCCCTACCTGGGCTCGCCCAACTTCAACGTCGGCCTCGTCCCGGTGCTCGTCGTGACCGCCCTGCTGCGCGCGGTCGGCCTCGACCCGGAGCTGGCCTTCAAGGTCTACCACCTCCTCCTCTGGGGCCTGGCGGCCTGGGGAGCCAACCGGTTGCTGAGGACCCTCGTACCCACAGCAGGGGCCTGGGCCGGTCTCGTGGCCGGTGTCGCCTACATCGCCAACCCCTACGCGGTCGCCGGGGGCGGCACGCTGGCCATCGCGCTGCCGATGGCCCTGCTGCCCTGGCTGCTCGTGGCGATGACCCTGGCCCTGCGCGACCCGTCGGGCTGGAGCTGGCCGGCGGCCGTCGGTCTGGTCTTCTTCGGGATGAGCGGCATGAATGTCGGCGTCGTGCCGGTCTACCAGCTGCTGCTCGTCATCCCCCTGGCCCTCTTCGTGCGGGCCGAGCGCGGTCTGCCCTGGCGTGACGTCGCGATCGCCGTCGGCAAGTGCGCGCTCTTCGTCGTCGTCGTCTCGCTCTACTGGCTCATCCCGGGTGCCGCCGCGAGCGAGACCGGCGGCCAGATCGCCGAGAGCTCCGAGTCGCTCGACGGGATCGCCCGCACAAGCTCCTTCGTCGAGGTCCTGCGCGGGCTCGGCCTGTGGTCCTACTACGGCGCCTCCGACGCCGGCCCCTGGCTGCCGCAGTACGCCGTGTACTTCACCAGCGGAGTCATCATCCTGCTGACGATGCTCTGGCCCGCTGCCGCGCTCATGTCGCTCAAGGTCGTGCCCGCCCGGTTGGCCCGGCTCGCCGCCGCCGCGGCGGGCATCGCCGCGGTGATCATGGTCGGCCTCTACCCGGGCGGCTACGGGGGCTCTCCCTTCGCTGCTCTCCTGCGACTCCTGCTCGAGCACATCGGCCCGCTCGTCGCCTTCCGCACGACCAACAAGATCGGTGCCGGGCTGGCGCTCGCCTTCGCCCTGGTCATCGGCTGGGCGGTCATCCACGCTGCTCCACGCCTGCTGCGCCGACGAGCAGTCGCACCCGCGGTGGGTGCCGCCGGCGCGGCCGTCGTCGTCGCCCTCGTGGCTCCCGCCGTCACCGGCAACCTCTACGTCTCGCCCGTCGATGTCCCCGACTACTGGGAGCAGGCCGCCGCCGCAGTCGACAAGGGTGATCCCGACAAGCGGGTGCTGCTCCTGCCGGGGCAGACCCGCTCGAGCTACCGCTGGAGCCTGGAGCGGCCCGACGACCTGCCCAACTCGCTCTTCCACCGCGACGTCGTCATCCCCGAGACCCGGCCCAACACCTCGGCCGAAGGCGGCAACTTCCTCGCCGCCCTCGACGGCACGCTCCAGTCGGGCACCTCCGGCAGCAACGACATCTCTCCCTTCGCCCGCTACCTCGGCGTCGACAACGTCCTGCTCCGGCACGACGTCGAGTGGGAGGGCGACGGCGGTGCCCGGCCGGGGGACACGGCGCGGGCTCTCGCGGACGACCCGGGGCTGCGCGGTCTGGACAACTTCGGCGATCCCGGGACCAACATGTTCACCCGAGCGACGCCACCGCAGTCGCAGGAGGAGGCGGTGCTGTCGCCGCTGCAGCTCTATGCGGTCGACGACGCCCCGGCTGCGGTGCGGGCGACCCCGGCCGACGGGACCCTCGTCGTCGCGGGCGATGCCTGGGCCGTGCCGGCCATGGACCGAGCCGGGCTGCTCGACGACACCCCGGCGATCCGCTACGCGCAGGACCTGTCGGGCGAGGAGCTGCAGGAGCTGCTGCGTCGAGACGGCCGACTGGTCCTCACCGACACCAACCAGCGTCGCTCGGCGATCACCAACCGGTTGCGCTCCAACCAGGGAGCGGTGCTCGCGGCCGATGAGGACCCCGGCGTCAGCCGCACGCTCGGCGACGACCCGAGGGACCAGAGCACGCTGGTGCGCGACGGCGTCCGGGTCACGGCGTCCGACAGCGGCGGCGCCTTCTTCGACCTGCCCCACGGCGTCGCCGAAAATGCCATCGACGGCGACCGCTCGACCTCTTGGCTCTTTGGTGACTTCCGCCGTGCCCCGGGCACGACCCTGACTCTCGACCTGCCCGAGCCCCGCACCCTCGACGAGCTGTCCATCGACACCACTGCGCTCGGCGACGTGACGATCTCCGGCTTCGACGTCGAGGTCGACGGGGAGCGCACGAGCGTCGAGGTCGACGAGGACGGCACGGCGACGGTCGACCTGGGCGGGGTCCGCGCCGACGAGATCACCCTGACGGTCGAGGGCATCCGGGGCGAGGGGTTCTCCCTCGTGGGGATCTCCGAGATCGACCTCGGCGATGACGACCTCACCGCCACGCGCACGACCCGGCTCCCCTCCACGCTCAGCGACCTCTACGGCGAGCTTCCCACGCAGGAGCGGTCGGCCTTCGCCGACACCCCGCTGGACGTCTTCCTCACCCGGGTGACCAACACCGGCGACACGGCTGACGACACAGAGCAGGGCCTGCGGCGCAACTTCACCCTTCCCGACGACCGCACCTTCGACACGAGCGCGCGGGTGCGCGTCGAGGGCCAGCGTGAGGAGCTCGCCGACGAGCTCTCCGGGCTCGACACGACCTACCGCGCCCGGTCGAGCTATACCTACTTCGACTCGATGACCCACCGCGCGTCCGGCGCCGCCGACGGTGATGATGAGAGCGCGTGGGTCCCCGGTGGCCGACTCACGCAGTCGTGGTGGCAGCTGGCGGGCCCCGAGCGTGACCTGTCCGAGGTGACGGTCACGCAGGCTGTCGGTCCCGGTGACGAGGACGACACCGCCTGGGCGACCCGGGCCACGGTCCTCGTCGACGGCGAGGAGGTTGCCGAAGGCGAGCTGCGCCGCGGCACCGCCACGATTGCGCTGCCCGAGGGCACGAGCGGCCGCACGGTCCGCCTGCAGATCGACGAGGCCGACGACTCCGACGGCGAGCGGCCGCCGCGCTTCACCCAGATCGACACCGGGGTTCGCATGGAGGCCGGTGACGAGGAGCGCCCGTGCATCACCGTGGCGACCCTCGACGGTTCGCCGGTGCAGATGCGTCCCGAGGACCCCGAGGTCATCAACGGCCGATCCGGGCCGGCGACCGCCTGGGAGGGGTGCGGTCCCCTCGACGTGTCCTGGGGCGAGCACCGCCTGCGGCCCGTCGACGACGTGCAGCTCGACGGGATGTCCTTCGAGGACACCCAGCGCTCGCGTCACGAGCCGGTGCCGGCCCCGGTCGTCGAGGTCGACCGGAGTGCGATCTCCTCCTCGATGACCATCGACGTCGGGGAGTCGAGCAGCCCCTACTTCCTGAGCATCGGTCAGGGCCACGACCCACGATGGCGGGCCACCCTCGAGGACGGTACCGACCTCGGTGACCCCGTCGTCGTCGACGGCTACGCCGCCGGCTGGTACATCGACGACCTCGACGCCCAGCAGATCACCGTGCGCTACGGGCCACAGACCCGCGCCGACATCGGTCTGGTCCTCTCCGGCCTGGGCCTGCTCGTCGCCCTGGTCGTCTTCTTCCTCCCGCTGGCCCGACGTCGCGCCGCGCAGGTCCGGGCCTCGCGGGAGTCCGAGTGGGAGACCCCCGCAGACCCGGCCTCCGCCGACCCTGCCCCCGCCGATCCGGCTCCCGCCTCCGAGTGGGACGACGAACTCGCGCTCGTCGAGGCTCCTCGCCGTGGCACGGCGACCGCGACCGCAGCGAGCCCCGTGGCCGACGTCGCCCCGAGCACCGAGACGAGTCCCGTGACCGGCGACGTGACCGGCGGCGACGAGGACGAGCCCGCGCGGCCACGCGGGTCGCTGCGCTTCCGCGGGCTGGGCGAGGTCCTCGCCGGGCGCTCCGGGGCACGCCGACTCGCCATCGAGGCCGCCGTCGTCGTGGGCGCCGGCGCGCTGACCGGCGTCGGTGGCGCGCTCGCCGCCCTGGCCGCGATGCTCGTCGTCCGGCTGCGTGGCCCTCGCGCCGGCCTGCTCATCGGGGTCGGCGCCGGCCTCCTCGTCGTCGCCGCCCTCGCCTTCGTGGCCCAGCTCGCCTGGGTGGATGGCACCCTCGGCTCGGTGAGCGCCGACTCGGTCAAGTCCGCCCTCGTGCCGCACCACATCGCCGGTGCCGGCCTCGTCCTCGCCATCATCGGCACCTACCTGCGCCCCGACCCACCGGAGGAACTCGACCCGTGAGCGATCGCCCCCAGCAGGACACGACGGCATCCGTCACCGTCGTCGTCCCGACGCGCAACAACATCCGCACCATCGAGGCCTGCCTGCGCTCGGTCGTCGAGCAGACGCACCCCGACGTGGAGCTCGTCGTGGTCGACAACCACAGCACCGACGGCACCCCCGAGGTGGCCCGTCGGCTCGCCGACCGCTTCATCACCGCCGGGCCCGAGCGATCCGCCCAGCGCAACACCGGCATCGAGGCCGCACGCGGGGAGTGGGTCCTGTGGCTCGACAGCGACATGATCCTGCCCCCGCGCACCATCGCCCTCGCCCTCGAGACCGCCGAGGCCACCGGGGCCACCGGCATCGCCCTGCCCGAGCGGACGATCGGCGAGGGGTTCTGGACCGCCTGCCGGGCGCTCGAGCGCGAGTGCTACCTCGACGACCCGTGGCTGCACAACCCCCGGCTGGTGCGGCGTGACTACCTCCTCGGCGAGGGGGCCTTCCACACCGACATGTCCGGGCCCGAGGACGCCGACCTGCGGATGAAGATGCGCGCCTCCGGCGCCGGCATCGAGCTGGCCCCGATCATCATCGACCACGACGAGGGCCGCCTCACCGTCTCCGACGTCATGAGCAAGCGCTACTACTACGGCCGCAGCATCCCGGCCTTCGCCCGCGAGCACGAGGGTGCCGTGGGCCAGCAGGGTCGGGCCGTGCTGCGGGCCTACGTGCGCAACCACCGCCGGCTCCTCCAGGACCCGGCCCACGCTGCCGGCATGGTCGCGCTGCGGGCCATGGAGGCGGGCGGCTACGCGCTCGGGGCCCGTCGCGGACGCAAGGACCGGGCCGCGTCGTGAGCACGGCCGAGCGCCGCATGCTCTGGGTCTCGTTGCCAGACCAGCGGGCCCGCCGTGAGCTCTACTGGATGTCCCGGATGCCCGGCACCCGCGTGCGGGCGATGGCCCGGCAGGAGCCGGTGGGTGACATCGAGTGGGTCCCGAGTACCTACCGCCGGCCCATCACCCGCTTCGTCGAGGCGGGCGCCCTGGCCTGGGTGCGGGGCCTCGACGAGCAGCCACCGCAGGAGTTCGACTGGGTGACCTCGCTCGAGCTGTGCTCGCTCGTCACCGGTCAGGCGTCGCGGTGGCGTCGAGCGGCCCGTGCCTCGGGGGCGCGACGGCCGCTCCAAGCCGTGATCACCTGGGAAAATCTGCCCGATCAGCCGCTGTACAAGGTCCCGCCCTATCGCCAGGCGCTCAACTCCTGCCGCGACGCCGACCTCCTGCTGTGCATGGTCGATGCCGCTCGCGACCACCTCCTGGCCAACGACTTCGACGACGAGCTCATCCGCGTGGTCAAGCCCGGCGTCGACACCGAGGTCTTCCACCCGGCCGAGCGACCCGTCGAGGAGCCGGTCGTCGTCTTCGCCTCACCCCTCGCCGACAACAAGGGCATCGACCGGGTCCTCGACGCCATGGCGATCGTGCGCCGGGAGATCCCCGAGGCCCGTCTGCGCGTCGCCGGCCGCGGCCCGCTCGAGCACCTCGTGCGCGCCGCCGCTGAAGACCCGTCCTCGGGCGTCGAGCTCGTCGGCTCGCTCGACACGGCGGGCGTCGCGGACCTCATGCGTTCGGCGGCGGTCTTCACGACCGCCCCGCGCCCCACCTGGAAGTGGACCGAGCAGCTCGGTCTGGCCTACCTCGAGGCGCAGGCGTGCGGCCTGCCGGTCGTCACCACGCGGTGCGGCACCAACGACGAGGCGGTGCAGCCGCCCAACTCCCTCGTCGACGACGACGTCGAGGAACTCGCCGAGGCGCTGCTGGCCTTCCTGCGCGACCCCGCGCACCGGGCCGCGGTGGGTGCCGCCAACCGCAACCACGTCGTCGCCCACCACGACCTCGCCACCCAGTGCGTCGCCATGGGCGCGGCCTTCGCCGAGATCGAGGCGCTGCACGCGAGATGAGTGCTCAGCGAGGGCCCGTCCGCCCCGGCGTCGTCGGGGCCCTGACGGGTGCCCTCGCCGGGATCGCCGTGCTCGGTCCGGCCCTCGCCCCGGGCTACACGCTGCACTACGACCTCGTCTTCGTCCCGGACCTGCCCCTGTCGGCGCGCACCCTGGGCACCGACGGCAGCGTGCCCCGGGCCGTGCCCAATGACCTCGTCGTCGCGCTGCTCGGCACCGTCCTGCCCGGCTGGGTCGTGCAGAAGCTGCTCCTGCTCGGCGCCTTCGTCGTCGGGGGAGCGGGTGCCGGGCGCCTCGCCCGGACGGTCCCCGGTGCCGTCGCGGCGGCCGTGCTGTGGTCGTGGAACCCTTGGCTGGGCGAGCGTCTGGGCATCGGCCACTGGGGCTACGTCGTCGGGGCCGCGCTCCTGCCGTGGGTCCTCGTCGCCGCCACCCGGGTGCGGAGCGGCCCACGTGGTGTCGCCGCCCTCGTGGCCACCCTGACCACCGCCTCCCTCTGGGGCTCCACGCCGGGGGTGCTGGCCACGCTGCTGGCCCTCGTCACCGTCCTCTGCCTCGGCGGCCCCCTGCGTCTCCTCGCGCGTGATCTCGCCCTGGTCGCCGGCGTCGCGCTCCTCGCCAACGCCGCGTGGTGGTGGCCCTTCCTGCGGGCCGCCTCCCGGGCCGCCGACCCCGCCGGCACGAGCGCCTTCGCGGCCGGGGCGGACACTCCCTTCGGCATCGTCGGCTCACTCGTCCTCGGCGGTGGGCTGTGGCACGACCGCACGTGGTTCGTCGAGCGGACCGGCTGGCCCGTCGCGGCCCTGGCCATGACCGCGGTGCTCGCGCTGCTCGTCGGGGCGGTGCGCACCCGGCGGTGGTGGCGCGACCCGGTGACGCGGGCCGCGAGTGCTGCCGGGGTGGCCGGTCTCGGGCTGGGGGCGATCGCCGCGCTCCCGGGTGGTCACGGTCTGCTCACGTGGGTCGTGACGAGCGTGCCGGGGGCCGGACTGCTGCGCGACGGCCAGAAGTTCGCCGTGCTGTGGGTCTTGCTGCTCACCGTCGCCACGGCCGTCGTCGTCGACCGCCTGCACGAGCGTCGGCTGCCCGTGGTGGCGCTCGTCGTCGCCGTCGTGTGGCCGGTGGCCACCCTGCCCACACTCGCCTGGGGTCACTCCGGGACGTGGGGGAGCGTCGACTACCCCGACGACGTCCGCGCGGTGGCGGCCGACCTGCGAGCCGAGGGCGAGCCGGTGGCGGTCTTCCCGTGGTCGACCTACCGGCGCTACGCCTGGGCCGACGACCGGGTCGTCCTCGACCCGTGGAACCGGCTGCTGCCCCAGACCGTCGTCGGCGACGACCGCCTGTCCCTGCGGCAGGGGGAGTCGGTGGCGGGTGAGGACCCGACCGCGGCGGCCGTCACCACCGCCTTGGCCGAAGGGGGCGACGTCACCGACCTCCTGCGCCGGCACGGCGTGCGCTGGGTCGTCGTGGCCACCGACCAGCCGGCACCGGCCGGCAGCGTGCCCGAGCTGTCCGGCACGTCGTCACGACGGGTCGGTGACCTGGTCGTCCACGACCTCGGTCCGGTGACGACGAGCCAGGCACCGCCCGGCTCGGCTCGGTGGCTGGGGCTCGCCGGGACAGGGGCCGCGGTGGTCGGTTCGCTCCTGCTCCTGCTCGGGACCCGACGGGGTGAGACGTGGCCGACACGGCGACGGGCTCGCCTGAAGTGACCGCCCGGTATAGAGTGGGCGGCGAATCGACACCCGCTCACGAAGGATGCTCATGAACGACGGCTCCAAGAAGGTCGCCTACAACGTCGGCGGCACCGTGCTCGGCGCACTGCTCGCGGCCGCTGCCATCTTCGGGATCGTGCAGTCGCAGAACCAGTCGATGCCGCAGGAAAACCAGCAGGTCATCAACTACAACAGCTGAGCGGCCCTCCAGACCCACTGACGAAGGGGGCCGTCCGCTCGACGCTTCGGTTCACATGGTCCTCGCAACACCTCGATCTGAGGAGTTGCGAGGACCATGGTCATTTCGAGCGAAAAGCGGCGTCGTGTTGAGGTCTCTGCGGAGGTAGTTGCTGTGATGGTGGCTGCCTTCGAACGGGAAAGATCGATTGGTGCCGCAGCCAGGGCGGCTGGATGTGCTCACTCCACAGCTCGTCGGCATCTGGTTCGGGCGGGGTTGGTGCAGGCCGAGCCGATGCCGTTGGGCAAGCCGCGTCAGCGGGCCGAGTTTGACGAGCTGATCGCTTCCGGGGTCCACAACGCCGTGGCCGCTCGTCGGGTTGGGGTCACGCTCGACACGGGCCGGTATTGGATGCGGGGCGTGCGTAAGAGTCATGGCCGCACGATCTATCCCGATGGGCGCGTCACGGGCCCGCCGGCCAAGCGAGCGGCTAGGAACAGGCCCATGATCGAGGTCGTGGGTACGGGCAGGTTGCTGTCATTGCAGGATCGTCTGGTGATCGCCGACGGGCTGATCAACCGGGAGTCGATGCGTTCGATCGCTGCCCGGCTGGGCCGGCCGACCTCGACGGTCACACGTGAGGTCGCCGCCCACCGCGATGAGCAGGGCCGGTACGCGCCCCACCGGGCGCATCGTGACGCCGCGGATACCCGGGCCCGGCCGAAGGCATCAAAGCTGGCGCGGCCGGGAGCGCTACGCGAGTACGTCGTGGACGGGTTGTCACGGAAGTTGTCACCGGAGCAGATCAGCAACAGGCTCAAGGTCGACCACCCCGACGACGAGAGCATGCGCGTGAGCCACGAAACGATCTACCAGGCCCTGTACTTCCAGGCCCGCGGCGGCCTCAAACGCGAGGTCCAGACCGCTCTGCGCACCGGCCGCACCCGCCGCAAACCCCAAGCCCACGGGGTGCGGCGGCCGCGGTTCGTCGACGAGATGATCATGATCAGCGACCGGCCCGCCGCGGTCGAGGACCGCGCCGTCCCGGGCCACTGGGAAGGCGATCTGATCACCGGCAAGAACAACGGCTCAGCGATCGGGACGCTCGTGGAGCGCTCGACCCGGTACGTGATGCTGCTGCACCTGCCCGATACCCACGACGCGATCACCGTGCGTGACCGGCTCGTCGCCGCGATGCATCGCCTGCCGCAGCACCTGCGCGGGTCGCTGACCTGGGACCAAGGATCCGAGATGGCCGCGCACGCCTCGTTCACCACCGCGACCGACATGCCGGTCTACTTCTGCGACCCGGCATCGCCCTGGCAGCGCGGCTCGAACGAGAACACCAACGGGCTGCTGCGCCAGTACTTCCCCAAAGGCACCGACCTGAGCGTCCACGGCCACGCAGAGCTGGAGTACGTCGCCCAAGAACTCAACGCCAGACCACGAAAGACGCTCGACTGGGCAACCCCAGCCGAGCGTCTTCGTGATCTACTCCAGGAGGCCTAACCACCCAGGCCGAAATCCACACGGTGTTGCGAACACCCCATGAATCCGCCACGCGAGCGGACGGCCCCCTTCGTCGTGCCCGCAGGTCAGGAGGCGACGACCTCCAGCTCGGTGCGGCGCGGCTCGGGCCGGGTGGCGATGAGCGCGTCGAGGTCGATGACGTCGTCGCGGTAGCGGTCGGTGAGACCCAGGACCGAGCCGATGACCGACTCGAGGCGCCGGCCGGTGCGCACCCAGTCGAAGGAGCTCGCGTAGAGCCGGGCGGTGCGCCCGAGGTCGCGGCGCATGGCGTGGTCGTCGACGAGCCGGATCACGTGGTCCTCGAACTCGCTCACGGAGTCGGCGAGCAGCCCGGTACGGCCGTGGACGATCGACTCGCTCGGGCCGCCGGCGAACTCGTAGGCGACGGCCGGGGTGCCGTGGAGGCCGGCCTCGACGATCGTCAGCCCCCAGCCCTCCTTGTGGGAGGGCATGACGACGACCCAGGCGCGGGCGAGGAGCTCGTGCTTGCGGCTCTCCTCGACGAAGCCGTGGAGGTGGACGCGGTCGGCGACGCCGCGGGCCCGGGCGTGCTCGGCGATCGCGTCCTCCCAGTAGCCGCCGCCGACGACGTGCAGCTCGAGGTCGGGGTGCGACATGGCCCGCGAGGCGAGGATGTCGACGGCCTGCTCGACGTGCTTGTGCGGGACGAGCCGGCCGAGGAAGAGCATCGTGGGCGCCTCGGTGCGCTCCAGCCGGGCGTAGGCGTCGAGGTCCTCCGGGCGGTCGTTGCCCGAGTAGACGAGGTCGACGCGACCGGGGTCGACGCCGAGCTCCTCGAGCTCGCTGCGGGTCGATCTCGAGACCGTGACGTAGCGACTGCGCCGGTAGACGAAGGGGGCCAGCCGCGACTCGAGCAGCCAGCCGAGGCGGGCCACCTTGGGCCCGAAGACCGCGGACCACTGGTCGCGGTGGACGTGGTGGACGATGTTGATGACCGGCAGGTCCCCGGCGACGAGCGGGGCCCAGAAGGGGACGCCGTTCTGCACGTCGAGGACGACGTCGTAGTCGTCGCGGTGCCGCAGCACGTGCAGCATCCCGTGGAGGTAGACGCTGAACTTCGACCCGCGCCGCAGCACCCGGACGTCGCCGTGCCTGGTGCGCGGGCTGGCGCCGGGGAAGGAGGCGGTGAAGATCGTGACGTCGTGACCCTGCTGGGTGAGCACCTCCGAGGTGCGCTCGGTGAAGGTCTCCGCACCGCCCGCCTCGGGGTTCTCACGGTCACGCCACGACAGGTAGAGCACCCGCAGCCGCTGCTTCGGGGAGGTCGTGCTCTGGGTCATCATCACTCCTTGTCGGCGTCGCGGAGCTCGCAGCGCCGACGGATAGGCTAACGCCGTGAGTTACCCAACGGTAGGCGAACGGCGCGTCCGGGAGTGTGAGATGTGCGGCTCCGCGGTCCGTGGCCTGGCGCTGCGCGGCGGCTGCGTGGTCGACGCGTGCGAGCGCTGCGGTCATCTCGAGCGCGATCTTCAGCGATGCCCCGCCGACCACCGCGACCTCGCCTACGGCGGCGAGCCGACGCTGGACCGCATCCGTCTCGACCTCACCTACCGGGAGCTCGTGCGTGATGGTGTGCCCGGGCGGGTCTTCGAGGTCGGCTTCGGCGCCGGCTCGATGCTGCGGCGCTTCCTCGACGACGGTGCCGAGGTCGCGGGCGTCGACCCCGATCAGCTCGGCGTCGACGTCGACGAGGTCGTGCGGGCCCGGGGTGATCTGCGCACCGGCGGCATCGAGGACGTTCGTGATCTGCCGGGGGAGCAGGACCTCGTCTACGGCATCCACGTGCTCGAGCACGTGGCCGACCCGCACGCGGCGCTGCGCTCGTCCCTCGAGCTGCTGCGCCCCGGCGGCCGGGCGAGCTTCCTCACCCCCGCCGGTGACAGCTCCGGGGTCGAGCGCTACGGCGCGGCCTGGTGGATGCTCGAGGACCCGACGCACATCCGCTTCTTCACGGCGGACTCGCTCGCCCGGGCGGCCGCGGCCGCCGGCTTCGTCGACATCGAGGTCCGTCGTCTGCTGCTCGACAGCCTGAGCGTCGACGCCGCGAGCCTGGCCCGCGCGGTGCGTCCGGGGGACCGACCCCGGGGTGTCCTCGGGTCCCGCCCCGTCCTCGCGGCCGCCCTCGCCAGCGTCCCCCTCGTCCTCGGGCAGCGGCTGCTCTCACCGCGCAGCCGGCCCACGCTGCAGCTGCTGGCGCGTCGTCCATGATGGTGGGGTGCCGATGACCCCCGCCCACCCGCAGCGCCGTGGGCTGCGCCGCTCGGTGCGCCTCTTCCGTTCCTTCCTCGTCGAGCAGACCGAGCCGGAGCGCTTCTACTCGACGCTCGCCGACGACTCGATCGAGCTGCTGCGTGAGCACACCGAGCTCGCCGGGCGCACCGTCCTCGACGTCGGTGCCGGTCCGAGCGAGTTCGCGCGCGCCTTCCGCGCCGCGGGGGCCCACTACGTGCCCGTCGACCACGACCCCACGGTCGCGTCGGTGCGCGACGGGGGTGTCGTCGGTGACGCCCTGCGCCTGCCGCTGGCGGACGGCAGCGTCGACATCGTCTTCTCGAGCAACATGTGGGAGCACGTGCCCGACCCGGAGGCGGTGGCCGACGAGCTGCTGCGGGTCACCCGCCCGGGCGGTCTGGTCTTCCTCTCCTACACCAACTGGCTCTCACCCTGGGGCGGCCACGAGACCTCACCGTGGCACTGGCTGGGGGGAGAGCGGGCCATCGCGCGCTACGAGCGCAGGCACGGTCACCCGCCCAAGAACCGCGTGGGTGAGACGCTGCACCGCGTCAGCGTGCGCCAGGGCCTGGAGTGGGCGGCCGGTGCCGATGCCGACGTCCTGGCCGCCCGACCGCGCTACCTGCCCGACGCAGCCCGAGTGGTCCTGCGGGTCCCCGGTCTGCGCGAGGTCGTCACGTGGAACCTCCTGCTGCTGCTGCGTCGCCGATGACGGCCCACCCGGAGCGGGACGCCCCGGGCCGCAGCGTCGAGGAGGCTCGGCAGCGGCTGCAGCGCGTCGTCGCGACCCTGCTCGTCGCCGTGCTCCCGTGGCTCGTCGCCCCGGGCCTGGTCCAGCCGGACACCAAGACCGACCTGGTGCTGTCGCCGGGGCGCTACCTCGGGCGCGCCTTGTGGGCGTGGAACGACCACACCGGCATCGGCGAGCTGCAGAACCAGGCCTACGGCTACCTCTTCCCGATGGGGCCGGTCTTCCTCGCCGGGGAGGCCGCCGGTCTGCCCGACTGGGCCGTGCAGCGCCTGTGGTGGATGCTCCTGCTCGTCGTCGCCTTCGTCGGTGCCGAGCGCGTGGCCGCACGTCTCGCCGGGCTGCCGACGGTCCCCGCCATGGTCGTCGGCGCTGCCTTCGCCCTCTCGCCCCGCGTGCTCACCGTGCTGGCGGAGATCTCCGTCGAGGTCTGGCCGCAGGCGGTGGCCCCGTGGTTGCTCCTGGCCGCGGCGAAGGGGGTGGCCCCGGGTGCCGTCCCCGCCACCCGTCGGCGGATGGCCGTCACCACGGGGGTGCTCGCCGCCTGCCTCGGTGGGGTCAACGCGACGGTCTCCCTCGTCGCGCTCGTCCCCGCGGCCGCATGGGTCGTCCTCGCCCCGGCCGGTCGCGGTCGGTGGCGGGCCCTCGGGTGGTGGCTGCTCGGCGCAGTCGCCGGTGCCGCGTGGTGGCTGGGACCGCTCCTCGTGCTCGGCCGGTACTCCTACCCCTTCCTCGACCACATCGAGCTCGCCTCGACGACCACGGCCGTGGCCTCGGTGACCAATGTCCTGCGGGGGGCCAACCACTGGATCGCCTACATCCTCACCTCGGGCGACCACCCGACGTGGCAGAGCGGGTGGCTGCTGGCCCAGTCGGTCGGGGCGATCATCGCGACGACGGCGCTCGCCGGTCTCGGGCTCGCGGGTCTGGTCCGGCGACGCCACGAGGCCGCCGCAGGCCGGCCCGCGCCCGACCCGGGAGCCCACCTGACGCGCTGGGCCCTGCTCCTCGTGCTCCTCGGTGTCGTGGCGATGGCGGTCGGCCGCACCGGGTCCGCCTCCGGGCCGCTCGCTACCACCGTCCAGCACTGGCTCGACGGGCCGCTCGCTCCCTTCCGCAACGTCCACAAGGCCGATCTGCTCGTGCGGCTCCCCGTCGCACTGGGCGTCGGCCTGCTCGCCCACTGGGCCACCCGCGTCGAGCGCGGAGCCGGTCCGATCGTCCGCCAGGTCGTCGTCGTATCGACCGTGCTCGCGCTCCTGGGGTCCCTGGCGCCGCTCTGGGTGGGCCGGGCCGGCGATGCCTGGGCCACCACCGGCGTGCCGCAGACCTGGCACCGGGCGGCGGCCGAGGTCGACGATCTCGCGGCACGCGACGGGGGCACGACCCTCGTGCTGCCGGGGGCCCGCAGCGCCGACTTCACCTGGGGGCGCACGACCGACGAGCCGCTCACCGCCCTCGCCGAGTCGCCGGTGCTGGCGCGGGCCGCGGCCCCTCTGGGCCACCCGGGCGCCACGCGGGTCCTCGACCACCTCGACGAGATGACTTCCGGCGGACACCGCCAGCCGCAGCTCGCCGCCGGGTTGCAGCGGTTGGGCGTCTCGCGGGTCGTCGTCCGCGGGGGCCTGTCCGCCGACGTCGAGGCCGTCGACCCGCAGCGGGTGGCAGCCACCCTCGCGGCCTCGCCGGGACTCACCCGGGTCTGGACCGAGGGTGACGGCTCGGAGCAGGTGAGCATCTGGCGCCTCGACTCTCCTGCCCGACCGGCGACCCTCGTGCCCACCTCCGGCCTCGTGGAGGTCGCGGGCGCACCCGAGGCGTGGTTCTCGCTGGTCGCGACCGGTCTGCTCGACCCCGACGCGGTGACCACCACGGCTGGAGACAGCGCCGAGGTGCGCACCGACTCCCTTCGCTGGCAGGCGCTCAACTCCGGTCGCCCGTCGAGCCGCGGTCACGGGCCGACCCTGCCGGCGGAGGATCCACGACCACAGGTCGTCGGGACCCGAGACCTCGCGCCGGGCGGGCAGACCATGGGGCGGACGACGCGGTTCCACGACGGGATCACCGGCGTGACGACCTCCTCGAGTGCTGCTGCTCCCTTCGCGCGCTACTGGCGCAGCGCCGGCTCGGGGCCGGCGGCGATGCTCGATGGCGACGCCCGCACGGCGTGGCTCAGCGGCGACGGCGAGCCGGTCCAGCGGGTGACGCTGCGGCTGCCGGAGGGTTCGCGCCCGACGGGTGTGCTCGTCCACGAGGCGTGGGGCAGCGACATCGCCGACCTCGAGGCGGTCGAGGTCGGCGGCAGCGACGGCGTCAAGCGTGAGGGCACGGAGACCTGGCGCGTCCCGCTCGACGGCCGCGAGCGTGACCGCGTGACCCTCGAGCTGCGGCGCTCCGGGGACGATCCGACCGCCGCGCAGGCCCCCGTCGGCATCCGCGAGGTCGAGTTCGAGGGTGGTCCGCGGGCCACCACGGGTCTGACCCTTCCCGAGGGCGACGGCGCGGTGCTCGTCACCCGCGATCCCAGGGGCGCGGCCGACCCGATGGCCGGCGAGGACCCGCAGGACCTCGTGCGGGACGTCGGCCGGCTGCCGGAGACCCGGGTGTCGGCGACCGTGCGACTGCGGCCCGGCGAGGAGGCCCAGGACGTCGTGACCGCGCCGTGGAGTCTTACCGGGAGCACCCAGCCGACGAGCAGCGAGGGTGCCTCGGACCTGTCGAGCTGGCCGGTGGCCGCGATCGACGGCGACCCCGCGACCCGGTGGCGCCCGGCCCCGGGAGCGGAACCGGTGCTCACCTTCGACCTCGGCGAGCGCCGCAGCGTCGAGACGATCACGCTCGATCGTGCAGCCGGCCCGGTGACGGTCGCCACCGAGTCGGCCCGCTACGTCCTGCCGAGCGGCACGAGCCTGCGCATCCCGCCCCAGCAGACCCGACACCTCACCCTGACCTTCAGCCGGCCGCAGACCCGGGCGTCCTGGTCGGCGCCAGAGGTGACCCTGGACGGGGTCGACGGGCCGAGCAGCGAGGTGCGCCTCGAGTGCAGCGAGGCGGGGGCCGTGGGGCGCGAGAGCGGGCGGATCGGGCTGGCGCTCACCGCGCCCCGGCCCGCTCTCGTCGCCGGCGATGCCGTCCCCGCCACGTCCTGCGGCACCCTGCCCGCGGGGACCGGTGTCGTGTCGGCCAGCGCGACCGCAGCCCTGCTCCCCGAGACGCTCACCCTGGTGCCGACGGACTGGACGGCCACCGACGTCACCCCGCAGCGCAGCGTCACGAGCGCGCGCGAGCACACCGGCCGCTGGACCTTCGCGGTCGGGGCCGGCGAGGAGTCCCTGCTCGTGCTCTCGCAGGGGGCCAACGACGGGTGGCGGGCGACCGACGAGCGGGGGAGAGCGCTCGAGACGACGACCGTCGACGGCTGGCGGCAGGCCGTCGTCGTCCCGGCCGGCGGTGCGCAGACCGTGACCGTCGACTTCGCGCCCAACGCGCAGCACCGCCTGGCGCTGCTCCTCGGTGCGCTGGCCGTCGTGCTGCTGGTCCTGTGGGGCGCCGTCGAGCTGTGGGTGCTCCGTCGTGCGCGGCGGGCCTCCGGCGTCGCGCAGGAGGAGCTGCCGGAGGAGCCGGCGGAAGGTGCTGCTCGGGCGCACCCGGCACCCCTCCTGGTGGCCGTGCTGCTCGGTGGGCTCGTCGGCCTGCTCGTCGCCGGCTGGTGGGGTCTGCTCGCCGGAGCGCTCGCCGCGCTCGTCCCGATCCGCTCACGCGCCCTCGCGGTCGCGGTCGTGCTCACCGCGGCCGGCCTCGCGCTCGCCGTGCTCGGGGTGGCCGAGCGTCAGTCCGCAGGCGCGCTCGTCTCCCAGGTGCTGGGGACGATCACGCTCGGGGTGCTGGCTGCCGCTCTGGTGCGGCCGTCGAGCGGTGGGCCCGACGCAGGACCGGGCGCTCCAGGACCAGCCACGACAGATGGGCCAGACCCACGCTGACGATCGTCACGAGGAGCAGGGTCGCGGCGAAGGGGGCCGCGAAGAGCCGTAGGTCGAGCACGGCGAAGACCACCTGCAGCACGAGCACGTGCCAGAGGAAGACGCCGTAGGAGATGTCGCCGAGCCACCGTGCCGTGCCCGCGAGCGGCGAGGTGCTGATCGTCTCCGACAGGCCCCGGGTGGTGCCCGCGAGGAGGAGGCAGCCCGCGACGAGGCCGTAGAGCACCTCGGCGGCCAGCGCCTCGGTCGCCGACGACGCGTCGATACCACGGGGTCCGGCGACCGGGGTCGAGGCGACGAGCCAGAGCACCGCGGCGAGGGCCACGAGGGTGCCGGGACTGGTCCGCAGCACCGTGAGGCCGGGGCGCTCGGTGAGGACCACCCCCGCCCGGTCGGCGCACACGAGCACGGCCACGGCCACCCCGACGGCGAACCACGCCGCGTGCCCGAAGGCACTGGTCGCGAGCACGGCTCCCCACTGACCCTCGGGGAGTGCGGCGAGCGTCTGCAGGGCCAGGCCGCCGATCGCGAGGGCGGCGCAGAGCCAGAGCACCCGGCGTGCCGCGATCGCGGGGACCTCGTGCCGGACGACCGGAGCACACGCCGCCGCGACCACGGGCAGCAGGAGGTAGAAGGTCACCTCGCTCGTCAGGCTCCAGGTCTGCGTGAAGGCCTGGAAGGTCCGGCCGGTCCACCCCTGCCCGATGACCAGGTGGACGAGCACGGTGGGCAGGTCGAGGACGGCAGCGGCAGCCCCACCGAGCCAGGCGGCCACGGCGACGACGGCGACCAGTGCCAGGAGGTAACCGGGCAGGATCCGTGCCGCACGACGTAGGAGGTAGCGACCGGCGCCCCACGGGACGTCCTCGCCGAGCGCCCGCCGGACGAAGGGGGTCGACAGCAGAAAGGCGGAGAGGGCGAAGAAGACCGCCACGCCGAGCTCGCCCCGGACCGCGAGCCCACCGACGACGCCCTCGGCGCCGGCGCCGGTCCAGAAGGCCACGTGCGACAGCAGCACCAGCCAGGCCGCGACGGCCCGCAGGGCGTCCAGGCCGAGCAGGCGTGACGTGGCGCTCATCGGGGGAGCCTGTCGTGTGTCGATGCCTTCACCTACCATTCGGTAACGCTTGCCCATTCTGCCTGCTCGAGAGGACCGCGATGACCCTGCGCCCTGTCCTGCGGGCCCGTGCACCCTTGCGGGTGAGCTTCGCCGGGGGTGGCACGGACGTCGCACCCTTCACCGAGCGCGAGGGCGGCGCCGTCCTGAGCGCCACGATCGGCAGCTATGCCTACGCGACGCTGCGTCCGCGCACCGACGGGCACATCACCGTCGAGTCCCACGACTACGGGACGAGCATCGGCTACGACATCGGTACCCCCTTCGAGCTCGGCGGGGAGCTGGACCTGCCCAAGGCGGCGATCGCCCGCATCATGGCGCTCGAGGGAGCGATGCCCTCCGACGGGTTCGACCTTTTCCTGCACACCAACGCCCCACCCGGCTCCGGCCTGGGCAGCTCGAGCGCCGTGATGGTCGCCGTCATCCAGCTCGTCGCCCGCCACTGCGGTCTCGACCTCGGCCCGCACGAGACGGCCGAGCTGGCCTATCGGCTCGAGCGCGAGGACCTGGCGATCCCCGGTGGTTACCAGGACCAGTACGCCGCGGCCTTCGGCGGCTTCAACTTCATGGAGTTCCGCACGGACGGCCAGGTGGTCGTCAACCCCCTGCGGGTGCGCCCCGACACCGTGCACGAGCTCGAGCACAACATGCTGCTCGCCTACACCGGCCGCACGCGGGTGAGCGACCACATCATCGCCGACCAGGTCTCCCGCTACGAGACGGGCGACGAGGACGCCATCGCCGGTCTGCGGGCGCAGCGCGACCTCGCCGACGCGATGCGCGTGGCCCTGCTGCGTGGTCGTGTCGACGAGATCGGTCACCTCCTCGGCCAGGCCTGGCAGCAGAAGCAGCGGATGTCCTCGCGGATCACCACCCCGCTGATCTCCGAGGCGGTCGAGCACGCGCTCGCGCACGGTGCGCTCGGCGGCAAGGTGACCGGCGCCGGCGGTGGCGGCCACATGATCTTCATCTGCGAGTTCGAGAAGCGTCACGTCGTCGCCGACGAGCTCATCCGGCTCGGTCTGACCGTCTCGGAGTTCACCTTCACCAAGCACGGCGTGACCACGTGGAAGGGACAGCAATGACGGCCACCGAGGCTCACCACTCGTTAGTGACCCGACAGCTCGGCGCGGGCATCGCCGCGTGGGCGCAGCTCGCGCGCGAGATCGCCGAGCCCGGGCTGGTCGCCGCCGTCGAGGCGGCCGGGCGTGACGTCGTCGACGCCCTGCACGCCGACGGCACCCTCCTCGTCGCCGGCAACGGCGGGTCGGCGGCGATCGCGAGCCACGTCGCCGCGGAGTTCCTCGGCAAGTGTGTGCACGACCGGCACCCGCTGCCGGCGATCAGCCTCGCCGAGTCGCACTCCTCGCTCACGGCGATCGGCAACGACTACGGCTTCGACCAGGTCTTCCTGCGCGGCGTGCAGGCCTTCGGCCGGCCCGGTGACGTGCTGCTCGCGATGTCCACGTCAGGCACCAGCCCCAATGTCGTCGCCGCCCTCGCCGAGGCCCGGCGCCGCGGGGTCACGACGATCTTCATGGTGGGGGCCAAGGGGGCCGGCCAGGCCGACCTCGCCGACCACCTGCTCGTCGTCCCCTCGACGGAGACGCCGCGGATCCAGGAGGTCCACATGCTGTGGGCGCACGCCTGGTGCGAGGCCGTCGACCTGTCGATGCAGGAGTCGGGCTGACCCCGCAGCCGTGGTGGTTCGGCCCGCAGGAGCTCGCTCCTCCCGGCGACGGAGCCCCCTTCGACCTCGTGCTGCTCGACCGTGACGGCACGATCAACGTGCGCATCCCCGACGGCTACGTCACCGCGCCGGAGGAGCTCCTCCTGCTGCCCGGGGCGGCCGACGGCGTGGCCCGGCTGACGCGTGCCGGGTGCCGGACGGTCCTGGTGACCAACCAGCGAGGCGTGGCCAGGGGGCTGCTGTCGCGGGAGGGGCTGGTGGCGGTCCACCGGCAGCTGGACGCGCTCCTCGCGCCGGCAGGCGGGAGGCTGGACGCCGTCGTCGTCTGTCCCCACGAGCCGGGGGCCTGCCGCTGCCGCAAGCCGCTCGACGGGCTCTTCCGGGAGGCCCTGTCAAGGGCGCCGTGGGCGCGCGCCGAGCGCTGCGTCATGGTGGGGGACATGCCGAGCGACCTCGAGCCGGCGGCGGGTCTCGGGATGCGGACCGAGCAGGTCTCGGCGGCACGCGATCTCGCCGAGGTCGCCCGCCTTCTCGCGCCGTCGGTCCGGGGGAGTGTCGTGCAGCGTGGCGAAGGCCACGTCCCCTAGGCTGTCGCGCGGCTGCTCAGGTGCCAGCAAAGTGCTACTGTCCGGTAAGTTTCATAGGGCCAAGGAGGGTCAACTCGTGCGCAAGTACCTGTTGCCGGCGATCATCATGGGCGTCGGCGCATTCATTCTCACCATGGGGCTGCTCTTCCGGTTCTATGCCTACCCCAAGCTGGCGGTCGTCCCCAACGACCAGAACACCACGCAGATCGTCCAGGACCCCAACGCGAAGTTCTTCGGCGCCGACAACGTGCGTCCCGCCGAGGGCGAGCTGACGACGACGGCGCGCATCATCGGGGACCCGCAGGCCGCCGAGGCCGCCTCCGAGGAGTCGGGCCGCGACCTGGCCGTGTGGAACAGCGGTCAGATCAGCGACAACAACGGCGACAACATCCCGATGGACGGCAGCACCGAGGTCTACGTCTTCGACCGGCACACCGGTGAGGCCGTCAACTGCTGCGGCGAGTCGAAGAACGGCGAGGAGGTCAAGCGCGACGGCCTGCTCGTGAAGTTCCCCTTCGACACCCAGAAGGACGGCTCCTACAGCTGGTGGGACAGCACGGTCGGCAAGTCCTTCCCCGTGCAGTTCGAGGGCGAGGAGGACCTGCAGGGGATGAACGTCTACAAGTTCACCCAAGAGGTCCCCGAGACCAAGTACGCCACGCGTGAGCTCCCCGGCAACCTCTTCGGCGGCTCGGACAGCTCCGGTGCCGTCAACGCCGACCGCTACTACTCCAACAAGCGCACCTTCTGGGTCGACCCGGTGACGGGCGTCGTCATCGACCGCGTCGAGGAGCAGAACCAGGAGTTCCGCCACAACGGCAAGTCCCTCACCGCCCTCGAGACGACCTCCAAGTTCACCAAGGAGACCGTCGACAAGAACGTCGAGGACTACAAGTCGAAGTCCTCGCTGCTCGACATGGTCCACAGCACCTTCCCGATCGTCTTCGCGATCCTGGGCGTCCTCCTGCTGCTGACCGGACTGCTGCTGTCGGTGCTCATCGGCCGCCGCAGCCGCCTCGACGAGCAGCCGGCCTACGTCGACCGCGGCCCCGACCCGGTCTTCGGCAACTCCGGCCCCGACGAGACGACGGTTCGCCGCAGCGACCTGCACGGCAACTGACGCTCGCGATCGCGGCGCCTCCACCCCGGCACGGGGTGGAGGCGCCGCGGCGTGCCGGGCCCCGACCTCTCAGCCGGGGCGACGGGCGACGAAGATCGCCGTCCCGGGCAGGTGCGCACCGCGCAGTGGTGACCAGCCGCCCCAGGTCTCGGTGTTGTCCGGCGGCCACTCCGGCTCGAGCAGGGCCTCGAGGACGAGACCCGCGTCGACGATCTCGGCGATCCGGTGGCCCGTCGTGCGGTGGTGCTCCACGTAGGTGGCGCGGCCGTCGGTGGACTCGACGTAGGGCGTCTCGTCGAAGTACGAGCCGGATGCGGTGAGGCCCTCCGGCCCGGGAACGTCCGGGAAGGCCCACCGGATCGGGTGCGAGGTCGAGAAGGCCAGGCGCCCGCCCGGTCGCAGCACGCGGGCCAGCTCGGCCATGAGCGCGGCGGAGTCGGCGACGAAGGGGGTCGCGCCGTACGCCGAGAAGACGAGGTCGAAGCTGCCGTCGGCGAAGGGGAGTCGCGTCGCGTCGGCCTGGGCGAGCAGTGGCGCCGGGCCGGGGGAGCGGGCGCTGAGCGTCGCGGCGGTGGCGAGCATGCCGGCCGACAGGTCGGTCGAGACCACCCGGGCGCCGTGCTTGGCGCACCAGCGGGCGCCCTGCGCCCCCCCGCCGCCGAACTCCAGGACCGTCAGGTCGGCGAGCGACTCGACCGGGCCGAGGACGTGCAGGTCCTCCTCGGTCCAGCCCTCGGGGCCCCACACGAGGTCGGCGTCGCCGAGGAAGCGACCGTGCTCGGCGAGGTAGTCGTCCGCCTCACGGTCCCACCACCCGCGGTTGGCGGTGACCGTCTCCTCCTGTGCGCTCTCGCGGCGCAGGACGTCGTCCGGCGTGGCCGGACCGGTCGTCGTGAAGCCCTCATCCATGGGGTGGACGCTAGTCGACGGGCGGTTTTGCTCCCTTCGCCCCGGTAGCACTAGGATGGACAAGCGCTTTGTGTGCCCACCCGGGCACCCGGGTGCTGCAGCACCCGTCCATCGAGATCAACTGTCCACAATCGGAGTTCCTACTACATGACTGCCAGCACGGTCGACACGACCGCCCCTCAGATCGCCGTCAACGACATCGGCACTGAGGAAGATCTTCTCGCCGCGATCGACGCCACGATCAAGGACTTCAACGACGGCGACATCGTCGAGGGTCACATCGTCAAGGTGGACCGCGACGAGGTGCTCCTCGACATCGGCTACAAGACCGAGGGTGTCATCCCCTCGCGTGAGCTGAGCATCAAGCACGACGTCGACCCCTCGGAGATCGTCACCGTCGGTGACAGCGTCGAGGCCCTCGTCCTCCAGAAGGAGGACAAGGAAGGCCGACTCATCCTGTCCAAGAAGCGCGCGCAGTACGAGCGCGCCTGGGGCACCATCGAGAAGATCAAGGAAGAGGACGGCGTCGTCACCGGCACCGTCATCGAGGTCGTCAAGGGTGGTCTCATCCTCGACATCGGCCTGCGTGGCTTCCTCCCCGCCTCCCTCGTCGAGATGCGTCGCGTCCGCGACCTCCAGCCCTACGTCGGCAAGGAGATCGAGGCCAAGATCATCGAGCTCGACAAGAACCGCAACAACGTGGTCCTGTCGCGCCGTGCCTGGCTCGAGCAGACGCAGTCCGAGGTCCGCACGACCTTCCTCAAGGAGCTCCAGAAGGGGCAGGTCCGCTCCGGCGTCGTCTCCTCGATCGTCAACTTCGGTGCCTTCGTGGACCTGGGTGGCGTCGACGGTCTCGTCCACGTCTCCGAGCTGTCCTGGAAGCACATCGACCACCCGTCCGAGGTCGTCGAGGTCGGCGACGAGGTCACCGTCGAGGTCCTGGACGTCGACATGGACCGCGAGCGTGTCTCCCTGTCGCTCAAGGCGACGCAGGAGGACCCGTGGCAGCACTTCGCCCGGACCCACGCGATCGGTCAGGTCGTCCCGGGCAAGGTCACCAAGCTCGTTCCCTTCGGCGCCTTCGTGCGGGTCGAGGACGGCATCGAGGGTCTGGTCCACATCTCCGAGCTGGCCGAGCGCCACGTGGAGCTGCCGGAGCAGGTCGTCAACGTCGGTCAGGAGATCTTCGTCAAGGTCATCGACATCGACCTCGAGCGTCGCCGCATCTCGCTGAGCCTCAAGCAGGCCAACGAGGACGGCGCCAACCTCACCGAGTTCGACCCGACGCTCTACGGCATGGCCGCCGAGTACGACGAGCAGGGCAACTACAAGTACCCCGAGGGCTTCGACCCCGAGACCAACGAGTGGCTCGAGGGTTACGACGCCCAGCGCGAGGCCTGGGAGAAGCAGTACGCCGACGCCCACGCCCGCTGGGAGGCCCACCGCGCCCAGATCGAGAAGGCCGCGGCCGACGACGCCGCTGCCGCCGAGGGCGGTGCCGACTCTGTCGCCGCCACCTCGTACAGCTCGGACAGCACCCCCGCCCCGAGCGCCGGCGCCCCGGCCCCGACGAGCGAGGGCACCCTGGCCTCCGACGAGGCCCTGGCCGCGCTCCGCGAGAAGCTCACGGGCAACTGACCCGAGGCTTGTCGAAGGGGGCGTCGCACCATCCGGTGCGGCGCCCCCTTCGTCATGCGTCGACGCCTCAGTCCTCGGCGGGTGTCATCCGTAGGCGCGCGACGCGACGACCGTCGACCCCGATGACCTCGAGGTGGTGGCCGGCGACCTCGACGACGTCACCGACCTTGGCCACGCGGCCCAGTCGAGCCATGACCAGGCCACCGGCGGTGTCGACGTCCTCGCCGGAGAGGTCAGTCCCGATGAGCTCTGACAGCTCCTCGACGTTGAGCGAACCGTCGACGACGACGACCTCCCCGCGGTGGTGCGTGGCGTCCTCGGGGTCGGTGCCGGTGTCGTACTCGTCGTAGATCTCGCCGACCACCTCCTCGACGAGGTCCTCCATCGTCACCATGCCGGCGGTGCCGCCGTACTCGTCGACCACGAGGGCGAGGGACTGCTTGTCGCCGCGCAGCCTGGCCAGCGCAGGCAGGACGTCGAGGCTGTCGGGCAGCGCGAGGATGGGCCGGGCCAGATCTCTGACCTGCGTCGTCGCACGCGAGGCCGGGTCAGCGCGCATGAGGTCACGGATGTGGACGAAACCCGTGACGTCGTCGACGTCGCGGCCCGTGACGGGGAAGCGGGAGTGGGAGGAGTGCACCACCTGTGCGATGGCCTCCTCGACGCTCAGGTCGCCGGCGAGGAACTCGATGTCGGTCCGGGGGCGCAGGACCCGTGCCAGGGGCCGGTCACCCGCGCGGAAGACGTCGGTGAGGATCCGCCGCGGGTAGGGGTGCAGACCCTGATGACCCTCGATGAGGTCACGGATCTCCTCGGGCGTCATCTCCTCCTCCTCGGCGGAGGTGGAACCGCCCACGAGGCGCATCACGGCGTTGGTCGAGACCGACAGCAGCCAGATCACCGGGCGCACGAGCATCGCGAAGACGCCGAGGGGAGGGCCGAGGACCCGGGTGAAGGCGAGGTTGCGCTGCATGGCCAGTCGTTTGGGGACCAGCTCACCCAGAACGAGTGAGAGATAGGCGATGAGCAGCGTCATGGCCACCAGCGCGACCGTCGCCGCGGCTCCCTCGGGAATGCCGATGGCGACCAGACCCGGGACGAGGTCGGGCGCGATGGTGGAGCCGCCGTAGGCCGAGGAGAAGAAGCCGGCGACCGTCACACCGATCTGCACGGCGGACAGGAACTGGTTGGGGTTGCGCACGAGATCGGCGAGACGGCGCCCGCGCTCACCGCCGGCCTCGAGGGCGCGCACCTGCCCCTCGCGCAGGGTGACGATGGCCATCTCGGTCGCGGCGAAGACACCCCCGACGAGGACGAAGAGCAGGACGAGCAGGAGGTTGACCAAGGTCTGTGTGTCCACGCACTGACGCTACCGATGGAGGACGACGTGCGGGCCGGCGGCCCGGCCTAGGATCGGGCTCATGCTGCGCATCGGACTGACAGGCGGGATCGGGTCGGGGAAGTCGACGGTGTCGGCCAGGCTCGCCGAGCTCGGGGCGGTCGTCGTCGACGCCGACAAGATCGCCCGTGAGGTCGTCGAGCCGGGGGAGCCGGCACTCGAGCAGATCCGGGAGCGCTTCGGGGAGCGGGTCTTCGGGCCCGACGGGGCCCTGGACCGCCCCGCCCTGGGCCGGGTCGTCTTCGGCGACCCGGCGTCGCTCGCCGCGCTCGAGGGCATCACCCATCCGGCGATCTGGCGCCGGACGGCGAAGTACTTCGCGCAGGCCGAGGAGGCCGGCACGCCGATCGGTGTCCATGACATGCCCTTGCTCGTCGAGAAGGCGATGGCGGGGGAGTACCACCTCGTCCTCGTCGTCGACACCGACGAGGAGGTCCGGCTGCAGCGCCTCGTCGAGCTGCGGGGGATGCCGCCGGAGGAGGCCCGTTCGCGGATCGCCGCCCAGGCCACCGACGAGCAACGTCGCGCCGCCGCCGACGTGCTGCTGGACAACAACGGCACGCCCGAGGAGCTCGTGGCGCAGGTCGACCGGCTCTGGCAGGAGCGGCTGACCCCCTTCGCCGACAACCTCGCCGCCGGGCGTCGACGCGAGCGCGAGCCGGTCATCACCCTCTCCGACCCGGACCCGACGTGGCCGGAGCAGGCCGCGCGCCACCTGGCGAGGATCCGGCACGCACTCGGGGAGCGGGCCGTGACGCTCGACCACATCGGCTCCACGGCCGTGCCCGGCTTGGTGGCCAAGGACGTGCTCGACCTGCAGGTGGGGGTCTCCTCGCTGGCCGATGCCGACGAGGAGGACTTCGTCGCGGCCCTCACGGCGGCGGGGTACCCGCGGGTCGCGGGCTACCTGGCGGACACGCCGCGCGTCGACGGACAGGAGCCGCAGGAGTGGCCCAAGCGGTTCCACGGCAACTGCGACCCGGGCGTCGCGGTGCACCTGCACGTGCGTGAGGTGGGCTCTCCGGGTTGGCGGTGGGCCCTGCTCTTCCGCGACTGGCTGCGCGCCGAGCCGGCTGCGCGCGAGGAGTACGCCGCGGTCAAGCGGGGGGTCGAGGCGCGGCGGCTGTCGATGGAGGACTACGCCGAGGCCAAGGAACCGTGGTTCGACGGGATCCACGAGCGACTCGAGGTCTGGGCCCGCGAGAGCGGCTGGACCCCGGAGACTCGCTGATGCCCTCGTACCGCGTGGCGATCGACGTGCACGGGGTGGTGCCGGGATACGCGCCGGAGGACCTGCTGCCGCGGGCGGAGGAGCTGCTCGCCGTGGGGCACCGGGTCGAGGACCGCTCGGTCGAGCTCGTCCGGGGTCAGCCGCAGATCCACCTGAGGTTCCTCGTCACCGGCAGCCACGACGCCGCCGAGGACGACGAGGCCGAGGACGCCGTGCGGGCGCTCGTCGACGCGCTGGTGCCCGTCGCCTCCTTGGGGCGGTGGACGCTGCGGCGGGGCCCCGGTGGGCACTGGCGCACGATCCGCGCCGGCGACGCGGGCGACGGGGTCGAGGAGCACCCGGTCGACTTCTGAGCCTTGTCGGTGGCGTGACATACCGTGGACGTCATGCGCCCAGTGACCGATCTGCAACGCACGGTGGCTCCCTTCGAGGTCATCTCCGAGTACGAGCCGGCCGGCGACCAGCCGACCGCGATCGCCGAGCTGGCGCGGCGGGTGCGCGCGGGCGAGGAGGACATCGTCCTGCTCGGTGCGACGGGCACGGGCAAGTCGGCGACGACGGCCTGGCTCATCGAGGAGGTCCAGCGGCCGACGCTCGTCATGGCGCCCAACAAGACGCTGGCTGCCCAGCTGGCCAACGAGTTCCGCGAGCTGCTCCCCAACAACGCCGTCGAGTACTTCGTCAGCTACTACGACTACTTCCAGCCCGAGGCCTACGTCCCGCAGACCGACACCTACATCGAGAAGGACAGCTCGATCAACGAGGAGGTCGAGCGGCTGCGGCACAGCGCCACCAACAGCCTGCTGACCCGTCGCGACGTCGTCGTCGTCGCCTCCGTGTCGTGCATCTACGGCCTCGGTACCCCGCAGGAGTACGTCGACCGCATGGTCAGCCTGCGCGTCGGTGATGAGATCGACCGTGACGAGCTGCTGCGGCAGTTCGTCACGATGCAGTACACCCGCAACGACCTGGCCTTCACCCGCGGCACCTTCAGGGTGCGCGGCGACACGGTCGAGATCATCCCGGTCTACGAGGAGCTCGCCGTCCGGATCGAGTTCTTCGGCGACGAGATCGAGGCCATCCACACCCTCCACCCGCTGACGGGTGAGGTGGTCCGCGAGGAGGAGACCGTGCACGTCTTCCCGGCGACCCACTACGTCGCCGGCCCCGAGCGCATGGAGCGGGCGATCACCGGCATCGAGCGTGAGCTCGAGGAGCAGCTGGCCACGCTCGAGAGGCAGGGCAAGATGCTCGAGGCGCAGCGGCTGCGCATGCGCACGACCTACGACATCGAGATGATGCGCCAGGTCGGCAGCTGCGCGGGGATCGAAAACTACTCGATGCACATCGACGGGCGTTCTCCCGGCTCGGCGCCCAACTGCCTGCTCGACTACTTCCCCGAGGACTTCCTCCTCGTCATCGACGAGTCACACCAGACGGTGCCGCAGATCGGCGCGATGTACGAGGGTGACGCCTCCCGCAAGCGCACCCTCGTCGACCACGGCTTCCGCCTGCCGAGCGCGATGGACAACCGTCCGCTCACCTGGGAGGAGTTCCTCGAGCGCATCGGTCAGACGGTCTACCTCTCGGCCACGCCGGGCGACTACGAGATGGCCAAGGCCGACGGGCACGTCGAGCAGGTGATCCGCCCGACCGGCCTCATCGACCCCGAGGTGGTGCTCAAGCCGACCAAGGGGCAGATCGACGACCTGCTCCACGAGATCCGTGAGCGTGCCGAGCGCGACGAGCGGGTGCTCGTCACCACCCTGACCAAGAAGATGGCCGAGGACCTCACCGACTACCTCCTCGACAAGGGTGTGCGGGTGCGCTACCTGCACTCCGACATCGACACCCTGCGTCGGGTCGAGCTGCTGCGCGAGCTACGGCTGGGCGAGTTCGACGTCCTCGTCGGCATCAACCTCCTGCGTGAAGGTCTCGACCTGCCCGAGGTCTCGCTCGTGAGCATCCTCGACGCCGACAAGGAGGGCTTCCTGCGCAGTGCCCGCTCGCTCATCCAGACGATCGGTCGTGCAGCGCGCAACGTGTCCGGCCAGGTCCACATGTACGCCGACAAGGTGACCCCGTCGATGCAGGAGGCGCTCGACGAGACCCAGCGCCGCCGCGACAAGCAGATCGCCTACAACCGCGAGCGGGGCATCGACCCGCAGCCCCTGCGCAAGAAGATCGCCGACATCACCGACATGCTGCAGCGCGAGGACGCCGACACCGATGCGCTGCTCGGCTCGGGGCGCAGCCAGAGCCGCGGCAAGGGCAAGAGCTCTGCGGCAGCGGACGAGAGCGCGGCGCGGCGCGAGCGCGACCTGCCGGCGAGCGAGCTGGCCAGACTCATCCAGGAGCTCACCGACCAGATGCACCAGGCGGCGACCGACCTGCACTTCGAGCTGGCGGCCCGGCTGCGCGACGAGATCGGCGACCTGAAGAAGGAGCTGCGGCAGATGACGGCCGCGACCCGCTAGGGCGTCACCACGGGTCCTGGTCCTAGATGGCTCGCGTTACCCGCACCGCGTGGTGTGACGTGAGAGACTTCGAGAAGCCAGCGGAGGGGAGTATCCCCCAGCGGTGTCTCGTCAGCACGGTCGGTCCGCCGACCCGGGGCATCGGCCCACACGGGTGGGAGAGACCTCCGGACGCGTGACCCCTGTCCGGAAGGTTCCCCTTGCCCACCATCTCCACTCTCCAACCCGCGATCATCAGCGGCGGCACCATGGACGTGCCGACCTGGGCGTGGCTGCTGACGCTCGCTGTCGCGGCGGCGGTGCTCACCTTCGACGTCATCCACGTCGCCCGCAACCCGCACGTGCCCTCCACGCGCGAGGTCGCGACCATCCTCGGGATCTACGTCTCGGCGGCCGTCGTCTTCGGGCTCGGCCTCTGGTACGCCGAGGGTGGTGAGCGCGGCACCGAGTTCTTCGCCGGCTGGTTGACAGAGTACTCGCTCTCGATCGACAACCTCTTCATCTTCATCATCATCATGGCGAAGTTCGGGGTCCCCGGACGCTTCCAGCAGACCGCGCTGCTCTGGGGCATCATCATCGCCATCGTCCTGCGGACGATCTTCATCTTCGTCGGCGCGGCCGCGATCAACCAGTTCGCCTGGGTGTTCTACATCTTCGGCGCTTTCCTCATCTACACCGCCGTCAAGCTCGCGACCGAGAGCCACGACGAGGATGACGACTGGGAGCCCAATGGCATCATCAAGTGGTTCCAGCGCACCGTGCCGAGCACGACCGAGTGGTCCTCCAAGCTCTTCACGAAGGAGAACGGCAAGCGCGTCGCGACCCCGATCTTCATCGTCGTCATCGCGCTGGGCATGACTGACCTGCTGTTCGCGCTCGACTCCATCCCGGCGATCTACGGCCTCACCAAGGAGCCCTACATCGTGCTGACGGCCAACCTCTTCGCCCTCATGGGTCTGCGGCAGCTCTACTTCCTCATCGGTGGCCTGCTGAAGAAGCTCGTCTACATGAGCCTGGGTCTGTCGGTCCTGCTCGCCTTCATCGGCGTCAAGCTCATCCTGCACGCCCTCCACGAGAACACGCTGCCCTTCATCAACGGCGGCGAGCACGTGAGCGTCCCGGAGATCCCGATCACCGTCTCGCTCGGCGCGATCGTGGTCATCCTCGGCGTGACGACGGCGGCCAGCCTCTGGAAGTCCAACCGGGACGCCAAGCAGGGCATCGACTCCGGTCACTGACCGGGCGCCCGACCGCACCTCGAGGGGGTGGCTCACCGTCAGGTGCGCCACCCCCTTCGCGCTGCCGTCGCGGGTGGTGCTCAGGCGGGCAGGTCCGGCTGACGCCTCCGGCTGGCGCCCAGACCGAGGACGAGGAAGCTGGCGAGCACGACGAGGGCCATCCCGGTGAGCTGGATCGGGTCGAGCCTCTGACCGAGGACCAGCAGACCCGCGAGCGCGGCGACCGCGGGCTCCAGGCTGAGCAGGATCCCGAAGACGGCGGGGGTCAGCCGCCGCAGCGCGAGCAGCTCGAGGGAGTAGGGCAGCACCGAGGAGAGCACGGCGATCCCCAGTCCCTTGAGCAGGACGGTGCCGTCCCAGGCCGAGGTGCCGTGGACGCTCACGTCCCAGATGCCGAAGGGCAGGACGACGGCGGTCGCCACGACCATGGCCAGCGCCAGTCCCTCCAGCTGGGGGAAGGCCGCACCGGTCCGACCCGAGAAGACGATGTACGCGGCCCAGCAGGCACCCGCGAGGAGCGCCAGCACGATACCGGTGCGCTCGAGGTCGGCGAAGGGGAGGCTGAGGGCCTGCGAGATGAGCACGACCCCGACGCCGGCCGCGGCGACCGCGAGGAGGTCGCGGGGGCGGCGGGAGAGCACGGCTGCGAGCGTCAGGGGTCCGATGAACTCGATGGTGACCGCGACGCCGATCGGCAGGTGCCCGAGCGAGGCGTAGAAGGCGAAGTTCATCAGGCCGAGCGCCAGCCCGAAGCAGCCGACGGTGGCCCAGTCCCGGGGGCGGTGACCGCGCCATCTCGGTCGGGCGAAGAGCAGGAGCAGCGCGGTCGCGATGAGCAGGCGCAGGACGACGGATCCGGCGGCGCCGATCTGCGGGACGAGGGTCGCGGCGAGGGCACCGCCGAACTGGACCGACACCACTCCGGCGAGCACGAGGAGCGGGGCTGGAACGGCATCGACACGACTCACGGCGTCACCCTAGTCTTCGCCCCATGGCGACCTATCTGTCCTTCCTCGCCCTGGTCCTCGTCATCACGATCGCCCCGGGTCCGGACACCGCACTCACCCTGCGTGCCGCGCTCGTCCGCGGGCGTGGTGCCGGGCTGCTGACCATGGCCGGAGTCAGCTGTGCGGGCGCCGTGCAGGGCCTGCTAGCAGCCGGTGGTCTGGGTGCGATCATCGTCGCCAGCGAGCCGCTCTTCCTCACGGTCAAGTGGGTGGGTGCGGCCTATCTGCTGTGGCTGGGAGGCCACGCGCTGTGGACGGCCTGGCGCGGGGACTTCTCGGCGGAGGCCGCCCGGGAGCCGGAGTCACGCGGGCGTGGCGGTTGTGGTCGGCTCTTCGCCCAAGGCTTCCTGTGCAACATCACCAACCCCAAGGTGCTGGCCTTCAACCTCGCCGTGCTGCCGCAGTTCGTCGGTGACGGCGCCGGTCTGCCCGTCCTCGCCCTCTACGCCCTGAGCCTCGTGGCCCTCGGCTCCGTCTACCTCTCGACGGTCGTGCTGCTTGCCGACCGGGCCCGCTCCTTCCTGTCCGCCCCGCGGGTGCGTCGACGGATCGAAGGGGGCATGGGCGCGGCGATGATCGGCTTCAGCGCCAAGGTCGCCACGACCCACTGACCGTCACCAGCCGCGCTCGCGCCACTCGGCGAGGTGCGGGCGCTCGGCGCCGAGGGTGGTGTCGGAGCCGTGGCCGGGGTAGACCCAGGTGTCGTCGTCGTAGACGTCGAAGACCCGCTGGGTGACGTCGGCGAAGAGCGCGTCGAAGCTCTGCCCCTCCATCTTGGTGTTGCCCACACCGCCGGGGAAGAGGCTGTCCCCGGTGAAGAGGTGCGTGTGCCCCTGCGGGTCGTCGTAGGCCAGGGCCACCGAGCCCGGGGTGTGCCCGCGCAGGTGGACGACGGCGAGGGTGATCTCGCCGAAGCGCACGGTGTCGCCGTGCTGCAGGCGCACGTCGGGCGCGAGCGGCAGGGCGTCGGCGTCGTCCGCGCCCGCCTGGGTCGTGGGGGAGAAGGTCTGCGCGGTCTCCTCGAGGGCGCGGACGTGGTCCCAGTGCTGGTGCGTCGTCACGAGCTGGGCGAGACCTGACCCACCGGCGGCGACGAGCTCACGGATGCGCTCCCCTTCGTCCGCGGCGTCGACGAGCAGCTGCTCACCGGTGGCGCGGCAGGTGAGCAGGTAGACGTTGTTGTGCATCTGCGAGACGGCCATCTTGCGGATCGTCAGGTGGGCCAGCTCGCGGGTCGACCAGGGCCCGCCCGGCTGGACGTCCGGGTCGTAGGTGTCGGTGGGGGCGCTCATGAGGGGTCTCCTTCGTCGGTGGCGGCAGCAGCGGCCTCGGCATCGCGCAGGGCGTAGGCGGCGCCGATGAGGGTCAGGTGGCTGAAGGCCTGCGGGAAGTTGCCGGCCTGGCGGTCGCCCTCGACGTCGTACTCCTCGGCGACGAGACCCACGTCGTTGAGCAGGCCGCACAGGCGCTGCATCAGCGCGTGGCCCTTGTCGAGCTGACCGGTGAGAGCATACGCGCTGACGAGCCACCACGAGCAGGCGAGGAAGGGGTGCTCGTCGCCGGCGAGCCCGTCGACACCGCTCTCCGTGCGGTAGCGCAGGAGGAACCCGTCGCGCATGAGGTCGCGCTCGACCGCGGCGACGGTGCCGAGGACCCGCGGGTCGTTCGGCGGGAGGAAGCCCACCATCGGGATGAGCAGGAGCGAGGCGTCGACCTCGTCGGTGTCGTAGTGCTGGGTGAAGGTCTGCTTGGCGTCGTTCCAGCCGCGGTCGAGGACGTCGGCGCGGACCCGCTCACGCAGGTCGCGCCAGAGCTCGACCTCGCCCTCGTAGCCGTGGACCTCCACCGCCTGGATGGCCCGGTCGAAGGCTGCCCAGACCATGACCCGGGAGTGGGTGAAGTGGCGCAGGGGACCACGGATCTCCCACAGGCCGTTGTCGGCTTGGTCCCAGTGCTCGGCGAGGTTGTTGACGAGGGAGCGCTGCACGGCCCACGACTGGGGCGACTCCTGCAGACCCTGGGCGCGAGCGTCCTCGAGGGCGATCATGACCTCGCCGAGGACGTCGGTCTGCTTCTGGTCGACGGCGCCGTTGCCGATGCGCACGGGGCGGCTGCCGGCGTAGCCGGGCAGGTGGTCGAGCTCGCGCTCGGGTAGCTCGCGTCCGCCGTCGACGGCGTACATGATCTGCATGTCCTCGGGGCTCCCTGCGATCGCCCGGACGAGCCAGTCGCGCCAGAGCTTGGTCGCGCCGACGTAGCCCGACTTCAGGAGGGCCTCGAGCGTGAGCGAGGCATCGCGCAGCCAGCAGTAGCGATAGTCCCAGTTGCGCACGCCGCCGAAGTCTTCCGGAAGGCTGGTGGTCGCGGCCGCGACGATGCCGCCTCGGCGGGTGTCGGTGAGCAGGCGAAGGGTGAGGAGCGACCGGATGACCTCGGCCCGGTAGGGGCCCTCGTAGGTGCAGCGGGAGGCCCACTGCGACGAGCGCTCGTGGGTGGCCTGGATGCGGGAGCTGATGTCGAGCGGCGGGGGGATGGCCTTGTAGGAAGCGAACCAGGTCGTGGAGAAGTTGTAGTGCTCGCCGGCGCGCACGGTCCAGCGGTCGCGGTGGTGGTCGCCCTCGGGGCGCGGCAGGCGGGAGCCGCGCAGGACGAGCATGTCGTTGCCGGCGATGGCGGTGATGACCTCGCTGTCGAGCTCGTGGCCGGGGGAGTGCGCGACCCAGGGGCGGATGCGGCCGTAACCGAAGCGCACGACCCACTCGTGCTCCATCTCGACCTCGCCCTCGAGGCCCTCGACCATGCGGACGAGGTCGGCCCGGCCGTCACCCAGCGGCATGAGGTCGGTCATCCGGACTGCGCCGGTCGCCGTCCGGTGGATCGTCTCGAGGATGAAGGAGTCGCCGCGGTAGGAGCGGGTCGTCGTGGCCTCGCCGACCGGCCCGATGAGCCACCGACCGTGCTCGGGGGTGCCGAGCAGCGCGGTGAAGCAGGAGGAGGAGTCGAACCGGGGCAGGCAGAGCCAGTCGACGGATCCCCCCTTCGACACCAGGGCGGCGGTCTCGGTGTCACCGATGGCGGCGTAGTCCTCGATCGGGGTACTCATCCGGACAGGCTAGGCCCTGCAGCGGCCGCCTCGCCGGAGGCCTGGCGGCGTTGTCGGTGGCGCCACTTAAGGTGGAGGGCGTGACTGCTGCCAAGGCTTCTGGCTCCCGCCTGCACGACCGGATCGTCGTCCAGGGGGCCCGTGAGCACAACCTCAAAGACATCCACGTCGACATCCCGCGCGACTCGCTCGTCGTCTTCACCGGTCTGTCCGGCTCGGGCAAGTCGTCGCTGGCCTTCGACACGATCTTCGCCGAGGGCCAACGCCGCTATGTCGAGTCGTTGTCGGCCTATGCCCGGCAGTTCCTCGGCCAGATGGACAAGCCGGACGTCGACTTCATCGAGGGCCTGTCGCCGGCGGTCTCCATCGACCAGAAGTCGACCAACCGCAACCCGCGCTCGACCGTCGGCACGATCACCGAGGTCCACGACTACCTGCGTCTGCTCTTCGCGCGCGTCGGGCGGCCGCACTGCCCGGTCTGCGGCGAGCCGATCACCCGGCAGAGTCCGCAGCAGATCGTCGACCGGCTGCTCGAGCTGCCGGAGCGCACCCGCTTCCAGGTCCTCGCGCCGGTGGTCCGCGCTCGCAAGGGCGAGTTCGTCGACCTCTTCGCGGAGCTGCGGACCAAGGGCTACAGCCGGGCCATGGTCGACGGCGAGGTGGTCTCGCTCGCCGAGCCCCCCACCCTCGAAAAGCAGGTCAAGCACACGATCGACGTCGTCGTCGACCGCCTCGTGTCCAAGGGGCCGGACGACCGGGCCGCCAAGCAGCGGGTCACCGACTCGGTGGAGACCGCGCTGGGGCTCGCCGGGGGCGTGCTCGTCATCGACTTCGTCGACCTCGACGAGGACGACCCGCAGCGACAGCGCCGCTACTCCGAGACGATGGCCTGCCCCAACGACCACCCGCTGAACATCGACGAGATCGAGCCGCGCTCCTTCTCCTTCAACTCTCCCTTCGGCGCCTGCCCGAAGTGCGCGGGTCTGGGCACCGAGCTCGAGGTCGATCCTGAGCTCGTCGTGCCCGACGACGACCTGACGCTGGCCGAGGGCGCCATTGCCCCGTGGGCCCAGGGCACGCAGTCGGCGCAGTACTTCCAGCGGACCATGGCCGCGTTGGGCGACGACCTCGGCTTCGACATGGACACCCCGTGGCGGGCTCTTCCGAGCCGCGCCCGCACGGCGCTCCTCGAGGGGCGCAACCACAAGGTGCACGTCAAGTACCGCAACCGCTTCGGCCGGGAGCGCTCCTACAGCACGGGCTTCGAGGGGGTCATCCCCTTCATCAAGCGCCGCCACACCGAGACCGAGTCGGACTGGAGCCGGGAGAAGTACGAGGGCTACATGCGGGAGATCCCGTGCCCGACCTGCCGGGGCACCCGCCTCAAGCCCGAGTCGCTCGCCGTCCTCGTCGGTGGCCGCAGCATCGCCGATGTCTCGTCACTGTCGATCCGTGAGGCCGCAGGCTTCCTCGACACCGTCGACTTCTCCGACCGTGAGCGGCAGATCGCCGAGCAGGTGATCAAGGAGATCAACGCCCGACTCGGGTTCCTGCTCGACGTGGGTCTGGAGTACCTCTCCCTGTCGCGCGCGGCCGGCACGCTGTCGGGCGGCGAGGCCCAGCGCATCCGTCTGGCCACGCAGATCGGGTCGGGCCTCGTCGGCGTGCTCTACGTGCTCGACGAGCCGAGCATCGGTCTGCACCAGCGGGACAACCACCGACTCATCGAGACGCTGACCCGGTTGCGCGACCTCGGCAACACACTCATCGTCGTCGAGCACGACGAGGACACCATCGCGGCCTCCGACTGGGTCGTCGACATCGGTCCGGGCGCCGGTGAGCACGGGGGGCACGTCGTGCACTCGGGCCCGCTCGCGGAGCTCTTGACGAGCGAGCGCTCGGTCACCGGCCGTTACCTCGCGGGCGAGCTGGAGATCCCGGTCCCCGAGGTACGCCGGCCCCAGGAACCGGGCCGTGAGCTGACGGTCAAGGGCGCCCGCGAGCACAACCTCGCCGGGGTCGAGGTCGACTTCCCGCTCGGCAACTTCATCGCCGTCACGGGCGTCTCGGGCTCCGGCAAGTCGACGCTCGTCAACGACATCCTCTACAACGTCCTGGCCAACAAGCTCAACGGCGCCCGGCGGGTCCCGGGCCGGCACAAGACGGTCACCGGTCTGGAGCACCTCGACAAGGTCGTGCACGTCGACCAGAGCCCCATCGGGCGCACCCCGCGGTCCAACCCCGCGACCTACACCGGGGTCTTCGACCACGTGCGCAAGCTCTTCGCCGCCACGAGCGAGGCCAAGGTTCGTGGCTACCAGCCCGGTCGCTTCTCCTTCAACGTCAAGGGCGGTCGCTGCGACGCCTGCTCCGGTGACGGCACCCTGAAGATCGAGATGAACTTCCTGCCGGACGTCTACGTGCCGTGCGAGGTCTGCCACGGTGCGCGCTACAACCGCGAGACGCTCGAGGTGCACTTCAAGGGCAAGAACATCGCCGAAGTGCTCGACATGCCGATCGAGGAGGCCGAGGACTTCTTCGCCGCGGTCCCGGCGATCGCGCGGCACATGAAGACGCTCAATGCCGTGGGGCTCGGCTACGTCCGACTCGGGCAGCCGGCGACGACGCTCTCCGGTGGTGAGGCACAGCGCGTCAAGCTGGCTGCGGAGCTGCAGAAGCGCTCCAACGGCCGCACGATCTACGTGCTCGACGAGCCGACGACCGGCCTGCACTTCGAGGACATCCGCAAGCTGCTGCTCGTCCTGCAGGGGCTGGTCGACAAGGGCAACACCGTCCTGGTGATCGAGCACAACCTCGACGTCATCAAGTGCGCCGACTGGGTCGTCGACATGGGCCCCGAAGGAGGTTCCGGAGGAGGCACCGTGGTCGCCACCGGCACCCCCGAGCAGGTGGCCTCCGTCCCAGAGTCCTTCACGGGGCAGTTCCTCGCCCCGGTCCTCGCCAAGAGCGCCACGCAGCCGATCGTCGGCGAGCTCGTTGAGGGCACTCCGCCCTCCGCCAAGAAGGCGACGGCCAAGAAGAAGAGCGCTGCGAAGAAGACCGCAGCCACGAAGAAGACAGCTGCCGCGAGGACCCCGGCCAAGACGAAGGCGACGGTCTCGAGCAAGGCGACCGCAGCGGCCCGACGCGCCAAGAAGGCCGGCTGACAGAGCGGGAAGGTGAGGACCGCTACGGCTCACCGCACGGTGCCCGCTCCGCACGGCGCGACCCCGCCCGTCCCGGCCGCGAACGACCCGGACGGGCAGGGTGGGACGAGCTAGTCCTCGCCGAGATACGCCTTGCGCACCTCGTCGGAGTGGAGCAACTCGTGGCCGGTGCCCTGGGTGACGATCTTGCCCACCTCGAGCACATAGCCCTTGGTCGCGAGCTTGAGTGCCGCACGGGCATTTTGCTCGACCAGCAGGATCGTCGTGCCCTGGGACTGAAGCGTCTTCACCGTCGCCATGATCCGCTTCATCATGATCGGCGAGAGACCCATCGAGGGCTCGTCGAGCATGAGGAGCTTGGGACGCGAGAGCATCGCGCGGCCCATGGCGAGCATCTGCTGCTCGCCACCGGAGAACGTGCCGGCCGGCTGGTCCCGACGTTCTCCGAGGATCGGGAAGAGCTCGTAGGCGGCCTGGATGTCCTTGCCCACCTCCTTGTCCCGGCGACCGAAGGCACCCAGACGCAAATTCTCCTCAACGCTCATCCGAGGGAAGATCCGTCGGCCCTCGGGGGAGTGGGCCAGCCCCATGCCGACGATCTGGTGCGCTGCTGTGGTGTCGATGCGGTCTCCGCGGAAGCGGATCTCACCACCACTCGGACGCAGCAGCCCGGAGATCGTGCGCAGCGTCGTCGTCTTGCCGGCACCGTTGGTGCCGATGAGGGTGACGACCTCGCCCTCGTCGACACTGAAGGAGATGCCCTTGACGGCGACGATCTTGCCGTAGGAGACCTCCAGGTCCTTGACCTCGAGCATGGCGCTCATCGGCCCTCCTCCTCGTCCGTGGCCGCGCTGAAGGTCGTCTCGACCTCGAGCGGGGCGACCTCTTCGTCCTCGTCCTCGGCCCCACCGATGTAGGCCTCGATGACCCGCGGGTCGGACTGGACCTCGCCGGGGGTGCCCTGGACGAGGACCTCGCCCCGCACCAGGCAGAGCACGCGGTCGCAGAGGTTGAAGATGAAGCGCATGTCGTGCTCGATGACGACGACCGCCAGGCCGGAGTCGCGGATCTTGAAGATCAGCTCCATGGCCTGCTCGGTCTCGCGCGGGTTCATGCCGGCGGTCGGCTCGTCGAGCAGCAGCACCTTCGGATCGGTCGCGAGGGCGCGGGCGATCTCGAGGCGGCGCTGGTCACCGTAGGGCATGTTGCGGGCGAGCAGGTGGGCGCTGCTGCCCAGGCCGACGTACTTGAGCAGCTCGTGCGCCTTCTCGGTCGTCTCCCGCTCCTCACGGCGGAACTTCGGGCCCCGGATGATCGAGGTGAAGGCCCCGGACGAGGTGCGGCAGAAGCGCCCGACCATGACGTTCTCGAGGGCGGTCATGTTGCCGAAGAGACGGATGTTCTGGAAGGTGCGCGCCATGCCGGCCCGGACCACGGCCCGGGGCTTCGGCGGGATCTGCGTGCCGAAGAGCGAGACCTGACCCTCGGTCGGCTTGTACATGCCGGTCAGGCAGTTGAAGAAGGTCGTCTTGCCGGCGCCGTTGGGGCCGATGAGACCGACGATCTCGCCCTCACGGACCTCCATCGAGACGTCCCCGACGGCCACGAGGCCGCCGAAGCGCATCGTGACGTTGCGGGCGTCGAGGATGACCCCGGCGTCCCCCTTCGCCTGCGGTGCGGTCGGGGTGTCGGTTGCGGTGCTCACTTGGCTGCCTCCAGCTCGTCGATGACCACGGTCTCGGCCAGCTTCTCGTCGTCGTCGTGGAACTCCAGCTGGCGACGCTTGCTCGCGACGAGGCCTTCGGGACGCACGCGCATCATGACGACGAGCACGAGCCCGAACATCAGGAGCCGGTAGTCGTCGAGGAAACGCAGCTTCTCCGGGAGGAACTTCAGCAGGGCCGCGCCGATGAGAACGCCACCGACCGTGCCCATGCCACCGAGGACGACTGCCGCGAGGAGGAAGGCCGACTCGAGGAAGATGTAGCTGTCGGGGGAGACGGCCTGGTCCATGTGGGCCTTGACCGTGCCGGCCATGCCGGCCAGCGAGGCGCCGCCGGCGAAGGCCAGCAGCTTGAGGCCGAAGACGTTGACGCCCATGGCCTCGGCCGCTCGCTCATCCTCACGGATGGCCACCCACCCGCGGCCGATCCGCGAGTTGTTGAGGTGCGAGAAGACGACGATGACGAAGACGATGAGGGCGATAAGCACGAAGTAGTAGTTGCCCGCCCTCGGGATCTCGACGCCGAGGATGGTGTGCGTGTCCCCGAAGTTGAACCCGAAGAACTCGAGGTCCGGGATGGCGTTGATGCCGTTGGAGCCACGCGTGATCATCGGCCCGGACGTGCCGTCGAGGTTGAACATCGCGAGGCGGAAGATCTCACCGAAGGCGAGGGTGACGATGGCCAGGTAGTCGCCCGAGACCCGCAGCGTCGGCGACCCGATGATCAGGCCGAGGATGCTCGAGACGATGCCGCCGATGATCATGACGACGAGGAAGGGGGGCTTCCAGCCGATCGTCGCGAAGGCCGACATCGACATCGAGGCCCCGACGTAGGCGCCGGCCCCGAGGAAGGCGATGTAGCCCAGGTCGAGCAGCCCGGCGAGGCCGACGACGATGTTGAGGCCCAGCGCGGTCGCCGCGAAGATCAGCACGTTGCCGGCGATCGTCAGGTTGGACTCGGACCCACCCTGGGTGAAGGGGAAGGCCAGTGCCACGACGAAGGTCGCCAGGGTGAAAACGCGCCGGTGGCGCATCGTCACGCCACCCAGCCACGCCGCCATGTTGGAGCGGGTGAGGGTGAGCGTCACGCCGATGAGCATGGCGACGAGGAGGACGAGCACCCACGGCTCGCTCTGCTTGAGGGCGTACTGCGCCGTGAAGAGGGCGACGCCGACCAGGGCCGCGATGGCCAGGATCTCGATCCACGCGGGCAGGGCGACGGTGCTCGGGTCGAGCACCTTGCTCTCCGCGCGCAGGTACCCGCCGGCCGTGACGAGCGCGGCACCCACGAGGGCGATCCACACGCCTTCGTTGGCGTTGATCAGGCCACCCGTCTCGAGGGTGATCGCAGCGAGCGAGGCCACGGTGAAGAGCACACCGGTGACTCCGATGGTCCGCAGACCGCGGGCGGGGTCGATGTAGTCGTCCCACCGGCGCAGCGGGCCGGCCGAGACGAGGCCGAGGACGAGGGCGACCGCGCCGATGACCATGGCGTAGACCTGCAGGGTGACCGGCCAGAAGCGCACCGAGATGTCACCGAGGATCGGCTCGTAGCTCCACGACAGCAGGCCGGAGAGCAGGAGCAGGACAGAACCGACGACGGCGAGGATGCCGCCGAGACGGGGATTGCGGGACAACGTCTTCATGCGCGGTCCACCACCTTTGCGCCCATGATGCCCTGCGGTCGGAAGACGAGGACGAGGATGAGGATGGAGAAGGCCCAGATGTCCTTCCACGGCGAGCCGCCGGGCAGGTACTGGATGGCCATGGCCTCGAGGACACCGAGGACGAGGCCGCCGACGACCGCGCCCTGGATGTTGCCGATGCCGCCGAGGACGGCGGCGGTGAAGGCCTTGAGGCCGTAGATGAAGCCCATCTTGAAGTTGATGTTGGTCGTCTGTAGGCCGTAGGCGACGCCGGCGATCGCGGCCAGCCCGGCGCCCACGGCGAAGGCCGTGACGATCATCCGGTCGACGTTGATGCCCATGAGGCGAGCGGTGTCGGGGTCCTGGGAGACGGCCTGCATCGCGCGGCCCGTGCGGGTGCGGTTGATGTAGTACCAGAGACCGACGGCGCAGATCGCCAGGCAGGCGATGGTGAAGAGCGCCGGCCGCTGGAGCGTGACCCCGCCGAGGTTGAAGGCCTCACCGGAGATCCCGTCGACCCGGGGGAAGACGACCTTCTGCTTCGCCGACGGGAAGTCGAAGGGGTTGACGTCGGAGACGAAGAGGGTCGGGTCGTTGTAGCCGACCCGGACCAGCTCCTGCAGGAAGACGGAGATGCCGATGGCCGTGATCAGCGGGGCCAGTCGTGGCGCGTTGCGCAGCGGACGGTAGGCGACGCGTTCCATGACGACGGCCACGGTGACCGAGGCGGCGATGGCCCCGATGAGGATGAGCGGCAGCGTCCACAGGGCGGTGGTGCCCGGGAAGAGGATCAGCGAGGTCGACAGGGCGCCGAAGGCGCCGATCATGAAGATCTCGCCGTGCGCGAAGTTGATGAGCTGGATGATGCCGTAGACGACGGTGTAGCCGACGGCGATGAGTGCGTACAAAGACCCGATGGTCAGACCGTTGACGATCTGCTGGGCGACTTGTTCCACGTGTCCTCCTGGGCGTGGCCGCAGGTCGTGCGGCCACCACGGGGCGTCGAGGGGTGGGCGACGGATGGCGAAGGGGGCTGGCAGGGGTGGGGCGGGGTGCGTCAACACCCCGCCCCACCTGCGGTCAGACCGTGCAGGTCATGACCGCATCGATCACTTGAACTCCTCCGTGAGGACGTCCGTCCACTCGCCGTCCTTGACCTCGTAGGCGGTGAGGACTCGCGTGGTGTTGTCGCCGTACTCGTCGAAGGAGACCTTGCCGGTGACTCCGTCGAACTCGACGTCGGCCATCGCGTCGATCGTCGCCTGACGAGCGTCCTCGACGGTGTCGGCGTCCTTGAGCGAGACCTTCATCGCCTCGATGATGGACTGGCCGGCGTCGTAGGCGTAGGCACCGTAGGCCTCGGCCGGGTCGCTGTAGCCGGCAGCCTCGTAGTCCTCGAGGAACTTCTTGCCGGCGTCCAGGCTCTCCGTGGGAGCGCCGACCGAGGTGGCCAGGTCGCCGTCGGACCCGTCGCCCGCGAGCTTGATGAACTCGGGCGAGAAGATGCCGTCGCCACCCATGAGCGGCACCTTGAGGCCACCGGCCTTAAGCTGCTGGCTCAGCGGGGCGGCCTGCGGGTACTCACCGCCGTAGTAGACGGCCTTGGGGTCCTTGGCCTTGAGCGAGGAGACGACGGCGTCGTACTTGTCCTCGTCGGGGTTGATCGTCTCGGCGGCGACGACCTTGCCGCCGAGCTTCTTGTACTCCTTGGTGAAGGCGTCGACGAGGCCCTGGCCGTAGGTCTTCTTGTCGTGGACCGTCGCCAGCTCCTTGATGCCGGCCTCGTTGTAGAGATAGCGAGCGGCGAAGGGGCCCTGGACGGTGTCGGTCGTGCACACGCGGTAGTAGCTGGCGTAGACGCGCTCGGGCGAGTCGTCCGGCTTGGCGCCCCGGGTGAGGGTCGGGTTGGTGTTGGCCGGCGAGACCATGGTGATCTTCGCCTTGTCGAGGATCGGCTGGACCGGGCCGGCCACCGAGCTGTTGAGGGTGCCGACAACACCGATGACCTCGTCGTCGGAGGCCAGCTGGGAGGCGGCGTTCTTGCCGACCTCGGGCTTGCCCTCGTCGTCCTGGGCGACGACCTCGATCTCCCAGTCACCGAGGTCACCGGACTCGTTGGCCTGCTCGGCCGCGAGCTCGACCGAGTGCTGGATGCCGAGGCCGAGAGCGGACAGGTCGCCCGAGAGCGGCGAGATGACGCCGATCTTCACGACCTTCTTGTCGCCCCCGCCGTCGCCGTCTCCGGAACCGCCGCTGTCACCGCCGCGGGTCCCGCATGCGGACAGGGCCATGGTGGCGACGAGCATGGTCGCCCCCGTTGAGATGACGGAACGCCTGATCACGTGTCCTCCTGATGAAGAAGTGTGGCCCTTGGGCCGCGGCCGGCGACCTGGGTGTCGCGGGCTGTGGAGGGACAGTAGTCCGGTCTGACTGTGTTCTGACCCACATTGGAAGAGCCGTGTCCTGCTCGTTACCAAGTGGTCGCCCAGACGGGTTACTGACGGGTCATGCATGGTGCATGCACAGGTGGCGGTGGGACGATCAGGTTCCGTTCCCCCCTTCGACTCGAGGCCCGACATGACGACAACGCGACGCACCGCACTGACCATCGCCGCAGCAGGCGGCACCGTGGCCCTCTCGGCCTGCGGCGGGGACGAAGGGGGGAGCGGCGGCAGTGGCGCAGGAGGCTCGGCGTCGTCCGGCGACGGCGTGAGCGTCGCGGCCGCCGACGTCCCCGAGGGCGGCGGTCTCGTCGAGGGCCGGGTCGTCGTCACCCAGCCGAGCGCGGGGGATTTCAAGTCCTTCGACGGCACCTGCCCGCACCAGGGCTGCGCGGTGACCCGGGTGACGACCGAGGCGATCGTCTGCCCCTGCCACGGCAGCGAGTTCGACCTCACCGACGGGTCGGTCCTCAAGGGGCCGGCCACGGAGGGGCTCACCACCAGGACCGCGACCGTCGACGGCGACCAGGTCACCGTCTCGTAGGGTCGGGGGGTGGCAGACCCCTCGACCTACCGCCCCGCTCCCGGGTCGATCCCGACCGACCCCGGCGTCTACCGGTTCCGTGACGAGCACGGGCGGGTCATCTACGTGGGCAAGGCCAAGTCGCTGCGCTCGCGGCTGTCCTCCTACTTCCAGGACATCTCGGCCCTGCACCCGCGCACCTCGCGGATGGTGCGCACCGGGGCCAGCGTCGAGTGGACCGTCGTCGCGACCGAGGTCGAGGCGCTGCAGCTGGAGTACGCGTGGATCAAGGAATTCGACCCGCGCTTCAACGTCAAGTACCGCGACGACAAGTCTTACCCCTACCTCGCGGTGACCATGGGCGAGGACTACCCGCGCGCCCAGGTGATGCGTGGGGCCAAGCGCAAGGGGACGCGCTACTTCGGCCCCTACACCCACGCCTGGGCGATCCGCGAGACCCTCGACCTGCTGCTGCGGGTCTTCCCCGTGCGCACCTGCAGCAACGGCGTCTTCCGACGGGCCGAGCAGTCCGGCCGCCCGTGCCTGCTCGGCTACATCGACAAGTGCTCCGCCCCCTGCGTCGGCCGGGTGAGCGCCGACGAGCACCGCGCCATCGCCCAAGAGCTGTGCGACTTCCTCGCCGGTGACACCGCCCGCTTCGTGCGCCGGCTGGAGCGGCAGATGAAGGCGGCTGCCGCGGACCTCGACTTCGAGCAGGCCGCCCGCCTGCGCGACGACGTCGCCGCCCTGACCAAGGCCCTGGAGAAGTCGGCCGTCGTCCTGCCCGACGGCACCGATGCCGACGTCTTCGCGCTCGCCGACGACGAGCTGGAGGTGGCTATCCAGGTCTTCCACGTGCGCGGTGGCCGCATCCGCGGCCAGCGGGGGTGGGTCGCGGAGAAGGACGCCGAGGACCTGCCCGAGCTCGTCGAGCACCTGCTCCAGCAGGTCTACGGCGGCGAAGGGGGTGAAGGCGTCCCCCGCGAGGTCCTCGTCCCGGTCCTGCCGGCCGACGCCGACGGCGTGGCCGCATGGCTGGGCGAGCGCCGGGGGAGCGCGATCAGCCTGCGGGTGCCGCAGCGCGGGGACAAGCGCTCGCTCATGGAGACCGTGGCGCGCAATGCCGAGCAGTCGCTGGCCCGGCACAAGGTCGCCCGAGCGGGTGACCTCACCGCGCGCAGCCAGGCCCTCCAGGAGCTGCAGGAGGCTCTCGGGCTGGACGATGCCCCCCTTCGCATCGAGGGTTACGACATCAGCCACGTGCAGGGCAGCGATGTCGTCGGGTCGATGGTCGTCTTCGAGGACGGACTCGTGCGCAAGCCCGAGTACCGGCGCTTCATCGTCCGCGGTGACGTCGACGGACGCACCGACGACACCGCCGCGATGCACGAGGTGCTCACCCGGCGCTTCCAGCGGCACCTCAAGGACCGCGAGCGCGATGCCACCGACCCCGAGACGGGCGAGGCGCGGCGATTCGCCTACCCGCCCAACCTCGTCGTCGTCGACGGCGGTGCCCCGCAGGTCGCGGCGGCGCAGCAGGTGCTCGACGAGCTGGGGGTCGACGACGTCGCGGTCGTCGGCCTGGCCAAGCGGCTCGAGGAGGTCTGGGTTCCCGGCGACGACCACCCGGTGATCCTCGCCCGCAACAGCGAGGCGCTCTACCTGCTGCAGCGGCTGCGCGACGAGGCTCACCGCTTCGCCAACACCTTCCACCGCGAGCGGCGCAGCAAGTCGATGACCCGCAGCGCGCTCGACGGCATCCAGGGTCTGGGGGAGGCGCGACGCAAGGCCCTGCTGGCACGCTTCGGCTCGGTCAAGCGGGTGCGCGCCGCGACGGCGGACGAGCTTGCGGAGGTCCCCGGGATCGGACCTGCCCTCGCACAGCGAATTGCGGCAGAGTTGGCGGGGAGGACGACCGAGCCCGCCGTCAACCTCACCACGGGCGAGGTCCTCGACGAAGGAGAGCAGCAGTCGTGAGCGAAGCAGCCAGCATCCCACCCCAGGGCGAGGCCCAGGGGTGGGACACCCCCGAGGTCGTCGTGGTCACGGGCATGAGCGGTGCCGGGCGGTCGACGGTGGGCAATGTCATGGAGGACCACGGCTGGTACGTCATCGACAACCTGCCGGTCACCCTCCTGCCGGACCTGCTGCGGCTGTCGTCCGAGCGGGCCCAGGACCTCGCCGCCTCCGGGCAGCCGGTCCGGGTCGGCATCGTCCTCGACGTGCGCGCCCAGGGCTTCGACACCCTGACCGCGGCCCTCGCGACGCTGCGCGATCGCGGCTGGCTCACCCACCTGCTCTTCCTCGAGGCGACCAACGAGTCGCTCGTGCGGCGCTTCGAGAGCGTGCGGCGCCCCCACCCGCTCCAGGGCACGGGCCGCCTCCTCGACGCCATCGTCAGGGAGCGTGAGGTCCTCGCCGACGTACGGGCCACCGCCGAGACGGTCGTCGACACCTCGGGCCTCAACGTCCACCAGCTCAGCCGCAAGATCAGCCCGATCTTCCAGGGGGAGACGAGCGAGCGGCTGCGTCTGGCGGTGCTCTCCTTCGGCTTCAAGTACGGCGTGCCGCTGGACGCCGACTTCGTCTTCGACATGCGCTTCCTGCCCAACCCCTACTGGGTGCCGGAGCTGCGGGCCCACACCGGTCGTGAGACTCAGGTGTCCGAGTACGTCCTGTCGCAGCCGGGCGCCACGGAGTTCATCGAGAGCGTCGACGTCCTCCTCGCTCCCGTCATCGCCGGGTACCTCCGCGAAAACCGGCGCTACGTCACGCTTGCCGTCGGCTGCACCGGCGGCAAGCACCGCTCTGTGGCGGTGGCCGAGGCGCTCGCAACCCGGTTGGCGTCCTCCGAGGTCGCGACCTTCGTCGTCCACCGTGACCTGGGGCAGGAGTGAGCGTGGCCGACCCCCTGCGCTCCGCCGATGTCGTCGCCCTCGGCGGCGGCCACGGGCTCGCGGCGAGCCTGTCCGCCCTTCGCCTCGTCTGCGAGCGGGTGACGGCCATCGTCACCGTCGCCGACAACGGCGGGTCCTCCGGACGACTGCGCGAGGACTTCGACGTGCTCCCGCCCGGTGACCTGCGGATGGCGCTGACCGCGCTGTGCGACGACGGCGAGTGGGGACAGACCTGGAGCGACGTGCTCCAGCACCGGTTCACCGGCGACGGGCACCTGGCCGGGCACGCCTTGGGCAACCTGCTCATCGTCGCGCTCTGGCAGCTGCACGAGGACCCCGTGACAGGCCTCGACCTCGTGGGGCGACTGCTGAGTGCCCGCGGCCGGGTCCTGCCGATGGCGGCGGTGCCCCTGGAGCTCGTCGCCGAGGTCAGCGGTCTGGACGCCACGGACCCCGCCCGGCTGGAGACGGTGCGCGGTCAGGTGGCGATCGCGCGCACCACCGGGCTCGTCGAGTCCATCGCGCTCGTCCCCGACAACCCGCCCGCGCGGCCGGAGTCCGTCGCGGCCGTCGACGCGGCCGACCACATCATCCTCGGGCCCGGGTCGTGGTACACCTCCGTGCTCACCCACCTGCTCGTCCCGCAGCTGCGGGAGGCGCTGGTGCATGCGCGGGCGCGCAAGGTCCTCACCCTCAACCTCGAGATGCACACGGCCGAGACGCGCGGCTTCTCGGCCACCAGGCACATCGAGACCCTGCACGAGACCGCGCCGGACCTCACGGTCGACGCCGTGCTCGCCGACCCGCAGACGATCGACGACCGTGACCGGCTCACCCGGGCGTGCGGGAGCCTGGGTGCGGAGCTCGTCGTCGCCCCCCTGTCCCGCCTCGACCACCCGGGGCAGCACGATGCGCTGCGGCTCGCGGCCGCCTATCGTGACATCCTCTCGTGACCGCGCACCCGTGATCACGACAGGCACACCGGAAGGAACCCACCGATGGCGATGACCGACAAGGTCAAGGACGAGCTGAGCAGGTTCGAGGTGACCAAGACCTGCTGTCGCAAGGCCGAGGTCGCCAGCCTGCTGCGTTTCGCCGGCGGTCTGCACATCGTCAGCCGCAAGATCGTCGTCGAGGCCGAGCTGGACACGGCCCATGCCGCGCGCCGCCTGCGCAAGGACATCGCCGAGCTCTACGGCTACTCGTCGGAGCTGATGGTGCTGGCGGCGGGTGGCCTGCGCAAGGGCAGCCGCTATGTCGTCACCGTGGGCGAGCACGGACCGGCCCTCGCCCGGCAGACCGGGCTCGTCGACGCCGAGGGGCGTCCGGTCCGTGGCCTGCCACCCCGGGTCGTCGGGGGTTCGGTGTGCGACGCCGAGTCCGCCTGGCGCGGAGCCTTTCTCGCCCACGGCTCCCTCACCGAGCCCGGGCGCAGCTCGTCCCTCGAGATCACCTGCCCCGGCCCCGAGGCCGCCCTCGCGCTCGTGGGCGCGGCACGGCGGCTGGGCATCCCGAGCAAGGCCCGCGAGGTCCGCGGCGTCGACCGCGTGGTCATCCGCGACGGTGACGCGATCTCCGCGATGCTCACCAGGCTCGGCGCCCACGAGGCCGTCATGGCGTGGGAGGAGCGCCGGATGCGGCGGGAGGTGCGGGCCACGGCCAACCGACTGGCCAACTTCGACGACGCCAACCTGCGTCGTTCCGCGCGCGCGGCGGTGGCCGCCGGAGCGCGCGTGCAGCGGGCCATGGAGATCCTCGGCGACGACATCCCCGACCACCTGCGCGAGGCCGGGCAGCTGCGCCTGGAGCACACCGGCGCCTCGCTGGAGGAGCTCGGCCAGCGAGCTGACCCCCCGATGACCAAGGACGCCGTGGCCGGGCGGATCCGCCGGCTCCTCGCCATGGCCGACAAGCGAGCCGAGGACGAGGGCATCCCCGGCACCGAGGCATCGCTGACCTCGGACATGCTCGACGGCTGAGGCCTGGAGCTGACCCGGGCGGGCCACCGACGAGACGGTGTGACGCAGGCCATAGGGTGGGTGCTGACCGGGTCGCTCCGGCGACTGCACTCGCACCACTGACGTGGAGGTACCCAGCGTGACAGTTCGAGTTGGCATCAATGGATTCGGCCGGATCGGCCGCAACTTCTTCCGCGCCGCCAAGGCCTCCGGGGCGGACATCGAGGTCGTGGCCTTCAACGACCTCGGTGACGACGCGACCCAGGCCCACCTGCTCGCCTACGACTCGATCCTCGGGCGCTACGACGGGAGTGTCTCGGTCGTCGACGGGGGCATCGAGGTCGACGGCACGCTCGTGACCTCGCTGGCCGAGCGGGACCCCGCCGCGCTGCCCTGGGGTGACCTCGGCGTCGACGTCGTCATCGAGTCGACCGGCTTCTTCACCGACGCGACGCAGGCACGCGCGCACATCGAGGGCGGGGCTCGCAAGGTCGTCATCTCGGCCCCGGCCAAGCACGAGGACATCACCATCGTCATGGGGGTCAACGACGGCCTCTACGACCCCGAGCAGCACACGATCATCTCCAATGCCTCGTGCACGACCAACTGCCTCGCGCCGATGGCCAAGGTGCTCAACGACGGGCTGGGCATCGAGCGGGGGCTGATGACGACGATCCACGCGTACACCGCCGACCAGAACCTCCAGGACGGCCCGCACAAGGACCTCCGGCGTGCCCGGGCGGCCGCGCTCAACATCGTCCCGACGTCCACCGGCGCCGCCAAGGCGGTCTCGCTCGTGCTGCCCGAGCTCAAGGGCAAGCTCGACGGCTACGCCCTTCGCGTCCCGACCCCGACCGGCTCGGCGACCGACCTGACCTTCCAGGCCAGCCGGGAGACGTCGGTCGAGGAGGTCAACGAGCTCATGCGCGCGGCGGCCGAGTCCGGACCGCTCGCCGGCAAGCTGGTCTACACGCAGGACCCGATCGTCTCCAAGGACATCGAGACCGACCCGGCCAGCTGCATCTTCGACTCCGGCCTGACCAAGGTCCTCGGCACCCAGGTCAAGGTCGTCGGCTGGTACGACAACGAGTGGGGCTACTCCAACCGCCTCGTGGACCTCGCGGCCCACGTCGGCGGCTCGCTCTGAGACGATGCCCCCACACCACCACCCGCATCGCCCGAAAGGCCACCGTGAAGACCACTGCTGACCTCGGGGACGTGCGCGGCAAGCGCGTCCTCGTCCGATCCGACCTCAACGTGCCGCTCGACGGCGAGACGATCACCGACGACGGGCGCATCCGTGCCTCCCTGCCGACGATCTCGGCCTTGGCGGACGCGGGCGCTCGGGTCGTCGTCTGCGCCCACCTCGGCCGCCCCAAGGGCGCGCCCGACCCGCAGTACTCGCTGGCTCCGGTGGCGTCGCGGCTCGGAGAGCTCCTCGGGGCGCCGGTGGCCTTCGCCACCGACACGGTCGGGGAGTCGGCTCGCGCGGTCGTCGACGGTCTGGCCGACGGTCAGGTCGCCCTCCTCGAAAACCTGCGGTTCAACGCGGGTGAGACGAGCAAGGACGAGGCCGAGCGCGGCGCCTTCGCCGACGAGCTGGCCGCACTGGCCGACGCCTACGTGTCCGACGGCTTCGGCGTGGTCCACCGGGCGCAGGCCTCGGTCTACGACATCGCGACCCGGCTGACGGCGGCGATGGGCTGTCTGGTGCGGGCCGAGATCGACGTCCTGCAGCGACTGACCCGCGACCCCGAGCGCCCCTACGCAGTCGTCCTCGGTGGCGCCAAGGTGAGCGACAAGCTCGGGGTGATCGACAACCTCCTCGGCACCGCGGACCGGCTGCTCATCGGTGGCGGCATGGTCTTCACCTTCCTCAAGGCCCAGGGCCACGAGGTCGGCACGAGCCTGCTCGAGCAGGACCAGCTGGCCACGGTGAGCGAGTACCTCGAGCGCGCGCAGCGTGACGGGGTCGAGATCGTGCTGCCGACCGACGTCGTCGCGGCCACCGCCTTCTCCGCCGACGCCGACCACGAGGTCGTCGCGGCCGACGCGATCCCCGCTGACCGGATGGGACTGGACATCGGTCCCGAGTCCGCGCGGCTCTTCGCCGACAAGCTCGCCGACTGCCGCACCGTCTTCTGGAACGGCCCCATGGGTGCCTTCGAGATGGCGCCCTACGCCGCCGGCACCGAGGCCGTGGCCCGGGCGCTGGTCGAGGCGACGAAGGGGGGAGCCCTCACCGTCGTCGGTGGTGGTGACTCCGCTGCCGCGGTGCGTCAGCTCGGCTTCGCCGACGAGGACTTCGGGCACATCTCCACCGGTGGTGGCGCCAGCCTCGAGTACCTCGAGGGCAAGAGCCTGCCGGGCATCGCCGTCTTCGACCAGGCCCAGGAGGGCTGACATGGCCACGTCGCGGACCCCGCTCATGGCGGGCAACTGGAAGATGAACCTTGACCACCTGCAGGGTACGCACCTGGTGCAGAAGCTCGACTGGACCCTGCGGGACGCCAAGCACGACTTCGGCGCCGTCGAGGTCGTCGTGGTCCCTCCCTTCACCGACCTGCGCTCGGTCCAGACGCTCGTCGAGGGTGACCGGCTCGCCCTGCGCTACGGGGCGCAGGACGTCAGCCCGCACGACTCCGGGGCCTACACCGGCGACATCTCCGCGGCCTTCCTCGCGAAGCTCGGCTGCGCCTACGTCGTCGTCGGGCACAGCGAGCGCCGCGACGGGCACTGCGAGACCGACGAGGTCGTGGCGAGCAAGGCAGTCGCCGCCTACCGGCACGGGCTCGTTCCGATCGTCTGCGTCGGCGAAGGCCTCGAGGTTCGTCAGGCCGGCGAGCACGTGGCCCACGTCCTGGCGCAGGTCGAGGGCAGCCTGACCGGCATCACCGCAGAGCAGGCCGCGACGCTCGTCATCGCCTACGAGCCCGTCTGGGCCATCGGCACCGGTGAGGTCGCCACGCCCGAGGACGCCCAAGAGGTGTGCGCGGCCATCCGCGGCAAGCTCGCCGAGCTCTACTCCGCCGAGACCGCTGACCGGGTCCGCATCCTCTACGGCGGCTCGGTGAAGTCGGGCAATGTCGCGAGCATCATGGCCGGCGCGGACGTCGACGGTGCACTCGTCGGAGGTGCTTCGCTCCAGGCCGAGGAGTTCGCCTCGATCTGCCGCTACCAGCAGCACCTCACCGCGTGATCGCGGGGCCAGGCGCGGGGACCGCGTGTCGCACACCCCGGCCTGGCCCACCATCCACGTGACAGGGGTATCCTGACCCGGGCGTCACCCGGTGACGCCGCACCCGAGACCCGACCGACAAGGACCTGATCGCGTGAACGCCGTCCGCATCGGACTGCAGGTGATCCTCGTGATCACCGGCCTGATCCTCACCCTGCTCATCCTCATGCACAAGGGGAAGGGCGGTGGCATGTCCGACATGTTCGGTGGCGGCATGTCCGCGTCGCTGGGCAGCTCGTCCGTCGCCGAGCGCAATCTCACGAGGTTCACGATCGTCATCGGCCTCGTCTGGTTCACGGCCGTCGTCGGCATCGGCCTCATCGACCGTTTCGACGCCTGACGCGTCACGCACCCACAGGAGCTTCGCATGGCAGGTGGAAACGCGATCCGCGGCAGCCGCATCGGCGCCGGCCCCATGGGCGAGGCCGAGCGTGGCGAGGCCGCCCCCCGCACCTTCGTCTCCTACTGGTGCGCCAATGGCCACGAGGTGACGCCCTCCTTCGCCGTCGAGGACGGCGTGGAGATCCCCGAGCAGTGGGAGTGCAAGCGCTGCGGCCTCCCCGCCGGCAAGGACAAGGACAACCCGCCGGCACCGCCGACCGCCGAGGTCTACAAGACACATCTCGCCTACGTCAAGGAGCGCCGCTCCGACAGCGAGGGCGAGGCGATCCTCGAGGAGCGCCTCGGCGAGCTGCGCGACCGCGGCCTGATTCGCTGACCCGCGGCCCCGACTCACCCCGACCGGACAGACCTGAATCCGCATTGCCCTACGGTAATGCGGATTCAGGTCTGTCTGACGTGGCTCCGGTCCGACTCGACAGCAGGTCCGAGCGTCAGGTGAGCTGGGAGGCGGCGGCCTCGTCGACGAGCCACAGCGTGCGCTCGAGCCCGCGGACCTGGGCGGCGCTGCTCTCTGCAGGCGAGGCGCCGGCGACCCCCTTCGCCACGGCCTCGGCCTTGTCCGCACCCGAGACGACGAACCACACCTCGCGCGACCTCGACAGGCAGCCCATCGTGAGCGAGACCCGGGTCGAGGGCGGCTTGGGCGAGTCGTGGACCGCGATGGCCAGGGCGTCGTCGCGCAGCTGCGCCGGGTGACCGGGGAAGAGCGAGGCCACGTGACCGTCGGGCCCGACCCCGAGGAGGACGACGTCCCACGCGCCACCGCCCGAGACCCGCAGCGCCCGCTCGTAGGCGGCTGCCGCCGCTTCGGCTGACTCGGAGTCGTCGGGCCCGGGCACGTGGTGGACCTTCGCCGGGTCGAGCGGGAGCCGGGCGAGGCCGGCATCGACGTTCTGGGTGTCGTTGCGGTCGACGTCACCCGAGGGCAGGTAGCGCTCGTCGCCCCACCACAGGTGCACGCGCGACCAGTCGACGACGGAGACCGCCGGGTGGTCGGCGAGAGCGGTCACGAGGGCGGAGCCCATGGATCCGCCGGTGAGCGCCACGTGCGCCGTACCGCGCAGGGCCAGGGCCTCCTGCACCGCGGCCAGCAACCGACCCGCGATCATCTGGGCCGTCGTCCCGGCGTCGGGGTGGACCAGGACGAGGGAGTCGGTCACGACGGCTCCTCCTCGAGACGGTCGCGCACCGCGCTCTTGACCGCCTCGGTGCTCCGGTCGGCATCCTCGGGGGATGCCTCGACCATCGCGCTGCGAATCGCCTCGCGCGAGGCCTCGGCGAGCTGCTCCGCCGTGCGGCGGGCATCGCTGGGGGAGGGCACGATGCCGTCCTTGACCGCGTCGGTCATCGTCACCCGGCGGCGGGTCACCTTGGGCAGGCCGCGCGTGAGCGCGTCCTCGTAGACCTCGTCGGGGTCGAGGCGACGCAACTCGTCGGCCAGGCACTCGGCGTCCGACCGGGGCGCGAGCGCGATCGCACGACGCGGCTGACCGGCCTGGTCGAGGGTCGCGGTGTCACCGGCAGGGGGACGCACGAGGTCGATGGGGCCGGAGGCGCGTTCCAGCCGCACGCTGACGATGCCGGTGCCGGTGCGGGACCTCACGATGGCCACCGGGCACCGCAGGCGGTGCTGGAGCCACCCCGCGAGCAGGTCGGCGGAGGGCGAGTCGGCGCCACCGACCACGGTCGCTGCGCTCACCTGCTCGAAGGGGGCACGGTCGAGCGTCGTGGCGAGCAGACCCCGCCACAGCGTGATCCGGCTCCATGCCAGGTCGGTGTCGCCGGGGGCGTAGGTCTTGGCCAGTCGCTTGAGGGTCGCCGAGGTGTTGTCGGCGGCGGCGCAGTCTGTGATCCGTCGCTGGGCCATCGCGCCCACGGGGTCCTGCGAGGCGTCCTTGGGAGCCTCGGTCGGCCACCACGCGACGACGGGTGCGTCGGGGAGCATCAGCGGCGTGACGACGCTGCGCGCGTGCCGGGTCAGCTCGCCGAAGAGCCGCAGGACGACGACCTCGGAGGCGCCGGCATCGCCGCCGACCCGGATCTGCGCGTCGAGCCGTGCCTTGCCGCGGGCATTGGCGAGGATGACGCAGATGATCCGCGCGGGGTGCTGGTGGCTCGCGGAGTTGGCGACCGCCAGGGCCTCCTCAGCGTCGTCCTCGGGGACGACGAGCACGAGGGTGAGCACCCGGCTGAGCGCCATCGCGCCGACGTCCTCACGGATCTCGATGAGCCGCTGGCTGATCTTCGAGGTGCTGGCATTGGGCAGGTCGACGATCACGGCATCCTCCAGGTGCGTCCGTCACGCTGCATCATCTCGTCGGCGGCGCCCGGGCCCCAGGTGCCGGCCGGGTACTGCTCGACCGCGGCTCTGCTCCTGGCCCAAAAGCGCTCGATCGGGTCGAGGATCTTCCACGAGAGCTCGACCTCCTCGTGGCGCGGGAAGAGCGGGGGGTCGCCGAGCAGGACGTCGAGGATGAGCCGCTCGTAGGCCTCCGGGCTGGACTCGGTGAAGGCACGCCCGTAGCCGAAGTCCATCGTCACGTCGCGCACCTCCATCTGGTTGCCCGGGACCTTGGCGCCGAAGCGCATCGTGACGCCCTCGTCGGGCTGGACGCGGATGACGACGGCGTTCTGGCCCAGTTCCTCGGTCTCGGTGTCGTCGAAGGGCAGGTGCGGTGCCCGCTTGAAGACCACGGCGATCTCGGTGACGCGACGCCCCAGGCGCTTGCCGGTGCGCAGGTAGAAGGGCACCCCGGCCCATCGTCGGGTGTCGACGTCGAGTCGCATCGCGGCATAGGTCTCGGTCGTCGAGTCGGCGGCGACGCCGTCCTCCTGCAGGTAGCCGATGACCTTCTCACCGCCCTGCCAGCCCGCGGCGTACTGCCCGCGGACGGTCGCGGAGGCGAGGTCCTCGGGCACGCGGACCGCTGCGAGCACCTTCTCCTTCTCGGTGCGCAGGGCCGCGGCGTTGAAGCTCGTCGGCTCCTCCATGGCGGTCAGCGCGAGCAGCTGGAGCAGGTGGTTCTGGATGACGTCGCGGGCGGCGCCGATGCCGTCGTAGTAGCCGGCCCGGCCACCGATGCCGATGTCCTCGGCCATGGTGATCTGCACGTGGTCGACGTAGTGGCTGTTCCACACCGGCTCGAACATCTGGTTGGCGAAGCGCAGTGCGAGCAGATTTTGCACCGTCTCCTTGCCCAGGTAGTGGTCGATCCGGAAGATCGAGTCGGGCGGGAAGACCTGCTCGACGATGGCGTTGAGCTCCTGGGCGCTCTCGAGGTCGTGCCCGAAGGGCTTCTCGATGACCACGCGTCGCCACGAGTCGTCGGTCGGTGTTGCCAGGCCGGAGCGCTGCAGCTGCTCGCACACCGTGGAGAAGAACCCCGGCGGGATCGACAGGTAGAAGGCGTGGTTGCCGCCCGTGCCGCGGGCCTCGTCGAGCTCGTGCACGGTCTGCGCCAGCAGGTCGAAGGCCGCCGGGTCGTCGAAGGTGCCCGGTACGAAGCGGAAGCCCTCGGACAGGCTGCGCCAGACCTCCTCGCGGAAGGGGGTGCGTGCGTGCTCGCGGACCGCGTCGTAGATGACCTTGCCGAAGTCCTGGTCGGCCCAGTCACGGCGAGCGAACCCCACGAGTGAGAACCCCGGCGGCAGCAGACCACGGTTGGCCAGGTCGTAGATCGCCGGCATGAGCTTCTTGCGGGCGAGGTCGCCCGTCACGCCGAAGAGGACCAGGCTGCAGGGCCCGGCGATGCGCGGCAGGCGCTTGTCGCGGGGGTCGCGCAGCGGGTTGCTGTCGGGCGTGACCCGGGCCGGGCTCATGCCCGGCCCCCCGCGAGGGCCCGCGTGACCCGTGCCAGCCCCGCGTCGTGGTCGGTGAGGTGCAGGACGAGCACCGGACGACCGTGGTCGGCGAGGACCTGTGCGTCACCCCCGGCCTGGGCCGCGATGAACTCGCCCAGCGTGAAGTCCCGGCCGGGCACGGGCAGGTCCTCCCGCGGGGTGTCGGTGACCTGCAGGTAGACGCCGGTCGCCGGACCACCCTTGTGGTACTGACCCGTCGAGTGCAGGAAGCGCGGCCCCCAGCCGAAGGTCACCGGCCGTCCGACCCGCTCGGCCAGGGCGTCGGCCACCTGCGCGAAGGGGGCATCGCCCTCCCGGTCGAGGTAGGCCATGACCGCGACGTAGCCGTGCTCGGGGTCGACCTGGGCGAGGAGGGCGGCGACCGCCGCGTCGACGTCGGCCGCGTCACCGAGCCAGTCACCACCGAGGTGGCGCACGCTGACCGGGCCGTCGGCGAAGTCATCGCTCACCTCGTCGCCGCCGGAGCCGGACATCAGGTCCCGGGCCGCCTGCTTGGCGCTCTCGACGTCGGGCTGGTCGAAGGGGTTGATCCCGAGGAGCCGGCCGGCCACGGCCGTGGCGACCTCCCACAGGAGGAACTGCGCGCCGAGGGAGCCCCCGACGTCGACCGTCGAGGCCGCGACCGGGGCGCTGTCGTCGCCGTCGTCGGGCACGAGCCGCACGATCGTCGCGTCCGTCGGGGGCGTGCGCCCGCCGGGGCGGGGGAGGACGACCGGCAGCAGCCCGGTGCCGTCCTTGCCGGTGGACTCGGCGATGAGCTGCTCAGCCCAGGCGCCCAGGCCACGAGCCTCGGTGCCGTGGTCGACGAGGTAGAGCTTGTCGCGAAGGGGGGAGGTCCCGCCGATCGCGGACCCCAGCCGCAGTGCGGGGTTGGCCTCGTCGTCCTCGGCGAGCAGGTCGGCGACGGCCTCGGCGTCGTCGAGGAGGGCCTCGATGTCGGCCCCGGCCAGGCCCGAGGGCACGAGACCGAAGGCGGTGAGGGCCGAGTAGCGGCCGCCGACGTCGGGATCGGCGTTGACCACCCGGTAGCCGGCCTCGCGGGCCTGCTCGTCGAGCGGGCTGCCCGGGTCGGTGACGACGACGATCCGGCCGGCCGGGTCGATGCCCGCATCGGTGAAGGCCTGCTCGAAGACCCGTCGCTGGGAGTCGGTCTCGACCGTGGAGCCGGACTTGCTCGACACGACGACCACGGTGCGCTCGAGCTCGGTGACTGCCCCGCGCACGACGTCGGGGTGGCTGGAGTCGAGGACCACCAGGGGCAGTCCCTCCGTCGCGCAGATGACCTCCGGCGCCAGCGAGGAGCCGCCCATGCCGCAGAGCACGACCCGGTCGAGGCCCTGCTCGCGCAGCTCGTCGCGCAGGGCCGAGACCTCTCCGACGAGGTGGCGCGAGGTGCGTCCCAGGCCGACCCACGACAACCGCTTGCCGGCCTCCTCCTCGGCGGCAGGCCCCCACAGCGTGGCGTCCTGCGCGAAGATGCGGCCCGCGACGCCGTCGGCGACGAGGGACGGGACGTGGGCGGTGACCGCGTCGGCCGCCGCCCCGGCCGCTGCGACGAAGAGGCTGGTCACTTCGAGGTCGCCTTCGCCAGCTCGGCGCTGACCCCGTCGAGCAGCTCGCCCCACGCCTTTTCGAACTTGTCGACGCCCTCGACCTCGAGCTTGTCGGTGACCTCGGTGTAGCTGATGCCCAGGGCCTCGAGCCGGTCGAGGACTTCTTGGGCCTGCGCGTAGCCATCGGTGATGGTGTCGCCGGTGACCTCGCCGTGGTCGATGGTCGCGTCGAGGGTCTTCTCCGGCATCGTGTTGACCGTGTCGGCCGCGACGAGCTCGGTGACGTAGAGCGTGTCGGGGTAGGCCGGGTCCTTGACACCCGTCGACGCCCACAGCGGACGCTGGCGGCGCCCCCCTTCGGCCTCGAGACGCTGCCACCTAGGCGTGCTGAAGACCTCCTCGTAGGCCTGGTAGGCGAGGCGAGCGTTGGCGACGCCCGCCTGGCCGCGCAGGGCCTTGGCCTCGTCGGTGCCGATCTCGTCGAGCCGTGCGTCGATCTCGGTGTCGACGCGGGAGACGAAGAAGGAGGCCACCGAGTGGATCTTCGAGATGTCCTTGCCGGCGGCAAGGGCCTGCTCGAGGCCTTCGACGAAGGCGTTCATCACCGCGCGGTAGCGCTCGAGGCTGAAGATCAGCGTGACGTTGACGCTGATCCCCTCGGCCAGGGTGCGGGTGATCGCCGGCAGGCCGGCCTCGGTCGCCGGGATCTTGATGTGCACCTGCGGCCGGTCGACCGCCGCGGCGAGCTCCTGGGCGGAGGTGGCGGTGGCCTCGGGGTCGTGTGCCAGTCGCGGGTCGACCTCGAGGGACACCCGGCCGTCGACACCGTCGGTCGCCTCGAAGATCGGGGCGAAGAGGTCGCAGGCCTCGCGTACGTCGTCGGTCGTCAGCGCGAAGACCACCTCGTCCACGCCCTTGCCCTCGGCCGCCAGGGCGTTGAGCTGCTGGGTGTAGGCGTCGCCGTCGGCGAGCGCCGCCTGGAAGATCGACGGGTTGGTCGTCACGCCGACGATGCCGGTGGTGTCGATGAGCTCCTGGAGGTTGCCCGAGCGCAGCCGCTCACGGCTGAGGTCGTCGAGCCAGACGGAGACCCCGGCCTCGCGCAGCGCGGCGATCGGAGCGGGTGCGGTGGGGAGCTGGTTGGCCATGACGGTCATCCCTTCGCGTTCTTGATGGAGGCCTTGGCCGCCTTGACGACGGCGGCCGGGGTGATGCCGAACTTGTCGTAGAGGGTCGCCGCGTCGGCCGACGCGCCGAAGTGGTCGATGCCGACGATCTCGCCGGCATCACCGACGATCTCGCGCCAGCCGAAGGGGGTCGCGGCCTCGACCGAGACGCGGGCCCGGACCGCGGCCGGCAGGACCTTGTCCTGGTAGGCCTTCGTCTGGGCGTCGAACCACTCGCGGCACGGCATGGAGACCACGCGGGTGCCGATCTTCGCCTTCTCGAGGGTGGCCCGAGCCTGCATCGCGACGGCGACCTCGGTGCCGGTCGCGACGAGGATGACGTCGGGCACGTCGGTGCTCGACTCGGCGAGGACGTAGGCGCCCTTGGCCGCTCCCTTCGCCGAGGCGTACTCGCTGCGGTCGATGGTCGGGGTGCCCTGGCGGGAGAGCGCCAGCGCGGCGGTGGAGCGGTTCTTGAGCACCTGGCCCCAGCAGACGCTGACCTCGTTGGCGTCGCCCGGGCGGACGACGTCGAGACCGGGCATGGCCCGGAGCGCGGCGAGGTGCTCGATCGGCTGGTGCGTCGGGCCGTCCTCGCCGAGGCCGATGCTGTCGTGCGTCCACACGTAGGTGACCGGCAGCTGCTGCAGCGCGGCCAGGCGGACGGCCGGACGCATGTAGTCGGAGAAGACGAGGAAGGTACCGCCGTAGACGCGGGTCAGCCCCTCGAGGGCGATGCCGTTCATCGCCATGCCCATGCCGTTCTCACGGATGCCGAAGTGGAGCGTGCGGCCGTACTCGTCGCCCTTCCACGTGTCGGTCTGCTTGCTCCTGGGCGTGAAGGAGGGCTGACCGTCCATCGTCGTGTTGTTGGAGCCGGCGAGGTCTGCGGAACCGCCCCACAGCTCGGGCATGACGTCGGCCAGGGCGGTGAGCACCTTGCCCGAGGCGGCGCGAGTGGCCAGACCCTTGTCGGAGGCCTCGAAGGTCGGCAGCGCCTTGTCGAGGCCCGCTGGGACCTTGCCGGCGACGACCCGGTCGAACAGCTCGGCCCGCTCGGGGTTGGCCTTGCGCCACGCGGCGAAGCTCTTGTCCCACTCCTTGTGGGCCTCCTTGCCCCGCTTCTTCACCGCGCGGGTGTGGTCGAGGACGGCCTTCTCGACGGCGAAGGACTTCTTCGGGTCGAAGCCGAGCAGCTCCTTGGTGGCCGCGACCTCGTCCTCGCCGAGGGCGGAGCCGTGCGAGGCGCCGGTGTCCTGCTTGGTCGGGGCCGGCCAGGCGATGATCGTGTGCAGCACGATGAGCGTGGGGGCCTTCGTGTTCTTCTTCGCCTGCTGGGTCGCGGCGAGCAGGGCGTCGATGTCCTCGACGTAGGCCTTGCCGTCACCGGTCTTGCGCCAGTCGACGTCGATGACCTCCCAGCCGTAGGCCCGGTAGCGCGCACCCACGTCCTCGCTGAAGGCGATGTCGGTGTCGTCCTCGATGGAGATCTGGTTGGCGTCGTAGATGACGTTGAGGTTGCCGAGCTCCTGGTGGCCGGCGAGCGAGCCGGCCTCCGCGGAGACGCCTTCCTGCATGTCGCCGTCGGAGGCGAGGCACCAGATCGTGTGGTCGAAGGGGGAGGTCCCCGGCTTCGCGTCGGGGTCGAAGAGACCGCGCTGGCGGCGCTGGGCCATCGCCATGCCGGTGGCGGAGGCCAGTCCCGACCCGAGGGGGCCGGTGGTGATCTCGACGCCCGCGGTGTGGTGGACCTCCGGGTGGCCCGGGGTCAGCGAGCCCCAGGTGCGCAGGGACTTCAGGTCGCTGAGCTCGAGGCCGTAGCCGGAGAGGAAGAGCTGGACGTACTGAGTGAGCGAGGAGTGCCCGACGGAGAGGACGAAACGGTCGCGGCCCAGCCACGCCGGGTCGGACGGGTCGTGCGTCATGACCTGCTGGTAGAGGAGGTAGGCGACGGGGGAGAGGCTCATCGCGGTGCCGGGGTGACCGCTGCCGCACTCCTGGACCGCGTCGGCGGCGAGGACCCGGCCGGTGTCGACGGCGCGCACGTCCAAGTCGCTCCACCCGGCCTTCTTCACCACGGGCATCGGCAGGTCGCTCGAGCGGGACGAGGTGCCCGCCGGGCCGGCGGGGTTGGCCGAGGCCACGGTGCGGGTCGTTCCCTTCGAGGCAGCACGACCGGCTGCCTTCTTCGCGGGAGCCTTGGGCGAGGTGTCGGTGTCCGTGCTCACGGAGGACCTTTCTGCTGCGGGAGCGTGCGTGCTGCCGTCCACACTAGTCCCGGCCGCCGGAGCCGTGACGAGTGCAACCCGGGGCCGGCAGCACTGGCCGTCGCGGGTAGACTCCTCGGAGGCCGTGCCCAGTCGGCCGTGACCCAACCCCCTTCGGCAAAGGCAGTCCGTGACCACTCTCGAGTCGACGCGCGAGCTGTCGCCGGCGACCCGTTCGTGGCGCCGCAGCGTGGGCGCCTACATCGCGCTCACCAAGCCGCGCATCATCGAGCTGCTGCTCGTCACGACGGTCCCGGTGATGTTTCTCGCCGAGCGTGGCGTCCCCTCCCTCGCGCTCATCGTGCTCACCCTCGTCGGTGGCAGCCTGAGCGCCGGGGCGGCCAACACCTTCAACATGGTCTACGACCGCGACATCGACGCCAAGATGGGCCGGACGCAGAACCGTCCGCTCGTCACCGGCGAGGTGACCCCCAGGGCGGCGCTGGTCTTCGGCCTGGTGCTCACCGCGCTGTCGACCGCCTGGCTGTGGCTGCTGGTCAACCCCCTGTCGGCGATGCTCTCGCTCGCCGCGATCGTGCTCTACGCGGTCGGTTACACGATGATCCTCAAGCGGCGCACCCCGCAGAACATCGTCTGGGGCGGCATCGCCGGCTGCATGCCGACCCTCATCGGGTGGTCTGCCGTGACCAACTCCGTCGGCTGGCCGGCGATCATCCTCTTCCTCGTCATCTTCTTCTGGACCCCGCCGCACTACTGGCCGCTGTCGATGAGCTTCACCGACGACTACGCCAAGGCCGGGGTGCCGATGCTGCCCGTCGTCGAGCAGATGACGACCGTGGCACGCCAGATCGTCGCCTACTCCTGGGTGATGGTCCTCACCTCGCTGGCCCTCGTCCCGGTGGCCGACATGGGCTGGGTCTACCTCGTCGCCGCCCTCGCCTCGGGTGGGCTCTTCGTCGCCGAGGCCCATCGGCTGCTCGCTGCCGCCGGGCGGGGTGCCAAGCAGTCGGTGCTCAAGCCGATGCGGCTCTTCCACTTCTCGATCACCTATGTGACGCTGCTCTTCCTCGGCGTCGCGATCGACCCGCTGCTGCACCTGCCGCTGCCCGGCCTCTCCTGATCCCCTTGGCCCCGCACGACCCGCGTGGTCGGGTCGTGCTGCTCTGGTCCCTGACGAAGGGAGCAGTTCGGCGCGGTCTGGGAAACCGGCCCCCGGAAACTCAGGGGTGAGCGGACCCCCTTCGCCCGAACTGCAGGGTGACGCGCCTCCGGGCGGCCGCTCGATCAGTCGACGGGCGTGCGGGAGAGGACGATCGCGCGGGTGATGGCGACGACGAGGAGGCTGGCGCCGAGCATGTGGGCCAGCACGAGGACCTCCGGCAGCTTCGTCAGGTACTGGACGTAGCCGACGAGGCCCTGGGCGAGGGTGACCATGAGCACGACCCACCAGGCGGGCGCGGGACCAGCGGCACGCTCGGTGAGCTTCGCGCCGAGCCAGACGGCGACGCAAATGCCGACGAAGAGCATCACGGCGTCGGCGTGCAGCCACGAGATGGTGCGTGGGTCGAAGCCGGTCCGAGCCGGCGTCTCGGCATCGCCGGAGTGCGGGCCGGAGCCGGTGACGACGGTGCCGAGCGCGAGCACCGCGACGGCGACGGCGACGAGCACCCACTGCAGACGCGTCACGAGCGGGTGGAGCAGGGAGCGGGTGCGGCCGGAGGGCTGCCGCTGGCGCCAGTAGAGCCAGGCCGAGACGGCGATGAGCGCCATCGAGCACAGGAAGTGGAAGGCGACGATCCAGGGATTGAGCCCCGTGCGGACCGTGATGCCCCCGACGATGGCCTGGGCCGCGATGCCGACCATGACCACCCAGGTGCCGGTGATCAGCTCGCGCCGGTCACGGGCCCAGCGGTAGAGCGCGATGAGCAGCGCGAGCGCGACGAAGCCCAGCAGGCCGGTGAGCGTGCGGTTGCCGAACTCGATGAGCTTGTGGATGCCCTCCTCCTGCTCGACCGTCGGCACGTAGGAGCCGGGGACGCACTCCGGCCACGTCGGGCAGCCGAGCCCGGAGCCGGTGAGCCGCACCAGGCCGCCGGTGACGACGATGCCGATCTCGACGATCAGGTTGAGCAGGAGCAGGCGCGGCAGCCACGTGCGGGCGGTCTGGGGGAGGGTCTCGGGCACGCCACTACGGTATGTCGTAGCCGGGCCTGCTCCGACCACCGGGTCTTGAAGGGGGTCAGTCCCGCCAGCGGAAGGTGCGCACGACGGCGAGGCTCAGCACGACGCCCCAGGCGACGAGCACGAGCCACGGCACGAGCGGGATGCCCGCGCCGGTCAACCCGTCGCGGAAGGCGTTGCCGAGGGCCCCTGACGGCAGCCATCGGACCACCGCGTCGAGACCGCCGACGGTGTCGCCCGGCAGGAGCAGGCCGCCGGCGCCGGCGAGCAGGACCCAGACGAGGTTGGCCACCGCCAGCACGGCCTCGGCTCGCAGGACCCCGGCCAGCAGCAGGGCGAGGGCGACGAAGACCCACACACCGAGCGCCGCGCTCACGGGGGTGACCAGCAGGCCCAGCGGGTCGGGCCGCCAGCCGGCGACGGCGGCGATGAGCCCGAGCACGAGGAGCTGGCCGACGACGACCCCGGCCACCGCCAGCGCCTTGCCCGCGAGCAGCCCGTCGGTGCCGACGGGCGAGGTCGCGAGCAGTCGCAGCACGCCGTAGCGGCGGTCGAAGCCGGTCTGGATCGCCTGGCCGGTGAAGGCCGTGGACACCACGGCGAGCGCGAGCACGCCGGGGGCGACGAGGGCGATGCGGGGTTCGGGCAGCTCCGGGTAGGGGCTCGCGACGAGCGCGAGGAGGGCGAGCACGGGCAGCACGAGCGCGACGAGGATCTGCTCGCCGTTGCGCACGAGGATCTCCGCCTCGAAGCGCGCCTGGGCGCGCACCCGGCGGCCGCGCGGCTCTGCGGGGGAGAGGGACTCAGCTGCCACGCAGGCCTCCGGTCAGGGCGAAGTAGGCGTCCTCGAGCCGGCCGCCGGCGGCGATCGCTGCCGGGGTGTCGTCGGCGACGACCCGCCCGCGGTCGAGGATGACGACCCGGTCGGCCAGACGCTCGGCCTCCTCGAAGCCGTGCGTCGTCACCACGAGGGCGACCCCCTCGTCGCGTCGCTCGCGCAGCAGATCCCACACGGCCAGTCGCGCGTGCGGGTCGAGACCGGCGGTCGGCTCGTCGAGGAAGGCGACCTCGGGGTCGCCGAGGAGGGCGGCTGCCAGGGCCACCCGCTGGCGCTGGCCTCCGCTCAGGCGGCGGACCGGTGTCCGGGCGAAGGGGGTGATGTCGAGTCTCTCGACGAGCTCCGGACCGCGGTGGGTCCGGTAGAGCCGGCCGAGGTGGGCGAGCAGGCGGCTGGCCGGGACGCTCTGCGGCAGCCCGCCGTCCTGGAGCATGACGCCGACGCGGGCGCGGTGGTCGGCGGAGGCCTGCCAGGGGTCGGTGCCGAGGACGCGGCAGCGGCCGCCGTCGGGCTGCTGGAGGCCTTCGAGGCACTCGATGGTCGTCGTCTTGCCGGCGCCGTTGGGTCCGAGGACGCAGGTGATCTCGCCCGTGCCGGCAGCCCACGAGGCCCCGTCCACGGCGATGGTGTCACCGAAGACGCGGCGCAGGTCCTCCACGACGACGGCACGATCCACGAGAGGGGAGTCTAGGCAGCCGGACCCCGGATGTGGGGTTAGGCATACCTTTGTTGTGTCCACGGCCGAATTACATAACATGGATGTGTGGTTATTGCTCCGCAGGACCAACGCGCGTCGGACACCGACGCGGCGACCCGTGATGCTCGCACCCGCGACCGGGTCCTGGCGACGATCAGCGAGCGCGGTCCCATCACCGCCGCCGACCTGGCCAGCCACCTCGGGCTGACCGCCACCGGCGTGCGGCGACACCTCGACCAGCTCGCCGAGTCCGGCGCCGTCACCAGCCGCGCACCCCACACCGGCAAGCGCGGTCGGGGGCGCCCCGCCCGCGAGTGGGTCGTCGGCGACACCGGCCACGAGCGGCTCGCCTCCGACTACGACGACCTCGCGACCGACGCGGTCCGCTTCGTGCGCGACACCGTTGGCCCCGAGGCCGTGCGTGCCTTCGCCGACCAGCGCATGAGCGCCCTCGAGGCCCGCTGCGCCGCACAGGTCGACGCCGCGGGCGACGACCCCCGGGCCCGCACCGAGGCCCTGGTGTCCGCCCTTCGCTCCGAGGGCTACGCTGCCAGCGCCCGCACGGTCGGTCACGACGTCGTTGTCGGCCTCCAGCTGTGCCAGGGCCACTGCCCGGTCCAGCATGTCGCCGCAGAGTTCCCGGAGCTGTGCGAGGCCGAGACCGATGCCTTCAGCCGACTCCTCGGCGTCCACGTCCAGCGCCTGGCCACCCTGGCCCAGGGCGATCACGTCTGCACCACCTTCGTCCCCACCGCGGGGGCGCGTCCCCACACAGAGAGGTCCACCCGATGAGCACCAACATCGAAGAGCTCAACCCAGGGCTCAAGGACATCGGCAAGTACGAGTTCGGCTGGGCCGATGCCGACACCGCCGGTGCCAGCGCCAAGCGTGGCCTCAACGAGGCCGTCGTGAGCGACATCTCCGACCGCAAGGGCGAGCCGCAGTGGATGCGTGACCTGCGCCTGAAGTCGCTGCGGCTGTTCGACAAGAAGCCCATGCCGAGCTGGGGCAGCGACCTCACCGGCATCGACTTCCAGAACATCAAGTACTTCGTGAAGTCCACCGAGAAGCAGGCGGCCTCCTGGGAGGACCTGCCCGAGGACATCAAGAACACCTACGACAAGCTCGGCATCCCCGAGGCGGAGAAGCAGCGCCTCGTCGCCGGTGTCGCAGCGCAGTACGAGTCGGAGGTCGTCTACCACCAGATCCGCGAGGACCTGGAAGAAAAGGGCGTCATCTTCGTCGACACCGACACCGGCCTGCGCGAGCACGAGGACCTCTTCCGCGAGTACTTCGGCACCGTCATCCCTGCCGGTGACAACAAGTTCTCCGCGCTCAACACCGCGGTCTGGTCCGGTGGCTCCTTCATCTACGTCCCGCCGGGCGTCCGCGTCGACATCCCGCTGCAGGCCTACTTCCGGATCAACACCGAGAACATGGGCCAGTTCGAGCGGACGCTCATCATCGCCGACGAGGGCTCCTACGTGCACTACGTCGAGGGCTGCACCGCCCCGATCTACAAGACCGACTCGCTGCACAGCGCCGTCGTAGAGATCGTCGTGAAGAAGAACGCCCGGGTGCGCTACACGACGATCCAGAACTGGTCCAACAACGTCTACAACCTCGTCACCAAGCGCACCACGGTCGCCGAGGGCGGCACGATGGAGTGGGTCGACGGCAACATCGGCTCCAAGGTGACGATGAAGTACCCCGCATGCTTCCTCCTCGGCGAGCACGCCAAGGGCGAGACGCTGTCGATCGCCTTCGCCGGCGAGGGCCAGCACCAGGACGCGGGTGCCAAGATGGTGCACGCGGCGCCCAACACCTCGAGCTCGATCGTCTCCAAGTCGGTCGCCCGAGGCGGCGGTCGCACCTCCTACCGAGGCCTGGTGCAGGTGCTCGAGGGCGCGACCAACAGCAAGTCCAACGTCGTCTGCGACGCCCTGCTCGTCGACACGATCAGCCGGTCCGACACCTACCCCTACGTCGACGTCCGCGAGGACGACGTGCAGATGGGTCACGAGGCGACCGTCTCCAAGGTCTCGGCCGACCAGCTCTTCTACCTCATGTCACGCGGGCTGAGCGAGGAGGAGGCCATGGCGATGATCGTGCGTGGCTTCGTCGAGCCCATCGCGCGCGAGCTGCCGATGGAGTACGCCCTCGAGCTCAACCGCCTCATCGAACTCCAGATGGAAGGAGCCGTCGGCTGATGAGCCTTCTGGCTGACTCGGGCCCCAAGGCCCACACCCACTCCGGCGAGACCCTGGTGCCGGACCAGTCCCGCGCCGAGCGCACGCGCTCGTGGTCGGTGGCCGACTTCGAGCTGCCGACCGGCCGCGAGGAGGACTGGCGCTTCACCCCCGTCGGGCGTCTCACCGACCTGCTGGCGGACGCCGGCGGGTCCGCCGAACTCGAGGTGACCCACCACCTGCCCGAGGGCGTCACCCGCTCGGTCGTCCCCGCCGACGAGGCCCGCGCGCTCGGTGCGCCGGCCCCCGGTGACCGCGCCGCGGCGGTCGCCGCGGCCGGTGGTGACGTGACGATCATCGACATCCCGGCCGAGGCCGAGCTCACCGAGCCGGTGCGCATCTCGCTCACCGGCACCGGCGGTGACACCGTCCGCGCCCACCACGTCGTGCGCGTCGGGCACTTCGCCCGGGGCACGATCGTCGTCGAGCACTCCGGCACCGCTGACTACACCGAGCTGCTCTCGGTGCTCGCCGGTGACGGCTCGCAGCTGACGATCGTCTCCCTCCAGGACTGGGCGGACGACGCCAACCACCTCGGCCAGCACGACGTGGTCGTCGGCCGCGACGCGAGCGTGCGGCACATCGCCGTGACCATCGGTGGCGGCATCGTGCGCCTCAACACCAACGCGACCTACGCCGGTCCGGGTGGCTCCTTCGAGGGCCTGGGCGTCTACTTCGCCGACGCCGGCCAGCACCTCGAGCACCGCCTCTTCGTCGACCACGAGGCGCCGCACTGCTCGAGCAATGTCGAGTACAAGGGCGCGCTGCAGGGTGAGACGGCCCACACCGTGTGGGTCGGCGACGTGCTGATCCGCGCGGCCGCCGAGGGCACCGAGACCTACGAGCTCAACCGCAACCTCGTCCTCACCGACGGCGCGCGGGCCGACTCCGTGCCCAACCTCGAGATCGAGACCGGCGAGATCGTCGGCGCCGGGCACGCCTCGACGACCGGGCGCTTCGACGACCAGCAGCTGTTCTACCTGCAGGCTCGCGGCATCCCCGAGGACGAGGCCCGTCGCCTCGTCGTGCGCGGCTTCTTCAACAGCATCGTCGCGCGCATCGGTGACGCGGAGATCAGCGACCGGATCATGGCCGCGATCGACGTCGAGCTCGAGGGCGGTGCGGCATGAGTGCCGTCGCCGAGCCCGCCTACATTCGCGTCTGCAGCCTCGACGAGCTGACCCCGGGTGAGGCGGCCAAGGCCGACATCGGTGGCCGCCTCGTGGCGATCGTGCGCACCGACGACGGCACCGTGCACGCCGTCGACGACACCTGCACCCACGCCAACGTCTCGCTCTCCGAGGGCGAGGTCGACGGCTGCGCCATCGAGTGCTGGCTGCACGGCTCGCGCTTCGACCTGCGCACCGGTGCCCCCAGCAACCTGCCGGCGACCGTGCCCGTCGCCGTCCACACCGTCCAGGTCACCGAGGCCGGCGACGTGCTCGTCGCCCTCGCCGACTGACCTTCCCCTTCGACCGAAAGAACCGACATGGCAACGCTCCAGATCACCGACCTGCACGTCAGCGTCGAGACCGAAGACGGCCCCAAGGAGATCCTCAAGGGCGTCACCCTGACCATCCGGTCCGGCGAGACCCACGCGATCATGGGCCCCAACGGCTCCGGCAAGTCCACGCTCGCCTACTCGATCGCCGGCCACCCCAAGTACACCGTCACCTCCGGCGAGGTCACCCTCGACGGCGAGGACGTGCTGTCGATGTCCGTCGACGAGCGCGCCCGCGCGGGCCTCTTCCTCGCGATGCAGTACCCCGTCGAGGTCCCGGGCGTCACGGTGAGCAACTTCCTGCGCACCGCCAAGACCGCCATCGACGGCGAGGCCCCCAAGCTGCGCACCTGGGTCAAGGAGGTCCGCGGCACGATGGACGAGCTGCGCATGGACTCCTCCTTCGCCGACCGCAACGTCAACGAGGGCTTCTCCGGTGGTGAGAAGAAGCGCCACGAGATCCTCCAGATGGAGCTGCTCAAGCCGAAGTTCGCCGTCCTCGACGAGACCGACTCCGGCCTCGACGTCGACGCGCTGCGCGTGGTCTCCGAGGGCGTCAACCGCGCCAAGGAGTCGACCGACGCCGGTGTCCTGCTCATCACGCACTACACGCGGATCCTGCGCTACATCAAGCCCGAGTTCGTCCACGTCTTCGTCGACGGCAAGATCGCCGAGGAGGGCGGCCCGGAGCTGGCCGACCAGCTCGAGGCCGAGGGTTACGACCGCTTCATCGCGACGGGGGAGCCCGCCACGACCGCAGGGGCCTGACCATGACGCCGCAGCTGATCCCCGAGGGCGAGCTGGCCGCGATCCGCGGTCAGTTCCCGATCCTCGAGCGCACCGTGCGCGGGGGCAAGCCGCTGGTCTACCTCGACTCCGGCGCGACCTCGCAGAAGCCGCTCGCCGTCCTCGACGCCGAGCGCGACTTCCTCGTCACCGCCAACTCCGCGCCGCACCGTGGTGCCCACGCGCTGTCCGAGGAGGCCACCGAGGCCTACGAGAGCGCCAGGGCCGACATCGCCGGGCTCATCGGCGCCCAGCCGCGCGAAGTGGTCTTCGCCAAGAACGCGACCGAGGCGCTCAACCTCGCCGCCTATGCCTTCTCCAACGCCGAGGCGGGGTCCCCCCTTCGTCTCGGTGAGGGCGACGAAGTGCTCATCACCGAGGCCGAGCACCACGCCAACCTCATCCCGTGGCAGGAGCTGTGCCGACGCACCGGCGCGACCCTGCGCTGGATCGGCGTGACGACCGAGGGCCGGCTCGACCTCGACCAGCTCGACGAGATGGTCACCGACCGGACCAAGGTCGTGGCCTTCACGCACGCGTCCAACGTCCTCGGCGCCATCACCGACGTCCCGCGGGTCGTCGCCGCCGCCCGCGCCGTCGGAGCCATCACGGTCCTCGACGCGTGCCAGTCGGTGCCGCACCTGCCCGTCGACGTCACCGAGCTGGGTGTCGACCTGCTCGCCTTCTCCGGCCACAAGATGTACGGCCCGAGCGGCATCGGCGTGCTCTGGGGTCGCTACGACCTGCTCGAGCAGATGCCCGCCTTCCTCACCGGCGGCTCGATGATCGAGATCGTGCGCATGGAGGGCAGCACCTATGCGCCGCCGCCCACGCGCTTCGAGGCCGGCGTGCCGATGACCAGCCAGGCCATCGGCCTCGGCGCCGCCGTGCGCTGGATGCGTGACATCGGCGTCGAGCGCATCGCCCAGCACGAGCAGGCGCTCACCGCGCGGCTGCTCGACGCGCTCGCGCAGCGCCCGTGGGTGCGTCTCGTCGGCCCCGCCGACACCGACCACCGCGGCTCGGCCGTCTCCTTCGTCGTCGACGGGGTGCACGCCCACGACGTCGGCCAGGTCCTCGACGACCAGGGCGTCGCCGTGCGCGTCGGCCACCACTGTGCGTGGCCGCTGCACCGCAGCTTCGGCGTCGCGGCGACCACCCGCGCCTCGCTGGCCGTCTACAACACCCCCGCCGAGATCGACGCCCTCGTGGCCGCGCTCGACCGGGTGCCCGAGATCTTCGGCGTCGATGCAGGAGCCGCCTGATGGACCTCTACCAGGAGCTCATCCTCGACCACTCCAAGCGCAAGGTCGGCCACGGCCTGCGTGAGGGGCACGTCGCCGAGGTGCACCACGTCAACCCGACCTGTGGCGACGAGGTGACGCTGCGCGTCCACCTCGACGGCACCGGCCCCGACGCCCACATCACCGACATCTCCTACGAGGCCATGGGCTGCTCGATCTCCATGGCGAGCACCTCGATCCTCGCCGAGGAGGTCACCGGTGAGGTGATCCATGACGCCATGGACGTCCACGCCGCGATGCGGCACATGCTGACCAGCCGTGGTCAGGACCCGGGCGACGAGGAGGTCATCGGCGACGGTGTCGCCCTGGCCGGTGTCGCCCAGTACCCGGCACGCGTCAAGTGCGCGCTGCTCGGCTGGATGGCCCTCACCGACGCCCTGGCCCAGGCCGGCGTCGACGTCCCCAGCACGACCGAAGGAGAGTCCGCATGACCGCCCAGGCACCGACCCCGAGCAACGTCGCCGATGTCGAGGAGGCCCTGCGCGACGTCGTCGACCCCGAGCTCGGCATCAACGTCGTCGACCTCGGTCTCGTCTACGGCATCACCGTCGACCCGCAGAACCACGCAGTCATCGACATGACCCTCACCTCCGCCGCCTGCCCGCTGACCGACGTCATCGAGGACCAGGTCGACGGGGCGCTGTCGGACATTGTCGCCGACGCCCGGATCAACTGGGTGTGGATGCCGCCGTGGGGCCCCGACAAGATCACCGACGACGGTCGCGAGCAGCTGCGCGCGCTCGGCTTCAACATCTGAGCCACTCCTCACGATGACCCGCACGGTCGAGGTCGACCGGGCTCGGCTCGACCGGTGGGTCGAGGGCTTCGGTGCCCGGCACGACGGCGTCACGCGCGCCGACGGGCCGGGCACCGTCGTGCTCACCGGCGGTGACGGCGCCACGGCGACGGGGGAGCGCTTCGAGCACCAGCGGATCGGTCTGGTCCTCGTGCGGCGCGGCGGGTACGCCGTGGGCCGTGACGAAGGGGGTGACCTCACCGCCCACACGTGCGGCACCGCCTACGTCCAGTCCCGGACGAAGAAGGGCGGGTGGAGCCAGCAGCGCTACGCCCGGCGTCGCGGCAACCAGGCCGACGGGGTGCTCGACAAGGTGCGGGAGATCTCCCTTCGTCATCTGGGGCGGGACGCGGTCGACGCCCTTGTCCTCGGAGGCGACCGGCGGATGGCCGAGCAGGTGCTCGAGGACCCGCGCCTGGCGCACCTGCGCGACCTGCCGCAGCGCACCCTGTGGGACCTGCCCGACCCGCGGCTTGTGGTGCTCCAGGAGGCCGCGCGACGATCCCGGTGCGTGCGGCTGCAGATCAGCGACTGAGCCTGCGCAGGGGAGCGCGTCGGCGGGTGTAATCTGCGCGCGTAGGCGAGGACGGGGAGAGCCTTGCCACATTCCTTCGGGGGAAGCACCGTGCGCTCTTCACGTACTGCCGTCATGTCCACCGTCGCCCTCGTGGCGGCCCTGCTGACGGGGACCGCCGCCGTGGCGGCACCACCGCCAGCGGCGACCACCGCGCCGCAGGCGCAGCAGGCACCGCCGGACCCCGTCCCGCCCGCCGCCAAGGGCACGCCGATGACCCAGCGCGCCACGGCCCAGCAGCAGCGGGTCGCCGACTCGGTGGCCGACGAGTCGCTCCAGACCGCCGAGCAGCCGGCGCAGCCCGTGGCGGCGGCGCCGGCCACGGCCGACTCGCTCGAGGCGCGCACGGTGCGGATGACCTCCAACGGCGCATGGACCTGGTACTCCGACCCGCGGGTCCTGCAGACCTCGCGTTACACCTACTTCGCCTACGTCACCAGGGCGGGCTCGGTCATGCTCACCTCGCTGAGCAAGGCCGACCAGCGGATGGCCACGACGACGCTGAGCCAGTACCAGCTGCGCGACGACCACAACGTCCCTGGCCTCGTCGAGACGGCTGACGGGCGGATCGCGGCCTTCTGGGGAGGCCACGGCAAGGCGCCGGTGCAGTACCGCGTGAGCAACACCGCGGGTGACGTCACGAAGATGTCGGCGGTGCGCAAGCTCAAGGGCTCGAGCATGGAAAATGCGAAGTCGACGTACGTCCAGGTCTTCCGGATGCGCGGCGTGAGCAACCAGTACCACGTGCTCACCCGTCGCTACTCCGACCAGAACTGGGTCGTCTCGACGAGCAAGGACCTCGTCAACTGGTCCGCTCCCGTCCAGCTCTTCAAGAACTCCGGGGGCGGGCTGCGCACCTGGCCCTACCTCGAGGCGGCCTCCTCGGGCTGGAAGCAGATGCATCTGGCCGTGAGCGACGGGCACCCGGCCCAGGACGTCAACAACTCGCTCTACCACTTTACCTACGACGCCGCGACCAAGAAGCTGGGTCGGACCAACGGCACGGCCGTCGCTCGCCCCGCCTACCCGCGCTCGGGCACCCAGATCTACGACGGACGCAGCCTCGACGGTCGGGTGCGCGTCTACGACTTCGGACTGCGCTCCGGTGGCTATCCCACGGTCGCCTTCACCACGACCGACCGGACCACCGGGAGCAGCGGCTACACCTACAAGTGGGCGACCACCGTGAGCGGCTCGTGGACCACCCGGACGGTCGCGCGGCAGGAGGAGTACCCCGAGGGCATCACGCTCGACGCGCGAAACGCCAACACGGCCTACGTCATCACCCGCGCGGGCGAGGAGACCCAGCTGTCCGAGCTGTCGACGAGCGACCGGGGCGCGTCGTGGCTCTCCCGGCCCATCGCCCTCCAGCGGGGCGTGCAGCGCACGCCTGCGGCGCCCGCGGGTGCGGTGGGGCCCTTCTCGGTCATGTGGATGACCGGCTCCTACACCGACTGGACCGACTACTCGACGGGCATCGTCGCCGAGACGACCGGGCGGACGCCGATCGAGCTGCGGGCCACGTGGCCGAAGACCTGGGCCACGGGTGGGGGCGTCTCCGCCCGGGTCAAGCAGGGCATTGGGGGGCCGGCTGCCAGCGGCATCAAGACCTGGCTGCTCGTCAAGAAGCCCGGCGAGCCGCAGCAGTACATCAAGTCGGCGCGGACCAGCTCGACCGGCTACGTGAAGTTCAGCATCAACCGCTACTACCCGAAGGGCACGACGGTGTGGGTCTTCGCCCCGACGGAGGGCCAGTGGGGCGCCGGCAAGTCGGAGGGCAGGAAGAAGTAGCTCGGGAGGCTCAGATGTTGTTGGGGTCGGCGACCTCGAAGGTGTCGCACGAGCCGACCGAGTGGGCCTTCATCCCGCGCAGCAGCCAGGCCTGACGGGCCTTGGCCGAGCCGTGGGTCCAGCCCTCGGGGTTGACTCCGCCACCGGACTTCTTCTGGATCTCGTCGTCGCCCACCGACTTGGCCGCGCCCATGGCATTGCGCACGTCGGCCTCGCTGATCTCGGTGATGAGGACCTCGCCGTTGGCGTCCTTGGTCTGCGTCGCGTGCTTCATCCACATGCCCGCGAAGCAGTCGGCCATGAGCTCGACGCGCACCGCGCCCGAGTCGGCGCCCTGCGGGTCCTTCTGCGACTCCTCGAGGACGCCGTAGACGTTCTGGATGTGGTGGCCGTACTCATGGGCGAGGACGTAGAGCTCGGCGAGGGTCCCGTCCTCGGCGCCGAGCTGGCTCTCCATGATGTCGAAGAAGTCGGTGTCGATGAAGATCTTTTCGTCCAGGGGGCAGTAGAAGGGACCGATCTGGTTGCTCGCCGTGCCGCACTGGGACTGCGTCTGCCCCTGGTAGACGACCGTCTGCTTGGGCCCGCGGAAGTCCTGACCCGCGTCGTCGAGGGCCTTGGCCAGGTCGGGCTGGTCGCTCCAGAAGTCGTAGAGGCTGTTCTCGCCGAGGACCATCAGGCAGCGGCGCTCCTTCTTGGCGTCGGCCCCGGTCTTGCAGTTGTCCTGCACCCAGGTGTCCTCGCCCGATGCGCTCTCCTGGGGTTGTCCTCCGACACCGAGGTCCGAGGGATTGACGCCCATGAGCAGCGCGACGATGACGACGATGACACCGACGATGCCGCCACCCCCGGCGATGACCGGGCCACGGCCCCCGCCGCCACCCCCGCCGCCCATGCGCGAGGTGTCGAGCGAGGCGTTGTCGTTGATGCTCATGTACTGACCTCCATCAGGAGCGGGCCCGGACCGCCGCGACCAACCGATGCGGGAACGCGCGGTCGCGCGACTTACACTAGCCGCCGACCGACCCCTCGCACGTGCAGGAGAACCACCCGTGATCACAGCCAGCGGCATCGAGCTGCGCGCCGGGTCCCGGATCCTCCTGGAGGGAGCGAGCTTCCGGGTCGCCCCCGGCGACCGGGTCGGCCTCGTGGGACGCAACGGCGCCGGCAAGACCACCCTGACCAAGGTCCTGGCAGGGCAGGGTCAGCCGGCGGCCGGCAGCGTCACCGCGAGCGGCGGGATCGGCTACCTGCCGCAGGACCCACGCACCGGGGACCTCACCGTCACGGCCCGGCAGCGCATCCTCTCGGCACGCGGGCTCGACCGGATCGTCACCGACCGCCGGACGGCCGAGCAGCGGATGGCCAGCGCCGACCCGGAGACGCTCGAGCGGGCGATGGCGCGGTTCGCCCGTCTGCAGGAGGAGTTCGAGTCGGCGGGTGGGTACGCCGCGGAGTCCGAGGCCGCGAGCATCGCCTCGGCGCTCGGCATCGACGAGGCCCGGCTCGACCAGAGCCTCGAGACCCTCTCGGGTGGTCAGCGCCGTCGGGTGGAGCTCGCCCGCATCCTCTTCTCCGGCAACGAGACCCTGCTGCTCGACGAGCCGACCAACCACCTCGACGCCGACTCGATCGCCTGGCTGCGCGACCACCTCAAGAACTACAAGGGCGGGCTGATCATCATCAGCCACGACGTCGACCTGCTCGAGGTCGTCGTCAACCGCGTCTTCCACCTCGACGCCAACCGCTGCGAGATCGATCAGTACAACATGGGCTGGAAGAACTACCTCCAGCAGCGCGAGACCGACGAGCGCCGCCGCAAGCGCGAGCTGCAGAACGCGCAGAAGAAGGCGGGCGCCCTGCTCGACCAGGCCGAGAAGATGCGGGCCAAGGCGACCAAGGCCACCGCGGCGCAGCAGATGATCAAGCGCGCCGAGCGCATGCTCGCCGGCGTCGAGGGGGAGCGGACCCAGGACCGCGTGGCCAAGCTGCGCTTCCCCGACCCCGCGCCCTGCGGGCGGACCCCCCTTCGCGCCTCCGGCCTGTCCCGCTCCTACGGGAGCCTCGAGATCTTCACCGACGTCGACCTCGCGATCGACCGGGGGAGCAAGGTCGTCGTCCTCGGGCTCAACGGTGCCGGCAAGACGACGCTGCTGCGGATGCTCGCCGGGGTCGACGCACCGGACACCGGACAGGTCGAGCCGGGGCACGGGCTCAAGCTTGGCTACTACGCCCAGGAGCACGAAAATCTCGACGTCGACCGGTCGGTCCTGGCCAACATGAAGTCGGCCGCGCCGGACCTCGGTGAGACCGAGGTGCGCAAGGTGCTCGGCTCCTTCCTCTTCACCGGCGACGACGTCGACAAGCCGGCCGGCGTGCTCTCCGGCGGGGAGAAGACCCGGCTCTCGCTCGCCCTCCTCGTCGTCTCCAGCGCCAACGTCCTGCTCCTCGACGAGCCGACCAACAACCTCGACCCGGCCAGCCGCGAGGAGATCCTCGGGGCGCTGTCGACCTTCAAGGGCGCGGTCGTCCTCGTCACCCACGACGAGGGCGCCGTCGACGCCCTGCAGCCGGAGCGGATCCTGCTGCTGCCCGACGGTGTGGAGGACTTCTACAGCGCGGACTACCGCGATCTGGTGACGCTCGCCTGATCGCCCGCGTGCGGCCTGCTCCAGCAGGTGAGACGCATAACAGGCGGTTATGCAATCCATAAGGTGGCTCGTAGGATGGGCGGGTGACTGTGACGACCCGCCCCACCCGCACGAAGTCCACCGGCGCTTGGGCAGACGGCGACCGGACCCCGCTGAACCACAACGAGGAGTTCAAGCAGGAGGACGACGCGCTCAACGTGCGCGCCCGGATCGAGGACGTCTACGCGCAGGGCGGCTTCGCCTCGATCGCCCCGGACGACCTGTCCGGTCGCTTCCGCTGGTGGGGCCTCTACACCCAGCGCAAGCAGGGCCTCGACGGCACGCACACCGGCGAGGACGGCCTCGACGACGAGTACTTCATGATGCGCGTGCGCAGCGACGGCGGTCGGATGAGCACCGAGCAGCTGCGCACCGTTGCGGGGATCAGCACCGAGTTCGCCCGCGACACCGCCGACGTCTCCGACCGGCAGAACATCCAGCTGCACTGGGTGCGCATCGAGGACGTGCCGGAGATCTGGCGCCGCCTCGAGTCCGTGGGCCTGTCGACCACCGAGGCCTGCGGCGACTGCCCGCGCACGATGCTCGGCTCTCCGGTCGCCGGCATCGACAAGGCCGAGATCATCGACGGCACACCGGCCATGGAGATCATCAAGCGCGAGTACATCGGCAGCCCCGAGTTCTCCAACCTGCCGCGCAAGTACAAGACGGCGATCTCCGGCTCGCCGGTCCTCGACATCGCCCACGAGATCAACGACATCTCCTTCGTCGGCGTGGAGCACCCCGAGCACGGGCCGGGCTTCGATGTGTGGGTCGGTGGCGGCCTGTCCGTCAAGCCGATCTTCGCTCAGCGGCTCGGCGTGTGGGTGCCCGTCGAGGACGTGCCGGCCGTGTGGCACGGCGTCACGTCGATCTTCCGCGACCACGGCTACCGGCGCCTGCGCAACAAGGCTCGCCTGAAGTTCCTCATGGCCGACTGGGGCGCGGAGAAGTTCCGCCGGGTCCTCGAGGACGACTACCTCGGCCGCCGTCTCGTCGACGGGCCCGAGGCCGTCGCGCCGAAGGGGAGTCGCCGTGACCACGTCGGCATCCACGAGCAGGTCGACGGCCGCGTGTGGGTCGGCGCCGCGCCGATCGCCGGCCGCATGACGGGCACGAAGCTCACCCGTCTGGCGGATCTCGCCGAGGCGGCCGGCTCCCAGCGGATCCGCTTCACGCCGCACCAGAAGATCCTCGTCCTCGACGTCGAGCCCGACCGGGCCGACGCGCTGGCCACGGACCTCAAGGAGATCGACCTGGACGTCCACCCCAGCGAGTGGCGCCGCAATGTCCTCGCGTGCACGGGTCTGGAGTTCTGCAAGCTGGCCCTGACCGACACCAAGAACCGCGCCCGGTGGACCGTCGACGAGCTCGAGAAGCGCCTGAGCATCGACGTCCCCTTCAGCATCCACTTCAACGGCTGCCCCAACAGCTGCGCCCGCAGCCAAGTTGCCGATGTCGGCCTGAAGGGCATGCTCGACAAGCGCGAGGACGGCACCCACCAGGAGGTCTTCCAGGTTCACCTCGGCGGCGCCTTGGCCGAGGAGACCGCGCTGGCCCGCAAGACCCGCGCCCTCAAGGTCGCCGGCGACGACCTGCCCGACTACATCGAGCGCCTGGCGCGCACCTACCTCGCCCAGCGTGACGAAGGGGAGTCCTTCGCCCTGTGGGTGCGCCGGGCCGACGAGGACGACATCCGATGACCACGCACCTCGAGACCGACCGCCTGCGCGACCTGGCCCGCGAGGGCGAGGAGCTCTTCACCGCACTCGAGGCCGAGCTGGGCGACACCCACGAGGGCCGAGTCGAGATCGGCCGCCGGGCCCTGACCTGGGCGCACGAGACCTTCGGTGACGGCCTGACGGTCGCCAGCTCGATGGGCGACGAGGTGCTGGTGCACCTCGTCGGCACCACCCTCGAGGGCGCCGACGTCTTCTTCCTCGACACCGGCTACCACTTCGCCGAGACCCTCGGCACGCGCGACGCCTACGAGGCGATGCTGCCGATCCGGCTGCGCACCATCTACCCGAGGCTCACCGTCGCCGAGCAGGACGCCGAGCACGGCCCCAAGCTGCACGACCGGGACCCCAACCTGTGCTGCGCCATGCGCAAGGTCGAGCCGCTCAACCGTGCCCTCGAGGACCACGACGCCTGGGTGACCGGCATGCGCCGCGAGGACGCCCCGACCCGCACCGACATCACCGTCGTCGGCTGGGACGAGCGTCGCGGCATGGTCAAGCTCAACCCGATCGCCGCCTGGACCCAGGACGACGTCGACCAGTACGCAGCCGAGCAGTCGGTCTTCCTCAACCCCCTGCGGCAGAGCGGCTACGCCTCGATCGGCTGCGCCCCGTGCACCCGGCCCGTCGCCGAGGGCGAGGACGCCCGGGCCGGCCGCTGGTCGGGCACGGACAAGGTCGAGTGCGGCCTGCACACGTGAGCGCGTGACGACGGTCCTGCTCGCGCACGGTTCGCCCGACGCGCGCCACTCGGCAACCCTGGAGCGGCTGCGCTCCCGGGTCGCCGAGCCCTTGGCGGCGGCCGGCCGGGGGAGCACCCACCTCGTCTACATCGAGAACGACCACCCACGACCGGAGGAGCTCGGGCCCCGGCTCGATGGCGACGTCACCGTCGTCCCGATGCTCATCACGCCGGCCTTCCACGCGCGGGTCGACGTGCCCGCTGCCGTCCGGGCGCTCGGCGTGACCGGAGCGAGAGCACAGGTCGTCGGTGCGCTCGGCGGTCACCCGCTGCTCCTCGACGCGGTCGGCGAGCGGCTGCGCGCCGCGGGCCACGACGAAGGGAGCGCCACCCTGCTCGTCGCCGGCGGGTCCAGCTCCGGTCAGGCCGGTCAGAGCATCCGCACCCTCCTCGACGCCCACCCCCGGCCGGGGTGGCTGAGCATGACCCTCGCCGCACCCCGTGCCGGCGCGACGAGCGGGCGGGTCGTCGTGCCGGCGACCCTCGCGGAGGGCGTGCTCCACGACAAGGTCGCGGCTCTCGCCGAGGCGACGGGGTCCCCCTTCGTCCCGGGGGGACTCGCGGACACCGAGGCCGTGGCCCGGCTGGTGCTGCACCGCGTCCTGGGCTGACGGCCGACTTTGCGTGCACGGGAATCCCGTGTGCGGCACCGTGGTTGACGTCCCGGAAGGACGAGGAGACCACGACGATGATGACCAACAGTGCCTGGGGGCTCATGCAGTCCATGAGCTCGGGCGACAAGGCGCGCTCGACGCCCCTGCCCAAGGGCACCGCCCGACGCGTCCTCGGCTATGCCAGACCCTTCAAGGGCACCATCGCGGCCTTCCTCACGCTGGTCGCCATCGGCTCGATGACCGTCGTCGCGGTGCCGCTGCTGCTCCAGCGGCTCATCGACGACGGCGTCACCCCGCAGGACCGCGGGGTGGTCATCACCCTGGCCCTGCTCGTCGCGGCCATCGCGGTCGTCGAGGCCGTGACCAGCCTCGTGCAGCGCTGGATGTCCGCGCGCATCGGGGAGGGGCTGATCCACCACCTGCGCACCGAGGTCTTCGCGCACGTGCTGCGCCAGCCGATCGCCTTCTTCACCCGCGCGCAGACCGGCGCGCTCGTCACCCGGCTCAACAGCGACGTCATCGGGGCGCAGCAGGCCTTTACGACCGTGCTGTCGTCGGTCGTCAGCAATGTCATCTCGCTGGTGCTCATCCTCGGGGCGATGTTCGCCCTCTCGTGGCAGCTGACGCTGGCCTCGCTGGTCCTCGTGCCCTTCTTCGTCCTGCCGGCCAAGTGGATGGGTCGGCGCCTGGCCGGCCTGTCCGCCGAGCAGATGAACCTCAACGCCGACCTCGGCAACCAGATGACCGAGCGGTTCAACGTCGCCGGTGCGCTCCTCGTCAAGATCTTCGGCCAGCCGGCGCGCGAGATCGAGCAGTACGACGTGCGGGCGGCGCGGGTGCGCGACATCGGGGTGCGCATCGCCGTCAACCGGGGCTTCTTCTTCGTCATGCTCACCGCGCTCGCCTCGCTGGCCACGGCGATGGTCTACGGGGTGGGCGGCCTCATGGCCGTCGAGGGCACGCTGACGGTCGGCACCCTGCTGGCGCTCGCGGCGCTGCTCGCCCGGCTCTACGGGCCGCTCACCGCGATCTCCAACGTCCACGTCGACGTCCTCACGGCGCTCGTCTCCTTCGCCCGGCTCTTCGAGCTGCTCGACATGCCCTCGAGCATCCGCGAGGCACCCGACGCGCAGCCGCTGCCCGAGGGCGAGGCCCTGTCCGTCGAACTCGACGACGTCCACTTCACCTATCCCGGTGCCGACGCGATCTCGCTGCGCTCCCTCGAGGGCGCCACGACCGGCGACCGCGAGCAGGGTGGCCCGGTGCTGCAGGGCGTGACCCTGCGCGCCGAACCGGGGCAGCTCATCGCGCTCGTCGGGCCGAGTGGTGCCGGCAAGAGCACGATCACCTCGCTCGTGACCCGCTTCTACGATCCCACGAGCGGGTCGGTGCGCATCGGCGGGCGCGACCTGCGCGAGGCCACGATCGAGTCGGTGAGCTCGACCGTCGGCATGGTGACCCAGGAGGCCCACCTCTTCCACGACACGATCCGGGCCAACCTCGCCTACGCCAAGCCCGAGGCGACCGAGGAGCAGATGTGGCAGGCGCTGCGGGCGGCACAGATCCACGCCCTCGTCGCGGCGCTGCCGGCCGGTCTCGACACCGTGGTCGGCGACCGTGGTCACCGCCTGTCCGGGGGAGAGAAGCAGCGCTTCGCCATCGCCCGCCTCCTGCTGAAGTCGCCCGCCGTGCTCATCCTCGACGAGGCGACCGCTCACCTCGACAGCGAGTCGGAGGTCGCCGTGCAGCGTGCCCTGGACACCGCCCTCGAGGGCCGGACGGCGATCGTCATCGCCCACCGGTTGTCGACGATCCGGGCCGCCGACCAGATCCTCGTCGTCGACGGTGGGCGGGTCGTCGAGCGCGGCACCCACGAGCAGCTGCTGTCTGCCCGCGGGATGTACGCGATGCTCCACGCCACGCAGTTCGACGGGGAGGCCGACCCGGTCGAGGTCGGGTGACGAGACGTCGGCCGATGCCGACATCAGGGCGGTGCCCTCAGCCGTCCTCCTCGTCCCAGATGCGCACCTTCTTGGGCCGGGGGGCGCGGCCGACGCCCTCCTGCGCCTCGCGTCGCAGGGCGAGGACGACGAAGACCCAGCCGGCCGGGATGACCAGCCACCACTGGATCGCATAGGCCATGTGGGGCCCGGTGTCGGTGTCGGGGACGGCGAGGGGGTCGGGTCGCTCGCTGCGGGGGTCCTCCGACTGGAGCGAGACGTAGCCGCCGAGGAGGTCGGTGCCGACCTCGTCGGAGACCTCCTCGAGGTTGATGCTGGCGACCTGCCCGCGCGGCATGTCGCGCTCAAGGCTCTTCTCGCCCAGGCGGATCCAGCCGGTGACGGTCACCTCGCCGGTCGGTGCGGCCGGGACCTCGGGGGCGACGTCCGCCCCCTTCGGGCTGTTGGGGACCCAGCCGCGATCGACGAGGAGGGTGCCGCCGCCCTCGAGCCGAAGGGGGAGGAGCACCTCGTAGCCGTAGGTGCCGTCGAGCGGACGGTTGCGGACGAGGACCTGGTGACCGGTGTCGTAGGTGCCGGTCGCGCGCACCCGGGTCCACTCGTCGTCGATGGCGACCGGATCGTCGGTGAGGACCTCGGTGACGGGCACGGGGTCCGCCTCGTAGTGGCTCTCGATCCGCTCGGCACGCGCGGACCTGTCCTCGTAGCGGCCCCACTGCCACTGGCCGAGCCACAGGCACGCCAGGGACGCGAGGACGACGAGGAGGAACCACCCGAGCCACCTCGGGGTGAGGGCAAGACGAAGCATCAGCCGGCGTCGTCCGGGATCTCGTCGAGGGCGCAGGTCGTCACCGGGAAGCCGCGGATGGCGAGGTGCTCGCGCAGGACCTCCTCGTGCTCGGCGCAGGCGAGCCAGACCTTGCGACGCGACTCGTCGTGGATGCGGGGGTTGCGCCACAGCACGGCCCGGGTCGCGGCGTCGCGGCAGGCCTTGCGGCTGCACACCAGCTCGTCGGTCGGCATCAGGCGTCCAGCTGCCGGCGGTGGTCGGTCACGGGCTGGAAGGCCTCGTCGGCCACGCGGGGGCGCACGGCGTTGACGAGGACGACCGCGATGTAGGGCAGGACGACGGCGAGACCGACGCACACCCACCGCAGCCACCCCTCGAAGAAGTAGGCGCCGACGAAGCACGCCGTGCGCAGCGCCATCGTCGCGAGGTACTGGCGCATCCGACCGGCCTGCTCCTCCTGGAGCGAGATCGGTGCGGTGGTCACCGAGGGAACGGACGCGTGCGGCACGCTCTCAAGGGTACGCCGCGTGTCTGGGCGCTCTGCGGACCGGTTCGGGCTACCCGACGGTAGTGCTCTAGCGTCGACGGTGCGTGATCTGACCCACACGCGGCCACCGACGAAGGAGAGACATGACATCGCGGCGAGTGCTCGTCACGGGAGGCAACCGAGGCATCGGGGAGGCGATCGCGCGACGGCTGGTCGCCGACGGTCACCGGGTCGTCGTGACGTCGCGATCGGGCGACCCCGTCGAGGGTCTGAACGTCGTCGCCTGCGAGATCACCGACACCGCGTCGGTCGACGCCGCCTTCACCGCGGCGAAGGAGAAGCTCGAGGGTGACGTCGAGGTGCTCGTCGCCAACGCGGGCATCACCAAGGACACCCTGCTCATGCGCATGACGGACGAGGAGTTCTCCTCGGTCGTCGACACCAACCTCCACGGGACCTTCCGGTGCGTGCGCCGCGCGGCCACGCCGATGGTCAAGGCCCGCTTCGGCCGGGTCATCCTGCTCTCCAGCGTCGTCGGCCTCTACGGCTCGCCCGGGCAGACCAACTACGCCGCGTCGAAGTCAGGCCTCGTCGGCATCGCCCGCTCGATGACGCGCGAGCTCGGTGCCCGCGGCATCACCGCCAATGTCGTCGCGCCCGGGTTCATCGAGACCGACATGACGGCCGAGCTGCCCGACAAGACCAAGGCCGAGTACCAGGCCGCCATCCCCGCCCGCCGCTATGGGCAGGCCGACGAGGTCGCCGCAGCCATCTCCTTCCTCGCCTCCGACGAGGCGTCCTACATCTCCGGCGCGGTCATCCCCGTCGACGGCGGCCTCGGCATGGGCCACTGAGCGCTTCGCCACCGCACTCCTCGCACCCCCCTTCGAAAGGCAGCTAGATGCTCACCGGCAAGACCTTCCTCATCACCGGCGTCCTCATGGAGTCCTCGATCGCCTTCCACGTCGCCAAGCTCGCCCAGGAGCAGGGGGCGCAGGTGATCCTCACCAGCTTCGGCCGGACGATGAAGATCACCAAGACGATCGCCAAGCGTCTCCCGCAGGAGGCTCCGGTCATCGAGCTCGACGTCACGAGCGAGGAGGACCTCGCCGCCCTGGCCGACCGCATCGGTGAGCACACCGAGCGACTCGACGGCGTGCTCCACTCGATCGGCTTCGCGCCCGAGGGCGCCTTCACCTTCCTCGACGCGTCGTGGGAGGACGTGAGCACCGCGATCCACGTCTCGGCCTACTCGCTCAAGGCGCTCGGCGTCGCGGCGCTGCCGATGATGACCGAGGGCGGGTCGATCGTGGGTCTGACCTTCGACGCGAGCTTCGCCTGGCCGGTCTACGACTGGATGGGCGTGGCCAAGGCGGCCTTCGAGTCGACCAACCGCTACCTCGCCCGCGACCTCGGCCCGAAGGGGGTCCGCTGCAACCTCGTCGCCGCCGGCCCGATCCGCACGACCGCGGCGAAGTCGATCCCCGGCTTCGAGACCTTCGAGAACTCGTGGGACGACCGGGCGCCCGTCGGCTGGGACGTCAACGACCCGGTGCCCACGGCCAAGGCCTGCACGATGCTGCTGTCCGACTGGTTCCCCGCGACGACCGGCGAGATCCTGCACGTCGACGGTGGCGTGCACGCGATGGGGGTCTGAGCCCCTCTCCCGGTCCCTGAGGAAGGCCGTCGGCGGCCGCCTCGAAGGGTCGGCTTCCGGTCGAAGGGGGACGGCGGCACCCGCCGAAGTCCTACGTCTTCTCGTGGCTGAGTTGTCGTGTCCGACTTCGGCTTGATGTGTGCCGACATCCCCCTTCGACCTCCCGTAGTCTCCGGCACCCGCAGCGTGTCGCGCGGCAGTTCAAACCCTCGGGGGGACCTGAGACCCCGGACCTCGTTGCACCTGGTGCGAACTGCCGCCCGACACGCCGTCAGGTGAGGGGGTGGCCGCCCTCGTCGTCGGGCTGGGGGAGCGGGGTGATGCCGAGCAGGTCGAGGACGCGGCGCAGGTCGGGCTCGTCGATGGCTGCGTCGGCCTGCTCGCGCACGGCGGGCTTGGCGCAGAAGGCGATGCCGAGCTGGGCGGCGGCCATCATGTCGAGGTCGTTGGCCCCGTCGCCGACCGCGACCGTGCGATCGCGCTCGATGCCCGCCGAGGCGGCGAGCCGGGTGAGGAAGTCGGCCTTGGCCGCGCGGTCGACGACCTCACCGAGGACCTTGCCCGTCAGGTGCCCGTCGACGATCTCGAGGGTGTTGGCCCGTGCCGTCGGGATGCCGAGCTCTCGGGCCAGGTCGTCGACGACCTCGGTGAACCCACCGCTGACGAGACCGACGGTGTGCCCCGCCTCGACGAGGGTCGTGACCAGAGTCCGCGCACCCGGCGTCAGTCGCACCGCCGCACGCACCCGGTCGAGGACCTCGACCGGCAGCCCGGCGAGGGTGGCCACCCGCGCGTGCAGGCTCCCGGCGAAGTCGAGCTCGCCGCGCATCGCGGCCTCGGTCACGGCGGCGACCTCGTCACGAGTGCCCGCGTGCTCGGCGATGAGCTCGATGACCTCGTCGCGGATCAGGGTGGAGTCGACGTCCATGACGAGCGCAAGCGGGCCCTCGCCCGGCAGCTCGACGGACGACGGGGAGTCGGTGCCGGGGCGGGAGGTCATGCGGCGCAGTCTAGGTCTCGTCGAAGACGTGTCCCTTGCCGACCACGGTGATGCCGGACTCGGTGACCTGCAGGCCGCGCGCCAGGTCCTGTTCGCGGTCGTGGCCGAGGCGGATCCCGGCCGGCAGCCGGACGCCCTTGTCGACGATCACCCGGTGCAGCTGGGCGTGCCGACCGACGTCGACGCCGTCGAGCAGGACGCTGTCGATGACGTCGGAGTAGCTGTGCACGAAGACCCCGGGGGAGAGGACCGAGTTGTGGACGTGCCCACCGGAGACGACGACGCCGGGTGAGACGACCGAGTTGGTCGCGCCGCCGGCGCGCTCGGTGTCGGCGTGGACGAACTTCGCCGGCGGGTAGGGCCCGTGGTGGGTGTTGATCGGCCAGCTGTAGTTGTAGAGGTTGAAGACCGGGTGGATCGACGTCAGGTCGAGGTGTGCGTCGAAGTAGCTGTCGATCGTGCCGACGTCGCGCCAGTAGCCGCGGTCGCGGTCGGTCGACCCCGGCACGGTGTTGTCGGCGAAGTCGTAGGCGTAGGCCGTGCCGCGGGAGACGAGGTCGGGGACGATGTCGCCACCCATGTCGTGCCGGCTCTCGGTGTCGGCGTCACGGTTGACCGCGTCCATGAGCGCGTCGGCGGAGAAGACGTAGTTGCCCATCGACGCGTAGACCTCGTGGGGCGCGTCGGGCAGCCCGATCGGGTCCGTCGGCTTCTCCCGGAAGGCGGTGATGCGGCGCCCGTCGTCACCGACCTCCATGACGCCGAACTGGTCGGCCATGGCGATCGGCTGGCGGATCGCGGCGACGGTGCAGTCGGCGCCCGTCTCGAGGTGCTGCTCGACCATGTCGGAGAAGTCCATGCGGTAGACGTGGTCGGCACCGACCACGACGACGATGTCCGGGCGCTCGTCGGTGATCGCGTTGAGCGACTGGTAGATCGCGTCGGCGCTGCCCGTGTACCAGCTCTTGCCGCGTCGCTGCTGGGCGGGGATCGGCGCGACGTAGTGCCCGAGCGGGGAGGCGAGCCGCCAGGCCTGGCTGACGTGCCGGTCCAGGCTGTGCGACTTGTACTGCGTCAGCACGATGACCTTGGCGTAGCCGGAGTTGACGACATTGCTCAGCGCGAAGTCGACGAGCCGGTAGATCCCACCGAAGGGGACGGCAGGTTTGGCCCGGTCGGCGGTGAGCGGCATGAGTCGCTTGCCCTCACCACCGGCGAGGACGATCGCCAGGACACTGGGCTGACCTCTGTGGACCATGATCCAAACCTAGTGGCTACGGGGCGGGGCGTCCCCCCTTCGGCCCTAGGCTGGTCACGTGCGCGTCGACATCCTCAGCAAGGAGTACCCCCCGGCCGTCTACGGCGGTGCCGGGGTCCACGTCGCCGAGCTGACGCGGGCGCTGCGCGAGCGGGGCGACACCGACGTGCGGGTCCGGTGCTTCGGCGAGCCCCGGGACGAAGGGGGGACCACCGGTTATCCGGATCCGCCGGGTCTGGCGGGGGCCAACCCCGCCCTGACGACGATGGGCGTCGATCTGGCGATGGCGGCCGACTGCGCGGGGGCCGACCTGGTCCACAGCCACACCTGGTACGCCAACTTCGCCGGCCACACCGCCGGACTGCTGCACGGGGTGCCGCACGTCGTCTCGGCGCACAGCCTCGAGCCGCTGCGGCCGTGGAAGGCCGAGCAGCTGGGCGGCGGCTACGCCTTGAGCTCGTGGGTCGAGCGCACCGCCTACGAGGGGGCGGCCGGCGTCATCGCCGTCAGTCACGGCATGCGCGCGGACATCCTGCGCAGCTACCCGTCCATCGACCCCGAGCGGGTGCACGTCGTCCACAACGGCATCGATGCCGGGCTGTGGCAGCCGGCACCCGACCCGGAGGTCGTGCGACGCCACGGCGTCGACCCCGACCGCCCGTCGGTCGTCTTCGTCGGGCGGATCACCCGGCAGAAGGGACTGCCCCACCTGCTGCGTGCCGCCCGCGAGCTGCCCCCGGAGGTGCAGCTCGTCCTGTGCGCCGGAGCCCCCGACACCCCCGAGATCCTCGCCGAGGTCGAGGACCTCGTCGCCGAGCTGCGAGCCACCCGTGACGGGGTCGTGTGGATCTCGCAGATGCTGCCGCGGGCCGAGGTCATCGCGCTGCTCACCGCCGGCACCGTCTTCGCCTGCCCCTCGGTCTACGAGCCGCTCGGCATCGTCAACCTCGAGGCGATGGCGTGCGAGCTGCCCGTCGTGGCCACGGCGACCGGCGGCATACCCGAGGTCGTGGACGACGGCGTCACCGGGTGGCTCGTTCCCATCGAGCAGGTCGACGACGGCACGGGGGCACCCGTCGACAGCGAGCGCTTCGAGACCGATCTCGCGGCGGCCCTCGTGCAGGCGGTGGCCGACCCCGAGCGCGCGCGAGCACGTGGGGTCGCCGGCCGCGAGCGGGCGGTCGAGCACTTCAGCTGGACGAGCATCGGCGACCGGACCATGGCGGTCTACGAGAGCGTGCTCGCCCAGTCCTGACGGGTGATCTCGGCGACGACCTCGCCGAGCTCGGCGCCGGGCAGCGGCTCCTCCCACTCACGCACCTCGATGCGCACCTCCCGCATGCCGAGGCGCCGCATGACGCCGCGGGAGCCGGAGTTGACCACCATCGTCTCGGCGCGGACGACGTCGAGCCTCGGGTCGGAGAAGCCCTCTGCCACAACGGCCCTCGCCCCCTCGACCGCCAGACCCTGCCGCCACCACGACCGGGCGAGGCGGTAGCCGAGCTCGGCCACGCCCCCTTCGCGTGGCCACAGGGACCACCACCCGACGGGACGTTCGTCGACGTGCCCCACCCACATGGGGCCGGGGACCTGCGGCGTCCAGAAGTCCAGTGCCTCCTCGCGGGTGCGGGCCCGGCCGATGATGTGCCGTAGGACCTCGGGGTCGGCATCGAGGTCGGCGAGGAAGGGGAGGTGCTCGCGGCCGACCGGATCGAGGCGCAGCCGAGCGGTCCGCAGGACCCGCATCAGCGGGCCGGGACCCAGCCGGCCATCGTGGCGCAGGCGGTATTGGTCGCGTCGGCGAGGCAGCGCTCGCTCTCGCGCCGCAGGGCACGAAGGGCGGAGGCGCGCGCCTCGTCGCCGGCGGCCGTGATCGCACCCGAGGCCTGCAGCCCCAGCTCGGTGGCGATGGAGACGGTGCCGGCCAACCCGATGACCTTGCGGGCGCGCTCGGGCAGGGCATCGGGGAGAGCCCACTCGGCCCCGAGCCGGTCGTCGGCGAGGTCGCGTGCCAGGTCGTCGGCCCAGGGGGTGCCACCGATGGCATCGAGCTCGTCGATCGCGGCGAGGAGGGTGCGTCGCAGGTGTCGCTCGAGCTGGGAGGGCTCGAGCGCCTCGATGCGGTGCGGGGGAATCGGGTCGGCGTCGTGGGCCATCCAGTCGATGCGCACACCTTGCGCGCCCTCGGAGCCGAAGGTCGACGTCGACGGCACGAGCAGCCCACCGAGGCCGGCGACGTAGAGGGCCTCACCCGCCTCCACGGCGGCGTCGGTGGCCACCGGTCCGCAGCGGGGCAGGCCGGTCAGGTCACCGGGGCCGGGGAGGGCGACGAGGACGGCTGCCTCGCCGAGGTCGCGCCACAGCCGCAGCTGCTCGACGAGCCCCTCGGTGTGGTCGATGTCGGGCAGGGCCCGCTCGACCGCCTGGGTCAGGGTCACGCCACCGGCCCAGGCGTGCGTGACCCATGCGGCGACACGGACGGAGGCGGGCAGCTCGGGCATCTGACAGATGGTAATCCGCGACGGTTAGGGTCGGACCATGAGTGATGTCCTCGCCCTCGCCGGCGCCACCGTGGTCCGCGGGGAGTCGACCCTGCTCTCGGAGATCGACTGGGAGGTCGAGGAGGGGCAGCGCTGGGTCGTCCTGGGGCCCAACGGCGCGGGCAAGACGACGCTGCTGCAGCTGGCCGCCGCGCGCATGCACCCCACCCGAGGTGTCGTCGGTGTCCTCGGCGAGGTCCTCGGCGCGGTCGACGTCTTCGACCTGCGGCCGCGCATCGGTCTGGCCTCCGCGTCGCTGGCCGAGCGCATCCCGCCGCGCGAGCGGGTGTCCGACGTCGTCGTCACCGCCTCGTGGGGTGTCGTCGGTCGTTGGCGCGAGTCCTACGACGGGCTCGACCACGCCCGCGCGGTCGAGCTCCTCGAGGCCCTCGGGGCCGGCCACCTCGCCGACCGGACCTACGGCACGCTCTCCGAGGGGGAGCGCAAGCGCGTGCAGATCGCCCGCGCCCTGATGACCGACCCCGAGCTCATGCTGCTCGACGAGCCGGCGGCTGGTCTCGACCTCGGCGGACGCGAGGACCTCGTCGGTCGCCTCGGTCAGATCGCGGGCGACCTGGAGGCGCCCGCCCTCGTCATGGTGACCCACCACGTCGAGGAGATCCCCCCGCACTTCACCGACGTGCTCCTCCTGCGCGAGGGCCAGGTCGTCGCGCAGGGCCCGATCGAGATCACGCTCACCGAGGCCAACCTCTCGCAGACCTTCGGTATCGACCTCGTGCTCGAGCAGCACGGTGACCGGTGGTCGGCGCGGGCGCGCACCTGACGCCCGCCGTCCGGGCTCGACCGGGACTGATCCCACCGGGCCGCTCGGACACGCTGCGGTCACGGTGGGCGGGTCCCACCCCCTTCGTCAGGAGCGGTTGACATGATGGGGGCCACACACGAGACGGGGGCATGACGATGGAATGGCTCGGCGACAACCTCTGGCTGGCCTGGCTGGGGCTGGCCTTCGTGCTGATCGCGATCGAGGCGGCGACGGTCGACTTCGTCTTCGTCATGCTCTTCGGCGGTGCCCTCGTCGGAGCCCTGGCTGCCGCCCTCGGCGCGCCCGTGGTGCTGCAGATCGTCCTGGCGGTCGCCGTGGCCCTGCTGCTCATCGCGGTGGTGCGCCCGATCGTCAAGCGCCAGTTCAGCGACCCCGCGGCATCAGCCGACATCGGCTCGGCGGCCCTGGCCGGGCGCACCGCGCGGGTCCTCGAGACGGTCACCGAGACCGACGGCCGCGTGCGGCTGGCCGGTGAGACGTGGAGCGCGCGGGTGCCCGACGGCGCCGCCTCCTGCCTGCCCGGCGACGAGGTGCACGTCGTCTCCATCGACGGCGCCACGGCGATCGTCACCAAGAGCCCCTGACCCGACCCTCCGTCTGAAAGGACCCCGCCCATGGAAGGCGCCGGCATCCTCATCTTCCTCGTCGCACTGCTGGTCTTCGCGCTCGTCATCCTCTTCAAGACCGTACGCATCGTCCCGCAGCAGACCTCGCTGATCATCGAGCGGCTCGGCCGCTACTCACGCACGCTCGAGGGCGGCATCCACATCCTCGTGCCCTTCGTCGACAAGGTGCGGGCGAGCATCGACCTGCGCGAGCAGGTCGTGAGCTTCCCGCCCCAGCCGGTGATCACCTCCGACAACCTCGTCGTCAACATCGACACGGTCATCTACTACACGGTCATCGACTCCAAGCGGGCCGTCTACGAGATCGCCAACTTCATCCAGGGCATCGAGCAGCTGACCGTCACCACCCTGCGTAACGTCATCGGCTCCCTCGACCTCGAGCAGACGCTCACCAGCCGCGACCAGATCAACGGCCAGTTGCGTGGGGCGCTCGACGAGGCGACCGGCCGCTGGGGCATCCGCGTCAACCGCGTCGAGCTCAAGGCGATCGACCCGCCGATGTCGATCCAGGAGTCGATGGAAAAGCAGATGAAGGCCGAGCGTGACCGTCGTGCGGCCATCCTCAACGCCGAGGGCGTCAAGCAGTCGCAGATCCTCACCGCCGAGGGCGAGAAGCAGTCGGCCATCCTGCGGGCCGAGGGCTCGGCCCAGGCCGCGGTCCTCGAGGCCCAGGGCCAGTCGCGCGCGATCAAGCAGGTCTTCGACGCGATCCACCGCGGCAAGCCGACGCAGAAGCTGCTCGCCTACCAGTACCTGCAGGTCCTGCCGCAGATCGCGACGGGTGACGCCAACAAGATGTGGATCATCCCCAGCGAGCTCACCGACGCCCTGCGTGGCATCGGTGGCGCGCTCGGTGGCGGCGACGGCGACGGGCCGAAGGGGGGTCTGGACGCCGAGGAGTGGGTCGACCCCGGTCCGGAGGACGCCAACGTCTTCGACCAGACCGCGCTCGAGGACCCGGGCGACGCCCTCGCCGAGGCGCGCGGTCAGGCCGGTCAGGCCAGCCGTGAGGCGAGCGAGCACGCCACGCCCGCCTCGCGGGTGCAGCCGGCCAAGGGGCCGGGTGTGCGGCTGCCCGAGGCGACCGACCCGCCGGAGGCGACGGCGGCCCCGGCCCCGGCCGAGCCGCAGCCGGAGGCGACCGACCAGCCCGACGAGGGGCCCGACGCGGTCCGCTGACCACACTGCGACCCCGCTCCACGGCACCCGGTCCGCCCTCACTAGGGTTGGCCGGGTGTCGTGGCTCGAGATGGGTGCAGTGATCCTCGCCGGTGTGTGGGCGGGAGCCATCAACACCCTCGTCGGGTCGGGCACCCTCGTGACCTTCCCCGTCCTGCTCGCGCTGGGCACACCGGCCGTCACGGCCAACGTCTCCAACTCCATCGGCCTCGTCGCCGGAGGTGTGAGCGGCACCATCGGCTACCTCCCCGAGCTGAAGGGGATGGGACGTCGCGTCGCGCAGCTGGTGCCGATGTCGGTCCTCGGTGCGATCACCGGCGCCCTGCTGCTGCTGTGGTTGCCGCCAGAGGCCTTCGAGGCGGTCGTGCCGGTGCTCATCGGCATCGGGATCCTGCTCGTCATCTTCGGTCCCAGGCTGCAGGCGTGGACGAAGTCACGTCACGAGGAGGGCGGCTCGATGCCGACCAGCCACCTCGTCGCGCTCATGGCGGGCGTGCTCGTGGCCGGCGTCTACGGCGGCTACTTCGGCGCCGCACAGGGTGTCATCCTCATCGGCCTGCTGTCTGCCTTGTCGACCGAGCCGCTCCAGTCCCTCAACGGTCTGAAGAACGTGCTCGGCCTCTTCGTCAACGCGGTCGGCTCGCTCGTCTTCATCATCACCGCGCCTGACCTCATCGACTGGCGTCTCGCAGCCCTCGTCGGCGTCGGGGCCATCCTCGGCGGAGTCCTCGGCTCCCGCTACGGTCGGCGCCTGCCCCCCAACGCCCTGCGGGCCGTCATCGTCGTCGTCGGCGTCGCGGGCCTGGTGAAGTTCGTCTTCTTCCCGTGACCGAGCTCCTGGACCCCACGCTCCTTGCCCTCGGTGTCGTCGTCGCCATCGGGGCGATGGTGCAGTCGACGATCGGCTTCGGGATCGCGGTGGTCGCGGCTCCCTTCGTCGTCATGGTCCGGCCCGACCTCATGCCGGCCTCACTCATCGTGTGCGTCTTCTTCCTTCCCCTGCTGCAGCTGCTCGGAGGCGCCCGGGAGATCGCCTGGCGCCACCTGCGGTGGGCACTGGGCGCCCGAGTCCTCGCCACACCGCTCGGGGTGGCCCTCGTCGCCCTGGCACCCGCCGACGCCATCGCCCTCACCGTGGGCGTGCTCATCCTCGTGACGGTCGCGGCGTCGGTGTGGGCCGTGGACATCCGGCTGGACCGGCGCAACTCGGCACTCGCCGGCGCGATCACCGGCGTCTCTGGCACGGCCGCCTCCATCGGGGGGCCCTTCTTCGCGCTCGTCCTACGGCACGAGCGGCCTGAGCTGCTACGCGGGACCCTGGCGGCCTTCTTCCTCGCCGGCACGGTCATCGGGATGACCGGTCTGGCCATCGGCAGGCAGGTCGACCGGGAGGACCTGCTCGCCGGGCTGGTGTGGGCTCCCTTCGTGCTCGTGGGGCACCTGCTGGCGGGGCCGGTGCGACGGCGGATCCGGCCCGAGGCGGTGCGCCGTGGCGTGCTCGTCTTCTGCGTCATCGCGAGCATCGGGGTCATCTCCCGCGCCCTGATCTAGCCTGCTCCCGTGCCGATCACCATCACCGACCCGACCGACGAGCGGTTGCGCGACTTCGTCGGGCTGACCGACGTCAAGCTGCGCCGTGTCCTGGAGCCGGCCGGCGGCCTCTACCTCGCGGAGAGCGAAAAGGTCATCCGCCGGGCGCTGGCGGCGGGCCACCGTCCTCGAGCGCTGCTCATGGGGGAGCGGTGGCTCACCGACCTGGCCGATGTCGTGGCGCAGGCCGAGGACGACGGCGTGCCGGTCTACACGGGGACGGCAGAGGTCATCGAGGGGATCACCGGCTACAACCTGCACCGGGGCGCTCTTGCCTCGATGCACCGGCCCGCGGTGCCCTCGGTGGAGTCGGTGCTCGACGGCGCCCGGCGGGTGCTGATCATCGAGGACGTCGTCGACCACACCAACGTGGGAGCCATCTTCCGCTCCGCCGCCGCGCTCGGGACCGACGCGGTCCTCGTCACGCCACGTTGCGCCGACCCCTTGTACCGCAGGGCGATCCGCGTCTCCATGGGCACGGTCTTCCAGGTGCCGTGGACCCGGATCGACCCGTGGCCGGCCGGCATCGCCGACCTGCGTAAGGCCGGGTGGACGGTCGCGGCACTGGCCTTGGCCGACGACGCGGTCTCGCTCGACGAGCTGTCCGCCGACCCTCCGGAGCGCCTCGCCCTCGTGCTGGGGACGGAGGGCGACGGCCTGGCCCGGCGTACGCTCGGGCACGTGGACGTGACCGTGACCATCCCGATGGCCGGGGGAGTCGACTCCCTCAACGTCGCGGCGGCGGGGGCCGTCGCCGCGTGGGAGCTGAGGGTCCGCGACTGACGACCGGGCCGGCTTCGCCCGAGGACGGGTCGAGGTGATCTCGACCGTCTATCCGGTCGTATTCATCTCGACCCGCCACGTGGCGAAGGGGGGCCGCCCTCAGCTGCGGTACATGCCGGTGATGACGGCGCGCCCGATCGTGTGCTGGAGGTAGTTGAAGGCCGCCACGGTGCACGAGACGGAGTCGTCGATGCCCAGGTCGTCGGTGTCGAGCGCGTGGACGGCGAAGACGTAGCGGTGGGCGATGTCGCCCTGCGGAGGGGCCGCGCCGCCGAAGGCCTTGGTCCCGTAGTCGGTCGCGGTCATGAAGGCACCCTCGGGCAGCTGTGCTCCGCCCTCGACCCCCGCGCCCTCGGGCAGCGAGGTGGTGTCGGCCGGGAGGCCGACGACGGTCCAGTGCCAGAAGCCGGCGGGGGTCGGCGCATCCGGGTCGAAGCAGGAGACCGCGTAGCCCTTGGTGCCCTCGGGGGCGCCGGACCAGCTGAGCTGGGGGCTGAGGTTGCCGCCGGAGAAGCCCCAGTCGTCGAAGACCTGGGCCTCGGGCAGGTCGTCGCCGTCGGTGAAGCTCTCGCTCGTCACCTCGAAGGTCGCGGTGGGCGGGAGCAGGTCGTAGGGAGCCGGTGCGGTCGGTCGCGTGAGGTCCATGTCCCCGACCCTAGGGCGTCATGGGCACGCGTCAAGACGACCGTCAGCGCACGAGGCGGTCGAGCAGTCGCTGCACTTCGGCCGCGGGGTCGTCCGTGAGGCCGCTGTGCACAGGACCGGGACGCACGACGGTCGAGCGGGGCGCGCTCAGCCAGCCGAAGCGTCGGCCGTCGTCGCCGAGACGGGGCAGGCCGCCGCCTTCGCGACCGGAGGCGACGTCGCAGACGGTCTGCAGCGCGGCGTCGAGCTCGTCGAGGTCGAGGTCCGGCGCGAGGGCCCGCACCCGGGCCGCGTCGACCGCGAAGGCGGCTTCGAGGTGGTCGGCGGCCTGGCTGCGCAGGACGATGCCGACGTTGACGAACTCTTCGCGCTCGGCGCGAGGGACGCAGCGCAGGACGACGTACTGGTAGGGCAGGCGGGTCACGGGTGACCTCCGGGGAGCCAAGCAGCGGGGTGGTCGCGGCGGGCCGTGAGATGGGCCACGTAGGCCTGGCGGACGGACTGCGGCGAAGGGAGGTGCTCCCCGGTCTCGAGCCACGCGTCGGGGACGAGGTCGACGATGCCCGTGAGGACCTCGTCGGTCAGCACCGCGGCGAGCGTCTCGTGGGTCGACGTGAGATCGCCGATGAGGTCGCCGAGCACGTGGTCGCTCGCGTCGAAGGGTTGGGCGGAGAAGCGCTCGGCGTCGGGAGCTCGGCGAGCCCAGGAGTGGTGGAAGTAGAGCGCGGCGCCGTGGTCGATGACCCAGGGGCGGCCGCCCCATACGAGCAGGTTGGGGTTGGCCCACGTGCGGTCGATGTTGGCCGTGTAGGCGTCGAGCCAGACGATCGGCGCGGCCTGCTCTGCCGTCGCGGGACGGCTGCCGTCGTAGCCGAAGGAGCCCGGCAGGTAGTCGAGGCCCAGGTTGGTGCCCACGGAGGCGGTGAGCAGGTCCTGCACCTCCTCGTCGGCCTCGTAGCGGGCGATGTCACGCGGCAGGTCGACGACGGCCAGGCGGGGGACCGGGATGTCCAGGGCGCGGGCGATCTCGCCGACGAGGACCTCCGCGACGAGCACCTTGAGCCCCTGACCGGCACCTCGGAACTTCACGACGTACATGCCGAGGTCGTCGGCCTCGACGAGACCGGGGAGGGAACCCCCTTCGCGCAGGGGGACCGCGAATCGGGTCGCGGTGACGGTCTCGAGCACGGGTCAAGCCTATGCACGGTTTGCCCTCGGGCCGACTTCAGGCAATGGTGGAAGGCATGCTCTCAGGACGTCGCCCACCCCACGACTACCTCGGCACCGTGATCGGTACGCCGGACCCTCGGGGTCTCGCGCGCTTCTACGCCGAGGTCCTCGGCTGGACGATCCACAGCGACGAAGAGGACTGGGCGACGATCGCGCCGGAGCGAGCCCACGTGTACCTGGGCTTCCAGCTGGAGCGCAACCACGTCGAGCCGAAGTGGCCGGCGCTCGAGGGCGAGCAGCAGATGCAGATCCACCTCGACATCGAGGTGAGCGATCTCGAGGCAGCGGTCGCGGCCGCGCTGCGTCTCGGTGGGCGCCTGTCGGAGCACCAGCCGCAGGAGGAGGTGCGGGTCATCATCGACCCCGCCGGACACCCCTTCTGCCTCTACGTCGGCGCCCCCGAGGAGGCCGCCCAGACCCCGGTCTGACCCGCTGACCGGTGGTCGGCGAGGCCGTGGCGGAGCGGATTTCGCACTCACGACATCCGCGTGTAGAGTTTCTCGTCGTTGCCCCGGTGGTTCCCAGACCGCCGGATGCACCACTCGTCCGGGTGGCGGAATTGGCAGACGCGCTAGCTTGAGGTGCTAGTGCCCGTATTAGGGCATGGGGGTTCAAGTCCCCCCTCGGACACAGATGAGGGGTTTTCGCGAAACTCGCGAACTTCCCTCACGAATCCCCAGTCAGATTGAAAATCTGGCTGGGGATTCGTGGTTTCAGGGACCTATTTGGCTTGGGGACCAGCTCTGCGCAGTACGAAGCGGCCCTGACCGGGTGGTCAGGGCCGCTTGGGACTGCTGCACCGATAGGTGACAGTGGGTATTCACGCAGCCCGGTCGGCTGATGTGGTCATGGTGGTCTCGTATTCGATGGGCGTCAATCGGCCAAGGCGGTCTTGTCGTCGTCGGCGGCGGTAGGTGCGTTCGATCCAGGTGACGATCGCGATCCGCAACTCGTCGCGGGTGTCCCAGCGGCGTTGGTTGAGGACGATCTTCTGCAGGAGCGCGAAGAAGGATTCCATGGCGGCGTTGTCGCCGCAGGCGCCGACTCGACCCATGGACCCGAGGAGTTGGTGGTGGCCCAGGCGGTGGACGTATCGGCGGCTTCGAAATTGCGAGCCTCGGTCGCTGTGCACGATGCACCCGGCCACGTCGGCGCCGTCAGCGGCGCGGCGTGCGACGGCTGAGTTCAGCGCGGTGACAGCCAGGTGCGACGTCATGCGTGAGTCGATGCTGTAGCCCACGATCCGCCCGGAGCAGGCGTCCTTGATCGCGCACAGGTACAGCTTGCCCTCGCCAGTCCAATGCTCAGTGGGGGCACCTCCCTGCACGCAGTGCTTGGGGGAATGTCGGTCAGCCACACCTGATTCGGTGCCGTCGTGCTGGTGAAGTCGTGGCGGACGCGGCCCGCCTCGGGGCGTGTCAGATGGTCTGTGTAAGTGGGGTCTCCTATCTGAAGGAGATTGACTATGGCTATGACCAAGCCGAAGGATGACGCGCAGCGTGAGGAGCCGGAGGCTCGTCGGTTGCGTCGTGAGCTGTTCGATGACGAGATGCTCGACAAGTTGATGGCCGCGACGGATGAGCGTGGCCTGTCGCTGACGGGTGAGGGCGGTTTCTTGCCCGAGATGATCAAGGCTGTCCTCGAGCGTGGGATGCAGGCTGAGCTGACCGACCACCTGGGCTACGAGAAGGGCGACCCGGGAGGGCACGGCTCGGGGAACTCACGCAACGGCAGCACCCCCAAGAATTTGGGCACCGAGGTCGGTGACATCGGTCTGGACCAGCCGCGGGATCGCAACTCCACGTTCGCGTCGGCGTTGGTGCCCAAGGGCGCTCGGCGTTTGGGTGGGCTGGAAGACATGATCATCTCGCTGTACGCGGGCGGGATGACGATCCGCGACATCCAGCACCACCTGGCCGCGACGTTGGGCACCGAGCTGTCCCACGAGACGATCAGCAATGTCACCGACGCCGTCGCCGAGGAGGTCACCGCCTGGCAGACCCGCCCGCTGGAGGCGTTCTACCCGGTGATCTACCTCGACGCTCTGGTGGTGAAGATCCGCGACGGCGCTCACGTGAGCAACCGCGCCGCGCACATCGCTGTCGGCGTGGACATGGATGGCGTCAAGCACGTCCTGGGCATCTGGGTCCAAGCCGCCGAGGGCGCGAAGTTCTGGGCGTCGGTGTGCGCGGAACTGGCCAACCGCGGCGTCAAGGACGTGCTGATCGTCTGCTGCGACGGGCTGACCGGCTTCCCCGAGGCCATCGAGGCGACCTGGACCCAGGCGATGGTCCAAACGTGCGTGGTCCACCTGATCCGCGCCTCGATGCGGTTCGTGTCCTACACCGACCGTAAGGCCGTCGCGGCGATGCTGCGCCCGATCTATACCGCCGCGAACGAGGACGCGGCGTTGATGGCGCTGACCACGTTCGCCGACTCGAACCTGGGTAAGAAGTACCCCGCCGCCGTGGCCTCCTGGGAGAACGCGTGGGAGCGGTTCACGCCATTCCTGGCCTTCGGTCCCGCCTTGAGGAAGGTCATCTACACGACCAACTCGATCGAGTCGCTGAACTACCAGCTACGCAAGATCATCAAGAACCGCGGCCACTTCCCCAGCGACACCGCCGCGATCAAGCTGCTGTGGCTGGCCATCCGCACCATCGAGGACAAGCGAGCCCGTGAGCGCGCCAAAGAAGCCGGCACCCCCAGAGGCACTCCCCGCAAGGCACCCGGCAAGCTCGTCGAAGGCTCCGTCATCCAAGGCTGGAAAGCAGCCCTCGGCGAACTCGCCCTGATCTATCCCGACCGCATCAACACCTACCTGTAACCCACCGAGACCCAGTCACTTACACAGACAACTTGACAAGCTCCCGCCTCGCCCTCGACCGCGAGGCGGTCATCGTGCACCGGCGGTCCGGGCCTGGGCCGGGCTGAGCGCTTCTTGCCGAAGATCGACCACCATGCGTTCGCTGAGCAGATCCGCCACGCCGTGCGGGCCGACATGCCTGCTCCGGCGTGGGCGGCCTCCTCGTGGAGGTACCGGTACCCGAACGCGGGGTCATCGCGGTGGGCGTCGAACAACGCGTTCGCGCGATGGGCCCAGGCCAGCTCGGCCTCGGTCACCGGAGGAGCAAGCCACCGGTAGTACTGCGCTCGACACAACTTCAGTACCCGCTCCACGCCGCTACGCGACGGCCCTGCGTGGCTCCATTGTCACCGACACAGGCACCCGGATCCGGGCGCTCTTGTCGGCCAGCTCGCGGACGAGCGGGAACATCCTTTTGGGGGCAGGTTCGCCCGCGACAGGTACGCCGCCGCGCGCCGCAGGACCTCGTTCTCTTGCTCCAGCAACCGGTTACGGCGCTTGAGCTCACGAAGCTCGGCCGCCTGCTCGCGTGTGATAGCCGACGCGTTCCCGTCCTCGACATCGGCACGCTTGAGCCAGTTCGTCCGGCACGACTCACTGATCCCGAAGTCAGCAGCGATCTGCTTCAACTGCCGACCCGGCTGACGATTCCTCGCGACCCGAACCACGTCATCGCGGAACTCTTTGGGGTAGGGCTTGGGCACGGTGTCCATCCTTCCAGCAGCGCCCCTCGACGCCACAGGTCAGATGTCACCTATCGGTGCAGCAGTCCCAGACACGTCACATGGCCTGTGCTGCGGGCGTGTCGAGTGGGTCGTCCAGGGGCGACGCAGGAGCGTCGACGCGACGTGGTGAGAGGTGGTTCCAGTCGAGCACTAGGACACCGGCTACAGGCATGGCGATAGGTCAGGAACGGCGTCGCTCCCTACGCAGGAGGGAGCGCAGAGTCTCGGCGTTCGCGTAGCCGACCCGTAGCGCGATCTCGGCGGAGGTGAGGTCCGTGGTTGCTGAGAGGTGCCGAGCTCGTTCGATGCGAAGCCGTTGGACGAAGCCGAGCGGAGTGAGGTTGAGCGCCGCACGGACTCGTCGTTCGAGGGTGCGCCGGCTGGTGCCGAGCGACTGTGCGACGAAGGCGACGTTGAACGGTTCGTCCAGGCGGGCGCGCACGAAGCGTTCGAACTCGACGACGATCGGGTCATCGTGCCGGAGATGTTCGTAGGCGACGAAGGCCGCCTGCGACGGACGCTCGTCGATGATGAGGAGCTTGGCGACATGTTGGGCCAGGTCGGGGCTGATCGATCGCACGAGTGAGAGCGCGAGGTCGATGTGGGCGAAGGCGGCGCCGGCGGTGACGAGGTTCCCGTCGACCACGACCATGGTGTCGAGATCGAGGGCGACGGTCGGATAGCGCTTCAGGAACTCCGGCCCCAGGAACCAGCTGGTCGTCGCCCGCCGATGATCCATCCGTCCGGTCTCGGCGACGGCGAACACGCCGGTGCACGCCGCGGCGATCCGGGTGGTCGCGTCGTCGAGGCGCCCGAGCGAGGCGATGACCGAACGCACATCTCGGCTCTGTAGGGCGTCGTTGGTAGCGGCGGCAGTGAGGGTTCCAAGCGCAGGGACGACGACCACGTCGAACTCTGCGGACTCCGACAGCGGGTGGTCCACCGACAGGGTCATCGATGCCGTCGTGGTCACTGTCCGTTTCGGTCCGAGGATGGCGAGTTCGATCGGGTCGATCCGCGGGTCGACATCGCCGCGGGCTCCGTCGGCCACCCGCACGATGTCGATGACCGACGCGACAGCCGAACCGAAGCAGCCGTCGATCGCGATCAGTCCGATACGCATGGCGCAAACAATAGCAATACTGCCGTATACGCCACTTCTCACATGCCCTTGCTCGTCCTACGCTGAACTTGCTTCACCGGCAAACCTCGACACCTAGGAGAACACCTCATGTCCACACCCGCATCACTTCCGTATGCCTTCGTCGCCAAGATCGTCGCGGCCGATGGACAGCACGACGCGCTCGCCGATCTGCTCGCCGGCGCTGTCGCGCTCGCCAACGAAGAAGTAGGAACGATTGTCTGGTTCGCGGTCAGGACCCACGCCGACACTTTCTGGATCTTCGATGCATTCCCCGACGAGGCCGCTCGCGACGCCCACGCCAACGGCGCCATCGTCGCAGCCCTGACGGACAATCAGCACCTCCTCGGCGCAGCACCCGAGATCATGGCGGCCGACGTCCTCGCGTCCAAGCTCCCGTAGTCCGCCAACGCACGTCCGCAACGCGAACACAACACGAGCGCTGTCGGTCACAAACTCAACAGGCAAACCAACGGGCGGCTCTGGAGCGGCTCGAGCCACAAAGCGCACGCCACGTTCGAAGGAGCAATTGATGCCATCTATTCCTACATTGTCGTTGGACGACGCCAAACGTGTCATCGCGGCAGCAGAAGCTGAATCCAGCACGCAGGGTCAGCCCAGTAACATCGCCGTCGTCGATGCCGGCGGCAATCTCGTCGCTCACGTACGGATGGACGGAGCGTGGCTGGGCAGCATCGACATCTCGATCAACAAAGCTTTCACGGCCCGAGCGTTCGACACAGCCACCAAAGACCTCGGCGACCTCGCCCAACCCGGTGAGCAGTTCTACGGCATCAACGCCTCCAACGACGGTCGGGTGATGATCTTCGCCGGTGGCATCCCGCTCGAGCGCGACGGCCAGGTCGTCGGCGCCGTCGGCGTCAGCGGAGGAACCGGCGTCCAAGACCAGGCCGTCGCCGAAGCCGCCGCCAGCGCCTTCTGAGACCGACCCGCACCGAACCCGGCCCCCGGCCGGCACGGGGCTGGATGTGTGCGTCGTCCACGTAGACGGTCACGGCGCGGACCTTGGGGTCCGTCGCAGAGGAGAGCGACGTCGGTGTCGGGCAGAGCCGTGAGGCCAGCGCATCGCGCGACCACCAGACCCGAACAGCCCCTGCCCTGCGTTTCCGCAGGGCAGGGGCGGTTCGCCGGAGCCGCCTGTGGGAATCGAACCGACGACCTCATCACGTCGGCTTTGCGTCTATCGCTTGATGTGCCCACTGGGCGAACGAGCCGCTGACCTGCGCAAACGCCGAGCGCGGGGGACGCCGCCATCCGGTGGTGACCGACGACGACCGACCAGTACCGACCGTTCACCGGAGCTTGCGGCGGCGTCGAAGTCGAGCAAGCTCCATTCCTTTAGCTCACCGCGCCCTCCTCCTCGCCGGTCCCGTCGTCGTCGAAGACGTTTCAGGGGTCGTCTCAGATGACGGTGTAGGTCGGCCGGGCGCGTCCGTCCGCAGATAGACGTCGAGGTCTCCCGGGCCGAGGTCGCCGAGATTCCCTTCACCGCGTTCACCTCGAGGAAGAAGGCCGAGCAGGTCGGTGGCCGGCTCGTGGTCCGCCGGATCCCGGACCTCAACCCGGCAGGCAAGGACGGGCAGGAGACGCTGTTCGACACCTGGCGCTTCCACGCGTTCTTCACCACCACCGACCCGGGCGTGGCCGACACCGTGGCCGCGGACAAGACCCACCGCGGCCACGCGATGATCGAACAGGTCCACGCCGACCTCAAGAGCTCCGCGCTGGCACACCTGCCGTTCGGGACGTTCACCGCGAACGCAGCGTGGCTGGTGCTCGCCGTGATGGCGTTCAACCTCACCCGCGCCGCCGCCACCCTCGCCGGACCAGGCCTCGCACGCGCGATTACCGCCGCGATCCGCCGCAAGCTCATCGCCGTCCCAGCTCGGATCGCGTCCTCAGCCCGATGCGTGACCATGCATCTACCAACCGGCTGGCCATCGTGCTGTGGTCACGCTCTGCTGCGGTGGAAAGCGCAGTCTCGTGCCCGCGAATAACGCGCGTTCCGATCGGCGAGCTCGCCCGCTGCCAGATCAAGCGGTGAGTCTCCTCACCGATGCCGGTTGGAACAAGAATGGGATCCGGGAGCGCTGCTGGAGACATGGCTGATCTCTTCGAACCCCTGACCGTTGGCGCTTGGACGCTCCCGAACCGGCTCGTGATGGCACCGCTGACCCGCAACCGCGCCGAGGGCACTGTGCCGGGCGACCTCGCGGTGGAGTACTACTCCCAGCGCGCCTCGTCCGGCCTGATCATCACCGAGGGCAGCCAGCCCACCGCCGAGGGCCAGGGCTACTTGAACACGCCCGGCTTCCACACCGAGGAGCAGCTCGCCGGGTGGCGCCGAGTGGCCGACGGCGTACACGCAAACGGCGGCCGCATCGTCGCACAGCTGATGCACGTCGGTCGCATCTCCCACCCCGACAACACTGGCGGTGAGAAGATCATCGCGCCGAGCCCGGTGGCGGCTCCCGACGAGATGTTCACCGCCGACGGGATGAAGCCGTACCCGACCCCACGAGAGATCACCGTCGAGGAGATCCCCTCAATCGTCGAGGGCTACGTGCAGGCCGCCCGCAACGCGATCGAGGCCGGGCTCGATGGCGTCGAGGTGCACGGCGCCAACGGCTACCTCATCCACCAGTTCCTCGCGCCCGGCTCCAACCATCGCACCGACCAGTACGGCGGATCGCCCAAGAACCGGGTCCGCTTCGCCCTCGAGGTCACGCGTGCGGTCGCCGACGCGATCGGCGCTGACCGGGTCGGCATCCGCATCTCGCCGGCCCACAACATCCAGGGCGCCACCGAGGAGAATCCCGTCGACGTCGCCGCGACCTACCGGCTCCTGGTCGCGGGCCTGGCTCCGCTCGGCCTGGCCTACCTGAGCATTCTCGCCGACCCGAAGCAGGACCTGGTCCAAGAGCTGCGCCGCTCCTTCGGCGGCGCCGTCGTCGCCAACGACGGCTTCGGCAAGATCACCACGCGCGAGTCGGCGCAGGAGATCCTGGACAAGGGCCTCGCCGATGCGGTCGCCGTCGGGCGACCCTTCCTGGCCAACCCGGACCTGCCCGCCCGGTGGCGCACCGGCGCGGAGCTCAACGAGCCGAACCCCGACACCTTCTACGGCGGTGGCGCCGAGGGCTACACCGACTACCCGTTCCTCGACAGTTGATCTGACCCGAGCGGAACTTCCAGATACCTCCGACCTTCGCCCCGACCTAGGTCATCGGCATTCGGAACGTCTCAACTCGCCGCCCGGGTGCACGATGACGTCAGCGACCTCGGCGTAGGGCACCGCAGTCTCGCCGACCACGACCTCGGGGTGCCGCAACTCTTGCGACCGCCATCGAATCTGACCCTTGGTGTTCCGATGTACTCGTTGCGGTCGTGGGCCTCGCTGTTCGGCGTCGGGCTTAGTGGCGTGTCTCAGGACCAGCTGACCCGGTGAGCCGGACAACGCCCCGACGGCGGTCGTACACGTCCAATGGTCGCCGTGATTCTCGATGAACGCGCGTTCCCCGGGCCGCAGGCTCGACGTCGTCGGGTGCCCGGGGGCCAGGTGGTCCACTCGTGATGTCGTTGGAACGTGTCATGAACCAGCTGGCAGCCGGTCACCGACTCCACCGCGTGAGCCAGCACTTCGATGACCTCGTCCACGTCGTGACGGTCCAGCATCAGCGTGGACATCACCAGCAGCTCATGGAGCCCGGTCAGGGCCCGCCGCAGGTCCAGTTCGTTGTCCGTCGCCGCAGTTTCAGTTGAGGGAGGCTCCGAGAGGGTCATCGCTGGATCCCTAGCCGGTCCGTTCGTACAGGGTGTTCTCCCAGTACGAGACCGGACAGTCAGATCCGGGGGTGCACCCTCATCGCCTCGAAGACGACGCCGGTGCCCAAAGCGTCTATGTCGTAGAGGCACAGGATCGACTGGGGGTGCCGAGGGGCGAAGTCGTTGAGCCGGGCCTCGTAGGCGAGCAGGTCCGCGACCGAGGTTCCACCTCCACGTGATCCCTCGCTCCTCCGCGAAGGACAAGGACGGGCTGACCGTCCCGTGGCAGCCCGGCGTGCCCGGTGATGCCGACGCGGTCGCCGGGATCGGCGGTCGACTTGCTGTCGCTCTGGGGTAGGGGCTAGACGACTGGTCTAATACTCGGTAGGGTCGAGTCATGCTCGATGCCAGGGAGAACATCCTCGTCGCCGGCCAGCGCGCCGTCGCACACAAGGGGTGGGCCGCCGTGGGGCTGACCGAGATCCTCGGCGCGGCCGGGGTGCCCAAGGGATCCTTCTACCACTGGTTCGCCTCGAAGGACGCCTTCGGTGAAGCGATGCTCCAGGCCTACTTCGCGACCTACCTGGCCGAGATGGACGCCACCTTCGCGCATGAGGACGAGACGGCGGTCCGCCGACTGATGGACTACTGGCAGGGCTGGCGCCGTACGCAGTCGCTGAACGACTGTGAAGGGAAGTGCCTGGCGGTCAAGCTGGGAGCAGAGGTCGCCGACCTCTCCGAGCCGATGCGCCGCGCCCTCGAGCAGGGCACGGGAGCGATCGTCGAGCGGATCGCCGCGATGCTCGAGGCGGGAGCCATCGACGGCTCGGTCGTCGCCTTCCGCGACTCCAAGGCCGTCGCGCTGTCGCTCTACGGCCTCTGGGTCGGCGCGAGCGTCCTGACGAAGATCCATCGTGAGCCGACGCCCATGGATGACGCGCTCGCGCACACAGAACGGGTGCTTCGCCCGGCATGAAGATCTTCTCGCGCGGACGACCGGCCGCGCGGGCCACAAGGAGACGACCGGTCACTGGAGGAATCATGAAGGTGCTCATCGTCCTGACGTCGCACGACCAGCTCGGCGACACCGGCAAGAAGACCGGCTTCTGGCTGGAAGAGCTTGCCGCCCCCTACTACCGGTTCAAGGAGGCCGGGTACGACATCACGCTCGCCTCCCCCGGCGGCGGTGAGCCACCGCTGGATCCGAAGAGCAACGAGCCCGAGTCCCAGACCGACGACACGCGGCGCTTCGAGGCCGACTCCGAAGCCGTCGCGGCGCTTGCGAGCACGGTTCGGCTCGCGTCGGTCTCGGCTGCCGACTTCGACACGGTGTTCTACGCCGGCGGTCACGGACCGCTCTGGGACCTCGCGGAGGACCAGGACTCGATCCGCCTGATCGAGACGGCACTACGGGCGGAGAAGCCGGTGGCCCTGGTCTGCCACGCCCCCGGCGTACTGCGGCACACCACCCACGAGGACGGCACGCCCGTCGTGCGTGGCAAAAAGGTCACCGGCTTCACGAACTCCGAGGAGGTCGGGGTCGGGCTGGACAAGGTGGTGCCGTTCCTGGTCGAGGACGAGCTGGTCCGCCTGGGCGCCGACTACTCCAAGTCCGACGACTGGGCGCCGTACGTCGTCGAGGACGGGCTGCTCCTGACCGGGCAGAACCCGGCCTCGTCGGCCGCGACCGCGGACGCGCTGATCGCCAAGCTCGGCGCGTAGAGCGGCTCGAGAGCATTGAACACGAGTGCCTTGCCCCGGCGACTGTCGCGACGGAGTCCGCCATGCTGTCCCGTCCGGGTTCGCGGCGGCATTTCGACGTCGTCGACCCCAGCGAGGGGAGCGTACTGGCCACTGGCGACGGGCTAAACGCGAAGGACGCGCAGAGGCTGTCGACTGCTCTCGACCGGGCACTGTCGCAGGGGCGCGTCGAGGAGCACCTGCGGCAGTTGCACAACGCCGCGGGCGCCGTTGACCGGCAGCCCTGCCCGCTGTGGAGGCACCGGACTGCGCCGCGACGAGGTGGGAGTCCGCTACGGCTACGACCGCCGCGACACGATCGACGCGGGAGGCTGTAACGGGTGCCAGGGACTCGGCACGACGCTGCCCTTTCATGCGCAGGTGTGCTTATCCCGCGAGCACGCCGAGGAGTTCGGGGCTTTCTCCGCGAGAGCGGGGGGTGTCCCTATGGGTTCCGTCAAGCGGCTGTGGCTGGGCCGGGTTGGTAGGGGGTGCCGTCTCTGAGCATGGCGTAGATGACGTCGCAGCGGCGTCGGGCTAGGCAGATCAGGGCGGCGTTGTGTTTCTTGCCTTGGGCGCGTTTGCGGTCGTAGTAGGCGCGTGAGGTCGGGTCGGACAGCGCGGCGAACGCGGACAGGAACATCGCGCGTTTGAGGTTCTTGTTGCCACCGCGTGAGGGGTGTTCGCCGCGGATGGAGGATCCGGAGCGTCGGGTGACCGGGGCCAGTCCGGCGTAGGCGGCCAGGTGCCCGGGTGTGGGGAAGGTGGTCCCGTCGCCGACTTCGAGCAGGATCCGTGCTCCGGTCCTGACCCCGATGCCGGGCATCGAGGTCAGGACCGCGGCAAGAGGGTGTGCATCGAGCATCTCCTCGACCTGGGCCGCGGCCTGCTCGCGTTGAGCCAGTAGCGAGGTCAGCTGGTCGGCCAGTTGGGGCAGGACCAGCTCGGCGGCCCGGGTGCCGGGGGCAGTCACGCTCTGCTCGTCCAGGGCGACCATGACGGCTTCGACGATGGCGTGGTGGCTGCGCGGTGCCCGGGGCCTGACGACGTTGGCGATGCGCTTCTTGCCGGCTGTACGTAGCCCGGTGGGGCCGCCGTAGCGGTGGAGCAGTTCCAGGATCGCCTTGTGGTGCAGCTTGCCGCCGATGGCCCGTTCCAAGGCCGGGTGGATCTGGGTGAGCAGCCCGTGGATGCGGTTGGTCACCCGGGTGACCTCGGCGGCCAGGTCGTCGTCGAAGCCGACGATGACGTCCAGGTCGGCCAGCGCTTCGTCGCCGGTGTCGACGCGGCGCAGTGCGTGCGGCAAGGTCCGTGCTGCTTCAGCGATGACATACGCATCGCGGGCGTCGGTCTTGGCGTTACCGGGGTGCAGGTCCGCGATCCGCCGCATCGCCAGCCCGGGCAGGTATGCCACGTCCACACCCACATCGCGTGCGACGGCAACAGGTAGTGCGCCGATCGAGGCGGGCTGGTCGACGACCACGAGCACCGGCCCGTGGCCGCTCAGCTGCTCGAACAGGGCCCGCAAGGCGTGCTCGTCCTGAGGCAATGGTCGGTCGCGCAACAGATGCCCATCGGGGTCGATTGCGGTGGCGTGGTGCTCGCCCTTGCCGACGTCCAACCCGAGGAACACCGCGTACCCGCGGCGTGCTGATGGCTCTTGCATGACGGGCCTCCTTGCCCACGCAGACAGTTGGTCGCGCCGGCCGCGGTCTGGCGTCAGCAGCCGGCAGCCACGTTACGAAGAGACCACCCAAGCGGGGGCCGTGTCCCTATCAGCGGTCAGACCGACGCCACCAGGCCCGGTGACAACACCCCCGGATCATCCATGCGACAGGGGCAGTAAGTCATGCCGGACCCAGCGACCAACACCCCCATCATCGAGGGCACGAAGAAGGTAACGGGTCCAGATCTTCTGACCTCTGCTGACAGATCGGATCGGCCCCTCGCTCTTCGGAGCGGGGGGCCGTCGTCGTGTCGTCGCGCCGTGGTGTGGCCGCTCTGGTAGGACGGACGATCACACGAAGGGAGAGTGACGATGACCGACCCCCGCATCGAGCACGCGGCCGAGGTGGTCCGGCGTGCCGTGGCCGAGGTGACCTTCCTCGGGCTCGACGAGAGCCTGGCCGTGGCGGAGGCGCTGCGCGATGCCGGGTGCCTGCCCGACCCGGCCGTGGCCTGGGAGCAGGGCTTCGAGGCCGGCCGAGAGATGGCCCGGCAGTGGGGCGACGCGCAGTGGTGGACCCTCGGCGAGGAGCCGCCCAACCCCTATCTGGCCCCCTGAGGCCACGGTGCCCGGCACCGGCCCGCCGGCCCGCACGTAGGGTGGCGACATGAGCGAGATTGAGGGTGGTGCCCCCACCGCGCCCGAGCAGGAGGTCGTCCGGATCTGCCGTGACCTGCTGCGGATCGACACGAGCAACTACGGTCCCGGCCAGGACGGCCCGGGCGAGCGGGAGGCGGCGGACTACGTCGTCGCGCAGCTGCGTGAGGTGGGCCTCGAGCCGCAGGTCTTCGAGTCCGAGCCGGGCCGCACGACGGTCTCCGTGCGCATCGCCGGAGCCGACCGCGACCGCGGAGCGCTGTGCATCCACGGCCACCTCGACGTCGTTCCGGCGCACGCCGAGGACTGGAGCGTTCCCCCCTTCGACGCGGTGGAGCGTGACGGGTGCCTCTGGGGCCGCGGCGCGGTCGACATGAAGGACATGGTCGCGATGATGCTCGCCTGCGTCCGCCACCTCGCCCGCACGGGGACGGTCCCGCCGCGCGACCTGCTCTTCGTCTTCTTCGCCGACGAGGAGGCCGGGGGAGTGCTCGGCAGCCAGTTCATGGTCCGGGAGCACCGCGAGGTCTTCGACGGCGTCACCGAGGCGATCAGCGAGGTCGGTGGCTACAGCGTCACCGTCGACGACGCGAAGGGAGAGCCCCGCCGGGCCTACCTCCTCCAGACCGCGGAGAAGGGCATCGCCTGGCTCAAGCTCGAGGCCCAGGGGACGGCCGGGCACGGGTCGGTCCCGACCGCGGACAACCCGATCGTCCACCTCGCCGAGGCCATCGCCCGGATCAACGCGCACAAGTGGCCCCGCGAGTTCATCGCGAGCGTCCGAGGGCTGCTCGACGGCCTGTCCGAGATCACCGGGGTGGGTTACAGCGACGAGGACGCCGAGGCGCTGCTCGAGCGCATCGGGCCGGCCGCGGGCTTCGTCCGTGGGGCCCTGCAGGACACGGCCAACATCACCATGCTCGACGCGGGGTACAAGCACAACGTCGTCCCGCAGACGGCGACCGCGGCCCTGGACTGCCGCTTCCTGCCGGGCCACGAGGAGGACCTCATGGCCACGATCCGTGACCTCGCCGGCGAGCACGTCGACGTCGTCGTCGAGCACCGCGACATCTCCCTGGACTCGCCCTTCGAGGGCGACCTCGTCGAGCGCATGCGGGCCGCGCTGCTCGCCGAGGACCCGGAGGCGGCGATCCTGCCCTACTGCCTCTCGGGCGGCACCGACAACAAGGCGCTCGAGACGCTCGGGGTCACCGGCTACGGGTTCGCGCCACTGCGGCTCCCGGCGGACCTGCCCTTCGCCCCGATGTTCCACGGGATCGACGAGCGGGTGCCGCTGGAGTCGCTGGAGTTCGGTGCCCGCGTGCTGTGGCGGCTCGTCGAGGACTGCTGAGCGGGTCTGCCGACGGCGCGGATGCCGTCAGAGGGACGGCAGGGCCGGCGGGCGCGGCACGCGGATGATCTTGCGGCGCAACCACGCTCGCTGCTTGCCGCTCATGTAGACCACGGTGCGGTGCAGCTCCCACCTGCCGTACTCGGCGTGGTCGGCCAGCTCCTGCCGGATCGCGGAGCGCGCGGCACCGCGGGGGAAGACGATCGTGCGGAACTCGTATTCAGGCATCGGTGCCATTGTCGCCCATGACCGGTAGCGTCATGCCCATGAGCGACCCGCGCCCCGCCCTGAACAAGCTGATCGCCGCCTTCGAGCGCCACCTCGAGGCCTCGTCCCAGCGCCGCGGCGAGGACGACCCGACCGTCGTCGCCGCCTACGAGGACCTCGCCGACGCCTTCGAGGCCTACGACGACGCGCTCCACGACGCGACCGGCGAGATGACCCCGCTCGTGGTCGTCGACGAGCAGTTCATGGTCGATGACGACGACGAGTCCGACGACTACGACGACGACGAGGACGACCAGTCCTACTCCGGGCTCGACGACGAGGACTACGACGCCGACGACCGCTCCTGAGGCCGGTCGGTCGAGGCCCGACCTCAGAGCCAGCCGGAGCGCTTGAAGAGGCGGTAGAGCCCGAGGCAGATGAGCACCATCGCCAGCAGGGCCAGCGGGTAGCCGTAATAGACGTCACGCCCGGCGAGCTCGACACTCGCCGACAGCTCGGGCATTCCCTCGAAGTTCATCCCGTAGATCCCGGCGACCATCGTCGGCAGGGCCGCCATCGCCGCCCACGCGGAGATCTTGCGCATGTCCTGGTTCTGCTGCACCCCGACCTGGGCGAGGTGGGCGTTGAGCACGTCCGACAGCAGGCGGTCCTGCGACTCGGTGTTGTCGACGACGAGGGAGACGTGGTCGTAGACGTCGCGGAAGAGCAGGCGCAGCTCCTCCGTCGGCACCGGGGTGCTCGGACCGACGAGCTGGGAGAGCGGTCGGGCGAGGGGGAGTGCGGCCCGCTTGAACTCGAGCACCTCGCGCTTGAGGGCGTAGATCTCCTCGGTGTCGACGACCCGGTCGTGTGAGAAGACGCCTGCCTCGATGTCGTCGAGGTCGATCTGCAGCTCGTCCTCGATGTCGAGGTACTGGTCGACGACGAAGTCGATGATCGCGTGGAAGACACCCCACGGGCCGTGCTGCAGGGCCTCGTGGTCGTGCTCCTCGAGCCGGCTGCGCAGTCCGGCGAGGGGGCTGGCCTCGCCGCGGCGGATCGTCACGATGTAGCCGGGCCCGAGGAAGACCATGAGCTCGCCGGACTCGACGTCGGAGGTCTCCTCGACATAGCGCAGCGGCCGCAGGACCACGAAGTGCCCGTCGCCGTAGCGCTCGATCTTGGGACGCTGGTCGCCGTTGACCGTGTCCTCGATCGCCAGGGCGTGCAGCCCGAGCTGCTCCGACACCTCGTCGAAGGTCTCGGCCGACGGGTCGCGCATGCCGATCCAGAGATAGTCCTCGCTCGCCTCGGACCGGATCTCGTGGAGGGTCTCTCGGATGTCGGTGCACGGGAGTCTGCGCCCTGCGCTGTAACGGGCCTTGTCGACGATCACCCGGGCATCGTCTCAGGGCCGGGGGACCCGGCGCCTAGGGTGTGGGCGTGGCGTACTGCATCCTCATCCGGCACGGGCGGTCCACCGCCAACAGCCAAGGCATCCTCGCGGGCTGGACCCCGGGTGTCGCCCTGGACGAGACCGGGCGGGGGCAGGCCTCGGGCCTCGTCGACCGGCTGGGGGAGACCCCCTTCGTCCACCTGGCGACCTCACCCCTCCAACGGTGCTGCGAGACGGCCGGTCCGCTGCTCGAGGCCCACGGGCTCGAGGCGCAGGTGCACGACGGGCTGGGGGAGTGCCGCTACGGCGCGTGGACCGGCAGGAGCCTCAAGGAGCTCGCCGACGAGCCGCTGTGGCGGGTCGTCCAGGACACCCCGAGCCGGGCGACCTTCCCCTCGGGTGAGGAGTTCCCCGGCGAGTCGATGCAGGCGATGTCCGACCGCGCCGTCGCCGCCGTCCGCGAGATCGACGCCGCGGTGACCGAGGAGCACGGCGCGCACGCCGTGTGGGCCGCGGTGAGCCACGGAGACGTCATCAAGGCGGTGCTCGCCGATGCCGTGGGCACCCCGCTCGACGACTTCCAGCGGCTGCACGTCGACCCCGCCTCCATCTCGGTCGTCCACTACACCTCGACGCGGCCGATGGTGCTGCGCACCAACGACACCGGCTCCGCAGTGTTGCGTCCGCCGAAACCGACGCAGGACACCCCGGCGACGGGCGACGCGGCCGTCGGCGGCGGTGCAGGACTAGGGTCGACACCATGACCGTCGTCGAGTTCGATCCCCCCGAGCGCTTCATCCTGGGCACCGTCGGCCCCGCGGGCCAGCGGACCTTCTTCCTTCAGGCGAGCGATGCCACCCGTCGGGTGCAGGTCTCCCTCGAAAAGCTGCACGCCCAGGTCCTCGCCGAGCGCATCGGCGAGTTGCTCGACCAAGTCGCCGGCCTCGAGGCGACCGTCGCGGCGGCTGCGGAGGCCGCCGACAACGCACCGCTCGACACACCCATCGCGGAGGACTTCCGCGTCCAGGCGCTGGCCCTCTCGTGGGACGGGGAGCGTCACGTGGTCCTCATCGAGGCCCACGACCACGATCCCGACGAGATCGACGAGGGCGAGGCCACCCCCGAGCTCAACAGCCTGCGGGTCTCCCTCGGTCCCGCGCAGGCGCGAGCCTTCGCCCGCCGCTGCGAGACCGTCGTGCGTGCCGGTCGACCCGCCTGCCCCTTCTGCGGTGGCGCCATCGACGCCGACGGGCACATCTGCCCGCGGGCCAACGGCTACAAGCGCTGACGGTGACGGCACCCCCTTCGCTCGTCAGCGGGGACCTGGTCGTCCTCGGCCGGCACCCCCTCGCAAGCAATGCCGTCTTCGTCGCCGAGGTGCGGGCCCCCGACCAGCCCGCGGTCGCCGTCGCCTACAAGCCGGTGGACGGCGAGCGACCGCTGTGGGACTTCCCCGACGGCAGCCTCGCCGCACGAGAGGTCGCGGCGTCGCGGATCGATGCGCTCGGCGGCTTCGACCTGGTGCCGCCGACCGTCTGGCGCGACGGGCCGGCCGGCGCCGGTGCCGTGCAGCAGTGGATCGGCGAGATCACCAGCCTGTGCCCGACGCCCGTCACAGTGACGCGCCCCGACGAGGTGCCCGACGGCAACCTCGTGGTCCTCGAGGGCGAGGACGAAGGGGGCGCACCGGTCCTGCTGTCGCACCCGGACGACCCGCGCCTGCGCTCGATGGCCGTGCTCGACGCGGTCCTCAACAACTCCGACCGCAAGGGCGGTCACGTCCTCGACCACGGTGGCCGCCTCTGGGGCATCGACCACGGCGTGAGCCTGCACGAGGAGCCCAAGCTGCGCACGGTGCTGTGGGGATGGGCCGGTGAGCCCCTGCCCGACGGCGATCTCGAGCGTCTGGCCCGGCTCGACGCCGAGCTGGCGCGACCTGAGGTGGAGGCCGAGCTGGCCGGGCTGATCACGCCCACCGAATTCGACGCGCTCCGCCGCCGGGTGAACCGGTTGCTGGCCAGGCGCACCCACCCCGTGCCGCACGGTGACTGGCCGCCGATCCCGTGGCCGGCGCTGTGAGTGCCACCTCGTAGGCTGTCCGCGTGAGAGCCTGGCCTGCCCCCCACCTGCCCGTCGTCCCCGGAGAGCCGATCTCCCTTCGCCTGCACGACGTGGCACGTGACGAGGTGGCTCCCGTCGAGCCCGAGGGCGCGGCCCGCCTCTACGTGTGCGGTGTGACTCCCTACGACACCACCCACATGGGCCACGCGGCGACCTACGTGACCTTCGACCTCGTCGGGCGTGCGCTGCGTGACGGCGGACGTCCGGTGACCTACGTGCAAAACGTCACCGACGTCGACGACCCGCTCTTCGAGCGCGCCGCGCGTGACGGTGTCGACTGGCGCGATCTCGGCAGCGAGCAGATCGCGCTCTTCCTGGAGGACATGACGGCGCTCGGGGTCATCCCGCCCGATCACTTCATGGGCGTCATGGAGTCGATGCCCCAGATCATCGAGGCCGTGCAGCGCCTCGTGGACCGCGACGTGACCTACGAGGTCGTCGAGGACGGGGTGCGTGACACCTACCTCGACCTCACCGCCGCCGGCGGACTGGGCGAGCTCAGCCACCTCGACCGCGAGACGATGCTCGCCTTCTCCGCCGAGCGGGGCGGCGACCCGCAGCGCCCAGGCAAGCGTGATCCGCTCGATCCGATGCTCTGGCGCGGCGAGCGCGAGGGCGAGCCGGCCTGGGACGCAGGCGCGCTCGGGCGCGGCCGACCCGGCTGGCACATCGAGTGCACGGCCATCGCCATGGAGCACCTCGGCGACCGCGTCGACGTCCAGGGCGGCGGGACCGACCTCGTCTTCCCGCACCACGAGATGTCGGTCGTCCAGGCCGAGGCCATCACGGGGGAGCGGCCCTTCGCCCGGCACACCGCGCACCAGGCGATGGTCGCCTACGACGGCGAGAAGATGAGCAAGTCCAGGGGCAACCTCGTGCGGGTCTCGACCCTGCGCTCAGAAGGCGTCGACCCGATGGCGATCCGGCTCGTCCTGCTGGCGCACCACTACCGCGGTGAGTGGGAGTGGACGGCGCAGGACCTGACGCAGGCCCAGGAGCGGCTCGAGCGCTGGCGTCGTGGACTGTCGACGGACGGCGGTCCCGATGCGACGGGGACGATCGCGCAGATCCGGGCCGCGGTGGCCGACGATCTCGACACCCCGGCCGCGCTGCGCGCCGTCGACACGTGGGTCGAGCAGCCGCTGGCGACGACCGGCGACGTGCGCTCCGCACCTGGTGAGCTGGCCCGGGCGATCGACGCCCTCCTGGGGATCCGTCTCTGACCCCACCGGCGAAGGGGGGTCAGCCCGGGTTGTCGGTGCCGTCGCCGCGACGACGCAGGTAGCGCTCGAACTCCTTGGCGATCGCGTCGCCGCTCGCCTCGGGCAGCTCCGAGGTGTCCTGCGCGCTCTCGAGAGCCGAGACGTACTCGGCGACGTCCTCGTCGGTGTTGGCCAGCTCGTCGACGCCGCGCTCCCACGCCTGCGCCTCCTCCTCGAGGTCACCGTGGTCGATGACCGTGTCGAGCAGGTCCTCGAGCTGGCTGAGCAGGGCGAGCGAGGCCTTGGGGCACGGGACCTGGGAGGTGTAGTGCGGCACGCTCGCCCAGGCCGAGATCGAGACCATCTCCGCCTGGTGGGCCCCGTCGGCGACGACGCCCGTGATGCCGGTGGGGCCCTCGTAGCGGGCAGGCTCGAGGTCGTGCTTGAAGGCGACCGCCTCGTCCTCGCTCGTGCACACGACCGGGATGGGGCGGGAGTGGGCGACGTCGGCGAGCAGGGCACCGAGGGTGATGACGGTCGTGACGCCGTTGGCCGCGGCCAGGTCGAGCAGCTCGGTGGTGAAGGCGCGCCAGCGGAAGGAGGGCTCGATGCCGGTGACGAGCAGGACGTCGCGGCCGAGGCTGTCGGGGGAGGCCAGCAGGATGCGCGTGGTGTTCCAGTGGATGCCGCGCCCCTGACCCTGGTTGATCACCCGCGGGCGGGTCACCTGGAAGTCGTAGTAGTCCTCCGGGTCGATGGCTGCGACGGTCTCGGCGTCCCAGAGCATCCCGAGGTGCTCGATCGCCCGGGAGGCAGCCTCGCCTGCGTCGTTCCAGCCCTCGAAGGCGCAGATCATCACCGGGTCGTGCAGCTCGGGCAGGTCCTCGATCTCGATCACGACCACCACCCTACGACGCGTAGCCTTGGCCCCTGTGAGCACCGAGCCCGCCGCCCTGCCCGCCGCCGTCCTGTGGGACATGGACGGCACCCTCGTCGACACCGAGCCCTACTGGATCACCGCCGAGCACGAGCTCGTCGAGGAGTTCGGCGGCACGTGGACCCACGAGCTGGCCGTCCAGCTCGTCGGCAACCCGCTGCTCGTCTCGGCGCAGTTCATCCTCGACAACTCGCCCGTCGACCTGCCTGCCGAGGAGGTCGTCCACCGGCTGCAGTCCCGGGTCGTCGAGCAGATCGCGCAGGAGGTGCCCTGGCGCCCCGGGGCTCGTGAGCTGCTGGCGGCCTGCCGTGAGCTCGACATCCCCCAGGCGCTCGTGACGATGTCGTGGACCGAACTCGCCGGGGCCGTCGTCGACGCCACCGAGCCAGGCTCCTTCGGCCTCATGGTCACCGGGGACGTCGTCACCCACGGCAAGCCCCACCCCGAGCCCTATCTCACCGCCGCCGCGCAGCTGGGTGTGCACCCGGCCGCCTGCATCGCCATCGAGGACTCGCCGACCGGCGTGCGCTCCGCGACGGCCGCCGGTGTGCCGACGCTCGCCGTCCCGCACATCGTCGAGATCCCGGCCATCGAGGGCTCGGTGCACGTCGACAGCCTGGCGGGGCTGACCCCCTTCGACCTGGTGCCGCTCACCGCCGGCGCCGGGGAGCACGCGCGCACCTGAGCCTGCATTGCCCTACGGCAATGCAGAGTCCTGGTCATCGCCGGCCGTGGCCTCGGGTGGTGCCGAAGGGGGATAGGGCGGCGGTGTCCCACCGAAGGCCGGGCACAGCGGCTTGAAGTCGCACCAGCTGCACAGGCGCGACGGGCTGGGCCGGAAGTCCCCGGTCGCACTGGCCTGCTGGATGGCGCTGGACACGGCGCGCACGTTGCGCTCCAGCGCGAGCAGGTCGGCCGCGTCGGGGGCATAGCGGATCACCTGGCCGTCGCGCAGGTAGACCAGCTGGAGCAGGTCCGGCACTCGGCCCGTGGTGCGCCAGTGGACGAGGCCGTAGAACTTCATCTGGAAGAGGGCCTTGCCCTCGAAGCGCTCCGAGGGGGAGCGGCCGGTCTTGTAGTCGACGATGCGCACCTCCCCGGTCGGTGCCACGTCGACCCGATCGATGATGCCCCGCAGGGTCAGCCCCTCCAGCTCGACCTCGACCTTGACCTCACGTCGAGACGGCTCGAGTCTCGACGGGTCCTCGAGGGTGAACCAGCGCTCGACGAGCGCGGCCGCCTCGGCGAACCACGAGTCCTCGGTGCGCGACTCGTCGTCCGCGATCATCTCGGCGAGCTCGGGACGCTCCTCGACGAGTGCCTGCCATCGCCCCGGCACCAGCCCGAACGCGGCCTCCGGGGTGCGCTCGGCCGCCGGCAGCTCGAAGAGCTCTTCGAGGACGGCGTGCACCAGCGTGCCGCGTGCGGCGGCCGGGGAGGGCGCCTCGTCGAGCCGGTCGATCGACCGGAAGCGGTACAGCAGCGGGCACTGCTTGAAGTCGGCCGCGCGCGACGGCGAGAGACTCGGGCTCACTCCGGGGCGTAACCGAGGTTGGGTCCGAGCCAGCGCTCGGCTTCGGCCATCGTCCAGCCCTTGCGCCCGGCATAGCTCTCGACCTGGTCCTTGCCGAGGCGCCCCACGACGAAGTACTGGCTGTCCGGGTGACCGAAGTACCAGCCGGAGACCGAGGCGCCCGGCCACATGGCCATGCCCTCGGTGAGCTCGATGCCGATCTCGTCCACGTCGAGCAGCTGCCACAGGGTGCGCTTCTCGGTGTGGTCGGGGCAGGCGGGATAGCCCGGTGCCGGCCGAATGCCGTCGTACTGCTCCTTGATCAGCTGCTTGTTGTCGAGGTCCTCGTCGGGGGAGTATCCCCAGATCTCGGTGCGGATCCGCTCGTGCATCCGCTCGGCGAAGGCCTCGGCGAAGCGATCTGCCAGGGCCTCGAGCAGGATCGCGTTGTAGTCGTCGCTGTCGGCCTTGAACTGCGCGATGCGGTCCTGGATGCCGATGCCACCGGTCACGGCGAAGGCGCCGATCCAGTCCTTGATGCCCGTGTCCCGGGGCGCGACGAAGTCGGCGAGCGAACGGTTGGGCACGCCCGGCCGGTGCTTGCCCTGCTGCCGCAGCATGTGCAGCGTGTGCGCGACCTCGGAGCGCGACTCGTCGGTGTAGACCTCGATGTCGTCGCCGACGGAGTTGGCCGGGAAGAGGCCGATGACGCCCTTGGCGGTCAGCCACTGCTCGGCGATGATCCGGTCGAGCATCTCCTGGGCCTCGTCGTAGAGCTTGCGGGCCACCTCACCCGTCGACGGGCTGTTGAGGATGTCGGGGAAGGATCCCTTGAGCTCCCAGGCGTTGAAGAAGGGCTGCCAGTCGAAGTACTCCCGAAGCTCCGCCAGGTCGTAGTTGGCGAAGACCTGTCGCGTCGGCGTGACGCCCGTCAGGTGCGGCAGCTCGGCCGTCCAGTCGACCGGGGTGCGAGCCTCGAGCGCCTCCTCGTAGGAGAGCAGCTGCCGATCACCCTGCTTGGCAGCGTGCCGCTCGCGCAGCGAGGTGTAGTCGGCGGCGATCTCGCCGAGGAGCTTGTCCTTGCCCGTGGCGCTCAGCAGCTGGCTGACGACGGGCACCGAGCGGGAGGCGTCCTTGACCCAGACGACCGGCCCGTCGTACTGCTGGTCGACCTTGACCGCCGTGTGCGCCTTGGAGGTCGTCGCCCCGCCGAGCAGGAGCGGGATGTCGAAGCCCTGGCGCTGCATCTCGGAGGCCACCCCGACCATCTCGTCGAGCGAGGGGGTGATCAGACCCGAGAGCCCGATGACGTCGGCGTCGTGCTCGCGGGCGGTCTCGAGGACCTTTTGCGTCGGGACCATCACCCCGAGATCGATGACCTCGTAGTTGTTGCACTGCAGGACCACGCCGACGATGTTCTTGCCGATGTCGTGCACGTCGCCCTTGACCGTGGCCATGACGATCAGGCCCTTGGAGCGCGAGGCGTCGCCCGGTGTCTTGGACGCCTCGATGTAGGGAATGAGGTGGGCGACGGCCTTCTTCATCACCCGGGCGGACTTCACGACCTGGGGCAGGAACATCTTGCCCTCGCCGAAGAGGTCACCGACGACGCCCATGCCGTCCATGAGCGGTCCCTCGATGACCTCGAGGGGCTGGCCGCCGGCGGCGTCGATCTCGACGCGCAGCGCCTCGGTGTCCTCGACGACGTGGGTGTCGATGCCCTTGACCAGCGAGTGCGTGATCCGCTCGCGAAGGGGGAGCGAGCGCCACTCGTGCGTCGCCTCCTCGGCCTTGGCCCCCGTGCCGCGGTGCTCCTCGGCGATCTCCAGGAGGCGTTCGGTCGAGTCCTCGCGTCGGTTGAGCACGACGTCCTCGATCCGCTCGCGCAGCTGTGGGTCGAGGGTGTCGTAGGGGACGAGGGCGCCGGCGTTGACGATGCCCATGTCCATGCCCGCCTCGATGGCGTGGAAGAGGAAGACGGCGTGGATCGCCTCACGCACGGGGTTGTTGCCGCGGAAGCTGAAGGAGACGTTGGAGACACCGCCGGAGACGAGCGCGTGCGGCAGGTTGGCCTTGATCCAGCGGGTCGCCTCGATGAAGTCGGTGCCGTACTCGGCGTGCTCCTCGATGCCCGTCGCCAGGGCGAAGATGTTGGGGTCGAAGACGATGTCCTCGGCGGGGAAGCCGACCTCCTCGGTGAGGATCGTGTAGGCGCGCTGCGCGATCTCCTTGCGGCGCTCGAGGTTGTCGGCCTGGCCCTCCTCGTCGAAGCCCATGACGACGACCGCGGCGCCGTACTTGCGGCACAGCCGCGCCTGCTCGACGAAGGTCTCGACCCCCTCCTTCATCGAGATGGAGTTGACGATGGGCTTGCCCTGGGTGCGCTTGAGCCCGGTCTCGATGACCTCCCACTTGGAGGAGTCGATCATCAGGGGCACGCGCGAGATGTCGGGCTCGGAGCCGACGAGGTTGACGAAGGTGCCCATCGCGGCGACGCCGTCGAGCATGCCCTCGTCCATGTTGATGTCGATGATCTGGGCGCCGCTCTCGACCTGCTGCTGGGCGACGGCGAGCGCCGCGGGGTAGTCGGCCGCCTCGATGAGCTTGCGGAACTTCGCCGAGCCCGTGACATTGGTCCGCTCGCCGACGTTGACGAAGAGCGAGTCGGCGGTGACGTTGAAGGGCTCGAGACCGGACAGGCGCAGCGCCGGCTCGACGTGGGCAGGGACGTGCGGCGTGGCGCCGGCGGCCCCGCGGGCGATGGCCGCGATGTGCTCGGGGGAGGAGCCGCAGCAGCCACCGAGGAGGTTGACCAGCCCGGACGTGGCGAACTCCGCCACGAGCTCGGCCATGTACTCGGGCGACTGGTCGTACTCGCCGAAGGCATTGGGCAGGCCGGCATTGGGGTAGGCCGAGACGAAGGTGTCCGCGACCCGGCCGAGCTCGACGACGTACTGGCGCAGCTCCTCGGCGCCGAGGGCGCAGTTGAGCCCGATGGCCAAAGGCTGCGCGTGGCGCACGGAGTTCCAGAAGGCCTCGGTGGTCTGACCGGTGAGGGTGCGCCCGGAGGCGTCGGTGATCGTGCCGGAGATGATGACCGGCCAGCGGCGGCCGTGCTGCTCGAAGAGCGTCTCGAGCGCGAAGATCGCCGCCTTGGCGTTGAGCGTGTCGAAGATCGTCTCGACGATGAGCAGGTCGACCCCACCCTCGACGAGACCGCTCGCCTGCTCGAGGTAGGCCTCGACGAGCTCGTCGAAGGTGATGTTGCGCAGACCGGGGTCGTTGACGTCGGGCGAGATCGACGCGGTGCGGTTGGTCGGGCCGAGTGCGCCCATGACCCACCGGGGCCGCGTCGGGTCCGCGGCCATGGCCTCGTCGGCGGCACGGCGCGCCAGGCGCGCGGCCTCGAGGTTGATCTCGTGCGCGAGGTCGGCCATGCCGTAGTCGGCCAACGAGATGCGCTGCGCGTTGAAGGTGTTGGTCTCGACGAGGTCGGCGCCCGCGGCGAGGTACTGGTGGTGCAGGTCGACGATGAGCTCCGGCTGGGTGAGCACGAGCAGGTCGTTGTTGCCCTGCAGGTCGCTGCCCCAGTCGGCGAAGCGCTCGCCGCGGAAGTCGGCCTCCGACAGCCCCTGCTGCTGGATCATCGTCCCCATGGCGCCGTCCATGATGAGGACGCGCTCGGTGAGCGCCTCCCGCAGCTCGGTGGTCGCGTCGGGGCGCAGGTCGGTGTCGGTCACCGGGTAGATCCTTGTCCGAAGGGGGTGGGTGGACCTGCCATTATCCCCATCCGGTCCTCTCGCCTAGGGTCGTGTCCATGGCGGCCCCCCACGACGACACTCCCCGCGGGATCCGCCTGGCGACGATCGGTGGTGTCCCGGTCTACCTGGGGTGGTCCTGGCTGATCATCGGTGGCCTCATCGTCTTCCTCATCGGCCCGGGCGTCGCCAGCACCCATGGCCCGGTCACCGGCTACGGCGTCGCCGTGGTCTACGCGCTGTCGCTGCTGCTGAGCGTGCTGGCCCATGAGGCGGCCCACGCCGTGACGGCGCGGTCCTTCGGGCACACCGTCCACCGGGTGGTGGCCGACCTCTGGGGCGGGCACACGGCCTTCGAGGCCTCGCGCGCCACGCCGGCCACCCAGGCGGCGGTCGCCGTGGTCGGTCCGTTGGCCAATGCCCTGCTCGCCCTCGCGTGCTTCCTCGCCTCGGCGGCCCTCGACACCGGGCTGGTGGCGTCGGTCCTCGGCGGGATCGCCTTCGTCAACGCCGCGCTCGCCGTGCTCAACATGCTGCCCGGCCTGCCGCTCGACGGCGGCCAGATCGTCGAGTCGCTCGTGTGGGGCGTCACCGGTGACCAGGGCCGGGCCCGGGTCGCCGCGGGTCTCCTCGGCCGGGCCATGGTCGTCGTCATCGTCGTCGCGATCGTGGGTCTGCCACTGCTGCGCGGGCAGCAGCCGTCGCTGTCGACGATGGTCTGGACGATGCTCATCGCCGCCTTCCTGTGGTCCGGCGCCAGCTCCGCCATCGCCCACGGCCGGGCGCTGGGCCAGCTCTCGGGCCTCGACGTCGCCGCGTTGATCGAGCCGGCCGCCGCGATCCGTGCCGACGCGTCGGTGGCCGAGCTGACCTCCCTTCGTGCCCTGCCCGTGGTCACCACGCCCGATGGGCTGCCGATCGGTCTCGTCGACCACGACGCGCTGCGGGCCGTGCCGCCGGCAGCGGTCGCGACGACCCCGGTCTCCGCCGTCGTGTCCACCGCCCCGGAGGGCTGGGCGGTCGACCTGCCCCCGGGCCGCGAGGCCATCGAGCTCGTCCACGCCTTCCAGTCCTCACGCTCGCCTGTCGTCGCCGTGAGCGAAGGGGGAGTGCTCCGGGGCATCGTGCGCGTCGAGCGGGTCAACGCCGCCCTGTCGCGCAACTAGACTCGCCCACCATGACCGCCACCGGATCCGCCTACCGTCGCGGCCCCTTCCGTGAGGGTGACCGCGTGCAGCTGACCGACCCCAAGGGGCGCATGCACACGATCACCCTGACGCCGGGGAAGCAGTTCCACACCCACCGAGGGCACGTCAAGCACGACGACCTCATCGGGGCGCCCGACGGATCGACGATCACCAACACGGCTGGCACCGAGTACCTCGTGCTGCGGCCGCTGCTGTCGGACTACGTCATGTCGATGCCGCGCGGCGCGGCCGTCGTCTACCCCAAGGACGCGGGGCAGATCGTCCAGATGGCCGACGTCTTCCCCGGTGCGACGGTCGTCGAGGCGGGCGTGGGCTCCGGTGCCCTGTCGATGTCGCTGCTGCGAGCGGTGGGCGACACCGGCCGGGTGCACTCCTTCGAGCGTCGGGCCGACTTCGCCGAGATCGCCCGGGCCAATGCGCGCGCCTTCTTCGGCGAGGACCACCCGGCGTGGACCGTGAGCGTCGGCGACCTCGTCGAGGAGCTGCCGGGCGCCGTCGAGCCGGGCAGCGTCGACCGGGTCGTGCTCGACATGCTCGCGCCCTGGGAGTGCCTCGAGGTCGTCGCCGAGGCGCTGGCGCCCGGTGGGGTGCTCATCTGCTACGTCGCGACGGCCACTCAGCTGAGCAAGGTCGCCGAGGCGATGCGCGACTTCGGCAGCTTCACCGAGCCCGAGGCGTGGGAGTCCCTCGTGCGAGGCTGGCACCTCGAGGGGCTGGCCGTGCGCCCGCAGCACCGCATGCACGGGCACACCGGCTTCCTCATCACCACCCGCCGGCTCGCCCCCGGGGTGACCCCGCCGATGCGCAAGCGCCGCCCGGGCAAGGGCTACGCCGCCCAGGAGGGCGACGAGACGACCACGCCGGCCGAGGTGCCGCCGGGCGCCGACGACGCCGAGTGGACCTCGGAGGCACTGGGGGAGCGGGTCGCGTCGGAGAAGAAGATGCGCAAGCTCGCCCGAGGGGTGGTCCCCCCTTCGCCGCGGTGAGTCGACAGGGGAGACTGGAGCCGAGCCGACACGACCGGCCGAAGGGAGCACGACGATGACGACCGAGCCCACGCCCCAGGACCTGCGGGCCCTGCAGGACAAGCTGACCCAGCAGAAGTCCCAGATGGCCACCGTCGCCTCGCAGAACGAGCGCCTCGTACGCACGCTCAAGGACGCCCGGCAGCAGATCGTCACCCTCCGCGAGGAGATCGAGCGGCTGGCCCAGCCCCCGTCGTCCTACGCCGTCGTCGTCGACGTCCACGAGCAGGACAACACCGTCGACGTGCTCTCCGGCGGCCGCAAGATGCACGTGGCCGTCTCGCCGGCGGTCGAGCCGGCCGAGCTCGGAGTCGGCCGGGAGGTGCGGCTCAACGAGGCGATGAACATCGTGTCCGTCCACCCGGAGGACGTCGCCGGCGAGGTCGTCGTCGTCAAGGAGGTCCTCGAGGACGACCGCCTGCTCGTGCTCATGCGCCAGGACGAGGAGCGGGTCGTGCGCAGCGGGGGCCGGGTCACCGGCAAGCAGGTGCGCGTCGGCGATGCGGTGCTCGTCGACCAGCGCAGCAACATCGCCGTCGAGCGGATCCCGCGGGCCGAGGTCGCCGACCTCGTCCTCGAGGAGGTCCCCGACCTCGACTACGACGACATCGGTGGCCTGAGCACGCAGATCGAGGCGATCCGCGATGCCGTCGAGCTGCCCTACCTGCACGCCGACCTCTACGAGCGCCACCAGCTCAAGGCGCCCAAGGGGGTGCTCCTCTACGGGCCGCCAGGCAACGGCAAGACGATGATCGCCAAGGCGGTCGCGGCCTCGCTGGCCCGCAAGGTCGCCGAGCGCACCGGGCAGGACAGCGCCACGGCCTACTTCCTCAACATCAAGGGCCCCGAGCTGCTCAACAAGTACGTCGGCGAGACAGAGCGCCACATCCGGCTGATCTTCCACCGGGCCCGCGAGAAGTCGAGTGACGGCACCCCGGTGGTCGTCTTCTTCGACGAGATGGACAGCCTCTTCCGCACCCGCGGCTCGGGCGTCTCCTCCGACGTCGAGACGACGATCGTGCCGCAGCTGCTCGCGGAGATCGACGGTGTCGAGGGCCTCGACAACGTCATCGTCATCGGCGCGACCAACCGCGAGGACATGATCGACCCGGCGATCCTGCGGCCCGGGCGGCTCGACGTGAAGATCAAGATCGAGCGCCCCGACGCCGAGGGCGCGCGCGACATCTTCAGCAAGTACCTCACCGCCGACCTGCCGCTGCACCCCGAGGACCTCGAGGAGCACGACGGCGACCGGCAGGCCACCGTCGAGGGGATGATCGAGGCGGTCGTCGAGCGGATGTACGCCGAGAGCGACGACAACCAGTTCCTCGAGGTGACCTACCAGGGCGGCGACAAGGAGATCCTCTACTTCAAGGACTTCAACTCCGGCGCGATGATCCAGAACATCGTCGACCGCGCCAAGAAGGCCGCGATCAAGGACCTCATCACCACTGGCGCCGAGGGCCTGCGGGTCGGGCACCTGCTCGACGCGTGCATCGCGGAGTTCAAGGAGAACGAGGACCTGCCCAACACGACCAACCCCGACGACTGGGCGAAGATCTCGGGCAAGAAGGGCGAGCGGATCGTCTACATCCGCACGCTCATCGGCGGCAAGACCGGGGCCGCCGAGCCGGGTCGCTCGATCGACACCGGCTCGCGGACAGGGCAGTACCTCTAGTCACAGCAGGGCGACGAGCGTCGGGCGCGACGACCCAGGCGAAGACTAGCCCTGCGGCCGAGGGTCCTCGGGTGTGCGCGGCTGCCGGATGTCGAGCTCTTCGGCGACCCGGTCCCGGTCGCCCGGCGGGACGACGCCGCGGCCCCGTGGCCGGTCGGACGGACCGTGCAGGTCCTCGAGGCCGAGCGGGTCACCCACGCGGGTGTGCTCGACCGGCGGTCGCCCTCGGCCCCGACGCGGATCAGTCGTCCGCGTCGGCTCCGGTCGCCGGCGGTCCACGACCCAGAGCACGAGCCGCCACCCGACGAGCGTGACGCCGAGGAAGATCGTGGCGACGATGACGAAGGGCAGGGCCGTGCCCTGACCGACCATGTCCCGCAGGGCCATCCCGCCGAAGACCGTGGCGATCCAGACGGTCAGGCCGTGCCACCAGCGGGTCGGCCAGGTCTGGCTCGAGGCGGCGACGACCGCCCAGCCGATTGCCAGGCCAGCGAGGAAGGGCCAGGCGGTGTCCCACCACCCGGCCGGATCGAGGGGCTCGTCGTGGGTGCGTCGCCCGATGAGGGTGAAGACCGCGACGACGAGCGCGTCCAGCCCGGCCGCGAGTGCAGTCCGTCGACCGGGCGACATCAGCGGCTCGTCACGTTCACGCACCGGCGCTCCTCCCCACGAGGTGGCGGCGGATCTCGGTGACGAGCTCGTGCCGTGCCTGGGCCCCGATGCGTGCTACCCCGGGGAAGCTCGCGAAGCCGTGCGGCAGCCCGAGGTAGTTGGTGACCCGCACCTCGACCCCGGCAGCCCGCAGGGCCTCGGCGTAGCGCAGCCCGTCGTCGCGGATGGGGTCGAGGTCGGCGGTCTGGATCAGGGCCGGCGCCACCCCCGAGGCGTCACCGAAGAGCGGCGAGACGATCGGGTCGGCGTAGGCGACGGCGTCGTCCGCCTCGCCGATGTAGTGCGCCCGGAAGGCGATGATCTTGGCCTCGGTGAGGATCGCGCCCTCGGAGTGCTCGCGGATCGACGGGGAGGACATCGTCAGGTCGGTGGCCGGGTAGATCAGCGCCTGGTGACGGATCACCGGCTCTTTGGACTCCGTCCGCAGATCACGAAGCTCCTGGGCGACGATTGCCGACAGGTTGCCGCCGGCGGAGTCACCGCACAGGCCGATGCGGTCGCGGTCGACCCCGTGGTCGGCGTGCTCGTGGAGCCACCGGACGACGTCGATCGCGTCGTGGCTCGCCGTCGGTGCCCGGTGCTCGGGCGCCATCCGGTAGTCGACGCTCACGACGACGGCGTCGAGCTCGGCCGCGAGGTGTGTGCACAGCGGGTCGTACATCCGGGTCGACCCCTGGACCCAGCCGCCACCGTGGAGGTAGACGAGGAGGGGGCGGTCCTCCCTTCGTCCGGCCGGGGTGTACCAGCGAAGGGGGATGCTCGCGCCGTCGCGGACCGGCGCGCTCCCGTCGTCGATGGCCACGTCCGCGCGCACCCGTCCGGTGATCCAGGCGAAGGGTGCCGACGTCGGGTAGACCTTGGCGCGGGCCGCACGGATGTCCTCGAGCGTGGCGTCGACGATCGAGACCCGACCGATGTTGTCGAGGAAGGTCGTCAGGGCCGCGACGAGCGGGGGCAGGCCGGGGTAGGGACGCTTCATGATCGCTTCTCGTGCAGGTGGTGGGCGACCTCGCCGATGAGCTCTTCGAGCGCCGGCTGTGCGGCCGGAGCCAGCCCCGGGAAGGTCTGGTAGCCGTGGGGCGCACCGCGATAGATGGTGTGGCGGACCTCGACCCCGGCGTCGCGCAGCGCCTGCGCGTAGGCGTCGCCGTCGGGACGAAGGGGGTCGACCTCCGCCGTCTGGACGAGAGCCGGCGGCAGGCCGGTGAGGTCGCCGAAGGCGGGGGAGACGATCGGGTCGCGGTCGTCACCCTCCTCGCCGAGGTAGAGGCTGCGGAAGGAGCGCATCATGTCGGGGGTGAGGACGGGGTAACGCTGGGTGAGCAGCTGGAGGTCCTCGGTCTCGCGGTCGGAGAGGTCCGGCGCCGGGTAGACGAGGGCCTGGTGCCGCAGGCCGGTGAAGCCCTCGTCACGCAGGGACTGGGCCACGACGGCGGCGAGGTTGCCGCCGGCCGAGTCGCCGGTGACCCCGACGGCGTCGGTGCGCGCGCCGATCTCGGCGGCGTGCTCGATCGCCCAGCGGGTGGCGTCGAGGCAGTCGTGTGCCGCCAGGGGAGCGCGGTGCTCGGGGGCCATGCGGTAGGCGACTGTGACGGCGACGACCTGCGCCTGAGCGGCGATGCGCGTGCACAGCGGGTCGTAGACCCCCATGTGACCGAGGACGAAGCCGCCGCCGTGGAAGTGCATGAGCAGGGGCAGCGGGTCGTCGGCCTCGGGCCGGTGGACGCGGATCTTCAGCTGGTGGCCATCACGGGCGCTGATCCGTCGGGTCTGCGAGGTCACCCCGCGCTCGGGGCGACCGAAGAACCACGTGTAGGGCGCCCGCATCGGGATGTTGGCGCGCATCCAGGACAGCTGCGCCGCTGTCAGCTCCTCGGCCGGAACCCCCTTGCGCGTCAACCAGCCCAGCACCCGCGTCCGCCACGGCATCCACGTCGAAGTCACGGCCCCATTCCAACACGCCGCCCCTCGGTCCCTGAGGAGGCCGCCCGCGGCCGTCTCGAAGGGAGGATCCTCGACGCCAAAGTCGGTGGTGCCCTCGCGGCCGTTGCACGAGCATGGCCGTCATGAGTCTGGCGACCCCGACCCTGGTGACCGAGCGGCTGCGGCTGCGCCCCGTGGAGGAGGGGGACGGCGACTTCCTCTGGGAGCTGATGTCGTCCCCCTTCGTGCTGCGCTACTGGGACGAGCCGCCGTGGACCGATCCGTCGCGGGCCCAGAGGTTCGTCGACCAGTCGCGGAGCGCTGCGTCCGAAGGGAGTGGCACCCGGGTCATGGTCGAGAGGGTGGCGGACGGTGCCCGCCTGGGGTGGTGCGGGGTGAGCAGCTGGGACCCGACCTTCCGCAGCGCGGAGCTGACCCTGTGCTTCGGGGAGGCCTCCTGGGGCCACGGCTACGCGACCGAGGCCGCCTCGGCCCTGCTCGACTGGGCCTACGAGGTGCTCGACCTCAACCGGGTCCAGGCCATGGCGGACACCCGCAACACCGCCTGCGGGCGCGTCCTGCACAAGCTGGGCTTCGTCCACGAGGGCACGCTGCGGGAGGACTGCGTCGTCGAGGGCATCGTCTCCGACTCGTGGGTCTTCGGGCTGCTCGCGAGGGACCGGACCTAGGGTGGGCCCATGAGCGTGCGGCGGATCATGGGCATCGAGACGGAGTACGGCATCGCGGTCCCGGGCCAGTCCTGGGCCAACCCCATGACCTCCTCGGGAGTCGTCGTGACCACCTATGCCCGCGCCCACGGGCTGCGGGCCGGACACGGGGCGTGGGACTACAGCGACGAGCACCCCCTCGTCGACGCGCGCGGCTTCGAGATGCCGCGCGCTCGCGCCGACATCTCCCAGCTGACCGATGCCGAGGACCCGACCCTGGCCAATGTCGTGCTCGCCAACGGCGCCCGGCTCTACGTCGACCACGCCCACCCCGAGTACTCCTCGCCGGAGGTGACCTCGCCCCGGGACGTCGTCATCTGGGACCGGGCGGGCGAGCTCGTCATGCGTGAGGTCGTCGAGCGCCTCGCCGACAGCCCGCCGGGGATCAACCTCTACAAGAACAACACGGACGGCAAGGGGGCCTCCTACGGCACCCACGAGAACTACCTCGTGAGCCGGGCGACCCCCTTCGACCGGATCGTGGGCGGCCTGACCCCGTTCTTCGTCGCCCGCCAGGTGATGTGCGGCGCCGGGCGCGTCGGCATCGGCCAAGAGAGCGAGCGCACCGGCTACCAGATGTCTTCCCGCAGCGACTTCTTCGAGGCGGAGGTGGGGCTGGAGACGACCTTCAAGCGGCCGATCATCAACACCCGGGACGAACCCCACGCCGACCCCGACGTCTGGCGCCGGCTCCACGTCATCATCGGCGACGCCAACCAGGCCGACGTGGCCAACCTCGTCAAGGTCGGCTCGACCTCGCTCGTGCTGCGGCTCATCGAGGCCGACGCGATCGACCGAGACCTGGCGCTGCTCCATCCGATCACCGCGCTGCGGACGATCTCCCACGACCCGACGTGCCGGGCCACGGTCCCCCTGCGGGACGGTCGCGAGCTCACGGCGGTGCAGATCCTCACCGAGTACCTCGAGATGGCGCGCGCCTTCGTCGAGCGCGAGGGCAGCGACCCGGCCACCGACGAGGTGCTGGGTCACTGGGAGCGGCTGCTCGGGCTCCTTGCCGGCGACCCGATGGACGCGGCCGCGGACATCGACTGGGTCGCCAAGCTCGCTCTCCTGCAGCGCTATCGGGACCGTGACGGCCTGGAGTGGGGTGACCCGCGACTCGCGGCCATCGACATCCAGTGGTCCGACGTGCGCCCGGCCAAGGGCATCTTCCACAAGCTCGAGGCGGCGGGGCGGATCACCCGACTGACGACCGACGAGGAGGTGCGCCGGGCCGTGGCGGAGCCGCCCGAGGACACCCGGGCCTGGTTGCGGGGCCGGGTCGTCGAACACTTCGGCGACGCGGTGGTCTCGGCGTCGTGGGACTCGCTCGTGCTGCGTCTGCCCCGCGCGGAGCGCGTGACCCGGGTGCCGCTGCTCGACCCGCTGGCGCACGGTCGGTCCGCCACCGAAGACCTCGTGTCAGCAGGTGACGTGGACGACCTCGTGGCCGGTCTCGGGGCATAGGCTCGGGTCACGACCCGACGCGACAGGAGCAGACGATGGCGCAGGAGCAGATCCGACCCCAGAGCAGCGGCGGGGGCGACGACGCCCAGCCCGACGACGGCTTCGGTCAGGTGGGCGCGTCCAATGCCGCCCGTGACGAGGACATCGACTCGGTGCTCGACGAGATCGACGGGGTGCTCGAGTCCAATGCCGAGGAGTTCGTCAAGGGCTTCGTGCAGAAGGGCGGCCAGTGAGCCGCGATGCCGCGCAGGGGCGACTGCCCGCCGCCTACCTGGCGGCCGGCGGGTCCTCCTTCACGGACTTCGTCGCCCAGCACGACCCGCGCCTGCTCCCCGGAGCCGGCGCCGCGGGCGCCCCCACGGGGCAGCCGCTCGAGGCACCGCACGCCACGACGATCGTCACCCTCGCCTGGCAGGGCGGCGTGGTCATGGCAGGTGACCGCCGTGCGACGCTCGGCAGCCTCATCGCCAACCGCGACATGCGCAAGGTCTTCGCCGCCGACGAGCGCTCGCTCGTGGGCATCGCCGGTGCGGCGGGCGTCGCCGTGGAGATGGTGCGCCTCTTCCAGGTCGAGCTCGAGCACTACGAAAAGATCGAGGGCGTCGTCATGTCGCTCGAGGGCAAGGCCAACCGTCTCGCCGCGATGCTGCGTGGCAACCTCGGTCTGGCGATGCAGGGGTTGTCCGTCGTCCCCGTCCTCGGGGGCTTCGACGCCGAGCGCGGCGAGGGGCGGATCTTCTCCTACGACGTGACGGGTGGGTGCTACGAGGAGCAGGAGCACCACAGCGTGGGCTCCGGCTCCTTCTTCGCCCGTGGCGCGCTCAAGAAGCTCTGGCGGCCCGGCCTCGACCGCGCCGCGGCCGTCCGGGTCGCGCTCGAGGCCCTCTACGACGCAGCCGACGACGACTCGGCGACGGGCGGGCCCGACGTGCACCGCCGGATCTGGCCGGTCGTCGGCGTGGTCGACGCGGGCGGGGTCGACTTCGTCGCCGAGGCCGAGAGCGAGCAGGTCGTCGAGACGATCCTCGCCGACCGTCGTGGTCAGGCGGGCCCACGATGACCCAGCCTCCCTTCTACGTCTCGCCCGAGCAGGTCATGGCCGACCGGGCGGAGTTCGCGCGCGCCGGCATCGCCCGCGGCCGTTCGGTCGTCGTCCTGGGCTACGACGAGGGCATCCTGCTCGTCGCCGACAACCCGAGCAGCCGCTCGCTCAACAAGCTCAGCGAGATCTACGACCGGATCGCCTTCGCCGCCGTCGGCAAGTACAACGAGTTCGAAAACCTGCGGGTGGCCGGCATCCGCTACGCCGACCTGCGGGGCTACTCCTACGACCGATCCGACGTCACCGCCCGAGCCCTCGCCAATGCCTACGCGCAGACGCTGGGCACCGTCTTCACCCAGGACCAGAAGCCCTACGAGGTGGAGATCGTCGTCGCCGAGGTGGGCCGGCTCCTCGCCGGCGACCGGATCTACCGGCTGGCCTACGACGGCTCGGTGACCGACGAGCGCGGGTGGGTCGCCATCGGCGGCGACAGCGAGCGGCTCAACGACGCCCTCGGCTCCCGCTGGGTGCCCGGCATGGACCTGCACGATGCCTTCGACCTGGCCCGCGACGTCCTGTCGCTGCGTGACGAAGGGGGAGACCTCCTGCCCGACGCCGCCCTCGAGATCGCGGTGCTCGAGCGGACCGCGACGCGGCGCTGCTTCCGCCGGGTGAGCGCCCCCCTTCGCGCCGACGGTTAGCCTGCAGACGTGGAGCGACGCATCTTCGGGATCGAGACCGAGTTCGGCATCACGGCCGTCTCCGACGGCCAGCGGCGACTGACGCCCGACGAGGTGGCGCGCTACCTCTTCCGCAAGGTCGTCACCTGGGGCCGCTCCAGCAATGTCTTCCTGCCCAACGGCTCCCGGCTCTACCTCGACGTCGGCAGCCACCCGGAGTACGCGACCGCCGAGTGCGATGATCTGCCCACCCTCATCGCCCACGACAGGGCGGGGGAGCGCATCGTCCAGGACCTCGTCGACGACGCCCAGGCGCGCCTCGAGGAGGACGGGGTGGCGGGGGAGATCTACGTCTTCAAGAACAACGTCGACTCCGCCGGCAGCTCCTACGGCTGCCACGAGAACTTCCTCGTCGAGCGCACCTCCAACTTCTCGGCCGTGACCGACGGCCTGCTGCCCTTCCTCATCACCCGCCAGCTCGTCGCCGGCACGGGCAAGCTGATGTCGACCGGCCGGACCACGCAGTTCTCCGTCAGCCAGCGCGCCGACCACATCTGGGAGGGGGTCTCCTCCGCGACGACCCGCTCGCGCCCGATCATCAACACCCGCGACGAGCCGCACGCCGACGCCGAGCACTACCGCCGCATGCACGTGATCGTCGGCGACTCGACGATGACCGAGACGACGACGCTGCTCAAGGTCGGCTCCGCCCACCTCGTGCTGCGCATGCTCGAGGACGGCGTCGCGCTGCCCGACATGACCCTCGACAACCCGATCCGCGCGATCCGCGACATCAGCCTCGACCGCACCGGCCGGACCCCGGTCAAGCTCGCCGACGGCCGACGCATGAGCGCCCTGGAGATCCAGGGCGAGTACCTCGCCCGGGCCCTCGAGTACGCCGACCGCGAAGGCGTCGACGACCCGGTGAGCCGTCGGGTGCTCGACCTGTGGCAGCGCACCCTCGACGCCATCGCGGGCGATGACCTGTCCGCCGTGGCCACCGAGATCGACTGGGTCATCAAGTACCGCCTCCTCGACGCCTACGCCGCCAAGCACGGACTCGACATCTGCGACCCTCGGCTGGCGCAGCTCGACCTCGCCTACCACGACATCAACCCGCAGCGCGGCGTCCACCACCTGCTCCAGCGGGCCGGTCGCATCGCGCGCGTGGTGAGCGACGAGGCCATCGCCGAGGCCGTCGACACCCCGCCCCAGACCACGCGGGCCAAGCTGCGGGGCGACTTCGTGCGCACCGCCCGCGAGCACGGCCGCGACGTCACCGTCGACTGGGTGCACCTGAAGATCAACGACGAGGCCCAGCGCACCGTGCTGTGCAAGGACCCCCTCTCAGCGGTCGACGCCCGCGTCGACAAGCTCATCGAGATCCTCTCCTCGCGGCCCACGCCGAGCGGACCCTGAGTCAGGCTCCACCCAGACTCCGTGGTTAGGGTGAGCCAGATCGTTGTCCCCGACACATTGAGGTAGACCGTGCCGAAGGCTCCCCGCCTGACCACCGCCGTCGCGGCATCAGCCGCTGCCGTCCTCGCCCTGAGCGCCTGCGGAGGCGACTCCGACGACTCGTCGGACTCCGGCAAGGACGACAAGAAGTCCTCGGCCTCGTCCTCGCCGGGTGTGACCCTCGCCGAGCCCAAGGAGGAGGACTCCAAGGCTGTCGAGGCGATCGAGGTCACCGAGGCCAAGGGCAACAAGGGCCCCTCGATCACGCTTGCCGACAAGCCGGTCAGCGTCTCCGAGACCACCCGTGACGTGCGCGAGGAGGGTGACGGCAAGGAGCTGTCCGACGACGCCTACGTCGAGGTCGACCTCGCGATGTTCTCCGGCAAGGACGGCAAGGTCATCGAGGGCTCCGAGACCTACACCAGCTCGCCGATCGTGCTCGACCTCGGCAACGCCGAGGCGCTGCCGGGCCTCGTCAAGTCGATCCAGGGGCAGAAGGTCGGCGCGAGCGGCGTCTCCGTCATGCCGCCCAAGGACCTCTTCGGGGACGAGGGCATGCCCGAGTACGGCGTCGACGGCGAGGACAACCTCGTCCTCGTCTACGACGTGCGCGGCCAGCTCCCCGACAAGGCCGAAGGCGAGCAGAAGTCCGTCGACAAGGACCTGCCCCAGGTGAAGTACAACGAGGGCAAGCCGGCCGACATCACGATCCCCAAGGGCGCGACGAAGCCGAAGAAGCTCGTCACCGAGACCCTCATCGAGGGCAAGGGCAAGACCGTCAAGAAGGGCGACACCGTCTACGTCAGCTACACCGGAGTCACCTGGGACGACGGCAAGGTCTTCGACTCCTCGCTCAAGGACGGTCGCGGTCCCTTCTCCTTCCCGGTCGGCCAGCAGAGCGTCATCTCCGGCTGGGACAAGGCCGTCGAGGGCGCCAAGGTCGGCGACCGCCTGCTCATCGTGGTCCCGCCGGACCAGGGCTACGGCGAGGAGGGCACGCCCGACGGGTCGATCAAGCCCAACTCGACCCTCGTCTTCACCATCGACGTCCTCGGCGCACCCTGACCGACCCCTCCAGACGCCACCACCCCACGACAAGGAGACCCACATGCCCTTCGACCCCACCACGACCAAGCCCGAGATCGACTTCCCCGAGGGCGAGGCGCCCACCGAACTCGTCGTCGAGGACATCACCGTCGGTGACGGTGCCGAGGTGACCGCCGGCTCGCCGATCCAGGCGCACTACGTCGGTGTCGCCTTCTCCACGGGCGAGGAGTTCGACGCCTCGTGGAACCGCGGCGCCCCGCTCGCCTTCACGGCCGGTATCGGCCAGGTCATCAAGGGCTGGGACGACGGCCTGCTCGGCATGAAGGAGGGTGGCCGTCGCAAGATCGTCATCCCGCCGCACCTGGGCTACGGCGACCGCGGCGCCGGCGCCGCGATCAAGGGCGGCGAGACGCTGATCTTCGTCGTCGACCTCGTCAAGGTCGGCTGACCCGCCACTTCTCCACCCGAGAACCCTGCATTGCCCTACGGCAATGCGGGGTTCTCGTCGTCCGGAGGGGGACCGGAGTCGGCTAGGGCAGGAGGGCGGCGGCGTGGCGGCCGGCCAGAGCAGCCGTGGCGAAGGGGGTGACGTCCTGCGTCGCGCTCCGGCCCATGCTCGACAGCGGCACCGGGCTCGTCGCGAGGTCGTCGCCGACTCCCGCACTCGGGAGCGCCACGACCCGCGGCGTCCCGCTCGAGGCCGCGACGGCGGCGTCGAGCTGGGCCCGCACCTGCGGCCACGGTGCGGTGGCGTCGTCGGGCACGACGACGTCGGCGCTGCCGAGCAGGACCCGCGACAGGACCGTCGTGGTGTGGTGGGAGAGTCCGAGGTGACGCTCGCGCGGGTCGCTGGCGGACACCCGCGGCACGACGACGGCCCGACCGCGCAGCACGTGCGCGGCGTTGAGCACGTCACCCGTGGCCAGCCCCGACCAGCCCCATGTCGTCGACGAGCCGGCATTGCCGGGGCCCTGCGTGACGACGGCGACGTCGCAGCCGAGCACGTGCCGTGCGGCGAGCAGGGCCGAGTGCACGGTGATCGCCTCGTGCTCCCCGCCGAAGGCCTGCCCCGCCGTGATCGTCGTGTCGAGCCAGCCGGCGTCGACGAGCCCGGCCACGAGATCGGATTGCGCGAAGGGGAGCGCTGCCGTGTCCGTCATGACGTAGCCCACGCGTGCGCCCGGCCGGGCAGACCGCAGGCCGGCGAGGACCGCCGGCAGGGCCGAGTGCAGCTCGGCGACGACGACCGGCATCCCCTGGAGGTCGCCGGCGGCGACCGCGGGGTGATCGCGCATCGCCTCGTGGTGCGGTGACTCCTGCTCCTCGAGCGCCAGCACCATCTGCTGCAGGGGCGTGTAGCGGGCCTTGACGATGTGGCCGGGGGCCGGCGGTGGGTCGGCCGGAGGACGGGTCGCATTGGCGACGACGAGCGCGTGGCCGCCCGTGCCCAGCCCACGACGCAGCGCGGAGACGTTGAGCAGGACGGTGTCGCCGATCTCGGGGGTGCCCACGAGCTCCGGCAGGGCGAGGGCGGGTGTGTCGGCACCGTCGACCACGACGGTCAGGCGCACCGCGCCACGCCGGGCGCGGCCGATCTCGCGGACCGTGCCGCTGCGCCAGTGGATCATGTGCGGCAGGTTAGCCTCAGGACGACGAAGGGAGCGACGTGGCAGCACCCAACACGCCCGCGGCCAAGACGGAGCGACTGCTCAACCTCACGATGACCCTGCTCTACGCGCGCATGCCGGCGCCCAAGCAGCGCATCCGGCAGATGGTCGAGGCCTATCGGGCGATCGAGTCCGACGAGGCCTTCGATCGGATGTTCGAGCGCGACAAGGAGGACCTGCGGGCCATGGGCATCCCGCTGGTCACCGAGGACATCGGGGTCTTCGAGGACGAGCAGGGCTACCGCATCGACCGTCGCGACTACGCCCTGCCGCCCGTGGAGCTGGCCGCCGACGAGCGTGCCGTCGTCGGGCTGGCCAGCCGCGTGTGGGCCCACGCCACCATGGCCGGCACCGCCGCGACCGCCTGGCGCAAGGTGGCTGCGGGCGACGAGGTGGGGGAGGACCCCTTCGTCGGCCTGGAGCCGCAGGTCGGCGGGACCGAGCCGGCCTTCGAGCCGCTCAAGGACGCGGTGCTGTCGTCGACCGCCGTCCGCTTCGACTACGCACGTCCTGGCACGGGCGGCTCCCGGCCCCGTCGCGTCGAGCCGTGGTACCTCACGGCCTGGCACGGCCGCTGGTACCTCGTCGGGCACGACCTCGACCGTGAGGCCGCCCGCGTCTTCCGGCTCAGCCGCATCACCTCGTCGGTGACGGTCACGGGTGACGCGCTCACCGTGCCCGTGCCGGACGACGTCGACCCGGTCCGGATGATCGCCGCCACCGACCCGAGCCCCTCCGAGACCGTCCCGGCGCGCCTGCGCGTGCGTGTCGGCACCGGTCACGGTCTGCGTCGTCGCGCCCAGGAGGTCGTGCGGGTCGACGACGACTGGGACCGGGTCGACGTCCCGGGTGCCGACCTCGACGGCTTCGTCAGCGAGGTCGTCAGCCACGGCGGCGACGTCGTCGTCGAGGAGCCGAGCGAGCTGCGCGAGGCGGTCATCGGCCGGTTGCGAGCCGTCGCCACCGCCCACGAAGGGAGCGCCCGATGAGCCGTCCCAAGGTCGAGACCGCGACGAGCCGCGTCGAGCGGCTGCTCACCATGGTCCCGTGGCTCGTCGGTCGCCAGGGCATCGAGATCTCAAGGGCCGCCGAAGGTCTGGGCATCAGCGAGGACCAGCTGAAGAAGGACCTCGACCTGCTCTTCGTGTGCGGCTACGGCCCGATGACCGACGAGCTCATCGAGGTCAGCTACGAGGGCGGGCGGGTCTTCGTCACCAACGCCGACACCATCGCCCGACCGCTGCGCCTGAGCGTCGACGAGGCGATCTCGCTCATCGTCGGGCTGCGCTCCCTGTCGGCACTCGGGGCGGGGGAGTCCGGTGCCGTCGAGCGGGCCCTGGCGAAGCTCGAGGAGGTCGCCGGCTCCATCCCCGGGGTCGAGCGCGTCATGGTCGTCGACGACGACACCGAGGCCGGGCGCACCCGCTCGGTCCTGCAGGACGCGCTCTCTGCCGGTCGCCGGGTCCACCTGACCTATCACGTGCCCAGCCGCGACGAACGCACCGAGCGCGACGTCGACCCGATGCGCCTGGCCCGGGTCGAGGGCCACTGGTACCTCGAGGGGTGGTGCCACCGGGCGCAGGACGTGCGGCTCTTCCGCACCGACCGGATCGAGTCGGTCGAGGTGCTCGACGTTCCCTCCGAACCGCCCGCTGACGCCGTGCGTCGCGACCTGAGCGCGGGCGCCTACCAGCGCGGTGAGGGCGATCTGCCCGTCACCCTCCGCCTGGCGCCGTCCGCCCACTGGGTCGCGGAGTACTACCCGGTGACATCTCGTGAAACGTCCGGTGAAGACCTCGTCGTCACCCTGCCGACGAGCAACGAGGGCTTCCTGCGCCGCCTGGTGCTGCGGCTCGGCGGCGCGGCGCAGGTCGTGGCGCCGGAGGTGGCCCGGACGGCCGTCGCAGAGGCCGCTCGAGAGTCCCTGGCGGCATACGGGACACACTGAGGCCGCACGGTCCGCTCACAGGAGCGAGGCCTACACTGACACCGTTGGTCGCCATCCGAAAGGTCTTGCCATGCCCAACCTGGGTCCCATGGAAATCATCCTCATCCTCCTCGTCATCCTGCTGCTCTTCGGCTTCAAGAAGCTGCCTGATGCCGCCCGCAGCATCGGCAAGTCGGCCCGCGTCTTCAAGTCCGAGGTCAACGAGATGAAGGAAGAGGACCGGCAGCGCGAGGAGGCCAAGAAGGCCCGGGACACCGGCCGCACTCCGACCGCTGACGGCAACGCCGTCATCGACGAGGCCAAGCCCCGGACGGACAACCAGTCCGGCCCGGTGTACTGACCCCACCCCCTTCGCCCGCCACCCGCATGGCTCGTAGCCTCCGCACGCCCAAGGACCCCGAAGGGCGGATGCCGCTCAAGGGGCACCTCCTCGAGTTCCGCAACCGGCTGATGATTGCCGCCGCCGCGATCGTCGTCGGGGCGATCATCGGGTGGATCATCTACAAGCCCGTGACCATTGGGTCATGGACCTACGGTGGGATCTACGACCAACTGACGCTGCCCTTCACCGAGTACAAGAAGTCCAACCCCGACAGTGTCGTCACGCTGAACTTCGGCAATGCGACATCGGCCTTCACGACCCAGCTCGGGCTCTCGCTCTTCACCGGCGTCATCCTCTCCAGCCCCGTCTGGCTCTGGCAGATCTGGGCCTTTATCCTCCCGGGCCTCACCAAGCGCGAGAAGCGGATCTCCCTCGGCGTCTTCGGCACCGCGCTGCCGCTCTTTCTCGCGGGCTGCTTCTTCGCCTACCAGACTCTGCCCAAGGCGCTGCTCATCCTCTTCGGCTTCACGCCCGACGACAACAAGTCGAGCAACATCCAGCAGGCGAGCGACTACTTCACCTTCATCACCCGCTTCATCCTCGCCTTCGGCCTGGCCTGGCTGCTGCCGGTCTTCCTCGTCGGCCTGTGCACGATCGGGGTGCTGTCCGGCCGCACCCTCAAGAAGTCCTGGCGGATGGCCATCCTGCTCATCTTCATCGCCTCGGCGGTCATCACCCCGACCCCCGACCCCTTCACGATGTTCCTGCTCGCCGGCCCGCTGTGCGTGCTCTACTTCGCCGCCCTCGGCATCTGCCTGCTCATCGACCGCCGCAGGGTCGAGCGGGGGGAGGAGCCCGACTGGTCGGACCTCCCGGACGACCAGGCCTCGCCGCTGACCTAGGGTCGGGTCCATGACCCGTGTGACCGCCGCCCGCATCGGCCTGCTCGTCAACCCCACCGCCGGCAAGCACCGCGGGGAGCAGATCGGCACCCGGGTGGCCGACCTCCTCGAGGCCGGCGGACGTGAGGTCGTCGATCTCACCGGCCTCGACGCCGCGCGGGCCGAGGCCAAGGCACGCCGAGCCGTGGCCACGGGCGACATCGACCTGCTCGCCGTCGCCGGCGGTGACGGGGCCGCCGGGCTCGGTGCCAACATCTGCGCCGACACCGACGTCCCGCTCGGCATCGTGGCGGTCGGCACCGGCAACGACAACGCCCGTGAGCTCGGGCTGCCCGTGCAGGACGTCGAGGCCTCGGTCCAGCGGATCCTGCAGGGCTCGGTGCGCACCATGGACCTGGGGCGGGTGAGCGGCCCCGACGGTGAACCGGTCCGCGTCTACCTCGGCGTCCTGTCCTGCGGCTTCGACGCCGTGGTCAACGAGCGGGCCAACCGCATGTCCTGGCCCCGGGGGCCGCAGCGGTACAACCTCGCGATCCTGCGTGAGCTCCCGGTCTTCGGTGCCATCCACTACGACCTGACGATCGACGGTGTCGAGCGCGAGGTCGACGGGATGCTCGTGTGCATCGCCAACGGCCGGGCCTTCGGCGGCGGCATGAAGGTCGCCCCGGCAGCCGAGGTCGACGACGGTCTGCTCGACGTCGTCATCGTCCACGACATCCCCATCCCGACCTTCCTGTCGGTCTTCCCCAAGGTCTTCTCCGGTACCCACACGACGCACCCGGCCGTCGAGATCGTGCGGGGCGCGCGGGTGAGCATCGCGACCGAGCGGATCGTCAGCTACGCCGACGGCGAGCGCGTCGCACCCCTGCCGGCCACCGTCGAGGCGGCCCGCGGCGCGCTGTCGATCGTGCGCTGACGCGCTGGCATAGCGTGGGGTCATGTCCTCGCCCGCCGAACGCTTTGCCGCCGCCCGCCGTCGCCGAGCCAGTGAGCTCACCCCCTTCGTCGAGGGCCTGGGCTTTGAGCTCGACACCTTCCAGCGGGAGGCCTGCGAGGCGGTCGAAGGGGGACACGGCGTGCTCGTCGCTGCCCCGACCGGCGCGGGCAAGACGGTCGTCGGCGAGTTCGCCGTGCACCTGGCCCTCGCGCGGGGGCAGAAGGCCTTCTACACGACGCCGATCAAGGCCCTGAGCAACCAGAAGTACCACGAGCTCGCCGCCCGCCACGGCTACGACCGCGTCGGCCTGCTCACCGGTGACGTCTCGGTCAACGGCGAGGCCCCGGTCGTCGTCATGACGACCGAGGTCCTGCGCAACATGATCTACGCCGGCTCCTCGACCCTCGACACGCTGGCTTTCGTCGTCATGGACGAGGTGCACTACCTCGCCGACCGCTTCCGCGGCGCCGTGTGGGAGGAGGTCATCATCCACCTGCCCCGCTCGGTCCAGGTCGTCTCCCTCTCGGCGACCGTGAGCAACGCCGAGGAGTTCGGTGCCTGGCTCGCCGAGGTGCGCGGCGGCACCGAGATCATCGTGTCCGAGGAGCGCCCGGTCCCGCTGTGGCAGCACATGCAGGTCGGCCGCGACGTCTACGACCTCTTCGTCGACGACGGCTCCGCCGGGACCCCGGCGAAGGTCAACCCCGAGCTGCTCGATGCCATCCGCGCCCGCGTGCGAGGTAACGGCGAGGACGACCAGCGTGGCCGCGGTGGCCACCGGGGTGGTCGTGACCGTCGCGGCGGACGCGGGCGTCGCAACGACCGGGGCCGCGGCGGCCAGGGGCCGCGCGGTGGGGGAGGGGGCCGCTTCGGCGGGGCCGCCTCCCGGACCGAGGTCATCCGCGAGCTCGATCGCGACGGGCTGCTGCCAGCGATCACCTTCATCTTCAGCCGAGCCGGGTGCGAGGGCGCCGTCGGTCAGCTGCTGGGCAACGACGTGCGTCTGGTGAGCGAGCGCGACGGCGAGCTCAACCGACGCACGGTCGAGGAGCGGGCTGCCGTCCTCGAGGGGGAGGACCTCGACGTCCTCGGGTACCACCAGTTCGTCGAGGGCATCTCCCGCGGCTTCGCCGCCCACCACGCCGGCATGCTCCCGCTCTTCCGCGAGATCGTCGAGGAGCTGTTCACGGCAGGGCGCATCCGGGCGGTCTTCGCGACGGAGACGCTCGCTCTCGGGATCAACATGCCCGCGCGCACGGTGGTCCTGGAGAAGCTGGTGAAGTTCAACGGCGAGTCGCACGTCGAGATCACCCCGGCCGAGTACACGCAGCTCACCGGACGCGCCGGCCGTCGCGGCATCGACGTCGAGGGTCATGCCCTCGTCGTGTGGTCACGCGGGCTGGACCCGATGTCGGTGGCCGGTCTCGCATCGACCCGGACCTACCCCCTTCGCTCCAGCTTCCGGCCGACCTACAACATGGCCGTCAACCTCGTGGCCCAGGTGGGCCGCCAGACGGCCAAGGAGGTGCTCGAGACCTCCTTCGCGCAGTTCCAGGCCGACCGCGCCGTCGTCGGGCTGGCGACCAAGGTGCGCGAGCAGCAGGAGTCGCTCGAGGCCTACAGCGAGGCCATGCACTGCCACATGGGCGACTTCCGCGAGTACGCCGCGCTGCGGCGGCGCATCTCCGACCTCGAGAAGGAGGGCTCGCGCAAGCGCAATGCCAACCGTCGCGCCGAGATCGCCGTCTCGCTCGAGGCCCTGTCCGTCGGAGACATCGTCCGCATCGGGGGCCGCCGGTCGGGCATCGCGATCGTCGTCGCCCCGCCACGCTCCTACAAGAGCGAGCTGACGGCACCGACCGTGCTCACCGAGCACCAGCAGATCCGCCGGCTGACCGCCGCCGACCTCGACGGTCCGGTCACCCCCCTCGGGCGGCTGGCCGTCCCCAGGGGGTTCAACCCGAAGTCGGCGAAGCAACGCTCCGACCTCGCCGCCACGTTGCGGATCAAGGCGCCCCACGAGGACGCCCCGAGCGTGCGGGCGCGCGCCGTCGAGAGCGCGAAGGGGGAGGACGAGCGCCTCGAGCAGCTGCGCCGCGAGCTGAAGTCGCACCCCTGCCACCAGTGCCCGGAGCGCGAGGAGCACGCCCGCTGGGCGGCGCGCTGGTGGAAGCTCAAGCGGGAGACCTCCGCCCTGCAGCGCAAGGTCGAGCACCGGACCAACTCCGTGGCGCAGACCTTCGAGCGGATCTGCGTCGTGCTGACCCGCATGGGCTACCTCGGCGACGACGGCGAGAGCGTCACCGACCTCGGCACCCGTCTGCGCCGGCTCTACACGGAGAAGGACCTGCTCGCGGCCGAGTGCCTGCGCGGGGGAGCGTGGAAGCGCCTCGACCCCGCCGAGCTGGCGGCCGTCGTCTCGATGCTCGTCCACGAGCCCCGGCACGACGAGCACGACCCCTTCCCGAGGATGCCGACGGACAACGTCTCCGACGCGTGGCAGGACATGGTTCGCCGCTGGAGCGAGCTCGAGGACCTCGAGCAGGCCAATGCCCTGCCCGCGACCGGCGAACCCGACGGGGGACTGGCCTGGACGGTCCACCGGTGGGCCAGCGGGCGCCGGCTCGACGAGGTGCTGTCGGGGTCGGACCTCACCGCAGGTGACTTCGTGCGGCGGTGCAAGCAGGTCGTCGACCTGCTCGACCAGGTGGCCGACGCCGCGCCCGAGCCGCACCTGCGCGGCGTGGCCCGCACGGCGGTCGACAAGGTGATGCGGGGCGTCGTCGCCGCCGACCGGCTGGACTGACCTCCCCTTCGGCCTCAGCCCCGCAGGGCAGTCGCGATCCGGTCGAAGGGGGAGGTCAGGCCGTGGTCGACGGCGAGCCGGCTCATCGCGGCCGGGTCGGCGATGTCGGGCGGCAGGCGCAGGTCGACGTCGGGGATCGGCACGTCATGCGCCACCCGGACCACGAGCGGGGCGACGTCGAGGTAGTCGCTCGCGGCCTCGAGGTTGGCGCGGCGTGCACCCTTGATCCGGGGGTCACCGGAGGCGACGGCCTCGCGCACCCCCGCGAGGGAGCCGAAGTCGGCGATGAGCGCGGCCGCGGTCTTGTCGCCGATGCCCTTGACTCCCGGCAGCCCGTCGCTCGTGTCGCCGCGCAGCGCGGCCATGTCGGCGTAGGCGTCACCCGAGGCGACGGCGTACTTGTCCGCGAGGAAGGCCTGGGTCACGACGTCGGGGTCGCGCACCCCACCCCGGGCGGTGTAGATGACCCGGGTGCCCGAGGCGTCGTCGACGAGCTGGAAGAGGTCGCGGTCGCCCGTGACGACGTCGACCGGCATCTGCCCGCGGTGGGCCATGGCCAGCGTGCCGATGACGTCGTCGGCCTCGTAGCCGGCGGCACCGATGCGGGGGATGCCGATGGCGGCCAGGGCCTCGGCGATGACCGGCACCTGCGGGCTGAGCTCGTCGGGGACCTCCTCGCCCTCCGCGGGGTCGTCGGCGACGCGGTGCGCCTTGTAGGTCGGGATCGCGTCGACCCGCCACTGCGGCCGCCAGTCGTCGTCCCAGCACGCCACGACGTGGGTGGGGCGGTAGCGGGTGATGAGCGTGGCGATCATGTCGAGGAATCCGGCCACGGCGTTGGTCGGGATGCCCGACGGCGCCTCGGCCCTCGCCGGCACGCCGTAGAAGGCGCGGAAGTACAGGGAGGCGGAGTCGAGCAGGAGCAGGCGGGGCGCCGAGTCGGACATGCCCTGACCCTACGGCTCTCGCTTATGGTTCATCCATGGAAGCGGCGGATCGACGGATCATCGACCTCCTGCGCGAGGACGGACGCATGAGCTACACCGACCTGGGCAAGGCCATCGGGTTGTCGACCTCTGCCGTGCACCAGCGGGTGCGACGCCTCGAGGAGCGGGGGGCCATCACCGGCTACGCGGCCGTCGTCGACCCCTCCGCCGTGGGCACGCCGCTCACCGCCTTCGTCTCGGTGACGCCTCTCGACCCCCGCGAGCCCGACGACATCCCCGACCGCCTGCGCGACATCCCCGAGATCGACGCGTGCTACTCGGTGGCCGGCGACGCCAACTACCTCCTGCGCGTGCGGGTGGGCACCCCGCAGGACCTCGAGGAGCTGCTGGCCACGGTCCGCAACCGCGGTGGCGTCTCGACCCGCACGACGGTCGTGCTCTCGACGCCGTGGGAGTGATCTCTCGGCTCCCGGTGCGTCTGGCCCTGGCCCTCGTCGGGGGCCTGTGCCTGTGGCTCTCCTTCCCTGACCACGACCTCGCCCTCATGGCGATCGTCGGGGTGGCCATCACCGGCATCGCCATGTGGGACGTCTCCGCGCGTGTGGGCGCACTGCTCGGGCTGGTCGCGGGGCTCGGCTGCTTCGTCCCCACCCTCAGCTGGTCGGGCATCTTCGTCGGGACCTTCCCGTGGGTGGCCTTGGCCGTCACCGAGTCCCTCTACGTCGCCGCGATGGGCGCGGTCCTCGCCGCGGTGCAGCGGCCCCTGCTGCGCCGCGGGCACCCACTGCCGGCCGCGCTGCTCGTCCCCCTGCTGTGGGTGCTCCAGGAATGGGTGCGGGGCACGCTGCCCTACGGCGGCTTCCCGTGGGCCCGCATCGCCTTCAGCCAGGCGGGCACCCCCTTCGCCCGGTGGGCCGCGGTCGGGGGAGCGCCGCTCATCACGCTCGCGGTCGCCCTCGTCGCGGTGCCGCTCGTCCTCGTCGTCGTCACCCGTCGCCCGCCGTGGGTGGCCCTCGGGCTGGCCGTCGCGGCCACGGCCGGCGCCTTCGTCGTGCCCGTGCCGACGAGCGGGGACGCGAGTGCCCGGGTCGGGCTGGTCCAGGGCAACGTGCCGCGGGCGGGCCTGGACTTCAACGCCGAGCGTCGCAAGGTCCTCGACAACCACGTCGTCGGGACCGAGCGCCTCGCCGAGCGGCACGACGACCTCGACCTGGTCATCTGGCCGGAGAACTCCTCCGACATCGACCCCCTGCGCAACCCCGACGCCGGCGCCCAGGTGCAGCGGGCTCTCGAGGCGGCCGGTGTGCCGGTCATCGTCGGGGCGATCCTCGACGAGCCGGCACCGGCGGTGTCCAATGCCTCGCTGTACTACCGGCCCGGGGGAGGGGAGCCGGAGCGCTACGTCAAGCAGCACCCCGTCCCCTTCGCCGAGTACGTGCCCCACCGCGACTTCTACCGGCTCTTCAGCTCCAAGGTCGACCTCGTGCGGGTCGGCTTCGCGAAGGGGGACCGCAACGCCGCCTTCACCGTCCCCGGCCGCAATGGTGACTTCTCCGCCGTGCCGACGATCTGCTTCGAGGTGGCCTACGACGGTCTGATGCGTTCGGCCGTCAAGGACGCGGAGGCGAAGGGGGACCCCAGCCTCCTCGTCGTGCAGACCAACAACGCCACCTTCGGCTACACGGCCGAGTCCACGCAGCAGTACGCGATCTCCCGGATCCGGGCCATCGAGCACGGCCGCAGCGTCGCCCACGTGTCGACCGTCGGCGTCTCCGGGTTCGTCAACCCCGACGGCAGCACGACGCCGACCACCGAGCTCTTCACCGCCGCCCAGCCCGTCGACGACGTCGTGCTGCGCAGCGGCCTGACGCTCTCCGACCGGCTCGGGCCGTGGGTGGAGTGGGCCTGCGGCCTCGGCCTGCTCGTCGCGGTGGGGTGGCGGCTGCGCCACCGGGCGACGGGTAGTGTCGGAGGCGAGCCACGGACCGACCCGAGCCCGACCGAGCAGACCGAGGAAGCCACCACCGGTGCCTGACCAGCCCCACGCCCAGCGACCGCCGATCGAGCGGGTCGCGGTGCTCATCCCGACCTACAACGAGCGCGACAACCTGCCGCTCATCGTCGAGCGGGTCCGCGAGTCGGTGCCTGCCGCCGATGTCGTGGTCCTCGACGACAACTCTCCCGACGGCACCGGCGAGGTCGCCGATGACATGGCCGCAGTCGACCCGCAGGTCATGGTGATCCACCGCCAGGGCAAGGAGGGCCTCGGTGCCGCCTACCTCGCCGGCTTCCGGTGGGCGCTCGAGCGCGGCTACGACGCCATCGTCGAGATGGACGCCGACGGCTCCCACCGCCCGGAGCACCTGTCGCACATGCTCGACGTCGCGGCCGACGCCGACCTGGTGATCGGCTCGCGCTACGTGCGCGGCGGCAAGATCGTCAACTGGCCCGCAGACCGCAAGGCCATCTCGATGGCCGGCAACATGTACATCAAGCTCGTCCTGGGCATGCCGGTCAATGACGCGACCGCCGGCTACCGCGTCTACCGCGCCGAGACCCTGCGCACGATCGGCCTCGACGAGGTCGAGAGCGCCGGCTACGTCTTCCAGACCGACCTGACGGTCCGCACGGTGCGTGCCGGGCTGCGCGTGGTCGAGGTCCCGATCACCTTCGTCGAGCGAGAGATCGGCGACTCCAAGATGGACGGCGACGTCGTGCGCGAGTCGATGACCCGGATCACCCGCTGGGGCCTGGCCCACCGGTGCCAGCAGCTGCGCCGACTGGTCGATCGAGAGCCGACATGGCACCGGTTGTGATCTTCGGGTCCGGGCCGACGGGGCCCGGACCCGCACCGCGCCGCCGCCGTCGGGTGGCGTGGGTGCCGCTGGCCATGGTGCTGTGGCTCGTCGTCGAGGTGCTCGCGGTCTACGGCGTCGCTCGACTCATCGGCGTCGGCTGGACGCTCCTGCTCTTCGTCGCGCTGTCCGCGCTCGGCGTGTGGCTGCTGCGACGCGAGGGGCGCCGTACCTGGCAGTCCCTGCGGGTCGCCCTGCGCAGCGGCGAGATGCCCTCGCGGGAGATCGCCGACGCGATCCTCGTCTTCCTCGGGGGCGCGCTGCTCACCCTGCCCGGTTTCGTCTCCGACGTGCTGGGCCTCGTGCTCGTGCTGCCCTTCACCCGGCCGGTGGCCCGCATCGGGCTCGAGGCCGTCATCGCCCGGCGGCTGCTCGCCGCGGGGATGCCGGTGGCCCCGGGGGAGGCGCGGGTGCGTCGTCGGCGGCGCCACGACGGTGGGGATGACGACGTCGTCGAGGGCGAGATCGTCGACGACTGAGGGGTGCGCACGACATGACGAAGGGGGCGGCCCACCGTGATCGGTGGGCCGCCCCCTTCGTGGTGCCGGGAGCCGAGGCTCAGGCGCTGCGCTTGCGCGGCTTCTCGCCACGGGAGGCGCGCAGGAGGTCCAGCCGCTCCTCGAGGAGCTCCTCGAGCTCGGGGATCGAGCGGCGCTCGAGCAGCATGTCCCAGTGGGTGCGGACGTGCTTGGCCGGCTTGAGCTCCGGCTCGGGGCCGTCGAGGAGCTTGCCGAGCTTGCCGCAGCGGCACTCCCAGGTGCCGGGGATGTCGGCCTCGACGGAGAAGGGCAGCTCGGTGCGGTGGCCGTCGTCACAGACGTAGGTCGTGATCTGACGGTCGCTCGGGACGACGTTGTCCGTCGTCTCCATGCTGAAGCTGACCATGCGCGTTCCGCGCAGCGTGCGCTCTGCCATGTTGCAAGTCTCCTGGTGTCTCTCGCGATGTCCGCGCCCCTGCCGCGCGGGCCCCTGTCACATGACAACGCTCAATGAGCATCATCTGTTCCGGCTGCTCGCGTCGTTGCGGCGCCGTGGCCCACGGCGGGCCTTCCGGATGGGCCCGATCTGGCGGTCGGCTCGCGGCGCGACCTGGGGCGACCCCACAGGATAGCGTCTCCCCACCGTGTCGCGCACATCGAGGCGCTCGGGGCGGTTAGCCTCGCCTCGTGACCGACGTGACGACACCCCCCGTGGAGCCGACGACCGCGCTGCGAGCCGAGCCGCAGGGCGGCTTCGGCCGGATTCTCGGCTGGGCGATGTGGGACTGGGGCTCGCAGCCCTTCAACACCGTCATCACGACGTTCGTCTTCTCCGTCTACCTGACCAGCTCGAGCTTCGGTCCGACCAACACCACGTCGACGGCGCTGGCGATCGCGACCGCCCTGTCCGGGCTGCTCGTGGCGCTCCTGGCGCCGGTCCTGGGGCAGAACTCCGACCGGGCCGGTCGGACGGTGCGCAACCTGCGCGTGCAGACCTGGGTGCTCGCGGCCGTGTCGGCCGCGCTCTTCCTCGTCCAGCCGGACCCGAGCTTCCTCGTCCTGGGGCTGGTCCTGCTGGGCGCCGGCTCGATCATCTCCGAGATCGCGGGCGTCAACTACAACGCCTCTATCGAGCAGGTCGCCTCACCGAGCAACGTGGGTCGGGTCTCCGGCTTCGGCTGGGGGATGGGCTACCTCGGCGGCATCCTCGTGCTGCTCCTGCTGTACTTCGTCTTCATCCAGCCCGAGGTCGGGCTCTTCGGCGTCACCGACACCGACGGCCTGGACATCCGGGTCTCCATGGTCGTGTGCGGCCTGTGGATCCTGCTCTTCACCCTGCCGACCTTCTTCGTGCTCAAGGACCAGCCGCGGGAGAAGGCGCCAAGGGTCGGGGTCGCCGAGTCCTACCGACTGGTGTGGGCCTCCCTTCGCCGCCTGTGGGCCCGCTCGCCGCACACCGTCTACTTCCTCGGCGCCTCGGCACTCTTCCGCGACGGCCTCGCGGGAGTCTTCGCCTTCGGCGCCGTGCTCGCTGCGGGGACCTTCGGGATGTCGGCCGGCGATGTGATCATCTTCGGCGCCGCCGCCAACATCGTCGCCGGCGTCGCCACGATGCTCTTCGGCCTCCTCGACGACGTCCTCGGGCCCAAGCGCGTCATCCTCATCTCGCTCGTGGCGCTCGTCGTGCTCGGACTGGCGATCTTCGTGCTCCACGACGGTGGGGCCACGGTCTTCTGGACGCTCGGGCTGGCGATGACCGCCTTCGTCGGTCCTGCCCAGGCGGCCTCCCGCAGCTTCCTCGCCCGGGTCATCCCCGAGGGGCACTCCGGTGAGATCTTCGGCCTCTACGCGACGACCGGGCGCGTGGTGTCCTTCCTGTCGCCGGCAGCCTTCGCCCTCTTCATCTGGCTCGGTGCCGTCATCACCGGCGACGACAACACCCAGTACTGGGGGATCCTCGGGATCGCGGTCGTGCTCATCGCAGGCCTGGCAGTGCTCATCCCAGTCAAGACCCCGCAGGAGCAGGTCGGCTCGCACCAGGCCTGATCAGCCGGCGTACTCCCAGTGCCAGGGCTCGGGCAGCGAGCCGCCGGCGGCCGCCCACGACGGGTGGAACCACCCGTAGAGCGGCGCATTCTGCTGCATCCACGCATGGGCGGGGTGGCCGAAGGAGTTGACGCCACCACACAGGTCGAGCGCCTTGCCGAGACCGTGGTTGCTCCTGCCCGGTGTGGCCGCCCACCCGCCACGCTGCTGCTTGGTGACGACCTGCTCGGCGTAGGAGCGGTAGCTGTCGGTGATGCACAGCAGGTGGCCGGTGTCGCGCTGGTAGGCCTTGCTCATCGCGTTGAAGGCCGCGGCGGCATCGGGGCGCAGCGACTCGCCGGGCCCGCCGAGCAGCGGGCACAGCCCGCTCGGGGGGATCTGGCCGTTGGGGTACGTGCCCATGTTGGTCGAGCAGGGCTTGGACCCCTCGAACTGGCTGACGTCCTGACCGAGCTCCTTGAGCGCGGAGGTGAGGCGGTCGCTCGCCCCCTGGGCGCGGTCGTCGGGCTGGCTGATCAGGGCGTTGACGATCGGGCCGGCCTCCTTGAGCTCCTCGGCGTGCTTGCGCCGCAGGGACTCCAGCTCGCTCTTGCGCTCCTTGAGCACCGCGTCGGCGCGCTCCTTGGCCCGGTCGGCACGTCGCTTGGCGCTCGCGGCCTTCTTCAGCGCCTTGTCCTTCTTCTTCGTCAACGACGCCTTGGTGACGGTGTCCTCGCGGACCAGGTCGACGGTGCGGATGCGCTCGTCGGTCAGATAGCTCAGGTCACCCGCCGAGTCGCCCGAGGTCTTCGAGCCGTCGGTCATCGTGCCAATCATCGTCATCGTGTCGCTGTAGCCCCCGGCCTGGGTGTAGGTGTCGAAGGCCCAGCTGCGCAAGTCCTTGCGGCCCTTGGCCAGGCGGTTGCGGTACTTGTCGAGCTCGCGCTGCGCGGTGTCCGCCTCCGACTTCGCGGCGGTGTACTCGTCGCGGGCCTTGGCCTTCTTCTGCAGCAGGCTGTTGGCCTTGGTCGAGTAGGACTTCAGCGACTTCACCGCAGCGGCGATGTCCTTGTTGTTCTTGACCAGGTCGGCGGTCAGGCGGTCGGCCTCGGCGATCTGGTCCTCAAGGTCCCCGGAGGAGAGCGGGGTGTCGTTGGCATCGCCCACGGGAGAGCTCTCGTCCACCGACCAGGCCGTGCTGGGATCGGCGGCCGTCCCGTCGTCCGTGGGCTCGGTCGCGGGAGCCGTGGTCGGCTCGACCGTCTCGGTCACGGGAGTCGTGGGGTCGACAGGCTCGGCCGACGCCGACGAGGCGGCAAGACCGGTGGCCAGACACAGCGCGATGGCCGCGCTGGTCGCGCCGCCGCGGCGGCGGATGCCAGATCGCATGAGTTCTCCTGGGAAGGGTCAGACCCGGGTCATCCTAGGCCCGCCGCGGCGTCACGTACACGTCCGCGTGACCGCGGCCTCGTCGAGCGAGCTCGCGGTCAGTCGGTGGACGCCGCCGACCTGCCCGAGGTGGTCTTCGTGGTCGTCGCCTTCTTCGCCGAACGGCTGGCGGGAGCGGTCTTGCGGGCGCGGGTGCGCAGACGCACCTGCCGCTGGGAGCCCTCGGCGCGGGTCTCGAGGTAGGGCTGCTCCTCGACGAGGCTGGAGAGCTTCTGGTGGCCGAAGGTCCGTGGGTCGAAGTCGGCGTGCGCCCGGCTGAGGTGCTGACCGACGAGTGCGAGCGCACTCCAGCCGTCGTCGCCCGAGGTCGCGTTGATCGCCTTGGTCAGCGCGGACTGGAGGTTGATCGTCGTCTCGGGCTCGCCGCCGTCCTCGGCAGGGGAGGGGGACCTCCCTTCGTCCTGGCCGGAGTCGTCGTCACGGGCCTGCTCCTGCAGCAGCTCGAGGAAGATGAACTGGTCGACCGCACGCCGCAGCGACTCCGGGGTCTTGCGCAGACCGAGTCCGTAGACCCGCTTGCCGGACTCGCGCAGTCGCGTCGCCAGCCGGGTGAAGTCCGAGTCGGACGAGACGAGCGCGAAGGCCTCGACATTGCCCTGCCACAGCAGGTCCATCGCGTCGATGATGAGCGCGCTGTCGGTGGAGTTCTTGCCGACGGTGTAGGCGAATTGCTGGACCGGCTGGATGGCATTGCGGTGCAGCTCAGGCTTCCACCCGCCGAGCTGCGAGGTCGTCCAGTCGCCGTAGGCCCGCTTGACGGTCGGGGTGCCGTACTTCGCAAGCTCCTCGAGCACCGCGGCGGTGTGCTTGGCGGAGACGTTGTCGCAGTCGATGAGGACGGCGATGCGGGTCGAGCTGCTGGGGTCGTCCATGCCCGCAACCTACCCTCTGGTGCAGGAGCGCGAAGGGGGACATACTGCAGCCGGACGACGGGCCCGGGAGAGTGAGATCGGGCGCCGGATCCGCCACACCCACCTCGCCTCGCAGGAGTCCTGTCATGCGCCTGTCCCGACGCACCATCGCCCTCTCGTCCGCCATCGCTGCCGCCACCGTCGCGGCCGGTAGCGCCGTGTCCGCCGAGACCACCTCGACGCCGCCCCAGATGTCGACCGTCACCTACGTCGGCATCTACGACGGGTCCTTCGCCGGCTTCCCGGGCACCGCCCACCGGGTGTCCGTGCTGATGAAGCGCGGCACCACCGCCGACTTCGGCAAGAACCAGCAGAACTACGTCAACGTCGAGTCCTTCCGCTGCGCCAGCGGGGTCACCGTGCCCCCGACGGGTTCCGCCCCGGCCGGGTGCGAGCTGGCGGCGACGACCCCGATGCGCAACTCCGCCTCGTCGGCCTACGTCTCGAGCACGGGTCGCTCGGCCAACATGAGCGGGACCTTCGCCGCGCGCTCGGGCAAGGCGCGCACCCTGAAGAGCACGCTGCGCTTCTACGCCGCCGACCCCGGCGGTGAGCACTCCTTCGGCCCGGACCTGACCGTGCGCAACGGGTCCGGTCGGGTCACCGGCCTGCTCGGGGGGAAGACCCCGACGAGCGCGTCGGTCCTCGTGACGACCTTCGGGGCCTGAGCGAGGGCTGGGCCACCGGTCGCGTCGAGTCGCGACCGGTGCCCCAGCCGAACTCACGCCTTGGTGCGGCGGCGCTGTCGGGGGACCGGGCGGACGACGAGCACCGGGCAGGGAGCGGTGCTCTGCACCCGCTGTGCCGTGCTGCCGATGAAGACCTTGTCGGTCAGTCCGCGGCTGCCGCTGGCCACGACGATCAGCTCGATGCCCGACACCTTGGCCGCTCGGATGATCTCGGAGGAGGGCGTGCCGCTGCGCACCCGGGTGCGCACCCTGGTCGTCTCCGACCAGTCGTCGAACTCCGCGGCGATGACCGCGACCGCTGCCTCCGCCTCCGCCTTGAAGGAGCTCCCCGTGAGCTGCCTGGGGGCCTTGGCGTCGGCCGAGATCTCGTCGACGAAGGAGACGCTCGCCAGAGGCCTGGTGACCGCCAGGACGAGGATCTGCTCGACCTTGCCCGGGTCCGCGAAGGACTTGAAGTGGCGGGCGGCCCGTAGGGACTGCCGGGAGCCGTCGGTGGCGATGAGCACGTGCATGTCAGCTCTCCAGATCGGTGGTGGGGGTGCCGCCGCCGAGCAGCCGCTCGGCGATGAAGAGGACGACGCCGACGCCGAGCAGCGCCGCGCAGTACAGGAGCGACCCGGGGTCGTCGTAGATGACGTAGCCGAGGATGAGGAAGTTGGCGACGACACCGATCGCGAGCAGGACCCGTGGCGCCCTGAAGGTCTCGTCGGTGCGGTCATGACGATCGAGCTTGACCGCCGAGACGATGACGAGGGCGTAGATCAGCAGCGTGAAGACGACCGTGACATTGGCCAGCTGGGCCAGGTCGGCTCCGGAGACGAGCAGCGCGGCGATGACGACGACGGAGAAGAGGATCGCCAGCCACGGCACCTGCCGGCTGCTCACCTTGGCGAAGGGGGCGGGGACGACGTCCTCGCGTGCCATGCCGTAGAGGATGCGGGACTCCGTCACGAGGCAGACGAGGCAGGTGTTGGTGATCGCCACCATCGCGATGATCGCGAAGATGATCGTCAGCACGGCGACGGAGAGCGGCAGGATCCCCGTCTTGACGACCTCGAGCAGCGCGGCGTCGGACTCGGCGAGCTGCTGGATGGGGACGGTGACCGCGGCGGTGATGGCGATGAGCACGTAGAGGACACCGGCGGTCGCCATGCCGCCGATGAGCGCTCGGGGGAAGTCGCGGCGAGGGTTGCGTGTCTCCTCGGCGAGGTTGGCCGCGTTTTCGAAGCCCGTCATCGCGAAGAAGGCCAGGGCCACGCCCGCGAGCAGGCCGAGGGCAGGGTTGCTGTCGGTCGAGAACTCGGTGATCCGGCCGAACTCGACCTTGCCCTGGGCGGTCGCGACGACCCCGATGACGAGCACGATGATCAGGCCGGTGACCTCGACGAAGGTCATGATCATGTTGGCGACGACGGACTCGGTGATGCCGATGAAGTTGATGATCGCGAGGGCGACGATGAAGGCCAGGGCGACGACGAGCGCCGGAGCCGCCTCCCACACCTCGCCGAAGTACTGGGCGAACCCGGTCGCGAGCGAGCCGGCCGCCGCATAGCTCGCGGACAGCATGCAGAAGGTGATGAAGAAGGTCAGGGTCTTGTTCTTGAAGGCCTTGTTGACGTAGAGGGCGGCTCCTGCGGCCTGCGGGTACTTCGTCACCAGCTCCGCGTAGGCGAGCCCGGTGATCGTGGCGACCGTGACTCCGACGGCGAAGGCGGCCCAGAAGGCGCCGCCCACCGCGCCGGCGACGAGGCCGATGAGGACATAGATGCCAGATCCGAGGACGTCTCCGAGCACGTAGAAGTAGAGGAGGCGACCGCTGACCCCTTGCTTGAGCTCGGAGTCCTCGTTGACCGCTGGTGTGCCTTCCGGTCCGGTCGTGTCGACGGACATGCCTTGGCCTTCCTCGTGAGCGGGCCACCGCTGCGGCGGCTTCGTCTGTGATCCACACCACAGCCGATGACGCCGGCTGTCAAATGGAGGGCGTCAGCAGCGTGTCGCAAGAACGCCGATCGAGCCCCTGGATGGCCGCGCCATATGACAATTGCAGCAGCTTAAGAAGAATGGTCAAAAGATTGGCGTGAGATGCGCGAGGAATTCCACCAATGAATGTGATCATGCGCGCCTCCAGGGCTGGCGACCGGGGAGGAGTAGCGCCCGTCGGCGATACACGCAGGAGCCCCCGCGCCACGATGATCGGCTCGGGGGCTCCTGCCGCAGAGGCGAGCTCGGAGGTCAGAGGCCCAGCAGGTGGAGCAGATCGGTCGCCAGGCCGGCGACGGACGACAGGAGTTCGGCCAGGGGTCCAGACAGCATCTTCAATACCCTTCTCATCGAGATGCATTCACCGTTCGGCGATGCATTTCTATTTCAGTAGAGGAGAATTCTGCCTGCAACTGGGGGCGGTTAATTCGGCGTAACCAGTTCACCCGGGACGAAACATGGATGACATCACGTCAGTCATCACGCGAGGGCCTGGACCGGCCACGCTTGATCTCGCCCCGCCGGGTCTTTGCGGCCAGCCGCCGCCGTTGCGACCCTCGGGTCGGTTTCGTGGCCCGACGAGACGGGGGAGGAGGTGCCAGCGCCTCGCGCAGCAGCGCGGCCATCCGCTCACGTGCAGCACTGCGGTTGCGTCGCTGCGCACGGTGCTCCGACGCGTCGACGGTGAGGGTGGTACCCACGAGACGGGTCGACAGGCGCGCCGCCCGCTCGCGCTGACGGTCGGTCAGCGCGCTCGTGGTGGCGAGGTCGAGGGAGAGCTGGACGCGCGAATCGGTCGTGTTGACCCCTTGGCCGCCGGGTCCGCCGGCCCTGCTGAACTGCTCGGTGAGCTCGCCCGCGGGCACGACGAGGCCGGCGGGGATCCCGGGCCCGGGGGGCACGCGCAGCTCGCTCACCCCACGAGGGTCTCATTCCGACCGGGTGTGCTGGTCACGCGCGGGCCGCACGAGGCCTGCGCTGCGCTCGAGCGCGACCTACCGGAGGAGCACCACGAGCACGAGGTCGACCGGCTTGGGAAGATCGGCGCCGGGGTCGAGCACGCCGGCCGGCAGGGGAGTGCCGTTGACGAGCAGGCCGTCGGCCGCAGCCGTCGGGCCCGCTCGCCCGAGGCGACGAGTGAGGTGCACGACCCCCTTCGACGAAGTGGGCCTCGTACATGGCCCCCATGGCTCCTGCACCGACGACGGCGACGGACTCGACGGGCTGGCTCACGGCCGCAGACTATCGACGCGACCAACGAGCGCGACCGTGGCGAGACAGACCGCCGTCGCGACGAGGAGGGCCAGCCCCCCGAGATGGCCTGCGGTGCAGGCCACGACGAGACCGAAGGCGGCCGCCCCGAGCGAGCCCCGGACCACCCCGCCCAAGAGGTCCTGCACGGCCCGCGCCCCGCGCTGCGCATGGGTGGACGGCGAGAGCGCGAGCGCGACGAGGGGGGCCGCCGCCAGCGTCCCGGCGAGACTTGAGCCCAGGGTCTCGACGGCCGCGGTCAGCGCAATCACGAGACCGGAACGGATGGCGACCCGGACGAGGAGATCGTGCCGTGCACTCCGGGAGGGGACGGCCGTGTCCGCAGTGTCGGAACGTGGCCACCCGGCCAGCGCAGCGAGGGCGACAAGTGCATGGAGTCAGGCGGTGACGAGGACTCCCTCCACGAGCGTCCTCGCGATGGCGACGCCCACCACCCAGGCGACGAGGGCCGCGCCCAGGGCAACGGCGGGGGAGTGGCGTGGGGCCGCGATCGCATAGGTGACGCACATGGCGACGACCGCGACCTGACCGCCGAGCAGGCCGACGGCGCCGTGGGCAAGCGCCTCGGAGCCGTGCGACAGGTGGAGCAGGCACAGGAAGGTGCCGGAGGTGAGGGGGAGTCCGACGACGAGGCCCCCGAGGCGATCACCGAGGCGACCTTGCGCGAGGCTCGCGAACACGATGACGAGGGGAGGGAGGATGAGACGCAGGGCGATGGTTTCCACGTGGCACCACCCTTGTCGGGGGCCGGCCGTGGAGGGGACGGACATCGGACCATCCACGGGCCACCTGCCGGGATGATCGCGGCGAGATCGAGATATGGGCGATGATGTCACGGTGAGCCAGCCCGACCGCCTCGACCGACAGATCCTCAGCCACCTCGTCCATGATGGACGCGCGACCTACCAGGAGCTCTCCCGTGAGGTGCGCCTGTCCGCCAGCTCGGTGGCCGAGCGCGTGCGTCACCTGCGTGCGACCGGCGTGATCCGTGGCTACCGTGCCGAGCTCGATGCGGCGGCCCTGGGTCGGCCGTTGACCATGGTGAGCGAGGTGCGGTTGCGTGAGCCCACGATCCGCAGAGAGTTTGCTGCCAGCCTCGCGGCGATCCCGCAGGTCGTCGCCGGGTCACGCCTCACCGGCGACTACGACTACGAGCTGCGGCTGGCCTGTCGTGACGCCGCGGAGTTCGAGTCGATCGTCGACCGGCTGCGCGCCGACCACGGCGTCGTGGCGATCAGGTCCCGGATGGTGCTGCACGACCTCGAGATCGATCCCGGGGGACTTGCCGGGCTCGAGTAGGCAACCGAAAGTCCGTTGTCCCGGACGACCCGAGGGACCTCCCCATCCACTTCCGTCGACGGCCCGACGTGCATCGAGGCTTGGGCAGAGCCCACGTCGATCTCACGAGCGCGACTGCGGCAGAACAGGACTCGACCTTGCGCGGGCACTGGTGCCGGGGCCCTCGCATGTCGACGTCGGGCAGCTCCCGGAGGAGGGGCACGTCGTGCTCGCCGATCCCGAGGGCAACGAGTTCTCCATCGCCCCGACGACGCGCTGAGCGCGCGCCGCGGCGCTAGCGTGAACTCGTGATCACCTCGGGCCTCGTCAACGTCTTCACCCGCGACGTCCTCGAGGCGCTCGAGTTCTACGTCGGGCGCCTGGGGGTCACGGAAACCTTCGGCACACCGACCGAGGGCGTGCCCGAGCACGTGGAGCTCGCCGCGGACGGCTTCGTCCTCGCGATCAGCAGCGCCGAGGCGGCACGACGGGTGCACGGTCTCGAGGCACAGGTCGGCAGCCCGGCGATGAACCTCGTCTTCTGGGTGGACGACGTCGACGCGACCTACCGGGACCTCACGTCCCGAGGCGTCGTCGGCCACACCGAGCCGCACGACACCGGCAACGACAACCGCAATGCCGTCGTGCTGGACCCGGCCGGCACGCTCGTCGAGCTCGTGGCCAAGCGCGGATGACCCGCACCGACCGCCTACGGTGAGGCCATGCGCCTGACCGCGGCCGTGCGCGCCTCCGCACGCGACCCACTCCTGCAGGTCGCCAAGACCGCCCTGGCGACCATCGTCGCCTGGATCGTCTGCGACCTGCTGATCACCGACGGTCCGCCGCCGGTCTTCGGCGCGATCGCCGCGATGCTCGTCGTGCAGCCGAGTCTCAACCAGTCCCTGACGAAGGGGGTCGAGCGCAGCGTCGGCGTGGTGGCCGGGGTCTTCCTGGCGACCGGCATGGGGGTCGTGCTCGGGACATCGTCGTGGGTGGTGCTGCTCGCGGTGAGCGCGGCACTCGTGCTGTCGTGGGCGCTGCGGCTGACGAGCGGATCGGGGATCCAGATCGCGATCACCGCACTGCTCGTGCTCACCCTCGGAGCATCGACACCGGACTACGCCACGATCCGCATCGTCGAGACGATGATCGGTGCTGTCATCGGCATCGTCGTGCACCTGCTGCTCGTCCCTCCGGTCGCGCTGGCGCCGGCGCGTACGGCGCTCGATCTGCTGGGGGAGGAGACGGCAGAAGCCCTCGAACGTCTGGCCGATGCGCTCGTCTCCCGCAAGACGCGACCTGGTCGCCTGCTCCTGCTCCACGACGCCCGGCGGCTGCACCCCCTTCGCGACAAGGCGACGGAGGCCATCGACGCGGCGGAGGACTCGCTGCTGCTCAACCCGCGCGCCGCTCGCTACCGCGGAGAGCTCGAAGCGCTGCGCGACACGCTCGACATGCTCAACAAGGTCGGTACCCAGGTGCGGGGGATGACCCGGGCCTACGTCGACCACTACGACGAGGGCGTCCGGGAGGAACCCCTGGTCGTCGGCATCTCCGAGGAGCTGCGGCGGGCCGCGCACGACACCCGGCTGAAGCTGCGCCTGGCCGTGCCGCGGACGTCGCCGGACGCGCTGGACGACACCCAGCCCGCGCTGACCGAGCCGCTCGACACGAGTGCACCGCAGGGGATGCGGTGGGTGCTCGTGGGTTCGCTCATGGAGGACCTGCGGCGCATCCGGCACGAGCTGGGCGCCGACGGTCGTGGGGGGCAGGGCCACTCGAGCAGCTCCGACTGAACTGACATAATCTATGTTATCGGCAGTGTGATTTAAGGTGTGATTCGATGCGGGATTAGGTATTGGATTCGACTGCGGCGCGTGGCACACTGCAGGTATGAGCACTCAGTCGACCATCGCCCGCGGCGACCTGCGCGCCTACGAAGAGTCGGTGCGGCTGGCCACGCCGGAACTCGTCGAGCGGCTGCGTGACCTGCTCGGCGCCAAGCTGGTTGCCTACCTGGGCTCGGTCCAGGAGACCCGGGCGGTGCGGCAGTGGGCCGACGCCGGCGACGCGCGCACGCCGTCGACCGACGTGGTCAACCGACTGCGGATGGCCTACCGGATCGCAGCACTGCTGCGCGGCAAGGACTCGGCCGCGGTCGTCCAGGCATGGTTCCAGGGCATGAACCCGCGGCTCGACGACGTCGCGCCGGCACGGCTGCTGCGTGAAGGCGACCTCGAGCAGGTCGGCCCCAGCGTCCTGGCAGCCGCGCGCGCGTTCGCCGCTGCCGGATGACGTCGCCGGTGGCTGAGGCGCCCCAGCTGGTCGTCGTCGACGCGGCCGAGGAGGTCTGGCGGGTCGGCTTCAAGCCGGAGCCCTGGGCGTGGTCGGGTTGGGAGTGGGCCGGCGCCGACGGCCGGTTCCACGGTCGCTGGGACGACCGGCAGGGCAACTTCCGCACCATCTATGCCGGCTCCACGCTTCTGGCCTGCCTGCTCGAGGTACTCGCCGGCTTCAGGCCGGACCCGACGCTCGCGCTCGAGCTGGACGACATCGTGGAGGACGACGAAGACGGGGCGGTGTATCCGACCGCGCGGGCCGGCGAGATCTCCTACTCGTGGCTGGAGCCTCGTTCAGCGGCGAGTGCGACACTGACCGGCCGCTTCTGTGCCGTCACGGCGGCCGAGTCCATCGCCGCGCTGCGGCCGCAGTTCGTCGCCCTCGCTCACATGCTGAACCTGCACGACTTCGACGCTGCGGCGCTCAAGGACGGGCGCCCGAGGGCACTCACCCAGTCTGTGGCCACCTACCTGCACGCCAGCACTGAGCTCGACGGCGTCACCTTCGCCTCCAGGCACGGTGACGACCTCGCCCTCTGGGCCATCTTCGAGCGAGCCGAGGACCCCGCGATCAGCCGGACCCTCGACGCGATCGAGCACCACGCGCTCTCCCCTGAGCACTCAGACGTCCAAGAGGCTCTCCGGATCCTCGGCCTCCGCTGGTCGACCCACTGAGCAGCCCAGCTGGCACAAGCCGTTCCACCCCTGCGCAAGGGGTCGGCGTGCCACGATTAACCCGTGGGACTCTTCAAGCGCGGTGAGGCCATCAGGGCCAAGAAGATCGGGGCTCATGCCCGCTACGTCGATGAGGACGTCCAGCGCGTCGACCTCAAAGTCACCAGCACCGACGGCGAGACGGTCACCATCGACCTCAGCCTCGACCAGACCCGCCAGCTCGTCATCGACCTGACCAACGCCTACGGGGCCTGTCGACCGGCTCTGCTGGACCAGAAGCAGGTCGACCGGATCACCTCGTACTTCGGGATGCGCTGATGACCCGCTACGAGTACGACGAGGAGGCCAGCGCGGCCTGGCACATGGACGTCGCGCACGAGGTCGACGACTCGCCCGCGCCAGTCTCTCGGTGGGTGGACGCGATGCGTCGCCTCAACACGATCAACGACCCGCTCGCCCGCAAACTCCTGGCGCTGCACCGCGACTGCGGTGCCGGCACGGGCGTTTGCGACTCACTCGATGACGACCCGGACCCCATGGATCGCCGCTCGACCTGGGGCTGTGAGACGACCGGCCTCATCGCAGACCACTTCGGCGTCGAGTACCCACAAGGCTCGTCGAGCGATCGCCCGTGAGCTCGCACGACTCCAACGGCCGCCTCGTTGACCTCATCCGGGCCGGACTGAGCCGAGCCGACGAGCTCGGCCGCGCCCGGGTGCCGCTCAAGCTCTACCGCCCCGAGGAGCAGGAAGAACTCGTCACGCTCCTCCACGCCTACCTGTGGGACACCGCAGCGCCCCACGACGACGAATGGCATCGCTCCCCCGGCAACATCATGACCTTGTGGGCCGAGCTGCTCAAGATCGGCAAGGAGACCCGCGAACGGCTCATCCCGCTCCGCACTGACCTGGTCAAGGTCCTCACGGAGCGCGGCCTGGGCTACCGGACGCACCCACGGTCGGTGCCAGTGCTCGTTCGCGAGTACAGCGGTCCGATCGAGACCCCAGTCCATCCCGGCGACCCACGCGAAACCTCGAGCACGATCGCCGTCGGGTCCTGGGGAGCCGGCTTCGGAGATGCAGTCACGAACCGCAAGGTCGAGCTGGCCGCCGAGGCGGTGGTCCAGCGCCACTACGAAGCGGCCGGTTGGACAGTCACCCGCGTCGCACACCTCAAGTGCGGCTGGGACCTGACCGCGGAGCGCGACGGCCAGGCGCGCCACCTCGAGGTCAAGGGCGTCTCGAGCTCGCTGCCCTCGATCCTGCTCACCCGCAACGAGCTGCGCAGCGCCGGGACCGATCCCGACTGGCTCTTGGCCGTGGTGACCAACGCGCTCACCGATCCGACGCTCCTCGAGTTCGAGCGCGAGTCTGTCACCGCGGCCGCCGACCCCACCGTCTACCGGGTCAACCTCTCCCAGTGACCTCAGCCCCTGGCCGTGAGCACCGACCACGTCGGTCGTGGATGATGCGCTGATGGAGACACGCGTGGTCGCAGTCGACGTCGGCTCAGTCCGCTCCAACTTCGCCTGGGGCGCCCTCGACCTTCCCGGAAGGCGGCCAGTCGGTGAGGGTGGCAGCCACCCTGAGGGGGCGGCGCTCGCGGTCCTCGAGGCGCTCGACGCCGGTGTGCCGGTGGCGCTCGGGTTCGAGGCTCCCCTGATGGTCCCTGTCAGTCCGGTCGGCCCCGTCGACGGCTGGAGGACGCTGGGGCAGGCGCGCCAGGGCGAGACCGTCGACGGACGCTCGAAGGCCCTGGTCGGCCGGCGCCGGCAGCGGCGCCCTGGCCACGGGGCTGGTGCAGATGGCGTGGGTGCTCGAGCGGGTTGGCTCCGGAATCCCCGGGCTGCGCTGCACGACCAGGCCCGAGCCCTGGCTGGCTGGCGAGGCCGAGCTGTTCGTCTGGGAGGCCTTCGTCTCCGGCACGGGCAAGCCGGTTCCGTCAGAGATCTCCCAGCACGCAGCTGACGCAGCCGCGGCTGCGGACACCTTCGCCGACCGGTTGGAGGCGGGGTCGTTGAGCGCCTCAGACGTCGTCTGCACGCCGGCGTCGTCGTTCAATCTGGCGGCCGCGGCCGCGGCGTACGCGGGGCTGGCGATCGCTAGCAACGAGCTGCGCGACCAGGTGCAGGTCTACCGCACCCGCCCGGCCCTCCTGTAGATCGCCGTCGGCGGGCGCGGCTGGTCCGGGATCTCGACCTCGAGCAGCACGATCCGCTGCTCGGGGCCGCATGCCCGTGCAAGGGCCCGCCGCTCCGCCTCAGTGGCGACGAACAGGGGCAGGCCCATGAGCCGCGCACGCACCTCGGTCGAGATCCTGCTGAGCACCGGGCTGATCACGCCCTGCGGCATGTCGTGGACGAACAGGGGCACGCCCATCGCCCACTCTGGCGTCGCGTCTCGCACGCCGACGTAGCCGCGCGCCTCTCGGCCGACGAGCTCGACGGCCGGCGGCGTGAGTGCCTGCTGGCGGGCGAGCTTGGCCGCGATCGCGGCCAGGTGGCGCTCGTGCTCCGCGGTCGCCAGGTCGTCGTGTTCACGGCGGCGCTCGCTGGCTTCCAGCTGGGGCGCGCTCGGTGATCACGTGAGGCCGGGTGGTCCACACGATCCGTGCGGACTCCAGGAAGAACCTGCTGTACCTAGGGGTCCGGTGCGCTCTGATCGTGCCCGCCAGCACGCCGGCGACGAACACGCTGAGGTCCACGTCCGGCTCAACCGGGCGCCACCAGCCGTGCCCCGGACAAGGACCGGGGGCACCGCCGTCGTTCTCGCAGCGCCGGCGCGGACACCACGCCTCGCGGAATACCCCGGTCCCGTCGACGACCTTGGCATCCACAGCCACAGGCGGCCCGGACTCGTCGGCCAGGGACAGCCGGATGGCGGGGACCGCTCCGATCCACGGCCGCTCGCGGTCGGTGACCCAGCACACCGGCACGCCGGAAGCCTCCATCCGAGCGGTGCGCTCGCGCAGCTCGTCGACGGTGATCTGCGCCAGCTGAGCCTCCCAAGCCATCCGCCGGGCGCCGTCGGGGCTGGTCGCGAGCACGTCGGCCCGCCAGCCGTCCCCGGCGACCTCGAGCTCGGCGTACCAGCCGGTATCGCGAATGGCTGAGGCCAGCTGCAGTTTGAGCAGCCGGTGGGCCATCGTCTCGCCCACCAGGGAGCAGGTCGGCGCGGCACGGTCGTGGGCGAAGAACCGCAGGCCCTTGGGCGAGACCTTGGCGTGAAGCCCATGCCCGCACTCGCGGCAGGTCAGGGGCGCGCGAGGCCGCGCCCGGTGGATCGCCTCCCAGGGCACCCCTTCGCCGAGCGGATCAACGGTTGCGTCGAGCACGCCGGTCGAGGCATGCTGCGCCGTCAGTGGCACGAGGGCACTCTGCCGGAGACGGCCGACGCAAGTCGCTGTATCAGTTGCGATTGAGGCCGTGTCGGCGGGAGTCGAGCGCGTACTTGTAGTGACTCTCGGCGGCGTCGATCTCGCGAGTCGGGGTCGCGGGATCGAAAACCCTCAGCACCGACAGCCGGAAGCTGGACGGATTCAGGTTGCGGAGCTCGACGTTGCCGCCGTGACCGTTGGTCGCATACGCGGCCCAGCGCTGCAGGATGTTCTCGGCGCCGTCGGCTTTGCCCACGTAGTGACGACCGTCGCGGGTGTCGGTGATGAGGTAGACCCCGATCACGGACGAGAGGGCGGTGCGCCAGGCGGCGTAGCGGTGCTCGCGGATGACGGCCTGCAGCTGGGGGTAGTCCAGCGTGAGCGCGTCGAATCCGGGGAACCTCACCGGCTCGGCGTCGGCGATCTCCATCACCGGGTACGCGGCCGCGGTGGTCGCGTGGATCCGCCACGTCCGCGGGGAGCGCCACCCGATGACGAGCCGGTTCCGCAGGTCACTCATCAGCTCCGAGTGCTCGAGGTGGAAGGTGCGACGTAGGCCGTCGTTCTGCGTCTCACCATGGTTCACCAGGACCGACCACAACCGGGCGCGGTCTCCGCCCTCGGGGCGGAACACGATCCAGACGCCTGGAGGCTGCGCCGGGAAGATCCGGGGGTTGGCCACCTGGACGCTCGTGTAGGCCAAGATCTCCTCGTCCGAGGAGTCGCCGTGAAGGCCTACGGTCCCGTCCTCGTGCTCGCGCACGTAGGCGTGCCGGATGACCAGGGCCGCGGCCGAGTCGAGGCCCGCGCTGGCGATGATCGAGGCGAAGGTGAGCGTCATGCGGGATCTTCCGTTCCGGGGGCGGCTGGAGCCGCGGCGATGCTGACCAGCACGTCGTGGCCAAGTGAGGGATCGACCAGGACGTGCAGGCCGAGGTCGGTGATCCGCCCGTCCTGGGGATGCCAGTCGCGGTCCTCGCGGGTGCGGCCCAGCAGTGGGTCGAGAGCATCGATCGTGGGCTTCCACAGGGTCAGCCAATTGCGCTGCCGACCGACGACGAAGGACAGCTGCAGCTGCACGGCGCCGGCGGGGATCGCCGCGGCGTCGAGGACCGCGGCACGGACCTGCGCCTTGTACGCCGCCGTCGAGGCCGAGGCGGTGGTGCGGACCGTGTAGGTATCGCGTGGACCTGCCGTCTCGGCCGCCGGGGCGACGAGGACCCGCGAGGTGTCGGCGTGCCGCTTGGTGCACCACACCGCCACGAGGTCCTCGTTGCGGAGCCGGGTGGCCAGCGGGAAGGCGTAGTTGTCCAGGTCGGCCATGTCAGCGAGGTCGCGTCCCCTGGGTAGGCCGACCTCGAGCGACAGCACCCAGGGGCCGCTGGCCACCAGGTGGGGCGCCAGCAACTCGGCGGTGTCCTCGAGGTACTCGCGGAGCCGGACTTGGTCAGGGTCGGTGGCCTTGTTCCAGCTGGCCAGGCGCGGGACCTTCCGGAGCACCAGGCCGTCTCCGGCCGGGCGGCGATACCACCTCGAGGCCGTCAAGGGCGGTGCACCGTGCCGGTCTCGTCGACCCACCAGACCTCGATCTTCGCCGCGGCGAGCGACCCGGCCGTTTCGGCGTGCAGGTCGCGGTAGCGGGGGAAGTCGGGCAGGGCGATCACGCTGTCCCACTCCGGCTCCTTGCTCCGCAGGCGCATGGCGGCCAGCACGGCTTGGGAGTACCAGTGGCCGGCCTGGGTGCTCGGGCTGGTGCGCTTGGCCTCGCCGGCACGGGCCGGGTCGGCGTAGTTGCGGCTGGGGAATCCCTTGACCTCCACCCCGGCGGTGCGGCCGTCGCGGGCGGCGATCACGTCGATGCCGTGCTCCTTGGTCGCGGTGTTGGCCACCGAGAGGATGCGCCATCCCTCGCCCGCCAAGGCCGTGACCAGGGCGGCCTGGACGTTGGCCTCGGTGTGCCACTCCCCTCCGACCTCGACTGGGGCGGCAGTAGGGCGGGGCGCAGTCCACGCGGCCGCCGCGCCGCGCAGGGGTGGTGCTGTCGTGCGTGATTCGACGTTGCCGGCGACCTCGAACCCCAGCGCGGCCAGGTGCCGTCGGGCGGTGTGGGAGATGAACTCAGACCGCGGAACCCCTGTGGCGACCTCGAAGGCCTGGATGGCCGGGTACCACGTGTCGTTGATCCTCACCGCGTGCTTGCGGATCACGTCGGGAGGTACGTCGGTCAGCCGGGCCTCGACGTCCTCACGCGCCAGCTCGTAGCGCTGGCCGTTCAGCGTGAACCGGATCGACGCACGGCCCTGACTGTCCATGGCCAGAAACTACGGCAACGAGCCGACACGCGCGTCCGTTCCGGGTCGGCGTCGACCGCCGCGCCCTCGAACACGTGTTCTACCCTAGGAGTCATGGCGGGCGGTGGTTACGGACGCGGGGCGGGGATCCCGTTGAAGGATCGCGTGCGCGTCGACCAGGACGCCCAGGTCGACTCGCGGCCGCCGGCGGCTCCAGCTGGTGCCGAGCACCCGGGGCGGCACTGCTGGGTCTCCGTTCCCGTCGATGCGGCGCGTCCGCGGCCGGGTCTGCTGCTGGAGTGGCGACGGACCGGGCACCTGTGGGAGGGAAGGGTCGTCTACGTCGCGCAGCTGAGACCCGGGCGGTGGGCCACGGTCGAGGAGTGGATCCCCTCAGAGCTGCTCACCACGGAGTGAGCACCGTGTCTGCCAACCCGCCGAAGAACGACGCCTGGCGACCGTACGGCGATGTGCGGTTCGTGCTGATCCGGAACACGGGCCGGCTCAAGCCGTCGCGTGGGCTGATCCTCGACTGGAAGCGCGAGGGGCGACGCTGGGAAGCCCTTGTGGTCTGGCACGACGACGCAGCGCTCAGGCCGGTCGTCAAGATGGACTGGCTGCGGACCGAGAACCTGATCCCGGGGCCGGTCGACCCGAACTGGACCGGCCCCGGAGACTGAGGCGGTCACGCGACGCCGAGCTCGTCGTCTAGGTCCTCGAGCGCGAGTGGCGGCACCCAGCCCTGTTCCTTCGCGTACCGACGCGACCGGGTCGCGGTGACGCGTTGCGGCACGGTGTCGGCCGGCGGCAGCGTCATGCACAGCTCCTCGAACAGAGCGTTGGCCTTGCGAGCGGTTGCGACGGTCATCCGCCGTTCCCCACGGACGATCGGGATCACGTTCGCGGCATGCCGCAGCCCGAGCCGACGTCCGATCTCGGACATCGACCATCCAAGCGCGACGAGCGCCTGCAGCCGCCGCGACACCGCGGCCGAGCGCTCCTGGTCGAGCACCGCTCCGCCAGCCAAACGCAGCTGCGTCGACCAGGCCGGGTCCAGGGCGTAGAGCTTCTCTGCGGTCTGACGCAGGACCCGCCGCGAGGGCGTCTGTGAGCCGTCAGGCTGGCGTTTGCCGTACATCAGCTTCCACAGCGCGCCGTGGGCCACGCCCGAGCGTTCGGCGATCGTCTTGAGGCCCATCCCGGCCTCGCGCAGCTCCTGGACGTGGAGGCGCAGCGGGTAGGCGTCGACGTAGCGGTGGTAGCGGCCATAGGCCTTCAACCGATTGCGTTCGTTTTCTGAGGCGGTGTTGGCCGTCGCGCACGGCGTGCACCGGCAGCGGTCGAGGACGTAGCAGGCGCGGGTTCCGTGCTGGTGGTTCGCCTGCTTGTGGTGGCACGGCTTCGGTGTCCGGTCGACCGCGGCGGCGCGCTCCTCGGCCAGGGCGGCGCGGAGCATCGCCTCTTCCTGCTTGCGGCACGAGTGGCGGGAGAACCAGTAGCGGGCCTCGGTTGCGCCGGCGTTCTCGTAGACCGCCTCCAGGCCGCAGCGGGCGCAGCGGTGCTTGCGGGTCGCGCGGCGTACGCCGGCGGCACAGGCGTGGTCAGTGGCGGCGGCCGCCGCCTTCTCCCTGGTCTTGTACAGGCGAGACCAGCCGCAGTCGCACACCGCCCGGACCGCCATCAGCTGACGCCTCTCCGTGCGTCCAGGTCGTCGTGGGCCAGGCGGGCCTCGGTGGTGGCCACGGCACGCAGCAGGGCTCCCTGCAGGGTGTGCGGCATGGGCTCCGGATCGGGGTTGAGGACCGCGGGGACAACCACTCGCAGGGTGCGAGGGCCGTGGGGGATCAGCAGTCCCCACCCCACGGGCAGGTCATCGCGCACGATGTCCCGCGCGGCCGCGACGAGCCACCAGTAGTGCATGTGGGGCTGGAAGGCGGCGGCTTTCGACGGGTCGCGCAGCTCGGCGAGCCAGTCGGACCGCGACACCTTGACCTCGTGTCCGTGGAACACGGGCGGGAAGGCCATCGGCTGCTCCCGGGCCCAGGGTGTCGAGTGCATCGAGGTCGCCACGAAGTCGCAGATGCGGTGGCGCTGCAGCCGCAGCCCGGCGGGCACATGCTCAGCTCGCAGGTACTTGGACCCGCTCCATCCGCCGTTCGTGACGCGGCTCGAGTAGCGGACGTTCAGCCGGTCCAGCATCGACCGTTCGGTGTGGGCGCTGCGCATCGTCGGCTCACTCGGTGCGAGGTGCGTCGGCCCAGGTGAGCAGGTCGGGTGCGGCGTCCAGGACGCGCTCGACGCTCACGGTCCACATCCAGTCGACGCACACGGCCGGCGGCTCGGTGGTCAGGGTGATCATCGGAGGTTCCTCCCTTGTCGGTTCGGTTGGGTTTCAGGTGGTCGGCTACGCCAGAAGCGCTGCTGCGGCGCAGGCCACGACCAGGAGCCAGGTGATGACGAACAGGCGACTGCGCAGCCGGTCGCCCGGGGTCGCAGCTCGGCCGCCGACGCGGCGGTTCTCAACGAGGAACCCGGCGCCAGTGAGAGTCAGGCCGAGTGCGCTGATCGTCACCGAGGGAATCGCTGTCAACATCCCGATCGGCAGTGCGGCGATGGCGAGGGCAACGCCCGTCCAGATCACGCGGGAGATCCAGCGCGATCGCGGCCGGGCGGCGCTCTGCGCCCTCGGGTCCTCCGGGTCGATGCCGTGGAGGCGAGCGTGGGCAAGGTCGCCGGCGCGGATGAGGCGCTCGTGGGTGTCCTGGTCGCAGTTGCAGTGACCGGTGTCCAGGGACTCCCCGATCGCCGCGGCCTCTGCCTGGATCTCCGTGTCGAGCTCGACAAGTGCGAGCACGCGCGGGTCCGTGGCGCTGCTCGCGGCGTGCGGGGGCCGGACGATGGTGTCCTTGGACAGGGCGCGGTGGAGCCGGCCGGCCATCACCAGGTCGTCGGTCCGTGCTCGAGCTCCGGCGCAGATCTGCGTGGCTGTCTGGCTGGATCGCACACGGAGGTCCTCGAGGAGGAGGCGGTGGCGGTCTCCCAGCTGCTCCAGATCCTCAGACGTGATCGGGAGCCCTGCTGGGTCGATACCTCCGAGCCTGGCCAGTGCCCGGCTCAGCGCCTCTACGCGCTGCCGCGCCAGCTCCTCACGTTCCTCCTCGGGCAGCGAGCACCAGGCGGCGTAGGCGTGGCGGCAGATGAACCAGTAGCCGACCCCGAGGACGAGGGAGATTCCCGCCAGCACCCACGAGAACGCCGTCACGAAACCGGTCAGCTGATCGATGAACGCGGCCAGCTCGGGCGCCTTCTCGGCGGCCGCCAGGTCGGCCCCGCCGATCATCTTGATCAGGAACGGCGTGCCGAATAGGAGCGCAGCGCCCGCGAGGGGCTGCAACCAGGGACGGCGGCCCGATGCGACCTCGAGGCCGAGGTCCAGGACCCATGGGGCAGGGCGGTCGCTGGACTCGTGGGGTGTCGGTTCGTCTCGCGGCGTGTTCCGCGGTGGGTTGTTCATGGTGTCTTCCTCCCGAGGTGCGGTCGGGTCGGCGGCGCCGACGAGACCTAGGAACTCTCAGCAGAGTAGGTGTGCGTTCAGACCCAAATCGGGTTATCCACAGGCGCCAGTTGAGGCTTCATCGGAGGGGCGCGGAAACCCCGGCGGCCGGGCTGGGAACCGCGCGCTGCGTGGAGCGCACCGGGCCCGGGACGAAGGACTCGTCGAGCTGCTCAGCGCCACCAGCTACTGACCTGGCAGCGTGGGTCATGACATCGGTGATGACGTCCTGGGCGTTGGTGACCATGCTGGCCTGGCCGAGACGGATCAGCTGGTTCACGCCGGTGGAGGCCACGCTGCTCACGGGACCAGGGACGCCCATGAGGGGTCGGTGCAGGTTGGTGGTCCAGTGGGCAGTGTTGATCGCGCCGCTGCGCACGGCGCCCTCGACGACCACGGTTCCTTCGGCGAGGCCGGCGACGATCCTGTTCCGGGCCAGGAAGCGGGTTCGGGTGGGGCCGGCTCCCGGAGGTGCCTCCGAGACGACCAGGCCGCGTTCGGCGATCGCCTCGAGCAGCTGGGCGTGTGCGGCCGGGTAGGGCCGGTCGACGCCGCCGGGCAGGACGGCGATGGTCGGGCCGCCGGCGACGAGGGCGCCGCGGTGGGCCGCCTGGTCGACGCCGTAGGCGAGGCCGCTGACGACGGTGTGGCCCATGGCTGCGAGGTCGCGGCTCAGCTCGGTTGCCTGCTCGGTGCCGTAGCTGGTGGCGGATCGTGAGCCGACCACCGCCACGGCGTTGCAGGCGAACTGGCGCAGGTCATGGACTCCGCGGACCCACAGGCCGACGGGTTCGCCGCCGCGGTCGTGGAGCGCGCCGGTGTTGCGGAGTGCGCCGAGCTGGGTGGGCCACTCGGTGTCGCCGGGGACGATGAAGCGGATGCCTCGGGCGGCGGCCTGCTCGAGGACCTGGGCGGGGTCGACGCGGCCGAGCTCCTGGGCGATGCCGAAGCCCCAGTGGTTCTCCACCTCGCCGGCGGCCTCGAGGTAGTCCAGGACCTTGCCGGCGCCGAGCTCGCCGACCAGGCCGGTGACGCGGAGATCTCCAGGCTCGATGGTCCGACTGAGGGTGACGCGGGCGAGCCGGTCAGCGTCGTCGACGTCGGCGCTCATGCCTGGCCTCCCCACAGCAGGTCGAGGTCGGGGGCGTGGATGATGTCGAGGCGCTTGTCAGGGGCGTAGGCCGCGGGCTCTGGCACCACCAGGCGGCGCAGCTGGCGCTCGGTGGCGCTGGGCTGGACGTCGTCGATCGGGTCGGTGTCGTCGTAGTTCATCGCGGTGTCCCTTCTCAGCGGCCCGGGGCCGGGCGGTCGGTGACGGGCGGCGTGCCCGGGATGTCGCGCTGCTGGCCGGGAGGCTTGGGCACGTAGGACTCGTCGAGCTCGCCGGCGAGATCGCGCATCTGGGTCTGGTATCGATCCCACTCGCGGGGGTGGATGCCGTTCTGCAGGGCGGAGGCGACGACGGCGGCCATGGAGTAGGGCCGGTCGGCGGGCACCTGGTCGAGTGCGCACCAGGCCTTGGCACCGTCGCCGTGCAGCCAACTGGCGAAGCCGAGCATGGAGGCCGGCGCTGCGCGGACCTCGTCGGGGGCGCGGCGGGTGAGGTCGTTCCAGAGGGCCATGTGGGAGGTGTGGTTCTCCCGGCTCATGTCCTCCCAGACCGCGTCGCGGGTACCGATCGACTCCAGGGCGACGAGCATCCGTGCGCCGTCGACGTCGGAGAGCCGGTTGCCGTCGGTGTGGAACTGCTCGAGGCGGTCCAGGGCCCAGTCCCGCTCCAGGGCGGGAGTGCTGTCCGCGGCCGCGGCCCGGGCCGCGGGGATCAGCTGGGCGATCGGCTCACGGTCGCCGACCATGGACGCAGCCAGGGAGGCCCTGCTGGCGGCTGGCTGGGCGGCGCCGGTCAGCACGGTCGCGGCCGCGATCCGCTCAGCGGTCGCCGGGTTCTGCAGGCCGGTGGAGCCGGTATTGAACTCACGCCACCGCTCGCCGTCGGCCCATAGCCGGATGTGGGTGGTGATGCCCACGGTCTCGAGGCGGTTGGACAGGTGCTGGCTGGCCAGCTCGGCGCTGCGGCGGTCGTCAGTGAAGCAGAGGATCGCCAGGCGCGAGCCGGGTCGGGCGTGGCGGCCGTAGGGGCCGCTGATGGCGTCCCACACTTCCTCGCGGTCGGCGGCCGTCTTCGGCAGGTCGACGCGGGTGATGGGGAGCCCGGGCCGGAAGGGGACGAGGACGATCGACTCCTCAGGCTTGAAGCCGAGGACGTGCGGCACTGCGGCGAGCAGCTCGTCCGGGGACTGTACGACGAGATCCATGGAAACCTCCGCGCGGTCAGCTGGCCTGGGCCGGGCGGGTGGCGCGCTCGATGCGCGCGGAGACGTACTTGAGCGAGACGCCGACTTCGCCGAAGCGGTTGTCGACGACCACGACGTCCTTGGTGCGCTTCTCGCCGGTCTCCTTGTCCGGCCAGCTCTCGGTGCGCTCGAGGCCGTGGACGAAGATCGGGTCACCGGATCCGCAGCTGTCGTGTACGTGGGTGGCGGCGGTGCCGAAGATCTTGACGTTGTGGGCGGTGGGCTCGTCGTTGACCCACTCCCCCTCGTCGTTCTGCACGCGCCGGTTGACCAAGACCCGGCAGCTGACGAACGGCTTGTTCTCGCGGGTGTAGAGCAGCTCGGGAGCCTCGGCCAGGTTGCCGGCGAAGGTGACGGTGGTGGACATGACTTCCTCCTTGGTGACTGCGAGACGTTCGGATTCGTCCCGCAGTCACCTAGGTCCGATTGGGGTCCGGCAGCGATCACTTCGGCCGAACTTGTTCGGATCCGGCTCGAGCTTCGTGCGGGGTTGCTCAGCAGGGCACCAGGTAGTCGAAGCGGTACTTGAAGACGACAACGCGGATGCCCTTGTAGGTGGTCCGCCTGACGCCGGACAGGTGGTAGTCGCCGACCCGGCACTCCGAGCTGGCCAGGTGGTTGTTCAGCCGCCACTGCCTCTCCTTGAGGGCGCGGTAGGAGTTCGTCGACCAGCCGCGCTTGACCAGGCAGCCGCGGAAGGTGTGCCGCATGCCGTCGTGGGCGTAGGAGGTGTCGAAGACGCTGTCGGAGGCCCAGATGAGCATCCGGCAGCCCATGTCCTCGACGGGCTCGGCCGCGTCCGCCGGCGAGGCGGCGGCCAGGCACAGTGCGGACGCCAGGACCACGGCGAGGGTGGCCACGACTGCTCGGTGGGTTGAGCCGCGTCGAGCGTGGTGGGGTGAGCTGGACATGCGTTCCCTCCTCAGTTCGGGCGGGACACAGGTCGGCCCCGCGGTCACCTAGGTCCGCGAAGGGGTCCGGGGCGATCAACGAGGGCGCAAAGAAGCGCCCCGACCGGCTCTCGGGCACCGGGTCGGGGCGCTTGGAAGCACGCATGGCGGAGGCGCCGACCAGAACTCTGGCCGACTCATGCCTCCGCCGATCAGCCCGAGACCCGCCGGATCAGTTCGGCCAGGTCTGCATCGCCGAGGCTCGTGGAGAGGCTGTCCCCGGGCATGACGTACTCGGCCGGCTGCAGGCCGAGGAGCTCAAGGGTCCTATCGTCGGCGTTCGGACCCTGCACCCACCGCTCGGCGAGATCGACAGGGGAGCCCGTAGCACTCACGCGGTAGAGCTCGATCTCGAGCTCCTCGTCGGTGTAGTGAACATCGGCGGCGAGGCCGGGGCGCGGGAGGTAGACGCCGTCGGCGCCGAAGCCGCTCATCCCAACAGCCGAGTAGGTGGATGCAACTGGTGCAGTTGCGGCGCACCCATGTGGTGCCCGACGACGAGGCCGCGCTGCGGGCGCTGGGCCGGTCCATGGGGTTCCTGAAGGACCCGGTGGCCGGGTTGGAGGACGCCTGGCGGGGGCACCGGCGCGAGGTGCGTCGCCTCCACGAGAAGCTCTTCTACCGCCCGCTGCTGGCCGCCGTGGCCGCGTTGCCCGGCCAGGAAGCGAGGCTCTCCCCGGCCGCGGCCGAGGCGCGGATGGCCGCCCTGGGGTACTCCGACCCCACTGCCGCGTTGCGCCACCTGGAGGCGCTCACCTCCGGGGTCTCGCGCACCGCCACGATCCAACGCACCCTGCTTCCCGCGATGCTGGAGTGGTTCGCCGACACCCCGGACCCGGACGCCGGACTGTGGGGGTTCCGCCGGATCAGCGACTCGCTGGGCCGCACCCACTGGTACCTGCGCACGCTGCGCGACGAGGGGGAGGTCGCCCAGCGGCTGGCCACCCTGCTCGGCACCTCGCGGTATGCCACCGACCTGCTGGAGCGGGAACCCCGCGGCGTGCAGTTGCTCGGCGAGGACCTCACCCCGTTGGCCAGCGAGACGCTCACCAGCGAGATGCTCGCCACCGGTGGTCGACACCAGCAGTTGGCCGACGCCGTCCGAGCGATCCGGGGGGTGCGCCGCCGTGAGCTCTTCCGGATCGCCGCCGGCGAACTCTTCGGGGTCAACGACGTGGCCGGTGTGGGGCAGGGATTGAGCCGGCTCACCGACGCCACCCTGGAGGCCACCCTGCAAGTCGTGATGGCGTCGGTCGCGGCCAGCAAGGGCTACCCGGAGCCGCCCACCCGGATGGCGGTGGTGGCGATGGGCCGGTACGGCGGCTTCGAGCTCTCCTACGGCTCGGATGCCGACGTGATGTTCGTCCACGACCCGATCCCGGGAGCGGACCCGCATCGGGCCTCCAAGTACGCCATTGCGGTGGTCAACGAGCTGCGCCGGGTGTTGGCCCTGCCCGCCACGGACCCGCCGTTGGAGGTCGATGCCGATCTGCGGCCCGAGGGCAAGCAGGGACCGCTGGTGCGCACCCTGGAGTCCTACGCCGCCTACTACGCGAAGTGGTCGCAGACCTGGGAGTTCCAGGCCCTGCTGCGGGCCGATGCGGTGGTCGGCGACCAGGAGTTGCGGGACCGGTTCCACGAACTGATCGACCCGCTGCGGTTCCCGGCCGGCGGCATCGACGAGGACGCGGTGATCGAGGTGCGTCGGATCAAGGCACGCGTCGAGGACGAGCGACTGCCGCGAGGAGCCGACCCGAACACCCATCTCAAGCTCGGGCGTGGGGGACTGGCCGACGTGGAGTGGACCGTGCAGTTGCTGCAGATGCAGCACGCCGGTGCGGTACCGGCGTTGCGCACCACCAGCACCCTGGATGCGCTGGCCGCGGCCAAGGAGGCCGGACTGCTGGAGGCCGAGTACGCCGATGTGTTGTGCGAGGCCTGGCGGTTCGTCTCCCGGGTCCGCAATGCCTCGACCCTGGTCCGGGGGCGTTCCAGCGACCAGTTGCCCACCGCGACCCGGGAACGGGCGGCGGTCTCGATGGTGCTGGGCTACGAGGCCGGGGAGAGCGACAAGCTGCTCAACGACTACCTGCGCACCACGCGGCACGCCCACGCGGTGGTGGAACGGGTCTTCTGGGGCTGATGCTGGACATCCGGTGAATCGTGAAGCTATCTTCTTCAGGTGAGTAAAATGAAGACGAATGCTTCATTTGTGGTGATCGGTGATGTGGTGGCCTCCCGGGCTGCCGCTGACCGGGTCCTGCTGCACCAGGTACTCAGCGAGACCCTGGCCGCGGCCAACGAACGCTTCGGCTCCGACCTGCGGATCACCGTGGGAGACGAGTACCAGGGGCACTGCCAGACCCTGGGGCAGGCCCTGGGCCTGGTCTGGTGGCTACGGATCCAGCTGCGTCCGCGGTTCGACGTGCGGCACGGCATCGGGGTCGGCGAGGTGCACGCCCTCGCGGTTCCAGCCGATCCCTCTGCTCCCTCCGATCCCTCTGCTCGATCGGAAGAGCCGGGCCAGCCGGTGGACCTGACCGAGGACGGACCGGGCTGGTGGGCCGCTCGGGAGGCGCTGGAGCAGGTGGCCGCCGAACAGCGCCGCGCGCGCAGCCGACATCGTCGGGACCGGCTGGCCGTGGCGGCAGGTCCCGGCAGTTCTGGTGGTCCCGGCAGTTGTGGCGGGGGTGCGTGGTCTGCTGTGGCCATGGCCGTGAATTCAGCCCTCGTCGGGCGCGACGAACTGACCGCCCACCTGTCGGCGCGGGACCTGGCCATCGTGCGGGGGCTGGTGGCCGGCGAGAGTCAGCGCGCGATCGCCGAGCGGCTCTCGATCTCGGGCTCGGCGGTCTCGCAACGGATCAGGAACCAGGGCATCGGGACGCTGCTCGAGATGACGGCCCAGCTGACCCGGATCGGGAGTGAACGGTTCGGGAGTGAACGGATCGGGAGTGAACAGGACACCGCTGACCAGGAGGGGATGACGCCGTGAGCTGGGTGGCACTGCTGCTGATCGGAGTCGGGATCACCGACCTGGTCTTCTCGGCCCGTCCGATGCGTTGGCTCCCCGAGGTGATCGGCGCGGCCGGGGTGGTCGGCCTGGGGCTGGCCGCCGGACTGACCTCGCCGCGCGACCTGGTCGCACTGGCGGTACTGGTCCTGGTGGTCCTCGGCTGGGGCCGGCTGGTCCCGATCGGCTTCGGTGGTGGCGCCCGCCGGGCCGCTCGTGCTCCCCGCACCCCCCGGGCGGCCGGTGCGGCCTGGTGGCCATTGGGATGGCTGATGTGCTGGCTGGCCCTGGCCCTGGTGCTGGCCCCCTGGGCGGGCACCGGAGACGGGCTGCTGGGCCGATGGGTGCAGGCCGGTGGCGGGGCGGTGTGGCACCTGGACAGCGTCGACCGGCTGCTGCTCGTGGTCGGTGCGTTCCTGGTCCAGCTCTCCACGGGCAATGTGGTGGTGAGGCTGGTGCTGCGGGCCACCGGCACCCTCAGCCCGAATCGAGGTACGGGCTCCCAGGAGGTCCAGCGGGTGCGACTGTTGGAGGGCCCCGCGCACTCCTTGAAGGGCGGGCGGCTGCTGGGCCCGATGGAACGGGTCTTCATCCTGGGGCTGGGGCTGACCGGCCAGTTCACCGCCGCCGGCATCGTGGTGGCGGCCAAGGGGTTGCTCCGTTTTCCCGAACTGCAGGCGGCCCGGGACTCCTCGCGTGGTCCCGGCATCCATGCCGTCACCGAGTACTTCCTGGTGGGCAGCTTCGCTTCCTGGCTGATCGCTCTGGCAGCGGTGGCCCTGCTGGGCTGACGTCCCAGCGCCGGCCCGTGCCGTCGGGCCCCGAAAATGTCGGAACCGGTGGCGGCCGCACCTGCCGCAGAGCAGGTGCTGGTCGCCACCGGTTCCGGTGGGCGGTCTCAGCGCTGGACGCCGAAGTCCTGGGTGACCCAGGCGATGCCGCCGCCGAAGCGCACGGAGACGCCGATGTGGCGCAGTCGGCAGTCGTCCAGGTTGGCCTTGTGGCCGGGGCTGGCGATCCAGGCGTCCATGTTGGCCCGCGGGGTCTCGAAGCCCATGGCCAGGTTCTCGGCCACCACGCGCCAGGGCTTGTAACCGGCCTTGACGATGCGGGTCGAGAGCTTGGCCTCGCCCTTGAGGCGGTGCGAGAGCTCGCCGCGCTTGACCATCAGGTCGCTGTGCCGACGAGCAGCCAGCTTCAGGTGCTTGTCCACCTTCAGCGCCTTGCAGCCCTTGCGGAGCCGGTAGGCGTTGGTCTGCTTCACGATCGCTGCCTCGTAGGCAGCGGCCCTGCTGTTGTTGTTGGACCGGGCAGCCTTCTTGGCAACCACGGTCTTCCCCGTCATCTTGTGGCCAGCAGCCTTCGCAACCGTGATGTTCGTCCCCCCGGACGCTACCCCCGCAGCGTTGGCCGCCGGCGCGAAACCGGCGAGCAGGCCGGTGATGACCACCGCCACTGCCGCCGACGCGATCCGTCGACTCATGGGTAGAACACTGCACTCCGAATCGGCGGCAAGTAACCCCTTGGTCAACCGTTTTCCCCGTTGCGTAAGAGGCTGGCCCGGTTTCGTAGTGAGGGATTTTTCGGGTTTCCTTCCCGCGTAAGCAGGTGGCCCGGATTCGTATCGGTGTGCTCCACTGGGGGTATGGAGACGACCCCCAGCAACAGCCCCGAAAGCACCGATCAGCCGCTCGGCACCGTCGAACAGCGCGCGGCCGACCTCCTGGCCCTGCACCGGGCACCCGAGCTGCTCACGGTGGTCAACGTCTGGGACGCGATCAGCGCCAAGGTGGTCACCGAGGTCCCCGGAACCGCTGCCCTGGCCACTGCCAGCCACTCCATCGCGGCCACCCTGGGCTGGCCCGACGGAGAGGTGATCCCGCTGGCGGAGATGCTCGACATGTGTCGTCGGATCGTGGCGGCCACCCACCTGCCGGTCACTGCCGACCTGGAGGGCGGCTACGGCGACGCGGCTGGCACCGTGCGGGCAGCGATCGAGCTGGGCATCGTCGGGGCCAACATCGAGGACCAGATGAAGCCGCTCGACCAGGCAGCCGAGCAGGTGGCCGCGATCATGGCCGCGGCCCGGGAGGCCGGAGTGCCCAGCTTCGTGCTCAACGCCCGGACCGACACCTTCCTGCGGGCCGGTGACCGGAGTCCCTCGGCCATCCTGGACGACGCGGTGGAACGGGGCCGGGCCTACCTGGCGGCCGGGGCACCGGTCGTCTTCGTGCCCGGCAAGCTGGGGGAGGAGCAGATCGCCACTCTGGTGGAGGCCTACGGTCCGCAGCGGCTCAGCACCATTGCGGTGCCCGGGTCGGTGCCGCTGGCCCGGCAGGCAGAGCTGGGCGTCGCGCGGGTCTCCTACGGTCCGAACCCGCAGCGGGTGGCCCTGACGGCGCTGGCCGATCTGGCTGCTGAGGTGCTCGCCGGGGGAGCCCTGCCGGAAAACATGCGCATCCTGAACTGATGCCCGTCAAGGCAGGGTAAATTTCCCTCCCGTGACCTCGCCGCAGCAGACCAGCCCCACCTCGACCTTTGCCGACATCCTCGGCCACACGATCTTCGTCTCGCGCTGGCTGCAAGCGCCGCTGTATCTGGGCCTGATCATCGCCCAGGGTGTCTACGTGGCCCAGTTCGGCAAGGAACTGTGGCACCTGGTCACGCACTTCAACGCCATGAACGAAGCCCAGATCATGATGCTGGTGCTGGCCATGGTGGACGTGGTGATGATCGCCAACCTGTTGATCATGGTGATCATCGGCGGCTACGAGACGTTCGTGTCGAAGATCCGGATGGACGACCACCCCGACAAGCCGGAGTGGCTCAGCCACGTCAACCCGAACGTGCTCAACGTCAACGTGCGCAGAACCTTGACGTGGTGATACGGAGTACACCTCAGACTGCACGAAGGCCCCCCTCCCGCTCGGGGGAAGGGGGCCTAGCGTGTATACGACCTCTACTTCACCGGCACGGCGGTGACGACGAGGTTGTTGGTGTAGTGCCAACGACCGTCCTTGGTCACCTTGTCGGCGCAGGAGATGAGGACGAGGCGGTGCTGGCCGGCGGTGTTGAAGAGCCGGGCCGGGAGCTTCCCAGCTCGCGAGAAGCGTTCCACCTTGGTCACGCGGTACTTGACCTTCTTACCGTTGGCGTCAACGGTGATCACCTGGCCCTTGCGGGCCTTCTTGAGGCTCCACATGGCCCCGGGACGATCCTTCGCATCGGAGACATGTCCAGCCAGAACGGTGGTTCCGACCTTGTCGCCGATCGCTGCCGAGGCGTTGAGTTGGCCCACGGTCTGAACGTCGCCGGGGATGAGCATCCGACCCTTGCGGTGACCCGAGCCAGTCAGGGTGGCGTTGAGCTGGGTAGCCGGCATGGAGACAGTGTTGGGACGCATCCGTGCCAGTGTCTGGTCGGACGCGGCAACTCCGCTGAAGCCGGTGTCGACCTTCGAGATGTTGTACTGCTTCTTACGGACAAGAGTGGTCTCAACTGCGAGGCCGCACTTGTGGCTGGCCGCCTTGTTCTTCGAGTCAGCAGACGTCGATGCCACCCACGTGTAATACCCGGGTCGTGTGACCTTGATCTTGGAGGTGCGCACGCTGCCGTTGCGAGGGGTGAAGCTGACGCTTGCGACCTTGTTCGCCGGGGTGCAGGACTTGCTGGTGACCTTGGTAAGGGGACCGAACAGAGTGGCGGTACCCCGCGAGCCGTGACCGGCCTTGAAGCCGGTGAGCTTCACGGTGTCGTGCAGTTTGGCGCCAGGACGAGCGACCTTGTGGGACGCCTTCGTCGTCAGTTTCGGCTGGCTCTTGGTGCTGTTGTCGAGGCCCTGCTTGATGGTGAAGCCGATACGCGCGGAGACCGGCGCCCCGGCGTCGTGGCGGAACCGTGCGAAGACCTGGCAGTCCGACCCGCTCTGGGCCCACTGCAGATGGTCGGACGAAACTGCTGCTGCGGTGGCCTCCAAGCCATAGGAGCCAGCCTTGGACGGCGTGAGGCACAGCTTCACCGTCGTGTTCTGGGTCGGGTCCGTCCCGCTGACGGTGAGCTGGTTGCCGTTCAGGGCGGCCGGTCCACCGCAGACTGTCAACGACCCTGCAGCGGTACCGGTGGCGTTCAGGGTGATGGGCTGGTTGTAGACATTGGTGTTCAGGGTGATCTCGCGCGGGGTGCCCACGACGACATCACCGGAAGAAGTCAGCAAGAGGTTCACCACCGCGGTCTCTGCCGTCATGGACAGGATCCGGTCCATCTCGGTCTGCGGGAGGTTCCTAGAACACATGGCCTGGAAGGTCGCGTTCGTGAGGTCCGGGTCGGACACGCACCAGATGAGGTTCTGCAGTGCGAACCGATTTGCGCTACTGGTCTGGTCTGCTCGGGTTGTTGCGGGCTCGCCGGGAGAACGATCGTAGGGGTGACCGTTCTGCAGGAGCCAACCGATGATCCGCTCCTGGGTCTTGTCCAAGCGCGAGTTCTTGGGCAGATCACTCATCTCGCCCTTCGGGGTCGCACCCTCGCTGAGGGTGCCTCCGGGGCCAAGATCGCCGCACACCTTCGACCGAACGTCAGTGCAGAACATCCACACGGACTTGGGGCCTTGTGTCTCGGGGTCGTAGTACGTGCCACAGAGGGCGGGGTACGCACCATCGGCACCACCGAAGGTGTCGTAGAGGGGGACCACGTTGCCCTTGTTGTACGACACCAGACGTGCACCGAAAACTCGGGTCAGGTCCGTCTCGCCGTGGTGGTCTCCAGGGTTGACCTGTTTCGGGTCCTGGCTGGTGGTGCCGGCACACACTGGTGCACGGAACTCGGTGACGGGCGCAGGGGGAACGTCGCCTGCCTGCGCCGGAGTTGCGGTCGCCAGCCCGGCAAGCAGGAGGGCGGATACCCCTGCGAACACACCGAGCGCTCTGGGAAGCCTACGGGATCTTGGGAGTCTCATCTTGTGCCTCATCGTTTCGGTTGCTGACGGGGGTCGGAGCAAGCCCGAGCGGCTCTCACCCTGATGAGACGGGAAGCAATGTGACGGATGACGCGAGTCTGACGGCAAACTTTCGCTGGACAGTTCCACCTGGGCTGATGGTGGCTGGTCGCGCCGGCCGGCAAGCACCTCGGGTAGCCAGAGAAGGCCCCCACCGAGGCGGGGGCCTAGGGGGAGTGTGGAGGGTCCATAATGCCGTGAGAGCTGAGGAGACCCCCATGCCCGACCCCGTAGACCAGGCCCCCCCGATCCTTGCAGGTATGACCCCCATCGCCACCGACGCCCCGATGACCGCCGCCGAGTTCCGCACCATGCGCGAACAGTTGGGTTTCTCGCGCGCCGAGATGGCCCGATTTCACAACGTCTCCTCGCAGACCATCGAGAACTGGGAGCGTGTGAAGGGTAAGAACAACTACCCAGTTCCTGCAGGCGTCACCGTCGCCATGATGCTTCTGTGGGACCAGCAGACATCCACTGTTGGCGAGCTCACCCGGCAGTTGAAGGACTCCACCAAGGCGACCCTGACCCTGCCAATCGGAAACCCGACCATGCCCGACGGGTACTGGCGTTCCATCGCTTGGCTGGTGATGCAGACCGTCCCTGGCGTGCGCGTCACCTACGCCGGCGACTGAGAGGTCGTGCCGAGGCGAGGCCTGGCGCTGCGCGAATGAGCGCGGCGAGCAGTGACGCGTTCTGCCCCTCACCCGGACGGGTGAGGGGCAGAACAATGCGCGAGAAGGGTCATTCGCCCTTGGGAGGGTGCACGTCCCGGAGCAGGCCTCGACCTGCCCGGTCCTCAACGGCATTCCACAGCAGGTTGAGCACGGCCACGACCCCGGCCACGCTGGCCGACACCGCCAGGTAGGCAAGCCCGTGCGCATCGGGGAAAGGGGTGGAGCCCTGGCCGTCGGCCCAGGCGGTGAGGGCGTGGAGCCAGCCCAGCAGGCCGGGGACCAGGAGGCCGAGGGTGGTGATGAGCCAGGTGCGGATGGCCCGGCGGACAGCGTCGCGGGCGAGGAAGCGGCGGAGGATCTTCATCGGGGTCGTCCCTTCGTTGTGCGGATGGTGCGGATCGAGTAGGTGGCGGTGATGGCGCGGTGGTCGGAGTGCAGCCGCAGGGGCAGTACCCGGGCGCTGCGGAGGCGGACGCGGGTGTCGTGGCGCCAGTTGGCGATGACGTCGACGCCAGGTGGCCGGGCCCAGCAGGGCTGGAGCGCCGTCTTCGGGAAGGGGCTGTGCGAGCGGGTGTTGACGTCACCGCCGAAGAACACGAGCCGGGTGCCCTTGGCGAACCGTCGGGCGTCGGTGGCCAGGGCCCGGGTGAGGCGCCGGTTCGCGGCCCGGGCGTCGTGCATCCTGCGGGGCAGGTAGTGGCTGGCCAGCACGGTGATGCGACCGGCGCCGGGGATGCTGAAGGAGGCACGGACGATGCCGCGGGGATTCAGGCCACGCCGCCCCGGGATCACCGGCTGCCAGGAGGCCTGCCACCGCCTCACGTATCGCTCGTTGATCGCGATCCAGGTGCCCTCACCACCTGGAGGGAGCCACAGCCGGTACCCAGCACCCCGGGCCTCATGGTGGAGCCGCTTGGGCAGAGCACCACTCCACGGGTGCGCCTCGGTGCCGGTCACCCACGCGGTGCCGGTGCGACGGGCCTCGGTGAAGATCCGGCGAGCGTCGCGGGCCTGCTGCCAGCCGGGGTCGCCTGCCCAGCGGCCTGGTCCTGGCCGCGGACGGCACCATCACCGGCACCCCGCAGAACGCCGCGTCGCACTCCTTCACGGTGCAGACCACCGGTGCCGCGGCCGCCACCAAGCGATTCACCGTGAGGGTGACCCCCTCGGTGCGCAAGCCGGGCGCACCCTACGGCTACGACCTGGTCAATGCGGTCAACGCCTCCTCGGGCAAGACCGTGGTGGATGCGACCGCACACCGGGGCTACGTGCTGCAGTACCGCGACGGTCTGGTGGACGTCTACGACACCACCACCGGTGAGCCGGTCGAGACCATCACCGGTCTGCCCGACTACGCCACCGGCATCGCGGTGGACTCCACCACCGGCAAGCTCTACGTCTCGGGTGGCAAGAAGGTGGCGGTGGTCGACACCCGCGGCACCGGCGCCGACCGGAACAAGGTCACCACGGTGGAGGTGCCCGGCAACGTCAACACCGGCTCGCTGCGGGCCCTGGCGGTCGACGAGCAGAGCCACACCGTCTACGTGGCCGACTTCTACGGCGGCAAGCTGCATGTCTACGACGGCGCGCTCGGCGCCACCCCCAGCACGTTGGCCATCAACGCCGACGCGACCCCCTCGGACCTGGCGATCGACCAGCGCCGCGGGCTGCTCTACGTGGTGGACACCAGCCTGATGACCGACAACCCGACCACCTACCTGCGCAAGTTCGACCTGCGGGCGAACAACGCCGCCAGCCTGGTGATGAGCAGCCGTGACGTCTACGTCTCGGGGTTGACCATCGACGAGGAGGCCAACAAGGTGTGGTTCTCCTCGACCAAGGACACCTCGGTGTGGCAGATCGACCCCACTCGTACGCCCACCTCTCCGGGCGGCAATGTCGTGACCAGCACCCTCAACTCGGGCTCGGCACCCAACGGCATCACCGTGGACCCGAGCACCGGCAAGCTGCTGGTGGCCGACACCAAGCTCAACAAGGTGTGGGCCGTCGACACCGCCAACCCGAACAACCGCGGCACCGCCCTGGAGGGGCCCGACCCGCTCACCTACGTGATCCGGGTGGCCGCCGACCCCAGCGCCGGCACCGTGCTGGGCGGTACCAACAAGGGGTCGGTCTTCCTGATGGCCGACCGGCCCCGGTTCACCACCGAGGAACTGCCGCTGGCCACCGCCGGTGCGGAGCTGAAGGCATCGGTCGCTCCCACGTCGCGGGCCGGCGACCGGGCACCGGCTGCCCGCTACAGCCTGGTCTCCGGTGAGCTGCCGGCCGGTGTCACCCTGAGCGCCGACGGGTCCCTGAGCGGCACCCCGACCGCCGAGGGACGTTTCGACTTCGTGGTCCAGTCCGACCGGGTGCTCGGGTCGCAGGAGAAGTTCGTCCTCGAGGTGGAGAAGGCCGCTCCGGCGGTCACCTCCCTCAGTGCCCCAGCCACCTCGGTGGTCTACGGCAAGGCGGCGACCGTCACCGTGCGGGTCGCACCCCAGGCGAACGGCACCCTGCGGGCCGTGGTCGGCTCCCGGACGATCACCGCTCCGGTCAGCAACGGCTCGGCCAGGATCGTGCTGCCGGCGGCCAGCCTGCAGCCCGGCACCCGCACCGTCGCGCTGGCCTTCACCGGTGCCGAAGGGTTCACCAACAGCAACGGGACCCTGCGGGTCACCGTGGCCAAGGCCAAGGGCAGCGTCAAGGTCACCGCGACCAAGAAGGTGAAGCGGGGCAAGGCCGTCACCGCCACCGTTCGGGTCACCGCGCCCGGCCTGGCCGCCGCCGCGGTCAACGGGAAGGTCACCATCCAGGTGGGGGCCACCAAGAAGAGCGCAGTGGTGAAGAAGGGCGTGGCCGTGGTGAAGCTGACGGTGAAGAAGAACCAGAAGCCCGGCACCGTCAAGGTGACCGCGACCTGGGCCGGCTCGGCCACCGTCTCGGGTGGCAAGGCCACCGCTGACGTGAAGGTCACCCGATGAGCCCGCGACGTTGTCGAGCAATGCGTTCCCGGTTGCTGGGAGCCGCTGCGGCCCTCGCCACCGGTACCGCCTCGATCGCCCTGCTGGCCGCCCCCGCCCACGCGGCCGGCACCGTGCAGATCTTCCCGGCCAACAGCCTGGGCCTGCCCGGCACCGTTCTCTCGGTGGGGTCGGAGCAGAAGTTCGAGCTGCGGGCCACCGGCCTGGAACCCAAGTTCCTGGTCGCGATCCGGTCCGGCTCGGCCACCGGGGTGGAGCTCAACGGCTTCATGGACACCGGCGACCGGGGGGAGATCCACCTGGACGGCGGCTCGGCCCCCGAGCACTACGAGAACGGCCACCGCGGCTCCTTCCACGTGGTCGACCAGTTCGAGAACACCTCGCTGGCCTCGGTGGAGTACACCGTCCAGCGGCTCCCGAAGGCCGAGGTCACCGCTCCGGTGGTGGCCGGGGCTGAGGCCACCGTGCTGCTCAGCGGCAACGTGGGCACGGCTCCCACCTTCGACCGGGTCCAGATCGGCGCCCGGGTGTTGGGGGAGCCCACGGTGAAGCGCACCGCCGCCGGTCAGCAGGTCACCTTCACGGTGCCGGGCGACGTGGCACCGGGTCGGGCCACCGTGGCCCTGGTCCAGTCGACACCGTGGCAGCGCGTGGTCGACGTGCCCGTCACCGTGGCGTCCGCGCCGGTGGTGGCGCCGCGATTGAGCGCGACTGCGGTGAAGGTCGAGTTCGGTCGAGCCACCTCGGTCCCGGTCCGGGTGGCCGGAGCCGACGCCGGCACCGTGCGGGCCCAGGTGGCCGGGAAGGTGTACAGCGCACCGGTGACAGCGGGTCGGGCGAGCGTGAAGGTCCCGGCCAGGAGCCTGCCGGTGGGCACCCACCGCGTCTCCCTGGTGCTGGCAGCTCCCGGCGCCGGTGAGGTGCACGCCGCCACCTCGGTCCAGGTGCGGAAGGCGGGGTCCCGGGTCCGGGTGAGCGCTCCACGCACCGCCCGCCCGGGCAAGAAGGTCACGCTGCGGATCAAGGTGACGCCGAGTGTGGCCGGGGTGCCGGTCGCCGGCACGGTCCGGGTGAATGCCTGGGGCCGGATCCAGCAGGTGCGGGTGAAGGGCGGCGCCGGAACGGTCGTTGTGAAGGTTCCCGCCAAGGCCACGGGCAAGGCCACCCTCACCGTCCGCTGGCTCGGCTCGGCCAGCGTGACGTCCAGCTCTGTCAAGCAGGTGGTGCAGGTCAAGCGGCGCTGAGCGCCGCACCGACGTACCGACGTACGAGTGGGGCATCCGCAGGACGGGTGCCCCACTCGTCGTGGGTGAAGAAATGTGAGCAAGCCCACGAATCCGCTTGCATGTGACCATGTGGTCACATAGAGTTCTTCCCATGCTCGCTGATTTCTGGAACTCCCTGCCTGACGGGGTGAAGCAACCGACAGTCCTGGCCATTCCGTTCTTTTTCGCCCTGATCACTCTCGAGGCGCTCGCCTCGTGGTTGTTGGAGGAGAAGGAGCCCGAGTCCGAGGCCAGCAAGAAGCTGCCTTCGGGGGAGTCGCAGCACGCGATCGGCTCCTACTTCCGCAAGGACGCCGTCACCTCGATGTCGATGGGACTCGTGTCCCTCCTCTTCTCGGGTCTGTTGAAGCTGGTCTTCTTCGGCGCCTACATCGCTCTCTACGCCATCTCGCCCTGGCAGATCCCGGCGAACAGTTGGTGGGGCTGGGTGGTGGCCATCGTGGTCGTCGACTTCGTCTACTACTGGGCCCACCGGATCAGCCACCGGGTGCGTCTGGTGTGGGCCACCCACCAGGTGCACCACTCGAGTGAGTACTTCAACTTCTCCACTGCGCTGCGCCAGAAGTGGAACGGTTCGCTGCACTACCTGCTGTGGCTGGGGCTGGCGTTCCTCGGATTCCACCCGGCAATGATCTTCACCGCCTACGGCGTCAACCTGGTCTTCCAGTTCGTGGTGCACACCGAGCGAGTCCACAAGATGTGGCGGCCGGTCGAGTTCATCATGAACACCCCGAGCCACCACCGGGTCCACCACGGGAGCGATGCGCTCTACCTGGACCGCAACTACGCGGGCATCTTCATCATCTGGGACCGCATGTTCGGCTCCTTCCAGGAGGAGATCAACCGGCCGCTGTACGGGCTCACCAAGCCGGTGAACACCTACAACATGGTGAAGCTGCAGACCCACGAGTACGTCGCCATCGCCCGCGACGTGAAGCAGGCGGGCACACTGCGCGAGAAGCTCGGCTATGTCTTCGGTCCGCCCGGCTGGACCCCCGAGGAGGGAGCGCCGGTGCACGTCGGCACCATCAAGGTCACCCCCGAGATGCGCAAGCAGGCGTCGTGGAAGAAGGAGGACGTGGATGTCGTCGCCTGAAATCCCGGTCGGCGGAGGATCGGTCCGCGACCTGGGCCCGCTGGGTCGGCTCACCGTGACGGTGGTGCTGGTGATCTCGGCGCTGCTCTTCGGCTACATCGCGGTGAATGCGATCTTCAACCCGAATGCCGCCCACAACGCGGGCTGGCTGGAGCTGAACGCGCACTCGCAGAACGAGTTCATCGCCAACTACGGCGGCATGCACGTGGCCTTCTCCGCGATCAGCATTGCCGGGCTCTTCCGCGACTCGCTCAAGCCGGTGGCACTGTGGATGCTGGGCCTGGTCTGCGGCGGGCTGTTGGCGGGCCGACTGTGGAGCCTGGTCGTGGACGGCAACCCCGGAGGGTTCGCGATCGCGCTGATCATCCTTGAGGCGGTGGCGGCGGGCTTCGCCTTCGGGTTGCTCTGGGCCATGAAGCGGGCCAGCAGCAGCCGCGCGTCCGGTGCCCGCAGCGAGGTCGGCGCCCACTAGGCTCGGTGCGTGGCCGAGAACACTGCTTTCGACTCGCTCTACGCCCATGGCTTCGCCCGGGTTGCTGCCGTCACCCTTCCGGTGGCGATCGCCGACCCGGTGACCAACGCCAGCAGGATCGTCGCCGCTGCCCGGCAGGCCCACGCCCGCGGGGTGGCGGTCGCGGTCTTCCCGGAGCTCGCGCTGACCGGCTACGCGATCGACGACCTGCTGTTGCAGGACGCGTTGTTGGAGACGGTGCATGCCCAGATCCGACGGATCGCGGCCGACTCCGAAGGGCTCACCCCCGTCCTGGTCTTCGGTGCCCCGATCCGACACCGGAACCGACTCTTCAACTGCGCGGTGGTGGTCAAGGACGGTGAGGTGCTGGGCGTCGCGCCCAAGACCTACCTGCCGAACTACCGGGAGTTCTACGAGAAGCGTCACTTCGCTTCGGGGGTCGGCCTGGAGGGGGAGTACCTGACCCTGCCCGGGCTGCGCCGCGCCCAGCAGGACCAGGCGAGCGCCGGGCCCGACGGATTCGAGGACGACTTCGAGGATGAGTTGGCCGACGAGATCGAGGTGCCGTTCGGTCCCGACCTGATCTTCCGCGCCACCGACCTGCCCGACCTGGCCCTGCACGTGGAGATCTGCGAGGACATGTGGGTGCCGGTGCCGCCCTCGGCGCGGGCCTCGCTGGCCGGAGCCACGCTGCTGGTGAACCTGTCCGGATCGCCGATCACCATCGGCCGGGCCGAGGACCGGCGTCAGCTGGTCGCCTCGGCCAGCGCCCGCTGCCTGGCCGGCTACGTCTACGCGGCCGCCGGGCAGGGGGAGTCGACCACCGACCTGGCCTGAGGCCCCCGAGGCGATCACCGAGGCGACCTTGCGCGAGGCTCGCGAACACGATGACGAGGGGAGGGAGGATGAGACGCAGGGCGATGGTTTCCACGTGGCACCACCCTTGTCGGGGGCCGGCCGTGGAGGGGACGGACATCGGACCATCCACGGGCCACCTGCCGGGATGATCGCGGCGAGATCGAGATATGGGCGATGATGTCACGGTGAGCCAGCCCGACCGCCTCGACCGACAGATCCTCAGCCACCTCGTCCATGATGGACGCGCGACCTACCAGGAGCTCTCCCGTGAGGTGCGCCTGTCCGCCAGCTCGGTGGCCGAGCGCGTGCGTCACCTGCGTGCGACCGGCGTGATCCGTGGCTACCGTGCCGAGCTCGATGCGGCGGCCCTGGGTCGGCCGTTGACCATGGTGAGCGAGGTGCGGTTGCGTGAGCCCACGATCCGCAGAGAGTTTGCTGCCAGCCTCGCGGCGATCCCGCAGGTCGTCGCCGGGTCACGCCTCACCGGCGACTACGACTACGAGCTGCGGCTGGCCTGTCGTGACGCCGCGGAGTTCGAGTCGATCGTCGACCGGCTGCGCGCCGACCACGGCGTCGTGGCGATCAGGTCCCGGATGGTGCTGCACGACCTCGAGATCGATCCCGGGGGACTTGCCGGGCTCGAGTAGGCAACCGAAAGTCCGTTGTCCCGGACGACCCGAGGGACCTCCCCATCCACTTCCGTCGACGGCCCGACGTGCATCGAGGCTTGGGCAGAGCCCACGTCGATCTCACGAGCGCGACTGCGGCAGAACAGGACTCGACCTTGCGCGGGCACTGGTGCCGGGGCCCTCGCATGTCGACGTCGGGCAGCTCCCGGAGGAGGGGCACGTCGTGCTCGCCGATCCCGAGGGCAACGAGTTCTCCATCGCCCCGACGACGCGCTGAGCGCGCGCCGCGGCGCTAGCGTGAACTCGTGATCACCTCGGGCCTCGTCAACGTCTTCACCCGCGACGTCCTCGAGGCGCTCGAGTTCTACGTCGGGCGCCTGGGGGTCACGGAAACCTTCGGCACACCGACCGAGGGCGTGCCCGAGCACGTGGAGCTCGCCGCGGACGGCTTCGTCCTCGCGATCAGCAGCGCCGAGGCGGCACGACGGGTGCACGGTCTCGAGGCACAGGTCGGCAGCCCGGCGATGAACCTCGTCTTCTGGGTGGACGACGTCGACGCGACCTACCGGGACCTCACGTCCCGAGGCGTCGTCGGCCACACCGAGCCGCACGACACCGGCAACGACAACCGCAATGCCGTCGTGCTGGACCCGGCCGGCACGCTCGTCGAGCTCGTGGCCAAGCGCGGATGACCCGCACCGACCGCCTACGGTGAGGCCATGCGCCTGACCGCGGCCGTGCGCGCCTCCGCACGCGACCCACTCCTGCAGGTCGCCAAGACCGCCCTGGCGACCATCGTCGCCTGGATCGTCTGCGACCTGCTGATCACCGACGGTCCGCCGCCGGTCTTCGGCGCGATCGCCGCGATGCTCGTCGTGCAGCCGAGTCTCAACCAGTCCCTGACGAAGGGGGTCGAGCGCAGCGTCGGCGTGGTGGCCGGGGTCTTCCTGGCGACCGGCATGGGGGTCGTGCTCGGGACATCGTCGTGGGTGGTGCTGCTCGCGGTGAGCGCGGCACTCGTGCTGTCGTGGGCGCTGCGGCTGACGAGCGGATCGGGGATCCAGATCGCGATCACCGCACTGCTCGTGCTCACCCTCGGAGCATCGACACCGGACTACGCCACGATCCGCATCGTCGAGACGATGATCGGTGCTGTCATCGGCATCGTCGTGCACCTGCTGCTCGTCCCTCCGGTCGCGCTGGCGCCGGCGCGTACGGCGCTCGATCTGCTGGGGGAGGAGACGGCAGAAGCCCTCGAACGTCTGGCCGATGCGCTCGTCTCCCGCAAGACGCGACCTGGTCGCCTGCTCCTGCTCCACGACGCCCGGCGGCTGCACCCCCTTCGCGACAAGGCGACGGAGGCCATCGACGCGGCGGAGGACTCGCTGCTGCTCAACCCGCGCGCCGCTCGCTACCGCGGAGAGCTCGAAGCGCTGCGCGACACGCTCGACATGCTCAACAAGGTCGGTACCCAGGTGCGGGGGATGACCCGGGCCTACGTCGACCACTACGACGAGGGCGTCCGGGAGGAACCCCTGGTCGTCGGCATCTCCGAGGAGCTGCGGCGGGCCGCGCACGACACCCGGCTGAAGCTGCGCCTGGCCGTGCCGCGGACGTCGCCGGACGCGCTGGACGACACCCAGCCCGCGCTGACCGAGCCGCTCGACACGAGTGCACCGCAGGGGATGCGGTGGGTGCTCGTGGGTTCGCTCATGGAGGACCTGCGGCGCATCCGGCACGAGCTGGGCGCCGACGGTCGTGGGGGGCAGGGCCACTCGAGCAGCTCCGACTGAACTGACATAATGTGGATTATCGGCGTTCAACACATCTGGCAGTGGCAATGCTCCCGAGGCGTAGCTCAGGGGCGACGCGCCACGACGAGGTGCCGGCTCGAGGGCGCCACCATGGTCTGCCCCTGACGTAGCCGAGCATCCAGCCGGCGCAGCATGGCCTCATGGCGCTCGACCGTGAAGTCCGGGCCTCACCAGACGCAGCTTGCGCAGGATCCGCACGATCGCCCCGATGTCGAAGAACTCCATGCGCAGACGTGCCGTACGCAGGTCCTCGACGACAAGCCCGGCGGCGCGGGCCTGGGCCGACTCGACGTCCGGGTGTCGCCCCCGTCGGGCCGTGTCGGAGGTCACCAGGTCGAAGGAGCGCTCCTCGAAGGGCAATGCGTCGGTCCTCGCGCCGACCACCACGGCACCACGCGGCCCCAAACGATCACGCGCCCGGAGCGCATTGGGCGGCCGAGCCTCGGTGACGACCATCCACGAAGGGAGGTCGCCGGCCACGTCGATCACCTCTCCCCGGCCGGTGTCGATGTCGAGGGCCGAGTCCGAGGCGGCGAGTGCAGCCTCGAGCGATCTGACATAACTCTACGTCGGGCGCTCCTCGGTCGCCCGGCCGTCGAGCCAGTCGAACCCCCATCCCGTGACGTCAGCGGCAACTGCTTCGGCCACCAGGTCGTCGAAGGAATGCACCAAGGGAATCAGTAGCCGTCGGGCGTGAAGTCGACCTGCGTCGGCGGGGCCAGCGCCTCCTTGGAGACCTTGCGTCGCGCCGCCGTGAAGAGGTTCATGACGGCCTCCGGGTCGTGGGTCCGACCCTGACTGATGGCGGTGAGGATGCCGGCAGCTTCGGCCTCCATCGTGCGTCCGTGGCTGCGGGCCACCTCGCTCAGACGCGTCTCGACGTCGGAGCCGAGGTCGTGGATCTCGGGTGTCATCTGGATCACATCCCTTCCTCGACCACGGTACCGCCGCCCCTCCTGCCCGTCACGCACGACACCGCGCAACCGACGGCAGGGACGTCGTGGGCGTCAGGCAGCGTCCACGTCGAAGACCGACCAGCAGATGTCGTTGCGCCGCGTCATGTCGTCGAGCACCAGATCGCGGACCGCGTCGGGGAGTCGCTGGCGCTGCCACGAGCACTCGGCCAGCCGGGTCTCCTCTCCCCCACCCCGGGGCGCGTCGGCCACGACCGCCTTGATCGCATAGGCGGCGGCCCCGAGGTCGTGCTCGGCGACATGGCCGACACAGGCCGCCTGCCCGGCGGCGTAGGCGGCGAAACGCGCGGCCCCCGTGAGCGGTCGCGCCGCCCCCATGGCATGGCCCCCGAGAGCCCGAGCGGTCATCATCGGCATCTCGCCCCTCGCCCAGGCCCTGGCTGCCTCGATCGCCTCACGTGGCCGACGGTCCTCGGGCGCCACGTCCTCGAAGAGCGTCAGGACGTGCTCGGCGCAGTCGGCGGCCCAGCGCGCGAGCAGCTGGTGGTGGTCGTCCATGAGGGTCCCGCCACGACGGACCGTGATCATCCGCGGGTCACGGACCGGGGGCAGGATCACTGCTCGACCAGCCCTTCCTCACGAAGGATGGCGAGCGCCGCGCGCACGTCGGTGCGGCCCCCTTCGTCGAGGGGCAGGACGGGTCGAGGCAGGCAGGGGTGGGCCACGGCCCCGAGCTCCTCGGCGAGCGCGGCGACGACCCGATAGCTGCCGTGGGCACCGAACAGCCGCCACAGCGGATCGAGCTGCCCCGAGATCCTCTGGGCCTCCTGCGCGTCACCGGCGGACGTCGCGTCGACGATCGCGCGGCACGGCCCCGGCAGCGTGCCGGCCAGCACGCTGTACCAGGCATCGCAGCCCGCGACGAGCGCATCTACAGCCGCCGCGTCGCCACTGATGCCGATGGCCACCCCGGGCGCGACGGCGGAGCGAAGGGAGCTCACCCTCGCCTTGACTACGCCCACTCCCCCGGTGACCGGCGGGATCTTGATCGCTGCGACGCGCGGCAGCCGGCTGATCCGCGCGTGCAGCTCGTCGCTGAAGCTCACGTGGGTCGTGCCGGGGTTGTCGTAGACGACGACGGGCACCGAGACGGCCGACGAGACGTCGGCGAAGAGCGTGAGGACCTCGTCGTCGGTCAGGGCCTGATAGGTGACCGGCGCGAGCAGCAGCGCGGCGGCACCGGCGGCCTGCGCGTCGTCGGCGTGGCGCAGCACCTCGCGCGTGCGCACGTGACCGATGCCCGCGAGGACGGGGACCTCACCGGCCGCGGCCACCGCGAGCTCGACGGCCCGGCGGCGCTCGTCACGGTCGAGGTAGGCATAGCTGCCGGTCGAGCCGAGGGCCGTGATGCTGTCGACGCCCGCCGTGGCGAGGCGCTCGACGACCCGGACGAAGGCCCGCTCGTCGACGGCGTCGTCGGCGATCGGCGTGAGCGGGAAGGCGCTCAGCCCGGTGAGGAGCTGGGACGTGGTCATGCCCCCAGTCCACCATCGGGATCCACCCACGGCGACAGCACGGCCCGGATGGCAGGACTGTCATGGGCGCTGACCCGGCTCGCCGAGCTGCCACCCGCCGCCGCACACCAGTGGCTCACCGCATGCCACTCCCCCGCTGCGTGAGCCCTTGGCAGGGTCTCTGTCAGCCGCGCAGGTCGACGACGGTGAGGCCGGTGACTGCTGCGATGCGCTCGAAGTCGGCGTCGCGATGGGCCACCGGAAGACCGACCCGCAGAGCCACGGCAGCGATGAGGCAATCGTTGATCGACCGGATCGGGTGGCCGTCGGCACGGCATGCGTGGAAGACGTCCACGGCACCGCGGTAGTCGAGCGCAGCGTCGAGTCGCACCCAGGACTGGCTGAGGAGCAGTCGCTCGAGGCGAGCCGTCGCCCCCCCGGCACGAGCACCGGCCAGCACCTCCAGGAGTACGGGCTCGGTCGTGTGCAGGTCTCCCCCGAGGTGCTCACGCACGTATCGGGTGGGCGGCCCCTCGGTCCCGCGCAGGAAGTCGACCCAGACGGACGAGTCGACGAGCGTCACACCGGCTCCACCGGGTCGGCCCTCAGCTGATCGAGGTCGCCCTCCCAGCCGCTGCCCTCCATCGCCAGCATCTCCTCGCGGGTCATGACCGGCCCCACGAGACGTCGCAGGGCGAAGTCGACCGCCTCACGCTTGGTCGCCAGACCGTAGCGACGCATGGCCTCGGCGATGAGGTCGTCGTCGATCTCGATGTTGGTGCGACCCATACACCAAGGATACACCTCGATCATCTACGGTCCCTGACCAGCCGCCGGACCTCGACCTCGTAGCGGCTGGCCGCCCCGGCCGGGGTGCGGAAGAAGCGGCGCCGCAGGCTCCCTTCGACCCGGACGCGATCACCGTCGGCCAGCCGCCGCGCGGCCCGACGGGTGCCGGCGGTCCAGCAGGCCAGGTCGATCGTGTCGACCGGCTCGCCCTCTCCCCGCGCGACGACGACCCGCCACGTCACCAGCTCGTCCTCGCTCGGCAGCTCGCGGATGCTCGCCTCACCACTCAGCCGCCCGGTCAGCGCGACCTCGTTGGTCTCCTCGATCGCCTCGGTCGTCGACCCGCTCATGGCACTCCCCTCGTCGTGTGTCCGTCCACCGTGGCCCAGCGAGCGGCCGACCGAGGTGTGGCACCCGGACCTGTGGACGGGCACCGACGTGCGTCGTCGTGTGGGGACGAGCGCAGGTCACGAAGGGATGACGACGACAACCACGTGGCGTGCCCACACGTCTGACGAGGCATGGAGATCACACGCCGTACCGTCCTCGGCGCGGGGGCCGCGCTCCCCCTCGTCGCCGCTCAGGGAGCGTCGGCCGGACCGAGCCCCGGGGACTGGGCCGACCTGTCTGCCGCCCTGCGCGGGAGCGTGTCCCTGCCGGGCACCTCGGCCTACCGCAGCCGCGCCCCGCTCTTCGACCCGCACTGGGACTTCCGGCGTCCAGCCGCCGTGGCCCGGGTGCTGTCCACCCGCGACGTCGCCACCTGCGTGGGCTTCGCCCGTGACCACGGGCTGCGGGTCACCGGCCGCTCCGGGGGCCACTCCTACGTCGGTGCCTCGGCCACGACCGGCGCCCTCGTCGTCGACACCCGCAGCCTGCGTTCGGTCGACCTCACACCGGGCCGGACCCAGACGACCGTCGGGGCGGGCGCCGGCCTCTACTCCGTCCACGAGGCCCTTGCCGCACAAGGGCGCTCGATCCCCACTGGCACCTGCCCCACGGTCGGCACCGCCGGGCTCACCCTGGCCGGCGGACTCGGCGTCGACAGCCGGCGCTACGGCCTGACCGCGGACCGCCTCGTCCGTGCCACCGTCGTCGACGGCCGCGGTCGGATCCGCACCGTCGACGCCTCCCACGACGCGGACCTCTACTGGGCGCTGCGCGGCGGCGGCTCCGGCGCGGCCCTCGTCACGTCCTTCACCTACCGGACCATCCCGGCGACCTCGATGGGCTTCTTCTCGCTGAGCTTCCCCGCGTCGTCGGCCGCCACCGTGGTGCGCCGGTGGGCGGAGTGGGTCGCCGAGCAGCCGAGCGACACCTGGGCCAATGCACACGTCGACACCGCCGGGTCGTCGCTGTCCGTGCGGGTCTTCGGCGTCTGCCCCGCCGGACGGCAGGATTCCCGGGCGCTCTCCCTTCGCCGCGCCATCGGCATCACCCCGACACGCACGAGCACGACGTCACGTGCCCACCTCGACGCCATCCGCTACCTCGGCGGCGGGTCGACGACGCCCCGCACGCGCTTCGTCGCCGGCTCCGACATCGTGCGGGTCATGACGAGCGGCACGGCCGAGGCCGTCGTCTCCGCCATGCGATCGGCAGCCTCTCGGGGCCTGGCTGCCTCGGCGATCCTCGACCCCCTCGACGGGGCAGTCCGCACGCCCGAGGCGACGGACACCCCCTTCCCCTGGCGTGGTCACACCGCGAGCGTCCAGTGGTATGTCGGCATGTCCTCGTACGCCGGGTCGACGCAGTACTCACGTGCCCGATCGTGGCTCGCCCACGCCCACGACCTCATGGGCACGCGCAGCTCCGGGGGCTACCTGGGCTACCTCGAAGCGGGGCGAACGCAGCGCGAGCTCCTCTCGACCAATGCGACGCGGCACGCACGGGTCTGCGGCACCTACGACCCCGACGCGGTCATCCTCTGAGCCCACGATTTCTCCGTCAGGGGCCGTCTCCGTAGACTCCGACTAGCGAAGGGGAGTATCCCGACACGCCACGATCGTCACTACGGAGCCTCGGCTCCCGGTCGTGGAGGCGCACACAGCGCGGGAGAGACGTTCGCGGAGTTGTCCGCCGTCCCCCACCCCGAAGGGTTCTTCCGTGTCCGCCTACCAGATCTTCGAGATCGCCTCGCTGACCGTGCTCAGCGCGATCCTGATCCTCGACCTGCTCCTCGTCATCAAGCGCCCCCACGTGCCGTCGATGAAAGAATCGAGCGCCTGGGTCGCCGTCTACGTCTCACTCGCCCTGGTCTTCGCCGGCGTGCTCTTCGCCATGGGCGACACCCAACGCTCCGGCGAGTTCCTCACCGGTTGGCTGCTCGAGTACTCGCTCTCGATCGACAACCTCTTCGTCTTCATCATCCTGCTGGGCAGCTTCGCGGTGCCGCACGCGCTCCAGCAGCGGGTGCTGATGATCGGCATCCTCATCGCCATCGTCCTGCGGGGCATCTTCATCCTCGTCGGCGTGCAGGTCATCGAGTCCTTCGCCTGGGTCTTCTACCTCTTCGGCGCCTATCTCGTGTACGTCGCCTGGAAGCAGGCCTTCGGCCACGACGACGAAGGGGGCGCCCCCGACAACCTCGTCATCCGCACCCTCAAGCGCCGCCTGAACTTCACCGACGAGTGGCACGGGGCCAAGGCCGTCGTGCGCAAGGACGGGGTGCGCTTCTTCACCCCCTTCGTCCTGGTGATCCTTGCGCTGGGCACCGTCGACCTCGTCTTCGCCATCGACTCGATCCCGGCGATCTTCTCGGTGACCACCGACCCCTTCCTGGTCTTCGCGTGCAACATCTTCGCGCTCATGGGTCTGCGCCAGCTGTACTTCCTCCTCGGCGGGCTGCTCGAGCGCCTCGTCTACCTCCACTACGGCATCGCCGCGATCCTCGGGTTCATCGGCGTCAAGCTCGTCCTGCACGCCATGGAGGCCAACGAGGTGAGCTGGATCAACGGCGGCGAGCCGATCACGTGGGTGCCGCACATCGAGACCTGGCACTCGCTCGTGGTCATCCTCGTGTCGATGGTCGTGGCCGTGGTCGCGTCGCTGTGGCGGATGCGCTCGCTCGACCGGACGGACGCCACGCAGGCGGACCTCCGCGACGACGACCACGAGAGGGTCGACGTCTGAGCGTCGCGGCTGATCTCCCGCACCGGTGGCCCCGGTGCGGGAGACTGCCGCTGTGACCCCTGCCAACCACCGCAAGAGCCCCCGCGCGAGCGACACCCAGCCCGTCAACACCGCCCCCGCCACGGGCCATCGCTGGCCGGCCGGGGCGGTGGTCACCGGGGCCGGGCGCGGTCTCGGCCGCCAGATCGCCACCATGCTCGTCGAGCGCGGCCACCACGTGCTCGTCACCGACCGCGACCACGCTGCAGCGCAGCAGCTAGCGAGCGAGCTCGGCGAGCGGGCCACGGCCCTCACCCTCGACGTGCGTGACGACGCGGCCGTGCGGGCCGCGCGCGACCAGATCATCGCCATCGCCGGTCGTCTGGACGTCTGGGTCAACAATGCCGGCGTGCTCTTCACCGGGCCCGCGTGGGAGCACGACGCGCAGCAGCGCCGGCTGATGCTCGAGGTCAACGCGATCGGGACGATGAACGGCACCCTGGCCGCCATCGAGTCGATGCGGGCCAGCGGTGGCGGACAGATCATCAACATCGCCTCGCTCGCCGGCCTGACCGCGGTGCCCGGCGAGGGGGTCTACGCCGCCTCGAAGCACGCGGTCATGGGGTTCAGCCTGAGCACCATGGCCGACCTGCGCGCGGCGAAGGTCAAGGACGTGCACATCTCGTGCATCTGCCCCGACGGCATCTGGACCCCGATGCTCCACGACCGGCTCGACGACCCCGGTGCCGCGCTCTCCTTCTCCGGCAGGCTCCTCCAGCCCCATGAGGTGGTGACCGCGGTGGGCAAGGTCCTCGACGAGCCGCGGCTCGTCACCGCCCTGCCCGGGTGGCGAGGGGCCGTGGTCCGGTTCGGCGACCTCTTCCCGGCGATCGGGCTGGCCCTGACCCCCTTCGTCGTCCGGCAGGGCGAGCGGACCCAGCGTCGGATGCGCAAGCAGCAGCAGGGCCGCCGGCGGCTCGGCCGGCGCTGAAGGTGAGGCGGTCCTAACTCTCGTGACCCACGTAGGCCGCAAGGTGCGTTGCGGTGAGGGTCTCCCCCTTCGCCACGAGATCGGCAGGTGTGCCCTCGAAGACGACCCGGCCACCGTCGTGACCGGCACCGGGCCCGAGGTCGATGATCCAGTCGGCGTGGGCCATGACGGCCTGGTGGTGCTCGATGACGACCACCGACTTGCCGGAGTCGACGAGGCGGTCGAGCAGGGCCAGCAGGTTGTCGACGTCGGCAAGGTGCAGGCCGGTCGTCGGCTCGTCGAGGACGTAGACCTCGCCCTTGTGCCCCATGTGCACGGCGAGCTTGAGGCGCTGACGTTCGCCGCCGGACAGCGCCGTGAGCGGCTGGCCGAGGGTGAGATAGCCCAAACCCACGTCGACGAGACGGGTGAGGATCTTGTGCGCGGCCGGCAGGGCGGCCGGGCCCTCCTTGGCGAAGAAGGCCTCCGCCTCGCTCATCGACATCTCGAGGACGTCGGCGATGTTCTTGCCGGCGAGCTCGTACTCGAGCACGGCCTCCTGGAAGCGGCGCCCCTCGCAGTCCTCGCACGGCGACTCGACCGTGGCCATGACCCCGAGCTCGGTGAAGATCACGCCCGCGCCGTTGCACGTCGGGCAGGCGCCCTCGGAGTTGGAGCTGAAGAGCGCCGGCTTGACGCCGTTGGCCTTGGCGAAGGCCTTGCGCACCGGCTCCAGCAGCCCGGTGTAGGTCGCGGGGTTGCTCCGCCGCGAGCCCTTGATCGCCGACTGGTCGACGACGACGACCTCGTCGCGGTGGTCGAGACCGGAGTGGACGAGCGAGCTCTTGCCCGACCCGGCGACGCCCGTCACGGCGACGAGGACCCCGGTCGGGATGTCGACGTCGACGTCCTGGAGGTTGTGCGTGCTGGCTCCCCGGATCTCGAGCGCCCCTGTGGCGGAGCGGACCTCGTTCTTGAGCGAGACCCGGTGGTCGAGGTGGCGCCCGGTGAGGGTGTCGCTGGCCCGCAGCTCCTCGACGCTCCCCTCGAAGACGATCTCGCCCCCCTTCGACCCGGCCATGGGACCGAGGTCGACGGCGTGGTCGGCGATCGCGATCGTCTCCGGCTTGTGCTCGACGACGAGCACGGTGTTGCCCTTGTCGCGCAGGCGCAGGAGCAGATCGTTCATCCGGTCGATGTCGTGGGGGTGCAGGCCGATCGTCGGCTCGTCGAAGACATAGGTGACGTCGGTGAGCGAAGACCCGAGGTGGCGGATCATCTTCGCCCGCTGCGCCTCTCCCCCGGACAGGGTGCCGGCGGGACGGTCGAGGGAGAGGTAGCCCAGACCGATCTCGGTGAAGGAGTCGAGCAGGTGCTGCAGGCCGGCGAGCAGCGGCTCGAAGCCGGGCTCGTCGAGCTCACGCACCCAGGCCGCCAGGTCGTTGATCTGCATCGAGCACAGGTCGGCGATGCTCTTGCCGTTGATCTTCGACGCACGCGCCTCCGGCGTCAGGCGGGTGCCCTCGCACTCGGGGCAGGTCTGGAAGGTCACCGCCCGCTCGACGAAGCGGCGCACGTGCGCCTGCATGGCCTCCGGGTCCTTGCTGAGCATCGACTTCTGGATCTTGGGGATGATCCCCTCGAAGGTGAGGTTGACGCCCTCGACCTTGATCTTCGTCGGTTCGCTCCACAGCATCGTCTCGAGCTGCTTCTTGGTGAAGTCCTTGATCGGCTTGTCCATCGGCAGCCCCATGCCGGCGAAGAGGCGGCCGTACCAGCCGTCCATCGAGTAGCCGGGGACGGTCAGCGCGCCGTCCTCGAGCGTCTTGGTGTCGTCGTAGAGGGCCGTGAGGTCGATGTCGCTCACCTGTCCCATGCCCTCGCAGCGCGGGCACATGCCGCCGAGGTAGACCGCCTGCTTGACCGTCTTGCGCTCGGTGTGGGTGCCCTTGTCCGTCGTCATCGACCCGCTCGCCTTGCGCGTGGGGACGTTGAAGGAGAAGGCCGTCGGCGGGCCGACGTGAGGCTGGCCGAGGCGCGAGTAGAGGATGCGCAGCATGGCGTTGGCGTCGGTCGCCGTGCCGACGGTCGAGCGCGGGTTGGCCCCCATGCGCTCCTGGTCGACGATGATCGCCGTCGTCAGCCCCTCGAGGTGGTCGACGTCGGGCCGCGCCAGCGAGGGCATGAAGCCTTGGAGGAAGGCGCTGTAGGTCTCGTCGATGAGCCGTCGCGACTCGGAGGCGATGGTCCCGAAGACGAGCGAGCTCTTGCCCGAGCCCGACACGCCGGTGAAGACCGTGAGGCGCCGCTTGGGCAGGTCGACGCTCACGTCCTTGAGGTTGTTTTCCCTCGCTCCCTGCACCCGGATGAGGTCGTGGCTGTCGGCGGCGTGCGGCATGCGAGCTCCAGACGAAGGGAGTGGGTGGGCCACCTGTGATCCAACCAGATCGTCCCGACGACGTCGTCAAAATCCGGTGGCGGCCCGCGACCTCGCCCTGCTGTGCTGGTGCGATGACGAGCAGCGACGTGTGGACCGCCGAGCAGGCGCAGCGCTACGACGACCCGGCGGGTACCGTCATGTCCGCGCCGGAGGTGCTGGATCCCGTGGTGGACGCGCTCGCCGAGCTCGCGGGCGGAGGGCCCGTGCTCGAGCTCGCGATCGGCACCGGACGTGTCGCAGTCCCCCTGCTGGCGAAGGGGGTCCCGGTCACCGGGATCGAGCTGTCCGCCCCGATGGTCGACGTGCTGCGGACAAAGGTCTCTGCGGAGGAGCTGCCGGTGGTCGTCGGTGACATGGCGACGGTGCGCGTCGACGGGGAGTTCACCGTGGTCTTCCTCGTCTTCAACACCATCGGCAACCTGCGGACGCAGGACGAGCAGGTCGAGTGCTTCTGCAACGCCGCACGTCACCTATCCCCCGGAGGCCGGTTCGTCGTGGAGGTCGGCGTCCCTCCCCTGCGGCGGCTCGTCCCGGGCCAGGTGGCGGTCCCCTTCGACGTGTCCGAGGGCCACGTCGGGTTCGACACCTTCGACCCGGTGACCCAGCAGGCGACCTCGCACCACCTGACCCAGCGGCCCGACGGCGGCTACCGCCGGGGCACCCACAACTACCGCTACGTCTGGCCCAGCGAGCTCGACCTCATGGCCCGCCTCGCTGGGCTCGAGCTCGAGAGCCGCCACGAGGACTGGAGCGGGACCCCCTTCAGCCCCGACAGCGAGTCCCATGTCAGCGTGTGGCGCCGCCCATGATGAGGGGGGCAGCATGTCCGGGCCGTCCTCGCCGGACCTCCTCGTGCCGCACACGGGAGCAACGACACCCACTCCTGAGCGTCAGGCCTCGGCGAGGGCGACCTCGACGAGGTGGGCGGCGGTGCGCTCGCCGGCCGCGATGGCACGCTCCTGGTCGCCGCGCAGCATGCCGGTGATGGCGCCGAGGTAGGCGACGACGACCTCGTCGGCCAGCCGCACCCCACGCTCCCCCGGCACGACCTCGGCGGAGAGCGACTCGATCCGCTCGTGCAGCAGCGTGTCCTCGGCTGTAAGCATCTCGGCCACGGCCGCTGCCGGTTTGCCCGTGGCGGCGGCCGTCCCGCTGAAGGCGCACCACCGCTCGTCGAGCCGCTCACGCTGGTAGGTGCGCAGCGCCGGGAAGATCGCCAGGAGTCGGTCGGTGGGCGTCTGCGCGGCCGCGATCGCCGCGTCCCAGACCTCGGTCCACTCCGCGAGCCGACGCTCGAGAGCGGCGGCGATGAGCCCGTCCTTGTTGCCGAAGTTGGCGTAGAGCGTCGCGGGCGAGGCGCCGGCACGACGCAGGATGACGTCGACGGGCGTCAGGACGACACCCTCGACGAACATCAGCTCGTCGGCTGCGGTGAGCAGCCGCTCCCGCGCCGGACGTCGGCGCTCCGTGGTGGCCATGCCGCCAGCCTAACCGTAACGCGCGTTTCACACAGAACTGAAACGTGCGTTACGGTCGGTGCCGACCCACGCCACCGACAGGGAGCCACCGATGACGACCTTGCACATCAACGGGCAGTGGCGGACCGCCGCGTCCGGAGAGACCCGTGAGATCACCTGCCCCGCCGACCGATCCGTCGTCGCGACGGTCGACGAAGGGGGTGCCGCGGACGCCCTCGAGGCCGTCCGCGCCGCCCGGGAGGCCTTCGACTCCGGCCCCTGGCCGAGCACGCCGGCGCCCGAGCGCGCCGCCCTCCTGCACCGCCTCGCCGACCGACTCGAGAGCGAGCTCGAGGAGGTCGCCCGCTTCGAGGCCCTCGACACCGGCAAGCGGATGGTCGAGACGCGCATCGACATGCACGACATCGTCGCGGTCTTCCGGCACTTCGCCGGGCTGGCCCAGGCCGAGGCCGGGCGCGTCGTGGACCCGGGGATGCCGGACGTCTCCTCCCGGGTCGTGAGCGAGCCCGTCGGTGTCTGCTCCCTCATCACCCCGTGGAACTTCCCGCTGCTGCAGACGGCGTGGAAGGTCGCTCCGGCTCTGGCCGCGGGCAACACCTTCGTCCTCAAGCCGAGCGAGCTGACGCCCCACACCTCGATCTGGCTCGTGCGCACCCTCGCCGAGCTCGGTCTGCCCGACGGCGTCGCCAACCTCGTGCTCGGGCCCGGTGCCACCGTGGGCGCTGCGATGACCGAGGCCCCCGAGGTCGACCTCGTCTCCTTCACCGGTGGCCTGCTCACCGGCCGCACGATCATGGCCGCGGCGGCCCCGACCGTGAAGAAGATCGCCCTCGAGCTCGGCGGCAAGAACCCCAACGTCATCTTCGCCGACGCCGACCTCGACGCCGCGGTCGACAACGCGCTCACCGCGATCTTCCTCGACTCGGGCCAGGTCTGCTCCGCGGGCTCGCGTCTCGTCGTCGAGGAGTCGGTGCACGACGAGGTCGTCGACGAGCTCGTCCGCCGCGCCCGGGCGATCCGTCTCGGCGGCCCCTTCGACGAGCGCGCCGAGACCGGCCCGCTCATCAGCGACGCCCACCGGGACAAGGTCGAGGCCTACGTCGCCGCGGCTCTGGCCGAGGGCGCGGTGCTGCGCTGCGGCGGCGAGCGCCCCGGTGGCGACCTCGCGGTCGGCAGTTACTACCCGCCGACGATCCTGGACGGGTGCACGAGCGACATGACGTGCGTCCAGGACGAGTCCTTCGGGCCGGTCCTGACCGTCGAGACCTTCGCCGGCGACAGCCGCGAAGCCGCGGAGGACGCCGCGGTCGCGATCGCCAACGACACGATCTACGGCCTGGCCGGCGCGGTGTGGACCCAGGACGCCGGGCGCGCCGAGCGCGTCGCCCGCCGACTGCGCCACGGGACCATCTGGATCAACGACTTCCACCCCTACGTCCCAGCGGCGGAGTGGGGCGGCATGAAGCAGTCCGGCATCGGCCGCGAGCTCGGCCTGGCCGGCCTGCACGAATACCTGGAGACCAAGCACATCTGGCACAACACACGCCCGGCGCGCGCCGGGTGGTTCGACGACGCCACGACCGAGGGAGAGGACGCATGAGAGATCGCTACGACTACGTCATCGTCGGAGGTGGGTCCGCCGGATCCGCCTTGGCCAACCGCCTGAGCGCCGACGAGGGGACGAGCGTCCTCGTCCTCGAGGCCGGCCGCGCAGACTTCCTCGCCGACCCGCTGATCCACATGCCCGCCGCGCTGATGTTCCCCTCGGGCAACCCGCTCTACGACTGGGCCTACGAGACCGAGCCCGAGCCGCACATGGGCGGCCGCCGGGTCCCGCACGCCCGCGGCAAGGTGCTCGGCGGCAGCTCGAGCATCAACGGCATGATCTTCCAGCGCGGCAACCCCGGTGACTTCGACACCTGGGCCTCCTTCGACGGGATGGCGGCGTGGGACTACGCCCACTGCCTGCCCTACTTCAAGCGCATGGAGACGACGATCGCCGGCGCCGACGCGTGGCGCGGCGGAGCCGGCCCGCTCAAGCTCGAGCGCGGCCCGGCCGACTCGCCCCTCTTCCAGGCCTTCTTCGAGGCGACGACCCAGGCCGGCTTCGCCCGGACCGACGACGTCAACGGCTACCGCCAGGAGGGCTTCGCCCCCTTCGACCGCAATGTCTACAAGGGCAGCCGGATGTCGGCCTCGCGCTCCTACCTGCGGCCGGTCCGTGATCGCAAGAACCTCGACGTCACGACGCTGGCCATGGTCACCGGGCTGCGCTGGCAGGGCACCCGCGTCACCGGCGTGGACTTCGTGCGCGGCGGCCGCAGCCGGCACTCGGTCGACGCCGGCGAGGTCATCCTCTGCGGTGGCGCCTTCAACTCTCCGCAGCTGCTCCAGCTCTCCGGTGTCGGCAACCCCGACGTGCTCGGCGCCGCGGGTGTGCAGACCCGCGTCGAGCTGCCCGGTGTCGGCGAGAACCTGCAGGACCACCTCGAGGTCTACCTGCAGCACACGAGCCTGCAGCCGGTGTCGATCTCGCCGTGGCTGAAGAAGTGGAAGGCGCCCTACATCGGCGCCGAGTGGCTCTTCCTCAACCGCGGCGTCGGCGCCTCCAACCACTTCGAGGGCGGCGGCTTCATCCGCACCAACGACGAGGTGGCCTACCCCAACCTCATGTTCCACTTCCTGCCGATCGCCGTGCGCTACGACGGCACGGCGGCCGAGGGCAAGCACGGCTACCAGGTGCACATCGGGCCGATGAACTCCGACGTGCGCGGCCACGTCCACATCAAGAACGCCGACCCGCGGACCAAGCCGGCCATCCTCTTCAACTACCTGTCGACCGAGCGTGACCGTCGCGAGTGGGTCGAGGTCGTGCGCGCCGCGCGGCACATCCTCTCGCAGCCGGCCTTCGCCCCCTTCGACGGTGGCGAGATCTCGCCCGGGCCGGACGTGCAGACCGACCAGGAGATCATCGACTGGGTCGCCAAGGACGCCGAGACGGCGCTGCACCCGTCGTGCTCGGCCAAGATGGGCACCGACGAGATGGCGGTCGTCGACCCCGGGTCGATGCGGGTCCACGGGACGCAGGGGCTGCGCGTCGTCGACGCCTCCGTCTTCCCGACCATCACCAACGGCAACATCTACGCCCCCGTGATGATGGTCGCGGAGAAGGCCGCCGACCTCATCGCCGGCAACACGCCGCTCGCGGCGGAGCACCCGCCGGTCTACCGCGCCAAGCAGGGCATGCCCCTCTACCCGCAGGGCGACCCGCGCAACGACGCCTGGGATGCGCGCACCGAGATCCCCAGCGCCCTGGCGGCAGTGCGTGATGCCCAGCCGAAGGGGGACGCCCGATGAGCACGGTCATCGACCCCGAGCTGACACGGGACCGGGTGACGCAACCCCGTGCCAAGAAGTCGGTCCTCGTCGTCTCCGTCGTCGCGACGGTCGTCGTCGCCGCCTGGGCCCTCATCGCCCCGACCAACGCCGAGGCCACCCTCGGCAGCGTCGTGGGATGGATCTCCAACTGGTTCGGCTGGTTCTACATCCTGCTGGCCACCGCGATCCTCGTCTTCGTCGTCTACGTCGGCATGCGCTACCGCCGGATCCGCCTCGGCGACGACGACGACCGTCCTGAGTACTCGACCTTCGCGTGGGCCTCGATGCTCTTCGCGGCCGGCATCGGCACCGACGTGATGTTCTTCGCCGTGGCCGAGCCCGCGAGCCAGTACCTCGCTCCCCCGCAGGGTCAGGGCGAGACCGTCGACGCGGCCCGCGAGGCCACGGTGTGGACGCTCTTCCACTACGGCATCACCGGCTGGGGCATGTATGCGCTCATGGGTGTCGCGCTGGGCTACTTCGCGCACCGCAAGAAGCTGCCCCTCGCCGTGCGCTCTGCGCTCTACCCGCTCGTCGGCAAGCGGGTGCGCGGACCCATCGGCGACGTCGTCGACATCGCGACCGTGCTCGGGACGATCTTCGGCGTCGCGACCTCGCTCGGCATCGGCGTCGTCATGCTCAACGTCGGCCTCGGCGTGATGTTCGACGTGCCGCAGGGCATCCCCGCCCAGATCGGTCTCGTCGTCCTCGCCGTCGTCACCGCGACCGTGTCGGCGACCACCGGCGTCGACCGCGGCATCCGGCTGCTCAGCCAGCTCAACGTCCTGCTCGCGATCCTGCTCGCGTTGTGGATCCTCGTCACCGGCGAGACCGCCTTCCTGCTGCGCGCCATCACGATGAACGTCGGTGACTTCGTCTCGATGTTCCCCGGGATGACCCTGGACACGATGGCCTACGACCACCCGACCGAGTGGATGTCGCTGTGGACCCTCTTCTTCTGGGCCTGGTGGATCGCCTGGGCGTCCTTCGTCGGGATGTTCCTCGCGCGCATCTCCAAGGGCCGCACGATCGGGCAGTTCATGCTCGGCACGCTGACGATCCCCTTCAGCTACATCGTCATGTGGGTCTCGATCTTCGGCAACAGCGCGGTCAAGCAGATCGCCGACGGCGACGCGGCCTTCGGCGAGATGGCGACGAACCAGCCGGAGCAGGGCTTCTACGCCCTCCTCCAGCAGTACCCCGGGGCGCTCTTCCTCGTCGGTCTGTCGACCTTCGTCGGGTTGCTCTTCTACGTCACCTCCGCCGACTCCGGCGCCCTCGTCATGGCCAACCTCAGCTCGGAGCTGCCGGACAGCGAGACCGACGCCCGCCCGTGGCTGCGGATCCTGTGGGCCGGTGCCACCGGCGTGCTGACGATCGCCATGCTCGTCGTCGGCGGCATCGTGGCGCTGCAGTACGCGACGATCGTCATGGGACTGCCCTTCGCGATCGTCATGGTCCTGGTGATGATCGGCCTGCACCGGGCGCTCGAGGCCGAGCGCACCCAGACGACGGCCGCCCGCCTCTCGCTCGCCTCGCACCTCGTCGGTCGCGAGGGGGCGCACCAGGGGTCGTGGCGTCGCCGGGTCGCCAACACCTTCGGCACCGTGAGCCTCAAGCGCGCCAACCAGCGCCTGGCGAGCGTCGTCGTCCCGGCCCTGCAGGAGGTCGCCGACGCGATGACCGACGAAGGGAGGGCCGCCACCGTCGAGGTGCACGACGGCGGTCCCCACCGGCCGGGGTCCGCCCGGCTCGTCGTCGGTGAGGGGGCCGCTCCCTTCGCCTGGTCCGTGCAGGTGCGCCAGGTGGCGGCGCCCAGCTACGGCGCCCGGATGATCGAGGCCGACGACCGCACGGCGCGTCTCGAGGTCGCCCTGCCGACCGGTGGTGGCTACGACGTCTTCGCCTACGACCGCGAGGAGGTCTGCCACGACGTGCTCGACCACCTCGAGCGTTGGTCCGCCGCGGGGGTCCTCGCCGACCAGGTCTAGACGGAGCCGCTCGCCACGGGAGGGCCGCGACACCACCCGGTGTCGCGGCCCTCCCGTCTGCCCGATTGCGTTACATAGGCTCCCTATGTAACGTGACGGGACGTGCCCGACGACTCCATCGACCAGACCGCGAGCGACCTCGTCACCTACGCCGCCCGTCTCGTCCGCGCCTCCCGCCAGCACATCCACCACACCCCGCCCGCCGGGATCCGGGTGCTCTCGCTCGTCGACGAGCACGGGCCCACCGGCATCGGACGACTGGCTGAGCTCGACCGCACCTCGCAGCCGACGATGTCCGGAGCCGTCGCGACACTCGTCGAGCGTGGCTGGGTGACCAAGGAGCCCGACCCGGCCGATGCCCGCGCCACGAGGGTCACCCTCACCACCCCCGGACGCCGCGCGCTCGCCGTCGTCCGCGAACGCAGCGCCGCCACCGTCTCCCGGGTCATCCGGGAGCACCCCACCCTGACCCCCGAGGACCTCGCGACCGCCGTCACGGTGCTGCGCGCGGTCATGGAGGCCAGCTCGTCCCAGCAGGAAGGTCAGCAGTGACAGCCCCATCAGCACCCGCCGAGTCCACCCCGTCGATGTGGCGGCAACCGCGCGCCGTGTGGGCCGTGGCCTTCGCGTGCGTCATCGCGTTCATGGGCATCGGCCTCGTCGACCCGATCCTCAAGCCGATCGCCGACGAGCTGGGCGCATCGCCCAGCGAGACCTCGCTGCTCTTCACGAGCTACATGGCGATCATGGGCGTCGCGATGCTCGTCGCCGGCTTCATCTCCTCGCGCATCGGCGCCAAGCGCACCCTCATCACCGGGCTGGCGCTCATCATCGTCTTCTCCGCGCTCGCCGGCATGTCCGACAGCATCGGCGCCATCGTCGGCTTCCGTGCCGGCTGGGGTCTGGGCAATGCGCTCTTCGTCGCGACCGCGCTGTCGACGATCGTCGTCGCCTCGGCCGGCAGCGTCGGCCAGGCCGTGATCTTCTTCGAGGCCGCGCTGGGCCTGGGCATCGCCGTCGGCCCGATCGTCGGCGGCCAGCTCGGCTCGCTCTCCTGGCGGGCGCCCTTCTTCGGCGTCGCGGTCCTCATGGTCGTCGCCGTGGTCGTCACGTCCGTCCTCCTGCCGGCCACTCCCCCGTCCGGCACCAAGACCTCGCTCGCGGCACCGCTCAAGGCCCTGCGCCACCCGGGGCTGCTCACCGTGGCGCTCACCGCGCTCTTCTACAACATGGGCTTCTTCACCCTGCTGGCCTTCACCCCCTTCCCGCTCGACATGAGCGCCTCGCAGGTCGGCTGGGTCTTCTTCGGCTGGGGGCTGCTGCTCGCGATCACGTCGGTCAAGACCGCCCCGTGGCTGCAGCGGCGCTTCGGCACGATCCCCTCGATCATCGGGGCCCTGACGCTCTTCGCCCTCGACCTGGCGATGATGGCGCTCCTCGTCGACTCCAAGGCCGCGCTCGTCGTCGGGGTCGTCCTCGCCGGCGCCTTCCTCGGGGTCAACAACACCCTCATCACCGAGGCCGTCATGGGCTCGGCGCCGGTCGAGCGCCCGGTCGCCTCGTCGGCCTACTCCTTCGTTCGCTTCTCCGGAGGTGCCGTGGCCCCGTGGGCGGCCGGCCGGCTGGGCGAAGAGGTCGGCCTCAGCGCCCCCTTCTGGATGGGCACCGTCGCCGTGCTCGTGGGCGTCGCGATCTTCACCTACGGCTCGCGCTTCCTGCGGGGCGAGGAGACCCCGCCCGTGCACAGCCCCGCCGAGGGCGAGGCGGTGCTGGTCGGCGACGCCGACTGAGCAGAGTCGTCGAGAACGGTCCAGACCGCGTCAGCGGGCGTCGTCGCGCAGGTCGAGGAACATCACGTGCAGTCCGACGGGACCGTGCTCCGGGTGGTCGAAGGCCCCCGGCACGGTCCCGATGACGTCGAAGCCCAGGGAGCGCCACAGCCCCACCGCACGATCGTTGGTCTCCACGACGGCGTTGAACTGGATCCCGGCGTAGCCCTCGTCGCGCGCCCACCCGATGACGTGCTCGCCGAGCGCCCGGCCCACTCCCCTGACGCCAGCGTCCGGGTCGACCATGAAGGACCCGGTCGCGATGTGCGACCCACGACCCGGGCGGTTGGGGCCCATCTTGGCCGAGCCGGCCACACGGCCACCGACCTCTGCGACGACCGTGCGGCCGGGGGCCGGCTCCATCCACAGGCAGCGCGCCCCGTCCGACGACAGGTCGGGCGGGTAGGCGTAGGTCCTGCCCTCGGCCACGATGCGCGACCAGAAGGGGAAGATCTGCGGCCAGTCGTCGTCGGTCGCGGGTCGGATGCTCAGGTCGTGGCTCGTCACGTCGACAGCATCGCAAGCCCGGTCGTGGCAGGCTGCTCCGGTATCGCAACGACGCGACCGCAGGAGGTTCGACGCATGGCCCAGCCCGCACTCCCTTCGTACTCGTCCGGCACCTCGGACACGCCCCTGCTCGGGGACACGATCGGCGACAACCTCGCCAGGACCGTGGCGCGGCACGGTGACCGCGAGGCCCTCGTCGACGTCCCGAGCGAGCGGCGCTGGACCTACCGGGAGCTGCTCGCCGACGTCGACGCCCTCGCCAAGGGCCTGCTGGCGAAGGGCGTCTCCGCCGGCGACCGGATCGGGATCTGGGCGCCCAACTGCGCCGAGTGGACACTGCTCCAGTACGCCACGGCGCGCGTCGGCGCGATCCTCGTCAACATCAACCCCGCCTACCGGGCCCACGAGCTGACCTATGTGGCCCAGCAGTCCGGCCTGCGGATGCTCGTGAGCGCCCAGCAGCACAAGACCTCCGACTACCGCGCCATGGTCGAGGAGGTGCACGGTGAGGTGCCGGACCTGCGCGACGTGGTCTACATCGGGGACCCGTCGTGGCAGGAGCTCGTGGCCGACGGGGCCACGGTCCCCGACGAGGCCATCACCGAGCGTGGCGTGACCCTCACCCCCGACGACCCGATCAACATCCAGTACACCTCGGGCACGACCGGCTTCCCCAAGGGCGCGACGCTCAGCCACCACAACATCCTCAACAACGGCTACTTCGTCGGTGAGCTGATCCGCTACACCGAGGCCGACCGGATCTGCATCCCGGTGCCCTTCTACCACTGCTTCGGCATGGTCATGGGCAACCTCGCGGCGACCTCGCACGGCGCGTGCATGGTCATCCCGGCGCCGTCCTTCGAGCCTGCTGCCACCCTCCAGGCGGTCGTCGACGAGCGGTGCACCTCGCTCTACGGCGTCCCGACGATGTTCATCGCCGAGCTCGGCCTCGCGGACTTCGCCGACTACGACCTGTCGACCCTGCGCACCGGGATCATGGCCGGATCGACCTGCCCCGTCGAGGTGATGAAGCGGGTCGTCGCCGAGATGAACATGGCCGAGGTGGCGATCAGCTACGGCATGACCGAGACCTCCCCGGTCTCGACGATGACCCGCGTCGACGACGACCTGGCCCGCCGCACCGAGACCGTGGGTCGGTCCATGCCGCACATCGAGTCCAAGGTGGTCGACCCGGTGACCGGCGTGACCCTCCCGCGCGGCGAGACCGGCGAGCTGTGCACCCGCGGTTACAGCGTCATGCTCGGCTACTGGGAGCAGCCGGACAAGACCGCCGAGGCCATCGACGCCGCCCGGTGGATGCACACCGGCGACCTCGCGACGATGGACGAGCACGGCTACGTCGAGATCGTCGGGCGGATCAAGGACCTCGTCATCCGCGGCGGCGAGAACGTCTACCCCCGCGAGGTCGAGGAGTTCCTCTACACGCACCCGTCCATCGCCGACGTGCAGGTCATCGGCGTACCCGACGAGCGCTACGGCGAGGAGCTCATGGCCTGGGTCGTGCTCAGGGAGGGTGCCGAGTCCCTCACGGCCGACGAGGTGCGCGAGTTCGCCACCGGCAAGCTCGCGCACTACAAGATCCCGCGCTACGTGCACGTCACCGACGCCTTCCCCATGACCGTGACCGGCAAGGTGCGCAAGGTCGAGATGCGCGAGCAGGCGCGCCAGCTCCTGCAGGACTGAGCGACGACGAAGGGTGGCACCCCGGTCACCGGGGTACCACCCTTCGAGACGGCGCTGGCGCGCCTCCTCAGGGCACCGCCTTCGTCATGGGTCGGGAGGTCAGACCTGCTGGTCACCCGACGAGGTGGGGCCCGACTGCGCCTCGGCCTTGGCCGAGAGCTTGTCGAGCGTGCGGGCCGCCGCGTCGCGACCACCGAGGCCGAAGGCCAGGGCCGCGGCCGCGGCGCCACCGACGACGAGCGCACCGAAGCCGAGCTCGATGATCGAGTCGGCGATGCCCATGTACTTCAGGCCCATCGCGACGAAGAGCACGATCGTCGCGTACTTGACGATCGTCGCGCTGACGCCGGTGAGCAGCTTCGCCAGGAGGTTGGCGATGAAGAGACCGGCCGCGATGATCGCCGCACCGAAGATCACCTTGCCACCGAGGCCGAGGACCTCGCTGAGGAAGGCAGTGATCTGCGGGAAGTCGAGCAGCTGGGCCGCCATGACCGCGAAGAAGAGCACGATCGCGATCTGGACGATCTTGGCGACGACCGGCACGACCTTGGTCTCGGCCGGCAGGACGTCGAGCTCGGCGATCTGGCGGTCGAGGCCGACGCCGTCGAGAACCTGCTCGACGATGTCACCGGCGAAGCGGGCGATGAAGATGCCCAGGGCCAGCATGATGCCGGCGGCGATGATCACGGGGACGGCGTCGAAGATCGACTGGAGCATCTGCTCGGCCGGACGGGAGATCGACTCGATACCCAGGATCTGCAGCGAGGCGATGGTCACGACGATCATGATCAGCGCGTAGACGACCGTGGCCAGGGTGCGCGGGATCGACGCCGCGGGCCTCTGCCCACCGGACTGCTGGAACTGCTGGGTCTGCTGCTGCGGCGGAGCCGGCTGCCCCGGCGGCGGGGGCGGCGGGCCGGCCGGCGAGACCTGCGGCGCGCCGGGGAGCGAGCTCGTCGTCGAACCGGCCTTCTTCAGCCAGCGGTCGAAGGGCAGCGCGGAGAGCGCCGTCTGCACCAGTTGACGCACGACCTTGGCCAGCAACGCACCGACGAAGAAGACGACGCCGGCACCGATGAGGTTGGGCAGGAAACCCAGGACCCCGTCGGCCATGCCCTGGATCGGCGTGAGCACCTGGCTCAGACCGAGGACCTGCAGGATGGCGACGAGGCCGAGCATCCACACGACGAGCGACCCTATGGAGCCGAGGGTCGTGCCGACGGAGGCGCCGTCGGCACCCGCCCGCTGCAGCGCCGGGATCTTGCTGGAGAGCTTGGTGAAGAGCGACTTGACGATCATTGCGACGAGCCATGTGATGACGAGGATCGCCACGGCGGCCAGCGCCTTGCCGATCAGTCCTGGCCAATCGACCCCGTCGAAGAAGCCGGAATCCATGATGTCCTCCCAGATTGTCGTGACATTCAGGTGTATTGCCCTTCGACCGTACTGACCATCCGCCGTCGGTGCCGGATGAGAGACCTGACGATGCCGGATGGTTAGGTGAACCCCATGCGCTGCTCACACCACGAGGCCGGTGAGTGCCGTTCGTGCACCCTCATGGGCCTCCCCTACGAGCGGCAGGTCGTCGACCTCGAGCGCGAGGTGCGCGAAGTCCTCGCGGACGCCGTCCCCGCGGACGTGTGGCAGGCCCCCTTCGTCGGGCCGGAGTCGGCCTTCCGCAACAAGGCGAAGCTCGTCGTCGCCGGGACCCGCGACGCACCGACCTTCGGCATCCTCGACGCCGCCCAGCGGGCGTCTCCCTGCCCGAGTGCGGGCTCTACGAGCCGCACCTCGCGGCTGCACTGGACCGGCTCGTGCCCGCCGTCGCCGAGCTGGGCCTGACCCCCTTCGACGTGCCGGGCCGCCAGGGCGAGCTGAAGCACCTCATCGTGACCGGCTCGCCCGACGGCGAGCTCATGGTGCGCTTCGTGCTGCGCTCACCCGGGCAGGTCGGCCGGATCCGACGGGGTCTGGACGCGCTGCGCGCGGCGGCACCGGGCCTGCGGGTCGTCTCGGTCAACCTCCAGCCGGAGCACAAGGCGGTACTCGAGGGCGAGGAGGAGATCGTCCTCACCGACGAGGAGACCCTGCCGATGCGGCTGGACGACATCGTCTTCCACCTGCGACCGCGCAGCTTCTTCCAGACCAACACCGTGGTCGCGGCCGGGCTGTACCGCCAGGCCCGGGCGTGGGTCGACGAGATCGCGCCACGCAGCGTCCTCGACCTCTACTGCGGGGTCGGCGGCTTCGCCCTCAACGCCGCGATGGCGAAGGGAGCCGACGCGCGCCGTGTCGAGGGGGTCGAGGTGGCGCCCGACGCGGTCGCGAGCGCCCGCCGCTCGGCGGCCGAGCTCGGGGTCGCCGCCGACTTCCGGGTCGGCGACGCCCGGGTGCTCGACGAGGTCGATCACGAGCTCGTCGTCGTCAACCCTCCCCGCCGCGGGATCGGTCCCCGGCTCTGCGCCGCGATCGAGGCCGCGGCGCCACGGCACGTGGTCTACTCCAGCTGCAACGCCCGCAGCCTGGCGGTTGATCTCGCCGCGCTCCCGGGCCACCGGGTCGTCGAGGCGCGGCTGTTCGACATGTTCCCCCAGACCCGGCACCACGAGGTCATCGTGCTGCTGGAGCGGCGCTGATCCCGTCGGTCTGGACCACCCGGGGCCGCTCGGGCTCGCCCGCGGGGGTGGTCGTGTCGTCGCCCGGGCCCGTCGAGGGTGGTGCCGGCGCGGTCGGCTCCGCGGGTCCGCCGGGGTCGGTGGGCTCGGTGGGCTCAGTGGGTTCAGTGGGTTCCCCCGGCTCCGTGGGCTCGCCCGGGTCGGTCGGCTCCGTGGGCTGGTCGAGGGCACACTCGCTGCGCGGAGGGGTGCCGCCGGGCGTGGGCCGCTCCGTCCCGAGGTCGGCGAAGACCTCCTCGAGCACCGAGGGCCGAGCCGGCATCAGGGCATCGACGCAGGTCTCCACCACCTCGCCGTAGGTCCTCGCGTCATCGGGGGCGCTCCCGCTGAACCACGCGTGCACGGCGTAGCCGTCCTCGTGGGCACGGTCGACGAAGTCACGGGTGACGACACGGAGGCCGGAGTAGGTGATCGGCACCTGCAGGGCGACGACCCCGTCGGGCAGCGGCGCGTCCGTCAGGTATTAGCTGATCATCGCCTGCTGCCCCGCGGACATGTCGACCTGCGGTGCCAGCTCGTGGAAGCGGGCCAGCGCCGCGTCGTCGAAGGAGCCCACGATCAGGTCGGTCCGGTCGCTGTCGGCCAGCCGGCTCCCGAGGGCCTCGGCGGCCGCGAGGAAGGACTGCGGGGTGCCGCTGCCCTTGATCTCGATGTTGACCGGGGTGTCCGGGAATCGCTCGAGGACGTCCTGCAGCGAGGGGACACCGAAGTCGCTCGGTTCGTGCCCGGACACCGTGACGTCGCCGTACCTGGCCCCCCGCAGCGGGTGCTCGGCGTCGGGGTCGTCGTGCACCGTGCTGCGCCCGGGGACGAACCAGTGGGCGGCGTCCATGGCCCGCAGCTGCTCCATCGTGAAGTCGGCGACCCGGCCCGTGTGGTCGGTGGAGTCGTCCACCGTGGCGTCGTGGATCACCGCCAGATCGCCGTCGGCGGTCAGCTGCACGTCGAGCTCGAGCATGTCGGCCCCGAGCTCCTCCGCCCGCTCGAAGGCGTACATCGTGTTCATCGGGGCCTCGTCCTCACCGCCCGAGTGGGCCATGTTCATCACCCGCTGACCGAGCCAGGGGTTGTCCGGCTCGGGTGCCGACCCGGCGGCGGTCGTGCCGCAGGCGAGGAGGAGGGCGGTGGCGGAGGCGACAAGGGCGGTGCGCACGTTCGAGACCCTAGCGAGGTGCCACGTGCCGCAACAGGGGTCCGCGCCGCGGGTCAGGCTCCTGATCCGGCGAGGATGGCGAAGAGCCCGACGAAGTACAGCCCGACGCAGAGGAAGATCATCGCGAACAGGGCCGTGCCGACGATGCCGAGGATCTTGCCGATGTTGGCGTGGTCGCGGTTGGACCACCCGGCCTGCGGGTTGGCGTCGATCTCCTTGAGCGCCATGTGGCCGAGGATCCACGCGACGATCCCCAGACCGGGCACGACGACGATGCCCAGGATCCCGAGGACCAGCGCGGCGGTCGCCGTGCCGTGCTGGCGCACCGGTTGGAAGGGGTAGGGCGGCGGGATCTGCGGGGGTGGCTGCGTCATGGTGACTCCACCGTATGCGCGCCGCGCCGCGACGACCACGGGGAGCACTCCCCCCTTCGTCACAGGGTCTACTGTCGTGTCCGCGGTCACCCCCGCACCCCACGACAGGAGAAGCATGCGAGCACTCGCCAAGCCCCGTCCTGGCCCCGGTCTGGAGCTCGCCGACGTCCCCGAGCCGCACCCCGGCGACGACGACGTCCGCATCCGTGTCCTGCGAGCGGGCCTGTGCGGCACCGACCTGCACCTGCACGGGTGGGACGACTGGGCAGCAGCGGCCGTGCCCCGCACGCCGCAGGTCATCGGTCACGAGTTCTACGGCGTCGTCGACGAGGTCGGCCGCAACGTGACGAGCGTGCGCGTCGGCGACCGGGTCTCCGGCGAGGGCCACATCGTCTGCGGCACCTGCCGCAACTGCCGCGCCGGGCGACGGCACCTGTGCATCAACACCATCGGGGTGGGCGTCAACCGCGACGGCGCCTTCGCCGACCACGTCGTCATCCCGGCGGGCAATGCCTGGGTCCACCACGACGACATCGACCCCGACCTCGGTGCGGTCTTCGACCCCCTGGGCAATGCCGTGCACACCGCCCTGTCCTTCCCCCTCGCGGGCGAGGACGTCGTCATCACCGGGGCGGGGCCGATCGGCGTCATGGCCGCGGCCATCGCCCGTCACGTCGGTGCCAGGCACATCGCCGTGACCGACCTGTCGGACACCCGGCTGGAGCTGGCGAAGGGGGCCGGTGCCGACCTGCTCGTCAACGCCGCCACGAGCAACCTGGGTGAAGCCATGCGCGAGCTCGGGATGAAGGAGGGTTTCGACGTCGGCCTCGAGATGTCGGGGGCTCCCCCGGCGGTCGCCGACATGCTCGACCACCTCAACCACGGCGGCCGGATCGCGATGCTCGGGCTGCCCAAGGACCCCTACCCCGTCGACTGGGGCAAGGTCATCACGCACATGGTGACCATCAAGGGCATCTACGGCCGGGAGATGTACGACACCTGGTACACCATGAGCTCGATGCTCTCGACCTCGCCCGCGCTGCGCGAGGCGATCTCCTCGGTCATCACCCACCGCTTCCCCGCGGAGCAGTGGGAGGACGCCTTTGCCACCGCCGCCTCGGGAGAGTGCGGCAAGGTCATCATCGACTGGAGCTGACGCATGTACACGATCAAGGACGACCTCTCCGCCACGCTGCAGGAGATCCGTGACGCCGGGCTGTGGAAGGACGAGCGGCAGCTCACCAGCCCCCAGCAGGCCCACATCACGACGACCAAGGCGCAGGCGATCAACTTCTGCGCCAACAACTACCTCGGCCTCGCCGACCACCCCGAGGTCCTGGCCGCAGCCGCGGATGCCTTGCAGGAGTGGGGCTTCGGCATGGCGAGCGTGCGCTTCATCTGCGGCACGCAGGAGCAGCACACCCGCCTCGAGGGCGCTCTGTCCGACTGGTTCGGCACCGAGGACACGATCCTCTACTCGAGCTGCTTCGACGCCAACGGCGGCGTCTTCGAGGTGCTCTTCGGCAAGGACGACGCGATCATCTCCGACGCACTCAACCACGCCTCGGTCATCGACGGCATCCGGCTGAGCAAGGCCGCGCGCTACCGCTACGCCAATGCCGACATGGACGACCTGCGGGCCCAGCTCGAGGCGGCGAGGGGAGCCCGGCGCACCGTCATCGTCACCGACGGCATCTTCTCCATGGACGGCTACCTCGCCCCGCTGGAGCAGATCTGCGACCTCGCCGAGGAGTACGGCGCGATGGTGCTCGTCGACGACTCCCACGCGGTGGGTTTCGTCGGTGCCGGTGGCGGCGGCACTCCTGAGGCCTGCGGTGTCGCCGACCGCGTCGACCTGCTCACCGGAACGCTCGGCAAGGCCCTCGGCGGAGCGAGCGGCGGCTACGTCAGCGGCCCGGCGGAGGTCATCGCCCTGCTGCGCCAGCGCTCACGGCCCTACCTCTTCTCGAATGCCGTGGCCCCGGTCGTCGCGGCCGGGTCGCTCAAGGCGATCGAGATCGCGCGCGGCTCCGACGAGGCGCGAGAGACGTTGCAGCGCAACACTGCTCTCTTCCGTGAGCTGATGACGGAGGAGGGCTTCGAGCTGCTCCCGGGGTCGCACCCGATCACCCCGGTGATGTTCCCCGGCGAGGACGGCGCGCGGCAGGCCGCGCAGATCGCCGATGCCATGCTCGAGCACGGCGTCTACGTCATCGCCTTCTCCTACCCGGTGGTCCCGCAGGGTCAGGCACGCATCCGGGTCCAGCTCTCGGCGGCGCACAGCGAGGACGACGTGCGGGCCTGTGTCGCGGCCTTCGTCGCCGCCCGGGACGAGGTCCTCGGCTCCTGACGGGTGGTCGCCCCCTTCGTCACTCGAAAGGGGTGACATCCCCCGCCCCGTAGCGGGCGATCTCGGCAGCGCCCGACGACAGGTCGACGACCGTCGTCGGCTCGGTGCTCACCTCGCCGGCGTCGATGACGATGTCGACCTGGTGGTCGAGCTCCTCCTTGACGTCCCAGCCGAAGGTCGGGGTCCGCGACTCCCCCGGCAGCAGGAGGGTCGAGATGAGCATTGGGTCGCCCAGCCCGGCGAGCAGCGCCTGCGAGAGCGGGTGGTCGGGGATGCGCACGCCGACGGTCTTCTTCTTCGCGTGGAGCAGTCGACGGGGCACCTCCTTGGTCGCCGGGAGGATGAAGGTGTAGGGACCCGGCGTGGCCGCCTTGACCGCCCGGAAGATCGCGTTGTCGACGTGCACGAGCTGCCCCAGCTGGGCGAAGTCGGCGCACAGCAGCGTGTAGTGGTGCTTGTCGTCGAGGCGGCGGATCTCGCCGATCCGGTCCTTGATCGCCTGGTCGTCGAGGCGGCCGCCGAGGGCATAGCCGGAGTCCGTGGGGAAGGCGACGAGGGCCCCCTCGCGCAGCCGCTCGACGACCTTGCCGACGGTGCGGGGCTGGGGGTTGTCGGGGTGGACTTCGACGAAGGTGGCCATGGGTCCACCGTAGGCGTCGCGCACCGCGCCACGCGAGGGCCCCGACTCCCCCGGATCCGGGGCGTCTGCTGTGAGACTGGACGAGCCACAGGTCGTTGCTGCATTCTTCAACGACTTTTCCTTCGTCCCAGGGGAGCACATGACGGACAACGAGCTCGACCTCAACGGTCACTGGACCATCGACCCCGGCCACAGCCGCATCGGCTTCTCGGCCCGCCACGCGATGATCTCCACGGTCCGCGGCTCCTTCAACGACGTGACCGGCGACGTGCGCGTCGACGTCGACGACCTCGACGGCTCCACCGCCCAGGTCACCCTCAAGGCAGCGAGCGTCGACACCCGCAATGGCCAGCGCGACGACCACCTGCGCAGCCCCGACTTCTTCGACGTCGAGCGCTTCCCCGACATCACCTTCGTCAGCACCAACATCGAGGAGATCCGCGAGCGCGCCTACATCGTGAGCGGCGACCTGACGATCCGCGACGTCACCAAGCAGATCACCATCCCCCTCGAGCTCGGTGGCGTCATGGTCGACTCCTTCGGCGCCGTCCGTGCCGGCTTCGAGGGCTCGCGCCGGGTCAACCGCCGCGACTACGGGCTGGAGTGGAACATGCCGCTCGACAAGGGGGGCGTGCTCGTCTCCGACAAGATCGACCTCGAGTTCGAGATCTCCCTGGTCAAGCAAGACCAGTAGTCACCCTCGCGCGCCGAGCTCCGTGGCGAGCTCGGCCGCGAGTGCCTTGGCCGTGCGTCCGACCCCGATGAGGGTTGCCGACGCGGGCCCGGTCCAGTCGCCGTACCCGACGAAGCAGACCCGCCGGTCGCGCACGGAGCGGTTGCCGCTGACCTCCGGGATGCCGGCGGAGGTGCGCAGCCGCAGCGAGCGCAGATGCCGCAGCGCGGGCCGGAAGCCGGTGCACCAGATCACCGTGTCGAGCTCGATCCGGTCGCGCCCGATGACGGCTCCCTCGGGGACCATCCGGTCGAACATCGCCCGCACGCGCAGCGCTCCTCGCTCCCGGGCGCGGCGCACGGCGGGCAGGGCGACGATGTTGCCGACGAAGGCCGCCTCGGCGGCGTGCGGGTCGCGCAGCCGGGCGCTCGCCTCGTCGAAGAGGTGCCGACCGTCGACGTCGTCGGGCAGGAAGCGCAGCCGCCGTGCCGTGACGAGCGAGACCCATTCGGCTGTCTCGACGAGGTCGGCAGTGATCTGCACCCCGGAGTTGCCCCCACCGACCACCGCGACGCGCTGCCCTGCGAACTCCTCGGGACCGCGGTACTGCGCGCTGTGCAGCTGGCGACCGGCAAAGGTGCTCGCCCCCTCGATCATCGGGACGAAGGGGGCCGCCCACGTCCCCGTGGCACTCACGACGTAGCGCGCCGCGAGCTCGCCGTGGTCGGTCCCGACGAGGAGCCGGTCGGGGGTGCTCCGTACGTCGTCGACACGCACCGGTCGCTCCACGGGCAGGTCGTAGCGCGCCTCGTAGTCGCGCAGGTAGGCCCGCACGTGCTGCACCGGCGGGAAGGTGTCGGGGTGCGGTGGCATGGGCCAGCCGGGAAGGGAGGAGTAGGCCGACGGCGAGAAGAGCCGCAGCGACGGCCACGTCGAGGCCCAGGCCCCACCCGGATGGGCGCGATCGTCGAGCACGACGTGGTCGATGCCGACGCGGCGCAGGTGGTAAGAGGTCGCCAGACCCGCCTGACCACCGCCGAGGACGGCGACGTCGACCTGTCGGGGCATACGGCCTCAGGCGTCCTCGGCCGTCATCTCCACGGGGACCCCGATCTGCACCGTCCGCGAGACGGTGCACAGCCGGTCGCGCGACTGGGCCACCGATCGCGGGAAGGCCGCCCGGGCGCGGTCTCCCCCTTCGCCCTCGGGGAAGCCCAGTCGGAAGGTGACGGCCAGGTCGCTCATGTGGTTGCCGTCCTCGGGGGTGGAGACCTTCTCTCCCTCGGCGACGACGTGGAAGGACTCGGGCTCGGCGCGACGGGAGGTGATGTGGTCGACGTCGACGGAGCTGCACCCGGCGAGCGCGGCGAGGAGCAGCTCCACGGGCGTGAAGTCGTCGGTCGAGCCGTCGCCGATGGTGATCGTGCCGCCCCGAGCATTGCGGATCTCATAGCGCCCCAACGCGATTCGGGTCAGCTCGACACTGCGGTGGCCAGGGCCCGTCCCGCCCGTGGGCTCATCGCTCGTCATGGTCAGCCTCCAAGTGGTCGGTGCGGCCGCCGCTCACGGCCCGAGGGCAATCCTGACAGACCGGGCCGTCACTAGTCTGGGCCGCATGGCCTCCCCCACCCCCATGTCCCCGCCCGCCGGTCGACTCGTGCTGCTGCGGCACGGCGAGACCGAGTGGAGCCGCGACGGACGGCACACGGGCAGCACCGACCTGCCCCTGACCGACGAGGGCCGGGCCCGCGCCACCCGGGCCGCAGGGCGGCTCGAGGAGCTCGGCGTCCGCCCCGTGATGACCCTCACCTCCGACCTGCGGCGAGCTCGCGACACCGCAACCCTCGCCGGGCTCGAGGCCTCGGTCGACCCGGACCTGCGCGAGTGGGACTACGGAGCCTACGAGGGTCGCTCGACGGCGCAGATCCGCGAGGAGCTCGGCGCCGACTGGGACGTCTTCCGCGACGGAGTGCTCCCGGGGGCCACGCCGGGCGAGACCGTCGAGGAGGTCGCGGCCCGGGCCTCTCGGGTGCTGGCCCGTGTGCGACCACACCTGCACGACGGCGACGTCGTCCTCGTCGGCCACGGTCACACCTCGCGGATCCTGGCGACCGTGTGGCTGCGCACCTCTCCCCGGCTCGCGGCCCAGCTGACGCTCGACGCCTCCCGGCTGGCCGTGCTCGGCCACCACCGCGAGGACCCCTGCATCATCAGCTGGAACTGCTGACGACACTCTGCATTGCCCTACGGCAATGCAGGGTCCGGCCCGCGGAGGCCGCATTGCCGTAGGGCAATGCAGCCACAGGGGCTAGGGCAGGGGCCAGGTGTGCACCGGGGCGTTGGTGTGCATGTGCTCGGTGTAGAGCCCGGTCATCTCGGCCAGGGCGGCAGCCCGGTCCAGCCCGGCCTCCTCGAGTCGCCGTACGCACTCGCTCTGCCACACGGCGCCGTTGACGCCCGAGGTGCAGCGTCCCTCGATGACCGACAGGTAGCGGGTGATGACTCTCTCGGCCACGCCCCAGTCCTCCAGGCCGCGTCTGGCCATCGGCAGCAGGTGGCGCAGCACGAGCTCGTCGGCGCCGAGCTCGCCGAGGCCGGGCCAGTAGAGCCGGGCGTTGATGCCGTCGCGGGCCGCCGTCTCGAAGTTGGCCTCCGCGGCCGGGAAGGACATCCGGGTCCAGATGGGCCGGTCCTCGTTGGCCAGCGTGCGCACGCAGCCGTAGTAGAAGGCGGCGTTGGCCAGGGTGTCGATGATCGTCGGGCCGGCGGGCAGGACACGGTTTTCGACGCGGACGTGCGGGTGCCCCTTGCCGGGATCGTAGATCGGGCGGTTCCACCGGTAGACGGTGCCGTTGTGCAGGTTGAGCTCGCCGAGCTCGGGGGTGCCCCCGGCGTCGAGCACGGCGACCGGGTCCTCCTCGGTCGCCTCCGCGAGCAGCGCCGGGAAGTAGCGCACGTTTTCTTCGAAGAGGTCGAAGATCGAGGTGATCCACCGCTCGCCGAAGAAGACGCGCGGACGCACGCCCTGGTTCTTCAGCTCGATCGGCCGGGTGTCGGTCGCCTGGGCGAAGAGCGCGACCCGGGTCTCGGCGTGCAGCCGACGTCCGAAGAAGAAGGGCGAGTTGGCGGCGAGCGCCAGCTGCGGCGCCGAGATGATCTGTGCAGCATTCCAGTGGTCGGCGAACTGCGTCGGACCGACCTGCAGGTGCAGCTGGACCGAGGTGCACGCCGACTCCGGGGCGATCGAGTCGGCGAAGGTGTGCAGCCGCTCCCCCGTGGGTCCCTCGATGTCGAGGACGATGTCCTCGCCACGGGCGACGAAGATCGAGTCGTTGAGCGCCGTGTAGCGGTTGTTGTCGCTGATCCACTCGCCCTGGAAGTGCTCGGGCCGGATCGTCGGCAGGATCCCGATGGCGATGATCCGCGCCCCCGCCTCCTCGGCCTTGGACTCGGCGCGGTTGAGCGACTCGCGCAGGCTCTCCTCGAGTCGCAGGGCCGAGTCACCCGGCAGCGGCCGCGGCGCGACGTTGAGCTCGATGTTGAACTGCGCGAGCTCGGTCTGGTACTCGGGGTCGGCGATCGCCTCGAGCACCTCGTCGTTGACGAAGGCCGGCTGCTGCCCGTCGTCGATGAGGTTGAGCTCGATCTCCAGCCCGGTGAGCGGCACCTCCTCGTCGAAGGCGCGCTCGTTGAGCATCCGCTCGAAGACGTCGAGGTTCTGCTGGACCTTCTCCCGGTAGCGCTGACGCTCCTCGCGGCTGTAGCTCTGCGCGGCAACTTCCTTGCCCATGGGTCCACCTCTTCGCGGTCGGCTGCTGCTGAATCTACCCACGCGACCGGTCCACGGCGAGGATCAGACCACGGTCGGATGCGCGCCCCCTTCGCCCTGCCTACGCTCGGCCGGTGACCTCCGAGACGACGCCCCGACGACCGGAAGGCACCGCCCGCGCCCGGGCGTGCCTCGACGGGCACGCCGGCCCTGCTCGCGGTCGAGGCCGTGCACCTCGCACTCGTCGGCACGCTCCTGGGCGCTGCCCTCGGAGCCGGGTACGCCTGGGTCGGGGTCAACGCCCTCCTCAGTGAGTTCACGAGCGCACCCCTCGTGCTCACCCCCTTCGTCATGGCGAAGGGGGTGTCGCGCCACCGGGTTGTCGGCGGTGCCTCATAGCGTGGTGGTCATGAAGCTGATCCACACCTCCGACTGGCACCTGGGGCGGGCCTTCCACGGCGCAGGCCTGCTGCCGGCACAGTCGGACTACGTGGACCACCTCGTCGAGACGGTGCGGAGCGAGGCGGTCGACGCCGTGCTCGTCTCGGGTGACGTCTACGACCGGGCCCTCCCGCCGCCCGAGGCCGTCGAGCTGCTCTCCGAGGCGGTGACCCGGCTCATCGATGCGGGGTCACAGGTCGTGCTCTCCAGCGGCAACCACGACTCCGCGATCAGGTTGGGCTTCGCCGCCGACCTCCTGCAGCGGGCCGGGCTGCACATCCGCTCCGACGTGCGCTCGATCGGATCTCCCGTGCTCGTCGGCGACACGGCCGTCCACGCCATCCCCTACCTCGAGCCGACTGCCACGACCGTGACCGACGAGCTCGGCGTCACCGAGCGCTCGCACGCGGCCGTGCTCACCGCCGCGATGGAGCGGGTGCGCGCCGACGTCGCGGGTCGTGGTCCGCGGTCCGTCGTCATGGCCCACTGCTTCGCCAGCGGCGGCGCGGCGAGCGACTCCGAGCGCGACATCACCACCGGTAGCGTGGCGATGGTCCCGGCGAGCACCTTCGACGGCGTGGCCTACACCGCCCTCGGTCACCTCCACCGGCCCCAGCAGGTGGGAGAGACCGTCCGCTACAGCGGGTCGCCGGTGGCCATGTCCTTCAGCGAGGCCGGCCAGACCAAGGGGTCCCTGCTCGTGACGCTCGACGAGCGCGGAGCGACCACCGTCGAACAGGTTGCCGCGCCCGTCCACCGGGAGATCGCCCTCGTGCGCGGCACTCTCGACGAGGTGCTCACCGACGCGTGTCACGAGGCGGCGGAGCGGGCGTGGGTCCAGGTCACCCTCACCGACCCGATCCGTCCCGTCGGTGCCTACGACAGGTTGCGACGACGCTTCCCCCACCTCCTCCAGCTGGGCTTCGAGCCCAGTGGTGACGTCGTGCCCGTGCACAGCTACGCCGCCCGGGTCCGGCGGCGCGAGCCGCTCGAGGTGTGCTGCGACTTCGTGAGCGACGTGCGGCGGGGAGCCACCGCCGACGACGACGAGCGCCGGTTGCTCTCCGATGCCCTCGAGGCCGGTCGACGCGACCGTGACCGGGCAGAGGAGCACGGGGCTCCTCGGCGTCGCCGGCGAGGCGTCGCGTGAGACTCCACCGCCTGCGGGCCAGCGCCTTCGGGCCCTTCGCCGGCACGATCGAGCTCGACCTCGAGACCATCGGGGCGGGCGGCCTCTACCTCATCCACGGTCCGACCGGCTCGGGCAAGACGAGCCTGCTCGACGCGATCTGCTTCGCGCTCTACGCGGGCGTGCCCGGCGACCGCCAGAGCACCTCGCTGCGCAGCCAGCACGCCGCAGCCGATGTCCCCACGGAGGTCGAGCTCGAGCTGACCCTGGGCGAGCGTCGGTTGCGGGTGGTCCGCCACCCCGCCCACGAGCGTCCCAAGCGACGCGGCTCGGGCACGACCACCGAGCCCGCCGGAGTGCGCCTCGAGGAGCGACGCGCTGCTGGCTGGCACACCGTGAGCACCCGCATCGACGAGACGGCCCAGGTGCTCGACGACCTGCTGGGCATGGGGCTCGAGCAGTTCCGTCGGGTCGTCATGCTGCCCCAGGGAGACTTCGCCGCCTTCCTGCGGGCCACCGACGAGCAACGTCGCGAGGTCCTCGAGCGGCTCTTCGACATCTCCGACTACGCCGGCGTCGAGGAGGAGCTGGTCCGACGCCGGCAGTCGACCGAGGCGACGCTCAAGCAGTCACGGGCCCAGCTGTCGACCCACGTGACGCACCTCGTCGACGTGCTCTCGGCCGTCGAGGAGGAGCTGCCCGAGCCCGACGCCGCGTGGGCCGACCTCGACGCGACGCAGCTGCCGGAGGCGCTCAGCGCGGTCGGCGAGGCCTTCGAGCGGGTGGTCGCCGAGGCGATGACCCGTGTCGACCAGGCCGATACGGCTGCCGGGGCCGCGCGCGAGGCTCTTGATGCCGAGCGGCGATGCATCGACCTGCGGCGTCGTGGTGCTGCGGCCCGCAGCCAGGTGGCCGACCTCGAGGCGGTCGCCGACGAGCACGCCACCCGGCGACGCACCCTCGAGGAGGCGAGGGCGGCCGCCGCAGCTCTCCCCCACGTCGCGGCCATGGCGCGCGCGGAGTCCGCCCTCGCCGCGGCACGGCAGTCACGCGAGGAGGCCGTCGCCGCGCTGCCCGAGGGGCTGCGCACCCGGTGGGCCACGTGGGTCGACGCGATCGACCTCCAAGAGCCCGACGAGGGGTCCGACGGGCCCGTGGACGGCGGCGAGGACGCTGGGGCGCTCGCCGAGGGCACTCTCCGCCTCGAGCGGGCGCGCCACGAGGCCGTCGCTCTGCGGCGCCGATCGGAGGAGCTGCCCGTCCTCGCGGAGCGACTCTCCCGGTCTCGAGCCACGCTGTCACGGACCGAGGAGCTCGTCACCCGGCTCACGGAGGAGGCCGAGGCCGACGACGTGGTGCGCGAGCGACTCCAGCACGACCGGGAGCGACTGACCGCGTCCGCTGCCGAGCTCGACCGGCTCGACGCGCTGATCGCGGCCCGCCGTGGGGCGAGGGCTGTCGAGTCGGACCTGCGCCGCGCGACCGACGAAGCCCAGGCGGCGCGCGAGCACGTCCAGGAGCTGCGCGCAGGCGTCCAGGAGCTCGTGGCGGCCCGTCTCGACAACATGGCGGGGGAGCTCGCGGGGTTGCTCTCCGAGGGCGACCCCTGCTCCGTCTGCGGGTCCACCGAGCACCCCCGGCTCGCGCGGTCGACCCGGGTCGTCACCCCGGAGGACATCGAGGCCGCGCGAGCGGTCGCCGGTGACGCCGAGCGGGTCCACGAGGCCGCCCGCCAGGCACGGGGAGAGGTGGCCGCACAGCTGGAGGTCGCTCGCGCCGAGGTGCTCCGCCTCGCCGCGGTCGGCGCGTCCGAGTGCGGCGAGTCCGACGAGCCCGACTGCGAGCCCGCCGCGGCAGCGCCCAATGCACCGGTGGACCTCTTCGAGGTGTCGCCCGCCGAGCTCGCAGTCCGCGAGGAGCTCGCGAGCGAGGTGTCCGAGCTGCGCACCTCGGTCGGGACGTCCGCTGAGGTCGAGCGTCGCGTCGAGGAGCGGGCCGCCCGGCTGCTGCGTGCCCACGCATCCGTGCGTGAGGCCGCCGACGAGCTCGCCTCGCTGCGGGCCCGCCGCGACCAGCTCTGCGAGCAGCTGGCCGAGGCTGCCGACGCGATCGGCGCGGCCGTGGCGGAGCACGCGACCACCTGCGCGTGCGTTGACCCGGCCGACGCGCGCCTCGACGAGGTGAGCCGCCCCCCCTTCGACCGCGTGGACCGCCCGGAGGAGGTCGAGGCGACCCGCCGATGGGTCGGTGACCTCGTGGACCACGTGCGACGGGTCGACCAGGTACACGCCCGGGCCGTGACGCATGCAGAGACCCTCGCCGCGGCCACGATCGACGAGCGTCGGGCACGAGCCGGGGTGGCCCAGGCGGCTCGCCACCTGTCGGACGCCCTCGTGGAGCACGGCTTCGACGACGCTGACAGTGTGCGGGCAGCGGCTCGCCCGAGGACCGAGGTGGCTGAGCTCGACAGTCGTGTCCGATCGCATGAGCAGCAGCTGGCCACAGCACACCAGGTCCTCGCCGAGCCCGATGTGGTGGCCGCGCTCGATGCCGAGCCTGCCGACGTCGACGAGCTGGCAGCCACTGCCGCGCGAGCCAAGCACGAGGCCGACGACGCTCGCCGCCATCAGGCGAGCACGGCCACGGTGCACCGACAGCTCGTGCGCGTCTCCCAGCTCGTGATCGACGAGTGCGCGCTCATCGGACCCGCCGCCGCCGAGGCCGAGCTCGTGCGGCGGATCGCCGACCTCGTCACCGGGACGAGCGCCGACAACGACAAGCGCATGCGGCTGAGCACCTATGTGCTCGCCGCGCGACTGGAGCGGATCGTCGAGCTGGCCAACTCACGCCTGTCGGCGATGGCCGACGGGCGCTACGAGCTGGCGCACGACGACACGTCCGCCAGGGGCCAGCGGCGCGGAGGCCTGGGCCTCCTCGTCCGCGACCTGTGGACCGGTCAGGACCGGGCGACGGCGACCCTGTCCGGAGGTGAGTCCTTCACCGCCTCCCTCGCCCTGGCGCTCGGGCTCGCCGACGCGATCCGTGAGGAGTCGGGCGGGATCGAGTTCGGCACGCTCTTCGTCGACGAGGGCTTCGGCAGCCTCGACCAGGACAGCCTCGAGCAGGTGCTCGACGTCCTCGACGGCCTGCGTGACGGCGGTCGCTGCGTCGGGGTGGTGAGCCACGTCAGCGAGATGCGCACCCGCATCCCCACCCAGGTGCGCATCGACAAGTCGCACCACGGCTCGACCGTCACGATCACGGGCGTCCCGGGCGCAGCCTGACCCCTCCGCCCGGGTCGAGGTGGCCGCGACCGGATAGACGGTCCCCATCACCTCGACCCGCCCACGAAGGGGGCCGACTCAGTCCTCGAAGGCCTCCGGCGACGGGCAGGAGCAGACGAGGTTGCGGTCACCGTAGGCACCGTCGATGCGGGCGACCGGGGGCCAGTACTTGTCTGCTGCGTCGACGCCGACCGGGAAGACGGCGGTGGACCGGTCGTAGGAGTGGGTCCACTCCCCCGCCAGCTCGGCCGCCGTGTGCGGAGCATTGCGCAGGACGGAGGCCTCGACGTCGCCGGAGGTACCCACCTCGTCGATCTCGCGGCGGATGGCGATCATCGCGTCGCAGAAGCGGTCGATCTCGCCCTTGTCCTCGGACTCGGTCGGCTCGACCATGAGCGTGCCCGCGACCGGGAAGCTCATCGTCGGCGCGTGGAAGCCGTAGTCGATGAGTCGCTTGGCGACGTCGTCGACGGTGACCCCGGTGTCCTTGGTCAAGCCACGCAGGTCGAGGATGCACTCGTGGGCCACGACGCCACCCGGGCCGCTGTAGAGCACGGGGTAGTGGTCGCCCAGACGTCGGGCGATGTAGTTGGCGTTGAGCACGGCCACCTGGGTCGCCCGCGACAGACCGTCACCGCCCATGAGCCGCACATAGGCCCACGAGATCGGGAGGATGCCCGCCGAGCCGTAGGGCGCCGCACTGATCGGGCCGACACCGGTGGCCGGACCCGCTGCCTCCGCCAGGGGGTGGTTGGGCAGGTAGGGCGAAAGGTGCTCGCGCACCGCCACCGGGCCCACGCCCGGGCCGCCGCCCCCGTGCGGGATGCAGAAGGTCTTGTGCAGGTTGAGGTGGCTGACGTCCGCGCCGAAGCGCCCGGGCTGCGCGAGGCCGACGAGGGCGTTGAGGTTGGCCCCGTCGACGTAGACCTGACCGCCCGCGTCGTGCACCAGGGCGCACAGCTCGCTGATCGTGTCCTCGAAGACGCCGTGGGTGCTGGGGTAGGTCACCATGATCGCCGAGAGGTCGTCGCGGTGCTGCTCGACCTTGCTGCGCAGGTCGTCCATGTCGATGTCACCGCCCTCGGCGGTCTTGACGACGACGACCTTCATGCCGGCCATGACCGCAGACGCGGCATTGGTGCCGTGGGCGCTGGCGGGGATGAGGCAGATGCGCCGCTCCGCCTGGCCGTTGGCCGCGTGATAGGCGCGGATCGCCAGCAGACCGGCGAGCTCGCCCTGCGAGCCGGCGTTGGGCTGCAGCGACACCGAGTGGTAGCCGGTGACCTCGCTGAGCCAGCCGCTCAGCTGCCCGACGAGCTCGCGGATGCCGACGGTCTGGTCGTCGGGAGCGAAGGGGTGCAGACCGGCGAACTCCGGCCAGGTGATGGCGACCATCTCGGTCGTGGCGTTGAGCTTCATCGTGCACGAGCCGAGCGGGATCATGCCGCGGTCCAGCGCGAAGTCCCGGTCGGACAGCCGCCGCAGGTAGCGCAGCATCGCCGTCTCGCTGCGGTGGGAGTGGAAGACCGGGTGGGTCAGGTAGTCGCTCGTCCGCACCAACGCCGCGGGCCAGTCAGGGCTGACGCGGGGAGCGTGCGTGGAGTCGACCTCGTCGGCCACGGCACCGTCACCTGAAGCGCCGAGCGCACCCGCCACCGCAGCGACCTCGCTCGGGTCGGTGGTCTCGTCGACGGAGACCAGGAGGGTGTCGGCGTCGGCCTGCCAGATGTTGACCCCCGCGGAGAGCGCAGCCGCGACCGCGTCAGCGGCGCCACCGGGGATCGTCACGCGCAGGGTGTCGAACCACGGACCCTCGGCCACGTCGACGCCCGCCTCGCGCAGCCGCGTCGCGAGCCCGACCGCGGTGGCGTGGACCCGCTCGGCGATCGCCTGGAGGCCGTCGGGGCCGTGGTAGACGGCGTACATCGAGGCCATCACCGCGAGCAGGACCTGCGCGGTGCAGATGTTGCTCGTCGCCTTGTCGCGACGGATGTGCTGCTCACGCGTCTGGAGGGCGAGGCGGTATGCCGGACGGCCGACGGCGTCCACGGAGACCCCGACGAGACGACCGGGCAGGGTCCGCTCGAGGCCGGCCCGGACGGCCATGTAGCCGGCGTGGGGACCGCCGAAGGCCATCGGCACACCGAAGCGCTGGGTCGTGCCGACCGCGACGTCCGCGCCCCACTCCCCCGGTGCAGTGAGCAGCGTCAGTGCGAGCAGGTCGGCGGCGGCCGTGACGAGTGCCCCGACCTCGTGGGCCGCGGCCGTCAGGGCGCGCCAGTCGCCGATGATGCCGTCGGCGCCCGGGTACTGGACGAGGACGCCGAAGACGTCACGATCGCCGGCGGCCGCGCGCAGCGCGTCCACGGTGTCGACACCAGTGAGGTCGGCGACGACCACGTCGATGCCCAGGGGCACCGCACGGGTGCTGATGACCGCCTGCGTCTGCGGGAAGGTGTTGGCGTCGACGAGGAGGACCGCGTCCTTGGCGGCCTTGCTCGAGCGCCGCATGACGGTCATCGCCTCGGCTGCGGCGGTGCCCTCGTCGAGAAGGGAGGAGCCCGAGGTCTGCAGCCCGGTGAGGTCGGCGACCATCGTCTGGAAGTTGAGCAGCGCCTCGAGCCGGCCCTGGCTGATCTCGGGCTGGTAGGGCGTGTAGGCGGTGTACCACGCGGGGTTCTCGAGGACATTGCGCTGGATGACCGACGGCGTCACCGTGCCGTAGTAGCCCAGGCCGATCATCGACGTGTGCACCGTGTTCTTGGCGGCGAGGGCGCGCAGCTCCTCGATGACCGCCAGCTCGCTCGGGGCCGCCTCGATGCCGAGCGCATCGGTCTGGCGGATCGCACCGGGGACGGCCGCATCGCAGAGCGCGTCGAGCGTGGGCTGGTCGATCAGGCCGAGCATCTGCTCGACGTCGTCCGCACGGGGGCCGACATGACGGCCGACGAACTCGGACAGGGGGGACGAGGCGCTCATGAGGCTCCCTTGAACGTGGGTGGACACGAAGTCAGCCTCCCCATCTGTCACGCGCGAGCGCTCCAGAGGTGCCTGATCCACGAGGTCCTGGCGCCTGAGAGGTTCCGGGGAGTTTGCCCCTTCGGCGCCCCGCAACCGACAGGTGCGAGGACTCTCCCCCGCGGGGTGAGCAGCGGCCACAGGCTATCAGCGGCCACGCTGAGGGGATGGCGTCAGGCGAGCTTGGCGCGGCGGCGTGCCGAGAGCTCGTCGCCGGGCAGCTCGGTGGGCGCCTCGTCGTCGCCGCCCATGCGCTCGCTCGGGATCTCGAGCAGCGAACCCTCGACCTCGCGCCACACGCGACCCACGGCGATGCCGAAGACCCCCTGGCCTCCCTGGACCAGGTCGATGACCTCGTCGGCCGACGTGCACTCGTAGACGCTCGCGCCGTCGCTCATCAGGGTGATCTGGGCCAGGTCCTCGACCCCGCGCTCGCGCAGGTGCTGGATCGCGACGCGGATCTGCTGGAGGGAGACACCGGTGTCGAGCAGTCGCTTGACCACCTTGAGCACCAGGATGTCGCGGAAGCCGTAGAGCCGCTGGCTGCCGGAGCCGGCGGCGCCTCGCACCGACGGCTCGACGAGCCCGGTGCGGGCCCAGTAGTCCAGCTGGCGGTAGGTGATCCCGGCGGCGCTGCACGCGGCGGGACCGCGGTAACCGATGTCCTCGGACAGCTCGGGCAGGTCGTCGTCGAAGAGCACGCCTTGGGCGCGAACCGGGGTCTTGCCCTCGTCCGTCGTGGCGTCCACTGCGCCCTCCTGCTTCACCGTCGGCCCGACCGATGCGACCGGGAATGACACCGGTGTGCTACCGGTGATGTCTTCGACGCTACGGCGACCTCCCCCGGGGGTCAAACATCTCGCCCGCGAGGAGGGCGCGTGTCGGTAACGATCAGGTCGCGGACTCAGTCCTCGCCCGGCGCCTCGAAGTCCTCCGGGGACACCTCGTCGAGGAACTCCTTGAACTTGGCCACCTCGTCCTCCTCGTCGTCGGACGACTCGATGCCGACCTCGTCGAGGACCTCGTCGGTGGTCACCACCTCGGCGCCGGTGCGCAGCGCGAGAGCGATCGCGTCCGAGCTGCGCGAGGAGATCTCCGTGCCGTCGTCGAGGACGAGGGTGGCGTGGAAGACCCCCTCGAGTACGGCGTCGATGCGCACCGTCGTCAGCTGGCGGTCCAGTGCGTCGATGACGTTGACGAGCAGGTCATGGGTCAGCGGCCTCGGCGGCTCAACCCCCTCCTGGGCGTAGGCGATCGCCGTGGCCTCCGCGGCCCCGATCCAGATCGGCACGTGACGACCGCCGTCACGCTCCCGCAGGAGCACGATGGGCTGGGAGGTGGGCATCTCCACGCGGACACCGAGGACGTCGAGCGGCTTCACCCCCACACCGTATCCCTCCGGGTCAGGTGCCGTCGTCGAGGCCACGTCGCACCAGCGCGACGTGGAGCTCGAGGCAGTCCTCGACGACCTGTCGCTGCACCCTCTCGTCGTCGAGCCCGGCGGCGTCGGCGCCGCGGCCCCGCAGGGCCTGCTGACCCAGGACGTGCTCGGCGAGACCGAGCTCGCGCTCGGCGGCACTCTTGAAGGGACGCAGGTGGCGCACGTCGATGCCCGCGTCGACGAGTGCCCCGCAGGCGCGAGCCACCTCGAGATCGGCGGCGTCGAAGTGGTCGCGGGACTTGGGCAGCAGCCCGTAGGCGATCAGCTCACGGAAGGTGCCGGTGTCGATGTCGGCTGCGTGCTGCAGCTCGATGGCCGTCAGCCGAAGGGGGCGGCCCCGGTCACGTGGACCGAGCCGCCCACCCGCGGGCTGGTCGTGCGTCGGCGCCACGACCGCCCCGTCGTCGGCGACGTCGAGACCCCGGTCGAGGGCGTCGAGACGCTCCCTGATGACCTTGAGCGGCCAGAAACGGTCCCGCTGTGCCGTGAGGACGTAGCGCAACCGGTCGACGTCGTCGGCCGAGTACTTGCGGTAGCCCGACGCCGTGCGGGCCGGCGTCACCAGGCCCTCGCTCTCGAGGAAGCGCACCTTGCTGATCGTGAGGTCGGGGAAGTCGCCCTCGAGCCGAGCGATCAGGGCCCCGATCCCGATGCGGTCATCAGGCAATGTCAGCTGGCGGAGCTGGCGTAGTAGACGAGGCGGAACTTGCCGATCTGGACCTCGTCGCCGGTGCGCAGCGCAGCCTGGTCGATGCGCTCCTTGTTGACGTAGGTGCCGTTGAGCGAGCCCACGTCGCGCACCCCGAAGCCCTGCCCGTCGCGGGAGAAGACCGCATGCTTGCGCGAGACGGTCACGTCGTCGAGGAAGATGTCGCTCTCCGGGCCACGACCGGTGGTCACCTCGGCGTCGTCCAGCAGGAATCGCGCCCCGGTGTTGGGACCACGCAGCACGATGAGCAGCGCCGTGCCGGGGTTGAGCGCGTCGACCGTCGCCTGCTCGTCGCGGGTGAGGTGGTAGTCCGAGTCCGGCAGGTCAGCCGGCAGGCTGCTCCCCACGCCGGTGAACTGCTGGGTCGCCGGGTCCTGTCGTGCGGGCTGGTTGTCGTTGTTGCCGCTCATCCAGCGCTCCCTCCTGTCGTGTCCGTGGTCAAGCCTACGTGACCGGCCCCACGTCGGGCCGGTCACGGTCGTGCGCGTGCGTCAGCCGATCTCGGCCTGGTAGGCGGCCGCGTCGAGCAGACCGGAGGTGTCGGCACCGTCGCCGAGCTGCAGCTCGTACATCCAGCCCTCGCCGTAGGGGTCGGAGTTGACCAGCTCGGGGGTGGCGTCGAGGGCGTCGTTGACCGCCGTGACCGTGCCCGGGAGGGGCGCGTAGAGGTCGCTCACCGACTTCGTCGACTCGACCTCGCCGCAGGAGCCGCCGGACTCGACGGCGTCACCGACCGCAGGGAGGCTGACGTAGACGACGTCGCCGAGCGCCTCCTGCGCGTAGTGGGTGATGCCGACGCGCACCGTGCCGTCACCCGTCTCGCGCACCCACTCGTGGTCGGTCGTGTACCGCAGGTCCTCGGGGTAGGTCACGTCGCTCATCTCTCTCCTCGTCGAGCCCGCATCAGTTCGAGCCGTCGGTCGGCTCCGGGACGGGCTGAGCGTAACGAGGCGACGAATCCGTGTGCAACGCCTCGACGTTGATCGACTCGTACTCCCGGATCGTCAGCTCTCCGCCCTTGCTGCGCACCGACTCCGACACGCCACCGGGAATCTCCATCGCCGAGCTCATCGTCTGCGGGTCACCGATGACCGTGAAGGTGTAGGGCTTGTCGAGCGTCTTGCCGTCGGCGATGACCCCGTCGTCGCCGTCGCGGAACCAGGTGCTGGCCACGATGCGCACGTCGCCCACCTGCATCGCCTCGGCTCCGGCGTCGCGCAGCTCCTGCACGGCGTCGAGCAGTGCGGCCGCGTCGACCGCACCGTCGGCGTCCTCGATCGTCAGGGTGATGCCCGGGCCGGTGGCGCGCTCGGTGCCCGCGAGGATGCCGAGGGTGTCGGCCCGCTGCTGCGCCGCCGCGATGGCCTCGGGCGAGTTGCCCTCGCTCGAGGCCAGCCCGTCGCGGGTCGTCTCGAGCTCGTTGATCTCGTCGTCGAGCCGGGTGCCGTTCTGCGTCACGTCGTCGAGGATGCGCACCAGCTCGTCCTGCCGCAGGTCCTCGAGGCCCTGCGACTGCGTCTGCCGCACCTGGGTGGCAATCGCGAAGCCGAGCAGGCAGGCGAGCAGCAGCGCGAAGGCATTGGCCCGCGTGGCCCTCGGCCGGGCCATGAGGTAGACCCGCCGCCAGGCGCTCGTCGACGCCACGGTCTCGTCGCCCTCGGGCTCGGGCGTCTCGGGTGTGGTGCTCATGCCTTGAAGAGGTGTCGTCGGATCGAGGCCACGTTGGAGAAGATCCGCACGCCGAGCACGACGACGACACCCGTCGACAGCTGCGAACCGACGCCGAGCTGGTCGCCGAGGAAGATGATGAAGGCGGCGACGACGACGTTGGACAGGAAGCTGACGACGAAGACCTTGTCGTCGAAGATGCCGTCGAGCGTCGCCCGCACGGCGCCGAAGACGGCGTCGAGGGCGGCGATGACCGCGATCGGCAGGTAGGGCTGCAGCCAGATCGGGACGTCCGGCTGCAGGACCAGGCCGAGGACGATCCCGACCACGAGTCCGAGGGCGGGGATCACGAGGTCTCCTTCTCGAGTGGAACCACCTTGGGCGGGGTGCGTCCCTCGGGGACGACCGTCGCCTCACGGGTGCTGACGTTGACGGCGCTGGGCAGGTGGAGCTCGTCCTGCGTCGTCAGGGAGGTCTGGATGCCGTAGTTGGACTCGAGGCCGGTGAGGTAGGACCCGGCGACGCTCTCGGCGAAGCGCGTCTGCATCTGGCCGGAGTCGCCGATCGCCTCGATCGTGTAGGGCCTGGTGAGCGGCCGAAAGTTGACGAGGATCGCCTCGCCTGCGAAGCGGATCGCGGTCCTGGAGGTGAGCCGCTGGCCGTTGATGCTGATGGCCTCGGCCCCGGCGTCCCACAGACCGTTGGTGATCAGCTGCATGTCCTTGGACTGGACCCGGCCCTCGTTGCTCACGTTGGTCCGGGGGTCCCCGTCGGCGCTCGTGCCCCCACCCGGCGCGTCGTCGAGGGTGATGCGCAGGCCAGGGCCCTGGACCGCCACGAGTCCGCTGGCGACCCGGCGCGCGTCGAGCTCCGCCTGGCGGGTGCCGACGAGGTCGGGGTCCAGCCGTGCGGTCGCGGCGTCGACCTCGCGTTGCAGGGTCCGCGCTCGACGGTCGCTCTTGTCGACCTCGGCCTGCTTGTCCTCGATCTGCTGGATGAGCTGGGCCCGGGCCTCGGAGCGGGCCCCGTCACGATCGCGAAGGGCGGCGGTGCTGATGCCGATGACCAGCCCGATGAGCAGCAGCCAGACGAGCAGCAGCGGTCGGCGGGTGCCGGTCGACGCCGGCAGCCCCTCGGCTCGGCGCTTGTCGGCGGCCGCGGCGTAGCCCGGGTCGAGGGGACGCTCGAGCATCGAGATGAGCAGGGTCATCGAGGCATCGCGGCGACGCTCGGGGTGGGCGACCCCCGACGCGTCGGCGTAGTCGACCTCGTCCTCGCCGAGGTCCTCCTCGGCCATCCGCTCGGGAGCAGGGCGCCGGCGGCCGCCGTCTGGTGCGTCAGGTCGCACGTGCTGCTCCTCTCGTCCGACGCGCAGTGGTGACCTCGAGACCGTAGATGGCGATCGAGATCCAGTACAGCCACACACCCCACCACGCGAAGGCCCAGCCGAGTGGGAGGGCGAGGTCCGCCAGCGTGCCGCGCCCGTCGGCGAGCAGCAGGAGGGGGAAGGCGTACAGAAGGTTGAGGGTTGCGGCCTTGCCCACGAAGTGGACCGGGATCTGCGCCCGCACCTGCCGACCGGCCACGAGCAGCAGCACGGCCAGCACGGCGTCCCGGGCGACCAGCAGCACGACGAGCCACCACGGGATCACGTCGCGCCAGGCGAGTGCGACCACCGTGGTGAGGATGTAGAGGCGGTCCGCGAGGGGGTCGAGCAGCGCACCGACGCGTGAGGTCATGCCGAGGGCTCGCGCGAGCTTGCCGTCGAGGTAGTCGGTGATGCCCGAGGCCATGAGCGTGATCAGCGCCAGCCCGTCGCGCCCGGTGAGGATGGCCCACAGGAAGAGCGGGACACCGAGCAGCCGCAGCAGCGACAGCGCATTGGGCAGGGTGAGGACCTCGTCGACCCGCCAGGGGCCCTCTCGCTCCTCGACCGCACCCACGTCGCCAGCGTAGGCGCTGCGGTCGATGCCAAAGTAGACCCATGGACCGCCGCGTGCTCACCCTCGACGAAGCCACCTGCCGGCGCCGCACGAGCATCAAGTGGCGGCTGCACCCCGAGGACGTCCTGCCCCTGTGGGTCGCCGAGATGGATGTCCTGCCGGCGCCCGGCATCGCCGACGAGCTCGCCCGGATCACCCGCGACGGCGATCTGGGCTACCCGGTCAACGAGCCCTACCTCGAGGCCCTTGCGGACTTCTACCGCGAGTGCGGCGCCGACGTGGACCCGGGCCGCATGCGCCCGGTGGCGGACGTCATGTCGGGCATGAAGGCGGCGCTCGCGGTGATGACCGACCCGGGCGACCCGGTCTACATCGCGGTTCCTGTCTACCCGCCCTTCCACGCGGTCGTCGCCGAGCTCGGCCGTCGTCTCGTCACCGTCCCCCTGACCGAGGAAGGTCGCCTCGACGCCTCGGCCCTCGAGGAGGCCTTCGCCCGGGACGGGCGCGGGGCCCTGATGCTCGCCAACCCGCACAACCCCACGGGGGTCGTCCCGACCGCCGACGAGCTGCGTGCGGTCGCCGAGGTCGCCGATCGCCACGGGGTCCGCGTGGTCAGCGACGAGGTCCACGCCCCCCTGGTCCTGCCGGGCGCCTCCTTCACCCCCGCTCTGGCGGTCCCCGAGGCGCAGGGATGGCTGTCGGTGATCTCGGCAGCGAAGGGGTGGAACCTCGCCGCGGTCAAGGCGGCCGGCATCGCGGCGGGCACCGCCGCCGACGACCTCCTCGCGGCACTGCCGGAGGATCTCGGCTACACGACGAGCCACCTCGCCGTCCGGCTGCACACGGTGGCCCTCGAGCAGGACCGCTCGTGGCTGGTCGACCTCGTCACCGACCTCGATGCCAACCGCACCCTGCTGGCCCAGCTGCTCGAGCGTCACCTGCCGTCGGTGCACTGGCGGCCCGTCGAGGCGACCTACCTGGCCTGGCTCGACCTGCGCGAGCTGGACCTCGGCGACGACCCTGCGGTCCGGCTGCGGCAGGACGCCCGGGTGGCCCTGATGTCCGGACCCCCCTTCGGCGCCGGCGAGGGTCACGCGCGGCTGAACTTCGCGACGTCGCCGCAGATCCTCGAGGAGGCGATCCTGCGGATCGCGGCCAGCCTCCAGTGACCGAAGGGAGGGGCCCGGCCACGCTCCCTTCGCGAAGGTCACGAGGTGGCCCGGATCACGATTCGACGAATACCGTTGCAGCGCAACGGAATTCGAGACCCGTGCCGAACCCTGATTTGATCTGTCAGCAGGTCACGTTAAGTTGAAACAGGTGACCGCTGACGACGAGACGACCCTCCCGACCGACCAGCAGTCCCCCTTCGTGCTGCGCCGACCGACCCTCGAGGACGGTGGCGCGATGTGGCGCGTGGCGCGGGACTCCCAGACGCTCGACCTCAACTCCTCCTATGCCTACCTGCTGTGGGCGCGGGACTTCGCCGCGACCAGCGTCGTGGCCGAGCGCGACGGCGCGGTCGTCGGCTTCGTCAGCGGATACGTCCGCCCCGACTCCCCCGGCACCCTGATGGTGTGGCAGGTGGCCGTCGACGCCGACCAGCGGGGCCACGGCCTCGCCGGGCGGATGCTCGACCACCTGGCAGCCGCGGTCCCCGGCGTGACGATGCTCGAGACGACCATCACGGACGACAACGAGGCCTCGCGCGCGCTGTTCGCCCGCTTCGCCCGCACCCGTGACGCCCAGCACGAGGAGACCGACCTCTTCGTGAAGGCCCACTTCCCCGACGAAGGGCACGACCCGGAGGTGCTGCACCGCATCGGACCGTTCTGACCCGGCCCCACGACAGCTGAGCCCCAGTCCCCCTTCGACCAAAGGACCTGACATGACCAACCCCGCCACCGAGATCTTCACCCAGCGCGAGTCCGAGGTGCGCAGCTACTGCCGCAACTGGCCCGTCGTCTTCGACACGGCCAAGGGCGTGCACCAGACGACCGAGGACGGCGAGGTCTACACCGACTTCTTCTCCGGTGCCGGCGCGCTCAACTACGGGCACAACAACGACGTGCTCAAGGAGGCGCTCCTCGACTACGTCTCCCGCGACGGCGTGACGCACTCGATGGACATGCACACCAAGGCCAAGCGCGACTTCCTCGAGACCTTCACCGAGGTCATCCTCGAGCCGCGAGGCCTGACCCACAAGATCCAGTTCCCCGGGCCGACCGGCACCAATGCCGTCGAGACCGCGCTCAAGACCGCGCGCAAGGTCACCGGCCGCGAGGAGATCGTCTCCTTCACCAATGCCTTCCACGGCATGACGCTCGGCTCGCTCGCCGTCACGGGCAATGCCTTCAAGCGCGCCGGTGCCGGCACGCCGCTCTACCACGCGACCTCGGCCCCCTACGACGACTACATCGTCGGCGAGACCTCCGACTTCGCCTGGCTCAAGCGCATCTGGGCCGACAGCGGCTCGGGCCACAACCTGCCCGCCGCGGTCATCGTCGAGACGGTTCAGGGCGAGGGCGGCCTCAACGCCGCCCGCGGCGAGTGGCTCAAGGAGCTCGAGGCCCTGTGCAAGGAGCACGGCGTCCTGCTGATCATCGACGACGTGCAGGCCGGCTGCGGCCGCACCGGCACCTTCTTCTCCTTCGAGCCCTTCGGTCTCGACCCCGACATCATCACGCTGAGCAAGTCCATCTCCGGCTACGGTCTGCCGATGGCGCTGACACTGATGAAGCCCGAGGTCGACGACTGGGAGCCCGGCGAGCACAACGGCACCTTCCGCGGGCACAACCCGGCCTTCGTCACCGCGACCCAGGCGCTGCGCACCTATTGGACCGACGACGCCCTGGAGCGCAACATCGCCGACCGCGCCGCCCAGCTGCGTGAGCGGCTCAAGGTCCTCGCCGGCCTCGCCGAGGGCAGCGAGGTCCGCGGCCGCGGGCTGCTGGCGGGCGTCGCCTTCGCCGACCACGAGGTCGCCGAGAAGATCGCCAAGGCCGCCTTCGCGCGCAAGCTCCTCGTCGAGACCTCGGGTCCCGACAGCGAGGCGGTCAAGGTCATGCCGCCCCTGACGATCACCGAGGAGGAGATGGCCGCCGGCCTCGACCAGCTCGAGGACGCCGCCCGCGAGGTCCTCGGGGCACCGGCTCGCACCGGCGCCTGATCCCCCTTCGCCCCACCGAACTGCACCACGAGACAAGGAGATCCGCATGAAGGTCCTCAACGTCAACGACCTCGACGGCACCGAGTACGACGTCACGCACGGCAACTGGCAGAGCCGCCGGATGGTGCTCGCCAAGGACAAGGTCGGCTTCAGCTTCCACATCACGATCCTCAAGGCGGGGACGTCCTCGGAGTTCTGGTACGCCAACCACGTCGAGGCGGTCTACGTCTACCAGGGCAAGGGCACGCTCCTCGACCGCGACACCGGCGAGGAGTACGTCCTCGAGCCGGGCGTCATGTACATGCTCGACGACGCGGACAAGCACACCGTGACCGTCGAGGAGGACATCCACTGCGCGTGCGTCTTCAACCCGCCGGTCACCGGTCGTGAGGTCCACGACGAAAACGGCGTGTACCCGGTCCTCACCGAGGACTGAGCACTCCCCCGGCTCCGGCCGACGAAGGGGGCGGACCCGGTGTGGTCCGTCCCCTTCGCGCTCTCCCGACGAGGACGGGATCAGTGGTGACGCAGGGCGTCGATGAGCTCAGCCTTGTCCATCGACGACCGCCCCTCGATCTCGAGCTCTCTGGCGCGCTCGCGCAGCTCGTCGACGCTCCAGTCGTCGTACGACCCGGACTCGCCACCGCGGCGCCCGACCTCTGAGCGTGAGCTGTTGGCCGCGGCGTTGGCGATCCTCGCCGCCTTCTCCTTGCTCGCTCCGTCGTCGCGCAACTCCTCGTAGAGCTCGTCGTCCTTGACGCTCGGGCCTGGTGTCCGCTCGGGCATGGTGTGCTCCTCTCATGGTCACGTCAGACAGTCCTACCCCCGCCCCCGAGTGACATGCACCGGGCGGCATGATCCACCTGCGGTGGGGTAGATGGGCAGCATGCACCACTCCACCGCCGGACCGCACGCCGACCCGACCGAGGGGGCGCGGTGACCGCTCAGCCGACGGCACCCAGCACGTCGAGCATCGCGGCGTTGAAGGCCGGCAGGTCGTCAGGCTTGCGGCTCGTCACGAGCGAGCCGTCGGTGACCACCTCCGGGTCCACCCACGTCCCGCCGGCATTGCGCACGTCGGTCTGCAGGCTCGGCCACGACGTGAGCGTGCGGTCGCGGACCGCGTCCGCCTCCACGAGCATCCAGATGGCGTGGCAGATCGCCGCGACCGGCGCCCCAACTGGAACGACCTGCTGCAGGAGTTCCGGGTCCTGAAGACCGGGGTGCAGGTGCTTGGGCACCGGCTTCCTCGAGTTCCCGGCCGCCTACATGATGGGCGCCTGCGTCATCGGCATGATCGCGATGCTCTTCGTCAAGGAGACCGCCGGCGGTCGCTGAGCCACGACCGGAGCACGAAGGGAGGTGACCGCGGCGAGTCCGCCGATCACCTCTCTTCGTCGATCTCTAGACTCTCCCTGTGACCGGTCCTGAGTCGCGCTCCGCCGCGCAGCCCCGCCTCCTCGCGGAGGCGGCGCGCATGCGCGCGCACATGCGCACGGTGCGCCACCCCGGGACCAACGGCTGGATCAGCACCTGGGGCACCAATGCCCACGGGGAGATCGCCGGCTGCCCGCCGCCGAGCGGCTGACGTGCCACACGTCGCCACCAGCCCCCCTCCCCTCGCAAGACAGGTCGTCACGCATGTCCCAGACCCCCCCAACCACGAGCCGTCTGGCTCCCCACGAGCTGTGGCGCGGCGTGCACGCCACGGCGCAGAGCGACGCCGTCGGCGGAGCGCTCCTGCTCGGCGCGACCGTCGTCGCCCTCCTCCTGGCCAATACTCCCGCCGCTGATATCTACACCGCGGTCCGCGACTTCACCGTCGGCCCGCACGCCCTTCACCTCGACCTGACGATCGGCGAGTGGGCGGCCGACGGGTTGCTCGCGATCTTCTTCTTCGTCGTCGGCCTCGAGCTCAAGGAGGAGTTCGTCGCCGGCAAGCTGCGCGACCCGCGGCAAGCGGCGCTACCCATCGCCGCGGCCTTCGGCGGCGTCGCCGTGCCGGCCCTGGTCTTCGCCGGCATCGCCATCTCGTCCGACTCGGAGGGAGCGCTGCGCGGGTGGGCCATCCCGACCGCAACGGACATCGCCTTCGCCGTCGCGGTCCTGGCCGTCGTCGGGCGGTACCTGCCCCCAGCGCTGCGCGTCTTCCTGCTCACCCTCGCGATCGTCGACGACCTCATCGCCATCACGATCATCGCCGTGGTCTACACGCAGGGCCTGCAGCTGCAGTGGCTCCTGCTCGCCCTCGTGCCCCTTGCGGCCTTCGCGGTCCTCGTCCAGCGCGGCGTCATCACCTGGTGGGTGCTCGCGCCGCTCGGCGTCCTGACCTGGGCGCTCGTCCATGCGTCGGGGATCCACGCCACCGTCGCCGGCGTACTCTTGGGCTTCACCGTCCCCGTCGTGGCGACTGAGCGCGCCCGGGTGCAGAGCTCGACCGACGAGGACGGCACCCCCATCTACGACGGACTGACCGCCTACTTGGCCGACCAGTGGGGAGTCTTCACCACCCTCGTCGCCGTCCCGGTCTTCGCCTTCTTCTCGGCAGGCGTCACCGTCGGCGGGCTCGAGGGCTTCCGCACCGCCATGCAGGACCCGATCACCCTCGGCATCATCGCCGGCCTCTTCCTCGGCAAGCCGATCGGGATCACCGCCACGGCCTTCCTGTTGAGCCGCCTGCCGGCCTTCCAGCTCGACGACTCGCTGCGCTGGCCGGACATCATCGGCATGGGTTTTGTCGCCGGCGTCGGCTTCACCGTCTCGCTCCTCGTCGGCGAGCTCGCCTACGGCGCTGCGAGTGTCGCCGAAGAGCACGTCAAGATCGGCGTGCTCCTGGGCTCGCTCGTCTCGGCGCTCGCCGGGGGCGGCGTCCTCGCGATGCGCAGCCGGGCCGCCAAGGCCGCCGGGGCGCAGCCGGCCTGACCTGCTCGCTCTACCTCAGGCGGCCAGAGCCGTGAGCAGCTGGCTCTCGGCCGTCTCGAGGTAGGCGAGCAGCGACTCCTCCGCCTCGGCCCAGCGGCCGGCGTCGAGGAGCTCGACGAGCTCACGGTTGTGAGCGAGGTAGGGCTGGTGGAAGGTGCGGGGGTCGTCCATCGCCGCGAAGACCAGCCGCATCTGCGCGAGGACCTGTCGCATCGCGTCGTCGAGCCGGCGGATCCCCGCCAGCGCGGTGAGCTCGGCATGGAAGTGCATGTTGGCCGAGCCCAGCGCCCGCCAGTCGCCGTCGGCCGCGGCGCGCCCCCCTTCGTCCACGGCGGCACGGACGCCGGTCAGGTCGCCGCCCCGCTCGGCCAGGCGTCGGACGGCAGCGGTCTCGAGGACCCGGCGGAAGGCGTAGAGGTCACGCACGTCAGTGGCCCCCAGCGAGCGGACGAAGACGCCGCGGTTGAACTCGCGGACGACGAGTCCCTCGTGGCCGAGCAGGTGGAAGGCCTCGCGAAGGGTGTTGCGCGAGACGCCGAGCGCTCGCCCGATGCGCTCCTCCGACAACCGCACCCCCGGGCGCAGATCGCCCTCGATGATGCGGGTGCGCAGCGCATCGGCCACCTTGTCGGTCGCGCTCGCGCGCCCCATCTGCTCGCGCTGCGCCTCCAGCGCCGCGACCCAGTCGTCCGCCATCCCGCTCACCCCTTCGTCACCGGCCTGCCGCGACTCTAGCCGATAAGGGTATTGCAGGATTGTTGAACAATCGCTAGTTTGGCGGATCGGGAGCACACTGAGGTGGTCCCGTGAGCGACAGGAGAACCCCGATGACGCAGGCTCCCAACCCCGACACCCAAGACGACGGATCGGTGATGCCGCCCTCCGGCACGGCCGCGACGGCCACGAAGGGGGCTCTCCTCGGGGCGATGTTCCTCATGGCCACCAGCGCGATCGGCCCGGGCTTCATCACCCAGACCACCGTCTTCACCGCGCAGCTCGGCGCGGCCTTCGCCTTCGCGATCGTCATCTCGATCATCGTCGACGTCGCCGTGCAGCTGAACGTCTGGCGCGTCGTCGGCATCTCCGGCCTGCGCGCCCAGGACCTTGCCAACAAGGTGATCCCCGGCTTCGGCTACGTGCTGGCCGGACTCGTCGTCTTCGGCGGGCTCGTCTTCAACATCGGCAACATCGGCGGTACCGGACTGGGCGCCAATGCGATGCTCGGCGTGGACGCCAAGATCGGCGGCGCCGTCTCCGCCCTCGTCGCCATCGGCATCTTCGTCAGCAAGCGTGCCGGTGTGGCCATGGACCGGATCGTCGTCGTCCTCGGTGTGCTGATGATCGCGATGGTCGCCTATGCGGCCGTCGCGACCGAGCCGCCCTACGGCGAGGCGCTCAAGCAGGCCGTGCTGCCCGACAAGGTCGAGTTCCTCATCATCACCACCCTCATCGGCGGCACCGTCGGCGGCTACATCACCTACGCCGGCGCCCACCGCATCGTCGACTCCGGCATCACCGGGCCCGAGCGCGTCGCCGAGATCAGCCGCGGCTCGATCACCGGCATCCTCGTCACGGGCGTCATGCGGGCGCTGCTCTTCCTCGCGATCCTCGGTGTCGTCGTCGGTGGGGTCAACCTCGTCGGTGTCGACAACCCGCCCGCCGTGGCCTTCGAGTCGGCGCTCGGCAAGGTCGGGCTGCACATCTTCGGCGTCATCCTCTGGGCCGCGAGCATCACGAGCGTCATCGGGGCGTCGTACACCTCGGTCAGCTTCCTCACGACCTTCAGCGAGACGATCAAGCGGCACGCCCAGTGGGTCGTCATCGGCTTCATCGTCTTCTCCGCGGCCATCTACCTCTCGCTCGGGCAGACCCCGGCGACGCTGCTCGTCCTCGCCGGTGCGCTCAACGGCCTCATCCTCCCCTTCGGCTTCGGCATCGTCATCTGGGTGGCGCTGATGCGACGCGACCTGCTCGGCGGCTACCGCTACCCCAAGGTCCTGGCCTACGTCGGGCTCGTCGTGTGGCTGCTGACGATCTACCTCGGCTACGAGTCCTTCAGCGGGATCGTCGACCTCTGGCAGCAGTGAGGCCCGGGACCGACCGCGACGCACGACGAAAGGAGCAGATGATGCAGATCGACCTCAACGCCGACCTCGGCGAGAGCTTCGGCAGGTGGTCCCTCGGCGACGACGACACGATGCTCGAGGTGGTGACGAGCGCCAACGTCGCCTGCGGGTTCCACGCCGGGGACCCCACGGTCCTGCGGCACAGCTGCGAGGGCGCGGCGGCGCGCGGGGTCGCCATCGGGGCCCAGGTCGGCTATCGCGACCTGGCCGGCTTCGGGCGCCGCTTCATCGACGTCGTGCCGGCCGAGCTCACCGACGACGTGCTCTACCAGATCGGGGCGCTCGAGGCCTTCGCCCGGGTCGCCGGGACGCGGGTGCGCTACGTCAAACCGCACGGCGCGCTCTACAACGCGATCGTGCACCACGAGGAGCAGGCGGCCGCGGTCGTCGAGGCCGTCGTCCAGTACGACCGCAGCCTGCCCGTTCTCGGGCTGCCGGGCTCGGCGTGGCTGCGGCTCGCCGAGGAGGCCGGGCTGACGACCGTCGGCGAGGCCTTCGCGGACCGCGCCTACACACCCGAGGGCAGGCTCGTCTCCCGCCGCGAGCCCGGGGCCGTCCTGCACGAACCCGACGAGATCGCCCAGCGATGCGTGCGCATCGCGACCGAGGGAGAGGTCGTCGCGGTCGATGGCAGCGTCGTCCCGGCACCCGCCGGGTCGCTGTGCGTCCACGGCGACAGCCCCGGCGCGGTCGAGATCGCCCGACGCGTCCGGGCGGGGCTGGACGCGGCCGGGGTCGGCGTGACCCCCTTCGCCGGGGAGCCGAGGTGAGGCTCATGCCGGCAGGTGACACGGCCCTGCTCGTCGAGCTCGCTGATCTCGACGAGGTGCTCTCCCTGTATGCCCGTCTCGACGAGGACCTGCCCGACGGGGTCGTCGACCTCGTCCCGGCCGCGACGACCCTCCTGCTGACCATCGACCCGCGGGTCACCGACGTCGAGGGGCTGGCGCGCCGGGTCTCGGGCATCACCGTCGGCAGCCACGAGCGGGCGACGACGGGCGAGGTGGAGATCCCGGTCGTCTACGACGGTGAGGACCTGGCCGAGGTCGGTCGGATCACCGGCCTCGGCGAGCGGGGCGTCATCGAAGCGCACACCGGGTCACCGTGGACCGTCGCCTTCTGCGGCTTCGCGCCCGGCTTCGGCTACATGGTCGGCGGGGACGAGCGGCTGCGGGTGCCGCGCCGCGACAACCCGCGCACGCGGGTGCCGGCGGGATCGGTGGCGATCGCCGGCGAGTTCGCCAGCGTCTACCCCCGCGAGTCCCCCGGCGGCTGGCAGCTCATCGGCCGCACCGCGCTCGAGGTCTGGGACATCGGCCGGGAGCCGCCCGCACTCCTCGTGCCCGGCACGACCGTGCGCTACGTCGAGGTGTCGTCGTGAGCACCGGGGCAGTGACCGGGACGCGAGCGCTCGAGGTGGTCGCCACCGGGCCCCAGGCGACGGTGCAGGACCTCGGCCGCGTGGGTCTGGCCGGACTCGGGGTCGGCCGCTCCGGTGCCGCCGACCCCGCCTCGCTGCGGCTCGCCAACCGGCTCCTCGGCAACCCCGAGGGCACCGCCGCACTCGAGGTCACCTTCGGTGGCCTCGAGGTGCGGGCCCTCGGCGGCATGTGGGTCGCGGTCACCGGCGCGACGACCCCCGCGACCGTCGACGGGCAGCCCGTGGGGCACGCCGCCGTGACCTGGCTGCCGGACGGTGCCTCCCTTCGCCTGGGGGCGGCGACGGCGGGGCTGCGCAGCTATGTGGCAGTCCGCGGCGGCATCGACGTCGACCCGGTCCTACGCTCGCGGTCCACCGACACGCTCGCGGGCCTCGGGCCCGCGGTGCCCTCCCCCGGCACCCTGCTCCCGGTGGGGCGGGCTCCCTTCGCGGCACCGGTCGTGGACGTGGCCCCCGTGGCCGCGCCGACGACGGGCGAGGTCCGGCTGCGGGTCGTGCCGGGTCCGCGTGACGACTGGTTCGTCGCGGACGCCCTCGACACACTGGTGGGCGGCGCCTACGAGGTGACCTCGGAGAGCGACCGGGTCGGCATGCGTCTGTCCGGCCCCCGCCTGGAGCGGGCCCGCGACGGCGAGCTCAAGAGCGAGGGCATGGTCCCGGGCGCCCTGCAGGTGCCCCCGTCTGGTCAGCCGACGCTCTTCCTCGCCGACCACCCCGTCACCGGCGGCTACCCCGTGATCGGGGTCGTCGTCGCGGCGGACATCGGGCGGGCGGCCCAGGCCCAGCCCGGCCAGCAACTGCGTTTCGAGATCGAAGGGAGTGTCCGCCGTGGCTGACCTCGTCCCGGCCACCCTGTCCCCCACCGAGGCCCGCGCGCGGTTCCGCGACGGGCTGTCGGTGCCGACGTCCGGGTGGAGTGCCGGCTGGACGCAGGCCAACCTCATCGCGGTGCCGCGTGAGCAGGCCTACGACGTCCTGCTCTTCGCCCAGCGCAACCCCAAGCCCTGCCCCGTCCTCGACGTCACCGAGCCGGGCGAGGTGGCCTGCGAGATCTTCGACGGCGACCTGCGCACCGACCTGCCGGGCTACCGCGTGTACGAGCACGGCGAGCTCGTCGACGAGGTGACCGACGTGCGCGACCTCTGGCGCCCGGACCTCGTGGCCTTCCTCATCGGCTGCAGCTTCACCTTCGAGGCGGCCCTGCTCGAGGCCGGCGCCCCCGTGCGGCACATCGAGACCGGCAGCAATGTGCCGATGTACCGCACCAACCGTCCGTGCCGCTCGGCCGGATCGATCGGCGGCCCGCTCGTGGTGTCGATGCGACCGATGCCCGCGGACCAGGTCGCCACCGCCGTCAGGGTGACCTCTCGCTACCCCGCCGTCCACGGCGCACCCGTCCACGTCGGCGACCCGGCTGCGCTCGGCATTCGCGACCTCGGGTCGCCGGACTTCGGCGACCCGGTGCCCGTGCGCGACGGTGAGGTCCCGGTCTTCTGGGCCTGCGGCGTGACCCCGCAGGCGGCGATCATGCAGTCCCGCCCGCCCTTCGCCATCGGGCACGCTCCCGGGATGATGGCGATCACCGACGCGCGCGACTCCGACTACCTCGTGCCCTGACATACCCCTTGGTCCTTCGGCGCACTATTGTCGGCACCGGCCCCAGACCCGCCGTCGCGCCGGCATCACTCGTCGAACCAGAAGCCCCGGTCGCCGAACCAGCTGCCGTAGCCGCCCGCGTCGCTCCCGCGCCCGGGGTGCCGCGCGCCGAGGTAGGAGCCGACGACCGCAGCACCGAGGTCGTCGAGCTCGGGCGCCACGACCCGGCCGTCCGCCCGCCGGGCGAGTGACTCGATGAAGCGCGCGAGACCGGGGTCCTCGCCCAGCCTGAAGAAGGTCGTCTGCGCCCCGAGCCGGCTCACCGCGTCGAGCTCGCGGACCGTCCTGGCGATCGTCAGGGGGTGCGGCGGGTAGTCGAAGAAGGTCTCCCCGTGCGGCTCGAGGTGCGCGGTGGGCTCGCCGTCGGTCACGACGAGCAGCACGGGCTGCGCGTTGGGGTGCTTGCGGAAGTGCCGGTGCGCCAGGAGCAGTCCGTGGTGGAGGTTGGTCCCCTTGTCCCAGAAGGCGTCGAGCGCGGTGAGCTCCTCGATCTCCATGACGCGCGCGTGCCGACCGAAGGCGATCAGCTGCAGGTGGTCACCGCGGAAGCGGGTGCGGATCAGGGTGTGCAGCGCCAGCGCGGTCCGCTTCATCGGCACCCAGCGTCCGTCCATCGCCATCGAGAAGGAGGTGTCGACGAGCAGCGCGACGGCGGCCTGGGTGCGCGCCTCCGTCTCGGCCACCTCGATGTCATCGGTCGTGATGAGCCGACCACCGTCGGCGCCGGCACCCGCCCGGCGCAGCACGCCGTTGAGCACGGTGCGCGGGATGTCCCACGGCTCGGTGTCGCCGAAGGCCCAGAGCCGGGTCGCTCCCGAGCGCTCCCCCGCCGCGCCCGCCTGTCGCAGGTCGCGCTGGCCCTGACGGCCGGACATGCGCTGCGCGATGTCACGGAGCAGGGCCTTGCCCAGCTGACGCATGGCTTTGGGCGTCAGCCGCAGGCGTCCCTCGGAGTCCCGGCGCAGCGCCCCGCTGCCGCGCAGGGCCTGCTCGAGCTCGCGGAGCGCACGGGCCTCGACAGCGGCGTCCTCACCGAGGAGCCGGGCGAGGGCGTCGAGGTCGATGTCGTCGAGCCGTGCTCCGCCGTAGGTCTGCGACACCTGCTCGGCCAGGGCATCGAGGCTCGCGATGTCCTGGAGCATCCCGGTCCCGTCGCCCAGGCCCAGCCCCTGGTCACCGCCGAAGCGCTCCGACCCGCTCCAGTCCTCTCCCGGACGCATGGCCTGCAGGTTGCCGTCGAGCTGCCCCAGTGCCTCCATCAGGTCGGGCGAGCCGAAGGCCTGCGCGGACAGCTCCATGAGCTCCTGGCGCTGCTCGGGCGTCATCGAGGCAAGCATCCGCTGGGCTGCGGCGGCTCGCTGGGCCAGCGCGTCGACGAGCTCGTCGATGTCCTGAGGCCCTTCGGGGAAGAAGTCCCCGTGCTGGGCCATGAAGTCGTCGAAGTCCTGCGGCGTGTCCTCGCCGCGCTGGTGCTTCTCGAGCAGGGAGTTGAGATCGCGCAGCATCTCCCCGACGGCAACGCGGTCCTCGTCCGTGGCCCCCTCCAGCGCCTGCTTCATGCCGGCGAAGCGCTGGTCGAGCACCTCCCGACCGAGCAGGTCCTTGATCTGCTCGTAGTCGGCCCGCGCCTGCGAGGACTGCCACGGGTAGTCCTGCAGCTCGCTCACCGCCGCGGCCGTGGACGAAGGGAGCCCGTCGAGCCTCATCTCGGCGAAGGCCCGGTCGGTGTCGTCCATCTGCACGTCCCGGGCCAGCTGCCCCCGCTCCTCGAGCACGGCGCGGTCGAGCAGCTCGCGCACCTGCTGGAGGGTGCCGTCGAGGTTGTGCCGCTGCAGCAGCTCCCGCCGCTGCTCGTGGATGCGTCGGGACAGCTCGTCGAGCCCGATCCGGTCGGACGTGCCCCGGCGCAGCAGCTCCTGCAGCGCCCGCTCGGGCGAGGAGCCGCCCATGACCCGCTCGCCGATGTCGTCGAGCGCCTCGGCGATGTCGACGGGCGGGGCAAGCGGGTCACCCCCGGCGTAGCGACGAAATCGACTGCGGCTACTGGCCATACACGGTCTCGCCCCCAGCAGAGTCCTTGCCGACCTTGCGCGCCAGGTAGAGGCCCTCGAGCGCGAGCTCGGCGGCTGCGGCCCGCTGACCGTCGGTCTGCGCGTCGAGCCGCTCGAAGAGCTCCTCGTAGACGCGCGACTCGCCGAGTGCGGGCAACCCGTCGAGGAAGTCCCGTGCGCTCACCTGCTCACCCGTGGCGATCTCGGCACCCTCCTCGATCGCCGTGACGAGCGGGCCGAAGTCGATCCCCCGCACGAGGTGCCGGACCGTGTCGGCGACGGCGGTGCGCAGCAGGTGCGTGAGGACCTCGTGCTCTCGGCCCTCCTCGCCGCTCTCGAACTCGATCTTGCCGCCGAGGACCTCGACCGCGGTCTCGAGGTCGACGATGCGGGCGACGGCCTCCCCTTCGTCCTGGCGGGCTGCGCGGTGCAGGGCGGACGCCGCGATCGTCTCCGCGCCCGCGATGGTGAAGCGGGCGCTCACGCCACTGCGCTGGTCGACCGAGGAGGACTCGCGCAGGTTGCGGGTGAAGCGGGCGAGGATCTCGACGAGGTGGTCGGGCACCTCCGCCACCAGCTGCGCCTCCTGGCGGGTGACGGCGACCTCGGCCTCGAGCTCCTGCGGGTAGTGCGTGCGGATCTCGGCGCCGAAGCGGTCCTTGAGGGGCGTGATGATCCGGCCGCGGTTGGTGTAGTCCTCGGGGTTGGCGCTCGCGAGGACGAGCACGTCCAGCGGCAGGCGCAGGACGTAGCCGCGGACCTGGATGTCGCGCTCCTCCATGACGTTGAGCATCGCGACCTGAATGCGCTCGGCGAGGTCGGGCAGCTCGTTGATCGTCACGATGCCGCGGTGGCTGCGCGGGATGAGTCCGAAGTGGATCGTCTCGGGGTCGCCGAGCGAGCGTCCCTCGGCGACCTTCATCGGGTCGACGTCGCCGATGAGGTCGGCGACGGAGGTGTCGGGAGTGGCGAGCTTTTCGACGTAGCGCTCGTCGCGGTGCCGCCACGTGATGCGAAGGGAGTCCCCCTCGGCCTCCGCGCGACGGCGGGAGGCGTGCGTGATGGGCTCGTAGGGGTGCTCGGCGAGCTCTGAGCCCTCGATGACCGGGGTCCACTCGTCGAGCAGCCCGGCGATGGTCCGCAGCAGGCGGGTCTTGCCCTGACCGCGCTCGCCCAGCAGGACGATGTCGTGCCCGGCGAGCAGGGCCCGCTCGACCTGCGGGATCACCGTGTCCTCGTAGCCGTGCAGGCCCGGCCAGGGGTCCTCACCGGCACGCAGTCGGGCCAGGAGGTTGTCGCGGATCTCGACCCGCAGGGGCTTGGCCTCATGACCAGCGGCGCGCAGCTCGCCGACGGTCGAGATGGTGGGGGCGGCAGTCGCGGTGCTCACCCTCCGCAGACTAGACCCCTTCGCTGTGGGCAGATCTGCTGCAGGCGGAATCCCGCCGGCATCCGGACGACCCAGCGCGACGGTGGAGGTATGAGCGAGACACCCACCCCTTCCCCCTTCGACGACCGAGCCCGACGCGAGCTGATGCGGCAGCGCGTCCTCGTCCTCGACGGCGTCCTCGACGACGACAACGGCACGCTGCTGATGTCCCAGCTGATGTCACTCGCCGCCGACGACCCGACGAGAGACATCGCCCTGTGGATCCACTCCCCCGGTGGCGCCGTCCCCGCCATGCTCGCCATCCGCGACATCATGCGGCTCGTGCCCAATGACGTGAGCACGCTGGCGCTCGGGATCGCTTGCAGCGCAGGCCAGTTCCTCCACTCGGCCGGCACTGCGGGCAAGCGGCGGGCGCTCCCGCACTCGCGGATCCTGCTGCACCAGGGGTCGGCCGGCATCGGTGGCACGGCCGTCGACGTCGAGCTGCAGGCCGACGACCTGCGGCACACGCGTGACACGGTGCTCGGGCTCATCGCCGACGACACCGGCCAGCCGCTGGAGCGCGTCTTCGAGGACTCCCTGCGCGACCGCTGGTACAGCGCGCAGGAGGCGCTCGACTACGGGTTCGTCGACGAGATCGTCACCAGCTACGCCGACGTCGTACCGGGCGGCCGCACACCCACGGGCTTCCGCGGTGGCCTCGTCGGGAGCACCCGATGAGCACCTACCCGATCCCCAACGTCATCGCCCAGCACCCGCGGGGTGAGCGGGTCCTCGACGTCTACTCCCACCTGCTCGCCGAGCGGATCATCTACCTCGGCACGGCCATCGACGCGGGCGTGGCCAATGCCCTCATCGCCCAGCTCATCCACCTCGAGGCGGTGGCCCCCGAGAGCGACGTGCAGCTCTACATCAACTGCGAAGGGGGTGACCCCAGCGCGATGCTCGCGGTCCACGACACGATGCGCTACATCCGCCCCGATGTCGCGACCACCTGTGTGGGACAGGCGATCTCGGTAGGGGCTGTGCTCCTTGCGGCGGGCGCGCCGGGCAAGCGGTCGGCGCTCTCCCACGCCCGGGTCGTGCTGCACCAGCCGTCGGCCCAGGGCAGGGGGCCGATCCCCGACCTCATCCTGCAGGCCGACGAGCTCGTCCGGGTCCGGGCCGACATCGAGGGCATCCTCGCCCGGGCCACGGGGCGGACGACGGAGCAGCTCCGGGCCGACACCGACCGCACCCGGGTGCTCACCGCCGCGGCAGCGCTCGAGTTCGGGATCGTCGACGAGGTGATCGACGTGCGGTGAGCTCAGGCGGCCAGGGCGAGGGCGGAGGCGCTCCCCCTCGTCCTGGTCGGTGCCTGCAGCGACTCGGCGACCGAGAGAGTGAGGTCGAGCAGCGTGACGTCGAGGGCCCCCGCGACCGCGGCGATCATCTCGCTCGACGGCTCCTTGCGCCCACGCTCGATCTCGGAGAGGTACTGCATCGAGATGCCGGCTCGCTCGGCCGTCTCGTCGAGGGTGTCGCCCCGCTCGTGCCGCAACGCGCGCAGGCGCTCGCCGAGGGCCTCACGCCACAGGGGCTCGGCCGTGCGTCGTCGTCGCTGCAGGAGGGCGCGCTCGAAGGGGGTGGGGTCGCGGTGGGTGTTCTCGGCGGTCTCGGCCATGACTCAGCGTAGGCCTGCGGAAGGCTGACAGCGCTCGCTTCTGCTCAGAGCAGAAGCCAGCAAGGCGAGGTGATTCCCTACGGAATGGCCGGTCGCTCCCACCCCCACCCACGGAGATCTTTGCCCTCCCCGGGGAATGACTGAAGCCAACCTCGGTCTCCCGAGATCGGCTTCATGTCAACGGATTTCCGTCCGTCGGGCTGACAGTGTGCTGGCTCAGGACATCGGAATGGGGTGTCTCGAGTCATTGGAATAGGGGTGTCTCACGACATCGGCATGGGTGTGGTCCTGATGCTGGGGCATGTCGAAACGTCGTCTCGTGATCACCGCGGTCCTGGCCGGCCAGTCACAGTCCGAGGTCGCCCGGACCTATGGCGTCTCTCAGGGCTGGATCAGCAAGCTGATGGCCCGCTACCGCGCGGAGGGCGAGCAGGCCTTCGAGCCTCGCTCCCGCCGCCCCGCAACCTCCACGAACGCGACCCCGCAGGCCACGGTCGACCTCGTGCTGCAGCTACGTGACCAGCTGAGCGCGCAAGGCCTGGACGCCGGCGCCGAGACCATCGGCTGGCACCTGCGTCACCACCATGACGTCACGACCTCCCGGGCCACGATCAACCGCATCCTGACCCGAGCTGGACGCGGGGTGCCAGAGCCGAAGAAACGCCCGAAGTCCTCCTACATCCGCTTCGAAGCCGAGCAACCCAACGAGACCTGGCAGTCTGACTTCACGCACTACCGGCTGGCCACCGGCCGCGACGTGGAAATCCTCACCTGGCTGGACGACCACTCCCGCTGCGCGCTGCACATCAGTGCCCACACCCGAGTCACTGGCCCGATCGTGCTGGCCGCATTCCAAGCCGCCATCGACGAACACGGTTGCCCCGCAAGCACGCTGACCGACAACGGGATGGTCTTCACCACCCGACTGGCCGGCGGCCGCGGCGGCAAGAACGCCCTCGAAACCCACCTGGCCGCCCTGGGCGTGACCCAGAAGAACTCCCGACCCGCACACCCCACGACCTGCGGCAAGGTCGAACGCTTCCAGCAGACGATGAAGAAGTGGCTACGCGCCCAAGCCGAACAACCCGCCACCGTCCAGGCCCTGCAAACCCTGATCGACGACTTCCGCGACGAGTACAACAACCGACGCCCCCACCGATCCCTACCGCACCGCGCCACCCCCGCCACCGCGTACACCGCCCGCCCCAAAGCCGCCCCCGGCACCCCCACCACGACGACCCACGAACGCGTACGCACCGACAAGATCGACAAATCCGGCGTCGTCACCCTGCGCCACCACGGACGCCTGCACCACATCGGAGTCGGCCGAACCCACGCCGGAACCTACGTCCTGCTCCTCGTCCAAGACCTCGAGATCCGCATCATCAACGCCGCCACCGGCGAGATCCTGCGCGAGCTGACCCTCGACCCCACCCGCGACTACCAACCCACCGGCCGAAAACCCGGCCCACAAAAGCAATAGCCGGACCTACAAAAACGTAGGTCCGGCTATGCCGATGTCCTGAGACATCACACCGTCGGGCTGACAGTGTGCTGGCTCAGGACATCGGAATGGGGTGTCTCGAGTCATTGGAATAGGGGTGTCTCACGACATCGGCATGGGTGTGGTCCTGATGCTGGGGCATGTCGAAACGTCGTCTCGTGATCACCGCGGTCCTGGCCGGCCAGTCACAGTCCGAGGTCGCCCGGACCTATGGCGTCTCTCAGGGCTGGATCAGCAAGCTGATGGCCCGCTACCGCGCGGAGGGCGAGCAGGCCTTCGAGCCTCGCTCCCGCCGCCCCGCAACCTCCACGAACGCGACCCCGCAGGCCACGGTCGACCTCGTGCTGCAGCTACGTGACCAGCTGAGCGCGCAAGGCCTGGACGCCGGCGCCGAGACCATCGGCTGGCACCTGCGTCACCACCATGACGTCACGACCTCCCGGGCCACGATCAACCGCATCCTGACCCGAGCTGGACGCGGGGTGCCAGAGCCGAAGAAACGCCCGAAGTCCTCCTACATCCGCTTCGAAGCCGAGCAACCCAACGAGACCTGGCAGTCTGACTTCACGCACTACCGGCTGGCCACCGGCCGCGACGTGGAAATCCTCACCTGGCTGGACGACCACTCCCGCTGCGCGCTGCACATCAGTGCCCACACCCGAGTCACTGGCCCGATCGTGCTGGCCGCATTCCAAGCCGCCATCGACGAACACGGTTGCCCCGCAAGCACGCTGACCGACAACGGGATGGTCTTCACCACCCGACTGGCCGGCGGCCGCGGCGGCAAGAACGCCCTCGAAACCCACCTGGCCGCCCTGGGCGTGACCCAGAAGAACTCCCGACCCGCACACCCCACGACCTGCGGCAAGGTCGAACGCTTCCAGCAGACGATGAAGAAGTGGCTACGCGCCCAAGCCGAACAACCCGCCACCGTCCAGGCCCTGCAAACCCTGATCGACGACTTCCGCGACGAGTACAACAACCGACGCCCCCACCGATCCCTACCGCACCGCGCCACCCCCGCCACCGCGTACACCGCCCGCCCCAAAGCCGCCCCCGGCACCCCCACCACGACGACCCACGAACGCGTACGCACCGACAAGATCGACAAATCCGGCGTCGTCACCCTGCGCCACCACGGACGCCTGCACCACATCGGAGTCGGCCGAACCCACGCCGGAACCTACGTCCTGCTCCTCGTCCAAGACCTCGAGATCCGCATCATCAACGCCGCCACCGGCGAGATCCTGCGCGAGCTGACCCTCGACCCCACCCGCGACTACCAACCCACCGGCCGAAAACCCGGCCCACAAAAGCAATAGCCGGACCTACAAAAACGTAGGTCCGGCTATGCCGATGTCCTGAGACATCACACCGTCGGGCTGACAGGATTTGAACCTGCGACCCCTTGACCCCCAGTCGCGGGCGTAGCGTCCGGGGAAGTCCGTAACCGTGCAATATCAAGGGTTCCGACGTCGGCACACTCCCCCGGACACCCCCGGACGAGACTCAATGGCGGTCAAAAATGGCGGTCAAATGCCGACACGGCAGGCGTTAGCGAGAGGCAGGTTCGCGACGACCTGCATGACAACAACAAAAGCGGCAGAACTGCCGAAATCGTCGACCCGACGCCCGGAGCCGACGACGACGTGATCGACGCCGAGAGAGGCCCCCGGCCGGGAGCAATCGGTCGGGGGCGTCGGTCCTTTCCGGGTCAGCCGTTGACGGCCCTCAGCGGGACCGTGAGGTGGTGGTCCCGGCCGTTGATCCGTCGCAGCATCGGCGGCCCGTCGTTGGTGTAGTCCGTGCCGTTCCACCGAAGCCGGTTCACGATCGGGTCGAAGTCCACAGGCGGGATCACCGCGCGAAGCTCCTCGACCATCGCTTGACGACCGGGCATGCCCCCGTTGGTGACCGACACGGACGCGTAAGACACGTGCGCGGGCAACAGGGTGGAGGTCACTCCCGTAGTCCAAGAGACGACCGTCTCGCCGCTGTAGGGGTCCTCCTCCGTGCCCGCGGTGAGGAGCTCGACCTGGTCGGTGAGGATCATCCGTGAGCCCGCTTCCGGTAGCGATTCAGGACGAACGTCTCGGCGAGGCTGAAGCCCTGGAAGGCGTCATTCATCTGGACGTCTGCCACGCCGTAGCGCAGTTGGCCGGGGTTGCTGACCAGACGCGCGGTGGCGGTGGTGATGACCGCGGCGAGGTCGTCGCCGGGCATCCCCCCGTCGAAGCCGTTGTCGCGGGTGTACGCCTTGACCATCGCGGTGACGATGACAACGTGCTCCCTGGCCAGGGCAACCAACGTGGTGTTGGTGCCCTGGCCGAGGAAGTCGGCCACGTCTTGGCCGGTCACGTGAGCCATGCTCAGGCGGCGTCCGTGAGGACGACGACACCCTCGGGGTGCAGGAGACCGAGGTCGTATCGGCAGACGACACGGAGGCCGATCTCGTCGTACTCGGCGTAGCGCTCCGAGAGCACCGTCACGGACGGGTTGACGTCGCGGACCACGGCGACCTGAGACATGTCGGCCAAGACGGCCTTGCCCGCGGCCAGCTTGTTGGTGACCGTGACCGGGATGCCGAAGAGGCGATAGGTCGCGTCCTTGGTGAGGTCGGACTCCAGGAGGTACTTGCCGGAGGTGTCCTTCAGCTTGCGAATGGCGATGAAGTCCGCGCCGGAGATGAACCAACGGTTCGGGGTGACCTCGGCCGCGGTCGCCAGCGCGATGCCGTCGAGGAGGCTGTCGGCGTCGGTGACGTCGAGCTCACCGGTCTGCACGTTCGCCTGGTTGATGATCCCCGTGATGGAGCCGGTCGCGCCGGTCCCGGTCAGGAGCTCGGTGTCGAGCTTGGTCGCCACGTCGTTGACGAGGCGGGCCTTCAGGACCGCGTCGAGGCCGATCGTCGCGGAGCGGGCCAGCTCGTTGGTGAACCGCAGGATCGACTTGATGCTCCGGCGCGTGGTCGGCATGAGGCTGACCTCGTCGAAGGCCACGTCGTGGTTGTCGGGGATGAGTCCACCCTCGGCGACATAGCCGGGATCGGTGGACGAGACGAGTCGGGGGATCTTCAGCGGCTCGGAGGAGTCGAAGATGCGCGGTCCGCTGGAGAGGACGACGCTCGCAGCCTCCAGCGGCTGCACGAGGAGGGAGGAGACCTGGTCCTTGACCAGGGTCGGGTTGGTGGTGGTGCTCTCAGACATTGGGGGTCCAATCAGGCGAAGGGGAGGGAGTTGTCACCTCGGCCGCCGGGACCGTGAAGGGGAGGCACGCCGGGTGCCTCCCCTTCAGGATACTTCAGATGAGAACCGTTCTCAATGGACTCGCCTCGCGGACCGTGGGACAGGCGGCTCGTTGAGGGACTGCTCCACGACGAGGCTGTAGGCGCGAGCCAAGGACTCCAGCCCTTCGCTGCTGTGGCGATGTGCGTCCGGAGCGGCCTCCTTGATCGCCTCCAAGAGCACTGCCGCTGTCTCGTTGATCAGGTCCTGGTTCTGCTTAGCCATGTTCTGTCTCCCTCTCAGACTCGTGACCGGAGGATGCCGGCGAGATCGACCGTAGCGGCGTCCTCGGACAGCGCGCCGGCTCCGACGTCGCCACGCGGCGTCCTGGAGGCCAGGTGAGGCTTGCGGGCGACAAGGGCGTCCACAGCAGCGGTGAGGGCGTCGTGGTCGTCGAGGAGGGCCGCGTCGAAGGGCAGGTCGTCGGCGTCGGCCAGGCGTCCCGTGGCGGCCACGCGGGCGTAGAAGAGTTCTCGGGCGTAGGTCTCAGCCTTGCGCGCCTTCTCCCGGTAGCCGGCGTTCTCCTTGCGGAGCTTCTCCACGACGGAACGGGGGAAGGTGTCGGGCTCGTCGATCTCGGTCGCGTCGGCACTCTGATCGTCGGGGGTGTCATCTGGCGTGACGCCCTCCTCGGCCGAAAGGGTCTGCCGATCTGCCACACCCTCGGCCTCGTCGACGTCGGCCTCGGTCAGCGGCTGGATCTCATCGTTTTGCTCGGTCATGATCTTCTCCTTCATCGTGAGGTCCGGCGTCAGGCGACGACGGGGTCTTGGCTGCACACGCATCCGGTGTGCCGGGTCATCGGCCGGTCGGCCGGGTAGACGTATCCGTCCTTGTAGAGCCACTGGCAGAGCTCGCAGGCTTTGGAGTCCAGGGCGCGTGTCCAGCCGGTGACGCGCTCGGAGGCTGCCAGCACGTCCCCTGACCCGTCGGCGGCAGCCTGCTTCGGCTCGTTGTCCGCGATGCGCTGCACCTGCATGAGGGTGTCGAGCTCGGAGGCCATGACGGTGGTCAGCGCGGTCTGGATCCGGGCGTTGTCGAGGTGGTGCGGCGTCGCCACAGCCGGGGTGATCTCGACCGCACCGACTTTGGCTTCGACGAGCGAGCGCACCGAGGCGGAACCGAGCGAGTACGCGTGAGCGTTGCCAGCCAAGATGATGTTGGTGACCACCTCGACGAACTCACTCGACGTCAAGAGACCTTCCTCGAAGGACGCGAAGGCGACCCGGGCGCGCTCCTGCTGCGACGCGCTCAACCTCTGAAGGATCTCCTCCAGCGGGTTCACGCGGTGGCTCCGAGGTCGAGACCGACCGTGTCCAGGGCCTCGGCGCGGCGGGCTGCCCGGATCGCGGCGATCTCGTCGTCCGTGTAGCCGAGCTTGGCGAGCGCAAACGTCGTCGGCAGGATCCCCGCGGCGTGGAGCTTGACGACCGCGTCAGCCTCCTGGGCGATCGACCGAGTGCCGGGGTCGGCCCACTGGACGGCCACGTCCACGCTTTCGGGGTCGACTCCCGTGTCGGCGGCGACGACGAGCCGAGCGACCTGCTCCCAGCTCCGGCCGAAGGTCGCCATACGGGACTGCGCCTTGGCCGTCAGGGATGCCTCAGCGGCTCGCAAGGAGTCGGCCGAAGGCGGCTGGGAGGACAGCACACCGAGGTAGTGCGACGGCAGGCTCGAGACGGCCATGATCTGGCTGGTCAGGAGCGTGACGGCCGACTCGTAGGCGGCGAGGTCCGAGCCGGGCAGAGACCCGAAGCGACCCTCGGGAGACTCGTTGACCATCGTGCGGTTGCCCTCGGGGATGGGGTTGACCGCGTTGCCCTCGTCGTCAAGCTCCAGCTCGAGACCGGTCGCCCACCGACGGGGACGGGAGTAGTACTCGGAGGCGACCATCATGTCCGCCAAGAGCTTGTTGAGGGCGTCGACGAGCGGCAGGAGGTCGGCGAGCTCGGATCGTCCGTCGACGTCGAGGAGCCGGTCGGTGTTGACCAAGGGCACGATGGGGACGACTCCGAAGGGGTTGTCGATCGTCTCCAGCGTCCTCCAGCCGGCGACCCCGCTGTCTGAGATGAAGGTCGTGATCCGGTCCGGCTCGAAGAGCGAGGCGCGGGAGACCTTCCCGTCGCTCCAGCGCTTGACCGCTGCGACGACCTCACGCGTGGCGGGATCGCGGAGCGTGGTGACCTGGCGCGCGGACTCCACGGTCACCTGTGAGCGTCCGAGCCGGTCGGCCCACACGAGCGCGTAGGACCGGCCGTGGATGAGCGCTTCACGATGGGCCACGGGGGCGAGCTGGTCCATGTCGTTGCGAGCCCAGGCGGTCCACAACGCGCTGTCAGCCTGCCCGCTGCGGGTGAAGCCGGTGACGCGCAGCCGCTCGGACAGCGCAGACACGGCGACTCGACACACGTTGGAGGACATCGTCGTCAGCCGGTCCCCCAGAGCCGTCTTCGCCTCCGGGGACAGGAAGGCGAGCGGCTGCTCGCCGGCGTAGTAGCGGTCCAGGAGCGTGGCGCGGGGCTCGTGCTCGTCGAGGCGCTGGATGAGCTTGGTCAGGGTGTCGTTCATGCGTGCTTCCTTCCGGGCTTGCGTCGGCGCTGCCGCGCCTTGGTCTTGTGGGTGGGCCATCCGTCGCGCTTGCTGCTCACTCGGGGTGGGATCGGGATTTCCTGCGGGTGGTTCACGCGAAGCTCCTCGTCTTGCGCTTGGTCTTCTTGCTCGCTCGCCATGTCGCGCGCGAGTGGCACATGAGCAGCGCGGCCGCCAGGTCGATCTTTCGGGCGCTGCGAGATCGGGACTGCTTGTCGAGGCGAATGCCTCGGGCGTCGTCGCGCACGACCGCTGCGGCGATGTGCGCGGCCAACTTCGTGTTGCCGGAGTGCGTCATGTCGCCGTTCGTCGCGGCGTTGTACAGGTCTCCGGTCGCGGCCGTCAGACGGCTGGGCGAGTGCGGGAACTCCACGACGGGCAACTTCTCGGCCTCCAGCACCTGGAGGGTGCGGGTCCACCGGAACGGGTCGGCGATGATCTCCACGACGTTCCAGCGCTTGCAGGAGGAGCGGACCTCCTCCTCCACTTCCAGCACCGGCACGCGCCACGACTCGTCATCGGAGGGCTTCTCCCAGACCTTGACGACGTCGAAGTGCGGCGCTGTCGAGACCGTGCCCACGACGAGCGCGCACGTGTCGTCGGAGAAGGAGCCGTCGAGCGCGATGACGACGTCCGAGCCGTCCGGCACCCCCTCGCCAGTGCTGAGCCCGTCCCAGACGCCGGGAGGCAGGAAGGACCCCGCGGTCTCGGTGACGACCTGACACAGCCGAGCGCGCCGGAACGTCGCCTCCCGCGTCTTCGGCGGCAGGAGAGCCTTCAGCGCGTCGCGATGCAGGAAGCCGGCGGCCAACGCGGGATTGGCGAGATCCCAACAGTGTTCGCAATCGACGGGGTGGTCCTTGAAGGCGTCCGCGGAGTGCTCCCGGAAGGCCAGCGACTTGTCCTCCGGGTGGTCACGTGCGTAGTCGCGAAGGGACAGGAGGACTTGGTCGTCGAGGTTCGGACCGGGCGTGCCGATCGCGACGAGGACCGATCGCTCCCGCTTGCCCTGTGCGAGCTGCACGACCTCGAAGACGTCACGCGAGACGACACCGGCCTCGTCGACGATCGCGAGGACGTAGTCCAGTCCCTCCAGCGCGGCAGGCGACGCAGGCAGCGTCTGGAAGGTCGAGTCCGTCAGCGGCACGTACAAGCGGTCTTTGTAGATGTGCGTGCGGGTGACGAGCTCCTCGTCGAGCTCCACCATCCGGCGAGCAGCGTTGAAGGCCAGACCGGCTTGTCGCTCGTCGACGGCGACCACCACGACGTTGGCACCCTCCCCCCACGTGAAGAGCGCGTAGAGGCCGATCGCGGCGTTCAGGGTGGTCTTCCCCGACCCACGCGGCAACATCAGACCGACCGTGCGCGCACCGGAGTCCAGGACCGCGCGGGCAAGATCCATCTGGAAGTCGTGGATCTCCAGCGGAGACTTGGCTCCCGTGCCCTTGGGCGTCTTCAGGAACTTCTTGGCGAAGGCCGCGAACCGCTCCGACTCGACCTTCGTCCGCGGCGCGAACGGGAGCGGGACGTCGCCGTTCTCCAGCTTCGCCTTGGGACCGGCCTTCATCGGTCCTCCTTGGTGAGAATCATTCCCAAGTGAGTTGCCCTCTGAGGCTTACCGGCGCTTAGGGCATCCTTACCCGGCACCCCTTCCCCCCTGCCCTTCGCCGCGTTGTGCGAGCGGCAGAGGACCTGGAGGTTGGCGAGGTCGAAGGGTGCGCCGCCGTTGACGAGCGGGACGATGTGGTCGACGGTCAGCTCGGTGTTGGCGCAGCCGGGCACCGAGCACCACGGCTGCATGCGCCGGAGGCGTCGGGAGAGCTTCTTCCACGCGGTGGGGTTGCCCGTGATCGCGGTCGTGGTCTTCGCCTTGCCGCTGCGAGGCTCGCGAGGATGCTCGGGGCATCGTGGGCCGCTGCTGGGCTCACCACAGACGATGCAGGGCTTCACTCGTCGCCCCCCTCGGCCTCGATGTGGTCGAGTACCTCGTCGGCCACGAGCGAGGCGACGGCATCGGGGTGGGTGCAGTCGGCGTCGAGGCAGGAGCACTGCCACGGCTTGCCGACTGTCTTGGTCACGAGGAATCCGTCGACGAAGGCGCGGACGTGGCCTCGCATCAGGGACGAGCCTCTACCTCGCTTCCACCTGCGGTGAGTGGCGGTGAGGCGGGTGAACTTCACGGTGGGGGTGGTCATGGGGTGCTCCTTCAGGTGGTGGGGGGCATGGCCCGGTAGGACGGGCAGGTCTCGTCGTGGAAGACGAGGAGGGTGTAGAGGCCGGGGTGCTGCTGCACGAGACGGGTGTCGGCCTGGCAGTCGGGGCACTCGTAGTCCGCTTGCAGGTGGCGTCGGTCTTCCCACTCTTCGCGGAGGCGGGCCTTGCGTCGTCGCTCCTGGCGGTTCATCACTCGTCACTCCCAAAGGGGGTGTCGAAAGTGTTGTTTGTGTTGAAGGCGACGGGGATGACGTTCTGCCCTTCAACACTTGCAACGCTTTCAATAGGGCTATACCGACCCCGTCCGGTCTTCTGGAGTCGACCGGCGTCCACGAGGCGCTGGAGGTACACACCGGCCGCGTTGGCATCGAGGCCGACGGCCTTGCCCACCTGGGTGGGTCCGATTCCGGGGCTGGCTGCGACGAGCTCGAGGATCTCCGCGGACCGGTCACCGAGCCCATCGGCCACTCGGTTGGAGGCGGCCTTCTTGGCTGCCTCTGCGAGCGCTTCGCCGTCGAGGGTCCAGACGCATCGCTCGGGGTCGAAGGTCACCGCGTACTCGGACTCGACGACGTCGCGACCGGTGACGTGCATCGTGGCCGCATTCTCGCCACGGGCTCGCTTGACGACGAGCGTCGCGTCGGCGGCTCCGGTCAGGCCGGTAGATCCCGAGACCTGGTCGAAGACGTCGCTCGCCTCCATCTTGCGGAGGTGGGTGACGACGACGACGGCAACACGGCTGTCGTCTGCGAGCTTCTTGAGCCGTGACAGGACCGCGTAGTCGGCCTCGTAGGCGCTCGTGCCGGCTTGCGCTGGCGGTCGGATCTTGGCGAGCACGTCGACGATGACGAGCCGGGCGTCTGGGTGCTCTCCGAGCCACTCGGCGATCATGTCGAGCGCGACCGTCATGTTCGGCAGCTCGGTGACGATCGCGAGGTTGCCGGGCGCGGGTCCGTCGTCGAGCACCTTGCGGAGCCGGGACTTCAGTCGCCGTGGCGGGTCTTCCAGCGCGGCGTAGAGGACGTCTCCTTGCAGCGTGTCGATCTTGCCAAGAGCGGGCGTTCCGGAGGCGATGGAGATTCCGAGGTCGAGGCAGAGCCAGGACTTGCCGAGCTTCGGCGCTCCGCTGAGGATTGTCAGCCCTTCGGCGATGAGTCCGGGGACGGCCCATCGGGGCTCCGGGAAGTGGGTGTCGACGAGGTCAGCTGCGGTCCAGTAGACACCGCGCTGGCGGCCGTCGGTTTCGAGGGTTGAGGTCACGCGGGCCTCCTTTCGTTGAAGCGGGCGTCGATGCGGGCGCGACGTGCCTTGTCGGCTTCGCGATCGCGCTCGGGGATGCCAGCCATGAGGTGGACGATCCGGGCTGCCTCACGGCCGATCGCGGCGGCCTCGGCGTCTGCGAGGGCACGACCGCGGTCGAGGCCGGCCATGTAGCCGCTGCGGTAGTAGTCCATGCACCGGTCCCACTCGGCATTGCTGAGTGTCGTGACGTCGGTAGGCTGGAGGTCGGTATCTGCTGCCAGGTAGTTGCCGTCACCCTCGGTCGAGTTGCAGCTCGGCCGGGGGTTCTTCTCGTTGGGGGTGAACATCAAGCGCTCACCTCGGTGAGGCTGCGGACGTAGCGCTCCAGCTCGTCCTGGGCGATGAAGGTTCGGCGGCCGATCTTCACTGGCTTGAGTGCGCCGGCGGAGATGAGCTCATAGATCGTCGTGCGACTGACGCCGAGTGCTTGGGCTGCATCGGGGATGGGGTGAAGTAGACGCTTCATGGCGTCCTCCTTGGTAGGTGGATGAGGTGGGGACCGGCTTCCTCTGGGGATCGCGACCGACGTCGTGCTCGTCTCGTGCGGCCAGCCGGCCTGCTGCTCTATGTAGTTCCTAAACTTCGTACGGACGTGTCCGTTAGGAACAACGATGAGCCGCGGGCGTTGCGAACGGCAAGCCAACACGGCTATGCTGCATTTCGTTAAGGAACGGAGGCGACATGGCACGACGGAATGCGGTGCGGAGCATCGAGGGCGAGACCAACCTCGCTTGGCGGATCTCGCACGAGCGCGAGGAGCGGGGCTGGTCCTACGACGCGCTGGCGAGGCGAATGACGGAGGCCGGGTGTCCCATCAACGCGTCGGCGATCTACAAGATCGAGAAGGGCGACCCGCCACGGAAGATCGGCGTTGACGAGCTCATTGCTTTCGCGCGGGTCTTCGGCAGGGAGGTTGAGGACCTGCTGACACCACGCGACATCTACCAGAAGGCGCGCATGAAGGAGGTCGTGAGGGCAGTCGAGGACGCCAGGGCGAACTTCATCGACGCGCTACACCCACTCGTCGACGCACACTTCGAGTTCTTCAACCTCGTTGCCGAAGACTCGGAGGCGGCAGAGGCCGCGATGGGTCACATCTTCAACGCACCGAGGGAGTACGCGGAGGGTCAGGTCGAGAGCGACGTGTCGATTTTCTCGGTGGAGTCGAACGACGGAATGGTGCTCGACGTCGATCAGACGCCGTTGAAGGAAGGCATCGTCGAGCTCTACTTGGCCATCATCAAACAGGCGGAACTTGTCTTCGAGGCTGTTAACCCAGAGTTGAAGGGGACGTCGAAGTGACGAGGCGAGCGAACGGTGAGGGCTCCAAGCCACGCCAGAGGAAGGACGGCCGTTGGGTCGTGGAGGTCCGCTACGTCGACCCGGACGGACTGAGCAAGCGCGCGACGGTCTACGGGAAGACGGCGAAGGAGGCTCGGGAGAAGGGCGAGGAGGTCCGGGCGCGGGTCAAGAAGAAGCGGCCTCCGAAGGACGCGAAGGTCACGCTCGCGGCGTTCGTGGAGGACTGGATCGGGTCCACGCTCGCCGTCAGCGACAGGAAGGCGAGCACCAAGTCGATGTACTCGACGCTGGCGCGCAAGCACATCTCCGACTCCGACCTCGGACGATCGTCCTTGGATCGTCTGACCCCGAGGAAGGTTGAGGCGTGGGTCGCCGGCCTGCGAGCGAAGGGCCTGTCGGAGTCGACAGTCCGCTCCACGTACACAGTCCTTCGCGCGGTGCTGGACACGGCCGTCCGGGACCGCGCGATCGCGGAGAACCCTGCGGCGATCGTCAAGCGTCCGAAGGTGACCTCGAAGGAGGCGACGTTCCTCCAGGCGCACGAGGTCACCGACGTCATCCGGCACGCGGAGGGGTCCAGGTACGCGCTGCTGTTCCAGTTGCTGGCGAACACGGGCATGAGGCGCGGCGAGGCGCTGGCGCTGCGCTGGAGTCACGTGGACATGACGAACGGGACCTTCCGCGTGGTCGGGACGCTGGCGCGCGAGGAGGGCCAGCTCGTCGTCACGGACACGAAGACGGCGAAGTCGAAGCGGCCGTTCGCGATGACCGAGGAGACGAAGGCGATCTTCCAAGCGCTGCGGGATCGTCAGCGCGAGGAGCGGGAGGTCGCCGGGTCAGTGTGGATCGACTCGGGCTTCGTCTTCACCACGGAGCTGGGCGAGCCGTGCGACCCGAGGAACGCGCTGCGGGCCTTCAAGGTGGCCGCGACGAAGGCCGGGCACCCCGATGCGGGCCTGCACACCCTTCGCCACTCGGCGGCCTCGGTGATGCTCTCCAAGGGCGTGCCGCTGAAGGTGGTCTCCGAGCTGTGGGGGCACTCGTCTGTGGCGATCACGGGCGACATCTACGGCCACGTTGCGCCGACCGTGGCAGCGGATGCGATGCGGACTCTGAGCGGGGCCTACTCGTCCTGACCGCAATGGCGGTCAAAAATGGCGGTCAGGACTCCCCCACGGAACGACTGAAGCCGACCTCGGTTTCCCAAGATCGGCTTCATATCAACGGATTTCCGCTGGTCGGGCTGACAGGATTTGAACCTGCGACCCCTTGACCCCCAGTCAAGTGCGCTACCAAGCTGCGCCACAGCCCGTGGCTGCTCCCTGAGGAGCGAACGTCACCTTATCCCACGTCCTCGGCACTCACCGAATCGGGGTCCGCGGGTCCCGGATCAGCGTCGACGACGCTTCTCGCGCACCCGCACGGAGATCTCGATCGGCGTCCCCTCGAAGCCGAACTCCTCGCGCAGGCGGCGCTCGAGGAAGCGTCGGTAGCCGGCCTCGATGAAGCCCGAGGCAAAGATGACGAAGCGCGGCGGACGGGTCGAGGCCTGGGTCGCGAAGAGGATCCGCGGCTGCTTGCCCGAGCGCACGGGGTGCGGGTGCGCCGAGGCGATCTCGCCGAGCACGGCGTTGAGCCGCGAGGTCGGTACGCGGGTGTCCCACGAGTCGAGGGCGGTGTCGAGTGCCGGCGTCAGCCGGTCGACGTGGCGACCGGTGAGCGCCGACATGTTGACCCGCGGCGCCCACTGCGTCTGCACGAGCTCACGCTCGATCTCGCGCTCGAGGTAGAAGCGCCGCTCCTCGTCGAGCATGTCCCACTTGTTGTAGGCGATGACGAGTGCTCGGCCAGCCTCGACGACCTGGCTGATGATCCGCAGGTCCTGCTCGGTGATCGACTCGTGCGTGTCGATGAGCACCACGGCGACCTCGGCCTTCTCGAGCGCCGCCTGGGTGCGCAGCGAGGCGTAGAAGTCGGCGCCCTTGGTCTGGTGCACCCGGCGCCGGATGCCGGCGGTGTCGACGAAGCGCCAGGGGCGCCCGCCGAGTTCGATGATCTCGTCGACCGGGTCGCGCGTGGTGCCGGCGAAGTCGTCGACGACGACCCGCTCCTCCCCCGCGATCTTGTTGAGCAGGCTCGACTTGCCGACATTGGGCCGCCCGATGAGGGCCACGCGACGCGGACCCCCTTCGGGCAGGGCCTTGCCCGACGCGGAGACCTCCGGCATGACGTCGAGGACGGCGTCGAGGGCGTCGCCGCTCCCCCGGCCGTGGAGGGCGGAGACGGGCATCGGCTCGCCCAGACCGAGGTTCCACAGGGCGGCGGCGTCGGCCTCGAAGCGCTGGTCGTCGACCTTGTTGGCGACGAGGACGACCGGCTTGCCGGACTTGCGCAGCAGGCGCACGACCGCCTCGTCGTCGTCCGTCGCGCCCACGATCGCGTCGACGACGAAGACGACGACGTCGGCCATCTCGATGGCGACCTCGGCCTGCTCGGCGACGCGCAGGTGGATGCCCTCGGCGCCGATCTCCCAGCCGCCCGTGTCGAGCAGCGTGAAGCGCCGGCCGGACCACTCGGCGTCGTAGGCGACCCGGTCACGGGTGACGCCCGGCGTGTCCTCGACGACCGCCTCACGGCGGCGCAGGACGCGGTTGACGAAGGTCGACTTGCCGACATTGGGCCGGCCGACGATGGCGACGACCGGCAGCGGTCCGGCGGCCTCCTCGGCGGCCTCCGGCTGGAAGCCGTCGATGATCGCGCGGTCCTCGGGCGTCAGCTCGAAGTCCTCGAGCCCGGCACGCAGCACCCGCTCGACGCCCTCGGCGCTCTCGTCGTCCCCGTGGGGTGCGGTGGGTTCGGTGGTGTCCACGATGCTCCTGGTCAGTCGGTGGTGACGGCCATTGTCGCAGCCGTGGGCGGCCGCGGCCGCAGATGTCGAAGGGGGTGTCAGCTCGCTCGCGCAGCAGCGACGACGTCCATCACCGCGGCGACCGAGCCCTCGAAGTCGAGATCGGAGGTGTCGACGACGGTCACACCCTCCGCGGCCTCGGTGAACTGCGAGACGGTCGAGTCGTCGCGGTCGCGCCGCACGACCTGGTCGCGGGTCGCGGCGATGGCCGCGTCGTCGGTGGCGCCGTGCACCTCGAGCGAGCGGCGCCGCAGCCGGGCCTCCTCGGTCGCGGTGAGCAGGATGCGCACCTGGGCGTCGGGCGCGATGACGGTCGTGACGTCGCGTCCCTCGGCGACGCACGCACCGTGGCGCGCGGCGATGTCGTCGATGAGCGCGCGCTGACGTCGCTGCATCTCGACGCGCACCTCGGGCACGGTCGCGACGGTCGAGACGAGCGAGCTGATCTCGCTGGTGCGGATCGCCGCCGCGACGTCGATGCCGTCGACGGCGACCGTCGGCGCCTGCGGGTCGTCGCCGATCTCGAGCGGCAGGCCGAGCGCGGCCGCGACGATCGCGTCGGCGTCGCCGAGATCGACCTCGGTGTGGCGGCACCACCAGGTCAGGGCGCGGTACATCGCGCCGGTGTCGAGGTAGCCGGCGCCGAGCCGGGCGGCGACGGCACGCGAGACGCTGGACTTGCCGGATCCCGAGGGTCCGTCGATGCCGATGACGAAGGGGGCGGGCGGGCTGGTCACGAGGGGTCAGCCTAGTCGCCGCTCAGGAGTGGATCTGCCACCCGCGGGTCTGCAGGGCCTCGGTGAGAGGTCCCGCAGCAGCCGGGAGCACGGAGATCTCCGCCACGCCGAAGGGCAGTCCGAGCCCGTGGTCGAGGCGCAGGTCCTCCATGTTGACCCCCTCCTCGCCGATCTCGGTGAGCAGCCGCGCGACCTCGCCCGGGCGGTCGTCGACGACGACCCGCACCACGGCGTAGTCAGCCGGCGGCGCACCGTGCTTGCCCGGGATGCGGGCGTGGCCGGCATTGCCGTCGGCGATGCTGCGGGCGAGCACCGCGCGGGCGCCGGGGGCGTCCGCGACGTGCGGGTCCGTCGACAGGGCGTCGAGGGCCTCGACGATCCCGACGAGGTCCTGGGACATCGCGCGCAGCACCTGTGCGACGGCTCCGGCGTTGCCCGAGAGGATCTGGGTCCACAGGCCGGGGTCGCTCGCGGCGATCCGGGTGACGTCACGCACGCCCTGGCCGGCCAGGCCCACGGCCTGCTCGCTCAGGTGCTCCAGCCGGGCCGCGACGAGCGAGGCGGCGACCTGCGGTGCGTGGGAGACGGCGGCCACGGCGGCGTCGTGGTCGGCGGGGCTGAGGGTCGTGACCGCGGCGCCCGTGGCCTGGGCGAGCCGGGAGACGACCTGCGTGGCGGCCGGGTCGCTCCCTTCGTGCGGGCAGAGCACCCACGCCCGGCCCTCGAAGAGGTCGGCCCGCGCACTGATCGCGCCCGAGCGCTCGCGGCCGGCCATCGGGTGGCTGCCGACATAGCGCTCGATGGCCACGCCGGCGCGCACGAGATCGGCGAGGATCACCTGCTTGACGGACGCGACGTCGGTGACGACGGCCTCGGGCCACCGCTGCAGCGCGGCGACGACGAGCCGAGGCGTGACGTCCGGCGGCGCGGCCACGACGACAACACCGGGGGCGACGTCGGCGCTGATCCGTCCTGCCCCGAGGTCACGGGCCAGCGAGACCGAGGTCTCCGACTGGTCCTCGAGCGTGACGTCGGCACCGGCGGCGGTGAGCGCCAGCCCGATGCTCGCGCCGATGAGGCCGGTCCCGATGACGTGCACCGGGGGCAGCGCGGAGGCCGCTCCCTTCGCCTCGGTGGAGGCGGTCACAGCCCCGCAGCCTTGTAGAGGTCGCTGATCTCGCGCTGGCTGAGCGGCCGCCAGCGGCCGGACTTCGTCGACCCGAGGGTGATCGGCCCGACCTGGGTGCGCACGAGCGAGATGACCGGGTGACCGACGTGCTCGAGGAGGCGACGCACGATGTGCTTGCGCCCCTCGTGGAGGATCACCTCGACGATCGCCTTGCCCGGCTTGGAGTCGACGATGCGGAAGGAGTCGACCTGGACCGGCCCGTCGTCGAGCTCGACGCCGGCGCGCAGCGTCTTGCCGAGGTCCTTGGGTACCGGGCCGGGGATCTCCGCGATGTAGGTCTTGAGCACGCCGTGCGCGGGGTGCTGCAGCCGGTGGGCGAGGTCGCCGTCGTTGGTGAGGATGAGCAGGCCCTCGGTGTCGGCGTCGAGCCGGCCGACGTGGAAGAGCCGCTCCGGGCGGCCGGCGACGTAGTCGCCGATGTTGAGCCGGCCGAGCTCGTCGGACATCGTCGTGACGACGCCCGCAGGCTTGTTGAAGGCGAGGTAGACCCGCGACTCGTCGAGCTGGATCCGCTCGCCGTCGACGTGGACGGTCTGGCGAAGGGGGTCGACGCGCACCCCGAGCTCGGTGACGACCTGACCGTCGACCTCGACGCGGCCCTCGGCGATGAGCAGCTCGCAGGCGCGGCGGGAGCCGACGCCTGCGGTGGCCAGCACCTTCTGCAGGCGGGTGCCCTCGGGGTCGTGGACGTCGATCGTCGGCAGGCGCGGCGGCTCCGGGGCCAGGTCGGGCTGGCCCTTGCGGCTGCGACCGGTGGTCCCCCGGTCGGGTTGGGGGCGTCGGCCGGGGCGGGGGGGCTTCTTCGGTCCGGTGCCTCGGGGGGCACCCTGGGGGCCTCCGGGACGGCGGTTGCGGGGTGGGGTCATCAGCGGGCCTCGTTCACGAGTTCGTCGAGCACGGATGCGTCGGGCAGGTAGGGGGCGATGGGCGGCAGGTCGTCGAGGGAGTTCAGCCCCATGCGCTCGAGGAAGTAGGGCGTCGTCCCGTAGAGCGTGGCACCGGACTCCTCGTCCTTGGTCACCTCGATGATCAGGCCACGGGTGAGCAGGGTGCGCACGACGCCGTCGACGTTGACGCCGCGGACGGCGCTGATCCGCGCCCGGGAGATGGGCTGGCGATAGGCGACGACGGCGAGGGTCTCGAGGGAGGCCGCGGTCAGCCGCGACTGCTGGCCGTCGAGGACGAAGCGCTCGACGACCGGGGCGTAGGCGTGGTGGCTGTAGAAGCGCCACCCTCCCCCGACGTTGCGCACGGTGAACCCGTGGGTGCCGTCGCCGTAGTGCCGCTCGAGGTCGTCGAGGACCTCGCGGATCTCCTCGACGGGCAGCTCCAGGGCAGAGGCGAGCGCGTGGTCGGTCACCGGCTCCTCGACGACCATGAGCACGGCCTCGATCGCCGCGCGGGCACCGCCGGGCAGCTCGCCGACGTCGAAGGCGACCTGCACGTCGTCGCCGGTCTCCGCCTCCGGGGCTGTGGCGTCGTCCTGCGGCTGGTCCGGCAGAGTCTCGGGTTCAGTCATCATCGTCCTCCACGTCCGCTGCGTCCTCTTGCTCCGGCGAAGGGGGCGCAGCCTCCCCTTCGTCGAACTCGGCCCCGACGTCCACGGTGCCCTCGTCGCTGCCGGTCCAGCTCACCTCGAGGTCACCGAGCGCCTCCGGCTGGTCGAAGACGACCTGCTTGTCGCGGAAGAGCTCGAGCAGCGCGAGGAAGCGCGCCACGACGACGAGGGTGGAGTCGGCGTCGCGCACCAGCGCGCGGAAGGACGTCGTGCCCTCGCTGCGCAGCCGGTCGACGACGACGACCGCCTGCTCGCGCACGCTGACGGCCGGCGCGTGCAGGTGGGTCAGCCCGACGGTCTCGGGCTCCTTGGGGGTCAGGGCCCGGGCGGCGATCATCGCCAGCTGCTCGGGCGTGATGCTGATGACCAGCTCGGGCAGCAGCTGCGCCAGGTGCGGCTCGAGGCCGGCTTGGCGGGCGGTCATGCGCCCGGTCGCCTGCATCGTCTCGCCGAGGTGGGCGGCGACGTCCTTGAAGGCGCGGTACTGCAGCAGGCGCGCGAAGAGCAGGTCGCGGGCCTCGATGAGCTCGAGGTCCTCGTCGTCACCGTCGCCGGTGTTGGGCAGCAGGCGGGCGGCCTTGATGTCGAGCAGGGTCGCTGCCACGAGGAGGAACTCGCTCGTCTGCCCGAGGTCCCACGAGGGTTCGCTCGCCTGCAGCGCCCGCAGGTGGGCCATGAACTCGTCGGTGACGCGCGCCAGCGCGATCTCGGTGATGTCGAGCTGGTGCTTGCTGATCAGGCCGAGCAGCAGGTCGAAGGGACCCTCGAAGTTGTCCAGGTGGACGGTGAAGGCCTGCTCCGCACCACGCTTGGTGATGACCCCGCCGGGGACGGCCTCCACGGTCGTCAGGGGGCGCCGCCGCGCGAGATGAGCTCGCGGGCGAGCTGACGATAGGCATTGGCTCCCGAGTGGCCGGTGGCGTAGGTGGTGATCGGCTCCGCGGCGAGCGTGGCGTCGGGGAACTTCACCGTGCGGGAGATGACGGTGTGGAAGACCTTGTCGCCGAAGTGCTCGACGACCGAGCCGACGACCTCGCGGCTGTGGAGGGTGCGTCCGTCGAACATCGTCGCGAGGATGCCGTCGATCGTCAGGCCGGGGTTGAGCCGGTCGGTGATCTTGTCGATCGTCTCGACGAGCAGGGCGACGCCACGCATGGCGAAGTACTCGGTCTCGAGCGGGATGATCACGCCGTGGGCGGCGGTGAGCGCGTTGACCGTGAGCAGGCCCAGCGAGGGCTGGCAGTCGATGAGGATGACGTCGTAGTCGTCGACGACCGGGCGCAGCACCCGGGTGAGGATCTGCTCGCGGGCCACCTCGCCGACGAGCTGGACCTCGGCGGCCGACAGGTCGATGTTGGCCGGGGCGACGTCGAGGCCCTCGACCGAGGTGTGCTGGATGATCTCGGTGATCTCGTGCCCACGGCTGACGAGCAGGTCGTAGATCGTGAGGTCGAGTGTGTGGGTGGGCACGCCCAGCCCGACGGACAGGGCGCCCTGGGGGTCGAAGTCGACGAGCAGGACCCGGCGACCGGCCTCGGCGAGCGCGGCGCCGAGGTTGATCGTCGTCGTCGTCTTGCCGACGCCGCCCTTCTGGTTGCACATCGCGATGATGCGGGCCGGGCCGTGCGACGCCAGGGGCGGCGGCTCGGGGAAGGAGGGCATGGGTCGGCCGGTCGGACCCGGCTGGGCCATGTCGTGCTCGAGGTCGAGCGGCGGCGTCACCTCGGATGCCACAGTCGGATCACTCCATCGGGTCTGGCGGTCGGTCAGCCTCTCGCTGATCAGCGCCGACACTATCAGCGGGCGCGGGGGTGGCTCTGTGCGTAGACCTCGCGCAGCTGGTCGACGGTGACCATCGTGTAGATCTGCGTGGTCGTCACGGAGGCGTGCCCGAGCAGCTCCTGAACGACCCGCACGTCGGCTCCGCCCTCGAGCAGGTGGGTGGCGAAGGAGTGTCGCAGGGTGTGCGGCGAGACGTGCCCCGAGAGGTCGGCCCGACCGGCCGCCGTGGTGATGACCTCCCAGGCGCTCTGCCGGGAGAGGCGGGCGCCGCGGCGGTTGAGGAAGAGCGCCGGCCCCGCCTTCCCCTTCGCCGACAGCTCGGGGCGACCGCGCACGAGCCAGGCCCGCACCGCGTCGACGGCGTAGGAGCCGAGCGGCACGACCCGCTCCTTGCCACCCTTGCCCAGGAGCCGCGCGGCACCGATGTCGAGGTCGAGATCGTCGAGGTCAAGGCCCACTGCCTCGGAGATGCGCGCCCCGGTGCCGTAGAGCACCTCGAGCAGGGCCTGGTCGCGCAGGGGGATCGCCCCGTCGCCGACGCCGGCCGCGTCGATGAGTCGGGTCACCTCGTCGCGGCCGATGGCCTTGGGCAGGCGCGAAGGGGGTGCCGGTGGCGCCACGTCCTGGGCCGGGTTGTGCGCGGTCTCCCCCTCGAGCGCGAGGAACTTGTGCAGCCCGCGCACGGCCACGAGCGTGCGTGCAGCGGAGGTGGCGGCCAGCGGTGGGTGCTCGTCGTCCCCGGCGCGAAGGGAGGCCAAGAACCCTGAGACGTGCAGCTCGGTGACGTCGCCGGGAGCGGTGATGCCTTGCTCGGCGAGGTGCGCGACGTAGCGCCGGGCGTCACGGGTGTAGGCCGCGAGGGTGTGGGCGGAGACCCCGCGCTCGACGTCCAGCTGGGTCAGCCAGGTGCGCACGGCCCGCTCCATGGGCGTGCTGCTCACCGGGGCCGGCCTTCCGTGGAGGGTGCATGTTGTGCCGCGGGCACGCCATTGTGCCCACGGGTGGCAGGGCCACGGATGGGGAGTGTAATGGCCTGCATGAAGCTTTATGCGGATCTGCCCGCACGTCGAACCGGACAACTCGTGGCCGACGCGCTCATGCTCGTCTGGGTGCTCGTCTGGGCCCGGATCGGCGTGGCCGTGCACGACACGACGATGCAGCTGGCCGAGCCGGGGCGGCGTCTGGAGTCGGCGGGCAGTGGGTTCAAGGAGCGGCTGGAGTCCGCCGGCGACAACGTCGACGACCTGCCGATCCTCGACGACCGGGTGGCCGACCCCTTCCGGGACGCCGCTGGTGCCGGGACGAGCATCGAGGACGCCGGTCACGATCTCGTCGACGCGGTCGGGCGTCTGGCCACGACCCTCGGCTGGGTCACCGCCCTCACCCCCGTGCTCATCGTCGGTACCTTCTGGATCGCCGCCCGGCTGCGGTTCGTCCGACGCGCCACTGCGGCCCAGTCGCTCGTCGACCACGTCGACGACCTCGACCTCTTCGCGTTGCGGGCCATGGCCAACCAGCCGCTGCAACGCCTGTCCCGGATCAGCCCCGACCCCGCCGGCGCGTGGCGCCGCGGCGATGTCGACGTGATCCACGAGCTGGCCCTGCTGGAGCTCGCCGACTGCGGACTGCGCCCGCCCCCGGGCGCGGGGCACCGCGGCCCAGGCCACAGCGGCCCAGACGGCAGCGGCTCCAGGACCTGACGCGCCCAGTCGGTCGGCAGGGCAGTGGCCGTCCGAGCCGTACGCCGTTGCTCCGAACCACGGGCCAGAGTCCGCGCAGACGGACAGTAATGGCCATCCCAGCCCATACGCCGTTGCTCCGAACCACGGGCAAGGATCCGCACAGTCCGACAGCAATTGGCCGCCCCAGCCCATACGCCGTTGCTCCCTAGGACGGACCACGATTCCGCGCATCACGGCAGTCCTGATCCTTGGTTGGTCGGTCTGCCGCGTGGTCCAAGGGCGTTCGAGCTGATGCCCGTAGCCGCCGAACCCCGCCCGTCGTACGGAGCAACGGCGTAGTGGATGGAGCCGGTGGGTGCCTGCCGGCGACGGCCCAGCCGCTCGTCGTACGGAGCAACGGCATAGTGGCTGGAGCCGGTGGGACCTGCCCGCGACGGCCCAGTCGCCCGTCGTACGGAGCAGTGGCGGCAACTGTTCGTCCCCAGTCGGGTTCGCCTCGCCGCTGCCGTCCACAGGCACGTGGTCGGTCCCCACCGCATGACCCGGAGGGCGAAGGATCGGAGCATGACCAGCTCACCGGACCCGGACCACTCCCCCGCACCAGACGCGCCTGACGAAAGTCGACGTCCATCGGGCGGAGCGTCACAACCCGAGACGACCTGCCCCCTGCCGTGCACGACCTGCGCCGCGCCGGGTGACTGCGAGGACTGCCTCGACTGCCTCTACTGGCCGGCAAGAGTCGATGACGAGCCAGAGCCGGTGAGCACCCCGCGAGGCTACGCCCACCCCAGCAAAGCAGCTGAGCTCGACCGCGCACGAGCCGGCCTGAGCATCGCCGATCGGGTGGGCCTCCTGTCGCGGCGCCACCGTCGGCTGCACCACCTGAGCCAACGTGACATGGCCGCCGAGATCGGGTGGAGCCGCTCCTCCCTGGGCAGGTTGGAGAGCGACGCGGGGGCACTGACGGTCGCCAAGGTCGACGGGCTCCTGCGGCACATCGGCTTCCGACTGGCCCTGCTGCCAGTGGACCCGGCTCCGCCCGACCCCGAGGAGCCAGACCCTGAGCCTCCCGACCCCGTGGCAACGGCGATGCCCATCCCCCGCCCGCCCGGTCTCGTCGGAGCGGAGCCGCCGAGCACGTGGTGGGGCGCCGAGGACCTGCTGGCGCGCGATGCCGGATCCCGGCGCCCGCCACCTGACGCACAGGTCACGTGGCACACGGCGCAGGAGCTGCGCGAGGACTCGACTCTCAAGGGGCGCGCGTGGACCTGGCGACGACCCCAGCGAGGGTCTGCTGCGTGACCTGCCGCGCGGCGCTCAGCCCTCGAGCGCCACGACCTGAGGTCGCAGGTCCTGCGCCGGGCACTCCCAGGACGCCGCATCCGCGTCACTCTGCTCGCCGGACCGGATGTCCTTGACCTGGTCGCCGTCGCCCTCGGCCGCGCCGGGGAACCACACGTACGGGATGCCCCGGCGCTCCGCGAAGCGGATCTGCTTGCCGAACTTCGCCGCCGCCGGCGCCACCTCGCAGGGGATCCCCCGCGCACGCAGCGCCGTGGCCACCGCCACGGACCGGGCCCGGGTCTCCTCGTCGGTCACCGCGACGAGGACCGCCGACGGCGACTTCCGCGAGGCACCGACGAGTCCCTTGCCGAGCAGCAGGCCGAGCAGTCGCGAGAGACCGATCGAGATCCCCACACCCGGGTAGGTGGTGCGCCCGTCACTGGCGAGCTCGTCGTAGCGGCCGCCGGAGCAGAAGGAGCCCCACGACTCGTAGCCGACCAGCTGTGTCTCGTAGACCGTGCCGGTGTAGTAGTCGAGACCGCGGGCGATCCGCAGGTCCGCAACCATCGCCCCGGGCGCTGCCGCGGCGCCGGTCTCGATGACCGCCGCCAGGGCGGCGAGCCCCTCGTCGAGCACCTCGTGCGCGACGCCCAGGGCACGGACGCGCTCCACGAAGGAGGTGTCCTCGGTCCGGATCGCCGCAAGGTCGAGGCAGGCCTGCGCCTGCTCGGGCGTGCGCCCGGCCTCGACGAGCAGCGCGACGACCTTGTCGGGCCCGACCTTGTCGAGCTTGTCGACGATGCGCAGCGTGCCGGCGACGTCGTCGATCCCCAGCCCGCGGTAGAAGCCCTCCGGGATCTTGCGGTTGTTGACCTGGATGACCATCTGCGGGATCGGCAGCTTGGCGAAGATCTCCGCCATGACGAGCGGCATCTCGGCCTCGAAGTGCGGCGCCAGCTCCCCCGCGTCGACGACGTCGATGTCGCACTGGGTGAACTCGCGGTAGCGCCCCTCCTGGGGCCGCTCGCCACGCCAGACCTTCTGGATCTGGTGGCGGCGGAAGGGGAAGTTCAGCCGACCCGCATTTTCGACGACGTAGCGCGCGAAGGGCACGGTCAGGTCGAAGTGCAGGCCCAGCTGCCCCTCACGACCGGCGGCGGACCCCCCTTCGTCCTCGGCGAGACGGTGGATCCCGTAGATCTCCTTGTCGGCGTCGCCGCCCTTGCCCAGCAGACGCTCGACCGGCTCCACCGCACGGGTCTCGATCGACGGGAAGCCGTGCAGCTCGAAGGTCGAGCGGATGACGTCGATGAAGTGCTGCTCGACGACCCGCTGCTCCGGCAGGTACTCGGGGAAGCCCGACAGGGGGGTGACCTTGGTCGGTCGGGGGGCGGTGGCGCGGTCGTTCATCACAGTCCTTGCAGGTACGGGTTGGTCGCCTTCTCACGGCCGAGCGTCGTCGCCGGTCCGTGTCCGGGCAGGACGAGGCTGGAGTCCGGTCGCGGATGGACGACCCGACGAAGGGAGTCCTGCATCGCTGCGTCCGACCCGCCCGGGAGGTCGGTGCGACCGATCGAACCGGCGAAAAGCACGTCCCCGGTGATCAGGGTGCGGTCGACCTGCGCCTCGTCGGGGATGCCATCGGGTACCCGGCTCATCCCGAAGACCACGGACCCCTCGGTGTGCCCGGGCGCGTGCGCGACCTCGAGCTCCAGACCGGCCACGGTCAGCCGCTCGCTGTCGGTGATCTCGACGACCGTCTCGGGCTCACGCCAGGTGACCTGCTTGCCGAACTGCTGCTCGAGCATGCCGCTCAGGGCCGGGCCGAGCGACGAGCTCGACAGCGGGTCGGCGAGACGGTAGCGGTCGTCGGTGTGGATGTAGGCAGCCAGCTCGCCGCCGCAGACGGGGGTCACCGAGAAGACGTGGTCGACGTGACCGTGGGTGAGGAGCACCGCCGCCGGCTTGAGCCGGTGGGTGGTGAGCACCTCCCGCAAGGTCTCCTCGATGCCGATCCCCGGGTCGACGATGACGCACTCCTCGCCCGGGGCGTCGGCGAGGACGTAGCAGTTGGTCCCGAAGGCCTGGGCCGGGAAGGAGACGGTGAGCACGTCCCAACCCTACGTGCGCCCCCGCACGCGCTACGGGAATGGGTAACCTCGAGCCTGTGAGTGACGACACCAACGCCCCGCGCCCCGCTGCGCCCTCCCCTGCGGCCCTGGCCCGCATGGCTCCCCACCCCTCCGTGACCCCGGCCCCCGAGGTGCCGGCGGTCACCACCGACCACTCCGCCTCGGCCGCCTTCGGCCGCGCGGACGAGGAGGGCCGGGTCTTTGTGCGCGAGGGCGACGGCGAACGCGAGGTCGGCTCCTACCCCGGCGCCACCCCCGACGAGGCCCTGCAGTACTTCGCCCGCAAGTACGACGAGCTCTTCGCCTCCGCCACCCTCCTGCGCCAGCGTCTGGACTCCCACGACGTCTCCGCCAAGGAGATCGCCGACGGGCTGAAGTCGCTGCGCGAGCACGCCGAGCAGCCCAATGTCGTCGGTGACCTGCCGGCACTCGCAACGGTCATCGGCGAGCTCGAGGAGGGCCTGACCGCCAAGCGGCAGACCGAGACCGCCGAGCGCGCCGAGGCCAAGAAGGTCGCAGCCGCCGAGCGGGAGAAGATCGTGGCCGAGGCCGAGCACATCGCGGCCCAGCCCGTCGGCAAGGTCCAGTGGAAGCAGTCCACCGCGCGCATGCGGGCCCTGCTCGACGAGTGGAAGGCCCACCAGCGGGGCAAGGTCCGGCTGGACAAGGACGTCGAGAGCGCGCTGTGGCAGCGGTTCTCCAAGGCGCGCAACGGCTTCGACAAGGCCCGGCGTTCCCACTTCGCCCACCTCGAGCAGTCGCGCGGCGAGTCCAAGGCGATCAAGCAGGACCTCGTCGAGCAGGCCGAGCGCCTGTCGACCTCGACCGACTGGAATGCCACCGCGGGCGCCTACAAGCGCCTCATGGACGAGTGGCGCCGCGCCGGCCGGGCCGGCCGCGCCGACGACGACCGGCTGTGGGAGCGCTTCCGCACCGCCCAGGACACCTTCTTCAACGCCAAGGACGCCGAGGCGGCCAAGGAGGACGAGGCGCACCGCGGCAACCTCGAGGTCAAGGAGTCGCTGCTCGCCGAGGCCGAGGCGCTGCTCCCGGTCAAGGACCTCGACAAGACCAAGGCCGCGCTGCGCGGCATCCAGGAGCGCTGGGAGGCCGCGGGCAAGGTGCCGCGTGCCGACATCGACCGCATGGAAAAGGGGATGCGCCGCGTCGAGCAGACGGTGCGCGAGGCCGAGGACAAGAAGTGGGCCTCTTCCAACCCCGAGTTGTCCGCCCGCGCCTCGTCGATGGTCACCCAGCTCGAGGCCAAGGTTGCCGAGCTGCGCGCAGACGCCGAGGCCGCCGAGGCCAATGGCGATGCCTCCCGCGCGGCGAAGCTGCGCGAGCAGCTCGACGCCCAGCAGGCCTGGCTCGACCAGGCCCGCAAGGGCCTCGACGAGTTCGGCGGCTGACGTTCACTCGGGCGGCGAGGAGGGGTGGCGCAGGTTCACCCCTTCTTGCTCGACCCACCCGTGATGCGGAAGCAGTCGAAGACCGACTCGATCCGCTTGACCTGGTCCATCACGTGGCTCAGGTGGGCGACATCGCCCATCTCGAAGGTGAACCGTAGGACGGCCACCCGGTCGCGGGAGGTGTGCACGGCAGCCGAGAGGATGTTGACGCCGGTCTCGGACAACACCCGAGTGACATCGGAGAGCAGCCCCGCCCGGTCGAGGGCCTCCACCTGCACCTGCACGAGGAAGAGGCTCGTGCTGCTGGGGGCCCACTCGACCTCGATGAGCCGCTCGGCCTCCTTCTTCAGCGACGAGGCGTTGGGGCAGTCGACCCGGTGGACCGAGACGCCGTTGCCCCGGGTGATGAAGCCCATGATCTCGTCGCCCGGCACGGGAGTGCAGCACTTGGCGAGCTTGACCCACAGGTCGTCGACGCCCTTGACGACCACACCCGGGTCGTTGGTGCTGCGCGGCCGCCCGACCGGGCCGGGCATCGTCGCCTCGGCGAGGTCCTCGGTCGCCCCGTCCTCTCCCCCGGCCGTGGCGATGAGCCGGGAGACAACGTGCTGCGCCGAGACGTGCCCCTCGCCGACCGCGGCGTACAACCCGTCGACGTCCTGACGACGCAGCTCGCTCGCGACGGCGGTGAGGCTCTCGACGGTGAGGATGCGGTGCAGCGGGAGGTTCTGCTTGCGTACGACCTTGGCGATGGCCTCCTTGCCGGCGTCGACCATCTCCTCACGGCGTTCTTTGGTGAACCAGTGCTTGATCTTGTTGCGGGCCCGTGCCGAGCGCACGAAGTTGAGCCAGTCGCGCGACGGCCCCGCCCCCTCGGCCTTGGAGGTGAGGATCTCGACGGCGTCGCCGTTGTCGAGGGGCGAGTCGAGCGGGACGAGCCGGCCGTTGACCCGGGCGCCGATGCACCGGTGACCGACCTCGGTGTGCACCGCGTAGGCGAAGTCCACCGCCGTCGCCCCGGCCGGCAGGGCGATGACCTGTCCCTTGGGGGTGAAGGCGTAGACCTCCTGGGTGTTGATCTCGTAGCGCAGCGAGTCGAGGAACTCGCTGGGGTCGGAGGTCTCCTTCTGCCAGTCGAGCAGCTGGCGCAACCACGCCATCTCCCCCACCTGGCCATCGTCGACGCGACCGCCGTCCGGGCTGCCCTGGTCCTTGTACTTCCAGTGCGCCGCGACGCCGTACTCGGCCCGCCGGTGCATCTGGTGGGTGCGGATCTGGATCTCGACCGGCTTGCCCTGCGGCCCGATGACCGTCGTGTGCAGCGACTGGTACATGTTGAACTTCGGCAGCGAGATGTAGTCTTTGAAGCGCCCGGGCAGGGGGTTCCACCGGGCGTGCAGGGCGCCGAGCGCCGCATAGCAGTCGCGCACCGTGTCGACGAGGACACGTACGGCGACGAGGTCGTAGATCTCCCCGAACTCGCGGCCGCCGACGATCATCTTCTGGTAGACGGAGTAGTAGTGCTTGGGACGGCCGGTCACCACGGCCTTGATCCGCGCCTCGCGCAGGTCGGTGACGACCTGGGAGCGCACCGTCGTGAGGTACTCCTCCCGTGCCGGCGCCCGCTCGGCGACGAGGCGCACGATCTCCTCGTAGACCTTCGGGTAGAGCGTGGCGAAAGAGAGGTCCTCGAGCTCCCACTTGATGGTGTTCATGCCGAGCCGGTGGGCCAGGGGCGCATAGATCTCGAGCGTCTCCTGGGCCTTGCGCTGGGCCGACGCCGGTGAGACGTAGCGCCAGGTGCGCGCATTGTGCAGCCGGTCGGCGAGTTTGATGACGAGCACCCGGATGTCGCGCGCCATCGCGACGATCATCTTGCGCACGGTCTCGGCCTGGGCGTTGTCGCCGTAGGTGACCTTGTCGAGCTTGGTCACCCCGTCGACGAGCTTGGCCACCTCGGCGCCGAACTCCTCCTCGAGGTCCTCGAGGCTGTAGTCGGTGTCCTCGACGGTGTCGTGCAGCAGTGCCGCCGCGAGCGTCACCGGCGTCATGCCGAGCTCGGCGAGGATCGTCGTCACGGCGAGAGGGTGGGTGATGTAGGGGTCGCCGCTCTTGCGGACCTGCCCGCGGTGCGCCCGCTCGGCGACGGCGTAGGCGCGCTCGATGATCGAGACGTCGGCCTTGGGATGGTTCTGCCGCACGATCTGCAGCAGGGGGTCGAGCACGCCGGGCGTCGCGGCGCGGCCGCTGCCGATGCGCGCCAGCGAGGCACGCGCCAGCGACCGCGGTGAAAATCCGCTGCTGCCGGTGTTGCGCTCGCTCATGGAGTGAGCCTAGACCGTGACGAGGCTCCGGACGTCACGACCCGTCAGGGCGGTACGTCCACCGAGTGCGGCGATCTCGACGAGCACCTCGACGCCGGGCACCTCTGCGCCGCAGGACTCGAGCAGACGGCAGGCGGCAGCCGCGGTGCCACCGGTCGCCAGGACGTCGTCGACGACGAGCACCCGGGCGCCGGGCGCGATCGCGTCGTCGTGCACCTCGATCCGGGCGCTGCCGTACTCGAGGTCGTAGTCCAGACCCACCGTGCGGCCGGGCAGCTTGCCCGCCTTGCGCACCGGCACGAAGCCCACGCCCAGGTGCACGGCCACGGCCGCACCGAAGATGAAGCCCCTCGCCTCCAGACCGGCGACGGCATCGACCCGACCGGCCCAGGGTCGAGCGTGCTCGGCGACGACGTCGGCGAAGAGCACGGCATCCGCGAGCAGCGGCGTGATGTCCTTGAAGGTCACCCCCGGCTCGGGGAAGTCCGGGATGTCGCGCAGCGCGTCGAGGATGCGGTTGCGCAGCGTCGCGTCGACCTCGCGCGTCGGCAGGGTCACCCCTTGCCCCGGCCGTTGCGCGCGGTCTTCTTCGGCTGGTTGCGCGGTCCGGACTGCGCGTACTTGTGCACCTTGCGGCCCGTGACCGTCTGGCCCTCGCCCGACTCCTCCGACGACGAAGGGGAGGTCCCCTCGGTGGTCGAGGTGGCACGGGAGGGCGCCTCGGTGACGGCCGAGCCGTCGTCCGCACCACCAGCCGCAGAGCCTGCCGCAGCGCCGGCGCCGGCGCTCGCTCCCGCCGGCACGCGCTCGCGCACTGCGGAGGCCTTGTGGTGCTTGCCCGCGGCCTTGTCGAGCGCGACGACCTCAGGGTCCTTGCGGCGCAGGTCGACGAGCAGCGGGGTGGCGATGAAGACCGAGGAGAAGGCACCGACGGTCATGCCGATGAAGAGCGCGAGCGACAGGTCGAGCAGCGTGCCGGGCCCGAGCTTGGCGAAGCCGATGATGAGGACGGCGACGATCGGCAGCACCGCGATGACCGTGGTGTTGATCGAGCGGACCAGGGTCTGGTTGACCGCGAGGTTGGCCGCGTGGGCGAAGGTCGAGCGCTTGTTCTGGAAGGCCGCCCGGGTGTTTTCCTTGACATGGTCGAAGACGACCACGGTGTCGTAGAGCGAGTAGCCCAGGACGGTGAGGAAGCCGATGAGCGTGGCCGGCGAGACCTCGAAGCCGGTCCACGTGTAGATCCCGACGGTGATGACCATGTCGTGGGCCAGCGCGACCATCGAGGCGACGGCCATCTTCCAGTTGCGGTAGTACAGCGCCATCAGGGCCGTGGTGATGACGAGGAAGACGACCAGCGCCCGCAGGGCCTGCTGGCTCACCGAGGCACCCCACGAGGGGCCGATGAAGTTGGAGCTGACCTCCGACTGGGGTACGCCGAAGGTGCTGGCCAGCTCGCGCGCGACCTCGCGCGACTCGTCGCCGTCGAGCTCCTCGGTCTGCACCCGGATCGTGTCGCCGCCGATGGTGGTGACATTGGCCGAGGCGGAGCCACCGGCGACCTCACGGACGGCCGAGGTCGCGTCGTCCTCGTAGGAGGCTGGCGCCCCCTGGGTGACGACGCGAAACTCCGAACCGCCGGTGAACTCGAGGCTGAGGTTGAGCCCCTGGACGACGAAGCCGAGTGCGGCGATCGCCATGATGACGGCCGAGGCGATGTACCAGGTCTTGGACTTGCCGACGAAGTCGATCGACCGGTCGCCGGTGTAGAGGTCGTTGCCCCACTGCGCCATGCGACTCATCGGGCGCTCCCCTCGGCCGGCACGGCGACCGGGTTGTCGATGTCGAAGTTGCCGCGGCCCTTGTAGCGGACCTTGGCCTCACGCAGCGTGTCGACGTCGAAGCCGGACCACTTGTGACCGGAGGCGAAGAACTTGTTGCGGGCCAGGATCGTCAGCAGCGGGTGCGTGAAGAGCCAGAAGATCGCGAGGTCGATGAGCGTCGTCAGACCCAGCGTGAAGGCGAAGCCACGCACACCCGAGCTGGCGAGGACGTAGAGGACGACGGCGGCGATGAGGTTGACGCCGTCGGCGACGAGGATCGTGCCCTTGGCCCGGGCCCAGCCGGCCTCGACCGCGGCCCGCAGGTTCCTCCCTTCGCGCAGCTCGTCCCTCACTCTCTCGAAGTAGACGATGAAGGAGTCGGCTGTGACGCCGATGGCGATGATCAGACCCGTCACGCCGGCCATGTCGAGGCGATAGTTGTAACCCCACGCCAGCAGCGCGATCGCCAGATAGGTGATGCCGAAGGCCACGAGCATCGAGCCGATGACGACGACCGAGAGCGCACGGTACTGCAGGAGCGAGTAGAGCAGCACGACGAAGAGGCCGATGAGGCCGGCGATGATGCCGTAGCGCAGCTGCTCGGAGCCGAGGGTCGGGCTGATCTCCTGACGACTCTGCACGTCGAAGGACAACGGCAGGGCGCCGAACTTCAGCGACTTGGCCAGCGACCGGGCCTCGTCGATCGAGAAGCCGGAGATGCTCGCCTGGCCGTTGGGGATGGCCTCGTTGAAGCCCGGGTCGATGAGCACCTTGGAGTCGAGGACGGCCGCCAGGGCGTTGTAGGAGCCCGGCGGGTTGGTCGGGTTGGCCGGGTTGAGCCCCGGCAGCTTGACCATCTCCTTCGAGATGTCGCCGTACTCCTTGCGGCCCTTGCTCGTGAGCGTCAGCTGGATCTCGGGCTCGTTGGTCTGCTGGCCCTGCGGGCCGACCCGGTAGCCGGCCTCGGCGTCGGCGATCTCGGTGCCGGCGACGACGACCGGACCGAGGACGTACTTGAGGCTGCCGTCGTCCTTGCACGCGACGATCGCCTCGTCGGTCTTGCCGACGGGCTGGTCCTCCGGCGGGTTGGCGCAGTTGAGGTCCTGGAACTCGCGCCAGAGCTTGGTCGAGATGTGGTTGGGGTCGGTCGCGCTCGTGGGCTCGCCCGTGGGCTTCCAGGAGTCGGCCGAGGGGTCGGTGCCGGTCGGTGCGGCGGTCGAGCTGCTCGACGGGGCCGAGGCGGACGAGCTCGGCGACGACGTGCCCGACTCGCTGCCCGACGAGCTCGGGGTGGGTTCGGCGGTGCGCTCCTGGTTGCGCGAGGCCGGCGTCGAGCTGCTGCGGCTCGCGCTCGGCTGGGCGCTGGAGCTGCTCGAGCTCGAGGACCCCGAGCCGGAGGAACCCGACCCGGAGGAGCTCGAGGCGGACGGCTGCGGCTGGGCAGCCTCGGGATCACCGATGTCGGTGGCGAGCACCGGGCGGAACTGCATCTGCGACGACGCGGCGATCGCGTCCTGCTGCTCCTTCGTCGGCACACCGGGCATGGCGACGACGATGTTGGACGAGCCCTGCGTGGTCACCTCGGCGCCAGAGGTGCCCTGCGCGTCGATGCGCTGGACGATGATGTCGCGGGCCTCCTCGAGCTGCTGCTGGGAGACCGAGCCGCCGTCGGTGCTGCGCGGCGAGAGGATGAACTGGAAGCCGCCCTCGAGGTCGAGCCCGAGCGCGGGCGTCCACGAGGCGTCCTTCTTCCACACGCCGTAGCCCAGCGCGCCGGTGAGCATGATGATGAAGGCGAAGAGCCACATCAGGGTGCGCTTGGCGTTGTCCTTGCGGGCGACGTCCTGAGTGCGTCGACGCTGGGCCATGTCAGTCCTGCCCGTCGGGGTCGATGGTGGCGTCCCCGCTCGGGGTCTCCTTGGCGCCGATGGCGCGGCGGTCGATGGTCAGCACGGTGCCGGGAGCGACCTCGAGGCGCACCCGGTCGTCCTCGACCTCGGTGATCCGCCCGAAGATGCCCGAGGTCGTCACGACCTCTTCCCCCACCTGCAGGGAGGCGGAGAAGTCCGCCATGGTCTTCTGCCGTCGCCGCGCGCTCCAGAGCATGAATCCGATGAGGACGAGCGGGAGGATCAGCAGGATCAGGCTGGCGGTCTGCGAGCCTTGGTTCATGGGTGCGGACTTCCTGGGTCGGGACTGGTCGGTCGGCTGACGTCGCAGTGGCTCGGGGTCTCCCGAGCCAGTGGCCGAGTCTAGGTCAGCGCTGTTGCCCTCACCAACGGACACGGCGGGGCGTGGGGTTCCGTCGTCGGCTCAGCCGAGTCGACCGGTGTCGGGGCCGTCGACGAAGGGGAGGCCCACCTGCTCCCCCGCTTGTGGCGTGAGCCCGAGGTGCTGCCAGGCCGCCGGGGTGGCGATGCGGCCGCGCGGGCTGCGGACGATGTAGCCCTGACGCACGAGATAGGGCTCGGCGACGGTCTCGACGGTGTCGGTCTCCTCCCCCACGGCGACGGCCAGGGTCGACAGGCCGACCGGCCCACCGCCGAAGCGCCGGCACAGGGCGTCGAGCACGGCCCGGTCGAGCCGGTCGAGCCCGGCCTCGTCGACGTCGAAGAGCGCCAGCGCGGCCTGCGCGGCGTTGACGTCGACCTGCCCGGTGCCGTGGACCTGGGCCCAGTCACGGACCCGTCGCAGCAGGCGGTTGGCGATGCGGGGTGTGCCGCGGGAGCGCAGCGCGATCTCGGCCAGGGCGTCGTCGTCGGCCGTGACCCCGAGCAGTCGGGCGCTGCGCGCGAGGATCCGCTCGAGGTCGGCGACCTCGTAGAAGTCGAGGTGGCCGGTGAAGCCGAAGCGGTCGCGCAGGGGTGCCGGCAGCAGGCCGGCGCGCGTCGTCGCCCCGACGACGGTGAAGGGCGGCAGCTCGAGCGGGATGGCGGTCGCGCCCGGGCCCTTGCCGACGACGACGTCGACCCGGAAGTCCTCCATCGCCAGGTAGAGCATCTCCTCGGCGGGCCGGGACATGCGGTGGATCTCGTCGAGGAAGAGCACCTCCCCCTCCGACAGCGAGCTCAGGACGGACGCGAGGTCGCCGGCGTGCTGGATCGCCGGGCCGGAGGTCACCCGGATCGGCTGCTCGAGCTCGGCGGCGACGATCATCGCCAGGGTCGTCTTGCCCAGCCCGGGCGGACCGGACAGGAGCACGTGGTCGGGCGCGGCGCCGCGGCGTCGGGCGGCCTCGAGCACGAGACCGAGCTGGTCGCGCACCTTGGGCTGACCGGGGAACTCGTCGAGCCGACGCGGCCGCAGCGCCGCCTCGACGGTGGTGTCGTCGTCGGTGCCGCCCGCGTCGACGATGCGGGCGGTCGCGTCGTAGGAGCCGTCGCCGGCGCGGGGGTCCTCGTCATCGGCGACGCGCATCTCGGAGCTGAAGCCACTCATCGGGCGAGCACCTGCAGCGCGGCGCGCAGGGCGCCGGAGACATCACCCGGGCCGTGCTCGTCGGCGACGGTGGCCACGGCCTCGGCGGACTGCTTGGCCGAGTAGCCGAGCCCGACGAGCGCCTCGGACACCTGCTCCTGCCAGGCCGCGGCGGGCGCGGCAGCAGCCGCGGCCCCAGCGGCACCGCCGGGTACCTCGGGCAGCTTGCCCCGCAACTCGAGGGCGATGCGCTCGGCACCCTTCTTGCCGATGCCGGGGACCTTGGTGAGGGTCGCGATGTCGTCGGCCGCGACCGCGGCCGCCAGCTCGAGGGGGCTGAGCACGGACAGCAGCGCCATGGCCACCCGCGGGCCGACCCCGGTGACCGTCTGGGCCAGCTCGAAGGTGTCGCGCTCGTCGGCGCTGGCGAACCCGTAGAGGGTCATCGAGTCCTCGCGCACGATCATGCTCGTCGCGAGCTCGACCGGCTGGCCGACGCGTGCCGAGGCGGCGACGGCAGGCGGGGTGTGGACGAGCAGGCCGATGCCGTGGACGTCGACGACCACCCGGTCGAGCCCGACGTGCCGTGCGGCGCCGGTGACCGAGGCGATCATCGGGCGACCGACCGCAGACGCGCCCGTTCGCTCGCCGCGGCGAGCTCCCGGCGGGCCGAGCCGGCGCCCCGCCACTGGTGGCAGATGGCCAGCGCCAGCGCATCGGCCGCGTCGGCGGGTCGGGGGGCCTCGGAGAGGGAGAGGATGCGGGTGACCATCGTCGTGATCTGCGCCTTGTCTGCCCGGCCGGAGCCGGAGACGGCTGCCTTGACCTCGGTGGGCGTGTGCAGGGTGACCGGCAGCCCCCGTCGGGCCCCGGCGAGGTGGACCAGGCCGCTGACCTGGGCGGTCGTCATGACCGTGGGCACGTGGTCCGCGGCGTAGACGCGCTCGAGGGCGATCGCATCGGGCTCGAAGCGGTCGAGCCAGGCGTCGAGCTCGTCCTGGACGTAGGCCAGACGGTCACCGGTGGACCGCTCGCTCGAGGTCCGCACGACGCCGACCGCGACCATGCGCAGGGCGCGGGCCTCGCCCTCGACGACCCCCAGGCCGCACCGGGTCAGCCCGGGGTCCACGCCGAGCACTCGCACCGCGGCCTCCTGGGATCGACTCGAACACGTGTTCTGGTCGAGGTTACGTGTCGGCGGCGCACCCGGCGCCGCCGACACGCCGGGTCAGGAGTCGTCGGCCTCGAGCTCGGCGAGGACCTCGTCGGAGATGTCGCCGTTGGTGAAGACGTCCTGGACGTCGTCGCTGTCCTCGAGGGCTTCGACGACGCGGATCATCTTCTTGGCGCCCTCCTTGTCGAGGGGCACCTGCATGCTCGGCAGGAAGGAGGCCTCGGCCGAGTCGTAGTCGACCCCGGCCTCCTGGAGCGCCGTGCGGACGGCGACGAAGTCGGTCGCCTCGGACACGATCTGCCACGAGTCGCCGAAGTCGTTGATCTCCTCGGCGCCGGCCTCGAGCACGATCTCGAGCAGGTCGTCCTCGCTCTTCTCCGCCTTGGGCACCATGACGACGCCCTTGCGGTTGAAGAGGTAGGCCACCGAGTTGGGGTCGGCGAGGTTGCCGCCGTTGCGCGACAGGGCCGTGCGCACCTCGGTGGCGGCGCGGTTCTTGTTGTCGGTGAGGCACTCGATGAGGATGGCGACACCGCCGGGGGCGTAGCCCTCGTAGGTGATGTTCTCCCAGTCGGCGCCACCGGCCTCGGCGCCCGAGCCGCGCTTGACGGCGCGGTCGATGTTGTCGTTGGGGACCGAGCTCTTCTTCGCCTTCTGGATCGCGTCGTAGAGCGTGGGGTTGCCGGTGGGGTCGCCACCACCGGTGCGCGCCGCGACCTCGATGTTCTTGATCAGCTTGGCGAAGAGCTTGCCGCGCTTGGCGTCGATCGCCGCCTTCTTGTGCTTCGTGGTTGCCCACTTGGAGTGGCCGGACACGTTGGTCTCCTCGATGTGGCTGGCAGGTGGTCCGAGGGTCGATCCTACGCGGCGCGCCGCACCATCTCGACGAAGAGCGCGTGGACGCGGTGGTCCCCGGTCACCTCGGGGTGGAAGCTCGTGGCCAGCAGGTGCCCCTGCCGCACGACGACGGGACGGGACTCCCCCTTCGCCTCGATGCTCGCGAGCACCTCGACGCCGGGACCGGCCTGCTCGACCCACGGAGCGCGGATGAAGACCGCGCGCACCGGCCCGCCCTCGACCCCACGCACCTGGAGATCGGTCTCGTACGAGTCGACCTGGCGGCCGAAGGCATTGCGCCGCACCGTGATGTCGAGCCCGCCGAGGGTCTGCTGGTCGGGGTGGCCGTCGAGGATGCGGTCCGCGAGCAGGATCATCCCGGCGCAGCTGCCGTAGACCGGCATCCCGTCGGCGATGCGGGAGCGAAGGGGGGCACGCAGGCCAAAGGTGCGGGTGAGCTTGTCGATGGTCGTCGACTCCCCTCCGGGGAGCACGAGCGCGTCCACCGTCGCCAGCTCCTCCGGTCGACGTACCGGCAGCGTCGCTGCGCCGGCCTCCTCGAGGGCGGCTCGGTGCTCCCGGACGTCGCCCTGGACCGCGAGGACTCCGATGACGGGACGGGAGAGGTCGCTCATGGAGCGGAATGTAGTCGCCCGCACGCCTGCGACTGCCGCCGCCTCGATGCGTGGACGTGTTTGGTCCCCCGGTCAGCGGGTAGCCAGATGAACCAACCGCACGACTCAACCCAGGAGGTTGTCATGGGCAAGATCTCGATGCTCGCCGCCGGAGCCATCGGCTACGTGTTCGGCACGCGAGCCGGCCGTGAGCAGTACGACAAGATCAGCGGCCAGGCCAAGCGGCTGTGGAAGGACCCCAAGGTGCAGCGCAAGGCCGGTCAGGCCCAGGAGGCCGCCGAGGACCTGGGGCACAAGGCGGGGGACAAGATCACCGCCAAGGTCAAGGAAAAGGCGGGGAACGACTCCACCGACACCCCGACGACGACCACCACCGCCTCCCCCGGCACCGGCGTCGGCACCACCCCCGGGACCGGCGCAGGCGGTCTCGGGTCGGGCGAGCCCACCTCGGGCCCCGGCACCACCCCGGGACGTGGCGGCCTTGGCTGATCCCACCCACGCGAGCGGCTCGCACGCCGCGGGCCGCGACGACATCCCGACCCAGCACGAGAGCACGGGGCAGCTCGTCGCCGACGCCACCGAGCAGATCGGACAGCTCGTCCGTCAGGAGATGGCGCTCGCTCGTGCCGAGCTGACGCAGAGCGCGAAGAAAGCCGGGACGGGAGCGGGACTCTTCGGAGGTGCCGGTCTCGTCGCGCTGTACGGCGTCGCCGCGCTCGTCGCGACCGCCATCATCTCCCTCGACCTCGTCATGCCTCTGTGGCTGGCCGCGTTGGTCGTCGGCGTGGTCCTCCTGGCGGTCGCCGGTCTCCTTGCCCTCGTGGGCAAGAAGCAGGTGTCCGAGGCGGCACCGCCCGCCGAGCGCACCGTCCACAACGTCATGGCCGACATCGACACAGTCAGGGGAGGCAACCACCCGTGAGCACCTTCGACGAGCAGGAACCCCGCCATGACCTCCGCGCGGTCCCGGACGAGCACCATCCGTCACCGGACGAGGGGGTCGAGCAGCTGGAGCGCGAGGCCGCCGCCACGCGAGCCGAGCTCGGTGAGACGGTCGACGCACTCGCCGCGAAGCTCGACGTCAGGACGCGGGCGAAGCACGGGGCCGACGAGCAGAAGGCGCGGGTGCAGCACGCCGTGGCCAACGTGCGGCGCTCCGCGACCGATCGTGAGGGGAAGCCGCTGCCGCAGGTCTGGGCAGCGGGTGTCGCCGCGGCCGTCGCGCTCGTCGGGCTGCCGCTCGCCGTGCGCCTCGTCCGTTCACGTGGCAGACGGCTCCACCGGTACCGGGGCTACCGGCTCTGATGACCGGACGAGCTGACCGCAGCGGTCCAGCACCGCACTCGGAGGACTCCCGCGCGCCGGACGGACCGACCGACCTCGAGAAGCCCACGCTGCGCCACGTGCTGCGCCGGACGGCGCGGGAGTTCTCCGCGGACGAGTGCACGGACCTCGCGGCGGCACTGACGTACTACGCCGTCCTGGCACTCTTCCCGGCATTCATCGCGCTCGTCTCACTCGTGGGCCTCGTCGGGCAGGGGCCGCAGACGGTCGACACGGTCCTCGGCGTCCTGCGGGACACGGCGGGAGCCTCCGTGGCGGACACCCTCGAGCCGGTCCTCACCTCACTGGCCCAGGGCACCGGCGCCGGCTTGGCCTTGGTGCTCGGCCTCGCCGGTGCCCTGTGGTCGGCATCGGGATATGTGAACGCCTTCTCCCGGGCGATGAACAGGATCTACGGCGTCACCGAGGGCCGGCCGGTCTGGAAGCTGCGCCCGCTGATGCTCCTCGTCACCGCGGTGCTTCTCGTCCTGGTGGCCGCCGTGCTCATGGCACTGGTCGTCTCGGGACCGGTCGCGGAGTCGATCGGCTCGTTGCTGGGGCTCGGGTCGAGTGCCGTCACGGTCTGGCAGATCGCCAAGTGGCCGGTCCTCCTCCTCGCCGTGGTCGTTATCGTCGCGCTGCTGTACTGGTCGACGCCGAACGTACGCCAGCCGAAGATCAGGTGGATGAGCCCCGGCGCGCTCGTGGGGATCCTCGTGTGGGTGCTCGCGTCCGTGGCCTTCGGCATCTACGTGGCGAACTTCGGCTCCTACAACAAGACCTATGGATCGATGGCCGGCGTCATCGTCTTCCTGCTGTGGCTGTGGCTGACCAACCTCGCCCTGCTCTTCGGTGCTGAGCTCGACGCCGAGCTCGAGCGTGGGCGGGAGCTGCAGGCCGGCATGCCCGCCGAGGACGAGATCCAGCTGCCTCGGCGTGACACGACCGGCATCGACAAGAAGAAGGACAAGCACGAGGCGGACGTCCGGGATGCGCGAGCACTGCGCCGCAGGGGGCACGGGCGCACCGACGGCGACTGAGCGCAGGCCACGCGGTGTGCCCCGGTCGGAACCGCCGCGGAAATGCACGGACGTCCGCCTCGCCCACGGCGCGGCACGGTGCGCTAGGTTTTCCCCCGCACGCAGTGTGCGTGCCTTGCCCGGAGGGGAAGCCCGGGCTGGTCACCGGGGGTCACCTTGCTCATCATGCCTCGCCGCGGGCTGATCGCGTCCGTCCTGTCAGCACTTCTCCTCGCCGTCCTCCTCGTCCCGTCCGGGAACCCTGCGGCCATCGACGACGAGTTCGTCCCGGTCGACCGGTACGTCGTCGGAGGGTGCCGGATCGCCTTCGACGCGGCCGGGACCGCGAGTCCGGTCGGCTCCGCGGGGCGGCCCTGCGTGGGCGTCAGCTCGCTCGGGGTCGACAGCCGCGGCGACCTCATCGTGCGGCAAGCACGTCACCGTGAGGTTCTACGACGCCCGGGACAAGAGCCGGATCAGCCTGCGCAGCACCACGCAGCGGCGGAGGGTGGTCGGCGCCGACCTGGTCATCGGCTGGGTCAAGGTGACACCGTCCGGGACGACCGCGGCGTCCCTGCTCAAGGACCCGGGGTACGACGCGCTCGGCCCCTACCGTGACCGCACGGCGACGTCGGAGACGACGATCGCGGGCGGATGCGTCATCCGCTTCGACAGCGAGACCCCGCGCGTCCACGCCAACTCGTCGCACCGATGCATCGGGGTCTCGTCCGTGCGCCTGTCATCCACGGGTGACCTGCAGGTCGTCTCGTCGACCGAGCAGCGTGGAGCGGTCGTCAACGCCCAGGCGGACCCCGACGAGACGCTCGCCACCCGCGGTCTGGTCACCGGCGTGTCCGCGACCCCGTCGGTCAGACGGTGAGCATCTTCGACTCCCGTCTGCGTCGGAGGCTCGACCTGCGGCAGCTGCAGGACTACGCGCGAGTGGTCGGCAGCACCGCGAACGTGTGGCTCTCCTGGACCAAGACGAGCCAGCGACCGGGAGTGTCCAATGCCGTGACGACGCCCGCAGCGCACGCATACGGACCCTTCATGGACGGCTCCGTCGAACCCATCGCCCTCGTTCAGCGCGGGTGTCGCATCCGCTTCTCGGAGACGTCTGCCGGCGCGCTCGCCTACGGCAACCGACATCACCTGTGCACCGGGATCACCGGGTTGGGCGTGGACCGGGCCGGGTACGTGGCCGTCTACGGCCCCCGCACAACATCATCTCCACCACGACGATCGCCATGAGCGGCAAGACCGACCACGGGTTGCGGGCGGGCCTGAGCGGCGGGGGCGGTCGCTCGGTCATCCGCATCTACAGCCTCAAGCTGGGCCGCCCGCTCGACCTGCGCAAGGCCACGGACCGCAAGATCCTGGTGTCCGACGGCGCCGAGCTGTACCCGGGATGGACCCAGTTCGTCGGCAGCTACTGACCGGCCGGCGGCAGGTGAGGGGCCCCGGTCGTCGACCGGGGCCCCTCACCCATGCGCTGGGTGACACGTCACCAGCCGCGCTCGGCCAGGCGGTGCGGCTGCGGGATCTCGTCGACGTTGATGCCGACCATGGCCTCACCGAGCCCGCGAGAGACCTTGGCCAGCATGTCCGGGTCGTCGAAGAAGGTCGTCGCCCGGACGATCGCCTCGGCCCGCTGGGCGGGGTTGCCGGACTTGAAGATCCCGGAGCCGACGAAGACGCCCTCGGCGCCCAGCTGCATCATCATCGCGGCGTCGGCGGGCGTGGCGATCCCACCGGCGGTGAAGAGGACGACCGGGAGCTTTCCGGCAGTCGCAACCTCCTTGACCAGCTCGAAGGGGGCCTGCAGCTCCTTGGCCGCGACGTAGAGCTCGTCCTCCGCCAGCCCCTGGAGGCGGCGGATCTCCTGGCGGATCTGGCGCATGTGGGTCGTGGCGTTGGAGACGTCGCCGGTGCCGGCCTCCCCCTTCGAGCGGATCATCGCCGCGCCCTCGGTGATGCGGCGCAGCGCCTCGCCGAGGTTGGTGGCCCCGCAGACGAAGGGGACGGTGAAGTTCCACTTGTCGATGTGGTTGGCGTAGTCGGCCGGGGTGAGGACCTCGGACTCGTCGATGTAGTCGACCCCGAGGGACTGCAGCACCTGGGCCTCGACGAAGTGGCCGATGCGCGCCTTGGCCATGACGGGGATCGAGACGGCCTCGATGATGCCGTCGATCATGTCGGGGTCGCTCATCCGGGAGACGCCGCCCTGGGCACGGATGTCGGCCGGCACCCGCTCGAGCGCCATGACGGCGACGGCGCCGGCGTCCTCGGCGATCTTGGCCTGCTCCGGCGTGACGACGTCCATGATGACGCCGCCCTTGAGCATCTCGGCCATGCCGCGCTTGACGCGTGCGGTGCCGGTCTCGGTCTGGGTCTCGGTGGTCATGTCGTGCTCCTCGTCGGGCCGCGTGTCGCGACGTCCATTTGATCTAGGCCAAAACGTAGCACGGCACAGGACAATGTCCTGGTCCGCGTCCGCAGAGCGGTCGGGACCACCTAGACTCGCCCGTGATGAGCACCCAGACGCCGCAGATCTCCGGCGGCACCGCGGCCGAGATCGCCGACAGCGTCCGCGGCCTCGTCGAGCGCGGCCACCTGGCCCCCGGCGAGGTCCTCCCGCCGGTCCGTGCCCTCGCCGAGCAGCTCGGCGTCAACCGCAACACCGCCGTCGCCGCCTACCGCGACCTCGCCCGATCGGGGGTCGTCGTCTCGCAGGGACGCGCCGGGACCCGGGTGGCACGTCGCAGCCGGGTGCCCCAGGAGGGCTTCGCCGCGGCCGGCGCGCTCCGCGACGTCGGCACGGGCAACCCCGATCCGCAGCTCATCCCCGACCTCGCGCCGGCCCTGGCGAGCGTCGCCGACCGCGGCCCCGTGCTCTACGGCGAGCCGACGGTCGACCGGGACCTCGGGTCGTGGGCGCTCGACTGGATGGCCCCCGACGTGCCGGTCCCGGCCTCGGACGTGCGGCTGACCCTGACGAGCGGCGCGGTCGATGCCGTCGAGCGCCTGCTCGCGCAGGCGCTGCTGCGCGACGACGCCGTGGCGCTCGAGGACCCGTGCTTCCTCGCGAGCATCCATCTCGCCCAGCTCGGTGGCTACCGGGCGGTCCCGGTCGCGGTCGACGCCGAGGGCATGACGGTCGAGGGGCTACGCCACGCGCTCGAGCAGGGTGTGCGGGCGATCGTGTGCACCCCACGGGCGCAGAACCCCACCGGGTCCTCGCTGAGTGCCGCACGCGCCGCGGCGCTGCGCGAGGTGCTCGCCGACCACCCCTACGTCCTCGTCATCCAGGACGACTACTTCTCCTACCTGTCCCAGCAGCCCTTCCACTCCATCGTCGGCCCCGACCACCGGCGTTGGGCGCTGGTGCGCTCGGTCTCGAAGTTCGTCGGCCCCGACATGTGCCTGGCCGTCACGGCCTGCGACGCCGACACCGCCGCCCGTCTCGAGATGCGCCTGAGCCCCGGGACCACCTGGGTGAGCCACCTGTTGCAGCGGGTCACCCACGCGGTGGTCACCGACCCCTCCGCGCTCGCGCTCATCGAGCGCGCCGGGGTGCACTACGCCGAGCGCAATGCCGCCTTCGCCGCGCTGCTCACCGACCGGGGCCTGGCCACCTCCCCCGGCGACGGCGTCAGCCTGTGGGTCACGCTGCCGGTCGCGGCGCGCGAGGTCGCCGACCGGCTGACCCGGCGTGGCTGGCTGGTGCGCACGGGAGACGAGTTCCGCCTGGCGGAGGGCGCACCCCCTTCGCAGCACCTGCGCCTCACGGTGCACGACCTCGACGAGGCCTCGGCCGCGACCCTCGCCGACGACATCGTCGCTGCCGCGACCGCCACGGCCTGAGCCCGACGTCAGGGCAGCTGGTGGCCGGGCCCGCTCGGTGACGGCGGCTCGACGTGGCCCGGTGTCGTCTCCGTTGGTCGGTACCCGGCCCCACCACGAAGGGGAGGCCGGCGGGCCCGCTCGTCGCGCACCGCGAGCAGGAGCGCGGCGACGAGTGCGGCGAGCAGCAGGGGGAGGCAGCACAGCACCCCGAGGACCAGCGACGACATGCCCCGATCATGACGGCTGTGCGGCGCTCAGGCTCCCGGGAGCGTGTCGTCGAACTCCACGGTCTGCGGCAGGTCGGCGTGGCCGGCCAGTCGGAACAGGCGCACCACCCGCTTGGCCCGCACCCGCTGGACGTCCTTGACAGCGTCGTTGTGGAAGCGACGGGCGAGCTGCACCCGCAGGCCCGCCTCGCGGACGCGCTCGAGCGCAGCGGCTCCGGGGTCCCCCTGCGCCTCGATGTCGCGGGTGACCTCGGGTGGCAGCGCCGCGTGCAGGATCTCGGTCAGCTCGCTCTCGACCGACTCCCGGCCGGCAAAGTGCTGTCCCTCGAGGAGGTCGGCCTCGAAGGTGCGCTCGTTGACCCGCTCCAGCGACTCGCTCGCCGCGGCCGCCAGGAGGAAGCCCGTCGCCGGGTCGAGGGCACCGGAGTTGGCCAGCTCCAGGCTTGCCTCGGCCCGGCGCACGACGTGCGCGTCGAGGGCCGACAGGGCGCCCTCGACCTTGGCGTGCAGCCGATCGAGCCGCGCGGCGCTGTAGGAGAGGTACCAGGCGAGGAGGAGCAGGACGCAGAGCGTCAGGGCGATCCAGCTCAAGGTCTCCATGGCTCTCCTGCCCGGCCACGCGGCCCGCGGTCACCGATCCGGCCCAGTCCCGGCCGCAGCCGGGTCACCTCGCGGGGGTGCCCCGCGTCGAGGACGGTCTCGTAGACGGCGATGATCTCGCGGGCGACGACGTCCCAGTCGAAGGCCCGCGCGCGCTCCCGCCCCAGTCGCGAGAGGGTCGCGCGTCGCTCTGGGTCGCCGAGCAGCTCGACGATCCGGGCGGCGAGGTCCTCGGGGCGCTCGCTCGCGAAGAGGGCTCCGGCCATACCGGCGCGCCCCGCGTCGAGGACCCTCTGGAAGGCCGCCAGGTCGCTGGCGAGGACGGGTGCGCCGGCCGCCATCGCCTCGACGAGGACGATCCCGAAGCTCTCTCCCCCGGTGTGGGGCGCGATGTAGAGGTCGGCGGACGCCAGGGCCGACGCCTTGTCCTCGTCGGACAGGGCTCCGAGGAACTCGGTGGACGCCGCGACCGCCTCGGGTAGCTTGGCCCGGGCCGCCTCGGCGCTGCCGGGGCCGACGACGAGCAGCCGCGCACCCGGGACGGCGTCGAGGACCGCGGGCATCGCCTCGGCGAGGACCGGCAGCCCCTTGCGCGGCTCGTCGATCCGACCGAGGAAGACGATCGTCGGGCGTCCGGGCGCGCCGGTCCACCGCGGGTCACGCTCGGCGCGGGCGAAGGCGCTGGTGTCGACGCCGTTGGGGATGACGACGGCGTCCCCACCGATGTGGGTGGTGACCGTGCGTCGCGCGTCCTCGGAGACGGCGATGCGCCCGTGGATCTTCTCCAACGACGGCCGCAGGAGCGGGTAGGCGGCCTGCATGACGCGTGAGCGGACGTTGGATGTGTGGAAGGTGGCGACGACGGGGCTCGTGGCCGCCCACAGCGCGAGCACCGACAGGCTGGGCGCGAGCGGCTCGTGGATGTGCACGACGTCGAAGTCGCCTTCCTCGAGCCAGCGGCCCACGCGGGCCGACGCGACCGGACCGAAGAGCAGCCGGGCGGTCGAGCCGTTGTAGCGGATCGGCACGGCCCGACCGGCCGGGACGACGTGCTCGGGCAGGACGGTGCCCTCGTCGGCGGGGGCGAGTACCGACGGCTCGTGCCCGTGGCGAGCGAGGTAGTCGGCGAGGTCGCGGATGTGGAACTGCACTCCCCCGGGCACGTCGAAGGAGTAGGGGCTCACCAGACCGACCCTCACGCGGCGCTCCGGTCCGCGGTCGTGATCGCTCGGTCGCGTGCGGGGTCGAGGTCGTCGACGAAGACCCGCTGCATCATGTGCCAGTCGGCGGTGTGCCGGGTGATCGCGCTGCCGAAGGCGTCGGCGCAGGCCTGGGTCGTGCGGGCGACCGCGTCGGGCGAGCCGGCGGGCGCGACGGTGACCGCGTCGTGGACCGTCACGACCATGCCCCACCGGCGACCGACCCGCTCGTGCCGCAGGGTGACCGGGTAGAGCGGCAGGCCGGTCTCGACGGCCAGGGCTGCCGGACCGGCTGCCATCCGCGCGCGGTGGCCGCACAGGTCGACCTCGACCCCGCTCGCCGACAGATCGCGGTCGGCGAGCAGCGGCATGACGACCGGCTCCCCCGTCGCGAGCTGTGCCCGCAGCCGCTCGTAGGTGCCCCGCTCGGCCGGGTGGATGACCATGCCCAGCTGCTCGCGGTAGTCGAGGAAGGCCCGGAACATCTCCTCGGGCTCGAGCCGCTCGGCCACCGTGACGACGGTGCCGAGGTGACGGGCGCACCACACCCCCGCCAGGTCCCAGTTGCCGGTGTGGCCGAGGAAGGCCAGCACCGGTCGCCCGGCGAGCAGGTGCGACTTCAGCTCGGGCATGGCGCCCTCGAAGCGCACGAGGGAGTCGACGTCGGTGCCGCTCACGGACGGCAGCCGGAAGGCCTCGACGTAGTAGCGAAGGGAGGCGCGCACCCCCTCGGCGACGAGCGCCTCGAGCTCCTGCGGCCCCAGCTCCGGACGCACCCGGGCGTAGTTGGCCCGCAGCCGCTGGACGGAGCTGCCGTTGCCCGCCACGGTCCGGTCGGCGGCGAGGTCGAAGAGCGCGTAGGCCGCGCGGGTCGGCAACAGCCGCAGCACCCGCCACGCCAAGAGGAAGGCGAGGACGGTGGCGCGCTGCCGCAGCCGGGTCACGGTCCCGAGGGTGTGGTTCCGGCGGCCTCTGCGGCGATGACCTGCTGGCGCACGAGGAGGACCCGCTGGAGGATCGTGACGAAGCTCGCGACGGCGAGCAGGCCGAGCACCACCGTGAGGACGATCTCGGGCAGGCCCAGCCCGACGAGGCCGGTCGTCACGAGCGCGGCGACGAGCCGGTCGGCCCGCTCGGCGATGCCGACATCGGCCCGCATGCCCAGGCCCTCGGCCCGGGCGCGGGCGTAGGAGACGACGCTACCGAGGACGAGGCAGGCGAGAGCGAGCCAGGCCTTGAGCCGGTCGTCGCCACCCTGGAAGTACCAGATCGTCAGGCCGGAGAAGATCGCCGCGTCGCCGATGCGGTCGAGCGTGGAGTCGAGGAAGGCGCCCCACTTGCTCGAGTGCCCGAGCTCGCGCGCCATGATCCCGTCGATGGTGTCGGAGAAGACGAAGGCGGTGATGACCAGGACACCGACGAGCAGTTGCCCCTGCGGGAAGAAGACGAGCGCCCCCAGGCAGACGCCGAGCGTGCCGAGGATGGTGACGACGTCTGGGCTGATGCCCAGGCGGAGCAGCAGGCGCGCCACCGGGGTGAGGATCCGGGTGACGGCTGCGCGCGCGTATCGGTTGAGCATGGCGGGTCAAGCGTAACTGCGCGGGGCCGGTGCTCCTGACGGCGCACCGGAGTGTGATGCAGGCCCCGTCGGCTCAGCTGCCGGCGTCCGGCCAGGCCGCCGCCAGGGCGGCGCGCGCGTCCTCGAGGAGGATCGGCAGCGCCTTGGTCTGCGCGACGATCGGCAGGAAGTTCATGTCGCCGCCCCACCGCGGGATGACGTGCTGGTGCAGGTGGGCCGCGACGCCCGCCCCGGCGACGGCGCCCTGGTTCATGCCGAGGTTGAAGCCGTGCGGGTTGGAGCTGTCCTGCAGCGCCCGGATCGCCGCCTTGGTCAGGGCGGTGAACTCCAGGGTCTCCTCGTCGGTGAGGTCGATGTAGAGCGAGACGTGCCGGTAGGGGCAGACGAGGACGTGACCGGCGTTGTAGGGGAAGAGGTTCATGACGACGAAGCAGGTTTCGCCCCGGTGGACGATGAGGCCCTCGGCGTCGCCCTTGTCGGGGGCGACGCAGAAGGGGCAGCCGTCCCCGGCCTCGTCGCTGGGCCGCTCCCCCGTCACGTAGGCCATCCGGTGGGGCGTCCACAGCCGGTCGAAGCCATCGGGCACGCCCACGAGGGAGCGATCGTCCTCGGTCGGGTGGTCGTGCTGCGTCATGGGCCCGATCCTGTCACGCCCCACGACGAAGGGGAGGTCCTCCCCCTTCGTCAGGGGCGGGGCGGGGTCCACTCGCGCAACCGGCCCGTCGGGTCGCCGAATCCGGTCGCATCGAAGAGCGGACGCCCGGCGTCGCTGGCGTTGAGCCGGACGAAGCGGACCCGCTCGGCCGTCGCCGCCTCCTGCACCGCGTGGAGGAGGCGGCGCCCGATGCCGTCGCGACGCCGGTCGGCGGTGACGAAGACCTGCTGGACGTACCACCACTCGGGCCGGCCGAGGTGGCCGAGCGTCGGCAGTTTGCGCACGGGGTGGACGAGGACGCACCCGACCGGGCGACCGTCGGGCTCCTCCGCGATCCAGCCCCGCTGCGCGGCGAAGTCGGCCAGGAGGGCATCGGCGTACTCCGTGAGGAAGCCCGGCCGTGGCGTGCGCCCGGCCTCACGGTCCTGCTGGAGGCGCAGCGCGCCGAGTGAGAGCGCGTCGTCGCGCTCGATCGGGCGGATCCGCGTCGTCATGCCCGAAACCTAGCCAAGGACCGCCCCCGCCGTCCGCATTTCCCTAGGGAAATGCGGACCAGACCCCACATCTCCCTAGGGAAATGCGGACCGGCCTGCGCATTTCCCTAGGAAATGCGCAGGCCGGTCAGGCGGAGCGGATCAGATCGTGCCGTCGGGCGCGGCGTCCGGGCCGGGGTTGGTCAGGCTCGGCGCCGACATCACCTGGTCCTTGGCCTCGACGGCCGCGAGGACGCGGGCGATCGCGGTCTCGATCGGCAGCCCGTTTTCCTGGGACCCGTCGCGGTAGCGGAAGGAGACGGCGTTGTTGCTGCGGTCCTCCTCGCCGGCGATGAGGGTGAAGGGCACCTTGGACTTGCTCGCATTGCGGATCTTCTTCGGGAAGCGGTCGTCGCTCTCGTCGAGCTCGACCCGGATCCCCTGCGCCCGCATCTGCTGCAGCACGTCCCAGAGGTAGTCGTTGTACTCCTCGGCGACCGGCACACCGAGCACCTGGACGGGCGAGAGCCACACCGGGAAGGCGCCGGCGTAGTGCTCGACGAGCACCCCGATGAAGCGCTCGATCGAGCCGAACTTCGCCGAGTGGATCATCACCGGCTGCTGACGGGAGCCGTCGGCGGCCTGGTACTCGAGAGCGAAGCGGTCCGCGGACGGCTGGTTGAAGTCGTACTGGATCGTGCTCATCTGCCAGGTGCGGCCGATCGCGTCACGGGCCTGCACCGACACCTTGGGGCCGTAGTAGGCCGCGCCGCCCGGGTCGGGCACGAGCTCGAGACCGGTCTCGGAGCACACCTGCTCGAGGACGGACGTCGCCTCGGCCCAGTCCTCGTCGCTGCCGATGAACTTCGAGCTCTTGTCGCCCCCTTCGTCGCGGGTCGACAGCTCGAGGTAGAAGTCGTCGAGACCGAAGTCGCGCAGCAGCCCGAGGATGAAGTCGAGCAGGTGACGGATCTCGTCGGGCGCCTGCTCCTTGGTGACGTAGGAGTGGCTGTCGTCCTGCGCGAAGCCGCGCACCCGGGTCAGGCCGTGGATGACGCCGGACTTCTCGTGGCGGTAGACGTGCCCGAACTCGAAGAGCCGCAGCGGCAGCTCGCGGTAGGAGCGCTGCTTGCTGCGGTAGATGAGGTTGTGCATGGGGCAGTTCATCGCCTTGAGGCGGTAGTCCATGCCGTCGACGTCGAAGGGGGGATACATGCCTTCGCCGTAGTACGGGAGGTGGCCGGAGGTGTGGAAGAGCCCCTCCTTGGCGATGTGGGGGGTCCCGACGTACTCGAAGCCCTCCTCGATGTGCCGCTGGCGGACGTAGTCCTCCATCTCGCGCTTGATGACCCCGCCCTTGGGGTGGAAGACGGGCAGGCCGGAACCGATCTCGTCGGGGAAGGAGTAGAGGTCGAGCTCGCGGCCGAGCTTGCGGTGGTCGCGCTTCTCGGCCTCCGCGAGGCGGTCGAGATAGGCCTTCAGCTCGTCCTTGGTCGGCCAGGCCGTGCCGTAGACGCGCTGCAGCTGCGGGTTCTTCTCGCTGCCGCGCCAGTAGGCCGCGGCGCTGCGCATGATCTTGTAGGCATTGCCGATGACCTTGGTGCTCGGCACGTGCGGGCCGCGGCACAAGTCACCCCAGGCACGGGTGCCGTCGCGGCGGACGTTGTCGTAGATCGTCAGCTGGGTGCCGCCCACCTCGACCGAGGCGCCCTCCGCAGCGTCCTCGGAGGCGCCGCCCTTGAGGCCGATGAGCTCGCACTTGTAGGGCTCGCCGGCCAGCTCGACGAGCGCGTCGTCGTCGCTGATCTCGCGGCGAACGAAGGTCTGGCCCTCGTTGATGATCCGCTGCATCGCCTTGTCGAGGGCCTTGAGGTCCTCGGGGGTGAAGGGCTCCTCGACGTCGAAGTCGTAGTAGAAGCCGTCGCGGATCGGCGGGCCGATGCCGAGCTTGGCGGAGGGGTTGATCTGCTGCACGGCCTGGGCCAGGACGTGGGCCGTGGAGTGCCGCAGCACGTCCAGGCCGTCCTGCTCCTGCGCCGTGACCGGCTCGACGACATCGCCCTGGGCGAGCTCGTGCGCGAGGTCCCGCAGCTCGCCGTTGACCCGGGCGACGAGCACGGCCCGGTCGCCCTCGAAGAGGTCCGCGGCAGTAGTGCCCTGGTCCACCGATCGCTCGTCTCCGGCGACGTTGATGGTGATCTGGGCAGACACGGGTGGCTCCTGTGGGACGGTTCGCGGTGCCCGGCCGGGCACCCGTCGAACTCTATCCCCGCGAAGGGGGCGGCCCCCAACGCATTCCCCCGCTGAGTACGAGACCCCATGTGCGACCCCCTTCGTCGTCCCTACCGTCGAGTCATGCTCACCAAGGACGCTCGACTGCTCCCGCACACCGCCTGCTGGTTCGGCGTGCTCAGCCTGCTCGCCGTGCTGTGCTTCCACTTCCCCGAGCTGCTCACGAGCCAGGAGTTCCGCCCCGTCTACACCTCGGGGTTTGCTCGTGGCCTGCTGCTCGTCGGCATCATCGGGGCCTTCGTCATCGGCACGGTCGCCGTGCTCGCCGGGCAGCGACGGCCCATCGCCTTCACCGGTGTCGTCGCGGCCACGGTGGCCGTGCTCCTGGGTGGCTCCTCGATCCCGCTCGGCGAGATCGAGTCGACCCCGTGGTCGCTCGGGGTCGACTGGTTCATCCTCTCGCTCGTCTTCTCCGCGCTCGTCTTCATCCCGCTCGAGCGCTACCTCGCCCACCGGCCGCACCCCGTGCTGCGCCGGGGCTGGCGCACCGACGTCTGCTACTTCTTCCTCAGCCACGTCCTCGTCCAGCTGATCCTCATCGTCGTCACGACGTCGACGACGACGGTCGCCGCCGCCATCGCCGTCGACCCGGTCAAGGAGCTGGTCGTCGGCCTTCCCCTGTGGCTGCAGGTCCTGCTCGCCGTCTTCGTCGCCGACCTCGCCCAGGCCGTGCTCCACCGCGCCTACCACCGGGTCACGAGCCTGTGGCGCTTCCACGCGGTGCACCACTCCAGCCGCGACCTCGACTGGCTCGCCGGCTCCCGCGTCCACCTCGCCGAGACGGTGCTCACCCGCAGCATCGTCCTGCTGCCGCTGATGGTCCTCGGCTTCTCGACGCCGGCGATGAACGCCTACGTCATCATCGTCGGTCTCCAGGCCGTCGTGGCCCACGCCAACATCGGGGTCCGCTTCGGCTGGCTCGAGTACCTCCTCGTCCTGCCGCGCTACCACCACTGGCACCACGCCCGGCACGTCGACTACTGGGACCGCAACTACGCGATCCACCTGCCGGTGGTCGACATGCTGATGGGCAGCTTCAAGCTCCCGCGTGACGGCAGCTGGCCGGAGGAGTACGGCGTGCTGCGGCTCGAGACGGTCCCGGAGGGCATCGTCGAGCAGCACCTCATGCCCTTCCGTGGTGACCGCGACTACGAGCGCCACGTCGCCTGAGCCCACGGCTGGTTGACTGGCCGCCGTGCACATCACCCGGATCGGCCTCACCCCGCTCAAGGGCGCCCGCCACGCAGACCTCGACCACCTCCGGCTCGACCCGTCGGGACCGCGCGGTGATCGGCTCTTCTGCCTGCTCGAGGCCGACGAGGACCGGGTGCTGCGCACCGTGGAGAACCCCACAATGGTGCTCGTCTCCGCGGCCCGGGACGGCGCGGTCCTCACCGTCACCACGCCGAAGGGAGGGACGGTCGCCGGCGAGCCCGTGCCCACCGGGCACGTCGTCGAGGCGGACTACTGGGGGCGACCTGCTCGGCTCGAGGTCATGACCTCGGACCACGCCGAGCTCCTCGGGGACCACCTCGACCGCCCGGTCCGCCTGGCCGGCATCCGGTCCGCGGGCGAGGTCGTCTACGGCGGGTCGGTCAGCATCGTGACCACCGGCGCCCTGCGCGAGCTCGGCGAGGTGCAAGATGCGCGGTTCCGCGCGACGCTGACGATCGCGGCCGACCGCGACCCCGAACCGGGCAGCCTGCTGCGCCTGGGCGAGGCCGTGGTGCGGGTGCGTGGTGCGGTCCCCCGCTGCCGGGTCGTCGACATCAACACCGAGACCGGTGAGCTGGACACGAGGCACCTGCACACGCTGGCGCGCCGCGACCGACCGGAGGGCGAGGTGCCCTTCGGCATCGACGCCGACGTCGTCACCCCGGGCGTGGTGCGTCGAGAGGACCCCGTCGCCCTGATCTGAGAGTGTGGGCGGGCACACCACGGCGCACCCCATGAGAGGCACGACCATGCACGTCATCTGGGGCCTGGGCGGCATGCTCGGCCTGCTCCTCATCGCCGCCGCGCTGTCGACCAACCGTCGCGCGATCCGGCTGCGGACGGTGCTGCCGGCGCTGGCGATCCAGGTCGGCTTCGGGGCGCTCGTGCTCTACGTCCCGTGGGGCCGGACCGCGCTGCGGTGGGCCTCCGACGGCTTCCAATCCGTCATCGACTCGGCGACCGAGGGGATCAGCTTCCTCTTCGGCCCGCTGCTGCCCGACGAGGGCGTCGTCTTCGCCCTGCAGGTGCTGCCCGTCGTCGTCTTCTTCGCCTCGCTCACCGGTGTGCTCTTCCACCTGGGCTGGCTCCAGGTCGTCGTGCGGGTGCTCGGCGGTGGCCTGCAGCGGGTCCTGGGCACCGGCAAGGCCGAGTCCACCAATGCCGCGGCCAACATCTTCCTCGGGCAGACCGAGGCGCCCCTGGTCATCCGGCCCTACGTCGCCGGCCTGACCCGCTCGGGGCTCTTCGCCGTCATGGTCGGTGGACTGGCGACGGTCGCGGGCTCGGTCCTCGTCGGCTACTCGCTGCTGGGCGCCGACCTCGACTACCTCATCGCCGCGAGCTTCATGGCCGCACCCGGCGCCCTGCTCATGGCCAAGATCCTCGTGCCCGAGGAGCCGGACAACGTCGCGTCCGGCACCGAGTTCGACGAGGCCGAGGTCGAGGCGGCCAAGCACACACCGAGCGAGCTCGGTGAGGTCACCGAGCACCGCAATGTCATCGACGCCGCAGCCGCCGGCGCCGCCGACGGGGCGAAGCTCGCGATCAACATCGGCGCGATGCTGCTCGCCTTCATCTCGCTCATCGCCCTGCTCAACGCCATGATCGGCGGGGTCGGCGGCTGGTTCGGCCACCCCGACCTGTCCTTCGAGACGATCATCGGCTACGTCTTCGCGCCGATCATGCTGATGATCGGCGTCCCGTGGCACGAGGCCGTCGACGCCGGGTCCTTCCTCGGGCAGAAGGTCATCGTCAACGAGTTCGTCGCCTTCACCAACTTCGGGCCCGAGGTCGAGTCCTACAGCCCGCGCACGCAGGCGATCGTCACCTTCGCGCTCACCGGCTTCGCCAACCTCAGCTCGCTCGGCATCCTCCTCGGCGGGCTCGGGTCGATGGCCCCGAGCCGCCGCAAGGACATCGCAAGCCTGGGCATGCGCGCGATCCTCGCCGCGACCCTGGCCAACCTCATGAGCGCGACAATCGCCGGGATCATGCTCGGCTAACCTTGCGCCGGGCGCAGCCCAGCGCAAGGGTCAGCTCGGGCGGGCTCAGCCCGCCTCGGTCGTGCCCTCGTAGAGCCCGATGTGGTTGCCGTCGGGGTCGGCGAGCACGGCGAACCAGCTCGTCTCCGAGATCGGTGACTTGTCCATGACGACCGACCCCCCGCTCTCCGTCGCCCTGGCGAGGACCTCGTCGATCGAGTCGACCTCGACGTAGGAGCGAGGATGCTCGAAGCCCTCGCCCCTGGGGGCCAGACCTCCCCCGCTGATCTGGTTGGGGGCCTGCCACATGGGATAGCCCTCGAAGCCGGGGATCTCGGCGATCTGCCAGCCGAAGAGCCCGCTGTAGAAGGCCGCGCCCGCCGTGAGGTCGCTGACCGGGATGTCGATGTGCGTGATGTCTCCGTGTGCCATCTGCCGAGCATGACACTGCGGTGTGACAGCCACCACACCCGCGAGGTGAGCGGTCCGGCCAGCCGCGACACCCTCACCTCCGCGACACCCTCGACCCCCGGGGCTACCGACGAGTAGCATGCGGCCATGCAGCCCCCGTCGGGCGTCACCGTCGACGCCCCGGACCCCTTCGCGGACCCGACGACACCGGTCCCGCCCGGGTGGATCGCCCGCCTCGGCCTTGCCGGTGTGGGCATGTGCGCCGGATGGTTCGGCCCGATCCAGGTGCTCCTCGGGCTCCAGGCCGCGAGCCTGACGCCCGGCCACAAGGAGGCCACCCTCTCCCTCGTCACCGGCGTCGGCGCCGCCGTGTCGACCCTCGCCAACCCGCTCGCGGGAGCCTTCAGCGACCGGACGACCTCGCGCTTCGGCCGGAGGGTCCCGTGGCTCGTCGGCGGGACGCTCGTCGGGGCCCTCGGCCTCGTCGTCCTCGCCGCGGCCGGGTCGGTCCCCGTGATGATCCTCGGCTGGTGCCTCGTCCAGGCCGGGCTCAACGGCACCCTCGCCGCGCTCACCGCCGCCGTGCCCGATCTCGTCCCCGTCGAGCAGCGCGGGCTCGTGAGCGGCGTCGTCGGCATGACCCAGACCCTCGGCATCGTCGTCGGCACCGGGGTCGCGACCCTCGTCTCCGGCACCACCGGCGCCTACCTCGTCCTGGCCGTTCTCGCGGTCGCCGCGGTCACCCCCTTCGTGCTGCGCTCCCTCGACCGGCCACTCCCCCGCGGCCACCTCCCGAAGACGCCCGTGCGGCAGTTCCTCGCCGGCTTCTGGATCTCGCCGCGACGCCATCCCGACTTCGCGTGGGCCTGGGCCACGCGCTTCCTCGCGACGGTCGCCAACTCGATCTGCACGATGTACCTGCTCTTCTTCCTCACCGATGCCGTCGGCGTCGCCGACCCCGAGCTCGGCGTCCTCGTGCTCACCCTGCTCTACGCCGCGTGCCTCATCGTCTCCGCGATCGTCGCCGGCATCTGGTCAGACCGGATCGGCCTGCGCAAGCCCTTCGTCACCGCCTCCGGCGTCGTCATGTCGAGCGCGGCGGTCCTCCTCGCGATCGTCCAGACCTGGTCCGCGGCGCTCGTCGGTGCGGTGATCCTCGGCATCGGCTACGGCGTCTACCTCGCCGTCGACTTCGCGCTCATCACCCAGGTGCTCCCGCGGGCCGGTGACCGGGCCCGCGACCTCGGCGTCATCAACATCGCCAATGCCCTCCCACAGGTCCTGGCTCCGGCGATCGCCGGACCGATCATCACGTGGTTCGCCGCCCACGCGACCCACGCTGCGGGCTACCGCACGCTCTACCTGCTCGCCGCGGCCATCGGCCTGGCGGCCGCCGTCCTCATCCGCAAGATCCGCAGCGTCGCCTAGGAGACCCATGCCCACGCCCCTGCCCCGCGACTTCCTCTTCGGCACGTCAACCGCCAGCTACCAGATCGAAGGGGGTGTGGCCGCCGGTGGTCGTGGCCGCAGCATCTGGGACGACTTCTGCGACCGCCCCGGCACGATCGCCGACGGGTCGTCGGGCGCGGTGGCCTGCGACAGCTACCACCGGTGGGACGAGGACGTCGAGCTCCTGCACGGGCTGGGCGTCGACGCCTACCGGTTCTCCATCGCCTGGCCGCGCATCCAGCCTGACGGGGCGGGGCCGGCCAATGCGGCCGGTCTCGACTTCTACGACCGTGCCGTCGACGCCCTGTGCGAGGCGGGGATCGCCCCCTTCGCCACGCTCTACCACTGGGACCTGCCCGCCGCCCTCCAGGCGAAGGGCGGCTGGATGGCCCGGGAGACCGCCGAGCGCTTCGGCGACTACGCGGCCCTCGTCGCCGACCGCCTCGCCGACCGGGTGGCCATGTGGATCCCGGTCAACGAGCCGGTCGTCGCCACCCTCTTCGGCCACGCCATCGGGCTGCACGCCCCCGGCGAATCCCGCGGCTTCGAGGCTCTGGCCGCAGCCCACCACCTGCTCCTGGGCCACGGGCTGGCCACGCGGTCGCTGCGCGCGAAGGGGGTCGCTGCGATCGGCACGGCCAACAACCACACCCCGGTCCACGCGGTGAGCGAGGCCGACGAGGACGTCGCTGCCGCAACGCTCTACGACACGATCCACAACCGGGCCTTCGCCGAGCCGATCCTGCTCGGCGAGTACCCCAACGGCATGGGTGACGGGATGCCCGGCCCGGTCGCCGAGGACCTGACGGTCATCAGCTCGCCCCTCGATGCCTACGGGGTCAACTACTACAACCCGACGCTCGTCGGGATGCCCGGGTCGCCCGGCACCGCGGCCGCCCGCGCCGCGGTCCCCGACCAGCAGGTCCAGCTGGAGGTGCCCGATGGCATCCCCTTCCAGCTCGTGCCGGTGCCGGCTCGCGAGTACACCGCCTTCGGGTGGCCGGTCGCGCCAGAGGGTCTGACCGAGGTCCTCGTGCAGCTGCGCGAGCGCTACGGCGACCGGCTCCCCCCGGTCCACATCACCGAGTCGGGGTGCTCGACGCACGACGTGGTCGAGGACGGCACGGTGCACGACGAGGCGCGCATCCGCTACCTCGACCAGCACCTCGATGCCGTGGCCGATGCCCTCGACGCCGGGGTCGACGTCAGGGGCTGGTTCGTGTGGTCGCTGCTCGACAACTTCGAGTGGGCCGAGGGCTACACGCAGCGCTTCGGGCTCGTGCGGGTCGACGTCGAGGGTGACCAGCAGCGGGTGCCCAAGGACAGCTATGCGTGGCTGCGGGAGCGCATCCGGGAGATCCGGACCCCGGGCTGACCACGGGGACGACGACGGCCCGTGTCCCCCCTGCGGGACACGGGCCGTCGTGACCTCGGCGCTCAGGCCAGGGTGAGCACGAGGTGCTCGGTCTCGGGCTTGCGCGTGCTGCGCAGTCCCGCGACGACCTTCTCGCCGGTGGTGTCGATGACGAAGTCGACCTTGGCCGGCAGCATCACCGGCTTCTTGAACCACACGTGGCTCGTGCACGGACCGCTGGTGCGCGGCCCGATGGCGCCGAGGACCCGTGCATAGGTCCACATGCCGTGGGCGATCGCCTTGGGGAAGCCCATGGCCTTCGCCGTCACGGCGCTCATGTGGATCGGGTTGATGTCACCCGACGCGAGCCCGTAGGTGCGACCGAGATCGCCGGGCAGCGACCACTTCGCGGCGGCCTGGCCCGTGGGGATCGCCGGGGGCTGCGCACCCCGGTCCGCCTCGGCGTCGCCCTTGCCGCGGGCCAGGTAGGTCGAGCGACCCTCCCAGACACGCTCGCCGGCGACGTCGACCTCGGTGACGAGGTCGACGACCTTGCCCTTGGGGTGGGCCCGGAGGTTGTCGGCGGAGACGGTGATGTCCATGGCCTCGTCGAAGCGGACCTCACGGTGCACCGTGATGACGTTCTCGACGTGGACCAGGCCCATGAGCGGCAGAGGGAAGCCCTTGCCCGACATCAGCTGCATCTGCAGCGGGAAGCCGACGACGTGCGGGTAGGTGTGCGGCAGCACGTCGCTGTTGTTGAAGCCGCAGATGCGCTGGTACTCGAGCAGGTCGAGCCGGTCGACCTGGTGGCCCTCGAGGCGCAGCCGGGTGTCGGGGAGCGACGAGCCGCCACCCTTGCCCGGCAGCGCCGCCTTGGCGTAGATCGGCCCGAGCGCCGGGATGCTCTTGACGGTCGTGACGGCCATCAGGCGCCCAGCAGCATCTGACCGCACACGCGCACGGTGTTGCCCGTGACGGCGCGGTTACTGTCCCACGCGAACCACCCGATCGTCTCGGCGACGTCGACCGGCAGACCACCCTGCGACAGCGAGTTGGTCAGGCGGCCGATCTCGCGCGTCGCGAGCGGGATCTTGGCCGTCATCTCGGTCTCGATGAAGCCCGGGGCGACAGCGTTGACCGTCACGCCCTTGGCGAGGACCTGCGGGTCCTTGGCCAGGCTCGAGGTCATGCCGATGACGCCGGCCTTGCTCGCGCCGTAGTTGGCCTGACCGCGGTTGCCGGCGATGCCGGCGATCGAGGCGACGTTGACGATGTGGCCGCCCTCGTTGATGGCGGGCACGAGGGCCTCGTTCATCTTGAGGATCGACAGCAGGTTGACGTTGAGCACCGATCCCCAGCGGTCGGCGTCGGTGTTGACGAGCAGCTTGTCGCGGGTGATGCCCGCGTTGTGCACGACGATGTCGAAGCCACCGTGCAGCGTGCTCGCGTGCTCGACGATCTTGGCCCCCGCGTCCTCGGCGGTGACGTCGACCTGCAGGGCCGAGCCACCGATGCGGTTGGCGACCTCGGCCAGCGGGCCGCCGGCGGCGGGGATGTCGACGCACACGACGGTCGCGCCGTCACGGCTGAGGACCTCGGCGATCGCGGCACCGATGCCGCGCGCGGCCCCGGTGACGACCGCGACCTTGCCCTCGAGCGGGGCGTCCCAGCTCTCGGGCACAAGGATGTCGCCGACGGCCTCGCCGACGTGCACGACCTGGGCCGAGACGTAGGCCGAGCGGCCGGAGAGGAAGAAGCGGACGGTCGCCTCGGCGTTGGCATCGGCACCCTCGGCGACGTAGACCATGTTGGCCGTGCCGCCGGCACGCATCTCCTTGCCGACCGAGCGCACGATGCCCTCGAGCGCGCGGCGGGCCGCGGCCTCGGCGACGTCGTCGGTGTCCGCGACCGGACGGCCGATGACGATGACCCGGCCGGTGGGGGCCAGGGTCTTCAGCGCCGGGGCCAGGATGCCGCGCAGGGTCTCCAGGTCCGCGGGGGTGCGGGCCTGGGTCATGTCCACGACGACACCGGCAACCGAGGTCGACGGAGAGGTCGCGATCTGCACGCCGTCGGCCTGCAGGGCCTCGGTGAGCAGAGCGGCGACCGGGGCGTCACCGTGCCCGGCGAGCAGGACCGCGCCGCCGATGAGCGGGGCGCCGGCCTTGTGGCGACGCAGCTTGGTCGGACGGGGCAGGCCGAGGGTGTTGGCGATCTGCTTGCCCAGACCGGAGCTGACGAACTTGCCGTACTCGAATCCCATGTGGGTGTTCTCCTTGAGTCGGTGCGGGGAAGGCTCAGGCGCCCTCGAGGATGGCCACGACGCCCTGTCCACCGGCGGCGCAGATGGAGATCAGGCCACGGCTGCCCGGGCCCTTGGCGTGCAGCATCTTGGCCAGCGCGGCGACGATGCGGCCACCGGTGGCGGCGAAGGGGTGACCAGCGGCGAGCGAGGAGCCGTTGACGTTGAGCTTGTCGCGGTCGATGGACCCGAGCGGGGCGTCCAGGCCGAGCTTCTCGCGGCAGAAGTCCTCGTCCTCCCACGCGGCGAGCGTGGAGAGCACCGTCGCGGCGAAGGCCTCGTGGATCTCGTAGTAGTCGAAGTCCTGCAGCGCCAGGCCGTTGCGCTCGAGCATGCGCGGGATGGCGTAGGCGGGGGCCATGAGCAGGCCCTCGGCACCGTGGACGTAGTCGACCGCGGCGGCCTGGCCGTCGACGAACCACGCGAGCGGGGTCAGGCCCTGCTCCGCGGCCCACTCCTCGGAGCCGAGCAGCACCACGGACGCGCCGTCGGTGAGCGGCGTCGAGTTGCCGGCGGTCATCGTCGCGTCGTCGCCCTTGCCGAAGACCGGCTTGAGCTTGGCGAGCTTCTCCATCGAGGAGTCGGCCCGCATGTTCTGGTCCTTGGACAGACCCATGAAGCTCGTGACGAGGTCGTCCTGGAAGCCCTCGTCGTAGGAGCGGGCGAGGTTGTGGTGGCTCTTCATGGCGAGCTCGTCCTGCGCCTCGCGGGTGATGCCCCACTTCTTGGCCGTGATGGCCATGTGGTCACCCATCGACAGGCCGGTGCGCGGCTCGACGTTGGCCGGGGTGGCGATGCCGAGGTCCGTCGGGCGGATCTTGGTGAGCGCCAGGGCCTGCGCCTTGGCGCCTTTGGCCCGGTTGACCTTGAGCAGCTTCTTGCGCAGCGACTCGGTGACGGTGATCGGGGCGTCCGAGGCGGTGTCGACGCCACCGGCGATGCCGGACTCGATCTGGCCCAGCTTGATCTTGTTGGACACGAGGATCGCGGTCTCGAGGCCGGTGCCGCAGGCCTGCTGCAGGTCGTAGGCGGAGGTCGTCGGCGCGAGGGCCGAGCCGAGGACGGCCTCGCGGACGAGATTGAAGTCGCGGGAGTGCTTGATGACCGCACCACCGGCCACCTCGTCGATGTGCTTGCCACCGAGGTTGTAGCGGGCGACGAGCCCGTCCAGGGCGGCGGTGAACATGTCCTGGTTGGACGCCTCGGCGTACGCGGCGAACTGGCGGGCGAAGGGGATGCGGTTGCCACCGAGGACGGCGGCGCGACGCGGCAGGTTGTTAGCCACCACAGGTCTCCTGGGTCGTGTTGGTGTCAGTCGGGGACGGCGTCGTGCGCCGCCTCTCCCACCACTGACTTTATGCGATACGGACGGTAGCAGGTACTCCTCGTCCCTGATACCGTCCCGCCTTGTGAGTGACACCACCGACGGCCGCAGCGCCCGCTGGGAGGTGCATCGTCAGGAGCGTCGCAAGGCGCTCGTCGAGTCGGCGATCCGCACCATCCGCAGCCGGGGCGCCACCGTCGGCATGGACGAGCTCGCCGCCGACGCCGGCACCTCCAAGACGGTCTTCTACCGGCACTTCACCGACCGACGCGGCCTCTACCAGGCCGTCGCCGCCCGGGTCGACGAGCTCATCCTGCGTGACATCGGCAAGGTCCTCGGTCGCCGGACGGGCGGGTTCGGCTCCGGGCTCGACGCGCTCGACGTCGACCCGCGCTCGGTGATCCACGCCGCGATCGACGCCTACCTCCAGCTCGTCGAGCGCGACCCCGAGGTCTACCGCTTCATCGTCTCCGCGCCGATCGTCGGCACCTCGACCGGCGGCAATGCCGCGGAGGTCGCCGCCAGCGCCACGGGTCGGATGGCGGGTCAGATCAGCGACCTCGTGGCCGCCGCCCTCGTCGAGCGCGGCAACGACCCGGCCCCCGCGATGCTGTGGGGCCAGTCGATGGTCGGCCTGGTGCGAGCCGGCGCCGACGCGTGGCTCGCCGGCACCGCGGGCGAGGTCTCCCGCGAGGAGGTCACCGCCCAGCTGACCGACCTCGCCTGGTCGGGTCTGAAGATCGCCTGGAAGCAGCCTACCGACGCGTAGGGTGGCGCCCATGGACCCCATCGACGCGGCTCCCGTCACGGCACTGCGCGAGATCCTGCGGCTGCCGACCGTGGCCTCCGCGGACCCGGAGACGACCGACCCCGCTCCCTTCGTCGAGCTGCACTCCCGCCTGCGCGAGCACTTCCCCCTGACCCACGAGGTGGGCGAGGTCATCGACGTCCCGCCGCACGCGCTGCTCATCCGGGTGCCCGCCGATCCGACCTCGCCGACGGCCACCGCCGACCCCGTCGTCCTCATGGCCCACATGGACGTGGTCCCGCTCGGCGACGAGAGCCTGTGGACGCACCCGCCGCTGGCGGCCGAGGTCGTCGACGGCGTCATCTGGGGCCGAGGGGCCCTCGACGACAAGGGCCAGCTCGTCGCCGTCATCGCTGCCGTCGAGTCCCTCCTGGCCGACGGGCAGCGCCCCGCCCGCGACGTGTGGCTCTCCTTCGGCAGCGACGAGGAGGTCATGGGCAGCAGCGCCCGTCGTGCCGTGGAGACGCTGCGCGAGCGGGGCATACGCCCCTGGTTCGTCCTCGACGAGGGCGGAGCCGTCGCCTCCGAGGCCTTCCCCGGGGTCACGCGGCCCCTCGGGGTCGTGGGCGTCTCGGAAAAGGGGGTGCTCTCCCTTCGGCTCACGGCCAGCGGCCGCGGCGGTCACGCTTCGCGACCGGCGAAGGGGGGTCCCGCCGCCCGCGTGGCCGCGGCGATCACCCGACTGGAGCGCCGGCCCTTCCCGGCCCACGTCTCCCCCGCGACGCTCGAGATGCTCCGGCGGCTCGCGCCGCACCTGCCGCGCCCCCTGCGACCGGTCGTCGAGCGGGCCGACCGCTTCCCCGGCGCCCTCGCCCGGCTGCTCGTCGCCGCCGGCCCCGAGGCCGCCGCACTGGCCCGCACGACGGTGGCGGTCACGACGCTCACCGGGTCGCCGGCGATCAACGTCAGCCCGACCTCCGTCGTCGCCGGGCTCAACCTGCGCATCGCGGTCGGCGAGACCACCGCGGACGCCACCGACCGGATCCGGCGAGTCGTCGGGTCCGACATCGACGTCGAGGTCGCCGACGCGCACGAGCCGAGCCCGCTCTCGCCGGTCGACGACCCTGCCTTCGCACTCCTCGAGGGGACGATCACCGAGGTCTTCGCCGAGGCGGTGCCGGTGCCCTACGTCATGTACGCCGCGACGGACGCGCGCCACTTCACGACGATCTGCGAGCGGGTCTACCGCTTCGCACCCTTCCGGATGAGCGCCGCCCAGCGCGAGGCGATCCACTCCTACGACGAGCGCCTGGGGGTCGAGGACTTCCTCGACGGAATCCGGTGGTACCGCGCGCTGCTCGACGGTCTGGCGGGCGAGCGGTGAGCCCGACCATCTGGCGGATCGTCGGCTTCCTCGCTGCCGTCGAGATCGCCTCCGGTGTCCTGCAGGGGTACTACACGCCGATCTACAGCGACATCGCCGACCACCTCCGCATCGCCGACGGCGACGTGAACTGGTTCGAGGCCGCCCAGCTCATCGTCGCGGCACTGGCCGTGCCCGTGCTCTCCCGGCTGGGCGACCTGCACGGTCACCGTCGGGTGCTCGTCGTCGCGACGATGATCACCGCCGTCGGCGGGTGGGTCGTGGCCCTGGCCCCCGGCTTCTGGACCTTCCTCGTGGGCTGGGCGATCCAGGGTGCCTACACCGTCTGGCTCCCGATGGAGATCGCAATCCTCCACGAGCGCTCTCGCGAGCACCCCGACCGCCCGGCGCTCGTCAGACGCGGCGCCGCCCTCCTCGTCATGGCACTCGAGGTCGGCGTCATCGCCGGCGCGCTGGGGGCCGGCGCGCTCCAGCCGGTCCTCGGCATGACCGCACTGCTCGCCGTGCCCGCCGCCGCGACGACGATCGCCCTGGTGGCCATCCTCCTCGGAGTGCGCGACGAGTCGGCCCCGGCCACCGGCCGCCTCGACCTCGTCGGCACCGCCCTGTTGAGCACCGGGCTGCTGCTCGTCCTGGGTGGGCTCGTCGTGGTGCGCCTGCAGGGCCTCGGCAGCCCCCCGGCCTGGCTGCTCGTGGCCCTCGGCTGCGCCGTGATGTGGCTCTTCGTCCGCGTCGAGATGTCGAGCAGCTCGCCGCTCCTCGACGTACGTGCCCTCGCCGCCCCGACGATGTGGCCGGTGCAACTGGCCGCGGCCCTCTTCGGCATGAGCGTGCTGGGCGCCCAGATCCCCCTGTCGACCTTCGCCCGGACCGACCCCGCGGAGGTGGGCTACGGACTAGGCGTCGACGCCGCCGCGATCGCCAACCTCATCGGCCTCTACGTCGTCGCGATGGCCGTCGGGGCGCTGCTGTCCCCCTTCGCCGCCCGTCGTCTCGGGGTGCGGGGCATGCTCGTCGGGGCCGCCGTGCTCGTCGCCGTCGGCTACGCGACCTTCATCCCGCTGCACGACGCGCTGGCGCACGCGATGCTCGCCATGGGCATCGCCGGCCTGGGATCGGGGGCCCTCGTCGCCTCGCTCCCGGCCGCCGCGGCCGCGGCCTCGACGCACGGGGGCACGGCCGAGGCGGCGGGCCTGACGAATGCGACCAAGACCGTCGGCGGCTGCCTGGCCTCGGCGCTCTTCGCCGTGGCCCTGGCGTCCACCGGCAGCATCTCCGACCCGACCGAGGGGCACGCACCGCTCTCGGGCTATCTCACGGTGTGGGGCATCTGCGCCGGCTCCGCCCTGCTCGCCGCGATCGCCCTCTCCCGCCTGCCCGCGGCGGACCGCGAGCTCGAGCCGGTCGACGTCTGAGCCACCCCGAGGCCGCATTGCCCTACGGCAATGCAGGTCGAGCGGCTAAGCAGAGACGTCTGACGGGGCCCGCGGGGGCGGCCGCGTGACGCGGTCGCCACCGTCCCCCACGCCCGCGGCGACCGGGGATCTGCGAGCATGCGAAGCATGAGCGCCGAGCAGACCAAGGACCCCGTCGCCGAGCAGATCCGCGCCGTCCTCGACGGTCGGTGGGAGGCGATCCGTCAGCAGCTGCGAGCGGACCCGCGCTTCCCCGTGGCCGAGCCCGACCTGCGGCTCGACCTCGAGCAGCACCGGGCGCGCACCCTGGAGCTCGTCACCGCCCTCACCGACAGCGAGCTCGTCCGGGCGACCCTGCCGGTCGAGCTGGGCGGCACGGGTGACGTTGGGGCCTCGGTCACCGGGCTGGAGATGATCGGCCACGGGGACCTGTCGGTCTTCGTCAAGGCGGGCGTGCAGTTCGGCCTCTTCGGTGGGGCCATCGCCAACCTCGGCACCGAGCGCCACCACCGCGAGTACCTGCCCGGCATGGCCGACCTGTCGCTGCCCGGGTGCTTCGCGATGACCGAGACCGGCCACGGCTCCGACGTGCAGTCGATCCTCACCACGGCCACCTACGACCCCGAGACCGACGAGCTGGTCGTCCACTCCCCTTCGCCCGCCGCCCGCAAGGACTACATCGGCGGCGCGGCCCGCGACGCCCGGCTCGCCGCGGTCTTCGCCCAGCTCGTCGTCGGCGAGGAGCAGCACGGCGTGCACTGCGTCCTCGTCCCCCTGCGCGACGAATCGGGCCAGCCGATGCCTGGCGTGACGATCGGCGACTGCGGGACCAAGCTCGGCCTCAAGGGCGTCGACAACGGCCGGCTGATGTTCGACCAGGTGCGCGTCCCCCGCGCCAACCTGCTCAACAAGTACGGCGACATCGACGACCAGGGCCGCTACTCCTCGCCCATCGAGAGCGTCAACCGGCGCTTCTTCACCATGCTCGGCACGCTCGTGCGCGGCCGGGTGACGGTCGCCGCCGGCGCCGGTGCGGCCACCCGCAGCGCCCTCACCCTCGCGGTGCGCTACGGCCTCCAGCGCACGCAGTTCACCTACCCCGACGGCGAGCACGAGGTCGTCGTCATGGACTACCGGGCCCACCAGCGCAAGCTCCTGCCCCGGCTCGCGAGGTCCTACGCGCTGGCCCTCGCGCAGAACGCCCTGACCGGCAAACTCGCCGACATCAGCACCGGCGAGATCACCGACGAGTCCTCGCAGCGCGAGCTCGAAGCGCGCGCCGCCGGGCTCAAGGCGATCACGACCGAGCACGCCAACGACACGATCCAGGCCTGCCGGGAGGCGTGCGGCGGTGCCGGCTACATGGCGCTCAACCGCTTCGCCGACCTCAAGGCCGACACCGACGTCTTCGCGACCTTCGAGGGCGACAACACGGTGCTGCTGCAGCTGCTCGCCAAGGGCATGCTCACCGACTACAAGAGCGACTTCCAGGAGCTCGACACCCGCGGCGCGATCCTCTTCGGTGCCCGGCAGGTGACGACCTCGGTCATCGAGCACACCATCGGCGGGTCGATCATCCAGCGACTCATCTCCGGCGCCCCGGGCAAGGACGGCGACAACGCCCTCGAGGACCGCGGCGGTCAGCTCGCCGTCTTCGAGGACCGCGAGTCGCACCTCACCGAGACGCTCGCGATGCGCCTGCGCCGCGCCGGCGAGGAAGGCGCCGACTCCTTCCGGGTCTTCAACGAGGCCCAGGACCACCTGCTCGAGTCGGCCCGCGCGCACATCGACCGGATCGCGCTCGAGGCCTTCGTCACCGCGATCGAGGAGGCCCCCGACGGTCCCGGTCGCGATCTGCTCAACCTCGTGTGCGACCTCTTCGTCTTCAGCACGGTCGAGGCCAACCGCGCGTGGTTCATCGAGCACGGTCGGCTGAGCGCCAGCCAGTCGAAGGGGGTCGTCGCGCGCGTCAACGAGCTGTGCGGCGAGCTGCGGCCCCACGCGGCGACGCTCGTCGGTGGCTTCGGCATCCCCGACCACTGGCTGACCACGGAGATGATGGCGGACCTGGCGAGCTTCTAGGCCGGACCGGCCACCGCGGGGCAGGAGGTCACCGGGTGCGGGCGACCCTCCCTTCGTCCCAGACGGGACCGTCGCTCTCCCGGACCCGCCCGTCGGCCCCGTAGACGAGGAAGCGGTCGAAGCCGCGGGCAAACCACCGGTCGTGGGTCACGGCGAGGACGGTGCCCTCGAAGGCGTCCAGCCCCTCCTCGAGGGCCTCGGCGGACTCGACGTCGAGGTTGTCGGTCGGCTCGTCGAGCAGGAGGAGCGTCGCCCCGGACAGCTCGAGCAGCAGGATCTGGAAGCGCGCCTGCTGCCCACCCGAGAGCGACTCGAAGGTCTGCTCCCCCGCGTGGGCGAGCTCGTAGCGGTCGAGGACCCGGCTCGCGGCCTCGCGGCCCAGACCCGAGCGGTGGCCGTCGCCGCGGTGCAGGATCTGCAGCAGGGTGCGGCCGATCAGCTCGGGGTGCTCGTGGGTCTGGACGAACCAGCCCGGGCGCACCCGCGCTCCCAGCCGGGCACGGCCGGTGTGTGCGACGGGCGCGATGACGGCCTCGCCGACGGGCAGGTTGTCCACCTCGGGGTCACTGCCCCCGGCGGCGAGCAGCCGCAGGAAGTGCGACTTGCCCGAGCCGTTGGACCCGAGCACCGCGACCCGCTCGCCGTACCAGACCTCGAGGTCGAAGGGCTGCATGAGGCCGGTGAGCTCGAGCCGCTCGCAGACGACCGCGCGCTTGCCGGTGCGACCGCCGTGCAGCCGCATGGTCACCTTCTGCTCGCGCGGCTGCTCGGTCGGCGGGCCGTCGGCCTCGAAGCGCTCCAGCCGGGTCCGCGCCGACTGGTAGCGCGTGGCCATGTCGGAGTTGTACTTGGCCTTCTGCTTGTACATGAGCACGAGGGCCTTGAGCTTGGCGTGCTCCTCGTCCCACCGCTTGCGCAACTCCTCGAAGCGCGCGAAGCGCTCCTGCCGCGCCTCGTGGTAGGTCCCGAACCCGCCGGGGTGGGTCCACACGCGGTTGCCCGCGCTGCCGAGCTCGACGGTGACGACGCGGGTGGCGGTGTTGGCCAGCAGCTCCCGGTCGTGGCTGATGAAGAGGATCGTCTTGTCGGAGGCGCGGATCTGCTCCTCCATCCAGATCTTGCCCGGCACGTCGAGGTAGTTGTCGGGCTCGTCGAGCAGCAGCACCTCGTCGGGTCCGCGCAGCAGGTACTCCAGGACGAGCCGCTTCTGCTCGCCGCCGGAGAGCGTGCTCAGCTCGCGGTACTTGCACCGCTCGAAGGGGACACCCAGCGCGGCCGTGGTGCACACGTCCCAGACGACCTCCTGGTCGTAGCCACCGGCGTCCGCGTAGTCGCTGAGGGCCGTGGCGTAGCGCATCTGGGTGCGCTCGTCCTCGGTCTCCATGAGGGCCAGCTCGAGCCGGTCGACCTCGGCCGCCGCGTCCCGAACCGCCTGCGGGGAGACCGACATCAGCAGGTCGGCGACGGTGGGTCGCTCCCCCAGCCCGGCGCCGACGTGCTGGCGCATGATCCCGAGCCCACCGGTGCGGGCGACGGATCCCGCGTGCGGGGTCAGCTCGCCGGTGACGATGCGCAGCAGCGTCGTCTTGCCGGCGCCGTTGGCCCCGACGAGCGCGACCTTGGCGCCCTCACCGACGCGGAAGGAGACCTCGTCGAGCAGCACCCTCCCGTCGGAGAGCTCGTACCTGACACCGGCGACGTCGACATGTCCCACGAAGGGGGATCCTCCCCGATCCGCCCGGTGCCACCAAGCGCATTCTCTGCCGGGCCCTGAGGAGGCCGCCCACGGCCGTCGCCCCGCGCCCTGAGGAGGCCGCCCACGGCCGTCGCCCCGCGCCCTGAGGAGGCCGCCCGCGGCCGTCGCCCCGGTCCCTGAGGAGGCCGCCCGCGGCCGTCTCGAAGGGTCAGCGCACCTCGAGGATGCGGTGCTCCTTGATCGACATGACGAGCGCGATGATCCAGCCGATGACGGTCCAGCCGAGGAGCAGGTTGACCCAGAAGACCGACCACGCGTTGCGGTTGCCGCGCACCGCCGCGATGGCCCACGGGAGCATGTAGCCGGCGGTGACGATGGCGACGATGATCGCCACCGGGGCGCTGACGACTCGGGTCTTCTGGTCGGTGACGATGCGTGCCATGGCCCCAGCCTAGGGTCAGAGCCTGATCGTGCCCTCCACGAGCGTGGTGACAGCACCGCCGACGCGGACCTCACCGTCGTCGTCGGCGGTCAGTGACAGCACACCCGCCCGACCGATGCACACGCCCTGGGTGACGGTCCAGCGGCGCGGGACCTCCCCTTCGCCCGCGAGCCACTGGGCGATGCCGGCGTTGAGGCTGCCGGTCACCGGGTCCTCACCGACGCCGAGACCGGGGACGAAGGCCCGTGTCTCGTAGAGGTGTTCGCCGCCGTCCTCGTGCCACCCGATGACGCCGACCTTGGCGTCGGGTGCCTGCGTCCAGTCCGGCTCGAGGGCCCGCACCTGCTCGGCCGAGCGCAGCCGCAGCGCGGCCCAGCCCGGCCCGTTGTCGACCCACTGGTGTGCGACGACGTCGGCGCGCGAGATCCCGAGGGCCGCGACGAGCGGGTCGAGGTCCGCGTTGTCGAGCGGCCCGGTCCGCATCAGCGGCGGCGCGGTGAAGGCCAGCTCGCTCCCGGAGCGGTGGACGTCGACGAGACCCGCGCCGCACTCCTGGACGACGCGGTCGCTCTGCCGTGGGGTGCCGCCGTGGGCCAGCCAGGCGTGCGCGGTCCCGAGCGTCGGGTGACCGGCGAAGGGGAGCTCGCCGCCGGGGGTCATGATGCGCACCCGGTAGTCGGCCTCGGGCGTCGTCGGCGGCAGGACGAAGGTCGTCTCGGACAGGTTGGTCCAGCGCGCGACGTCCTGCATCGCTGCGTCGTCGACGCCCTCTGCGTCGAGGATGACGGCGAGCGGGTTGCCGGCGTACGGCCGGGTCCCGAAGACGTCGACCTGGGTGAAGGCACGGGAACGGGGCATCGCAGTCCTCTCGTCGGGGTGCCCCATCCTCCCCGGCCGGGCGGTGCTCGACATCATGGGGGCATGAGCGCCGACCCCGTGTACCTCGACCACAACGCGACGACGCCGGTCGCCCGCGAGGTCGCCGAGGCGGTGTGGCCGCACCTCACCGGGGACTTCGGCAACCCGTCGAGCGCCTCGGTGCAGGGTCGGCGGGCACGGGCGGCGGTCGACCACGCTCGCGAGCAGGTCGCGGCACTCGTCGGCGCCGAACCGGACGAGATCGTCTTCACCTCGGGTGGGACAGAGGCCAACAACATCGCGATCCGGGGCGCCGCTCGGCACCTCGCGACCCGGGTGGCCGTCACGTCGTGCGTCGAGCACCCCGCGACGGCCGCGCCCCTGGCGCACCTGCGCGACCACCACGGCTGGCAGGTGCACGAGCTGCCGGTGGACGACGAGTGCCGGGTCGTCCTGGACGAGATCCCCTCTGCCGCAGTCGGTCTCGGCACGCTGATCCTCGCGCACAACGAGACCGGCGCGCTCCAGCCCGTGCCCGACTTCGCCGAGCGGGTCCACCGGCTGGGTGGTCTGGTCCACGCCGACGCGGCCCAGGCAGTCGGCAAGATCCCGGTCGACGTCGACGATCTCGGGGTCGACCTACTCTCGATCGCGGGACACAAGCTCTATGGACCGAAGGGGGTCGGTGCCCTCTACGTGCGGCGCGGCACCCGCGTCGCGCCGGTCGTCCTCGGTGCCGGGCAGGAAGGTGGCCTGCGCCCGGGGACCGAAAATGTCGCGCTCATCGTCGGTCTCGGTGTCGCCGCCGAGATCGCCGCGAGCCTGCTCGCCACCGAGGCCGAGCGACAGTTTGCCCTGCGGGAGACGTTGTGGGACAGGCTCGCCCGCGCGGTGCCGGGACTGGTGCGGGTGTCGCCCGAGCAGGGCTGTCTGCCCAACACCCTCATGGTCGCCCTGCCGGGCCGCGTCGGTGCGCACGTCCTCGAGGCAGTCGGCGACGTATCAGCCTCGACCGGCAGCGCCTGCCACGCGGGCGTGCACTCCCCCAACGCCGCCCTGCTCGCCATGGGACTCGACGCCGACACCGCGCTCGGTGCGCTCCGCCTCTCCCTCGGCCGGTCGACGCGCATTGCGGACGTCGAGTCCGCGGCCACCGCACTGGCCCGGGGACTCGGCGGATGAGCGCGCCCGCATGGCTTGGCCCGGTGGTGCGGTCCTACCGCATGACGCCGGCCCCCTTCGACATCGCGGTCGCGGTCGTCGTCAGCTTCGCCCCCTGTGCGGCTCTCCTCTCCGAGGGCGGCCGGGAACGGTGGGCCTGGGCCGGCTTCGGGACCCTCGTCGTCGGCACGCTGGCCGTCGCGTGGATCGTGTGGTCGACCTCCTCGACGCTCCACCTGCACGCCCACGGCGTCGCCCTCCGCCGGATCGGGGAGCGCCACGACATCCCCTACGGCTCGATCCACCCCGCGTCGATCGCCACCTACAGCGACATCTCGGGTGTGGTGTCGGTCGTGGGGCGTGTGGTGCCGCACGCCTGGCACATCCACCCGACGTCGACCGGGGCCATCTCCTTCGTCGGTCCGTCGCCGGGCGCCGTCCGTGGGCCTGGGTTCACCCCGCCTCCAGCTCCGGGTGACGGCTTCGTCCTCTTCGCCTCACGCCACGCGGAGGAGATCGCGCAGGAGCTGCGGGTGGCCCTCGTCGCCCACGGGGTGCCCCAGCACCTGGCCTGGTGGTCGGCGTCAGCGGGACCGCGCGAGCCGGGCGGTCTCGTCAGCGCGGCGCGCGACGAGATGCCCGGCTACCGGGCCGACTGGCGTCCCTGAGCGACCGTCAGCCGCCACAGCGACGTGACCTCGGCGCGCCGCGCAGCGTGCAGGGCGTCCTTGGCATCACTCGCCCGCTGGTGTCGGGGCACTGTCTCGAGCCGGTCGACGACCTCGAGCCCCGCGTCGTCGATGAGCCCGAGCAGCTCCTCCCGGGCACGCAGACCGAGGTGCTCGGCGAGGTCGGAGATGATCAGCCAGCCCTCGCCGCCCGGCTCGAGGTGGTCCGGCAGCCCGGCGAGAAATCGTCGCAGCATGTCCGAGCCGGGGTCGTAGATGCCTGCCTCGAGGGTGGAGGTCGGTTCGCCGGGCAGCCACGGTGGGTTGCACACGACGAGGTCGGCCCGACCGTCCGGGTAGAGGTCGGCCTCGAGCGCCTCGACCCGGTCGGCGGCCCCCAGCCGCTGGGCGTTGTCGCGGGCACAGGCGACGGCTCGGGGGTTGATGTCGGTGGCGACGACCCGCTCCACGCCCCGCTGCGCCAGCACGACGGCGAGCACACCGGTGCCGGTCCCGAGGTCGAAGGCGGTGCGCGGGACCGGTTGCGCCAAAGGCGCATTGGCCACGAGGTCGATGTACTCGCCGCGGACCGGGGAGAAGACGCCGTAGGCCGGGTGAATGCTCGCCCCGAGCGCGGGGACGTACACCCCCTTCGTCTGCCACTGGTGGGCACCGATGACGCCGAGGAGCTCGCTGAGGGCGACCACCACGGGGCCTGACCCCGGGCCGTAGGCGGCCAGGCAGGCCTCGCGCACGTCTGGGGCCCGTCGCAGGTCGAGGGACCGATCAGGCCCCAGCTCGACGACGAGGTGCGCCATGAGGGTGGCCCGCTGGGTGCGCTCGGCCCGGTGCCCGGCGAAGGTCACCTCGCCCCGCTGCCGTCGCGACGCGCGGCGCTCGATGCGGCGGTCCATGGCCTTCAGCAGCTGGCGGGCGTTGTGGTAGTCACCGCGCCAGAGGATCGCGGTACCGCGGGAGGCGAGCCGCATCGCCGCGTCGGCGGTCATGGTGTCGTCGGCGACGACGACCCGCCCCGGGACGGGCGCCCCGCTCTCGGAGTGCCACTCGGCCTCGTGGTCACGGTCGCGCTCGACCCAGCGGATGGTCTCCATGGTGCGGCGAGTCTACGGTCGGGACCTCACATCCGGCGGGGCCGGCGCGACTACCGTGCGATGACGATGAAGATTCCCTTCGAGCAGGCCGTCGAGCAGCACGGTGAGACCGTGCTGCGGGTCTGCCGCGCCGTCCTCGGGCCCGGCCCGGACGCCGACGACGCGTGGTCCGAGACCTTCGTGGCCGCGCTCACCGCCTGGCCGGACCTGCCCGAGGAGACCAATGTCGAGGCCTGGCTGGTGCGCGTCTCGCAGCGCAAGGCGATCGACGTCACGAGGGCGCGTGCCAGGCACGCCGTGCTTACCGACCGGCTCCCCGAGCGGGTGTCGCGGCGGGGCGACCCCGGTGACGACGCGCACCGCGTGTGGTCGTCCGTGGCGGCCCTGCCGGAGCGGCAGCGCCTGGCGGTCGCCTACCACTACCTCGGGGGCCTGCCGCACGCCGAGACGGCCGAGATCATCGGCGGCACGCCGGAGGCCGTGCGCCGGGCCGCCTCCGACGGCATCAGGAGCCTGAGACGACAGCACTCCGGCGAGGACGCGACAGGAGCACCACGATGAACCCCACGACCTTCCCCATCGAGCCCGGCGCCATGGCCGACCTGCGCGCGCGCCTGGCCGAGCGTGCCGACGAGCTGACCCTGCTCGACATCGCCTACCGCACGATCGACTCCCCCGTCGGCCCGCTGCTGCTGGCCGCCACCGAGACGGGCCTCGTCCGCGTCGCCTTCGAGCGCGAGGGCTTTGACACGGTGCTCGAGTCGCTCGCGACCCGGGTCAGCCCCCGGGTGCTACAGGCGCCGCGACGGCTGGACACGGCCGCTGCCGAGCTCGACGAGTACTTCGCCGGCACGCGACGGGCCTTCGACCTGCCCTTGGACCTCACGCTCTCCTCAGGCTTCCGCCAGGTGGTGCAGCGCTACCTGCCGCACATCGGCTACGGGCACACGCAGACCTACACGGAGGTCGCCGAGACCGTGGGCAGCCCCCGGGCGGTTCGTGCTGTAGGCACGGCCTGCGCGACCAACCCGCTGCCGGTCGTCGTGCCCTGCCACCGGGTGTTGCGCACCGACGGCAGCATGGGCGGCTACCTCGGCGGTCTCGACGCCAAGCGGACCCTGCTGGAGCTGGAGGGCGCGGCATGAGCGCGACTGACGACCCGGGCGTCGTCGTCGGCGACGACGGTCTGGCCCGCCCGGTCTGGGCGAGCGTCGACCCGATGATGCGCGAGTACTACGACACCGAGTGGGGCATGCCCGTCCGCGACGAGCAGGGTATGTACGAGCGGATCAGCCTCGAGGCCTTCCAGGCCGGCCTGTCGTGGGCGACGATCCTGCGCAAGCGTCCGGCCTTCCGGTCGGCCTTCGACGGCTTCGCCCCGGACGTCGTCGCCCGCTACGGGGACGACGACGTCGAGCGGCTCATGGCCGACGCGGGCATCGTGCGCAACCGCGCCAAGATTCACGCCACCATCACCAACGCCCAGGCGACCATCCGGCTGCGGGACAAGGGCGGGCTCGCCCCCTTCGTCTGGTCCTTCCAGCCCTCGGAGACACCGACCCCGCGGACCTTCGACGAAGTCCCGACGAAGTCCGCCGAGTCGCTCGCGCTGTCCAAGGCGCTGCGCACGGAGGGCTTTGCCTTCGTGGGGCCGACGACGATGTACGCGCTGATGGAGGCGGTCGGGATCGTCGACACCCACCTGCTCGGATCGCACCGGCGTGGCACCTCGGGGGTCTGGTCCGGGTGAGGCGCGGGCACGACGAAGGCCCGAGACCTGCTGGTGCGGGTCTCGGGCCTTCGGGGTGGTGGACCTCCGTAGCAGCTTCTCAAACCCCCGGAAGCCGCTCGGATCGCTGATTTCCCGTGTTCTACGAGGTTCTGGGGCTCGTCGGCCGCGCGCTCGGGGTGCTCGGATGACCGATGAGCGCGGTCCCATGCGTGAGAATTCTCGGCAGTCTCAAACCCGTTTGAGCGTCTCCAATAGAGCCGAGCTGATCGCCGGGTACGCCGATGGGGTGCCCGTGCGGGAGCTGGCGACGCGATTCAACGTGCACCGCGGCACCGTGCGGGAGATAGCTCGGCAGGCGGGCTTGGCAGCGCGTCGCCCGGAGTTGCCCGACGCGATCCGACAGGACGCCGCTCAGCTCTATGCGGGTGGGATGACGCTCGCTCAGGTCGCCGCGCGACTCGGAGTCAGCCATGAGTCCGTGCGCTCGGCGGTGATCGCGTGCGGCGGGACGATCCGTGCCGGCGGTCGTCGCCGGGTCACCGCCTGAGCATGCCCGTGATGCTCGCCGAGGCGGTGGCGGAAGGTCGGCGCGTCGATGCGATCACCGCCCAGGGCATCGGAACCAGCGCAAGTGGACTGGCGACCCGGCTGGAAGGTCGGGCCGCCGAGGCTGGCCCTAGGGTTAGAGCGTGTCAACCGTCTACTACTCAGCGCGAACTGAGGAGTGGACCGTCCGTGGTGAGGAACGTCGTGCAGGCATCAGTGGGCAACTTGTCCTGACCAAGCAAGACCTGCCTCACCTCCGGGCGGTGGACTTGAAGGCCGCGCTCGTGGCGCACGCGAAGAACTACCGCAGCGACGAGAGTGAAGCTGATGTCTCTGAACTGCACGAAGACCATTTCGATGCAGATCTTGGCGGTGGACAAGTTGGGTTCGAGCTACGCCAAGGCGCGCTGCTTGTGAGCGTTCTCTACTTCGGTGCGTGGCCCAGCGATGGCGAGGAAGAGAATCCTCTGCATTCCGTCAGCCGTCTAGTTGCGCCCTTTCTCGATCACGTGGGCGCATCCTTGCATTCAGTTGAGATCGAAGACGGCTGGTCCGGCCCGGAGGTGCTCGCGGTTCGGCTACGCCTCCGGATACCGTGGCGCGGCCGTACCCTCGACTACTTATTCGCAGTCGGTGAGGATGTCCTACAACTATGCGATGCGTTTGGGGCGGCGGAGATTACTCGCGACTCGGTGGCCGACTTGGTTCGTGGTGGGTGTGCTGGACTCCTTGTCGGGCAGGCTGAGGGTCATTGGCTCGATGCGAAGTCGGAGGAGTATGACCTAACTTCCACCCGAGGAAAGATCAGCCTTGCGCAAGCTGTTGCGCGGTTCGCCAACGCCGAAGAGGGCGGTCTGATCGTGGTGGGAGCAAAGGCTAAGAAGATTCCCGATGGTGAAGTGATCCGCGAGGTTCGCGGCATCGTACCTCGCCATAGCGACACCCGAGCCCGCTATCTTCGCGTGCTAGACCACCACCTCTATCCGCCTGCGCTCGGGATCAGGATTGACCTAATCCCTGCCGAAGGTAAGCGCGCACTGATTGCGATCGACATTCCGCCGCAGCCTGAGGAACAGAAGCCATTCCTTGTGCATGGAGCAATTACTGCCGAGGGTGAGACCGAGGGTGCATTTATTAGCATCGTTCAGCGTCGCGGCGAAGGAAGCATCCCGATCACGGCACCGATGATCCACTCCACGCTCGCGGCCGGTCGGGCACTTCTACGTGGACAAACCACGCACAAGGGTGACCGACCACGCGTCGAGGAATCCGATTAGCGCGGTTGTCGCCTCACGATGGTCGTCAGCCAGACCTCTGGTTCTGCGGCGTACCTCACCGCGCTCGACCGTTGGCCACCCTGTCCACGAGAGGACGCCTCCTGATGCCATCGGCCTCGGCGGTCGAACGGATCTCATCCCAGCGGGCGACGGCCTCGCGGAGGCGGGCACGGATCAGCAGAGCGACGCTGATCGGCCCGATCCAAAGCATCTTGAGCATGTTCCAGATCGCCCACAGCACGACCAGGTGGAGCCATCCGGGGGCACCTTCCTCAATGAGTTGGACACAGACGTTGGCGATCAGCAGGTACGGGATTGCGAGCAGCATCGCCGGCACGCCCCACTTCAAGCCGCGGCGGCGGGTGCGGATCGAATCCAGCAGGATGTTGGTGGGCATGTAGCGCCGCATGAAGTAGCGGGTGTAGACGCTCGCGGCCCAGATAAGGCGGATCATGGCTTTCGTTCCTCTCCATCGCACAGCGCATCTGGCGAGGCAGTGCGTTGGAGAGTGACCCAGAGGGTCTGCCGTGACCGGCGCGTTGCAGAGGAGAAATCTGCCTCAGGATCGAGTCTACGCCTGATCGCGCTTGGTTCTCCACCCATTGGTGGCGGCGCGTGCGGGCGGGCTACGGTGCCTTCGTTCGGGCGACCCGTGGCGACGTGCTACTCGGGGTCAGTGACCGGTACGCGGGCCACGGCGACGCTGAACCCCATGGTGACGAGTTGCCGGCCTTGCTGCATCAGGTTCAGCTTGCTGAAGAACGGGAGCCAGTCGCGTCCCTCGCGAGTCGAGTTCGCGATCACGGCGTACGTGACGCGGTACCGCGACCTGTCCACCGTCTCGTCGGCTCTTGGCACGAGGCGGAGCCACGCCTCGCGTGAGTCCGCCGCGACCTCATCTTCGATGAGCTGGCGGACTTGGGTTCGGAACACGCCGTCATTGATGAAGGTGGAGGCGGAGACGCCTCCTTGCGCGAAGAGGTGGCTCAGTGTTGCGGAGCGGGACTTCCGCTTGACGTGGATCAGGTCACCCTGGTCGGAGAGGACGTCACAGAACTCGATACCGCTGCTGGCACCGCCGGGTCTTTTGATGCGGGCGTCCAGTTTGAGTAGGTGCTCCGGTGAGGTCTCCGCCAGGCGGGCGTTGTAGTCGGCTTCGATCTCGCCTGCGCGTGCCGCTGGAAGGGCTACCCGCGTGTCCGGCAGTCCGGCAGCAAACGCGTCTACTTCCTCGACGAGCGTGGAGCTGACAGCGAACCAGCGTCCTTCGATGAGCACGTGGAGACGGTCATCGAGTCGTTGTTCGGTCACGATGCACTGATAGAGGTTCCACCGCTTGTCGAAGTTGCCGGAGCGTCCGAACCGGACCGAAACGGACCTTGACTTGAGATTCTCCAGTGTGGTCGTGGTGCGCTCATCGCCGAGGCGACGCAGATAGTCATCGAGGTCCAAGTCTTCGTAGACGTGGCTGCGGGTTCCACCAATCTTGAATCCGTCGATGTCCTCCCAGTCGATCGCCTCTGGCATGGCGAGGTGGGTCGATCCAGTCGCTCCAGTCCGCAACTGTTCTACAAGAAGGTCGTTGAGCGCGTCGATGGTGGCGTTGTCTCGTACGAGCGCGAGTTGATCGATCCAGCCGAAGTCCGACTTGTACGCGTCTGCGGTGAATGCGGTCAAGAGGTCGTCGCAGATGGCGGGGAGTTCCGATGCCGTCGTCTTGACGCCCATGACCAGTGAGTCTGCTCCGGCGATTCTCTTGGAGAACGTCTGGTCGCGGGGCTCGCCGGTCACTGCGCGCAGGATGTCTCGGGAGATGTCCACGCCGAAGGTCGGTAGCTCAGCGCTCTTGCTCGCTTGCGTGTTGGTTGACACGACCAGGTCCTCGAACGTCTTGGTGTCGAGACTCCGAATCTGACGAGGGTCGATGCGGTTGAGCGCGACACGGAGACCGAATTGATACTCGATCTTCGAAAGGTCGAGCAGCGAGCGCCCGTACCCGAAGGTCAGCGCGAAGATGCGGTCACTCGTCCGGAGGATCAGCAGCGCCGAGGTGGAGGCCGAGCGAATGCCGCTGAGTTGATCTGTGAGTAGCGGTTGCACGAAACCGACCCAGGCCGGTACCGACGAGTGAGGCTCGACGTAGAGGAAGCGGCCGTCGATACCGGTCGATGGGTCGACTTCAACGGTCACACTGGCCTTGTCCGGGTCCAGGGCGTCGTCGAAGTCAGTGATGTCCTCCCGGAGGAGGTAGAAGGTGAGTCGTCTCGACTTCATGATGATCCTGTCGACGGTGACGGGTGTCCGCGGAGCCAGATTGGCCGTCAGACTCCACGGACGGGTACCCCTGTCACCCCTTGGAGGATTTCGGGTCGTTGCCGGGGGCGATCGTGTCCTGTGCGCGGATGGTTCCCTTCTTGGAGCGGACCTGAAGCTCGCCGCCTCCATCGTTGCCCAGGATGGCGCGCGCTCGCCCGATGCCGTCGGCCTGGGTTTGGGTGACCGCGCTTGCCCGCGCGGCACCTGGCTTCCGGACTTCCCAGTCGCCGTCGTCGCGTTGCTGCACCACACGCTTGTTGGGCTTTCCCATGGTGTTCCTCTCCTTCTTCTGCATGAACTCGTGCGGTAGTGCCGAGTTCGGGTCGTCGGGCTGATTCGGCACAAGTGTCAGTTTCGGCTGGGGATCGTCGATGTCTGCCAGGCGTCGTACGTGGCGCGGGGTCATCTGTAGGTCGGCTGCGATCTCGGCTAGGTTCACGCCTGCGCCATCGAGAAGATCGATCGCTGACTTCAGTAGCTCGGGACGTTCACCGGGAAAGTCACGGATGGGCATCGGCCGCCGCGGGAGGCTGTTAAGCGTGATGTAGGCGCGGCGAACCGTGGACTCGGAGAGTAGATCAAGCTCACGGGATCGGTAGAGCAGAGATGCCACCGAGACGCCCCATCGCTGGCTGATTTGTTCGTAACGGTTGAAGTTGATCCGCTTCGGTAGCTCGTTGGCGATCACGTCGCGCGGGGTCAGGAACTCGGCAGCGAACATGTCCGCTTGACGCTCCAACTGGCTGTCAGTCCCCTGGCGGCCGTGATGCAACACGATGTGTCCTAGTTCGTGCGCTGCTGAAAAGCGGTGCCGCATCACGTCGTTCGCCTTGTCAGGTGTGAGCACGATCATCGGGCGCGGGAGCGCCGTTGTCGAGAACGCGTCGATGCGGCTCTTCTCGTCCAAGCTGTCGTCCTGCTTCATGGAGAAGAAGACCGTCAGGATTCCGTGCTGTTCGATCTGATAGACGAGGTGCCGGATGGGTTCGCTCCCCAAAGACCAGTGCCGCCGAACGGCCTGTGCCGCACTCACGGGGTCCGGGACATCGGCCGAGTCGGCGCTGGCCCACTCAGGAAGGTCGACTTCCGGGAACTCGACGCTCTCTTCGAGATAGCACGCGAGTTCCCATGCCTGCTCGACGTAGGCAGTGGCCTGCTGTTGTTGAGCGACGCTGGTAGAACGAAGACGACGGAAGGACGCCTCGGCGATATCGACCTGGGCGCGAGGGCGCCCAAGGGCGAAGAATCCCGGCGGTACGCGGAGCGCGTCGGCCAGTGCGGTTACGGTTTCGGCGCGGGGGCGGACCTCGCCGCGTTCGTATTGTCCGATCGCAGCGGCGGAGACGCCGACCTTGCGGTGGAGTTCTGTCTTGGACATCTTGTTGATGCGTCGTGCCTGGGTGAGTCGGGCAGGATCGAACAGTCTCGCGACGCCCGCCGGGTCTGCGGACTGGCTACGGGGGTCGCCCATTGTTAGCTGTCCTCCTTTTCGGTCGGGCGCGGGCGGAGCTTCACGGTGGTGCGGGGGCGATCACCGTCGGCGAAACCGCCGACAGGTGCCAGCACGGCTGCGGGCTCCTCGCCCGCAACGGGCACCTGATAGGTGAGGCGTTCGGGGTCGGTGAACTCCAGGTAGCGGCCGTTCAGCCGTGCGGGAGCGAAGTAGATCGTGCCGACGCCCTGGGGCGAGCTGCTGTAGTAGGGCACGAACAGCGTTGCGCGTGTGTCACCCTCGCTGAGGAGGGTGAGCGCGTCGTCGAGTCGAGCGGGCTGCTCGGTACCGGGAGTCTCGTCAAGCTCGAACAGTCCGGCGTCGACGTACTTGGTGTTGCTGGTCTGCTCCAAGAGTTCGCGACGCGACTCCGGGAGGTAGTTGAGTCTGATGCGGCGATGGTTGCGAGGCATCTGCTTGCCCACCCGCAGCGGGAAGATCAAGGCATCGCCGAGGAAGGTCAGCGTGCGGCGACTCCTGGGTACCTGCATCTCGCTGTAGGAGGAGAGGTTCGCGAGAAGAGGACGGAGTTCCTTCTGTACGCCACGGGACATGCCGGCGCCATACACGTCTTGGTCCCCGTCGGGATCGTCGTACTCCGTGTGGGCTCTGGCGGAACGCTCCTGGCTCCTCTGGATCGCATGCGGAACCTGGCGTCGGATCGCGGATAGTTCCTCTGCCGTGAACTCGCCGCACCAGTCCTGGCGGTCGTGCTGCCCAGTCATGGGACTCCTCTCGATGGTGAGTCGAGACTACCTCGAACTTCAGCCAGGATCGTGAATCCGTCATTTTGGCGTGTCGCGGGATAGACGGATCGTTCGGAGGAGTGAGAGCCTTGGACGTCCCGCGGTCAGTCCACTCCAGACCTGACCCATCAGGTCGCCGCTGGTAACCCGACCCCGCGAACCCGGCATGTGGCTCCACGGCACGGCCGCCGGCAGGGCTCGCCGGCGCGACGAGGCGGTTCACTCATCAACGATCCGCCCGAAAGTCCGTTACATCGTCGGACCTACGGGGTCCCTGTCCGCCGCTGCTCATGGAGCAGAACCGGACGCACTCAAAGACGTGACCGCCTGCCCTTGTTCCACTGCGACCCGAGCACGGACGTGGTCGATCTTCTGCACGGTACTCTCCGGCATCGGGCCCAGAGGCGAGTCTTCGGTGATGCCGTAACAGTCGCGATAGGCAGCGACGGTGCGGGCATGGCGTCGCCAGGTCGCTACCTTGCGCGGGTCTCGCGGTGCGCTGCCGAGCGCCATGATCCACGACTCGTTGTCTGCTGTCGCAGCGTCGAGGGTTGCGTCGGCGCGGGCCTCGACCAGTTCGCGTCGCTCGTCGAGCGCGGGGCGCATGTCGTCGGTCATCGGGCCATCGGCGGACGCCATGAGTCCGGTGATCAGCTGTGGCGCCTTGCGTGTGCGACCCGAGCCAGCCAGGCGCGCGGTGGCACGCGCGACCAGATAGTGCAGCACCGAGGCGATGTCGTCAGCATCGGCGAACACACGAGCGGGAGCAGGGTGTCGAGGTCGTGATGATTGGTATCCACTCGGCGCAGTTTCGCGGTGAACGCTCCGAACGCCTCCGACTCGACGGCGGTCCGCCTGTTCCGCGGTCAGGCTGGAGGATCGAATCAGGGTGGCCAACGGGTCTCGTTCGGCAGCGGCAGCAATCGTCTCGTACTCGGCGGCGAGTTGGGCGATCGCGCCCCATGCTCGTGTTCGGCGGTGATGGTCTCGTGCGCGGACAGCTCGGCACCGACGTGCTGGAGCACACCGAAGACCACGGACCGGCCGGTGGCGTCGGCGTTGTCGCCCGGATGCGGATGGCGTGCTCGTCAGACGGGCGCTCATCTGTTGCCCAACGCTAGCCGTGAGGTCCGACACGGCCGACGGTGTCCCGCCCAATGCGATGCATGCCAGGTCTGTGGTGACGCAATCAGATGCGCTTCGGCGGCGACGCTGACGTTCAATGGCCGGCGGCGACGTCCTCGAATGGATCGCGCGGACCGACGACGCTGGCTGAAGCAAGTCGATCCGGTGCCGCCAATCCCGAGCTCTCAGCGGGTTGCTCGTCTTCGTCCTCGTCGTTGGACGCACGGTCGTTGATGTGTTCTTCTGCGCGGTCACAGAGCCGGAGAATGTCCGGGCGTTCGGGGAAGGAGCTTCGGATGGCGGCGACGTAGTCGCGCGGAGTTTGGTAGAGTTCCTCCTTGGTCATGTCGCTGACGATCGAGTCGACAAGGACGTCGATACGCTTCTCCAGCTCTGGCAGCACTTCCTCTTCCACTCGTCTACGCAGGTCCGCGCGCTCATCTTCTGTGAAGAGCCCGGCGAGGGACGAGTCTGCCCAGGCGGGGTCGAGGTCGTCGATGCTGTACTCGACAATCCGCTCGACCGCTGTCCGGCGTACGTCTTCGGGCAACGCCGCAGCTTCGTTGAGTCGGCTCAGGAGAGCGGGCTCCCACATCGCATCCACCATCATCCCGAACTCCGCCATGCCGGGCAGCGCGTCCTCGTGAGCATCCGCCCACATACGCAGGAACTCATCTGAGCACCGTGTCTGTAGGAACCACGCCCGAGGGCCTCTCGACCATTCCCTCCGTTCGGGGACGGGTACGCGCGGGACAACCAGCGGGTACATGGCGGGTGGGACCTGGACCAGCGTCCCCCGCTGGTTCGGGCCGCCGCAGTCAAGTTGGGCGACAAGCTCATCGACCGTCATGCCTTCGAGATAGACCGACAGCGTGGAAATGTCACGGGCAACGGACGCAGCGAAGCCTTCTCTGATCGTCGGGTGATGGAAGCGCCAGACGGTGTTTCCGTCCGCTCTCACGCCCTGGGACAGGAACGTGCCTTCGATGGCAGAGAAGGCGCGGGCGGTCTCGGCGACCGTCGTGCCCAGGGCTGTCACCGCCGCAGTCAGCCGTTCGTCTGGCTCGAACGGCGCCACGAGTTCTCCGCCCGAGAGGTAAACTGCTGCGAGTGCGGCGCGCTGCGCAGGGTCGAGGCCGTCGAGCACATCAACCAGAAACTCGCTCGGGTGCTCGAAATACGACACCAGCGCGGCTTCGCCCCGTAGCCCGGAGGCCGGCACGAAGTCCTGCAGGGACAGGCGGCGCGCCACCTCTGGCTGGAATCGAGTAGCAGCCGCTACTGCACGTAGGTGCGGTCGCCACTCGTCCAGCACCGCTGCAGGCTGATCGCCTGCCTTCAAGTGGTTGTAGAGTATCTGCTCTCTCTCGGAGATGCTCAGGTCGGTGATGTCGATCACGACCTGCTGCTCTCGCAGCCGAGGGAAGGCGTACTCCTTCATCCTCGGGCGGGCTTCCCGGTAGATGTAGTCGCGGCTCGTCATCAGCACCCGAGCGCCGTGGCCGACGGCTGCCATGACCTCCGGCATCCGTCGCACCCAGGCATCGGTTAGGTGCGGTTCGTGACGGATGCTGCCGAAGGCATCGTCGACCCAGAACATCTGTCGGGGGTCGTCAGGGTTCCAGTGCGCGAGGAGCTCATCCGGGCCGTCGACGCGCATCACGTCGCACTGCCAGTTGTCGAGCGCGGTCATGCAGAGCATCGCGGCGATGGTCGACTTCCCGCTGGCAGGTTCGCCGAGGAGCAACACGAACCCGCGATCGGTGATGGCATCGCTAGCGCCCCGGTAGGCGCCGGTAGGGACGAACGTTTCCAGTTCTCGGGTCAGGCTTGTTAGAAGCGCGCGGGCTTGCCGCATCCTGCGTTCGTCCAGGATGGTCGTAAGGTCGCCGAGCCCGTAAACGCGCGGTACGTAGCGACGTAGGTTCCAGTTCTTCTCGATCTGCGTGCAGATCCAGGTCCCGGGAAGAATCGCTGCAACCTGAGGACCGCGTTTGCGCACTTCTTCGGCGAACCAAGCCTGTGTCCGGCCGGTGACGCGCAGGTTCGTCAACACCAAGTAGCCGTCGCATAGACCACGGGCGTGCAGCGCCTCGATCTTGGCGAGTTCGTCCTCAAGGTCTGACGGCGCCAGCGTGCCTGACGGCTCGACACTGAACTTGCATTGCACGACGACAGGCATCGCTGTCGTGGCGAAGTCTTCGAGTTCCGTGACTGGCTTTTCTCCAGTTGCCGCCCAGAGGCCATGAAAGGCGCCATCTTGACCGGCGTCGTTCGTGTCCGCGAACGCAGTGAAGGCCTGCCCCAGAGTCTCCTGTAGGACGACAGCGCAGAGGTCCTGGAACGCTCGCCAGCCGAGCTTGTGGAGGTCGTAGTCAGGCCCAGGCATCGATGCTGATCTAACCAGAACTTGACCGCCTCCGAAGTGACGTTCGGGAACGATGCGGCGTCAAGCCAGCCCCGGAAGGGGCGTCGGGAGAGCCTTCACCACGCGTAGAAGGCTCTCGACACTCTCACGCAGATCCTCGTCTGAGAGCACGTTGTTGGGGTTCTCCGGGTGGTGGATCATGTTGCGGACGGCCGTGGGGAGCGTCGTCGTTTCTGGCGTCACGGTGCCGTCCGAGTTGGCCTTCGAGTAGGCGGTCATCTTGGGTAATCCGTTGCCTGCGAGCCAGGCATCGAACCCCTTCACAGTCGTCTTGCCGGCGTGATCCTGGAGGCGCCCGTACAACCTGGTGTGGTCGATGACGTAGGTCTGTCGGTCGATGTCAGTCAGATCCTCGAGCGCAACCCATCCGCTCTCGACCAAGTCTTGGTGGTGCCATCGAAGCGGGAGCGGGCCGCTTGCAGCGCGATCGGCGAGCGCTCGGAGGGTGATGGCGAAGTCGAGGCTTGCGATGAAGTCTTCGAGTCCTGCGTCATCCGTGTCCCAGGTTGCGAGCAGGCTTCTGACGTAGGAACGGAAGTCCCAGATGAACGTCTTCATGTCCGCTGGTGTCAGCGTGCCGAAGTCGATGCTGGTGAGAGCGCTGCGGAAGTCTTCGAACGAGAGCTGAAGATCGGCTGTCCGATTCCATCGTCTGACTGCGGCGTCGAACTTGGTTCTCGTCTCCTGGAGAGAGTAGCCGAGGTGACGAAGTCGGAAGCCAGTCTCATTCAGGGTGGTCTGGAATCCGGGCTTCGTCTCAACAGCGTCGTTCGCGTAGCGATACTCGATGTCGGTGAGGCTCCCAGGGGGAAAGAGCCAGTGGTGACTCTTCCAGTAGCGGTTCTTGCCATAGTCGATGTCGACGCCGTTGAGCGACAACGTGATCTCCGTACCCACGAACCGATCTTCGCACCGTCACTCGATGTATCTGTGGCGAAGAACGGACGCGTCAGAGTCTGAGGTCAAGTCCGATTCGCCGACCCATCGCTGCGTGCTCGTTGGGCTGTGCAGCCTGATGACGGGCACGGTCTAGCGCGGCCTGGGCGCGGACGCGATCGAGCCGCTGCGCGCCCGGTGTCGCGGCCGGGCCGAGCGGGTCGTCTCTGGTGATGCCGTAGCGGTCTCGGTACGCGGCGATGATCTGCGCCTGCCGCATCCAAGTCGCGACTCCGGCGCGGTCACGTGGCCGTGACCCGAGTGCCGTCGTCCAGGGATGCTTCTCGGAGACTGCGTGGTCGGCGAGCGCAGCGGCGCGTTGCTCGATCAGCTCGCGGCGCTCGACGAGTGCGCGCCGGAAGGTCGGGTCGCTGACCGAGGTGGCCTCGGGGATCAGACCGGCGATCAGCCGGGCCGGACGACGGGCGCGCCCGGAGCCGGCGGGCCGCTCGGTAGCTTTGGCGACACGGTAGTGCAGGACGGAGGCGATGTCGTCGGCGTCGGTGAACCCGCGTGCGGCAACCAGGCGCGGGAACAAGGTGTCGAGGTCGTGGTGGTTGGCCTCGGCACGGCGCAGTTCTGCGGTGAGTGCACCGAACGCGTCGGACTCGATCGCGGCGTCGGCTTGCTCGTTGGTGAGCCCGGAGGATCGGATCAGGGTGGCCCAGCGGTCGCGTTGGGCAGCAGCGGCGATGGTCTCGTACTCGGCGGCAAGTTGAGCGATCGAGCCCCAGTGCTCCTGCTCGGCAGTGATGGTCTCGTGTGCGGACAGCTCCGCCCCGACGTGCTGGAGCACACCGAACAGCACCGACCGGCCCGTGGCGTCGGCGTTGTCGCTGGGATGCGGGCGGGCGTGCTCGTCGGGCCGGTCGAGGATCACATAGGCGCGGTTGGAGTGCTTGCCGCGGGTTATGGCGACGTAGAAGTTCTCTCGCGTGGTCGTCGGCTCGACCAGGGCGTGTGCGGTGTCGACGGTGACGCCTTGCGCCCGGTGCGTCGTAATCGCGTATCCAAGATCAACGTGATCGGTCACGTAAGCGGCGGGGAGGACGATGGAGCCGCCGAACCTGCGGCCGGTCTTGCGGATCGTCACTGAGCCGTCGACGCGGACACCGGTGACGGTCCAGGTGTCACCGTTGCGCACCCACGTCTTCCCGTTGCGGAGGCGGCGGTCGTTGCGGCGGGTGATGATCGTGTCCCCGACCCCCGCCGTGGTCCCGTCCGTGAGCTCTACCTCCCGGCCCGGTTTCAACGTGCCGTCGAGAATCAAGTCCGCACGAGCACGCTGGTTGAGGGCGCTCACGTCGTCGCGGGTCTCAGCGACCAGCACCGACACCAACCCGGCGGTGCGGTCGGCGCGCCAGGCGGTGTAGGCCGCGTCGGTCATCGCCTCGGCCTCACCGTCGCGGATGCGGTCATGGTCGAGGTAGGTGTCGATCACCTCGGTGCGGCCGTGACGGAGTGCGAGGGAGGCGGTCTTCTCCCACTCGTTGGTGAACCGGTGGACGTCGACCAGCTCGGGCGCACCGTCCCGGTCACCGACGAGGAGCCCGAACGCGCCGCCGGCGTCGACGGACTGGAGCTGCGCGTAGTCGCCCACCAATAGCACCTTCACTCCGGCGCGTTCGGCCAGGTGCGTGATGCGATCCAACGAGAGGGTGCCGGCGAGGGAGGCTTCATCGATGATGACGAGCTGACCGGCTTTGAAGTCGGTCCCGTGGATGAGGTGGTTCTGCCACCACTTCGCGGTGTTCTCCGTCGCGATGCCGAGGTCGTCGGCGAGAACCTGGGCGGCTACCGCGGACGGTGCAAGCCCGACCACGGAGTCCTGGCCGTGCTCCTTCTCCCACGCCCGCCGCAGTGCGTTCATGGCGGTGGTCTTCCCGGCGCCGGCCGGGCCGACGAGCACATCGAGGACGCGGCCGGAGACGGCGATCTTCATGAGCGCGTCGGCCTGATCCTCCCCGAGCATCCGGCCCTCGGCATCGGGCCGTGCGGTGATCTTCTCCACCGTCCGCAGCGGGACGGTGGGGGCGGTCATAGTGCGCGAGCGTTCGAGCAGCCGGTCTTCGGCCGCGAGCAGTAGCTCGGAGGAGAACACCGTGGAGTGCTTGGGCCGGAACACGCTGGTTCCGTCCACCCGCCGGAAGGTGGCCGGGCTCGTGGTGAGGTCGGGCGGCGTCAACCGCAGCGAGGCTTGCTCGGCGGCATCGGCGATCATCCCCACGATCGCCTCGCGGTCGTGCATGGTGGCGAAGCGCCAGCCCATCGTCTGCCGGGACGCCTCGGCCATCAGGTTCCACCGCCGCCACGTGGACCGCTTCTCACCCACCACCTCGACCACCGACTGGCCGAAGTCGGCGATCGCATCCAGGGGCACGTCGTCGGCGCGCAACGGCAACGCCTTGTCGTTGTCGGTCACCTCACGTGCCCATTTGGTGGCGTCCTGGCCGAGCACCCCGGTGGCGCGGACGCGCCACTCGCCAGTCAGGTCGGCCAGCGACCGCACCTCCTTCTCCGGCCGTGTGGCGAGGGTGGCATGGGCGCGGAGCTTAATGATGGTGGCTGTGGAGGGCTGGCGGCCGTGCCGGGCGACGTACTCGGCGATCAACCGGTCCTTCTCGACGTCAATGTGGCGGGCACGGGTGGAGAACTCCTGGACCAGCTTCTCCGGAACGGTGGTGATCGCCCAGGCGGGGTTGCGGTCTCGGCCCATGTCGCGGGCTTCCCATTCGACGCCGAAGGTGCGGGTCATGTGGTCGGCGAACACCGCCTCGTGCAGCTCGGACAGGGCAACGACGGCGGCGTGCATCGGCCGCCCATCCAGACTGCGCCATCTGCCGTCGAACGCGGTCTGCACCTTGTTGGAGATGACGACGTGGGTGTGCAGGTGGGGGTCGCCGGCACGGGAGTCGAAGTGATCGAACGCCGTCGCTACCAACCCGGTGACATCGACCTGCGCAACGGCCCCGTCACCGGCGGTCGTGCCAGTGCGGGTGGCTGCAACCTCGCGCTCCATGAATGCAACCACCTCCGCAACCGCCGCATGATGCGCCTCACCGATCAGGGCCTGGGTCCCTGCGTCGGCGACCGCCCACAACGCTGAGGCCGACTTCGGGACCGAGAAGGTGAAGTCGAACCCCGCCACGGCCCGCCGCCGGCAGCGCTCGGCCTCCTCGGCCTCGATCTGCGCAACCGCCTCACCCTTCGCGCCAGGACCCATCGCCGGATCGAGGTCAGCGATACGGACCTCGATCCGTTCCGGCACCGACTTGTAGGCGGGGAAGGCGTGACCGAGCGGGTCACCGGTGATCGGGTCACGGCCCATCCCCATCAAGAGCTGGAGCTGGGCCTCCGACACCCGATCACCGACCGCGAGCTGCCCCTTGCCAAGTGAGGTGACGCCGGAGCCGAGCCATTGGCCCGGTGGTGTGCCCGCCTCCGCGTAGTACCTCGTCAGTGGCGTGGACAGCTCACGGTCGCCATCCGCAGCCGCGACCGTGCGCAGGAGATACCTGTAGCCATCGCCAGCGCTCATCACCCGCATCGAGACCGTCACACCACCCAGGTGCGCGACTCACTTCGAGGAGCTACTAGATAGGGCGCTCCTCGCCAAGCAGCTCCACGACCTCATGGGGTACCGCAAAGTGAGACGACTTCACGCCAGTCTCATACACAGCGTCGAGCAAAGCGGCAACGCCGTATGGCACATCCCCCTTTGCTTGAAGTTCAGCCGTGACGCGCTTGACGGGTCGCGTGAATCCACGCAGCATCTGACTCTCGTCACGATTATCCAGTTCATAGACGCGCGCCCGCGAGATTCTGCCGCCATTCGCAATCGCTTCTCTAATCACGTCAGCCTGCGTATGACCCTGAGAATCGAGTTCCTTCAGAACTGCTCTCGCCGCGTCAGCGCTCCACGGGACGTGCTCTGGTGCTTCGTCACGCACACGTTCGATGTCCTGGACGGATTCAAGGCTGGTTCCAACGCCCAGCGCCGATGAGTGCTTGATCAGGTCCGCTGGTTCGAGAAGAAAGAACCGACACCCAGTCGCTTGGAGGTACTCGTCAACCAGTTCGTGGCGAGCACCAATGATCGACCCTCGATCTGCCCGGTTCCACCAATCTTCTTTCGTGTCCGCGGTCACAAGCACCAAGTCGACCCCACGCTCACCGCCCTCAAGAAGCAGTTGATGCCAGACGAGATAGTCCCCCGATGCCCCTTCCGGGAGGTCAGACTCAAGCTTCTCGACATCCATATAGCCAGGAGGGATCGAGTTCTCTACCCGTCGTTCACCCTCCTCGACAGCCTTCTTCCACTCCTCTTCCGAGAGCGCCGGGCCAACAGTGTCCTCCAGCAATTGTTCCAGTCGTGCCAACAACCTGTCCTCGGACGTGGGCGCGTGAGCGGAGACTCTGATGGGCTCCTCACCTACTCGTTCACGCAACCCGTCGTAGAAGTCGTCCACGTCCTTAGTCAGGTTGGCACGTTCCTCGCTAGGAAGGGCAACGCTCTTGGCCCAACGGGCTATTGCGTCCTTCGTTGAGGTCGAGTTCTTCGCCAGCGCTGCCTGGGCGTCTTTGGACGCGCTGCCTAGGCTCGCGATGACCGACTGGCGATTACGCCAGAACTCTCGGACCACCTGGTGCGGTACGAAGAGGCGCTCTGCGGCAGCCTCGGCCACGCGCAGCAAGTCATCGACAGTCTTCTCGTTGTACCGGTAGAGGTTCAGCAACACATTGGTGTCAAGGGCGACGAGGCCGTGCTGGAGCGCTCTCTTGATGTCTTCCGCTGTGAGGACGCGGTACGCCTCGAAACCTGAGTACAACCCGCCTCTGCCCACTCTCGCTCCTCAGCGCCCGTTCGTCGTTGGGTGTCAGCCTACGACCAGCGCGCCGCCCCAGTGGCGACCTTGCCTCGACCTGCAAGACGCGTGGCAGCTCAGAGAGGGCTGAGCGGGGAGACGGATCGGCGTCGGGCTGCCGGTCGAGAGCGGACGCGCTCCGTCGGGTTATGGGCGGGGTTTCGCGGGCGGCCACCCGGGATCGTGCACCTGGCAGGTGATCAGCCCGGCGAAAGGGCTCCGTGAGGGGCTCGGGTTCGGGGTCCCCGAACTGCCGGAGTCTTCATGCACGACCACACCCCGTCTGGTGAGCGTCGCCTGCGGGTCGGGTCGCTGTTCTCTGGGTACGGCGGACTCGATCTGGCTGTCGAGTATGTCTTCGACGCCGAGACGATCTGGTCTTCGAGATCAACGAACCCGTCGCCCGCCACTGGCCCGACGCGCTGAACTTCGGTGACGTCGCCAGCATCGACTGGAGCGCCGTCGAACCGATGGACATCCTCTGCGGTGGCTTCCCCCTGCCTCAATGTCAAGCCTGGGAGCGAAGCGCTCGTTCAGCGGGGTGTCGCACGGTGTCAGTGCTGGGTGTCGTAGTGGTCGCGATGGGTCTGGACAGTGTCCATGTGGTCTTGCGCCCAGACCCTGAGCTGCCGGGTGGTCTGGTAGAGCGAGAGACCGAGGTCGGTGAGCGCGTAGTCGACGGTGACGGGGACAGTCGGGGTGACCGTGCGGGTGATGAGGCCGTCTCGTTCCAGGGATCGGAGGGTTTGGGTGAGCATCTTCTGGCTGACGCCGGCGATGAGGCGGGAGAGTTCGGAGTACCGCATCGATGCCGGCTCTCCAACGCTGCCGGTGCCGTCGCCGCCGAGAGCGCAGAGGATGAGCACGACCCATTTGTCGGCGAGCCGGTCGAGGAGCTGGCGGCTCGGGCAGACCGCCAGGAACGCGTTGTACGCGCTCTTGGCCCGCTCGCGCTTTTCGGCCGCGGTCGTCGTCGCCATCATGTCCGCCTTTCACGCAGGAGGTAACGCACTGCGAAGTGCGTACTTCCCAGAAGAGAGTTGCTCTCCAACACTGATACAAGACGGGGCGGAGCACCACCCCTGATCCGAACAAGGAAGGCACGACACGATGACCACAGCATCAACCACGCTCCCCGGCGGCACCTGGAACCTTGGTGACCGGACCGTCACCCGCTTCGGCTACGGGGCCATGCAGCTCGCGGGACCCTGGGTGATGGGGCCACCGGCTGACCGTGACGGCGCGATCGCGGTGCTACGCGAAGCTGTCGCGCAGGGTGTCACGCACATCGACACCAGCGACGCCTACGGCCCGCGGGTCACCAACGAGTTGATTCGTGAGGCGCTGCATCCGTATCCGGGGTCGGTACTGATCGCGACCAAGGTCGGCGCGAACCGCGACGCCGAGGGCGGCTGGCCAACCGCGCGCACTCCCGAGGATCTGCGCAAGCAGGTTCACGAGAACCTCGAATCCCTGGGGGCCGAGCGCCTCGACCTGGTGAACATGCGCATGGGAGACGCCAACGGCCCCCAACCAGGCTCGATCGCCGAAGCCATGGAGACCCTCGCCGGCCTCCAGCAAGAGGGACTGATCGGCCAGCTCGGAGTCAGTAACGTCACCGCCGAGCAGGTCGCCGAAGCCCGCACGGTGACATCGATCGTCTGCGTGCAGAACATGTACAACCTCGCCAACCGGTGGGACGACCACCTGATCGACAGCCTCGCCGCCGACAACATCGCCTACGTCCCCTTCTTCCCCCTCGGCGGGTTCACTCCGCTCCAGGCCGATGCCCTCACCGCCGTGGCAACCCGGCTGGAGGCCACCCAGATGGCTGTCGCCCTCGCTTGGCTGCTGCAGCGCTCGGAGAACATCCTGCTTATCCCTGGGACCTCGAAGGTCGCGCACCTGCGCGAGAACATCACCGGCGCCAGCTTGTCCCTCACAGCACAGGACGTCGCCGAACTCGACAACATCAACTCCTGACGACCCGATCCAATCAGGGAGACACCTCACGCAGCCCGACGCATGTCCGGGACATCGTCCTCCTGACCACGGCAACTACTAGTGGACGTGGGCATGGCTCTCGATCTCGGCTCGCACTTGCGCCATGTCGAGCGCCCGTACCTGTGTGATCAGGTCGTCAAGCGCAGGCCTCGGGAGCGCGCCGGCCTGGAAGAACACCCTGATCGAGTCGCGGTAGACCGCGATTGTTGGTAGCGCGCGGATTGCGAGTGACTCAGACAACTGCTGCGCCGCCTCCGTGTCGACCTTGCCAAAGAGGATATCCAGGTGGCTCTCAGATGCTGCCTCGTACACCGGCGCAAACGCCTTGCATGCACCGCACCAGGTAGCCCAGAAGTCAAGGATGACGATCCCTTCCCGCTCGGTCACTTCGCGGAAGTTCTTGTCTGTCACATCAACCGTTGCCATCTTCCGTCCAATCGCTCGGTAAGCCATAATGGACCTAGGGGTCCACTCTCATGATTGCCGATCGTCGTGAGCGGCGCAAGCGCCATGGACCCCAAGCCAAAGGCAAGCCGGGAGAGCGTAGCGCCTTCCCTACGCGTGCGACTTGAACACGTTTTGGACCCTAAAGTCCACAGACTCTAGGAGCCGGGCGAATCTCAGGGTCGCTGCGCTGGCCTAGCAAGCCGGGGCGCAGTCACGCAGAGTTGCTCTCCGTCGAGTACGCCCGCACCTGTGCGATGGCCATGTCGAGGACCACCCGCATGGGACGGACGTCTCGGGCCGTCTTAGCGAGTAGGTAACCTCCTTGGAGAGCAGCCAACAGCCCAGTGGCCAACGCGTGCGCCTCGGCGCTCGGGGTTAGCACACCGCGCTTCTTCAGCTCTTCAATCGCATCAGTCAAGAGTTGGAGCCAGGCGTCAAAATGAGCAGCAATGACTTTCCGTGTGTCTTCGTCATGATCAGCGATCTCATTCGCCAGCGCTCCTAGTGGGCACCCATAGGCGCCGTTTCGGAGCGCATTGCGTTCAACGAGCTCATCGCGCCAGAGTTCGAGTCCGCGCAGCGACTCAACCCTCGCAAGGCGACGGCGCTGCTGTGACAGCAGAGCCTCCGCACGTGCCTCGATGACTTCTTTCACCAGTGCGTCCTTCTCAGCGAAGTGCTGATAGAGCTGCGACTTCGACGTCCCACTCGATGCACGGACGTCGGCCAGAGTCGTCGAGGCAACGCCGCGCTCATACATCAACTGATCGGCCGCCTCGATAATCCGGGCCTTCGTTGCGGCGCCGCGAGCCGTCAAGCGGCGCGGGCGGGGGCCGCTGGCGCTGTCAGTCATACCCCAAGGCTAATCGCCTCGGGTTGGGCGGTCTCTCGCCCGCACTCAGGTGCCAACGACCATCCGGGTGGACCACCCTTGCGAGCAGCCGATGAGAGCCTCATGTCGTACTTCAGGATCGGGGCCCTCGCGGTTGGGCATGGCTGTCCAGTCGTCAACCGTCACCGGACCCTTCGGGGGGCGGCGAGGCGGATCTCGACCCCAGATGCCCGGGCCCAAACCGCAGAACCTTGCTATGTGGCCACGCTGGGCGAACTCCGCTCCGGTAGCACCCAGCCGTCGCGGGGGAAGTGGCACGTGTAGCCGCTCGGATACTTCTCCAGGTAGTCCTGGTGCTCGGGCTCCGCCTCCCAGAACGGACCGACCGGCTCGATACTGGTAACCGCCTTACCCGGCCACAGACCCGATGCGTTCACATCCGCGATCGTGTCGCGGGCGATCCGCTCCTGCTCCGACGTCACCGGAAAGATCGCGGACCGGTAGCTCGTGCCCCGGTCGTTCCCCTGACGGTTCAGCGTCGAGGGATCATGGATCTGGAAGAACAGCGCCAGGATGTCCCGATAGCTCGTCTTCGAAGGGTCGAAGACGACCTCGATCGCCTCCGCATGGCCTGGGTGGTCGCGGTAGGTCGGGTGTTCGTTCTGCCCACCCGTGTACCCGACGCGGGTTCCGAGGATGCCCGGCTGGCGACGGATCAGGTCCTGCATGCCCCAGAAGCACCCGCCCGCCAGAACGGCCGTCTCCGCTCCCGAGACCTGCGTGATCTCTCCGCTGTCGTTGGTCCCGCTGGTCATGCGTTGGCTCCCTTCGTAGAGTCCTGGTCGGTGTCGAACAGTGCACCGAACTGGCCGTAGCCCTCCTCGACAAGCCTGGAGGCAGGAACGAAGCGCATCGCGGCCGAGTTCATGCAGTACCTCTGCCCCCCGGCGGCGGCGGGTCCGTCGTGGAATAGGTGCCCAAGATGGCTGTCGGCGCCCGCCGAGCGCACCTCTGTGCGGATCATGCCGTGCGTCCGATCCACCTTGGTCGCGACAGCGTCGGCGGCGATGGGCGCCGTGAAACTCGGCCATCCCGTGCCGCTGTCGTACTTGTCGGTGGACGAGAACAGCGGCTGACCCGAGACGATGTCGACGTAGATGCCAGGCTCGTGGTTGTCCCAGTACTCGTTCCGATAGGCCGGCTCTGTGCCGTCCTGCTGCGTCACCCGATGCTGCTCGTCGCTCAGGCGGCTGAGCAACTCAGGGGTCTTGCGGTAGTCGTTGGTGGTCACTTTGGCTCCTCCTAGCAGGTGACGCGGCCGCGCCATTACGTGCTGTAACGGACCCGGCGGTCCAACTATTCCACATGTCCTGCGGTAGAGTCGAGGCCAGACGGTGCGTCGCCCCCGAGGCCGGGCGGCTGGTCTCGCGACGACCGACAAGACCGATGTCACCGGGCTGCTAAGGGCTGAAACAAGACTCCTCGGCGATGCAGGTCCGGCGACAGAGGTTGGAGAGGAAGCGGCATGAACGAACCCGAGGACCTGGGTCAGGTGACAGGAAGTATGGACCCACAGGACCAGAATCAGGCTGGTGGCGCCTTCACGGACACAGGCGCACGGCATCACGAGCCCGATGCCAGGTCGACGAACCTCGAGAACGGCACGTCGTTCTCGATCGCAGTAGATGCTCAGGCCAGCGCCTTCGTCGCAACCAAGGATGGCGTCGAGTTCGGAGCCGTCCCGTTCGCGGACAAGAACGGCAGAGTGACGCTGCTGGCGACCTCGATCCTGCCGGACTACCGAGGACAGGGCTTGGCGACCGAACTCACCCGCAGAGTGCTGGACAGCATCCGCGCGGAGGGCAAGAGCGCGACCGTGAGGTGCCCCGTGTTCCGGTCCTTCATCGAGCGCAACCCCGAGTACGCCGCCATGGTAGCCATTCCGGGCGATGGACGGGACGGTCGGGGCGATGTCTGAGCCCGGCACCGAAGACCCGAAACCGGTACTCGGGAGTCTCCGGTTCGAGAACACTCGCTTCGACCCAGACCTCACGCCGTTCCACGAACTCGCAAGAGACATGGCCACGCAATTCGGCTACGCCGCAGAGCTGTCGGGAGACCGTGCCCTGCTACAGCTCCTCCGTCTGCGCGTCGCACAGCTAAACCCCTGCTCGTACTGCCTGATTCTCCACGCCGAGGTGGCGGCCAGGATCGGGATCCGGTCCGAACAAGCCGCACACCTGGCGTCGTGGCGTGAGAGCACCATGTACTCGCCCGGGCAGAGAGCCGCGCTCGCCTACTGCGAAGGTCTCACCTCGTTCCGTCACGAGGAGATTCCGGCCCTACATGAAGAACTGCGGCTTCACTTCACGGAGCGCGAAGTCGCAGAGATCGCCGCGGTCGTCATCAACATGAACGTGTGGACCCGCCTGAAGCTAGCTCAGGGTGCCACTCCGAGCCTGGCGTCAAAGGAGTCGCCATGAGCCACGCACCAGTCAACGCGAGCGAGCTGTCATGCGCCGAGTACACCGAGGAACTCACCCAGTTCCGAATGGGTCTTCTGGATGAAGCCGACACCGAGGTGGCCCAGCAACATCTCTACGCGTGCCCGGACTGCCGGCTGTTCACGCACCAGGTCGAGACCGTCACTGATCTCGTCGCTGATGCCGAACCGCATGATCTGCCCCATCTGCCCGACAGTGTCTCGCTCCTACTTCACGACATCGTCGACGGCGAGGCCGAGAGGCCCAGCGATCCCAGTGAGATCACTCGCCTCCTCTTTGGACTCGCCCGGAGTCTCGCCCCACACGCTGCGGAAGACCTGGTCCAAGAGACTCTGCTCTCAGCATTCGAGGAAAGCCCAAGGGGGCTGGACCCCCTGTCGCTCGCCCGGGACCTAGCCGATCGAGCATTCGCTGAGCCTGAGCCAATGGTACGGAGCCTCGGCGACTATCGAACAAGAGCCGAGAACCAGACCGCCGAGCTGGATCCCGACGCTGATACTGCGGAGTTCTTCTACCCCGACTTCTACGACATTGGACCCGATGCTGGACGCCACATTGACGCGCCGAACCGCTGGGGCCAGACCAGTACCCTGAGCCCGGACGACGAGGTGTTCACCACCGATCTGTATCGAGTGGTGGACGGCGCCATCGCACGTTTGGCCGATCCGCTCGGCCAGTTGGTACAACTCGTCGACATCAATGACGTGTCACTGGCGGACGCGGCTTACGTGCTTCGCCTCGACAAGGTCGATGCCGTCGACGCTCTGCATCGCGCTCGGATACACCTCCGCGGCGTCGTCAACGAGTACATGGCTGTCAGAGCGTGACTGCGTCCTGCCGACCCGGCCGCCCTACCGAGGGCACTTGGCGTGGTGACTGGCACCCGTTTCCAGCGGATGAACGAGGACACGCGCCGGAGGCCATGCCGCTCGGTCGGCTATCTGCCAGGAAACTCCGGCGACGAACTGCCGGCAGTGGCTCAAGACCATCGAACATCAAGAAACGGGAGGTTTCACAATGACCCTCGCCGTCTTCCGGTCCTACGTCGCGCCCGAGCACCGGGCCGAACACGACCGGCTCTACAACCAGATGCAGATCCTTATCCAACAGAGTCCTAGCCACATCGAGCACAAGATGTTCACCGCTGAGGACGGGGACTCGGCACTGGTCGTCGAGTTCGACGACCGACAGAGCCTTGAAGAATGGGGCGAAAACCCCGATTACAGGATCGCCAAGACGTCGGCAAGAGCTACGTCTTCACGAGTTGCGACGTCGCGGTCCGCGAAGTCGTCGAACGTCATGTCAAGAGCGATGTTCGTCCGGAACACCTACCCAGCATCGCTCCCTCGTGAGCGACGCCGACCGTTTGCGCAGGCCACAGTAGCGAGTTCCCGCAGGAGGGGCAGTCATGGGAGTGATCAACAGCGGTTTCGGAGGACGGCGTGGCTCCAGCGACCCACGACTGCCTCCCGGGCAGACCCACGTCTACGACTGGCCGGTGCTCTCGACGGGACCCACGCCCAATGTCGACGAAGGCCGATGGAGCTTCACGATCACGACCGAAGACGAGGTCGCGCACCGCTGGAACTGGAGTGAGCTTCAGGAGGTAGGCGTCGAAGACATCGTCACCGATATCCACTGCGTCACCCACTGGTCGAAGCTGGACATGGCTTGGCGTGGCGTGCCCATAGACCGGCTGTTCGAGGATGTCGAGACCAGTTACGACTATGTGATGGTCCGTAGTTACGGCGGATACACCACCAACCTCCCACTCGAAGACCTCCTCGATGGACAGGCATGGGTAGCCACTGAGGCGGAGGGCGAGCCCCTTACTCCCGAGCACGGCGGTCCGGCCCGACTCCTCGTGCCCCACCTCTACTTCTGGAAGAGCGCGAAGTGGATTCGAGGAATGGAGATGATGCCCTCGGACGACCCGGGGTTCTGGGAACAGAACGGCTACCACCTCCGTGGCGACCCATGGCGCGAGGAACGCTACTGGTGATGACTCCTATTCGCGTCCGGTGGCACCTCGGGCGGGTGCTCAGTCGGCAATTTGAGACCGAGTCGGCCATCCGTCTTGAGTTGGATGTTCCGACCTGGCCTGGAAACGTCGCCGGAGCTCATCTCGACATCAGGCTCACGGCACCGGACGGGTACCAGGCGTCCCGGTCTTACTCGCTGGCGTCCTCGGGTGAGTCGACACGGGTCATGCTGGTGGTCCAGGAACTGCCCGGGGGCGAGGTGTCGCCCTTTCTCGTGCGCCAACTCGCAGAAGGTGAAGAAATCGAGGTACAAGGACCGCTCGGGCGCTTCTTCGTCTGGATCCCCGCTGAGCCCGAGCAGTCCCCGGTTCAGCTCATCGCAGGCGGATCAGGGGTTGTGCCCTTGTTTTCGATGGCCTCAGCACGTGAACGTGAGCCGAAAGGCGCTGAGTTTCGGCTGCTGTACTCGGTCCGCAGTCCGCGCGATGAGTTCTTCGCTGACGAACTGGCAGAACTCTCACGAACCCTCGTCGAGATTGTCCACACGCGCGAGTCAGCGCCGGGAGCGGGCCAGCCACCTGGACGACTGACGCGTGAGGCGCTCGCAGCGTCGACCTTTCCCGCGTCGCTGTCGCCACGCATCTTCATCTGCGGACCGACGCCGTTCGTCGAGGCCGTCGCCGGTTGGCTTGTCGAACTCGGCCACGACCCCACGCAGATTCGTACGGAACGATTCGGAGGAAGTCCATGACTCACGTTGACGGAAACGCCCTCGCGGGTGCCTTCGCGACTACTCTCGGTATCGAGATCACTGTGACGGTCGGCAGGTGCCGCGGCTGCGGCAGCTCTTTCAACCTCGCCTGCGCGCATGTCTTCATCACAGCCATGGGTGCAGTCATGCGATGCGGCCATTGTCAGGCAGTCCTGGGCGTCATCGTCCGCGGTTTCCGAGAGACGCTAGTGAACCTCTCGGGCCTGGACTACATCAGCGTGCCCCACCTATGACTGGTCCGCTCGCCGCGATCGCGGCTTCTACCAGGCAGGAGACAGCGGACTGATGCTTCGCATCTACGACAGTGCTGTCCGGGAGCTACGTAGCTTCGTCCCGCTGACCCCAGGACGAGTCTCCATCTATGTGTGCGGGCCGACCGTGCAGTCCGCGCCGCACATCGGGCACCTTCGTAGCGCCCTCGTCTACGATCTCTGGCGACGCTGGCTCACCCACCGCGGCTACGCGGTCACCCTCGTTCGCAACGTCACCGACGTCGACGACAAGGTTCTGGACCTTGCAACCGAGACTGAACCATGGTGGGCACGCGCCTACCGTGTCGAGACGGAGTTCGCGCGCTCGTACGCCGCGTTGGGTGTTCTCCCGCCAACCCATGAACCCCGAACCTCCGGTCACATCCCGCAAGCACTGACCCTGATCGAACGACTCCTTCGCCGCGGACACGCCTACGTCGCCGGCGACGGCTCCGGCGACGTCTACTTCGATGTCAGCAGCTGGCAGGCATACGGCACGCTCACCCGGCAGACTCCCGACGCCGTGGCAGACCCTGACGAAGGGCCTGGCGGGGCAAAGACCGATCCCCGCGACTTCGCGCTTTGGAAGGGAGCCAAGCCCAGCGACCCAGCATCCGCCCGTTGGCGCTCACCATGGGGAACCGGCAGGCCGGGATGGCACATACAGTGCTCAGCGATGTCCCAGCACTACCTCGGACGTGCATTCGACATCCACGGAGGTGGCCTCGACCTGCGGTTCCCACACCATGAGAACGAGCTCGCCCAGTCCACCGCAGCAGGCGAGGAATTCGCCAAGTACTGGGTGCACAACGGCCTCGTCACCGTCGGCGGTCAGAAGATGGCCAAGTCGCTAGACAACTCTCTGTACGCCGACGAACTCCTCCGCCGCGTCGGCCCGGCGACCCTGCGTTACTACCTGCTCAGCGCGCACTACCGCAGCGCCCTGGACTATCAGCAGGAAGCCCTCGCGCACGCCGAAGCTGCGGTCACGAGAATCGCGACCTTCCGACGCCGCGCACGAACACAGCTCGCGAACACAGCATCCGACGTCCCGAAGCCGCCCATTGCCTTTGCGGCCGCGCTCGACGACGATCTGAATGTTCCAGCGGCGCTCGCCGTACTACACGACCACGTGCGCGCGGGCAACATCGCTCTGGATAGCGGCGATGCAGCTGCCGCCATGTCCGCGTACGAATCGGTGCTCGCGATGACCGAAGTGTTAGGAGCCGAGCCCGGCGGCTTCACGACCGCCCCGCGAGCCGACGTGCAGAGCAGCACGATCTCTACCCTCGTCGAGGTCCTGCTCGCGAATCGCTCTCATGCGCGAGACGCAGGAGACTTCTCCACCGCCGACCGCATCCGGAACGAACTGGCTAGTGCTGGGATTGCCATCCAGGACCACACCTCCGGCACCACCTGGACGCAGGCGTAGCCAGCTCGTGCACGATGGCCGAATATTGCCAGTCCGGGGTGATCCGATCAGAGCAAGAGACCGAGTGAAGCGTCCGCCAGACGTCGAACCGTCATAGAGGCAGAGCTGTCTCGCTTGTCCGCCACAGTGTCGGTACCAAGCGAGGCGTCAACCCACGCCTGCACAATCGTAACCGCGGCCGGAGCGTCCAGGTCGGCGGCTAATGCCGATAGCACGGCCTGCACGACCGGTGCTGCCGGCGCCCCGCTACCGAGCGCCAGGGCACGACGCCACTGCTTCAACGTGACGAGTGCGGCAGGGAGTTCGGCGTCTGTCCACTCCCAGCTTGATCGGTAGTGGTGCCGCATGAGGGCGAGGCGGATGGCCGCAGGGTCCACTCCTTGCTTTCGCAGAGAGGAGACGAAGACCAGGTTTCCGCGCGACTTCGACATCTTCTCGCCGTCGTAGGCAACCATCCCGGCATGGACGAAGGTCTGCGCGAACCGATGCTGTGGATGAATGACATGACCGAGTCCTGCGGACATCTCGTGGTGCGGGAATGCCAGGTCTCGTCCTCCGCCCTGTACGTCGAAGGATGGTCCCAGATATTCCTGGGCGATTGTGGTGCATCCGATGTGCCAGCCGGGTCGTCCCGGCCCCCACGGACTGGGCCAGGACGGCTCCCCTTGCCGCTCGCCGCGCCAAACCAGACAGTCGAGCGGATCGCGCTTGCCTTTCCGGTCGGGGTCACCACCACGCTCGGCGAAGTCATTCAGCATCACGTCGCGGTCGAGTGACGATATACGGCCGAAGGATGGGTCGGCAGACACCTCGAAGTAGAGGTCGGTTCCCACTCGGTAGATGGAGCCGCGTTCTTTCAACATCTCGATGCGAGAGATGATCTTGGTGACGGCCTCGGAGACTCCGACGAAGCGTGCGGGTGGCAGCACGCGTAAGGCTGTCATGTCCTGCCGGAATCGCTCGATCTCGCGTTGTGCGAGATCACTCCAGGGAATGCCTCGCGCGTGGGCGCGTTCCAGCAGCGGGTCATCGACGTCGGTGACGTTCTGAACATAGATGACATCGTGACCGGCGTTTCGAAGGGCGCGGTTGAGTAGGTCAAAGCCGACGTAGGTTGCCGCATGGCCGAGATGAGTGGAGTCGTACGGTGTGATGCCACAGACGTACATCCGCGCGACGTCGTCCGGCCGCAACGTCACCAACGATCGGTTCTCAGTGTCATAGACCGAGACTGCGGGCCCGTGCACATCCAAGCGTGGAATCTCTAAACGGGGCCATGCCAACATGTCGTCGTCCTCGTAGTCGATGAAGCCACACCGGAGGATCCGGCGTGGATTCCTGATCCTGCTGACAGAGTGTCGCGAGGGGTCATGCGGGCGTCCACCCGCGCAGGAATGCCAGCACCTTGGCTTCGGATACCTCACAGGGCCGTAGGTGCTCTGCTTTGCGAGTGCGGTACACGTTGGCGCTGATCAGGTCTTCGCCTCCTAGCTCTTCGGCCGAGATGCTGATGCTCTGGCCCTGCACTCGCGTGGTCCGGGTCAATCCGTATGAGCGACCTTCGTATGCGACGACGGTCCAGCCTTCAGGAACCCGGTCGACCATTGCCCGCAAGCTGGCCGTGGCCTGACTCGCACCATCATGCTCGGGAGGCATCGAGTGGATAGAGCTCGAACTGTGAAAGTCCGGGGCAGAACTCCTCCTCACGGCATGGCTCTTGGAATCGTCCGCGGGCTCTGGGACTCGTGCCTCAGAAGGCATGTGCTCTCCTCCGCAGTTCACTCTGCGGCGCTCAGCGCGACGCGGATGGAATCGAGAGCCATGTCGAGCGCGATTGCCATGCTGCGCTCGTCCCGTGTGGTCTTGACGAGGAGGTACCCGCCTTGGACAGCCGCCATCAGACCGACGGCGAGTTCTTCAGGGTCTGCGTCCGGCCGTAGCTCGCCTGAGTCCTGCATGCGCTCCAGTCCGAGACGGAACCAGTGCTGCCAGACGCTGAATCCTCGCTGGAGATTCTCACGCGCAGTCTCAGACCGGCCAGCGATCTCGCTCGCCAGCGACCCCATCGGACAGCCGTGAGCACCTCGCCAACCACGCACTCCTGCCACGATCGCATCCCGCCAACGCTCGAAGCCGCGCATCGTGCGCAGGTCGTCGAGGAATGGTGCCTGCTCGCCAAGCACCCGCTCAATCTGGGCCCTCACGACTGCCTCAACCAACTCGGTCTTGTCCGAGAAGTAGTGGTAAACCTGAGACTTGCCCGTTCCACTGGCCTCTATGACATCGTCAACGCTGGTGGCCTCGACGCCCTGCGAGTACATGAGATCGGCGGCTGCCGCGACGATACGCAGACGAGTGGCCTCGCCCTTGGCGGTCAGCCGTCGCGGCTTCTTCTCACTCACCGTGCTCCCAATCTGGACTGAACCCGCCAGTCTCGGAGGTCACGATGAGTCCTGCGATCGAGTGGCTCCCGTCCGCGGTTTCTCAGCCGTACCGCCACCTCCCGGTACGTCAACGGCACCTGACGACCGGTCGCGTTCCCACTGCTCAAGAACCGAGTTGATGGCATGACTGATCGAGTGCAGATCGGCTTCGGTGTTTTGAGAGATGTGGAACGTCTCGATGTCTCGCGCACGGTCCCGGTCCGACTCCCGTCGCTGAGTGAGCAGAATCAGCGGTCCCTGCAGAGCCGCGACGATCGCAAGAGCCGTTCCTAGATAGTCCAGCATGGCCGTCGGGTGGGGATAAAAGAGCGGCAGGATAGTGTTCACGACAAACCACGCGAGAATCGCCACCACCAGGATTAGCAGGAACGGCCATGAGCCCGCGACGCTCGCCACCCAGGCAGCGGCCTTGTCTCCGGGGCTCGACCGCGCTTCTCTGAACATGCTGAGTTGGTGCCCGCAGTGCGGGCAAGCGAACATCTCGCGGCCAACGCGGTCGTTGGAGTGGTCGCCCGCCTCCGGATCGGCGTGGTGTCGAGAAGCGCTGCGGGAGCCAGGGCTACCTCCCGTTCCAGCGTCTGGTGATCGTTCTGTCCGCTCGTCGCGTCCCGGCTCGGTCATCGCTCTCGCTCTCCCCGGGTGCTCTCCCCGGCACTGGCGCGTTCCTGCGCGATTTGCTCACGGAAGCGCGCGTCCTCCTGTTTCACCGCTGTCGCACCGAGCAGGACCTCGTCGATCTCCGCGCCGGGGATGATGACCGCCCCCGATCCGTCGGCGAGAACGTAGTCGCCCGGCATGATGCCGACACCATCCAGCACCACGGGAACGTTCGCCTGGTGTGGAGTGATCAGCGCACCGCCAGCCTCGACCGCTTCCCCGGCGCAGTACGCGGTGAACCCGTACGTTCGAAGCTCGGCGTAGTCCCGGAGCCGACCATCTGTCAGCACGCCGTCGAGCCCGTAGTGGTGAACGCGACCAAGCTTCGTTCCACCACCGACCGAGACGCCTGGATGGCCGTTGGTCGCGAGCACGAGGACCTTTCCCTCGGCGTCGTCGCCAACCGCCTCACGGAACAGCGATCGGAAATCGTGTACAGCGGGGTCGACGCTGGCAGCGCAACTGGGGAAGAAGGCGATAGTCACGGCTGGTCCGAAGAGGACCCTGCCGGGGGTGGGGCTCTCCAGCCCCAGGATGTGCGCACGGTGGCGGTGACGACGACCCAGCGCATCGACCACGTCGGCACAACTGATCTGCTCGGCCTGGGCACGCCGACGCTCGGCACCCCAACCGTTGGCCACACGAGGATCTCCACTCACAGCACATCACGATGCCAGAGCCATTTATGTACTGTCAAGTACGATCTTTGATGCCAACGGCGTGAGTAGGGGTTGGGAATCTCGCAGCCTGCGATGCCCTAGCTAGGTCCAAGACTGAGGTAGAGAACTCGTTCTAGAGTGCGCTAAGTCCCCCGCGTATGACGGTGACATCTCCCTCTCGGGAGCTACGACACGTCTCGCCCCCTTCGCCCGCGACTCGACACCGACGCGGCCACCGCGGCCTCAGCATAGGCGGTCAATTGTACTATCTGCTACATTTTTCACACGTGATGCCCGTTGGGAGACCACACACGCGGCAAGAGCCGTGGCAGGCCCTTGGGCGGGGATCCAAGCACCATTGCTGCCGGAGGAGAGGACCAAGAACGCCGACTATGACCACCCCGACTTCACCATGGCGCGACCGGTCGGCCAATGGGCTGCTCGCCGCGACGCGCTGGGGTAGGGCTGCCCGACTCCCCCTTTGGGGGTCAGCCCCGTGACGTCTCTGGTTCCTAGACCTCGTGGCGCCCCACCAGCGACCGCAATGAGAGGGTGCGCGCCATGACCCGTTCCACGCCTGGCGCGGGTCGGCAGTAGCAGGCATGTATGCCTTCGGCGCGCTTTCAACCAATCATTGCTCGCACTTGCAGCATCCGTGTGCCTATTGCGCCCGTGGCGCATGACTGCGTCAAGCTGATCTTCGTCCGCGCTGGGTCTGCGATCGTGCTCAGCGAGTTTGGTGAGAAGCCCGTCTGCGCCGGTGACGTCGTGGCCCTGGGTGCCAACACCCTGTGTGGCAGCGAACCCGAAGATCTAGTCACCGTCACCACGCTCTACCTGGACCGAGACTACGTCGTCGACCAGGTCTTCTGGCAGCATGCCGAGCTGCTTGCAGACCGGCTCGATGCCCATGACTTCGCCGACGAGATCTACTCCGAGTCGGCCCAGATACTCCGCCTTGGAGAGAACCGCACTCGGATGTTCACGCCACTCCTGGACGAGCTGGTCGCGCTCAGTGTTGACGGACCGTGCACCAAGAGGTTCTACCGGATGCAGGCCCTGCTCTTTGCCGTGCTCGATGTCGTGAGCCCGTACGTGAAGACCTCGCCTGTATCACGAACCACGACCCAGAAGAGGACGGGTCGTCCTAGCACACCACGTTACCGGCGGTTGGCGCCCCTGCGGGCCGAGGCTCGCGAAGCGCTCGACCTGCTTCGCAATGCACCGGCCGAGGGCTGGACACTCGGTCGACTCGCCGCCGGAGTACATCTATCGCCCTCACAGCTCGGGCGGATCTTCGTGGACGCTTACGGCAAGACCCCCATGACGTACCTGACTACTGTCCGAGCCGAGCATCTGGCTCGGCTGCTGCGTGAGACTGACCTGTCTATTGAGGCAGCGATGCGCGAAGTGGGGTGGCGCAGTCGCGGTCATGCCGCACGGATGTTTCGCCACGCCGTAGGTGTTACACCAACTCGCTATCGGCTGATGATCCGGCAGAAAGCGGCCGCCTGATCCTGAAGGTACACATCGCAGCGTCGACGGTACGGATCTCCGCATCCTTCCCGCCTGCTGGCAGGGAACGCGCCAAGGGCTAGTAGTCCGGTGGGCACTCGCCGGGTTCACCGCCGTAGCTGACGGTCACATCGCTTGTTTCGTTGTCCGTCTGCCGTTGCTGGTTTTCGCGGCGTACCTGATGGTCACCGAGCCTGGTCGGGCCGGTGCTCAGGGTATCGGGAGGACACGCCGATGGCGAAGACACGAGAGCAAGCGCAAGCCGCAAGAGAGGCCAAACTCGATGAGCTGCACGAGAGCCTGACCGGCGCGGTCGAAGAACTGGTGTCCGGGCCGGATTGGGCGCGCGCGTTGGCGTTCGCGGCCCGGTTCCGATCGAGGAGCTTCAACAACACCCTGCTGATCTGGGTCGCCCACGCGGAAGCATACGAGCAGGGCCGGGTGCCGGAGCCGTTCCCCTCGTACGTGGCCGGCTACAAGCAGTGGCAGGCCCTCGGACGGCAGGTGGAGAAGGGCCAGCCCGGCTACCAGATTCTCGCGCCGATGACGGGCAGGTTCGCCTCGGCTACACCGCAGGATGCGGAGTCTTGGCGCCGGCTCAGTAAGGGTGAGAAGCCGCGTGCCGGTGAGGTGGTGCGTTCCAAGATGGTCGGCGTCCGACCGGCGTATGTGTGGGATGCGAGCCAGACCGCCGGTGACCCGATCCCCGAACCCCCGGCACCGCGGCTGCTGGAAGGCGAAGCGCCCGCCGGGTTGTGGGGCGGTCTGGCGGCGCAGGTCGAGGCGGCCGGGTTCGCGGTGCTGCGGGTACCGCACGAGGGCATGATCCACGGCGCGAACGGGATGACCGACTACACCGCGAACACCGTGGCGGTGCGGGAGAACATGGACCCCGCCGCGCAGGTCAAGACCCTCGCCCACGAACTCGGCCACGTCCTCCTCCACGGCCCCGACGCCGAGGATGCCCGTCAGCATCGCGGCATCGGCGAGGTCGAAGCCGAGTCCGTGGCGTTGATGGTCGGTGCCGCCCACGGAATGGACACCTCCGGGTACACGATCCCGTACGTCTCCACCTGGGCCGCCCGCGTCGACGGGAAAGAGCCGGTGGAAGTGGTCAAGGCCACCGGGGAACGGGTCCGCAAGACCGCCCTGGCGATCCTGGACCAGCTCGACACCGCGCAGGTCAGTGACGGCACTCCACCGAGTCAGGACCGGGACGCGACCCACCGCGAGACACCCGCGCACGTACGCCCGGCACCGGAGCCGGCGCCGTCGCGGCAGGTGGCGTCGCTGCCCGAACCAGGTGCACGCCCCGTCCCGGTACCGGCGGTCGAGGGGCGGGGGTTGTGATGGCCGAGCACGGCGCGGTCTCCTCAGTGCTGCTGCGGATGAGCGTAGCGTGGCCGTTGTCGGCGGCCGCGCGGGAGTTCGCCCGCGCCGGGGTGCCGGTCTTCCCCTGTGTGGCGTATGGGAAGCGGCCGGCCACCGGACACGGGTTCCACGACGCCACCACGGACCTGGATCAGGTGCAGGCGTGGTGGCGGCAGTCACCGGGGGCGAACATCGGTGTCCCGACCGGCGCCGACTCCGAGGTCGTCGTGGTGGATGTGGATGTGCACGGCCCCGTCGATGGGCGCGCCAGTTTCGACCGCGCCGCCCGTGCCGGGCTGGTGGACGGGTGGGAGCTGCTGGTCCGCACGCCCACCGGCGGGCTGCACGCCTCCTACCCGGCGACACCCGGGACGGAGCAGCGGTCGTGGCAGGCCGGGCGGGCCGGGATCGACTTCCGCGGCGACGGCGGCTACATTATCGTCCCGCCCTCCCTACGCTCCATTGAGGGCAGGACGGTCGGGTACGGGGTCGAGACGATTAACACCGGTCCGACTGGCCTGCTGGACTCCGACGCGCTGCGGGACTTCCTCGATCCCCGTCCCGTGTCTCGGCCACGGCCCGAGACCTGGCAGCCGGTGGGCCGGGAGGATGCGCAGCGGTTGGCGGCGTGGCTGGACCGGCAGGACACCGACCGCAACCTGAAGCTGTTCTGGGCCTCCTGCCGTCTCGCTAAGGGCGGCGTCCCGCTCACCGATGCCCTCGACGCCGTGCTGACAGCGGCGAAGTCGGACTTCGGGCCGCGGGAGATCACCGCCACGGTCCGGTCCGCCTACCGCACCGTCCGCGGCGAACCGCTCCGACGCGGCCCATCGTCGTCGCCGGTGCGGGGTGAGTCGCCGCAGATCGCGGACGGCTGGTTCAGCCGCGACGCCAGCACCACACCGGAGACCTCGAGGGTGCGAGGGCTGTGATGACCACCCCGATCACGAGCAGCACGGTCGCGAGTAGGACGGCGGGGCACCGGTGGGCGGTGGTGACGGCGGTGTCGGGGACGGTGTTCATCGCCGCCGGCGCGTTCTGGCTCAGTTTCACGGCCCTGGCGGACCTGGCGGCCCGGTCGGGTGTGGGATCGGGACAGGCATGGGCGTGGCCGCTGATCGTGGACGGCATCATCGTTGTCGCCACCGTCGCCGTCGTCGCCCTCGCAGGTCAACGGTCGGCGTGGTATCCGTGGGTGCTGCTGATCGGCGGCGCCGCGGTGTCGGTGACCGCCAACGCGATCCACGCCGTGGTCGCCGCCGAGGCCGACGTGCCCGGCGTGCTCGCCGCCGCGGTGGCGGCGGTGCCGCCGGTGGTGCTGCTGGCGATCACCCACCTGACCGTCATCCTCACCCGCCCCGCACCCGACACCGCCAGCGCCGATGACCTTGCCGGTCTCGCGGCGCCCGAACCCGCGGTCCTCGACGCGCCGACGCAGCCACGCCGTGTGGAGCTGACCGTGCCACCCCGCCCAGATGACCCGGCGCCCGGAATGCAGGCGCTCACAAGTGACACGCCAACCACCGCGACGGAGCGAAGGAGCCGGGCGGCCGAGCTGCGGCGTCGGGGCTGGTCGAACAAGCGCATCGCCCGCGAACTCGGGGTGCACCCCTCCACAGTCGGGCGCTGGTTCGCCGGTGCGCACCTTCCAGACAGCAACGAAGGTGAGGAGGCGACCCGATGAACGGGAACCCACACGAACAGCACGAGCAGCACCAGCGGCGACGGTCGACCCCCGAGCCAGTGGACGAGCGGTCGGAACCGGTCGAGAGGACGGGCACGCCGGATGCGGTGGAAGCTGCGACGGTGACATGCGACGACCAGGACAACGCGCTCGCGCGTCAGAGGCGGGCGCGGGGTGTGGAGTGGGTGCGTCCCACGGACCTGATCGCCCGGCATGGGGCGACGCTGTCGGGGCGGGGTATCGACTTCGAGGCCGAGTTGGCCCGCCGCGCCCGCGCCCCGATCGCGAACCGGGTGCACGACCTGACCGACCGGGCGCGACGGTTGCCGCCGTTGTCCGCCTTTGGTCGCAGCGCCACCAGCCCCACGGGTCCGGTGCGCTCTGGTGTCGGGATGAACAGGTGACCGGCCATGTCCACGACGACACACCACGACCACGACGAGGCCGGCGAGGACTTCACGACCGGTGAGGGCCTGCGTGCCCTGCTGAACCGGCTGCACGAGGCGGGCGAGGGGACATGGGCGTCCGACCCCCTGGCGCGGGAGCTGATGGCCTACGCGGCGGAGAAGTACACGCCGTTGGCGCGCAAGCACGGCCTCGATCCGTGGGAGGCAGCGTCGGCGGCGTTCGATGCGATGCAGTACGCCTCCACCCGGCGCGCGGACGATCCGTGGGCGATGGTCACCCACGGGGTGCGGATCACCTGCATCTTCGAGGAACGCGCCCAAGGGCTGCTCTGCTCGGTCCACCAAGCACGCCGCCCGCACGTGTCGGCGTTCCACGACCCGGAGCGGTTCGGCGACCGCGACAACCCGCTCACCGACTACCACCCCGCCTTCCACATCCACGACCCCTATCCGGGCGGCACCGACCCGGAGTCCGCCGCAAACGGCGACAGCTCCGGCAGCGGTTCGGGGTCGGATCGGGCGTGCATGTCCGCGGGCTCGGCGAGCGAGGATGCCATCGGCCTGTTGTGCTTGCTGGGCTGGGCACCGGAGACCGCGCGGGCGTCGGTGGAGCACGTGTGCGGGGCGCTGATGCGGGCTGGCACCCGGCAGAGCGCCTATGAGGGGCTGCGGCGGGACCGGCATGCCCGCGTCCTGCTGGACCTGCCCGGCCGATCCTGGACGGTGCTGCTGCGGTCGCTGCTCGGCAACCCCCACCCCGCCTACGCCGCCACGAACGCGGGCAAGGGGGTGCTGTTGCGGCTGCTGATCGGCGAGACGCTGCCGGTGCTGCTGCGCGACGACGACCTGGTGCTGGCCCTGTCCCTGGCCGCCCCAGCCCATCGCGACCGGAACCGCGACCGAGATCGTGGCGGGGGTGATGGGGTGTGAGTGAGGTGCAGGCCGGCGGGGTGCAGCTCGACCGGGTGGTGGACTCCATCATCGTCGGGACACGGCACCGTGCCGACCTGGGCGACATCGACGCCCTGGCCGCCTCCATCGAACGCGAGGGCCTGCTGCAACCGCTGACGGTCACCATCGACGGAGTGCTGGTGTGCGGGGCACGGCGACTGGCGGCGATCAAGCAGCTCCGCTGGCGCACCGTCAACGTGTGGGTGAGAAGCGGCTTGTCGGATCGTCTCGGGCAGTTGCTGGGCGAGCAGGACGACAACGCTCTGCACAAGCCGCTGACCCAGCTCGAAGCCGCCGCCCTGTACCGGGAGCTGAAACAGGAGATGGCCGAAGACGCCGCCCGGAGGCAGGCCGCGACGCGGTTCACCAGCGACCATCAGCCCGGAAGCGACGGTGGTGGACAATGTCCACCACCGTCAACCGGGTCAGACAAGCAGTTCGGTAAGACCCGCGAGCAGGCCGCCGCCATGATCGGCGGCGGCGCCTCCTACAAGACCTTCGAGCGGATCGGCTACCTCGAACGCATCGCCGCCGACCTCGCCCAACCCGAACCCCTGCGCGCGCAAGCTGCCGCGGGATTGGAGCAGATCGAGGCAGGCGCCCCGGTGCATCCCATCTTCCAGGCCGTCCGCGACGCCGCGACCATCGCGCAGGATGTACGGGAGGTCGACCTGCACCAGATGGCCGACGAGGCCGTCGCCCGCGCCACCGCCGCCAAGAAGCAGAAAGGCAAGACGCCGGCTCCCCGTCCGGTGCCGCTGACCGATGTGGATGGGGAGCCGGTGCGGTATCCGGTGCGGGCCTTCATCCACACCTGGGGCGAGCTGACCCAGTGGTGGACCCACTACGACCCAGACCAGCTCGCCGCCGAACTGAGCGACGAGCAGATCGAGTCCTTCCTGGACACCGCCGTGGGCACGAGCCGGTTCGCCGAGGAATTGCGCGCCGCCCGCGACCGCGAACCGGCCAACGACGCCCCATCGGCCCGAGGGCACCTGCGCGCCCTCTGACTCCATCGTGCTGAGCGCGAGGAAAGGGTGCGCGCACCTATCGGGCATGAAGACTCCTTTCGCTGCCTCTGATGCTCGTTCCCGTCGCCGGCTCATCGCCCTGCTGGCCGCTCTCGTGGCGGTCGTGGTGCTGGCCGGGGTCGGCGTCTACGGCCTCCTCACCGGACCACCACCCACGAGCGACCGCGGCGCCGATGACGAGGGCGGTACGTCGCCGGGGCCGGTGGTCACCACTCCTGGTGAGCCGACGCCGACCGGAATCCCGTCCCTCTCAGCCCTGCCGGAGGTCGAGGCGTCGGACAACCCGGAGACCTTCGCCCGCAACGTCGCCACCGCGTTGTTCGCGTGGGACACCGCCTCGGGCTTGATGCCCTTGGACTACAGCTCGGTGGTCCTCGCGGTGGGCGACCCTTCGGGTGCGGAGCAGGCCGGGCTCGCCTCCGATGTCGCCGCCTACCTCCCGACCAGAGATGCCTGGGTGGAGCTGCGCCAGTACGCCACCGCCCAACACCTCACCATCGACAACACGTTCGTCCCAGATGCGTGGGAGACCGCGGTCGAGCAGGCCCAGCCCGGGCAGCTCGCCGAAGGCACCGTCGCCTACACGATCGAGGGCACCCGCCACCGCACCGGAGTCTGGAACGACGAGCAGATGACCTCGGAGCATCCGGTGGCGTTCACCGTCTTCATCGTCTGCGGCCCCACGTATGACACCTGCCATCTGCTGCGGCTGTCCCAGCTCGACAACCCCCTCCGATAACGGGCCGGGGTGAGTGGTCGTGTTGAAGAAGGTCATCGTCGCCGCACTGGTCTTGGTGTTCTTCGGACCCACCCTGGCTCTGCTGTCGCTCGGGGTGCTGATGAACCCCGCCGCAACCGCGACCGTCACCTGCACAGTCGGGAGCGGGATCACGGTCGGAGACGTCCCCGACTCCTTGACCGTGACGACGGCGAACGGTGAGACGTTGACGCTCAATCGGCAACAGCTCACCCACGCGGCGACGATCATCGAGACCGGCTCGGCGATCGACGGGATCACCCGCGACGGCCTTCAGATCGCGTTGATGGCCGCGCTCACCGAGTCCACCCTGCGGATGCTCTCCAACACCTCCGCCTACCCCGAGTCCGCGGACTACCCGAACGACGGCGACGGCTCGGACAACGACTCCCTCGGACTGTTCCAGATGCGGCCACAGTCGGGCTGGGGCACCGTCGCGGAGCTGATGGACCCCGTCTACCAGGCGCAGGCGTTCTTCGGCGGCCCCGCCGGCCCGAACCATCCCTCGCCGCGGGGACTGTTGGACATTCCCGGCTGGGAGGAGATGGACAAGGGCGAGGCCGCCCAAGCCGTCGAAGTCAGCGCGTACCCGGACCGGTACCGGAACTACGAGCCAGTCGCCGAGACCATCCTTGCCACCCTCACCACCACAACAACGGCCAGCACGAGCAGCACGGGCGGTGAGGTTGTTCCGGTCGGGCAGCCCGGCGGACCGGAGTCGTCGCGGGTGGTGTTCCCGGTCCCGGAGGGCACCTGGGTCCTCACCTCCGAGTACGGGCCGCGGGTGCATCCGATCACCGGAGAGGACTCCTTCCACACCGGCACCGACTTCGCCGCCCCCGACGGCACCCCGCTCCTTGCCGCAGCGGACGGGACGGTGACGGTGGCGGAGTTCTCCGGCGGCTACGGCGGTCTCATCGTCATCGAGCACATCATCGACGGCGCCACGGCCGCCACGGCGTATGCGCACATGTGGGAGCACGGCATCCACGTCCAAGCCGGCGACACCGTGACCGCCGGGCAGCACATCGGCGACATCGGCAGCTCGGGCAACTCCACGGGTCCGCATCTGCATTTCGAGGTCCGCCTCGGCGGCACGAACGGTGAGCACACCGACCCCGCCGCCTGGCTCAACTCCCACGACGCCGCGGACCTGCCCGAACCCGACACCGGTGGCCCCGGCGGCGAGGATTGCGACCCGGACACCGGTGCGCCTGGTGGGGCGTCGGAGCCGTTCGAGGGCGACCCGAACCGCATGGTCGACGACCCCACCACAGGCGGGCAGATCACCGCCCGGATGCTGCACCTGTACACCCAGACCATCGCCGCGTTCCCCGACACGAGCTGGGCCTGCTACTCACCCCGCCCCGGCACCGTCTCCGAACACCCCCTCGGCCGGGCGTGCGACGGGACGTTCGGCAACGCCATCGGCTCCCACCCCACCCCGGCACAGCGTGAGCTCGGCTGGCAGGTCACCAACTGGATGAAGACCCACGCCGAAGCCCTCGGGGTGGAGTACCTGATCTGGGACGGCCGCATCTGGTCGCTGTCCCGCGACGGCGAAGGGTGGCGTCCTTACGGCGGCGGCGGGATGCACGACCCCGGCGACGTCACCGGCGGCCACTACGACCATCTGCACGTCACCGTGTCTCAGAATCCGTGATTGATTGTTCGCCTACATCTGATGCACGAATCATGCATCAGATGTAAGCGCCGGATCAGCCACCGCCCCGGTCACCGCGGCCGCTGAGGCGGCGCCGGCAATCCGAGCGAGGTGCCCCAGTCAGGCGGCGTTTCCGCCGGACCCGGCGGGCCGTGCCGGAGCGGCCTGGGCCGGCGGGTCGCACCTACCGGCATGAGGGCTATTCCGGCAGTTCGATCATCCGACATTCGCGGCGGCGATGCCGCATGAACGTGTTTCCTGACTTCGATGGCCTCGGCGGCATCGGCGACCTGCGGGCGGTGATCGGTGCGCTGCTGACGTTCGTGCTGATCGTCGCGGTGCTGATGCTGATCGTCTCCGCGATCGTGTGGGCCATCGCTGCCGCGAACGGCAACCACGTCATGGCCGGCAAGGGGCGCACCGGGGTGCTGGTCGCTCTCGGCGCCGCCGTGCTGGCCGGCGGCGGAGTGGCATGGATGAACTGGCTGATCGCCCTCGGCGACCAACTCTGACGCCCGCCCTGCGCAACCATCGCCACCGATGCCGTCTCACCCTGCCCCGGGGGGCGGCATCCGTCTGTCGCGGGCCTCTCGGCGGGCGGGCGCGGTGCGTGGACGTGTGCGCGCACCTGATGCGTGAACCCCGTCCGTGTTCCCCGCCCCTTGGCGGGTCCGCATCCGTCAGGAGCCCATCGTGTTCGACCTCGCCACCGTCCTCCTCGCCGCACCCGTCGTGGTGCCGATGGACATCAACATCGACCCCAACAGTGACGGCCTTCCCGGCATCGCGCAGTTGCGCACCATCGTCGGCGCCGTTATGACGGTCGGCCTCATCCTCTCCGTCCTCGCCCTGATCATCAGCGCGATCGTGTGGGGCTTCGGCGCCAACTCCTCCAACCCCCACCTCGCGGGTAGAGGCAAGGTCGGCGTCCTCGTGAGCTGTGGCGCCGCGGTGATCTGTGGGGCGTCGGTGACGCTCATCAATTTCTTCTGGAACGTCGGCCAGCAGGTCTGACCCACCCACCAAACGTCTCGACTTCTGAGGAGTGATCTGCGGTGGGTGTGTGCGATATCCCCCTCGTCTCGACCGTCTGCGACACCGCCGGCGAAGCCGCCGCCTCCCTGGTGTCGGCGCCGTTCGACTGGCTCGCCGGCGCGATGGGCGCCGCAGCCGGCTGGCTGTTCGAGGCCGTCTGGAGCGTGTTCGACACCACCACCCTGGTCGACGTCACGTCGCCGGAGTATGTGGCGGTCTACAACATCCTGTTTGGCATCGCGGTGTTCGTGATGCTGCTCTTCTTCTGCCTCCAGCTCATCACCGGCCTCATCCGACGCGACCCCACCGCACTCTCCCGTGCCGCGCTCGGGCTCGCCAAGAGCGTGCTCGGGTCGTTCGTGGTCATCACCCTGACCGCCCTGCTGCTGGAGATCGTGGACCAGCTCTGCGTCGGGATCATCCAGGCCGCCGGGGAGACCACCGAGTCGATGGGCGACAAGATCGCCCTGCTCGCCGCCGGCCTGGTCGGCATCAACATCGCTGCCCCCGGGGTCGGGGCGATCATCACGATCTTCCTCGCCGGCCTGGCGATCGCGGCCGCCGCGATCGTCTGGCTGTCCCTGCTGGTCAGGAAGGCGCTGTTGTTGGTGGCGATCGTGTTCGCCCCGCTGGCGTTCTCCGGGGCGTCCTGGGACGCCTCGCGGGGGTGGATCAGCAAGTGGGCGATGTTCGTCATCGCCCTGATCTGCTCCAAGCTCGTCCTGGTCGTGATGTTCCTCGTCGCGATCACCCAAGTCAGTGCGCCGATCGACGGGGACCTGGCCTCGGTGGCCGATCCGATCGCGGGGATCGTGCTGATGGCGATGGCCGCGTTCGCGCCCTACTTGACGTACAAGTTCATCGCGTTCGTCGGGTTCGACATGTACCACGCCATCGGCTCCGAACAGGACGCCAAGAACGCCCTCAACCGGCCGGTCCCGGTTCCCTCCAAGCCCGGCGGCAGCGGAAACGAGCCGAAGAAGGTCCTTGACGGCAACGACGACGGCGGCGGCAACGGAGGCGGCAGAGGTAGTGGGCAGAAGCCGCCGGAGCCGAAGAACCCTGCACCAGCGTCCTCTAGCGGGTCGGCCGGCGCCGGCAGCCCGGCCGGGGCAGGTGCTGGTGCTGGTGGCGGAGCAGGCGCGGGCGCTGGGGCTGGTGCGGCGGCCGGTCCGGCAGCGGCCGCGGTGGTGGCAGCAAAGGTCGCCAAGGACACCGCCACGGCAGGCCCCAAGGCCGGCAAGGCCCTCGGCAACCAAGGTGACAGCGCCGCCGACTCCGCGGGCCAGACCGGCAACACCCCACCGCCCGCACAGGCACCACCACCCTCGACTCCGGCTCCCAAGACACCCTCCGCGGGTCCCTCGACGGGGCCGTCGCAGCCGGAGTCGGGTCCGCCGAAGCAGCCACCGCCGCCGGCGCCGAAGCCGACCGGAAAGGAGTAGCCGATGCCTGCGAAGCAGAACGAGCCCACGGCGTCGTCGGGCGAGCTGGTGCCGGTGAAGTTCTCCCGCCTCACCCGTCGCGGCATCCTGCTGGGGTTGTCACTGGCGCAGCTCATCACCCTCGCCATCGGCATCCTCTCCATCGTCGGTGCCCTGTACGCCGGGGGCGGCATCCTGCTCGCCTACACCGCACCCGTCTGGGTCGTAGCGGCCTGCCTGACGTGGATACCGGTGGCGGGGCGCCCGGCGGTGGAGTGGCTGCCGGTCGCGTGCTGGTGGCTCTGGCGCACCACCGGCGGCCAACTCCTCTACCGGCGCCGAGTCGTCAAGCCCCGGCCAGTGGGCACACTCGCGCTGCCCGGCGACATGGCGAGACTGCGGGAGTACACCGACCCCGAAACGAACGCGGGGATGATCCACGACCCCACCGCCGGCACGCTGACCGTGGTCTGCGAGGTCACCCACCCCGCGTTCGTGCTCCTCGATCCGGGCGAGCAGGAGCGCCGCGTGACCTCCTGGGGCCGCGTCCTCGCCACCGTGTGCCGGTCCGGACGCATCGCGACCTTGCAGGTGCTGGAACGGACGCTGCCGGACTCCGGCACCGGACTCGCGGAGTGGTGGGCCAGCCACGGCACCGCCGACGACACCTGGGCCGCACAGACGTACGCCGAGCTGATCGACCGGGCCGGTCCCGCCGGCGAGAGGCACGCGACCACCCTGTCGCTCGCGCTGGACATGAACGCCAGCGCGCGGCAGATCAGGACCGCCGGCGGCGGCCTACGTGGCGCTGCCGCAGTGCTCCGGCAGGAGATGAACACCCTGGTCGCCGCGCTCCGCTCTGCGGACCTGTCGCCCTCGGGGTGGCTGACACCGGGGCAGATCGCAGTGATCCTCCGCAGCGCGTATGACCCGGCGATCGCCGCCACCCTGGAACGCCACGGCCAGCTCGGCCAAGACTTGGCGACCGCCGGCCCGGTCGCGGTCAACGAGTCCTGGGGTCGCATCCGCACCGACTCCGCCCACCACGCGGTGCTGTGGGTCTCCGAATGGCCCAGGTCTCTGGTCTATCCGGGATTCCTGTCCCCGGTCCTGCTCTCCACGGGCATCCAACGCAGCTTCTCGTTGCTGTGCACGCCGATGCGCTCCGACCAGGCCGCCAGAGACATCCGCAAGAAAAAGGTCGAGCACATCTCTGATCAGGCGCAGCGGGCCAAGATCGGGCAGATCGAGGACGCGAGCCAGACCGCGGAGTACCACGACGTCCTCCAGCAGGAAGCCGACCTCACCGCCGGCCACGGCGTCCTCAGATACACCGGCCTCATCGCCGTATCAGCCCCCACCGTGGAAGAACTCGACGCGGGCATGGCGGCGATCGAACAGGCCGCCATCCAAGCCTCCTGCGAGACCCGCCTCCTGGTCGGCCAGCAGGCCGCGGCATTCACCGCCGCCGCGCTCCCGCTCTGCCGCCGCATCTGACCCGCCCGCCGCGGGTTGTTCCGGCGCTCCGGTGGGGCGGGTGCACCTGACCGGTGGCCCCCGAATCGCGGGGGTTCTCGCCCTCGTCTGGGAGGCTGTCATGCCCACGTTCCACGACCCGCTCGCCGATGCCGCCGAAGCATCCGAGGCGATGCGGGGTCTCGCCCACGCATCCCGTGTGTTCGATGACCCGGCCGACACCTACACCGTGTTCGGCGATCTCACCGCGACCATGCGATCGCTGCGGCAGGTACTCGACCAACTCGCCGCCACCCACCTCAGCCACCAGGACCGGGCACACCACGACGACGGCGACCACCTGGCCGGGGACCGCTCCGCGCTCGCCGCCGCCGACGAGCTGCACCAGGCCGGCACCCTTCTCGACCAGGCCCACGACCACCTCAACGCCGCGTACTCCCACTCCGGGCGCATTGCCTGGCACCCCGAACCCCCACAGACCGGCCTCGATCATGACGCCCCCGTGCCCACGATGGTTACCGCTGGGACGCTGCGACTGACGGTCTGGCCAGACACCCCGGTGGGCGAGCATCAGCGCTACGCCTACCGGATCACCGACACCACCACCGGGCACGAGCTGGAGGGCCGGGACCTGTTCACCGGCGCCGGCCAACCCGTCGACCCCGATCACGCGATCCGCGACCTCGCCACCTTCCTCAGTGCCGCCGGTGAAGCCCGCCAATACGCCATCGACAACCCGAAGAGCGAGCCCGAGCACGCGAGCCTGTTCCCCGGATGGGTGGCCGAGGCCGCCCGCACCAACACCGACGCCCTCACCGAACTCACCGAGCTGGCCGAACCCGCCGAACGGACGGCGCCAGCCGAGGCGTCCCGGCCTGAGCGGCAGTGGGTCAGCGTGGTGTTCCTGCAAGGCGAGGAAGCCGACGAAGTGCTGGACCTGATCGAGCGGGACGGCACGCCTGCGGGCATCGAGCACCTGAAAGGCTGGGACTACGGGGACGAGACCACCCAGGCGGCGCTGGAGAACGGCTACGTCTACGACGAGCCCCCGACCGGTGCTCTGGACCGGGTGATAACCAGCGAAGACGGCTACACCCTGACCTACAACCCCTTCGCCGGACACGTCAGCCTCCTCCGCGAGCACCACACCCGACCAGCCGACGCTCTCGACGATGCCGCCGTGGTGCCGGCACGGGAGGCGATCGCCGGGATCGGCGCCCCGCCCGGACCCGAGCCAGCGCAGGCGTCCGCCCCGCAGCGGACGGCCCTCGGCGCGGACAAGGACTGGTTCACCGGACCCGTCCGCGCGAGTGGATCGGCCGGGCGGGGATTGTCCCTGTGACCGGCACCGAGCCCGAGCGGCTGCACACCTCCGTCCTGGTCGCCCCTGCCGCCGAACGCCGCCGGTTGCGAAAGCAACGCCGACAGGCCGCCGTCCGCCTCCAAGCCGAACAACGCCAGACGGAGAAACAGGCGGCGCGAGCGAAGGCCGAAGCCGAGAAGGCGGAGCGGCGCGCGACGACCTACCTGCCGGCCGCCGGGGAACCTGGCCCGGCCGCGCTCAGGTCGCCGGGGCGGTTCCGGATGCCCCGTCATCAGGACACGTCCGCGACATTGGCGGGGGCCTATCCGTTCGTCGCCGAAGGTGGCCTCGGCTCCGACGGCGTGTTCGTCGGACAAGACCTCTACTCCGGCGGATCATTCGTCTACGACCCATGGGTGCTCTACGCCCGCGGGATCATCACCGCGCCCAACATCGTCCTGGCCGGGATCGTCGGCTCCGGCAAGTCCTCCCTCGCCAAGAGCCTCTACACCCGGTCGCTGCCGTTCGGGCGCCGCGTCTACGTGCCCGGTGACCCAAAGGGCGAGCACACCGCCGTCGCCGAAGCGGTCGGCGGCCGGGCGATTGTCTTGGGCCACGGACTTCGCACGAGGCTGAATCCGCTCGACGAAGGCCACCGGCCCTCCGGCCTTTCCGACGAGCAATGGGCCTCCACCGTTTCGTCCCGGCGTCGTGACCTGATCGGCGCCCTCGCCGAGACCGTGCTCGCGCGCGGGTTGACGCCGCTGGAGCACACCGCGATCGACCTCGCCCTGACCCAGACGGTGCGGGAGAACGACGTGCCGATCCTGCCCACCGTGGTCGACCACATCCTCACCCCCACCCACGACGATCACGACGGCGGGCGCCTGGCCGAGGACGGCCGGCTCGTCGGCCACGCCCTACGCCGCCTCGTTGCCGGGGACCTCGGCGGACTCTTCGACGGGCCGAGCACCGTCGCCTTCGACCCGTCGCTGCCGATGATCTCCCTCGACCTGTCCCGCGTCACCGAGAACTCCACGCTCATCAGCGTGCTGATGACGTGTTCGTCGGCGTGGATGGAATCGGCGCTGCTGGACCCGGCCGGCGGGCAACGGTGGGTGATCTACGACGAAGCCTGGCGCCTGATGTCCCACCCCGCGCTGCTCAGGCGCATGGACGCGCACTGGCGGCTCGCGAGGCATTACGGGATCGCGAACATGCTGATCTTCCACAAACTCACCGACCTCGACAACGTGGGCGATCAGGGCTCCGCGATGCGATCCCTCGCCAACTCCCTCCTGGCGAACGCCGAGACTCGGATCGTCTACCGGCAGGAGTCCGACCAGCTCGGACCGACTGCCGCCGCGCTCGGGCTGACCGGGACCGAGCAGAAGCTTCTCCCCACCCTCGGCGTCGGCCAAGGGCTGTGGAAGATCAAGTCCAGAAGCTTCATTTCGCAGCACCAGCTCCATCCCGTCGAGCTGGAGCTGTTCCGGACCGATGCCCGCTACCTGGGCATTCCCCGCAAGTTCAGGAATTCTGAAGCCTGAATCGCGGGAACGTGCGGGTCCCGAGCTGCGGTGAAGGGTTGCGGGGGTGCATGTTCGTGGAACTTGCACCCTGTGTGGCTTCATCGTATCCAGCCTCGCCGCCCTGCGCTCTGGGTGTGGGTGCCGCCGCGATTTGGCGCAACGGCACCCACCCGAGATGAGGTAGCGCGGCCGATAGAGGCCTGTGCGATGATAATGTAAGCGGTGCATACTTGATGGCGGGAGCAATGGGTGAGTTCGGACACGGCGAGGGTGGGCTATCACCACGGCGATCTGCGGGCGACGTTGCTGCGCGCCGCCCTGGAGGGGTTGGAGGCCGGCGAGCCGCTCTCGCTGCGCGCGGCTGCCCGCCGGGCCGGCGTGTCCACCGGTGCTCCGTATCGGCACTTCGCCGACCGGGAGGCGCTGGAGTCGGCGTTGGCGGTTCACGGGCTGCGTGAGCTGATGAGCGATCTCACCACCGGCAAGAAGCCTCCGGCCTCCGCGTCCGAGGTCGGTGAGCTCGCCGTCGAGTATGTGCGTTTCGCACTGCGCAGGCCGGCGTTGTTCCGACTCATGTTCGGGCAGGAATGCGACGACCAGGACGACGAGCGGGTGCGCGCAGCCCGCGCACTGCATGGCTATCTCGAAGCGGTGATGACTGAGGTCTTCCCGCAATCCGACCCTGTCGCTCTGGCGACCGCGGGGTGGTCGCTCGCCCATGGGCTGGCGTTCCTGCACCTCGACGGCAAACTTCCCGCCACCGACCCTGCCGCTGTCGACGAGCGCGTGCGATCAACTCTCGCTGCCGTCTTCCCACCCACCGCCTCCTCCAGAATCGAGCGTCCCAATGAGTAAGCGCGTCCTGCTCGTCGTCACCAATGTCGACCACTATGAGATCGACCCCTCGCATCCGACCGGGCTGTGGCTGTCCGAGTTGACACACGCCTACGACATCTTCGCCGAGCGCGGCTTCGAGCAGATGATCGTGAGCCCTGCCGGTGGGAAGTCGCCGCTGGAACCGCGGTCGCTCAAGCGGCCCAACTACGACAAGTCCGCCAGAGCATGGCGCGAGAACCCGGCGCGGATGGCAATGCTGGAGGACACGGCCAGCCCCGAGCAGGTCGACTCCGCAGACTATGACGCGATCTACTTCACCGGCGGTCACGCGGTGATGTTCGACTTCCCCGGCAGTATGGGCCTGCAGCGGATCACTCGTGAGATCTTCGAGCGCGGCGGAATCGTCGGTGCGGTCTGCCACGGATACTGCGGCCTCGTGGACACGACCCTCTCCGACGGCAGCTTCTTGGTCGCGGGCCGCGACCTGACCGGCTTCTCCTGGCGCGAGGAGATCCTGGCCCGGGTAGACAAGCTCGTCCCCTACAACATCGAGGAAAGCATCCAACAGCGCGGCGCGCGCTACTCCAAGGCGCTGCTGCCGTTCGTCTCCAACGCCGTCGTGGACGGGAACCTCGTCACCGGCCAGAACCCCAGCTCGGCCAAGGCAACCGCGACCAAGGTCGCCGCCCTCCTCGCCGACCGCTAACGACCACGCCGAGGTATCGACAGGAAGGGCGGAACGCATGCAGACCGTGCTCGGATCAGGCGGGCAGATCGCCGAAGAGCTCACCCGTGAACTGCGCCGGAGCTTCACCGACGACATCCGCCTCGTCAGCAGGAACCCCCGCACAGTCCACGACACCGATCAGCTCGTGCCCGCCGACCTGATGGACGCCGACGCCACTGACAGGGCGGTGGCGGGAAGCGACATCGTCTATCTCACTGTGGGTCTGCCGATGGACGCAGGCCTGTGGGAGCAGCGGTTCCCGACCATGATGGCCAACACGACCGCCGCCTGCCGCAACCACGGCGCACGACTGGTCTTCTTCGACAACACCTACATGTACCCGCGCACCGCCACGCCCCAGACCGAGCAGACGCCGTTCGAGCCGGTCGGCCGAAAGGCGACCGTGCGCGCGCAGATCGCCGCGACTCTGCTCGCTGAGATGGCCGCCGGCACGATCGACGCGGTGATCTGCCGCGCCCCTGAGTTCTACGGCCCCGGCAAGACCCAGAGCCTGACCAACGCCGCGGTCTTTGACCGGATCAGACGTGGCAAGCGCCCGCTGGTGCCGCTGAGCGCGCGCACCCGGCGCAGCCTGATCTGGACCCCCGACGCCAGCCGCGCCATGGCCCTCCTCGGCAACACCCCCGACGCCTACGGGCAAACCTGGCATCTCCCCGTCGACCCGGACCGACTCACCTACCGCGAAATGATCGACACCGCCTCCGACGTCATCGGCAGGAAGATCCCGTTCACCACAGTGCCCGAGTGGGCGTTCCGGATCGGCGGTCTCGTGAATCCGGCGGTCAAGGAGGCCGAAGAGCTGCTGCCCCGCTACCGGCAGGACAACATCTTCGACTCATCGAAGTTCACGGCACGATTCCCCGACTTCCCGACTACCAGCTATCGCGACGGGATCAGCTACCTCCTCCAGAGTTAGCGTCATCGCACCGCCGGTCGCCGTGTTCGTCGCCGAGCGGACGGCCCGCTGCCGCCCGCGAGCGGTCCTGATGCTGCGAACCGCGGCGAGCCTCATCGCTCCGCCACATCAGCAATCCCGACCGTTCATCACGATTACCTCGAAGCCGTCAGGAATCGTGATGTTCTTTCGCGATTCCAGAGAGCAGTCCTGCCCGCTGCCCGGGCGGGCGCGACGCACCTCATGGGCATGAACTCCTGCAACGAAGATGCGGCTGTAGAGACAGGTCAGTCATGAGTGGCCGCAACTCGCTGCACCGCACCACGTCCCAGCAGCCCGACGAGACACCGGTAGTGCTGCCCCACGTCGTCATCGCCGTCACCGAGAGCGGCGCCCTGGACGTCACCGTCGACGGGACCGCGTTCCCGCCACCGGCGGCGGGTTCGGAGTGGACGCGGGGCACCTTCGGTCCGCTGCTGGACGCGGTGACCAAGGACCGCACCATCGCCGTGCGGATCGAGGTCCGCGAGGTCGACGGGACCGTGTTCACCGACCTCATCCGCGCCCGCAAACCCACCCCACCCCAGCCAACCGACGACGATCCGGCCATGCCGGGCACACGGCGCGCACGCCGCACCAAGCAGCCGCCGGTGTTGGTCGAGGTCACCGGGGAGGGGTTCGTGCCCGGCGAAGACATCGCCGTCGCGGTGATCGTCTCCCGCACCGACGCCACCGGCACCGGGGCGGCGCGCGCCCTGCTCGACAAGCACCAGCTTGACTCCGTACCGCCCGAGGGTCCCGGCGAGGTTGTCCTCTACGGGCGCATCTCCGGCACCATCGTGGTCAGGCGGGTGCCGTGAGCGGCCCGCAGGGTCGGCAGGCCAGCTCGTTCGGGGACGAGCTGACCAACGCCGCTCTGATCGGCCTGGTCGGCATGTTCGGTGTCGCGCTCGTCCTGCGCGCCGCCGGCAGCGTGGCGGCGTTCCTCACCGGCACCGCCCAACCCGCCGCGGGACCGGCGTCCGGGCTCGGGGTGCTGTTCAACTCCGCCGACCCCGCCGCCGCGCTCGACGCCGCCGGGCTGAACCCCGTCGTCTACTGGATCGTCACCGCCGTCCTGCTCGCGGGGCTGTGCGTCGGTGGCGGGTGGGTGTGGGGGCGGCTGCGCCGCCACACCCGCAAGACCGAGACCGACCCCCGCCGCCTCGCCGGCACCGCCACCGGGCATGAGGTCGCCACCACCGCCTCCGGGAAGGCGCTGCTGGGCCGCGCCGGCACACTGCGCCCCTCCCTGGAGGCTCCCGCACCGGCGGATGTGGGCTATCTACTCGGCGCCAGCCACGGCAAACAGGTCTGGGCGTCGGTGGAGGACTCGATCCTGCTGCTCGGGCCGCCCCGCTCCGGGAAAGGGCTCCACGTGGTGATCAACGCCATCCTGGACGCGCCCGGCGCCGTGGTCACCACCTCGACGCGGCCGGACAACCTCACCGCCACCCTCCGCGCCCGTGAGCACGACGGTCGGCCGGTGGGGGTGTTCGATCCCCAGCACCTCGCCGAAGGCGTCCCCTCCGGACTGCGCTGGTCCCCAGTCCGCGGCTGCGAAGACCCGCTGACGGCGATGATCCGCGCCACCGGCCTCGCCTCAGCCACCGGCCTATCCTCCGGCGGCGTCGAGTCCGGCGGGTTCTGGGAAGGCAAGACCCGCACCGCACTCCAAGCGCTACTGCACGCCGCCGCCCTCGACCACCGGCCACCGGCCGAGCTGTTCCGATGGACGCTGGACCCCTCCATCGCCGCCGAAGCCGTCGCCGTCCTCACCAACCACCCCAACGCCGCCACAGGGTGGGCCGACTCCCTCGGGGCGATGATCGACTCCGACCCCAAGACGCGCGACTCCATCTGGCAAGGCGTCTCCCTCGCCCTCTCCGCCCTGGCTGACCCGCGCGTCCTGGACGCCGTCACCCCACGAGCTGGTGAGGACTTCGACCCCGAAGCCTTCCTCACCCAACGCGGCACCCTCTACCTCCTCGCCACGGGCGCCGGGGCCGGCGCGTCCGCGGCCCTGGTGGCGGCGTTCGTGGAGGACCTCGTCGAAGCCGCCCGCCGTCTCGCCGCCCGCTCACCCGGCGCCCGGCTCGACCCGCCACTCCTGCTCGCCCTGGATGAGATCGGCAACCTCTCACCGTTGCCCTCGCTGCCGACGCTGATGGCCGAAGGCGGCGGCACCGGCATCACCTGCCTGCCGGTGCTCCAGTCCCTCGCCCAAGCACGTGAGAAGTGGGGCGACAACGCCGCCGGCGCCATCTGGGACGCCAGCATCGTCAAGATCATCCTCGGCGGCGCCTCCAACTCACGCGACCTCCAAGACCTCTCCTCCCTCATCGGCGAACGCGACGAATACACCGACTCCGTAACCCTCGGCGATCAAGGCACCAGGTCGAACCAGCGCTCCGTGCGCCGGGTGCCGATCCTGCCGCCCGACCGCATCCGCACCTTGCCGTTCGGCACGGGCATCACCCTGCTCCGTAGTGCGCCGCCGATCGTGACCGACCTACGCGCCTGGACCACCCGCCCCGACGCCACCCAGCTCGGCCTGGACCGCTCCGCCATCGAGGCACTGCTGCGGCGCCCGGCGGCCACCTGACGCGGGGAGCCGGTCGTGCACCTGCCTGACATGAGCGGCCCTGATCGGCGGGGTCGCGTGAGTGCCAGGAGGAGAGTCCAATGGCCATCCAGACTCAGCAGTCGTTCTCGGGGTTCGTGGCGTCCGACCCGCAGCTCACCCGAACCGAGAACGGTGATGCCCGGCTGTTCATGAAGGTCGGCAAGGAGCACTACCGGCAGGAGCAGGACGGGTCGTTCACGCAGTTGGAGACCACCTTCCACAACCTGGTCGCGTTCAAGGCCGCCGCCGAGCAGGGCCACGAACGGCTCGCCAAAGGCGACAAGATCATCGCCGAAGGCTATGTCCGCGAGTACAGCTATCAGCGCGACGGGCAGAACATGGAGGGTGAGGAGTTCGTCGCCCGCCGGCTCGGGCACGACATGGCCCGCACCCGCTACGACGTCGACCGCACCCCCCGACGCACTGCGCCTGAGCGTGACGCGGCCGCATTCGCCGCGCCCGCGCGCGCCACCGCCCAGTCGGCTCCGGCCGTGAGCATGTGACCGGAAGGGCTGACCACGATGGATGAGTACACGCCCGAGCCTGACGAGCCCGACCACTTCGACCCGGACGATGAGCCCGACACCGCAGCGGATGACGTGGCCGAGCCGCCGCACCCGGTGAACTGGAACCTGCTGTCCGCCGACGATCTGGAAGTCGAGTGGCTCGCGCTCAACGACTGGGTGGCGTGGCTGCGCCGCACTTACGGGCTGCCCGCCAGTGTGGTGCCGCCGTTCTGGCACCGCCATCCCGAACTCGTGTGGGAGCTGTCGGCCCTGCATCTGCACTGGCTGGGCGCCTACGACCCCGAGCAGGCCGGGTCCGCGCCGTTCGGCTGGCATCGAGACTTCACCGACGCCCGGAACCGGCTCCGCGAATGGGTCGCGGCCTCCGGCACCCGGCTGGACCGCGACCGGCCCACCAGGCAGACCACGTGGCCCGGCGAGGAACCGGCCCCACCTGTGGAGGACGTGTTTATCGCCGACCGTGGGGAGGACTTCGTGCAGTTCGTGTTCGAGCAGGTCGAGGCCCGCCGCGAGGCCGAGGAGGCGTTCTTCCGCACCCTCGGTGAACACACCGGAGGGCTCTCATGACCGCGCTCAACCGCGACGAACGGCTGCCCGACCGGATGCGCGACTACCGCATCGAGGCTGAGCTGCGTGAGAGTCCTGACTTGCACAAGCTCGCCCGATTGTTCATCGGCATGGCTCGCGCCCGAGCCGAACAGGACCGCTCCAACCCCGCGCCAGACCGCATGCCGCCAGATTCCGGCGCCTGTCGGAGTGCCGGGGTAGAATTGGAGCAGCAAGAAGCCAAGGACTGAACCTCCACGGGTTCGGTCGTGGTGCGCAGTCCTGTTTGGCCTTCGTGGCTTACCCGGCTCGCTCCCTCGGAGCCGCCGGGTCGTGTTTCCCCGTTACGAGTCGCACCGCACCAGCGGTCCCGCGTCCGCTCGTGCTGGCCCCAACTCACTGGGGAAGGAAACACGACCCATGACCACCACGACCACGACGCAGCAGCCACCCGCCGCCACCGCGCTCGACCGCATCGGCGAGACCACCACCCTCGCGGTCTCTTACTTGCGCGTCTCCACCAAGGAGCAGGCCTCCAAAGGCGGCCGGGACGGGGGGTTCTCGATCCCCGCGCAGCGCGAGGCGAACCTACGCAAGGCCCGCGAACTGAACGCGATCATCACCGACGAATTCGTCGACGCCGGCGAGTCCGCACGCAAGGTCGACCGGCCTGAGCTGATGCGGATGATCGAGTACGTCAAGACCCACCAGGTCGCCTACTGCATCGTCCACAAGGTCGACCGGCTCGCCCGCAACCGGGCCGACGACGTGACCATCCACCTCGCCCTCAAAGAGGCCGGGGTCATGCTCGTCTCCGCGACCGAGAACATCGACGAGACCCCCTCGGGGATGCTGCTGCACGGCATCATGTCCACCATCGCCGAGTTCTACTCCCGCAACCTCGCCAGCGAGGTCTCCAAGGGCATGAACCAGAAGGCCCAAGGCGGCGGCACCAACGGCAAGGCCCCGATGGGCTACCTCAACGTCACCCGCCGTGACGAACTCGGCCGCGAGGTCCGCACCGTCGAGATCGACCCCGACCGAGCACCGCTGGTCAAGTGGGCGTTCGAGGCGTACGCCACCGGCAACCACTCCACCATCAGCCTGCGCGAGGAGTTGATCGACCGGGGCCTGACCACCGTGCCGACCCCGAAGCGGCCGTCCAAGCCACCGGTGCTCTCCACCATCCACAAGATGCTCACCAACCCCTACTACAAGGGCAGCGTCCGCTTCCGTGGCGCCAGCTACGACGGCCTGCACGAACCCCTCGTCGCCCCCGAGGTCTGGTACCGCGTCCAGGCAGTGCTCACCGCCCACCAGACCTCCGGAGAGAAGACCCAGAGCCACGACCACTACCTCAAAGGCAGCCTCTACTGCGGCCAGTGCGGATTGTCCCGTGTCAAGGAAGTGGCAGGTTTTCGCCCTCGGGAAAGTTGGGTGTGCCGGGGTCGGCCAGGCCCAGGTGCACGTCCCGGGGCCGGTTCCAGGAGAGTGCTTCGTGGGGCCGGACGGTGTTGAACTCGGCGCGGAAGTCCTCTCCGTGCTCGATCAGGTCGTGGATGTCGTCGATCTGCTCCCTGTAGAGCCGCTCGTACTTCAGCGACTGGAACGCCCGCTCGCGCACCCCGTTCTGCCCAGGAGTCCTGACCCGGGTGCGGACATGGTCCAGCTCTGGGGTGTTCTCGATCAGGGCCGCGAAGGTGGCTGAGCGGAACGGGCCACCGTTGTCGGTCACCAACGTGATGGGCACGACCTCCCCGGTGACGGGGTCGGTGAGGTACTCCAGCAGGTCCAGCCCCTCAGGCAGCATCGAGGCCGCCTCCGCCAGCGCGAGCTCGACCGCGGCGACCGCGTCGTGCTTGTTCGCGGTCGGTGACCAGTGCCACCCGAACTCGTACTTGGACCAGTAGTCCGCGATCCCCGCGACCCGCCAGGTCCCGCCCTTGGCGGTCTCGTACTCGGAGAAGTCGAACTGCCAGACCATGTTCGGACCCGTCGGGGTCTTGGCGAACGCGGCCTTGCGCTGCTGGGCGAGGTCACGACGTTCCCGCTGGTAGTCCGCCTTCAGCAACAACCCGGCGTCGTCCAGGATCCGCGCCGTGGTCGACATCGACACCCGGTGGCCGCCGTGGCGGGCCATGGCCCAGATCTTGCGGTGCCCCCACGCGGCGTGCTTGGCCGCCAGGCCTGTGATCACCTCCCGGGATGCCTCGCGGGCCGGCTGCGGCCAGGGCCCCTTGGCGGGGCGCCCGGCGCGGGCGTGTGCCTGCCAGCGACGGTAGGTCCGTTCGGGGATGCCGACCAGTGCGCAGAACCTCGTGGTCGGCATCCCCGCCTCGGTACGGATTACCTCGAGGTCCTCGAAGGGCCCAGGCGGCCCTCAGCGCTCTTCTTCCACACCCGCGCCTCAAGATGGGCCTCACCCAATGCGGTGGTCAGCTCGGCGATCTCCGCCTCCAGCTGCTCCTCCCGGGTCGAGGGACCGGTCCGGCCAGAGGCCAGCGCGGTTCGTCCCGCCTCCAGGAACTCAGCCTTCCAGCGGCCGATCGACTGCTCGGAGACCTTCTCCTTGCGCGCCGCTTCGGCGATGCTCATCTCGCCCGCCAGGACACTCAGCACGATCCTGGTCTTCTTCTCCGCCGGGATCACAGGTGGTCGACCCATAGGCCATCTCCTCCTCGGTCACGCCGATCATGCCCTCATAACCGGTCTGCCAAGAAGTTTGAGACGCGACAGGATCACGCTTGACGTTGACCAACGCCAAGAGCCGCCGCGGCGTGATCTACCCCTACTTCATGTGCACCGGACGGCACGCCAAACGCACCAACTGCGAACGCAAGTCCATGTTCGTGCCCGACATCGAAGCCGCCGTCGAGGACCACTACCGGCGCGTGGAGATACCCGAACACGTCCTGCCCGCGCTGCGTGAGCTGGTCACCAGCGAGTTCGACCGTCTCCACCAGGTCGCCAAGCAAGAGGCCCAGGGGTACAAGGCCGAACGCGATGCGTTGCGCGACGAACGGACCAAGCTCATGCAGGCCCACTACGCCGGCGCCGTCCCCCTCGACCTCCTCGCCACAGAGCAGGACCGCATCGCGCGCCGGCTCGCGTTCCTCGACGCACAGATCAACGCCGGCGACATCGAGTACGAGCAGGCCAAGACGCACCTGGACGACTGCCTCGCCCTCGCCAGCGACATGCACGCCATCTACATGAGCATCGACGACTCGCTACGCCGGATCGCCAACCAAGCCTTCTTCGACAAGCTCATCGTCACCGACGACGACACCATCGACGGCGAACCCGGCGTGCCGTTCAACGTGTTCCTCAACCCGGACGTCCAGACCCTCGCCCTCCGCCACCAAGGACGGAAGGCGAAGTCTGGAACTCAAACCGGTGATGTCGCTGGTTTGAACAACGACCTTCTGGTGGACGTAAAGGGACTCGAACCCCTGACCTTTCGCGTGTGAAGCGAACGCTCTAACCAACTGAGCTATACGTCCGTGGTGCTCCCCGGGCCAGCGTCCCGGCCGGGCAACCTGAGCAGAGTACCCGGCGGGCTCCCTTCGGTGCCAATCGGTCCCGCGGCGTGTCGCCCCTTCGAGACGGCCGCGGGCGGCCTCCTCGGCAGCGACGTCAGGCCAGGTGCAGCCCCGGGACCTGCAGCAGCAGGTCGAGCACCTGCTGGGGCAGCCATCCGGGGACGCCCGTGATGAGCAGCGCGAGGTAGAAGCAGAACCAGCCGAAGGCCGCCGAGAGCAGCAGCATCGGGATCTTCGCCTTCCACGGCAGGGCGCGCGTGTACTGCTCGAAGGCCTTGACCTCGGCCATGACGAACTGCGTCACGCGACGGGCCCAGATGAACTCCGTGCTCCACAGGAAGAGGCCGACGAAGATCACCGCCCACCCCGGCCCCACGAGCGGGACCATCGGGATGCCGGCGATGATGAGCAGCAGGCCGAGCGTCGCGATGACGACCCGGTAGACCGGCCCGATGACCGGATGGGTGCGCAGCGCCCGTCGCCAGCGGATCGGGTCCTCGTGCGCGTCGATCCGGCCGTCCTCGCCGAAGCGGTCCAGCAGCTCCTGACGCACGATCGCGTGCTGCTCGCGGCGCACGTCACGGTAGGCCCGTCGGGCCCCCGATGCGTCCTTGCCCTGACCAGCCGTCTCGCTGGTCGTGTCCACGTCCCCCGCCATGGTCTCCACTCCGGTCAGGGGTTGATCTCGGTCGCGGACGCCGCGGCCCAGGCCTGCTGGACGCGGGTGGTCACGGGGCCGGGCGCCGGCAGCTCACGCTCGTCGACCCGGTGGACCGGGTGCACGTCGCGGGTGGTGCCGGTGAGGAAGACCTCGTCGCACGTCTCGAGGACGGACATCGGCAGGGCCTCCTCGACGACCTCGATGCCGGCGGCGCGGGCCCATTCGATGGTCAGCTCACGGGTGATGCCGGCCAGCGGGGCGCTGCTCAGCGCGGGTGTGCGCACCACGCCGTCGACGACGACGAAGATGTTGCTGCCGGTCGCCTCGCACAGCTCGCCGCGGTTGTTGCCGAAGATCGCCTCCGACGCGCCCTGGGCCTTGGCGTGCGCGAGCGCGATGACGTTGTCGGCGTAGGAGGTCGTCTTCAGCCCCGCCGTCGCGGCGCGCTCGTTGCGCGTCCACGGCACGGTGGCCACCGCCACGCTGGGGGCGAAGGGGGGAACCTCCGCCGCGGTGACGATGTAGGTCATGCCGCTGTCGCCCCGGTCGGAACCGAGCGGCCCCAGACCCGCGGTGACCGTGTAGCGCAGCCGGCCGAAACCGATCGTGGGGCCGGCCCCGAGGACCGCGGCGACACCCTTCTCGATGACCCCGCGGTCGGCGGGCGGCAGGCCCAGCCCGGCGAGGGTGCGGTCGAGGCGGGCGTAGTGCCGGTCAGCCGCGAAGACCTGCCCGTCGACGATCTTGCACGTCTCGAAGGCGCCGTCGCCCACGGTGACCCCGTGGTCGAGGGCGGCCAGCGCCGGCTGGTCCGCCGCGACGAGCGCCCCGTCGACCCAGGCGCGTACCTCGTTGCTCATGTCACCACTCTTCCAGATGCCAGCCCGACGAGGACACGGGCCTTGAGCTCGCACTCACGCCACTCCCCCTCCGGGTCGGATGCCCATGTGATGCCCGCCCCGGTGCCGAAGCGCAGCCGACGCACCCCGTCGGGGTCCGTCGCAGTCCAGAACGTGCGGATCCCCACGGCGAGTTCCCCGCGTGGACCGTCAGGATGATCGGCGTCGACCCAGCCCACCGCACCGCAGTAGGGACCGCGCGTCACCGGCTCGATGTCGGCGATGGCGGTGAGCGCGCTCGACTTCGGGGCCCCGCTCACCGACCCGGGCGGGAAGCTCGCCCCGAGCACCTGCGCCCACGTCGTCCCCTGCCGCAGGGTGCCCGCGACGTCACTCACGAGGTGGACCAGCCCGGGGTGCGCCTCCGGCCCGCAGAGTCGCTCGACGACGACGCTGCCGGGCGCACACACGTGCTGCAGGTCATTGCGGACGAGATCGACGATCATGACGTTCTCCGCGACGTCCTTGGTGAGCATCTGCTCGACCGTGGGCGCGGTCCCCTTGATCGGGCTCGACACGAGCCGGTCCCCCGTGCGGGTCAGGTAGCGCTCGGGCGAGGCCGTGACGACGTCGACGCCGGCGGAGGGCACGTGCACGACCCCGGCGAAGGGGGCGGGGTTGCCTGCCGCGAGCCGCGCGGCGAGATCGGGCAGGCGGGCGTCGTCGGGCAGCGGCGCCGAGAGCACCGTCGTGAGGTTGACCTGGTAGACCGTGCCGGCCGCGATGCGGCGGCGGACCTCCTCGACCCCTGCGACGTAGGCGGCTCGGTCGAGCGACGGGCTCCAGTCCGTGACCGCCGGCCAGCAGGCCGCGTCACCGGGGGCGCTCCCCCCTTCGTCCCGACGCGCGAAGCGCACGGCGGTCAGCTCGCCCTCGAAGGTCACGACGACGGCCCACCGGCCACGCTCGAGGTCGGCCGGATCGTGGCTGACCTCGACCGGGTCCCACCACGTCGTCGACCCGAAGCGCGCGAACTCCACGCGACGAGGATAGGCGGCGGGTCAGTCGGCTCCGCGCTCCGCGTCGAGGCGGGCGACGAGCCGCGTGCCGGCGGTGCGCCGGTAGGAGATCTCGAGCAGCTCGGCGACCTCGTCCCAGTCGGTGCCGTCGTCGAGGTCGAGACCGACCCACCCGCTCGGCCCGAGGTAGGCCGGCCGGTAGCAGCGGGGGTCCTGCAGGAGCGCCCGGGCCTCCTCCTCGTCCGGCTGGACGACGAGCGAGGTGGTGTGCTGCTCGTACTGCCCGTCGACCTTGATCGAGCCGCCGTAGTAGGCGAAGACCTTGGTCGTGAAGAAGGCGGGGTGCCCGTGGCTGACCTTTTCGTCGCTGCCGGGCAGGGCGAGGGCCAGCCCGCGGACGCGCGCCAGCAGGGGATCGTCGTCGTCGAACATCAGGGGGTGCGCCATGCGCTCCACAGTAGGCATGGCCCTCCTACCCCGTGGCGGTCCGCACAAGCGGCAATCCAGCGGCAACCTTGCCGCCATCACTGGAGTCCACCGCGGCCACAGACCTACCGTTGGGTACGCACCAGTACATCGCTCCGGGGAGACGATCGAAGGGGGCCGCTGCCGAGGTCGGCAGCGGCCCCCTTCGGCACGCCGTGGAGGCGCGCGCCCGCGCGCCGGAGCCGACTCTGATGCACTCTGGGGGGATGAGTCGTGCAGCACGGGGAGGCGCGTGGCTGCGTCGGGTCCGCCGCGAGGAGGGTCTGACCCAGGGCGACCTCAGCGAGCGTTCCGGGGTGAGCGTGCGCACGATCCGCGGCCTCGAGCGCGGCGAGATCCTCACGCCACACATCGCCACGCTGCAGCAGATCGCCGTCGCGCTCGAGCTCACGCCCCAGGAGCAGACCGAGTTCATGCACGCCTGGGCGACCGAGCGGCTCATCACCTTCGAGGAGCTCCTCGACCCCGGGCTCAGCGAGCTCGAGCAGATCGACGCCCTGACCCGCCGCTCGCTGGGCACCTACCGCGTCATCAGCCAGGTGTGGCGCACGAGCGTCGCGGCCAACCGCCGCATCACCCGCACCGGGTGCCAGACCTCCATCGCCGCCGTCGAGGACGGCCTCGAGCGGGTCTTCAGCGTCCAGGGCGGCGACGAGACGACGTGCGCGGCGGACATGCGCTTCGTCCCGCTGCTCGGGTGCTCCCTGCTGGGCCGACAGGACTTCCCCGACAGCAATGTCGTCGTCTTCGAGGTGGGTCTCCCCCGCCGTCTGGCGAAGGGGGAGATGCACGCCTACGCGTACCAGATCATCGACGAGGTGGCACCGGACGCCGACCTGGGCGACAGCGACGGCTTCGTCTGGGGTCCGCCGCACACGGCCCGGTCGGTCGTCGTGTCGGTGGAGTTCGAGGTGGCGCCGGCCGCGATCACGCGGGTCGAGTGCCCACCCGGAGGACAGCTGGTCCTGGGTGAGGCCGTGACCCTCGACGACGACCGCCGCGCGTCGATCGTCCTGGAGGACGCGGGCCCGGGCGCCTTCGGCTTCACCTGGCAGTGGTGAGGCCGCAAGGGTCATCGCCCTGACCGCTCGAAGAAAGAAAAGGACCCGTTGGGCTCGAGCAGTCCCAGCCTGATCTCGGCGAGGTCCTTGATCCCCTGCGCGCGTGCCGCATCGGCCAGGTCGTCGACGGTGACCCGCTCGCGTCGCATCACCCGCTCGTCCGGCGCGCCGTCGATGAGGACGATGCACGGCACCCCGTCGACCACCGGTCGGGCGGGCGCCCACCGATAGCTGATCCAGGAGAAGAGGACGGTGAGGACGGCAAAGGTCGCGGTCGCGATGAGGGCCCCGACGAGCGAGGTGTCCTCGGCGACCACCGACTCTCCGACGATGTCCCCGATGACGAAGAGCATGACGAGCTCGAAGGCGGTCATCTGGGACAGCTCGCGCTTGCCCATGACGCGCAGGACGACCATCAGGACGAGGAAGACGGCGGCCGCGCCGAGGATCGTCGTCACGGCAGCACCCACGTCCGTGTCGAGACGGTCTGGACGTCGCCGTCGACGACGGCGGAGATGTCCCCGTCCCGAGCGCCTGCACCCAGCTGGGTCGGGACGCGGCCGTCGAGGCTGACCCTCGTCGCCCGGGAGCCCGCTCCTTCGAACTCCAGCTCGACCTGGCCTCCCCGGCGACGGGTCGCCGACGGCTGCGGGTGGAAGGTCTCGATGCCCAGGTCGTCGAGGACGGTCCGGTCGATCCGGACGACGTGCCGAGACGAGTCGCGACCCGGCGGGATGGTGACCACGATCCTGCTGTCGAGGCCCGGGCGGGTAACGGTCGGGTAGGTGACCGTCAGGTCCCCGGCTCCGGCCGTCCTCGTCCCGGTCCCCGGGGCCGAAGAGTCCCGCTGCAGCGGCGATGAGGACGAGGCACAGCACACCGACGCCGACGCGCCTGAGGAGAGCCTCGCGCTCCTGCCACCGCGTGGGGAGCGCCACGCGCGCCGTGGGCACCTCCTCGACGACGTCGCCACGATCCATGCCGCTCCCCTACCCCCCGTTGTCGCGGGGATGCACGCGGCGTCGCACGGTCAAGCCGGGTCAGCCCTCGAGGCGTGTGCGCAGTCGCTGGCAGATCCCAGTGATGAGCCGCGAGACCTGCATCTGGCTGACGCCGATGCGCTCCCCGATCTGCCGCTGGGTGAGGTCCTGCCCGAAGCGCAGGCTGATGATGCGGCGGTCGCGCTCGTCGAGGTCGGCCATCGCGGCGCGCAGCGAGATGAGCGTGACCGACCGGTCGAAGGGGTCCTCCCGCCCGTCGTCGAGGGTGTCGCCGAGCGTCGCCGCGGCGTCGTCGTGGACGGGCTGGTCCAGCGAGGTCGAGCGGTACCGGTCTCCGGCCGCGCGGGCCCGGCGGACGTCCTCCGGCGTGACGCCACCCTCCTCGGCGATCTCGTCCACCGACGGGTCGCGTTTCAGGCGCTGCTGCAGGCTGGTGGTGGTCTCCCGCACGCGGTGGTGCATCTCCTGCAGACCGCGCGGCGGACGCACCGCCCACCCGTGGTCGCGGAAGTGGCGCTTGAGCTCCCCGGTGATCGTCGGGGCGGCGAAGGCGCTGAAGCCACTGCCCCTCTCGGGGTCGTAGCGCCGGGCGGCGAGGACCAGGCCGAGCATCGCGACCTGGACGAGGTCGTCGAGGTCGATGCCCCGGCCGGCGAAGCGGGTGGCCAGACCGACGGCGAGGCCCTCGTTGGCCATGACGGCGCGCTCGCGCAGCCGTGCGGCATGGGCGGGGTCGGACTCGGCGCGTGCCTGGGCCAGCAGATCGGTGGTCCGACGGTCACGCTCCCCGTACGATCCGGTGGATTCTTCGGTACCGGTGTGGGTGATGGACATGCGGCGGCCTCACTCTCATGGAGCAATGGGCCAGCCACGGTCTCGAGCCGACGTCGTGCACCCCAAGCCAACCACCGCGTCGGACGACACGCAACACATCGGCGCATCACCTGCGCCGAGCGGGGCATGCCCGCTTGCCCGTGAGGGTAGGGGCGACAGTGACGATCTGGCCTGCAGCCGAACCGAGACAGGGGGTGAGCTCAGCCGTGACCACGCGTGACCGGAAGACGTGTGAAGCCTTGGAGCGCTACCTCGGCCGCGAGGTGCACGCGGCCGACGGGACCCTGCTCGGGCGCGTCAGCGACGTCCTCGCGGACGCACGGGGCGGCCCCCCGGACTGGCTCGTCGTGCGACTGGTCGGCCCGCTCCCCCGTCATCGCGCCATCCCGTTGCGGATGTCGATCGAGGTCACCGGGCGTCTGCTCGTCCCGACCTCGCGTGCGGCGCTCCGCTCGGCACCTGCGGTCCGTCCGGGCCGGGGCCTGACCGCACCCGAGGAGCTGCGTCAGCGCCGCCACTGGTCCGAGGGATAGGCATCCTCCCGACCGGAGCGGGTATGACGCCATGATGGAGCATGTCCGCACCACCAGAGGAGTCGTGAGCGCGTGAAGGATGCCGACCTGGCGCACATCGTCGAACAGCTGTCGACGGAGCCGGACGAGAGCTACACCCTGCAGCAGGTCGTCGACCAGGCGGTCGCCAACGTGCCCGGGTGCGACATGTGCAGCGTCTTCGTGCGCGACCGCAAGACCGTGCAGGTCGCGGCCACCACCGATCCGCGGGCCAGGGCCGTCGACGACCTGCAGTTCGACCTCGACGAGGGCCCCTGCCTGTCGGTGGTCAGGGAGCACGAGATCGCCTCCGTGCCGGACACGGACACCGACCAGCGCTGGCCCCGGTGGAGCTCGGGCGCCGCCGAGCAGGGCGTCCGCTCGTCGCTCAGCGTGCGGCTGGCGATCGAGGATCCGTACCTCGCCTGCCTCAACATGTACTCGTCACGGGTCGATGGCTTCGACGACGACGCCCTCGAGGAGTCGGTCGTCTACGCCCGTCTGGCCTCGGTCGCCCTGCTGCAGGCCCGGGAGATCTCCGGGCTGCGCAGCGCCCTGGGCAATCGTCTGCTCATCGGGGCCGCGCAGGGCATCCTCATGGAGCGCTACGGCCTGACGATGGGTCGGGCCTTCGAGGTGCTGCGTCGCCACTCCAACGACACCAACACCAAGCTGCACGACGTGGCCCAAGGGGTCGTCGACGGCATCACGCTGCGCAGCTCCTGACGGCGTCCCCGCGGCCGTCAGCCGGGCGGGGCGGGGATGGGCTGCACGCGCAGCGCCCGGGCGACCGCCACGAGGTTCGAGGCCATCGTGCGGCCGGTCTTCGCCGACCAGTCGTGCTTGTGGTCGGTCTCGGTGTACGAAGGACCGGGTCCGGGACCCATGTTCCAGTAGGTCCACGCCTGACCGGGCACGGTGAAGCCGATGTCACCGAGCGCCCCGGCCACCTCGGCGATGACGTGGTGCGCGCCGTCCTCGTTGCCGGTGACGACGACACCGGCGACCTTGTTGTAGGCCACCGGGGTGCCGTCGTCGTGGGTCTCGGAGATCATCGCGTCGAGACGCTCGAGCACCACCTTGGACACACTCGACGGCTGGCCGAGCCACGTGGGTGTCGCGATGACGAGGATGTCGCTGGCGACGACCTCGGCATGGATCGCCGGCCACTCGTCCCCGCTGCCCATGTCCGTCGACACGCCGTACGGGATGGAGTGGTCGACGACCCGGTGGACGCCCACGTCCACGCCATGCTCCTCCAGCGCCGAGATCACCACGTCGGCGAGCGCCTGCGTGTTCGACGGCTCCGGAGAGGCCTTGAGGGTGCAGTTCAGGACGAGTGCCTTCATGCCGCCGGACTACCCCCGGGGTGCTTCGACAAAACCCCTGGCCTCCGCCACGCCGTCAACGCCCCGGGGGCGGCATGGGACCTGCCGCGTCGGGTAGGTGGACGCTGGCCGAAGGGAGAGCAATGCCCGCAACCGACGTCACCGTCCCTCGTGACGAGTGGCGCGACCGCGCCCGCGCGCGTGCCACCTCGCTCGTCCCGCCCCTGCGCTCCCCGCGCACCCGCTCCGACCTCGTCCAGATCCTCAACGCCGTGCTCGCTGCCGTGCTCGCGTGGTACGTCGCAGCGCACCTGCTCGGGTTGACCGAGTCGTTCATGGCTCCGTGGACGGCGATGCTCACCGTGCACGCCACGGTCTACCGCTCCTTCACCCGGGGCGGCCAGGTCGTGCTCGCGTCGCTCGCCGGCATCGTGCTCGCCTACCTGGCCGTCGAGTTCGTGGGGCAGTCGCCGGCGGCCCTCGGGGTGGCCCTGCTCGACCGCGTCATCTGCACCGGCGTGAGCATCGCCCTCGGCGTCATCGTCAACTTCGTCGTGCTCGCCCCGCTCGACGACCGCCTCGCCCGCCGGGAGGTCGACGCCGTGCGCGCACAGCTCGGGGAGCTGCTGCGCGACATGGCCGATGCCCTGCGCGGCGACGGCGAGGTCGACCCGCTCGCCTGGCTCCGCCGCTCCCATCGCGCGGAGGACCGGATCGGGCGTGCCCGGGAGTTGTTGCGGCACACCCGGGAGGCCCGCCGCGGCAACCCCCGCCGCCGCTCCCGTCAGCTGGACCCCGTCGCGTACGAGACCCTGCTGCTGAGCATCGACGAGGGCATCGCCCAGGCTCGGGCGATCGCCCGCACCGTGCAGCAATCGCCGCTCGAGCCCGCGCGGTGGGACGAGGACTTCTGCGAGATGTGGACGCAGCTGCTGTGCGACCTCGGGGAGCGGGTGGCCGACCCGCAGGCCGGGCTGCCAGAGCCTGCAGCCACGGCTGCACTCCCTGACCCAGCAGACGTCCCGTGAGGACCTGCCGGAGGTCGAGTGGCCGGTGTACGGGGCGCTGATCAACAGCACGCGCAGCATCATCAACATCCTCGACGAGGTCCTCACCCGCCCGCAGGGGTGAGGACCTCGTCGGTGGACGCACTGGTCAGTCCTGCGGGGTGAGGCGCTCCCACGCACGGTGACCGCCGAGCAGCTCGAGGACCTCGCCCAGGACGCCGTCGGCGTCCTCGCCCACGACGACCCCGGGAGCACTGCCGGTGGCCAGGGCCGCGAGGGCGTCGCTGCCCCGACCCCAGGCACCGATGGCCTTGCCGTGGCGGAATGCCTCGGCGACGAGCAGCTGGAGCGCGGGTCGATCGCCGTGCTCGCCGACCCACCGGAGGGGTCGAAGGCACGGGCGTCCGCGCCCGACTGCGGGTCGCTCGTCGCGGCCGGGGCTCCCGCGAGGAGCACGGCGTCGAACTCGACCGAGCGGGCCGTGAGGAGCGTGCGCTGCACGGGCACGGCGTCGTCACCGGAGCCGAGGACTCCCCCGACGGGTGCGATGACCAGCGGCACGAGGCCGCTCTCGTGGACCGACCTGCGCAGCTCGGCGAGCTCGTCGAGGTCCGTGTCCTCGTCGACGACGATCCCCACCGTCCGGCCGTCGACCGGCCACACCCCGCCCAGCTGCGACAGCGCCGGACTCGGCTCCAGCTGCGGCAGGTCCTGCCGCTGCGGCGTCTCCAGACCGAGGCCCTGCGCGACGCGCTGCGCGAGGTCGGCGTCGATCTGCGCCAGCGCAGCCACCTGCCGCTCACGCACGGCCTGCTCGTAGCAGCGCCCCAGCTCGAAGGTGTAGGCGGAGACGACGTGGCCCTGCTCGGTGGGCGAGAGGCTGAGCCAGAACAGGCGCGGTTGGCTGAAGTGGTCGTCGAAGGAGGCCGCCGCAGCTCGCGACTTCGGCCCGGACACCGGCTGCGGCACCTCGATGAGCGCACCGTCCTGCGTCCCCGCGTGGAAGGGGCACCCACCGTCCAGCGAGTTCGGTCGGTACGGGGCGACGCCGGTATGGTCCCCGGTCTGGTGCATGCCGTCACGCAGCATGTCGTTGACCTCCGCGTGCGGCCGGTTGATGGGGATCTGCCCGAAGTTCGGGCCGCCGAGCCGGCTGATCTGCGTGTCGAGGTAGGAGAAGAGCCGGCCCTGCAGCAGCGGGTCGTCGGTGACGTCGATGCCGGGCACCAGGTGGCCGGGGTGGAAGGCCACCTGCTCGGTCTCCGCGAAGTAGTTCGTGGGGTTGGCGTCGAGACGCAGCCGACCGATCGGTTGGACCGGCGCCAGCTCCTCGGGCACGAGCTTCGTCGGGTCGAGCAGGTCGATGCCCTCGAAGGTCTGCTCGGGTGTGTCGGGCATGACCTGGATGCCGAGCTCCCACTCCGGGTACGCGCCGGACTCGATGGCGTCCGCGAGGTCGCGCCGGTGGAAGTCCGGGTCGGCGCCGTTGACGAGCTGTGCCTCGTCCCACACGAGCGAGTGCACGCCGAGCCTGGGCTTCCAGTGGAACTTCACCAAGCTGGTGCCACCGTCCTCGTCGACGAGCCGGAAGGTGTGGACACCGAAGCCCTCCATCATCCGGAAGGAGCGCGGGATCGCCCGGTCCGACATCTGCCAGATCGCTTGGTGCTGGGCCTCGGTGTGCAACGAGACGAAGTCCCAGAAGGTGTCGTGGGCGCTCTGGGCCTGGGGGATCTCGCGGTCCGGGTGCGGCTTGGCCGCGTGGACGATGTCGGGGAACTTGATGGCGTCCTGGATGAAGAACACGGGGAAGTTGTTGCCGACGAGGTCGAAGGTGCCCTCGCTCGTGTAGAACTTCGTCGCGAAGCCCCGCGTGTCCCGGACCGCGTCGGCGGAACCCCGGGAGCCGACCACGGTGGAGAACCGGGTGAAGACCGGCGTCTCGACTCCGTCCCCGAGGAAGGCCGCGCGGCAGATTCCCTTCGCCGTGCCGTACCCGGTGAACGTGCCGTGCGCTGCCGCGCCGCGGGCATGGACCACGCGCTCCGGGATGCGCTCGTGGTCGAAGTGGGTGATCTTCTCGCGCAGGTGGTGGTCCTGCAGGAGGGTCGGGCCGCGTTCACCGGCCGTGAGGGAGTGGTCGGTGACGCGCAGCCGGGCGCCCTGGGCGGTGGTGAGGTGGGCGCCGCTCTGGGCCCGATCTCCCTCGGCGCCGCTCGGTCGACCCGTCGGGGAGAGGGGGGCCACGGGTCGCTGGTCGGGCGACGGCTTCAGCGGCTCGCGGGGTTGCGTCGGCTCCTCGACGGTCGGTGTGCCAGAGCCCGGCGAGCCGGGGACGGGGATGTCGTCGTGGGGCTTGTTGGAGGTGCTCAGATCTCTCCTCGGGGACGAAGGGGGCTCTGCGCCTACCCCTGCGGCTCCCCCGGTATGCGCCGTTGCGCCAGCGGACGTGACGCCGGCCCCTCGAGCACCTCGCCCGTCGCCGCAAAGCGCGACCCGTGCAGCGGGCAGTCCCAGGTCCGCTCCGCGTCGTTCCACTCGACGACCCCGCCCAGGTGCGTGCACAGTGCCGAGACCGCGCACGTGCGACCCTCGATCGTGGCCCGGGCGACGGGGACGATCCCGTCGCGTCCGACCTCCCCTTCGCCTTCGGGCGGACGAGTGGGGCGAAGGGGGCGCACCGCCACCCCCGCGGCACCCGAGAGCAGGTCGAGACCGACGCGTGCGTTCATGCCGACGATGCGCGCGGCGGCGCGCGGACGGGTGATGCGCCGGTGGACCGGTCGCGACCACGACATGCTGCCGCCGAGGATGTCCGCGCTGATGTCGAGGGCAGCGGCGACGCCGCCGGTCATCCCCCACTTGTCGTAGCCGGTCGCGACGTGCACGTGGCCGAGGCCGCGCGGCATGCGGCCGACGAAGGGAAGGCCGTCGTGCGAGCGGTAGTCCTGGGCCGACCACGCGTGGGTCTCGACGGCATCGGGGAAGTGCACGGCGGTCCAGGCGCGCAGGCGCTCGAGGTGCTCGGCCTCGGAGCGGGTCCGGCCGACCGGGTGGCCCTCACCGCCGACGAGCAGGAGCGACCCGGGGGCGTCGCGCACCGACCGGGTCGGCCCGTCGGCGGAGATGAGCATCAGCTGCGGCGGGTCGGGGTGCTCGTGCGCGATCGCGTAGGAGCGCGAGGCGCTCACCTTGGCGAAGTAGCCACCGCGGTCCAGCACCGGCGTGCCCGTCGCGAGGACGATGTGCGCGCACCGGGTCCGACCACGGGTGTGCCGCACGACCGGCCGCAGCGGCGAACCCACGCCGGTGACACGGGCGCCCGTGACGACCCGCCCTCCGTGGGCGCGCAGGTCCTCGACGAGCGCGGTGAGCAGGTCCATGGGATCGAGCTGCGCCTGGTCGTCGAGGACGACTCCCCCGGCGTGCTCGAAGGGCACCGGCAGGTCGCGCGCCCAGTGCACGGGCAGGCCGAGGCGTGAGGCGGCGTCGAGCTCCTCGCGCGCCCGCTCGAGGCCCTGACCACGGTCCGGTGCGTAGGTCACGGCAGGACGCACCTGGTAGGGCACATCGCGCTCCTCGCAGTAGCGCAGCAGCCAGTCGCGCCCCTCGCGGTTGCCCTCGACGTGGGCACCGACGACCTCCTCCGACTGGTCGCGCAGCAGCCGCGACCACCGGGTGCCCTGCAGCACGGACACCTTGGCGGTGCTGTGGCCGGTCGTCACCGCCCCGACGTCGCGCGCCTCGAGGACGACCACCTGGCGCCCCGCGCGGGCGAGCAGGAGCGCGGTCACGAGCCCGGTGATGCCGGCGCCGACGACCACGTCGTCGCACCGCTCCGGCGGGTCGTCCGAGGTGATCTGCGGGCGCGAGGCCCGCCACAGGGAGGTCATGATGGCTCCTTCGTCTCAGACGAGGTCCCGGGGGATGACCCGGTCCCAGCTCTCGGCGTGCACGCGTCGGTGGCCGCGCGCCTCGTCCAGCTCGTAGGCGTCGAGGTCGGCCCGGATGACGAAGTCGTCCTCGGTGCACGTCAGGACCGTGCTCGTCACGACCTCGGTGCGCCAGTCCCCTCGCTCGAGACGGCGCACCGTCCGGGTCTCTCCGCGCACGGACGTCACGTCGTCCCAGCGGAAGGAGTACCACTCCGTCGTCGACCTGCGCACGACCGTGCCGGTCTCCTCGATGCGGAAGGCGCCCTGGTCGTTGACGATCTCGAGCGTCGAGACGTCCGTGGCCAGGTCCCTGGTGACCCGCCAGTCGTGCTCGCTCGGCTCGAGGACCGTCGTCTCCAGCTCCGGCGCCATGACCGGCTCGTGGAAGGGGGATGCCCTCCCGTCGTCGTCCTGCCGCGGCCTGATCGGCACCCGCAGGACGCTGTCGGCCGGGTGGATCGTCAGCTCTGCCGAGCGCGGCGCCGGCCACACGAGCGGCCAGTACGACGTCGAGATCGACAACCGCAGCCGGTGCCCGGCCGGGAAGGAGTGGGCCACGCCGTTGAGCTGGACCTGCACGTCGTAGCGCTGACCCGGCACGAGCGGCTCGGGGCTGCTGCTCGAGCTGCGGTGGGTCAGGTTGAGCACCCCGTAGGTGATCCGCGTCGCCTCACCCGTGGGCGCGACGTCGGACAGACGCACCGCGATCTGGGCGACCGGTTGGTCCGCCGAGAGCGAGACGTCCAGTCGCGGCAGCCCGAAGACCTCGGTCACCTCCTCGAGCGGCGCCCCCTCCCACACGAGGGCGCCCCCGTCCTCCTCGCGCTGGTCGTACGGCAGGTCGGGCACGGCGGCGTACGAGGCCCACTTCCCGGCGAACATGCCGACGCTCAGCGGTGACCGCAGCGTGAGGGGGGTGCCATCCCCTTCGCCCTGGTCGCCCTGGGCGAGGCTCGCCCGGGTGAGCCGCAGCTCGCACTCGGTGATCCGTGGCGACGGCCAGGTCTCCTCGGCGACCCAGCGACCGGGCCGCTCCTCGTACGACGCGCGCGGCGGGACGCTCTCCTGCATCCACGCCCGCAGCGCCGGCTCGTCGTCCAGACCGGTGTCGCGCCCCTTGAGCCAATGGTCCCACCACCGCACGAGCTCTTGGAGGAACCCGATCTCCGGACCCGGGACGCCCAGGTGCGGGTACTTGTGGCCCCACGGGCCGATGAGCCCGTGGCAGGGCACCTCGAGGTGCTCGAGGAGGCGGAAGATCGCGTTGGTGTAGCCGTCCGCCCATCCTCCGACGGCCATGACAGGGCACCGGATCGAGGCGTAGTCCTCACTCACCGAGGCGGGACGCCAGTACTCGTCGCGGCGCTGGTGGCTCAGCCAGGTGTCGAGCCACAGGCCACTGCCCCGGAGGCGCTCGAGCCACATCTCGCGCCACGCGTCACCGACGATCTCGGGGTCCGGCGGCAGGCTGTTGAAGGCGAGCATCACCGTCGCCTCGGACAGATTGTCGCCGAGCAGGCAGCCGCCCATGTAGTGCATGTTGTCGACGTAGAGGTCCTCCGTCGCCGACGCGCTGACGATCGCCTTGAGCGCAGGGGGCTGCCGTGCGGCGACCTGCAGGCTGTTGAACCCGCCCCACGAGATCCCCATCATCCCGACGTTGCCGTCGCACCAGTCCTGCTCCGCGGCCCAGGCGATGACGTCCTCGGCGTCGGAGAGCTCCTGCTCGCGGTACTCGTCGACGATGACGCCGTCGGAGTCACCGCTCCCCCGCAGGTCCACCCGCAGGCAGACGTACCCGTGGGCGGCGAGGTAGGGATGGTTGACGGAGTCGCGACCTCGGGTGAGGTCCCTCTTGCGGTAGGGGATGTACTCCAGGACCGCCGGCAGCGGCCCCACCTCTCCCACCGGCCGCCACACCCGGGCGGCGACCCGGTGCCCGTCGCGAAGGGGGATGAAGACGTTCTCCTCGGCCTCCACCTCGTGGGGGACCTGGGTGTCGATCTCCATACGGTCATGCACTCCTCTCGTCGCAGTCCTCCAGCTCAGGCCGGAGTCGCTGCTCGATGTCGTCGATCCGCTCCTGCAGGCTCTCACGGTCGGGTGCGCCGAGATAGACGAAGGCGAGCATGTAGCGGTAGGAGTCCTGGTGCGGTTGGTCGGAGAGCCGGTCCCCCGGGGTGAGGCGTAGGTCGACGACCGTCCCGGGGTACTTCTCGCTGACCTGCCGCAGGGCCTGCTCGTCGGGCACGGAGCGCACGATCGCGTCGTGGTCGTGCGCCATGTAGTACTGGGCCGAGACGGCGTACTCGCCGCCACCCTCGGGCATCCGCGGTGCGTGACCGAGGGCGACGTCGACGGCGACCTGGTGGTTGGACCGACCGTCGACGAGCGCGAAGAGCTCGCTGTGCGACTGCGAGATGCGCGTGTTGACCTCGATGAGACGCAGCTGCTCGCGCTCCTCGTCCCACATGAACTCGGAGTTGAAGCAGCCGTCGTCGAAGCCGATGTGCTCGAGGAGCCGCCCGGTCACGTCGATGGCCTGCTGCTGGACGTGGTCGGGGACGGTGGCCGCCGGGTAGTCGATCCGCTCGATGCTCACGCCGTTGTCCCTCTTGTGCATGTCGACGACGCCGTGCACGGCGTACTGCCCGCGCGAGACGCTGCCCTCGGGGGCGAACTGGGTCCCCCGGATGATCTCCTCGGCGAGGCAGGCCGAGCCGCCGAGGTCGCGCAGCTCCTGCGGCAGGTCGACGCGCCCGAGCACCTGCTCGAAGGCGTCGCCGACGTCGGTGATGTCGGCGCGGATCTCCTCCAGCGCCTCCTCGAGGTCCTCCTCGCTGCGGATCTCGTAGCCGAGGCTGGACGAGTGTCCCTTGATCGGCTTGACCCAGTACGGGAAGTCGAGGTCGATCTGCTCGGCCACGTCGTCGGTGAAGGGGTCGAAGGCGACGAAGCCGGGCACGACCTCCGGGACGCACCGACGCTGCTCCAGTCGGCTCCAGTACTTGTGCTCGCACTTGAGCAGGCTCGTGAGGGACGGGGCGGGCAGCCCACGCTCGGTCGCCAGGACGGGCCCGAGGACGGAGGTCGGGAAGTCCCAGTGGGTGACGATCGCATCGACGCTGCCGTCGAAGGCGTCGAGCTCGGCGCGGGAGCGCTCCAGCAACGCGTCGAAGTCGATCTCCTCCGTCTCCACGAGCGCCTCGTGGTCGAGCAGGCCGTGGAACTCGAGCGGCCCGTCCTCCCGGACGGTGTCGAGCTCCTCCCGCTGTCGGTCGGTCAGGCCGAGGACGAAGACGTGTGTGTTCATGCACGGGCACTACCCGCTCCCCCGCTGACAACACCTGCTGGGCTCGGCCCCCGTGGAGGTCGTCAGAGCAGGGCGCGCAGATGCTCGCCGGCCCGGGCGAAGAGGCGCTGCACGCTCTCCTCGCCCTCGGGCGTACCGGGCAGCAGGGCGAGCACGTGCATCGCCGACTCCTCCCGCATGACCCAGGCGGTGACATTGCTGTCCCGACCCCCGCGCGAGACGAGCACCGCGTCGGCGTCGCCCCACGTCGCCGCGCCGGGCAGGTGACGCAGGTCCATGTACGACAGCATGAAGCGCTCCCCGACCTGCGAGAGCTTGGCGCCGAGCGTCTGCTCGACGACCTCGTAGACCTTCGCCGCCGGCAGCGCGGACGCCCCGCGAGCCTCGCGGAAGGACTGCCGCACGCGTCCGGCCACCTCGACGAGGTCACCCTCGGCCACGTCGACATGCACCGGCATGACGTTGATGAACCACCCTGCGGCGAGCAGCCACTCCGGGGCATCGCGGGTGTGCACCGGGTTGAGGAAGCGCAGGCTCTGCGCCCCGCCCAGCTCGCGCGCGGCTACCCCGACCGCGGCGTAGACGAGCTGGGTGGTGCGTACGCCGAGCCGCTCGGCGACGAGATCGAGGGCCTCGGCCTCCTCCCCCGTGAGCAGCGGCTCGTGGTAGCGCTCGAGCTCGACGGGCTGGTCCGCCGTCGTGCCCAGCGGCAGCGGGAAGCGGCCCAGCTCCTCGTCACCGGCGAACCAGAAGCCGGCCCATGCCGCGAGCGCGGGGTGGGTCAGGTCGATGTCGGTGGTGCGCTCGCGCTCGGCCTGGGCGAAGTCCATGAAGTCGCCGACCGGCGGCAGCTCGATCGCCTCTCCCCCGGTCTCCTCGCGGTAGATCGCGTCGAGCTCGAAGAAGACGAGGAAGAAGGAGAACCCGTCGGTGTAGCTGTGGTCGAGCCCCAGGTAGAGGACCGTCTCGTCCTCGGCGACGACGGCCCGGAAGCAGTAGCCGATGCGGCCCAGCGGGTTGCACCCGGCCCGGAAGTCGTCGCTCACCCGCGCATTGACGTCCGCCGCGGCCACACTCCCTTCGCTCCGGGGCTCGAAGGCGATGTCCTCCGGCGCGAGGTCGACCCGGGCCCAGCCGGTCGGGCGCTGCTCGTCCCGGGTGAACCACCCGCGCATGACGCCGTGCCGACGCACCCACCGCGTGATCGTGCGTGCGAGGGCGTCGGCGTCGAGGCGCCCGGGGATCCGGTAGGTGAAGCCGAGCCAGATGTCGTCCTGCGCACCCGTCCCGAGCGTGTCGGAGCGCAGGTCGAGGTGCGCGGCCTGCATGTACGACGGCTGCCGCTCCCCCGGCGTCGCCGTGGCGATCGCCCGCTCCGTCCCGGCGGTCGGCACGAAGGAGAGGTACTCGCCGCCGACCGTCTCGCGGTCGGTGATGCGCTGCATCTTGATCATGCGGACAGCTCCTGCTGGACGAAGGGGGCGGACGTCTCGACCTCGACGAGCCGGGCGAGGCGTGCGGCGACGCCGTCGAGCCAGTCGCGGCTGCCCGGGGCGAGCGGCAGCCGGGTCACGAGGCTGACGCCCTCGGGCAGGATCGTCAGCCACAGATGGGTCTGGCTGCTCGGCGGGACGTCGCCGAGCAGGATCCCCGCCTCGAGCGGTCGCCACCACTCGTGCCCCTCGACCCGCGACCCGTCGATCGTCGACAGCACGACCTGGGGGCAGACCGGCACGTCGAGCACCCGGTGGACGAGGCCGAGCGGGAGCGCAGCGGCCGGGGCGCACGCGCGCCACCGGTCGACGGCGGCGAGGACCCAGTCGCGGGAGGAGGCGCCCGACGGCATGCTCAGCGCGAAGGGGGCGACCCCCGCGAACCAGCCGACCGACTCGGTCCACAGGGCGGAGGGCCGTCCGTGGGTGGAGACCATGGCGTGCACCTCGTCGCCCATCGCCTGCATGAGCAGCGCGGTCCAGAGCATGCCGGTCGGGATGCCCTCGGCGGCATAACGCAGGTCGAGGGTGGCGGCGACGTCGCCCTCGCAGATGTCGTGACGCACGAGGTCGTGCTCGTACCGGCCCTCGGGGTCGATCCCGGACGCGGCGGGGGCAGCCGGCACGGAGCCACCGGCGAGGAACTCCCGCCATGGTCGCAGGCGCGCGTCGTCGTCGCCGAGCCCGTCACCGACGGCGAGCTCGAGCGTCGTCGTCTCCACGTGGCTCGGGGACGTGTGCGGCTCGTGCAGACCGGCGGCCATCGCGGTGTGCAGACCGGCCAGTGCGCCGACCGCTGCATAGGCCGACAACCCGTCGAAGGTGATGTGGTCGAAGGCGGCGTGCAGGACGTGGCCACCGTCGACCTCGACGGCGAAGACGGTGAAGGCCGGCGCCGCGCTCGGGCGGCACCGGGTGTGGAACTCGTCGAGGAGGAGCGCTCGCAGCGCCTCCGCGTCGTGGTCGCCGAGTGCGGTCGCGGTGACGTCGACCGCGTCGGCCGGCAGGGTCCGCCGGCGGATGCTGCCGTCGTCGAGGGTGAGTCGGCTGCGCAGCGACTCGTGCTGGCGCACCCAAGCGGTCAGGGTGGCGCGCACGCTCTCCGGCGTCGCGTCCGGGAGCAGCACCGAGAGCCCGATCCACGCCGACCAGGGGGCCGTGCCGTCCGGGTCCTCGCGCAGTCGGCCCTGCTGGTCGAAGCTCGCGGGGCGCGGGTCGGTGGGTTGCTCGCTCCAGCGCGCGAGCGTCGCGACGTCGAGCTCCCAGCGGGTGACGTCACCGCCTCGCAGCTCTTGGTCGGCCAGCGTGCAGGGGATCATGCGGGCCTCCTCGGGTCGGTGGGATGCGGTGCAAGCGTGGCAGCGGAGGGCCGGTGCCGCGACCGCTCCCGGTGTGATCTGGACCTCCCTCGGCGTCGCGAATCCGCTTGTGCCTCAACGGTTCCGCGCCACATCGTGGGCAGGATCGGCCGCCACGACGCCCGGGGCCCGCCCGGGTGGCAGGCTGTCCCGGTGACCAGCCGCCGAGATCGCCCCACCCTCCTGCACCGACTCGGCACCGGCACGGCCAGGCACCCGTGGGCGGTCGTCGGGACCTGGGCGGTGCTCGTCGTGTCCTTCTTCGCGCTCGCCCTCGGCGGGGTCACCGGCCAGGGTCTCTTCGACCGGCTGCACAGCGGCGAGATGACCACGCCCGGCGAGGCCCAGCAGGCCCGGGACCTCCTTGCGGACTCCGGCGGCAGCGAGCTGGCCAGCGACACCCTCATGGTGTCGGGGTCCCCGGCCACGGACCCCTTCGTCCGCCGTGGCGTCGCCGAGCCCATCCGCCGGATCCACGAGATGGACGGTGTCGCCTCGGTCATCAACCCGCTCGTGCTCGACGGTGGCGTCAAGAACCCGCGGGCCGAACCGCTCGTCGTCGACGAGCCGGGCGACCGCAGGTACGGGTTCCTCACCGTCGTCGAGTACGACAGCACGCTGAGCGAGAAGGAGCTGGCAAAGGTGCGGCGCGACGTCGGCATCCAGCTCGACCAGGTCGTCCTCGGCTCGCAGGGCACGAGCAGCCAGCGCGGGAGTGTCGCCGATCTCGTCGACGAGGTCGTCGGCCAGGTCGAGACCGACATGAAGGTCGGCGAGGGCCTCGCCCTGCCGATCTCCTTCGTCGTCATGGTCCTCGTCTTCGGGGGCTTCCTCGCCGCAGGCATCCCGATCGCCGGTGCCATCGCCTCGATCGGGGGTGCCCTCGCCTCGCTGTGGGGCTTCTCCCACCTCATCGACCTCGACGCGACCGTTGTCAACATCGTGAGCGTCCTCGGGCTGGGCCTGTGCATCGACTACGGGCTGCTCGTCGTCTCGCGCTTCCGCGAGGAGATGCGCGACCTCCTCGACGGCCAGCCGCTCGGCGCGGACGGGCGCGAGCTCGTCGTCGAGGCCACCGGACGCACCGTGGACCGCGCCGGACGCACCGTCGTATTCTCCGCGGTCACGGTCGCCATCGCGCTGTCCGGGCTGCTCTTCTTCCCCACCGTCTTCATGCAGGCGGCCGGGGCCGCGGGCGTCTCGGTCGTCGTCCTCTGCCTGCTGGTGGCCGTGACCCTCGTGCCCGCGATCTGTGCCCTGTCGGCCCGCCGCCTCCTGCGTGGCCGCACCGACCGCACCTCGGACACCGGCGTCTTCGCCTCGCTGGCCGGTGGCGTGCAGCGCGCGCCGTGGCTCGTCGTGGCACTTGTCCTCGCCGCCCTCGTCGCCATGGCCCTGCCGGCCACCCGCATGGAGGTGACCTCCTCGGGTGTCGAGCTGCTCCCGGCCGACAACGAGCAGCGCACCTTCTTCGAGGACCTCGGACGCGAGTACCCCCTCCTTGCCTCCCCCGACCTGCAGGTCGTGACCACGGCGGAGGCCGACGAGGTCAAGGACTGGGCGAAGGGGGATGCTCGCGACCTCCCCGGGGTCGAGTCCGCCGAGGTGGTGACCGTGGGCAAGCTGGACGGGCAGACGGTCCGCAGCGTCGACCTGCGCACGTCCGACGGTCCGCTCGGGTCCGGCACGCGCGACCTCGTGACGCACCTGCACGAGGAGCGTCCCCCCTTCGATGCCAAGGTCGGCGGACAGGCGGCCGACCTCGCCGACTTCACAGGCTCGATCATCGAGACGGCGCCGCTCGCCATCGGCACGGTCGTGCTCGCGACCTTCGTCCTGCTCTTCCTCATGACCGGGTCGGTCGTCGTGCCGATCAAGGCGCTGCTGATGAACATCGTCTCGCTCGGCGCCTCGCTCGGGGTGCTCGTCTGGGTCTTCCAGGACGGCCACCTCGAGGGGCTGCTGGGCTACGACTCGGTCGGGGCGGTCGAGGTCTCGATCCCGGTGCTCGTCCTGGCCTTCGGCTTCGGGCTGTCCATGGACTACGAGGTCTTCCTGCTCTCCCGCATCGTCGAGCTGCACGAGCGCGGCCACTCGACCAACGAGGCGGTCCGGCTCGGCCTGCAGCGCTCGGGCAAGATCATCACGAGCGCCGCGCTGCTCATGTGCATCGTCTTCGGCGGGTTCGTCCTGGCGCGGGTCCTGGCGGTCAAGGAGACCGGCGTGGCCCTCGTGCTCGCGATCGTCATCGACGCGACCCTCGTGCGCATGCTGCTCGTCCCCGCGACCATGTCGGTCCTCGGCGAGTGGAACTGGTGGGCGCCGCGGTGGATGAAGCGCCTCCACGCGCGGTTCGGGATCACCGAGTAGGTCGGGCCGGCCGGCCGCTGACCTCGGTCACCGTCGGCGACGCGGCTCCGTGGGTGGCCATTCGCCGTCGTCGCTGCCGTCGTCGGCGGAGAAGAGGAGGTTCTGCAGCTCGACCTGCACCTCCTCGACGCGGGGCACGTCGTGCAGCTCCATGCCGGCCTTGTCCGTCGCGTCGGAGATGACGAGCGTGCCGCAGCCGAGCATGCGGTCGAGCACGCTCTTTTCGATGGCGACGTCGTTGATCCGGTAGAGGGGGATGTCGCGCCCCCTCTTGGTCAGCAGGCCGTAGCGGTTGCTCACCCGACGGTTGGTGAAGACATAACGCGTGGAGTTCCACCGCCAGACAGGGACGAGGACCCCCGGCACGGCCAGCGCCAGGGCCACCACGGCGACGCCGAGCACGATCCACGTGCGCTGGTCGCTGTCGCGGGTGAGCACCGCGGCCGCCGCCACGAAGGCGACCAGGAGGACGAGGAGCACCAAGGGTCCGACGAGGGCCTTCCAGTGGGTGCGCAGGTCGAGCCGGATCTCCTCGCCGTCGGCGAGGTGCTTGTCCTTGAGGGCCATGGACGCATCCTGCCACCGCCGACGCGGACGGGGCCGGTTGCGGCTGACGAGGACAGCTCAGCAAGAGAAACTGCCCCTTCGCAAGAGTTTGAAACCCATGCGAAGGGGCAGTTTCTCGGGTCACCCGGAAATCGTGGGGCGCCGTGGCACGACGAAGGCCTCGGACCGCTCTCGCAGTCCAAGGCCCGTCGGTTGTGCTGGTGGGCGATACTGGGTTTGAACCAGTGACCTCTTCCGTGTCAAGGAAGCGCGCTACCGCTGCGCCAATCGCCCGGGTCATGCAGCTGACTGCATGGTCGAGGTGGAGACGGGATTTGAACCCGTGTAGACGGCTTTGCAGGCCGTTGCCTCGCCTCTCGGCCACTCCACCACCGAAGGTGGCTATCAACCTTCTGAGCGGATGACCGGGCTCGAACCGGCGACCTCAACCTTGGCAAGGTTGCGCTCTACCAACTGAGCTACATCCGCACGCCCCGCCAGGTCGCGTTGTAACGCGGGGCACGAGGAGAAACATTAACCCATGGACCGCCGACTCTCCCAACCGACCCCCTTCGGCGTGGCGCAGGGCACCGAGCGGGCACGACGAAGGCCCCGGACCGCTCTCGCAGTCCGGGGCCCAAGTACCTCCGGTGGGCGATACTGGGTTTGAACCAGTGACCTCTTCCGTGTCAAGGAAGCGCGCTACCGCTGCGCCAATCGCCCGGGGACGGCGCCACCGGGGTGGCGCCGTCAGAGCGGATGACCGGGCTCGAACCGGCGACCTCAACCTTGGCAAGGTTGCGCTCTACCAACTGAGCTACATCCGCACTCGCGGTCGGCATCGCTGCTGACCGCGCTGGGCGAGATTAGCCCACCTCGGGCACAGATTCCAAACCGAGGGTCCGGACCTCCCCTCGCCACCCTCGCGCGGGGTCGTATCGTGCGGTCATGCCGACGCACGAGGTCACCAACCAGGTCCCGCCCTACGGGGGTCACGACGTCTTCGCGAGCGATCCCGTCGTCGCACAGGGCGTCGATCGCTGGGTCCCCGACGAGCACCTTGCCGTGACCACCAGCGAGCTGTCCGCGCTCGGCCGACTCGCCGGGTCCGACGAGGCCGCCGAGCTGGCCGACCGCGCGCAGCGCAACATCCCCCGCCTCGTGACCCACGACCGCTGGGGCCACCGCATCGACGAGGTCGAGTTCGACCCTGCATGGCACGCCCTCATGGGCCACGCGGCAGCGGCCGGACTCACGGCGGTCCCGTGGACCCGACCGTCCGGCAGCGGGGCGCACGTGACCCGCGCCGCCGGCTTCCTCACCTGGAGCCAGGTCGAGCCGGGGCACATCTGCCCGATCACCATGACCAACGCCGCGGTCCCCGCCCTTCGCCACTCCCCCGAGCTCGCGGACCGGTGGACGCCCAAGCTCGCCTCCCGCGACTACGACTTCGGCCTGCGCGAGGTGGGCACCAAGGCGGGCGCCATCGCCGGCATGGGCATGACGGAGAAGCAAGGCGGCTCCGACGTCCGGGCCAACTCCACCCTCGCCGTGCGGGCCCCCGGTGGCCCACTGACCGGCGAGACCTACCGGCTCACCGGGCACAAGTGGTTCTGCTCCGCACCGATGAGCGATGTCTTCCTCGTCCTGGCCAAGACCTCCGAGGACGCACCGCCGAGCTGCTTCCTCGTGCCGCGGGTGCTCGAGGACGGCACGCGCAACCCCTTCGCCCTGCAACGTCTGAAGGACAAGCTCGGCGACCGGTCCAATGCCTCCTCGGAGATCGAGCTCGACGGCACCTGGGGCGCGCTCGTCGGCGAGGAGGGGCGCGGGGTGCGCACGATCATCGACATGGTCTCGGCCACCCGGCTCGACTGCGTCCTCGGCTCCGCCGGCACCATGCGCGCGGCGCTGACGCGGGCGGTTCACCACACCCGTCACCGTCGGGCCTTCGGGGCGCTGCTCGTCGACCAGCCGCTCATGCGCAACGTGCTCACCGACCTCGCGCTCGAGTCGGAGGCGGCCACCCTCCTCGGGCTGCGACTCGCCCACGCCCTCGACGAGGACGACACCGAACTGACCCGGCTCGGCGTCGCGGTCGGCAAGTACTGGGTCTGCAAGCGGACCTCCCCCTTCGTCGCGGAGGCCCTGGAGTGCCTCGGTGGCAACGGCTACGTCGAGGACCACGGCATGGCCCGGCTCTACCGGCAGGCGCCGCTCAACTCGATCTGGGAGGGCTCGGGCAATGTCAACGCCCTCGACGTCCTGCGCGCGATCTCCCGCGAGCCCGCGTCCCTCATGGCGCTGCTCAAGGAGGCCTCCGTCGCCCGCGGGCACCTCGCCGCGCTGGACACCGCGCTCGACGACCTCGAGCGCGACTGCGCCGGGCTCGCCTCTCTCGACGGGGTCGAGGTCGCCGCGGGCGCCCGACGGCTCGTCGAGCGGCTGGCGGTCACCCTGCAGGCGAGCCTGATGGTGCGGCACTCACCCGCCGAGCTCGCCGAGGCCTTCGTGGCCTCACGCCTCGACGGCCGCCGCGGCGAGAGCTTCGGCACGCTCGACGCCGGCCTGGTGACCGCCGCCGGCGCCACGGCCATCGAGCGGGCCACGGTCACCGCCTGAGGCGCTGGACCCTGTGTCCGGTCTGCATTGCCGTAGGGCAATGCAGACCGGGGGTGTCAGGACTTCTTGAGCCGCTTCAGCTCGGCCGCGACGTCGAAGTCGGCCACGGGCCACTGCGGGTCGAGCTGCTCGAGGTGCTCCTTGAGCAGCTGCATCACCGCCAGCCGCGCAAACCACTTGCGGTCTGCGGGCACGACGTACCAGGGCGCGACGTCGGTCGAGCACTTGTCGATGACGGCCTGGTAGGCCTCCTGGTAGTCCACCCAGTGTTCGCGCTCGTCGATGTCGCCGGGGTTGAACTTCCAGTGCTTGTCGGGACGCTCGAGGCGCTCGGTGAGCCGCGCCTTCTGCTCGTCCTTGCTGATGTGGAGCATGACCTTGATGATCGTCGTGCCCTTGTCGGCGACGCTCTCCTCGAAGGTGTTGATCTGCCCGTAGCGGCGCGACCACTGGGCCCGCGGGACGAGGTCGTGCACGCGCACGATAAGCACGTCCTCGTAGTGGCTGCGGTCGAAGACGCCGATCATGCCGGGCTTGGGCAGCGCATTGCGGATGCGCCAGAGGAAGGGGTGCTTGCGCTCCTCGGCAGTCGGCGCCTTGAAGCTGGTGATGTCGACGCCCTGGGGGTCGACCGCGCCGACGACGTGTCGCATGATGCCGCCCTTGCCGGCGGTGTCCATCCCCTGCACGACGAGCAGGACGCTGCGAACGCCGCCCCCCTTGGACTCGGCGAAGAGCCGCTCCTGCAGGTCGGAGACGACATCGGCCAGCTCGGCGAGGGCCGCCTGCCCGGCCTCCTTGTCCCCGTCGAAGCCCGGCGTGCTGCGCGGGTCGATCGACGCGAGGTCCGTGCCGGGGTCGGCGCGCAGGGCCTCGCTGAAGGACGCGGCAGACGACTTCTTGGCTGACTTCTTGTCCTTGGCCATTGCCGCATCATGTCAGCACCGCGGCCGCTGGGGCAGACTCGGCGCCATGCGGATCCTCAGCGCGGACGCCCCCGCGGCCGATGTCACCCCCGGCTCCCCCCTCGACGACGACCTGCTCGACCGGCTCTACGCTCACCCCGGCCCCCTGCTGCGGTTGAACTTCGTCAGCACCCTCGACGGCGCCGCCACCGGCCCCGACGGCCTGTCGGGCTCGATCAACTCCCCGGCCGACCACCGGGCCTTCACCGCGATGCGACGCGCCGCCGACGTCGTGGTGGTCGGTGCCGGCACCGCCCGAGCCGAGGGCTACGGGTCGGCGGGGCTGCCCCTCGTGGTCGTCTCGCGCCGGGGTGTGCTCCCCGAGACCCTGCACGGCGCCGAGCAGGTCGTCCTGGCGACGACCCGCGCCTCCGGCATGGACGAAGGGGAGGACCGCTGGCTGTGCGGGGACGAAACGGTGGACCTGGCGCAGGTCCTCCAGCGCGCCCGGTCCGCCTTCGGGCCCCACGTGCTGTGCGAAGGCGGCCCCTCGCTCGCCGCGGATTTGGCCGCGGCCGGCCTCGTCGACGAGCTCGGGCTGACGTGGACTCCCCGGCTGGTCGGTGGCCACCGGGTGGAGCACCCGCGCATCCTCGACGGCGACGGGCTCTCCCTTCGCCTGACGTCGCGGCACCTGCTCGAGGAGGACGGGACGCTCCTCGGCCTGTGGCGCCTGACGCGCTGAGCGGGTCTAGCGCACGAAGTCCAAAACCGTGTCGGTCCACCGTCGCGGGTCGACGTTCCACTCCTTGCAGTGGCGAGCCAGCGACCACGGGACGAAGGTGACCAGGTCGGGCCGGGCTGCGGCGAGCGCCTCGCTCGGGCCGACGGGCACGAACTCGTCGTCGCGGGAGTGGATGAGCAGGATCTCGTGCTGCAGCTCGTCGGCCCGCTTGACCCAGTTGGTGCGGGCGACGTCGACGCTCTCGGAGACCCCGACGAGCCGGCGGGCCCAGTGCTGGCCCATGAGGGCGCTGCCGAGGTGCGAGACGGGCGCCGGGACGCGGTGCAGCGCTGCGTGGTGGCGCAGCACGTCGCCCCAGTCGACGACCGGGCCGTCGAGGACCGCACGCGACACGTCGGCTGCCAGCGGCGACCGGTCGAGGAACTGCAGGACGATCGCCCCGCCCATGGACCAGCCGACGAGGACGATCTCGCGGGCCCCACGGGCGAGTGCCAGACGGACGGCATCCTCGATGTCGCGCCACTCCGACAGGCCGAGGTTGTAGCGGCCGTCGGGGCCGCGGGGGGCATCTCCGTCGTTGCGGTAGCTGGGCACGAGGCAGGTCAGGCCGGCGGCGTGGAGCGCCGGGATGGCGCGCAGCGTCTCGTGGCGACGGGCACCGCGGCCGTGGACGAGCACGGCCCACCGGTCGCCGCTGCCGCCCGGGACGACCCAGGCGGGCATCGGTCCGAGCTGGGCCGGGACGGCGACGTCCTGGGTCTCCAGCCCGAGGTCGGCGCGCGGGTCGCGGCCGTAGTAGTAGCCGTTGAAGCGGGCCGGCCCGGGCTGCAGCACGCCCTCGTCGACGCCGAGCAGCTCGCGGCGCACCCGCTGGCGGCGGTGGTCGACCTCGAGCACGCTGCCGATGCGGGCGTGGCCGCGGCCGCCGTCGAGCCACAGCCCGTAGCGGCCGGGCACGAGCAGGTCGGGGGTTCCGGAGAGGGTGAGGCTGTCGGAGTGGATGACGTGGATCTCGGTGTCATCGGGTCGCACGAGGTCCGGGGTGAGCACCTTGCGGGCGAAGTAGGTGCCGGCGCCGACCCAGACGGACCCGGCCCCGACGAGGGCGGATCCCGTGGCGACCGCGCCATAGGTGAGGGCGCGCTCGGCGGCCGTCCGTTGAGTCACGGCGCCATCGTCTCAAATGTCGTCGCCCACGGGCAGAATGTGGTGAGTGACACCACTTCCCGCTGACCTGGTCCTCGACCCGATGCTCGCCAAGGCCGTCAAGGACGTGCCGGGTGCCGACGCCGTCGAAGGCGGCTACAGCTACGAGCCCAAGTGGGACGGCTTCCGCTGCCTCGTGCGCAAGGACGGCGACGACGTCGAGCTCATCAGCCGCGGCAAGAAGCCCCTGACCCGCTACTTCCCCGAGCTCGTCGCGGCGATCCGCGAGCACCTGCCGGGCAGCGCCGTTGTCGACGGCGAGGTCGTCGTGCGCAGTGGCGAGCCGGGCGCGCAGCGCCTCGACTGGGAGGCGCTGGGTCAGCGGATCCACCCCGCCGAGTCGCGGATCACCAAGCTGTCGCAGGAGACGCCCGCGGAGCTGATCGCCTTCGACCTGCTCGCCGTCGGTGACGAGGACGTGACGGACTCCCCCTTCGCGGAGCGGCGGGAGCGGCTCGAGACGCTCTTCGACGGCATGGCGAAGGGAGCGCCGCTGCACCTCACGCGGGTCACCCGTGACGCCGACGAGGCCCGCGACTGGTTCACCCGCTTCGAGGGGGCCGGGCTCGACGGGGTCGTCGCCAAGGCGCTCGCCTCGCCCTACTCCCCCGGCAAGCGCACGATGCTCAAGATCAAGCACAAGCGCACCGCCGAGGCCGTCGTCACCGGCTATCGCGTGCACAAGTCCGGCCAGGGCGTCGGCTCGCTGCTGCTCGGGCTGTACCAGGACGGGCAGCTCTTCAACGTCGGCGGCATCGCCGCCTTCACCGCGAGGCGCCGGCTCGAGCTCGTCGACGAGCTCGAGCCGCTCGTGCGGCGTGACGCGGAGGGCAACGTCGAGCACGCCGAGACGGACCGGTCCCGGTTCAGCTCGGGCAAGGACGTGAGCTTCGTGCCGCTGCGGCCCGAGCGGGTCGTCGAGGTGGCCTTCGACCAGCTCGAGGGGTGGCGCTTCCGGCACACCGTGCAGTTCCTGCGCTGGCGGCCCGACCGCGAGCCCGAGTCGTGCACGCTCGATCAGATCGACCGGGCCGCGGCGTACGACCTGGGCGAGGTCCTCGACTAGCCGTCGATCCGGTTGCCGTCCTCGTCCCAGTGGGCGGCGACCTTCTTGCTCGGCTGCACCCGCGGCGGCTCGCCCGGCATCTTCGGGTAGTCGGGCGGGAAGTTGAGCTCGCCGCCCGGCAGGGTCTCCCACAGGTCGAGGAGCGGCTCGAGCGAGTGGGACGTGTCGTCCATGTCGGCCCACGGGTCGCCGTCGGCCAGGTGGTCGAGCACGGTCGTGATGTTGTGCTCGGCGGGGTCGGTGACCTCGGCGATCTGCTTCCACGTCATCGGCGTGCTCACGGGTGCACCGGGTCGGGCGCGCAGGCTCCAGGCGCCGGCGATGGTGCGGTCCCGGTTGTTCTGGTTGAAGTCGACGAAGATCCGCTCGCCGCGCTCCTCCTTCCACCAGGCCGTCGTCACCCCGTCGTCACGCCGCTCGAGCTCGCGGCCGAAGCCGATCGCCGCGTGCCGCAGGTCCTCGAAGGACCATCGCGGCTCGATGCGCACGTAGACGTGGATGCCGCGGTTGCCGCTCGTCTTGGGGTAGCCGCGCATGCCGAGGTCCTCGAGCAGCTCGCGGGCGACGCCCGCCACCCGCTGGACGTCGGTGAAGGTCGTGCCCGGCTGCGGGTCGAGGTCGATGCGCAGCTCGTCGGGGTGGTCGACGTCGGGCCGGCGCACCGGCCAGGGGTGGAAGGTCAGCGTGCCCATCTGCGCCGCCCACACCAGGGCCGCCGGCTCGCTCGGGCACAGCTCCTCCGCGCCCCGGCCGCTCGGGAAGGTGATGCCGACCGTCTCGACCCAGTCGGGCGCTCCCCGGGGCAGGCGCTTCTGGTAGAAGCCGTCGGCGTCCTTGTCGCGCGGGCCGACGGCCAGCCGCATGCCCTCGCGCCACCCGTCGGGCCAGCGCTCCATCGCCGTCGGCCGGTGGCCGATGTGCCGCATCATCGCCTCGCCTACGGCGGCGTGGTACTCGCACACCTGCAGCTTGGTGACCTCGGGGATGCGGTCGGTCGCCTCGTAGATCACCCGGTCGGGGCTGGAGACGCGCACCTCCCGGTCGCCGGCGGGCACCATGACGGCGGGGGTCTTGGCCATGCGGTCAGCGTATGGGCTGCCACCGACGAAGGGGGGCGGCTCGCCCCCTTCGTCCCGTCGGGTGATCGTCACGCGACGTTCACCCGCTCGCGCTGCGCGCAGCACCCTGCGGTTCTAGTGTGCCCGTGGCCACACCCACCCCTTCCCAGGAGCCCACATGCCCTCCCGTCGTCGCCGCGTGCTCGCGGCACTGACCATCGCGCCGCTCGGCCTCACCGGCCTCGCGGCGCTTGCCCCGAGCGCCTCCGCCGCCTCCCCCGACCTCGTCATCTCCGAGGCCTACGGAGGCGGTGGCAACTCGCGCGCGACGCTCCGCAGCGACTTCGTCGAGCTCGCCAACCGCGGCCAGGCGGACGTCGACCTCACCGGCTGGACGCTGCGCTACTACTCCGCCAGCGGCACGACGCCGCAGACGACCTCGCTGAGCGGCCAGGTCGTCGCCGGCGGGCGCTACCTCGTCAAGCAGGCCGACGGCGCCAACACCTCGCTGCCCGCGCTGCCGACGCCGGACGCAACCGGCACCGTGGCGATGTCCTCCTCGGGTGCCCGTGTCGAGGTCGTGCGCCCCGACGGCCAGGTGGCCGACCGTCTCGGCTGGGGGGCCGCGACGACCGCTGAGGGCGCACCCGCCGACGCGACCGACAACACGACCTCGGTCGCGCGGACCGACGTCTGCGCCGACACCGACAACAACGCCGCGGACTTCGCGGTGGGTGCTCCGACGCCGCAGAACTCCTCGACCACGCCGGTCGTCTGCGAGCCCGACGACGGCGGGGAGCCGCCGGTCGACGAGCCTGAGACCATCGCCGAGATCCAGGGCAGCCACCACCTCTCCCCCTTCGACGGGGCGAAGGTCAACGGCGTCGAGGGTGTCGTCACCGCCGTCTCGTCCTCGGGCTTCTGGCTGCAGAGCACGACGCCGGACGACGACGAGGCGACCTCCGAGGCCGTCCTCGTCTACACGCGCTCGACGCCCACCGTCGCCGTGGGCGACACGGTGACCGTCGACGGTGTCGTCGACGAGTTCCGCCCCGGCGGCTCCAGCGGCTGGGACAACCTCACGACGACCGAGATCGTCTCGCCCGTCGTGACGAAGACCGGCACCGGCGGCGTGCCCGAGCCGGTCGTCCTCGGTGAGGACCGCATCGCGCCGCAGCAGACGATCGACGCCGAGGACCCCAAGAGCGTCGAGTACGACGACGCGGCCTTCCGCCCCGACCGGGACGCGATCGACTTCTACGAGTCGATGGAGGGCATGCAGGTCGGCGTGCGCGACGCCGAGGTCGTCGGGCCGACCGGCTACGAGATCCCCGTCGTGCCCGGCAGCGCCGTCGAGGCGACGCGCTCGTCGGCCGGCGGGGTCGTCTATGGCGGCTACGACCAGCCCAACGCGATGCGCGTGCTCGTCGACGACGTGCTGCTGCCGAGCGGCTCGCTGCCCGACGCCGACGTGCGTGACCGCCTGCCCGGCCTGGTGGCCGGGCCGCTCGACTACTCCTTCGCCAACTTCAAGCTGCTCGCCACGCAGGTCCCGACCGTCGAGGATGGCGGGCTCGAGCGTGAGGTGACCCAGCCGCAGCACGACCGGGAGCTGTCGGTCGCCTCCTTCAACGTCGAAAACCTGGCGCCGGGCAACGACCAGAGCAAGTTCGACCGGCTCGCCGGCCAAGTGGTCACCAACCTGCGCAGCCCCGACGTCATCGCCGTCGAGGAGGTCCAGGACAACAGCGGCCCGACCGACGACGGCACCGTCGACTCCTCCGCGACGACCGACAAGCTCATCGCGGCCATCGAGGCCGCCGGCGGGCCCACCTACGAGGCCAACTGGGTCGACCCGCAGGACAAGGCCGACGGCGGCCAGCCCGGCGGCAACATCCGCAACGTGCTGCTCCACCGCACCAACCGCGACATCGACTTCGTCGAGCGCAGCTCCGGCGCCGCCGACCACGCGACGAGCGTCGCGAAGGACAAGAAGGGCCCCTACCTCACCGAGTCGCCCGGTCGCGTCGCGCCGTCGTCCGAGGCCTTCGCCGGCTCGCGCAAGCCCCTCGTCGGCGAGTACCGCTTCCGCGGTGAGCGCGTCTTCGTCGCCGCCGTGCACTTCAGCTCGAAGGGGGGCGACGACCCGCTCTTCGGTCGCTGGCAGCAGCCGGTGCGCTCGAGCGAGGACGCCCGTCACGAGCAGGCGCGCGAGGTGCGGGCCCTGGCCGACGACCTGCTGGCTGCCGACCCGCAGGCCAAGTTCGTCGTCGCCGGTGACGTCAACGACTTCGAGTTCAGCGAGACGAGCGACATCCTCGCCGACATCGTCGAGGGCTCGGGCACGACGGCGATGACCGATCTGCCGCGCACGCTGCCGGCGTCGGAGCGCTGGACCTATGTCTACGACGGCAACAGCCAGGTGCTCGACCACATCTTCGTCTCGCCGGCTCTGGCGACGCTCGACTCGAAGAAGAAGAACGCCGGACCCTTCCGCCCCGGCAAGGGGCACCGGCCGGCCTTCACCTACGACATCGTCCACACCAACTCGCCCTTCGCCGACCAGGACAGCGACCACGACCCGCAGGTCGTGCGCCTGGACCTGAAGAAGTGAGCTGATCTCCCTTCGCCCCACGGCGTGCGACGGCCCCCGGATGATCTCCGGGGGCCGTCGCGTTGCATGATGAGCAGACCGATCGACGAGGAGCCTGACGATGATGGAGCCCACCGGCCGCGACTACGCGGTCACCAAGTCCGACGAGCAGTGGCGCGAGGAGCTGTCGGCCGACGAGTTCACCGTCCTGCGGGCCGCGGGCACCGAGCGGCCCTTCACCGGTGAGTACACCGACACCAAGACCGAGGGCGTCTACGCCTGCCGCGCCTGCGGGTCCGAGCTCTTCACCTCCGACACGAAGTTCGACAGCCACTGCGGCTGGCCGAGCTTCTACACCCCCCTCGCCGAGGACCGCGTCGAGTACATCCAGGACGACTCGCTCCCCGGCCGCCCCCGCATCGAGGTTCGCTGCGCCAGCTGCGGCAGCCACATGGGCCACGTCTTCGAGGGCGAGGGCTACGACACCCCGACCGACCAGCGCTACTGCATCAACTCGATCTCGATGACGCTGCGGCCCGCTCAGGGCTGAGGGGCTGGTAGCTCACCCGCCCCACGATTTCCGGGTGACCCGAGAAACTGCCCCTTCGCAGGAGTTTGAAACTGCTGCGAAGGGGCAGTTTGTCTTGTCAACCTCAGGCGGCCGCAGCGAGGGCATACCGGACCGCGCGCACGATGCGCTCGGCGTGGAAGAGGTCAGCCCAGGTCACGCGGATGACGACGTAGCCGAGGGACCTGATCCGGTCCTCGCGCTTCTTCTCCCGGAAGAGCGCATCGGGCCCACCATCCGTGTACTTGACCTTGCCGTCGAACTCGAGGAGCACGTGGGTGCCCTCGATGCCCAGGTCGACACGGGCGACGACCACCCCGTCACCGTCGGCGATGCGCACCTGCGAGTCGACGCGGTAGCCGGCACCACGCAGGATCGCGCGAGTGACGCTCTCTCCCAGCGACTCCGCGCGCCCGTCGGACCAGGCAATGGCGCATCGAGCCCGGGACGAGTGCGGCCACGCGGCGATCTCGCCCAGCGCCGCCTGCAGCGCGTCCGTGTCCGTGGCGCCGGTGTGCAGGGCCGCGTCGATGGACGCGATCCCAGCCGGGATGCCGTGGTCCATCGTCAGCTGGAGGAGCGAGGTCGGCAGATCCGTCGCCGGCCCCCAGTCGGTCTCCACCGACGCATGACGAAGGGGGCGGATCCGCAGCTGCGCAGTCCGCGCCTCCCTGACGATCGGTCGCGCAATGTCCCCCGGCAGCGCCGGCACCTCGAAGAGCGGGATGCCATGAGCGGCGACGGCGGGCGCGCCTACGAGCACGGCGTCCTCGTAGGAGCGCAGTGCTGCGCGGGCCACGAGGTGACGCTGCTCGTCGACGCTGAGAGGGCCGGGTGACGTGTACACACCACGACAGACCCGGACGATGAGCCGACGGTGTACGGCGGCGGCGATGACGCGGTCACGCACTCCCGCGCGCACGGCGTCCTGGCGCGTGAAGAGACCGTCGGGCAGCCGCAGCAGGTCGCCGAAGAGGTCGCTGGTGACGTCGATCATGGGACCACGGTGCTGGTCCCGCGGCCCGGCTGACCCTCCCTTCGTCCGGCTGTGGACGAGCCCACACGGCACCGAAGGGTGTGGACGCGGCCGGCTCAGCAAGAGGAACTGCCCCTTCGCAAGGGTTTGAAACCCTTGCGAAGGGGCAGTTTCTCGGGTGACCCGGAAAGCGTGGGGCGGGTGGGACCTGAACCGCCGCGCCGCGTCAGCGCAGGCCGGCCACCAGGGCCTCGACGCTCACGCGCGGGCCGGTGAAGAAGGGGATCTCCTCGCGCACGTGCAGGCGCGCCTTGGAGGCACGCAGCTCGCGCATGAGGTCGACGATGCGGTGCAGCTCGTCGGCCTCGAAGGCGAGAATCCACTCGTAGTCGCCGAGGGCGAAGGCGGGGATGGTGTTGGCGCGCACGTCCGGGTAGTCCTTGGCCATCGCCCCGTGCTCGGCGAGCATGAAGCGGCGGTCCTTGTCGTCGAGGACGTACCAGTCGTAGGAGCGCACGAAGGGGTAGACGCAGACGTAGTCGCGCGGCTCCTCCCCCGCCATGAAGGCCGGGACGTGGCTGCGGTTGAACTCCGCCTGGCGGTGGACCGCGGCGTTGGACCACACCGGGTCGAGGTGCGCGCCGAGCTCGGTGCGCAGCAGTCGCTTGTAGGCGTCCTGCAGCAGCTCGATGTCGTCGGCGTGCCACCACACGAGGATGTCGGCGTCAGCGCGCAGGCCCGCGACGTCGTAGACGCCACGGATGCGCACGCCCCCCTCGGTGAGCTCCGCGAAGAGCGCCTCGACCTCCTGCGTGATCGCCGCGCGGTCGTCGTCACCGACGGGCGTCACGAGCGCGAAGGCGCTGAACATCGCGTAGTGCACGCTGCTGTTGATCGCCTCGAGCTGCTCGCGCGTGGGCTTGGCGGGGACGGGCCGGGTGGTCATCGGTGCTCCTGTCGAGGGGTGGACGAAGGGGGAAGTGCGTCGAGGATCGTCGTGGCCGTGGCGGCGGCCCCGGTGAGGACCGCGCCGATGCCCACACCGTCGTAGGCCGCCCCGGTGACCTCGATCCCGGGCAGGTCGGCCACCGCAGCGCGGACCGCGGCGACCCGCTCAGTGTGCCCGAGGTCGTACTGCGGCAGCCCGCCGCCCCAGCGCTGCACGTGGTGGTCGACCGGCGTGGGCAGCGGCGAGCCCACCGCCTCGCCGATCTCGGCGAGCGCCGCGGCGACGAGCTCGTCGTCGTCGCGCTGGAGGGAGGCGACCTCGCCTGCGCGCCCTGCCGAGGCGCGCAGCAGGACCACGTCACCGCCGGCCTCGCGGACCCAGGCCCACTTCGAGGCGCTGAAGGTGCTCGCCTTGATCGCCTTGCCCTCGACGGCCGGCACGAGGAAACCGCTGCCCGGAAGCTGCGGCGTGGCGGCCGTGGGCAGCGCCATCGTCATGACCGCCATCGAGGCGTACTCGATGCCGGCAAGCGCGGACGACGCGGCCGGCGCGTGGCCGGCGAGCAGGCGAGCGGTCGGGGTCGCGGGCGTGGCCAGGACGACGTGGTCGGCGTCGTGGACGACGGGCGCGGTGGTCGCTCCGGCGACGACCTGCCAGCCCGTCGGTGTTTGCTGCAGGCGCCGCACGAGGGTCCCGGTCCGGATCCGACCGCCGGCGGCAACGACGGCGTCGGCCAGGGCGTCGGCGAGCCCCCCGATGCCCCCGCGCAGCCCCATGACGCGCGGGCGCGGCGCGGTCCCCGGCGGCGGGAGCAGCCCGTCGACGGCCTCGGTCATCGACCGACCCTCGGCGAGCGCGGACCACAGCAGCGGCATCGTCGCGCGCAGCGACAGCCGATCCACCCGCCCGGCGTAGACCCCACCGAGGAGCGGCTCGACGACCCGGTCGACGACGCCACGGCCGTGGACGGTCGCGACCGCCTCGGCGACGGTGACGTCGTCGCGGTCCACGACGAAGGGGGTCGGCTGCGTGGCGCGGGCGACCTCCCCTTCGTCGAGGAGACCGGAGGGGTCGCAGTCGTGACCGGGGACGCCCATGAAGGTGCGGGCCGGCACCGGGTGCCGTCGGCCGCGGGACCAGATCGAGGCGGGCACCGGCTCGGGGTGGACGATCCGGTCGGCCAACCCCAGCCCGGTGACGAGCTCTCGGGCGGCGACGCTGCTGGCGACGACCGACTCGGCGCCGACGTCGACCCGCACACCGCCGACCTCCTCGCGGCGGACCTTGCCGCCGGGGCGGTCGCCCCCGTCGAGGACGGTGACCTCGAGGTCGGGGCGGGAGCTCAGGAGGTGGTGGGCCGTGGCCAGACCGGCGAGTCCGCCACCCACGACGACGACCGAAGGGGGCATGCCCCCACTCTCCCACCGCCGCCCGCGTCGGGAGGAACCGGCCCGCACGGAACCGCCCGCACGGCCGCCCCGTCACACCCATGACAGCGAAGGGAGCAGACCCGACGCACGACGCAGGGGTGATCGAGATGAGCAACACACGAGGGACGACACGGTGGACCACGGCACGCTGGGCGGCGCTGGTCGCCGCGGGCGGGGTGGCCCTGGCGGGCTGCGCCGGCGGCAGCGACAGTGGCAGCGACGTGGCACCCAGCATGTCCACGACCCAGAGCTCCGGGGACGGGCAGAGCGAGTCGGCCGCCGGTGGAGCGGCGCCGGGCTCGGCGCAGGACGCGTCAGGGCGGGACTCGTCAGGGCAGGGTGACCAGCAGCGGTCCAGCGCCAAGGCATCGGACACGACGCCGGCCGGGACGCACGTGGCCCGCTCCGCGGAGCTGTCGCTGACCGTGGGGGACGTCGACCAGGCCAGCGCCAAGGTGCGCTCGACGGCCCGGCGCGCCGGCGGCTACGTCTCGAGCGAGGAGTCGCGGGCTGATGACGGGTCGCGCGGCGACTGGGCGGAGATCACCGTCACCGTCCCCGTCGACGAGCTCGACGCGACGATCACCAAGCTTGCCGACGTCGGCGAGGTGACCCACCGTTCGGCCGAGGCGGAGGACCTCACCTCGCAGTACACCGACACCGACGCCAGGGTGCGCACGATGACCGCCTCGGTGGAGCGACTGCGCAAGCTCATCGACTCCGCCGACGACCTCGACCAGATCGTCTCGCTCGAGAGCCAGCTGTCGACGCGCGAGGCGGACCTCGAGGCGCTGAAGAGCCAGCAGAAGTCGCTCGAGAAGCGCACGACGACGGCCCCGATCACGGTGAGCCTGACGACCGAGGACGCACCGGCCGACGAGCCCGAGGAGGAGCGCACCGGCTTCCTCGCCGGGCTGGGCTCCGGGTGGTCGGCGTTCACCGACGCACTGGCCGTCGGCATGACCGTGCTCGGCGCGGTGACCCCCTTCGCCGTGACGCTGGCGGTCATCGGAGCGCCGCTCGTGTGGTGGGTGCGCCGCCGTCGGGCGGCTCGTCCCGCGGCCACGCCTGCGACCCCGACCGCGGAGGCCTGAGCCCCGAGGGCTCAGCGCGCGCTGACCTCGTGGACCAGCTCGACGACCCGGGTGAGGACCACGGGGTCGGTGTCGGGCAGGACGCCGTGGCCGAGGTTGAAGATGTGGCCGGGGGCGGCCCGGCCCTCGTCGAGGATGCGCCGCACCTCGCGCTCGACGACCTCCCAGGGGGCGAAGAGCAGCGCCGGGTCGAGGTTGCCCTGGACCGGCTGGTCACCGCCGACCCGCTCGATGGCCTCGGCGAGGTTGACGCGGTAGTCCACGCCGATGACCTCGGTGCCCGCAGCGGCCATGTCGGGCAGCAGCTCGCCGGTGCCGACGCCGAAGTGGATCCGCGGGACGCCTGCGTCGGCGAGCGCGGCGAGGGTCGCCTGGGTGTGCGGCAGGACGTAACGGCGGTAGTCGGCCTTGGAGAGGAAGCCGGCCCACGAGTCGAAGAGCTGCAAGGCGCTGGCGCCCGCCTCGACCTGGACCTTGAGGAAGGCGGCGGAGATCTGCGTCAGCCGGGCGCACAGGTCGTTCCACAGCTCGGGGTCGCCGTGCATGAGCGACTTGGTCAGCTCGTGGTTGCGGCTGGGCCCGCCCTCGATGAGGTAGGAGGCGAGGGTGAAGGGGGCACCGGCGAACCCGATGAGCGGGGTCGGGCCGAGCTCGAGGACGATCCGCCGGACCGACTCGGCGATGTCGGGGATCATGTCGGCGGTCAGCTCGGGGATCCGGTCGAGGTCCTCGCGAGAGGCGAAGGGCTCGTCGAGGACCGGTCCGACGCCCGGCTCGATGTCGATGTCGACGCCGGCGGCCTGCAGGGGGACGACGATGTCGGAGAAGAAGATCGCGGCGTCGACCCGGTGCCGGCGCACCGGCTGCAGGGTGATCTCGGTGACCAGGTCGGGCGTGCGGCAGGCCTCGAGCATGTTGGTGCCGCGTCGGACCTCGCGGTACTCGGGAAGGGAGCGACCGGCCTGGCGCATGAACCACACCGGGGTGTGCGGGACGGTCTCCCCGCGGGCCGCGCGGACCAGGGGGCTGTCGGAGGGCGAGGCAGAGGTGGTCACGGGCCGCATCCTCCCATGCCCGTCCGGCGTGCCCTCCCGCGCTGGCGGCCGTCGGCGACCTACCCTCGCAGGGTGGCCACCCGAGAGATCTCCGACGCCCAGTCGCCGGACTTCGCGCACGCGCTGCGCAGCCTGCACGAGTCGCGGCTGCGCCCCGAGGTGCGCCTGACGGAGGTGCCCGCGCCCAGCCGCCTGGCACCCCACGCCGTCGCCATGACCGCCGACATCGTCGACGCCTCCGACGGCGAGGACCTGGCGACCGGGCGCTTCGTGCTGCTGCACGACCCGAGCGAGCCGGAGCCCTGGGGCGGCGCGTGGCGCGTGGTGACCTTCGCCCGGGCCGAGCTCGAGCCCGAGGTCGCCGGTGACCCCATGCTCGGCGCGGTCGGCTGGTCCTGGCTCACCGACGCGCTTCAGGCGCACGGGATCACGCCCGGCAACCTCGCCGGCACCGTGACCCGGGTCGTCTCCGAGTCCTTCGCCGACCTCGAGGAGCGCGAGCCCGACGTCGAGATGGAGATCCGCGCGTCGTGGACCCCCGCCGACTCGGCCGTCGGTGTGCACCTGCAGGCCTGGGTCGACATGCTCGGCACCGTCGGCGGGCTCCCGCCCCTGCCCGCAGGCGTCACGGCTCTCCCGGGGCGCCGCCGGTGAGCGACGAGCCCGTCACGGACGAGGCAGCGGAGGCGCCCGCTCCGCTGCCGGTGCTCACCGAGCCCGCCGAGGGCGTCCCGCCGGTCATCACGAGCGAGTCCGAGCTCGACGACTGCGCGGCGGCGATCGCCGCGGGCGTCGGACCGGTGGCGCTCGACGCCGAGCGTGCGTCCGGATATCGCTACGGGCAGAGCGCCTACCTCGTCCAGGTACGTCGCGAGGGCGCCGGGACCTGGCTCATCGACCCGGTGACCCTGCCCGACCTGACACCTCTCGACCGGTCCATCGGCACCGGTGAGTGGATCCTGCACGCGGCCACCCAGGACCTGCCCTGCCTGCGCGAGGTAGGTCTGGTGCCACGGCAGATCTTCGACACCGAGCTCGCCGCGCGCCTGCTCGGGCTCCCGCGCGTCGGGCTCGCCGCCGTCATCGAGCACTACCTCGGCATCAGCCTGGCCAAGGAGCACTCCGCGGTCGACTGGTCGACCCGACCGCTGCCCGAGCCGTGGCTGCGCTACGCGGCGCTCGACGTCGAGGTGCTCGGCGAGCTGCGCAACCTCATGGGCGCGGACCTGGCCGCCCAGGGCAAAAGCGAGTGGGCGCGACAGGAGTTCGAGGCCCTGCTGTCCTGGCGCCCGGTCGTCAAGGAGGACCCGTGGCGACGCACCTCCGGCCTCCACAAGATCCGTCAGCCGCGCGTCCTCGCGACGGTGCGCGAGCTCTGGTACGAGCGCGACCGCATCGCGCGCGACCGCGACACCTCGCCGGGTCGGGTCATCCCCGACACCTCCCTCGTCGACATCGCCCTCGCCGACCCCCACGAGCCCACCGACCTGCCTCGCGGCCACCGGTCAATCCAGCGCAACCAGCGCGCCTGGCTCGACGCCGTGGCCCGGGCCCGCAAGCTCCCCGACGCCGAGCTGCCCCCGGCCTCGGTCAAGGCCGACGGGCCTCCACCGCAGCGCTCCTGGGCCAACCGCGACCCGCTGGCCGCGGAGCGGCTGGCCGCCACCCGCGAGGCGCTCGGCGCCTTCGCCGAGGAGCGCACGGTCCCGATCGAAAACGTCTGCTCCCCCGACCCGCTGCGCCGGGTCGTGTGGAGCCCGCCGGCGGAGCGCACCCCCGCTGCCTTCGCCGCCGCCCTCGCCGACCTCGGCGTGCGCCCCTGGCAGCGCGAGATCGTCGCCCCGATGCTCGCCGACGCCTTCGCCGCCCACCCCGACGCCTGACGGGGCCGGGGTCGCGATCCCGCAGCGGGTAGAGGTTCCAGCGACCGGATAGTCGGACGCGTTTACCTCGACTCACCAGTCGGCGGGTGAGGGGCAGGTCGAAGGGGGACGACGGCGCGACGCACGCGGGAGCGGACGGCGAGGAGGTGGGCGCCAACGTGGGCGGGGTCACGCGAGGCGCACCTGTCGCAGGTGAGCAAGCGCTTAGTAGCCTCGGAGGCGTCGGGTGGAACCGCCCGGCTGCTCCTGCACCACGACAGAGAGGCCCACCGTGCCCCGCACTTCACGCGAGGTCGTTTTCGTCGACGGCGTCCGCACGCCCTTCGGCAAGGCCGGGGAGAAGGGCATGTACGCCCAGACCCGCGCCGACGACCTGGTCATCAACTGCATCCGCGAGCTCATGCGCCGCCACCCGGAGCTCCCGCCGGAGCGGGTCGAGGAGGTCGCGATCGCGGCGACGACCCAGATCGGCGACCAGGGCCTGACCCTGGGCCGCATGGCGTCGCTCCTGTCGGGCCTGCCCAACACCACCCCCGGCTACTCCGTCGACCGCATGTGTGCCGGCGCGATGACCGCGGTGACCAACATCGCCGGCGCCATCTCCTTCGGCTCGATCGACGTCGCCGTCGCCGGTGGCGTCGAGCACATGGGCCGCCACCCCATGGGTGAGGGCGTCGACCCCAACCCGCGCGTCGTCGCCGAAAAGCTCGTCGACCCGTCCGCACTCGTCATGGGCAAGACGGCCGAAAACCTGCACGACCGCTACCCCACGCTCACCAAGGAGCGGTCGGACGAGTTCGCCGTCAACAGCCAGCGCAAGCTCGCGCAGGCCTACGAGGACGGCAGGATCCAGCCCGACCTCGTCGCGACCGCCACCCGCCACGCCGACAAGGGCTGGGGCCTGGCCACGGCAGACGAGCCCCCGCGCCCGCAGACGACGCTCGAGTCCCTGCAGAGCCTGAAGACCCCCTTCCGCCCGCACGGCAAGGTCACGGCCGGCAATGCCGCCGGTCTCAACGACGGTGCCACGGCCTGCATCCTCGCGGCCGAGGAGACCGCCCAGGAGCTGGGCCTGCCCGTCGGCATGCGCCTCGTCGAGTTCGCCTTCGTCGGCGTCGAGCCGGAGGTCATGGGCTACGGCCCCGTCCCCGCCGCGGAGAAGGCTCTGGCCAAGGCCGGCCTGACGATCGACGACATCGGTCTCTTCGAGCTCAACGAGGCCTTCGCCGTGCAGGTGCTCGCCTTCCTCGAGCACTTCGGCATCGCCGACGACTCCGACAAGGTCAACCGCTACGGCGGCGCCATCGCCACCGGGCACCCGCTCGCCTCCTCCGGCGTGCGCCTCATGACGCAGCTGTCCCGGCAGTTCGCCGAGGACCCGAGCGTCCGCTACGGCATGACCGCCATGTGCATCGGCATCGGCATGGGTGGCGCCGTCATCTGGGAGAACCCGCACCACGCCGACTACGGCAAGGAGAACTGAGCATGAGCGAGCCCAAGCCCGAGGTCGTCACCCGCGCCCTCGTCCAGGACGTCCAGCTCCCCGCCGATGGCGGCACGCTGGCCCTCGTCACGCTGGACAACGGCCACGACCACACCAAGCCCAACACCTTCGGCCTCGAAGGGATGGCCGGTCTGAGCGCCGCCGTCGCGACCCTGCAGCAGCGCGCCGAGGCCGGCGAGATCGTCGCCGTCGCCGTGACCGGCAAGCCCTTCATCTTCGCGGTGGGCGCCGACCTGTCCGGCGTCCCGGGAGTCGCCTCGCGTGAGCAGGCCCTCGAGATCGCCCGCGCCGGCCACGCCGCCTACGCGGCGATCATGGACCTGCCGGTGCCGACCTTCGCCTTCGTCAACGGCGCGGCGATGGGCGGCGGCGTCGAGCTGTCGCTGGCCTGCGACTACCGCACGATGAGCAAGGCCGTGCCGGCCATCGCCCTGCCCGAGGTCTTCCTCGGCCTGGTCCCCGGCTGGGGCGGCTGCTACCTGCTCCCCCGCCTCGTCGGCCCGGAGAAGGCCCTCAAGGTCATCGTCGAGAACCCGCTCAACACCAACCGGATGCTGAACGGCCCGGCCGCGGCGAAGCTCGGCCTCGCCGACGCGCTCCTCGACGGCGCCGACTTCCTCGAGCAGTCGATCATCTGGGCCGCCGGTGTGCTCTCCGGCGAGACGAAGGTCGAGCGCGAGCCGGTGAACGACGACGCCGCCGTGTGGGAGGCCGCTGCCGCGGCCGCCACGCAGCTCGCCGACGCGAAGACCGCAGGAAAGTCCCCTTCGCCCTACCGCGCCATCGAGCTCGTCAAGGCCGCGCGCACCGCCGAGCGCGATGCCGCCTTCGCCGCCGAGGACGAGGCCCTGGCCGACCTGCTCATGGGTGACGAGCTGCGCGCCGGGCTGTACTCCTTCGACCTCGTGCAGAAGCGCGCGAAGCGACCTGCCGGCGCCCCCGACAAGGCGCTCGCCCGCCCGGTCGGCAAGGTCGGCATCGTCGGCGCCGGCCTCATGGCCAGCCAGCTGGCGATGCTCTTCATCCGCTCGCTCAAGGTGCCTGTCCTCATGACCGACCTCGACCAGGAGCGCGTGGACAAGGGCGTCGCCTACGTCCACGGCGAGATCGACTCCTCCCTCGCCAAGGGCAAGATCACGCAGGACAAGGCCAACCAGCTCAAGGCCCTCATCACCGGCTCCACGAGCAAGGAGGGCTTCGCCGACGCGGACTTCGTCATCGAGGCCGTCTTCGAGGAGATGGGCGTCAAGAAGAAGGTCTGGGCCGAGGTGGAGCAGATCGTCACCCCCGAGTGCATCCTCGCCTCCAACACCTCATCGCTCTCGATCACCGAGATGGCGTCCGAGCTGCAGCACCCGGAGCGGGTCGTGGGCTTCCACTTCTTCAACCCCGTCGCCGTCATGCCGCTGCTCGAGATCATCCCGGGCGAGAAGACGGACGACGCGGCGCTCGCGACGGCCTTCGCCACCGGCAAGGGCCTGAAGAAGACCTGCATCCTCGTCAAGGACAGCCCCTCCTTCATCGCCAACCGACTGCTCGGCCGCTTCATGGGCGAGTTCTCCAAGATCGTCGACGAAGGCACTCCGGTCGAGGTCGCCAACGAGGGCATCGCGGGCCTGGCCCCGATGCCGCCGCTGGTCCTCGTCGGCCTCGTCGGCCCGGCGATCGCGCTGCACAACAGCGAGACGCTCCACCGTGAGCTCGGCGAGCGCTTCTACGTCTCGCCCAACCTCAAGGCGCTCGTCGAGGCCGGCAAGCGCTCCTACGACGACGAGGGCGTGGCCGAGCTGCTCACCGCCCCCGAGTCGCCGGTGGAGCTGACCGCGCAGCAGGTCCGCGAGCGGGTCCTCGGCGTCCTCGCCGAGGAGGTGCGCACGATGCTCGACGACGGTGTCGCACAGGCCCCCATGGACATCGACCTCGCGATGATCACTGGCGCCGGCTTCCAGTTCTGGAACGGTGGCCTCACGCCGCTCCTGGACCGTGAGGGCGTCTCGGAGAAGGTCACCGGGCAGCGCTTCCTGCCGAAGGGTGTGGCCAGCGTCCCGGCCTGATGCGTTGGCAGCATGACGGGGCCTGACCGGCTTCCGGCATGTCGAAGGGGAGGTCCCGACGACGACCTTCGCTTCTCGTGGTCCTCGCAACTCCTGCGTCCGAGGAGTTGCGAGGACCACGGTCGTTTCGACGTGAAGAAGGGCCGAGGGGCCTGCCGGTGACCAACGCCGTCGTGGTGATCGTCGTGGGCGTCAACGGCGACGGGCAGAGCGAGGTCTTGGACCTGCGGGTGGACACCAGGGAGACAGGCGGCGTGGAATGAGTTCTTCGCCGACCCGACGCGGTCCAGGCGCAGTTCGAGCCGTGCGAGGCCGACACTGTCATGGGATCTGGTTATAAGGTCCAGATGGGCATCTCGACCTAGACGATGTCGCAAGGGGACGTGATGAGATGAGTGCGGATCTGGCTATGTCGAGCGTCGTCCCCCTCTCCCGCATCCCGAAGATCGTCGGGGTCGTCCAGGCGGGTGGTCAGGGCTCCCGGATGGACGTCCTCACGCGTGAGCGCGCCAAGCCCGCCCTCCCCTTCGCCGGCAGCTACCAGCTCGTCGACTTCGCTCTGAGCAACTTCGGCAACAGCGGCATCCCTGACGTGTGGGTCTCGGTGCAGTACGAGGCGTCCTCGCTCGACCGCCACCTCGCCGGTGGGCGGCCCTGGGACCTCGACCGCACCCGCGGCGGCTACCGGCGGCTCGTGCCGGAGGAAGGGCAGGCCAGCGGGTCCGAGGGCTTCAGCGCCGGCAACGCCGACGACCTGCTGAAGATGGGTGCCCAGCTGCGCGAGGCGGGCGCCAAGGTCGTCGTCGTGACGAGCGCCGACCAGGTCTACCGCCTCGACATGCGCGCCGTCGTCGCCCAGCACCTCGAGCGCGGGTCCGAGGCCACGGTCGTCACCGTCGAGGTGCCGCTCGCGCAGGCCAAGCACAAGACGGTCGTCGACGTCGGCCGGGACGGCGTCGTGCAGGGCCTGACCGACAAGCCCACCGCCCCGCCGCACGGGACGATCGCCGCCGAGATCTTCGTCTACGACGTCCCGGTGCTGCTGCGCACGCTCGACGCGATCCGGCACGAACGGGCGCAGGCCGACCCAGGGCTCACGGAGGGGATCGGCGACTTCCCCGACCGCCTGCTTCCGCGGCTCGTCGAGGGCGGGAAGGCCCACGCGTACGCGCTCACGGGCTACTGGCGCGACCTCGGCCGCCCCTCCGCCTACCTCGCCGCGCACCGCGAGCTGCTGCGCGGACGAGTCGACGTCTTCGACGACCCGGCGTGGCCGATCCTCACCCGGTCGCCGGAGATGCCACCGCCGATGATGCACGCGGGCAGCGTCGTCGAGGACTCGATGATCAGCCCCGGGTCGCACGTGCACGGCACCGTGCGCCGCAGCGTCGTCGGACCGGGCTGTGTCGTCGAGGCGGGAGCGGTCGTCGAGGACTCGGTGCTCATGCACCGGGTGCGGGTCGCGGCCGGTGCACAGGTCTTCGCCTCGGTCGTCGACGACTCGTGCCGGGTCGGCGAGGACGCGCAGGTCGGGTCCCAGCCGAAGCGCTGGCCGCCCTCGGACTCCGCCGTCGTGCTCGTCGGTCGTGAGTCGCACGTGGCGAAGGGGGTCGTCCTGAAGCCGGGAGCCCGCCTCGAGCCCGGCACCACTGCGAGCTGAACGAGCCCCCACTCCTTCGGTGTTCCTCAGTCGTGGACTCAGCGTAGGGCAGGTGTCGTCACTGGCCCGTGTGCGGACCTGAGACGATTCGTGAAATCTGTGCTCACGCGAGCAGTGAAGGGTTCACGGGCTGCTCTAGGTACACTCCCCGCATGCAGAACACGGCAGCAGGTCGCCTAGGTGTACTCGGCCGTCAGGTTGTTGACAGTCGGCTGGTCGGGGGAAGGCCGCCGAGTGCGGTGTGGCGGCGTTCAGTGTTGTAGTGCTCGAGCCAGGGCGCAAGGGCGTCTGCTCGTTGCTGGTTGCTGGTGAAGACCTGCCGGTAGGCCCACTCGGTTTGCAGGGTGCGGTTGAAGCGTTCGACCTTGCCGTTCTGCCAGGGGCAGTGGGGCTTGATGAACTTGTGCTTGGCGCCCAGTTCGTCGAGGACGGCGCGCACGTCGTGGGAGTTTTTGTAGGAGAAGTGGTTGTCGGTCATCACCCGCTCGATCGAGGTGATGCCGTGGCCGGCGAAGTAGGCCGCGGCGCGGCGGATGAACCCGGCGCAGGAGGTGCCCTTCTCGTCGGGCAGGATCTCGCTGTAGGCCAGCCGTGAGTGGTCATCGACCATGGAGTGCACGTAGTCGTAGCCGATCCTGGCCTTCTTCTTCGCCGAGGTCGATCCCATCGCTCGACCGTGGGCCTTCCACCCGCCGCCGTCGGGGATCTTGCCGACCTTCTTGACGTCGACGTGGACCAGCTCGCCGGGCCGGTCGCGTTCGTAGCGCACCGCGGTGGTCTTCGACGCGCGGATCACTTCGCCGGTCAGCGGGTCGCACTCGCGCAGGTAGGGCACGCCGTGGCGCCGCAGAACCCGAGAGACGGTGCGCGCGGGCACGCCCAGCTCGGGACCGATCCAGTCCTGACCGCGACGCTGCTCGCGGCGGATGGCCACGATGCGTTCCTCGACCTCCACCGGGGTCTGTCGCGGGCTGTGGTGCGGACGGCTGGAACGATCGACCAGCGCCTCCTTGCCGTGCTCGCGGAAGCGGTTGATCCACCGGTGCGCGCACTGACGCGAGATGCCCTGGGGGCCTGACCCCGGTTCTTGGACACGCTGAATCCAGCATCTGCTGGGGAAGCGAGATGATCGAGGGACCATGGCCAGGAAGAACTACTCCGAGGAGTTCCGTCGTCAGGCCGTCGACTTGTATGAGTCCACGCCGGGGGCCACGGTCCGCGGTATCGCTGAGGACTTGGGCATCGTGCGCGGCACGCTGCGTCAGTGGCTCCGGGCGTACGGGTCGGGCAAGAAGACCGCTGCCGACGGGACGGCGACCTCCAGCCCCTTGCAGTCCAAGGCAGCGCCACCGGGGCCGAGCGAGAAGGAGTCGCTCGAGCAGCGGGTGGCTCGGTTGGAGGCCGAGAACGCGACGCTGAGGGTGCAGGCGACGAAGCTGACCACCGAGCGGGAGATCCTGCAGAAGGCGGCCAAGTATTTCGCCGGGGAGACGCGCTGGTGAGTCGAGCTTGTCAAGTTGTCTGTGTAAGTGACTGGGTCTCGGTGGGTTACAGGTAGGTGTTGATGCGGTCGGGATAGATCAGGGCGAGTTCGCCGAGGGCTGCTTTCCAGCCTTGGATGACGGAGCCTTCGACGAGCTTGCCGGGTGCCTTGCGGGGAGTGCCTCTGGGGGTGCCGGCTTCTTTGGCGCGCTCACGGGCTCGCTTGTCCTCGATGGTGCGGATGGCCAGCCACAGCAGCTTGATCGCGGCGGTGTCGCTGGGGAAGTGGCCGCGGTTCTTGATGATCTTGCGTAGCTGGTAGTTCAGCGACTCGATCGAGTTGGTCGTGTAGATGACCTTCCTCAAGGCGGGACCGAAGGCCAGGAATGGCGTGAACCGCTCCCACGCGTTCTCCCAGGAGGCCACGGCGGCGGGGTACTTCTTACCCAGGTTCGAGTCGGCGAACGTGGTCAGCGCCATCAACGCCGCGTCCTCGTTCGCGGCGGTATAGATCGGGCGCAGCATCGCCGCGACGGCCTTACGGTCGGTGTAGGACACGAACCGCATCGAGGCGCGGATCAGGTGGACCACGCACGTTTGGACCATCGCCTGGGTCCAGGTCGCCTCGATGGCCTCGGGGAAGCCGGTCAGCCCGTCGCAGCAGACGATCAGCACGTCCTTGACGCCGCGGTTGGCCAGTTCCGCGCACACCGACGCCCAGAACTTCGCGCCCTCGGCGGCTTGGACCCAGATGCCCAGGACGTGCTTGACGCCATCCATGTCCACGCCGACAGCGATGTGCGCGGCGCGGTTGCTCACGTGAGCGCCGTCGCGGATCTTCACCACCAGAGCGTCGAGGTAGATCACCGGGTAGAACGCCTCCAGCGGGCGGGTCTGCCAGGCGGTGACCTCCTCGGCGACGGCGTCGGTGACATTGCTGATCGTCTCGTGGGACAGCTCGGTGCCCAACGTCGCGGCCAGGTGGTGCTGGATGTCGCGGATCGTCATCCCGCCCGCGTACAGCGAGATGATCATGTCTTCCAGCCCACCCAAACGCCGAGCGCCCTTGGGCACCAACGCCGACGCGAACGTGGAGTTGCGATCCCGCGGCTGGTCCAGACCGATGTCACCGACCTCGGTGCCCAAATTCTTGGGGGTGCTGCCGTTGCGTGAGTTCCCCGAGCCGTGCCCTCCCGGGTCGCCCTTCTCGTAGCCCAGGTGGTCGGTCAGCTCAGCCTGCATCCCACGCTCGAGGACAGCCTTGATCATCTCGGGCAAGAAACCGCCCTCACCCGTCAGCGACAGGCCACGCTCATCCGTCGCGGCCATCAACTTGTCGAGCATCTCGTCATCGAACAGCTCACGACGCAACCGACGAGCCTCCGGCTCCTCACGCTGCGCGTCATCCTTCGGCTTGGTCATAGCCATAGTCAATCTCCTTCAGATAGGAGACCCCACTTACACAGACCATCTGACACGCCCGGTGAGTCGCTTCCAGTTCGTCGCCGACAACTCCGCCACCTACCCGGTGAAGCGACTGTGCGAGCTCCTCGAGGTGAGGCGCTCATCGTTCTACGCCTGGCAGGCAGGCGCACCAGCCAGGACCGAACGGGCTGCGGCGGACGCCGAGCTCGAGACTCGGATCCGCAAGGTCCACACCGCCGACAACACCGTCGGAGCCCCGAGGATCACTGCCGAGCTCAATGACGGGGTCCCCCAGGGCGAGCGGGTCAACCACAAGCGGGTGGCGCGGGTGATGCGCGCGGCCGGGATCACCGGATACGTCAAGCGACGCAAGGTCCGCACGACCGTGCCCGAGCCGGCCGATCGGAAGGTGCCTGACCTGCTCAAGCGCGACTTCACCGCCACCGCGCCGAACCGGCGCTACGTCGGTGACATCACCTACCTGCCGTTGTCCCAGGCAGCCGGCGGTGGGAATCTCTACCTCGCGACCGTGATCGACTGCTACTCCCGTCGCCTCGTCGGCTGGGCCATCGCCGACCACATGCGCACCGAGCTCGTCGAAGACGCGCTCAAGGCCGCCGCCGCGACCAGAGGATCACTCGCTGGGGCCGTCTTTCACAGCGACCACGGGTCGGTCTACTGCTCGAAGGACTACGCCACACTCTGCAGCACGCTCGGCGTCGCTCAGTCCATGGGCGCCGTCGGCTCCTCGGCCGACAACGCACTGGCAGAGTCGTTCAACGCCGCTCTGAAGCGAGAGGTCCTCCAGGACGCCAAGACCTGGCCCGACGAGCTCACCTGCCGCCGGCAGACCTTCAAATGGCTCACCCGCTACAACACCAAGCGCCGCCACTCCTGGTGCCGCTACAACACGCCGATCACCTACGAGATCGCCGCCACGGCTACGCTGCAACCTGCTGCGTAATCACACCCCGTGTCCAAGGACCGGGGGTAGGGCCCCGGAGCGGATCAGGGCCGTCCATGCCGAGGACAACACCCAGGGTGCGCCTCGGATCACCGCCGAACTCAACGACAACACCCCTGCCGGTGCACGGGTGAATCACAAGCGCGTGGCCAGGGTGATGCGGCTGGAGGGCATCCGCGGCTATGTGAAGAAGCGTCGCGTGCGGACCACGATCCCCGAACCCTCGGGGCAGAAGTACCCAGACCTGCTGAACCGGGACTTCACCGCTCCTGCGCCGAACCGACGCTACGTCGGGGACATCACCTACCTGCCGTTGGCCGACGGGACGAACCTGTACCTAGCGACCGTGATCGACTGCTACAGCCGTCGGCTGGCCGGGTGGGCGATCGCCGACCACATGCGCACCGAGCTGGTCGAGGACGCTCTCAACGCCGCTGCCGCGACCCGCGGCAGCCTCAAGGGCGCGATCTTCCACAGCGACCACGGGTCGGTCTACTGCTCGAAGGCCTACGCCAAGCTCTGCAAGAAGCTCGGCATCGCCCAATCCATGGGAGCCGTCGGGTCGTCGGCCGACAACGCGCTCGCCGAGTCGTTCAACGCCACGATGAAGCGCGAGGTCCTCCAAGACGCCGCCTGCTGGAGTGACGACCTGACCTGCCGCCGGCTGTCAAGGGCCAGTGAGAACTGCCCAGTGGCGGACATGAAACCTGCCCGCTGACGGCCACGAGAACTGCCCGGTGGTGGCCATGGGATCTGCCCATGGGGGCTGCGGCCACCACCGACCAGGGTGCTCAGCTCAACGGGCTCACCCCTTGGCCAGCCAGTGCTTGGGTGAGGCGCACGGAGTCGCCGCTGGTCTGGCAGACGTGGGCGTGGTGCAGCAGCCTGTCGACGGTGGCGGTGGCCAGCGTCTTGGGCATGAGTTCGTCGAATCCGGACGGGTGCAGGTTCGAGCTGATCGCGACCGAGCGCTTCTCGTAGGCGGCGTCGACGAGCCGGTAGAGGCCCTCGGCGGCGTCGGCGGCAACCGGCAGCAGCCCGATGTCATCAACGATGACCAGGTCGGCGCGCAGGACGCGGGCGATCGCCTTCGACACCGTGTCGTCCGCGCGGTGTCGGCGCAGTAGGACGCCGAGGTCTTCCAGGGTGAACCAGGCGACTTTCAGACCGGTCTCGACGGCTTGTTGGCCGAGCGCCTCGAGCAGGAACGTCTTCCCGGTCCCCGACGGCCCACAGACGACAAGGTTCTCTCGTCGGTGGACCCATTCCAGGGTCCGCAGTGCCTGCTGGGTGGGCGCCGGGATCGAGGACGCGTCGGGCTGCCATGCGTCGAAGGTCTTCCCGGTCGGGAACCCCGCCGCTGCACGCCTCGTGGCGAGTGCGGAGCGTTCCCGGCCGGCGACCTCCTCTGCGAACAGCGCCTTGAGGACCTCGGCCGGTTCCCAGCGTTGGGCCTTCGCGGTCGCGACGACTTCCGGGGCGTGGCGGCGGATGTGCGGCAGCCGCAGCCTGCGCAGCAGGTCTTCCAGGTCGGCTGGCAGTGGCGGCGCGGTGGTCGTGGTCTTCATGCGATCACCTCGTCGGTGTCCGTAGCGGACTGCTGGCCGAGCCGTGCCCAGGCGCTGGTGCCCTGGGTCAGCGAGGAGTCCTCGCTGGCCCGGTGCTCACCGGCGCCGGGTTGGCGGGCGTGGTGGTCCAGGATCGAGGACAGGTCGGCCTCGGCGAACCGGCCATGGACCGCGGCATGGCCCAGTGCCCAGTCGACCTCGACGGGGTCGAACAGCTTGGCCAGGGCAAGTGCCTCGGCCATCTTGACCCGCATCCGCGGCGTGCCCGCGGCGGCGGCCTCGACCAGCCACAACCTCGCGCCCTCGCCCAGGTCGAGGAACTCCGACTCAGCAGCGTTCTTCGCCCGCGGCCGACGGTCCAGCGGTCCCTCGGGCTGGGGCGGGAAGTGCTCGTCGTTGATCTTCGGCGTGCCCGGGGTGGCCCGGGCGTGGCGGGCGACCTCGACCGGACCATCGGCGCCGACGTGGACGATCACGACCTGCTCGTCGACCCCGACTCCTTGGGTGCGGACCCACACCGTGGCGCCCAGTAGGGACTGGTCGTCGTGGACGTGGGGGACCGAGTACTGGCCGGACTCGAAGGTCACCATCGGGGTGTTGGTCGGCACCTGCCGGGTGGTGCCGAACGCGACCGTGTGCGGCACCGCGGGGACCGGGTGCAGCCGGGTGGCTTCCTCGGCGAGCATCTCGACCGGTGGCCGCTTGGTGAGCCGGTGCGGGCGGGTGTTGACCTTCTGACAGAACGCCTCGCAGGCGGCCTCGAGCTCAGCGAACGTCGCGTACTCGACGAGCAGGTTGGTGTCCTTGGGGACCAGGTCGGCCTTGCTGATCTTCACCGACGACTCGGTGCCGCCCTTGGACGCCGGATCCGCCGGGACACAGGTGTGCACGACCACCGAGTAGTGCTCGGCGAAGCTGACGAGCTGGGCGTTGCGGACCGGGATCCCGGCGATGTGCTCGACCGTGACGGTCTTCTCGTTGTCGGTCAACACGTAGGTCGGCACCCCACCCAGTCGCCGGAACGTCTGGTCCAGCGCGGCGAACACGCTCGGCATCGTCTTGTCGCGGATCGGGAGGACGACCCGGAACCGCGACCACGCCAGCCAGGCGACGAACAGCACGGTCTTCGCGCCGTCGACGACCGGACCGTCGCCGTAGTCGTACTGCAGCCACATCCCCGGCTCGGTGACCCACGGTCGGTGCACCCGCACATGGCCAGCCCGGTAGGACTGCTTCACGGTCGCGACCGCGCGGCGGGTGGTGCGCTCCGAGCCGGTGTAGCCCAACGCCACGAGCTTGTCGTGGGCCACGTCCGCGCGGACCTTGCCCTTCGAGCGTTCGACCCATTCCTCGACCTTGGGCAGGTACTCATCGATCACCTGCGGCCGCGTCGCGGCCCGGTCCAGCTCGCCGCCAGCGGCACGCCGCTCGACGTAGTGCTTGACCGTGTGGTGGGAGCAGCCGGCCAGCTCCCCGGCATCACGCAACGACCCTGTCAGGTCGTAGGCATCCAGAATTTTCATGATCTCCTCGGCAGACTTCAACTCATCCCTTCCTCGGGGCGATGGGGCGCTTCAGCACCGCTCATCGCACCCGAGGAAGGGGCCTCAACCACGCAGCACGGCGAGGCAGACGACGTCGTGTCGGGCAGATCCCATGACCGTCAGCGGGCAGTTCTCATGTCCGCCACCGGGTAGTTTCGTGGCCGTCTCCGGGCAGTTTCTCGTGGCCGCCGACACCGGCAGGTCTTCAGGTGGCTCGTCCGCTACAACACCCGCCGCCGTCACACTTGGTGCGGCTACCTGTCCCCGTCCACCTACGAGGCCCGCCGGGCCGCTACGCTGCCGACCGCCGCGTAATCACACCCTGTGTCCAAGAACCGGGGGTAGGGCCCACCCGGCTACGAGAGAAGATCGGTTCGGCGATCGCGTCGGGCAACCGCGCCGTCAGCGAGGTCGCTAGCGAGTACCAGGTGGCGTGGTCGACCGCGCACCGGGCGCTCATCGCACTGGCCAACCAGTGGCTGCCCGAGCCGGAACCCACCCGCGTGCTCGGCATCGACGAGACCCGCGCCCGGTCGGTGCGCTGGGTGCTCGAAGAGGCCGGCTGGACACGGTCGAACCCGTGGATGACCTCGTTCGGGGCCTGACCCCGGTTCTTGGACACGCTGAATCCAGCATCTGCTGGGGAAGCGAGATGATCGAGGGACCATGGCCAGGAAGAACTACTCCGAGGAGTTCCGTCGTCAGGCCGTCGACTTGTATGAGTCCACGCCGGGGGCCACGGTCCGCGGTATCGCTGAGGACTTGGGCATCGTGCGCGGCACGCTGCGTCAGTGGCTCCGGGCGTACGGGTCGGGCAAGAAGACCGCTGCCGACGGGACGGCGACCTCCAGCCCCTTGCAGTCCAAGGCAGCGCCACCGGGGCCGAGCGAGAAGGAGTCGCTCGAGCAGCGGGTGGCTCGGTTGGAGGCCGAGAACGCGACGCTGAGGGTGCAGGCGACGAAGCTGACCACCGAGCGGGAGATCCTGCAGAAGGCGGCCAAGTATTTCGCCGGGGAGACGCGCTGGTGAGTCGCTTCCAGTTCGTCGCCGACAACTCCGCCACCTACCCGGTGAAGCGACTGTGCGAGCTCCTCGAGGTGAGGCGCTCATCGTTCTACGCCTGGCAGGCAGGCGCACCAGCCAGGACCGAACGGGCTGCGGCGGACGCCGAGCTCGAGACTCGGATCCGCAAGGTCCACACCGCCGACAACACCGTCGGAGCCCCGAGGATCACTGCCGAGCTCAATGACGGGGTCCCCCAGGGCGAGCGGGTCAACCACAAGCGGGTGGCGCGGGTGATGCGCGCGGCCGGGATCACCGGATACGTCAAGCGACGCAAGGTCCGCACGACCGTGCCCGAGCCGGCCGATCGGAAGGTGCCTGACCTGCTCAAGCGCGACTTCACCGCCACCGCGCCGAACCGGCGCTACGTCGGTGACATCACCTACCTGCCGTTGTCCCAGGCAGCCGGCGGTGGGAATCTCTACCTCGCGACCGTGATCGACTGCTACTCCCGTCGCCTCGTCGGCTGGGCCATCGCCGACCACATGCGCACCGAGCTCGTCGAAGACGCGCTCAAGGCCGCCGCCGCGACCAGAGGATCACTCGCTGGGGCCGTCTTTCACAGCGACCACGGGTCGGTCTACTGCTCGAAGGACTACGCCACACTCTGCAGCACGCTCGGCGTCGCTCAGTCCATGGGCGCCGTCGGCTCCTCGGCCGACAACGCACTGGCAGAGTCGTTCAACGCCGCTCTGAAGCGAGAGGTCCTCCAGGACGCCAAGACCTGGCCCGACGAGCTCACCTGCCGCCGGCAGACCTTCAAATGGCTCACCCGCTACAACACCAAGCGCCGCCACTCCTGGTGCCGCTACAACACGCCGATCACCTACGAGATCGCCGCCACGGCTACGCTGCAACCTGCTGCGTAATCACACCCCGTGTCCAAGGACCGGGGGTAGGGCCCTTCGTCAACGCCGACCCCACCCTGCCCGGGCACCTTCTCGGGCTGACCCCGGGACGCTCCGGGGCGTGCGTGATCGACTGGCTCGCGCTGCAGACACCCGCGTTCCGGCCGGCATCGACCTGGTCGTGATCGACCCGTCCGCGCCGTACGCGGGCGGGATCCGCACCGCCCTGCCGGACGCGCGGATCGCAGTCGACAAGTGGCATCTCGTCGCCCTCGCCAACCTCATGGTCACCCAGGTCCGTCAACGGATCACCCGGCAACTGCACGGCCGCCGCGGCACCGCCACCGACAAAGTCTGGGCCAGCCGGCAACTGCTGCTCACCGGCTACGGGCACCTCACCGTGAAGCAAAAGGCCCGGTTCAACGCCGCCCTCGCCGCCGAGGATCCGACCAACGAGATCGCCGCCGCGCATGCCGTCAAGGAACGCCTGCGCCTGCTGCTGGCCGAACACCAGCCGCACCAGATCCGGCGCAGGCTGTACGACTTCTACGACGCCGCCGCCCGCGCCGACATGGAGGAAACCAGCCGCCTGGCGACCACGATCGACACCTGGCGGCCAGCGGTGCTCGTCGCGCTCACCGAGGACGTGACCAACGCCCGCACCGAGGGCTTCAACCGGATCATCAAGCAAACCAAGCGTGCCGGATGCGGCCTCACCAACATGGACAACTACCGAAGGCGCATCATGGTCCACATCGCCCTCACCCGAGGGCCGAGACCAGCAGCATGAAATCAGCACACGCCCCGCTCAAATGCGGAGAGCCATTTATCTCTGCAGTATACGCCCGGCCCGTCTTCGGCGCCTCGTGCCACACATGCCTTCCCGCTCGGGTTGCGGCGGGCCATCATTCGCCTTTCACGTGCCCGGCTTGCCGTCTTCGGAGCTGGGCCTTGACACCCCTGCAGCGGGTACCCCCGCATCAGTACCGCACCTGCCGCTGGGCAGTCGATGCATCACCTGTCCGAACGGAATCGACCGGCCCCACGCTGATCACTGCTCCCACACCGCCGAAGCACTTCAACCGATCCGTCACTGCAGCATCATCGAGAAGCCGTCCTCGACACCGGCAGGTCCCGGGCCCGCTGGCTGTGATGTCTTCGCGCTGGCGGCGCCGGGCGGGGAGAGGATGGGGCCTGACCCCGGTTCTTGGACACGCAGAATCCAGCACCTGGTGCTGGGGAAGCGAGATGATTCGAGAATCATGGCCAGGAAGAACTACTCCGAGGAGTTCCGTCGTCAGGCAGTCGACTTGTACGAGTCCACCCCGGGCGCCACGGTCCGCGGCATCGCCGAGGATCTCGGCATCGTGCGGGGCACGCTGCGGCACTGGCTCGAGGTCTACGGGGCCGGGAAGAAGACCGCTGCTGACGGGACGTTGACCTCCAGCCCGCTGCAGTCCAAGCCGTCGAAGAGTTCCTCGACGCCGGCTGATGAGACGTCGGAGCAGAAGATCGCCCGGCTCGAGGCTCGGGTCGACGAGCTCGAGGTCGAGACGACGAAGCTGACCACCGAGCGGGAGATTCTTCAGCGGGCGGCCAAGTATTTCGCCGGGGAGACGCGCTGGTGAGTCGCTTCCAGTTCGTCGCTGACAACTCCGCCACCTTCGCCGATCGCGGCGGGGTGAAGCGACTGTGCGAGCTCGTCGAGGTCGAGCGCTCGTCCTACTACGCCTGGCTCAAGGCTGCCCCGACACGCGAGGGGCGTGCCCGGGCTGATGCCGAGCTCGCGGAGCGGATCAGGGCCGTCCATGCCGAGGACAACACTTGCGGTGCGCCGCGGATCACCGCCGAACTCAACGACAACGCGCCTGCCGGTGCACGGGTGAATCACAAGCGCGTGGCCAGGGTGATGCGGCTGGAGGGCATCCGCGGCTATGTGAAGAAGCGTCGCGTGCGGACCACGATCCCCGAACCCTCGGGGCAGAAGTACCCAGACCTGCTGAACCGGGACTTCACCGCTCCTGCGCCGAACCGACGCTACGTCGGGGACATCACCTACCTGCCGTTGGCCGACGGGACGAACCTGTACCTAGCGACCGTGATCGACTGCTACAGCCGTCGGCTGGCCGGGTGGGCGATCGCCGACCACATGCGCACCGAGCTGGTCGAGGACGCTCTCAACGCCGCTGCCGCGACCCGCGGCAGCCTCAAGGGCGCGATCTTCCACAGCGACCACGGGTCGGTCTACTGCTCGAAGGCCTACGCCAAGCTCTGCAAGAAGCTCGGCATCGCCCAATCCATGGGAGCCGTCGGGTCGTCGGCCGACAACGCGCTCGCCGAGTCGTTCAACGCCACGATGAAGCGCGAGGTCCTCCAAGACGCCGCCTGCTGGAGTGACGACCTGACCTGCCGCCGGCAGGTCTTCAGGTGGCTCGTCCGCTACAACACCCGCCGCCGTCACACTTGGTGCGGCTACCTGTCCCCGTCCACCTACGAGGCCCGCCGGGCCGCTACGCTGCCGACCGCCGCGTAATCACACCCTGTGTCCAAGAACCGGGGGTAGGGCCCGATTTCGCAGTGAGCAGCACCGCTCTCTCCGGGATCGAGGCGACCACCGTATCCGGCCCGCGGTGCTGCACGAAACCTTGGGGGCTCCATCGAGCCAGTGGCAATCCGGCCCGTGGTTGCCTCACCATGGAGCGGTGACTGCTGAGCGTTGCCGATCCACCGCCGATCCTGCCGAACCCCTTTCCGATGCCGAGCTGCTCATCGGCCTGGTGGTCTCACCATCCCTGAGTGCGATGCTCGGCCCCGAGGTCACCACCTCGGTGCGCAAGATTTTGGTGCAGCGGTATCCGGGAGTGCGCTGGCAACTGAAGATGGCCGAAGACCGGCTGGTCGATCCACCCACCGAGACCTTGGACCTGCTGGAGGCGGCCCGAAACCGCGTGCTGGAGGAGAACTGGGATTTGGCCGTGGTGCTCACCGAGATCCCCCTGGAGACCGGCCGACGTCCGGTGCTCACCCAGCTCAGCCCCGTGCACGGGGTAGGACTGGTCTCCGTCCCAACCCTGGGAGCCGTGCACGTGCGGCAGAAGGTGCAAGAGACCACCGTGCACGTGGTCGGGCAGCTCCTGGGCTACGACGCCAAAGACCTCAACGCCCAGCGGGATCTTGCTCGAAGAGCCCACCAGCTGTCCACCGATCTCGACGAACGCCCGGACGACAACGTCGTGCAGTTCACGGCCCGAGTGCTGAGCGGCAACGTGCGGTTGCTGCTGGGCATGATCCGCGCAAACCAGCCTTGGGCCTTCGTGGCCCGGCTCTCCCGGGCGATGGTCGTGGCAGCGGCCACCGGCATGCTGACATTGGTGGCCTCGGACCTATGGGTACTGGCCATGGCCTACGGGCCGGTGCGCCTGGTCCTGCTGGCGGTGATGGCGATCGGGGCGGTGAGTGCCACCCTGATCCTGGGAGCCGACTTGTGGGAGCGCCCACGGCGGCGAGCCCAACGTGAGCAGGTGATCCTGTTCAATTTGGCCACCACCGCGACCGTGGCCATCGGGGTTGTGGTGTTCTACCTCGGCTTATTCATCCTGTCCTGGGTCGGCGCGCTGCTGCTCATCGACGAGCAGGTACTGGCCGGTGTCGCCGGTCACCCAGTGAACGCTTTGGACTACGCGAAGATCAGCTGGCTCACCGCCAGCCTGGCCACCGTGGGCGGAGCACTAGGAGCTGGACTGGAGGACGACGATGTGGTGCGCGCCGCTGCCTACACCCGGTCCAGCACCTGACACAGGCCCAGCACAGAAGAAACTGAAACATCTACGCGTTGATGCCACGTCTATGCAGGTGTCATTGCCGGTCGCGATGACTTGGTGGGCTCAGCGCAGTGCGCTGCCTCGTACTCGGCGGGTGGGGCGTTGCCGAGGCGGGTGTGCGGGCGGGCGCTGTTGTACCTGTCGATCCGGGATCCGCACCGCCCTGCCGGACGCGCGGATCGCAGTCGACAAGTGGCATCTCGTCGCCCTCGCCAACCTCATGGTCACCCAGGTCCGTCAACGGATCACCCGGCAACTGCACGGCCGCCGCGGCACCGCCACCGACAAAGTCTGGGCCAGCCGGCAACTGCTGCTCACCGGCTACGAGCACCTCACCGTGAAGCAAAAGGCCCTGTTCAACGCCGCCCTCGCCGCCGAGGATCCGACCAACGAGATCGCCGCCGCGCATGCCGTCAAGGAACGCCTGCGCCTGCTGCTGGCCGAACACCAGCCGCACCAGATCCGGCGCAGGCTGTACGACTTCTACGACGCCGCCGCCCGCGCCGACATGGAGGAAACCAGCCGCCTGGCGACCACGATCGACACCTGGCGGCCAGCGGTGCTCGTCGCGCTCACCGAGGACGTGACCAACGCCCGCACCGAGGGCTTCAACCGGATCATCAAGCAAACCAAGCGTGCCGGATGCGGCCTCACCAACATGGACAACTACCGAAGGCGCATCATGGTCCACATCGCCCTCACCCGAGGGCCGAGACCAGCAGCATGAAATCAGCACACGCCCCGCTCAAATGCGGAGAGCCCGTAACTCCCGCCCATGGTTGATAACGTTGGCTCATGACCCCGCCCTCCGCGCAGACTGATGAAAACTCGGCCTTCATTCAACCGGACGTTCGAGTGCGCGGCGCCCGCGAGCACAACCTCAAAAACATCGACCTGTCAATACCGCGTGATGCCATGGTGGTGTTCACCGGCGTCTCTGGCTCGGGCAAGTCCTCGCTGGCCTTCGGCACGCTATATGCGGAGTCCCAGCGACGTTACTTGGAATCGGTTGCACCGTATGCCAGGCGCCTCATCGACCAGGCGGGAGTCCCCGAGGTGGACTCCATCACCGGAATGCCGCCCGCCGTGGCATTGCAGCAACAACACGGCGGGCGCAGCACCCGGTCAACGGTCGGAAGCATCACGACGCTCTCCAGCCTGGTTCGCATGCTGTACTCCCGCGCGGGTACATATCCGGATGGGCAGCCGATGCTCTATGCAGAGGACTTTTCGACCAATACTGTCGAGGGCGCTTGCCCGGAATGCCACGGAATCGGTCGGGTCTACGACGTGCCAGAGGACACGATGGTCCCCGATCCGACACTGACGATCCGAGAGCGCGCCATCGCCTCGTACCCCACGGCGTGGCATGGGCACCAACTGAGAGATGTCCTCGTCGGGCTTGGTTACGACGTCGACGTGCCGTGGAAGGACCTCCCGAAGAAAGACCGCGACTGGATCCTCGACACGGATGAAACGCCTTACGTTCCCGTTTACTCACGACTCACCCTTGCTGAAGCGCGTGAAGCCATAGACGCCGGAGTCGAGCCAAGCTATTCCGGAACCTTCGTAGGAGCGCGTCGCTATGTGCTTGACACATTCGCGAATACGAAGAGCAAATCGATGAAACGCCGTGTTGCTCAGTTCCTCACGTCGGTCCCGTGTCCCGCATGCCATGGCAAACGTTTGAAGCCGGAAGCGCTATCGGTGACTTTTGAGCAGCTCGACATCGCCGACTTCTCACAGCTGCCCTTGCATGAAGTCTTGTCTGTCATCGAAGCCGCAGTCGTCGCGGCGGAAAGCGCAACTGACGGTGCCGGTGACGAGTCTCGCTCGTCGGGTGAGGCCCTGGACGAAGCCCCGCGTCGCGAAGCACACGAAGAGCGCGTGGCAGCCGGAGGGTCAGCCCATTCCGCGGCTTCTGATGTCCGCCGAACCCAGAACCAATCGGTCGAAAAGCTGGCCGCAACCGTCCGCTTGGGGACCGGACTCGTCGATCGGATCCGTCCGATCATCGATCTCGGCCTGGGCTACCTGTCGTTGGATCGCACGTCCCCGACCCTTTCAGGCGGAGAACTTCAGCGTCTGCGTTTGGCAACTCAGCTGACTTCCGATCTTTTCGGCGTCGTCTACGTGTTGGACGAACCTTCCGCCGGGCTCCATCCGCAAGATGTCAGTGCGCTGTTGGACGTCCTCCAGGGGCTCAAGAAGCGCGGTAACAGCCTCTTCATCGTCGAGCACTCCGTCGACGTGATGCGGCGTGCGGATTGGCTTGTGGACATCGGGCCCGCCGCAGGTGAACGCGGAGGGCGTGTCATCTACAGCGGCCCGACCGAAGGACTGGCTGACGTCGAGGAATCCGCCACCCGAGACTACCTCTTCGGCGGCAACGGGCTCCCCCTTCATGAGCCAAGGAAGCCACGCGGGTGGTTGCGTCTCGAGAAGATCTCGCGCAACAACCTGCGGAGCATCTCCGTCGAGATCCCGTTGGGTGCACTCACAGCAGTCACAGGTGTGTCGGGGTCAGGCAAATCCAGTCTCGTCAGCCAAGTTCTCCCGACCTTGGTCAGTGAGCATCTCGGACGCCCCATCACAACTGATGAGCCAGTGCCCGACGGCGATGACATGCTGCTTTCCGATGTTTCCCAGGAGCTCGAGGGTTCTGTCGCGGGTGACCTCACTGGAGTTCGCCGGGTAGTAACCATCGGCCAGAAACCGATCGGACGCACACCTCGGTCGAACGTCGCAACCTACACCGGCCTGTTTGACCACGTACGTCGCCGATTCGCCGAGACCCCGGAATCTCGTGCACGCGGCTACAAGCCCGGGAGATTCTCATTCAACGTCGCCGGCGGCCGTTGCCCGACCTGCGAGGGAGAGGGATCAGTCATGGTTGAGCTGCTCTTTCTCCCTTCCGTGTACACGGAATGCCCGGAATGTCATGGCACCCGCTACCAGTCGAGCACTCTCGAGATCCTCTGGCACGGACGAAACATCGCGGAGATCCTCGCTATGAGCGTTGAGGATGCGCACGAATTCTTCGAGGGAGAGGCCGACATCATGCGCTCCCTGACCGCGCTCCTCGATGTCGGACTCGGTTACCTACGTCTCGGCCAACCCGCAACCGAGCTCTCTGGTGGTGAGGCCCAGCGAGTCAAGCTGGCCAGCGAGCTGCAGCGGGCTCAAAGCGGCGACACGCTCTACGTACTCGATGAACCAACTTCCGGATTGCACTGCGCCGATACCGACCGGCTCGTAGCTCACCTGCAAACACTCGTGGACGCCGGGAACACCGTGGTCATGGTCGAGCTCGACATGCGAGTCATCGCACAGGCCGATCACGTCATCGATCTCGGGCCCGGTGCTGGGGGCGACGGCGGACAGGTCGTCGCGGCCGGCACTCCAGCAGAGGTCGCCGGTTCGTCCACGAGCGCTTCAGCACGTTATCTGGCCACTGCGCTCGAAGAGGCTGCTGCCGTCTCGAGGGTGGACACAGTCGTTGCCTGAGGCAGTTGCGCGTGTGATGACATCTCGCTCCGGTCTGTCGCCATGCTCGCGGCACCGCACGTCCTGCACCTCGCGTGCCGATCGCGCTGACCGGCGACACGCGGGGAACGACGACGGGCGGCACCTATCTCATATATGGGTTACCGTGGCTGGTATGTCTGACGACTACCTCGCCCGAATCGGCACGACGATCAAGGAGGCGCGTCACCGCGCTGGCCTGTCCCAAGCCGACCTCGCCACCAAGCTCGAGACGAGCCAGAGCGCCGTCGCGCGCATCGAGGCCGGGGGGCAGAACCTCACCCTCGACAGCCTCGCGCGGATCAGCGAAGCGCTCGACACCGAGCTCGTCGCCCTCACGCGTACCTCGAGCGGCGGCGCCGTGCACCTGAAGATCGAAGGCGGCCGCCGGCTGTCCGGCGCCATCGACGTCAAGACGAGCAAGAACGCCGCCGTTGCGCTGCTGTGCGCCTCGCTGCTCAACAAGGGGACGACCACCCTGCGCAACCTCGCCCGCATCGAGGAGGTCAACCGGATCCTCGAGGTCCTCGACTCCATCGGCGTCAAGACGCGCTGGCTGCCCGGCAGCTCCGACCTGGAGATCATCCCCCCGGAGCGGATCAACCTCGACGCCATGGACGAGGAGGCCGCGCGACGCACCCGCACGGTCATCATGTTCCTCGGCCCCCTGCTCCACGAGTTCGACAGCTTCCGCCTGCCCTACGCAGGTGGCTGCGACCTCGGCACGCGCACCGTCGAGCCGCACATGACCTCGCTGACCCACTTCGGCCTCGACGTCGAAGCGACCCACGGCTGGTACGAGGCCAAGGTCGTCGGGCAGGGCAGCCAGGACAAAACCTTCGTCCTCACCGAGCGCGGCGACACCGTCACGGAGAATGCGCTCATGGCGGCCGCCCGTCACCCGGGCCGCACGACGATCCGCAATGCCTCGCCCAACTACATGGTCCAGGACCTGTGCTTCTTCCTCGAGAAGCTCGGCGTCCGCGTCGAGGGCATCGGCACGACCACACTCGTGGTCACCGGCGTGAGCGAGATCGACGTCGACGTCGAGTACTCGCCGAGCGAGGACCCGATCGAGGCGATGAGCCTGATCGCGGCCGCCGTGGTCACCAAGTCGGAGATCACCATCCGCCGCTCCCCCATCGAGTTCCTCGAGATCGAGCTGGCGACACTCACCGGCATGGGCATGCAGTACTCCCTCTCCGAGGAGTACCTCGCCCACAACGGCCGCACCCGCTTGGTCGACATCACGACCCATCCCGGGCCGCTCAAGGCGCCGATCGACAAGATCCACCCGATGCCCTTCCCGGGCCTCAACATCGACAACCTGCCCTTCTTCGCGCTCATCGCCAGCTGCGCCGAGGGCACGACGACGATCCACGACTGGGTCTACGACAACCGCGCGATCTATCTCACCGAGCTCAACAAGATCGGTGGGCGGGTCACGCTCATGGACCCCCACCGCGTGCTCGTCGAGGGCCCGGTCCGCTGGCGCGCCAACGAGGTCACCTGCCCGCCCGCGCTGCGCCCCGGCGTCGTCGTGCTGCTGGCGATGCTCGCCGCGCCGGGCACGTCCTACCTGCGCAACGTCTACGTCATCAACCGTGGGTACGAGGACCTCGCGGAGCGGCTCAACGCGCTGGGTGCCAGCGTCCAGCCCTTCCGCGACATCGGCTGACGACCCGAGCGCACGAAGGGAGGGCCCCACCGGATCACCGGTGGGGCCCTCCCTTCGTCACAACGCCCGAGGAGATCGCGGTGACCCCGTCAGAGGTGCGCGCGCAGCCGCTCGACGATCGGCTCAGGGGTCAGGCCGACGCTCTCGAGCACCTGGGCCCGCGAGGCGTGGTCGATGAACTCCTTGGGCAGGCCGAAGCGGTGCACCGGTGCGGCGACTCCCGCCTCGTCGAGGACCCGGGAGACCTCGGCGCCGACGCCACCGGAGACGTTGTTGTCCTCGATGACCGCGACCCGGCCGGACCGACGGGCGAGGCCGACGAGCGCCGCCGGCACCGGGAGCACCCAGCGCGGGTCGACGACGAGAGCCGAGTGTCCCTCTGCCGCAAGCTTTTCGGCGACGGTCGTGGCGGTGCCGGCCATGGAGCCCACGGCGACGAGGAGGATCTCGGGGTCGACCTCCGGGTCGCCGGCGAGCACGTCGAGCCCGTCGACGACGGCACGCGCCTCGATTGGGTCGGCGACGCTGCCCTTGGGGAAGCGGATGAGCGTCGGGCCGTCCTCGACGTCGACGGCCTCGCGCAGCGCCACCCGGATCTGGTGGCCGTCGCGGGGGGCCGCGAGGCGCAGCCCGGGCACGAGGGAGGCGAGCGACATGTCCCACATGCCGTGGTGGCTCGCCCCGTCGGGGCCGGTGACCCCGGAGCGGTCGAGGACGAAGGTCACGCCGGCCTTGTGCATGGCGCAGTCCATGAGCAGCTGGTCGAAGGCGCGGTTCAAGAAGGTCGCGTAGATCGCGACGACCGGGTGCATCCCGGCGAAGGCCAGGCCCGCGGCCATGGTCGTCGCGTGCTGCTCGGCGATGCCGACGTCGAAGATCCGGTCGGGGTGGGCCTGGGCGAAGGGCTGCAGGCCCACGGGCATCATCATCGCGGCGGTGATCGCCACGACGTCGGGGCGTTGCGCCCCCAGGGCGAGCATCTCGTCACCGAACTCGTCGGTCCACGAACGACCCGCGATCTCCAGCGGCAGCCCGGTCTCGGGGTTGATCTTGCCGACGGCGTGGAACTGGTCGGCCTCGTCGCCGACCGCGTGCTCGTAGCCGCGCCCCTTCTGCGTGATGACGTGCACGAGGACCGGCCCGCCGAAGGCCTTGGCGCGGCGCAGCGCCTGCTCGACGCTCGCCTCGTCGTGCCCGTCGACGGGGCCGAGGTACTTGATGCCGAGGTCCTCGAACATCCCCTGCGGGGCCCAGAAGTCCTTGGCACCCTTCTTCATCGAGTGGAAGGCCTGGTAGGCGGCCCGCCCGACGACCGGCGTGCGGTTGAGCTTGTCCTTGCCCCAGTCGAGCACCTGCTCGTACTGACGGTTGGTGCGCAGCATCGCGAGGTGGTCGGCGAGCCCGCCGATCGTCGGCGCGTAGGAGCGCTCGTTGTCGTTGACGACGATGACCAGCGGCAGGTCCTTGTCGGCGGCGATGTTGTTGAGCGCCTCCCAGGCCATGCCGCCGGTGAGTGCTCCGTCGCCGATGACGGCGACGGCGTGACGCTCCTCGCCGCGCAGCCGGTAGCCCTTGGCGATGCCCTCGGCCCACGACAGCGACGTCGACGCGTGGCTGTTCTCGACGACGTCATGCTCGGACTCGGCGCGGCTCGGGTAGCCCGACAGGCCGCCGCGGGTGCGCAGCGCGCTGAAGTCCTGACGCCCGGTGAGCAGCTTGTGCACGTAGGACTGGTGACCGGTGTCGAAGACGACCGTGTCGTCGGGCGAGTCGAAGACCCGGTGCAGGGCGATGGTCAGCTCGACGACCCCGAGGTTGGGCCCGAGGTGCCCGCCACTGCGGGAGACCTCGGCGACGAGGAAGCTGCGGATCTCCTGCGCGAGGGTGTCGAGCAGCTCCTCCGGGAGCCGCTTGAGGTCGGCGGGAGAGGTGATCGTCTCGAGGACTGCCACGCTGGGCTTCCTTCCGGTGTCGGGGACCGCCCGAGTCTACGTCTCGCAGGCTGGGTAGTGGCTGTGACCTGCCCAGCCTGTCACCGCATCGGACGAAGGGGGTCACAACCGGTCGACGAAGACGCTCCCGTCGAGTGCCTCCCGGATGAGCAGGATGCTCCGCTGCGCCGAGCGCAGCCGCAGCCCCTCGTGCTCGAGGCAGACGAGCAGTGCGTCGACGGTCCCCTCGGGCAGGGCCTCGGCGAGGTTGACCCGCACCGTGCGATAGGCCTGCCGCATCGCCTCGACCTGGGCGGCGACGTGCTGCTCGGCGAGCCAGGCCAGTGCCGCCGGGTGCCGCCTCAGGACCGCGTGCCCGCGGTAGTCCGGCGGGCACAGGTCGAGCAGCCACGAGACCGCAGCCGGCTGCCACCCGCGCACCCCGGGCGGCGGGACCCGGTCCGGCCAGCCCGGCGGTCCCCCCTTCGCCCCGGCCGCGGCCGTGCGCGCACCCGGCGACCCGGGCAGCGCCGTGCGCACCGGCGGACGCGCGGACTGCTCGAACATGCGTTCGAGTGTACGTCGTCGAGGCGATGACCCACCACCCTGCGCATTGCCCTACGGCAATGCAGGAGGACCCGACGGCACGACGAAGGGGGTGGCCACCCGTAGGTGCGGCCACCCCCTTCAGCGGTGCGTCGGAGATCAGCCGACGAGCGAACGCAGCACGTACTGCAGGATGCCGCCGTTGCGGTAGTAGTCCGCCTCACCGGGGGTGTCGATGCGCACGACCGCGTCGAAAACAACGGTCTCCCCGCCGTCCTTGGTCGCCGTGACCTTGACCGTCTTGGGCGTCGAGCCGTTGTTGAGCTCGGTGATGCCCGCGATGTCGAAGGTCTCGGTGCCGTCCAGGCCCAGGGAGTCGGCGCTCTGCCCCTCGGGGAACTGGAGCGGGATGACGCCCATGCCGATGAGGTTGGAGCGGTGGATGCGCTCGTAGGACTGGGCGATGACGGCGCGGACGCCGAGCAGGCGCGTGCCCTTGGCCGCCCAGTCACGCGACGAGCCCGAGCCGTACTCCTTGCCCGCGAGGACGACGAGCGGCACACCGGCCTCGATGTACTTCTCCGAGGCCTCGAAGATCGTCGTCTGCCCGCCGTCGCCGAGGAAGTCGCGGGTGAAGCCACCCTCGACGCCGTCGAGCAGCTGGTTCTTCAGGCGGATGTTGGCGAAGGTGCCGCGGATCATGACCTCGTGGTTGCCACGGCGCGAGCCGTACGAGTTGAAGTCCTTGCGCTCTACCCCGTGCTCGGCGAGGTAGACGCCCGCCGGGCTGTCGGCCTTGATCGCGCCGGCCGGGCTGATGTGGTCGGTCGTGACCGAGTCACCGAGCTTGGCGAGCACGCGCGCACCGGTGATGTCCTCGACGGCGTCGAGGTCCATCTTCATGCCCTCGAAGTACGGGGGCTTGCGCACGTAGGTCGACTCCTGCGCCCACTCGAAGGTGTTGCCCTCCGGGGTCTCGAGCGAGGTCCAGCGCTCGTCACCGGCGAAGACGTCGGCGTACTTCTCGACGAACATCTCCTGGTTGACGGCCTCGTCGATGACGCCCTGGACGTCGGCCGGCGCGGGCCAGATGTCCTTGAGGAAGACGTCCTTGCCGTCCTGGTCCTGCCCGAGGGGCTCGCTCTCGAAGTCGAAGTCCATCGTCCCGGCGAGGGCGTAGGCGATGACGAGCGGCGGAGACGCGAGGTAGTTCATCTTCACGTCGGGGTTGATGCGCCCCTCGAAGTTGCGGTTGCCCGAGAGGACCGAGGTCACCGCGAGGTCGTTGGCGTTGACCGCGTCGGAGACCTCCTCGATGATCGGGCCCGAGTTGCCGATGCAGGTCGTGCAGCCGTAGCCGACGAGGTGGTAGCCGAGCTTCTCGAGGTAGGGCCACATGCCAGCCTTCTCGTAGTACTCGGTGACGACCTTGGAGCCGGGCGCCATCGACGTCTTGACCCAGGGCTTGACCTGCAGGCCGCGCTCGACGGCGTTCTTGGCCAGCATCGCGGCGGCCATCATGACCGACGGGTTGGACGTGTTGGTGCAGCTGGTGATCGAGGCGATGACGACGTGGCCGTGGTCGATCTCGACCTCGGCACCGTCGATGACGGCCGTGGCGGGGTTGGAGGCCCGGTCACCGTTGGCGCGCGGCTCGGAGTGCGACGGCCGACCGGCGCTCTCGGACGCCTCGAGCGCGTCGTGGCTCGGGGCGTCGGAGGCCGGGAAGGTGCCGGCGAGCTCTGTGTCGACCGAGGACTTCTCGATGCCGTTGCCGTCGACGACGTAGTTCTTCAGGTCACCGCGGAACTGCTCCTTGGCCCGGCTGACCTCGATGCGGTCCTGGGGACGCTTCGGGCCGGCGATCGAGGGGACGACCGTCGACAGGTCGAGCTCGAGGTACTCGGAGAAGCGGGGCTCGACGGCCGGGTCGAGCCACATGCCCTGTGTCTTGGCGTAGGCCTCGACGAGCGCGACCTGCTGCTCGGAGCGGCCGGTGAGGCGCAGGTACTCGAGGGTGACGTCGTCGATGGGGAACATCGCGGCGGTCGAGCCGAACTCGGGGCTCATGTTGCCGATGGTGGCGCGGTTGGCGAGCGGTACCTCGGCGACGCCCTCGCCGTAGAACTCGACGAACTTGCCGACGACGCCGTGGTCGCGCAGCATCTCGGTGATCGTCAGGACGACGTCGGTCGCGGTCGCGCCGGCCGGGATCGCCCCGGAGAGCCTGAAGCCGACGACACGCGGGATGAGCATGGAGACCGGCTGGCCGAGCATCGCGGCCTCGGCCTCGATGCCGCCGACGCCCCAGCCGAGGACTCCCAGGCCGTTTTCCATCGTCGTGTGCGAGTCGGTGCCGACGCAGGTGTCGGGGTAGGCGACGCCGTCGCGGGTCATCGTGACGCGGGCCAGGTGCTCGATGTTGACCTGGTGGACGATGCCGGTGCCCGGAGGGACGACCTTGAAGTCGTCGAAGGCCGTCTGGCCCCAGCGCAGGAACTGGTAGCGCTCGTTGTTGCGCTCGTACTCGAGGTCGACGTTGTGCGCGAAGGCACCCGGGGTGCCGAACTCGTCGATCTGCACCGAGTGGTCGATGACCAGCTCGGCCGGCGCGAGCGGGTTGATCTTCGTCGGGTCGCCACCGAGCTCGGCGACGGCCTCGCGCATCGTGGCGAGGTCGACGACGCAGGGGACACCGGTGAAGTCCTGCATGATCACGCGGGCGGGCGTGAACTGGATCTCGGTGTCAGGCTGGGCGTCCTCGTCCCAGGAGCCGAGCGCGTTGATGTGGTCGGCGGTGACGTTCTCGCCGTCCTCGGTGCGCAGCTGGTTCTCCAGCAGGACCTTGAGGCTGTAGGGCAGGTTCTTCGAGCCCTCGACCTTGTCGATCCGGTAGATCTCGTAGGACTCGTCACCGACGGTGAGCGTGTCCTTGGCGTTGAAGGTGTTCGAGCTGGCCACAGTCGACTCCTCTGTCGTGGTTATCTTGACGTCAAGATAAAACTATCACAGCGCCCGCGGACGCGAACCCACCGGCGCGCTCCCCTGCACTCTTCCCCACGTCGCCCTCCCTGTCACGGGGCGGGCGGCGCCCCCTTCGCCTCGAAGGTCGCCACACACTCGACGTGGTGGGTCATCGGGAAGGCATCGAAGGCTCGCAGGCCGGCCATCTCGTAGCCGAGCTCCGCGAGGTAGGCCGTGTCGCGCCCCAGCGCCGCCGGGTCGCAGGCCACGTAGACGAGGCGCCGCGGGCGAAGGGAGGTCAGCGCCTCGACCACCTGTCGGCCGGCCCCGGTGCGCGGCGGGTCGAGGACGACGACATCGGCGCTCGGCGGCAGCAGGTCGGAGCGCGCCGGGCGGCGCGGCCCCCGGCGACGCCCCTTGCGTGGCACGCCGAGCAGGTCGTCGACACGGCCCGGGACGACGAGCGCCCACGGCTGGCCGGCGAGGTTGTCGCGCAGGTGCTCCGTGGCCCGACGGTCGGACTCGACCGCGATGAGCTGTCCCTGCGGACCGACCGCCTCGGCGAGCGGCAAGGACAGCAGGCCGACACCGCTGTAGAGGTCGAGGACCCGCTCCCCCGGGCGCACGTCGGCCGCGTCGATGACGGCGGCGACGAAGCTGCGGGGAGCATCCCGGTGCACCTGCCAGAAGCCGCGCGCGTCGACGTGCAGCGCACGCTCCCCCGCCGGCGTCACCACGGTCTCGGTCAGGGTGATCGGTGGCGTCGGCGCGTCCTGCGGCACCTCGACGACGACGGTGTCCGCCTCGCCGGAGGGTACGACGACGTCGAGCGCGCCGATGCCCTCGAGCGCCGTCGGGGTGCCGTCGGTCTCGGCGAGCGTGTCCGAGAGCGCGGTGTCGATCTCGGGCACGGCGATCGGGCAGCCGGTCACGGGGACGATGTCGTGGCTGCGGTGGCGCCGCAGCCCGACCCGCCCGTCGGCCACGGCGAACTCGACCCGGGTGCGGTAGCGCAGCCCGTCGTCGTCTGCGAGCGGCTCGACGACGACCTCCCGCTCGACTCCCCCGAGCCGACTCAGCTGCTCGGCGACGACCGTCGCCTTGAGCTCGCGCTGGTGGGCGGTCTCGACGTGCTGGAAGTCGCAGCCGCCGCACCCTCCGGGCCCGGACACCGGGCAGCGGGGCGCGACCCGGTGCGCGGAAGCCTCGAGGACCTCGATGGCATCGGCCCGCAGGAAGCGGTCACCGGGACCCCCTTCGGTGATGCGGGCACGCACCCGCTCACCCGGGAGGCTGTGCCGCACGAAGAGCACCCGCCCCTCGTGACGGGCCACGCAGTGCCCGCCGTGCGCTACGGGGCCCACCTCGACGTCGACCTCGTGCCCCACGGTCAGCTCGTCTGCGCTCGGCCTCGTCATGATCCACCTCGTCGTACGTCGCCCGCGACCGGGCCGTCCATGCGTTCCTCGGCGCCCTCGGAGCTCGCGAGCTGCCAGGGCACCGAGGACACCATGACACCGGGGGTGAAGAGAAGGCGACTGCGCAGCCGCAGCGCTGACTGGTTGTGCAGGACCTGCTCCCACCAGTGACCCAGGACGTACTGCGGGATGTAGACGACGACGAGGTCCCGGGGGTTGCCCGAGCGGATCGACTTGACGTAGTCGACGACCGGGCGGGTGATCTCGCGATAGGGCGAGTCCAGGGCCTTGAGCGGGATCGGGATGCCCCGACGGTCCCACTCGCGCTGCAGCGCACGGGTCGCGTCGTGGTCGACGTCGACGGTGATCGCCTCGAGCCGGGAGGGACGGGTCGCGGAGGCATAGGCCAGGGCCCGCAGGGTCGGTCGGTGGATCGTGCTGACGAGGACGATCGCGTGCACGCGCGAAGGGAGCATCTGGTGCTTCGTGTCCCCCTCCGGGACCGCGAGCTCCTGGCTCACGTGCCGGTAGTGCCGACTGATCGCCCCCATGAGGAGGAAGAGCCCGGCCATCGCGGCCATGGCGAACCCGGCCCCGTGGGTGAACTTCGTCAGCACGACCACGACGAGGACGGTCCCGGACATCGCCGCGCCGACGGCGTTGATCGCCCGGCGGCGCATCATCCGTCGCTGCTCCGGGACGTCCTTCTCCACCGCCAGGTGACGGTTCCAGTGCCGGACCATGCCGATCTGGCTCAGCGTGAAGGAGACGAAGACGCCGACGATGTACAGCTGGATGAGCTTGGTCACCTGGGCGTCGTAGATGACGATGAGCAGCGCCGCCGAGGCGGCGAGCAGGATGATGCCGTTGCTGAAGGCGAGCCGGTCGCCACGGGTGTGCAGCTGGCGCGGCAGGTAGCCGTCGCGGGCAAGGATCGAGCCGAGGACGGGGAAGCCGTTGAAGGCCGTGTTGGCCGCGAGCACGAGGATCAGGCCGGTGACGACCGAGACGAGGACGACCCCCGCGGGGAACCCGTCGAAGACCGACATCGCCACCTGGGCCATGACCGTGTGCTGGACGTAGCCGTCGCCGACCGGCACGCCGTCGCGCAGCAGCTGCTGGCCCGGGTCCTCGGCGACCTTGACCCCGGTCCACGTCGCCAGCGCGATCATCGACAGAAGCATCGTCACCGCGATCGCGCCCATGAGGAGCAGGGTCGTCGCCGCATTGGCGCTCTTGGGCTTGCGGAAGGCGGGCACGCCGTTGCTGATCGCCTCGACACCGGTCAGGGCGGCACAGCCGGAGCTGAAGGCCCGCAGGAGCAGGAAGGCCATCGCGAGGGTGCCCAGCTGCTCCATGCCCGGCTCGGGGGCGAGCGTCAGGTCGGCGCTCTCGGCGGGCGGCAGCGTCCCGGCCGTGCGGCGGACCAGCCCGACGAGGGCCATGCCCACGACCGTGAGCATGAAGAGGTAGGTGGGGATCGCGAAGGCCTTGCCGGACTCCCTCACGCCGCGCAGGTTCATGCCGGTGAGGGCGGCGATCAGGACGAGCGCCGTGAGGACCTCGTGCCCGCGGATCCACGAGAAGGCCGCCGCGGCGTTCTGCACCCCCGAGGAGATCGACACCGCCACCGTCAGGACGTAGTCGACGAGGAGCGCGCTCGCGACCGTGAGCCCGGCCTTGGGGCCCAGGTTGGTGCTCGCGACCTCGTAGTCGCCTCCGCCGGAGGGATAGGCGTGGACGTTCTGCCGGTAGCTGGCGACGACGACGACCATGACGGCGACGACGGCGAGCGCGACCGGCCACGAATGGGTGACCGCGAGGGCACCACCGGCGAGACCGAGCGTCAGCAGGATCTCGTCCGGGGCATAGGCGACCGAGCTGAGCGCATCGCTCGCGAAGACCGGGAGAGCGAGCTTCTTGGGAAGGAGTGTCTCGCCGAGCCGATCGCTGCGCATCGCGCGACCGACGAGGAGACGCTTGATGAGTCGTCCTGATGACACCACCCGAGTGTAGGCCCGCCTCGGGAGGGGTACCGTTCGAGCCGTGCACTTCGTCATCATGGGCTGCGGCCGTGTCGGCGCCTCGCTCGCGCGTTCCCTCGAGCGCATCGGCCACGACGTCGCCGTCGTCGACCAGGACCCCAGCGCCTTCCGCCGCCTCGGCAGTGACTTCAACGGACGCCGGGTCGCCGGGGTCGGCTTCGACCGCGACACCCTGCTGCAGGCGGGGATCGAGGACGCCTACGCCCTTGCGGCCGTCTCGAGCGGCGACAACTCCAACATCCTCGCCGCTCGGGTGGCGCGTGAGACCTTCGGCGTCGAGCACGTCGTCGCGCGCATCTACGACCCCGACCGGGCGCAGGTCTACCAGCGCCTCGGCATCCCGACGGTCGCGACGGTCCGCTGGACCGCCGACCAGGTCCTGCGGCGGATGCTGCCCCAGGGTCAGGCCACCGAGATGACCGATGCCTCCGGCCGACTCGTCGTCGCCGAGATCCAGGTCTCGTCGGCCTGGGTGGGTCGCCGGCTGACGAGCCTCGAGGAGGCCACCGGCGCCCGCATCGCCTACATCACCCGGCTCGGCGAGGGCATCCTGCCCCGGCCCGACACCGTCCACCAGGAGGGCGACCTCGTCCACCTGGTCATCCCCCGCGACCGGGTGCCCGACGTCGAGCGGATCCTCGACGGCCAGCCCCCGCAGGAGGTCTGAGTCATGCGCGTCGTCATCGTCGGAGCCGGGTCGGTCGGCCGGTCCATCGGCCAGGAGCTCCTGCAGAACGGCCACAGCGTCCTGCTCATCGACAAGGACGCCAACGAGAGCCGGGTCGCCAAGCTCGCCGAGGCCAGCTGGCTCTCCGGCGACGCCTGCGAGATCTCCACGCTCCAGGAGGCCGAGGTCCACACCAGCGACGTCGTCGTGTGCGCGACCGGTGACGACAAGGCCAATCTCGTCGTCTCCCTGCTCGCCAAGACCGAGTTCGGCGTGCCCCGCACCGTCGCCCGCGTCAACAACCCCAAGAACGAGTGGATGTTCGACGAGTCCTGGGGTGTCGACGTCGCGGTGTCCACGCCGCGCCTGATGACCGCCCTCGTCGAGGAGGCGGTGAGTGTCGGCGACCTCGTGCGCATCTTCGACTTCCAGCAGGGCAGCGCCGCGATGGCCGAGATCACCCTGCCGGCCGACAACCCCAATGTCGGTCGCCGCGTCGGCGACATCGACTTCCCCGTCGACACCCTGCTCGTCGGCATCATCCGCGACGGTCGCCCGCTCGGTCCGACGGCCGACGACGCCCTCGAGGCGCACGACGAGCTCCTCCTGCTCACCACCGCCGAGGCCGAGCCCCAGCTCGAGGCGATGATGCGGCCAGGCTCGACACCGCGGCGCCGCTCCTCCTGACGTCCCGGAGGGCGAAGGGGGATCAGGCGCGGCCGACGTCGACCGGCTGGACCAGCTCGTCGTCGGGGTCGATCGGGGTGTGCCCCTTGAGCAGCATCGCGCCCATGACGGCGACGGCGCCCACCCACAGCGGCCAGCCGAGCACGACCTTGGAGATGGTCAGCCCGGCGACATTGCCCGCGAGGTAGAGCGGACCCATGATGCCGACCCGGATGACGTAGACGGCCACGAGCACGAGGGTCAGGCGGCTGCACACCCGCACGGCGGCGGCATTGCGTCGCCAGCGGAAGGGGTCGCCGGCGGCCACCGCGGCCTGGTCCGCGACACCGACCATGAGCCCGACGACCGGCCAGCGCACGAGCACCGACACCAGCGACCCGATGAGGTAGGCGAGCGAGGTGAGGATCCCGGGCAGGAAGGCGTCCTCGGCATTGCCCGAACGGAGCGCGAAGAAGGCCGCGAGCGCGGTCGCAAAGACCCCGCCGAGGACGTACTGGAGGGTCTGGCGCTGCACCAGACGGACCACCGCGAAGGCCACGGTGAGCACGGCGGCCGCGCCGATCGCGAGGTTGCGCTCCCGGGTCGCCGACCAGACGATGACGAAGGCCAGCATGGGCATGGCCGCCTCGAGCGAACCCCGCAGCCCGCCGAGCGCCTCGCCGAGTCGGTGGCGGATCAGGGCCTCGACCGTGGGGTGGATCGGTGCGGCGATCGGCTCCGGGCCCTCAGCCGCCATGGCCGGGCAGGATCTCGTAGGCGGGGTTGTACATGACCGGCGTGCCCTTGGGGCGGCACACGAGCCCGGTCGCCTTGACGTAGACCCCCGGGTTGATCCCGCCGATGCTGCGCCGGCCGAGCCAGACGAGCTGCACCGTGCCGGACCCGTCGAAGACGTCGGCGACGAGCGCCGGGACGGTGACCTTGGGGCGAAGGGTGACGGCTGTGACCGTGCCGGCGACCGTGACGACCTCGCGGTCGGTCTCGTCGGTGATCGGTCGACACCCGTGGGCGCTGGCGGCGTCGCGCAGCTCGTCGGCCGCGACCTCGTCATCGGAACGCCCCAGGTCGACCAGACGCCGCAGCAGCGAGGCCATCAGCGCACCTCGGTGATCTCGGGACCGCGCTCGAAGGGCTTGAGGTCGTCGACCGGGGCCTCGGCCTCCGGCTCGGCGGCAGCGGGTCGCTGCTGGCCCACCGGCATCTGCAGGGGCAGCATCTCGCGCGGTGCCCGCGGGTCGTCACCGCGTACGACGACCGCCGTGCGCACGACCTCGTCGAAGCGGGCGCGCTCGCCCTCGTCGACGGCAGCGGACCCGGAGTAGACGGCGCGCAGGAACCAGCGCGGGCCGTCGACACCGGCGAACACGGCGGGGGCGAAGACGGTGCGGCCCTGCGGGCCGGGCTGGGCCAGGCGGCTGCGCAGCTCGTCGCCGAAGGGACCGGGGACGCTCTCCACCGTGCCGCCGCTGCCGGAGATCATCTCGGCGATCTCCTCACGGATCTCGTCCCAGATGCCCGCCGAGCGCGGGGCGGCGAAGACCTGCAGCTGGACGGCGCCGTGGTCGTCGGCGACCTGCACGGCCGTCACGTCGTCACTCTGCTGGTCCACCTCGAGACGCACCTCGGTGCCGGGCGTGGGGGTGAGCAGGAGCGCGCCCAGGTCGAGCAGTGCGCTGACGTCGGTGACGTCGTTGGAGTCGCGCGGGCCGGTAGCGGCGTCGGCGTCGGCCTCGTCGGCCGGTGCGGCAGGGTCGACGGCGTCGGTCGTCGGGTCCGGGGCGGTGCTCGCCTCGTCAGCTGCGGCAGCGGCCTTCTTCTTGCGCCCGAACATCACTCACGTCCTGTCGTCGACTCCGGGCCGAAGCCCCCAGTGGATCCGTGCCCAGTCTCTCCCCGTGGGCTGGGTGGAAGCGAATCGGAGAGCTCGAAGAGCCCCTCGGCGACCTCCTGGAGCACCAGCTGGGCGATCCGGTCACCCACACGGACGGTGAAGGACTCCCGCGGGTCGAGGTTGACGAGGTTGACGAGGACCTCGCCGCGGTAGCCGGAGTCGACGGTGCCGGGGGCGTTGACCACGGAGATGCCGTGGCGGGCCGCGAGCCCCGAGCGCGGGTGCACCAGCCCGACCCAGCCGTGCGGGATCGCGAGGCTGACGCCGGTGGGCACGAGCGCCCGCTCCCCCGGTGCGAGGGTCACCTCCGCGACCGAGGTGAGGTCCGCGCCCGCGTCGCCGTGCTGGGCGTAGGCGGGCGCGACGGCGTCCCGGTGCACGAGGCGCACCGGGACGGTGATCTGACGGGCTCCGTCAGTCACGGGTCAGGCAGCGCACTCGGTGCAGACCGGACCGTTCTTGCCGTCGCTGGCCAGCTGACTGCGGTGGTGGACGAGGAAGCAGCTCGTGCAGGTGAACTCGTCCGCCTGGCGCGGGACGACCCGCACCGACATCTCCTCGCCGGAGAGGTCGGCGCCGGGCAGCTCGAAGCCCTCGGCCATCTCGGTCTCGTCGACGTCGACATTGGCGGAGGTCGCGTCACCGCGACGGGACTTGAGCTCCTCGATGGAGTCCTCTGACAGGTCGTCGTCGGTCTTGCGAGGGGCGTCGTAATCGGTCGCCATCTCTCCTGATTCCTTGGGGGTTAGCAGGGCTGAAAACGTGATGCGCCGTCATCAACGCAGCAGGTGCTGAATTTGTGCCCGGCGCGCCGGATTGTGCCCCATCGGCGGGGCGAACGCCACCTCTTTGGGGTCAGCGCCCGGATTCTGGTCCGACGGCGGCGACGGCCGCGGCCAGCACGGCACTCATCTCGGCGTGCACGCCGGGAGCCCCGGCGAGGGTCATCCGCTCCCGCGGGGCCCCGCCGGCGAGGTCGGTGACCACGGCTCCGGCCTCGGTCGCGACGAGCCACCCGGCCGCCATGTCCCAGGGGTTGAGGCCACGCTCGTGGTAGACGTCGAGACTCCCATCGGCGATGCGGCACAGGTCGAGGGCCGCGCTGCCGAGCCGCCGGATGTCCCGCACCCGCGGCAGGACGTGGGTGAGGACTGCTGCCTGCCAGGCCCGGCGGTCGGCGTCGTAGCCGAAGCCGGTGCCGCACAGCGCGAGCTCGAGCGGGGTCTCGCCCACCTGCAGGCGGCGCGGCTCCTCGTCATCGACGCCGCGCCACGACCCGCCGCCGAGCCAGGCGCGATAGCGCTCCCCCGTCACGGGGTTGACGACCGCACCGGCCACCGGTCGCCAAACGCCGTCGACCGTCGGGTCACCGACGACCGCGGCCACCGACACCGCATAGGCGGGGATCTCGTAGAGGTAGTTGACGGTGCCGTCGATCGGGTCGACGACCCACGTGATGCCGGAGGTGCCGACGCGACCGCCGCGCTCCTCCCCCGCGAAGCCGTCGTCCGGACGCAGCTGCCCGAGCCGGGCGAGCAGGTGGTCCTGGCTGCGCTGGTCCATCACGGTGACGACATCGGTGCGCGAGCTCTTGGTCTCGGCGACACCCAGGTCACGGGGCCGCTCGACGGTGATGAGCTCGCCCGCCTCGACCGCGACCGTGAGGGCGATCGCGGCGAGCTCGGCCGGGTCGACACCGGCGGGCAGGGTCGGCGTGGGTGTGGCGGTCACGTCAGTCCGATCCGCACGACGCCGGCAGGGCCTCGCGCAGGTTGGGGCAGCAGCCGACCGGGCACACAGACGGGTGGGAGTCGAGGTCGCGCCACACCGCCCGGACCGGCTCCTCGCCGCGTGCCTGGGCTGCCCGCTCGAGCATGAGGTCGACGAGTCCGCGGACGAAGTCGCCGTCAGCCCCCGGGGTCGGCACACGGGTCATCCCCAGGCCGACCTCTGCCGCGGTCTCGGCGGCCTCGACGTCGAGGTCGTGGGTGACCTCCATGTGGTCGGAGACGAATCCGATCGGCACGACGACGACATGCCGCAGCCCCTCGTCGGCGAGCTCGCGCAGGCGGTCGTTGACGTCCGGCTCGAGCCACGGCGTGCGCGGCGAGCCCGAGCGCGAGCAGAAGGCCAGCCCCGCCGGCAGGTCGGTGCCGAGGACCGCGTCGACCTCGGCGGTGATCGCCGCGGCCAGCTCGGCCTGGTCGGCGGAGTAGGCACGCCCGTCACCGTCCCCCGGCCCCGAGGTCTCGTCCATCGCGTCGGGGATCGAGTGCGTGACGTAGAGCAGGGCGACCCCGTCGGCACCGACCTGCTCCACGGCGCCGCGGGCGGCGTCGAGCGTGTGGCGGGCGAGCGTCGCGGCGAAGCCGGGGTGCTCGCCGAAGGGCCGGACCTTGTCGACGACGAGACCCTCCCTCCCTTCGACCGCCTCGGCCAGGCCCTCGCGGTACTGTCGGCACGAGGAGTAGCTGCGCCAGGCGCTCGTCGGCACGACGAGGACGCGCCGGGCGCCGCCGGCCTCCAGCTCGTCGAGCGCCTCCGTGACGAAGGGGGTGGAGTTGCGGTTGCCCAGGGCCACCGGCAGGGGGCACTCGCGGGCCGTGAGCTCGGCGGTCAGGTCGGCGACGAGCCGCCGGTTGAGCGCGGGCAGCGGGCTGACGCCGCCGACCCGCTCGTAGTGCGCGCCCACCTCGACCAGGCGCTCGTCGGGCACGCCGCGACCGGCGGTCACCCGGCGGAGGAAGGGCAGGACCTCGTCGGGCCCCTCGGGACCACCGAAGGACTGGACGAGGACCGCGTCGTAGGGGCGAAGGGGGTGCTCGGTCACTGGGTCGGGCATGGACACAAGGTAACCCCGCGGCGTGTGCGTCACCGGATCGGGCGCGGCAGGTGGCAGAGTCGTGCCGAGCACGAAGACGAGAGGGATTGTTGATGCGCGACCTGCGACTCATCGGGGTGCATGACGACGGCGAACACCTCGTGGTGACCGACGATGCCGGCGAGGAGTACCGCCTGCGCATCGACGAGCCCCTGCGCGCCGCTGCGCGCCGCGATCGCCCGCGGCTGGGCCAGCTGCAGATCGCGATCGACAACAACGTGCGCCCGCGCGAGGTGCAGGCCATGATCCGCGCCGGTGCGAGCGCCGACGAGGTCGCCGCCCGCACCGGCTGGGACCTCGACAAGATCGCCCGCTTCGAGGGACCCATCCTCGCCGAGCGCGAGCACGTGGCGACCCGGGCGCAGACCGTGCGCATGCGCGGCACCAACCAGGCCGGCTCCCCCGAGACCCTCGCCCAGCGCGCGGCGACCCGCCTCACCGGGCGCGGTGTCGAGCCCTCCTCGGTCGAGTGGGACGCCTTCCGCGACGCCGAGGGCCAGTGGACCGTCTCCGCGGTCTTCGCCGCAGGCGGTCGCGACCGCACGGCCACGTGGTGGTTCGACCTCGCTGGCATGAGCGTCGTGGCCAAGAACGACGAGGCCAAGTGGCTCTCCGAGGCCGACACCCCGCAGGCGGGCCCGGTCCCGACCCCCGTGCACCGGCCGACCGCGGTCTTCGACGTCGAGGTCGAGGAGACCAAGGCCGAGCGGGCGACCCGGGCCAACACCGACGACCTGATCAACTCCATGCGCGAGCACTCCGGCGCCAAGAGCCGTCGCCGTGGCGGCGGTCGCCGCAAGCGCGCGAGCGAGGCCGCCGCCGCGCCGGCGCACGACGACGCCCTGCCTCTCGAGGAGCTGCCGCCCCCGGCGCGCGGCACCCACCCGCGTGACGAGCAGCCGGCCGAGCCGACGCAGACCCAGCCCACCCCCGAGCAGGCGCCCGGGCAGTCCTCGGCCGGCTCCGAGCCGACTCAGGCACAGGCCGAGGCGCAGCCGGCTCCGGCCACCGACGGGCCCACTCCGGCGTCCGCGACACCGGACGAGTCCAAGGACGACACGCCTGTCGAGCCCGAGGACCTCACGCCCGACGAGGCATCTGGCCCCGCGGGCGACGCGGCCGACTCGGAGTCCACCGACACCGACTCCGACACCGACTCGGACGACCTGGCCGCGTCCGAGGGCACGGCACCGCAGGCCGAGGCAGAGACCGAGACCGAGGCGGCGCCGCAGCCCCAGGAGTCCTCGGCCAAGGGTCGTGGCCGCAAGGGCCGCAAGGGCGTGCCGAGCTGGGACGACGTGATGTTCGGGACGACCCGGGACTGACCGCCCCGGGTGTCACCCGGGCGGCGGGACCGGGCAGGCGTCGAGGTCGAAGGGCAGGACGTCCGCCGACTGGGCCGCGGTCTGGGCCGCACGCGAGTTCATCCGCCGCATGTGGTGGCGGCGGCAGAGCACCTCGTACTCCACGTGGCTCTCCCGGGCGGGCTCCGCGGTGTCCCCGACGACGACCTGCTCGCCCTCGACGACCATGACCCCGTCGACCACGCGGGCATTGTGCGTCGCCCGACGGCCGCACCAGCACAGCGCCGACACCTGCAGCACCTGGGTGCGGTCGGCGAGCTCGATGAGCCGCTGGCTCCCCGGGAAGAGTTCGGTGCGGAAGTCGCTCGTGATCCCGAAGGCGAAGACCTCGATGTCGAGCTCGTCGACGATCCGCGCGAGCTGGTCGACCTGCTCACGCGTGTAGAACTGCGCCTCGTCGCAGATGAGGTAGTCGACCCGCGCACCGGCAGTGAGCGAGGCGACGACCGTCTCCCAGAAGTCGAGCTCCTCGGCGACCTCGACCGCGCTCGTCGACAGACCCAGGCGCGAGGAGAGCACTGCCTCGCCCGAGCGGTCGAGGCGGGTGAAGATGATGCCGACCCGGCCCCTGGCCCGGTGGTTGTGGTCCATCTGCAGCGCGAGGGTGGACTTGCCGCAGTCCATCGTGCCGGCGAAGAAGCTCAGCTCGGCCACGTCAGTGCTCCCGGGGGTCGAGGACGAGCCACGGGATCGCCACCTCGTCGGTGGTGATCGACCCGTGCACACCGAGTAGGGCCCGCAGCTCCGGACGGTGGCGACGCGAGTCGACGACCGCCACCGGTCCGGTCATCGCGGCGATGACATCGCCGATGCGGGGCCGGACGAGGTCGCTGACCGGACCGAACCACCCGCGGGCGATGGCGTCGTCGGCGTCGAGGACGACGGCGTCGTCGCCGAGGCGTCCGCGCCAGGCCGCGAGGACGTCCTCGCGAGCCCCGGGCACGACGTGCAGCTGCAGGCAGCGGGGCTCCCCCGCGACGTGCCGCACGCCGGCGTCGAGCTCGGCGTCGTGCGCCATGTCGGGTCGCGCGTCCAGCGGGACGTCGACCATGCCGTGGTCGGCCGTGATGTGCAGGGTGGTGTCGGGCGGCAGCAGCCCGGCGAGGCGGGCCAGCTCGGCGTCGACGGCCTCGAGCTCGTCGCCCCACTCCAGCGACCCGACGCCGTGCACGTGACCGACCTTGTCGAGGTCACCCCAGTAGAGGTAGACGAGGCAGCGCGGCTGTGCCCGAAGGGCGCTCACCGTCGCGTCGACCCGAGCCGCCAGGCTGGAGGCGGCGGTGAAGCGGCCGCCTCGCAGGGCGGCCTCGGTGAGACCGGAGCCGTCGAAGAACCCCGGCCCGACCCGGGTCACCGAGACCCCGGCATCCTGGGCGGCCTCGAAGACCGTGGGAGCCGGTTGCCAGCGCCGCGGCTCGGGGCCCTCCTCCCATGACAGCTCGTTGAAGACGCTGTCGGTGTCGGGGTCGTAGGCCTCGTAGCCGACGAGCCCGTGGGCGCCGGCGAGCGTGCCGGTGCCGAAGGTGCCCATCGAGGTCGCCGTCGTCGACGGGAAGCCGCAGTCGAGGGTCACCGCAGCCTGCGGGTCCTGCAGCAGGCGGCGCAGGAAGGGCGCGTGGCCACCGCGACGGGCGAGCAGATGGGCTCCGAGTCCGTCGACGAGGACGACGACGGCCCTGCGGGCGGGACGAAGGGGGCGGTCCCCTCCCTTCGTCAGGCCGGGGACGCCCAGGCTCGTCGCAACGGCCGGCAGCACGCGGTCGAGCCGCGGCGTGGCGGGCAGGAGGGGCGAGTGGTGGTGCGTCATGCGGGCGAGCGGTGCCCGATGCTCGCCGACAGGTCGCGGGCGAACTCGATGGCGCGGTCGAGCGCCTCACGGCCTTCGGCCTGCGCGCTGATCCGCAGGGCGATGTCGTCGCTCGTGATGGTGCCGTCGTAGCCGTGGTCGCCGCCCTCGCAGTCCGGGTCGTTGCACTGCGCGGGCAGCAGGTCGACGCGGCTGACCGCGCCCCAGCCGACGGTGAGCGTGACCTCGCTGCCGAGGGACCCGGGCACATAGCTCGAGGGGTCACCGACGACGTGGGTCAGCATGACGCCGCGCACCGAGGCGAGCGGGATGCACTCGGTCGTGGCCGTGGCGACCTCGTGGGCCCCGGAGAAGTGGTCCGGGAAGTCGTCGGCGTGGGCGACGACGAGCCGGGTGCCGGTGCGGGCGAAGACCGTGATGTGCCGCCGCACGGCGTCCTGGTCGAAGGTCGTCTCCTGGTGCACGAGGTGACCGTGCACGTCCTCGGACCCGACCGCGGCCTTGATGACGTCGGCGACGAGGGCCGGGTAGTAGCCCGCGCGCTCGATGTCGGCCATGAGGGCGTCCGGGAGCGAGATCGCCGTGAGATCAGCAGGTGCGGGCATGTGGGCCATTGTGCCCCAGCGTCAGGTGAGGCTCCGCGCGCCGGTGTCGATCCGGCGACGGGTCACCGGCGCGATCATGACGTCGGCGCCGAGCACCGTGGCGCCCTCGGGGTGGGCGACGACGGGGTTGAGCTCGACCGACGACAGCTCGAGGAAGTCGTCGGACATGATCGACAGCCGCCCGAGGATGTCCTCGAGCGCCGCCCGGTCGACCGGCGCCGCGCCATCGTGCCCCATGAGCAGCGGGGCGAGCTTGAGGTCCTCGACGAGCTCGCGCACGTCGACGTCGGTGAGCGGCGGGATCCGGTAGGCGATGTCGTCGAGCAGGGTCGTCGGCGCCCCCGCGATGCTGAAGGAGACGACCGGCCCGAAGAGGGGGTCCTCCAGCGTCGAGAGCACCGTCGAGACCCCCGGCCGGGCCATCCGCTGCACGACGAAGTAGTTGGCGTCCATCGGCGCCAGCCGCCGGTCCAGGGCCTCGAAGGCCGAGCGCACCGCGTGCGCGTCGTGCAGGTCGACGCGGATGCCCTCGAGGAGGGCCTGCCCACGCACCAGCGGGGAGAGTGACTTGACGACGACCGGGTAGCCGACCTCCTCCGCGATGGCGACGGCCTCGTCGGCGTCAGCCGCCTCGAAGCGGGGCCACACGTCGATGCCGTAGGCGGCGAGCAGCTCACGGGACTCGTCGCTCGTCAGGGCCCGGCCCTCCGGGTCCTCCTCGAGCACCCGGTCGAGCAGCGCCCGCGCAGCCCACCGGTCGATGCCGTCGCGCACGACGGTCTCGCCCTTGTCCTTGTCGCGCCACTGCCCGTAGTCCGTCGCCAGGGCCAGGGCCCGGATGGCCTCCTCGGGCATCGGGTAGAGCGGCACCGCCTGGCGCGGGGTGTCGTCGGCGACGTCACCGGTCTCGTGGAGGAAGGCGGCGTCACCCCCTTCGTCGACGCCAAGAAGACCGAGCAGCGTCGCCACGCACGGCTTGTCGGATCGGGAGGCGGCGTGCCGCAGGGCCTCGACGACCTCCTGGTCCAGGGCACCGACGGGCGGGATGAAGCAGACGATGACGGAGTCGACGTCGGGGTCACCGAAGGCGGCGTCGACCGCTCTCTGGAACTCGCGCGCCGAGGCCTCGGTCGGGATGGCGACCGGACCGTGCACGACCTCGAGGCCGCGCTCGGTGGCGTTGTCGGCGCACAGCGCGGCCAGCTGGCTGGAGTTGCCGACGATGGCCACGCGGCGCCCCGCCGGCAGCGGCTGGTGGACGAGCAGCTGCGCGACGTCAAACATCTGGTGGACGTTTTCGCAGTGGATGACCCCGGCCTGCTGCAGCATCGAGCCGAAGACGTGCGGCTTGACCTTGGGCTTGCGGACCTTGTGCCCGGGGGGCGCGCCGTAGGTCGCCGACGCCGGCTTGACGACGATGACCGGCTTGTTGGAGGCGAGGTGGCGGGCGACACGGGAAAACTTGCGCGGGTTGCCCATCGACTCGAGGTAGAGCCCCACCGCGTGGGTGCGCTCGTCGTCGACCCAGTACTGCATGAGGTCGTTGCCGGAGACGTCGACCCGGTTGCCCGCGGAGGCGAAGACCGAGATGCCGAGGTTGCGTCGCGCCGCCGAGTCGAGGTTGGCGATCGCGAGCGCGCCGCTCTGCGAAAACAGGCCGAGGTGGCCCGGGCGCGGGATGACCGGGGTCAGGGTCGCGTTGAGGCTCACCGCGGGGTCGTTGTTGATCAGGCCGAAGGAGTTGGGCCCGAGCACCCGCATGCCGTGGGTCCGGGCGAGCCGGAGCACCTCCTGCTGCCGCGCGGCCCCGGCCTCGTCGACCTCGGCGAAACCCGAGGAGATGATGAGCAGGGTCTTGACCCCTGCCGCGGCGCACTCGAGGACGACCTGGGTCACCCGCTCGGCGGGCACCGCGATGACGGCGAGCTCGACTCCCCCGTCGATCTCGCCGACCGTGCGCACGGCCGTCAGGCCGAGGATTTCCCCCGCGTCCGGGTTGACCGCGTGGACCTGACCGGTGAAGCCGCCGTCGAGGACCTGCTTGAGCACCTGGTGGCCGATGGCCCGCTCACGCCGGCTGGCGCCGATGACCGCCACCGAGGCCGGGTGGAGCATGGCCCGCACGCTCTGCGACTCGGCGCGGTGCTCGCGGGCGAAGCGCACCGACAGCGACTCGGCGGTGGGCTCGATGGCGAAGTGGAGGGTGACGACCCCGTCCTCGAGGCGGCGGCTCACCTGGTAGCCGGCCTCGGAGAAGACGGAGAGCATCTTGCGGTTGTGCGGCAGCACCTCCGCCTCGAACTCGGTGATGTCGCCGGCGTGGGCGATGGCCGCGAGGTGCTCGAGCAGCACCGACCCGATGCCCTTGCCGTGGTAGTCGTCGGAGATGTTGAAGGCGACCTCGGCAGTGTGCGGGCCCACCCGGTCGTAGCGCCCGATGCCGATGATGTCGTCGCCGATCGTCGCGACGAGCGCCATCCGGTCGTGGTAGTCGACCTCGGTGAAGCGCTTGATGTCGCGGTCGCTCAGGGTGCGCATCGGCGCGAAGAAGCGCAGGTAGATCGACTCGTCGGACTGGCGCGAGTGGAAGTGCCGGATGGCGTCGGCATCGGACGGCTTGATCGGCCGCAGTCTGCAGACCGAGCCGTCCCGCAGGACGACGTCGGCCTCCGCCAGCACCGGGTACCCCGGTGGGAGCTCCGTCATGTCCCCAATCCTGCCACGGGCCCCTCGTGCCGCCCCCGCGGCAGGTCACGTGTGTCGGTCCCGGCCCGACAGCGGCGAAGGGGGAAGATGGGTGGACTCATCAGCACCAGCCCACGAGGAGTCACCGCCCGCATGGCCCGCCGCCCCGCAGCCTCTCCCCCCGTCGACGCGCCCGAGCGGATCGTCGACATCGACGTCGCGGACGAGATGCGCAATGCCTTCCTCGAGTACAGCTACTCGGTGATCCACGCGCGCGCCCTGCCCGACGCCCGTGACGGCCTCAAGCCGGTGCACCGCCGCATCCTCTACTCGATGAGCGAGATGGGCCTGCGCCCCGAGCGCGGCCACGTCAAGTCCTCCCGCGTCGTCGGCGAGGTCATGGGCAAATACCACCCGCACGGTGACTCGGCGATCTACGACGCCCTCGTGCGCATGGCCCAGCCCTTCTCCATGCGCCTGCCGCTCGTCGACGGCCACGGCAACTTCGGCTCCCTCGACGACGGCCCGGCCGCCAGCCGCTACACCGAGGCCCGGATGGCCCCCGCGGCGCTGCTCATGGTGACCGGGCTCGACGAGGACACCGTCCCCTTCGTCCCCAACTACGACGACCAGCTGCTGCAGCCCGAGGTGCTGCCGGCGGCCTACCCCAATCTCCTCGTCAACGGCACCACCGGCATCGCCGTCGGCATGGCGACCAACATGCCGCCGCACAACCTCGTCGAGGTCATCGGCGCGGCTCGGCACCTGCTGACCCACCCCGACGCCAGCCTCGACGACCTGATGAAGTTCGTCCCCGGCCCGGACCTGCCCGGCGGCGGCCGGATCATCGGCCTCGACGGCATCCGCGACGCCTACCTCACCGGGCGTGGCAGCTTCCGCACCCGCGCGACGACGCGCATCGACAAGGTCTCGCCGCGCCGCCAGGGCATCATCGTCACCGAGCTGCCCTACCTCGTCGGCCCGGAGAAGGTCATCGAGAAGATCAAGGACGCCGTCCAGGCGAAGAAGCTGCAGGGTATCGCCGACGTCAAGGACCTCACCGACCGCGAGTCCGGACTGCAGCTGGTCATCGAGATCAAGAACGGCTTCAACCCCGAGGCGGTCCTCGAGCAGCTGTACAAGCTGACCCCGATGGAGGACTCCTTCTCCATCAACAACGTCGCGCTCGTCGACGGCCAGCCCCGGACCATGGGGCTGAAGGAGCTGCTCACCGTCTACGTCGACTTCCGCCGGGACGTCGTGCGGCGCCGCAGCGAGTACCGCCTGGCCAAGCGCCGCGAGCGGTTGCACCTCGTCGAGGGCCTGCTCATCGCAATCCTCGACATCGACGAGGTCATCCAGGTCATCCGCAGCAGCGACGACGCGTCGATCGCGCGCACGCGCCTGCAGGAGGTCTTCGACCTCTCCGAGGTCCAGGCGACCTTCATCCTCGACCTGCAGCTGCGCCGCCTGACGAAGTTCTCCAAGCTCGAGCTGGAGCGTGAGCAGAGCGAGCTGCTCGAGCAGATCGCCGCGCTCGAGGAGATCCTCGGCGACGACAAGGTGATGACCCGGCTCATCTCCGGCGAGCTCGCCGACGTCGCCAAGATGCACGGCGACGCCCGCCGCACGGTGCTGCTCGAGTCGGCCGGGCAGCCGGCCGCGGCCTCCACGCCGCTCGAGGTCGCCGACGACCCGTGCTGGGTGCTGCTGTCGAGCACCGGTCTGCTCGCCCGCACGAGTGATGCCGAGCCGCTCTCGCGCGACGGGGGTCGGGCCAAGCACGACGCGATCGTCGCCGCCGTGCGCACGACCGCGCGCGGGGAGCTGGCCGTCGTCACCTCCGCGGGGCGCGTGGTGCGTCTGGGCGCGCTCGAGCTGCCGACGCTGCCGCCGTCCAACGGCGCGCCCTCGCTGTCGGGCGGGGCTCCCCTCGCGGCCTACGTCGACCTGGCCGCCGACGAGGTGCCCCTGACCCTGATGAGCCTGTCGCCCGACTCCCCCGGCCTGGCCCTCGGCACGGCTCGGGGCGTGGTCAAGCGGGTGACGACCGACTACCCCAAGGGCCACTCCTGGGAGGCCATCTCACTCAAGGACGGCGACCGCGTCGTCGGCGCCGTCGAGCTCAAGACCGGCGAGGAGGAGCTCGTCTTCGTCACCAGCCAGGCCAGCCTGCTGCACTTCTCCGCCGCCGACGTCCGCCCGCAGGGCCGCTCCGGGGGCGGCGTCGCCGGCATCCGGCTCACCGACGATGCCCAGGTCGTCTTCTTCGGCGCCGTCGACCTCAACCACGACAACATCGTCGTCACGGTGTCGGGCTCCTCCGACGCGCTGCCGGGCACCGACGCCGGGTCGTGGAAGGTCACCTCCTTCGACGAGTACCCCGGCAAGGGTCGCGCGACCGCCGGCGTGCGCGCCCACCGCTTCCTCAAGGGCGAGGACGCGCTGATCACCGCTTGGGTGGGCCGCGCCGGCGCCCGTGCCGCGCAGCCCAACGGCGTGGCGATCACCCTGCCCGAGGCCGACGCCCGCCGCGACGGCTCCGGCACCCCCGCCTCCGCCGTGATCGGCGGCATCGGCTCCCTCTGAGCCCCCCTCCCGCATTGCCCTACGGCAATGCAACCTCTCGACATCAAGACTCTGCATTGCCCTACGGCAATGCGGGATCGACCGTGCATTGCCGTAGGGCAATGCAGGGACACGGCGGCCACGCAGAGCGAAGGGGGCGGCACCGGATCACCGGTGCCGCCCCCTTCTCCTCGTGGAGCTCAGTCGTGGTCGATGTGCTCGGGGTCGCGCATGTAGGTCCTCTTGGCGTAGACCGCGCGGTTGATGAACCACGTGACCACCCACAGCAGGACGCCGAGACCAAGCAGGATGCCGGCGATCTCGTACTGCTGCTGCTGCTCCTCGCTGCGGGCCCACGGGCCGACGAGGAAGGCACAGGAGATCGCACCGATGATCGGCAGCACGGTCGGGGCCTTGAAGTGCTCGCGGCCGACCTTGTCGCGACGCAGCACGAGCACCGCGATGTTGACGATGGTGAAGACCGCCAGCAGCAGGAGCGAGGTCGTGCCACCGAGCAGCGCGACGACCTGCGACTCGCTGTCGAGGACGACGTAGCTGATCAGGCCGAAGGAGATCAGCGTCGTGAAGATGATGGCCACCCAGGGTGTCTGACGGCTCTTGTGGACCACGCCGAGGCCGGGAGGCAGGACCTCCTGACGGGCCATGCCGTAGACCAGGCGCGAGGCCATGAGCATGTTGATCAGGGCCGAGTTGGCGACGGCGAACATCCCGATGAAGGGGAAGATCTTGTCGAAGGGCAGCCCGGGTGCACCGGCCGCCACGACCTGCGTCAGGGCCGAGGCCTTGTCGGGATCGGTGAGGTCACCGACGGGGACCAGGGCCACGGCGGTGATCGACACGAGCACGTAGATCACACCGGTGATGCCCAGACCGGTGAGCATGACCTTGGGGAAGATCCGCGAGGGCTCGTGCGTCTCCTCGGCCATGTTGACCGAGTCCTCGAAGCCGACCATGGCGAAGAAGGCCAGCGAGGTAGCCATGGTGATGGCGAAGAAGGTGTTCTTGTCGCTCGCGCTCTCGAAGACCATCACGCGGGAGAAGTCGGCCTTGCCCTGGGTCACGGCGTAGAGGCCGATGAAGATGATGAGCAGCAGACCGGAGAGCTCGACCAGGGTCAGCACGACATTGGCCTTGACCGACTCACCGACACCGCGGAAGTTGATCAGCGCGATGACGAGCATGAAGGCCAGTGCGGCTATCAGCAACTGGTTCGGGCCCCATGTGAGGCCCAGTCCGTCGCTGAGGAAGCCGGCGAAGGCATTGGAGGCGGTCGACGCCGAGGTGATGCCGGAGCACATGACGGCGAAGGCCACCATGAAGGTGAGGAAGTGCAGACCGAAGGCCTTGTGGATGAAGGTTGCCGCGCCTCCGGCCTTCGGGTACTTCGTCACCAGCTCGAGGTACGAGAAGGCCGTGATCGTGGCAACGACGAAGGCCGCGATGAAGGGGGCCCACGCGGCGCCGCCGACTTCGCCGGCCACCGCGCCGGTCAGGGCATAGACGCCCGTACCGAGGATGTCTCCGACGATGAAGAGGAGCAGGAGCTTGGGGCCCATGACCCTCTTGAGCTCGGTGCTGTCCTCACCTGCGGCATGGTCCGAGGTGGCGACGTCGGACATGGGTCCTCCCTGGGTCGGGGGTGCACGGGTGCGCGCACCGATCCCCTAACCGTGACCCAGAGCACGTCCGCGTGCAACCACCGACGCGGCGACGCGCCGAGATCGTGTCCCAACGGGCGCGTCGTGCCGGAGCAGCCCGGCCTCAGGCGTCGATGCGCTCCCGGTCGAGCTGGTCGGCCGAGGAGACGATGAAGTCGCGCCGGGGGTCGACGTCCTTGCCCATGAGCAGCTCGAAGACGTGCTCGGCGATCTCGAGGTCCTCGGTCGTCACCCGGCGCAGCATCCGGTGGCGCGGGTCCATCGTCGTCTCGGCGAGCTGGTCGGCGTCCATCTCGCCCAGACCCTTGTAGCGCTGGATCGGCTGCTTGATGTTCTTGCCGCGCGAGCTGAGCGACGACAGCCGTTTGCGCATCTCCGCCTCGGAGTAGGTGTAGATCAGCTCGTTCTTCTTCGAACCGGGGTTGACCACCTCGATGCGGTGCAGCGGCGGGACCGCGGCAAAGACCTTGCCGGCCTCGACGAGCGGACGCATGTAGCGGAAGAAGAGGGTGAGCAGCAGGGTGCGGATGTGCGCGCCGTCGACGTCAGCGTCGGTCATGATGATGACCTTGCCGTAGCGGGCCGCGTCCAGGTCGAAGCTGCGCCCGGACCCGGCGCCGATGACCTGGATGATCGAGGCACACTCGGCGTTCTTGAGCATGTCGCCGACCGCGGCCTTCTGCACGTTGAGGATCTTGCCACGGATGGGCAGCAGCGCCTGGAACTCGCTGTTGCGCGCCTCCTTGGCCGTGCCCATGGCCGAGTCACCCTCGACGATGAAGAGCTCGGTGGCCTCGACGTCGCTGCTGCGGCAGTCGCGCAGCTTCGGCGGCAACGACGAGGTCTCCAGCGCGTTCTTGCGGCGCTGGGTCTCCTTGTGCAGCCGCGCGGAGATGCGCGACTTCATCTCGGCGACGACCTTTTCGAGGAGCTGGGTCGCCATCTGCTTGTCGCCGCGCTTGGTCGACGTCAGCTGCGAGGTCAGCTCGGTCTCGACGACCTTGGAGACGATCTGGCGCACGGCGTTGGTGCCGAGCACCTCCTTGGTCTGGCCCTCGAACTGCGGCTCGGCCAGGCGCACGGTGACCACGGCGGTCATCCCGGCGAGGACGTCGTCCTTGTCGACCTTGTCGTTGCCGACCTTGAGCTTGCGGGCGTTGACCTCGAGCTGCTTGCGGAAGACCTTGAGCAGGGCCTGCTCGAAGCCGGCCACGTGGGTGCCGCCCTTGGGCGTGGCGATGATGTTGACGAAGGAGGAGAGCTTGGCGTCGTAGCCGGTCCCCCAGCGCAGCGCGATGTCGACACCGCACTCTCGCTCGACCTCTGTCGGGGTCATGTGGCCCTTGTCGTCGAGGACCGGCACCGTCTCGGTGAAGGTGCCGGTGCCCTCCAGCCGCCAGACGTCGGTCACCGCCGCGTCCGGCGCGAGGAAGTCGACGAACTCGCTGATGCCACCGTCGTGGTGGAAGACCTCCTCGAGCGGCTCGTCGCCCCGCTCGTCACGCACGACGAGGGTCAGGCCGGGGACGAGGAAGGAGGTCTGGCGGGCCCGCGCCGCGAGCGCCTCGCGGTCGATGGCCGCGCCCTTGAGGAAGATCTGCGGGTCGGCCCAGTAGCGCACCCGGGTGCCGGTGACACCGCGCTTGGCCTTGCCGACGACCTCGAGCTCGCTGCCCTTGTCGTAGGGGACGAAGTCGTGGTCCGGCGACTTCGCCCCCTTCGCCCCGGCATTGTCGGAGAAGGTGCCGGGCTCGCCGCGACGGAAGCTCATCGCATAGGTCTTGCCGCCGCGGTCGACCTCGACGTCCAGGCGCGAGGAGAGCGCATTGACCACGGAGGCGCCGACACCGTGGAGACCACCGGAGGCGGTGTAGGAGCCACCGCCGAACTTCCCGCCGGCGTGCAGCTTGGTGTAGACGACCTCGACTCCCGTCAGGCCGGTGCGCGGCTCGATGTCGACCGGGATGCCGCGGCCGTTGTCGCGGACCTCGACCGACCCGTCGGCGTGCAGCACGATCTCGATCCGGTCGCCATGGCCGCCCAGGGCCTCGTCGACGGCGTTGTCGATGATCTCCCACATGCAGTGCATGAGGCCGCGCTGGTCGGTGGACCCGATGTACATACCGGGCCGCTTGCGCACGGCCTCGAGGCCCTCGAGCACCTGCAGGTGGTGCGCGGTGTAGTCCTGGGCGGACTTGCTGCTCGCGGTCTTCTTCGCGGTGGTGGCTGCCGGAGGCACGAAGGGGGCCGTCCTTGCGTCGTCGGGTCAGTGGGCTCCTCGCAGGGTAGACCGCAGCACCGACGACGCCCGGGAGGCACCGCCGGTGGCGCCGTGACGGTGTGCCCTCGATCACGCCGCGCGGAACGGGTGCGGGACGGGAAGGCTTTCGCGTGTTTGACTGTTGACCGAGACGTCCACGCAACACTGCAGGAAATGAGGCACACGTGAACGCGACTCTGGCCAGCCCCTTGACCGCAGCCGACCGCTGCGACCGCTGCGGAGCCAAGGCCTACGTGCGCGCCCGCCTCCACGCGGGCGGCGAGCTGCTCTTCTGCGCCCACCACGGGCGTGAGCACCTCCCGGCACTGAAGGACCTCGCCGACATCGAGGACGAGACCGCCCGTCTCGACGAGAGCACCCCCGCGTCGGCCCCCGTCGACGAGCGCTGAGCGCCCCCCGGCCGTGCTCTCCCTGGCTGCCGAGGCCACCCACGACCCCACGTCGATCGCCCTTGCGATCGGCATCCTCTTCTTCGTCGTGGGTGTCCTCGGCATCGTCATCCCCGTGCTGCCCGGGCTGCTCCTGTGCGTCGCGGGCGTGCTCGTCTGGGCCGGCTACACCGGTGGAACAACCGCGTGGGTGACCTTCGCCGTCGTCGCGGCGATCTACGCCGTGACCCTGCTGCTGCAGTTCCTCATCCCGGGCCGCCGGATGAAGCGCGAGGGCGTCGGCGGCATGACTCTGGCTCTCGGCGTCGTCGGCGCGATCATCGGGCTCTTCGTCATCCCCGGCATCGGCCTGCCCATCGGCTTCGTCGCGGGGATCTTCGCGGCGGAGTACGTGCGCTTCCGTGACCTCGACCGCTCCTGGCAGGCGACGAAGTCGGCCCTGCGCGGGGTGCTGCACAGCATGGGGATCGAGTTGTCGGCCGCCGCGCTCATCGCCGTCGTCTGGGTCGGCGGGATCCTCGCCCACTGACCCCTCGCTGGTCGAGGTGGCCTTCGGCGGGACCTACCAGCCCTGCCCCTGCTGGCGCCGCTCCTCCCAGCGCGCCTCCATGCGCTGCATGAAGCTGCCCTGGTGCTTGCTCTTGGGCGAGCGCCCCTTGCCCGGGCGGGATGCTCCCTTCGACCGTGGGGTGCGGGCGCTGCGGACGGACCCGTCGGAGCCGACGACCCCCAGACCCGCACCGTCACCGGAACGACCGGGGGTCAGGGCGAGGGCCACCGAGGCGACGATGAGGGCGAAGCCGGCGACGCCGACCCAGATGCTCGTGTTGATGCCGAGCAGGACCAGCCCGAGGCCCGCGAGGGCACCGACGATGCCCAGGGCCATGCGGCGGCGGTCTCCCCCGGGGGCACGCACGCCGTTCATCTGCGAGGCGAAGCGAGGGTCCTCGGCCCGGATGGCCTCTTCCATCTCCTCGAGCATCTGCCGCTCGCGCTCCGACAGCGCCACGGTGACCTCCTGACCAAGCCTGTTGTCGGGCGGGCTCTCTGCCCGCGGGGTGCACACGGCGGGCTCGCCGCCGTGGTCTCCTCATGATAGGTCGCCTCAGCGCCCTGCGGTAGGTGGGCGCTCCCGTCGACCTCGATCGGAGATCAGGCTCGCCGGGCGGACACTGCCCGCACCGAAGCGGGCGCTCGCCCGGTCGACCGCCCGATCGGCGTCGCGCCACCCGTGCTCCGGCTCGTCGAGCGCCACCTGGACCGGCGTCGAGGAGGCCTCGGAGAGCTGCTCGACGCGCACCCCGACCAGACGGACCCGGGCGCGCTGCAGGCCGAGGGCGTCGTAGAGCTCACGGGCCAGCGCCGCGATGTCGCGAGAGACGTCGGTGGCATCGCGAAGGGAGCGTGACCGCGAGATCGTCGTGAAGTCGGCGAAGCGCACCTTGATGCTCACCGTGCGCCCGACGAGACCGGCGGACCGCAGCCGCGAGGCGACCTTGTCGCTCAGGGCCAGCAGGGTGCGGTGGACGACGTCGGGGTCGTCGACGTCGTGGTCGAAGGTGCGTTCGTTGCCGATGGAGCGCTCGCGGCGGACCGGCTCGACGGACCGCGGGTCGCGGCCCCAGGCGAGATCGTGCAGGTGGCTGCCGGTGGCCTCGCCGAGGGCGCGGATCAGGGTCTGCCGCGGGGTGTGCGCGATGTCGGCCACGGTGCGCAGGCCGAGGCGGGAGAGCGCCTCCTCGGTCTTGTCCCCGACACCCCAGAGGGCTCCGACGGGCAGCTGCTGGACGAAGGTGACCACCTCGTCTGCCGGGATGACGAGGAGCCCGTCGGGCTTGGCCAGGCCGGAGGCGAGCTTGGCGACGAACTTCGTGCTCGCGACACCCACCGAGCAGGTGATGCCCTGCTCGTCGGCGACGGTGTCGCGGATGCGCTGGGCGATCGTCGCGGGTGAGCCCATGAGGCGCACGGCACCGGCGACGTCGAGGAAGGCCTCGTCGCTGCTCAACGGCTCGACGAAGGGGGTGATGTCGGCGAAGGTCGCCATGACCGCCGAGGAGATGCGCGAGTAGAGCTCGTGCTCGGGCGGCAGGACGGTCGCCTGCGGGCACAGCCTCCGGGCGCGGCCCATCGGCATCGCCGAGGTGACCCCGAAGGCGCGCGCCTCGTAGGTCGCCGAGAGGACGACCCCGCGGTTGCCCCCACCGATGATCACCGGAGTGCCGACGAGCTCGGGGTGGGCGATCAGGGAGGCGGACGCGTAGAAGGCGTCCATGTCGACGTGCAGGATCGTGCACCCGGTGTCGTCCGGGGGGCCGTGGCCGACCCGCGGTGGGGGCCGGTACTGACGCCGGCTCATCGGGGCCTCAATCGCGGCGGGCGACGAGGTGGACTGCCGCGCCCAGCCCGGACAGCCCGGTGCGGCCCTCGTCGGCGGCAGCGATCTCCTCGAGCTCGAGCAGGGCCGCCCGCTCGGCGTCGGAGTCGACGAAGGCGCTCGGGACGAGGTCGCTGAAGATCCGCACGCCCCGGGCCTCGAGGGTGCTGAAGCCAGCACGAGTGAGCATCTCGGCGAGCTCGTCGCGGTCGAAGCGGCGCGGGATCGGGTCGTCGTCGCCCCAGCGGCCGTCGGCGCTCGTGAGCGCCTCCTTGGCCTGGTCGAAACGCCCGGCGATGGCCCGCGCGATGACGGCGGCGACGCGCTGGGCGGTCACGAGGGAGAGGTGGCCCCCGGGGGCGAGGACCTCGGCGATGCGGGCCAGCGTGGCGGTGGGGTCCTCGACGTACTCGAGGGTGCCGTGGCAGCACAGCAGGTCGATGCTGCCGGGCTCGACCGTGCCGGCGAGGGTGTCGGCATCGCCCTGGACGGCGCTGATGCGGGAGGCGGCGTCGGACTCGGCGACCCGGCGGCTCAGCGAGGCGAGGGCGTCGGGGCTCGGGTCGACGACGGTGACGGTGTGCCCCTGCTCGGCGAGCGCGACGGCCAGGCCGCCGGTGCCACCGCCGAGGTCGAGGACACGCAGCGGCCGCGAGAGCTCACGCTGGCGCGACTCGCTCAGGGCACGGACCTGGGACCACACGGCTGCCGTCCGGACATTGCCCTCGACTCCGCTGCCGCCACGTCGCCACGCACGCTCCTCACTCATGGCCCCAACCCTAGTCGCCGCCCCCGACACCCCCTTCGGCCTCCCCGCTCCGGGTCGAGGTACCTGCGACCGACTATCCGGTTGTCTTGTGAAGGGACCTATCGGACAGTGTGTGAAGACACTTGTCTGACAGTCAGGGGCGTGCTGTGACTCGAACGTAGTGGCGTTCGCCCTTGGGTGTCTCGATCTTTGCGGGATCGAGTCTGATGTGGGCCAGGAGCCGGTTGTCGTGGAAGAGGACCGCGTGGTCCTGGTCGACGAGGTACTGCAGTTTGGCTCGAGCCCAAGCGACTCCCAGGGCCACGCGTGCTCCGGGCAGGTCGAAGTAGCCGGCCGGGCTCAGGGTGACCTCGCGGATGAACTGACGCTGCGTGAGCTCGCTGGCGTCGGCAACGGCCTTGTCGCTGCTCGCGTAGCGGCTGGCCGGGGTGACCCCACCGATGCCTTGGTGAGGGCGCTGGGTGTTGAACAGCACGTCGTAGGCGTCCAACAGCTGCTGCAACTGGGGCAAGTCAGCCGCGGTGGGCCGAGCAGCGAGCCACTGGTCCAGGGTGCGCCACTCACGTTCCTTCTTGCCGTTGGTCTGGGGATGCCCCGGGCTGGAGTTGATCATGCCGACCCCGATGCGGTGCAGCTTGGACTCGAATGTGGAGTACCCGCCACCACGGGTCAGGCGAGCGGTGAACGCGGAGCCGTTGTCGCACTGGATGAACGCCGGCTTGCCGTGACGGTCCATGGCCTGCAGCAAGCACGTCCACGTGTCCTGACCGTTTTCGCTGGGCGCGGCCAGCGAGCCCATCAGCATCCTGGAGTGGTCGTCCTGGAACCGCAGCACGACTGCCGAGCCCTCGACGAGCTCGACCCCGTGCCCGTCGAGCTGCCAGACCCCGTTGGGGTGCATCGCTTCGAACCGTCGATAGCTGGACTTGGGCCGTTTCGACGGTGTGGGCGTGGTGCGGCCGTGATCGCGCAGGATCTTGTGACAGGTGCGCGCCGAGGGCGCCTGCACGCCCTGACTCGTCAGCCAGTCGTGCACGGACTGCGCGCCGCCGTCCCAACCCTGCTCGACCAACTCGTCGTGCTTGGCCACCACCACGGCCACCACGTCAGCAGGGGTTGCCCTGGGAGAGTTGCGCGGGCGCGTGGAACGGGGAACAAGCCCTTCCACCCCTTCCTGCAGCATCCGCCGTCGATACCGGTAGTACGTATCCCGAGAGATCCCGTACTCCCGACAGATCTGCGTCACCGAAGCCCCAGAGACCTCCTCCAAGACCACCTGGGCGCCAATGGCCAACCGTGCCTCCACCGAGACCGCCTTCGTGCTCATGCAGCCGATCATCCGGCCACCGACCGAGCCCCAAGGACTGTCAGCGATGTCCCTTCACATGTCTGTCAGAAAGGTCCCTTCAAAACACAACCGACTATCCGGTCGGGGATACCTCGATCCACCGTCAGGTGAGGAGGGTCCCCTGGTGATGGACCTGGCGCCAGCCTCCATCCCGTTCGCACCAGATCGACGTGCGTCGCGCGCGGCGCTCCCCCTGGGCCGACGTCCACGAGACCCGGATGACGCTCGGTGCGATGACCCGGGCTCGCAGGTCGTCGATCTCGATGGTCGACGAGTCGGGGTCCGCGGACTCCGACTCGAGCATCGCAAGGATCGAGTCGCGGTCCCAGACCCGACCAGACGCCCCGACCTCCTCGAAGTCCGGGGCGATGAGGTCGCGCAGACGCCCGGCATCGGCCCGCGTCTGTGGCGACTGCAGCTCGCGCTCGAGGTCCAGGACCGTGATCAGCGCCAAGTCATCCATGTGGACATTCAAGTACAGGTCGCCACCAACACCCGCTGCGCCTCCCCGCTCGGGGTCGAGGTACCTGCGACCGACTATCCGGTTGTGTTTTGAAGGGACCTTTCTGACAGACATGTGAAGGGACATCGCTGACAGTCCTTGGGGCTCGGTCGGTGGCCGGATGATCGGCTGCATGAGCACGAAGGCGGTCTCGGTGGAGGCACGGTTGGCCATTGGCGCCCAGGTGGTCTTGGAGGAGGTCTCTGGGGCTTCGGTGACGCAGATCTGTCGGGAGTACGGGATCTCTCGGGATACGTACTACCGGTATCGACGGCGGATGCTGCAGGAAGGGGTGGAAGGGCTTGTTCCCCGTTCCACGCGCCCGCGCAACTCTCCCAGGGCAACCCCTGCTGACGTGGTGGCCGTGGTGGTGGCCAAGCACGACGAGTTGGTCGAGCAGGGTTGGGACGGCGGCGCGCAGTCCGTGCACGACTGGCTGACGAGTCAGGGCGTGCAGGCGCCCTCGGCGCGCACCTGTCACAAGATCCTGCGCGATCACGGCCGCACCACGCCCACACCGTCGAAACGGCCCAAGTCCAGCTATCGACGGTTCGAAGCGATGCACCCCAACGGGGTCTGGCAGCTCGACGGGCACGGGGTCGAGCTCGTCGAGGGCTCGGCAGTCGTGCTGCGGTTCCAGGACGACCACTCCAGGATGCTGATGGGCTCGCTGGCCGCGCCCAGCGAAAACGGTCAGGACACGTGGACGTGCTTGCTGCAGGCCATGGACCGTCACGGCAAGCCGGCGTTCATCCAGTGCGACAACGGCTCCGCGTTCACCGCTCGCCTGACCCGTGGTGGCGGGTACTCCACATTCGAGTCCAAGCTGCACCGCATCGGGGTCGGCATGATCAACTCCAGCCCGGGGCATCCCCAGACCAACGGCAAGAAGGAACGTGAGTGGCGCACCCTGGACCAGTGGCTCGCTGCTCGGCCCACCGCGGCTGACTTGCCCCAGTTGCAGCAGCTGTTGGACGCCTACGACGTGCTGTTCAACACCCAGCGCCCTCACCAAGGCATCGGTGGGGTCACCCCGGCCAGCCGCTACGCGAGCAGCGACAAGGCCGTTGCCGACGCCAGCGAGCTCACGCAGCGTCAGTTCATCCGCGAGGTCACCCTGAGCCCGGCCGGCTACTTCGACCTGCCCGGAGCACGCGTGGCCCTGGGAGTCGCTTGGGCTCGAGCCAAACTGCAGTACCTCGTCGACCAGGACCACGCGGTCCTCTTCCACGACAACCGGCTCCTGGCCCACATCAGACTCGATCCCGCAAAGATCGAGACACCCAAGGGCGAACGCCACTACGTTCGAGTCACAGCACGCCCCTGACTGTCAGACAAGTGTCTTCACACACTGTCCGATAGGTCCCTTCACAAGACAACCGACTATCCGGTCGGGGATACCTCGACCCAGGGCGAAGGGGGCTGCCCCGGCCGGTCTACACCCTCAGTGCCCGGAGCTGCCGGGCGAGGAGTGCCACAGCTTGCGCGGGGGCTCGACGCCGGTGCCGGCAGGGCGGGTGTCGGCCCACGGCGACTGCCGGAAGCCCGACGCATGGACGAGCACCCGGTGCCCCTCGGGCTGCTGGTGCGCGGCATCGCGGGCGCGGGCGAGCTCGTCGGCCTCGTCGAGAGCGGCGTGGACGGCCGAGATGCCGCCGCGCTGCCAGGCCTCCCACAGCGTCGACAGCTCCCACGCGCCGGAGGCGAGCACCGAGACCCCGCGCGGGCCGGCCCGGCGGATCGTGCCGCGCACGAGGAGCAGCCAGGAGTGGAAGATCGTCGCCGCATAGGGCCCCTGGACGTCCTCGAAGAAGGTCGCGTCGACCGGCCCGGTCGCGTCGTCGACGGTGAGGAAGACGACCCGGCGCCCGGAGCGGATCGGTGGGGTCTGGGTCGCGACCTTGACCCCCGCGGCGAGGATCTGGGCACCACTGCGCACCGAGAGCAGGTCGGCGCTGCGAGTCACCCCGAGCGCCTCGAGCATCGGCGCGTAGAAGTCCATGACGTGCCGCGAGGCGTCAAGCCCGAGGATCTCCAGCTCGGCACCCACCTGGTCGGGCACGCTCATCTCGGGCAGGCCGACGCCCTCTCCGAGCTCCGGGGAGTCGCCGAGGTCGAGGGTCAGCTGGCTCGCGACCGGGGTCGGCGTCGTGCTCGTACGCACCTGCTGCGCCCCGGGTCGCCCCGCGGCCCAGGCCGGCGCCTCGATCGCCCGGGTCCGGGTGCCCCGGCCACCAGCACTCCGCCCCCGCGAGCGCCCGGTCGCCGCCCGGGACCACCGGTCGAGCTCGGCGACATGGAGCAGCAGGTCGCGTCGGGTCAGCCGCCCCCGGTGGCCGAGCCCCGGCCCACCGCGGTCGGCGCCGGTGCCGTGGACGGAGTCGAAGGCCCCGACGAGGACGAGCCGCTCGACGACCGGCCGGCTCACCCGGGCCCGCTGCCAGAAGTCGGTGAGCGAGTCGAAGGGGGCCCCGGCGACGACGCGGGCGATCTCCCCTTCGCTCATGCCCTTGACGTCGGCCAGCGAGAGCCGGATCGCCCACGTCGACCCGTCGGGCAGGTCGGGGTCGTCCGGTCGGGGGCCGGGGACGGGGGCGCGCTCGACGCGGTACTCCCCCGTGCTCGCGTTGACGTCGACGCCGAGGATCGTCACGCCGAGCGAGCGGGCCTCCTCGAGGAGCAGCCGCTTGGGGTACATGCCCGGGTCGTGGGTGAGCACGCCGGCGAGGAAGGCCGCCGGGTGGTGCGCCTTGAGCCAGGCCGACTGGTAGGTCGGCATGGCGAAGGCCGCCGCGTGCGCCTTGCAGAAGCCGAAGGACGCGAAGGCCGCGAGCACCGCCCAGATGCGGTCGACGTCCTCCGGCGGGTACCCGCGCGCGGCCGCAGCCGGGCGCCACCACGCCTCGATGCGTGCCTGCCCGTCGGGACTGCCCATCGTGCGCCGCACCTCGTCGGCCTGGGCGAGGGTCGCCCCGGTCGTCTCGGCGATGATCCGCAGCATCTGCTCGTGGAAGACGACGACCCCCTCGGTCTCGGCGAGCGCGGGCACGAGCCGGTCGTGGAGGAACTGCGGCCGGCTCCACCCGTGCCGGGCCTCGAGGAAGGGTCGGATCATGTCGGACTTCACCGGGCCGGGGCGGAAGAGCGAGATGTCGATGATCAGGTCGTCGAAGACGGTCGGCGCGAGCTTGCCGATGAGCTCGCGCTGCCCCGGGCTCTCGATCTGGAAGCACCCGAGCGTGCGGGTCGTGCGGATCATCGCGAAGGTCGCCGGGTCGTCGAGCGGCACGTCGGACCGGTCGTCGAGGTCGACCCGCTCCCCCGTGACCCGCTCGACCTCACCGACGGCGTGCGCCATCGCCGACTGCATCCGGATGCCGAGGACGTCGAGCTTGAGCAACCCGAGCGCCTCGACGTCGTCCTTGTCGAACTGGCTCATCGGGAAGCCCAGCCAGCTCGACTCGACCGGGGTGCGGTCGAGCAGCCCGCCGTCGGAGAGCACCACCCCACACGGGTGCAGGGCGATGTGTCTCGGTAGCCCGTCGAGCCGCTCGACGAGGTCGAAGAGCGTCGTGAGCCGCCCCCCGTCGAGGCTGCGGGTGCGCAGCTCGGGCAGCTCGGCCATCGCCGAGCGCACGTCGCGGGCCCGGATGTGCGGGAAGGCCTTGGCGATCTCGTCGACCTCGGCCGGTGGCACCCCGAGCGCGGCGCCGACGTCGCGGATCGCGTGCCGCGCCTTGTAGGTGTCCATCATCGACACGCACGTCACCCGGTCGCGGCCGAAGCGCTGCAGGACCAGCTCGTACATCTCGGTGCGGCGGGCCGACTCGACGTCGATGTCGATGTCGGGCAGCTCGGCCCGCAGCGGCGAGCAGAAGCGCTCCATGAGCAGGTCGTGCCGGATCGGGTCGATGGCACTGATGCCGAGCAGGTGGTTGACCAGGCTGCCGGCCCCGGAACCACGGGCGGCGACCCGCACCCCGGCGCCGGTGATGATGTCGACGACCTCGGCGACGGTGAGGAAGTAGGTCGGGTAGCCCAGGGCCTCGACGACGTCGAGCTCGTCGGCCAGCCGCTCCTCGACCTGCCGCAGCACCGACGGCGGCGCGTCGGGGTAGCGCGCGCCGATCGCCGCCCGGCAGCGCTGCGCGAGCACCGCCTGCGGGTCCTCGTCGGGGCGCAGCCCGAGCACGTGCGCCTCGGGCAGGTGGACCCGGCCGATGCCGAGGTCCTTGCGGTCGTCGAGCGCGCACCCCATCGCCGTGCGCGCCGTCTCGTCGAGCAGCGCCGCGGCCCGTTGCCGGGGGCTGGCGCAGGCAAAGCCCCCGGCACCCCCGCCGAGAACCGCCGCGACCCGCTCGGCGCGCGCGGCCATCGTCGCGTCGTCGGCGAGGTGCCCGGCGGTCGTCACCCGGTCGAGGTGGCGGGTGTCGAGGACGACGAGGCGGCGGGTCGCGTCGAGGACGTCGGCGGTCGCCGCGTCATGCGGGTGCAGGTGCCGCACGGCGGCGGTGAGCACGGCCGGCACGTCGCAGGCATCGGCGAGCCCGAGCAGGTGGGCGGCGTGGCCGGTCGACGCGGGCGTGCCCGGCGGGCCGCCGTGGTCGACGACCTCGATGGCCACGGCCCCCGGCGGCAGCAGCCGCTGCCAGGCCCGCAGCCGCTCACGGGCGACGTCGGGCCGGCGGGCGAGCAGCGCGGCACCGACGTCGGAGGTCGGGCCGAGCAGGAGCAGCAGCGGGGCCGGCTCGTCGGGCCCCGGCGCCGCCGCGTGCCGGGCGAGCATCGCCGCGGTCGCGACGGCCTCGCCGCGCTCACCCGTGAGGTGCACCTCGCTGACGAGCCGGCACAGCCGTGCCCAGCCGACCCCGTGCGGCACCCCGGCACCCGCCCCGCGGGCGAGGACGGTAACCCGCGGGTGCCTCGGGTCGACCTCGGCTCCCCCGCGCACCGGGGTCCGCCGGCGGTCCGGGGCGCGCCCGCCACCGTCGACGGCGAGATCGACCCCGAGCACGGGGGCGATGCCCGCGGCGGTCGCGGCCCGGACGAAGCGCACCGCCCCGTAGAGCCCGTCGCGGTCGGTCAGGGCGAGCGCCGGCTGCCCGAGCTCCGCGGCCCGGGCCACGAGGTCCTCCGGTGTCGTCGTGCCGTGCCGAAGGGAGAATCCCGACGCCACGTGCAGGTGGGCGAAGCTCACCCGGCCTCCCCCCTTCGCCGCATGTCCTCGAGGTCGTGCGAAGGGGGGATGGCGACGAGGTCGGCGGTGACCCGGACCGGGGGCAGGCCGAGCACGCCGGAGACGATCCGCACGAAGTCCTCGCCCTGGCGGAGCAGGTCGTCGACCTCGCGGACCGACATCGGCCCGGACGCCCCGTGGCCGGGGCGGGAGCCCCCTTCGGGCAGGACGGTCGCGAAGAAGTCCGCCCACTCGGTCAGCTCGGGCGCGACCCGCGGCAGCAGGCGCCACACGTCGACCGGGCCGTGACCCCGTGGGCCGGCCAGGTCACGGACGGTGAGGACCGCCGCGGCAGCACGCAGCACCGCGACCCGGGTGCCGGCGCTGCGGGCGGCGACCGAGCGGGCCATGTGCGCGCCGGACAGACTCTCGCCGGCGGCGGTGAGCAGGTCGAGCGCGGCGTCGAGCCGCTCGGGATGCAGGACGGGGACGGCCACCACGACGACCGCCTCAGTCCTGGGTCCGCAGGAGCTGCCACCCGGCGGACCCGCCCGACGCGCCCTCGCCGTCGACACCGAGGTCGTAGACCCCCGGCGCACCGGCCCGGCCGCGCTGCGCGCTCACCCGCCACACCTCGCGGGCGAGCGGCACCTGCGCCAGCGCGCCCTCGCTCGAGCGCCACCACGCGTGCCGCTCCTGCCAGTGGTCGACGACCTCCGTCACCCGGTAGAGCCGCCCCCTCCAGAGGAACTGCTCGGGGACCGCACCACCGACCGGTCGCGGGTCGCCCACCCGCACCTCGATGGCCTCCTCGACGAGCCTGACCATGACCACTCCCTTCGCTCGAACACCTGTTCGAACACAGTACGCCGGGGGGCCGACACCCCGTCAACCCGGTCGACGTAGGCTGGTCACGACCCGGTGATCCGACCACGGAGCACCGACACCACCGCCCCCTTCGTCACTGGAGCCCACGTGCCGCACCCGTTGGACCGGGCCGACCTGCGCTCGCGGGTCCAGACCCGCATCGACGTCGAGCTCGACCGCTGGGCCGACGAACTCGCCGAGATCGGGCCCGACGTCGTCGACCTCACCGATCCCGTCCGGGCCCTGCTGCAGGGCGGCAAGCGGCTGCGGGCCGGCTTCGCCTACTGGGGCTGGCGGGCCGCCGGCCGCGACGACCACGAGGGCGCGATCGCGCTGGCGGCGGCGATGGAGCTCTTCCAGGCCGCCGCTCTGGTCCACGACGACGTCATGGACGACAGCGAGACCCGCCGCGGGGCCCCGGCGATGCACCGGGCCCTCGCCCGCGCGCACTCCGAGCGCGCCTGGCACGGCGACCCCGAGCGCTTCGGCACCGCCGGCGCGATCCTCGCCGGCAACCTCTGTCTCGGCTGGTGCGACGACCTCTTCGCCGACTCCGGCCTGCCACCCGAGTCGCTCGCCGCGGCCCGACCGGTCTTCGAGCGGATGCGCGGCCAGCTCATGGGCGGCCAGTTCCTCGACATCGTCACCTCGATGCGACCGTGGCACGACCTCGCCGACGACGAGCGCATCGAGTGGGCCCGCAAGGTGATCCGCTACAAGAGCGCGAAGTACTCCATCGAGCACCCGCTGCTCATCGGCGCGACCGCCGGCGGCGCCTCCGCCGCCGACCTCGACGCGCTCTCCCGCTACGGCCTGGCGCTCGGCGAGGCCTTCCAGCTGCGCGACGACGTGCTCGGCGTCTTCGGCGACCCCGAGGTCACCGGCAAGCCCGCGGGCGACGACCTGCGCGAGGGCAAGCGCACCGTGCTCATCGCCCGGGCCCTCGCCGACGCCGACGACGTGACGACGACCCGCATCGACCAGTGGCTCGGTGCTCCTGACCTGGGCACCGACGAGGTCGAGGCCTTCCGTGAGCTGCTGGTGGTCACCGGCGCGCTCGAGGGTGTCGAGCAGGACATCGCCGCGGGGGCACAGGTCGCCCGCGAGGCCCTCGCCGCGGCGGTCGGCGTCGGCGGCGAGGCCCGTGAGGTGCTCGCCGAGCTCATCGACGCGACGACGGCCCGCAGCACCTGAGGCCTACGCCTCCTCCATCGCCCGGCGGCGCACCTCGGTCTTGAAGCCGGCACGGATCGCCGCGATCGGCGTCGGCCCGCCGGGCAGGGTCTCGTCGTGGGCAAACATCCACTCGACGATCTCCTCGTCGTCGAAGGCATTGTCCGACAGCACGGTGAAGGTCCCCGCGAGCTCGGGCAGCGGCCCGTCCTCGCCGAGGAAGTCCACCGGCACCGACAGCACCTTGCGCTCCCCGCGGCGCACCGCGACGAGCTGGCGCTCGTCGAGCATCCGGCGCACGTCGCTCAGACGCACGTCGAGCCTCTCGGCCACGTCGGGGAGGGTCAGCCAGTCGATCTGCGCAGGGGTCTCGTCCACGCCCGACAGTGTGTCAGCCGCTCCCCGAGATCCCGCGCGAAGGGGGCGCGTCGCCGTTCATCCGGCCTCCCGAGGAGATCTTCGGTACCGTCGATGCCGAATCAACATACGTCACACCAGTCACACGCACCCCATGCCACCGGGCGTCCCCTGCGCCCCGAACATCGGAGTCCCCCTTGGTCCTTCCGCTCATCGTCCCCGTCCCGGCCACCCCCGTGGCCCCGGCGATCGACCTGACCGCCGAGACCACCACGCACGTCACCTCCTCCGCAGGGTCGCGCCACCACACCGTGCGCTCCGGCGAGACGGTCTACGACATCGCCGCGCGCTACCGCGTCTCCCCCGCCGCCCTGCTCTCCCGCAACGGCCTGTCCTCGAGCGACTTCATCCACCCCGGCCAGAAGCTCACGGTGCCCGGCCGCGCATCGGGCGGGTCCTCCCCTTCGTCCTCGGCCAAGCCCGCCCGCTCCGGGGCGACCCGCGGCTACACCGTCCGCAGCGGTGACACCCTCTCCGGCATCGCCGCCCGCCACGGCATGAGCGTCGACCGGCTGCGCAGCCTCAACAACCTGGACCGGGGCTTCATCCACCCCGGCCAGCAGCTGCGCGTCACCGGCACCGCCGCCAAGCCCGCCAAGCGGGCCACGAGCCGACCCGCCGCGACGGGGTCGCACACCGTGCGCTCCGGCGAGACGCCCTCCGGCATCGCCGCCCGCCACGACATGAGCGTCACCCGCCTGGCCAAGCTCAACGACCTGAGCACCCGCGACTTCATCCACCCGGGCAGCACGCTCAAGGTCGCCGGCTCCTCGAGCCCGGCGAAGAAGGCATCGCGACCGGCGAAGAAGAACAACACCTTCGCCGGTCGCACCTACGCCGACCACATCGTCGACGCCGCCGACCGCAACCGCTCGACCCTGGCCGCCCGCTCGGTGCCCAGCCGCGACGCGACCAAGGACAAGATCACCCGGATCTCCCGCCAGCACGGCGTCGACCCCTCCTTGGCCCTGGCGATCTCCTACCAGGAGTCCGGCTGGGACCAGCGTCAGGTCTCCGTCGCCAACGCCGTCGGCGCGATGCAGGTCATCCCGAGCTCCGGCGAGTGGGCCTCGCAGATGGCCGGGCGCGATCTCGACCTGCTCGACACCGACGACAACATCACCGCCGGCGTCCTGCTCCTCAAGGTCCTCACCCAGCAGGCCGACACGACCTCCGAGGCCATCGCCGGCTACTACCAGGGCCTCGCCTCGGTGGAGAGCAACGGCATGTACGGCGACACCAAGCAGTACGTCGCCAACGTCAAGGCACTCCGAAGCCGGATGTGACGGGCTGACGCAGGGGGCGAACCTAGACTTTGGGCGTGACCACCGCATCCACGCACCCGCTCGTCGGCGATCTCGTCGACGGTCGCTACCGCGTGCTGCGCCACCTCGCCGACGGCGGGATGGCCACGGTGCTGCTCGCCACCGACACCCGGCTCGACCGGGAGGTCGCGCTCAAGGTCATGCGCCCAGACCTCGCGGCGGACGAGACCTTCGTCTCCCGCTTCCGCCGCGAGGCCCGCTCCGCCGCGCGGCTGAGCCACCCCAACGTCGTGCCCGTCTTCGACCAGGGCGAGGACGGCGGTCAGGTCTTCCTCGCGATGGAGTACGTCGAGGGACGCACCGCGCGCGCAGTGGTCGACACCGAGGGCGCGCTCACCGTCCGCGCCGCGCTCGACGTCCTCGAGCCGGTGCTCACCGGCCTGGCGGCCGCCCACGAGGCCGGCTACATCCACCGCGACGTCAAGCCCGAAAACATCCTCATCCCCGAGCGGGGCGCGATCAAGGTCGCCGACTTCGGCCTGGCCCGGGCCGTCACCTCGCAGACGACCACCGCCGAGGACGGGGTGCTCTTCGGCACGGTCGCCTACCTCTCCCCCGAGCAGGTCGAGCGCGGCATCGCCGACGCCCGCAGCGACGTCTACGCCGCCGGGCTGATCCTCTTCGAGCTGCTCACCGGGCAGCGGGCGATCGACGGCGAGTCGCCGATCCACGTCGCCTTCCAGCACGTCCACGGCTCGGTGCCGCGCCCCTCCGAGCGGGTCGAGGACCTGCCGGGCGAGCTCGACGACCTCGTCGCCCTGGCCACCGCGCGCGACCCCGACGAGCGCCCGCGTGACGCGGGTGCCTACCTCGCCGAGCTGCAGCGGGTGCGCGCCGGGCTGACACCCCAGGAGCTCGACCGTCGGCCGCACGTCGTCGCCGGAGGAGCCGCGGCCACGGCGTCCCCGCAGTGGCGGTCGGCGGGTGGCGCAGCGGCCACCGTCGCCCACCCACGCCCCGAGCGCACGCGCGCGATCGACACCGGTGCCGCGAGTGCCGCGAGTGCCGCGGGTGGCACCGGCGCAGCGGGTGGCGCCTCGACAGCTGCAGCGGAGCCCCCTTCGTCCCGGCGGGGGTGGCGCCGCGCGCTCGTCGCACTCCTGCTCGTCGTCGCGGTCGCCGCCGGCGGTGGCTGGTGGTGGACCCAGGAGGGCCCGGGCAGCACGGTCGTCGTGCCCGACGTCACCGGCCTCTCCCGCGCCGACGCGGAGGCCAGCCTCACGCAGGACGGCGACCTGGGCTACGTCGAGTCCGCGGCCTTCGACGAGCAGGTGCCCAAGGGCGAGGTCATCACGTCCAACCCGCCGACCGGCACCGAGCTGTCGAAGGGGTCCGACGTCACCGTCGTCGTGTCCAAGGGGCCCGAGCGCTACGAGGTCCCTGACCTCACCGGCCGCACCGCCGCCCAGGCCAGGACCACACTCGAGCGACGCACCCTGACGGTCGGTGCGACGACGCAGGCCTGGGACGACGACGTCGCCAAGGGCCGCGTCGTCTCGACGACGCCCGCCCCCGGCACCGAGGTCAAGCGCGACGCCAAGGTCGCCCTCGTCGTCTCCAAGGGCCCCGAGCCAGTGGCCGTGCCGACGGTGACCGGCCAGGGCGCCGAGGCGGCAACCAGCGCGATCGAGGAGGCCGGGCTCGAGGTCACCCGCGCCGACGACGCCTACTCGACGAGCGTGCCCAAGGGCTCGGTCATCAGCCAGTCCCCGAGCAGCGGCACGCTCCTGCCCGGCGAGACGGTGACGATCACCGTCTCCAAGGGCCCGGAGATGGTCGCCGTCCCGTCGGTCGAGGGTCTGAGCCGCTCCGCGGCGACGACCAAGCTGGAGGCCGCGGGCTTCAAGGTCGCGGTCCAGACCTTCCTCGGCGGGCCGCTCGACGAGGTGCGCGCCTCCCGCCCGAGCGGCGGCACCGCCCCCAAGGGCTCGACGGTCACGATCCTCGTCGTCTGACGCCATCAGGTGGTCGCCCGGTGCTGCACTCCCGTGGGGATGCAGCACCAGACGACCACCTGATGCCGGACGAAGGGGGTCAGACCGCCGGCGCGTAGTGCGAGGCGTCGCCCATGATCGAGCGGCTGCGCTCACCGTCGATGCCGACGGGCACCTCACCGGCGACGGTGACCCGCTCGAGGCGGCGGGGAAGCCCGTCGTAGTTGTCGGGGGCGTAGTGCTGGGTGATCTGGTTGTCGAAGATGACGAGCTGGTCGGGCTCCCAGACGACCCGGACGACATTTTCCGGGCGGGTGACATGGCTCTGGAGCAGGCGCAGGATGTCCCGGCTCTCGGTCTTCGACAGCCCGACGAATCGGGAGACGAAGCCACCGAGGTAGAGGCCCCGCTCCCCCGTGCGCGGGTGGACCCGCACGACCGGGTGCTCGGTCTCGAAGGTCTGCGAGGTGAACTCGGCCCGGCGCTCCTTGACCGCGTCGTCGTGCTCCTCCGGCGGCGTCGCGTAGTCGTAGTCGTTGGTGTGCACCGCCCACAGGCCGTCGGCCAGGCGACGCAGCGGCTCGGGCAGGTCGCGGTAGGCCGCGGCGGTGTTGGCGATGAGGGTCTCGCCGCCGTGCGGGGGCACCACCTTGCTCGACAGGGTCGTGTAGGCCGGGGGCGCTTGGACGAAGGTGACATCGGTGTGCCAGTGGTTGGCCGCGGACCCCCCGAAGGTCTCCGACGCCACCGGCAGCACGCGCGGCGCGCCCTCGACCGAGGCGACCGTCGGGTGGGCCGTCGTCAGCTCGCCGAGCTGCGCGGCGAAGCGCTGCTGGCCCTCGCCGTCGAGCGGCGCACCCCGGAAGACGAGCGCCTGGTGCTCGTCGAGGGCCTCGCGGACGAAGGCCAGGGTCTCCGGGTCGAGCGGCGCGGTGATGTCGACGCCGACGACCTCGGCGCCGATCCGGCCGGTGATCTTGCGGATGTCACGGATGGGTGTGGTGCTCATGCTGCGTGCTCCTTCGTGGTGGACGTTCTGGTGGTGGACGTGCGCGTGCTGGAGGTGCCGCCGATGTGGCCCGCCTCCGGGCGAGCGAGCCCGTAGTGCTCGCGCAGGGTCGTGCCGGTGTACTCGCGACGGAAGAGGCCGCGCTCCTGGAGGATCGGCACGACGGTGTCGACGAAGACCTCGAGGCCCTGGGGATAGGTCGGCGGCATGATGTTGAAGCCGTCGGCCGCCCCCTTCGTGAACCACGTCTCGAGGTCGTCGGCGATCTGCTCGGGCGTGCCGGCGAGGACCCTGTGCCCCCGCCCGCCCGCGAGTCGTTCGATGAGCTGGCGGACCGTGAGCTCCTCGCGCCGGGCGAGCTCGGTGACGAGGGTGAAGCGGCTCTGGTTGCCCTGGGTGATGCGCTCGACGTGCGGCAGCGGACCGTCGAGGTGCTCCTCGGTGAGCTCGACGTCGAGCATCGAGCTCAGCTGCGCCAGACCGTAGGCCGGGACGATGCCGGCATTGATCTCCGCCTCGAGCCGCTGCGCCTCCTCCTGCGTCGACCCGATGATCGGGCTGATGCCGGGCAGGACGAGCAGCTCGTCGCGGGAGCGTCCGTGACGGGGCAGGCGCCGCGTGAGGTCGTCGGAGAAGTCGATGCCGTCCTGGAGGGTCTGCTGGGCGGTGAAGACCGCCTCGGCGTACCGCGCGGCGTAGGCCTTGCCCGCCTCGGACGAGCCGGCCTGGACGAGCAGCGGATAGCCCTGGACCGGCCGCGGCACGTTGAGCGGGCCCGCCACGTCGAAGAACTCGCCGTGGTGGTCGATCGGCGCGATGCGGTCGGTGTCGGCGTAGACGCCGCTCGTCGTGTCGGCGACGATCGCGTCGTCGCCGAAGCTGTCCCACAGCGCGGCGACGACCTGGAGGAACTCCTCGGCCCGCTCGTAGCGACGGGCGTGGTCGGGTCGCTCGATGCCGAAGTTGCCCGCCTCGATCGCCGAGCTCGAGGTGACGATGTTCCACCCGGCGCGGCCACCGCTCAGGTGGTCGAGCGAGGCGAAGGCCCGAGCGAGCGTGTAGGGGTGGTTGTAGGTCGTCGACGCGGTCGCGATGAGCCCGATGTGCTCGGTGCTCGCGGCGAGCGCCGACAGCAGGGTCAGCGGCTCGAAGCCCGAGTGCGAGTTGTGCCGCACGTTGTCCCCGAGCCCGACCACATCAGCGAGGAAGACCGAGTCGAGCCGGCCGCGCTCCGCGGTACGGGCGATGTCGACGTAGTGCTGCAGGGTCAGCGCCCGCACGGGGTCGGTGGAGTGGTGGCGCCAGGCCGCTTCGTGGTGCCCGTTGGGCATGACGAAGGCATTGAGGTGGAGCTGTCGTTGAGGTGCCATGTCGTGGATTCCTTTGTGGGCGAAGGGGGTTCAGGTGCCGGTCGGCGTGGTGCGCCACTTCGAGAAGTGCCTCTCGAGCCGCACCAGCACGGTGTTGACCACGAGGCCGAAGACCGAGACCGTGAGGATCCCCGCGTACATCTGCGGGATCTGGAAGCTGCTCTGCGCGTTGACGATGAGATAGCCCAGCCCGGCCTTGGCGCCGACCATCTCGACGGCGATGAGCACGAGGATCGAGGCGGTTCCGGCCATGCGGACACCGGTGAAGATCGTCGGGACCGCCGAGGGCAGCACGACCCTGGCGAAGAGCTGCAGGTAGCTCAGGCCGAGAGTGCGAGCGGCCCGCACGAGGAGCGGGTCCACCGTGCGCACCCCCGCCACGGTGTTGAGCAGCACCGGGAAGAAGGCCGCGAAGGCGACGATCGAGACCTTGCTCAGCTCACCGATGCCGAGGAGGAGGGTGAAGACCGGCAGCAGCGCCAGGGCCGCGGTGTTGCGGAAGAGCTCGAGCAGTGGGGTGAGGAACTCGCGCAGCCCCTCGTACCAGGCGACGGCGACGCCCAGGACGACGCCGGCGACGACGGCCAGGCCGAAGCCGATGACCGACCGGGTGAGGCTCGCCTGCAGGTGCTCCTGCAGCTGCCCCGTGCGCCCGAGGTCCCACAGGGCCTCGAGGACGACGTGCAGCGGTGGGAGGAAGACCTTGCGCGAGGGCTCGAGCAGGTACTGGGTGCCGAACTCCCACAGCAGCAGGAAGAGCACCACCGCTGCCGAGCGGCGCACGCCGGTGCGCAGGGCCCGCGTGGTGCGCTGGGCCCGCGTGGGCAGCGGGGGGACGACCACTCCGGACGAAGGGGGTCCCTCTGCGCCTGTCGTGGTGGGCTGGGTCAGGGTCGCGGTGCTCATCAGGCCGCCCTCTCGGTGCCGTCGGGCTGGATCTTGTGGTGGCCGGCGCGCTGGGCGCGCTCGACCTCGTCGTGCAGGAGGCTCCAGATCTGGTGCCGGTAGCCGACGAAGTCCGGGTCGGACCGCAGGTCGCGAGCGCCCGCGCGCTCGCCGAGGTCGATGTCGACGACCTGCTTCAGGCGCCCGGGGCGTGAGGAGAGGATCGCGACGCGCTGGCCGAGGTAGACCGCCTCCTCGATGCCGTGGGTGATGAAGACGGCGGTCGTGCCGGTCGTGCGCCAGATGCGCAGCAGTTCGTCCTGCAGCTGCTCCCGGGTCTGGGCGTCGAGCGCAGCGAAGGGCTCGTCCATGAGGAGGATGCCCGGCTCGTAGGCGAGGCTGCGCGCGATCGCCACCCGCTGCTTCATCCCGCCCGACAGCTCGTGCGGGAGCCGCTCCTCGAAGCCGGACAGGCCGACGAGCGCGAGGTACTCCCGAGCGCGCTCGGTGCGCTCGCGCCGGCTGAGCGGCAGCTGCTCGAGCCCGAAGGCGACATTGGCCAGGGCCGTGCGCCACGGGAAGAGGGCGTACTGCTGGAAGACGACACCCCGGTCCAGGCCGGGCCCGGTGACGACCTCGCCGTCGACGAGGACCTCACCGCTGGTGGGTGTGCTCAGCCCGCCGAGCAGGTCGAGCAGGGTCGTCTTGCCCGACCCGCTCGGGCCGACGAGAGTGAGGAACTCCCCCGCCGGGACGGTGAGGCTGATGTCCTCCAGGGCCCGCAGCACGCTCGCGCGGGGCTGGTCCTTCGTCGGGCGGACGACGAACTCCTGGGTGACGTGGCGCAGCTCGATGCTCGAGGTCACGTCGTCCCCTCCTCGGCCAGGTCGTTGTACTCGTTGGTGTAGATCGAGGCGGGGTCGAGCTCGTCGCGATCGACGATCCCGGTGCTCTGCAGCCAGTCGGCCCACTGGGTGAAGTCCTCGTCGGTGACGACTCCCCCCTTCGCCGGGACGCCGGTGCTCTTCCAGTACTTGACGTTGTCGGTCGTCTCGTTGCGGTCGCGGCCCTCGATGATCCGCGCGAAGCGCGCGTGCACCGTGGTGCGGGGGCTCGTGCGGGCCCACTCGATGGCCTTGGCGACACCGGTGGTGAACTCGCGGACCGCCTCGGGGTGCTGCGCGATGAAGTCGTCGCGGAGCACGTACTGGCCGCCGTTGAGCTGGTGCCCGAGGACCTCGGTGTCGCGCACGAGCTCGCGGATGTCGGGCTGGGCGAGCGCCCGGTCCTGGAGGATCCCGCCGAGCGCGCCGACGTCGACCTGCTTGCGGCGGATCGCCTCCTCGGTGTCGTTGGGCGGCAGGACGACGAGCTGGACCTGGTCGATCTCCTTGCGGGTGAGGCCCGCCGACGTCAGCCAGGTCTCGACGTAGGCCTCGGCGTGGGCCCCCAGGGTGTTGACCGCGATCTTCTTGCCGACGAGGTCCTTGGCCTCGGTGATCTCGCTGTCCTTGCGGACGTAGAGCCCCTGGTAGGACTGGCGGTCCGAGCCGTAGTAGTTGATGACGGCGGTGATCGGCGAGCCGGCCTCGACGAGCTTGACGATCGCCCCAGAGAAGGCGCCGCCGACGTCCGTCTGACCGGTCGCGACGGACTGGATGTCCTGCGGCCCGCTCACCGTCGCCCCGACGTACTCGAGGGAGATGGTGTCGAAGTACCCAAGGTCCTCGGCCAGCTCGGGGAAGGTGACGTTGTTGGCGCTGCCCTGGTATCGGAAGGTGACGGGTCCCCCTTCGTCCTCGGCGGCGGCGTCGCTGCTCGGCAGGGCGCACCCGGCGAGGGCGGAGGTCGTCGCGATCCCGGCGAGGCCGAGCAGGACGGTACGGCGTGAGGTGGAGGTGCTCATCAGGCCACCGCCACCGATCGGGCCAGCAGCTCGCCACGGTGGGCGGCGTCGGCCGCGGCGACGAGCGAGCGGCCGGCGACCGCGTCGAGGAAGACGCGGGTGACCTCGGCGAGCGGCCCGGCCGCGGAGTCGGCGATGCTCACCTCGCCCCCGTCGAGCCGGGTGACCTCGGAGGCGAGGACGAACCAGCCCGGTGTGATCGCGCTCGGCGCCAAGCTCGCGAGCACGGGGCGCAGGGCGTAGTCGACGGCCAGGACATGGGCCGGGCTGCCGCCGGTGGCGATCGGCAGGACCACCTTGTCCTTCAGCCCGGTCTGCGGCAGCAGGTCGAGGAAGGCCTTGAGCAGGCCGCTGTAGGCCGCCTTGTAGACCGGCGTCGACACGATCACGGCGTCGGCCCGCTCGAGGGCGCAGGCGGCCCGGGCGATGTCGTCGTGCTCGGCATCGGCCCGCAGCAGCGGCTCCGCGGGCAGGTCCCGCAGGACGATCGGGTGCACGACGTGGCCGGCGCGCTGGACCCGCTGGGCCAGGTGGCCGAGCACGGCGTCGGTGCGGGAGGTGGTCGAGGGAGAGCTGGAGATCGTGGCGATGACGGCCATCGGGTGCCTTTCGGTGGGCAGGTGGGTACGACGGATCGACGGTCGACGAAGGGAGGCTCGTCGCCGGTGGTGGGAGTGCTGGGTCGCCGGGGGTCTGCATTGCCGTAGGGCAATGCAGGTTCAGGTCGGCCGGGCATCGCATTGCCGTAGGGCAATGCAGATTCAGGTCAGCGACAGAGGGCGCTGTTGACCCGCAGCAGGTCGACGTGGCGCCGCAGCGCCGGACGCAGCGACCGCGGTGCGGTCGTGACGGTGGTGCTCATGGGTGTCCGTCCTGTCATGAGGCCGGTGAGTGCCTCGCGCTTGCTCCGGCCGCGACGACCGGAGCCAGGTCCTCACCCGGAGCACCCCACCGCGAGTGGAGGGTTGCCGCCCAGCAAGCCGGGGCTTGACGCTGGATCTCGTGACCTGATGAAGAACCTACGCGGATGCATCTCCTACTGCAACGACAGGAGTTACGAATCTCGCCATCCGGGACGTGCGAATCCCCCTGCCCCGCAACGAGACCTGCTCGACAAGAGAAACCCTCGCTTCGCAAGAGTTTCAAACTCTTGCGAAGCGAGGGTTTCTCGGGTGACCCGGAAATCGTGGGGCGGGTGGGACTCGACTCAGCCCTCGCTGAGCATCTCCGCGGTGAGGAAGGCCAGCTCCAGGCTCTGCTGGTGGTTCAGGCGTGGGTCGCAGACGCTCTCGTAGCGCTTGTTGAGGTCCTCGTCGAGGATGCGCTCGGCGCCGCCGAGGCACTCGGTGACGTCGTTGCCGGTGAGCTCGACGTGCAGGCCGCCCGGGACGGTGCCCAGAGAGCGGTGCACCTCGAAGAAGCCACGGACCTCGTCGACGACGTCCTCGAAGTCGCGCGTCTTGAAGCCGGACGCGGACTCGAAGGTGTTGCCGTGCATCGGGTCGCAGATCCAGGTGACCATCGCCCCGGAGTCACGGACCTTTTCGACGATGGCCGGCATGGCCTCGCGGATCCGGCCGGCCCCCATGCGGGTGATGAAGGTCAGGCGGCCGGGCTCACGCTGCGGGTCGAGCAGGTCGATGATCCGCAGCAGCTCGTCGGGGTCGGCCTTGTCGGAGACCTTCATGCCGATGGGGTTGCGGATCCGGCTGACGAAGTCGAGGTGCGCGTGGTCGATCTGCCGGGTGCGCTCGCCGATCCACAGGAAGTGCCCCGAGGTGTCGTAGAGGTTGCCGGTGCGCGAGTCGACGCGCGTCATCGGCCGCTCGTAGTCGAGCAGCAGCGCCTCGTGGGCGGACCAGAACTCGGTGGCCCGCATGGCCTCGAAGTCGACACCGCAGGCGGCCATGAAGCGCATCGCCTTGTCGATCTCGCGGGCCAGGCCCTCGTAGCGCCGGTTGGCGGCGTTGGAGACGAAGCCGACGTTCCAGTCGTGGACGCGCCGCAGGTCGGCGAAGCCGCCCTGGGTGAAGGCGCGCACGAGGTTCAGCGTCGCGGCGCTCGTGTGGTAGCCGCGCAGCAGGCGCTGCGGGTCCGGCTCGCGCGACTCGGGGGTGAAGGCGAAGTCGTTGACCATGTCGCCGCGGTAGGCGGGCAGGGTCACGCCGTCACGGGTCTCGGTGTCCTTGCTCCGCGGCTTGGCGAACTGCCCCGCCATGCGGCCCATCTTGACGACCGGCATGCCGGCGCCGTAGGTGAGGACGGCGGCCATCTGGAGCACGGTCTTGATCCGGTCGCGGATGTTGTCGGCGGTGGCGTGGACGAAGGTCTCGGCGCAGTCACCGCCCTGCAGGACGAAGGCCTCGCCGACCGACGCCGCGGCCATCCGGTCGCGCAGGTCGTCGCACTCGCCGGCGAAGACGAGCGGCGGATAGGTCGCCAGGCTCGCCACGGTCTCGTCGAGGGCGGCGCGGTCGGGCCAGCTCGGCTGCTGGGCGGCCGGCAGGTCGCTGTCGATGGTTGCGGCGGTCATGGGCGCGGGGACTGCAGTGGTCACCCGTCAAGGATAGGCCGCGACCCCCTTCGCCCCGGCACCCGTCCAGCCACAGGACGAAGGGAGGTCACTCCGGCTGGTCGAGGCCGCGGCTGATGGCGAAGCGGGTCAGCTCGACGCGGTTGTGCAGGTGGAGCTTGCCGAGGATGTTCTGCACGTGGTTTTGCACGGTGCGGTGGGAGATGACGAGGTCGGCGGCGATCTCCTTGGCCGTCATGCCCATGGCGACGTAGCGCAGGATCTCGGTCTCGCGCTCGGTGAGCTCGGGCACCGGCGAGGCCGACTCCTCCTCGGCCACGGCAGGTGCGGTGCGGGCCCGGCTGCTCATCTCGCGGAACTCGCCGAGCACCAGGCCGGCGAGCCCCGGGGTGAAGACGGCCTCTCCCGCCCCGGTGGCCGTCACGGCGTCGCGGATCTCCTGCGGCGAGGCGGACTTGACGAGGTAGCCGCTGGCGCCGGCCTTGACCGCGGCGAGGACGTCGTGCTCCTCGCCGCTCGCGGAGAGGATGAGCACCTTGGTCGTCAGGTCGTTGATCGCCGTGCACACCTCGTCGCCGCGCAGCTGCGGCAGGTTGAGGTCGAGCACGAGCACGTCGGGGGTGGTCGCCCGGGTGCGCCGGACGGTCGACGGGCCGTCGGCCGCGGTGCCGACGACCTCGAAGCCGGCGTCCTCGAGATCGCGCACGAGGGCGTCCCGCCACAGCGGGTGGTCGTCGGCGACGAGGACCTTCAGGGGCGCGGTGGACTCGCTCATGGGGCCGAGCCTGCCATGTCGCCCGTCGGCACGGTGAGCGTGACGGTCGTGCCGCCGGTGCCCGGCGAGCGCCAGCTCGCGTCGCCGCCGAGGTCGAGCATGCGGCCGCGGATCGAGCTGCTCGCCCCGAGCCGCCCCTGCGCGGCCGCCTCGACGAGTCGGTCGGGGGCCATCCCCACGCCGTTGTCGCGAACGACGACCTCGAGGCCGGTCTCGTCGGCGTCGAGCAGCACCCAGGCCTTGGCTCCCGCGCCCGCGTGCCGCTCGACGTTGTCGAGTGCCGCGGCGACGGCGGCCTCGACCTCACGGGCGGTCGCGGCCGGCACGGTGACCGGCCCGGCGGGCAGCACGACGTCGACCCGCGCCGAGCGAAGGGAGGCCAGCCCCGCGGCGAGGTCGCGCACCTGCGGGCCCGGGTCGGAGGACGTGGCCGCCGAGGGGGTGTCGACGGCCGCCGCCGGCTCGAAGCGGGTGATGAGCGTGCGCAGCGAACGTTCCTGGTCCGCGGCAAGGTCGGCCAGGGCCTCCCCTTCGCCCCCGAGCTGACGACCGCGGCGGTTGATCATCGCCAGCGCCTGCAGCACGCCGTCGTGGACCTCGCGCCCGATGCGCTCCCGCTCGGCCAGCCGCTCACTGGCCGCGAGAGCCTGCTCGAGACGCTTCTGGCTCTCGCGGGCCAGCTGCACGGCCAGGCCGACGAGGATCCCGAGGATGTAGAGCAGGAAGATGTTGTGCCAGGTCAGCTGGCCGGGGTGCTCGGCCTGGATGAGGTTGGCGGTGGCGATGACGGTGGCCGCCAGGACGCCGCCACGGATCCCGCTGAGCAGGGCGCCGGCCATCACCGAGGCGGCGCTCCACACCCCCGGGACCGTGGAGATGCCGGCGCTCACCTCGACGGGGTCGTAGACCTCGCTGGTGAGGAAGATGCCGATGCAGGCGATGGCCAGCTCGACGGCGATGGCCACCCACGTCGGTCGCGGCAGCAGCGGCGCGGCGACCGACCACGCGAGCGCGACGACGAAGAAGACGACGATCGGCCACCACAGGATGACGTGCTCGCGGTGGACGCCCACGAGGATGCCGGCGTAGACGAGCGCGACGAAGCGGTAGAGCGCCAGTCCCCGGCCCCCGGCGCTGTCGATGAGCGGCGACGGGTTGTAGTGCCGCCGCAGCGCGCTCGACCCGGGGTCGATGACCACGGCCTACAGACCGTCCTTGCTGTCGGCGGACCAGGGGTCGTTGCCGTCGGCGCGCTCGAGGGCGTCCTCGAGCTCGGGCACGGCCCGCCCGGGCCGGGCGGCCTCCTGCAGCTCGCGTGCGCGACGACGAGCCTTGGTGAGCAGCTTTTCCTTCATCGACGTCGCGTACATGTCGACGTACTCCTGGTCGGACAGCTGCATCAGCTCGTACATGATCTCGTCGGTGATGGAGCGCAGGACGAAGCGGTCGCCCTCCATGCCCTCGTAGCGGGAGAAGTCGAGCGGTGCACCGATCTTGACGCCGATGCGCCGGATGTTGGGGATGACCTGGCCGGTCGGCTGCGCCTTGTCGGTGTCGATCATCGCCACGGGGATCACCGGGACGCCGGCCGTCAGGGCCATGCGGGCGACGCCGGTGCGGCCGCGGTAGAGGCGCGAGTCGGGCGAGCGGGTGCCCTCGGGGTAGAGACCGAGCAGGTCGCCGGCGTCGAGCACGCGCAGGCCGGCGTTGAGTGCCGCCTCGCTCGCCTTGCCGCCGCTGCGGTCGATCGGCAGCTGCCCGACGCCGCGGAAGAAGGCCGCGGTGAGCCAGCCCTTGATGCCGGGGCCGGTGAAGTAGTCGCTCTTGGCGAGGAAGGTGACTCGGCGGTCGACGACGAGCGGCAGGAAGATCGAGTCCGAGAAGGACAGGTGGTTGCTGGCCAGGATCGCCGGCCCCTCCTTGGGGATGTGCTCGATCCCCTCGACCCACGGCCGGAAGAGCACCCTGAGCACGGGCCCGATGAAGACCCTCTTGAGCATCCAGTACAGCACTGCCGCATCACCTCCAGATCGCTGCGAACTCTACGGTAAGGAGCGGGTGGATGGCGCGTGCGAGACTGTCCACGAGCGAGCACCCCGAGACACGGCGACGGAGCACGAGATGGTCGAGCGTCAGCACCCCGACGAGGAGGACGTCGACGCGGCCTTCGCCTCGATCGTCGCCCGCTGGGACGACGAGTTGCCTGCCGAGGACCTGCCCGACCATGAGCGCCCGGAGCCCCCGGTCGACCCCACCCCGGCAGCACGCCGGCAGAGCACCGGCGACGTCCGCGGCGCACTGCGCCCCCGCGACCCACGGCCCGACACCGACGAGCCCCGCTCCCCTGCCGCCGACGAGCCGGCCGTCCCGTGGCGGGTCGACCCGAACCACTCCGTCGCCGACGCCCTGCTGTCCTCCGACGACGACCCGAGGCAGGCCGACGACGGTGAGGGCTTCACCCCGCCTCCCCCGGCCCCTCTGCCGCCACGCACCGACCGCCTCTTCTGGGGGGCGCTGCTCGGCCTCGTCCTGGGGCCGTTCCTCCTCGTCTGGCTGGTCGCCACCCGCCCCGACTCCGGAGGATGGCTCACCGCCGTCGCGATCGGGCTCATCGTGGGCGGCTTCGCCTGCCTGGTCCTGCGCCAGCCGAGCAACCGCGACGACGACCCGACCAATGGTGCCCGGGTCTGACGCACCCGCCGCGCCCCCTGCTCGCCGGCTCGTCCTTCAGCCGCTGACCGTGACCGGCGGCCCGGTCAGCGGCCCGGTCAGCGGCGCGGTCTCGACATCAACCCACACCGGTCGGTGGTCGGTGCCGGCCGTGAGGTCCTCCGCCACCCACGGCACGTCGCGGTGCGGCAGCACCCGCACGTCGGGCGTGGCGAAGACGACGTCGAGCACGTGCTCGGGCCGCCCGGAGGGGAAGGTCGGCTCGAGCGGGCTCACCGGCCGCATCGCCCCGCCGAAGAGCTGCCAGGCGGCCCCGTCGTCCTGCTCGTTGAGGTCACCGGCGAGCAGCGCCGGACCGGGCTGCGCGGCGAGGTGCGCCATGATCTCGCGGGCGTGCTCGAGGCGCTCGTCGCCGTCGAGCCCGAGGTGGACGCTGGCGACGGACACCGCCGTGCGGCCGAAGGGAGCCACCCGCGTCACCGCGAAGCCGCGCCGGTCGCGCCGGGTCCGGTACGGCAGTCGGTGGTGGGTCACGGAGACGACATTGGTGCGCAGGTGGGTCAGCACGCTCGTCTGCCCGGCGCGCTGGTCGCGCCCGGACCACACGAGCCCGCAGCGGCGGGCGAAGTCCGCGATCCGGTGGTCGACCGGCCCGATCCACGGCACCTCCTGCAGGCACAGCACGTCGGGGTCGATGGCCCGGACCGTGCGGGCGAGCGCCGCGACGTCGTCCTGCAGCGCACGCACGTTGTAGGAGGCGACGCGCAGGGTCACACCTGCTCCTCGGCCCCCAGTGCCGCCGCCCCGATGAGCCCCGCGTCCGGACCGAACCGCGCCGCGACGATGCTCGCCGCCGGGCGGTAGCCGCGGCCGGTCAGCTGGCGCGCGAAGGTGTCGCGGGCCGGGTCGAGCAGCAGGTCGCCGGCGGCACTCACGCCACCACCGATGACGAAGATCTCCGGGTCCAGCGCCGCGGCGAGGTTGGCGATGCCGACCCCGAGCCAGTGCCCGATCTCGGCGAGCAGCTCCACCGCCGTGGCGTCGCCGGCCTTGGCCGCCTCGGTGATCATCGGTCCGGTGAGTGAGGCCGGGTCGCCCCCCACGTGGGCGAGCAGGTCGGTGGCCATCGGGGAGTTGGCCATCGCCAGGCCCCGGGCCTCGCGCACCAGGGCATTGCCAGAGGAGTACTGCTCCCAACAGCCACGGTTGCCGCACTCGCAGCGCTGTCCACCCGGCACGACCTGCATGTGGCCGAACTCGCCGGCGATGCCGTAGCGACCGCGCACCAGGTGGCCCCCGACGATGATGGCGCCGCCGATGCCGGTGCCGAGGGTGATCATCACGGCGTGCGTCGCCCCGCGGGCGGCCCCGAAGCGGTGCTCGGCCCACAGGGCGGCGTTGGCGTCGTTGTCGATGGAGATCGGCAGGTCCAGGCGCTGGCCGAGGGCCTCGCGCAGCGGTTCGTTGCGCCACGACAGGTGGGGCGCGAAGACGACCGTCGAGCGATCGGCGGCGACGAAGCCGGCGGCCCCGACCCCCACGGTGCTCGGCGCCTCGACCTCGGCCTCGTCGGCGAGGCGGCGCAGCTCCTCGATGACCTCGACGATGGTGTCCTCGACGACGCGCGGCGCGTTGGACCGGTCGGGGGTGTCGCGTCGGGTGCGCACGAGGATGCGCCCGTCCGCGTCGAGGACACCGCCGGACACCTTGGTGCCGCCGATGTCGATGCCGATGCTCGTGGTCATGCGTGGGCCTCCCGGGCCAGGGTCGCGGCCCCGACGATGCCGGCGTCGTTGCCGAGGGTCGCCGGAACGATCTGCGGCGCGGGGCGGTGGCCCCGTCCGATGAGGTGTCGCGCGAAGGACGCGCGCGCCGGATCGATGAGCAGGTCCCCCGCGTCAGCGACGCCGCCGCCGACGACGACCAGACGTGGGTCGAGGACCGCGCAGATCGAGGCCAGGCCCTGCCCGAGCCGGGCACCGAGGTCCTCGAGCAGCTCGATGCTCGCCCCGTCGCCCTGCTGTGCCAGCTCGGTGACGTCCTGACCGGTGAGGGCCTCGGGGTCGCCGCCGCACCGCTCGCGCAGCGCGGCCCCGATGGGCGAAGGGGAGGTCACCAGCTCGCGCGCGGAGCGCACCAGGGCGGTGCCGGAGGCGAAGACCTCGAGGCAGCCGGAGTTGCCGCAGCCGCACCGCGGGCCGCTGGGGTCGAGGGCGACGTGGCCGATCTCGCCACCGATGCCGAAGGCCCCCTGCAGGAGCCGGTCGTCGACGATGCAGCCGCCGCCGACCCCGGTGCCGACGGTGACGAGCACCATGTCGTCGCAGTCGCGGCCGGCGCCGTGGCGGTACTCGCCCCAGGCGGCGGCGTTGGCGTCGTTGTCGACGACGACGTCACGCCCGACGAGCGCGCCGACCTCGTCGGCCAGGTCGAGGTCGCGCCAGGGCAGGTTGGGGGCGAACCACACGTGACCGCGCCGGGAGTCGACGAAGGCGGCACAGGCCATGCCGACCCCGACGACCTCGTCGGGGGCCTCCTGCTCGAGGGACCGCACGAGCCCGGCGGTCGCCTCGATGATCGCCGCGGTGTCGTCCGCGGGGGTGGCGACCTGCTGCCGCTGGGTGATCCGCCCGCGCTCGTCGACGAGCGCCCCGGCGATCTTGGTCCCGCCGATGTCGATGCCGATGGCCGTCGTGCTCATGCCCCGCTCACTCCTTCGTCGGCCGCACCGGCCTCGTCGTCGTGGACCTCGACCCGCTCCCCGCGGGAGCGCAGGGGGACGTGCGGGGGCGCCTCGTCGAGCTCGACCCCGAGCGCTCCGCTCACGGCCGCCGAGCCGAAGGCCGCCCGGGTGAGCGCCTCGGCGAGCAGGCTGGCACCGGTCATCGCCCGCCGCGTCGTCGCGTCGTCGAGCCGGCGCAGGTCCTCGCCGAGGCCCTCGACGTCGACCTCGGAGAGCACCTGCAGCAGCTGCACGACGACGTCCTCGGCGTCCGGTGTCTGCTCCTGGTCAGCCACGGGGCCACACCGCCTCGTCGGGGGTCATCGTCACGGTGAGGACCCCGCCGGCCACCCCCGCACGCTCGATCTCGCAACGCCGCAGGACCGACGGCAGCAGCACCCGGCGGCTGCGCCCGGCGCACCCGAGGACGAGCTCGTCGTCGTGCCGGACGAGGTCGAGGTCGGCCGCCCGCACGCCCGGCAGGTCGATCATCAGGTGCCAGGCGCCGCTGCCGTCGTCGAGCGGCTCGACGCGCGGCCCGTGGTCGGGGGCCGGGTCGGGCAGGTGCTCGACGCCCGCACCCCCGGGTGGGTGGACGGCGGTGAGCCGACGTCCCATCAGCGCGAGGAAGACCTCGGCGTCGGCTCGCCGGGCCGCGCCGACGGGGCCGGCGGGTGCGGCGAGGTGCAGGGCGGTCTGCGCCGGGTCGGCGAGCGCCGTGTCGAGAGCGTCGAGCAGGGCGGCTCCCTCGCGCAGCGCCGCGAGCACGGGGGCGTCGGGCTGTGGGAGCGTGCCGATGCCGTCGGGGGCCACGAGCACCTCCCAGCGCGCGATGACGGGGACGAAGGCGCTCATCGCTCGAGCCCCCCGCTGGGGTGCGTCGAGCAGTCGGGCGACCTCGACGTCGACCTCGACGACGATCTCGTGGCCGTCGGCCGCGGCCCGCTCGAGCTGGCGGGCCAGCCGCAGCAGCGCCGGCAGCTCGGCCGGCAGGATCCGCGCGATGAGGTCGGCGACGACGGGCGAAGGGAGGTCCAGTGCCGTGAGCAACCGGTCGAGGAGGTCCTCGACCGCCACGACGACCGGGTCGGGCGCGCCGTGCTGGGGCGCGGGTCGCACGACCGCGTGGTGCGGGGTCAGTGCGGCGAGCACCCGGGAGGCGACGTCGGGTCCGTGGTCACCGCCACCGACGACGAGGTGGGCGCGCACGGTCCTCTCAGGCCTCGGCGCGCTTCTTGAGGTCACGCAGCGCGGTGTCGACGATGACCTTCTCGGCCTTGCGCTTGAGCATGCCGAGCATCGGCACCTTGAGGTCGACGGTCAACTCGTAGATGACCTCGGTACCGCCGTCGGCCGTGGCGCTCAGCGTGTAGGAGCCGTCCATCGCCTTGAGCATCGTCGCCTCGACGAGGGTCCACGAGGCGACACCCTGACCGTCCTCGGCGACGTCCCACGTGTAGTCGAGGGTGTAGGTGTCCTGGATCGGGCCGGCGTCGAGGCTGAAGGAGGCGGTGTCGGGCCAGCCGTCGCCGTCCTCGGTGAGGATCTCGACCTGTCGGATCTCCTTGGCCCACTCCGGGTAGGCCTCGAGGTCGGCGATGATGTCGAGGACCTCGCCGGGCGAGGCGTCGACGACGGTGCTGGAGCGGGTGCTGTCGGCCATGCGGGCGAGACTATCGCGTGCGACCCTCGAGCCGGTCCTTGATGTGGTTGAGCCCGCTCTTCCACCGGCGCCGGTGCTCCCGAGACCACCGCGCGGCGCCGCGACCGTGCTCACCGTGGACGAAGTGGTGGACGATCGTGCCGCCGTGCCCGGCCTCCAGCCAGATCTCCATCCGCCCGACGACGTCGCCCTGCACGCGCCAGCGCACCCCCTTCGCCCCGCGGTCCTGCACGACCTCCCGGTGCAGCCCCGGCCACAGCCCGTCGAGCACCCCGGGGGCATCGAGCTCGGCCCGCACCACGTGCGGCGCGGCGCGGACGTAGGTCTCGTCGACGATGTCGACGAGGGGTACCTGACGACGCAGGAGCACGGAGGGTCCTTCCGGTGGCTCGGTCGTGGACGGGGGCGAGGAGAACAGTATGGCCACCGTCACGGGCACGACCTCCTGACGCGCCCGGTCGCGCGGGTAGGCTCCACGCGAGCCAGCCTCCCCGCAGGTGCAGCCGGACGGCGAACGAAGGAGATCCCCGTGAACGACAGCACGATGCCCCGCCTCATCGAGGGCAACCCCACCGACTCCCTGGCAGACCTGCCGGGCCGCAACGCGGACAAGGACCCGCAGCGGGTCGCCTTCAGCGTCAAGGAGTCGGGCGCGTGGCGTGACGTGACCGCCGCGCAGTTCAACCTCGAGGTGCGCGCCCTCGCCAAGGGCCTCATCGCCCAGGGTCTCGAGCCCGGCGACCGCCTCTCGATCATGGCCCGCACCCGCTACGAGTGGACCGTCCTCGACTTCGCGACCTGGGTCGCCGGCGGTGTGCCGGTGCCGATCTACGAGACGAGCTCCGCCGAGCAGGTCGAGTGGATCGTCAAGGACTCCGGCACCCGCTTCCTCGTCGTCGAGACGACCAAGCACGCCGCGGTCGCCGACGAGGCCCGCGCCAACCTCACCGGTCTCGACCAGGTCTTCATCATCGACAACGGCGACCTCGACACGATCGTCGCCGCCGGCTCGGACGTCACCGACGAGCAGCTCGAGGAGCGCATCGCCGGTCAGGATCGCGCGACCATCGCGACGATCATCTACACCTCGGGCACGACCGGTCGCCCCAAGGGCTGCGAGCTGACCCACGACAACTTCCTCGGCCTCACCGAGAACACCATCGCCAAGCTCGGCGATGTGCTCAACAAGGACGACGCGTCGACGCTGCTCTTCCTCCCCCTCGCGCACGTCTTCGCCCGCTTCATCGAGGTCCTCGCGGTCACCGCCGGCCGCCGGATGGGCCACAGCGCCGACATCGCCAACATCCTCGACGACTTCCAGGCCTTCCGGCCCACCTTCATCCTCGCCGTGCCGCGCGTCTTCGAGAAGATCTACAACAAGGCCAACGAGACCGCCGTCGCCGGAGGCAAGGGCAAGATCTTCGCCCGCGCCTCCGATGTCGCCATCGCCTGGTCCGAGGCCCAGGACACCGGCTCGGTCCCGCTGAAGATCAAGGTGCAGCACGCGGTCTTCGACAAGCTGGTCTACAGCACGCTGCGGGCCAAGATGGGCGACAAGGTCGAGTACGCCGTCTCCGGCGGCGCCCCGCTCGGCACCCGTCTGGGGCACTTCTTCCGCGGCATCGGCGTGACGATCCTCGAGGGCTACGGCCTCACCGAGACGACCGCCCCCGCGACGGTCAACATCCCGGGCAAGGTCAAGATCGGCACCGTCGGCCCGCCGCTGCCCGGCGTCTCGCTGCGCATCGCCGACGACGGCGAGGTCCTCATCAAGGGCGTCAACGTCCTGCACGGCTACCACGACAACGAGAAGGCCACCCTCGAGGCGCTCCAGGACGGGTGGTTCAGCACCGGTGACCTCGGCGAGCTCGACTCCGACGGCTACCTGAAGATCACCGGCCGCAAGAAGGAGATCCTCGTGACCGCGGGCGGCAAGAACGTCGCCCCCGGTGTCCTCGAGGACCGCCTGCGGGCGCACCCGCTCATCAGCCAGTGCCTCGTCGTCGGCGACGGCAAGCCCTTCATCGCCGCGCTCGTGACGATCGACGAGGAGATGCTGCCGGGCTGGGCCGCCAACAACGGCCTCGGCGCGCTGACCGTCGAGCAGGCCCGCACCAACGAGACCGTCCTGGCCGAGATCCAGGGCGCCGTCGACGAGGCCAACAAGGCCGTCTCCAAGGCCGAGTCGATCCGCAAGTTCTCGGTGCTGTCCGAGGACTTCACCGAGGACAACGGCACCCTCACCCCGTCGATGAAGCTCAAGCGCAACATCATCATGCGCGACTTCGAGGACGAGGTGGAGGCGCTCTACGGCAGCTGACCGACCGGCCGGCCGGTGCGCGGGTCAGCCCGCGTGCCGGCGCAGGTCGTCGTAGTCCGAACGAGGCTCGTGCACCGCACGGGCCTCGTTTGCCGTCTCGGCGCTCACCAGGCCCGCGGCGATGAGCCGCGAGACCACCTCGCGCTCGCGCCGGTCGAGCGGCAGCAGCTGTGGGTCCGGGTCAGCGAGGGTGGCCGGGCTCCCCAGCGCCGTCACCATGCAGTCGGCGCAGCCGACGTCCCGGACCGGGCAGGTGCCGCAGTCGATCGTCAGCGGCAGTGGTCGACGGGTCATGTCCGTCACCTCCTCGTCGTCGCCGGGTCCCTCCCGACACCGACCACGCTAGGAGCGACCCCCGACAGCCCTCCCGACGCGGGTGGTGAGTGGGACCGACGCGGGAGCGGGCGAAGGGTGGGGCGGCGACGTCAAGCCGAAGTCCGGCACGACAACAGGCGGCCGCAGGAGGACGAAGGGACTTCGGCAGTGTCGCCCCACCCTTCGTCCGCGACCAACCCGCCTCCCTTCGTCCGCTCGCGTGTCTCCGCGTCAGCAGACGGTGAGGCGGCGGCCGTGGCCGTGGGTCCAGCCGACGGCCGAGCCGTCGAGGCCGAGGCAGAAGTCGCTGCCCTCCCCCGCGCAGGTGGCGGTCGCGGTGACGTCGGGCAGCACGGAGGCGCCCTCGTTGGAGACCCAGTGGGCACGGCCGCCCGCGGCGCGGACGCGGGCGACGACGTCGTGGGCCAGCTGCTGCCACTGCCTCCGGCCCGCGTCGTCGAGGTAGGCGATGACCGCCGAGTGGAAGAGGACGAGGGTCGCGTCGGGTGCCTGGGACCGCGCCCGGTCGACGACCGCGTCGAGGTCGGCGAGCAGGTCGCCGCGGGTGATGTCGACGGGCGCGTCGGCGACCACCCGGCAGGCCGCGGCCAGCCGGGCCCGGCGGTCCTCGTGCTCCGGCCACACGAGCGTCTCGAGCCAGCGTGCCGTGTCCGGCACGGACAGGTCGAGCGGGTTGAGGTCGATGCCGCCGCGCCAGACGACCTCCGGGAGCGAAGGGGGGATCGCCGCCGGTCCACGCACGGTGCAGTCGAGGACGACCGGTGAGGGACCCGACGACGGGTCGACCCGGGCGACCTGCGCCCCGGCCTCGTCGAGGTAGCGGTAGGACCAGCGGTCCGGGTGCAGGCACAGGCCGGCGCTGGCACCGACCTCGAGGAGGGCCAGCGGGCCCTCCAGGCCTCCGAGCACCGGCAGCAGCGTCGCGCACCGAGCGACCTCGTTGGTCTGGGTGGACCGGGCGAGGATCGTCTCGCGCACCTGCGGCCACCGCGTCAGGAGGGTCTCGCGCAGGGCGCCCGGGTCGGCGTAGCCGGACGGCGTCACCGCACGGTGCCACCGGGCGGCCCCGAAGACGAGATTGGGCTGGCGCTTGGCGCTCGGCACCTGCTCGAGCAGGGCGAGGACCTCCGGGTCGTCGGCGACGCCGGCGGCCCACAGCTCGAAGGTGCGCGACTCCCCCTTCGCCTCCTGCTGGGCGAAGTGCCGGTAGAAGCCGACCACGTCCGCCAGGTCATCCATCGCGCGCATGTGGGCACCCTCCCACGCCGCGCCTCACGGACGTTGTCGGGGGCGGCACCTACGGTCGTCGGCATGGAGGTCGTCCAGGACAGGCTCGGTGATCTCGGCACACCGCTGGCCGAGGTCACCTTCGTCGTCGTCGACCTCGAGACGACGGGCGGGTCGGCCCGCGACTGCGGCATCACCGAGATCGGTGCGGTCAAGGTGCGCGGCGGCGAGGAGCTCGGCGAGCTGCAGACCTTCGTCAACCCCGGCGAGCCCATCCCGGCCTTCATCCAGTCGCTCACCGGCATCACCGACGCGATGGTCGCCGACGCACCCCGGGCCGGTGAGGCGGTCGCGAGCTTCCTCGAGTTCGCCCGCGGTGCGGTGCTCGTCGCGCACAACGCCGGCTTCGACATCGGCTTCCTCAAGGCGGCCTGCGCCGCCCACGACCTGCGCTGGCCCGGCCACACCGTCCTCGACACCGTGCGGCTGGCGCGGCAGGTCGTCTCCCGCGACGAGGTGGCCAACCACAAGCTGGGCACCCTCGCCCGTCACTTCGGCGCGAGCACGACACCCGACCACCGTGCCCTGCACGACGCCCGCGCGACCGTCGACGTGCTGCACGGCCTCATCGGGCGCCTCGGCTCGGTCGGGGTGCACACGCTCGAGGAGCTGAGCTCCTACACCTCCCGGGTCAGCGACGAGCTGCGCCGCAAGCGCCACCTCGCCGACGGGCTCCCGTCGGCACCCGGCGTCTACGTCTTCAAGGACGAGCGCGGCGAGCCGCTCTACGTCGGCACCTCCGTCGACATCCGCGCGCGGGCCCGCAGCTACTTCACCGCCTCCGAGCAGCGTCGGCGCATGGGCGAGATGGTGCGCCTGGCCACCGAGATCACCCCCATCGTGTGCGCGACGACGCTCGAGGCCCAGGTGCGCGAGCTGCGCCTCATCGCCGCCCACAAGCCGCGCTACAACCGCCGCTCGCGCCACCCCGAGCGGGCCTGGTGGCTCAAGCTCACCGACGAGACCTTCCCCCGGCTGTCGATCGTGCGCTCGGTCGGCCCCGACGACCTCGCCCATGCCGGCCCCTTCGGCACCCGCGGCTCGGCCGAGGAGGCCATGGCCGCGCTCCACGACGCCGTCCCCCTGCGCCAGTGCCTGGCCCGGCTCTCCCCACGACGTCCGACCTCGGCCTGCGCTCTCGCCGACATGGGCCGGTGCTCGGCGCCGTGCACCGGCGAGGTACCCGTCGAGGACTACGCGGTGACCGTCGCCGAGGCCGCCGCCGTGCTCGTCGGCGACTCCCGAGCCGCGGTCGCCGCGCTGCGCGAGCGGATGGCTGCGCTCTCCTCCCAGGAGCGCTTCGAGGAGGCCGGGGCCCTGCGCGATCGCCTGGCCGACCTCGTGCGCGCGGCCTCCCGCAGCCAGCGGGCCGCCCCGCTCGCCTCGACCGCCGAGCTGGTGGCCGCGCGGCGGACCGCCCGCGGCGGGTGGGACCTCGTGTGCGTGCGCCACGGCCGCCTCGCCGGCAGCTCCCACTCCCCCGTCGGCGCCGACCCGATGCCCTACGTCGCCGCGCTGCGGGCCAGCGCCGAGGTCGTTGCCCCGCCGACCGGCCCGGGCACCAGCGCACTGCCCGAGGAGACCGAGCTCGTCCTGCGCTGGCTCGAGGCCGAGGGCACCCGGCTGGTCGACATCGACGGCGAGTGGACCTGCCCGGTCGGGGGTGCCGCCGCGGCCCATCGCGAGCTGGCCCCTGCTCTAGGGTGGGCCTCGTGATCACCGCCATCGTCCTCATCCACGCCGACACCGCCCGCATCCCCGAGGTGGCCGAGACCGTCGCCGACCTCGACGGCGTGAGCGAGGTCTACTCCGTGGCGGGCGACGCCGACCTCATCGCGATGGTCCGCGTGCACGAGCACGAGGAGCTCGACGACGTCATCGCCGGCCGCCTCAACAAGGTCCCCGGCATCGTCGACACCTCGACACACATCGCGTTCCGCGCCTACAGCCGACACGACCTCGACGCCGCCTTCAGCATCGGCCTCGAGTAGTCAGGGACCGCAGCAGTCGGGCCCTCGAGCGATCCGGCAGGGGCGTCAGGCGCCCTGGCCCTCCGTGCGCGTGGCGCTCACCCAGCGCTGCAGCTGCTCGGCGGCCCGACCCGAGTCGAGGACGGCCTCGACCGTGTCCATGCCCGCCCGGATCGCAGCCACCGGGTCGCCGGGCTGCTCGTCGCCCTGCTGGGCCAGGCCGACCGCGGCGCCGGCGTTGAGCACGACGGCGTCACGGACCGGCCCCCGCTCCCCGGCGAGGAGCCGCCGCGCCACCTCGGCGTTGACGTCGGCATCGCCACCGCGCAGGGACTCCAGCGGGCTGCGGGTCAGGCCCAGCTCCTCGGGTGTCACGTGCACCTCGCGGACCTCGCCGCCGGCGACCCACCAGACGTGGGAGCCGTCGGCGACCGTCAGCTCGTCGAGCCCGTCGTCGCCGCGGAAGACCAGCGCCCGGGTACCGCGCTCGGCGAACACCCCGGCCATGAGCGGTGCGATCCGGGCGTCGGCCACGCCCACGACGGAGTAGGTCGGCCGGGACGGGTTGGTCATCGGGCCCAGGACGTTGAGGGCGGTGCCGATGCCCAGGTCACGACGCGGGACGGCGGTGTGGCGGAAGGACGGGTGGAAGGTCTGGGCGAAGCAGAAGGTGATGCCGGCCTCGTCGGCCACCCGGCCGACGTCCTGGGGGCTCAACGTCAGGTTGACCCCGAGGGACTCGAGCACGTCGGCGGAACCGGACTTGGACGACGCGGCGCGGTTGCCGTGCTTGACGACCCGCACCCCCGTCGCGGCGATGCAGATCGACGACATCGTCGAGATGTTGACCGTGCCGGCCATGTCGCCGCCGGTGCCGACGATGTCGAGGGTCGGGCCCGAGACCTCGATCGGCAGCGCGTGCTCCAACATGACGTCGGCCAGCGCCCGCAGCTCGGTCACGGTCTCCCCCTTCGCCCGCAGGGCCACGAGGAAGCCGGCGATCTGCGCCGGGGCGGCGTCGCCCGACATCATCTCGCGCATCGCCCACGAGGTCTCGTCGGACCCGAGGTCACGCCCCGACAGCAGCTGGGTGAGGACGCCCGACCAGGTGGGGGTGTCCGCCGCGCTCATCGGGCGGCCACGCCCCGGGCGAGATCGGCCACCGCGTCGGCGAGGGCGATCGCGTCGATGGGGTGGGAGACGGCAGCGTCGGCCATCGACCAGGTGGCGAGCCACCCGTCCTGGGGCCGCCCGGTGATGACGAGGACCGGGGGGCAGTCGTGGATCTCGGACTTGAGCTGACGGCACAGCCCCAGCCCGCCGAGCTTGGCCGCCTCGCCGTCGAGCACGAGCACGTCGACCTCACCGGCCTCGACGGCCTCGATGACGGCAGCCGGTGTGGCGCACTCGCGCCACGCGCTCACCTCGACGTCACGGGCCGGCCGGCGGCCCACCGCGGCGCGCACGGCGTCACGGGTGGTGATGTTGTCGCTGTACAGGAGCACCCGCACGGAGACGGAGGGGCCCTCTCCGGCAGAGGATGCCGGGGCGGAGGGGGTCGCTGACGAGGTACCGGTCATGCTCCAGAGCGTAGCGGTGAGCCACCCCACGAGACTCGCGGAGGGGGGTGGCGCACATGCGCTCGCAGTTGAGGACATAATGGGCCCGTGGCCACTGCAACCTCCCTGCCTTCAAACGTGTCCGGGCACACCGCCGCCGACCCCGCGATGGGTCCGGTCAGCCGCCCCAACATGGTGTCCGTCGGCACCATCGTCTGGCTGTCCAGCGAGCTGATGTTCTTCGCCGGGCTCTTCGCGATCTTCTTCACGGTCCGGTCGCTGCGCCCGGACCTGTGGGAGCACAACATCGAGCTGCTCAACGTCCCCTTCGCGGCCGCCAACACCCTGATCCTCGTGATCTCGTCGGTGTGGTGCCAGCTCGGTGTCCTCAAGGCGGAGCACGGGCAGAAGTCGCGGACCGGGTCACTGCTCAACGTCGCCGGCTGGGGCATGCGTGAGTGGTACGTCCTCACCTACATCTTCGGTGCGGTCTTCGTCTCCGGCCAGGTCCTCGAGTACGCCACCCTCGTCTCCGAGGGCGTGACGATCTCGACCGACTCCTGGTCCTCGATCTTCTACCTGACGACGGGCCTGCACGGCATCCACGTCACCGGTGGCCTCATCGCCTTCCTGCTGATCATCGGGCGGACCTACACGACGCGCACCTACAGCCACGCGCAGCAGACCGGTGCGGTCGTCACGTCCTACTACTGGCACTTCGTCGACGTCGTGTGGATCGCCCTCTTCGCCGCCATCTACCTCCTCGGCGCGTGATCGACGTGCGCCTCCCCCTGCCCCGTACCCGTCGTTCCCAGAGGAGCGGACCCTCCATGCCCACCCTCTCTCGCCGTCACCCCGCGGCGATCGCCCTGCTGATCATGCTCGGCCTCTTCGTCACCGGCACGGCCTATGCCGCCGTCGCCCCCCAGCAGACCGAGGCCACGGTCACCAGCTCCGACAGCGTCGCCAACGGCAAGAAGCTCTTCGTGGCCAACTGCGCGACCTGCCACGGCGCCAACGGCCTGGGCATCAAGGACGCCGGCCCGAGCCTCGCCGGTGTCGGTGCGGCGTCGGTCGACTTCCAGATGGGCACCGGCCGCATGCCGATGGCCGCCCCCGGCGTGCAGGCCCCCTCCGACATCAAGGTGAAGTTCACCGACGAGGAGATTTCGGACATCGCCGCCTACGTCTCCACCCTCGGCGCCGGCCCGTCCGTGCCCGACGCGGAATACACCGACGGCTCGAAGGGCGACCCGGGCAAGGGTGGCCAGATCTTCCGCGTCAACTGCGCCATGTGCCACAACAGCGCCGGCGCCGGTGGCGCCCTCACCCGCGGCAAGGACGCCCCCAAGGTCAACGACGTCTCCGGCAAGCACATCTACGAGGCCATGGTGACCGGCCCGCAGAGCATGCCCGTCTTCAACGACAAGAACCTCACCCCCGAGGACAAGCGCGACGTCATCGCCTACATCGAGGCGCAGCAGGAGGCCGGCAACCCCGGCGGCAACCCGCTCGGCAGCCTCGGCCCGGTGCCCGAGGGCCTCTTTGCCTGGACCGTCGGCCTGGGGCTCCTCGTGGGCTTCGCCGTCTGGCTCGGCCAGAAGTCCGCCTGACAGACCTGACAACTCGCCACACAGACAGGACCGACAACAGATGAGTGAGCACACCCCGACAGGGGCAACGCCGCAGGAGCCCTCCGGCTCCGAGCCGGTGCGCCTCGACCAGGGCCACGTGCAGGGCTCCGGTGGTATCCCGGAGCGGTTCAGCAACCCCGGGCTGCCGCCCCACGTGCTGCGCAACGCCGACCGTGACGACAAGGCAGCCAAGCGGGCCGAGCGTCAGGTGGCTGCGCTCTTCACGCTGTCGATCCTCGGCACGCTGCTCTTCGTCGTCTCGTACTTCATCGTCGACGTCGACGACACCGTGTGGGTGCCCTTCACCAACGAGATGAGCCTGGCCAACCTGCTCCTCGGCCTCGGACTGGCCTTCTCCCTCCTCGGCATCGGCCTCGGCGCGGTCCACTGGGCCAAGACGCTCATGCCCGACACCGAGGTCGTCGAGATGCGTCACCCGATGCGCTCCGCGGATGCGGACCGTCAGGCCTTCGTCGAGACGATGCTCGACGGCGCCGAGTCCTCGCAGCTGACGCGTCGTCCGCTGCTCAAGGCGACCTTCGCCGGGGCCATGGGCCTGTTCGCGCTCCCCCTCGTCGTCCAGCTCGTCGGCTCGCTCGGCCCGCTGCCCAAGAACGACCTCTCGGTCACCTTCTGGAACGGCGAGAAGGGCGAGGACGGCACCTACACGCCGAAGAAGCTGCGCCTGCACAAGGACCCCGAGGACACCCCGATCAAGCCGGGCGACGTCACCATCGGATCGGTCTTCCACATCCAGCCCGAGGGCCTGCTCGAGCGTCCTGACTTCCTCGACGAGATGAGCAAGGCCTCCGTCCTGCTCATGCGCCTGAACCCCGAGGACTTCCAGGACACCGACAAGGGCCGCAAGGCCCGCGAGTGGGGCTACCAGGGCATCGTCGCCTACTCCAAGGTGTGCACCCACGTCGGCTGCCCGGTCGGCCTCTACGAGCAGACGACGCACCACCTGCTCTGCCCCTGTCACCAGTCCACCTTCGACGTGACCAACGACTGCGAGGTGATCTTCGGTCCCGCCGGGCACCCCCTGCCGCAGCTGAAGATCACCGTCGACAGCGAGGGTTACCTCATCGCTGACCAGCCCTTCCAAGAGCCGGTCGGCCCGAGCTTCTGGGAGCGTGGTTGATCGTGACCGCCAATGCCCGTCCCGCAGACGGCCTGCGCACCGGTGACGCACCGGCAGGGCCCTCCTACTCCCCCAGGGTGAAGAAGGTCGGCGGCGTCGCCGGCTGGATCGACGACCGCACCGGTGCCGCCAAGGGCATCGGCTACCTCATGAAGAAGGTCTTCCCCGACCACTGGTCCTTCATGCTCGGCGAGATCGCCATGTACTCGATGATCGTGTGCATGCTGACCGGGGTCTTCCTGACCTTCTGGTTCGACCCGTCGATGGCGCACACCACCTACGAGGGCAGCTATGCGCCGCTCAAGGGTGTCGGCATGTCCCGCGCCTACGCGTCGACCCTCGACATCTCCTTCGACGTCAAGGGCGGTCTGCTGATCCGCCAGATCCACCACTGGTCGGCGCTGCTGTTCATCGTTGCTTTGTCGGTGCACATGCTGCGCGTGTTCTTCACCGGCGCCTTCCGCAAGCCCCGTGAGCTCAACTGGGTCATCGGCTGCGTCCTGTCCCTCCTCGCGCTCGTCGAGGGCTTCGCCGGCTACTCCCTCCCCGACGACCTGCTCTCGGGCACCGGCCTTCGCGCCGCCCAGGGCTTCATGGTCGCGGCGCCGGTCATCGGCAGCTACCTGAGCTACGCCCTCTTCGGTGGCACCTTCCCCGGTGACGACATCATCCCGCGCCTGTACTCCGTGCACATCCTGCTGCTGCCGGCGCTGCTCATCGCACTCTTCACGGTGCACATCGTCCTGGTGGCGCTGCAGAAGCACACGCAGTACCCCGGCCCCGGCAAGACCAACGACAACGTCGTCGGCTTCCCGGTCATGCCGGTCTACGCGGCCAAGGCCGGTGGCTTCTTCTTCATCGTCTTCGGTGGCATCGCCCTGATCTCGGCGCTGGTCCAGATCAACGCCGTGTGGGTCCACGGCCCCTACGAGCCCAACGCCACCACGGCCGGCGCCCAGCCGGACTGGTACATGGGCTTCCCCGACGGCGCGCTGCGTCTGCTGCCGGGCGGCATGGAGTTCGAGACCTTCGGCTTCACGTGGGCTTGGCCGGTCATCGTCGGTGCCCTGCTGGTCATCCCCGCCTTCTACGGCGGCATGATCGCCTACCCCTTCATCGAGGCCTGGGTCACCGGCGACAAGCGCGAGCACCACCTGCTGGACCGCCCGCGCAATGCCCCGACCCGCACCGCTCTCGGGATGGCCGCGCTGACGCTCTACGGCGTGCTGATGTTCGCCGCGAGCAACGACATCATCGCGATCAAGTTCGGGATGTCGATCAACGACATCACCCAGATCCTGCGCGTGCTCACCTTCGTGGGGCCGGTCATCGCCTTCTGGGCGACCCGCCGGATCTGCCTGAGCCTGCAGCGGCACGACCGTGACCTCGTCCTCCACGGACGCGAGACCGGGCGCATCCAGCGCGGTGCCGGCGGTGACTTCCACGAGGTCCACGAGCCCCTCGACGAGTACACCCGGTGGACCCTCGTCCAGCACGAGGCGCCGGCCCCGCTCGAGCTGGAGTCGGCCACCGACGCCAACGGCGTCGACAAGAAGGGCGCCCGCAAGCGCAAGCTGCGCGCCAAGCTGCACGACTTCTACTTCGGCGGTGCCGTCCAGCCGGTCACGCCCGCCGAGCTCGAGGCCGCGCACCACGACCACGGCCACGAGGCCATCGAGTCGGGAGACAAGGTCTCCACGCACTGACCTCGGTCAGCGCCACCGAAGGGCCCCGGAGGATCATCCCTCCGGGGCCCTTCGTCGTCCCGCACCATGACCCGGGACGAAGGGAGGATCCCCCCGGTGCGAGGATGGCCCGGAGATGCTCACCCGACCCGCCGCCGGTGCCCGCCACCCGCGCACCGCCCCGCTCGCCGTGACGACCGTCCTGCTGGCGCTCCTGGGCATGTTCGGTCCCTTCTCCATCGACACCCCCTTCCCCGCCTTCCAGGAGATGGGCGCCGACCTCGACGTCTCCGAGGCGTCGATGCAGCTCGTCGTCAGCGCCTACCTCGGCGCCTTCGCCGTGATGAGCCTCTTCCACGGACCGCTGAGCGACGCCGTCGGACGCAAGCCCGTCATGGTCACCGGTGCCGCCGTCTACGCCCTCGCGTCGATCGGGTGCGCCCTCGCGCCCTCCCTGCCGGTCCTGCTGGGCTTCCGGGTCCTGCAGGGCATGTCCGCGGGAGCCGGCACGATCATCTCGCGCACCGTCGTGCGCGATCTCTTCGAGGGGGCACGGGCCCAACGGCTGATGAGCACCATCGCGATGATCTTCGGCATCGGTCCGGCCCTGGCGCCGATCGTCGGGGGCTGGCTGCTCCTCCTCGGGCCCTGGCCGCTCGTCTTCTGGTTCCTCAGCCTCTTCGGCACGGTGATCGCGCTGTCGGTGCTCGTGCTGCTCCCCGAGAGCCACCCGCGTGAGCGACGCACTCCGCTCGACGTGCGGTCGATCGTCTCGGGTGTCGTCGACGTGGCGCGCATGCGGCACTTCCAGGTCCTGTCCGCTGCCTCCGCCTTCTCCTTCGCCGGGCAGTTCCTCTACATCGGTGCCGCACCGATCTTCGTCGTCACGCTGCTCGGCCAGGGACCTCAGGACTTCTGGGTCTTCTTCGTGCCGATGGTCGTCGGCATGGTGCTCGGCTCCTTCACCAACGGACGGCTCGCGGAGCGGGTCAGCGGGGACCGGCTCATCGTCGGCGGTCAGACCGTGGCCATGACCGGTGCCGTGGCCGGCGTGGCCCTCGCCGCCGTCCCCGCCACGGCCGCACTCCCCTGGGCCGTCGTCGGCCCGACGGCCATCGCCTTCGGCACCGGCATCTCGATGCCGGTCTACCAGCTCGCCCTGCTCGACGCCGTGCCGCACGCCCGAGGCACAGCCGCCTCGGTCTCAACCTTCCTCATGCTGATGCTCAATGCCACGCTCACCGGGCTCGTCGTCCCCGTCGCCGCGTCCTCGCTGCTGAGCCTGGCGCTGACGAGCCTGGGCCTGCTCTGCCTGGGGATCGTGCTCTTCCACGTGCACCGTCGGCACAGTCGCCCGGTGCGTGCGCAGCCCGTCATCCCACCCACACCGGAGGTGACCTGACCATGGTCGAGATCAGCGAGCACGACTTCGAGCTGGCCGTGCGCGACGCGCTCGACGAGGTCCCGCCGCAGCTGCTGGACCTGCTCGACAACGTGGCCTTCTTCGTCGAGGACGAGCCGGGACCGGAGCACGCCGATCCGGGGCTGTCCGACGAGGACAACGCCGAGCTGCTCGGGATCTACCTCGGCACCCCGCTCACCGAGCGCGACGGTGGCTGGGCCGGCTCGCTGCCGGACCCCATCGTGCTCTTCCGCGGGCCCTTGACGAGGATGTGCGATGACCTCGACGAGCTGCGCGAGGAGATCGCCGTCACCATCGTCCACGAGGCCGGCCACCACGTCGGTATCGACGAGGAGCGGCTGCACGAGCTCGGCTGGGGCTGAGCCCGCTCACCCGCTGCCCGGTCACGCCGTGGCGCTCTGCTCCTGCCACTGGCCGTAGGAGTACTGCCACACCCCGATCCCCTCGGTGGGCAGGAACTCCCGCCCCGAGCCGGTGAAGTCGACGGGGTCACCGGGCAGCGAGTTGTCGTAGAACCACTCGGCATTGCCCGGGGCCATGTTGACGCACCCGTGGGAGACGTTGGAGCTGCCCTGGGAGCCGACCGACCACGGGGCGGAGTGGACGAACTCGCCGGTCCAGGTCACCCGGACGTTGAAGTCGGTGTCGACCTTGTAATAGCCCGGCTCGCCCTTGTCGATCCCGATGGTCGAGGAGTCCATCGTCATCTCGCGCTGCTTGTTGATGACGACCTTCATGCCCGAACGCGTCTCGGTGTCCTTGCCGGGCTTGCCGCTGCTCACCGGGAAGGACTTGACCTGCTGGCCGCCCCGACTGACCGTCATCCGGTGGTTGGCGATGTCGACCTTGGCCATCTGCTCACGACCGATGGTCATCGTGCCGGAGTGGTCCTCGGCGACCCACTTGTCCTTGCCCGTCTGGAAGCCGGTGAGCGGTGCGTCGACGGTGACCTTGGTACCGGGGGCCCAGAAGTCCTTGGGGCGCCACATCAGCTGTCGATTGTCGAGCCACCCCCACGAGCCCTCGACCTGCGGGGTCGTCTTGACCGACACCGCCTCCTCGATGGCCTTGCGGTAGGAGGCCTCGGTGACCTCGGAGTCGAACTGGATGCTCACCGGCATAGCCACACCCACCGTCTGGCCGTCGTAGACGATCCCGTAGGTCGCCGTGACCTCCGGCTCGTGCGTGGTGAAGGTCGACTTCTGCGTGGAGGTGCCACCCTCGGGGCCCTCGGCGGTCACCGCCACCGTGTAGGTCGTGCCGGGCTTCATCCGCGAGCTCGACGTCCAGGTCTGCCCCTGGACCTCGCCCTCGACACTCGCCCCGCCCGGTGCGCTCACCCGCACCTCGTCGAGCGTGCCGCGCATGACCTGCACGCTGATCTCGTCGTCGGGCATGACGCCCTTGGCGCCCTTGCCGGGGTTGACCTTGACCTCGGCGGGGGGCAGGTCACGGGTCGTCGAGCTCGACGAGCTGCTGCGACCATCACTCGCCGACGGCGTGGCCGCGTCTCCCCCGGCGCAGGCGGCGAGGCCGAGAAGGGCGATGAGAGCGAGTGCGCAGATGCGCAGCGGTCGGATGATTCGACTCACGAGACGGTGCACCCCAGTGCATGACGCGGGTATCGGCCCGGTGCCGGTCACCCGACCCCGGACGTGCTGAAGGGGCCCCGGACCGATGTCCGTGGCCCCTTCGGCCGAGTGTACGCCCCGTCAGTGGGCGTGCTCACCCTTGTAGTACTCGAAGACCCAGCCGCACAGGGCCCAGACGCCGACGAGCGCACCGAAGGCCGAGACCCACAGGCCGACCGCGACACCGAGGAAGACCAGGGAGCCGGCGAGGGAGAGCCACAGCGGCCACCACGAGTAGGGCGCGAAGGTCCCGTAGGGGCCCTCGGCCTGCTCGATCTCGCCGTCCTCGTCGTCATCGGGACGCAAGGGCAGCTTGCGGGCGGTGTTCCACAGGAAGAAGGCGATCATGAAGCCCAGGCCCGCGGAGAGGAAGAGCGCCACCCAGCCGACCGGCTCGACCCAGTCGGTGACGATGCCGTAGCCGACGGCCACGGCGGCGAAGAAGACGCCGATGACGCTGAAGAGCTGGATCTCGGACTTCATCGGGTGCCCTCACCGTCAGTCGTGGAGGTCGTGGAGGTCGCCGACGTCACGGCCGCCGCACTCTGCTGGACGCGCGAGCGGATGGCTGCCGGGGCGTACTCGGGGTGGTTCATGTCGAAGGTCGGCCGCTCCGAGCGGATCGGCGGGATCGACGTGAAGTTGTGCCGCGGCGGCGGGCAGGAGGTCGCCCACTCGAGGCTGTTGCCGTATCCCCACGGGTCGTCGACCTCGACGAGCTTGCCCGTCATCTGCGTCTTCCAGACGTTGTAGAAGAAGGGCAGGAAGCTCACCGCGAGGATCAGCGAGCCGACCGTGGAAATCTGGTTGGCGAGCTGGAAGCGGTCCTCGGGCATGTAGTCCGCGTAGCGGCGGGGCATGCCCTCGACGCCCAGCCAGTGCTGGATGAGGAAGGTCATGTGGAAGCCGATGAACAGCAGCCAGAAGTGGATCTTGCCCAGGCCCTCGTCGAGCATCTTGCCGGTGAACTTGGGCCACCAGAAGTACATGCCGGCGAAGAAGGAGAAGACGATCGTGCCGAAGAGCACGTAGTGGAAGTGCGCGACGATGAAGTAGGTGTCGGTGATGTGGAAGTCCAGCGCCGGGCTGGCCATGATCACACCGGTCAGACCACCGAAGAGGAAGGTCACGAGGAAGCCGATCGTCCAGATCATCGGCGTGTCGAAGACGAGCTTGCCGCCCCACATCGTGCCGATCCAGTTGAAGAACTTCACACCGGTCGGCACCGAGATCGCCATCGTCATGATCGCGAAGAAGGGCAGGAAGATCTGGCCCGTGCCGTACATGTGGTGGGCCCAGACCGAGACGGACAGCGCCGCGATGGCGATCGTCGCGAAGACGAGCGTCTTGTAGCCGAAGATCGGCTTGCGGGAGAAGACCGGCAGGATCTCGGAGGCGACGCCGAAGAAGGGCAGCGCCAGGACGTAGACCTCGGGGTGGCCGAAGAACCAGAAGAGGTGCTGCCAGAGCAGTGCTCCACCGCTCTCCGCAGCGAAGATCTGACCGCCCCAGGCACGGTCGACGCCGAGGCCGATGAGGGCCGCCGCGAGGACCGGGAAGGCCATGAGGATCAGGATCGAGGTGATCAGGACGGTCCAGGTGAAGATCGGCATCCGGAACATCGTCATGCCGGGCGCGCGCATGCAGATGATCGTGGTGATGAAGTTGACGCCACCGAGGATCGTGCCGAAGCCGCTGAGGGCCAGACCCCAGACCCACAGGTCGCCACCGACGCCGGGGCTGTAGGTCGGGTCGGACAGCGGGGTGTAGGCGGTCCAGCCGAAGGAGGCCGCGCCACCGGGGGTGAACAGGCCCGCACCGGCGATGAGGCCGCCGAAGAGGTAGAGCCAGTAGGCGAACATGTTCAGTCGCGGGAAGGCGACGTCAGGGGCACCGATCTGCAGCGGCATGAGCGCGTTGGCGAAGCCGGCGAAGGCGGGCGTCGCGAACAGCAGCAGCATGATCGTGCCGTGCATGGTGAACATCTCGTTGAACTGCTCGGGGTTGTCCACCACCTGCAGGCCGGGGGCCCACAGCTCGAGCCGGATGACGAGCGCCATGAGGCCTCCGAGGAGGAACCAGATGAAGCTCGTGATCATGTAGAGGTTGCCGATGACCTTGTGGTCGGTCGTCGTGATGTGCCGGAAGAACTGGGATCCGGCCTTTTCACGGCGGGCGATGGTGCGCTCGGAGAGCTCGGTCTCCGAGGTGTTCCTGGCGAGTGCGCCGGATGCGGTTGACATCAGTTCTCCTCGGAGGTGCGGGCGGCGTCGTCCTCGGGCAGCAGGTCGCGGTCGCGCTCGAGGATCTCCTCGCGGTTGAGGCCGTTGTCGAGCAGACCGGTCTGGCCCTTGTCCTCGAGCTCCTGCATGTGGGCGTCGTACTCGTCGCGCTCGACGACCTTGACGTTGAAGAGCATCTGCGAGTGGTAGGCGCCGCACAGCTCGGCGCACTTGCCCTGGAAGGTCCCGGTCTGGTTGGGGGTGACCTGGAAGCGGTTGACCATGCCCGGGTTGACGTCCATCTTCTCGAGGAAGGCGGGCACCCAGAAGGAGTGGATGACGTCGCGGGAGGTCAGGACGAACTCGACGCGCTCACCGACCGGCAGGTAGAGGGTCGGCAGCTTTTCTTCAGCGCCCTCCTTGCCGTCGAGCTCGGCCATCTGGCCGGCCTCGTGGACGTCGTCGTCGACGTAGTTGAAGTCCCAGCTCCACTGCTTGGCCGCGATGTTGATCGTGGTGTCGGGCTCCTGGGAGACGTCCTGCAGCTTGGTCGTGGCGTCCTGGGTGTAGTAGAAGAGCGCACCCACCATCAGCATGGGGACCACGGTGTAGAGGATCTCCAGCGGGACGTTGTACTGCAGCTGGACCGGCAGCGAGCCGTCGTCGTCCTTGCGGCGACGGTAGGCGGCCATGCACCACAGGATCAGGCCCCAGACGAGGACGCCGACGGCGAGTGCCGCGACCCAGGCCCAGATCCAGAGGTTCTCGACGAGCGCGGCCTCCTCGGTGATCCCCTCAGGGAGGTAACCGTTCTTGGGGTCGGTGTTGACACCGACCGCGCTGCACGCGGACAGGGCCACGACGGCAATGACGAGTCCGATGGCACCGATTCCGCGGCGTGTACGCCGGGAGGGGCTCGAAGACACAGGCAAGGGGCACCTACTACTGGTCCGAAGTTTTCAGAAGACGAAGGTCACGTTACCGCAGGTCAGGTGCCCCGCAGGCGAAGGGGGGCACTAGCCTCGATGCGTGGCGCGACACAGTGATTCGGTCCAGCAGGACCCCGCGGTGACGACCCCCGCGAGCGGGGTCGACGGTCTCCTCGACGCGACCCCCGGACCACTTCTGCCGCAGGCCCTGCAGACCCTCGTCGCGGCCCAGGACATGGCGTGGGCCGACCCCACGTCGCGGCACGCCGCCGGGCGCCGCAGCAGGAGTCTGCTCGACCGTGCCCGCTCCGTGCTGGCCGACGGCCTCGGCGTGCGTCCCGACGAGGTGAGCTTCCACGCCAGCGGCGACCAGGCGGCCCGGGCCGGGCTGGCTCTCCTCGCCCGGGGCCGCCGACGCCTCACCGCTCCCCCGGTCGCCTCCGCCGTCGAGCACTCGGCCCTCCTGCGCTGGCTCCGCGCCGGCGACACCCCGGCGACGGAGGTCTCGGTGGGGCCCACCGGCGCCGTCGACGTCGCGGCCTGGGACGACGCGATCGGGGGCGGGACCCCCTTCGCCGTCCTGCAGGCCGCCAACCAGGAGGTCGGGACCCGGCAGCCGCTCGCCGCCGCCCGCGCGGTGACCCGTGGACGCGAGGTGCCCCTGCTCGTCGATGCCCGCGCCGCGCTGGGCCGTGACGACGTCCCGAAAGACTTCGACGTGCTCGTCGGCGACGCGACGACCTGGGGCGGCCCGCGTCTCGGCGTGCTCGTCGTGCGCACCGGCACCCGGGTGGCCCCGCACCACCCCCCGAGCCCCCACGAGGGCGGCCTCGCGCTCGACCCGGTCCACGTCCCCACGGCCCTCGCGGCCGCCGAGGCCTGGCAGCAGACCGCTGCCGCCCGGCCGGCCGAGGAGGCGTCGGCGCGTCACCTCGTCGCCCGCATCCGGGAGGTGGCCGGGGCGATCCCCCAGGTCGACGTCGTCGGCGACCCCGACGACCGGCTGCCGCACGTGTGCACCTTCAGCGTCCTCTACGTCGCCGGCGAGACGATCGTCGACGAGCTGGCCCGGCGCGACCTGTCGGTGGCCTCCGGCTCCGCGTGCACGGCCGACACGCTCGAGCCGAGCCACGTCCTCGCGGCGATGGGTGCCCTGACCCAGGGCAATGTGCGCATCACCCTCCCGCTCGCTGCGGTCTCCCCCGCCCGCGAGGCGGCCGTCGAGCGGCTCTGCGCCGCCCTGCCCGAGGTCGTGGCCGACTGCCGCGCGCGACTCGGCATCACCGACCTGTGACTCAGATGCTGCCCCGGACCATCGCCGCGAGGTCGAGCGCCGGCGCCTGCAGGGCGTGCTCGAGCCGCGTGAGGTACTCGCGGCGGTGGACCTCGACGACCCCGAGCGTGCCGAGGTGGGGCGTGCGCCACTGGACGTCGATGATCCGGCGGGGGTCCCCGTCGGCGCCGACGAGCCGGTCGAGCCCGACGAGCGCCGCCTTGGAGGCATCGGTGACGTGGTGGAACATCGACTCCCCCGCGAAGAGTCCGCCGATCGCCACGCCGTAGAGGCCACCGACGAGCGCCCCGTCGTCGTCGCGCACCTCGACGCTGTGCGCCCACCCGAGGGCGTGCAGCTCGGTGTAGGCGCTGCGGATCGCGTCGGTGATCCAGAAGCCGTCCCGGTCCGGGTCGGCGCAGGCGGCGAGCACACCGGCGAAGTCCTCGTCGACGGTCACGGTGAACCGGCGCAGCGAGCGGCGCAGCGACCGGCTCACGTGGACGGTGCCGGGCTCGAGCACGCCGCGCCATCGGGGGCACCACCACCCCATCGGCGGGGTCCCCCCTTCGCCCAGACCCATGGGGAAGATCCCGTGACGGTAGGCGGCGAGGAGGGAGGCGGGGTCGAGCCGACCGCCGACGCCGACGACCTCACCCACGTCACCGGGGGCGGTCTCGGCAGCCTGCAGCCCGGCGCGCAGGTACCCCTCCCACAGGGCCGAGGAGCCCGGCGGCTCGATGGGCGGAAAGGGGGCGGGGCTCATCGGCGCGACGAGTCGCGTCAGGGGCGCGGGCAGGTGATGCGCCCGGCGATGAGGTCGGCGCTCTCCTGCCCGTAGGCCTCGGCCAGGCGCTCGAGGAAGCGGCCGGTGCCGATCTCGTACTCCTGGGTGCCGATGGTCTCGATGACATAGGTCGCGAGCATCGAGCCGAGCTCGGCCGACTCCCGCAGGGGCAGACCCTCGGAGACACCGGTGAGGAAGCCGGCGCGGAAGGCGTCGCCGACGCCCGTCGGGTCGGCCTTGGTCACCTCGCGCGCAGCCGCGACGACGATCGGCTCGTCGAGGGCGCGCCCGGTGATGCGCACGCCGTCCTTGCCCAGGGTCGTCACGCGGTAGCCGACGCGGGAAGTGATCTCCTCGTCGCTCCACCCGGTCTTGCGCTCGGTGAGGTGCGACTCGTACTCGTTGGTGATGAGGTACTCGGCGCCGTCGATGAGGTCGCGGATCAGCTCGCCGTCGCCGAAGGCCAGCTGCTGGCTGGGGTCGGCGACGAAGGGGATGCCGCGGGTACGGCACTCGGCGGTGTGGCGGCGCATCGCCTCGGGGTCGTCGGCGCCCACGAGGACGAGGTCGAGCGCGCCGACCCGGGCGACGATGGGCGCGAGCTCGATCTCGCGGGCCTCGGACATCGCCCCGGCGTAGAAGGTCGCGATCTGCGCCATGTCGTCGTCGGTCGTGCAGACGAAGCGCGCGGTGTGCTGGGTCTCGGAGACGTGGACCGAGTCGCAGTCGACACCGTGGCGCTCGAGCCAGCTGCGGTAGTCGGCGAAGTCCTCACCGACGGCGCCGACGAGCACCGGCCGCTGGCCGAGGTTGGCCATGCCGAAGCAGATGTTGGCGGCGACCCCGCCGCGGCGGATCTCGAGCTTGTGCGCGAGGAAGCTGACCGAGATCTTGTCCAGCTGGTCGACGACCAGCGAGTCGGCGAAGCGACCCGAGAAGGTCATCAGGTGGTCGGTGGCGATGGATCCGGCGATGGCGATGGGCACCCGGCCACCCTACGACGAAGGGCCTCCCCGCCGGTCCGGCGGGAAGGCCCTGTGCGTCGCGAGAGCGTCGGTCAGCTGAAGCTGTCGCCGCAGGCGCAGGAGGAGCCGGCGTTGGGGTTGTCGATCGTGAAGCCCTGCTTTTCGATCGTGTCGGCGAAGTCGATGGTCGCGCCACCGAGGTAGGGAGCGCTCATCCGGTCGACGACGACCTCGACACCGCCGAAGTCGCGCACGAGGTCACCGTCGAGGGCGCGCTCGTCGAAGTACAGCTGGTAGATCAGGCCGGAGCAACCACCCGGCTGGACGCCGATGCGCAGGCGCAGGTCGTCGCGACCCTCCTGCTCGAGCAGCGACTTGACCTTGCCGGCGGCGACGTCGGTGAGGATGACGCCGTGGCTCTCGGCGGCGTCGGTGGTCTCGGGGGTGGTGGCCTGGGTGTCCTGGACGCTCATGCGATGTCCTCACGGCTCGGGGTCTCGATGGGTGACGGGGTCCGCCACGACGGGGTCGACACGGCTGGTGGGCTGGTTGTTCCCGTACGTCCACCATACGTCAGGGGCGAAGGGGGGTCACCGTCGCGGTGACCACGTGGCGGCCACCCGCTCGGCCCGGTCGGCGAGGGTGCCCACCGGGTCGGCCATGACCGGGGCGAGGTCGGCGTGCTTGTCCGCCACGGCGTAGCTACCCGCCAGGCCCATGGCCATGGCCTCGCGCCGCCCGATGAGGACCTGGCCGGCGAGCGCGACCGCGGGGGTGGCGTGGGCCGAGGCGAGCTCGGCGACCCCGGCGACGACCTTGCCCTGCAGGCTCTGCCAGTCGAGGCACCCCTCGCCGGTGATGACGAGGTCGGCGGCGGCGACGAGCCGCTCGAGACCGACGGCCGACAGCACGGTCTCGACCCCGCTCACCCGGCGACCGCCGAGGAGCAGCAGGGCGTAACCGACCCCGCCGGCGGCGCCGGCGCCGGGCTCTCGGTCGAGACGGCGCTCGCGTCCGGTGAGCAGGTCGGTGCCCGGGGGCAGCACCCGCCGGACGACGTCGGCGAAGTGCCCCAGCGCGCCCTCGAGGACCTGCGCCTCCTCGGGCGTGGCGCCCTTCTGCTCGGAGAAGACGGCGCTCGCGCCCTGCAGGCCGAGCAGCGGGGAGGCGACATCGGTCGCGGCGACGAGCTCGACCCCGGCGAAGCGCTCGCGCGCGGCGGCCAGCCCGGCGAGGTCCGGCTCACGGACGGCGATGAGACCCGCTCCCCCGCCACTCAGCGCCTCGCGCGGCCCGGCGCCGAGCGCCGCGAGCATGCCCGCGCCCGCGTCGTTGGTGCCCGACCCGCCGAGGCCGACGACGATGCGCTGCACGTCCTGGGCCAGGGCGGCGTCGAGCAGCTCGCCCAGCCCGTGCGTCGTGGTGACCCGAGGGTCACGCTCGGTCGCGTCGAGCAGGTGCAGGCCGATCGCCTGGGCCGACTCCACCCAGGCCGTGCGGGTCCCCCCTTCGTCGGTGGTGATGTGCAGGACCGCCGGTACGGAGCCGCCGCGGGGGCCGCTCACCGTGACGATCGTCGAGTCACCGGGGCGGCTGGTGGTGATGACGTCGAGGAAGCCGGGGCCACCGTCGGAGAGGGGCACGAGGGTCAGCAGGTCGTCGGGGGCACGCCGGCGCCAGCCGGTGGCCATCGCCTCGGCCGCCTGCGTGGCGGTGAGGGTGCCGGTGAAGCAGTCGGGCGCGATGAGCACGTGCACGCATGGACTCTACCGAGGCGCTCGGCGCCGCTGTGGGATCATGCCTGCCGTGAGCGCCCCGACGCAGTCCTCGCCGAAGCCCCTCTCCCTGCTCGTCCTCGGGCAGGGCACCGACCCGCACTCCGAGCGGGGCGTCGAGTGCCCGGGCGACCTGCCCGCGCCCTCCGACCCCGACCTCGTGGCGCGCGCTCGCGCGGCCAAGGAGGCACTGGGCGACCGGGTCTTCGTCCTCGGGCACCACTACCAGCGTGACGAGGTCATCGAGTTCGCCGACACGACCGGCGACTCCTTCAAGCTGGCCAAGGAGGCGGCAGCGCGGCCCGACGCGCCCTACATCGTCTTCTGCGGCGTGCACTTCATGGCCGAGTCGGCCGACATCCTCACCAGCGACGAGCAGACCGTCGTCCTGCCGGACCTCGCCGCCGGGTGCTCGATGGCCGACATGGCCGCCCTGCACCAGGTGCAGGAGTGCTGGGACGAACTCGTCGAGGCGGGCGTCGCCGAGTCGACGATCCCGGTGACCTACATGAACTCCTCCGCGGCGATCAAGAGCTTCACCGGGCGCCACGGCGGGACCATCTGCACCTCCTCCAACGCGCAGACCGCCCTGACCTGGGCCTTCGACCAGACGGGCGGGGTCGACGGCACCGGCAAGGTGCTCTTCCTGCCCGACCAGCACCTCGGCCGCAACACCTGGGCGCGCGACCTCGGCCGCGACCTCGACGACTGCGTCGTGTGGAACCCCCACCTGCCGATGGGCGGCCTGACGCCCGAGCAGATCCGCGACGCGCGGATGATCCTGTGGCGCGGGCACTGCTCGGTGCACGGCCGCTTCACCGTCGACGCCGTCGAGACCGCCCGCCGCGAGATCCCGGGGGTCAAGGTCATCGTCCACCCCGAGTGCCGCCACGAGGTCGTCGAGCTCGCCGACGAGGTCGGCTCCACCGAGCGGATCATCAAGGTGGTCTCGCAGGCCCCGGCGGGCACGAAGTGGGTCGTCGGCACCGAGCTCAACCTCGTCCAGCGCCTGGGGCAGATGTTCCCCGAGCAGCAGATCAGCTTCCTCGAGAAGAACGTCTGCTACTGCTCGACGATGAACCGCATCGACCTGCCCCACCTGGTCTGGGCGCTCGAGTCGCTCGTCGAGGGCCGCGTCGTCAACCCGATCTCGGTCGACCCCGACGTCGCCCACTGGGCCAAGGTCGCGCTCGACCAGATGCTCGCGCTGCCGGGCGAGACGTCGAAGGACTGAGGCGGCTCCGGCGTCACATCGGCCCCACGATTTCCGGGTCACCCGAGAAACCCTCTCTTCGCAGGAGTTCCAAACCCTTGCGAAGGGAGGGTTTCTCTTGTCGAGTGCCCCTGACAGGCTGGGCCGGTGGACGACGCCCAGCTCCTCGCCCGGACCGCCGACAACCGGCGGCTCTTCGCCGATGTCCTCGACTCCCTCGGTGAGGGCCACGCTCGCGACGCCACGCTGTGCACCGACTGGGACGTGCGCACCCTCGCCGGACACATGCTGCAGCCTGTGCACGTGCCGTCGTGGCGCTTCCTGCTGACGGCCGCCCGGCACCGGTCGATGGCTCGCGCCTGCGACGTGCACGCGGCCCGGCTCGGTGACCGTCCGCTCGCGCAGATCGCGGCCGAGCTGCGGCACCCCGCTCGCACCGGGTCGAAGCCCTGGTACATCGGCTGGGCCGGCCCCTTCACCGACTCGTGCATCCACCTGCGTGACCTCGCCGAGCCGCAGGGTCTGGACGCCACCGTCCCCCTGGAGCACTGGCAGGCGGCTCTGGGGATCATCGTCTCCCCGCGCGGCCGCGAGTCCTTCGTCCCGACGCCGGGGCTCCTCGACGGCCTGCGGTGGGAGGCCACCGACACCGACTGGGTCCACGACCCCACGGACGAAGGGGGCGACCCCGGCCCCACGGTCACCGGCACCTCCGAGGCGCTCGCCATGGTCATGAGCGGCCGGCCGGCCTACCTCGACCGGATCGGCGGGGACGGGGCCGCGACGGTACGCGAGCGCCTGGGCGGCTGACCTCCCCTTCGCCCGCGCCGGCCGTTACTCCTGCGCGAGGAACTCCTGCAGGCCCTCGAGGTCGTCGGTGTTGATGTGGTCGACGCCGGCGTCGCGCAGCTCACGCCACAGGTTGGTGCGGGCCTCGCCGGCGATGTCATTGGTCGCCCAGAAGCGCACCCGGTAGCCGTCGCGGTGCGCCCCGGCGACGTAGTCGTGCAACCGCTCGCGCTCGGCCGCGGGCATCTCGCCGACGCCCTGCCAGGTGAACAGCTTCGTCCAGTTGTCGCTGACGAGCGGCATGAGGGCGGCGTCGGTGCCCGAGTCGAGGTCGGTGGAGCGCCCGTCGTAGAAGGAGTAGCGCGTCGTCGCCGCCTCCATCTCGGCCCGGGGGCGGTTGCCGCTGATGACGGCCTCGACGGCGCGGTCCTTGACCTTGCCACGGTGGACGCGGGTGAAGATCCGCGAGTGCTCGGCGAGCTCGGCCTCGACGGCCCGCCACGTCGCCGGTCCTTCGCTCTTGATGTCGATGAGCAGCTGGACGTCGCCGCCGTAGCCCGGGTAGATCTCCTTGCCGTTCGGCGAGGCGATCTCGGTCAGCGGGTCGAGGTAGGCCTCCTCGAGCGTCGGCGCGTCGGCGACCTCCCACGAGTCGTGGGCGACGCGCAGCTCGCCGTCGACGAGCCAGACATCGGCCTCCACCGAGGTGAAGCCCTGCTCGAGCGCGTCGAGCAGCGGGCGCTCGTGCTCGTAGTCGTTGTGCGCGTGGGCCTGCGGCAGTGGCGTGCCCAGCTCGACGGGTGCCGGTGCGGCGAGCGCCGTGCCGGTAGGCAGGGCGAGGGCGAGGGTGGCGGCTGTGACGGCCAGGGCGCGGGAGGTGGCGATCATGGCCCCACCCTCGCGAGCCGGGGTGTCCACCAGCCGCCCGGGCGGTGAACCACCGACCAACGCCGCGTCTCCAGCGGTCAGGCGGAGCGGACCATCCCGGTCTCGTCGAGCAGGGGGTTGTGCGCGACGGGAACCCGCTCCCCTTCGCTCGGCGGGCCGGGGGGCGTGGCCCCCGGGGCGAAGGGGGATCCGCCCAGCTCCTCGCGACCGTGCGGCTCCAGCCAGTTGGCCAGGTCCGGGCCCGCGGGCACGATCCCCGTCGGGTTGATGTCCCGGTGGACCTCGTAGTAGTGGCTCTTGATGTGCACGAAGTCGGTCGTGTCACCGAAGCCGGGCGTCGTGAAGAGGTCGCGGGCATAGGCCCACAGGACCGGCATCTCCGACAGCTTGGAGCGATTGGCCTTGAAGTGGCCGTGGTAGACGGGGTCGAAGCGCGCCAGGGTCGTGAAGAGGCGCACGTCGGCCTCGGTGATGTGCTCGCCCATGAGGTAGCGGCGGGTCGACAGCCGCTCCTCGAGCCAGTCCATCGCGGTCCACAGCCGGTCGTAGGCGGCCTCGTAGGCGGCCTGGTCGCCGGAGAAGCCGCAGCGGTACACGCCGTTGTTGACCTCGGTGTAGACCCGCTTGTTGACGACCGCCATCTCCTCGCGCAGGTGCTCGGGCCACAGGTCGGGAGCCCCCTCGCGGTGGTGCTCGCGCCACTGGGTCGAGAAGTCCTCGGTGATCTGCGGGAAGTTGTTGGTCACGACCTGGCCGCTCGGCACGTCGACCATCGCGGGGACGGTGATCCCCTTCGGGTAGTCGGGGAAGCGCGCGAGGTAGGCGTCCTTGATCCGCGGGATCTGCAGGACCGGGTCGAGGTGGCCGGGGTCGAGGTCGAAGGTCCAGCTGTCGGCGTCGTGGGTCGGGCCGGTGATGCCCATCGAGATGACGTCCTCGAGGCCGAGGAGGCGGCGCACGATGATCGCGCGGTTGGCCCACGGGCAGGCCCGGGAGACGACGAGGCGGTAGCGCCCCGGCTCGACCGGCCAGTCGCTCGACCCGTCCGAGGTGATCCGGTCCTCGATGTAGGTCGTGTCGCGGGTGAATTCCTTCTCGACGTAGCTGCCCTGTGTCATGCCACCACTTTAGTTGAAAGTTGAACTTATTTCCAGTGGTAACCGGGGGCCTCCCCCCATGGCGCACCTCCCCCGTCGCTCGCCATGGTGGTTCCGTGCGAGCAGCGACCCGTTCACGGTACGGCGGACCCGACGTCCTCCGCCACAAGACGATCCCCGACCCCACCCCCGGCCCGGGCGAGCTGCTCGTCCGGGTCCACGCGACGACGGTCAACCGGACGGACACCGCCTACCGCTCCGGCCGGCCGTGGATCAACCGGCTCGTCTGCGGGTGGCCGCGACCGCGGGTGACGGTGCTCGGATCCGAGTACTCCGGGGTGGTCGAGGCCCTCGGCGAGGGCGTCCACGGGTGGGACGAGGGCGAGCGCGTCGCGGGCTTCGTCGACGGCCGACCGGGCGCGTACGCCGAGCTGGTTGCGGTCCCGGCCAACGGCCTGGTGCTGCGGGTGCCTGACGACCTCGACCTCGAGGCGGCGGCCGGCACCGCCGAGGGCGGGCACTACGCGCACGCCTGCCTGCGGGTCACGCACCTGCGCCCCGGCGACCGGGCCCTCGTCCACGGCGCCACCGGAGCCATCGGGACGACCCTCGTCCAGCTCCTCCGGGCGAAGGGAGCCGACGTCACCGCGGTCTGCGACCGCCTCCCCCCGGACCGCCTCGACCTGCTCACCGCCCTGGGCGCACCACGTCGTCGACCTGTCGGTCGAGGGTCTGGCCGCGGCGGGCACGGACTTCGCGGCGGTCTTCGACGCGACGGGGCACCTCCCCTTCGCCGTGGCCCGGCCGATGCTGCGAGCCGGCGGGAGCTACGTCTCGTCCGACCCCGGCGGCCTCGCCCTGCTCCTCGCCGCCGCCTCCCCCGTCACGCGGCGGCTGGGTCGGCGGCACGTGCGCTTCCCCTACCCCCGCGCGACGACCGAGGTGGCCGCCGACCTCGAGCGACTCCTCGCTAGCAGCGCGTACCGGCCGGTCGTCGATCGCACCTACCGCTTCGACGAGCTGTGCGCGGCCCACACCCACGTCGACACCGGTCGCAAGGTCGGCTCGGTCGTCGTCAGGGCACCTCAGGCCAAGCGCGCTGCCACCTGATCGAAGGCGGCCTCGTCGAAGGCGACGACCCGCACCTCCTCGACCGTGGTCCGCGCGGCCCTGATCGTCTCGACGGCAGCCGCGATCGCGTCGTCCTTGGGCCAGCCGTAGACACCGGCGCTGATGAGCGGGAAGGCCACCGAGCGCGCGCCCAGCTCGTCGGCAACCTCGAGGCTGCGCCGGTAGCAGGAGGTGAGGAGGGACCGGTCGCGTTGTCCCGCTGCGTGGTTGGGCCCGACCGTGTGGATGACCCAGCGCGAAGGGAGGTTCCCCGCGGTCGTCCACCCGGCGTCACCCGTCGCCAGGCCGTCGGGGAAGCGGGAGATGCAGTCCTCGAGGATCGCCGGGCCTCCCGCACGATGGATCGCACCGTCGACTCCCCCGCCCCCGCGCATGGCGGTGTTGGCGGCGTTGACGATCGCGTCGACCTGCTGGGTCGTGATGTCTCCCTGCACTGCGGTGAGCGTCGGCATGGGGCCAGTCTCCACCCGCTGAAGACCCGTGGAGATGTGGCGAGGTACGGGCGGAGGAGCGGGGACGAACTGCTTGGTCCCCACCAGCGGGGACGAACGCACCCTTGCCATAACCCTTCCCTAGCCGGAATACTTGTGGCATGGAGTTGGATGACTACGTCCCGGTGGCCATGGCGGCGCGGCACCTCGGCCTGTCCGACCGTCGCGTCCGGCAGCTCATCGAGTCCGGCGCCCTGCCCGCCCGGAGGATGGGACACGCGCTCCTCGTCCCCGCGTCGGCCGTGGCGTCGATGAAGGTCCACCAGTCTCGTCGCCGCAGGCCCCTGTCCCCACGGTCGGCCGCGACCCTCCTCGGCGCTCTCGACGAGCTCCTCGGAGCTCCCTCTCCGTTTCTCGACGCTGCCATCGATCGCGATCGCTCACGGGCGCGGGCCCGCGCCCGCCAACTCGTCGACGATCCTGAAGCCATGGCGCTCCTGCGCGCTTGGATCCCACCTGGGGGTCGGCGTCTGGCTCTGGTCCACCTCGGATCCCCGGAAGCAGTTGCCGATGATCCGGGAGTGGCCGTGACGGGCATCAGTCACCCGTTGTCGGGGATGGCACCCGCAGGTGAGTTCGAGGGCCACGTCGCCCCCACCGAGGTCGACGACGTCGTGGCACGCCACCGGCTGGTGCCACCACCGACCGGTCAGCCGGCCAACGTCGTCCTCCATGTCGATGAGGCACCCGTGACCCCCGCCCGAGTGCTCCTCGCCCTGGCCGACTGGGCCTCGCCGCGAGAGGACGAACAAGCACTCCGGATGCTCCGCGGTGCGGCTGGCAGCGACTCATGACCGCCCTCGTCGTCGCGCCCACCCTCCTGCGCGCGCATGAGCAGTCGTGGCACACCCTGCTGGAGCTGGCGCGGCGAGTTCCCGGCGGCTGGACGGTGATCGGAGGACAGATGATCCACCTCCACGTGTGGGAGCGAGGCGGCATCACGGCGAGGCCCACCGACGACGGCGACGCCGGGTTGGATGTGCGTGCCGATCCGGGTGTGGCTCGAAGAGTGACCGGTGCCCTCGCCGACATGGGTTTTTCTCCCCGCACCACGTCCCCCGACGGGCCACAAGTTCGGTGGACCAGGGGCGAAGCCACTGTCGACGTACTCGTCCCCGCCGCGACAGGAGCCGAGCGGCTGGATGTCGCTGGACGTCCCATCCTCGCGTCCCACGGGGTCCAGCAGGCCCTGGACCGCACGACCACTGTGACGCTTCGCGTGGGCACCGTCGAGGGCGCCGTTCCTCGACCGAGACTGGTGGGTTGCTTGGTCAGCAAGGCCGCGGCACTCGCCAACGACGACCCGCGACCAGCGCGACACCTCCACGACCTCGCCGTGCTGTTGCATCTGCTGCGGTCTCGCGATCTTGACCTCGACCCCCTGACACCACGCGACGTGCATCATCTGCACCCGGCTCTTCGGCGCTTGGACGATCCCTTCTCGGGCGTCAGCCTCACGCCAGATGCACGCGTGGCGATCGCGGTGCTCCGACAGGCTGCGCCCGGACCGTAGGGGCACTCCGTCGGACGATCCGGCGACTCACCCCCAGGCCTCCGCGTTGGCCATCACCGCGACGACCTCGTCGACCTCGCGCTGCCAGACCTCCTCGGGCACCGGCGGCAGGATGTCGTCCCACTCGACGGCGAAGGAGCCGATGACCTGCGGCAGGCGCGCCGGCCGGACCATCGCGAGGGTGTGCAGGTGGGCACTCCCGTCGCCCCACTTGCCAAGGTGGACGCGACCGGCGTTGGGCAGGGCGAGCATCGCGTTGTGCAGGCGGTGCACGAGCCGCCCCCACTCCCCCGCGAGGTCCTCGTCCATGTCGCCGAAGTCCATGTGCTCGCGGGTCTGCAACCACAACGCCAGCAGACCGCCGCGCCCCTCGCGATCGGCCGAGAGCACCCAGCGCTCGTTGCTCCAGACCACCCCCTCGTCGGGGTGGTCGCAGCGCCAGCAGTCGCGGCCCCCTTCGCCGTCGCGGACGCGGTCGACGTCGGTGGGCGGGTCGAGCTCCTTGGCCACGATCCGACTACCGTCGGCCACCCATGGGAAGGCCGGCCACTCCACGAAACCCAGGTCGGGGACATCCGTCCGCGCTCTGGTCAGCTCGTAGATCTCCTCCGCGCTCTGCGGCACGGGTCAGCCCCGTGGCATCGCGCCGAGGCGGGCGAGCAGCAGCGCCTCGGCGACGCACACCTTCTCGAACTCACCGAGGTGCAGCGACTCGTTGGCCCCGTGGGCGCGGGTGTCGGGGTCCTCGACACCGGTGACGAGGATCGCGGCGTCGGGGAAGCGCTCCGCAAATGCCTGGACGAAGGGGATGGAACCGCCGATGCCCACGTCGACCGGGTCGGTGCCCCAGGCGTCGGCGAAGGCCGCCCGAGCCTGGTCGTAGACCGGCCCCTGCGCATCGGCCGCGAAGCCCCAGCCCTGCTCGTCGAGCTCGACCTCGACGGTCGCACCCCACGGGGCGTGCTCCTGCAGGTGGCGCTGCAGCGCCTCCCACGCCTCGGCCGGGTCCTGGGTCGGGTTGAGCCGCAGGTTGATCTTGGCGCGGGCGCTCGCGGCGAGGACATTGCCCGCCTCGTCGACGGCGGGCGCGTCGATGCCGATGACCACGGCGGCCGGCTTGGTCCACAGCCGCGAGGGGATCGAGCCGGTGCCGATGAGCTCGGTGGCGTCGAGCAGCCCCGACTCCTCGCGCAGCCGCGCCTCGTCGTAGTCGATCTCGGGCGCGTCCTCGTGGACGAGCCCCTCGATCGCGACGTCACCCTGGTCGTCGTGCAGGGTCGCCATGAGCCGGCACAGCGAGGTGATCGCGTCGGGGCAGGCGCCGCCGAACATGCCGGAGTGCACGCCGTGGTCGAGGGTGCGCACGGTGACGACGGCGCGAAGGGAGCCGCGCAGGGTCGTCGTGAGCGCGGGCGTGCCGATGGCCCAGTTGAGCGAGTCCGCGAGGACGATCGCATCAGAGGTCAGGCGGTCGCCATGACGCTCGAGCAGCCGCGGCAGCGACTCGCTGGCGATCTCCTCCTCGCCCTCGACGAAGATCGTCACACCGACCGGCAGGTTGCCCGAGTGGGCGCGCAGCGCGGCGACGTGCGCCATGACGCCTGCCTTGTCGTCGGCGGCGCCGCGGCCGTAGAGGCGACCATCGCGCTCGACCGGCTCGAAGGGGTCGGAGTCCCAGTCGTCGAGGTCACCGGGCGGCTGCACGTCGTGGTGCGCGTAGAGCAGCACGGTCGGCGCGCCCTCGGGGCCGTCGACGTGCCCGATGACGGCGGGGCGTCCCCCTTCGCTCACGATCTCGACGTCGAGGCCCTCCGCGCGCAACAGCTCGGCGGTGCGCTCGGCGGAGGCCTGGACATGGGCCTGGTCGAAGGAGTCGAGGCTGACGCTCGGGATCCGGGTGAGGTCCTCGAGGTCGGCGCGCACCTGCGGCATCAGCTCGCGCACGCGGGCGCGCAGGGTCTCGATCTGGTCTGCGGTGAGGGTGGTGTCGGTCACGCGGCAGACGCTATCGCGGACGACCGGCTCCGACCCACCGGCGCGGTGCACCTAGAGTTCTCCTCGTGTTCGGACGCAAGAAGGACGAGAAGCCCGCCTCCCCGGTGCAGGAGCGCCCCCACCGCGAGGGCGCCAAGAACCGGCCCACGCCCAAGCGGCGTGACCAGGAGGCGGCACGCAAGCGTCCCCTCGTCACCAACGACCGCAAGGCGGCCAAGAGCGCCGACCGCGAGGCCCGTCGTGAGGCCTCGATGAAGATGCGCGAGGCCATGGTCACCGGCGACGACCGGCACCTGCCCGCGCGCGACAAGGGGCCCGTGCGGCGCTTCGTCCGCGACAGCGTCGACGTGCGCTTCAACCTCGGCGAGCTGCTCCTGCCGCTGATGCTCGCGGTGCTCGTGCTCAGCCTCTTCGCCGGGACCTGGGCGACCTACGTCTTCCTCAGCGTCTACGTCCTCATCCTCATCGCCGTCGTCGACGTGTGGCTGCTGTGGCGCCGCACCAAGGCCAAGATCCTCGAGCGCTTCGGCGCCGACACCCCGCTGCGCGGCCTGGGCATGTACCAGAGCATGCGGGCCTTCCAGATGCGCCGCACGCGCATGCCCAAGCCGCAGGTCGAGCGCGGCGCGAGCCTCTGAGGCCCTCGCTCAGTCGGCCGACAGCGGCATCGGCCCGTAGACGACCTCGGCCTCGCGCAGCAGGCTGACCTGGGCCACGCCCGCGTCGGCGAGGTCCTGCCAGGACTCGGTGAACCACGCCTCGGCGTCGGCCTGCGTCGGGAAGGGCACCGAGTGCTCGGACGCCAGCGGCTGCCCCGCCTCGTCCTCGAGGCGCCAGCGGTAGGTCTCGGTGAACTCCTCGCTCATGACTTGACCTGCACCTCGACGAAGGGGGGCTTGGTCACCGTGGCAGCGACCTCGCGGCCGCGCACGTCGATGACGACCTCGTCACCCTCGGCGACCGACCGCTCGAGCAGCGCGAGCGCGATGCCCTGCTTGAGCGTCGGGCTGAAGGTGCCGGAGGTGACCTCACCGACCTCGGCGCCGTCGACGAGCACCGCGCAGTGGCTGCGCGGGATCCCGCGGCCGGTGACGAGCAGGCCACGCAGCAGGCGCGAGGACTTGGCCACGCGCTGGGCGACGAGCGCGTCCTTGCCCCAGAAGGACTCCTTGTCCCACCCGACGGCCCACGCCGAACGCGCCATGACCGGCGTGATCTCGGGCGACAGGTCGTTGCCGTGGAGTGGGTAGCCCATCTCGGTGCGCAGGGTGTCGCGGGCACCGAGGCCGCAGGGCAGCCCGTCGAAGGGAGCCATGGCCTCGACGAGCGCGTCCCACAGCTCCAGGCCGGCGGCGGCCGGGGCGACGAGCTCGTAGCCGCGCTCGCCGGTGTAGCCGGTGCGGCAGACTGTGATGTCGTGCCCCTGCCACTGGGCGTCGTCGTAGGACATGTAGTCGTGGTCGACGGGCAGCCCCATCGACGTGAGCACCTCGTCGCTCTGGGGCCCCTGGACGGCGAGCACGACGTAGTCCTCGTGCAGGTCGGTGACCTCGACGCCCTCGGGCGCGGCCTCCTGGAGCATCGCGACGACGGTCGCGGTGTTGGCGGCGTTGGGGATGAGGAAGACGTCGTCGTCGCTGCGCAGGTAGGCGATGAGGTCGTCGACGACACCACCGGACTCGTTGCAGCACAACGTGTACTGCGCCTTGCCCGGGCCGATCCGACCGAGGTCGTTGGTCAGCGTGGAGTTGACCAGCTCGGCCGCGCCGGTGCCGGAGACCCGGGCCTTGCCCAGGTGGCTGACGTCGAAGATGCCGACCCGCTCGCGCACGGCCGTGTGCTCGGCGACGACCCCACCGCCGGGGTACTCGATGGGCATCTCCCAGCCCCCGAAGTCGGCCATCTTGGCGTTGAGCGCGACGTGGCGCTCGTGGATCGGTGAGGTGCGCAGGGGGTCACTGGCGGTCATGGCCCAGACGCTACCGTCTCGGCATCCGGGATAGCCTGCCCGTGGTACATCCACCGTCCTCCCGCCCGAAAGGTGCCCTTCACGTGCCCTCGCTGATCCTCGGTTCCCGTTCCCTCGCCGCCTGGTCCGGCCGCACCCTCGTCCTGGGTGTCACCGGCTCGCAGCCGACCGCCGTCGCGAGCGCGGACCTGCCGAAGTCCGCCGCAGCGCACCTGGAGGCGGTCCTGCCGGCTCTCGAGGTGAGCACCACGGTCGGCGCCACCACCACGATCCCCGCGGTCCCCGCCCTCAAGGCCACCAAGGTCGTGCTCGTCGGGCTGGGCGAGGAGCAGGGCGAAGGGGGGACCGACTCCCTTCGCCGTGCCGCCGGCTCCGCCGTCCGCGCCGCGGGCCAGGGCTCCGTCGCCATCGCCCTCCCCCACGACGACGACGCCGACCTGGCCGCCATCGGCGAGGGCGCGCTGGCCGGTGACTACACCTTCACCGCGCACAAGTCCGCGACGGGCGAGCAGGAGGAGCGGGAGATCACCGTCTTCTCCTCGCTCGACCGCAAGCCCGCCCCCAAGGAGGTCCTCGAGACGGCCGCGACCATCGCGCGCAACGTCGCCTGGGCCCGCGACCTCGTCAACACCGCGCCCAACCTGCTCTACCCGCAGTCCTTCACCGAGCAGGTGCAGCAGGTGGCCAAGGCCTCCTCCGGCAAGCTCAAGGTCGAGGTGCTCGACGACAAGGCGCTCGTCGAGGGCGGCTTCGGCGGCATCGTCGGCGTCGGCCAGGGCAGCAGCCGCCCGCCGCGCATCGTCACCCTCTCCTACAGCCCGCGCGGCAAGAAGCCGCACGTCGCGCTCGTCGGCAAGGGCATCACCTTCGACACCGGCGGCGTGTGCATCAAGCCCTCCGCCAGCATGGCGACGATGAAGTCCGACATGGCCGGCGCCGCCGCCGTCGCCGCGACCGTCGTCGCCGCCGCCGAGCTCGAGCTCGACGTCGCGGTCACCGGCTACCTCTGCCTCGCCGAGAACATGCCCGGCGGCAACGCACAGCGCCCCGGTGACGTCGTCACCATGCGCAACGGCATGACCGTCGAGATCCTCGACACCGACGCCGAGGGCCGCATGGTCCTCGCCGACGGCATGTCCCTGGCCGCCGAGTCCGGCCCCGACCAGATCCTCGACGTCGCCACCCTCACCGGCGCCTGCGTCGTCGCCCTCGGCCCGCACATCTTCGGTGTCATGGGCAACGACGAGGAGCTGCGCACGGCGATCACCGAGGCGGCCGACCGCGCCGACGAGCCGAGCTGGCCGCTCCCGCTGCCGATGGCCCTGCGCGCCGGCCTCGACTCCCCCACCGCCGACATCGCCCACAAGGGCGACCGCATGGGCGGCGCCCTCACCGCGGGCCTGTTCCTGCAGGAGTTCGCCAAGGACGCCGACGGCGAGCTGATCCCCTGGGCCCACCTCGACATCGCCGGCCCCTCCTTCAACGAGGGCGGCGCGACCGGCCACCTGCCCAAGGGGGCCACCGGCGTCGCCGTCGGCACCCTCCTGGAGCACCTCGCCAACCTCGCCTGACGCGTCTCAAAGGGCCCGCCCGCCGCAGCCACGGGGGCTGGGGGCCCAGGCCCCGCGGCTGCCGACGTGGCCATGCGGACCCCTTACGCTGGGGCCGGTCCGTGACCCCGGACACACCCCCGTGCAAAGGAGCATCTCGTGGCAGACCCCGCGACCTCGACCCCCTTCGACCTCGTGATCCTCGGAGCCGGCAGCGGCGGCTATGCCTGCGCCCTGCGCGCCGCCCAGCTCGGGATGAAGGTTGCGCTGGTCGAGGAGGACAAGATCGGCGGGACCTGCCTGCACCGCGGGTGCATCCCGACCAAGGCGCTGCTGCACGCGGCCGAGCTGGCCGACGGCGCCCGCGCCGGGGCGGCGCACGGGATCCTCACGAGCTTCGAGGGCATCGACACCGCGGCCCTGCACGCCCGCAAGGACAAGGTCGTCGGTCAGCTGTACAAGGGCCTGACGGGTCTCATCGGGCAGGCCGGCATCGAGGTCGTCGCCGGTCGCGGCCGACTCGTCGACGCCTCCACGATCGCGGTCGAGACCGCCGAGGGCGTCCGGACGGTCAGCGCGAAGACCGTGGTGCTGGCGACCGGTTCGTACGCTCGCACCCTCCCGGGCGTCGAGCTCGGCCCCCGCGTGATGACGAGCGACCAGGCGATGAACCTCGAGACGATCCCGCAGCGCGTCGCGGTCCTCGGCGGTGGCGTCATCGGCGTCGAGTTCGCGTCGATGCTGCGCAGCTTCGGCGCCGAGGTGACGGTCGTCGAGGCGCTCGACCGGATCGTCGCTGCCGAGGAGCCGTCGATCTCCAAGCACCTGACGCGTGAGTTCAACAAGCGCGGCATCACCGCGAAGACGTCCACCCGGGTCGCCTCCGTCGAGGCCGACGACGAGGGCGCCGTGGTCCACCTCGAGGGCGGCGACGCGCTCGAGGTCGACCTCGTCCTCGTCGCCGTGGGGCGGGGCCCGCGCAGTGAGGGCCTCGGCTTCGAGGAGACGGGGGTGACCGTCGACCGTGGCTTCGTGCCGACGGACGAGCGGCTGCGGACCAGCGTCGAGGGCGTGCGTGCCGTCGGCGACCTCGTGCCGGGGCTGCAGCTGGCCCACCGCGGCTTCGCCCACGGCATCCTCGTCGCCGAGGACCTCGCCGGGCTCGACCCGGCGCCGGTCGACGACGTGACGATCCCCAAGGTGACCTACTGCGACCCCGAGATCGCCTCCGTCGGGCTGGGGACGGACGCGGCGAAGGGGGCCGGTCACGACGTCGAGACCGTCACCTATCCCTTGGGCGGCAACGGCCGCAGCATCATCCGGGGCACGACCGGGTCCGTAACCCTCGTGCGGGCCAAGGACGGTCCGGTGCTCGGCGTGCACATGGTCGGGCTCGGTGTGAGCGAGCTGATCAGCGAGGCCCAGCTGGCCGTCGGGTGGGAGGCCCACCCCGAGGACATCGCCCCCCTGGTCCACGCCCACCCGAGCCAGGGCGAGGCCTTCGGCGAGGCGGCCATGCTTGCTGCCGGGCGGCCGCTGCACGCGCACGCCTGACCCCGCGAGGGCGGCGGCGCGTCGGACGCATCCCGACGCCCGCCGTCCTAGTCTGGTCCGCACACCCTTCAGCGACCCCGGAGAGACATGAGCCCCGACCCTCGTTCACTGCCCCGCGCCGCCAAGCGCCTCACCAAGCAGACCGCAGCCAAGGTCGGCGGGGTCGACGAGGTCCGTGGCCGCCTCGACGAGACCAAGGAGCGACTGGAGCGTGCCCGTCAGGAGCGTGATCGGGCCCGTGAGCAGCGCGACGAGGCGCGCGAGCAGGTCTCCTCGCTCAAGGCCGAGGTGCGCCGGGCCGAGCAGCGTCGTGACGCCGCGAGCGAGCGTGCCAGCGGCCTCGGCTACGCCCACCGCGGGCTCCTCGCCGCCGCGGGCGGCCACCGCCTGCCGAGCGAGCTTGGTCCGGCGCCCGGCAAGGCACCCGAGGCCGAGGTCCGCAGGGAGCAGGAGCGCGAGCTGAAGTGGCTCAATACGCGCGCCAGGTTCGCCACGACGCTGGCGACCGGGCGCGGGTTCGAGGCCGCGGTGACCGACCTCGTGCGCGGCGCCCAGGGCTCGCCCCAGGTGACCGTCGCCCGGCAGATCGCCCAGTGGCTCTACGACAACGAGCCCACCCGGCAGGCGGGCGCACTCGCGACCGGTCTCATCGCGCACCAGATGGGTCTGCCGAAGTTCGCCTGGGAGCGGCTGTCGACGCTGCCCGACGAGGTGTGGCTCGAGCACGCGCCGAGCGAGTACGTCCTCCTCGCGGGTCAGCACGACGCCACACTCGCCCGCTCGGCCGTGGAGCGCGCCCTGGCGCACACCGGGCAGCTGAGCGCGCACACGTGGCTCACCCTCACCCGGCGCGCCATGGGCCTGGGGCTGGGTGACCTGTGCACCCGTCTGGCCGAGCGCTTCGACACGGCCGCCGCCGAGGACCTCGCCGGCGGCGAGCTCTCCGAGGACGAAGCGAAGGCGCTCGAGATCGACCGCACCTGGATGGCGCGCTGGGCGCCCCGCATCGCTGCCGGACCGGCCTCCCCTTCGCCCGCCGCCGAGGGCACTGTCTCGATCGGCGTCATCGGCTACGACCAGCCCGACCCGCGCAACACCTCGAGCAACATCGGGGACTACGTCCAGACGATCGCGTCGATGTCGCACCTCGTGCGGCACACCGGGGCGCGCTTCGACGACAGCGACCTCGGGCGCTTCGCCCGGGACCTGCAGGCGCGGGTCCCGGCGGACCTGCGGGTCGACTCGCCCGAGGCGCAGGTGAGCGTGCACCAGGTCGACCGCGACGCCTCGAGCTACTCGCAGGTGCCCGAGGGCACCTGGATGATCGCCTTCGGCTGGTACGCCCACAAGCTCGGCGGCGTGCGCCACGACTTCCCCTTCCCGGAGCACCTGCGGCCGATCTACGTCTCCTTCCACCTCAACAAGCGGGCACTGCTCACCGACGAGACCATCGAGCACCTCAAGGCCCACGCACCGATCGGCTGCCGCGACCACTCGACCGTCGACCTGCTGCTCGGCCAGGGCATCCCGGCCTTCTTCTCCGGGTGCCTGACGACGACGGTGCGCTACGTGCGCCCCGACGAGACTCCCGCGCGGCCGGCCGATGCCCCGACCGTGTGGATCGACCTGCCCGCTCCCAAGGGGGCCCTGCGCGTGCGCAACGAGCGCCCCGACGTGCGCGCTGCCGGCATGGTCGACAACCTGCGCACGGCGCTGTCGAGCCTCGACGACTACGCGAGTGCCTACGGCAAGGTCGTCACCGGGCGACTGCACGCCTACCTGCCGGCCCGCAGCCTCGGGTGCGCCGTCGACTTCTCGCCGCGCAACCCCTCCGACATCCGCTTCGCCGGTCTGGCGCCGCTCACCGACGACGAGGTCTTCGAGATGGGCAAGGGCATCGCCGACCTGCTCGAGCCCGTCATGGCCGCGATCCTGCGCGGCGAGGACGAGGCCACCGTCCGGGAGGCGTGGACCGAGGTGACCGCCGAGCGCGTCGCCGCCGCCCGGGCTCGCCACGAGCAGGAGGTGGAGCTCCCTTCGCTCGTGGACATCGACGAGGCGGTCGCCACGATCCGCGCCGGCCGTGTCGACGTGCCGCGCACCCAGGACGCACCGGCCGGTGACGAGATGGAGATCGTCCTGGCCCTCGACGGCAACCTCAAGGACCAGTTCCTCGTCGTGGTCGACGGGCTCGTCGAGCACGCGAGCCGGCCGATCCACCTCAACGTCCTGGTCCGTGAGCACGAGGAGGCCGACTTCGACCGGGCGGCCGCGCTCTTCCCGACGGTGTCCTTCACGTGGTGGCCGTGCGACGAGGTGACCTACGGCGACATCCACGCGATGATCCCGCACATCACCGTCTCGACCATGGACCGCCTGGTGCTGCCGGAGCTGCTGACCGACGTCGACCGGGTCGTCTACCACGACATCGACGCACTGCCCGTGGCCGACATCGCCGAGCTCTACGAGACGGACCTGCAGGGCACGGCGATCGCCGCCCGCGACTCCGAGGCCAGCTCGATGCAGAGCGGCTACACCAACATCTTCAACCCCGCCTCGCTCAAGGAGCTGGCTCCGGGCATGGGGTCGGAGCTCATCCGCCGCGAGACCCGGCGGCACCGCTTCGACTTCGTCGGCTTCAACGCCGGGATCATGGTGCTCGACCTCGCCCGGATGCGGGCCGACAACTTCTGCGAGCGCTTCCTGCCGTATGCCAACAACTTCGGCATGCACGACCAGCACATCCTCAACGTCTACGTCGGCGCCGACCGGCTGAGCCTGGCCCCCGGGTGGAATGCCCGCCCCTCCCAGGAAGACGTCGTGGACCCCAAGATCATCCACTGGGCCGGCGGCCAGAAGCCGTGGGTCGACGGCTATGTCTCCTACCAGTCGTCGTGGCGCCGCCACGAGGACGAGCTGCGTCGTCGGGAGGCGGAGATCCCTGCCGACCGCGACGCGGGCCCCGTGGACAACAGCACACCGACTCGTGAGAGTCTGTGACGTATCCCATCTCGATAGAAGGAGCAGAGGCGCATGTCTGAGCGGGTTGCCATGCCGGCACTGGGTGAGTCCGTGACCGAGGGCACCGTGACGCGATGGCTCAAGAACGTGGGCGACACGGTCGAGGTCGACGAGCCGCTGCTCGAGGTCTCGACCGACAAGGTCGACACCGAGATCCCGTCGCCCGTCGCGGGCACGATCCAGGAGATCCTCGTCGAGGAGGACGAGACCGTCGAGGTCGGTGCCGACCTCGCCGTCATCGGTGACGGTGACGCCCCGGCCTCCTCCGACTCGGGCGACGACTCCGCACAGGAGTCGGCTGCCGAGGAGTCTCCTGCCGAGGAGTCCGCCACCGAAGAGGCCCCTGCCGAGGAGCCCGCCGAGCAGGAGGCACCGGCCGCCGAGGCCTCGTCCTCGGGCGACGGCGAGGGCACCACGGTGGCCATGCCGGCCCTCGGCGAGTCCGTCACCGAGGGCACCGTCTCGCGCTGGCTCAAGGCCGAGGGTGACACGGTTGAGGTCGACGAGCCGCTGCTCGAGGTCTCGACCGACAAGGTCGACAGCGAGATTCCCTCCCCCGTCGCCGGCACCCTGACCAAGATCCTCGTCCAGGAGGACGAGACCGTCGAGGTCGGCGCCGACCTGGCGATCGTCGGTGGCTCCGGTGGCGGTTCCGCCCCGGCTACCGAGGAGCCGAAGGCCGAGGCCCCCAAGGAGGAGCCCAAGGCGGAAGAGCCAAAGGCTGAGGAGCCCAAGGCGGAAGAGCCAAAGGCTGAGGAGCCCAAGGCTGAGGAGCCGAAGGCCGAGGCCCCCAAGGAGGAGCCGAAGCAGGAGGCGCCCAAGGAGGAGCCGAAGGCCGAGGCCCCCAAGGCGGAGCCGAAGCAGGAGGCGCCCAAGGAGGCCCCGAAGCAGGAGGCGCCCGCCGCCTCCGGTGGTGACGCCGCCGCCTACGTGACCCCGCTGGTGCGCAAGCTCGCCGCCGACAACGGCATCGACCTCTCGCAGGTCGAGGGCACCGGCATCGGCGGCCGCATCCGCAAGCAGGACGTGCTCGACGCCGCCAAGGCGAAGAACCAGCCGCAGGAGGCTGCTGCTCCGGCCGCCGCCGCTCCGGCTGCAGCTCCCGCTGCCGCGGCCCCCGCGGGCGTCCCTGCCGGCCTGGAGTCCAACGTCCCGCAGTCCAAGCGCGGCACCCGCGAGAAGATGAGCCGCCTGCGCAAGGTCATCGCCGAGCGGATGGTCGAGTCGCTGCGGGTCTCCGCCCAGCTGACGACGGTCGTCGAGGTCGACATGACCAAGGTGGCTCGCGTGCGCGACGCCGCGAAGGCCGACTTCGCCCAGCGGGAGGGCACCAAGCTCTCCTTCCTGCCCTTCATCGCCCAGGCCACGGCCGAGGCCCTGAAGGCGCACCCGGGCATCAACGCCAGCGTCGAGGGCGACGAGATCGTCTACCACGGTCAGGAAAACCTCTCGATCGCCGTGGACACCGAGCGCGGCCTGCTCACCCCGGTCGTCAAGAACGCCGGTGACCTCAACGTCGCCGGTCTCGCCCGGGCGATCGCCGACGTCGCCGACCGCACACGCAACAACAAGATCACGCCGGACGACTTGTCGGGCGGGACCTTCACCATCACCAACACCGGCAGCCGGGGTGCGCTCTTCGACACCCCGATCCTCAACCAGCCGCAGGTCGCGATGCTCGGCACCGGCGCCATCGTGCGTCGCCCGGTCGTCATCACGACCGACGACGGTGGGGAGACGCTGGCGATCCGGTCGATGATGTACCTGGCCCTCACCTACGACCACCGGGTGGTCGACGGCGCCGACGCGGCCCGCTTCCTCGGGACCGTCAAGGCCCGTCTGGAGGAAGGCCGCTTCGAGGCCTGAGATGACCTCACGACAACAGCGCGTCGCCATCACCGGAGCATCCGGGCTGATCGGCGGCGCGCTGTCGTCGTCCCTGGAGGCTGACGGCCACGAGGTGGTCCACCTCGTGCGACGCGAGCCGAAGGGGGACCACGAACGTCCGTGGGACCCGTCGCGTCGGCAGCTGGACCCGGCGGTCCTCGCCGACGTCGACACCGTCGTGCACCTCGCGGGCGCCGGTGTCGGCGACCGACGCTGGACCCCGACCTACAAGATGCTCATCCGCACCTCACGGGTGCACGGGACGGACCTCGTCGCCCGCGTCGTGGCCGCTGGCGCCGGACCGACCCGGCTCGTGACCGCGTCGGCCGTCGGCTTCTACGGCGACCGGGGCGACGAGGTGCTGACCGAGGCCTCTGCCCCCGGCCGCTCCTACCTCGCCGGTGTCGTGCGCGACTGGGAGGCGGCGGCCGCCCCGGCCCGCGCAGCCGGGGTCCCCGTGGCCCACGCGCGCACCGGCATCGTCCTGGCGACACATGGCGGGGCGTTCGTGCCCATGCTGCGCGTCGGCCGGCTGGGACTCGGCGGGCCCCTGGGCTCGGGCCGCCAGTGGACGCCGTGGATCTCGCTCGACGACGTCGTGGGTGCCTACACGCGCCTCGTCGAGGACGCCTCGATCGTCGGCCCGGTCAACCTCACCGCGCCCCACCCCGTCCGCCAGCGCCACCTGGCGCGTGAGATCGGGCGGCGGCTGCACCGGCCCGCGATCGTGCCGGCCCCCCGTGCCGCGATGCGGGTGGCGCTCGGCCAGTTCGCCGACGAGGCGCTGGCCTCAGCCCGTGTGCTGCCGCAGCGGTTGCAGGAGCTCGGCTTCGAGCACCGACACCAGGTCGTCGAAGACGCCCTCGACGACCTCATCGCCTGACCCGGGTCGCACCGCTCACGGCCCGTCGGGTGCCCGCACGTCGCGCACCCGCCACCGCTGACCGTCCCAGACCAGAACGAGGTCAGCCTGCTGACCCCGCCGGGCCGGGCGCTGCTGCCGCGACCCGTCGCGGGCCACGACCTCGTAGGCGCTCTCGTCGACGACGGTGCTCAGCACCGCGGTCGAGCCGCTCGTGCGCTGCAGGCTGGCCGTGCGCACGATCATCTCGACGCCGCGGTAGCGGTGCCCGCTCGACTCCAGGCCCTCGATGAGCTCGTGGTCGCGTACAGCGGCCGGCGACCCCGGCTCGTCGAGCGCTCGGAGCACCACGGGGTCGAGGTCGGTGACGACGGACTGGCGCATCGAGGTCAGCTCCTGTGCCAGACGCACCGGTGCCTCGCGCGGTGCGCCGCGGTCGGTGAGCACCTGCTGGCCCGAGGGCGAGGTGACGGCGGCGGTCGACGGGGCGGCACCCCCTTCGTCATCGGCGGCAGCCAGCTGGCGCCAAGGGACGACGACCGCGAGGGCCAGCGTGAGCGCGACCACGACGGCCGCGGCGACCCGGCGACCACCCGGCGTCTCGGCCGCCGATCGGGCGATCGCCCGGGTCTGCGAGGCCTCGTGGTCGACGGTGAGGTCCACGGGCTCGTCACGGCGACGTGGCGCCGCGTGACGACCCCGACGCGAGGACGCCGGCGGGACCTCGACATCGCTGTCGACGGGCGGTCGCCGCTGCCACCATCGGCCGCGGGGCTCGGGCTCGCCGGCGGAGGCCAGCTCGAGCTGCCACCGGGGTGTCTCGACCGCGTCCTGGGCGGCCGCCTCGCGGATGCGCCGCGTCAGACCCGAGGCGACGTCGCCGGGAGAGGTCATGCGCAGGGGTTGGGCGACGGCCGCGTCGAAGACCGCGACCGCCACCTCGTCGGCCTCCGGTCGGGCCCCCGGGTCACCGGCAAGGCAGGACTCGACGGCCTCGACCAGCTCGGTGTCGCCGGGCAGGTGCGAGCGCAGGTCGAGCCGGTCGGCGACGTGCCCGGGAGGAGCCCCGACGAGGCAGAGCCAGGCGAGCGCCCCGAGCGCGTGGACGTCACTCGCTCGGGTGGGCTCCTCGCCGTCGAGGACCTCTGGGGCGACGTAGCCGTCGGTGCCGTGCACGTCGCCGGGGGCTTCCCCGGTGAGGCGGGAGAAGCCCAGGTCCGCGAGGACGGGACGACCGGTGCTGTCGAGCAGGACATTGCCCGGGCTGAGGTCACCGTGGACGACACCGAGATCGTGCAGGCCGGCGAGGGCGCGCGCGATCGGGGCGATGACGGTGACCGTCTCCCCCGGTGTCAGGTGCTCGCGCTGGGCCACGACCTGACCGAGGCTGCCGCCCGAGAGCAGCTCGAGGACGAGCGCGGTCGCTGGACCGTCGTCGGTGTCGACGTGGAGGACCTCGTGGAGGGTGACGACGTGCTCGTCGGCCGCGTGCTGGAGCAGCGTCCACTCGCGCAGCGCGTCGTCGTCGGCCCCACCCCGCAGCAGCTTGACCGCCACCAGCTCGTCGTCGACCTCACGCCGGGCCCGCCAGACCGTCGACGTCGAGCCGGTCCCGAGCAGGCGGGTCAGGCGGTAGCCGGGGACCTGGGGCGGGATCTCGTCCATGCGCCCCAGCCTGTCCCAGATCGCCGATCCGGCCGCAGAGATTTCCACAGGGTGCCGCGGCGTAGGCTGGCGGCCATGCGTTTCGAGGAGCTCGGCTTCGCGCCAGACACCGTCGACTACCTGACCGCGTGGGAGCACCAGAAGCGGGTCCATGCGGCCGTCGTCGCCGGCGAGCTCGAGGACACGACCCTGCTGCTCGAGCACACGGCCGTCTACACCGCCGGCAAGCGCACCGAGCCCCACGAGCGACCGATGGACGGCACGCCGGTCATCGACGTCGACCGCGGCGGCAAGATCACCTGGCATGGCCCCGGCCAGCTCGTCGGCTACCCGATCGCCCACCTGCCGGGCCGGCGTGACGTCATCGCCCACGTGCGCCGTCTCGAGGAGATGATGATCCGGGTCGCCGCCGACGTCGGCGTCACCGCGACCCGGGTACCGGGGCGCTCGGGCATCTGGGTGCCCGGCACCGACGGTGCTCGCGACCGCAAGCTCGGCCAGATCGGCATCCGCGTCTCGCGCGACGTCGCCATGCACGGCTTCAGCCTCAACGTCGACTGCGACCTGTCGTGGACGCAGACGATCGTCCCCTGCGGCATCCCCGATGCCGACGTCTCCACACTGGCCCTCGGGACCGGTCGCGAGATCACGGTGGCCGACATCCTCCCTTCGGCCAGGGCCCACCTGCTCGAGGTGATGACCGAGGACCTGCCCCTGACCACGGGGGCTGCATCGGCACAGCGGGTGGAGGCGTAGTCTGGAGTGACTCCGGACACCACCGGGGTCACCGAGATTGCCAGGAGAGCTGCGTGACCGTCGCACCCGAAGGACGTCGTCTGCTGCGCGTCGAGGCGCGCAACGCCGAGACCCCGATCGAGCGCAAGCCGGAGTGGATCCGGACCACCGCCAAGATGGGCCCCGAGTACAACCAGATGCGTGGCCGCGTCAGTGGCGCCGGCCTGCACACGGTCTGCCAGGAGGCCGGCTGCCCCAACATCTTCGAGTGCTGGGAGGACCGCGAGGCGACCTTCCTCATCGGCGGTGACGTGTGCACCCGGCGCTGCGACTTCTGCGACATCGCGACCGGCCGCCCGACGAGCCTCGACATGGACGAGCCGCGCCGCGTCGCCGAGTCCGTCCAGGAGATGGGCCTGCGCTACTCCACCGTCACGGGCGTCGCCCGCGACGACCAGCCCGACGGTGCCGCCGCGCTCTACGCCGAGACGATCCGCCAGATCCACGCCCTCAACCCCAACACCGGCGTCGAGATCCTCCCGCCCGACTTCGGCGCCAAGCCGGAGCTCGTCGGCCAGGTCTTCGACGCCCGGCCCGAGGTCTTCGCGCACAACCTCGAGACGGTGCCGCGCATCTTCCGCAAGATCCGGCCCGCCTTCACCTACGAGAAGTCGCTCAAGGTGCTGTCGATGGCCCGCGAGGCCGAGCTGGTCACCAAGTCCAACCTCATCCTCGGGATGGGCGAGGAGGACCACGAGATCGAGGAGGCGATCCGCGACCTGCACGAGGCGGGCTGCGACATCCTCACGATCACCCAGTACCTGCGCCCCTCCAAGCTGCACCACCCGATCGACCGGTGGGTCAAGCCCGAGGAGTTCGTCCACTGGAGCGAGCTCGCCGAGGAGATCGGCTTCAAGGGCGTCATGGCCGGGCCGCTCGTGCGCTCGAGCTACCGTGCCGGACGGCTCTACGCGACCGCGATGCGCAAGTGGGGTCGGCCGATCCCCGAGCACCTCTCGCACCTCGCCGAGGCCATCGACGAGCCGGCCCGCCAGGAGGCGGCCGCGCTCGTCGCCACGTCGCGCGCCCAGGCGATCCTCGACCAGCCGGCCACCGGCACCGAGGGCTGACCGGGGCATCCAGCGAGAGCAACTAGACTCTCTCCTCATGGCCAAGAAGAGCGACCAGCCCGCCAAGCCGAAGCGCGAGAACCCCTTCAAGCGGATCGCCTCGGTCTACAAGACGATCAAGGCGATCGACCCCCAGGTCACCCTGTGGATGCTCCTCGCCTTCGTCGTCGTGCTCGGCGTCGGCACGCTCATCGGCCTGCTCGTCGGCCACGTCATCCTCGCCCTGATCGTGGCGATCCCCTTCGCGCTGCTCGCGGCGATGATCGTGCTCTCCCGTCGCGGTGAGCGCGCGGCCTTCGCCCAGATGGAGGGCCAGCGTGGCGCCTCCATCGGCGGCCTGTCGGCGCTGCGTCGCGGCTGGTACTACGACCAGGAGCCGGTCGCCGCCGACGCGACGAAGCCCAGCGAGATCAACACCGCCGCCGTGGTCTTCCGCGCCCTCGGTCGCCCGGGCATCGTCCTGCTCGGCGAGGGGCCCAAGCACCGGGTCGACAAGCTCTTCGTCAAGGAGACCAAGAAGGTCTCGCGGGTCGCCCCCGGCGTCCCCGTGCACACCTTCATCGTCGGCACCGGTGAGGGCGAGCTGCCCCCGCGCAAGATCCGCATGACGCTGACCAAGCTGCGCCCGGCGCTGTCCAAGGAGGAGATGTCGGTCGTCAACAAGCGGCTGAAGTCCCTCCCCGGCATCCGTCAGGGCGTCCCGGCCGGGGTCGACCCGAGCCGGGCCCGGATGAACCGCAGCGCCCTGCGCGGCCGCTGACCCACCCGCGGCGCCGGCCCGCGGCGCCACCACCGTCGACCCTCGGGAGACCACTCGTGACCGCCACCGCCCACGCCGAGGACCTCGCCGCCTTCGTCGACGCCTCCCCGTCGAGCTACCACGCGGCCGCTGAGGTGGCCCGACGCCTCGAGGACGCCGGCTTCACCGCTCTCCTCGAGACGGATGCGTGGCCGCAGGCCCCCGGGCGCTACCTCGTCGTGCGCGAGGGGGCGGTCATCGCCTGGGTCGTGCCGACCTCAGCGACGGAGACGACCCCGGTGCGCATCTTCGGCGCCCACAGCGACTCCCCCGGCTTCAAGCTCAAGCCGCAGCCCACGACCGGCCGCCTCGGGTGGCTGCAGGCGGGCGTGGAGGTCTACGGCGGGCCACTGCTCAACTCCTGGCTCGACCGCGAGCTGCGTCTGGCCGGCCGCCTCGTCCTCGACGACGGCACCGTCGTGCTCGCCGACTCCGGCCCGCTGCTGCGGCTGCCCCAGCTGGCGATCCACCTCGACCGCCAGGCCAACGAGCGCTTCGCGCTCGACAAGCAGACGCAGACCCAGCCGGTGTGGGGCGTGGGCGCCACCGAGTCCGCCGACCTGCTCGCCGAGCTGTCCGCCACCTCCGGTGTCGACGCCTCACGGGTCCGGGGCTACGACCTCGTGACCGCCGACAGCGCCCGCGGCGCCGTCTTCGGCAAGGACGACGTCTTCTTCGCCGCCGGCCGCCTCGACGACCTGGCGAGCGTGCACGCCGGCACCGTCGCCATGGCCCGGATCGGCGACGACCTCGCCGCAGACCACATCCCGATGCTCGCGGTCTTCGACCACGAGGAGGTCGGCTCCGCGACCCGCTCCGGTGCGGGCGGTCCCTTCCTCGAGGAGGTCCTCGAGCGCATCGGTCTCGCCCTGGGTGCCGACCGTGGTGAGCGGATGCAGGCGCTGGCCTCCTCGTGGTGCGTCTCCAGCGACGTGGGCCACTCGGTGCACCCCAACTACCCCGAGAAGCACGACCCGCAGGTGCGTCCGGTCCTCGGCTCCGGTCCGATCCTCAAGCTCAACGCCAACCAGCGCTACGCGAGCGACGGCGTCGGCTCCGCGGCGTGGCGCGGCTGGTGCGCCGACGCCGGTGTGACGAGCCAGGACTTCGTCTCCAACAACACCGTCCCGTGCGGGTCGACCATCGGCCCGATCACCGCGACCCGACTGGGCATCCGCACCGTCGACGTCGGCATCCCGATCCTGTCGATGCACTCGGCGCGCGAGCTCGCCGGCACGAGCGACCTGCTCGACCTGTCGCGGGTGGCGCAGACCTACTTCGACGGCTGATCCCCTCGACGGGTCACCGGCGGGTCACCGGCGGGTCACCAGCCGGTCGGCAGGTCCGCCGGCCGGAAGGCGTAGAGCGCCCGCAGCCGTGCTCGGGTGAGTGCGCGATAGCCAGCCGCCGCCTGCGTGGTGCGCTCGTCGGGTCGATAGCCGGCGAGCACCCCGGCCTCGACGTCACGGGCACTCCCCCGGTCGGTCCAGCCCTGCTCGACCCGCAGGTCGAGGTGGGCCAGGAGGTTGCCCAGGTCGAGCGCCGGGTCCCCGAGCCCGAGGGTGTCGACGTCGAGCATCCCCACGTCGAGCGCCCCGTCGGCGCCGACGTCGACGAGCAGCTGCTTGTCGTGCAGGTCGCGGTGGAGCAGGCTGCGGCGGCCGACCCAGCCCGCACCGACGACGACGGCGGCAGCGCGGGCCGCGTCCTGGTGGAGGGCCTCGAGTCGACCTACCGGCAGCGCGCGATGGTGACGGGCGAGATCGAGCAGGCCGCGGGTGGCGTCGACCTCCGCGCCGAGGTCGTGCCCGGCGACCCCGTCGACCTCGCCGGCGTCGTGGAGCCCGCGCACGGACTCACCGACCGCCACGCCCACCGCCTCGCCGACCGGCTCGGCCACATCGGCGGCCGGCCCGTCGACCACCGGGCCGTGCAGCAGGTCGTGCAGGGTGCGCCCCGGCAGGTGGCTCAGCGTGATCGTGCCGCACTCCTCGTCCCATCCCGTGACGACCGGGGCCCGCAGTCCCGGCACGTCGGCGGCCACCTGCATGCGCCGCACGAGATCACCGGCCCGCCGCGGGCGCACCGCCTTGGTCCACACCGGTCCCGCGGCCGACTCCCCCCGCACCACCGCCCGCCGCTCCGGCCGGTGCACGACGAGCTCGGCGCCGCCGGCGACGAGCCGGGCGAGCGAGACCAGACGAGCGTCCGCGCCCCCGTGCTGCAGGACGAAGTGCTCGCCCCGCCTCTCGACCAGGCCGGGCGCCACCGCCTGCGTCACATCAGCCGTGCGCGCGGCCGCAGCGCCGTCGGGCAGCCACTGACCGATCACGCGTCGACCGGCCTCACGCAGATCGAGGTGCAGCCGGTCGGGCCGCGGGTGAGCCCGCTCGAGCTCCAGCCCGAGGTCGGAGCAGCCGGCGACGACCTCGGCGAAGTCCGTGCTCACCACCGCCACCTCCCCAGCTCCTCCGCGGCCCCCAGCACCTGGGCGGTCAGCTCCGGCCACATCGGGTGACCGGCGCGGAAGGGCTCCAGCGCTCGGGCCAGCAGCTGCAGGGCGATCCGCGGCCCGAGGTCGTCGCCGAGACCGGTCGGCCCCGTCGCCGCGTGTCCGGCGACAAGGGGTGCGGCGGCCCGCGTCACCACACCCGGTGCCGCCTGCGCGCAGAGTCCGTCCGACAGGCGGTCGAGGACGAGCACGGCGAGCAGGCTCGCGATGTCGTCGAGCGGGTTGCCTCGGCCGGCCCGGTCGAGGTCGATGAGCCCGAGGTCGTGACCGTCGGCCACCACCTGGTCGAGCGAGAGGTCTCCGTGGACGAGCCCCACCGGCCCCGGGCGAAGGGAGCCGCGCGCGGTCGACTCGATGTCGGCAGCGGCGTCGGCGGCACCCGGCAGGACGGGCTCCAGCGCACGCAGCGCGCGATGGGTGCCCGACGGCGGCTCGACGCACGGAGCCGCGCGGTCCACCCCCTTCGTGTGGAAGGCGCCGAGGCAGGCACCGAGGCGACGCAGCGCCGGCTCGCCCACCGGCGCGCCGAGGGTGCTGCCGGGCAGGTGCCGCAGCACGATCAGCCCGGCGTCGTCGCGCTCGAGCACCTGCGGCAGGCGAAACCCCAAGCCGCCGCCACCGTCGGCGAGCACGGCGGCGTGGCCGGCGAGCGCCCGCGCGTACCCGCTCCTGGCGTAGACCCGCAGGACGCGGGGACCGCTGCGCCCCACCCAGCGGCGGGCCGGCTTGTGGGACAGCGTGTAGGTGCCGCCCGGCCAGGCGCGGACGCGGGTGCGCAGCGCCTTGAGGTGCCGGTCGGTGCGCGCGTCGACGACGAGCAGACCCGCGGCGGGGTCGTCGAGGAGCACGTCCTCGGCGGTGACCCGGCGGACCGCCTTGTGCCGCTTCTCCTCACGCGCCGGGCCCCAGGCATAGCCGATGGCCGACCGGCCGTCGACGTCGAGCAGCGCGGTCGCGCTCGTCCCCGGCTTGTAGCGCAGGTAGCCGCGGGTCACCGGGGCACCGAGACGCTCCGCCAGTCCGGTCCCCAGCAGCAGGCGAAGGGAGCCCACCGCCGGGTCGTGCGCAGCGAGCAGCTCGTGGGCGTCATGGGCGGGCACCGCTCGCCACCTCCTCCAGCTCGTCGGCGTGCCGGGCGAGGACCTCGTCGGGGCGGCCCGAGTCGGCGACCCGGCCACCGTCGATCCACAGCACCCGGTCGGCGGCGCGGGCCGCGTCGAGATCGTGGGTGATGACGATCGTCGTGCGCCCGGCGGTGAGCCGGTCGAGGGCGGCGGTGACCTCCTCCTCGGTGGCCCCGTCGAGGCCGGTCGTCGCCTCGTCGAGGACGACGACGGGCGCGTCCCTGACGACGGCCCGGGCGATGGCGATCCGCTGTCGCTGCCCACCCGAGAGGGTCGTGCCGCGCTCGGAGACGACGGTGTCGTAGCCCTGCGGCAGGGCGGTGATGAACTCGTGCGCACCGGCGACCCGCGCCGCCTCGACGACCTGCTCGTCGGTCACCGACCCCGCCCCGCCGGGAGCGCCCATGGCGATGTTGTCGCGGATGCTCGTGGCGAAGAGCAGGCTCTCCTGCAGGACCATCGCGACCTGGCTGCGCACGTCGTGGACCGTGAGGTCGCGCAGGTCCCAGCCGTCGAGGCGCACCGTGCCCGAGTCGGGGTCCTGCATGCGCAGCAGCAGGCCGGCGAGCGAGGACTTGCCGGCGCCGGACGGGCCGACGACCGCCACCCTCTCCCCCGCGGCCACCCGCAGGTCGACCCCGCGCAGCACGGCGTGACCGGGCACGTAGGACAGCCAGACGTCCTCGAGCTCGACGTGGCCGCGCAGCCGGCGCCCGGAACGGGCCCAGGACGCGTCGCGCACGCGGGGCTCCTGCTCGAGCAGGTCGACGACCCGCTCCGCGGACGCGGCCGCCTGGGCGATGCGCCCGGTGTACTTCGCGAGGTCCCGCATCGGCTTGAAGGCCGCCTTGAGGTAGGTGACGAAGACGACGAGCTCGCCGGGGGTGAGCGCGCCCGCGAGGACGCGCTGGGCGCCGACGTAGAGCACGAGCGCGGTCGCCACGCCGACGAGCACGTCGGTGGAGCGCTCGAGGCCGGCCGACAGCTTCTTGGCCTTGACCCCGTCCTTGAGCGTCTTGACGTTGTCCGAGGCGAAGCGCGACTGCATCTCGGGCTCGAGGGTGTAGGCCTGCACGACCTTCATCGACGAGAGGGTCTCCGTCGCGAGCGTCGCCAGGTGACCCTCCGCCTTGCGCTGCTTGCGCGAGACGGTGTGGATGCGACTGGTCGCGGTGCGGCCCGTGAGCAGGAAGACCGGGAAGACGACGAGCATGCACAGCGCGAGCTGCCAGTCGAGCACGAGGACGACGACGAGCATCGCGGCGAGGGTCGCGAGATTGCCGACGAGCGGCAGGGCCGCGGTGACGGCCACCTCCTTGAGCCGGCCGACGTCGCTCGTGATCCGCTGCACGAGGTCACCGGTGCGGGCCCGGTCGTGGAACCCCAGGGAGAGCCGCTGCAGGTGGGCGAAGGCGTCGGCGCGCACCGAGGTGAGCAGCCGGTTGCCGGCGAGCGCGAAGCAGACCGTCATCGCATAGCTGGCGAGGGCGCGCAGCAGCACGACGACGAGCAGCCCGAGGCAGGCGAGCACGAGGACCTGCTGGAGGTTGTCGGGCTGGTCCTGCGACAGGTCGGCACCGAGGTGGCCGATGACGCCGTCGATGACGAACTTCATCGGCCACGGCTCGAGCAGCCGCATGACGACCTCGAGGGCCATCGCGACGCCGCCGCCGGCGATGAGCGTGCGCTGGCGCCGCAGGTGCGGTCGCACGTGCGGGACGAGCCGACGCAGCCCGGGGACCGCCTCGCGGATGCCCTGCGGCTTGCGGGGCTTGGGCAGGACGGGAGCGGTCATGCGCTCCGCCCGAGCAGGTCGTCGGCGAGCGAAGGGGGTCGCACCGGCACCGTGGTGAGGATCCGGGCGACGACCAGGCTCCAGTCGTGCCGGCTCACGGCCGCCCGGCGACCGAGGTCGCCCAGCTCGGCGCGGAGCGCGGCGTCGCTGCGCAGCCCGGCGAGCGCGGCCGCGAGCTCGGTCATGTCCCCGGGCGTGACGAGCACACCGAGGTGCCCTCCGTCGAGCACCTCGCCGACGGGGCCGATGTCGCTGGCGACGACGGGCAGGCCGGCCGCGAGGTACTCGTAGAGCTTGAGCGGGGAGAAGTAGAAGTCCGGCAGCTGCGGGTAGGGCGCGACGGCCAGGTCCATCCGGGCGAGTTCCTCGGGCATCCGCTCGGGGGCGACGGCACCGACGAGGTCGACCCGGTCGGCGACACCCAGGCGCTCGGCCTGCGCCGCGATCGCCGCCCGCTGCGGGCCGTCGCCGACGAGCCGCAGCCGCGTCCCGTCGTCGGTCCGGGCGAGCCGGGCGAAGGCCTCGACGAGCACCTCGACCCCGTGCCAGGGCTTGAGCGTGCCGACGAAGCCGATGACGAAGGGGGCCTGCTGGTCGAGGTGGGAGGCCGCCCGCGGCTCCCCACGCTGGTCGAGGTGGGAGGCCGCCCGCGGCTCCCCACGCTGGTCGAGGTGGGAGGCCGCCCGCGGCGCCCCACGCTGGTCGAGGTGGGAGGCCGCCCGCGACTCCCCACGCTGGTCGAGGTGGGAGGCCGCCCGCGGCTCCCCACGCTGGTCGAGGTGGGAGGCCGCCCGCGGCTCCCCACGCTGGTGGAGGTGGGAGGCCGCCTGCGGCCGACCCTCGAGACCCGGCCGGATGTAGCGGGTGTCGACGCCGTTGGGCACGACGGTGACGTTGCGGTTGTCGGTGCGGTCGAGCACCCAGCGGGCGACCGGCTCGGACACCGCGATGACGGAGTCGGCCGCGTCGAAGGCCCGCCGGGCCATGGCCTCGGCGCCGACCCGGTCGGCGAGCACCCGGTGCTGCGCCTGCTCGTCGACGAGCGGCGAGTTGACCTCGAGGACACCGGGGACGTCGAAGGCCCGGGCCCAGGTCATCGCGGCGTCGGACCACAGCGAGTAGCGCTCCATGACGAGGTCGAGTGGGGTGTCGGAGTGCACCCGGGCGAGGACGTCGGCAGCGGCGCGTGCGGACCGTCGGGCGGACTCCTCACGCTCGCGGCCCGGGGTGCCGGTGATCCGCGGCAGCTCGTGGACGACGACACCCTGCAGCCCCCGGGGCAGGTCACCACCGAGGCGTGTGGCTACGAGGTGCACCTCGGTGCCGCGGCGGAGGAGCTCGCGCACGACCGCCTGGACGTGGACCGAGGCGCCCTTGCTCCCGAAGACGGGGACGCCCGGGTCGGTGGAGACGTATGCGACGCGCTTCATGCCACGGCCCTCCCGCCCCCACCAGCGCATTGCCCTACGGCAATGCGGTCTCCCTGGCCCCCATCAGCGCATTGCCCTACGGCAATGCGGTCTCCCTCGGTCGTGCGGTCTCCCTGGGAGGCGATGGCGGCGGCGAAGATCACCTGCAGCTCACGCGCGTGGTCGCGGAAGTCGAAGTCGGCCTCGAGCAGGGCCCTGGCCGCGCGGGCCCGCCCGGCGGCCGCGTCGGGGTCGTCGAGGGTCGCGGCGATGGCATCGGCGAGGGCGGCGGGGTCGCTCTCCGGCACGAGCAGCCCGGTCTCCTCGTGACGCACGATCTCGGGGATGCCCGTGACAGGCGTCGAGACCGCCGGCGTGCCCAGGGCGAGCGCCTCGAGCAGCACGGTCGGCAGGCCGTCGCGGTTGCCGTCCTCACCGATGACGCAGGGCGCGGCGAAGACGTCTGCGGCAGCGACGATATCGCGCACCCGCGACTGCGGCAGCGCCCCGTGCATCGTCACCACCTCGTCCAGCCCGAGCTCGCCGACCTGCTGGCGCAGGGTCGCCTCGAGCGGGCCGGTGCCGACGAGGTCCACGCGGACGTCACGGCCCACGGCGACGAGTCGGGCCACGGCGGTGAGCAGGTCGCCGAAGCCCTTCTTCTCGACGAGGCGACCCACCGCGGCGATGCGGGAGGGGCCGGGGGTCTCCCCCTTCGCTGCGAAGGGGAAGGCCGTCAGGTCGACGCTGTTGTACAGCCGGACCACGCGGTCCGCGTCGGCACCGAAGGTGGAGCGCAGGTGGGTGCGGTTGAACTCGCTGACGGTCACCGTCGTGTGCGCCTCGCGCAACTTCGTCGCCAGCGAGGCGTGGTCGACCTCGTCGTGGAAGATGTCCTTGGCGTGGGCGGTGAAGGACCACGTGACGCCGGTGAGCCGGGCGGCCAGACGAGCGACGTCGGCGGCGATCGAGCCGAAGTGGGCGTGCAGGTGCTCCAGGCGCGAGCGCCGCACCGCACCGGCGAGCTCGACGGCGGCCAGGGCGACGTCCTCCGGCGCGGCGAGCAGCTCGTCGAGGTGGTCGGCGACCGTCGGCACGTCACGCGCGGCCTCCTGCAGCGCGGACCAGAAGAGGCTCGCCTTGTGCTCCCGGGAGAGATAGGTGACCGGCGCCTGCACGTGCGCGAGGGCCTCGTGGAAGCGACCGTCGATCGGCAGGCGAAGGGAGAAGACCTCGACGTGGGTGCCCGCGGCCTCCTGCTGGAGGATCTCGTGGACGATGAAGGTCTCGGAGAATCGCGGGTACATCTTCAGCACGTAGCCAACGCGGGGGGCGGGTGTCGTGGTCATCAGCTGGCCATCTCCTGCAGGTCGTCGAGGTGGGGTGCCGTGGCGGGCTGGAGCCCGGCGACGAGGTCGGGGACGCGACGCAGCCCGTCGAGGGCGACCGCGTCGTGGTCGCGGGTGGAGCTCGAGGTCACCGCGGCGGTCAGCCAGGCGCCGAGCTGCTCGGGGGTGACGTCGTCGGGGTGGATGGTGTCGACGAGGCCGAGGTCGTGCAGTCGCCGGGCGCGCACGAGCTGCTCCTGCCGGGGCCGGACGCGCGGCACGACGAGAGCGGGCACCTGCTCCGCGAGGACCTCGCAGACGGTGTTGTAGCCGCCCATGGACACGACGGCCTCGGCGCCGCCGATGAGGTCGAGGGTGTTGGTGACGAAGTCACGCACGAGCAGGTCGTCCCGCTCGGCGGCGATCGCGGTGAGCCGGCGGCGCAGCGAGGGCTGCATGTAGGGGCCGGTGACGATGACACCGGTGTGCCCGTCGGGGTAGCCGGCCCGGGCGAAGGCGAGCGCGGTGTCGTAGCCGTCCTGCCCGCCGCCGACCATGCACAGCACGTAGGGCCTGGGGACCGGACGCCGCTTCGGCTCGTCGCGCGGGGCGAGCAGCCCCTCCCTGCGGCCCTCGGCGAGATAGCCGGTGTAGCGGATCTTGGCGGCGACGGCGCGCGGCAGGTCGTAGTCGGCGACGACGTCGACGACCGACCGGTCGCCATAGACCCAGACCTCGGCGTAGTGGTCGCGGATCGCCTGGGTCGTGCGCGCCTCGCGCCATTCACGGATCGCGGTCAGCGGGTCGTCGAGGACGTCACGCAGGCCGAGGACGATGCGCGGTCGCTCCCCCGTCGTGTGGCCGCGCACGTCGTGCAGCGCCTCGAGCGCCTGCTCGAGCTCCCCGTCGAGGCCGCGGGCCACCTTGTCGACGACGACGACGTCAGGGGCGAAGGCCACGAGCGCCGAGGTGATCAGGTCGGAGCGCAGGGCGAGCACCGCGGACAGGTCCATGGCGAAGGTCCCTGCGGCGTAACCCCCTTCGCCGTCCTTGGCCACGGTCGGGACGGTGACGACCTCGGTGTTGGGCGGCAGCGGCAGCGACGTCGCCTGTGGGGCACCGGTGAGGACGAGGACGTCCGTGCGCGGTTCGGCCGCCACCATGGTGGCGGCGAGGGCGAGGTTGCGCCGGATGTGTCCCAGTCCCTGGGTGTCGTGGGAGTAGAAGGCGATGCGGCGCCGGGGTGTCGTGGTCACGCGGACAACAGTGGGTGCCCGTCGTGAGGTGAACGTGAAGTGGAGATGAGGAAGCCCTCATCCGTCGCGGTTCAGCGGGAGGCGCGCACGATCCGCGTGCCGGCGGCGCGGTCGTGCAGGCCACGGCCGTCGTCGGAGATGACGATCATCGCCGGGATCGCCAGGCACAGCAGGGCGGCCCGCACGGCGGCACGAAGGGGGGTGACCCACTCCCCGACCATCGGCACCACGCGCAGCCCGAGGAGCCGGTGACCGAAGGTCGCACCGCCCAGGGTGGCACCGGCGAGGTTGAGCAGGAAGAGCAGGGCGAGCGGGGCGAAGGAGAAGGCCTCCGGCGACAGCTCGACGACCCGGCCGATGAGGCCGTGGGTGATGAGCAGGCAGGCGACCCAGTCGACCACGATGGCGACGAGGCGGCGCCCGAGCGGGGCGCGGTCACCCCCTTCGTCCGGGGTGGGGGCGGGACGGCCGGTGCTGCTGCTCACCGGGGCAGCCTATGCGGCGGTCGTGGACGTTCCTGAACCGTGGGGCCCGCGACCGCTAGGGTTGGTCTCAACCCGTGGGACGCCAGTCTCACGTAACACCGGTGAAACATTCGGGTCATGGTCGGGAAACCGGCCCTGCCTACAGTCGTCACCAACAGTTGATGCGGCAGGTCAGAGCGGCCCGCCGCCCCCACCCCAGGAGGATGGTTTGTTCAGCTCCCCTGACGAGGTTCTTGAGTTCATCAAGGCCGAGGACGTCAAGTTCGTCGACATCCGCTTCTGCGACCTGCCGGGCATCATGCAGCACTTCAACGTGCCGGCCGAGTCCATCGACGAGGACTTCTTCACCGAGGGCCAGATGTTCGACGGCTCCTCGATCCGCGGCTTCCAGGCCATCCACGAGTCCGACATGAAGCTCGTCCCGGACATCAAGACCGCCTACCTGGACCCCTTCCGCGAGGAGAAGACGCTCATCGTCAACTTCTCGATTGTCGACCCCTTCACCGGTGAGCAGTACAGCCGCGACCCGCGCAACGTCGCGGCCAAGGCCGAGGCCTACCTCAAGTCGACCGGCATCGCCGACACCGCCTACTTCGGCGCCGAGGCCGAGTTCTACGTCTTCGACGACGTGCGCTTCGACACCCAGCCGCAGGGCTCCTACTACTTCGTCGACTCGATCGAGGCCAAGTGGAACTCCGGTCGCAAGGAGGAGGGCGGCAACCAGGGCTACAAGACGGCCATGAAGGGCGGCTACTTCCCCGTGCCGCCGGTGGACCACTTCGCCGACCTGCGCGACAAGATCTGCCTGAATATGAAGACCGTCGGCCTCGAGGTCGAGCGCGCCCACCACGAGGTCGGCTCCGCGGGTCAGCAGGAGATCAACTACAAGTTCAACACCCTGCTCCAGTCCGGCGACGACATCATGAAGTTCAAGTACGTCGTCAAGAACACGGCCTGGCAGGAGGGCCGCACGGCCACCTTCATGCCGAAGCCGATCTTCGGCGACAACGGCTCGGGCATGCACACCCACCAGTCCCTGTGGAAGGACGGCGAGCCGCTCTTCTACGACGAGCAGGGCTACGGCGGCCTGTCCGACATCGCCCGCTGGTACATCGGTGGTCTGCTCAAGCACGCCCCCGCGCTGCTCGCCTTCACCAACCCGACGGCCAACAGCTACCACCGCCTGGTCCCGGGCTTCGAGGCCCCGATCAACCTCGTCTATTCGGCCCGCAACCGCTCGGCCTGCATCCGCATCCCGATCGCGGGCAACTCCCCCAAGGCCAAGCGCGTCGAGTTCCGCATCCCGGACCCGTCGAGCAACCCCTACCTGTGCTTCGCGGCGCAGCTGATGGCCGGCCTCGACGGCATCAAGAACCGCATCGAGCCCCCGGAGCCGGTGGACAAGGACCTGTACGAGCTGCCCCCGGAGGAGCACGAGGCCATCGAGCAGGTCCCGACCTCGCTCCCCGAGGTGCTCAAGGCCCTCGAGGCCGACCACGAGTTCCTGCTCGAGGGCGACGTCTTCACCCAGGACCTCATCGACACCTGGATCCAGTGGAAGTACGAGAACGAGGTGCTCCCGCTCCAGGTCCGCCCGCACCCGCACGAGTTCGAGATGTACTTCGACATCTGAGCCGACAGGGCAAGCATGACGAAGGCCCCAGACCCCCGGTATTCCGGGGCTCTGGGGCCTTCGTCATGCTTGCCCTGTGTCCAACCGGTAGCCCTGGGAGCCGGCGGGCCCCCATCAGTGCTGCCGGCTCCCAGGGCTACCGGTTCAACACACAACCTTCAGGGTGGAGCCGTGCAGACCGGCTCTGTCCAGGTCGTGAGGGGCCACTGACACGATGGCCTCATGAGCCGCATCACCTGCCCGGTCCTCGCCACCCGCGTCACCACCGCCGAGGATGCGGCGCAGCTCATCCACCCCGGCGACAACGTCGGGATGAGCGGGTTCACCGGGGCCGGATACCCCAAGGCGCTGCCGACCGCTCTGCACGACCGGATCGTCACGGCGCACGCTCGGGGCGAGGACTTCCGCATCGGGCTGTGGACGGGTGCCTCGACCGCGCCCGATGCCGACGGTGTCCTCGCCGAGGCGAAGGGAGTCTCCTCCCGCCTGCCGTACAACTCCGACCCGACGATGCGCAGCCTGATCAACTCCGGCGAGGTCGACTACGTCGACGCGCACCTGAGCCACTCCGCCCAGCACATGTGGTTCGGCTTCTACGGCAACCTCGACGTCGCCGTTGTCGAGGTCACCGCGGTCCTGCCCAACGGCCTGCTCGTGCCGAGCAGCTCGGTCGGCAACAACAAGACCTGGCTCGACCAGGCCGACCGGGTGATCCTCGAGGTCAACCACTGGCAGCCGCGCGAGTTCGAGGGCTTCCACGACGTCTACTACGGCACCCAGCTGCCGCCGCACCGTCGCCCGATCCAGCTGACCGACCCGATGCAGCGGATCGGCGACCCCTACCTGCGGGTCGACCCGGCCAAGGTCGTGGCCGTCGTCGAGACCGACCGACCGGACCGCAACTCCCCCTTCACCCCGCCCGACGAGACCTCGCGGGCGATCGCCGGCCACGTCGTCGACTTCCTCCGGCACGAGGTGAGGGCCGGGCGGATGCCCCCTTCGCTCCTGCCGCTGCAGTCCGGCGTCGGCAATGTCGCCAATGCCGTGCTCGCGGGGCTGGACGACAGCGAGTTCACCGACCTCGTCGCCTTCACCGAGGTGCTCCAGGACGGACTGCTCGACCTCCTCGACAGCGGGACCGTGCGGGCCGCGTCGGCGACCTCCTTCGGCCTCTCCGACGTGGGCGTCGAGCGCTTCCTCGCCAACATCAGCAGCTACAAGGGCCGGATCCTGCTGCGCAGCGAGGAGATCTCCAACCACCCCGAGCTCGTCCGGCGCCTCGGCGTCATCGCGATGAACGGCATGATCGAGGCCGACATCTACGGCAACGTCAACTCCACGCACATCGCCGGCAGCCAGATCATGAACGGCATCGGCGGCAGCGGCGACTTCACCCGCAATGCCTTCCTCAACTTCTTCCTCACCCCCTCCACGGCGAAGGGGGGCAAGGTCTCCGCCTTCGTCCCGATGGCAAGCCACGTCGACCACACCGAGCACGACGTGCAGATCATCGTCAGCGAGCACGGGCTGGCCGACCTGCGCGGCCTCTCCCCGCGCAAGCGGGCGCCGCGGATCATCGACCACTGCGCCGACCCCGCCTTCCGCCCCGCGCTGCACGACTACCTCGCCCGCGCGCAGGCCGCCCGGCCAGACGCCGTGCACACCCCGCACCTGCTCGGCGAGGCGCTGGCCTGGCACGAGCGCTTCCTCGAGACGGGGAGCATGCTCGAGAGCTGAGTGGATCCGGCCCCTTCGAGATGGCCGCGGGCGGCCTCTGAGGGACCAGGAGGAGACGGCCGCGGTCCCGAGGCTCGTCGCACAGCTCCTCGCACCTCGACCAACGTGAGGGTGAGAGACTGCTGCCAGTGAGCAGTGTGTGGACCGCGCGAGGGATGCCCTCCCTCCTCCTGGCGACCTTCCTGGGGTTCAGCGGGTTCGCCGTCCTCATGCCCGTGGCGCCCCTGTGGGCGGTGCACGGTGGCGCCGACGAGGGCGGCGCCGGTCTGGTCAACGGCGTGCTGCTGCTCGTCACCGTGCTCACCCAGTTCACCGTCCCCGGACTGCTGCGCCGCTTCGGCTGGGGGCCAGCGCTCGCCGCCGGCCTCGCCCTGCTCGGCGCCCCGTCGCTCGGGCTCATCGCGAGCGATGCCCTGCCCGCCGTCCTCGCCCTGTCCGCCGTGCGCGGCGTGGGCTTCGGCATCCTCACCGTCGCGGGCAGCGCGGCGGTCGCAGAGCTGTCCGACCCCAAGACCCGAGGCAAGGCCGTCGGTGCCTACGGCCTGGCGATCGCCGGGCCCCAGGTCGTGCTGCTGCCCCTCGGCTCGTGGGTGGCGGAGACGATCGACTTCGTGCCGGTCTTCACCATCGGCGCCGCTCCCCTGCTCGGGATCCCCGCAGCCTTCGCCCTCGGGCGCGTCCTCGACGACTTCCCCTCCTCCGGTGACCACGACGCTGACGCGGGCGGGCCGAGCACCGCCCGCGCCGCGATCACCCTGCTGCGACCGATGGTCCTGCTGCTCGGCGTGACCATCGCCGGCGGCGCGGTCCTCACCTTCGGCCCGCAGATGGTGCGCGACCCCGCGGTCGTCATCCCGGCGCTGGCTCTCATGGAGCTCATGGCGGCGATCTTCCGATGGTGGATCGGTGGCGTCGCCGACCGGCACGGTGCTGAGCGATTCGTCGCCCCCTTCGTCATCATCACGGTGCTCGGGGTCGGCGCGATCGCCTGGGCCGTCCACGACCAGTCCGTCCCGGTCCTGCTGCTCGGCGCGCTGCTCCTCGGCAGCGCCTACGGAGCGCTGCAGAACCTCACCCTCCTCATCTCCTTCGCCTCGGTCACCCGCCGGCACCTCGGGCTGGCCAGCTCGATCTGGAACGTCGGCTTCGACCTCGGCTCGGCCATCGGCTCGGTGGTCGTCGGTGCGATCGCGGTCGCCGCGGACTTCTCCACCGCGCTCGCCGCGACCGGGGTCTTCGCGCTGCTGACGCTGCCGCTGGCGGTGCGGCGACGGGGTCTCGAGGCTCGTCGCTAGCGCTCCTCACACCTCGACCACCGAGGTCATGGCCCAGCGGCGGGGTCTCGAGGCTCGTCGCTAGCGCTCCTCACACCTCGACCACCGAGGTCATGGCCCAGCGGCGGGGTCTCGAGGCTCGTCGCTAGCGCTCCTCACACCTCGACCACCGAGGTCATGGCCCAGCGGCGGGGTCTCGAGGCTCGTCGCTAGCGCTCCTCACACCTCGACCACCGAGGTCGTGGCCCAGCGGCGGGGTCTCGAGGCTCGTCGCTAGCGCTCCTCACACCTCGACCACCGAGGTCGTGGCCCAGCGGCGGGGTCTCGAGGCTCGCCGCTAGCGCTCCTCACACCTCGACCACCGAGGTCATGGCCCAGCGACAGGGCCCGATCAGTGCCACGCTGGAGGGGTGAAGCGCACCCTCGCCCTGACCAGCGCCGTCGCGACCATCACGCTCACCGCGACGTCGGCCACCGCCGCCCCGACCGCGGGAGCGGCGCCCCCTTCGTCGGTGGCAGCCTCGCGGGCCGAGCAGGTGCACGCCGCGATGACCCGGGACCAGCGCATCGGACAGCTCTTCATGGTCGCGACCCCCGCGGACTCGGTCTCCCCCGGGCTGCGGTCGGTCGTCAGCCGGCAGCACGTCGGCAACGTCATCCTCATGGGGCGCAGCACCGCCGGCGCCGACCACATCCGCTCAGTGACGACGGGCGTGCAGCGGCTCACCGAGCCCACGGCGGTGACCGCCCGGGTGCCCGCCTTCGTATCCGCTGACCAGGAGGGCGGCAACGTCCAGGTGCTGCGGGGGCCGGGCTACTCGACGATGCCGACGGCGCTCACCCAGGGTCGGTGGACGACGGCCACGCTGCGCAGCCAGGCCCGCTCGTGGGGTCTGCAGCTCTCCCGCTCCGGCGTCAACACCAACCTCGCCCCGGTCCTCGACACGGTGCCGACGACCGACAAGTCCACCAACGAGCCCATCGGTCGGTGGGACCGCGAGTACGGCCCGCTGACCACGACCGTCACGACGAAGGGAGGAGCCGTCCGGTCGGGCATGTCGGGCGCGGGCGTGGCGACCACGGTCAAGCACTTCCCGGGACTGGGGCGGGTGCGCGGCAACACCGACACCACGAGCGGCGTGACCGACACCGTCACGACGAGCACGTCGGGAGTGCTGCGGCCCTTCGCCGACGCCGTGGACGCGGGGACCCCCTTCGTCATGATGTCCTCGGCCTACTACTCGCGGATCGACGCCTCGCAGCCGGCGCTCTTCTCCCCCACCGTGATCGGGACGATCCTGCGCCAGCGGATGGGCTTCGACGGCATCGTCATGACCGACGACGTCGGCAATGCCAAGCAGCTCGCGGCGTGGACTCCCGGGCAGCGGGCGACGAAGTTCATCTCGGCCGGCGGCGACATGGTGCTCACGGCGAGGACCGACAGCCTCCCGGCGATGGTCTCGGCGGTGCGGTCGAAGGCCGCGAGCGATCCCGCCTTCCGGGCCAAGGTCGACGCCGCGGCCCTGCGGGTGCTGCGCGCCAAGGACCAGGCCGGCATGCTCGGCACGCGGCTGACGCCGACCGGCACCTTCACGCCCTACTTCGCGGAGCGGTTGCAGGGGTGGCTCGGCAAGCCGGTGACGCGCACGTGGGACACGGCGACGATCCGCTCGCTGCAGTGGCGGATCGGTGCCACGACGACGGGGCGCCGGGACGCCGCGTCGATGCGGGCCCTGCAGGACCACCTCGGGATCAGCCGTGACGGCGCCACCCGGTGGAACTCGCGGACGGTGGCCCAGGTCCAGCGGTACCTCAACACGCAGCTGTAGCCCTTCGAGGCCACCCACCAGGTCTCGAGGCTCGTCGCGGAGCTCCTCGCACCTCGACCAACGTGGGCGAAGGTGGGGAGAGCTCCCCCTCCCCCGGGCTGGCCTCCGCGTGAAAGGATCGCGGCAGACCAGCACCACGAAGGGGATTGGGTTGAGCACAGGGGCGCAGCAGTTCATGAACGCTGCCCGGCAGGTCGCGGACGCGGCCGGCATGGGTGGGGCCGTCGACCAGGTCATGGAGCGGGCGCAGGGCGCCGGCTTCGACCTCAACGCGCGGGACTTCCCCGCGGCCCGGGGGGAAGGGGGGTCTGCCGGCACCCGGATCAACGCCGAGCACGTCTCCCTCGACAACGCGGCCGAGGCACTCAGCCGCAGCCGCTACGAGATGAGCCAGACCGGCCCGGTGCACGTCATCACCCCGATGGTCATGCCCAAGGGCGGTCGCCTCACGGCCATGCTGCCTGTCCTGGCGCTCGCGGCGCTCGGCGTCGTCGGGCTCATCGTGCTCATCCCCTTCGGGATGAGCTTCGCCGTCTTCGGGCCGCACTACTGGCTGCTCGTGCTGCTGGCCGCCGCCTTCCTGTGGTGGCGCCAGGGCATGGTCATGGTGCCCGAGGGCTGCACCGCCCTGATCTCGCGCTTCGGCAAGGTCGAGGCCGAGGTGGGCCCGGGTCGGGTGACGCTGTGGAACCCGTGGAAGCGCGTGTCCTACATCGTCAACACCACCCGTGAGTACCCCTTCAACGCGCCGATCCGCTCGGCCCCGACGAAGTCCGGCGTGCAGGCCTCGGTCGACCTCTTCCTCCAGTTCCGCATCGTCAGCGCCCGCGAGTTCGTCTTCGTCCTCGGTGCCGTGCAGGGCTTCCAGGACAAGCTCAACAACGCCATCTCCGAGACGACGCGCTCGCTGATCTACGAGCAGGAGGCCTCGGGCATCTACGACCTCGTCGGCGAGAGCACCGCGCGTCTGCTCGAGCAGCTCAACGCGCAGTTCGCACCCGCGGTCGAGCTGACGACGGCCAACATCACCCACGCCGAGCCCTCCGCGCAGGAGTACCGGATGGACCTCGCGGCACCGGAGATGATCCGGGTGGCCAAGGAGGCCTACACCTACGACTACGAGCTGGGGCTGAAGAAGGAGCAGAACGAGGGTGACCTCAACAAGGACCTCGCCTCGCTCAACGAAAACCTCTCGGCGATCCAGGCCGACATCGCGCGCTACCAGGCCCAGATGGACACCGCGCTCGAGCGCGAGACCAACCGCGCCAACGCCGTGGCCCGCCAGCGCTTCGTCGAGTCGGAGTCCGAGGCCAACGCCAATGCCGCGCTCCTCGAGGCCCAGGCCCTCGACATCCGCGCGCTGAGCGCGGCTCTCGCGCCCGAGATCCTCGACTACCGCTACCAGCAGGACATGCTCGACAAGATGGAGGGCGTCTCCGGCTCGCTACCGCAGATCGTGCGCGTCGGCGAGGAGTCCGAGGGCGTCGACTACCTGCAGATCGCCCGCCAGCTCGTCGGCGGTCAGGCCGCCCAGCTCTTCACCCCCGAGGACATGGAGGCCATCCGCGCCCGCCAGGCCGACATCGCCAGCCGGGTTGCCGAGCGCGAGTCCGAGATCACGGACCTGCTGCAGGCCCCCGAGGAGACCGACGTCGAGATCCTGCCGATCTCGCAGTCCGAGCTCGACGCCGAGGGCGAGCAGCGCCTCGACGAGATCCGCCAGTCGGTGAGCGATGAGGCCGTGGCCGAGACCCTCGGTGCGGTCGACGAGGGGGCGGCCCCGCCCCCTTCGCTCCCGGAGGACACCAACCCCCGGACCGACCTGCAGGACGAAGGGGAGGACCCGCCGCCCCCGCCGCCGGGCACGGCTCCTCCCGGGCCCGCAGCCCCGCCGGCGCCGCCGGCCCCCCGTGTGGCCCCGGCCCCGCGCGTCCAGGTGACCGACATGTCGACGGAGGGTGAGCGCAGTGAGTGAGCAGACGATGGAGCAGGCGGTCCGCGCGGTCCGCGGTCAGGGCATGAGCTCGATCAAGGAGGTCGTCTCCGGGTGGGGTGACGTCGCGCGCTACCTGCGCGGTGGCGACTCCGGCTCGCTCGTGCCGGTCGTCATCCCCAAGGACAAGCGGGGCATGCGCTGGACCTCGCTCATCTGGTTCGGCGTGTGGGCGCTCTTCAGCGGCGTCTTCCTCGCCGCGACCGACCACGGCGCGCTGGGCGGCCTCGCGATCTTCGTCGCGATCATCTCCTTCCTGCTGTCGGCCCTGTGGTGGTGGCGCAGCTCGATCGTCGAGATCGAGGAGGGCACCGTCGGCGTGCTGACGAAGTTCGGTGCCATCACCGGCCCCGGCCTCTCCCCGGGTCGCCACTACCTGTGGCACCCCTGGGCGCGGGTCGCCTACGTCGTCGACGTGACGACCGAGATCCCTTACACCGCACCGGTGCTCAGCTCGCCGACGCACGAAAACGTGCCGCTGAAGTCGATCGAGTTCTTCCTACGCTTCCGCATCGTCGACGCGATCCGCTTCGTCCAGACGATCGGTGCGGGCAACTTCGACCTCGTGCTGAGCAACTCGGTCCAGGACGCGATCCGGCAGCGCAGCCGGCAGGTGCGCACCGAGCAGGCCTACGACCTGCGCGGCAGCGACGTCAAGGACATGCAGGAGCTGCTCAACCGCCAGCTGACCCGCTACGGCGTGCAGATCATGGGCTGCAACATCCCCGATGTGCAGCTGCCCGACCAGTACCGCGAGCACCTCGCGACGCGTGAGCGGGTCGCCAAGGAGCTCGTGGCCTACGAGAAGGAGTGGGAGCTGACCCGCAAGCGCCGCATCGACACCCTGCTGCTCGAGATCGAGCGGTCGAAGAAGGTGCGCGACGCCAAGGTCGTCGAGGTCCAGGCCTCGCTCAACAAGGCCCGCAAGGACGTCGCCCAGATGCTCGAGGAGCGCGAGACCGAGGCGCAGAAGATCCGCTACGAGATCGAGACCCGCGCCCGCACCAACCTCGTTGCGGCACAGGGTGAGGCCAAGGCGCAGGAACAGCTGGCCACGGCCTACCGCGACAACCGCGCGGTGCTCGGCTACGAGCTGGCCCGCCGTCGTCTCGACGTCGGCGCGACCCTCGCCGAGGACGCACCGCGGCCGGTCATCGTCCACACCGACGCCGGTGCCGGCGACAGCTCCGCGCTGTCGACGCTGCTCATGGCCCAGCTGCTGCCGCAGCTGCAGTCCGGTGGCGACTCGGCCCCGCGGCGCGGTGCGCGGCAGGTGACGCAGAGTGCGAGCGCCGTCGGTCAGGCCGCGCAGCGGGCCGCCGAGGCCGTGCAGGAGCGCTCGCAGGGCTGAGGCCACCCCGGTGGTCGAGGTGCGTCTCGAGGCTCGGGCGGGTCTCGAGGCTCGGCCGCGGGCGGCCTCGCACCTCGACCAACGTGACGGTTGGCGGGCGGCCTCGCGCCTCGACCAACGTGACGGTTGGCGGGCGGCCTCGCACCTCGACCAACGTGACGGTTGGCGGGCGGCCTCGCACCTCGACCAACGTGTCGGTTGGCGGGCGGCCTCGCACCTCGACCAGCGGAGGGCTGCCCCCTTCGTCGCGCTACGCCGCTGCTCCACAGCACGGGCCAGACGCTGCATTGCCCTACGGCAATGCTGGAACGAGCGCGCATTGCCCTACGGCAATGCAGGAAACCGGCGCATTGCCGTAGGGCAATGCGAAGGGGGTCAGGCGTCGGAGCGGGCGTCGAGGACGGCGATCACCCGACGGCCCCAGCGCAGGTTCTCCTCCTCGAAGCTGATCCCCCGCAGCAGCGTGAGGTACTGGCCGACCGGCTCGCCCGAGGCGAGGAACTCCTCCTCGCTGCGGCCGGCGAGGGTGCGCTCCTGGACGAGGTGGTAGATCGCGAGCTTGGCCTCGAAGGCCTCCATCCGCTCGACGACGTGCTCACGGATCGCCTCGGGATCGCCGGACTCGAGCGCGGCGACCTGGACGAGCATCTCGTCGCGCACCGCCAGGGGCTTGGGCGAGCGCAGGGTGTGCGCCCGCAGCGCCTTGCGGCCGGCGGCGGTGAGTCGGAAGACCCGCTTGTCCGGGCGCTTGGACTGGGCGACCGTGCGCGCGGTGACCAGCCCGGCGTCCTCCATCTTGTCCAGCTCGCGGTAGAGCTGCTGCGGGCTCGCGGTCCAGTAGTTGGCCACCGACACGTCGAAGGCCTTGGCCAGGTCGTAGCCTGACGACTCGTCGTGGGCGAGAGCGGTGAGGATCGCGTCCTGGAGGGCCATGGGGCGATCGTAGGCGTCCCTTCGAGACGGTCGGCCGCGGGCGGCCTCCCTCTCAGGGACCGAGGGTTCCACTTATTCACTTTGTTGAGTAGGTTGGCGGCATGTTCCGAGACGCAGTTGAAGCCAAGGACCTCGACGCGGTCGACGCACTGCTCGCGGAGGACGTCGTCTTCCGCAGCCCGGTCGCCCACACCCCCTACCCCGGCAAGGCGATCACGAGCGCGATCCTGCGCGAGGTCGTGGAGGTCTTCGAGGACTTCCGCTACGTGCGCCAGCTGCGTGACGGGTCGGAGGAGGCCTACGTCTTCGAGGCGAAGGTCGACGGGCTCGAGATCACCGGCTGCGACTTCCTCACCCTCGACGACGAGGGCAAGGTCGTCGAGTTCATGGTCATGACCCGCCCGCTCAAGGCCTCGCAGGCCCTGGCGGCGCGGATGGGCGAGCGCTTCGAGGCGATCAAGCAGGCGGCCGCCAGCCGGTGAGGTCCGGCCGCTTGGCCACGACACCGTCACCGGACGAGCGTCCGGTGAGCCGGCGCCCGACCCAGGGGCCGAGATGGCGGCGAGCCCACGCCACCTCGGAGCGAAGGGAGGTCCGCGGCGGATCCCCGTGTGGCACAGCGGCCCACGCGCCGACGTCCGGCACCCCGAGAGCGTCCGCCGCGGCCATCGCCAGACGCTCGTGCCCGAGCGGCGACAGGTGCAGCCGGTCCTCGGCCCACGCCCGCCGGTCCTCGAAGACCGTCCCGGTCGTCATCGCCGGCGGCTCCATCCCGTGCTCCGTCGACAGCCACGCGTAGATCTCGTTGAGCCGGACCCGCCGCCGCGCGAGCAGCCGCCCGGCCGGCGAGACCGACCGGATGTCGGGGATCGGCACGACGACGAGACGCGCCCCCTTCGCCGTGAAGGGGGCGACGATCTCGGCGAGCGTCGCCCACAGCACGTCGGGGTCGAAGCGCGGGCGCAGCAGGTCGTTCATGCCCGCGGTGAGCGTGACGACGTCGGGCTCCATCACCAGCGCCGCCTCGACCTGCGTCGCGAGCACCTCGTGGGCACGCTGCCCACGCACGGCGAGGTTGGCGTAGTCGACCTCACCGTGGTGGGCGCCGAGCAGCTCGGCGAGCCGGTCGGTCCAGCCGCGCGGGGTGCCGTCGGGCCACGGCTCGTCGCCGATGCCCTCGGACAGGCTGTCGCCGATGGCGACGTAGCGCAGCGGTGGTGTGGTCATGCGGTCAGACCGCGGCGGCGACGCGGGTGCCCTGGTCGATCGCTCGCTTGGCGTCGAGCTCGGCGGCGACGTCGGCACCGCCGATGAGGTGCACGGCGACCCCCTTCGCCTGGAGCTCGTCGTGGAGGGTGCGGTTGGGCTCCTGCCCGGTGCACAGGACGATCGTGTCGACGTCGAGCACCTGCGGCGCGCCGTCGACGGTCACGTGCAGACCTGCGTCGTCGATGCGCTCGTAGGTGACGCCCGGGACCATGGTCACCCCGCGGGCCTTGAGCTCGGTGCGGTGGATCCAGCCCGTCGTCATACCCAGGCCGGCACCGACCTTGGAGGTCTTGCGCTGCAGGAGGGTCACCTCGCGTGCTGCCGACCGGTGCGAAGGGGAGGTCAGCCCACCCGGCGTGGTCTCGGCCTCGTCGATGCCCCAGGTCTGCTGGAAGGCCGCGATGTCGAGGCTCGCGTCGTCGCCGGGGTCGGTGACGAAGGCAGCGACGTCGAAGCCGATGCCGCCGGCACCGAGGATCGCAACGCGCTCCCCCACCTCGGCGCCGCCGCGCAGCACGTCGAGGTAGCCGACGACCTTGTCGTGGTCGACGCCCGGCAGCTCGGGCACGCGCGGGGTGACGCCGGTGGCGATGGCGACCTCGTCGTAGCCCTCGAGGTCGTCGGCCTCGACACGGGCGCCGAGCTTGACGTCGACGCCGGTGTCGGTGAGCTTGTGCCGGAAGTAGCGCAGGGTCTCGTTGAACTCCTCCTTGCCCGGGACGCGCCGCGCGACGTCGAGCTGACCGCCGATGTCGTCGGCCGCGTCGAAGAGCGTGACGTGGTGGCCGCGCTCGGCGGCGGTCGTCGCAAAGGCCAGGCCGGCCGGGCCGGCACCGACGACGGCAATCCGCTTCGCCAGCCGGGTCGGGCCGATGACCAGCTCGGTCTCGTGGCAGGCGCGGGGGTTGACGAGGCAGGAGGTGATCTTGCCGGCGAAGGTGTGGTCGAGGCACGCCTGGTTGCAGCCGATGCACGTGTTGATCGTCTCGGGGGCACCGGCGGCGGCCTTGTTGACCAGCTCGGGGTCGGCGAGGAAGGGCCGGGCCATGGAGATCATGTCGGCGTAGCCGTCGGCGAGGAGCTGCTCGGCGACCTCGGGGGTGTTGATCCGGTTGGTCGCGACGAGCGGGACGGTGACGGCGCCCATGAGGCGCTTCGTCACGCCGGCCCAGGCGGCGCGCGGGACCTGGGTGGCGATCGTGGGCACGCGGGCCTCGTGCCACCCGATGCCGGTGTTGATGATGTCGGCGCCGGCGGCCTCGACCTCGCGGGCCAGCTCGACGACCTCGTCGTGGGTCGAGCCGTCGGGCACGAGGTCGAGCATCGACAGGCGGTAGACGAGGACGAAGTCGTCGCCGACGGCGGCGCGCACCCGGCGGATGACCTCGATCGGGAAGCGCATGCGGTTGGCGTAGGACCCGCCCCAGTCGTCCGTGCGCTGGTTGGTGCGCGTGACGATGAACTGGTTGATGAGGTAGCCCTCGGAGCCCATGATCTCGACGCCGTCGTAGCCGGCCTGCTGGGCCAGTCGCGCACACCTGGCGTAGTCGTCGATGGTGCGCTGGATGTCGGCCTCGGTCATCTCCCGCGGGACGAAGCGGCTGATCGGCGCCTGGATCGGCGACGGCGCGACCATCTGCGGGTGGTAGGCGTAGCGGCCCGTGTGCAGGATCTGCATCGCGATCCTGCCGCCCTCGGCGTGGACCGCGTCGGTGATCAGCCGGTGGTCGGCGACGTCGGTCTCGCTCGTCAGCGCCTTGCCCCCGGGCAGCGGGGCGCCCTCGTCGTTGGGGGCGATGCCGCCGGTGACGATGAGGCCGGCTCCCCCCTTCGCCCGCTCGGCGTAGAAGGCGGCCATCCGCTCGAAGCCGTCGGGCTGCTCCTCGAGGCCGACGTGCATCGAGCCCATGAGGCTCCGGTTGCGCAGGGTGGTCCGCCCGACGGTGATCGGCTCGAGCAGGTGCGGGTACGAGTGAGGCATGGTCGACGACTCCAATGGTCAATTTGTTGTCTAGGTGGAGTCTGCCACGAGGACGGCGTCGACGAAAGGTCGGGCGACTCAGCCGACGCCCTGGTCGACGAGGCGCCATCGCTCGTCGTCGCCGTTGCGCGCGAAGACATAGCCCCAGCTCGTGCGACTCGTCGCGGAGAAGGACCCGTCGGACTGGAGGACCCGGAACTGCACCGGCACGTACTGCACCTGCCGCCAGTCGCCGAGGCGGGTGCCGGTCCGGTTGTAGGCACGGGCGTTGCCGATGCTGTCCTCGGCGACGATGAGGTCCCGCTGGCTCAGCAGGTCGACGTAGGACGGCACGAAGTGCTCCGCCCGCTCCTCGGAGACGATCGCCCGCATCGTGTCGAGGTCGCGGGCATTGGAAGCGTCGATCCACGCCTGGGCGACCTCCTCCGGCGTCGCCTGCGCCGTCGGCACGGGCACCTGCCCCCGTGGTGCGACGAGCACATAACCCCCGACCCCACCCAGCACGACGGCCGTCACGACCACCACGGTGAGCCACTGCCAACGCGACATCGCGTCCCCCTTCGATCCCCTGGGGGCAGGGTACTCCGACGGGCCGCGATGACGGGGACCTCGCGGACATGAGCGAAGGGAGGCGACGCTGCGGTCACACCCCCGACGCCACACCGCCGTCAGCGGGCGCTCGAGCTCGAGCGTCGTCCGCGCGACGGCCAGTCCCCCGGTGCCACCGGTCCGGCGAGTGGCTCGACACCTGCGGCCTCGCGCCTCGACCGACGTGGATCAGGCGTCGGCGTAGGAGAGGGAGTCGGCGCGGGGGCGCGGCGACAGCGTGGGTGAAGTCCACGAGGTAGTTGTTGAGCGCGATCGAGGCGCGCGCCGCGCGCTCGGGGTCACGGGCGAGGACGGCGTCGACAATGCCGCGCAGGAGGCGGGCTCCCGTCGCCATCTCCGACGCGGCATCCCGCACGTGGTGGTACCAGTAGCGGCGGGAGAGCGACTGCAGCGGGGCGATGGCATCGGAGAGATAGGCATTGCCGGCCGCCGAGGCGATGAGGTGGTGGACCTCGCCCACGAGACCGGCGTAGTCGCGCAGGGAGCCGATGTCGCCGGCGAGGCGCTGGCGCAGGGCGCACAGCTGCTCGGCGTGCTCGGGCCGCTGGCGCGAGCAGGCGAGCCGCACGGAGGTCACCTCGAGGGCGCGACGCACCTCGAGCAGGGCGTACTCGTCCTCCGCGACGATCGGCGGGATGAGTATCCCCTTGCTCACCTACTTCTCGAGCAACGACCAGCGCCACCTCTTCCTCTGGTACCTCGTCGCGGTCGTCGCCCTGACGCTCGTGACCGGGATCCTCACCAAGGAGACGCGTGACGTCGACCTCGACCGGTAGTCGACGACGGCGAAGGGGGCGGACCGGCCGGTCCGCCCCCTTCGTCATGTCGTGGTGCTCAGGTGCGTCGCTCGACGACGTCGAGCACGGCGTCGGCAGCAAGCCGGTGCCACCTCCACGGGCGGTCCATCAGCGCGTGGCCGCCACCGGGTACACCGTCCCAGGTCGCGTCGGCGCCCTCGGCGCGCAGCCGCTCGACGAGCTCCCGGGAGCGTTGGGGGCTGCACACGGCGTCGGCCTCGCCGTGGATCACCCGCACGACCCGATCGCGCAGGTGCTCGTAGGTCTCGTCCTCACCCACCCAGGGTGCGAGGGCGACGCTGCCGATCACCGCGTCCTGCCCGCCACAGCGCAGCGCCGCCCAGCCACCGCTGGAGTGGCCGAGCAGGACGACGGGGCGACCGTGCTCCTCGTGGAGGCGGCGGACGATCTCGCGGGTCTGGAGCAGGCCGCTTCCGGAGGGGGCGACCCATCCCCCGTCGCTGTTGTGCACGAGTACGGGGGCGACCCGGCCGCGGGCGGCCCGGGTCACCGCGGTGACGAAGGGGAGCATCCGCAGGTAGGAGACGTCACGATGGCGCCGGGGCTGGGTCGCGTCGGCACGACCGCCGTGCAGGATCAGCGCGATCGCGCGCGTGCGCGGGCCGACGCGGACCCGGCCCTGCCGGATCGATGACATGAGGGTCTCGAGGTCGGGCGGGGTCGTCATCGCGCGAGTCTCGCAGGTCGTCGACCGCTACGGCATGGCCGTTTCGTCGACGTGGTGCAGCTCGCAGTCTCGAGGCGGGTGACCATCTCGCGGCGTCGTCCTGCGCCGCGGCGATCTGAGGGCTGCCGACGACTCCCTGCGCGAGGTGGAGGAACACGAGGAGGGCCACGAGCCCGCCGGCGATCCGGGCAGCCCACGCAGTGCTGTCCTGGTCCGGCCACCGTGGGCGGGGTGCGCCGCCTACGCCACGGTGCCGCTACCCGTCGCCGGGGGACGAAGGGGGGCTCAGCCCGCCGAGTCCGTGGCAACGGCGAGCAGGGTCGCCGTCGCGGTGCTCATTCGAGCACCCTTGCGCCACACCGCTGTCAGTGGACGGTCGAGGTCGAGGGGCGTGGGCACGACGACCAGTCCTCCGGTGTCCACCTCGGCGGCGACGGCCCGCTCCGACACGACCGCCGGCCCCAGGCCGGCGCGGACCGCGCCGAGGAGCGCGGCGGTCGAGCCCGCCTGCAGCGCCACCGTCGGCCGCTGCCCGAGCGCCCGCTCGAAGGTGCTGCGTGTCCCGCTGCCCTCCTCGCGCAGCACCCACTCGGCAGCGCCGAGTGCGGGCGCGGTCAGCGGGGAGCGCCGGCGCGCCCACGCGTGACCGGGTGGCACCACGACGACGAGCCGGTCGGTGCCGACGACGCGGTGCTCGAGACCCGGGGTCGTCATCGTCGTCTCGACGAAGCCGATGTCGACGAGCCGGCTGCGGACCATGTCGGCCACCCGGTCGCTGTTGACGACGTGCAGCTGCGGGTGGACCTCGAGCCGCTCGCGCAGCTCGCCGAGCCAGCGCGGCAGGATGTGCTCGGCGATCGTCAGGCTCGCGGCGACGCTCACCTCGCCCCGCCTGGCCCCGCGCAGCGAGGCCAGACCCGAGCGCATCGTGTCGACCTCGCGCAGCACCTGCCGTGCCCAGGCGACGACGGCCTGACCGTCGGTGGTCAGCCTCGAGCCTCGGGGGGTGCGGTCGAGGAGGGTGAGCTGCCAGCGCGCCTCGAAGGCCCGCACCCGGGCGCTCGCTGACGGCTGGCTCAGCCCGCGCGCCCGAGCGGCCGCGCTCAGGCTCCCGGTGTCGTCCACGGCGACGACCAGCCGGAGGGTCTCGATGTCGAGGTCGGGCAGGTCAGTCATAGGGCAAGACTATGACCCGTGCTGCACTCGGGGTCTACCGGAGGCGCGGCCGTGCGGGCAGCGTGGTCGACATGCAGACCCTGGCCCGAGGCATCCACGCTCCGGTGCTGAGCCGCACCTACGCCCCGCCGCTCGTGGCTGCGGGCGCGGCACTCGCCCTGAGCACGGTGGTCCCCCTGCTCGGCCCCCTGCTCATCGCCCTGGTCATCGGCGTCGCCGTCGTCAACAGCCGTCTGGGCAGCCACCCGGCGATCGCCGATCACGGCGCCGCCACTCGGCTCCTCCTCCGGCTGGGCGTGGCCGCGCTCGGGCTGCGCCTCCCCTTCGCCGACATCGTCTCGATCGGGCCGAGCGGGCTCGTCGTCATCGCGGCCACGGTGCTCGCGACCTTCACCGGCACGCAGTACGTCGGTCGGCGACTCGGCCTCGAGGACGGACTGGTCATGCTCATCGCCACCGGCTTCTCCATCTGCGGCGCCGCGGCCATCGCCGCCGTCGAGGACACCGTCCGGGCCAGGCAGCAGCACGTGGCCCTGGCCGTCGCCATGGTCACGATCTATGGCTCGGCGATGATCGTCGTCGTGCCCTGGCTCGCCGGGGTCATCGGTCTGAGCGATGAGCAGGCGGCGATCTGGGCCGGCGCGAGCATCCACGAGGTCGCGCAGGTGGCCGCGGCGGGCTCGCTCATCGGCACCTCCGCCGTGGCGCTGGCCATGACGGTCAAGCTCGGCCGGGTCGCCCTGCTCGCACCGCTGTCGGTCGTGCTCGCCCGCACCACCCCCGGGGCGAAGGGAGCGACCGCTCCCCTGGTCCCGTGGTTCATCGTCGCCTTCGTCGGCGCCGTCGCGGTCCGCACGAGCGGCCTGCTGCCGCAGGGGGTCCTGTCGGTCACCGACGTGCTGACGACGCTGCTGCTCGCGGCCGGCATGTACGGCCTCGGCATGGGCATCCGCGCCCGTGACCTGTGGCCGCTGCCGGTTCAGGTGCTCACCCTCTCGACGATCTCGACGCTCATCGCCGCCGGGACCTCGCTGGCGCTGGTCCTCGCGCTCACCTGAGGGCATGGCGCAGCGACGTCTCGCAGCCCTCTAGGCTCGGGCCCGGGTCGCCGTCGAAGGAGGGGCATGAGCCAGGACCGTCTCGCGGAGCGCGCACCTGGCGCGACGCCCGCGCCCGGCACGACCACGTGGATCACGCTCGTGGCACTGCTGTCGGCGGGGTGGGCGACCAACCACTTCGCGGCGATGCTGCCCGTCCTCGCCGAGGTCGCGCACATCTCCAAGCCGGGGCTGGACGCCGCCTTCGGTCTGTATGCCCTGGGTCTGCTGCCGAGCCTGCTGCTCGGCGGGGGGCTGTCCGACCGGCACGGCCGACGCCCGGTCGTGGTCACCGGCCTGACCCTCGCGGGCCTCGGCAACCTCGTCATGCTCGCCTGGTCGACGCTGCCCGGCGTCACCGTCGGCCGCCTCGTCGTCGGGCTCGGCGTCGGCATGGTCGCCAGCGCGGGCACAGCGTGGGCGGCCGACCAGGACGAGACGAAGGGAGCAGCCCGCGCCGGGGTCGTGCTGACGAGCGGCTTCGCCGTCGGTCCCGTGGCCACGGCCCTCATCGCGTGGGCGGTGTCGGGCCGTACCGGCGCCCACCTCGCCTTCGCGGTGCCCGTGGTGCTCACGGCGGTCTTCGCGCTGCTCTGCTTGCGGGTGCCCGACCCTGGTCCCTCGCGGGTCGCGGCGCGGCGCGCTGCCGACGGCCACGACAGTGCCGCGGCGCCCGTGACGGACGAGCGACGACTGGGGCCGGCTCTGGCGGCGTCGCTGCCGATGGCGCTGTGGGTCTTCGCCTGCGTCACCGTCTCGATGATCGTGCTCACCGAGCGGATCGACGAGCAGTACTCCGGTCCCCTGTTGCCAGCCGTGGCCGCGGTCCTGTCGCTCGGCACCGGCGTGCTCGCCCAGGTGGGGATGCGTCGTGTCGGCGGGTTGCGCGGCCTCGGCGCCGTCGGGGCGGGACTGGCGACGACCGGCTACGTCATCGCGGGGGTCGCGGGCGCACAGGTGGGGCTGGCGACCTTCGCCGTCTGCTCGGTGGTCCTCGGCTGCGCCTACGGCCTGTGCCTCGGGCAGGGGCTGCGCGATGTCGAGCGTCTCGCACCGCTCGCCAGCCGCGGCGTGGCGACCGGCCTCTTCTACGTCGTCTCCTACTCGGGCTTCGCCCTCCCCTTCGTCCTCAACACCTACGAGGACAGCCTCGGCGCGTCGGCCCCGATGTACTTGCTCGCTGCGCTGGCGGCGACCACCGCGCTGACGCGACTGCGGCAGGTGCGCCGCGGCAGCACAGCGGACCTCCAGCCGGTCCGCTGACGCTACGCCGTTGCTCCGTACTGCGGGGCAACGGCGTAGCAACCGGGCGGAACCGCCGCCCCTCTCCTCAGTGCGGGAGCCCGTGCTCGTCGTACATCGCCTCGAGATCGGCTCTCATGGCCTCGCGGTCGGCATCTGTCGAGGCGTCCCGCATCGCGTCAACGATCTCTCGGACTCGCTCGACTCGTCTCTCGGCGGAGATGTCGCTCCCGCTGCGACGAGCCCGGCGAGGAGCTGCTCGGGCGTCGCTTCCAGTCGACTCCATGGCTGGACCTCCTACGTGCGAAGTTGCACCCGCGCACAACGACTCGGTTCACGCTGCCTAGAGCAGCTCGTCGAGGACGAGCTCATACAGTCGCGAGCCGACACGATGCTCGCCCACCTCGCTGGTCTGGGTCCCACGTTTGCGTGGGCGGTGCGACGAGCGCAGCGCGGAGCCTCGATACCCGCCCCGCGACCATCACCCACATTGGCTGCCATTCGCGCGGTCGGGCGAGCTGGGGCCGAAGGCCTGCCTGAGGCGCTCAGCGACTGTCGCACCCTCGATGCGGGACGAGCCGTCCTACGTCGAGACGTGCTGGACTCCGTGGACTGCCCGCACGAGTGCCGCCAGCTGCGGATTGACCCCAGCCTCCGACTCGAGTGCCGACTCGACCTGCAGCAGCTCAGCCGGCGAGAGCCGTAGCACTCGCTCCTCCGCCATCACCGCGCGAGCGCGCTCCAGCGACGCGCCCATGATGAAGGACGTCAGGTCTTGCCCCTGGAGTGCGGCGGCATCGCGCAGGAGCTTGAGCGAGTCCTCGCTGCAGCGCACGTTGATGCGCTCTGTCTTGGTTGTCATCGGCTGCCTCCTGAGCACTTCAGCGTACGCACTCTGTATGTACACGGCAAGTGACTTACAGACCATCGAACGTCGCACGCAGTTCTTTGGTCGTCAGGAATAGATGCATGGGGTTGTCGGCGAAGGGTGTGAAGCCGTGCGTGGTGTAGAAGGTCACCGCATCGACGTCGAACGCGTGAACTACCACCATCTCGAAGCCAACCTGCCGACTCGCGGTGACGAAGCCCCGAAGGGCATGCACGAGCAATTGGCGACCAACACCTCGACCGGCGCTCCGCTCGTCCACCGCAAGACGTGCAAGGAGCACTGCTGGGATGGGGTATCGCCTCCTCGGGGAACCGTGGAGACGCGCAACCTCAACAAAAGCCTGAACGGTCAATCGCCCGGGAGAACGAAACGATCTCCACGGGGCGCATGCCCTCAGCCACCCTCGCCCCTCCGTCATTGTCCTAGAGCAGGGTGACCCAGTACCAATCCGGCGTGCGGGACCCGGGCCAGCCGGTCACGACGTCGTCGGGAAGGATCTCGCCCCCCGGCCACCCGGGGCCGTCGCCGCCGACACGCAACGCCTGGACCCGCGCTCGCTCGGCCATGGCCTCGCGCCACTGGTCGGCCATCTCCCGGTCCTCCGGCCGCTCGAAGCCGACCCAGTCGCCACAGCAGTCGCTGACCTCCAGCTGCTCGGCCCGGGTGGCCGGCCCGCGACGCCACTCGTCCAGAACCCGCTGCGCCAGCGCGGCCAGCTCGCCCGTGCCCAGACCGCTCCGCAGGCCGTCCGTCATCCCACCCAACGTCACTCCCCCTTCGTCCTCCGCCGACGAGGCCAAGACTAGGTGCGGGCACCGACAACGCTCGGGCGTCGGACTGCTGCGAGGCTCCTCCGTCGCACTTCAGCCAACAGGGGGGAGCGCTCCCCCTGTCCGCCGGCCGGCGGGAGGACAAGGATGGAGCCATGGCGACCTTCCCGCTCCCCTCGACCCAGCCCGAGCCGCAGCCTGCCGTCGATCTCGGTGGTGGCACCGTGGCGACGCTGCGCTGCGCGGGTGAGGTGGCTCCCTTCGCCCGGCCGGTCGTCGACCGCTACCGCCGCCACCACGAGGCGGGCAACACGGAGGACAGGCTGCGGACGATGGTGGGCTTCGGCTTCTGGCAGCTGCGGCAGGACCGGGAGACGCAGTTCGCGATCACGGCGCCGGACTACGCGGCGGAAGACTTCGTCGACGCCACGACCGACGACCTGACGCTCGCGCTGTGGATCGAGGCCGCCCAGGCGGACGTGCTCAGCCGCGCGGACGTCGATGGTGCGCCGGTAGACATGGCGATGGGCGTGACCTTCACCAAGGCGGCACTGACGGTCGTCGAAAAGGGTCGGACCGACGAGCTCGTCCTGGTGCGGCGCGCGTCCACTTCGGAGGACGACTCCGGCTGGCTGGTGCGCACGGCCGAGAAGTCCTTCCTGCGCAACAAGGAGGTCGAGGTCCTCGCCGGGCTGCTCGTGCAGTCGGCCGCCCACCTCGTGCCGCTACTCGCGCTGCCGACGGGCACGGTGGCGCGGGTCGCCGACGGCCGGTTCCTCGGTGCCTGGGCCACGCGGGCCACAGACGGCACCGTCACCGCTGCGGACCGACAGCTGCTCGACGCCGACGGTCGCGGTGCCGGCGCTCCCATCGGCGAACGGAGCCAGGCGGCCGCGCCGACCACCGAGACGATCGAAGAGGTCGTCGACGGCGTGACCCTGCGCGCGCGGATCCACCCCCGGCTCGCGCCGCTGGCCGGCAGCGTCCTCATGGCCTTCGCCGCCGGCGCGGCCGGTCCGCTGGAGCCGGGCGCCCGGCTCCAGATGTCGTATGCGCCGTACACGCTCGAGGCCACGGACGAAGGGGGTGTCCTCCTCGTCACGACCCCGGACTTCTCCTCTCCCGAGGCCTATCGGGAGCGGACGACCGACGACCTCACCGGCGCGCTGATCGGGCAGGTCGAGCAGGTGCAAAAGGCTCGCCAGGCAGGCGTGGACGCGGCGCCGGTCAGGGCCACCGAGACCATCGCGATCCAGTCGGCCGCGCTCGACGCGATCGTCCTGAGGCAGCCCGCCGCGTTCGTCATGGAGCGCTACGAGCTCGACCCCGGCGCGCAGGCCCTGACCGATGGCACCCGCCGGTCCGGGTGGTCGATCGCCATGACCACCGCGCAGACCGACGAAGAGCGCGCACTGCGCAACATCGACGCGGGCGAGCTGCAGGCGTGCGACCGCACCTTCGGCCCCTACCTCGGGCTGACGGTCGGCTCGCTGCTCTTGATCGCTGGCGATGAGCTGCAGTCGGCGCACCTCGTCGACCAGGCGAAGCTCGACGAGGTGCTCGAGCGGGGTGAGTACCGCACGATGGGTGAGGTGCTCGCCTCGGGTGAGGCGTCGCGACCGCTCTTCGTCGACGCTGACTGAGGGTGGGGGCTGTCAGTCGAGCTCGTCGGGCGACTGGAGCGGCAACAACTCGATGGCCTCGCTCGTGAGGCGAGTGGTGGTCTCGAGCAGCTCGCCGAGGGATGACGACCGCAGCAGCGCGAGCTGGTCGAGGGCACCGAGCTGAGCGACCCACGCCAGCTGCCAGCTGCGCGTGACCGGGTCGTCGGACAGCTCGATGTCGGCGGGCAGCGCCGGCGATCGGTACTCGCTCATCACCGTCAGCGCGCGTCGGACGGTGCGCTCGGTCTCGGCCAGGCGCGGGGCGTCATCGTCGGCCCACGTCAGGTCCGGCAGGCGCGTGATCTCGGCTCGCGGATAGGGATCGTCGGGCAGCCACCGGGCGACCTCGATGCGCTCCTGACCACGAGCGATGAGCCCGACCCGACCTCCGCCCATCGGCCGGACCTGCTCGATGCTCGCGACGCATCCGACGGCGAAGCGCTGGTCTCCCCCACCGACCTCGAAGCCGCGCTCGATGAGCACCACGCCGAAGCGCCGGTCTCCGGCCGCCACGTCGCGCAGCATCGTCAGGTAGCGCGGCTCGAAGACCTGCAGCGGCAGGGGCTGCCCGGGCAGCAGCACGGTCCCGAGCGGGAACATCGGCAGGACGTCCATGGACTCAACGTCGCACATCTGCGACCGGCCTGGGCTGCTGGTGAGCGACCATCACACGATCTCGCCACGCTCCCGCATCCGCGCCTCCTTGTAGGCTGACAGCGCGGCAGCCTCGTCGGGGTCGGTCTCGGCGAGCAGCTCCAGAGCTTCCCCGTCGGAGTCCATGTAGTTGGGTCCGGGGACCCACGCGCTGACGAGCGGCACGCCTTCCCACGCCCCGCCGCGCGCAACGGCTACGACAGCGTGCGGGGCACGGAAGTCGAGATCGACCCGCTCCACGTCTACCTGCTCGAAGCTCGGCGCGGACCCAACCCGGTCCAGCGCCGTGAGCGCAGCCGCCCGGAACCCGTCGGCGTCGTACTCCGCCCGCACCGACTGCACGCAGCTCGTCGCCGCGCCGGGCTCGTCGGGCAGGATCGCGTGTGCGGCCTCGGCGACGCCGGGCGCCTCGGTGAGGTCGAGCGTCTCCTGAGCCGACCACGACGGCACCTGGCTGCGCCACTGCTGCGGCCTCCCCCAGGCATCGGTCGGCAACTCTGCGCGCGCCAAGTCGGTCATCTGCACCCGCGCTGCCCTGGACCGCCAGCCGAATCCCCGGCGCGGCAGCCCGTGCGGTCGCTCGCCGTGCCACAGCGCGCCGTCGTCCAGCAGCGCCACGATTTCGTCGACGGCCTGCCAGACCTGCGCCGGAGCGACCCTCGGGTGAGCGCGCACGCTGATGACGTCGATGCCGTCCTCGGAGTGCGGCTTGGCCACGAGGACGGCCCCGGCAGCGGCAGTCTCGACGATCGTCTGCAGGCCCCCACCGAGCCTCAACCACTGGCCGCCGCCACCGGTGGTGAGCTGCTCGGTCCACCGTGGCTCGAGGACGAGCGCCGTCGCCAGCACGATGCGGGTCAGCTCGGTGACCTCGAGTGGGAACTGCGGGATGAGTCCGCGTGTGCGCTCTGACGCCCACGCATCCAGCCAGGCCTGGTCAGGGATCGGCCGCTCCACCCCGACGGGTGTCACCGCATCCCCCGCAGCCCAGGCTCCAGCCGCAGCAGCGAGGGTCGGGTGCGGTGCGCCGAGCAGCCGACGTGCGGCAGCACTCGCCTCCCCGACCGGCATGCCAAGGATCTCCTCGAGCACGGCGCAGTCGTCGCCGGTGACGTGCTCAGCGACGGCAGCGAGAAGCAGCCACAGCCCGGCGTGGGAGACGACGGAGGTCGTCGCCTGGCCGAGCTTCTCGCGGCAGCGAGCGGCGTACCGGGTGATCGCCCGGGCGACGGTGCAGTCGGGTGGCGGCGCCGGCATGAAGTCGGTTGGGCCCCCTTCGACCGCCTCTCGCTGACCGCAGGTCAGGCACTCGGCCGTCCACATGCCCGGCACGATCAGACACCCACCGAGCCGCTGCCACGGCGTGGCCGCGACCTGCGCCGCCGTCTCGGCAGTGGGCATGCCCATGACGAGCTGGTGGGTGGCGTGCGACCCGCAGCGGTCGCAGCGCAACCGGCTGGCTGGGGCTTCGCTCACGGCGTCTCCTGTCGGTCGCGTGCCTCAGGGAGGAACTCGTCCTCCCAGCCATTGATGATGCTGAAGAGGTGCCTCCAGGTGCTCGCGCAGGTGCTCAGGCACGAAGGGGCTGGCCAGCATGTCGACCATGACGAGGAAGTCCTCGCCGTCGAGCACGACGAACTTCAGCGCATGCATGCACTCGTTGAGCCGCTGGGCGATCCGGGTGGCCTCGTCGAGGTCATGCTCGTGGTGCGGCAGCGTGCAGCACATGCGGATGCGCGGCGCTCGCCTCGACGGCTGCACCAAGATCGACGTGTCGTAGAAGTGGACGATGGCGTCACCGTCGTCAGTCGTGTGCACCTCCCCCACGAGAGGGCGAAGGGCGATGGCGACCAGAGCGTTGACCTCCGCCCGACTGGTGGGTTGGGCGCCGTCGGCGAGCAGCGGGCTGGTCTCCCAGGGCTCGCGCGTGGGTGGAGTCAGGACGGGGCTCGGGCTGGTGAGCAGCGCCGGGTCGACGACACCGAACCCTTCGCGCAGTGCCGTGATCGCCGCCGCGGCCGCCTCGTCGGGCCGCGCGATGTCGTAGTACTTGCCGTATGTCGGCTCCTGCCGCGTCGGGCACACCATGCCCAGCCGGCGGACCCTCGCCTGCTGCGTGCGGCTCATACGCCATGTACGAGCCAAAGTCATGTTGGAGGCGACCTCGACGAGCACCTGCGGCAGGACGACATTGAGCTCGACGAAGGGAGCGTCCCCCGCCTCGTAGACGCTCGTGCGGTCGAGTGAGATCCGGAAGATCTCGCCCTCGCCGAACCGTTCGATGGCCGCCACGAGACGCTCGTGGAAGTCCCTCCACGCTGCCTCGACCCGCTGATCGAACATCAGCCACTCCCCTCCGTCGACCTGCTCCACAGCGTAGGTGGGACCACCGACAACGATCCGGCTGAGCGTTTGACACCCCACCGAGGGACCAAAAGTGTTCATACATGGCACAAGGGATCTACTGCTTCGAAGGTGAATGGGGCCCCGCCCGCGACCGACGGACCGTCGAGCCAGTGCTCGGCCTGCTCCGGGACTGCGAAGGGACCCCCTACGTCCACCGCAACGTCGCGACAAGGGACGCCCTCGAGTTCTATGCAAAGAAATGGCGTCGGCTCACCTCGATGCCCATCGGCTACTTCGTCTGTCACGGCGCTCGTGGGCAGCTCTGGTTCGGCGATGAAGGCGTGACGATCAAGGAGTTCGCTGAGATTCTCGGGAGCAGGTGTGAGGACAAGGTCTTGTTCTTCGCCTCGTGCTCGACGATGGCCGCCAAGGATCAAGAGCTCATAGACCTCTGTCGGGCCACCAACGCCAGGGCAGTCGTCGGGTACACCAAGACGGTGGACTTCGTCGAGGCGGCCGCGTTCGAGGTCCTGCTCCTGCGCGATCTGCTGTACACGACCAACGTCAAGTCGGCCTACACACGAATGGAGCGCGAGCACCCTCGGATGTCGCAGCGGCTGGGCCTTCGTATGGCACACAGGACCTGGGCCTCACCTCGGAGCGTTGCTCAGGGGGCCCTGGATTCCGCCTGAATGACCTGACGCAAAGCGGCGCGGATCTCTTATGCCAACACCTTGGCCTTTGCCGCCGCGAACTCGTCTTCGGTAAGCAGCCCTCTGACCTTCAGGTCCGCCAGGCGCTCCAATTGGTCGATGACGTCGACCGCCGCGACTGGGGACTCCGCCGGCCGCTCGCCATCCGCCGTCACGTCATATGGCCGATCAGGTATCGGGTCCGAGCGCACCTGAACCGCATCGAAATCATGAGTCTCAATCTCTGGTCGTGTCGCAACCACGCCAACGACATGGGCGATGTCGCGATCCACTCGCCAGGTCGCCAGAAGACAGCAAACCGCATAGCCCTCGGGCTCTTCAATCACGGTTGAGCCGGTCCCGAGGTCCAGTTCGAAGATCGACCTCGCCTCGCGCAACGCATCACTCATCCGCAGTTCGCCCAGTTCGAAGACGTCGCACACCTGCTCGAGCGCATCCCCTGTGAAAAGGATCGTCGCCGGGACGAGGCTGTCCAGGACGACGACCTCTTCGTCAGGCATGGCGGCCATCGATCGTTCTCCATCACCGACCGTCGCCTGCGGATCTAGCGTCGCGGCAGCCGGGCGCCGATAGAGGCGGTACCCGACGAAACGGTCCGGAGTGATGACGAGCTCCTGCACGTCATCGCGCAGGGCGAAGCCGCCGAAGACGGATGTCTTGCGGTAGACGCGCCTGCTGGTCATCAACACCCGCAGCGCCTCTCTGAGGCCTTCCTCTGCCGTGTCTGCATCGACATCGTGGGCCCGGGCATACTCACCGCGCGCCTTCACCGTCATGGGCAAGCGGTCTGGATCGACGTCACGCAGCGCCTGCGGCAGGTTCGACTCGGGGCGCTCGGGTTGGCCGACGTCCGACTGGAGCACATGCTCAGGCACTCCCCCGAGAAGTCGAACAGCCGGCTCTCCGGGCGCGATCTGTCGCCGCGTTACCGGCACCTCACGCTGGACCAGCAGCTGACCGTCACGCTCGAGGTGGAACACCCGGTCAGCACTCTCGAGGATGAGGTCGAGCGCTCCCTCCTGACCGTCCCCCGAGGAGAGGTCCTCCGCCGTCCCTCTCGCGTACACCACGATGAAGGTGGCCTTGCGACCATCCGCCTTCCGCCGGAGCACACGGCCCATCCGCTGGATCATCTGGCGGCGCGACTTGGAGCCGCTCATCACGATCCCCAGATCGACGTCGGGGACGTCCACCCCTTCGTCGAGGACTGTCGGAGCGACGAGCGCCTGGATTCTGCCCGTCTTCAGACCGGCGAGGCGCTCACGCCTCTGGGTGGCCGTGTGCCCGCTGTGGATCGGGTGCGCCTCCACGCCCCCGTCACGCAGGATCGAGGCCAAGTCCTCCGCAGCGTCCTTGCGACGGGTGAAGACGAGTGCACCTCGGGAAGCCCCGACAGCTGGCGCGAGCACCTCCATGGCTTCGCTCTTGCCCACGGCTCCCGCCATGACGTCGACTCGATCCGAGAAGGCCTTGAGGTACTGGCGTGCGACGTCTTCGATCGTCGGGTCCGCGTCTCCCTCGGCCGCGCGCTGGACCTCTGTCATGAAGGCCCCGAAGGGTTCAGCAGGGAAATCCGCAGCCAACAGCTTGACCCGCGCGTCCCGAACGCGCTCCTCGGCGTCGTCGTAGTCCAACCGTTCACCGGGGGTCAGGTCAACCCCCAGCAGCTTCACATCGTAGCGCGCCACGACGTTCGTCCTGATCGCCTCGGGGAAGCCAATCCGATAGATGGGGCCTCCACCGAAGTACCGCTGGAGAAGAGCGAGACCCTCGTCATTGCGCTCGAAGGTTGCCGTGAGACCGAGCCTCCGGCGATATCCAGCATCGAGGACGCGGGACCACTCAGCGGCTCCGTACCGGTGACATTCGTCCGCGACGATGAGCACCTTGCCATCGGCTCGCTGCGGGGGCGACTGGTACAGGGACTGCACGGTCCCGACGATGACTCGATGACGAAGCCAGGTAGGCCGCGAGCCCTCCAGTGTCGTCAGGACGCCGGTGATCCCAGCGTTCAGGAGTGTGCGAACCCACTGCTCGACAAGAGCCGTCGTGGGCACGACCACCACCACGTCGAAGTCGTCGTCGAGCGCCTCGCGGATCGCTTCGACTCCGACCCTGGACTTCCCCGTACCCGTCACCGCTTCGACTACGCCCTGCCTGCCGTGGTGCGCCCAGGCGTTCAAGGCTTCGGCCTGCCAGTTGCGTAGTGAGGGGGCGCTCGCCGGCCCCGCACCTGCCCAATCGACCGGCGGCTTCCCGTGATCGATGAGCCAAGACTCACCTGCCGGCGAGAGCTTCAGGCGCGGGCCGTCCTGCGCCAAGTGACTCGCGGCGACATGGACATGGAGCTCGTGGCCAACGGGGCATGAGGTGTCCGCGATCGCCTCCATGAGGTCTCCATGCGGGATGCCTGACGACTCGTCCACATGAATCAGCAGCTGTCGCAAACGATCAGTGCACGTCCTCATGGGCACGCGTCCCCCCACCATGCTTCCATCCCAACCAGACTTACCTTCTCCACGACGAGGTCGACTCTAGGTGAGGCCTCGGACAGCCCGGATAGCGCCTGCGGCACGACCTGCTGACGACGGCTGGGCACCCGACACCCCTGCTGATCGCTCGCCCCCGCGCATGGTTCCGGCGATCGAGACGAATCGGCTCATGAGCTCGTCTCGAGACCCCTCGAGGTCAAGCGCGTGGCAGTGGATCTGCACATCAGCTCCCACGACCCGGTGCACCACCGGCTCCTGCTCCCCCTTCGCGTAGATCAGATGCCCGTCCCTGAGTCCGAGCACCGTGCAGTAGCTGAGCATCTGGTACAGATCAGCGTTGGGATACCCAGACGGTTTCTCGAGCTTGTACTTCGCGTCGGCGACGACGAGTGGCACACCGCCGCTCTCCCACACGAAGTCCGGCTTCATCGGCACCGCCCCCATCACGTCGAAATGCGCCGGGTACTGCAGGTGCGACCGACCGTGCGCGAAGGGAGTGGCCTCCATGAGTGCCGTGCACACGAAGTCCTCGAAGACCTTCGCCATGCTAACGAGAAATCCTGACACCTCGAGGTCGCCTCGGCGCTGCTCGAAGGACCGTCCGCGCAGCACTTGCTCGGCAAGCCGCAGTGCCGGCACGTAGCGCGCATTGAGGCGCGACGCCTGCCATCGTGGCAGCTGCCCACCACGCAGCACGCTCACATCCCCCAGCTGCAGTCGGAGCCTCTGCAACAGGGCGCGCACGTCCGCGCTGATCCCCGGGGCCTTGAGCAGACGCAGCACTGCGGCCAGCAGGATCTGGTTCTCTGCCACGTCCACGGTGTAGTCGTCGTACGTGATCTCCAGCGGGATGGCCCGACCGAAATTTCGCCGGATCTGATCCGACTCCCTGATCCGCCCGCGCAGCACGGTGGCGGACTCGTCGACGGTCCGGTAGCCCTTGAGCACGCCCTGTTCCAGGGCTCGACGAGTCAGCCGCGTACAGGAGTGCGCCAAAGCCTCAACCAAGTCGGGCTCGCCGTCCAGGAGCACCGACTCGTCACGCCAGTATCCGGGGTTTCTGGCGTACCCCAGCATGAAGAGGAGTCGACTGATCGTCACCTTGGGCTTGATCGACACCTGCACGTCCCCGACACGGACCACGCCGACCTGGCTCGCCGCAGCGATCGTCCACTGGCCTCGGACAGCACCTCGGGCAGCGGTGACCGCCCCCTCCGCCATCAGGATTTCGACGACCTCGTCACCGATCTCGACCAGCTGCTCGGGTCCGCCTTCACGGAGAGTCAGGTGCCGGGCCACCGCTGCTCACCTCATCGTCGCCGAGGCCACGACCATCTCGCGGGTCGTCATCGACCAGCATCTGAGCAGGACGCAGCGACGCACGGACGGCATCGAGCCCGTATCGCTTGGCGACATCGGTCCCGTCGCCGTAGTGGTGCTCCTCCAGCAGCGGGAGGATCGCGGTCCGCCACACACGTTCGATCCCGCCGGGCTCGTGGACGGCAGGACGCATGAAGTACGACGGCCCGATCTTGAAATCGACGTCGTGGATCCGCGCGTTGAGCGCGTCGAGCAGGTCGGCCACTGCGTGGTCCAGTCCCTCCGCATCGAGCCATCGACGGAGCACGTCCTTGGTCGGCACCTCGTCGGGGTGCAGCGGGAGGAAGGCGAACCGTCGCCGCATCGCCGCGTCGACGAGAGCGATGGATCGATCCGCGGTGTTCATCGTGCCGATGATGAAGACATTGGAGGGCAGGGAAAAGCCTGCGTCGTCCCCGCCGTCCGCATAGAGCAGATCGACATTGCGCTCGCGGTACTCGAGGAGGAAGTAGAGCTCACCAAAGATCTTGGCCAGGTTGCCGCGGTTGATCTCGTCGATGATGAGGAAGTAGGGCGTGGACGGGTTCTCACGAGCCTGATCGACGACCTTGCGCATCGGCCCGGGCTTGAGCGCGAATGCGCCCTCTCGCGTCGGCCGATAGCCCTCGAAGAAGTCCTCGTAGGAGTACGAAGGGTGGAACTGGACGAGGCGCACGTTGTCGCCAGCGAGGTGGGCGGCCAACTCCAGAGCGAGATAGGTCTTCCCGGTGCCTGGCGGGCCGTAGAAGATCAGCTGCGGACGGTCGCGCAGCAGGTCGACGCACTCGGTCAGCCACGTCTGGTCGACGTTGAGCCTCGCGGCCAGCTCGGGCGTGGGCTCTACAAGCACCACCTCTTCCACCTCGGTTGCAGACGCCACCTCAGCCGGGCTGCCGAGGAGTCGCTCGAGGGCGTCGATCTGGGCGGTGAGCTCGACGACCTCGTACTGCACCTGGAGTCTCGACGAGATGGACGGGGGGAGGTCGCCGTAGTCCACGCCCTCGCCACTGGCCCAGGTCACGGCTCGGCGGAGGTTGCTGCGCCCGTCCTCCGTCGGTGCGTAGGTCGCCGGACCGGTCACGGTCCCGAGATAGAGGTTGCCCTGACTCACGGTCCCGACGAGGTCGCCCTCGCGCATCCGGCTGAGGAAGGCATGCAGCTCGTCGACCTTGGAAGCCCGCGAGTTGTAGGAGACCGAGGCATAGTCCTCGGCCACGATCGCCTTGAGCTCGGCTCGGTCGAGTCCGGGCTCGACGGGACGCAGCTTGGTCGCGGGCAGGGAGACGAAACTCTGATCGCGCCACAACGGCACGAGGTCGTGCCCGTTGACGTTGCTGCCACGCACCAGCCAGGCGCGTCGTGGCAGCGGCTTGAGCGCCCCGAGCTCTTCGAGCGGACCTCGCAGATCCTCTGCCCGTTGGTGCTTCGTCTCGTCGGCCCTGCCGTCGGCCGTGAAGTCAAGTCCCTCGCTCTCCAGGACACTGCGCTGAGAGCCCTGACCCGCCCCCACGACCGCGTCGGGATCCACTCTTCCCCCGTCGAGGAGGAGCCGGTGGGCGCCCTCAGGCGATGTAGCGAGCACAAAGGCCTTGACCTGAGACGCACCGACCCCGCTGACCTCGATCATGTCGGTCACCGATGTCCACTGGCCGTCGCCGAGCAAGGAGAGAGCTGCCCGGATGACGTCATAGGCCGGCTTGGCGTACTCCTGGCCTTCCTTTTGCTCGGCGACGTGCAGGGCGTAAAGGCGGTTGTGCTCCGCCAGGAGCGAATCTCCGCTCCGGAACTGCTCCAGGGCCTCCTGTCCGGCGTCCGTGATGCTCCAGCCCTGCGGGGTCTTGTCCATCCACCCGATGGCCGCCAGCGACGTCGTCATCCATGTCGTGTTGTTGCTCCACCGGGTGCGCCCGGTCTTGCCGGCCATCCCGAGCTCGTAGGGAGTGAAGGTGACTCGCTCGGACATCATCTGGAGCGCTTCAGAGCGCGGGAGAGGGCGTCCGGCGTCGGCAAGAGTCTGCAGCAGCGCGGGTAGGAGGACGGAACGTCGGATGACGTTGACCTCGAGATCGGGAGCTGCAGCGTCCGACTGCTTCACAAAGGTCACCTGCACCGGCAAGTTCACTGTCTCGACTCTCCACCCGGCGCCCAACCAGCTGGCCGCCTGTCCGTCCGCTGACACGGCGTTGGCCCACCACTCGCGATACTGCCGGGCCGAAGGGGGCAGACCCCCTGGGACTAGAGCGTCGAGCTCGTCGAAGGTGAGCGTCCTCGACGTCGCCTGCGTCTGCTTCAGTGCCACGGCCAGCGCGTCGTACTTGGCCACGTCACTTGCCTTCTGCCAGCAGGTCGTCGAAGGGCGACTCGTACGGGACGCCCGTCTCGATGGCCTGGGCCATCGCGTCGTACGTCTCGAGGATAAGGCTCTTGGTGCGGTACTCCCCGTGTGCCGCGATGTCCTTGCGCTTGACGATGGGGAAGGTCTCCATGACGTAGTCCACATCCTCTCGTGCGATGACGTAGGAATGAAACATTGCTGCATCGATCTCGGATCTCACCTCGTGACGAGGGAAATCCTTCCAGCTACTGGGCAATGAAAGTGCTTTGACCCGGTCCCCGAGCCAGTGGTCGAGGCGTGACCCCGGCTGCCCCCATGGAGCGGTCTTAGCGAGTTCCTCGGGCGGGAGCACTGCAAGTTGATGCGCGATGAAGAAGTTCAGATGCACACCACCTACCTTCGGTCGCGCGACGAAATCCAGCACAAAGCTAGAGAGCACGCCCGTCAACGACCACGGGTCCTCCGCGCCCAGAACAATTGGAAGATTGTTCCCCACAGCGGCATACGGGAAAATGGACGCCAACACCGTCCGCTCATTCGTGCTGTTCGTGATGTCGCGGACGCCCAACAGCGGCGTCCCGTGGTCGACCAGTGCCTCGTTCACGACTTCTTCACGGACCCAATAGCGAGGCAGTGGCTCGAAATCCGCATCGCGCTTCTCGCGCAGAGTGACGTCACGCACAGCGCTGCCGTCGACAAAAGTCGCCCACCGTGGGTCGAAGTGATGGATCATCTTCGCCTCGTACAGGGGAAGCATGCGCTCAACTCGGGTCATGTGCGGCCTCCTTCAAGGGCGCTGACGTAGGTCGTTCCCGTCTCGATGGCCCCAGACATGGCGTCGTAGGCTTCCAGTACCAAGCGCTGCGTCAGGAACTCGCCATGCTGGTCGATGTCCTTCGACCTGGTGATGGGGAAGGTGCCCATCATGTACTCAGCGTCGTCTCGGGTGACGCCGTAGAGGTGGAAGAAGTAGGCGTCGAGCTCGGCTCGCGTGTGGCGTGCTCGCTCAGGAGTCATACCGTGGAGGTCGAGCAGTTCCGTTGCCCGGGCCAACCACGAATCCTGCGGGACGTCGAACTGCAGACCGTCGACCTGGCTCCCCGGCCCGGGGGCAGGGAGCTGCTCGACGAGAAAGAAGTTGAGGTTCGTGCCTCCCATGTTCTGACGAGTCACGTAGTCGAAGCACAGACTCGACATGGCCCCACGCAGGAGCGCCCGCGCGGAGGCGGAAGACTTCGGAAGCATGAGGAAGATACTGTCTCCCATCGCGACCTTGGGCACGACAGTCGTGACCATCGTCCGCTCGTTTGTCGTGTTGCTGATACGACGCCATGCCAAGAACCATGCCTTGTCCCACTTGCCGTCGAGCTTGCGATCGACCTCCTTCTCCGCCACCCAGTAGCGGGGCATGGGGGCCTTGCGGTCGGCCTTCTCCTGCTCGGTCATAAGGCGGGTCGTGCCGTCGGGCTCGTAAGTGGCCCAACGGGTGTCGTAGAGGTGGATCATCTTCGCCTCATACAGCGGCAGCATCTGGGTCATCCCCCCCCCATCGATTTCGCGCTCGAAGACGTTGCCGTTGAGCACCCAACCATCGTCCTCGAGCTCTTCGCGGGTGTGGAAGAGGTGCGAGTCGGTGGTCATGTTGAACAAGCCCTGCATAAAGGAAATGCCCCAGGGGTTGCCGTTGACCGGGTCGTTCTCGTTGATCAGCACGGGAACCCGGCGGTAGATCCCGAGGGTGATCTCGGCGTCGCGGCGGGTACGGAAGACCGGGCACGTGCCGGTGTTGGGGTTCAGGAGGTTGATCTCCTCGGGCGTGAGCGTGAAGCGCACCCCGTCACGGTTGAGGTCTACCGGGTCGTGGAGAAAGAAGGCGAACTGCGCCTCAAGTTCGCGGTGGGCGTGCCCAGCGAGCGTCAGCAGGCAGAACTTGAAGCTCCGGTGCACCCCGTCGAAGAGCGGCTTGGCGTTCTCGAAGTCGAAGAGCGATACCAGTGAACCCTGCGTAACCAGGTCCTTGAAGTAGTACTGGGTCGTCGCATCCGTCGCGATGCCGGTCGGCAGGATCAGCCCGAACCGCCCACGGGGCGCAAGGATGGTGCGCCCAAGCTCCGCGAAGACGGAATCTGTCTTGACACGGCCACGACCGCACAGGGGAAACACCCCCGATGTGGCCGTGAAGTGCCGCATCCCATCAATCCTGCGCTTCGCGCCCTCGTACCGCTCAGCCAGGAGGGGATTGGTGTCTGAGAGATTTTGGATCAGCTTCTTGCGCTTCGCCCCAGCGGCAGCGGCGATCTCCGGGTCAGTCGCCGCGAAGAACTCCTGTTCTTTGAGCTCAATGTGCTCCCACGGCGGGTTGCCCAGCACGGCATCGAAGCCACCGCTCCACCCCGTCCCAGGGTTCGTCCCGGCGTCCTGACGATCGGTGAAGACGTGGGGGAATTCGAGGTGCCAGTGGAAGAACCGGTACTCGGCGGTCAGCCGGTCGATCGTGGACTGGACGTCCGGGGACAGCGCCTCACCCGCGTGCAGACGCTCCAGCACGGCGTTGGTGACGCCACCCGCTGCTGCCGCCGACGAGACGTGCTGGGTGTCCATCGGCCAGACGAAGGCGGCGCACCATGCGTCCGCAACGCGCTTGGCGGCCAGGTACTCAGCTGAGCGCTCGTACCCGGCGAAGCGGTCCCGCTGCGCGTGGACATCGGTCAACGAGAGTGCCCGGGCTCCGATCACCCCTTCAATCTGGTCCGCGAGGTCCGCCTCGACCGACGGCGAGTCCTCGACGAAGAGCGCCGACTGACCGACCGCCTCGTTCTTGTTGCGCTTCGCGAGAGCAGACGCGACCTTCTTGTCGTCGCCCGTGATCGGCTTGAAGGCCTCCTGCGGAAGGCCTTCCTCCACCAGGCGCGGGGTGGCACCGATCAGTGAGTTCCCCAACTTGATCTGGGCGTCGAGGAAGGGCATGGGCACCCCTGGCCCCATCGTCTCCATCCACAGCGAGACCTTGGCCAGCTCGACCGCCAAGGCGCTCACATCTACGCCGTAGATGCACTGCGACACGACGTCGGCCATCGCGACGCGCACCTGCTCCGGAGGAGGCTCGGGGTCGCCCGTACGCAGAGCCGCCACCCGCTTGGCGATGCGTCGAGCAGCGGCCACGAGGAAGTGTCCCGAACCGCACGACGGGTCGCAGACGCGCAGCGCGAGGAGCGCCGCCTCCGGGTCCGCGGCCTTGGCCGCCCGGTCGAGGACTGGGTCCAGCGCGGTGTCGAGCAGGGACTCGATGAGCGACGTGGGTGTGTAGTAGGCCCCCGTCGTCTTGCGGCTGTTGCCGGCCGCGAGCGCCAGGGTGTAGCGACTCCCCGACGGATCCCAGTGCGGGACGTACTCGAGGAGCGACTCGTAGATGGACCCGAGCTCCTCGGCGCCCAAGTTGCGGTAGTCGACCACCCGGACATAGCCCGTCTTCGGCTCTCGCGTGATCGACAGCTCACGGACCGCCGCGAGCAGGTCGGAGTTGGCCAGCGAGCCCCGCACGAGCTCGTCGAGGGGGCCGTCCTCGAAGAGACCCCCGATCCCGACGATGCCCAGCCTCGGCTCACCCCCGACCCGGCCGAGTCCCCGCCACACCGTCTGGAGCGCTGCCCAGCGATCAGAGTGCCGATCGCCCAGACGCTTGCGGGCGACCCTGCGCAGCCGGTCACTGGAGAAGTAGTCGAGGTAGCGACGCCGCACGGCCGGGTCTGCCGTCGGGTCCAGCAGTGCGCCGCGGTCCTCCGCGACGAAGGTGAAGAGCAACCGGTACACGAGGCGCAGCAGGGCATGGTTGAAGTCGTCCCTGGAGACAGCTCCGCTCGTCACCTGCGCCCTGAGGTCATGGTTCGCCGGGTGGTTGAGCAGACCGGTGCCGAGCGCCTCGATCGCGGCAACCACGCCGTCGCGCAGGAGGCCGAGAGCCCGCGAGCCCTGCTCCAGCGACTCGGAGCGCCACCGCTCCAGCCAGCACGAGTCGGGCCCCACCTCCTCGTCGAGCACCTCGAGCCGTGACTGGTGACAGGTCGCGTAGAGGGCGACGAAGTCCGAGAAGAGGTCACCGTCGAAGATCGCCTCGAGGTCGAACTCGACGAAGGCGCCACCGACGAGCGAGGTCGAGTCGCGCAGGAGTCGCAGGACCCGGCCGTTGCTGAGGATCGCCCACGTGTGGTCGTCCGAGCGGTTCAGCAGTTCCTGCACCATCGACTGTGGCGATGCCGTCGCAGCGCCGGCCACCTTCGCCGTGCGGCTGTCGACGCGTACGCCGGCTCCGAGCAGGTGGATCGGCACCGGTCCCCACTGGTGGCTCACCGGGAAGGTCTTGCCGTCAGCGGACATGCCCCCGCTCGTCGTGGGCACGCGACCGTAGCCGAGTTGGTCGAGCAGCAGCAGCGACCAGCGCTCACGCGTGAGTCGGGTCGCCGGGTCGCCCTCCGGCAGCTTGGCCAGCTCGTCGCGGTAGGCGGCCCATGCACCGGTGAGGTAGGCCCACACCCGGTTGGCCGCCTCGCGGACGGTCTCTCCCGCTGCGAGGTGGTAGTCGACCGACCCCATCCCGGGCAGATTGCTGTCGCCTCGAGCAGAGACCACTCGGGTGAGGACCTCCGAGGGAAGCACTCCCCCTTCGATCCGAACGGCGACGAAGGACGACTGAGCCATCAGGACACCACCGTGGGCAGGAAGTGATAGGTACCAAGGACATCAGGCTCGCCCTGACCCTCGACGGACAGGCCACGCAGGCTCGCGCCCTGCGCAGCCTTGCGCACCCGGCGATGCGAGTCGACGAGCTCTGCGGCCAACTGTGCGCCATGGTCGGCGAGGGCTGGCCGGAGGTGATCGATCCCGTCCAGGGTGCGCTGCATGAAGTGCGCCGCCTGCTGGCTGGGGACGTTGCCCGTGGCTTTGGCTGCCAGGAGCGCCTCGACATCGTCAGCCGAGAGCCACCTCGGGTCGCTCGGCGGACCCGTGTAGGCGAGGGTGGCGACCTGCTCGGCCACGGATGCCCGCTGCTCGTCCCGACCGGGGACCACGACGCGGAAGCGGTATCGCACCAGCAAGAGGGTCGTGGCGGTGCCGATCGAGGCGGTGCGGACGACCCCACACCTGCGGGCGGGCCGCTCGTGATCCGGGACCTGAGGGTCGAGAGCTGACTCGAGCACGTAGCGGGCCACAGCCTCGACGGCGTCGTCCGTCCGGTGGAGCACAGCCTCGCCACGACTGACGGGGTAGTCCTCGACGAAGGGCAGAGGCTCCTTGGCTCCGCGCGGCAGCGCGTCTCGCAGCCCGATCGGCAGGCTCGTCGTCGTAGCGGCGTACCCGCGCTCGGAGGGCGTCACGGAGGATCCGAGCTGGCTCATCGCCTCGGAGACGAAGTCGCGCACCTCGGCTCGACTGCCCAGAGCGGCACGCATCGCCTCGACCTCCGCAGCGACCTCCTCCGGGTGGATCGAGGTCTGGGCGTACTTGGTGACCGCCTTGCTCTCGCGGTCAGCCGCGCTGTCCCATGCCGCATCGAGCGCGTCCTTCTTCTCCTCCAGGCCCAGGGGCAGCTCGCCCTGCTCGGCGTCGAGACCACGCAGCAGCAGTCCCTCCATGAGCGCCTCGACGACCTCCTGGCTGTTGTCCGGCACCGGCACGGACACGCCGGTCGCCTTGCGGATCGCCTGGTGCTTGCGCAGCAGCACGTCGAGCACGATGCCGTCGATCTTGTTGTCCTGCCCGTACATCGTCACGGCGCGCACGACGTCGTGGCGCTGACCGAACCGGTCGACGCGCCCCTCGCGCTGCTCGTGACGCGTGGGATTCCACGCCAGGTCGTAGTGGACGACCGCCTGGAACTGGTCCTGGAGGTTGACGCCCTCGGAGAGACAGTCCGTCGCCACGAGGACTCGCGGGCCCTCGACCCGACCGAGCTCATCGATCCGGGCGCTGCGCTCAGCAGGAGGCAGGGTGCCGGTGACCACCTCGAAGGTGGTGTTGCGGATCGCCTTGGACAGGTGCTCGTACACGTAGTCGGCGGTGTCGATGAAGCGGCAGAAGACGATCGGCTGGTAACCGTCCGCCAAGAGTTGCTTGACAACCTTGGTGACCGACGTGAGCTTGGCGTCCGCTGCGCCCTCCAGGGCCACGGCCGCCTTGTGGAAGGCCCGAAGTCGCCGTGCCCGGGTGGTGTCGTCGTCCGCCCCGGCACCGGGCGCGACGTCCGCGGCCTCGAGGGCCTCGTCATCGGCCTGGTCGAGCACGACAGCCCGGCCGAGGGCGTCGGCCGCCTCGATGGAGACGGCCTCGGCTGTGGCACTGCGCGTCGCGAGTGTCTGGGCCGCCGCGCGGGGCGAGGAGGCCAGTGCGCGTAGCAGGGCCAGGGCCGACCACCAGCTCACGCGCTGGGCCAGCCCCCCTTCGCTCGACGTGACCGTCTCGCGCGCGTACTGGAGCACCTGCTCGAAGAGGTCGAGATATGCGGACGTGAGCTTGTAGGGCACCTCCTGCGTCTGCCGATCCTTGGGGAAGGGGGTCGACTCGTCGAGGTACTTGCGGATGTCCGCCCGCCTGCGCTGCACCATGTGACGCGCGAGGTGCTCACGACCGCTGCGCTGCTCCAGATCGACTGCTGCGAGAGCGGGGTCGAGCAGGGCGATGAGATTGCGGAAGGTCTCGTCCTTGCCGCTGTGCGGAGTCGCGGTGACGAGGAGCAGGTGACGGGACGCGTCGACCGCGAGCGACTTCACCAGGTCGTAGCGCTGGGTACGGGCCCGACCACCCGTGCCGTCATCCGCCACGCACGTGTGCGCCTCGTCGACGATGACCAGGTCGGGACAGGTCCGCAGGAACTCGTGGCGACGCCGGTCACTCTTGATGAAGTCGGTGGAGACGACGGTGACGGGGAAGTGCTCGAAGACGGACTCGGACCCGATGAGCTCACGCTCGAGGCGACGAGCCGTGCTGGGCAGGACGAGCTCTGCCCGGAGCCCGAACTTCTCCCGCAGCTCATCACGCCACTGCTCGGCCAGGGCCGGGCTGCACAGGACGGTCAGTCCGCGCGCCTCGCCGAGCTCGAGGAGCTCCTTGGCGATGAGCCCGGCCTCGACGGTCTTGCCGATACCGACGTCATCAGCAATCAGCAGCCGGACGACGTCCTGGCGCAGGGCCATCAGGAGGGGAACGAGCTGGTAGGACCGCGGCTCGACTGCGATCCCCGCCAGGGAGCGGAAGGGGCCGGCGCTGGAGCGAAAGCCGATCCGCAGGGCCGCCCGGAGCAGCGCGGCGCTCGACTCGTCGCCCAGGTCGTCCACACGGGGAGGCGGGAAGGACGCCGTCCTAGCCTCATCGGTGAAGACCCCGGCGATGTCGTCGTCCGATCCACCCAGCGGACGCAGCACGAGGAAGTCGTCCTCGCTCTCGGGGAGGACCACCCACTCACGTCCCCGCGCCTCGACCAATGTGCCTGCGGTGAACCCCATCAGTCCCGCCCCTCTCCGAAGGTCTGCGTGTTGTCGCGGAAGATCTGGCGCCAGTCCTCACCGGCCTTGAATCGTAGGACCATCAACCCGGCGTCCCACAGACGGCCCTCTGCGGCCGCGTCGCGCTCCGCGACGTCGGCGCGCTCGTGCACCGGGCCGTCGACGAAGACGGCCACGGACGAGTCTCGGCTGCGATACACGAAGTCCGGACGGCTACTGGCTGACTCAATGAGGGCCTGGGCCTCGTCGGGCAGCAGGAGGTCGGCGTCGGCCACCTGCCTCACCCACTCTCGCTCGAGCTCGGTGTCGGCAGCCGCGAGCAGGTCGTCGATGTGCTCCTGCCGGGATCGACCCTCAGCGCCAGCCACGGTGCGCGCCGTGAGCAGGGACAGCAGGAGGTCCCGGGTCGAGTGACGATCGATGAGGCGGTGGTCGTACTGGTTGCCGTAGGCCAGCAGGCAGTCGTAGCAGGCCTTTTCGCAACGATCGTCACCGTCGGGGCCAACTGTGCTCGTGCTCAGGTCCGCGCCGGTGTCCGGGTCGAAGTGCATGATCGACAGGGCTTCACGGGCAGCAGCGGCCAGCGCCTCGGGCTCGCTCTGCACGCGCTTGAGCACCCCAGCGCCGCCCTCGGCCGCCTCGGTGAGCAGCATGCGGCCGCGCTCCTCGTCGTCGGGCAGAGCCTCGCTGCCCAGCTCGGAGTCCTCGAGCTGAAAGGCCGCCTCGATGCCCCGCTCCAGCGCATAGCGCAGCGTGGTCGTCTCGACCTCGGACAACGACTCCCTCAGGCGCACGAGCAGGACGTTGCGGGAGTCCTCGACGAAGGGGATGACCCGGCGTGGGTTGCTCACCTGCGAGACGTCGACATCGTCGGAGTCGTCGTCCAGGGCCTCCTCAGCCTTCTTGTCCGAGAGCCAGCGCCCCTTGACCGGGTCGAGCCAGTAGCCGGGAGGCGCGTCGTCGCTGCGCCTGCGCAGGCCGAGGTTGGTCACCCTGACCATCGCCGTGTCCCCGTAGACGAGGTCCAGCACGGGCTGTCCATCGGCAGTGGTCACCTGCGCATCACGCCGGTTGAGACGCGAGCCGTTGCGCGAGAACCGGTAGGAGGTCTCGATCTCGAACCCAGCGCGGCGACGCTCCTCTTCGTCGCTGGAGATCCGCTCGCGGCGACGCGTGAAGACGGTCTGCAAGCGCATCATCCCCGTCCGGGTCGCCGACAAGGTGGTCCCGCAGGCGTCGCAGACATCCAGACCGGGCTGCCGATCGTGGTGGTAGCCGCACGAGGCACATCGACGCGCCTCGCTCAGATCGATGGACCCGGCACCCTCGGCGGCCATCGGGACCTGCACGCGGTTGACCTCGTAGCGCGCACCCTCGTGGTAGATCAGCGCGCCCGGGCCGAACTCGTTGATGGCCAGGAAGCGGGGGCGCTGCAGGTAGTCCCCTCCGTCACGGCCACCCGAGCCTGCGCGCACGGCAGGGATGTACGCGGCCAGGGGCAAACGCGGGAAGCTGTACCCGGGGAGGAAGCCCTCTGACGCGAAGTAGCGGTAGGTGTAGAAGTCCGAGTGCGATTGGCCGGAGTCCTCGTTGCGCAGGAGGCGCAACTGGTTCTCCGCCTCACGGCGACGGGCCTCTGCGGCCCGCTTGTCCGATGCCGACCGCGTCGCCGACAGGACAATCTTGTTCTGCTCGGCCTGGTCCCGGAGCGCGGCCCGGTAGAGCGAACGCCACCGATCACACGCCCGATCGAAGGCATCGGGCGCGTTGCGCACCTTGACCTCGATCCACTCGTCGTGGAACCAGGTCGTCGAGCGAAGCTCGGGCAGGAGTGGCGCGAAGACCTCCCGGCAGCGGTCGATGGCCCGTCGGATCGCGTCAGTGTCAGCGAGCGCCATCGCCTTGTCCGGACGCAGCTCGAAGGTGGGGTTCTCCCCTTCGGCGTCGATGAGCTGGGACATCCGCGTCTCCAAGGACTCCCCGGTCTCGGCGAGCCAGATCGCGTGGAGATGCCCGACCAGGAGAGCCTCGTTGGTCAGGTCGAGACGAGGCGCGGCCACGGTGCCGGCCACCATGTCCTGCGACCGTCGGAAGTAGTACTGGTCGTGCGCATTGCCGGTCGCGCAGTAGGTGACGACGAGCGCCGGCTGCCCCGAGCGGCCGGCGCGACCGCTCCGCTGCGCGTAGTTGGCAGGAGTCGGCGGGACATTGCGCAGGCCCACGGCGTTGAGGCTGGCGATGTCGACGCCCAGCTCCATGGTCGGTGAGCAGAAGAGCATCGGGAGGTCTCCGCGACGGAACGATTCCTCTCGCTGCTCTCGGTCAGCCGGGCCCACCTGCGCGGTGTGCTCACGTGCGTGGAGCCCCCTCAGCTCTGCGGCATCATCGCGGTAGAGGTCGCGGAAGAAGGCGTTGACCCTCCCCTTGGTCTCCGTCTTGATCGTCTTGCGCAAGGGGTCGGCGACGGCCCCCTCGCCCGATCCGGCACGCCAGATGAGCGCCGATGCCTTGACCCGGTAGCCCAACCCTTGCTCCCCCGTCACCGCGGCGAGGAGGCCGGCCCGCTCGAGCACCGACATGATGTCGCGGATGATCTCCTGGGCGTCGTCACTCGTCAGTGGTGTGGCGTGGAAGGAGAACAGGCCCGGGCGCTTGAGGTAGCGCCCGAGGGCCGACCTCCCGGAGAGGTTCAGGGCGTGCCGAGACGCACCCTTCTGCCCAGGCCCTGCGTAGGCGATACCCGAGGGGATGACGAACTCGCTCAGCGAGATGGACCACAGGCCGCTCAGGCGCTGCCGAGACTGCCGCTTGAGCCGGTCGAAACCCTCCTCCGTCAGGCAGTCGACGTCCACAGCCAAGGCTCGGCGACACTCGTCGAGGACGATGCGGCAGATCTCCTCGCGCTGGTCGGCGCGCGCCGTGGCCAGGGCTGCGTGGGAGCTGCTCCACGACTCGCTGTGGCCGGCCAGATCAGACAGGGACTCGTAGTCGATCTCCAGCAGACCAGTCTGCTCGAGATTGGGCATCGTCACCCGCCAGCCGCGCTGGAGGTCGGCGTAGAGGCGGTACTCGACGAGGTCACGCAGGGCCGCCTGCGTGCCACGCTGGGCGCCGAAGAGCTCGCCGGGGTTGGCGGAGTACTCGTCCGGGGTCAGGCCCAGTTCCTCCACGACCCTGGCAGCCACCGTCTCGTGTGTGAGCCCCTCGACCGACTTGAGAGCGGCCCGGTGGAGGGCACCCCGCAGCTGCGAGACCTGCACGTAGTCGTTGAGATGGCCAGCCTGCAGGGAAGCGTCCTGGCGGTTGTCGACGAAGGTGAGCAGCTTGCGAGCCTCGGGGGCGAGCGCAGAGTTGGACTCGTGCTTGAGGGACCGCACGATGCTGCTGGAGATCACCGTGACGGCGGAGCTACGCCCTTCGGCGTCGAGTGTGGCGAGCTTGCCGAAGTCCCGTCCCCGGACCTGCTCGTAGCTCACCGTGCACCGCAAGCAGAAGGCGAAGGGTGCCGGGACGAAGGCCGCGGGAGTGCCTCCCGGCGTCTCCTGACCCGTCGTGCTCACGGTGACCGGGGTCGGCAGGTGCTTCACCCGGCGTGGGACGACCTGGTTGTCGACCACCCACTCGTCGGGGAGGCGACCCTCGACGATCGGCTCCACGGGCCACGGCTGGTCCGTGGAGATGTAGAGGTAACCGTCCTGGCTCTGCTGACCGCTCTTCTCCCGCGTGCTGCCCGGGGTGTACGTCGTGACGCCGTTGACCTTGCGTCGGGTGACGATCACGTACTCCTGACCGCACTCGCGGCAGAAGGCCAAGGGGAAGAGCAGCTTCATCGGGGCGTCCGGCACCGCCACCTGGTACTTGGTCGTGATGTACCGATCTGCCTCCGGCTCGAGAGAGACGTGGACCGTGTCTCCCTTCGAGAGGAACTGGTGCAAGCGGAAGGCGAAGAGCGGCCGTCCGGTGTCCGGGTGCTTGGTGTTGGCGCCGTGCAGGAGCATCTGCTGGATGGCGGTATGGCAGGTGTCGCTGGGCAGTCCAGTGATCTCGGAAAGTCGGGGCGCGGCGTCCTTGAAGACCCGCTGCGGGACCTCACGCAGGAGAGCACCCGTGGCATCTGCGCGCAGGCCGAAGGTGGTCTCGACCCAGGAGGCCAAGGGGGACTCCGCCAGATCGCGGTAGTCGTGGGGGAAGGTCGCGCTGCGCACCATCCTGGTCAGCTCGTCGACATCGTCGGACGCGGTTGGGGAGGTCGCCCGCGTCAGGGTCTCGCCGATGACCCGCTCCGGGGTGACCTCGGCTCCGAAGAGACGCGAGGCGGCTCCCGCCACCGTGACGCGCTGCTCCTCCGGAGTACCGGCGCTCGACATCGTGGCCGAGGTGCCGATGCACTGGAGGTCGGGAGCCTGGCACGCCTCCCGGACTCGCCGCACCAGCATGGCGACGTCCGCGCCCTGCCGGCCGCGGTACGTGTGCAGTTCGTCGAGCACGAGGAACTGAAGCCCCTTGGCAGCGTTGACGAGCTTGCGCCTCTCCTCCGGTCGAGTGAGGACGAGCTCGAGCATGACGTAGTTGGTCAACAAGATGTCGGGCGGGTCCCGCAGGATCCGCTCGCGCTCCTCACCCTGCTCCTGGCCCGTGTAGCGCGCGAAGGTGACCGGTTCCTTGCCTTCGCCGTACCCGAAGCGCAGGAACTTCTCGAGCTCTCCGACCTGCGAGTTGGCGAGCGCGTTCATCGGGTAGACGACGATCGCCTTGACCCCGCGCGACCGGGGCTGACGCAGGACGCGGTCCACGATCGGGACGATGTAGGCGAGCGACTTGCCGGAGCCCGTGCCGGTCGTCAGGACGTAGCTCTTGCCGGTGGCGGCGGTCTCGATGGCCTGCCGTTGGTGGTGGTGCAGCGTCAGGAGCGGCCCGCGGCTGTCCTCGGGGTCACCCTTGACTCGGAAGATGCGGTTGCACTCCTCGTGCAGCAGCCCCTCGGCCACTAGGTCGTCGACGCGGCCACCAGAGGCGAAGGCGGGGTTCAACGAGAGCCACGGCTCCGGCCACTGCCGGTCGCCGTCGAGCTGGTCCGAGACGTACTGGTCGATCCGGGGATCGGCAATGTCGACCGTCGACGTCGTGAAGGCCTTGTAGTCATCGATGAGGCGTCTGCGCACGTCGAAAACGTCCACGAACTTCCCCTCCTTGGTCGACCTCGCCGCCGTCTGGCGTCACTCTAGTCACAGGTCCGGGAGCAACTGTCCGGAAGTGCGAAGCCCTTTCGGCTGCACCCACAGGGATCGGTAGCAACGCCCGGCGGTGGGCCATAGAGTCCCGGTATGGGTCACCAAGAACCGATGTCCATCGCCAAGGCACTGCGTCAGATCCAAGAGCACAGGTTGATCCTCCCTGCAATCCAGAGGGAGTTCGTGTGGAAGCCCTCGCAGGTCATCCAGGTCTTCGACTCGATCATGCGGGGTTACCCCGTCGGGAGCTTCCTCTCCTGGCGCGTGAGCCCGGAGATGATCAAGCAGTTCAAGTTCTACGGGTTCATGAAGGACTACAGCGCCTTCGACAACTTCCACAACCCGGTGATCGACATCCCGACCGACCACGAAAACGTCGCCGTCCTCGACGGCCAACAGCGCCTGACATCGCTCAACATCGGGCTCCGGGGCTCCTACGCCTATCGAAATCGTGGTGGCTGGTCGAACAAGTCCTGGTCCTACCCGCCACGCAGGCTCTGTCTCAATCTGGCAGGACCGGCTCCTGAGAACGAGCTAGGGCTGCAGTACCAGTTTCAGTTCCTCACCGCCGAGGACCTCCAGGCCGCGGCAGACGACGTGACCAAGACCTGGCTTCCCGTTTCCGAGATCTTCGATGCTGCTGACATGCCCGCCATGATGAGCCTGGCCGGAAAGTACGCGGTCGGCCCCGACAACCAAACGGCCCTGAGGATGATCGGGCAACTGTGGGATGCGGTGCACAGCAAGGCGAGTCTGCACTTCTACCAAGAGGAAGTGCAGGACATCGAGCGAGTGCTCGACATCTTCGTCAGGGTCAACTCCGGCGGGACGGTGCTGTCGTACAGCGATCTGCTCCTGTCCATCGCCACCGCTCAGTGGGAGGGCGATGCCAGGGCTGCGGTCCACGGACTGGTTGATTCGCTGAACAACACGGGAACGGCTTCAGCTTCTCGCGAGACACCATCCTCAAGGGTGGTCTCGTCCTGGCCGACGTCGGCGACATCTCGTTCAAGGTCAAGAACTTCACGGCTGAGAACATGGCGAAGCTCGAGGACGAGTGGGATCAGCTGGGTCAATCGCTGCATGTCGCTGTCGAGCTCCTGAGCGACTTCGGGTTGTCGGGGGGCGCGCTGACAGCCGACAGCGTCCTCATCCCCGTCGCGTACTACGTCCATCACCGAAAGCTCACCCACGCCTACCGTGAATCACCGAACACGCGCGAAGACCGTGACGCTCTGCGATCGTGGGTTCTGCGTTCGCTGATCGTCAGAGGTGTGTGGGGCTCCGGGCTGGACACCCTGCTCCGTGACCTTCGCGAAGCCATCAGGACCGCCGGGTCGGAATCATTCCCACTCGCAGGATTCGAGAAGGCGATGGCGCTGCGCGGCAAATCCCTCGCGGTCACCGACGAACTCATCGAGGACGTGCTGAACCTCGAGTACGGCAAGCCGCGGACCTTCCCGGTCCTCGCCGCCTTGTTCCCGCACGTGGACACCCGGAATGTCCACCATGTCGACCATGTCTTCCCCGTCGCGCAGCTGCAGCGCAAGCGCCTTGCCGCCCTCCAGACTCCGGACGGGACACCGCTCCTGTCGGATGCCGACATTGCGGAGCTGGCGGCCAGGCGAGACCGCCTGCCTAACTTGGAGCTCCTTCAGGGGTTGGAGAACATCGGCAAGAGCGATCAGGCACCCGACGTGTGGCTCGCCCAGGCGTATCCGAGCGATGCGATGCGTGGTGCCTTCCTCGAGCGGAACTCGCTGCCGTCCCCGCTCCCGCACTCGGCCACAGAGTTCGCCGAGTTCTACGACGCTCGCCGAGACCTTCTGGCCACGTTGATCCGGACCCGGCTACAAACCCAGGTTGCTCAACCAAGCCCTGGGCCCTCAGGCCCCCCTGGCTCCCACCTCGACCAAGAAGTCCTCGAGGGCGACTTCGAGGACTGACGCACGGGTCACCGACCAGCCAGCCTCGCGAGACCACCCCGAAACCCACGGTTGGGGTGGGCGTCCGGCAGAGCCGAGCAGACCCCCTTCGTCGCGGTGTCGAGGTCCACGCCGCTGATCATGGCGTACGCGATGCCCACGGTGGGGGTTCGGGACTGGGCGGCCACGCAGTGGATGAGCACCCGGTGGCCTTCGGCCCGAAGGGAGGCGACCGTCCGGGCTGCGTCCGTGAGGACGAAGTCGAGGTTGGGATTCTCCTCGGGCTGCGGCTCGTCGATGAGGCGGAAGGGCACGTGCACCACGCCCGTCGGCACCTGCTCGGAGCCGGTGAGGCAGAGGCTGACGACGGCGGTGATCTCCTCCGGCAGCTCGTCGAGCGCCAGCACGTTGCCGAGGCAGACGCCGTCGTCGAAGGGGTGCCGCACGAGGACCGGCCGGTGCGCCTGGTGGTAGGCGATCCGCGCGACGCCGGGCCAGCCGTAGGCATTGGGTCGGCCACCGCGAACGGCCAGCGTGGCCGCCTCGACGAGGTCCTCCGCAGTGCGCCCCGGGTAGCCGTGGACGATGCGACGCCACTCGGCCGGGACCGCAGACGCACCCCATCGCGCACCGAGCAGGCCACCAGCGATCGCCGCAACCGTGTCGGTGTCGTTGCCGATGCGGATGGCGGTGTCGAGCGAGTGCTGCAGGTGCAGGCACGGCATCTCGGCGGGCACCGGCGTGTGGTGGATCGCCGACCACGCGGCCTGGAGCGCGGTGACGACGTAACCGTTGGGGCTGAACGTCGCCGGCTCCCGGGACTCGGCCTCGTCGATGCGGGCCGTCCAGAAGTCATGTCCCTCGTCGGACAAGTACGGCAGACCGACCCGCACGTCGAGCTCGCCCTCGAGCACCGCGTGCCGGATCGCGTGCGACCACAGGACGCACGCCTGCCCGGCGCGCTCATCGGTGTGCGTGAGCGCCGAGATCGCCTCGGCCGCGGCCGTGAGGCGCTGCGGGTCGTCGAGGTGAGCCAGCGCGACCGGTGAGGTGCGCATGAGCGAGCCGTTGCCGCCGGTGCGGCCGGTCCTCGCGTGGAGGGTGGCTGCGGCTTGGGCCATGCGGGTGCTCAGGTCGCCTGGTTTCGAGGCTCGTCGCAGCGCTCCTCGCTCCTCAACCAGCGTGGGGTTGGCTCCTCGCTCCTCAACCAGCGTGGTGCCCAGGACCTTACGGGTCTGGGTGCCGATGTCGGCCGGGCCCGAGGCGTACCAGTCGAGGAAGCCCTGGGCGATCTCTTCGAGCGCCTCCGGGGAGGCGAGGTCCGCCCCCTTCGCCGCGGCTGCGAGGACCGGCCACGTCATGGCCGTGTCGTCGGTCCACTCGCCAGGCGCGAAGTTGCCGAGGCCGCCGCCGATCATCCCCGGACCGTCGGGACCGACTGCGGCACAACCGAACTCGTAGCCAGCGCCGAGGGCATCGCCCACCGCGGAGCCGAGGGGGGCACCGCACGCGCGGTCCATCTGTGCACTGGTGAGCCGCATCAGGCCACCTCTCCCCCGACGCGCAGCGCCAGGTCGTCTCGGGTCGCCATGGCGTCGAGAAAGACCTCCATGGTCGTCATCAGGTGGTGCGGGGCGAAGGGCATGGCCTCGACCGTCGCCGTCTGGACGATGTCCCGACCGATGACCTGCCACCAGACCCACGCGTTGGAGCGGTTGAGGATCCCGACCTCGACCGCGGCCTGCCGCCGCGAGCGCGCCCCGTGGGTCACGCGGGTGCTGATCACGATGGCCGGCGCGTCCGGCAGCACCCGCACCCAGACCCGCTGGCCGAGGTGCTCGACGAAGAGGTCGTCGTCCTCGTCGCGGAAGACCTCGTAGTCGTCGCTCAGCGCCTCCTCGACGATGTCGACCAGCGCCTCCCGGTCGGTCTCGACGTACACCTTGGGGGCCGGGCGCGGCCCACCCGTCCACGCCAGACCGAGGACCGGTGACAGCTGCGCGCAGGGCCCCTGGGCCCGGTGCGTCAGCAGCTGCGGGTGCGGCACACCGACGATGTTGCGCAGCAACATGATCGCCCGGTGGACGAGCGGCTCCCGCCCGATCGCGTGGTTCTCGGTGTACTCGTCGTCACCGACGGTCGCGCAGAGCGCGCCGCTTTGCATGCGGAAGGCCACCACCGGCACCTCCACCTGCTCCCCCACCTCGAGAACCAGCCGGTCCTGCGGGTGCACCATCGCCTCGACGAGCGTCAGCAGCTTGCGCTCGATGGCCTTCCACGCGGCGTGGATCTCCTCGACGCCCGCCGCCATCTCCTGCTCGGTCATGGCCATCACATCCCCTCCATTCGATTTAACCCCTTGAACTCGCTAACTATAACACCTCAATCGCGCTAAAGTGCAAGTCATGGCTCGCCGCACCCTCGACAGCTACCCCCGCCCCGGCGTCACCGTGGACCTGGCGGTCCTCACGGTCACCGACGCGGGCACCGACGACGCGGCGCTGCGGGTGCTCGTGCAGGAGCGCAACGACCCCGACGGCCGGGTGCTGCCGGGGCGCTTCCTCCGCGAGCGGCACACCGTGGTCGACACCGTGCAGGAGGTCTTCGAGCACAAGGTCGGCGTGACCCCCAGCGAGGTCACTCCCCCGCGACTGTTGCGGCTATTCGACGCACCTGACCGCGACGACCGCACCTGGGCGATCTCTGTCGCCCACTCCGTGTCCATGCCCGAGGCGGAGCTCGAGGGGGCGAAGGGGGACCTAGTCCCCGTGTCGTCGGACGGAGCACTCGACGACGGCGGCCCGATGCTGTGGGACCACGACGAGATCGTCTCTGCCGCAGTCGAATCGCTGCGTGAGCGCTACGAGTTCCGCTTCCGCAACGACAGCCCTCCGCCGGACCCGGACGGCTTCCTGCCCGAGCCCTTCACGCTGCACCAGCTGCGCAAGGTGCACGAAGCGGTCATCGGCGAGGAGCTGCACAAGGACAACTTCGCTAGACGCATGAAGCCGCAGCTCACCCCTGTGATGCGGGGTGGTGAGGTGGTGAGATCCTCCGCGCAGCGGGGGCGGCCGGCGACGCTGTATCGAAAGGGCTGAATCGTCGCTGCCCACAACGCCCCTGCAGCAGCCGCCGAGCTGACGCTCGTCGGGGCAAGCGCTCAGAGGTCGAGGAGCTTCGCCTTGGCCGCCGTGAACTCTTCGTCAGACAGCACGCCGTCCCGATGCAACTCAGCCAACTCGCGCAGCCGCTGCCCGACCGTAGGAGCTGCGTTCTGCAGCACCTCAGACGATGAGCCAGAATCCGTCTGAACGGCAGCTGAGGAGATCGCGTCGAGGCCGAGCACGGCGTTACCTGCTTCTTCCAACAACAACCCGACGTCGTTGTGCCCCTTGTTCACGACCTTCATGAGGCCGTTGTGGGTCTCGTTCGTCAGGACATGGGTGGCCCGGTCCGTGCTGATCGTCAGGTAGGTCTTCCCCATCTTGGCCTTGGCCATCTGGGAGAGACCAGCTACAGCGAGTCCAGGTGCACTTGCCTTGAGCACACCACTTCCACCCTTGACGAGCAGCGATGCGCCCTTCACCAGAGACGACGCGTCGAGTGCCGGCGCCGCCTCGCCTTCCGGGACTCCGGTGAACCTGATGACCCGCAGCTTCTCGTAGGGGGTTCGGCGGGAGATCCTTCCGACCCTGAGTCCGTCCCGGCCACCTTCGGCGACTCGCACGTACTTGGCGGAGTAGATCTCAACTCTCGCCGCACCAAACACACCGGCCGTGACGAGCTCTCCCACATCCGCCGACCCATCCTTCGCAGACGTGGACTGGCCACCCAAGAAAGCACGTCGCGTGTTGAGCCCAGACGATCCCCCACGGCGCGACGTCGCCTTCGACTCGGGTGGCTGCGGGTTGGGATCCGTCGAGGGTCGAAAATGCTCGGTCCACGCGGTGCCGTCCCAATAGCGTTCCCGCCCCTGGCCATCGGGGTACCAACCAGATGGAGCCTGCTCACTCATGTCGGTGATCATCCCACGCCAGCGAACCGCAGCGGCTTGATCAGCGCCGCTTTCCGACCCACCAAACCGCCACAGGCCAAAGGTCGCCTACGGCTGCCCTACCAGCCAGGTCATGGAATGCCTGTCCCAGCGCCCAAGTCAGCCGTGGAGTGATGCCGGGGTTCGCCCTCGTCCTGTGGACCGACCCTCTGGGCGTGACCACCTCGCTGTTCGGCTCGGAGAGGCGCCGCTAGCGTGACGACATGGGTGACATCAGGATCGGCCGCGTCCGCATGAGCACTACTGCCGCTCAACAGCGAGTAGGCGAATACACGGATCCCGACCACATCGACAGCAAGAGCCCGTACGCCTACCCGGCGTATGACGAGCTCGACACCGGGAGCGACGCCAACCAGCTCAATGACGGCGACCTGCTCGCGTGCACACTGCTCAACGTGCGGCTGTCAACCAGCGCCTTCTACCGATTCCGGGACATGCGGCCAGATTTGGAAGCAGCGTTGAGCGCGACGCCCGACGCGCCCCTCGTGGATCTCGACGACGAGAGCGTGTCCGCGAAGACGCGTTCCCTGTACGCGGTGCTCGACGCTGACAGGTCGGCTCACGGAGCACGCGGCCAGAGCGGCACGACACTCTCGAAGATCCTCCACCGCAAGCACCCTGAGTCACTGCCACTGCACGACAAGTGGGTCCGGGAGTGCTATCTGGGCACAGAGGCTGTCCCGCGGGTACGTAGGCGGTCTTGGGCCGACTACATGGTGCTCGTGACCCTCGCGATGAAGCAGGATCTTGCCCGCCACCAGGAGGAATTCGCCCAACTTCGGGCCGCGGTCCGCGGCGACACACATCTGACGGACCTGCGAATCCTCGACATCCTCGCGTGGACCAGCAAGGGCGCAGGCTAACCAGCGCCTCACGGAACGGTGATGTCAGAGGTCTGGCCCATGCTGCCCAACCATGGAACTCGACGGCCAAGCCATCGGACACATCATCGCCCGCCTGCTCGACGAGCCCGGCGCCACGGCAGAGCGCGATCGCACCATCCCGACGCTGCTGAGTGAGCTCGACGACCTCCTCGCTGGCGGCCTACGCACCGGACAGACCACGATCGTCGCTTCTCGCCCCGGAGTGGGCTCGTCGACGTTCGCCCTGGGCCTGGCGCGAGCGGCGGCTCTCCACCAAGGGATATCGACACTCGTGATCACACCCGACGCCCCAGAGTCTGAGGTGGTCATGCGGCTCATCTCCGCCGAGACCCACGTCCCGCTCCAGCGCCTGCGCAGTCGCGCTCTGGACCACGTCGAAACTCGACGCCTGCGAGAGCGGCGCGGCCGCCTCGAGTCCGCGCCGCTGACCATCGTCGCCGGCAGTCCTCCGGCCGGCACCCTCGTGGACACTGTCGGCGCGATGACCTTCGAGGAAGACCTGCACCTCGTCATCGTCGACGGACTCACCAGCCTCGGGGTCTCCACCCGCGAGGCGGTCGCGCGGATGTGTGCCTGGGCCCGCCAGGACCACTACGCGCTCGTCATCGTCGCCGGGGTCCTGTCGACGAGGACGGGGTCCGACACGGCACCCAGGCTCGACGACCTGCGCAACCACGACTCCCTCGCGGACATCGTCGACACCGTGTTGGTGCTCGAGCCCCAGGCGCCTCCCGAGGTGGACGTCCACGTCGTCAAGCACCGCTACGGGCCGACCGGTACGGTCCGCGTCGCTCACTCCGCCCACACCTGCGCGTACGTCAACCTGCCGGCTTCGTCATGACGGCGGCTGGCGACCCGCGCCCCCTTCGCCTGCGCCAGACTGAGCGCAGCGAAGGAGGGACTACATGGACCAGCACCACCGCAGCCCGTGGGCGATCGCCGGTCAGGTCATCGCCGCCCTCATCACCACCGCGGCGGCGGTCTGCAGCGTGGTGCTCGCCCTCCTCGTGGTCGAGTCGCGACTGGGCCCCACGAGCAACGACCAGCACGGGTACACGCTCATCTTCGGCTCCCTCCTGCTGGTGCCCACGTCCATCGTCGGGGCGATCGCCCTCCCCTTCGTCCCACCGCGGCGGCGGCGTCCGGCGCGCATGGTTGCCGCCGTCGCCTCGGTCGTCTGGGTCGTGGCGGCACTCCTGTTGGCGGGGTTCGCCCTGGCCGAGTGATGCACCGACAACGTCGCCGAAGGTTGTCGGTGGTCACCGCTTGACTGTCCTCATGACCGACATGGTGATGAGGCCGGCAGAGCAGCCGGCGGGGGTGGGGGCGGTTTCGAGGCTTCGGCCGCAGGCGGCCTCGCGCCTCAACCTGCGTGAGACGCACATCGACATCGACGCCGAGATATCCGCGCTCGAGCAGCACCTCGCGGAGCTCGTCGCGGCCCGCGAGGCGCAGACCACCGAGGACACCACCCCGTGGGTCCTCGACCACAGTGACGACGAGTGGACGAGCTCCGGAGCGGTCGGCCAGTCCGCCTTCGGCCGGCGCGCCCACCGCACTCCCCTGCTCACCGCGGAGCAGGAGGTCGTCCTCGCCCGCCGCATCGAGGCCGGCGCCTTCGCGCAGCAGCGCCTCGACTCCGGTGTCGAGCTGCGCCGCACCGAGCGCCGCGGCCTCGAGCACGTCGTCCGCACCGCCGACGAAGCCCGCGAACAGATGATCCTCGCCAACGTCCGGCTCGTCACGAGCATCGCGCGCAAGGCCCTGCCGCGCGTGGGTCACGGCATGCAGTTCGACGACGTCCAGCAGGCCGGGCTCATCGGCCTCATGCGCGCGGTCGACAAGTTCGACCACACGCTCGGCCACAAGTTCTCCACCTACGCCACGTGGTGGATCAAGCAGAGCATCAGCCGCGCCATCGACGACGAGGCCCGCGTGGTCCGCGTCCCCGTGCACGCCCTCGAGTCCGCGCGGCGCATCGACACCCCGAGGCGAAGGGAGGGACTCACCTGGCAGGAGGCCCTCGCCGACCCCGGTCGGCTCGGTCTCGACGCGACGAGTGACGACATCGCGAAGGCTCAGGCCCACCTGCGGCCGTGCCTGAGCCTCGACCAGGTCGGCGAGGAGCTCGACATCGTCGACGACGACCCGGGCCTCGACCCGATCGAGCAGTGCATCGGCCGGCTCGACGACGAGGCCGACGTCCACGACCTGCTCGAGAGCCTGGTCGAGTTGCCCGGCCTCGGCACTCGCGCGGTCACCGTGCTGCAGCTGCGGCACGGGCTCACCGGCCAGCCGCCCATGACGCTCGACGAGATCGGCAAGCGCTTCGGCGTCACTCGCGAGCGGATCCGCCAGATCGAGAAGAAGGCGCTCGATGCCCTGCGCGAGCGCGGCGAAAATCGTTGACCAACCAGCTTGACCAACTACCGTTGACGATATGGAGGTCACGGTGCACGAGGCCAAGACCCACCTCTCGCGGCTGCTGCGGAGGGTCGCGGCCGGCGAGACGATCGTCATCCGGCGGGGCGCCCATCGGGTCGCGATCCTCAGCCCTGCGCCCGTGGTCACCGAGCAGCGCATGATCTGGGGTGACCTCGCCGGCTCCTTGCCCGACGACTTCGACGCGCCTCTGGCCGACGTCGCCGACTACTCATGACGCGATATCTGCTCGACACCAATGTCGTGGTCCGCCTGCTCCTCGGCGACCGCGACTCCATCTCGCCCGAGGCCACGGAACTCATCAGCGACCCAGGCAACGAACCACTGCTGAGCGCTGGCACCACCGCGATCCCTTCGACAGGCTCCTCGTCGCACAAGCTCTCTGCGAGGAAGCGATCGTGGTGACGAGCGACCCGCAGATCGACGCCTACGACGTCGCCACGCTCAGGGCCTGACCACGGCGCGAGCAACCCCCCTTCGCCTCAGGAAACGGACGAACGCCGCTCCGCCAGCCTCTCCAGCAGCCGCTCCTCCGCGTCCTCACCGGGCGCCACTCCCCCGGGCACCCGCACGAGGAAGACCACGCCGAGCAGCCACCACAGGCCGAGGATCACGTAGGGCTGCACGTCGAGCATCGCGGGCATGCCGGGGACGTAGAGCGCGAGCAGGCAGGCGGTGGTGATGACGGCGGCGACGCCCACGGCGATGCCGCCGGCGGCCGAACGCCCACCGACGCGCAGCGGGCGCTCCATCTGGGGCTCACGCCGACGCAGCACGATGAAGACGGCGGACACGAGCAGATAGGTGATGACGATCGACACCGAGCTCGAGTCGACGAGCCAGCCCATGGGCCCGAACATCAAGAACGAACGCGCCCACGGTCTGGCGCGTCAGGCTGCCGCGGCCACGGGCAAGAGCCAGACCGAGGCCGTCGAGGAGGCGCTCATCCGACTGCTCGCGGACTACGGCATCGGATCGGACGAGCCACAACTCGCGGCGAGGACCGCCCGAGTCCACAGCATCGTGCGGGCGTACGTCGACACCCCGCCCGGCCCCGAGCGCGCAGTCACCGATGTGGACGACCTCTACGACGAGCACACCGGGCTGCCCCGATGATCGTCGGCTCGTCCGCGCGCGGCCCAGGCTTCCCCGCGATCACGAGTCCGAGCTGAGTTCGGCGATGTCGAGCTACGCAGGCGCCTGCGAGGTGTGCACCGCCGTGTGCGTCCACGCCGCCCGCCACCCCAGCGTGCGTCAGGTGGCCGAAGCCGACTGGGTGCAGATCCGCCACTGCAGCCGGTGCGGCGCCTGGTGGGACATGCAGCCCGCCAACCGGCCCGCCGTCATCACGCGCGACGAGGCGGCGCGCCGGGTGCCCGATGCGGACGGCTGGATCATCGTCGGTCCCCTGCTCGAGCCCCGCGACACCGGCGCCCTCCTCGTCGACGCCCAGCGGGTCGACGCCCACCCGGGTGACCAGGTCGACCTGCACCGTCAGTTTGAGATCGCGGGCGACGCCACCCTGCGCGACGTCGTCGTCACCGTGGTGGAGCCCTTCGTGTGGAGTGCGCCGCGCACGACATGGCTGGTCCGCGGCCGGACCGAAGGGGGCAAGTTCCTGCCCCTTGCCGAGGTGGTCACCGCAGGTCCACCGGAGACGCACGGCACCCGGATGCTGGTGGCGGACAGACCAGCTCGTGAGTTCGCGGGTGGGTCCCGTCTGGAGATCTCCTGCCTGACGCCGCGGTGACGAGCGCCTACTTCCCCGCGAAGACCGCCTTGGTCACCGGGCCGCCACCGGCTTGCCCTGGGTGGTGGAGCGCTGCACCGTCCACGTCGCCTCGGCATCGTCTGTCCTGGCCGTGCTGACCTCGGTCGCTCGGCTGGTGGATGTCGTGAGGACCGATCAGGCAGCAACAGCGTCGACCGACAGCTCCGCCTGACGGCCACGCCACCGTGGGCTCCGGTCACCTCGAGGACGTGAGGAACCCGCGCAGCGCCTTCGTCAGCACGGGCGAGACGAGGTAGACCATCGCCCCCACGATGAGGACGACGTTGATCGCCGTGGCGAGCAGGAAGGGCAGGCCGAGGTCCTGCCAGATCGGGGCGACGAGCCACAGGACGATCGACGCGAGCGGCCAGATGCCGAGCCACGTGACGACGGCCGTCTTCCACCTCGGCACCTGTGTCCCGCTCGGCACGCTCGGGCCGAGGAACCACTCGTCGATCGCGCGGAGCCGACGGTGCTCGGGCTCTGCCTCCGCATGCGGGCGCATACGGGCCAGGATCTCCCGTCGCTCCGCTGAGCCGTCCCAGCGAGCCAGGTCGTCCTCGGAGGCGAAGTGCACCACGACCTGGTGCTGGCCGCCCTCGGTCTCCGGCGGGATGAGGTCCGCACCGAGGAAGCCGTGGTGACGGCGCATCAGGCCGAACATCTCCCGGACGAGCTCCTCGTACTGCTCGGCGTGCCCGGGCAGCGCCCGCCGCCGGGCGATCCGGGTGACAGCCGACTGGTTCGCACGATCAGACACGGGAGATCTCGCTCTCTCCTCCGGGCGCGGCCGCTACCGCGCCGATCCTCCCGAGCCCACCACGGCCGGCGCCGCGGTGGGCGAGGCGTTCGCGGGCAGGGAACGGCAGGCTGGGCCCGGACAACCAGGTCGCTCACGCCCGACGAGAGGAGCCCGGAGTCGTCGGCGCAGCTGTAACGGCTTGACCTACCGGTCCAAGTCGCAGGGAGTGCCCTCCAGCCGTACGGTGAGGTATCACCCGACCCCAACGCCAAGGACTGCCATGGAGACCGACATCACCCTCGTGGTCGACGGCGAACGTCGCTCGCTCACGCTCGACACCCGCACGAGCCTGCTCGACGCGCTGCGTGAGCATCTCGGCGTCACCTCGCCCAAGAAGGGCTGCGACCACGGCCAGTGCGGCGCCTGCACCGTCTTGCTCGACGGTCGCCGGGCAACGTCCTGCCTGACCTTCGCCGTCGCCCAGGACGGCGCGGAGGTGGTCACTGCCGCCGGCCTCGCCCAGGACGGGCTCCATCCGGTGCAGCAGGCCTTCGTCGACAACGACGCCTTCCAGTGCGGCTTCTGCACACCCGGCCAGGTGTGCTCCGCGGTCGGGATGCTCGAGGAGCTCGAGCAGGGCAGCCCCAGCTATGTCACCGAGGACCTCACGAGCACCGCCTCCGCGGACGACGACGAGATCCGCGAGCGCATGAGCGGCAACCTCTGTCGCTGCGGGGCCTATGGCGGCATCCGCTCGGCCATCCGGGAGGTCTCGTCGTGAAGCCCTTCGACTACCGCCGCTCCGAGGACGTCGCGGGCGCGATCGCCCTCGCGACGTCCAGCCCGCAGGCGCGCTATCTCGCCGGCGGGACCAACCTCGTCGACCACATGCGTCTGGGCCTGGAGTCACCGCAGCTGCTCGTCGACGTCAGCCGGCTGCCGCTCGACGGCATCGAGGACCTCCCCGACGGTGGCCTGCGCATCGGCGCCACGGTGCGCAACAGCGACCTCGCGGCCGACCCCCGCGTCCGTGAGCGATACCCCGTCCTCTCTCGTGCCCTGCTCGCCGGGGCCTCGGGACAGCTGCGCAACCTCGCCACCACGGGCGGCAACCTGCTCCAGCGCACCCGCTGCCCGTACTTCCAGGACGTGACGACGCCGTGCAACAAGCGTGAGCCGGGCACCGGCTGCTCGGCGATCGGTGGCTACACCCGTGACCACGCCGTCGTCGGCGCCTCCGACGCCTGCGTCGCCGTCCACCCCTCCGACATGGCTGTCGCGATGCTCGCGCTCGACGCCATCGTTCGCGTCGAAGGACCGGACGGGCCGCGGGACATCCCCCTCGACGACTTTCACCGCCTGCCCGGCGCGCACCCCGAGTGGGACACTGTCCTCGCCGCCGGTGAGCTCATCACCGGCGTCGACGTGCCGGCCACCCCCTTCGCCAAGCGCTCGGAGTACCGCAAGGTGCGCGACAGGGCCTCATACGCCTTCGCCCTCGTCTCGGTCGCCGCGGCCGTCCACGTGGACGAAGGGAGGATCGCCGACCTGCGCATCGCCTGCGGCGGCATCGCCCACAAGCCGTGGCGAGCCCGCGCCGCTGAGGACGTGCTGCTCGGCCGGGCTCCGGACGCGGCGGCCTTCGCCGAGGCGGCCGAGGCGGAGCTCACCGACGCGACCCCGCTGCCCGACAACGGGTTCAAGATCCCGATGCTGCGCCGGACCATGGTCTCGGTCCTGCGCGACCTCACCGAGGAGGTGCGATGACCGACATGATCACGCCCCGCGCGATGGGCACCGACCGGGCCCGCCACGACGCCGTCGCCAAGGTCACCGGCACCGCGCCGTACGCCGCCGACCACGAGCAGGCCGAGCGGGTGCACCTGTACCCGGTGCAGGCCACCATCGCCCGCGGCCGCATCGCCGGCATCGACACCAGCGCTGCGGAGGCGCTGGACGGGGTGATCCTCACCCTGACGCACCTCGACGCCCCCCGGCTCGCGAGCTCCGACGACACCGAGATGCTCATCCTGCAGAGTGACGAGGTCGCCTTCCGCGGTCAGCTCATCGGTGCCGTCGTGGCGCGCACCAGCGAGACGGCCCGCGAGGCCGCCTCCCTCGTGCAGGTCACCTACGAGGAGCAGCCCGTCGACGCCACCCTGTCGGCCGAGCGCGACGCCCTCTACGCACCCGACGAGGTCAACGCCGGCCACGAGACGGACACCGCCAGCGGTGACGTGGACGCTGCCTTTGAGGCGGCCGAGGTACGGCTCGAGCAGACGTACACGACGCCGATGGAGCACAACAACCCCATGGAGCCGCACACGACGGTGGCCCTGTGGCAGGAGGAGCACCTCACGCTGTGGGACTCCATCCAGGGCGCCCACACCGCGCGCTCCGCTCTCGCCCCCCTGTTCGGGCTCGAGCCGGAGCAGCTGCGGGTGCTCGCCCCCTTCGTCGGTGGTGGCTTCGGCTCCAAGGGCAAGCCGCACTCCCACGAGGTGCTCGCCGCGATGGCCGCCATGCGGCTGCCCGGTCTGTCGGTCTCCTTCTGCGTGACCCGCCAGCAGATGTTCACCCTCACGGGCTACCGGACCCCGACGATCTCCCGGGTGCGCCTCGGCAGCGACCGGCAGGGGCGGCTGTCGGCGATCTCCCACGACGTCGTCGAGCAGAGCGCGCGACTGTACGAGTTCGCCGAGCAGACGGCCGCACCCACGCGCACGATGTACGCAGCGCCGCACCGCCGCACGACCCACCGGCTCGCGACGCTCGACGTGCCGGTCCCCTTCTGGATGCGCGCGCCCGGTGAGTGCCCGGGCATGCACGCTCTCGAGGTCGCGATGGATGAGCTGGCGATCGCCTGCGAGCTCGACCCGATCGAGCTGCGGGTTCGCAACGACACCGCGATCCACCCGGACACCGGCCTGCCCTTCACCCACCGCGACCTCGTTGGGTGCCTGCGCGAGGGAGCGCGGCGGTTCGGCTGGGCCGACCGCGACCCGCGACCGGGACGACGGGAGGGCGACTGGTTCGTCGGGACCGGCGTCGCCGCGTCGACCTACCCGGCACTGATGATGACGGGCAACGTGGCCCGCGTGACGTACGACGGCGATCGATACCGCGTGGAGATCGGGGCGACGGACATCGGCACCGGGACGTGGACCGCCCTCGCGCAGATCGCCGCCGACGCGCTCGAGTGCCCGGTCGAAGACGTCGATCTGCGGATCGGCGACAGCGACCTGCCGACGGGCAGCCTCGCGGGTGGCTCGACAGGTACCTCCTCCTGGGGCACGACCGTCGTCACCGCGGCGCGCGCCTTCCGCGAGGAGCACGGGCGCACGCCCGCCGCGGGGGCGACGACGCAGGCCGAGCAGCCGGAGAGCGATCTCACCGAGCGCTTCGCGCCGCACTCCTTCGGGGCGCAGTTCGCCGAGGTGCGGGTGCACGCCGAGACCGGCGAGGTGCGGGTGCCGCGCATGCTCGGCGTCTTTTCCGTCGGGCGGATCATCAACCCGCGCACCGCGCACTCCCAGCTGACCGGCGCGATGGTCATGGGCCTGTCGATGGCCCTGCACGAGCACAGCGTGCTCGACGAACGCTGGGCTCACGTCGTCAACCACGACCTCGCCGGCTATCACGTCGCCGCGCACGCGGACGTCGCCGACATCGAGGCGGTGTGGCTCGACGAGACCGACGAGCACATCAACCCGATGGGCTCGCGCGGCGTCGGCGAGATCGGCATCGTGGGTGCCTCGGCAGCGGTGGCCAACGCGACCTATCACGCCACCGGTATCCGGGTGCGCGAACTTCCGCTGACGCCTGACCTCTTCCTCAGGGGCGACCCTCAGCGCGTGGCACGGTAGGCGGACCGACACTCAGGCGCTCTCCTCGACGCCCCGTCGCCGGGATCTCCTGTCGCGACGCGACTGCGGTGGGCACCGCATTGCCTGCGGCCATCGAGAGGGCCGCGACGGTGGACTCGCCCACGTCGACATCGGGCCGGGCCCGCCTGGTCGTGCGCGCGGCTGGGTCGGCGCTGGTCGGCGTCCGCCACCGGGGTAGCAGCCGGTCGCGCTGACTGCAGCACGACGACGGTGCTGCAGTCCGCTCCCTTCGCCTCAGGAGTCACCGTGGCCGCAGCTCATCGGGCCAGGCGCCCCATCGTCAGTCCCCCTGCTCGAGCCGCGTAACGTCAAAGTCGACGCCCGCCTCACCGGCCAGTACCGCGTCAACGGCGGCCAGTGGCAGGACATCGCCACCGTCGCCGACCTCCAGAACGAGCCCGTCGACACCCTCGAGGTCCTCGGCACCCGCACCCGCCTGACCTCCTACACCAACTGACCGTGCGCGCAACCGCCCTCGCGATTGCCTGACCCACCAGCCGGAGCAACGGCGTAGCGTCCGACTCACCCCCTTCGCTCGCGCCCCCGCTCGCCCAACGGGAATTACTTGCCGCAACAACCAGTTACACGGGTTATGCACGCCTTCGGATTCTTGAGCTTCGGGCACTACGGCCACGGCAGTGGGCCAGGTGACCCCGACGCGGGTCAGGCCCTGCGCGACGCCGTCGAGATCGGGGTCGGGGCTGACGAGATCGGCGTCAACGGCGCCTACTTCCGCGTCCACCACTTCGCCCGGCAGGCCGCCGCGCCCATGCCGGTCCTGTCGGCGATCGCCGCCCGCACCCGCCACATCGAGGTCGGCACCGGCGTCATCGACATGCGCTACGAGACCCCGCTTCAGCTGGCCGAGGAGGCCGCCGCCCTCGACCTGATCTCCGAAGGGAGGGTCGCGCTCGGCGTGAGCAGGGGGTCACCGGAGCCGGCCCTGCGCGGGTGGGAAGCCTTCGGCCACACCGGTGCCCGCGATCCGCGCGGCGCCGACATCGCCCGCGAGCACTTCGACACCTTCATGTCCGCGGTCCGCGGGGACAAGGTCGTCGACGCCGACCCGACGCAAGGTCCCGCCGGCCGGCTGCGGCTCGAGCCGCACTCCCCCGGCCTCGACCGCCGCATCTGGTGGGGCGCCGGCAGCCGCGAGACCGCCGAGTGGACCGCGCGCCAGGGGGTCAACCTCATGAGCTCGACGCTGCTCACCGAGGCGACCGGCGCCTCCTTCGGCGAGCTGCAGCGCGAGCAGATCGAGCTCTACCGCGCCGCGTGGCGCGAGGCCGGCCACGACTGGGCGCCGCGGGTGTCGGTCTCCCGCAGCATCTTCCCGATCGTCAGCGACCTCGACCGGCACTTCTTCGGCCTGCAGGGCCAGGGCAGCAGCGACCAGGTCGGCGTCATCGACGGCTTCCGCTCGACCTTCGGCAAGACCTATGCCGCCGAGCCCGACCAGCTCGTCGAGCAGCTCAAGGCCGACCCGGCCATCGAGGCCGCCGACACCGTCATGCTCACCATCCCCAGCCAGCTCGGCGTCGACTACAACCTGCACATCCTCGACTCCTTCGCCCAGCACGTCGCCCCCGAGCTCGGGTGGCGCCGCAACAGCGACGGCCCCGTCGAGGCCCTCCCCGCCTGAAACCCCCACAAGAAAAGGAACAACCCATGAGCACCATCGTCATCTTCGGCGGCACCGGGTACGCCGGCGGCAACATCGCCCGCGAAGCCGTCTCCCGCGGCCATCAGGTCATCTCCTACAGCCGCACCGCCCCGGCCGAGCAGGCCGACGGCGTCGAGTACCGCACCGGCTCGCTCACCGACGACGCCGTCCTCGCGCAGGCCGCGGCAGACGCCGACGACCTGGTCGTGGCCACGCAAGGCGCCGACGTCGGCGGTTCCCCGCTCGTCGACCACGTCGGTCGCCTCACCTCCGCCGCGATCGAGCACGGCGCGCGCCTGTCCTTCGTTGGCGGCGCCGGTTCGCTCCACGTGGCGAAGGGGGGTCCCCGCCTCATCGACACCCCCGACTTCCACGAGGACTGGAAGCCCGAGGCCCTCTCCCACGCCAAGGTCCTTGACGCCCTGCGCGAGGCGCCGCAGGAGCTGCGCTGGTTCTACGTCTCCCCCGCGGCCCTCTTCGGCTCCTTCGCCCCCGGTGAGACGACCGGTAGCTACCGGCTCGGTGGCGACGAGCTCGTGACCGACGCCGAGGGCAACTCGGAGATCTCGGGCACGGACTTCGCACTGGCCTACGTCGACGAGATCGAGCAGGGCAAGCACCCGCGGCAGCGGTTCACCGTCGCCCACTGAGGCCGATGACCTTCGGCCCGGGCGGCGGACCGCCCGGGCCGAAGGTCAAGATCCGGTGACGACCTCTGCGACTCGCGGACACACAGCGCAATGTGTGCTGCGCAGTGCCACGGTGGAGGGCATGAACCTCACGACTGGCCTCATGACAGGGGCGGCCATGATCTCGGTCGCCGGCCTCCCCTTCGTCATGGCCTGGGTCGAGCAGACCCTGATGACCAACACCCGCGTCAAGCCTCCCCGGAGCTGACCTACGCCACGAAGTCCGGCCACCCCGCGTCGAGGTAGTCGACGAAGCGGTCACTCACGCTCTCCGCGTGCAGGTGCTCCCGGGTCACGGGCAGCGCCTGCATGGCGAAGGCCCCGTCCGCCTCCACCCTCCGCGGGAAGTCGTGGTGGACGATCGCGGCGCGGCCGAGATCGACGAAGTCGGCTCCCTTTGCCAGGCACCACCGAGCCTGCTGGGCCGAGCGGATCTTGCCGGCGACGCCCAGGCGCGTCTGCCCTCGCTCGAGACGGGTGAAGGCGTCGATGAGCAGGTCGCCCTCCTCGTCGACGGTCATGAAGGCGTCCCACAGCGACATGTCGACGTAGTCGACGAGGCCCGAGTCGAGCACCCACTGGGCGACGGTGACGCCCTCATCGAGGACGATCCCGTTGCCCTGCGGCGTGAGGCGGATCCCCACCTGGAAGTCGGGGCCGGTCCGCTCCCGGATCCCACGCAGAACCTCGAAGAGCATCCGAGCACGGTCCTCGAGGGAGCCGCCGTAGCCGTCGGTGCGGTGGTTGTGCCGGCCGTCGAGGAACTGGCAGATGAGGTAGCCGTGGGCGCCGTGCACCTCGACGCCGTCGAAGCCGGCGCGCTCCGCACGTTCGGCACCGACGACGAAGTCCTCGACCGCCTGCTGCACCTCGCCGGTGCTCAGGGCGCGGACCCCGCGCTCGGGATCGGCCCACGGGGCGACGTTGTCGACACCGGTGACGGTCGGGTCGGAGCGGCGGCCGCCGTGGTGCAGCTGGACGGACGAGACGCTGCCGGCCGCGCGGATGCCGTCGGCCAGACGCGTCAGGCCCGCGAGGTGCCGGTCGTCGCTGATCCCGAGCTGCCCACCCCACGCCTGCCCCGCCCGCGAAACGTAGGTCGCGCAGGTCATCGTCAGGCCGAAGCCCCCTTCGGCACGGGCCACGAGCCAGCGGTACTCATCGTCGGAGAGGGTGCCGTCGGCGTGGCTCTGGGTGTTGGTGAGCGGGGCGAGGGCGAAGCGGTTGGCCCAGGCAGGGCCGTGCCCCAGCTCGAGGCGGTCGTGGAGAGTGGTCATGGCGCCATCCTCTCAACGCCCGGCCGGCCGGCCGCACGCTGGTCGAGGTGCGAAGGCCGCCAGGCCTGAGGTGCGAAGCCAACGCTGGTCGAGGTGCGAAGGCCGCCAGGCCTGAGCCTCGAGACCCCGGATCCGACGCTACGCCGCTGCTCCGTACGACGGGTCAGATCCGGTGCCTGTGGATCGTCGAGATGCGATCGGCGGGGATCTCGCTACCGTGGATGCAGTTCGGGGGCGGGCTCTGCCCCACATGCGACGAAGGGGAGAACCCGTGCAGTCCACGCGAGGCGCAGCGATCCTTGCTGCCGTGGCGGTCCTGACCGGTGGCCTGACGGCCTGCGGCGACGACAGCGAGCCGCAGGAGTCGACGACCACCGCCTCCCCGATCGACCGCAGCACCGACTCCCCCTCTTCGTCGGAGTCGAGCTCTTCGTCGGGGTCCGAGACCTCGTCCGGCGACGGCTCGGGTGGCGACGCTGAGCTCCCTGACGACTTGCCGGCCGAGGCCCGCGAGAACACAAAGGAAGGAGCCGCGGCTTTCGGTGAGTACTACCACACTGCATTCGGCGACGCCGCAGAGTCGGGCGACACCCAGTTGATCGAGTCGCTGCGGTCTCCGGATTGCAAGGCGTGCATCGCTGGCGAGAAGCAGATTTCGGATGACAAGGCGAAGGGCTGGGTTCGAGACAGCAACCCCTACTCATTCAGCAAGTTGTCCGCAACCAAGCGACCCGACGAGGGGTACAAGGTGACGATGGATGTCAAGGCTAAGAAGCACTACCGAGTCGACGCCTCCGGAAAGCGCAATGCCACGGTGAAGCCTGTCAGCTTCGACCTCACCCAGCACGTCATCTGGACCGGTGACCACTGGACCATGAACTCGTGGATCGCCCAGATCCAATGAAACTCACATTCACCTTTGCCGCTATGGCGTTGATCGCAGCACTGATCGCGCCGCAGGCCAGTGCCGAGCCGACCGACCCTCCAGCCGTGGTCGACGACGCCAGCATCTCGGCCTCGGCCGTGGGCAATAACATCGATCCTGGCACCGAGAAGGCGGGCGCTAACGGCGACGCCCCGCCGGTCGACCTCAGCCGTCCCGTGTCGCAGCACATTTCCAGCACCACCGTCAGGGGCCCCGCCAAGAAGGACAAGGTCGAGGTCAAGTACGTCCCCTGTGACAATTCGATGCCCCAGTGCGAGGGCACTCGAGCGGGGTGCATCACCGAGTCCGGGAACCCCAACAACTTCGACCTGCCGGTCATCACCCAGGTCAGTGTCAACGACGGACCGTGGCAGTCCTCGGCTCGCGCATCGTGCGGGCCTCCCCGAGCCGTCACGGTTCCGGGTGCCCCGGGCGAACCGCCGCGAACCGTGCCGGTCCAGCCCCCGCCAGTGCCGACCATGGCCCAGATCCAGACCGCCTTCCGCGAGCTGCCCTTCAGCAAGCCCAGCGTGAGCATCCAGCCCAAAGGCAACAAGACGCTCAAGGGCCTGAAGACCTTCTACGCCGCCGCCTGGCCCGGCGACTCCGGCCTCCAGCCCGGCGAGACGAGCAAGCCGGTGAAGCTGTTGTCCTGGACCATCGACTTCCGGGTCGCTGCGCAGGACTACCGCTACGACTTCGGCGACGGCACCACCTCAGGGTGGACGACCAGCACCGGCGGCACCTACCCCGACGGGGACGTCACCCACACCTACAAGAACACCGGCGACAAGGACGTCAAGGTCGACGCCCGCCTCACCGGCCAGTACCGCGTCAACGGCGGCCAGTGGCAGGACATCGCCACCGTCGCCGACCTCCAGGACGAGCCCGTCGACACCCTCGAGGTCCTCGGCACCCGCACCCGCCTGACCTCCTACACCTACTGACCGGGCAGCGACGCCACGTTCCGCTCCGCATGATTCACAGCACGAGTCAGGGGCGTACCGGCCGATTCAGCCATGCCAACACGGTCACCAGGAGCGCGTGACCCACCAGCCGGAGCAACGGCGTAGCGTCCGATTCACCCCCTTCATCCCCTCCCCGCTGCCCTCACCCAAGCGCGAGACTGGCCTCATGGCTCTCACCGACGCTGCCTACCAGTCCGACCCCGGCGGTCCCCTCGACGTCGACCACGAGCTCTACGACCGCATCGGGTCGATGACTCAGGGCCGGGAGCTCGTCGACTCCTTCACCATCCCGATCCGCAGCGGCCGGGCCTGGGAGGTCCCCGCCGGGCACGTCTGCCGCATCGTCACCATCGAGGGCCCGCAGGTCGCCGACCTCAACCTCTGGAACCTGCACGACCCCCGCGAGCGCCTCTGGGCCTCCCGCACCCGCCAACTCCAGGCCGCCCACGTCTCGCTCCACGACCGGCTGTGGTCCAACCTGCCCTTCCTCCGCCCCCTCGTGACGATCACCGGCGACTCCCTCGCCGACTACGGCGTCGACGACGAAGGGGGCCGCGTCCACGACCTGCTCGGCACCCGCTGCGACCCCTACGTCAACCAGATGCTCAACGACGCCCCCTTCGACTACCACTGCCACTCCAACCTCACCCGGGCCGTGCGGCCGTGGCATCTCACCGAGCTCGACGTCCACGACGTGCTCAACGTCTTCCAGTGCACCGGGCTCAACGACCGCGACGAGTACTTCATGAAGACCTGCCCCGCCAAGCAGGGCGACTACTTCGAGTTCTTCGCCGAGATCGACGTGCTCGCGGCTCTGTCCACGTGCCCGGGCGGCGACCTGTCGGTCCCGATGTTCGGCCCGGACGCGGGCGACGCCGAGTCCGTCTGCCGCCCGCTCGGCATCGAGGTCCACCGGGTCCCGGACGAGGCGCTCGAGGGCTGGTCCCCGCCGGCGCGCGCCGCCTACGCGCAGGACCACGGGCTGGCGGCCCGCCCCTGGCGGTGAGGGGCTCCCCCTTCGCCCGACGTCACCGACGCCCCCGCCACCCGGAGTCGTTGTGGTCATTGCGCCCACCGACCACGACCCAGGTCCGCGCCCCCTGCGGCGTGACGTGCAGCGAGAGCCCCCGGGGATAGAAGCCGGACGCCCCGCTGGCGAAGACCCGCCCGGGCGGCATCGGTGCCGGCCTCACTCCCCGACCCCACGAACCGATCGGGGTCACCATGACCTGCGGCCTCCACGGCACATCCGTGACGTCGTGCACCAGCGCCGGCGGGGCCCCAGCGAGGATCCGCCGCACCCGCAGGTGCGTCCTGACCGCGCCCCAGACGACACCGAGCCCGACGGCCCCGAGCACCGCGAGCAAGACGACGATCCCGAACTGCCACAGCCCAGGAGACGAGGTGTGGACGTCGTCGTCGGTCACCCACACCTGCATCTGGTCGCCGACCTGGTCGTGGCCGCCGCACTCCGTGACGGTGTCGACCCGGCTCCGTCCGTCCTGCTGCCACTCGAGCGTCAGGTGCTTCCGCGTGCCATAACTCCGACGGCCGGAGCGGCACCGCCCGTCGACCTCGATCTGGGTGATCGTCGCGGTGTACTCCTCGCTCTGCCACAGGACGTGCTGACGCATCTCGCTGTCGACGGCGACCAGCCCGAGGCCGACGACGGCCATCGCGAGCAGCACCACGCACCAAGCGATCGCCTTCTTGACCGCAGACCGGACGTGGTGGTGGAGCAGGCGGATCTCGGAGGGCGGCACAGCCAGTTGTCTACCAGCGACGAGCGCGCCCGCGCCCGAGGCGAAGGGGGGAGCACTCCCCTTGGCCCCGGGCGGGGCCCGCATCAAGCTAGTGCCGCACCCCGCGCATCGCCCGACGGACCGCCTCGTCGAAGCCGACGAGACCCTGCGCCGGCAGACCCACGAGCTCGTCGAGGTCGTGCTCGCGCCGCACGACCTCGTGCACGAGGCTGCCGACGAGGGGCTTGGCCACGGCGGCGTCGACCGGCGTGACGAGCCCGACCCAGTGGCTCGCGAGCCACGGCGTGAGCACCGGCAGCGTGAGCACCACCCGTCGCCGCAGCCCGGTCACTGCCGCGAAGCGCTGGATCATCTGCTCGTAGGTCAGCACCTCGGGACCGCCGATGTCGAAGGCTCGGTCGACCTCCGCAGGCAGGGAGGCCGCACCGACGAGGTAGTGCAGCGCGTCGTCGATCGCGATCGGCTGGATCCGGTTGCGCAACCACTGCGGGGCGACCATCACGGGTAGCCGCTCGGTGAGGTAGCGCAGCATGTCGAAGGAGACCGACCCGTTGCCGAGCACGACCGCTGCCTGGAGGACGGCCGCCGGCACCGGACCGTCCAGCAGGATCTGCCCGACCTCGACGCGCGAGGCGAGGTGCTCCGACAGGTCCGCACCCTCGGGGTGCAAGCCGCCGAGGTAGACGATGCGCCCCACCCCGGCCTCGCCCGCGACCGCGGCGAAGCCCTCAGCGAGCTCTCGGTCGCGGCGCGCGAGATCACCCCCGCCGTCCATCGAGTGCACGAGGTAGTAGGCGACGTCGGTCCCCGACAGCGCCCGGCGCAGGTCGGCCTCGGACGTCGCGTCGCCCTCGACGACCTCGACACGGTCGGCCCAGTCGCGGCCGCGCAGTCGCTCGCTCGAGCGCGTGAGGACCCGCACCTTCCAGCCGTCGTCGAGCAGTCGGGGCACGAGCAGCCCGCCGATGTAGCCGGTGGCGCCGGTGACGAGTGCGGCGCCGGGCTCTTCCGGCGCGGCGAAGGGGGTGGAAGTTTCGGACATGGGTGGATCACCTCAGGAGGTCGAGGGCGGGTGGAAGGAGCACGAGCATCGAGCTGGACCAGATGACGTGGGTGATGACCGGGGCGAGCACTCCCCCGGTGACCCGACGCTGGGCCCCGGTGAGCAGCCCCAGCAGCAGGGCAGCAAAGGTGAGCATGACGTTGCCGGTGGCGGCGGTGACAAGTGTGTAGACGAGGGTCGTCACGGCGAGCGCGTGCCGACTACCGACCGCGGCGAAGAGGGCCCCGCGGAAGAAGAGCTCCTCGCCGACCCCCGTCACGACGGTGATGAGCCAGACGATCGGCAGCGAGCCGTAGCGGGCGTGGTCGAGCACCGCATCGACCCGGTCGGCGAGCCACGGCACCGCGCCGACGACGACGGCGCCGGCGACGAAGACTCCGACGGCGAGCAGCGCCAGTGCCACGGGCTGCACCACCGGTCGCGCCAGCCCGGACTCGCGCGTGTGTGCCCACCCGACGTGCAGCCTCCCGGCCGCCAGGCCCCCGACCGCCCACACCCCGGCGAGCGCCAGCCCGCCGACGTAGAAGGACTCGTCACCAGGCGGGATGCGCAGGGTGACCGCGAGGACGACCGCTCCGACGACGAGGGTCAGCGCGCTGACCACCCGGCGTCGGCGTACCAGCGCGTCGGGCTCCCGGTGATCACGCGGCACCGGCGCGACAACCGCTGCTGCGATGAAGGCCCGCAGTTCCACCACGGGGTGGATCATGCCCGGGTCCGCTCGTACCGGTCCAGCGCCTCACGTCGCTCCTCCGCGTGGTCGACGACCCGCTGCGGGTAGCCGTGCGCGTACCCCTCGTCGTGGTCCCACGGGGTGTGCGCCGTCGCGCCCGGCAGGTGCGCGAGCTCGGGCACCCAGCGGCGCACGTAGGCGCCGTCGGGGTCGAAGCGCTCCCCCTGCCGCACGGGGTTGAAGACACGGAAGTACGGCGCCGCGTCCGTCCCGGTGCCGGCGACCCACTGCCAGCCGTGGGAGTTGGAGGCGAGGTCGCCGTCGACGAGGTGGTCGAGGAAGTGCCGCGCCCCGACCGGCCACCACACGTGCAGGTCCTTGGTGAGGAAGCTCGCGACGACCATCCGCACCCGGTTGGGCATCCAGCCCTGCGCCGCGAGCTGGCGCATCCCCGCGTCGACGAAGGGGTACCCGGTCCGCCCCTCGCGCCAGGCCGCGACGAGCCGGTCGGTCTCCGGACCCTCGTCGTAGGGCAGGTGGGCGAGGACATCACGCAGGTCCTGCCAGGCCGACTCCGGGTGGTGCCACAGGACGTCGGCGTAGAACTCGCGCCAGGCGAGCTCGGTGACGAAGCGCTGCGCGCCCTCGCGGTCGCCGTCGGGGTGCGCAGCGAGGTCGGCGAGCATCGTGCGCGGGTGGATCTCGCCGTGGGCGAGGTGCACCGACATCCGGCTCGTCGCGTCGAGGTCCGGTCGGTCGCGAGCGGTGTCGTAGTCGACGAGGTCGTCGTCGAGGAAGGCCTGCCACCGGCGCAGGGCAGCCTCCTCCCCTGCCGGTCCGTCGACCGCCTCTTCGTCGGCGGCGGCCAGGACCGCCGGGAGCCCGTCGTCGCCGAGGCCGTCGAGGAGGTCGGCGTCGACGCGCCTCCACTCGACGTCGGTCCTGCCCGCGGGCTCCGGCCAGCCGTGGTCACGCCAGGCCCGGGCGAAGGGGGTGAACACCTTGTAGGGGGTGCCCTCACCGGTGCGGACCAGGCCCGGCCCGATGGCGTAGGGACTGCCGGTGGTCACCAGCTCGCGACCTGCAGCAGCGAGCTCGTCGGCGACAGCCGCGTCACGCTCGCGGCCCTCCGGCGTCGTGTCCCGGGTGACGTGCACCCGGTCCGCGCCCACCACCTCGGCCGCCCGCGCCACGAGGTCCACCTGGTCGCCGACGCGTACGACGAGGGCGCCCCCGGTCGCCCGGTGCAGCGCGGCGAGCGAGCGTCGCAGCCGCTGCGCCGGCGGACGCTCGTCGTCCACCTGACCCGGTTCGAGCACGACGAAGGGCAGGACCTCCCCTTCGTCATGGGCGGCGAGGAGCGCCGGTTGGTCGGCCAGACGCAGGTCCCGGCGAAACCACATCACGCTCGTCACGAGCGCCCCGCCAGTCGCGAGGACAGCGCCGTCCACGCGCGCACGGGCAGGAGGCGGGCGAGCTTCATCGTCACCGCCATGGGCCACGGGAAGACGATCTCGGGTCGGCCCGACTCGAGGCCGTCGGCGATCTCGCGCGCCGCCTCGTCGGCGTCGATGATGAAGGGCATGGGGAAGGAGTTGCTCTCCGTCATCTCCGTCCGGACGAAGCCGGGGCAGACCGTCGTGACGCGAACTCCCTTCGCGGACAAAGACGCTCGCATGGACTCCAGGAGGGTGATCTGGGCCGACTTCGTCGCGGCATAGGCCTCGGCCCCGGAGAGGCCGCGGTATCCGGCGACCGAGGCGACGCCCACGAGGTGACCGCTGCGTCGGGCGACCATGTCGGGCACGGTCGCGTCGACGACGTGCCCGAGACCGAGAAGGTTGACCTCGACGTGCCGGGCGAACTCCTCGGCCTGCCAGTCGGTCGCGTCGAAGGTGTGCCAGTAGCCGGCACACCACACGACCGTGTCGATGGGCCCGATGGTCTCGCCCACCTGCCGTGCCCCCTCGAGCACCGCGGCGTGGTCGGTCACGTCGACCGGGACGGTCGCGAAGCGCCCCCGGGACAGCTCGTCGAGGCGATCCGCCCGGCGCGCGCTCACGGCGACGATCGCTCCGCGCTCGTGCAGCTCCTCGGCGAGAGCCGCGCCGATGCCGCTCGACGCCCCGACGAGCCAGACCCGCTGCCCCACCAGGCTGCTCACAACAGCACCTCGCGCTCGAGGCGGATCTGCGCCACGTCGAGGTAGCCGGCGGCGAAGCCGGCCTCGCAGTAGGCGAGGTAGAACTCCCACGTGCGCCGGAAGGTCTCGTCGAAGCCCGCCGCGGAGATCGTCGGCCACTGCTCCAGGAAGCGCTCGCGCCACCGGCGCAGCGTCACCGCGTAGTCCTGGCCGAAGTGGTGCGCGCTCGTTACCCGCAGCGAGGTGTGCCGCTCGGTCGTCTCCTCGATCGCCCGGGTCGAGGGGATGAGCCCGCCGGGGAAGATGTGCTTCTGGATCCAGCCGTAGGACCGCCGGGTCGCGAGGTAGCGATCGTGCGACATGAGGATCGACTGGATCGCGGCCACACCTCCGGGTGCGAGCAGGTCGTCGATCGCCCGGAAGTAGGTCGGCCAGTACTCCTCGCCGACCGCCTCGATCATCTCGACGCTGACGATCGCGTCGAACTGGCCGGTCACCTCGCGGTAGTCCTGCAGCCGCACCTCGACCCGGTCGGCGAGCCCGGGGTCGAAGGCGTCGGCCGCGGCGATGCGCTCCCGCGCCAGGTCCGCCTGCTCGCCCGACAGCGTGATCGTCGTGACGTGCGCCCCCCGGCGGGCCGCAGCGATCGCCAGCGACCCCCAGCCGGTCCCGATCTCGAGGACCCGGGCACCAGCCCGCACGTCGGCGGCGTCGAGCACCGCCTCGATCTTGGCGCGCTGCGCGTCGGCGAGGCTCTGCTCGGCCACCGGTCGGCGGTCGTCGAAGAGGGCCGAGCTGTAGCTGAGCGTCTCGTCGAGGAAGGCGGCGAAGAGCTCGTTGCTCAGGTCGTAGTGCGCCTCGATGTTGGACCGCGACCCGGAGAGCGTGTTGCGGGTGGCGGCGGGGATGCTCCGGTCGACGACCCGGCGCAGTCGGCTCAGCCCGGCGGGGATCATCGTCGTCATCCGCTCCGCGAAGGGCACGAGCGCGTCGGCGAGGTCGGTGCCCGGCGCCGCGTCCCAGTCACCGGCCATGTAGCCCTCGCCGAGACCGATCTTCGGGTGGTGCGCCATCCGCTCGTAGAGCGCCGTCGGGCGCAGCATCCGCAGGGTCGGCGCGGCGGGGTCGTCGGCCGCGCCGCCGAGCGCGCGACCGTCGGGCAGGGTGACCCGGACCGGGACCCGGCCGAGCACGGTGGTGAGGATCGGGCGGTTCAGATGTGCGCGCACGCACCACGGTCGCAGGGAGGGCCGGCGCAGGCACAGCGGTCGGTCGAGAGCGGGGGCGGTCATCTCAGGTCCTCCTGGTGGTGGGGGCTGCGGGGCTGGATCGGCAGGCGCCTGGCCCACAGCCAGACGCCGTGGAGTCGGATCAGGGCGGTGACCCGCCAGGTCATGGGCAGGTGACGAAGGGCGGTGCGCACCACCGCAGCTCGTGACGCCTGCCGGATCGCCCCGGTGGTCGTCGCCGTGAGCACCCGCTCGCCGTCGCGATCGAGCGCGACGGTGACCGCGACCCGGTCGGCGTCGAGGTGCATGCGCACATCGTAGGTGCCGCGGGTGTCGTTGAAGGGCGAGACGTAGAACTGCTTGTCGGTGCGCGTCCGCCCTCGGTCGTCGAGCTCGAGCAGGTAGGCGTGCCGCTCGCCGTAGGTGTTGTGCACCTCGAGGACCGTGGCGCGCAGCCCCCCGTCGGGCGCGAGGCACCAGTAGACGGTGAGCGGGTCGAAGACATGCCCGAGGACCCGGGCGTGGGTGAGCATGACGATCCGGTCGTCCGCCGCGAGGGTCGTGCCGCGGCGGGCGAGGAAGCGCTCGAGGTCCCCCGGATGCCACCACCGAGCCGGCCGTCGTCGAGGTGGTCGCGAGCGCAGATGCGCGTCAGGAGCGACAGCGGCCAACGGCGCCGCGGCAGGTCGTCGACGTCGACGAGCCACTGGTAGTGCCGGTGGGTGAAGGCGTGCTCCATCGGGGTCCGTCGTCGGTGGCTCACCGTACCGACGACGAGGCTCGGCAGGGTCGGCAGCGTGGTGAACGTGGGCGCGGTCGTCACCACGACACCCCGAGACGCTGCGCGGCCTCGACGCCCGAGCGGCACCCGTCCTCGTGGAATCCCCACCCCAGGTGCGCCCCCGCGAAGGCGAGCCGGTCACCGCCGGCGGTACGCAACCGGGCGGCAGCAGCGACCGCCTCGCGCGTGAAGACCGGGTGCGCGTAGTCCATCCGGGCGACGACACTCCCTTCGGCGAAGTCATCGGCAGAGTTGAGCGAGACGAGCAACTGGTCACCGGTCTCGTCGAAGCCCTGCAAGCGGTTCATCCAGTAGGTGACCCGGGGCCGGTCGGCGCCACCGCACGTGGCGCTGCGGTAGTTCCACGAGGCCCGGGCCCTCGGCGCCGTCGGGAGCAGGCTGGCATCGCGGTGCAGCACCGTCGCGTTGCGGGAGTAGCGGATCGCGGCGAGGTCCTCCCTCTCCTGCAGAGTCGCGTCGGCGAGCAGGGCGAGCGCCTGGTCGGCGTGGGTCGCGACGACCGCCCGGTCGAAGGACGTGACCCCGGCGGCGGTGCGCACGTCGACGCCGTCGGGGTGTCGCGTCACGGAGGTGACCGGAGCACTGGTGCGCACATCGCCCAGCCGCGCGGCGAGCACGTCGACGTACGTGGCCGACCCGCCGACCACTGTCCGCCACGTGGGCGAGCCGGAGACGCTGAGCATCCCGTGGTGCTCGAGGAAGGCGAAGAGGTGCCGGGCGGGGTAGTCGAGCGAGTCATCGTCCCCGGAGGACCAGACGCAGGAGACGAGCGGCAGCGCGAAGTGGGCGATGAAGTACGCAGAGAAGCCGCCCTCCTCGAGGAACTCGCCCCACGTCGGGTCGCCCGGGGACCTCCCTTCCCCCGGTCCGTGCAGGAGGGCTCGCGCGGCCCGGTGGAAGCGCGGGATCTCCCAGAGCATCCGCACGAAGTGCGGGTCGGCCGCCCGCCGGGGCTGCGCCAGCACCGCTGCGGCGCCACGCCCCCCGGCCCACGACAGGCCGCACCCGTCGCAGGTGATGGACATGCTCATCTCGGTCGGCCGCGTCGCGATGTCGAGCTCGCGGAAGAGCCGCAGCAGGTGGGGGTAGGTGCGCTCGTTGTGCACGATGAAGCCGGAGTCGACTCGGACCGGACCGGCGGCGGTGTCCACGGAGTGCGTGTGGGCGTGGCCGCCTAGGCGCTCGTCGGCCTCGAAGAGGGTGACCTCGTAGGACCGGGCGAGGACGTGGGCGGCGGTCAGGCCGGAGACCCCGCCGCCGATGATGGCTGCGGTGGGTCGAGAGGCTCGATCTCGGGGCTCGGTCACGTCGTGCGCTCCAACGGGGGACGAAGGGGGGACCTCACGGGTTCGTCGCCGAAGGGCCGCAAGGATTGTTCAACCTTTGTCCAAAAGGTAGGGTGAGATCTGTCCACATGTCAAACCTTTGTCCAAGGATGGTTTCGTCGTGAAGATCACCCGCACGATCCCCGCCCCCGAAACTCCTCCGAGTGCCGTCTTCGCTTACCTCAGCAACTTCACCACGAGCGAGGAGTGGGACCCCGGCACGCTCGAGACGACCCTCGTCGAGGGTGACGGTGGCGTCGGCAGCCGCTACCGTAACCGGTCGGTCTTCAACGGACGCAAGACAGAGCTGACCTACGTCACCGTCGACCTGCAGCCGGACCGGCTCGTCGTCATGCGCGGGGAGAACTCGAGCGTCGTCGTGCACGACCGGATGTCGATCCGCCCGGGTGCCGGCGGGAGGGGTAGCGCGCTCGTCTACGAGGCCGACTTCCGCTTCAAGGGACTCGCCCGGCTGGCCACGCCGCTGCTCCGGCGTCCGCTGACGCGCCTGGGTGACGACGCCGAGCAGGCGCTCGCGCGGGTGCTGCCACGACTGTGACGGAGCCGGAGGCCCCCTGATGTACACGATCAAGCGCGCCGCCGAGCTGACCGGCGTCCCCGCCGCCACGCTGCGGGCCTGGGAGCGCCGCTACGACGTGGTCGAGCCGCAGCGCACCGACGCCGGATACCGCCTCTACGACGACGAGACGCTGGCGCGGCTGCGCACGATGGCCGAGCTCGTCGCCGACGGCTGGACAGCGAGCAATGCTGCGGCAGAGGCGGGCCGACGCCACAGCGGCACGGGGTCACCCTCCCCCGCACCATCGGCGCCCCCCGGCCCGCCCGCCCCCTCGCGGGCGGACGGCCCCCACGTCGAGGCTCCTCCGTCGCACCTCAGCACACCGCCTTCGTCCGGCGACGAGGCGACCCGGCGTCTGCTCGACGCCGCCGCTGCGATGGACCCGACCGGGGTCGCCGCAGTTCTCGACGAGCGATTCGCCACCGGCTCCTTCGAGGCGGTCGTCGACGACTGGCTGATGCCCGCCCTCGTCGAGCTCGGCGAGGCGTGGGCCGACGGCCGGGTCACGGTCGCCGGCGAGCACCTCGTCGCGCACACCGTGCTGCGGCGGCTGGCTGCCGCCTACGACGCAGCTGCCAGCCGGACCGGTGGACCACGCGTGATCGTCGGCCTGCCCGCCGGGGCGCACCACGAGCTGGGGATCTTCGCCTTCGCCGTCGCCCTGCGTCGGCTGGGCGTCGACGTCGTCTACCTGGGCGCCGACCTGCCTACCGACGCCTGGACCGCTGCTCTGACGGCCCACACCGCGCGGTGCGTGGTCATCGGCGTGCCGCGGCGCCCGGACGCTCGCACGGCCAGCACGCTCGCCAAGGCCTTGGCCGACCACCACGGGGTGACCGTCTGCGTGGGCGGCAGCCACCAGGACGACGTCGACGCCACCCGACTCGGTCACGCGGTGGGGCCCGCCGCCGCCGAGGTGAGCCGGCTCCTGCGAGGCGGCCGCAGTCGGCGCGCCCACGCGTAGACTCCGGGGCACCCGACGACAAGGACGGATCAATGTCGATCTCCCCCACCCTCGTGGGCTCCGGCCCGACCAAGGTCATCGCGGTGCACGGCTGGTTCGGCGGCGCGGACGGCTGGGGCCTCCTGCCGGACCTGGTCGACACCGACGCCTGCACCTTCGCCTTCTTCGACCTGCGCGGCTACGGCTCGCGACAGGGCGAGGCCACCGACTTCTCGCTCGATGACGTCGCCGACGACGTCTTCGCCCTGGCCGACGAGCTCGGCTGGGAGCGCTTCGCGCTCGTCGGGCACTCGATGGGCGGCGCTATGGTGCTGCGCGTCTGGAGCCGCCACCCCGAGCGGGTCACTGCCCTCGTCGGCATCTCCCCCGTCCCCGCCTCGGGCGTGCCGCTCGACGAGGACGCGCAGGCCCTCTTCGGCGGAGCCGCCGAAGAGCCGGGCAACCGCCGCGCGATCATCGACTTCACCACGGGCAACCGGCACCCCGGCAGCTGGCTCGACGCGATGACCGCCTACACGCAGGAGCACTCGACGCCCGAGGCCGTCGGCGGCTACCTGACCTCGTGGACCGGCGCCGACTTCGCCGCTGAGCTGCCCGAGCCGAGCATCCCGGTGCACGCCGTCGTCGGCGCCCACGACCCCGCCCTTGGCGAGGAGACGATGCGCGCGACCTGGCTGAAGCAGATCCCCGGCTGCGAGCTCACGGTGCTGCCCGATGCCGGGCACTACGCGATGTTCGAGTCGCCCCTGGGCCTGCTGGCAGCCATCGAGGCGACCCTGCCCGCTGCGTAGACTCCGGGAGCCATGAGCACCCTGCAGACCCTCGACCGCGGCCTCGAGGCGATCGAGATCATCTCGCGGCGCACGAGCGGCACCTCGCCGGCAGCGCTCGCTGACGAGCTCGGGGTGCACCGCGCCGGGGCCTACCGGGTGCTCGCGACCCTCGAGCAGCGGCACCTCGTGGCCAAGGGCAGCGACGGCCTCTACCGCCTCGGGTCCGGCGCTCTCGCCTACGCGGGGCGCTTCATGAGCCAGTACCGCCTCGCCGCGCAGCCGCTCGTGCAGGACCTCGCCGACGACACCGGGTGCACGGCCTTTGTCTCGATCGCCGACCGCGACGAATCGGTCGCGATCGCGGTGGCCGAGCCGGGCGCGCGCGGCGCGATCGGCATCAGCTACCAGATCGGCACCCGGCACGCGATCACCCAAGGCGCCGACGGCATCGCCATGCTCGCCCAGCGCGCACCCTCCCCGAGCGACGCCGAGGCCGTGCGGGTGGCCCGCGACCTGGGCTACGCCGTCTCCGACGGCCAGGTCCAGCCCGGCACAGTCGGTCTGGCGATGGGCACCGGCAGCATCGCAGACGAGGTCGAGGGCTCGATCGGCGTCATCCGCCTCGGCGCCCCCGCCGACCTCGACATCGAGGGGCTGCTCTCCCACGTCCGGCAGGCGAGGGACCTCGTCACCCGGCTCTGACCAGGCCCGCACCCGACGCTGACCCACTCGGCCTCGGCGGGACCCCCGCGCCTCTTGACCGGACCCCACACCTGCCCTAGGTTGTGCGCTGAACGCACATGACGTGCGCTGTCCGCACAAGGGAGTGCCCAGCATGACCACCTGTCCCATCACCGGAGCCGTGTCGGCGGCTGCGGCCGACTTCGACCCCTTCGGCGACGGCTACCAGCAGGACCCGCCGGCCTACGTCGCGTGGTCGCGCGAGGAGGAGCCGGTCTTCTGGTCACCGCAGCTGGGCTACTGGGTCGTCACCCGCTACGACGACATCAAGGCGATCTTCCGCGACAACCTCGCCTTCTCCCCCGCGGTCGCGCTGGAGAAGATCACGCCGACGAGCGACGAGGCCGATGCCGTGCTGGCCTCGTACGACTACGGCATGGCCCGCACCCTGGTCAACGAGGACGAGCCGGCCCACATGGAGCGACGACGTGCGCTCATGGCCCCCTTCGCCCCGGAGCACCTGGCCCACCACCAGCCGGCCGTGCGACGACTCGTCCGTGAGCACGTCGATGCCTTCATCGACACCGGTCGCGCCGACCTCGTCGACGAGATGTTCTGGGAGGTCCCGCTCACCGTGGCGCTGGAGTTCCTCGGCGTCCCCGACGACGACAAGCCCAAGCTACGGGAGTACTCCGTGGCGCACACCGTCAACACCTGGGGTCGGCCCGAGCCCGAGGAGCAGGTCGCCGTCGCCCACGCCGTCGGCAACTTCTGGCAGTACGCCGGCGGGGTGCTCGAACGGATGCGCCAGCGCCCCGACGACGAGGGGTGGATGCAGTACGGCATCCGGGCCCAGCGGGAGCAGCCCGAGGTCGTCACCGACTCCTACCTGCACTCGATGATGATGGCCGGCATCGTCGCCGCCCACGAGACCACGGCCAACGGCATCGCCAACGCCGTCAAGCTGCTCCTCGAGCACCGCGTCATCTGGGACCAGATCTGCGCCGACCCCTCGCTCATCCCCAACGCCGTCGAGGAGTGCCTGCGACACAACGGGTCCCAGGCCGCGTGGCGTCGCATCACGACCCGGGCCACCGAGATCGGCGGTGTCCCGATCCCCGAGGGCGCCCGGATCCTCATGGTCTCCTCCTCCGGCAACCACGACCCGCGGCGCTTCGAGGACCCCGAGCTCGTAGACGTCCACCGCGACGACGCGGCCGACCACCTGACCTTCGGCTACGGCGCCCACCAGTGCCTGGGCAAGAACCTCGCCCGCATGGAGATGCAGATCTTCCTCGAGGAGCTGACCTCGCGGCTACCGCACATGCGGCTGGCCGAGCAGGAGTTCAGCTACGTGCCCAACACCTCCTTCCGCGGGCCGGAGCACCTGTGGGTCGAGTGGGACCCGGCGGCCAACCCCGAACGCACCGACCCCTCCGTCCTCGAGCCCCGGCTGCAGGTCAACATCGGCGAGCCAACCGCGGCGCACCACAGCCGGCCACTGCGGGTCGAGCAGGTGGTCGACGCCGCCGACGGGGTCCGCCACATCACCCTCGTGAGCGCCGACGGCACCGCCCTGCCGGCCTTCACCCCCGGCGCCCACATCGACGTCCAGTGCGGCGACACCGGCATCGTGCGCCAGTACTCGCTGTGCGGCGCGCCGCCCACGCCGGTCCAGCCGGAGGGCTGCCCGGTCCCCCACACCCCGCGCCCCGAGCGCTACGAGATCGCCGTGCTGCGCGAGGAGGAGTCGCGGGGCGGCTCCACATGGGTGCACGACCACGTGCGCGAAGGGGAGATCCTCACCGTCCGTGGACCGCGCAACCACTTCCGGCTGCCGGAGCAGGCGCAGCGCTACGTCTTCGTCGCCGGCGGCATCGGGATCACCCCGATCCGGTCGATGGCGGCGCGGGCGCGACGCGACGGCATCCCCTACGAGATCCACTACCTCGGGCGCGAGCGCTCCCGCATGGCCTTCGTCGACGAGCTCGCCGACGAGCACGGTGAGCACCTGCACGTCCACTGCTCGTCCGAGGGCGGCCGGGCCGACCTGCGCCGTCTCATGGACGACCTCGCCGAGGAGGGCCGCGCGGGCGGGGTGCACGTCTACGCCTGCGGACCCCAGCGGATGATCGACGACCTCACCGCCGGCAGCGAGGACTGGCCGGAGGACACGGTCGTCTTCGAGCACTTCTCCTCGACGCTCGGCGCCCTCGACCCCGAGCAGGAGCACGAGTTCACCGTGCACCTGGAGGACTCCGACGTCGACCTCGTCGTCACCAACGACCGCACCCTCCTGCAGACCCTGCGCGACGCCGGCCGGGAGATCCCGTCCAACTGCGAGGAGGGCCTGTGCGGCACCTGTGAGGTGCCGGTCCTCGACGGGGCGGTCGACCACCGCGACGTCGTCCTGTCCACCGCCGAACGCCGAGCCGGCGACCGGATGATGTCGTGCTGCTCGCGAGCAGTCGGCAACCGGCTCGTCCTCGGGCTCTGACACCCCAGTCCACCCACCGACCCACACCTAAGGCAACCAATGTCGCTTGCACTCCTGGGCATCTTGATCTCCCTGGCACTGCTCATCACCCTGGCCTACCGCGGCCACTCCGTGATCGCCGTCGCCCCCATCGCGGCCTCGATCGCCGTCCTCATGTCGGGCGCGCCACTGCTCGCGAGCTACACGCAGGTCTTCATGCCGGCGCTCGGCGGCTTCATGGCCAACTTCTTCCCGCTCTTCCTCGTCGGCGCGATCTTCGGCCGGCTCATGACGGTCAGCGGGTATGCGCATGACATCGCCGGATGGATCTCCGGGGTCCTCGGGCCGCGCTTCGCCATCCTCGTCACGACGCTCGCGACCGCGCTCCTCACCTACGGCGGCGTGAGCGCCTGGGTCGTCGTCTTCACAATCTTCCCGATCGCCACCTCGCTCTTCGCGCAGGTCGACATCCCGCGTCGTCTGATGCCGGCCGCGATCGCGCTGGGCATCTTCACCTTCGCCACCGCCGCCCTGCCCGGCTCGCCGCAGATCCACAACACGATCCCGACGAAGTTCTTCGGCACCAACACCTTCGCCGCACCCGGTCTGGGTCTGCTCGGCGCGGTCATCGTCTTCGGCCTGGGCATGCTGTGGCTCGAGCGTCGGCAGCGTCAGCTGGCCGCGGCCGGTGAGTCCTTCGCCGACCCGACCGAGGCGGAGATCAAGGAGACCGAGCGCACCGGGGCACCGCTGCCGACCGGCGCCGCGCGGGTCAGCGACCCCGACGTGCTCGACGGCGAGCGGCCCGACGGCGACGGGGCCACGCAGGCCGGCCCCGCGCGCACCTCCGTCGCGACGGCCGAGCGTCCCTCCCCTTCGTCCGCCGTGGCCATGGCCACTGAGGGCACCGAGGGCAGCGGCCAGCGGCCCACCGCTCTCGCCGGCCTCGTCGGGCTGGCCCCGATCCTCGTCATCGTCGCGGTCAACGCGCTGTGCACCTACGTCGTCTTCCCCGCCCTCGACGTCAGCTACCTCGCCGAAGAGAAGTTCGGCGCGACGGACCTGGGTGCCGTGACCGGCATCTGGTCGGTGACGGTCGCGATGCTCGCCGGCATCCTGCTCGTCTTCGCCCTGCGACCGGGGTCCTTCACCCCGTACGTCGAGGGGATCACCGAGGGCGCACGCAACGCCGTCCTGCCGGTCTTCAACACCGCGAGCGAGGTGGCCTACGGCGCCGTCATCGCCTCGCTGGCCGTCTTCGCCACCGTCCGCGACGGCCTCTTCGGCGTCAGCGACAACCCGGCCATCGTCGCCGCGGTCTCGACGACCGGCATCTCCGGCCTCACCGGCTCGGCCTCCGGTGGCCTGACGATCACGCTGTCGACCTTCGGCGAGCAGCTCGCGCAGATGGCGACCGAGCAGGGGATCTCGATGGAGCTCATGCACCGGGTGACGGCGATGGCCGCGACGGGCTTCGACTCGCTGCCCCACAATGGAGCGATCATCACGCTCCTGCTCGTCTGCGGGCTCTCGCACCGTGAGTCCTACAAGGACATCTTCGCTGTGACCGTGGTCGTGCCGATCATCGGCCTCGTCGTCGTCACCGCGCTCGGCCTGACGGTCGGAACCTTCTGACCCCCTCCGCCCCAGACCCGACACCCACCAGGCGGAGACCCCGCCGCAGACGAAGGAGTGACCATGGCCCACTACCGCCAGGTCGGACCCGTGCCGGGCAAGCGGCACACCCTCTTCAAGGACGACGACGGCCGCATCCTGTCCGAGGAGCTCATGGGTGAGGAGGGCTTCAGCTCCGACAGCTCGCTGCTCTACCACCGGCACATCCCGTCGAGCATCGTCGGTGCGCGACCGTGGGAGCTGCCCGACCAGACGCTCACGCCCAACGAGCCGCTGCTCCCCCGGCACCTCAAGCTCCACGGCCTCTTCACCGACGAGCAGGCCGCGAGCACCGACGCGGTGACCGGGCGCCGGCTCGTCCTGGGCAACGGTGACGTGCGCATCTCCTACGCCCACGTCGGGCTCACGTCCCCGTTGTACAAGAACGCGATCGGTGACGAGTGCGTCTACGTCGAGCGCGGCTCCGCGCTCCTCGAGACGCAGTTCGGCGCGCTCGAGGTGGCCGAGGGCGACTACGCGATCATCCCCCGCGCGACGATCCACCGGTGGGTGCTGCGCGAGGGCGAGACCGCGCGCCTCTACGCGATCGAGGCGAGCAGCCACATCGCCCCGCCGAAGCGCTACCTCTCCCGCTACGGCCAGCTGCTCGAGCACGCGCCCTACTGCGAGCGCGACCTGCGCGGACCGACGCAGCCGCTGCTCGTCGACGGGCAGGACGTCGACGTCCACATCAAGCACCGCGGGCGCGGCCCGAGCGGCATCACCGGCACGATCCACACGGTGCCGGAGCACCCCCTCGACGTCGTGGGCTGGGACGGCTGCCTCTACCCCTACGTCTTCAACATCCGCGACTACATGCCGATCACGGGCAAGGTGCACCAGCCGCCACCGGTCCACCAGGTCTTCGAGGGGCACAACTTCGTCATCTGCAACTTCGTGCCGCGCAAGGTCGACTACCACGAGCTCGCCGTGCCGGTGCCGTACTACCACTCCAACGTCGACAGCGACGAGATCATGTTCTACGTCGACGGCGACTACGAGGCGCGCAAGGGCTCGGGCATCGGCAAGGGGTCGATCTCGGTGCACCCCGGCGGGCACGCACACGGCCCGCAGCCCGGTGCCGTCGAGGCATCGCTCGGCGCGGAGTACTTCGACGAGACGGCCGTCATGGTCGACACCTTCCGCCCGCTCGACCTCGGCGAGGGCGGCGTGGCCGTCGACGACGGGGTCTACGCGCGATCGTGGACCGGCGGGCGATGGGTGGGCGACGCATGAGCGCCGTGCCCGAGCAGTTCGTCGCGTTCTTCGACGACGCCGCGACCTTCCCGCCCGGGCTCGCGCCCGTGACGCAGGCCGTGACCGACCACGTCGCGCGCCGCTCGACGCTCCTCGAGGGTGCTGTGGGTCCGGCCGTGCTGTCGCTGGCGGACCTGTCGGAGGCACGCCGGGTCGCGGCCGGCCTCGACCTCTCCGGTGGTCCGGTCGAGGTCTCCGTGGTCACGCCGGCGGGGCGGCTCGGCGAGGCCCTCGAGATGGCGAAAGGGGTGGCCCCCGAGCTGCAGGTCGTGGCCGTCGAGCTCAAGACCGACCCCGACGACCGCGCGGTGTGGGAGGCGCAGATCCGCGAGGCCGCTGCGGTGGCCGACGTGCCGGTCTACGTGGAGCTGACGGCAGCCCAGGTCACGCAGGGCGCCCTCGACCTGCTGGCGGGGACCCCCCTTCGGCTGAAGTACCGGACGGGCGGCATCGAGGCGCACCTCTTCCCCACCCCGCAGGAGCTCGGCGACGTCCTCGTCGCCGCGGTGGCCGCCGGGCTGCCCTTCAAGCTCACGGCCGGGCTGCACGAAGCGGTCCGCTACACCAACGCCGAGACCAGCTTCACCCACCACGGCTTCCTCAACATCGCCCTGGCCACGCAGGCCGCGCGCGCCGGCGAGGACCGGGACGTCGTCGCCGGCTGGCTCGCCGAGACCGACCCGGCGCGACTCGGCGGGGCCGCGGCCGCCTCCGACGGGGCGTGGCGCTACTCCTTCACCAGCTTCGGCACGTGCAGCGTCGGCGAGCCCGCCGACAGCCTGCACCGACTCGACCTCTTCCCCGCCCTCTGACGACAGGACGCTCCATGACGACTGCGGCACAACGACTTTCGACCGAGGGCTTCGGGCCCGACAACCTGCCCTACGGCTCCTTCTCCCCCGCCGGTGGCGACCCGCGACTGGGCGTGCGCCTCGGCGACGCGGCGATCTCGCTGCGCGACCTCGTGCCGGCCGTGGCCGCTGCCGGCGGTCCCGCACTGGCCGTTGAAGCGGGCGACGCGGCGTCCGGGAGCAATCTCGACGCCCTGCTCGCGGCCGGCCACACCGTGTGGCAGCCACTGCGGACGTGGCTGCACCAGGTCGTCACGACCGACGGGCTCGATGGCATCGTCGCGGCGGTGTCGACGCCGGTGTCCGAGGTGACGATGCACATGCCCTTCACCGTCGCCGACTACGTCGACTACTACGCGTCGGAGCAGCACGCGAGCAACATCGGGCGGATGTTCCGCCCCGACCAGGCACCGCTGCTGCCCAACTGGAAGCACCTGCCCGTCGGCTACCACGGCCGCGCCGGCACCGTCGTGCCGTCCGGGACCAACGTGCCGCGACCCAAGGGGCTGCGGCCCGAAGAGGGCGGGACCCCGAGCTTCGGCCCGTCGCGCCGACTCGACATCGAGGCCGAGCTCGGCTTCGTCGTCGGCGGGTCCGCGCCCGAGGGTGAGGTGTCGGTGGACCGCGCCGCAGAGGAGCACCTCTTCGGGGTCGTGCTCTTCAACGACTGGTCGGCCCGTGACATCCAGGGCTTCGAGTACGTGCCGCTCGGGCCGTACCTCGGCAAGTCCTTCGCCTCGTCGATCTCGCTGTGGGTCGTGCCGTGGGAGGCGTTGGCCGCCGCGCGGGTGGCGCCGCCCGAGCGAGAGCACGCCCTCGCGGAGTACCTCGACGACACGGGCCGGGACTGGGCCCTCGACATCACGATGGAGGTCGAGCTCGACGGCGAGGTCGTCTCGCACCCGCCCTACCGGACGATGTACTGGACCGCGCCGCAGATGGTCGCGCACATGAGCGTCAACGGCGCCTCGCTGCGACCGGGCGACTTCTTCGGCTCTGGCACCGTGTCGGGCGACGAACGCGACCAGCGCGGGTCCTTCATGGAGCTGTCGTGGGGCGGCAAGGAGCCGCTCGTGCTCGCCGACGGTCGCGAGCAGCGCTTCCTCGAGGACGGGCAGACGGTCGTGCTGCGGGGTCAGGCGCCGGGCGCCGACGGGTCGGTCATCGACTTCGGTGAGTGCGTGGGGACGATCCTGCCGGCGCGGTGAGTCCCTGTGTAGGTCAAAGACACCCCGCGTGCCTTTGCACGCGGGGTGTCTTTGACTCGCAGGGATGGTGACCTGCTGGACGGTCGCCATCACCTCTACCTGCGCGGTCGGGCGGTGACGGCCGGACGCCTCCGATCAGCTGACGAGCCGGGTGCGCGTCCCGAGGACCTCGAGCTCGGTCACCGGCTCGTCCTGCAGGTCGGCCACGGCACCGAGGTCCTGCCAACCGCCGCCGTTGACGCGGTACTGGCCGACCAGCCTCGCCTCCCTCGCTCCAGTAGTACCTGGCAAACGCCGTCGCGCCCTCGTCGGTGTGCTCCTTGGCCTCTGCCGGGACCTCGGGAGGGTCCCCCTTCGCGCTGGAGGACGACGAGCTCGACCCGGAGCTCGACGACGAGCTGCTGCTCGAGGAACTCGAGGGCTCCAGGGGCTTGACGGTGCTCGAGCTGCTCGACCCGTCGCCGTCAGGCTCGTCATCACCGCAGGCGGACAGGCCACCGATGGCCAAGGTCATGGCGGCTATCAGGGCAGCAGGTCGTCGAACGGATCGCACGCGCCTCCTCCCTCGGACCCGTCGCCGGGCCCTCGCTCGACCATCCACAGTAGAGAAATCGCTGGGGTTCGTACGTCGAGTTGTCCACAGGGGGCTTCGAGGCTTCGGCCGCGGGCGGCCTCGCACCTCAGCCACCGGGCAACGCGGGCGGCCTCGCACCTCAGCCACCGGGCAACGGACAGCTCGCTGGGTGGAGGTGTGAGCGACCGCCTATGCGGTCGCTGGCACCTCGACCCACGACGCCGGGGCGGGTGCGTCTACATTGACGCCGTGACGACGACCGAGCGCATCCACGCGCGCCTCATCACGCGCGACCTCGACGCCGAGGCGGCCCTGCCGGAGCCGGTGCGGCGCGACGTGCCGCGCAACTCCCTTCGCCTCATCGGGGCCAACGCGCTCCAGTCCTCCGGCGACCAGACGGTCAGCGCGTCGACGGTCCTGCCGTGGCTCTTCCACGCGATCGGTGTGCCGGCGGCGCTCACCGGTGCCCTGGTCCCGATCCGCGAGTCGGGCTCGATGCTCCCGCAGGCCTTCCTCACCCCCTTCGTCGTCCGGGTCCGCCGGCGCAAGCTCGTCAACGTCGCCGGCGCGCTCGTCCAGGCCGCGGCCGTGGCCGTCATGGCCATCACCGCAGCCGTCGGCAGCGGGGTCGTCGCCGGTCTGGTGATCCTCGCGGCGCTCGCCGTCTTCTCCCTGGGCCGGTGCCTCACCTCGATCGCCTCCAAGGACGTGCAGGCGAGGGTCGTGCCGAAGGGAGAGCGCGGCCAGATCAACGGCCTCGCCACGACCGCCTCCGGACTCGTCGCCATCACCCTCGGTCTCGCCGTGCGCGCCCTCGGCGAGGGGCTTGACGCCCAGACCCTCGCCGCGATCCTCGGTCTCGGGGCCGCGCTCTGGGTCGCCGTCGCCGGCGTGTGGGCGAGCATCCGCGAGCCGGTGACCCTTCGAGACGGCGCTGGCGCGCCTCCTCAGGGACCGGACAGTGACGAGGCAGACGAGGGGCAGAGCTGGTTCGCCGAGACGATCACCCTGCTGCGGGAGGACGCGACCTTCCGCAACTTCGTCACCGTCCGCAGCTTCCTGCTCGTCTCCTCGCTCAGCCCGCCCTTCATCGTCACCATGGCCGTGCAGGCGGGGGCGCCGGCGCTCACCGGGCTCGGCGGCTTCATCATCGCGTCGGGTCTGGCGGCGCTGCTCGGCGGCCGGGTCTTCGGCCGGATGGCCGACCGCTCCAGTCGCCGACTCATGATGCTGGGCGCTGCCCTGGCCTCACTCGTCCTCGTGGCCCTCGTCGTGGTCGACACCGCTCTCGACCTGGCCGGCGACAGCCTGCTCACCTACGCGATCTTCGTCGGCGCCTACTTCCTCGTGACGATGCTGCACACGGGCGTGCGCGTCGGACGCAAGACCTATGTCGTCGACATCGCCGACGGCGACCAGCGGACGACCTATGTCGCCGTCTCCAACTCCGCGATGGGTCTGGTGCTGCTGGTCGTCGGTGCGATCACCTCGGCCATCGCCGGGCTGGGCATCGTGTGGGCGCTGCTCTTCCTCGCCGGGCTCGGGGTGCTCGGCGTCCTCTCGTCGAGGCGGCTCCCGGAGGTCGAGGGCGCGGCCTGACCGGGGAAGGCACGTGGGGCGGCCACGTGGGGCGGCGACGCGCCACGGCCACGCACGACGAGGCCGTACCGTTGGGCCGGTGACCGGCAACACACGTGACATCGAAGCAGGCGTCCACCGCGACTTCCGGGAGGAGATGTCCTACGGGTCCTACCTGGCCCTCGACACCCTGCTCGACGCGCAACGACCGATGAGCGAGCACCACGACGAGATGCTCTTCATCGTCCAGCACCAGACCTCCGAGCTCTGGCTCAAGCTCGTGCTCCACGAGACCCGCTCGGCGATGGCGCTCCTCGCCGAGGACGAGATGCGCATGGCACTCAAGCGGATCGCCCGGGTCAAGCACATCCAGCGCACCCTCACCGACCAGTGGTCCGTGCTCGCGACCCTCACGCCGACGGAGTACCAGGAGTTCCGGCCCTTCCTCGGGCACGCGTCGGGCTTCCAGTCCTGGCAGTATCGCGCGGTCGAGTTCGCCCTCGGCAACAAGCACGCCGGCATGCTCCCGGTCCATGCCAGCGACCCCGAGGCGCACGCCGTGCTCAGCGAGCTGCTCGAGGCGCCGAGCCTCTACGACGAGTTCCTGCGGTACCTCTCCCGCCGCGGCTACCCGATCCCGCAGCGCGTGCTGGAGCGCGACGTCACCACGGCCCACGTGCTCGACCCCGAGCTGACGCGAGTGCTCACCGACATCTACCGCGACGCCGAGCAGCACTGGGACGTCTACGAGGCCTGCGAGGAGCTCGTCGACCTCGAGGACAACTTCCAGCTGTGGCGCTTCCGCCACCTCAAGACCGTGCAGCGCACCATCGGGATGAAGACGGGCACCGGCGGCTCCTCCGGCGTCGGGTTCCTCCAGCGGGCGCTCGACCTGACCTTCTTCCCCGAGCTCTTCGCCGTGCGGACGGAGATCGGGGCATGAGCGGGGCGACGGCGGGCACCGGTGCGGGAGCAGTGGGCAGCGGTGCGGGAGCAGCGTGCAGCGGTGCGGGAGCAGCGCAGCTGCGCGCCCGGGCCGCGCAGCTCGACGCGGCGGATCCCCTGCGCCACACCCGGGACCTCTACCTGCCCTCCCCCGGGCTCGTCGCCTATCTCGACGGCAACTCGCTGGGGCGCCCCCTTCGCGCCACCGCGGAGCGGATCGCCGACCTCGTCGCCGGGGCCTGGGGCACGCGGCTCATCCGGTCGTGGGACGAGCAGTGGATGGAGCTGCCGCTGCGGCTCGGTGACCGGATCGGCGAGGTCTGCCTGGGCGCCGCCGCCGGCCAGACGGTCGTCGGCGACTCGACCACGGTCATGCTCTACAAGCTGCTGCGGGCAGCCGTCGCCGCGGCCGGTCCGGAGCGACCCGAGATCATCCTCGACACCGAAAACTTCCCCACCGATCGCTATGTGGCAGAAGGCATTGCGGCCGAGACCGGCGCGCAGCTGGTCTGGCTCGAGCCGGACCCGGCGAAGGGGGTCACCCCCGATCTCGTCGCCGGCGCCCTGACCGACCGCACCGGTGTCGTCCTGCTCTCCCACGTCGCCTACAAGTCGGCCTGGATCGCCGACCTGCCCGAGATCACCCGGCTCGCCCACGACGCCGGCGCGCTCGTCCTGTGGGACCTGTGCCACTCCGTCGGCGTCGTGCGCAGCGACCTCGACGCGCACGGTGTCGACCTCGCGGTGGGGTGCACGTACAAGTTCCTCGGTGGCGGGCCGGGGGCGCCGGCCTTCGGCTACGTCGCGGCGCGCCACCAGGAGCGGCTGCGCCAGCCGATCCAGGGGTGGATGGGGCACGCGGACCCCTTCGTCATGGGGCCGGGGTACCGGCCGGGCGCGGGGATGCGCGGGTTCATCTCCGGCACTCCCCCGGTGCTCGGCATGGTCGGCATCGAGGACACCGTCGACCTCATCGAGTCCGTGGGGCTGGATGCGGTGCGCGACAAGGCTGCCCGTCTCGGGCGCTTCGTCATCCAAGCCGTCGACGAGGTGCTCGCGCCGCACGGCGTCCGCGTCGTCTCACCGCTCGACGACGAGGTGCGCGGCGGGCACGTGACCCTTGCGCACCCGCGGTTCCGCGAGGTGTACCGGACGCTGTGGGAGCAGGACGTCGTGCCGGACTTCCGCGAACCGGACGGGATCCGGATGGGCCTGTCGCCCCTGAGCACGAGCTACGGCGAGGTCGCCGAGGCGCTCGTCATGATCGAGGCGCAGCTGCGCGACTGATCGCGTCGACGACGGCCGGCCAGTGCGGTGAGGTCGGGTCGATGAGGTCGAAGTGGTCCGCGCCGCGCAGGACCGTGCGCTCGAGACCCGCCGACTGGCGAAGGGGGACGCTCACGTCCTCGTCACCGTGCAGGACCGTGATCCGTTGCGCTGCAGCGGGATCGGCGGCAAGGAGCCGGGTCGGGTCGAGACGGGCGTAGTGGTCGGGGTCGTCGTCCGGGGAGGCGCCCATCCAGTCGCGGACGGCGTCGGAGCCGAGGCGTTCGGCGACGGCGGCGGCGAAGTCGGCGACCGGGGCCAGCGCGACGGCTCGCGCCGGCGGCAGGTGTGGTGCGGTGGCGCGCCAGAGCACCAGGGCTCCTCCGGCGCTGTGCCCGACCCAGGCGGCGACGTCGTGACCGCCGGCGCGCAGGTGGGTGTCGAGGGCGGTGAGGTCGGCGGCGCTCGCCCCGGGGTCGCCGGGGACGCGGCGGTACTCGGCGAGCACGACCCGCCAACCCGCTGCGGCGAGCGCACGGGCCTGGGGTCGGGCGTGGGTGCGGTCGACCGCCGGTCGGAAGTAGCCGCCGTGTACGACGACGAGGGTCGGCGGTGACTGGGGCACGGGCGATTGGGGCACGGGCGATTGGGGCACGGGCGACTGGGGCACGGCGGGCTCATGGAGCTCGGCGGGCTCGTGGAGCTCGGCGGGCTCGTGGAGCTCGTAGACCTGGTCGGGCAGGTCGCCGTAGGTGACCACCTCGACGGGGCGAGGGGTCTCCCCTTCGCTCAGGAGGCGGGTGAGGGTCTCGTCTTCGCGGGCCACGGGCCCACTGTCCCACCCCGGCGATCCGCGGCCTGGGAGGGCTGTCGGTGGGCCGGTCCAGGATGGGGATGGATGGTCACGAAGGGCGGCGGCGCGCGCAGGAGCGGCGTCGGAGCGATTGTCCACAGCGAGGGTTGACCTCGAACTGGTGTTCGATTAGGTTGGAGTCATGGCAACGGTGTCAGGGGTTGAGGCGGCGATGGCGGAGCAGTTGCACCGCATCGAGGTCGCCTGGCCGCGCACGCCCATCCGACTCGCGGCGCCCACGCTCGAGGCGCTGCTGCGCCACACGCACGCGCAGGTCGACGCGATGCTGGGCACCCTGACCGACGGGTCGGATCTCGGCGACCTGCGGGCACGGATCGCGGAGGTCGAGCGACTGTCACGGAGAGTCGACGCGCTCAAGCTGCGACTGGTCGCGCGCGCCACCAAGACGGGCGCGACGACACGGGCAGGGCACGCCGACTCGGGGTCGTGGCTCGCGGGCGCGACCGACAGCGACCGCCACACGTCGGCCAGTGATGCCGACCTGGCCGACGCCTTGGGGGACACGCCCGCGCAGCCCGGTGGCGAGGGCGCAACGGACCGCGACACCACCGGCACCGGCAGCGGCCCGGACGACGGCACGAACGGCACGAACGGCACGAACGGCACGAACGGCGAGGCTGGCACGTCGGACGAGGCAGGCCCGGATGGAGACGCGGGCCCGACTGGTCAGGCCGATCCGGGCGACGACGACTCGACGCCGGGTGAGCCGGGCCAGGGCGACGGGTCCGACGCCTCCCGGGGCCCCCGATTGACGGCCACGAGCGCGGCGCTCGACGCCGGCACGATCAGTGCCGCGCACGCCAAGGTGATCCTGCGCGCTCTCGACGACCTGCCGGAGGGCGTCACGCCCGAGCAGCGCCGTGAGTGCGAGGCCGAGCTGTTGCGGCTCGCGGTCGGCCGCTCCCCCAGCCAGCTGCGTCGCGCGGCCCGCCGGGTGCTCGAGGCGATCGAGCCCGACGAAGCGGTCGTCGACGACCACGAGCAGGAACTCGTCGTCAGCGAGGAGGAGCGGGCGCTCGAGAAGGCCGCCTTCTGGATCAAGGACAACCACGACGGCACGATGACCGGCCGGTTCACGGTGCCGTGGGCCTCCGGGGCGGCCCTCAAGAAGGTCATCGACGCCATGACCGCACCGCGTCGTCGCACCGGCAGCGCGGCGGGTGCGAGCGGTGCGGCGAGTGAGAGCGGTGCGCCGAGCCACGATGCGCCATCGGCCAAGGACCGCACCCTGGACTGGCAGCACCGTCGCGGGCTCGCGTTCGCCGACCTGCTGCTGCGCCTCCCGACGGACCACCTGCACCACAAGGTCGCGGCCACCCTGATCGTCAGCGTGCGGGCGGAGGACCTGGCGACCGAAGGGAGCGCCTTCCGTCGCCCCCGGACCGGGAGCACAGGGACCGGGAGCACAGGGACCGGGAGCACAGGAAACACGGCACCCGGGAGCGCGGCCACCGGGAGCGCGGCCACCGGGACCAAGGTGGCTGGCACCGACTGCCACGGGGACATCAGCGCGGGCGCCGCCCGACGGCTGGCCTGCGGGGCAGGCATCATCCCCATCGTCCTCGGGAGCGACTCGGTGCCCCTCGACCTCGGGCGACAGTCGAGGCTCTTCACCGACAACCAGCGGATGGCCCTGGCCGGCCGCTACGACAGCTGCGCGGCCGAGGGGTGTGACCGGCCGTTCGCGTGGACCGAGACGCACCACCTGAGAGCCTGGGAGCACGGCGGGTCGACCGACCTCGACAACGCCGTACCCCTGTGCGGCACCCATCACCGGATGATCGACCAGCACATGCGGTGGTCACACTCGGTCACGCGAGGCGAGCGAGGGACGGTGTCGATCAGGTTCCACCGGCGGACGTAGACACCGGCGCCCTCGTCGTCACGCGCCGGGAACGACCTCGTCCCCGACCCGCAGCTCGCCGGGGCCGAGCGGCACCAGCCGGGTGCCGAACCAGGTCTTGCCGTCCCACTTCCGGTGCCGGGAGAGGGTGCGCGTGGGCTCCGGGCCCGTGGTCAGCGTGACCGGGTCGATCGTCGCCATGACGCACCGGTCGCAGACCTCGGCGGTGCGGTACTCGACCTCGCCGACCCGCACGGTCGGCCAGGCGTCCTCGGCGAAGGGCTCGTCACCGTCGATGACGACGTTGGGGCGGAAGCGCAGCATGTCGAGTGGGCCCACCGCCACGCCGTCCTCAGTTCGCGCGCCCGCGCTCTGTGCTCCTCCCAGCTCGGCGGCCACCTCGTCCACCCAGACCTGCAGCTGCGCCAGCGAGGCCTGCGACGTGAGCAGCAGCGGTCCGGCGTCGGCGAGCGAGAGCGTGTCCCCCTCGAGCCCGCCGTGGGCACCGGAGACGCGGCGCACGCGCGGGTCCTCCTGCCAGACCAGCCGCAGCGGACGGCCGACCCGCTCACTGATCCATTCGCTGACGTCCTGGTCAGCGGGCGCCGCAAAGCCCTGCCGCGAGTGGCTCACCGGGATCGGTGGCAAGCCGAGCGGGACGTCGACGAGGATGCTCTCCTCTCCGGAGTGGATCCGGATGGTCTCCTCGTCGACCTGCTCGGCCCGCATGCCGAGCAGGGCGCTTTCCTCGCGCGCGGTGACCTTCTCACCGGCGGGGTCGACGAGACCCCAGCGACGGTCGCCCTCGAGACCCCACGGCTCGACGCGGGCGGAGTCGACCTCCATGCCCGCGAGGGACTTGACCGGGTAGACGCGCACGCTGGTGACCTGCATGCCCCGATCGTGCCACGCGGTCGGGCGGGCAACCCCCGCCGACCGCGGTGTGCCTCAGACGCCGATGGGGACGTCGTCGGTGCTGATCTCCTCGGCGCCGGGGACGCCCTGGGGCAGGTGGACGTCGCCGGCGCGCTTGAGGGCGAACCACCCACCGAAGAAGGCCGCGAACATCCCGCCGTCGGCGTCCTTGATGACCACCTGCGCGCAGTGACCCGACTGGACGCGGAAGGCCACGGCGCCCGAGGTCGTCAGACCATCCTTGAGGTAGAGCACGTGCTTGCCCGACGAGATGTCGTAGCGCACCGTCGACGCGCTCCCGTCGAGGACTCCCAGCTCGACACCGCCGAGCATCACGCGCTTGCCCGCAAGGTGCTCCGGACCGATCGACCCGGTGCTGATCTCGACTGCTGCGCCCATGGCGGAACCTCCTGGTTCGACTCCGGGCCGGGGCACCCGGCCCTTCCCCCATCATGGACGACCGTGGCGGCCCTGTCTCCCCCATGACATCTGTCATTGCGCAGTCGTGACATCGGGGCATGGCCGGGTCACCCCCTTCGCGACGAGGGTTGTGGCCATGACCACGACCAGCCCGACACGGGCCGCGACACCACCCGTCACCGACGCCATCCGCCTCGACGGGGTCACCAAGCGCTTCCGCTCCGGCGGGCAGACCGTCCACGCCGTCCGCGGCGTCGACCTGACGATCACCCCCGGAGAGGTGGTCGCCCTGCTCGGCCCCAACGGCGCCGGCAAGACGACGACCCTCGACATGGTCCTCGGGCTCACCGAGCCGACGGCTGGCCGGATCACCGCCTTCGGCTCGGCGCCCCGGACCGCCGTGCACGAAGGGAGGGTCTCGGCCGTCCTGCAGACCGGCGGGCTCCTGCGCGACCTCACCGCCCGCGAGACGGTCCGGTTGATCGCCTCGACCTTCCCGCGGCACCGCCCGCTCGACGAGGTGATCGAACAGGCGGGCCTCGCCGGCCGGGCCGACCGGCTCGTCTCGAAGCTCTCCGGCGGCGAGCAGCAGCGGCTGCGCTTCGCGCTGGCCCTGCTCCCCGACCCCGACCTGCTCGTGCTCGACGAGCCGACGGCCGGGATGGACGTCACGACGCGCCGGGAGTTCTGGCGGACGATGCACACCGACGCGAGCGCGGGGCGGACGGTGCTCTTCGCCACCCACTACCTCGAGGAGGCGGACGACTTCGCCGACCGCATCGTCATGATGGCCGGCGGCCGCGTCGTCGCCGACGGGACGACCGAGGAGATCCGGGCCCGCGCGAGCGGTCGGACCGTGAGCGTGGACATCCGCAGGGGGGATGTCCACGCCGCTGCCGAGCGCCTGCGCGGGCTGCCGGGGGCCTCGTCCGTGACCGTCACGGGTGATCGCCTCAGCGTCGTCGGCGAGGACTCCGACCGCCTCGCGCGGATCCTCCTCACCGAGCTCGACGGCACCAACCTCGAGGTGACGACCGCATCGCTCGACGCCGCCTTCCTCGCCATCACCGGCGAGCCCACCACCCAGGAGCAGTCATGAACCCCACGTACATCGGACTCGAGCTCAAGCGCATCGTCCGCGACTACGTCGGCTTGTTCTTCGTCGCCGGCCTGCCCGCCTTCATGTACGTGATCTTCGGCGTGAGCCAGGCCTTCGGTGACGAGGACCTCGGGCGAGGCAACGTCTCCCTCTACATCATGATCTCGATGGCCGTCTACGGCGCCGTGACGGCGACCGTGGGCATCGGTGGCAGCGCCGCGGTCGAGCGCATGCAGGGCTGGGGACGACAGCTGGGGCTGACCCCCCTTCGCGATGCGGCGTACGTCGCGACCAAGGCGGTCGTCGCCCTGACCATCGCGTGCATCCCGATCGCCCTGATCTACGGGATCGGCGCCACGACCGGGGCGAAGGGGGACTGGCAGGTCTGGCTGTACAGCGCCGTCATCGTGCTGGCCGGCGCGATCATCTTCGCGCTGTACGGCCTCGTCTTCGGCCTCGTCTTCCGTTCGGAGTCGGCCGTCTCGGCGGCGAGTGGATCGCTCGTGGTCCTCGCCTTCCTGGGCAACATCTTCATCCCCTTGTCCGGCGTCATGCTGACGATCGCGAAGTTCACCCCGCTCTACGGTCTCGTCTCGCTCGCCCGGTACCCGCTGACGCAGGGCTACGGCGTCGCCGGTGACGACGTGGTGCACGAGGCCCTGTGGGTACCGGTGACTAACGTGGTCGTGTGGGCCCTCATCCTCGCGACGCTGACCGTCCTCCTCGTGCGGCGCAGCCGGGGTCGTCAGTGACCGGTCCGCCGCAGGACGCCCCGATCGACAACCCGTGGGAGCGGTACGGCTGGACCCTCGCGGCGATCTGGCTCGTCTTCCTCGCGTTCCCGGTGATCGCCGTCGTCGAGCAGACCGCCGGCCGACCGCTCCTGCGGGGGCTGCACCTCGGTCTGCTGGTGCTCTTCGCCGTGATCTACCTCTGGGCCTTCATGCGCGGGCAGCAGGCGCAGCGTTGCCGGGTCTGGTCGGGCCGCGACCGGGCCATCGTCTACGGCGGGTTCGCCGGCCTGGCGGTGATCGTGGTGGTCGTCGGGTCGCTCATCGGCCCCCAGGTCTTCGGGGCGACGGCCTACATGGGTGCCCTGGCTGCCTGGTCCTTCCGGACCCAGCGGGCTGCGGTGGCCGGGGTCGTCGGCTCCCTCGTCTTCGCCGCGGTGATCATCGCCGCGGTCGACGACCTGGGTGAGCTGTGGGGCCTGCTCGCCATCCCGGTGCTCGTCAGCGCCTTCAGCCTGATGATGCGGGTGCTCACCGACGGTGACTACGCGCGGGAGCTGCTCCAGCGGGACCTCGCGGTGTCGACGGAGCGCGACCGGGTGGCTCGCGACGTCCACGACGTGCTCGGCCACTCGCTGACCGTCATCTCCCTCAAGGCCGACCTCGCCGAGCGGCTCATCGACATCGACCCCGACCGGGCGCGCGACGAGGTGCGCCAGATCCAGTCGCTGACCCGGCAGTCGCTCGCCGAGATCCGCGCGACCGTCGCGGGTCTGCGGGTGGCGCGGCTGGCCGAGGAGCGGGAGTCCGCGGCCACCGCCCTGCGGGATGCCGGCATCGCGGCCACCCTGCCGGCGGACCCGGACGTCGTCGACCCGGGTGCGCGGATCACCGCCGCGTGGGTGCTGCGCGAGTCGGTGACCAATGTCGTGCGGCACAGCGGTGCCCAGCGGGTCGAGGTCGACTGGGGCCCCACCTGGCTCGAGATCGCCGACGACGGCCGGGGCCTGCGCGGCCGGCGCGAGGGCTCCGGCCTGACCGGCCTGCGCGAGCGGGTGGCAGCGGTGGGCGGCCGCATCGAGATCGGCGACGGGCTCCCGGGTGGCTCCGGTCCGGGCACCCGGGTCCGCGTGGAGCTCGGGCCGACGCCGCTCGAGTCCACCCACGGCCCGGCCGCCGCCGACGGCCCGGCCACCACCCACGGCCCGGGCGCCACCGACGACCCGGCCGCCACGCCTGCCACCCGCGGCACCGCCCCCGAGGAGACCTCGTGATCACCGTCCTGCTGGCCGACGACCAGGCGCTCGTGCGCGGCGCCATGGCCGCGCTCCTCGGGCTCGAGGGTGACGTCGAGGTCGTGGCCGAGGTCGGGTCGGGGGACGCGGTCGTGCCGGAGGCCCTGCGCACCCGCCCCGACGTGGCGGTCCTCGACATCGAGATGCCGGGCCTCGACGGCATCTCTGCCGCGGCAGAGCTGACCCGGCAGCTCCCGGCGACACGGGTGCTCATCGTGACGACGTTCGGTCGGCCCGGCTACCTGCGGCGGGCTCTCGAGGCGGGCGCGAGTGGCTACGTCGTCAAGGACACACCCTCCGACGAGCTCGCCGAAGCCGTGCGCACCGTCGCGCGAGGTGGTCGCGTCGTCGACCCCGCGCTGGCCACCGAGGTGGTCGTCGGCGGGCCCAACCCGCTGACCGATCGCGAGCGCGAGGTGCTCGTCGTCGCCCTCGACGGTCACTCCGCCGCGGAGATCGCCCGGCGCGTGCACCTCTCCCCCGGCACCGTGCGCAACCACCTGTCCTCGGCGATCGGCAAGACCGGCACGAGCAACCGCGTCGAGGCGGCCCGGCACGCCCAGGACCGCGGCTGGTTGTAGGCCTGCTGCGCCGCACGGCACAGGACTCGGCCCGACCGGACGAGCAGCCGCCCTACCGTCGGGTCACAATGGGGCGGGGGATGTCCCCCCTTCGTCCTGACACCAGCGACCCGCAGGAGCCCGCATGCGACGCACCCGCGCGATCGCGGCCCTGGTCGCGCTCGCCGTCGGCGGCGGCCTGCTCGCGGCGTGCACCGACGACGGGCCGGAGCCGGCCTGCGAGGCCCTGACCGCGGACTTCGACTGGGCCACGCCGAGCCCGGGCGACGACGCGCGCTTCGAGCTCCTCGGACCGGGGTGGATCGCCGGTGACTCGACCTACTCCGTGGAGCTGCCGGACGGGCGCACGGTGTGGCTCTTCAGCGACTCCTTCATCGGTCAGGTGACGACCGACGGCACACCCGTGCCCGGCATGGCGATGGTGCACAACGCCCTCGTCGCCGAGGACGAGGACGGGCGCCTGAGCACCCGGACCTCCGAGGGGCCGGAGTCCTACTTCGCCGATCCTGACGAGCGGAGCTACTACTGGGTGCAGGACGCGGCCGTCCAGGGTGATGAGCTCGTCGTCTTCCTCTCCCGGACCCGCCAGGTGGGCAGCGAGGGCTTCGAGTGGAGCCACAACGCCATCGCCCGGGTCTCGCTGCCCGATCTCGAGGTGGTCGCGATCGACGACCCGGGGCCCGGCGCGGACGACGTCGCGTGGGGAGCCGGCGTGCTCACGACCAGCACGTACACCTACGTCTACGGCATCGAGGACCTCGAGGAGACCAAGCACCTGCACCTGGCGCGCGTCCCCGCGGGCTCGCTCACCGACCGGAGCACCTGGGAGTACCGCACCGCCGACGGCTGGACCGATGACGTCACCCGCAGCGCCCGCCTGTCCGACGGGGTGGCCAACGAGCTGAGCGTGTCGCCCTACCGGGACGGCTACCTGATGATCTCGTCGGACACCTCGGCGCCCTTCAGCCCGAAGATCAACGCCTGGACCGCCTGCTCACCCGAGGGACCGTGGACCGACCGGCAGACGATCTACGAGACCCCCGAGTCGGGGCGCGGCCAGCACTTCACGTACAACGCGCACGGCCACCCCGAGATCTCGCCCGAGGGCCGACTGCTCATCTCGTACAACGTCAACACCTTCGACTTCGACGAGCTGACGCAGGACCCGACCCTCTACCGGCCGAAGTTCATCACCCTCGACCTCGAGTGAGGACGACGCCGCTCAGCGCCGCACGATCTGACCGTCGGCCCACGTGGTCCGCAGCTCACGCTTGAGGACCTTGCCCGTGGCCGTGCGCGGGAGCGCGTCGACGAAGTGGACCGCCTTGGGGACCTTGAAGCCGGCCTGCCGCTCGCGCATCCACGCGATGAGCTCGTCCTCGGTCAGCTCCGCGCCGGGCCGCAGGGCCACCACCGCCGTGACGGCCTCGCCCCACCGGTCGCTGGGGACGCCGATGACGGCCGCCTCGGCGACGGCCGGGTGCTGGTAGATGGTCTGCTCGATCTCGGACGGGTAGACGTTTTCGCCACCCGTGATGACCATGTCCTTCTTCCGGTCGACGATGTGGTAGTAGCCCTCCTCATCGCAGCGGGCCAGGTCGCCGGTGTGGAACCACCCACCGCGCAGGGCCTCGGCCGTGGCCTCCGGCTTCTCCCAGTAGCCGTGGAAGACGTTGGGCCCCTTGACGAGCAGCTCGCCGACCTCGCCGGGGGCGACGTCCTGGTCGGCCTCGTCGACGATGCGCAGCTCGTCGTGCAGCACCGGCTTGCCCACCGACCCGGCGTGGGTGACCGTCTCGTCCGGCCCGAGGACGCAGGCGAAGGGGGCGGTCTCGGTCAGGCCGAAGCCCTCTATGAACGCGACCCCGTGGTCCTGCACGGCCTGGATGAAGGTGAGTGGGCAGGGCGCACCGCCCGAGAGTGCATACCGAAGGGAGGACAGGTCCCGGCCGTCGAGGCCCGCCGCGATGACCGACCCCCACATCGCGGGGACGAGGAAGCCCATCGTCGGGCGGTGCTGCTCGACGCCGTCGAGCCATCCCTCCGGGCTGAAGGTCTCGTAGACGATCGACGTCCCGCCGAGGTAGGCGAGCGGGAGCGTGAAGATGCCCAGGGCCCCGATGTGGAAGAGGGGAGCCATGATGAGCGTGACGTCGCGCGGGGTGAGCCCCTCGGAGAAGGCGACGTTGTTGATCGCGTTCCACAGGTGGTTGCCGTGGGTGAGCATCGCGCCCTTGGGGAACCCGGTCGTCCCCGAGGTGTACATGAGCATCGAGAGGTCGTCCTCGTCGATCACCGTGACGACGCGCTCGCTCGGGTGCTCGGCGATGAGGTCCTCGTAGGCGGACGGCGCCCCGTCGCGACGGGCCTGCGCCGTGGTCACCTCGGTGACCTCCCGGACGACGGTCCCCTCGCAGGCTTCCCGCACGGTCTCGATGACCTGCGTCGACGCGAAGACGTACGTGGTGGCGGAGTCGGTGAGCACGTAGTTGAGCTCGGGCGCCGAGAGCCGGAAGTTGAGGGCCACGGTCACCGCTCCGACCTTGGCGACGGCGAAGATGATCTCGAGCACGTGCGGGCTGTTGAAGCAGCAGAAGGCGACCCGATCACCCTTGCGGACACCCTTGCTGCGCAGGGCGGCGGCGAGCGCGTTGGTCCGAGCCTCGAGATCAGCCCACGTGAGCTCGGCCCCCGTGTCGCCGTCGATGAGGGCCACCCGCTCGGGGGTGCGACTCGCGTGCTTGGTCGGCCAGGAGCCGATGCCGTCGTCCATGCCTGTCCTCTCTCACTCCGTCGTGATGCCATTTAGTAAATCGCCATTCACTACCGGGGTCAAGGGTGGCCCTCGCGGGTACGGTGAGGTCGTGCCGCGAGACAGCTCCCCCGCCCGTGTACGCGACCCCGAGCGCGCGGAAAAGATCCTCACGGCCGCCGAGACGCTCTTCGCGACGCGCGGGTTCCACGAGGTGAGCCTGGCCGACATCGGCCGGGAGGCCGGCATCGTCGGGTCGGGCGTCTACCGCCACTTCGACGGGAAGGTCGCCGTGCTCAGCGCCGTCCTGGACCGCTCCCTCAGCGCACTGCTGGAGCGGGCCGAGGCGATCCTCCGCGACGACGAGCGGCCTCCCGAGGAGACGCTCGACGCGCTCATCGGCACCCAGGTCGACTACTGCCTCGACGACCGGTTCGCCGTTCGCCTCTACCGCACGGAGGTGACCGCGCTCCCCGAGGAGACCGTCCGTCGACTCCGCCGCCTGCAGCGGCGCTACATCTCCGACTGGGTGGGGGTGCTCGTCGAGATCCGGCCGGAGCTGGAGGACGTGCGGGCCCGCGCGCTCGTCCAGGCGGCGATCGGGGCGATCCACTCCTCGGTGTACTTCCGCAGCGGCCTGGGTCGTGAGGCCTACTCACGGATGCTGACCGAGGTCGCCTGGCAGGTCCTGCGCTCCCCCCTTCGCTGACCCCGGCGCCGTGTCTAGTCTGAGCGCATGAGCGCCTCCTACACCGAGATCACCTACGCCGTCGACGAGCGGATCGCGACCATCACGCTCAACCGGCCGCAGGCGCGCAATGCCATCACCTCGCGGATGGCCCAGGAGTACGAGCAGGCACTCCTCGCCGCGGACGCCGACCCCGAGGTGCGGGTCGTGATCCTCACCGGGTCGGGCCGGGACTTCTGCGTCGGCGCCGACCTGTCGAGCGGTGGCTTCGACGTCGCGGACGAAGGGAGTGACTCCGGTTCGTGGCAGGAGCCGGCCGGACGCGCGTCGAAGACGATCAACGAGATGAACACCCCGGTCATCGCGGCGATGCGCGGGGCCGCCGTCGGCGGCGGACTGACGATCACGCTGTCGGCGGACTTCCGTCTCGGCGCGACCGACTCGACGTTCGGCCTCGTCTTCGCCCGCCGCGGGATCTTCCCCGAGGGCGCATCGGTCTGGTACCTGCCCCAGCTCGTCGGTCGCACCAAGGCCCAGGACTGGCTGATCACCGGGCGCCTCTTCGGCGCCGAGGAGGCGCTGGCCGCGGGGCTGCTGACCTCCGTGCACGCACCCGAGGAGGTCCTCGACGCCGCGCTCGACCTGGCCCGGGAGATCCGTGACCACACGGCCCCGGTCTCCGTCGCCGTCATCCGGCAGATGCTCGCCCGCCTGAGCGGCACCGACTCCCCCGACCTCACGCACCGGATCGACTCCGGGCTGATCGCCTCGCTCGGGACGCACGCCGACGCGGTGGAGGGGGTCAGGTCCTTCCTCGAGAAGCGCGCCCCCGACTTCCCGCTGACGGTCCCCGACGGCCTGCCCGAGCTGCCCTGGACGACAGCCCGCTAGCAGGCACGTCGAGGCCGTCGACCGCCGACGGAGCCGCGCTCAGCCCAGGCTGTCGCGCACGACCTTCTTGAGGATCTTGCCGGTCGCCGTCTTGGGCAGCTCGTCGACGACGCGCACCTCCTTGGGGACCTGGAACCCGGCCAGCCGCTCCTTGGCGCGCGACACCACCGCCGCTTCGAGCTGCTCCGCAGGCACCGTGCCGTCGGCGACGACGACGGCGCACACGGCCTCGCCCCACTTCTCGTGCGGGACGCCGACGACGACGCACTCCGCCACCCCCGGTGTCCCGAGGACGACGGCCTCGACGGCGACGGACGAGACGTTTTCACCACCGGACTTGATGATGTCCTTGAGCCGGTCGGTGAACCATACGACGCCCTGCTCGTCGACGTGCCCGATGTCGCCGGAGTGGAACCACCCGTGTGCGAAGGCCTCCGCGTTGGCCTGCGGGTTGTTCCAGTAGCCGAGCTGGACGTTGGGGCCGCGGTAGACGATCTCGCCCGTGCCGCCCGGACCCTGCAGCTCCCCGTCCGGGGCCATGGTCCGCACGTGGACGGTCGGCACCTGCGGCCCCCACGAATCGGGCGCGCTGCGGCGGTGCTCGGGCCACTGCATGACCGTCGCGGGGACGACCTCGGTCTGACCCGAGCCGAGGATGACGTCGGCCTCGGGGTACAGCTCGTCGACGGCGTCGAGCAGCTCGGCCGGCATCGGCGCCATGGCGTAGATCGCGGTCGTCACGGACGTGAGGTCACGCGCCCGGTTGGCCTGCTCGGCCACGCACGCCCGGTGCATGAGGGGCAGCATCATCGTGTGCGTCGCGCGGTGCTGCTCCATGGCGTCGAGGCTGCGCACCGGGTCGAAGGCCATGCCGACGAGCAGCACGGTGCCGCCCATGAGCAGGGTCGGCATGCTCAGCGTGTTGAGCGCCGTGACGTGGAACATCGGCAGCACGACGAGCATCCGGGTCGGGTTGGGTCCCCAGGACTGGCGCGTGGCGAGGGCATTGGACAGCAGCGCCGTGACGAGGGAGTTGTGGCTGACGAGCACTCCCTTGGGTCGGGACGTCGTGCCCGAGGTGTAGAGGCACTGCACCGCCGCGCGGTCGTCGACGAGCACCGCCAGCGGGCCGTCGGGCGCTCCCTCGACGAGCCCCTGCCACCCGTGCGTGGGCAGGCCGGCGATCGGCTCCGGGGCGTCCTCGTCCGAGACGACGACGTGCTGGATCGACGCGACCCCCGGCAGCAGCTGGTCGTGCAGCTGGCGGAAGGCCGAGTCCGTGATGATCGCGGAGGGCTGCGAGTCCTGCAGGATCCACGCCTGGTCGTCGGCGCCGAGCAGGAAGTTCAGCGGCATGCACACGAGCCCCGCCCGGGCACAGGCGAAGTACGCCACCAGGACGCGCCACGAGTTCATCATCGTCAGGCCGACCGGGGTGCCCGGCTCGAGCCCCAGACCGAGGAGGGCGTGACCGAGACGGTCGATCATCTCGGCGAGCTCCCGGTAGCTGATCTGCCGGTCACCGTCGATGATTGCGATCCGGTCCGGGAAGAGAGCGGCGGTGCGGATGATCGCGTCACCGGCGTTGTTGCGCGTGGCGAGGTTGTACTCGAGGGGGTCCACGAGGGAGACGTCGGGCTGCATGGGCGTGCTCCTTTGCACGAAGGGGGATCAGCTGCGGTGGGACGGGTCGGTTCGCGTGGTCAGGCGTCGAGGAAGAGGTCGAGCTCGAGGTCCTGGCCGCCGTAGGGCGACAGGTCGGTGACGCCCTCCTGCGCCAGGACCTCGTCGTCGATGAGGAAGTTGCCGGTGCACTCGCGCGGGTCGCGGGTGAGCACGGCGTGGGCGGCGTCGGCCATGATCTCCGGCGTCCGGCTGCGGGCGACGACCTCCTCGCCGCCGAGGAGGTTGCGCACCGCCGCGGTGGCGATCGTCGTGCGCGGCCACAGGCTGTTGGCCGCGATGCCGAGCTCGCGCCACTCCTCCGCGAGGCCGAGGGTCACGAGGCTCATGCCGTACTTGGCGATCGTGTAGCCGAGGTGCCGCCCGGCCCAGTACGGCGCGAGGTTGATCGGCGGCGACAGGGTGAGCACGTGGGCGGCCTCGGACTCCCGCAGGTTCGGCAGCGCGGTCTTGGCCAGCAGGAAGGACCCGCGGCAGTTGATGTCCTGCATGAGGTCGTACTTCTTCACAGGCAGGTCCTCGGTCGAGGACAGGTCGATGGCGCTCGCGTTGTTGACGACGACGTCGATCCCGCCGAAGCGCTCGACGGTGCGTGCCACCGCCTCCTGCACCGACTCCTCGGACCTGACGTCGCCGAGGACGGCGAGGGCCTGGCCGCCCGCCTCCTCGATGGCCGCGGCGGCGGTGTGGATGGTGCCCTCGAGCTTCGGGTGCGGGGTGTCGGTCTTGGCGACGATGGCCACGTTGGCCCCGTCACGGGCGGCGCGCAGGGCGATGGCCAGGCCGATGCCGCGGCTGCCGCCGGACATGAGGATCGTGCGGCCGGCGAGGGTGCGGGTCATGGTGGGCTCCTTGGGTGACGTCGTTGTCGGGGCGGGAGGCGAAGGGGGTCAGGCCGGCAGTCCGTCGAGGCGGGCGAGCACCTGGAGCATGACCTCGTCGGCGCCGCCACCGATCGACCCGAGGCGGGTGTCCCGGAAGTAGCGCGCGGTCCAGGTCTCCTCCATGTAGCCCATGCCGCCGTGGAACTGGATGCACGCGTCGGCGACCTCGCGGGCCAGCCGGCCGGCCGTCAGCTTGGCGACGCTCGCGCCGCGGGTGATGTCCTCGCCGGCCATGTGCGCCTCGCACACGGCCATGTTGTGGTTGCGCAGCAGCTCGACCTGCGCCTGCAGCTCGGTGAGGCGGAAGGCGACGGCCTGCTTGGAGGCGAGCGACTGCCCGAAGACCTCGCGCTCGCTGACGTAGCGGCGGGTGCGCTCCAGCGCCCGCTCGCAGCCGCCGAAGGTCGAGTAGGCGGCCCACATCCGCTCGACGATGAACTGCTGCATCTGCTGCTGGAAGCCACGCCCGATCTCGCCGATCGTGTTGCTCACGGGCACCCGCACCTCGTCGAGCGCGAGCTCGGCGGTGTCGGAGCAGCGGTTGCCGAGCTTGTCGAGTCGCTTGGCGACGGAGAAGCCGGGCGAGTCGGTCGGCACGATGATCTGCGACATGCCGCGATAGCCGCCCTCGTCGGAGGTGCGGGCGAGCAGGCAGAGCCAGTCGGCCTGGGTGCCGTTGGTGATGAACATCTTGCGGCCGGTGATGACCCAGTCGTCGCCGTCGCGGACGGCGCGGGTGCGCAGCCGGGAGACGTCGGAGCCGGTGTCGGGCTCGGTCACGGCGATCGCGGCGACCTGCTCGCCGGCGAGCGCGGGCGCCAGGTGGGCGCGCTTGAGCTCATCGGTGCCGAAGGTCGCGAGCGACGGCGTCGCCATCATCGACTGGACCCCGATCGCCATGGCGACCCCGGCGGCGTCGGATCGCCCGAACTCCTCCGCCGCGACCATCTGGAAGGAGTGGTCGGCGCCCTCTCCCCCGTACTCCGGGTCGCGCTCGAGGCCGAGGAGGCCGAGCTTGGCCGCCTTGGGGAAGAGCTCGTGCGCCGGGAAGATCCCCGCCGCCTCCCACTCCTCGACGTGCGGATCGATCTCGGTCTCCACGAAGGAGCGGACGCTGGAGCGGAAGGCGATGTGCTCGTCGGTGAGGCGCATGACGGCGACGCTAGTGGGGTCGGATCGATAAAACAAGCATGCTTGCTTGTTTTTGTTTTTCGTGCAAAGGTCACCGTCATGAGCGACACCGTGGCCGCCTTCCTCGACGAGTGCGCCGATCTCGACGCCCTCGTCGCCGACATCGACGCCGAGACCTGGGCGAAGGACACCCCCGCCGAGGGATGGACCATCGCCCACCAGATCGCCCACCTCGCGTGGACCGACGAGGTGGCCCTCGTCGCGGCGAGCGACCCCGACCGCTTCCGCGAGGAGGTGGTTGCCGTCGCGCAGGTCGATCCGCTCGGCCACGTCGACGAGCAGGCGGCGAAGGGGGCGGCCGCGCCCCCGACCGAGCTGCTCACCCGCTGGCGCACCGGCCGGGAACGGCTCGCCGACGCCCTCCGGGCGGCTCCCGCCGACGTGAAGCTGCCGTGGTTCGGCCCGCCGATGAACGCCCGCTCGATGGCCACCGCCCGCCTCATGGAGACCTGGGCCCACGGCCAGGACGTCGCCGACGCCCTCGGCGTGCGCCGCGAGCCGACGGCCCGCCTGCGCGACATCTGCCACCTCGGCGTGCGCACCCGCGACTTCGCCTACGCCATCAACGCCGAGGACGCCCCCTCCGCGTCCTTTCACATCCAACTCACCGGACCGGACGGCGACGAGTGGGTCTGGGACGATGCACGCTTCCTGAGGAGCGACGAGCGCCAGCGAGGAGCCTCGAAGGATGCGGGGACGGTCACCGGGACGGCCGAGGACTTCTGCCTCGTCGTCACCCAGCGGCGCGATGCCGCCGACACCGGGCTCGTCGCGACGGGCGAGGCGGTCCACTGGCTCGAGATCGCCCAGGTCTTCGCAGGGGCACCGAAGGGAGCGCGGGCATGAGCACCGGCACGAGTGACGACCTGCTGCGCGTCGGCAACTGCTCCGGCTTCTACGGCGACCGCATCTCGGCGATGCGCGAGATGCTCGAGGGGGGCGAGCTCGACGTCATCACCGGCGACTGGCTCGCCGAGCTGACGATGCTCATCCTCGGCCGCGACCGCGCCAAGGACCCCGGTACGGGCTTCGCCAAGACCTTCCTCGTCCAGCTGCGCGACTGCCTGGGGCTGGCCCTCGACCGCGGCGTGACGATCGTCGCCAACGCCGGCGGGGTCAACACCCCGGGGCTGGTGACCGCCATCCGCGAGCTGGCGACCGAGCAGGGCCTCTCCCCCGCCGTCGCCCACGTGCGCGGCGACGACCTCACCCCGCGCGCCGCCGAGCTCGGTCTCGGCACGCCGCTCGGCGCCCACGCCTACCTCGGCGGCTTCGGCATCGCCCGCGCCGTCGCCTCCGGCGCCGACGTCGTCGTCACCGGCCGGGTCACCGACGCGTCGGTCATCGTCGGGCCGGCCATCGCCCACTTCGGCTGGGGACGCGAGGACCACGACGCCCTGGCGGGAGCCACCGCCGCCGGGCACGTCATCGAGTGCGGCACCCAGGCCACCGGCGGCAACTACGCCTTCTTCACCGAGATCGCCGACCTCGTGCGGCCCGGATTCCCCATCGCCGAGATCCACCGCGACGGGTCGACCACGATCACCAAGCACCCCGGCACCGGTGGCGCCGTCACGGTCGACACGGTGACCAGCCAGCTGCTCTACGAGGTGCAGGACGCGCGCTACCCCGGCCCGGACGTCACCACGCGACTGGACTCGATCTCCCTTCGTCAGGAGGGGCCGGACCGGGTGCACATGAGCGGGATCCGCGGCGAGGCACCCCCGCCGGACGTCAAGGTCTCGCTGACCTCCCTCGGTGGCCACCGCAACGAGATGACCATGGTCCTCACCGGCCTCGACATCGAGGCCAAGGCCGACCTCGTGCGGCGGCAGTTCGAGGACGCCCTCCCGGCCACCCCGGCCGAGCTCACCTGGCGGCTGGCGCGCACCGACGTCGCCGACGCCCCGACGGAGCAGCAGGCCTCCGCCCTGCTCACGGTCGTCGGTCGTGACAGCGACCCCAAGGTCGTCGGTCGGGCCTTCTCCAACGCCGCCGTCGAGGTGGCGCTCGGGTCCTACGCGGGCTTCCACACGCTCACCCCGCCCGGCAACGCCACGCCCTACGGCGTCTTCACCCCCGGCTACGTCCCCCAGGCCACGCCGGTGCACGAGGTCGTCCTCGACGACGGCACCGTCGAGGCCGTCGCGCCGCCGGAGACCACCCGGCCGCTCGAGCCGCTGACGGACCCCGCGGCCGACACGACGCCGCCCGCCACGGGCCCGACCCGGCGCCTGCCACTCGGGACGATCGCCGGCGCCCGGTCCGGTGACAAGGGCGGCAACGCCAACATCGGCGTGTGGGTGCGCGAGGAGGCCGGCGCCGCCGGCCACGCCTGGCTCGTCGACCTGCTCACTCCCGACACCGTCGCCGAGCTGCTCCCCGAGGCCGCCGGCCTGCCGATGACGATCACGTCGCTGCCCAACCTGCGCGCCGTCAACATCGTCATCGAGGGGCTGCTCGGTCAGGGCGTCGCCTACAACGCCCGCTTCGACCCCCAGGCCAAGGGCCTGGCCGAGTGGCTGCGCTCGCGCCACGTCGACATCCCGCAGTCCCTGATCCCCGAGGAGGTCCGATGAGCCACGCCGACTGGCAGAGCGATGAGCTGCGCGCACTGCGCGCCTCGACCACCGAGTTCGTGCGTCGTGAGGTGCTGCCGCACCAGGACGAGTGGGAGCGCGTCGGCGAGCTGCCGCGCGCCCTGCACCGGGCCGCAGGGGCGCAGGGCCTCATCGGCGCGTCCTTCCCCGAGTCCGCCGGTGGTGGCGGTGGCGGCCAGCGGGCCATGGTCACCGTGACCGAGGCCTTCCACGAGGCCGGCGGTGCGGGCGGCGTCTCGGCGTCCCTCTTCACGGCCGGCATCGCCTGCCCCCACATCGTCACCGCCGGTGACGCCGACCAGATCGCGCGCTGGGTCGCGCCCACCCTCGCCGGCGAGATGATCGGCGCGCTCGGCATCACCGAGCCCGACGGGGGCTCGGACGTCGGCAACCTGCGCACGACCGCCCGAAGGGAGGGCGACGAGTACGTCGTCAACGGCGCCAAGACCTTCATCACCTCCGGGGTGCGGGCCGACTTCGTCACGACCGCCGTGCGCACCGGTGGCCCCGACCGGCGCGGCGCCCGCGGCATCTCCCTGGTCGTCATCGAGCGTGGGATGCCTGGCTTCGAGGTCAGTCGCCGGCTGGACAAGATGGGCTGGCGCAGTTCGGACACCGCGGAGCTGTCCTTCACCGACGTGCGGGTGCCCGCCGACCACCTCGTCGGCGCCGAGCACGGCGGCTTCGCCCTGATCGGGACCGCCTTCCTCAGCGAGCGGATCATGCTCGCGGCGCAGGCCTACTCCCAGGCGCAACGCTGCCTCGACCTCGCCACGGCGTGGTGTCGGGAGCGACGCACCTTCGGCGAACCGCTCATCGCGCGGCAGGGCGTGCAGAACACGCTCGTCGAGATGGCCTCGCGCATCGACGTCGCCCGCACCTACACCCGGGCACTCGTCGACCGCTACGACGACGGCGAGCCCCTCGCCGACCTCATCCCGATGGTGTGCTTCGCCAAGAACACCGCGACCCAGTCGGGTGAGTGGGTGGCGAACCAGGCCGTGCAGCTCTTCGGCGGCATGGGCTACATGGCCGAGAGCGAGGTGGAGCGGCAGTACCGCGACATGCGCATCCTCGGCATCGGCGGAGGCACCGTCGAGATCCTCAACCAGATGGCCGCACGACGATTGGGACTGGTCGCATGACGATCCTGCAGAGCACCCTGGACACCAGCACGCCCGAGGCACAGGCTGCCGCGCAGGCGATGCACGACTCGCTCGCCGACATCGGCGTGGAGGTCGCCAAGGCCGTCGCCGGCGGTGGCGAGCGCTACACGGCTCGCCACCACGAGCGGGGCAAGCTGACCGCCCGCGAGCGGATCGAGCTCCTCCTCGACCTGGAGTCCCCCTTCCTCGAGCTCGCGCCCATCGCGGGGTACGGGTCGAAGTTCACCGTCGGTGGCTCGGTCATCGCCGGCATCGGTCTCGTGAGCGGCGTCGAGTGCATGCTCATCGCGAGCGACCCGACGGTCAAGGGCGGTGCGCTCAACCCCTGGTCGCTGCGCAAGACGCTGCGGATGCACGAGGTGGCCCTCGCCAACCGGCTCCCGGTGATCTCGCTCGTCGAGTCCGGTGGCGCCGACCTGCCGACGCAGAAGGACATCTTCGTCCCCGGTGGCGGCAGCTTCCGCAACCTCACCCGGCTGTCGAAGGCGGGCATCCCGACGATCGCCCTCGTCTTCGGCAACTCGACCGCCGGGGGCGCCTACCTGCCCGGCATGAGCGACCACGTCGTGATGATCGAGAAGCAGTCCAAGGTCTTCCTCGCCGGCCCTCCGCTCGTCAAGGCGGCCACCGGTGAGGTCTCCGACGACGAGTCCCTCGGCGGCGCCGACATGCACGCCCGCGTCTCCGGGCTCGCCGACCACTACGCCCGCGACGAGCAGGACGCCATCCGCATCGGACGGCGGATCGTCGCGCGGCTGCGGTACCGCAAGGCCGGCGGCCCGACGACCACCGAGCCCCTCCCCCCGCGCTACCCGGCCGAGGAGCTGCTGTCCATCGTCCCGCCGGACCTGAAGTCCCCCTTCGACCCGCGCGAGGTCATCGCCCGCATCGTCGACGACAGCGACTTCGACGAGTTCAAGCCGCTCTACGGCAGCTCGCTCGTCACCGGCTGGGCGCAGCTGCACGGCTTCCCGATCGGCATCCTCGCCAACGCGCGCGGCGTGATCTTCAGCGAGGAGGCGCAGAAGGCGACGCAGTTCATCCAGCTGGCCAACCGCTCCGACACGCCCCTGCTCTTCCTGCACAACACGACCGGCTACATGGTCGGCAAGGAGTACGAGCAGCGCGGCATCATCAAGCACGGCTCGATGATGATCAACGCCGTCTCCAACTCGACCGTCCCGCACATCTCCGTGCTGCTGGGCAACTCCTACGGCGCCGGTCACTACGGCATGTGCGGCCGGGCCTACGACCCCCGCTTCGTCTTCACCTGGCCGTCGGCACGCTCGTCGGTCATGGGCGCCGAGCAGCTCGCCGAGGTGACCTACTCCGTGTCCAGGGCGTCGGCCCTCGCCCAGGGCAAGCCCTTCGACGAAGAGGGCGCCCAGGCGGTCCGGGCCGCGATCGAGGCGCAGATCAGCGCCGAGGCGATGCCGATGGTCATGTCGGGCATGGTCTATGACGACGGCATCATCGACCCCCGCGACACCCGTGACGTCCTCGGGATCGCCCTGTCCGCGATCCACACAGCACCTGTCGAGGGGACCTCCTCCTTCGGCGTCTTCCGGATGTGAGGTCCTCCATGAACCCCACCGCACCCCAGCCCACCGCTGCCCAGCACCCCGCTCCCCGGCCGATCACGTCGGTCCTCGTCGCCAACCGCGGCGAGATCGCCCGCCGCGTCTTCGCCTCCTGCCGCCGACGGGGCATCTCGACCGTCGCCGTCTTCAGCGACGCCGACGCCGACAGCCCGCACGTGTCCGAGGCCGACGCCGCCGTCCGGCTCCCCGGCAACAGCCCCGGCGAGACCTACCTGCGCGGGGACCTCGTCATCGCCGCCGCGCTCCGCGCCGGCGCCGACGCGATCCACCCGGGCTACGGGTTCCTCTCCGAGAGCGCGGACTTCGCCGAGCAGGTCATGGCCGCCGGGCTGACCTGGATCGGTCCCGACCCGGACGCGATCCGGGTCATGGGCAGCAAGGTGGAGTCCAAGCAGCGCATGGCCGACGCCGGCGTCCCCGTCCTCGACCGCCTCGACCCGGACGAGGTGAGCGAGGACCACCTGCCCGTGCTCGTCAAGGCCTCCGCCGGTGGCGGCGGTCGCGGCATGCGGATCGTGCGCACGCTCGGTGAGGTCGCCGACGCGGTGACCTCGGCCTCGCGTGAGGCCGCCTCCGCCTTCGGCGACCCGACGGTCTTCGTCGAGCGCTACCTCGAGGCCGGGCACCACGTCGAGGTCCAGGTCATGGCCGATGCCCACGGCACGGTGTGGGCCCTCGGCGAGCGCGAGTGCTCGCTCCAGCGGCGTCACCAGAAGGTCATCGAGGAGGCACCCTCTCCCCTCGTCGAACGGGTCGGACCGCAGATGCGCGAGCGACTGCTCGCCGCAGGCCGGGACGCGGCGGCGGCCGTCGGCTACCGGGGCGCGGGCACGGTCGAGTTCCTCGCCCTGCCGGACGGGTCCTTCTCCTTCCTCGAGATGAACACCCGCCTCCAGGTCGAGCACCCGGTCACCGAGCAGGTGACCGGCACCGACCTGGTCGGCCTGCAGATCGACGTGGCCGAAGGGAGGGCCCTCCCTTCGGAGCCGCCCGCCACGCGGGGCTGGTCGATCGAGGCCCGTCTCTACGCGGAGGACCCGGGCGACGACTGGCGCCCGCAGACCGGGAGCATCGCGGCGCTCGACGTGCCGGGTGTCGTCGCCGGCTTCGAGCTCGTGCCCGAGCACGGCATCCGTCTCGACTCCGGGGTCGAGACGGGCTCCGTCGTCGGGACGCACTACGACGCGATGCTCGCCAAGGTCATCTCGTACGCGCCGACGCGTGAGGAGGCCGCCCGTGAGCTCGCGGCCGGCCTGCGCCGCAGTCGGATCCACGGCATCACGACCAACCGTGACCTGCTCGTCGCGAGCCTGGTGCACCCCGAGTACCTCGCGGGCACGGCCGACACCGGCTTCTACGGACGGCACGACCCGGTGGGGCTCACGCAGGGCCACGCTCTCCCTCTCGGCCTGGCCGCCCTCGTAGCGGCCGTCGCCGACGGCGCCCGTCAGGTCGCCCGCCGACCGGTCCTCGGCCCGGTGAGCAGCGGGTACCGCAACGTGCCGTCGGCCTTCCAGCGGCGCACCTTCTGGGACGGTGACACCGAGGTCGTCGTGGCGCACCGGATGGGACGCTCCGGTCTCGAGCTCGAGGATGCCTTCACCGACCACGAGTCGGTCCACGTCGTCGAGGCCCGGCCGGAGCACGTGGTGCTGGAGATCGACGGCGTGCACCGCTCCTTCGACGTCTCGTGGCTCCCCGGCGACGAGGAGACGGTCGTCATCGACTCGCCGCTCGGGTCGCGGTCGCTGCACCTCGCGCCGCGCTTCACCGACCCCTCCGCCCAGGCTCCCCCCGGGGCACTCGTCGCCCCGATGCCGGGGACGATCGTCCACGTGGCCGTCGAGGCCGGCACGGCCGTCGAGGCCGGGCAGGTCCTGCTCACCCTCGAGGCGATGAAGATGGAACACTCCGTCGCCGCCCCCGTCGCCGGCACGGTCACGTCCGTGTCGGTCGCCGTCGGCCAGCAGGTCGACCAGGGCGCCACGCTGGCGGTCGTCGATGACGGCAGTGGCGACGCCGACGAGAGCGCCGACGAGAGCGCCGATGAGAGCGAGGCACGATGAGCACCCCGGACACCACGACAGCGCCCCGGAGCCCACGGGTGCGGACCGAGACCAACAGGGGTGTCCTGACGATCACCCTCGACTCACCGCACAACCGCAACGCCCTCTCCGACCAGCTCGTCGAGGAGGTGCACGCAGGCCTCGCCGCCGCCGGTCACGACGACGCCGTGCGCTGCGTGGTGCTCACCCACACGGGAACGACCTTCTGCGCCGGGGCCGACCTCTCCGAGGCGAGCAGCACCACCTCCGACGACCCGGCCCGGGCCCGGGCGGACCAGATGGTCGACCTGCTCCGGGCGATCGTCGCGCTGCCCAAGCCGGTCATCGGGCGCATCGACGGTCACGTCCGGGCGGGCGGCATGGGTCTCGTCGGGGCCTGCGACATCGTGCTCGCCAGCGACGCCTCGACCTACGCCCTCACCGAGTCCCGACTCGGCCTGGCGGCCTCGGTGATCTCGCTGACGGTCCTGCCGCGCATGGACGAGCGCGCCGCGGGTCGCTACTTCCTCACCGGGTCGACCTTCGACGTCGCCGAGGCCGAGCGCATCGGGCTCGTCACGCGCGCCGTTCCGGCCAGCGACCTCGACGCCGCGGTGGTCGAGATCACCGACGACCTCGCCCGGTGCTCCCCCCAGGGCCTGCGGGAGAGCAAGGCCCTGATCACCCACGACCTGCTCACCCACCTCGACGCCCACCGTGACCGGGTCGCCGACCAGTCCTCCCGGCTCTTCCGCAGCGAGGAGGCCATGGAGGGGATGACCGCCTTCCGTGAGAAGCGTCCCCCGCGATGGGCGACGCCGTGAGCACCGCCCGGGTCGGCACCGAGCCGAAGCAGGACCGCAGCCGAGCAACCCGGCAGCGGCTGCTCGAGGCGACGGTGCGCTGCCTCGCCGAGCACGGGTGGACCGCCGCCACTGTCTCGGTCATCGCCAAGGAGGCCGGGATCAGCCGAGGCGCGCTCCAGCACCACTTCCCCACCCGCGAGGCCCTCGTCGTCACGGCGCTCGAGTACATGTTCGAGGAGCGCACGGCCGCCGTGGAGCTCACGGACGCCACGGCCGGCAGCGGCGCCGAGCGGGTCCACGCGGTGGTCCACGGCCTCACCGAGCTCTACGCCGGAGAGCTCTTCCGGGCGTCGCTGCAGGCCTGGACGGCGGCGGCGACCGACGAGCAGCTGCGTGAGGTCATCGAGCCCCTCGAGCGCCGCTTCGCCCGCAAGGCCCACGCCCAGGCGGTGCTCCACCTGGGCGTCGACGACGCGGACCCCCACGTGCGCACCCTGATCCAGGCCACGCTCGACCTCGCCCGAGGTCTGGCCCTGGCCAACGTGCTCACCGACGACTCCAAGCGCCGCGACCGCATCGTCCGCACGTGGTCGGCCACCCTGGCCTTCGAGCTCGGGCTGGCGGACTGACGGCTGACCCGCCCCCCTTCGCTCCCCGCCCTCACCCACCCACCCGCACAGGAGGCGGCTCGATGACGAGCAGCACGACCCACCACGCCCACCTTCGCTCCGCGGCAGAGGAGTACCCCACCAAGGTCTTCCTCGAGACCACCTCGGCCGACGGCAACCCGCTCTCCCTGACCTTCGCCGACCTCGAGGAGCGCAGTCGTCGGGTCGCGGCGGGCCTGCTGCAGCGCGGCATCCGTCGCGGCGACCGGGTCGCGGTGGCCCTGCCCAACCACGCGGAGTGGCTCGAGCTCTTCTACGGGGTGACCCGGATCGGCGCCGTGCTCGTCACGCTCAACGTGCGCTACCGCGAGACGGAGCTGGACTACATGATCAACCAGTCCGGCGCGCGCATGGTCGTGACGGCGGCGGAGTCCGCCGGCTTCGACTTCGTCTCCTTCTACGAGGGCTTCCGCGCGCAGATCCCCGGGGTCGACGAGGTCGTCTTCGCGGGCCGCAGCGGAGCTGATGGCTGGGACGCCCTCCCGCAGGACCCGGCGGACGAGGCCCTGGCAGACCACGAGGCCGCCGTCGCGCCGGACGACGCCGCGGTCATCCTGTACACCTCGGGCACGACCGGGCGCCCGAAGGGAGCCGTGCTCACGCATCGCAGCATCCTCGCGTCCGCCGCGGGCCAGGCCGAGCGGCTCGGCACCACCTCCGAGGACACCATGCTGTGCGTGATGCCGCTCAACCACGTCGGCGGGATCACCTGCGCCATCACCTCCTGCCTGCTCACGAGGACCACCGTCGTGATGCCGCCGGCCTTTTCACCGTCAGCGGCCCTTGCCGACTTCGCACGGCACTCGGTCACCTTCTTCCTCGGCGTGCCGACGATGTGGTCGCTGATGCTCGCCGACCCGTCGCTGTCCACGCTCGACACGAGCACGATCCGCCTCGCCGTCGTCGGCGGATCCAACCTCGAGCCGACCCTGGCGACCAATCTCCTCACCGCCTTCCCGAGCGCGCGGCTGGTGAACCTCTACGGCCTCTCCGAGTGCTCCGGCGCGTCCATCCTGTCGGCTCCCGACGACGACCTCGACCAGGTCTCGCGCAGCCTCGGCACCGCCCTCACCGGGGTCGAGCTGCGGGTGATGGGCCCCGACGACACGGAGTGCGCGGTCGGCGAGGACGGAGAGCTGCAGCTGCGCGGGGACAGCGTCGCCTCGGGGTACTGGGAGCGTCCCGAGGAGACCGCGCAGACCTTCGTCAGGGACGGCTGGCTGCGGACCGGCGACATCGTGAACCGGGACGAGGACGGTCACGTGGTCATGCTCGGCCGCCTCAAGGAGATGTACGTCCAGGGCGGGTACAACGTGTACCCGGTCGAGGTCGAAAACGTCCTGACGTCGCACCCGGCGGTGGCCATGGCGGCCGGTATCGGCGTCCCGGACGAGGTGCTCGGCGAGGTCGGCTGCTACTACGTCGTCCTGCGCCCCGGCGAGCAGGTCTCCGAGGACGAGCTGCGGGAGCACTGCGGACGTCGGGTGGCCGACTACAAGGTCCCCCGTCGGATCGTCGTCGTCGACGAGCTGCCCACGACGCCGTCGGGCAAGATCGCCAAGGCGGTGCTGCGCGAGCAGCACGCGACCGGCTGACCCCCTCGCGCGGGTCGGCGGTCACACCCGCTCGGTGGCCCCGATCCGGTCGAGCACCCAAGCCCACTCCCACGCCGCCTGCTCCCAGGCGTCGTAGCGGCCCGACCGACCGCCGTGGCCGGCGCTCATCTCGGTGCGCAGCACGATCGGCCGGTCGGCGTCGTGCCGGGTCACCTCACGCAGGCGGGCCACCCACTTCGCCGGCTCGGTGAAGTAGACCCGCGTGTCGTGCAGCGAGGTCGTCGCGAGGATCGCGGGGTACTCGGCGGGCGCGATGTTTTCGTACGGGGTGTAGCCGCGCATGTAGGCGTAGACCTGCGGGTCCTCGAGCGGGTTGCCCCACTCCTCCCACTCACCGACGGTCAACGGCAGGTCGGGTCGCAGGATCGTCGTCAGCGCGTCGACGAAGGGGACGGCCGCGAGGACCGCCGCGAACCGCCCCGGCGCGAGGTTGGTCGCGGCACCGACGAGCAGACCGCCGGCGGACCCCCCTTCGATCGCGAGGCGGTCGCGCGCCACCCAGCCGGTCTCGTGGAGGTGCTCGGCCGCCGCGACGAAGTCGGTGAAGGTGTTGCGCTTGGCGAGCATCTTGCCGTCGTCGTACCAGTGCCGGCCGAGCTCGCCGCCGCCGCGCACGTGCGCCACGGCGTAGACGACGCCACGGTCGAGCAGCGACAACCGTGCGATGGAGAAGTAGGGGTCGAGGCTGATCTCGTAGCTGCCGTACCCGTAGAGCAGGCCGGGGTGGCTGCCATCGGGCTCGGTGCCGCGCCGCATGACGAGCGAGACCGGCACCCGGGTGCCGTCGGGCGCGGTGGCCCAGGTGCGCTGCTGCTCGTAGGCGTCGAGGTCGACCCCGATGACGGGCTGCCGCTTGAGCACGCTCTGCTCACCCGTGGCGACGACGACGTCGAGCACGGTGCGCGGGCTGACCCACGACTCGTGGACGACCCGGATCCGGTCGGTGTCGGGGTCGGAGACCGGTCCGAGCGCGAGGCTGGCCAGGTCGCCGTCGAGGCCGAGGGCGAGGGGCGGTCCGTAGTCCGAGGCGACGAAGGGGGTCTCCCCCGCGGCCCGAACCCGCGGCAGCACCCGCAGCGTGGGCAGCCCGTCGGCGCGCAGGGAGAGCACGGCGAAGTCGTCGAAGGCGTCGACCCCGACGAACCGCTCGCCCTCGTCGCGCTCGAGCAGCGGCTGCCACTGCTCGTGGCTCGTCGCGTCGAGGGGGGCCCACGCGAGGTTGCCCTCGGGCTGGCGTTCGTTGTGGACGATGAGCAGGTGGTCGGCCGCCGGCTCGACGTCGTACTCGACGCCCTCGCGCCGGGGGGCGACGCAGCGCATCGGGGCGGTCGGGTCGTCGGCGTCGATGAGGTGGACCTCCGACGTCGTCTTGCTGCCGAGGCCCAGGACGATCCAGCGCTCGTCGCGGCTCGTGCCGAGGCCCATCCAGAAGCGCTCGTCGTCCTCGCGGTGCACGAGCGCATCGGCCTCGCGCGCGGTGCCGATCTCGTGCCGCCACACCTCGTGGGGGCGCCAGGCGTCATCCACGGCGACGTGGAAGAGGTGGCGCCCGTCGCGGGAGAAGGCCAGGCCGTACCCGGCGCCGGTGATCGACTCGTCGAGGACCTCGCGGGTCGCGATGTCCAGCACCGTGACGTCGAAGCGCTCGTCGCCGGTCACGTCGACCGCGTAGGCCATGCGGGAGTGGTCGGCGCTCACCTCGAAGCCCCCGAGCGAGAAGAACTCGTGCCCCGCAGCGAGCTCGTTGCCGTCGACGAGGACGACCTCGCCGGGCAGCGGCTGCGAGGGGTCGAGCTCGGGGACGGCCGAGCGGTCGGTCAGCGGTGCGCGGCACTGGATGGCGTACTGGCTGCCCTCGACGGTGCGCGAGTAGTACCACCAGTCGCCGGAGGCGACGGGCACGCTGAGGTCGGTCTCGAGCGTGCGGCTCTTGATCTCGTCGAAGATCTGCTGACGAAGGGGGGCCAGGTGCGCCGCGGTCGCCTCGGCGTAGGCGTTCTCGGCCTCGAGGTGGGCGAGGACCTCCGGGTCCTCGCCGTCACGCAACCACTCGTAGGGGTCGGCGACGTCGTCGCCGTGGTGGCTGCGGGTCCAGGGTCGCTGGGCCGCGACGGGAGGGGTGAGGTGCTCCCCCTTCGCCGGCGTGGTCACGTCGCTCATGCCGACACCGCCCGAGCGCCGAGGATCACCTTGAGGTCACCGATGAGCGCCTCGGTCGGCTCGACCCGGTAGGCCGCGTCGACGGACATCGTCACCGACCGTCCGGGCTGGACGAGCTTGATCTGCACGTCGGTGCTGCCGGGGTGCTGCGAGAGGACCTGCTTGACCTCCTCGATGCGCCCGGTCGTCGCCCGGGCGTAGTCGAGGGTCAGCACGACCGGGCCACGCGGCCCGTCGGTGAGCTCGGGGATCTGCAGGTCCTCGGCGTAGATGGAGACCGAGTCGTCTCGGGCGTTCACGCGGCCGCGGACGACGGCGACGATGTCCTGGGTGAGCATCGTCTGGACCGTCAGGTAGGTCTTGGGGAAGAAGAGGCACTCGATGGCACCCTCGAGGTCCTCGACCGTCGCGATGGCCCAGAGGTCGCCCTTCTTGGTCCGCTTGACGCTCAGGCCCGTGACGAGCCCGGCGATCGTGACGGTGGCATTTTCCTTCACCCCCGAGTCGGCCTGGGTGAGGGTCGCGATGGACGTGTCCGCCGCGCGCTGGAGCACGTGCTCGACGCCGAAGAGGGGGTGGTCGGAGACGTAGAGACCGAGCATCTCGCGCTCGTTGCTCAGCTTGGCGCGCTTGTCCCACTCGACCTGCGGGATCGGCCGCAGCCCCATCCCCTCGATGCCCGCACCGCCGGCGTCGGCCTGGTCGTCCCCGCCGAACATGTCCCACAGCGAGTCCTGGCCGACGGCCTCCTGCCGCTTGACCCCGACGAAGGCGTCGACGTACTCCTCGTGGACCATGACGAGGCCCTGGCGCGGGTGGCCGAGGTCGTCGAAGGCGCCGGCCATGATGAGCGACTCGATGGTCCGCTTGTTGCACACGACCGCCGGGCACTTGGCGAGGAAGTCGTCGAAGGAGGTGAAGGCGCCCTTCTCCTCGCGGGCCGCGATGATCGCCTCGACGACGTTGCGGCCGACGTTGCGGATCGCGTTGAGGCCGAAGCGGATGTCGGCGTCGACGGCGGCGAAGGGACCGACCGACTCGTTGACCGACGGCGGCAGCACCTTGATGCCCATCCGGCGGCACTCGTTGAGGTAGAGGGCCGACTTGTCCTTGTCGTCACCGACGGACGTGAGCAGCGCCGCCATGTACTCGGCCGGGTAGTTGGCCTTGAGGTAGGCGGTCCAGTACGACACGAGACCGTAGGCAGCCGTGTGCGCCTTGTTGAAGGCGTAGTCGGAGAAGGGGACGAGGACGCCCCACAGCGCGGCGATCGACTCCTCGTTGTAGCCGTTGGCCTTCATGCCCTCGGAGAAGGGGATGTACTCGGCGTCGAGCACCTCCTTCTTCTTCTTGCCCATGGCGCGGCGCAGGAGGTCGGCGTTGCCGAGCGTGTAGCCCGCCAGCTTCTGCGCGATCTCCATCACCTGCTCCTGGTAGATGCAGAGACCGTATGTCGTGCCCAGGATCGGGCCGAGCGCCTCCTCCATCTGCGGCTGGAGCTTGCCCTTGAGCGCCGGGTCGAGCGGGATGACCTCCTGCCGACCGTTCTTGCGCAGCGCGAAGTTGGTGTGCGCGTTGACACCCATCGGGCCGGGTCGGTAGAGCGCGAGGGCGGCGGAGATGTCCTCGAAGTTGTCCGGCTGCATCAGCCGCAGCAGGGTGCGCATGCCGCCACCGTCGAGCTGGAAGACGCCGAGGGTGTCACCGCGCGAGAGCAGGCGGTAGGTCGCCTTGTCGGTCATGTCCTTGGAGAGGGCGTCGAGGTCGATCTCCTCGTCGCGGTTGCTCTTGATGTTGATCAGCGCGTCGTCGAGGATCGTCAGGTTGCGCAGGCCGAGGAAGTCCATCTTGACCAGCCCGAGCGTCTCGCACGTCGGGTAGTCGAACTGCGTGAGCACCTGGCCGTCGTTGAGCCGGCGCATGATCGGGATGACGTCGATGAGCGGCTCGCTCGACATGATGACGCCGGCGGCGTGCACGCCCCACTGGCGCTTGAGCCCCTCGAGGCCCTTGGCCAGGTCGACGACCTCGCCGAGGTGCTTCTCCGACTCGACGAGCTCGCGGAACTCCTGCCCCTCGCCGAAGCGGTCGTGCTCCTTGTCCCACATCTTCGCCAGCGGCACGCCCTTGCCCATGACGTCGGCGGGCATGGCCTTGGTCAGCTGCTCGCCGACGTTGAAGGGGTGGCCCATGACGCGGGCCGCGTCCTTGACCGCCTGCTTGGCCTTGATCGTGCCGTAGGTGGCGATCATCGCGACCCGCTCGTCGCCGTACTTGTCGGAGACGTAGCGGATGACCTCGGAGCGCCGACGCTCGTCGAAGTCGACGTCGAAGTCGGGCATCGACTTGCGCTCGGGGTTGAGGAAGCGCTCGAAGATCAGGCCGTGCGGGATCGGGTCGAGGTCGGTGATACCCATCGCGTAGGCGCACATCGAGCCGGCACCGGAACCACGCCCCGGCCCGACGCGGATGCCGTTGTCCTTGGCCCAGTTGATGAAGTCGGCGACGACGAGGAAGTAGCCCGGGTAGCCCTTGCCGACGATGACGTCGATCTCGTAGTCGGCCTGGCGCTGCGCGTACTCGGGGATGCCGTCGGGGAAGCGCCGGTGCAGCCCGGTCTGGACCTCCTTGATGAACCACGAGGTCTCGTCCTCGCCCGGCGGGCAGTCGAAGCGCGGCATGTAGCGGCCCTCACCCTCGGTGAAGGAGACCTCGCACATGTCGGCGACGAGCAGGGTGTTGTCGCAGGCCTCGGGCAGCTCGCGCCACAGCTGGCGCATCTCGGCGGGCGACTTGAGGTAGTAGCCCTCGCCGTCGAACTTGAATCGGTCGGGGTCGTGCAGCTTGGAGCCGGAGTTGATGCACAGCAGGGCGTCCTGCGCGATCGCGTCCTCCTGCTTGACGTAGTGCAGGTCGTTGGTCGCCAGGAGCGGCAGCTGGAGGTCCTTGGCCAGACGCATGAGGTCCTCGCGGACCCGACGCTCGATCTGGTTGCCGTGGTCCATCAGCTCGAGGAAGTAGTGCTCACGACCGAAGATGTCGCGGAACTCCGACGCCGCCTCGATCGCCTTGTCGTACTGCCCCAGGCGCAGGCGGGTCTGGATCTCGCCCGACGGGCACCCGGTCGTGGCGACCAGCCCCTCGCCGTACTGCGAGAGCAGCTCGCGGTCCAGCCGCGGCCACTTGGCGAAGACCGAGTCGAGCGACGCCCGGCTGCCCATCGTGAAGAGGTTGTGCATGCCGGTGTTGTTGCGCGCCAGCAGCGTCATGTGGGTGTAGGCGCCACCACCGGAGACGTCGTCGCCGCGCGGGGTCCGCTCGTCGCCCCACTTGACCTTGACCTTGTCGGTGCGGTGCGTGCCGGGCGCGACATAGGCCTCGAGCCCGATGATCGGCTTGACGTCGTAGGACTGCGCCGTCTTCCAGAACTCGTGCGCGCCGAAGAGGTAGCCGTGGTCGGTCATCGCGATCGCCGGCATGCCCATCTCCTGGGCGGTGGAGAACATGTCCTTGATGCGCGCGGCGCCATCGAGCATCGAGTACTCGGTGTGGTTGTGCAGGTGGACGAAGTTCTCGGAACGCGGCAGCTCGGACATCGACCCGAGTCTAGATCGCCCCACCGACACCCCGGAACGCCGCCGGTCGCCTCCCGCGCACCACTCGGCGCGCCGCCGCTCGAGACGTGCGGTACCCGCGCGCGAAGGGGGTTAACGTCGCCTTGACAGAGTCGTCCACACCTCATGGAGGTTCCACCGGATGTTCGTGCCCATGTCCGTCAACGACTTCATCGACCGCGCTGCCGCCGTCTACGGCGAGCGCCTGGCGGTCGTCGACGAGCCGGACCAGCCGGCGCCCCCGCTCGAGGGCGTGACCTACGCCCGCATGCGGCAGCTCGCCAACGCGCAGGCCGCCCACCTCGACTCCCTGGGCATCGAGGTCGGCGACCGCGTCGCCGTCGTCTCGCACAACTCCGCGCGGCTGCTCACGAGCTTCTTCGGGGTCGCCGGGTCCGGCCGCGTCCTCGTGCCGATCAACTTCCGCCTCGCCCCCGAGGAGGTGAAGTTCATCGTCGAGCACTCCGGAGCGCGCGTCCTCTACATCGACCCCGAGCTCACCTCGCTCATCGACGAGGTGTCCGCGGAGCACACCTTCGTCCTCGGCGAGGACGAGCACCTCTTCGGCGCGGGGGCCGACGGCACCCCTGCCGAGCCTCGCGCCTGGGAGGCCGACGAGAGTGCGGTCGCGACGATCAACTACACCTCCGGCACCACCGCGCGGCCCAAGGGGGTGCGGATCACCCACCGCAACATCTGGACCAATGCGGTGACCTTCGGCCTCCACGCCGGCATCAGCGACCGCGACGTCTACCTGCACACGCTGCCGATGTTCCACGCCAACGGCTGGGGCATGCCCTTCGCCATGACCGGTGTGGGCGCCCAGCACGTCGTCATCCGCAAGATCGACGGCGCCGAGATCCTGCGCCGCGTGGAGCGGCACGGGGTCACGGTCATGTGCGCCGCACCGGCCGTGGTCAGCTCCGTCCTCGCCGCCGCGGCGGAGTGGGAGGGCGAGATCCCGGGCCGCGACCGGGTGCGCATCATCGTCGCCGGCGCTCCCCCGCCCACGCAGACGATCGCCCGCGTCGAGACCGAGCTGGGCTGGGAGTTCATCCAGATCTACGGCCTGACCGAGACCTCTCCCCTGCTGACGATCAACCGGTCCCGGGCCGAGTGGGACGACCTGACCCCCGAGGAGCGCGCCGGCAAGCTCGTGCGCGCCGGGTCCCCCGCCATCGGCTGCCGGATGAAGCTCGACGAGGAGAGCGGCGAGGTCCTGGCCCGCTCCAACGTCGTCATGGAGGGCTACCACGACCTGCCCGAGGAGACCGAGCGCACCTTCGACGGCGGCTGGTTCCACACCGGTGACGGCGGCACGATCGGCGACGACGGCTACGTGACGATCAGCGACCGCAAGAAGGACGTCATCATCACCGGCGGCGAGAACGTCTCCTCGATCGAGGTCGAGGACGTCCTCTTCTCCCACCCTGACGTCACCGAGGTCGCGGTCATCGGCGTTCCCGACGACAAGTGGGGCGAGACGATCAAGGCCCTCGTGGTCGTCGACACGGACGCCAGCGTGACCGAGGCCGACCTCATCGCCTGGTGCAAGTCCAAGGCCGCCGGCTACAAGGCGCCGACGTCGATCGAGTTCCGCGACGAGCTGGCGCGCACCGCGACCGGCAAGCTGCAGAAGTTCAAGCTGCGCGCCCCCTACTGGGAGGGCCGCGACCGTCAGGTCAACTGACCCATGACGAAGGGGAGGGTGCCGGTCCGCCGGCCCCCTCCCCTTCGTCGTGTCAGTGCATCTCTGCGAGCCGGTCCAGCGCCGTCTGCAGGTCCTGCGGGTAGGTGCTCTCGAAGTGCACGTAGTCGCCGGTGCCGGGGTGGATGAACCCCAGCCCCATGGCGTGCAGCCACTGGCGCTCGAGGCCGAGCTTGCGGGCCAGGGTCGGGTCGGCCCCGTAGGTCGGGTCACCGACGCAGGGGTGACGCAACGCGGCCATGTGCACGCGGATCTGGTGGGTGCGCCCGGTCTCGAGCTTGATCTCGAGCAGCGACGCGTGGCGGAAGGCCTCGAGGAGCTCGTAGTGGGTCACGGCGTGCTTGCCGGAGTCCATGACGGCGAACTTGTAGTCACCGCCGGGGTGACGGCCGATCGGCGCGTCGACCGTGCCGACGTGCGGGTCGGGCAGGCCTTGGACGAGCGTGTGGTAGGTCTTGTCGACCGTGCGCTGCTTGAAGGCGCGCTTGAGGACCGAGTAGGCGTACTCGCTCTTGCACACGACCATCAGGCCCGAGGTGCCGACGTCGAGCCGCGAGACGATGCCCTGCCGCTCGCTCGCACCACTCGTGCTGATCCGGTAGCCCGCGGCGGCGAGCCCGCCGAGCACGTCGGGGCCGGACCAGCCCACGCTGGGGTGGGCGGCGACGCCGACCGGCTTGTCGACGACGACGATGTCGTCGTCGTCGTGGACGATGCGCATCCCGGGGACCGGTTCGGCGACGACGGCGAGCGTCGGACTCTCGTCGACGGCGGGCAGGGTGACCTCGATCCGGTCGCCGGCGCTCACCCGGGCCGACTTGGCCACCGTGGCCCCCTCGAGGAGGACCTTGCCCTCGGCGGCGAGGTCGGCCACCCGAGTGCGCGAGAGACCGAAGAGCCGCGAGACGGCGGCGTCGACCCGCTCCCCCTCGAGCCCGTCGGGCACGAGCACGTTGCGGACATCACCCATCGGTCTGCTCCTCGTCGTCGTGGCGGCCGGCGGCGTGCTTCGGGCGGGACCCGTCGAGGCCGATGTTGGCGAAGGTCAGCCACACGAGCACTGCCGCCCCGCCGACGATCGCGATGTCGGCGACGTTGCCGACGAAGAGCCCGCCGTAGTCGATGAAGTCCACGACGTGACCGTGCAGCGGTGCCGGGTCGCGGAAGAAGCGGTCGTAGAGGTTGCCGAGGGAGCCGCCGAGGAGCAGGCCGAGGGCCAGGGCCCAGCGGCCCGACCCCACGCGCAGCGCCGCCCACAGGATCGCGATGGTCACGCCGACGGCGACAAGGGTCATCACCCAGGTCATGTCGTCGCCGATCGAGAAGGCCGCGCCGGAGTTGCGGATCAGGCGAAGGGAGAGCAGGTCACCGACGAGCGGCACGACCCGGCCGTCGGTCAGGGCACCGAGCGCCCAGACCTTGGTGGCCTGGTCGAGCACGAGCGTGACGACGGCTGCGATGACATACCAACGAAGCACCCCGGGGCGCGATCGGCTCGCGGGGGTGTCGTGGTCGGGTGGGGTGTCCGGGGCGCTCAGCGCCGCTCCTGTCGACTCTTGCATGACATGCACAGGGTCGCACGAGGATAGGCCTGGAGTCGAAGCTTGCCGATCGGGTTGCCGCAGGACTCGCAGATGCCGTAGGTCCCCTCGTCGATCCGCTCGAGCGCGTGGCGGTTCTGCTCGAGGCCGGTGCGGGCCCCGGCGACGAGGCTCAGCTCGTGCTCCCGCTCGAAGGACTTCGCCCCGGCGTCGGCTTGGTCGTCGCCGGCACCGTCGATCGGCTCCTTGAGGAACTCGTTGAGGTCGGTCTCGGCGGACGCGATCTCGGCGGTGAGCCGCTCGATCTCGGTCTCGAGCTCGGAGCGGACCTCCTTGAGCTCCTTGGCGGTCCAGGGGCTCTCGTCCTCACGGACGACGAGTCGCTCGGGCGCCGCCTTCTTCGTGACCGTCTTCTTCGCCGGCGCTTTCTTCGTCGCCGCCTTCTTCGTCGCCGACTTCTTGGCAGCGGCCTTCGTGGTGGCCTTCTTCGGCGCGGGCTTCGTCGCCGGCGCCTTCTTCGTCGCCGACTTCTTGGCAGCGGTCTTGGTCGCTGCGGTCTTGGTGGTGGTGCTCGTCTTCTTCGCCGCGGACGTCTTCTTCGCCCCGCTCGTGGCCGCAGGCTTGGTGGCCCCGGTCTTGTTGGCCTTCGAGGCACCCGACCCCTTGGTCGCCGCCTTCGTGGCCGTCTTCTTCGCCGCCATGACCGTCCTCACTCGGAGATGGTCCGTACCCCTGCACGGACCAGAGTCAACGAAGGGTACGACGTTTTCGGGCCGTGAGCGCGCTCACCGCGCCGTGTTCTTCGTTTGCTCACCCGACGGGTGCGCCGGGAGACGACGACGCGGCGTCACCCGCGTGGGGTGACGCCGCGTCGTGGTCGCGCAGGTCAGTGCTTGGCGCTGGCCTCGGGGGCGACGCTCGCCTGGGTGTCCAGACCCTTGAGCTGGCCGGAGATGAAGTCCTTGAGCTTGCGGCGGTAGTCGCGCTCGTAGGTCGTCAGCTCGGCGATCTGGCTCTCGATCTTCGACTTCTGGGCGTTGAGGTCGTCGAGGATCTTCTTGCGCTGGGCCTCGGCCTCGCTGACCATCGTGGTGCTCTTGGTCTGGGCGTCGGAGACCAGCTTGTCGCGCTGAGTCGTGCCCTCGCCGATGAACTGGTCGCGCTTGCCCTGACCGGTCTTGATGAACTCGTCGTGCTTGCTCTGACCCGTCGAGAGCAGCTCGTCGTGCTTGCTCTGGCCCGTCGAGACGAGCTCGTCGTGGCGGCGCTGCGCCTCGGCGATGAGCTTGTCGCGCTGGGTCTGGCCCTCGGCGACGTGCTCGTCGTGCAGGCGCTGCGCGAGGGCGATGAGGCCAGAAGCCCCGGCACCGCCACCGGCGGCGGCAGCCATCTGGCCCGCCCCGGAGTCGTTGCTCGCGGCCGCGGCCGCGGGAGCCTTGGCGGCCTCGTCCTGGCGAGCCTTGGCCTCGGCCTCGGCCTTCTCGGCGGCGGCGTTGGCGGCCTTGATGCGCTCCTGCGCGGCAGCCTCGGCCTCGTCGGCGCGGGCGTTGACCGTCGCGATGCGCTCGTCGGCACCCTGCTGGGCCTTGGAGAGGTTGGCGGCGTCGCCCTTGGCGCGCTCGTCGTCGGCGCGCGCGCTCTGCTCGAGGTCGCTCGCGCGCTTCTCGGCGGCGGCGCGGGCGGCGGTCTCCTTGTCGAAGCGCGAGCGCAGGTCCTCCAGACGCGTGCGCAGGTCGCGGTTCTCCCGGGTCAGCGCCTCGTCGGCCTTGCCGGAGTCGGTCGCGGCGGCGACCGGCATGGCAGCCTTGCGGGAGCCGGATCCGTCCTGGGCGCGAGCCCGCAGGTCCTCCGAGTCCTTGACCATGCGACGCATCTCGGCGACGACCTCGTCGAGGAAGTCGTCGACCTCGCGCTCGTCGTAACCACGACGGAACTGAGTCTGGGTGAAGGTCTTGTTGAGGACGTCCTCGGGCGTGAGCGCCATTGTTCCTCCGTATGCGTTCGGACAGGTTGCTTGCTCGTGGCGCAAGTGCGCGCACGGGCATCGAGGCCAGCCTAGACGATGCGCAGGAGCAGTGAGACCACGATGATCAGCACGAGGAAGGCGAGGTCGAGGGCGACCCCGCCGATCCGCACGGGCTTGATGACCTTGCGGATCGCTCGCAGTGGCGGATCGGTGAGGGTGTAGATGGCCTCGGCGACGACGAGGATCACGCCCTTGGGCCGCCACTGGCGGGCGAAGACCTGGATCCAGTCGAGGACGAGACGTCCGATGAGGATGAGGAAGTAGACGTACAGCACGAGGTGCAGCACGTCACGGACGATCGACATGGAACCAGCCTAGGTCGGGGGTCTGGACCCCACCTGTGAGGTCGTGCGGAAGCTCAGCTCTGGTTGAACAGGGCGCGCGGCTGGGGCGCCTCGCCACCCTCGGCGTCGACCTCGATGTGCTCCGGCGAGAGCAGGAAGACCTTGTTGGTCACCCGCTCGATCGACCCGTGCAGACCGAAGACCAGACCCGCGGCGAAGTCGACGAGCCGCTTGGCGTCGGAGTCGTCCATGTCGCTGAGGTTCATGATGACGGGCGTGTTGCTGCGGAAGCTCTCGCCGATGGCCCGGGCGTCGTTGTAGGTGCTCGGGTGGATCGTCGTGATGCGGTTCATCGGGGTGACCTCCACCTCGCGGACGGCCGGTGCGGTGGGGACGCGACGCAGGGGGGTGACCTCCGCGGCGGCGTGCTCCTCCTCGAGGACCTCGTGGCCCGCGTCGTACTCGTCGACGTAGTCGTCGTACTCGTCGTAGCGCTTGTCGTCCTCGGCGAGCCCGAGGTAGACCATCGCGTTGCGCAGTGCCGTCATGTCCTCAAATCCTTTGTCGTACCGGTTGCCTCGTCGGTGTCACCGAAGTTACCGGTGTGACGGACGATCTCCGAGGATTGCCGTCCCGACACGCAGGTGTGTCGCGCCGTGGCGCACCGCTGCCTCGAGGTCCCCGCTCATGCCGGCCGAGACCCAGGTCGCCTCGGGATGGTCGGCCCGCAGCGCGTCGGCCAGCGCGGCCAGCCGGGCGAAGGCGGGCTCCGGGTCGGCGCCGAGCGGCGCCACGGCCATGAGCCCACCCAGGCGAAGGGAGCTGCTCGCGATCGCGTCGGCGAGGGCGGGCACGTCCTCGGGGGCCGCTCCCCCACGTCGGCTGTCCCCGGCGGGGTCGAGGTCGACCTGCACCAGGGCGGTGACCTCGCGACCCGCGGCCTCGGCGCCGCGCGCGAGCGCACCGACGAGCTTGGGCCGGTCCACCGACTGCACGACGTCCGCCCAGCGGGTCACGGCGCCGGCCTTGTTGGACTGCAGCTGACCGATGAAGTGGGTGCGCACACCCGGCGGCGGCCCCCCGTCGGCCAGCTTGGCCGCGGCCTCCTGCTCGCGGTTCTCCCCGAGGTCACGCATGCCGAGCTCGGCCAGCAGGTCGACGTCGCTGCGGGGGAAGAACTTCGTCACGACGACCAGGTGGACCTCGTCACGGCTGCGGCCGGCGGCCTCGCAGGCCGCGGCGATCCTCCCTTCGACGGTGGCGAGGCGCTCGGCCAGCTCCTCCCGGCGGCTCATGCGGGACGCCCGACGATGCCGGCGAAGCGGCCGGTGAGGCCGTCGCGGCGGTAGGAGTAGAGCGCGGCGTCCTCGCGGGCGCAGCCCGGGATCCACTCGACGGGCACGCCCGCGGCCTGCAGCTGGTCGACGACCCCGGTGGCGACGTCGATGGCCGGCGTCCCGGTCCAGGTGAGAGCGGCAGAGGCCGGCGAGACCTCGATGGCCGCCGCGCGCATGTCGGCCGGCACCTCGTAGCAGCGCCCGCACACCGACGGCCCGACGGTGGCCCGCAGGTCGCTGGCCCCGAGGTCCCGCATCGCCTCGACGAGTCGGCGCACGACTCCGCCGACCATGCCCGGACGGCCGGCGTGGGCCGCGCCGACGAGCGGCCCGGCGGTGTCGTGGAGCAGGACCGGCGTGCAGTCGGCGACGAGGACGCCCAGGGCGGTGCCGGGCAGGTCGGTGACGAGCGCATCGCCCTCGGCGACGGCGCCCGTGGCGGTACGGGGCCCGTCGAGCAGCTCGCGGGTCACGTGGACGACGTCGGTGCCGTGCACCTGGTCGGCGACCACGAGCGACAGGCCGAGGGCCTGCTCGACGGCCCCGCGGTTGGCGCGGACGGCGTCGGGCTCGTCGCCGACGTGGGCGCCGAGGTTGAGACCGGCGAAGGGAGCCACACTCACCCCGTCGTGGCGGTCGGTGAAGGCTCGCACGAGCCCCGGCGCGTCATCTCTCCAGGCGAACACGCCTGCAACCTATCGCCCGGGACCCCCGGGACGACGCAGGGCCCCGACCGGATCGGTCGGGGCCCTGCGGGAGGTCGCTCAGCTCACTTGAGGAAGTCCGGGACGTCGAGGTCGTCGCCGTCGTCGAAGGTGACCTGCCGCGGCGGGGTGGCCTGACGCGGCTGCGCCGGCTGCTGCTGCGGCTGCCCCTGGGCCGGCTGCTGGGCGGGCTGCTGCGGCTCGGCCTGCGCCGGCTGCTGCTGTGCCGGGGCCGGCTGCTGGGCGGGCTGGGTCTGGGCCGGACGCTGCTGCGCGGGCGCCTGCTGCTGGGCAGGGGCCTGCTGCGCAGGCACCTGCTGGGCCGGGCGCTGCTGCGCCGGACGCTGCTGGGCGGGCGCGGCCTGCTGCTGCGGCTGCGCCGGGCGCCCCTGGCCGCCGGACTGGACCTGACCGAGGGCCCGGTCGTCCGGTCGCTGCTGCGGGGCACCCCCGTCGAATCCGGCGGCGATGACGGTGACCCGCACCTCGTCGCCGAGGGCGTCGTCGATGACCGCACCGAAGATGATGTTGGCCTCGGGGTGGGCGGCCTCCTGCACCAGACGGGCGGCCTCGTTGATCTCGAAGAGACCGAGGTCGCTGCCACCCTGGATCGACAGCAGGACACCGTGCGCACCGTCGATGCTCGCCTCGAGCAGCGGCGACGAGATCGCCAGCTCGGCGGCCTGGACGGCGCGGTCCTCGCCCCGGGCCGAGCCGATGCCCATGAGGGCGGAGCCGGCCCCCTGCATGACGGACTTGACGTCGGCGAAGTCGAGGTTGATCAGACCGGGCGTGGTGATCAGGTCGGTGATGCCCTGGACACCGGAGAGCAGGACCTGGTCGGCGCTGCGGAAGGCGTCGAGCATGCTCACGGCCCGGTCGCTGATCGACAGCAGCCGGTCGTTGGGGATGACGATGAGCGTGTCGACCTCGTCGCGCAGCGCGCCGATGCCGGACTCGGCCTGGTTGGCCCGACGGCGACCCTCGAAGGTGAACGGGCGGGTCACGACACCGATGGTGAGCGCACCGAGGCTCTTGGCGATCTTGGCCACGACCGGGGCACCACCCGTGCCGGTGCCACCACCCTCACCGGCGGTGACGAAGACCATGTCGGCCCCCTTGAGGACCTCCTCGATCTCCTCCGCGTGGTCCTCGGCGGCCTTCTTGCCGACCTCGGGGTCGGCGCCGGCGCCCAGACCGCGGGTCAGCTCACGGCCGACGTCGAGCTTGACGTCGGCGTCGGACATCAGGAGCGCCTGGGCATCGGTGTTGATCGCGATGAACTCGACGCCCTTGAGGCCGACCTCGATCATCCGGTTGATGGCGTTGACGCCACCGCCGCCGATGCCGACGACCTTGATAACGGCCAGATAGTTCTGGGCTGATGCCACGGGGACTCCTGTTGCTGCTGCTCGGTGGTGCCTCAACCCCAAAACTCAAGGTGAACTTCAGGGTTACAGTTTGGTCACGCTCGGTGTGCGGGTGACGTTATGCGGCCCGGGCCGCAGGGGCAAACGCCACGCCCGCGTGTCGTCAGCCTATCCCGTGGTGACCGGCGTGTCCGGCGCGGAGACGTCGATCGTCTTCGGCTTCTTGTCGAGGAGGATCTTGATGACCCTCACCTTGAGATCGGGACTGCTGCCGTCCCCCCACACGACCTCGGTCCGCCCGAGCGTGAAGGTGATCTGGTCGGCCGAGTCGACGGTGACGTCGTCGACCTCCTCGCGCAGGTCGTCCGGGAGGGCCGCGAGCATCCCCTGGGCAGCTCGCACGCCGTGGCCGGAGACCTCCGCGCCGCCGTCCGCAGTCACCGTCGGCACGCCCTTGGGCGGCGAGCCGACGGTCCGGATCGCCACGCCGTCGAGGTCGAGCAGGCGGTAACGGTCACCCTCGAGACGCACCGCCAATGCCGGAACCCTCGATGTCACCTTGACCTTCAGGGTGCGGGGCCAGCCCCGCTCGACGCTGGCGTGCGCGGCACCGGGCACCTCGGAGGTGATGGTGCGCGAGACGCCGTCGCCGTCGACCCGGGCCAGCGGCGTGCCGATCTGCTCCTCGGCGATCTGCTCGATCTCGGCCCGGTCGGCGGGATCGGCCCCGGTGACCTCGACCTCGCGGGTGGCCAGCAGGGAGGAGAACCCGACGACCCAGCCGAGCCCGACGGCGAGCGCGACGACGACCAGGAGGACCAGCCACCGACGAGCGCGCTGCCCGCGCACCTGAGCGGCGCGCTGGGCGAAGCGCTCCTCGGTCGCCTCCCGGGTCCCGCTCCCCCGGCTCATCGGCCCAGGGCCTCGAGCAACCGCGGGCCGAGGTGGGTGACGTCGCCGGCGCCGACGGTGAGCACGAGGTCGCCGTCGGTGGCGCCCTGAGCGACGGCCGCGATCGCGTCGTCGGTGGAGACGACCCGGGCCGAGCGTCCCTGCGCCACGAGCGGCTCGCTGATCAGGTGCGAGCCGACGCCGGGCACCGGGTCCTCACGGGCGCCGTAGACGTCGAGCAGCAGCACCTCATCGGCCGGAGCCAGACCGGCGGCGAAGCCGGCCGCGAAGTCGCGGGTGCGGGAGTACAAGTGCGGCTGGAAGATCACCCACAGGCGGTGCTCGCCGGCGATCTCCTTGGCGGTGCGCACGACCGCCTCGACCTTGCCGGGGTTGTGCGCGTAGTCGTCGACGACGGTGACGCCGCGCGCCACCCCCTTCGTCTCGAAGCGCCGTCGGGTCCCGCCGTAGGCGGCGAGCCCGTCGAGGACCGCCTGGGCCTCGGTGCCGACGCCGTGCGCGGCGGCGGCGTAGGCCGCTGCGGCGTTGAGCAGGTTGTGCCGCCCCGGGACGCTGATCGACAGCTCCCTGCGGGCACCGCCCTCGACGAGCGTGGCGCTCGCGCTGGTGCCGTCGAGCACCGGGTCGACCAGCCGCACGTCGGCGCCCTCGCCGAAGCCGTAGCGCAGCACCCGCACCCCCGCGGCCTCGGCCCGGGCGGCCAGCCGCTCGGAGCCGGCGTCGTCGGCGCAGGCGACGAGCAGCCCGCCGTCGGTGATCGTCTCGGCGAACTCGAGGTAGGCGGCCTCGACCGTCGCGAAGTCGCCGTAGAAGTCGAGGTGGTCGGGCTGGACGTTGGTGACGACCGCGACCTGCGGCGTGTAGGCGAGGAAGGACCCGTCGGACTCGTCGGCCTCGGCGACGAAGGGGGTGCCCACACCGAGCGCGGCGTTGACCCCCTGCGTGGCCAGCTCGCCACCGAGGGCGAAGGAGGGCTGCGCCCCCGCCTCGAGCAGGGCGACGGTGAGCATCGAGCTGGTGGTCGTCTTGCCGTTGGCTCCGGCGACCGCGATGCGGGTCTGCTCCCCCATCGCCGAGGCGAGCGCCTGGCTGCGGTGCAGCACCCGCAGACCGGCGGCACGCGCAGCCGCCAGCTCGGGGTTGTCCTCACGGATCGCCGAGGAGACGACGACGGTGTCGGCGCCTTCGAGGTGGGCCGGGTCGTGCCCCACCCAGATCGTCGCGCCGCGCTCGCGCAGCCGCTCGAGGAGCGGCGAGTCGTGGGCATCGCTGCCCCGCACCTCGACACCCGCGTCGAGCAGCAGCCGCACGATGGCCGACATGCCGGCGCCACCGGCGGCGAGCACGTGGACGACTCCGAGCTCGGCCAGTGGCACCCGTGGTGCCAAGACGTCGAAGCGGGGGTTGCGCGGGACCTCGGGCAGCGCGTCAACCACGACGGCCACCTCGTGCCCACGCGTCGGCGACCATGTCGGCGAGCGTCTCGTCGGCGTCGCGGTGCCCCACGGACTCCGCGGCCTGCGACATCGAGCGCAGACGCGCACCGTCGCCCAGCAGCGGCACGATCTCGCGGGCCACCCAGGCCGGGTCGACGTCGGCGTCCTCGACGAGCAGGCCACCGCCCGCCTCGACGACGCCTGCGGCGTTGAGCCGCTGCTCGCCGTTGCCGATGGGCAGCGGGACGTAGACGCCGGGCAGCCCGACCGCGGTCAGCTCGCAGACGGTGTTGGCCCCGGCGCGGCAGACGACGGCGTCGGCGGCGGCATAGGCCAGGTCCATCCGGTCGACGTAGGGCAGGACGACGTAGGGCACCGACGGGTCGCCACCCGTCGCGACGAAGTCCTTGCCCGCGCCGGTCGCGTGCAGCACCTGCACCCCGGCGTCGCGCAGCGTCGCGACGCTGGCCTCGAAGGCGTCGTTGAGCCGCTTGGCGCCGAGCGAGCCGCCGGTGACGAGGAGGACCGGCAGGTCATCGCGCAGCCCCAGCCCGGAGCGCGCCTGCGCGCGGGTCGCCGCACGGTCGAGCGCGACGATCTCGGGCCGCAGCGGCATGCCGATGACCCGACCGCCGGCGAGCTTGGTCCCGGGGAAGGTCACCCCGATGTGGTCGCTGAAGCGGGCCCCCACCTTGTTGGCGACGCCGGCCCGCGCATTCTGCTCGTGGATGACGATCGGGACGCCGGCCTTGCGGGCGGCGAGGTAGGCCGGCGTCGAGACGTATCCGCCGAAGCCGACGACGACCTGGGCGTCGACCTGCTCGATCGCCCGCCCGGCGGCCGCGACGGCCCGCCGCAGGTTGACCGGCAGGCGCACGAGGTCGCCGGAGGGCTTGCGGGGCAGCGGGACCTTGGGGACGGTCGCGAAGTCGTAGCCGCGCTCGGGGACGAGCCGCGACTCCAGGCCCTCGCTCGTGCCCAGGGCGAGGATCTCGACTGCGGGGTCGCGGCGGCGCAGGCAGTCGGCGAGGGCGAGCAGCGGGGACACGTGCCCTGCGGTGCCACCCCCCGCCAGCAGGATGCGTGAGGGGCGGGTGGGCGTCATCGCGACGATGTCCTCCTGCTCGGGATGCGGGCGAGCAGGGCGCGCGCCCGCGAGGGCTTGGCGGCGATCATCTCAGAGCACCCCGGCTCGCTTCGAGCGAAGCTCAGCAGGATGCCGACGGCGAGCATCGAGGTCACGAGCGATGACCCGCCGGAGGAGACGAAGGGCAGCGGGACGCCGATGACCGGGAGCATCCCGATGACGGCGCCGATGTTGATCATCGCCTGCACGAGCACCCAGGTGCAGATGCCGGCGGTGGCGACGCGGACGAAGAAGTCGTCGGTGCGCGTGACCAGGCGCAGCCCGGCCACGGCGAAGGCGGCGAAGAGCGCGAGGATCGTCAGCGTGCCGATGAGGCCGAGCTCCTCGCCGATGATCGCGAAGATGAAGTCGTTGTAGGGCTCGGAGAGCCAGCCCCACTTCTCGCGGCTGGCGCCGAGGCCGACGCCGAACCAGCCACCGTCGGCGAGGGCGTAGCGCCCGTGGATCGACTGGCGGCAGATGCCGTAGTAGAGGTCGGAGCCGGGCGCGCACTGCGTCGGGTCCAGCCAGATCTGGATGCGCTGCATGCGGTTGTTGCCGATGTTGGCGGCGAGCATCCCCAGCAGGGCCAGCAGCCCACCGCCGAGCGCGAACCACCGCAGCTGCACGCCGGCCGCGAAGAGCATGCCGACGGCGATCGCGCAGATGACCATCGCGGTCCCCATGTCGTGCCCGAGCATGACGAGCCCGACGATCAGCAGCATCCCCGGCAGGACGAAGGGGATGAGCGCGTGCTTGATCGAGCCGAGCAGCGCCCGCTTGCGCTCGAGGACCAGCGCACCGGCGAGCACGAGACCGACCTTGGCCACCTCGCTCGGCTGGATCGACAGGGACCCGACACCGATCCAGTTGCGGTTGCCCTGGAAGCCGAAGCCGAGGGGCGTCAGCACGAGCAGCAGCAGCACGATCGAGGCGCCCACGGCCGGCATGGCCATGCGCTTCCAGAAGGCGATGCTGCGCCGCGAGGACCACCACAGCGCGAGCCCGCCGGCGAGGGCGAAGACGAACTGCTTGAGGAAGATCGTGAAGGAGCTGTCGTTTTCCTTCAGCGAGACGATCATCGACGCCGACAGCACCATGACCAGGCCGATGCCGACGAGCAGGCCGACGATGCCCAGGAGCAGGTAGTAGGTCGTCATCGGCGACTCGAAGCGCGCGGTCCACTCGTCGACCCGGGTGGAGCGGGTGCGGCGCGCGCCGCTGCGACCGGACCCGGTCGCTGCGCTGCTGCTCACGCTCACCCCTCCTGCAGGTACCTGTGCACCGCGGCGGCGAAGGCGTCGCCGCGGGCCCCGTAGTTGTCGAACATGTCCATGGATGCGGCTGCCGGGGCCAGCAGCACCGCGTCTCCCGGCATCGCGAGCGTGGCCGCGTGCCGGACGACGAGGTCCATCGCCCCAGTGTCCGTCGCGGCGACGTCGATCACGGGGACATCGGGCGCGTGTCGGGCGATGGCCGCGGCGATCTGCTCGCGGTCGCGACCGATGAGCACGGCGGCGCGCAGTCGACCGGCGGCCGCCGCGACGAGCTCGTCGACGTCGGCACCCTTGAGCAGGCCGCCGGCCACCCACACGACGTGCTCGTGGGAGGTCAGGCTCGCGAGAGCGGCGTGGGGGTTGGTCGCCTTGGAGTCGTCGATCCAGTGGACCTCGCCGGCGGTCGCCACGTGGGCGATGCGGTGCGGCTCGGGCTGCCAGGCCCGCAGCCCGTCGCGCACGGCGACGGGCGGCACCCCGTGGGCCCGGGCGAGCGCGGCGGCGGCCAGGGCATTGGCGACGAGGTGCGGGGCCACGCTCGGGGCCTCGCCCTGCAGGTCGGCCAGCGTGCCGAGCTCGGCGGCGGAGGTCTCGCGCTCGGCGACGAAGGCCCGGTCGGCGAGGACGTCCTCGACGAGCCCGAGCATCGACAGGCCGGGCGTGCCGAGGGTGAAGCCGACGGCGCGGCAGCCCTCGACGACATCGGCCTCCTCGACGAGTCGGCGGGTGGCCGGGTCCTGCTCGTTGTAGACGCAGGCGACCTCGGCGTTGGCGAAGACCTTGCCCTTGGCCGCGGCGTACTCCTCGAGCGAGCCGTGCCAGTCGATGTGGTCGGGCGCGATGTTGAGGCAGGCCGCAGCCTGCGGGCGAAGCGAGTGGCTCCAGTGCAGCTGGAAGCTCGACAGCTCGACGGCGATGACGTCGTAGGGCTCGGGGTCCTGGACGAGGTCGAGCACCGGCGTGCCGACGTTGCCGGCGCTCGCGGCCCGCAGGCCCGCGGCGCGCAGCATCGAGGTGAGCATCTGCACCGTCGTCGTCTTGCCGTTGGTGCCGGTGACGAGCAGCCAGGGCGCTCCCCCGGCGCGCGGGCGCATCCGCCACGCGAGCTCGACGTCACCCCAGATCGGGATGCCGGCCGCGGCCGCCGCGGCGAGCAGCGGCTGGTGCGGGGGCCAGCCCGGCGAGGTGACGACGAGGTCGATCTCGTCGGCCGGCACCGGCAGCGCGCTCTCGGCGCCGTCACCGAGGTGCAGCTGCGCGTCGAGCACCTCGAGGATCTGGGCCCGCTGGGCCATCTGGGTGTCGGGCTCGGGCGTCTTGGCGTCGACGACGTGCACCCGGGCGCCGTACTCGAGGAGCGCGTCGGCGGCCGCGAAGCCGGAGACGCCCAGCCCGGTGACGACGACCCGCAGGCCGGCCCAGTCGGCCTCGCGGCAGGTCAGACCGGCCAGACGCTCCTCGCGGGAGGCGGCGTCGGTCACGGTGCCCCCACGACCCACTCGGCGTAGAAGATCGCCAGGCCGAGCGCGACGAAGAGGCCGGCCACGATCCAGAAGCGGATGACGATCGTCACCTCCTGCCACCCGAGCAGCTCGAAGTGGTGCTGCAGGGGCGCCATGCGGAAGACCCGCTTGCCGGTGGACTTGAAGGAGGCGACCTGGATGATCACCGAGAGGGTGATCGTCACGAAGAGGCCGCCGAGGATGACGACGAGCAGCTCGGTGCGCGAGAGGATCGCCAGACCGGCGATCGCGCCGCCGAGGGCGAGCGATCCGGTGTCCCCCATGAAGATCTTGGCCGGCGAGGCGTTCCACCACAGGAAGCCGAAGCAGGCACCGGTGCCGGCCGCGGCGACGACGGCGAGGTCGAGCGGGTCCCGCACGTCGTAGCAGTTGGCGCCGGGGCTGGTCTGGCAGTTCTGGTTGAACTGCCAGATGGAGATGACGACGTAGGCCCCGAAGACCATGACCGAGGCGCCTGTCGCCAGACCATCGAGACCGTCGGTGAGGTTCACGCCGTTGGACGTGCCCGCGATCATGAGGTTGGCCCAGAGCACGAAGAGGATCACGCCGACGAAGGGGGCGAAGAAGGCCAGGTCGAGCGCGGTGTCGCGCACGAAGGAGATGCTCGTCGAGGCCGGGCGGCGCAGCGCGTCGTTGGGGAACTGCAGGGCGAGGACCGCGAAGGTCACGCCGACGAGGGTCTGCCCGATGAGTTTCTCCCCCGACTTCAGGCCGAGGCTGCGCTGCTTGCTGATCTTGATGTAGTCGTCGGCGAAGCCGACGGCACCCAGACCCACCATGAGGAAGAGCACGAGGACGCCGCTGGCGGTCGGCGACTGCCAGGTGACGAGGTGCGCGACGGCGTAGGCGATGACGGTCGCGAGGATGATGACCGCGCCGCCCATCGTCGGCGTGCCGCGCTTGGTGTGGTGCGAGGTCGGACCGTCGTCACGGATGAACTGGCCGTACCCCTGCTTGACGAGGTACGTGATGAACATCGGCGTGCCGAGCAGGGCGACGACGAGTGACACGACAGAAGCGATGACCACGGCCATCATGCGTGGGCCTCCCTCTGGACGATGCGGTCTCCGAGCCACCGTAGCCCGGCGTCGCGGCTGGACTTGAAGAGGACGACGTCCGGCGCGGCGAGCTCGGCGACGAGCACCGCCTCGGCCGCGTCGGCGTCGGGCACGACCCGCACCCGCGGGCCGTCCTCACGAGCAGTGTCCCGTGCGCCGTCCGCGATCGCCGCAGCCGTCTCGCCGACGACGAGGACCTCGTCGACCCCGAGCTCCGCGGCCTCGCGGCCGACGGCGGCGTGCAGCTCGGCGGAGGCGTCTCCGAGCTCGAGCATCGTGCCGAGCACGGCCCAGCGACGACCGCCGGCGCCCATCGTCGCCAGGCTGCGCAGGGCGGCGGACATCGAGTCGGGGTTGGCGTTGTAGGCGTCGTTGACGACGACGACGCCGTCCTCGCGCCGGGTGACCTCCATGCGCCACCGGCTGAGCGGGCGGGCGTCGGCCAGGGCCGGCACGATCTGCTCGAGGCCCATCCCCGCGGCGTGCGCCGCCGCGATGACCGCCAGGGCGTTGCCGACGTGGTGGCGCCCGACGAGCCCCAGCCGCACCTGCGCCGTGCCGAAGGGGGCGATGACGGTGAAGGAGGGGGCGCCGGCCTCGTCGAGGGTGACGTCGGTGGCCCGCACGTGCGCCGCCTCCGACTCGCCGACGAGGACGACCTGCGCGGACGTGCGCTCCGCCATGACGGCGACGAGCGGGTCGTCGGCGTTGAGCACCGCGACACCGTCCGCGGGCAGGGCGGCGGGCAGCTCCCCCTTCGCCTCGGCGATCGCCTCGACCGAGCCGAACTCGCCGACGTGGGCGTGACCGACGTTGAGGACGATGCCGATGCGCGGGGGCGCGATCCGGGTGAGGTAGTCGACGTGACCGATGCCGCGGGCGCCCATCTCGACGACGAGGTGCCGCGTCGACGGGGTGATCCGGCAGACGGTGAGCGGGACGCCCACCTCGGAGTTGTAGGAGCCGACCGGGGCGATCGTCTCGCCGTCGGCGGCGAGCACGGAGCCGAGGAGGTCCTTGGTGCTCGTCTTGCCGGAGGACCCGGTGATGCCGATGACCGTCAGGTCGGGTCGGGAGTCGACGAGGTGCCGGGCCAGCGCGACGAAGCCGGCCTGCTCGTCCTCGACGACGACGCAGGGCAGCCCGTCGACCTCACGGGTCGTGAGGGCCGCGACGGCACCGGCGCGCGCGGCGCCGGGGACGAAGTCGTGCCCGTCGGCGCTCTCGCCGACACGGGCGACGTAGAGGCTGCCCGGGGCGGCCTCGCGGGAGTCGGTGACGACGGGACCGTCGACGAGGACCTGCGCGGCCTCGTCGGGTCCGCAGCCGTGGAGGCGCCCGCCGGTGATGTCGGCGACGGCGCCCAGGGTCGTGGGGATCATCCGGTGACGCTCCGGCGGTCGAGGGCGGCCCGCAGGACCGCCCGGTCGTCGTGCTCTCGGATCTCTCCGCGCACCTCTTGGCCTTGCTCGTGGCCCTTGCCCAGGACGGCGACGGTGGCGCCGGGCCCGGACTCGTGGGCGATCTCGACGGCCCGCTCGATGGCCGCCACGCGGCCTTCGACGACCTCGAGGCGGGCGCGCGAGCGGGGCCAGACGCCTTCCGCGACGGCATCGCGGATCACGGCGGGGTCCTCGTCGCGCGGGTTGTCGTCAGTGACGATGACGACGTCGGCGTGGGCGGCCGCGGAGGCACCCATGCCGGGCCGCTTGCCGGGGTCGCGGCTGCCGCCGGCGCCGAGGACGACGACGAGCAGACCGTTGGTCTGGGGCCGCAGCGCGGCGAGGGCCGCCCCGACGGCGTCGGGCGTGTGCGCGAAGTCGACGACCGCCGTCGGCAGGTCCTCACGGGTCGGGTCGCTCGGCACGACGAGCTCCATGCGGCCCGGCACGTAGGGCCGGGTGAGGATCGCGCCGGCGACCTGGCGGGAGGGGATGCCCGACTCGACGAGCGCCACGGCCGCCATCGCGGTGTTGACGCGGTTGAAGTCACCGGGCAGGGCCGACTCGAGGTGCAGCACCTCGTCGGCGCCGGTGAGTGTCATGGCGGGCTCGCGCGGGTCGCCGCCGACGACCCAGTCGGCCTCGACGTCGAGCCGGGAGGTGACCGTCGTGACGGGGACGGTGGCCTCCTGCGCCAGCCGCGCGCCCCACTCGTCGTCGACGCAGACGACGCCACGGCGGGAGCGCTCGGGGGTGAAGAGGCTCGCCTTGGCGAGGAAGTAGTCCTCCATCGTCCCGTGGAAGTCGAGGTGGTCCTGACTGAGGTTGGTGAAGAGCGCCACGTCGTAGACGACCTCGTCGACGCGGTGCAGCGTGAGCGCGTGGCTCGAGACCTCCATGACGCAGTCGTCGACGCCGCGCTCCCCCATCGTCGCGAGCAGGGCGTGCAGGTCGGTGGTCTCGGGGGTGGTGCGCACGGACTTGATCCGCTCGTCGCCGATGCGCGTCTCGATGGTCCCGATGAGCCCGGTCGTGTGGGCCAGCGCCTCGAGGGCCGAGACCATGAGGTAGGCGGTCGTCGTCTTGCCGTTGGTCCCGGTGATGCCGAACATCGTCGAGCGGCGGTCGCCGCTGTCGTAGACCGCCGCGGCGACCCGGCCGAGGACCGCACGCGGGCGTTCGACCACGACGAAGGGGAGGTCACTCCCCTTCGCCTGCAGCCGGGAGGCCCCGTCGGCGTCGGTGAGGACGGCGACGGCACCGGCCGCGACGGCCTTGTCGACGAAGTCGGCTCCGTGGGCCCGGGCACCGGGCAGGGCGGCCCACAGGTCGCCGGGGCGCACGGTCGAGGTGTCGAGGGAGACGCCGGTGACCGAGGTGGCCGGGTCACCGGGCACGGGCGCGGCGCCGCCGACGATGTCGGCGACGTCCACGAGAGTCAGCGGGCGCACCCGCTCAGGACGAGGAAAAGACACGATCCGCGACCTTACCCGCCATCCGGAGCGCCCCGGTCAAGCAGCAGACCCGGGGTGTCGGCAGCCGGCTTCTTCGGCAGCTTGGTGCGCACCTTGGGCGCCTTCTCGTCCTGCGGCGTCGGCGGGACCTTCTCCTTCTGCAGGGCGTAGGTCATGACGTCCTTGAAGACCGGCGCGGCGACCGTGCCGCCGTAGTAGCCCTTGATGGGGCGCTGGAGGATCACCGAGACGACGAGCTTGGGGTCGTCGGCCGGGGCGAAGCCGATGAAGCTCGCGGTCTTGCCGCTGTAGCCGCCGGTCTCGGAGTCGTAGCGGTCGGCGGTACCGGTCTTGCCGGCGACGCGATATCCCTTGATCTTCGCCTCGGGGGCGGTGCCCTCGTCGCTCACGACGCCCTCGAGCATCCGGGAGACGTCGTTGGCGGTCTTCTTCGAGACGGCGCGGTTGCGCTTGCCGGCCGGGGCCGCCTCCCAGCCGCCGTCACCGTCGCTGACCTCCTTGACGAAGGTCGGGCTGATCCGCACCCCGTCGTTGGCGATCGCCTGGAAGACGTTGGTCACCTGCACCGCGGTCGTCGAGACGCCCTGGCCGTAGGTGATCGTGTAGCGCTGCGAGCCGTTCCACGTCTCGGACTTCGGCAGCAGGCCACCGGACTCACCCGGGAAGCCGGAGCCGCTCGTCGACCCGAGGCCGAAGCGCCGCAGGTACTCCTCGAGGGTCTTGGGCGTCATCGTCTCGCCGATGAGCATCGTGCCGGTGTTGCTCGACTCGGCGAGGGCGCCGGCGACGGTGCGGTACTGGTCGGGGTGCGGGTGGCTGTCGCTCAGCGTCTGGTCCCCGCGCTGCATCGAGTAGGGCAGGATCATCGGCGTCTCGGGGGTGATCGTCCCCTCCTCGAGGCCCGCCGCAACCGTCATGATCTTGGAGGTCGACCCGGGCTCGAAGACATCGCTGAAGGCGAGGTTGGTGAAGACGCCCTTGCCGTCGCCGATGTTGTTGGGGTCGAAGGTCGGGTAGGACGCCAGGGCGACGAGCTCGCCCGTGTCGACCCGCTGGACGACGACGGTGCCGGAGAGCGCCTTGGTCTCCTTGACCTTGTCGGCCAGGGCATTTTGCGCGTACCACTGCACGTCGTTGTCGATCGTCAGGCGCACGTCCTTGCCCGCGGTCGCCGAGCTGACGTCGTCGGAGGCATTGGGCAGGCGCGAGCCGTCCTGGGCGATCTCGTAGGTCGCCTGGCCGGGGGTGCCCTTGAGGACGTCGTCGAGCTGCAGCTCGAGGCCACCGCCGGCGGTCTGGTCCTGCGGCTGGACGAAGCCGACGAGAGAGGCGACCGTCGTCGACTGCGGGTAGGTGCGCTGGGTCGAGCGCTCGGAGTAGATGCCGGGGATGCCCAGGGCGTTGATCCGGCGCCAGGTGAGCGGCGAGATGTTCTTGGCGAGGACCCGGTAGCGCTGCGAGCCGGTGAGCTTGGGCTCGATGTCCTCGGCGCTGGTGCCGAGCGGCTCGGCGAGGTCCTTGGCGGCGCCCGCCACCCCGACCTTGGTGGTCGTGCCGTCGACCTTCTTGTCGTACTCCGGCACGGCCGTCTGGTCGACGACGACGGTGCGCCGCTCCTGGCTCTGCGCCAGGACGGTGTCGTTGGCGTCGTAGATCGTGCCGCGGTGGGCGGGGATCGCCTCGGTCTGGGTGCGCTGGCGCAGTGCGTCGGCGGCGACGGCGTCGGAGTCGAAGCCCTGGATGCGCAGCAGCTGCGCGGCGAAGAGGCTGAGCACGATGAGCGAGACGACCATGAGCGCCCGCATGCGGGTGCGCGGGCTGGCCGAGCGCGCGGTCGCCGCCGGTCGACGAGCAGGGGCCTTCGTGCGGGGCGGGGTGGCCTTCCGCGCCGACGTCGCCTTCTTGGCAGGAGCGGCCTTCCGGGCAGGAGCCGCCTGCTTGGCCGCCGGTGCCGCCTTGCGAGCCGGCGCGGACTTCCTCGCCGGCGCCGCCTTGCGCGCGGACGCGGCCTTGCGAGCAGGTGCCGCCTTGCGGGCAGGCCGTGCCTGGCCGGAGGAGGGTCGACCGGTGCCTCGAGGGCGGTCAGGTCGGCGCTGGCTCACGTGCGGGCCTCTCCTGTCAGTTGCTCGGGCGGGCGGTGGAGGTCTTCTTCTGGGCGGCCCCGGTGGACTTCGAGGCGGACTTCGACGTGGACTTGGACGAGGTTTTGGACGTGGACTTCGTGGACTTCGAGGAGCTGCTCGAGGACTGGTCCGCCGTCGCCGTGGCGGCCGCTCCCACGGTAAATCCGTCGGGCCTCTTGGCGACCGACGCCACGCCGAGGATGCTCCCCTTGTCGACGTCGATGAAGGCTGCGCTGCCGGCCGGGACCATGCCGAGCGCGTCGGCCTCGGTCGCCAGGCGCTGCGGTGCGGCCCGGTCGTTGATCGTCTGGGTCAGCGAGTCCTCCTTGTCGGCGAGCGACGCGGAGCGGGCCTCGAGAGCCGTCACCTCGAAGGAGTCCTGGGCCATCGAGGTGTTGAGCCCGAGGACGGCGCCGAGCCCGGCGACGAGCAGGGCGAAGCACAGCACCGGGAACCACGCGGACCCGGCCCGGTCGGTCGGTGTGACGACCTCGAGCGAGGCCCGGGTGCGACGGGCGGGGGCACGACGGGCGACGGTCGTGGCGACGGACGACTGGCTCATCGGGTGCGGCCTTCCTGGTGACGGGGCGGTCGGATGCGCTCGGCGCCGCGCAGGCGCACCGAGGCGGATCGGGGGTTGGTCTCGAGCTCGCGGGCACTCGGGGTGAGCGCCCCGCGGGTGAGCAGGCGCAGCTCGGGTGCGTGCTCGGGCAGCTCGACGGGCAGGTCGGGCGGGGTGGTCGAGGCGGCACCGGCGGCGAGCGCGCGCTTGGTGATGCGGTCCTCGAGCGAGTGGAAGGACAGCACCGCGATCCGGCCGCCCACGGCCAGCCGGTCGAGGGCGACGGGCAGCGCGCGGGCCCAGCCGGCGAGCTCCTCGTTGACCTCGATCCGCAGCGCCTGGAAGGTCCGCTTGGCCGGGTGGCCACCGCCGCGCTGGGAGGCCATCGGGATCGTGGCGCGCAGCAGCTCGACGAGTCGGCCGGAGCGGTCGAAGGGGGTGGCCTCCCGCTCGCGGACGATCGCGCCGGCGATCTTGCGGGCGAAGCGCTCCTCGCCGTACTCCGACAGCACCCGGGTCAGGTCGCGGGCGTCGTAGGTGTTGAGCACCTCGGCGGCGGTGACCCCGGTCGTGGGGTCCATCCGCATGTCGAGCGGCGCGTCGTGGGCGTAGGCGAAGCCGCGCTCGGTCTCGTCGAGCTGCAGCGACGAGACCCCGAGGTCGAAGAAGGCCGAGGTGACGCTCTCGAGGTCGAGGTCGTCGAGGACCTCGCCGATCTCGTCGTTGACGGCGTGCACGAGGGTGACGCGCTCGCCGAAGCGGGCCAGCCGCTCCCCCGCGAGGGCCAGCGCCTGCGGGTCGCGGTCGATGCCGACAAGGCGCACCTGCGGGTCCGCCTCGAGGACCGCCTCGGCGTGGCCGCCCATGCCGAGCGTGCCGTCCACGTGGACGGCGCCCTCCGTGGAGAGCGCCGGGGCGAGCAGGTCGAGGACCTCGTCGAGCATGACGGGCACGTGGCGGGAGGCCGCGTCGCGGCCGGTGTCGGTCGTGAGGTCACGGTCCTCGTCGTGCTCCACGGTGCTCCCTTCGTGCTCGTCGGTGGTGGGTGGTGGTGGTGATCTCCGGGTCCTGCTCGCTGCTGCCGCCTGGTCCCCATCCGGGACGTTCCGGCCCGGGGGAAGTCGGGTCGGGGCCGTCACGGCTGGAGGCCGGGCGGCAGCTGCATCACATGAGTCCGGGGATCACCTCCTCGGACTGGTCGGCGAAGGCCTGCTCGGTGCTGGCCAGGTACTCCTCCCACGCGGCGGTGTCCCAGACCTCGACCCGCGAGCCGGTGCCGATGACGGTGCACTCGCGGTCGAGGCCGGCGTACTGGCGCAGCGCCGCGGGCACGGTGACCCGGCCCTGCTTGTCGGGGATCTCGTCGCTCGCGCCGGAGAGGAAGACGCGCATGTAGTCGCGAGCGGCCTTGCTCGAGGTGGGGGCCTCCTGGAAGCGCTGGGTGATCTTGACGAACTCGTCCATGGGGAAGACGTAGAGGCAGCGCTCCTGACCACGGGTCATGACCAGGCCGCCGGCGAGCTTGTCGCGGAACTTCGCGGGGAGGAAGAGGCGGCCCTTGTCGTCCAGGCGCGGGGTGTGGGTACCGAGGAACACGGCGACCACCTCCCCTTCGTCTCGACCCGAGGGCTCCCTGCGCTTCCTTGATCCCCCACTTTACTCCACCTCTGCTCCAGATCACACCCCGTCTGGCACATTTCGGCGACTTCTTTGCTGACTTTTCCCTGATAAATCAAGGGTGGTGCAAAGTGGGGCGGATTCACCGTCCGGACGGCACGAAGGGGGGTCCCCCAGGGCCGGGACCGACGGTGCCTGTGTCTCGTGGCCCCGATTCCTAGGGCTGGAGGCCGAGCGCGACGTAGGGTCGGGAGCACATCGGAGCGAAGTGGGGACGCCACCAGCGCGGCCCCGGGACGGAGACGTGGTGACCCTCAGCAGGGAAGGCGCCCCCGAAGTGGCGGCACACGGGGACCTCGAGTACGTCGTGTCCGTCGGCCGGGCGCTCGCCGAGACGATGAATGCCGTCATCGAGGGCAAGCCCGATGTCGTGCGCACCGCCATCACGGTCCTGCTCGCGGAGGGGCACATCCTCGTCGAGGACGTGCCCGGGGTCGGCAAGACGATGCTCGCCAAGGCGCTCGCGCGCAGCATCGACGCCTCGGTGCGTCGGGTGCAGTTCACCCCTGACCTGCTGCCGAGCGACATCACCGGTGTGAGCATCTACAACCAGGACCAGCACGAGTTCGAGTTCCGCCCCGGGGCCGTCTTCGCCAACGTCGTCATCGGTGACGAGATCAACCGCGCCTCGCCCAAGGCCCAGTCGGCCCTGCTGGAGTGCATGGAGGAGGCCCAGGTCACCGTCGACGGGCGGACCTACGAGCTGCCCCGGCCCTTCATCATCATGGCGACCCAGAACCCCGTGGAGATGGAGGGCACCTACCCCCTCCCCGAGGCCCAGCGCGACCGCTTCATGGCCCGGCTGTCCATGGGCTACCCGACCGCCGCCGCCGAGGTGGCCATGCTCGACCACCACGGCGCGAGCTCCCCGCTCGAAGGCTTGCGCCCGGTCGCCGACGCGGCGGGCATCGCCCGACTCATCGCCGCGGTGCGCACCGTCCACGCCTCGACGGCGGTGCGCCAGTACGCCGTCGACATCGCGACCGCGACCCGCACGAGCTCGCTCGTGCGCCTGGGCGCCTCGCCGCGGGCGACGCTGCACCTGCTGCGCGCCGGCCGGGCGCACGCAGCGCTGCACGGACGCGACCACGTGCTCCCCGACGACATCCAGACCATCGCCCCGGTCGTCCTCGCCCACCGACTGCTGCTGAGCAGCGAGGCGCAGCTGGCCCGGCGCGACCCGGTCGACATCGTCAGCGAGATCGTGCGGCACACGCGCGTCCCCGCCGCCCGGTGAGTGCTCGACCATGACCGGTCGCGGGCGGCTCTTCGTCGCGGCCGGGGTGCTCGTGGCCCTCACCGGTCTGACGCTCGGCCTGCACGACCTGACCAAGGTCGGCGCACTGCTCGTCGTGCTGCCGGCCCTGGCACTGCTGCTCTCCCGCCGCGAGCTCGACCTCGAGGTCACCCGTGAGGTTGCCCCCTCTCGCGTGCCCACCGACGGCCACGCCGACGTCACCGTCCGGGTGCACAACTCCGGCCGGCTGCCCAGCCCCCTCCTGCGGGGCGAGGAGACGCTGGCCTACGCCCTCGGTGACCGACCGCACCTGCTCGTGCCGCGCCTCGACGGCGGCGAGACCCGCCAGCTGACCTATCGCGTGCGCTCCCACGTGCGCGGCCACCACGCGATCGGTCCGCTCTCGGTGCGGGTCACCGACCCCTTCGGCCTGGCGACCCGGGCGGTCCCGGTGCCCGGCGAGACCGCGCTCGTCGTCCTGCCGCGGGTGCTGCCACTCACCCCCGTGCGGGGCGTGCCCGCCGGAGGGGGCGGCGAGACCTCGGTCGCCTCGCGGGTCGCCCTGCAGGGTGAGGACGACGTTGGCGTGCGCGAGTACCGCATCGGCGACGACCTGCGCCGCATCCACTGGCGCTCGACGGCCCGCACCGGCGAGACGATGGTGCGGCAGGACGAGCAGCCCTCCCGACGGCGTGCCCTGGTCCTGCTCGACGACCGCGCCGGCGTCCACGCCGGCACCGGGGGCGGCGGGTCCTTCGAGTGGTCGGTGACGGCGGCGGCGTCGATCACCACGCTGCTCCTCGGTGAGCGCTTCGAGGTGCACCTTTGCCCGTCCGCCGACGAGGGCGGCGCGGTCGAGCCGCTCGTCGACGTCGACCACGCGCTCGACGAGCTCGCCGCGGTCCAGCCGGCCGAGACCACCTCGGCGCGCGGGCTCCTCGAGGCCCTCGACGACTTCATGCAGCACGGCGGGGGCCTCGTCGTCGGCGTCCTCGGCGAGCTCGACGACGACATCGTCGACCTCTGCGCCACCCGCGCCCGCCACGGGCTCGGGCTGGTCGTCGACCGCGGCGGCTTCTCCTCCGGCACCCGGGGCACCGGGCCCGCCGACGAGACCGCCCACCGGCTGGCCCTCGGCGGCTGGCGCACCGAGGTCGTCCGCCCCGGCGCCCAGCTCCCCGAGCTGTGGGCCCGACTCACCGTGAGTCTGGGGGTGCGCGCCTGATGCGGCACGAGCCCCGGGTGGTCGCCGGCCTCCTCGCCGGTCTGGCGACGATCGTCGTCGCCCTCCCCCTCGGCCGGCTCTTCGACGAGGCCCCCTGGGCCCTCCCTTCGGTCATCGGCGTCGCCGTCGTCGCGGGCACCGGCATGCTCCTGCGCTCGCTCACCACCCACGCAGGGTTGGTCGTCCTCGGGCAGGCCGCCGCGGCCGGCCTCTACCTGCTCGTCACCCAGCTCGGCGAGACGACAGTCTTCGGCGTCGTCCCCACACCCGAGACGCTTACCGCACTGCTCGACCACTTCGAGCAGGCCCAGGACACGATCACCCGCTACGCGGCCCCCGCGCCGGCGACGCCCGGCATCACCGTCATGCTCGTCGTGATCATCGTCGTCGTCGCCCTGGCCGTCGACATGGCCAGCGCCACTGCAGCATCGCCGTCGGTCGCCGGCCTGCCGCTGCTCTCGCTCTTCCTCGTCTCGGCAGCCAACTCCGGTGGCTCGATGCACTGGGCGTGGTTCCTCGCCGGCGCCGGGCTGTGGCTCGCGATGGTCGTGCACCAGTCCGACCTCGACCTGCACGGCTGGGCCACCTCGGTCCCCCGCATGGCGCGCGGCGACGGCGAGGACAGCGCGGGGCGCTCGCACCGCTGGCAGGCCGCGCGACTCGGGGCCTTCGCCCTGGTCGCCGCCGTCGCCGCGGCCACCTTCGTCCCCCACCTGCCGACCCGCTACGTCCTCGACGGGCTGGGGCGCAGCCAGGGCGGAGCGACGACCGGGTCCGGCGTGCGCCTGGCCACGGCCCTCGACCTGCGCCGCAGCCTCGAGTCGCCCAGCGAGGCCCCGGTGCTCACCTACACGTCGAGCTCCCCCACGCCGGGGCCCCTGCGGGTGGCGGTCGTCGAGGACTTCTCCGACGGCCTGGGCCGCATGCGCTCCGACGCCCCCGAGCCCGTCGAGGGCTTCTCCGCCCCGGACCCGACCCTGCGCCTCCCCGGCAATGTCGTCGGTGAGCGACGCACGATGGTCGTCGAGTCCAACGGCGTCGCGGCACCGCAGCTGCCGCTCCCTTCGCTCGTCAGCTCGGTCGACACGGGCGGCATCGCCTGGGCTCTCGGCGACGACGGCACGGCCGCGGTCCAGCGCACTCCCGGGACCTACTCGGCGACCTACACCGAGCTCGCCCCCGAGGAAGAGGACTTCGACCAGCCGACGGGCGAACCCATCGACCCGCTCGCCCAGAGCGACTCCTACCTCACCCTCGACCCCGGGTCGGCGCAGGAGATCGGAGACCTCGTCGACGAGGTCGTCCCGCACGACGCCACTCCCCTGCGCAGCGCCCAGGCCATCCAGGAGTACCTGCGCGGCAGCGAGTTCACCTACAGCCTCGACCTGCCCTCGTCGCAGGGGCGTGACCCGATCGTCGCCTTCCTCGACCACAAGACCGGCTACTGCCAGCAGTTCGCCGTGACCATGACGCTCATGGCCCGGGCGCGCGGGATCCCCGCCCGCGTCGCCGTCGGCTTCCTCCCCGGCTCCCTGACCAGTGGCGACGAGCGCGTCGTGCGGGTCAGCGACGCCCACGCCTGGCCCGAGCTGTACTTCGAGGGGGTGGGCTGGACGCGCTTCGAGCCGACGCCCGGCTCACGTGCTGCGTCGACGCCCGGCTACACGATCGACACCTCCGACGCGAGCGCCGGCACCGACACCTCGACCTCGTCCGACGAGACGACGAGCTCCTCGACCCGCCCCGACGACCAGCAGGAGGACGTCGCGGTCCCGGAGGCCGCGACCGCGCCCGACGAGGGTCGCCCCGCCTGGGTCACCGCGCTGCTCTGGCTGCTCGGCATCGCCGCCGTGCTGGCGATCATGCCGCTGTCGGCGCTCGTGGCCCGTCGCCGCTCCCGCCGCTCGGCCGTCGACGACGCCGAGCGGGTCGAGCGCGAGTGGCACGAGCTGATCACCCAGCTCGACGACCTCGGGCTGCGCCCACCGGTCGGCGCGACCCCGCGGCAGACCGGCGCCTGGCTCAGCCGGCGCCTGCATCTCGAGGGCGAGCCGCAGGAGCAGCTCGACCACGTCGTCGCCACCCTCGAGCGCGCCCGCTACGCCCCGCCCGGAGCCGACCTGCCCGACATCTCCCACGAGGTCGGCGGGGTCGTCGACGAGGTCCGCTCCGGCCGGCAGCGCTCGCGACAGGTCCGCTCGATGCTGTGGCCCCAAGACGGCGTCGACGCGTGGCGCGCGTTCGGCCGCTCGCTCCTGCGCCGCCTGCCCCGTCGCCGCTGACTCCCCCCTTCGCCCCGGAGGTCGCCGAGAGGCTCAGTCGAGGTAGTCGCGCAGAACCTGGGAGCGGCTCGGGTGACGCAGCTTGCTCATCGTCTTGGACTCGATCTGACGGATGCGCTCACGCGTCACGCCGTAGACCTTGCCGATCTCGTCGAGCGTCTTGGGCTGACCGTCGGTCAGGCCGAAGCGCATCGAGACCACGCCGGCCTCGCGCTCGCTGAGCGTGTCGAGGACCGAGTGCAGCTGCTCCTGCAGGAGCGTGAAGCTCACCGCGTCGGCCGGCACGACCGCCTCGGAGTCCTCGATGAGGTCACCGAACTCGGAGTCGCCGTCCTCGCCGAGCGGGGTGTGCAGCGAGATCGGTTCGCGGCCGTACTTCTGGACCTCGACGACCTTTTCGGGGGTCATGTCGAGCTCCTTGGCCAGCTCCTCCGGGGTGGGCTCACGGCCCAGGTCCTGGAGCATCTGACGCTGCACACGGGCGAGCTTGTTGATGACCTCGACCATGTGCACCGGGATGCGGATGGTGCGGGCCTGGTCGGCCATGGCGCGGGTGATGGCCTGACGGATCCACCACGTCGCGTAGGTCGAGAACTTGTAGCCCTTGGTGTAGTCGAACTTCTCGACCGCACGGATCAGACCGAGGTTGCCCTCCTGGATCAGGTCGAGGAAGAGCATGCCGCGGCCGGTGTAGCGCTTGGCGAGCGAGACGACGAGACGCAGGTTGGCCTCGAGGAGGTGGTTCTTGGCGTTCTTGCCGTCCTGCGCGATCCACCACAGCTCGCGCTTGAACTTCATCTCGATCTTCTCGCCGGAGGCCAGCTTCTCCTCGGCGAAGAGGCCGGCCTCGATGCGCTTGGCCAGCTCGACCTCCTGCTCGGCGTTGAGGAGGGCGACCTTGCCGATCTGCTTGAGGTAGTCCTTGACCGGGTCGGCGGTGGCGCCGGCCGTCACGACCTGCTGCGCGGGAGCGTCGTCCTCGTCGTCGTTGCTGATCGTGAAGCCGGACTTCTCGTCCTGCTCCGTCTCGGGCTTGGCCTTGGCCTCCGGCTCCTCGCCGAGGACCTCGTCCTCACCGGGTGCCGGCTCCTCGGCCGTGGTGGTCGTCGGGTTGGCCGCGGCCTTCTTCGCGGCAGCCTTCTTCGCGGCGGCCTGCTTGGCGGGTGCGGCCTGCTTCACCGGGGCGGCGGCCGCGGCTGCCGTGGCGGTGGAGGCGGCCTTCTTCGCCGCGGTCTTCTTCGCCGGGGCAGCCTTCTTCGCGGGGGCGGCGGCCTTCTTCGTGGCCGTCTTCTTCGCCGCGGTCTTGCTCGCCGCCTTCTTGGCGGGGGTCTTCTTGGCCGTCTTCTTCGCCGGAGTGGACTCTGGCACCTGAACCTCGATTCCCTGTTCGCCCAGCGCGCGCAGGACGACCCGCCCCCGACTGGGGCTGATCTTGGCCTCGCCGAACGCGGCCTGCAGCTGATCGCTGGTGATGGATCCGGTCGTGCGGCCCTTCAGGACGAGCTCCTGCAGCGAGGGATGCGAGAACTCCTTGGGGAGGGAGCCCTGCGTCTCGACGGACCGTGGGGACACAGCAGTCACCAACAACCTTTCGTCACGGAGGATTCCGCCGGGACGAAGGGAGTGGCGTGACCCCGTCTGACCCGACTCGCCCGGTCGCTGTGCGCTGGGCTCGTGACTATTATAAAACGCGTGGCCGCCGGGTGCCGCCACCAGGGGCGGTCGGAGGGTCTCAGCGGGCCTTGACCGCCAGCACGTCGCAGGGCGCGTCGAGCAGCACACGCTGAGCGTTGGACCCGAGGATCAGCTTGCCGACGGGGGTGCGACGACGCAGGCCGATGATGATCAGGCTGGCGTCGGTCTCCTCGGCGACGACGATGAGGTCCTCGGCCGGCTCCTTGCCTCGGACGAGGCCACGGACCTCGCCGTCGACACCCGCCTCCTCCATGCGGGAACGCACCTGCTTGAGGTCGTCCTCGTTCTTGCGGGCGGTGTCACCGCTCAGGCCCACGCCACCACGGTCGGAGTGGATGACGACGAGCTTGTCGTTGCGCAGGCGGCACTCCTCGAAGGCGCGCTCGAGAGCGGCCTCGCCCTCCTTGGTCGACACGTACCCCACGACGATGGTCATCGCTCGCTCCTCGTCACAACTCGGCTGATGGACTACCTGGGCCAGACGCTACACCGCGGCCCCGTGACCTGTCTCACTCCGGCGCTGGTGTCGTCGGCGTGTCCCGATCAGTCGCCGCGCAGCACGTCCCGGAGCAGCTCGGCCACCTGGTCGACCTCGGTGAGGAAGCCGTCGTGACCGACCGCCGAGGAGATCGTGCGCAGCTGCGTCCCGGGACGTGCCGCGACGACCTCGTGCGACAGCCGCGGCGGGTAGAGCCGGTCGGAGTCGACCGGCGCGACGACGAGTCGACCGGTGAAGGCCTGCAGCGCCGCGGACATCCCCCCACGGTCCCGGCCGAGGTCGTGGGAGTTCATCGCCTCGGAGAGCACCGCGTAGGAGTTGGCGTCGAAGCGGCGCGCGAGCTTGCCGCCGTGGTGGTCGAGGTAGCTCTCGACCGTGTAACGCGGGCGGCCCTCGGGCCCGGCGGGCTCGTCCTGGACCCGTCGGTCGAAGCGCTCGTGCAGCTCGAGCTCGCTGCGGTAGGTGATGTGGGCGATGCGGCGGGCGATGGCCAGCCCGGCCTCGGGGCCCTGCGGGTGGTCGTAGTAGTCACCCCCGGCGAACCACGGGTCGTTGCGGATCGCGAGGATCTGCGTCTGGCTCCACCCGATCTGCTCCGCGGTGGCGTAACCGCCGGTCGCCAGGGCGATCGCCGTGCCGACGCGCTCGGGGTGGCTCGCGACCCACTCGAGCGTGCGCATGCCCCCCATCGACCCGCCGATGACGGTGTGCCAGCGCTCGATGCCCAGGACGTCGGCGAGGCGCGCCTCGGCCGCGACCTGGTCACGGATGGTGAGGCGCGGGAAGCGACTGCCCCACGGCCGGCCGTCGGGCGCGGCACTGCCCGGCCCGGTGCTGCCCTGGCAGCCACCGAGGACGTTGATCGCGATGACGAAGTAGTCGTCGTCGAGCGGCGCCCCCTGCCCGATGAGGCCCGGCCACCAGCCGGCCGTCGGGTGACCGGGGCCGGCCTCGCCGACGACGTGGCTGTCACCGGTGAGCGCGTGCTCGACGAGCACGGCGTTGTCGCGCTCGGGACTCAGGCGCCCCCAGGTCTCGTAGGCCAGCACGACGTCGGGCAGGGACTCGCCCGACTCCAGCTCCAGCCGACCGATCGAGACGAAGCGTCGCTCGCCCGGGTGGTCGCCGTCGCGCCACAGCGCGGTGCTCGCGGGGGGTGTGGTCGTCACGCTCACGGAGTGCTCCCGAAGTGTCTCGCCTTGCCACGTCGCCTCGACGCGGCCCGGTCATCACCCGGGGCACCCCGTCGCGAGGAGGGTTGCCGGCCAGCAAGCCGGGGCTTGACGCTGGCACTCATGACCTGCCGACAACTCTAACGTCACGAGGCGCGCCCGATCGAGTCGCGTCCGGGCTGCGGACCCTCGGCCGGGGGCAGGGCCCACGGACGCACCCCCGTGGCCAGCAGACGGAGCATGAGGTCGGCCAGCCGGTGCTCGGGGTCGATCTCGAGGGCCCGCTCGAGGCAGATGCCGGTGATCGTGCCGTCACCGGCCCACCATGCGAGGTGCGCCACGGTGACGAGCACCGTGGGCGTGAGCGGCTGCGGCAGGAGCCGGGCGAGCTCGACGAGCCGACCACGGACGACGAGCAGCTCGTCGGACCACTCCCCTGCCTGCGGCAGCTCGTCGTCGCCCTCCCAGCAGTCGACCCAGGGGCACTCCGCCGCCGCGTCGAGGGCGAGCCAGCCGACCTCGAGCGGCACGTCGTCGAGCGAGAAGAACCCCGGCGCGAGCACGGCCATCAGCGCGTCGCGCCACTGGACGTCGAGCAGCGAGCCGCCCAGCACGGCCAGCTCGGCATCGGGCAGGTCACCGACCGGTCGCGCGCTGCGCCGCGGGTCGAGCACGTGGGACCACAGCGCGGCGAGCTCGTCGTCGTCGACCGGCACGGGCTCGCCCGACACGATGACCTGCGCCACCCCCTCGGCGCGCGTCTCGTCCGTCGGCGGCACGACGGTGGCGACCAGCTCCTCACGACTGGCGAGCGGCCGCACCCCGGCCATGACGAAGGGGGCGACCGCCGGCACCTCCTCGGGTCGCGGGAGCGCGCGCACCTGCGGCGGGCAGCACCCGTCGTCGCACCCCGGGACCCAGCACCGGCCGTCGCGCACGACGACGTGGTCAGGGACGGCGAGACCGGCCGCCAGGGCCGCCGAGGTGACGGCCGCGCGGAAGGGGCGGGAGCCCCCTTCGTCGTCCTCGAAGGCGAGCACCACGACCCCCTGCGCCCGCTCGCGGACCATGATCGCGATGCTGTGCTCGGCGAGGGCGGCGCAGGCCCGGGGGTCGTCGACGAGGTCGAGGCGCTGGACCATCCCGAGCCGCCGACCGTGCAGGGCGGCGAGGACGAGGGATGGACCCGGGTGGTAACCGAGCTGGTAGGGCACGAGGACGGCGAGCTCGGAGGCGTCGCGGGGGCTGGCGGTCGGTGTCATGCCCCGACCATGCCGAGCGGCCCGCCCCCTCGACAGAGGGGACGGGCCGGCTGTGGACGAGCGGGTGGGCGCCCGCAGGTCTGGGGTCAGTCGGGGACGACGTGCGAGCGCACCGTCGAGCTCCAGGCTTGCTGCTGGCTCCAGTCCTGCTGCTGGGCCCACTGCGCCTGGTGCGCGGCGACACCCTGCTCCCACGCGATGAACTCCTCGGTCTCCTTGACCAGGGTCGCCGCGACCCAGCCGATCACCATGACGTCGTCGAGCAGGCCGAAGGCGAGCAGCAGCCCCTCAGGGACGACGTCGACCGGCGAGACGATGTAGCCGACGCCCGCGAGCATCATCAGCAGCCGCGTGGAGGTCAAGCCGGTGTAGGTGCCGGCCCGCACCGCACGCACCATGCGTGGCACGGCACGCAGCCGCTGGAGCAGGCTCGGCCCACCGGGGCGCGAGGCGCTGCGGACGGCGGACGCGAGATGGACCGCGCTGCGGGCTCGTCGACTTATGACCATCGAGGTCTCCTGACGCTCGGGCGCCATCGGATGAGGGCGCTCCCACCCGTCATCAACGACGCGGGTCCGCAGAGGATTCCGCAGGGTCGCCGGGTGCGCCCTGGGTCACCAGGCCATCTGCCCGCTGCTCCCAGAACTGTGCCCCCTCGATCCCGAGCTCACGCGGGTCGAACTGCGGGTCGAGGCCCTGCTTCTTCTGGGCGTGGTAGTCCTTGAGCGCCTTGAGCGCCGGGACCTGCAGCAGCAGGATCCCGAGGATGTTCAGCCAGGCCATCGTGCCGACGCCGATGTCACCCAACCCCCACGCGGAGCCGGCGGTCGTCGTCGCGCCGTAGGCGACGGACACGAGGATCAGGGCCTGGAGCGCGCGGATCATGCCCCGACGCACGACGCCGTTGCGGATCTTGCGGGTCAGGTAGGCGAGGTTGACCTCCGCCATGTAGTAGTAGGCGACCATCGTCGTGAAGGCGAAGAAGACGAGGGCCAGCGCGACGAAGCTCGAGCCCCAGCCCGGAGCCAGCGTGTCGAAGCCCGCCTGGACGAAGCCCGGCCCCGGCTCGGTGTCGGTGCCGACCCCACCGACGTAGAGCGTCTCGTCGCCGAAGGTCTCGCCCTTGAAGACGGTGTACATGTCGGTCGAGATGATGATGAAGGCCGTGGCCGTGCACACGAAGAGCGTGTCGATGTAGACCGCGAAGGCCTGCACGAAGCCCTGCTTGGCCGGGTGCGAGACCTCGGCGGCCGCCGCGTGGTGCGGGCCCGTGCCCTGGCCGGCCTCGTTGGAGTAGATGCCGCGCTGGACGCCCCACTTGACCGCCTGGCCGATGATCGCGCCGTAGACCGCGTGTCCGCCGAAGGCTCCGGAGAAGATCTCGCCGAAGACGTGGCCGATCTGGTCGATGTTGACGAAGAAGACGACGAGCGCGAAGAGGATGTAGAGGATCGCCATCGGCGGCACGACGAACGCGGCGAAGGCAGCGATCCGCTTGACGCCACCGATGACGATGAAGGCCAGGGCGATGACCACGCCGATGGCGGTGGCCCACGTCGGCACGCCCCAGGCCGACTCGATGGCCGAGGACATGCCGTTGGCCTGGACTCCCGGCAGGAAGAAGCTCATCGCGAAGACGGTGACGACGGCGAAGACGATCGCGTAGACGAGCGAGAGAGTCCTGGCCTTGTGGGCGTAGGCCTTCTCGAAGTAGTAGGCCGGGCCACCGCGGTACTCACCGGTGTCCGGGTCCTTCTCCTTGTAGATCTGGCCCAACGTGGACTCGATGAAGGAGGTCGCGGCCCCGAAGAAGGCCACGGCCCACATCCAGAAGACCGCACCCGGACCACCGAAGGCGATGGCGGTGGCGACGCCGCCGATGTTGCCCATGCCGACGCGGTTGGCCAGCGACATCATCAGCGACTGGAAGGAGGAGGTGCCGTCCTGCGACTTCTCGCCTTTGGTCAGCTGCCGGATCATGTCCGGGATGCCGAGGACCTGCACCAGGCCGGTGCGGACAGTGAAGTAGACACCTGCGACCAGGCACAGCCCGACCAGCGGTATCGACCAGATGAAACCGTTGGCGGAGTCGACGAGTTCGGCGAGTGACATGAGACGAGAGCTCCCTGTGGCGAGTGTCACGGACCCGCGGGAGGCTACCCGACGTCGACGCTCGCCGCCGGGAACTCGGTGCGCACGTGCGCGCCGATCTGCCGCATCAGCCACACGTCCATACCGGCGCCCACGGCACCGCCGACGACCGGCACGGCCTTGCCGAAGCGCGTGAAGACGCCCTTGCCGGCGGTCGAGAGGATGCGGAAGCCGACGGCCTTGTTGACCACCATCAGGGCCGGCCCGGGCAGTCGCTGGGCGGCCATGCCGGCGAGCCGGCCGGTGGGCGCGACGACCCCTGCCTTGGCGAGCAGGTCCTGGGCGTCGGCACCCACGAGGCTGAGCAGGACGGCGGAGCGGATCTCGGGCTGGGCGAGGTCATAGCCGCGCAGTCGGGCCACGGCCGCCGACATCCGGGTCGCCAGGACGTAGAAGCCCAGGACATTGGCCGGCAGGGCGACGACCATGGTCGCGAAGCCGCCGAGGTTGGTGAGGAAGCCGCTGGCACCGGCGAGCTTGAGCGTGTCGCCGACGACCTCGTCGACCGCCTTGTCGACGTCGCCGCCGTGCTTGGCCAGCGCCTTGTCGGCGACCTGCGCCGCGGAGTCGAAGGGGCCGCGACCGTCGATGCCGGTGTCGAGGAGGTTTTCGACGAGCTTGAGCGAGGAGCCGGACAGGCCTTGGCGGCTCTTGGGGTCACGCGCCTGCTCGAGGGCGGTCCGCGTGTCCTGCACCTGCTTCTTCTTGCCGAAGCCGAGTCGGTCGGAGATGAATCCCATGTCGGCATCCTGCCACGGCGCAGGGGGCTCGTCGGTGGACGCGGGTAGCCTCACGCACCGTGGGTGGACAGCAGCCGGGAGCCGTCGTCGTCGGGGTCGACGGCGTGGGTGCGGCGCTCCCCCCGCACGGCGATCCCGTGCTCGCGCGGGACCTCCCTTCGCTCGTCGCCGCCCTCTCCCCCGACACCCGCTGGGTGACCTGGTCGGCCGCCGCGGTCGCCCCGCTCGTCACCGCCGGCGCCCGTCTGGACCGCACGTGGGACGTCGCCGAGGCGCACCGCCTCGCCCACGGCGGCTGGGCCGCGGGACCCGAGCTGGCGTGGGCCGCCGTCCGCGGCCTCGACCCTGCAACCGCGCCGGCCGCACCGACCGGCGACCTCTTCGACCTGCTCTCCGACGAGCTGCCGGCCGAGCAGCTCGTCCGCGACGACGGCCACCTGCGGGCCGATGCCGTGACCGGGGCGTGGCTGACGACGCCTGAGCGGTGCGCCGCCTTCGCCGACGCGGCCCGGCAGGTCGCCGCCCGCCAGCACGAAGGGATGACCGCTCGCGGTGGTCGTGCGCTCGCCACCGCGCACGCCGAGTCCGCGGCCGCCGTGCTGTGCGTCGAGCTCGAGCAGCACGGGCTGCCGATCGACCGGGCGACCGCCCGCCGTCTGGTGACCGAGGCCGCTGGCGACGAGCCGCACAGCCTCGACGAAGAGCTCGCGGCCCGCAGCACCCGCGATGCGCCGGTCCTCGCGGCGCTGCCCGGCACCGGGCACGTCGACCTGCGCAACCCCGCCCAGGTCAAGGCGATGCTCGCCCGCGCGGGGGTCGACGTGCCGTCGACGCGCAAGTGGGTCCTCGAGGCGCACCGGGCCACCCACCCGGTGGTGCCGGCGCTGCTCGAGTGGCGCAAGCGCGAGCGGATCGCGACGACCTACGGCTGGCGGTGGCTGCGCGAGCACGTCGGCGCCGACGACCGGCTGTGCGGCGCGTGGGCGGCCTGCGACGGGGCGGCCGGCCGGATGACGGCCCAGGCGGGGCTGCACAACCTCCCGGCCGAGCTACGGCCGGCGGTCGCCGCCGACGAGGGCTGGCTCTTCGTGCGGGCCGACCTCGGTCAGGTCGAGCCACGCGTGCTCGCGGCCGTCTCGCGCGACGAGGCCTTCGCGGCCGCCACCCGCGAGGACGACCTCTACGCCCCGGTGGCCCAGCGGCTCGGCGTGGAGCGCTCGGTGGCCAAGATCGCGGTGCTCGCCGCGATGTACGGCCAGCGCTCGGGTCCGGCGGCCGAGGCGCTCGCGGGTCTCGAGCGCGAGTACCCCGTCGCGATGGCGCACCTGCAGCGCGCCCAGGACCACGGGCGGCGCGGTGAGCCGGTGCGCACCTTCGGCGGGCGTCTGGTGCGCACGGACTTCTCGAGCGGCGCGCTCGACGCGGAGGCCCGCGACGGGCTCGCCGCGGCGCGGGGGCGCTTCGCCCGCAATGCCGTCATCCAGGGCTCGGCCGCCGAGCTCTTCAAGGCCTGGGCGGCGACGGTCCGGGTCGCGGTGCGCCCGCTGCAGGGGCGGATCGTGCTGTGCCTGCACGACGAGCTGCTCGTCCACGTGCCGCAGGAGCACGCGGAGCAGGCCGCGGCCCTCGTCGACCGGGCCCTCACCGACGCCGCGCGCCGGTGGCTCGGCGGCGAGCAGGTGCGCTTCGTCGCCGACACCAGCATCGTGCGCCGGTGGTCGGAGGCGACGTAGGACTACTGCTCCGAGTCGTCGACCGTGCGCAGGAAGTCCTCGAACTCCGCGCCGAGCTCGTCCGCAGAGGGCAGGTCCTCCCCTTCGCCCGCGAGCAGGCTGGGCCGCTCGAGGCCACGCAGGTGCACGTCGTACTGACGCTCGAGGGCCTGGACGGCCTCGCGGACCTCGTCGTTGTCCTCGATCTCGCGCTCGATCTGCATCCGCCCCTCGCGCGCAGCCTCGGCGAGCGCGTCGTTGGGCAGGTTGAGGCCGGTGCAGTCGACGATGGCGTTGAGCGCGGTGAGCGCGCCGTCGTGGAAGGTCGACTGGGCCAGGTAGTGCGGCACGTGGATGCTGAAGCCGACGGCATCGCGCGAGCTCTCGCCAAGGCGCAGCTCGAGCAGGGCGGCGAGCGAGGCCGGGACCTGAACGGTGCCGAAGACCGGCTTGTGCTCACCGATGAGGCGCTCGTCGGAGCCGTGGACGGTCATGCCGACCGGCCGGCTGTGCGGGACGGCCATGGGGATGCCGTGGGCGTGCACCGCGAGGGTGATGCCCATGTCGTCCATGATCGTCGTGACCGCGTCGACGACGGCCTCCCACCGGTAGTCCGGCTCGGGCCCGGTGAGGATGTAGTAGGTCTGCCCGTCGCGGTCGAGCAGGTGGTAGAGCAGCAGCGACGGGTCGGAGTAGTCGGTGTAGCGGTTGGCGTCGAAGGTGATCACCGGACGTCGGCTGCGGTAGTCGATGAGCGAGTCGACGTCGAAGGACGCGACGACGGTCGGGTCGCCCGCCTCGAGGAGGTGGTCGACGAGCAGGCGCTGGGCCATGCCCGCGTCGAAGAAGCCGTCGAAGGCGACGATCATCGGCCCGGGCTGGAGCAGCGCGGGGTCGGTGTCGACCTCGTAGCGGTAGAGGCGCTCGGTCACGTCAGGTCCTCCTGGTCGGTGAAGCACTCATTGTCGCAACCCCGCTCGCCCCGCGGCCATTCCCCCTGCCCCGTCAGGGTGTCGGGATCGCGGCGATCGCCGCGCGCACCCGCTTGGCGGAGACGGTCCGGGCGGTGCCGACGGACTGCGCGAAGAGCGAGATCCGCAGCTCCTCGATCATCCAGCCGATGTCGACGACGTCTGCCGAGCGGCGCCGCAGCGGGGGCAGCGCGTCGAGCAGGTCGGCGTAGGCGGCCTCCACCGCGTCGACCGCCTCCTGGTGGCCGGCGTCGCGGCGCGGGTTGGCCGCGGCGCGCTCCAGACGAAGGGAGATCCCGCGCAGGTAGCGCCGTAGGTCGGGCAGCCGCGACAGGCCGGTGTCGGCGATGAAGCCCGGCCGGACGAGCCCGTCGAGCTGGGCCCGTACGTCGGCGACCGTCGTCGCCAGCGCCGGGGCGGTCATGCGGTCGAGCAGCGCGAGAACCTCGGTGCGCTGGGCGAGCACCGGCTCGACCTCGGAGACCGCGGTGAGCACGCGCTGGGCGACGTGGGTGCGGGTTGCCGCGAGGGCCTCGTCGAAGGCCGCCCGCGAGCGCACCGGCCCGGTGACGTGCTGGGCGACGATGTCGTCGACGGCGGCGGCGAGCGCGTCGTCGAGGAGCTTGGGGACCGAGCCGTGCGGGTTGTCGGCGAGGGCGAGCTTCTGCGCATTGGTCAGCCGGGCGAGCACCCGCTTCCACGGCGGGGTCGTGCCGAGGAGGAGCAGGCGGCGTACGCCGGCGGTGTGGGCCGCGGCGGCCTGCTGCTCGTCGGGCAGCACGCGGATGGCGACGCTGCTCCCTTCGTCGACGAGGGCGGGGTGACCGACGACGGTGTGCTTGCCAGTCTTCGTCGAGAAGGTCTCGGGGAGGTCGTCGAGGTCCCACGTCGTCAGGCCGCTGCGCTCGATGGAGGCACCGGCCCGCGACATGCCCTGCTGGACGTGCCCGGCGAGGCCCTCGCGCAGCTCCTCGAGATCCTTGCCTCGGCCCAGCCGCCGTCGACGGCCGTCCTCGACGGCGAAGGTGACCCGCAGGTGGTCGGGCACCTTGGACCAGTCCCACTCGCCCTCGTCGATGCGGATCCCCGCGCGACGGCCGAGGACGCTCGACAGCTGGCTGGTGATCGACGTGCCTGCGGCGGGGTCGAGCTGGGTCAGCGCGGCACGGGCGTGGTCCGGCGCCGGCACCAGGTGGCGCCGGGTCGCCTTGGGCAGGGACTTGATGAGCGCGGTGACGAGGTCGGCGCGCAGCCCCGGGACCTGCCAGTCGAAGCCGTCGGCGCCCAGCTGGTTGAGCACGGCGACCGGCACGTGCACCGTGACCCCGTCGTCCTCGGTCCCTGGCTCGAACTGGTAGGTCACGGCGAGCTCGAGACCGTCGCTGCGCCAGCGCCGCGGGTAGTCGCGCCCGTCGACCTGCTCGGCGTCCTCGCGGGTGAGCAGCTCCTCGGTGAGGGTGAGCAGGTCGGGCTGGTCGTGGCGCGTCTTCTTCCACCAGCTGTCGAAGTGCGCCCCGGAGACGACGTGGTCGGGGATGCGCTCGTCGTAGAAGTCGAGCACGTCCTGCTCGTCGACGAGCAGGTCACGCCGTCGGGCGCGCTCCTCGAGCCGCTCGAGCCGACGCACGAGCTTGCGGTTGGTCGTCAGGAAGTCGTGGTGGGCGTCCCACTCCCCCTCGACGAGCGCGTGCCGGATGAAGAGCTCGCGGCTGGCGACCGGGTCGATCTTGCCGTAGCTGACCGCCCGGCCGACGACGAGCGGCACGCCGAAGAGGGTGACCCGCTCGGTCGCCATGACCGAGGCGGCCTTCTTGCTCCACCGTGGCTCGGAGTACGTGCGCTTGACGAGGTGCGCGCCGGCGCGCTCGGCCCACACGGGGTCGATGCGGGCGGACGAGCGGGCCCACAGCCGGCTGGTCTCGACGAGCTCCCCCGCCATGACGAAGGGGGGTTGCCGCCGGAAGTTGGTCGTGCCGGGCTGGATGGAGAAGCGGGCACCCCGGGCGCCGAGGTAGTCGCGCTTGTCCTCGTCGCGCAGGCCGATGTGGCTGAGCAGCCCGGTGAGCAGGGCCTGGTGCACGCGGTCCCAGTCGGGTTCGGCATCGGGCGCCGAGGTGCGCTGGCGGGTGTCGATCTTGCACTGCTTGGCGGCACGCACCAGCTGGCTGTGCAGGTCCTGCCACTCGCGGGTACGCAGGAAGTGGATGTACTCCCGCTTGCACATGCGGCGGAAGGCGCTGCCGGACAAGGCCTTCTGCTGGTCCTTGAGGTAGACCCAGAGGTTCCACCAGCTGGCGAAGTCGGACCCCTCCTGGCGGAAGCGGGCGTGCTGCTGGTCGGCCTGGGCGCGCTGCTCGCTGGGCCGCTCGCGGGGGTCCTGGATCGACATCGCGGCGACGATGACGAGGACCTCGGTGGTGCACCCGAGACGGTCGGCCTCGATGAGCATCCGGCCGAGCCTGGGGTCGACGGGCAGCCGGGCGAGGGTCCGGCCGGTCGGGGTGAGGCGACGCGCCCCCTTCGCCTGGTGCGTGGTGTCGAAGGCCTGCAGCTCCTGCAGCAGCCGGACACCGTCGGTGATCTGGCGGGAGTCGGGCGGCTCGACGAAGGGGAAGCGGCTCACGTCGCCGAGGCCGAGGGAGGTCATCTGGAGGATGACGCTGGCGAGGTTGGTGCGCATGATCTCGGGGTCGGTGAACTCCGGGCGGGCCTCGAAGTCCTCCTGCGAGTACAGCCGGATGCACACGCCCTCGGCGACGCGACCGCAGCGGCCGGCGCGCTGGTTGGCCGAGGCCTGCGAGATGCGCTCGATCGGCAGGCGCTGGACCTTGGTCCGCTGGCTGTAGCGGGAGATGCGCGCGGTACCGGTGTCGATGACGTAGCGGATGCCCGGGACGGTCAGCGAGGTCTCGGCGACGTTGGTGGACAGCACGATCCGGCGCCCGGAGTGCGGCGCGAAGACCCGGTGCTGCTCGGCGGCGGACAGGCGTGCGTAGAGCGGGATGATCTCGGTGTCGGGCAGGCGCATCCCGGTGAGGGCCTCCTGCGCGTCACGGATCTCCCGCTCCCCCGACAGAAAGACGAGGGCATCGCGCGGGCCGCCGGACTCGGGCTCGGTCCACAGCTCCTCGACCGCCCGGCAGATGCCGGTCACCTGGTCGACGTCCCCATCCTGATCGTCGTCCTCACGATCTTCTCCAAGCGGGCGGTAACGCACCTCGACGGGGTAGGTGCGGCCGGATACCTCGATGATCGGCGCGGGCTCGCCCTGCTCGTCGGCGAAGTGCGCGGCGAAGCGCTCCGGGTCGATCGTCGCCGAGGTGATGACGACCTTGAGGTCCGGGCGACGCGGCAGCAGCTGCTTGAGGTAGCCGAGGATGAAGTCGATGTTGAGCGAGCGCTCGTGCGCCTCGTCGATGATGATCGTGTCGTAGCGGCGCAGGTCGCGGTCGCGCTGCATCTCGTTGAGCAGGATCCCGTCGGTCATGACCTTGACCGCCGTGCTGTCGCTGCTGTGGTCGGCGAAGCGCACCTGGTAGCCGACGAGGCCGCCGAGATCGACCCGCAGCTCCTCGGCGATGCGCTCGGCCACCGAGCGGGCGGCGATGCGTCGCGGCTGGGTGTGGCCGATCTGCCCCTCGCGGCCGCGCCCGATCTCGAGCGCGATCTTGGGCAGCTGGGTCGTCTTGCCGGACCCGGTCTCCCCCGCGACGATGACGACTTGGTGCTCGCGCATCGCCGCGGCGATGTCGTCCTTGCGCGCGACGACCGGCAGGTCCTCGGGGTAGTGCAGGTCCTCCGCCGCGATGGGTTCGCGCAGGGAGGCTTCGGGCATGGGGGGCAGGATATCCACGATCCCTGAGGAGGTCGCGAAGCGACCGTCTCGAAAGGTCAGAAGTCGATCGTCGTCACCGGCCCGACCGGCGTGCGCAGCGCGGCGTCGAGCGCCGCGACAGAGGCCGGGTCGCCGGTGACGTAGCCGGCGGCCGCCCGGGCCACGATCGTCTGCCCGCCGAGCCACACCGCACCGAGGTCGGCGATGTCGAGGGTGACGTCAGCGCCTGCGTCAGTGCGCTCGAGTGCACCGACACCGTCTCGTGTGGCGGTCCAGCGCCAGCGGCCGGCCTGCTCGGGCAGGATCGCGTCGCCGATCTCGACGACGACGTCGAGGTCGGCGACGTGACCACGCTCGGTGACGGCGGTCGGCAGGTCGACGATGCGCAGCCAGAGGTTGTCCGTCGGACCGCCGCCGCCCAGGGCGCGGGGCGAGGGCAGCCACTGCACCAGCGGGTCGTCGAGGGTCACCCGGTAGCCGGTGCTGCCCATGAGGTCGAGGTCGACGAGCCGCTCGGCGAGCGCGAGTCGGGCGGCGACGTCGGTGGAGACGAGGAAGAAGACGCCCACCTCGCCCTCGGGTCGCCCGTCGGACCAGCGCGGCGTCCGGTGGAAGTACGCGGCGCCGACGTCACGGCCGTCGCGGGTGGCCCACAGCAGGCGGGCGGGCTCGCGGTCGCCGCGGCTCTCGGGGCTGTCGTGGAGCAGGCGGACGCAGTCCTCGCGGCTGCGCACGACCTGCCCGGCGCCGGTGGCGGCGGCCGCTCGGGCGATGTCGTGCCACCGGTCGCCCTGATCGGGGCCGGCCGTCGTGGTGTGCAGGGTCGTCGCGTCGGCGAGCGCCCGCACCTGCGGCGGCGCGGCGAAGCTCGTGCCCCGCCCGAAGCTCGAGCGCAGCACCGTGCTCGCGACGCCGTAGCCGTAGCGCCCGTAGATCGTGGGCTCCGACGCATTGAGCACGGACAGCGAGCGCCCCTGCTCGTCGCGGGTCCAGCGCAGGTGGTGGCCCATGACGGCGGTGAGCACGCCGCGACGCCGGTGGTCGGGGTGCACCCCGATCCAGGTCAGCCCCTCCGCACGACGAAGGGAGGCCACCTCGCCTCCCGCAGCCGGCACGGAGACCTCGACATCCCACGAGCCCGCGGTCGCGGCGGGCTCTCCCCCACGGGTGGCGATGAAACCCGCCCGCTGCGGGGTGTCGCGCAGCTGCGCCTCGCGCGGTCGGCGCCCGGCGTCCGCCCAGACGAGCTTGTCGAGCTCGAGCAGGGCCTCGACCTGGCTCTCGTCGCTCGGGTCGATCCGGGTGACCTCGATGTCGCTCGTCATGCCGCCACGCTCGCACCACCCCCTCTGCGCCGCAACGGCTTTATCGCACGCGCTCGACCTGGGGGTCCAGCACCGGCCCTGCCGCGAGATCGTTGGCGCTGCCCCGACGGCGCTCTTCCTCCGCGGCTCGGCGGTCTGCCCGGGTGTCGTCGTCCACGAGGTCCGCTGCGGAGGTGCCGGACCCCACGTTCGACTGCACCCGTTTCGTCTGCGCGGCCGTGTGCTTGACGACGACGCTCACCTTGGCGACACGTCCCGCACCGGCCACTTCCTCCCAGTCTGCGAACGCGTCCTCGACGTCGGACAGACCCGTCTTGCGCTTGACCGTCTCCTGCGCCTTGGCCTTGGCTGCGCCCACCACCCGCTGACGCTTGCCCACCGTCGCCGTGGACGTCGTGGGAGAAGCTTTGATGATCGGGTTGTCCTTGATGGCAACCGGCTTGCTCGGCAGGTCGTCGACACGGTCGACGTGCCTGCCGTCGAATCGCTTCTTCGCCGCCTTGGCGACCTTGCCCGCACCGAAAGACACGGTGTCCAGCCCGAATCCCACGCCGGACTTGCCCACCTCGGTGTAGGACCCCTCGTCGTAGAACATGCGTCGGCCTGCCGTGCCCATGGGGTCGGCCACCCCGACGACGGCAACGGGCTTGGCCACGATGCCCACCGTGCTCGCCGACTCACCCAAGGAGCTCATGCCCTCGAAGAGGTCGTACATCTTCGGGTCGCCCATCGCACTCGCGGTGTCACTCAGCTTGACCGCCACGAGATTTTCGTCGCGACGGGCGTCCTCGAGCTCCTTGTCGAACCCTCGCTCGGCTCGGAGCAGTGCCGTGCTCGCGCGCGCTCGCTCCCGTTCGACGCGCGGTCGGTCGGGGTCGTCGGATGGCATCTCCTTGAGCCGACGGTCGCAGTCCTTGAGGGTGGCGGAGGCTTCGGCTGCCGCATCGTCGTGCTTGATCACGGCCCGCTTGCTGGACTCGAGCAGGTCCGCGTACGGAGTGATCGCATCCGCTGTACTGCGCAGCCGCTCGGCCACCTTGTCCAGGGTGCGCGGGGTCCGGCCCACCTCATCTGCGAAGGCGTCACCCGACGGTGCATCCCACACGCCGTGGACGGACAGCTGACGAAGCTGGCGGGCCGTCCGCTCGATGGCGTTGACGACGTTGCGCAGGTCCCGCGCCCAGCTTCGAAGGTCAGCCGGACTGGCGTCCTCGAGTCCGTAGTCGCTGACGAAGTACCTCACTCGATACCCCGGTTCCGCGAGGTGATGTCACGCTCGGTGATCAGGAAGCACCCACCGGCGTCACGCGCCAGGGTGCGGAGGTTGCGCAGCTCCTTGCACAGACGGATGCGGTCGAGCTCGTAGTCACCCAGGACTCCGTCCATGGCCCCCCACCCGGTCACGGTGGGGAATCCGTAGGTGTCGTCGTGGCCGTCACGCGTGTAGGTCGCCGCCACCTCGAGGTAGTCGGCGATGTTGGCGAGCTGATGACCGAGCCCGTCGATGCCGGTCGAGGAGATCCTGAAGGCTTGGCGCGTTCCCATGCCCCAACGCTAGGAAAAAGCGCCGAGGGGCCCGTGGAGATTTCCACAGGCCCCTCGGCGCTCCTCAGGGAGCGAAGATCACTTCGCGGCGGCGAAGCCCTCCTCGAGGTCGGCGACGATGTCCTCGATGCTCTCGAGACCGACCGCCAGACGAACGAGGCCGGGGGTCACGCCCGCAGCGAGGCGGTCCTCCTCCGGCCCCTGGGAGTGGGTCGTCGACGCCGGGTGGATGACGAGCGAGCGCACGTCGCCGATGTTGGCCAGGTGGCTGTGCAGGGTGAGCCCCTCGACGAACTTCTTGCCCGCCTCGAGGCCGCCGGCGATCTCGAAGGAGATGACGGCACCGGCCCCCTTCGGCGTGTAGCGCTGCGCCTGCTCGAAGCTCGCGGAACCCTCGATGGACGCCCAGTTGACCGCCTCGACCTGCGGGTGCCCCGAGAGGAAGTCGACGACCTTGCGGGTGTTGTCGAGGTGGCGCTCGATGCGCAGGCTGAGCGTCTCGATACCCTGCCCGATGAGGAAGGCGTTGAAGGGCGAGATCGCCGGACCGATGTCCCGCAGCAGCTGCACGCGCGCCTTGAGGATGAAGGACAGGTTGGCCCCGAGGGCACCATTGACGCCGAGGTCGGGCCCGAAGCGCAGCCCGTGGTAGCTCGGGTCGGGCTGGTTGTAGTTGGGGAACTTGTCCGGGTCGGCCGCGTAGTCGAACTTCCCGGCGTCGACGATGACGCCGGCGATCGCGGTGCCGTGGCCACCGAGGTACTTCGTCGCCGAGTGGACGACGACGTCGGCGCCGTGCTCGATCGGGCGCAGCACGTAGGGCGTGGCGATCGTGTTGTCGACGACGAGCGGCACGCCGGCCTCGTGGGCGATCTCGGCGATGCCGGCGATGTCGAGGACGACCGGCTTGGGGTTGCCGATGGTCTCGCCGAAGAAGACCTTGGTGTTGGGCTTGACCGCCGCGCGCCACTGCTCGAGGTCGCTCGGGTCCTCGACGAGGGTCGTCTCGATGCCGAACTTCGCGAGGGTGAACTTCAGCAGGTTGACCGTGCCGCCGTAGAGCGCGGCGCTGGCGACGATGTGGTCACCGGCCTCGGCGATGTTGACCAGGGCCAGGTGCGTCGCGGACATCCCCGACGCGGTGAGCAGGGCCCCGACGCCGCCCTCGAGCGCAGCGATCTTCTGCTCCACCGCGTCCTGGGTGGGGTTCATGATCCGCGTGTAGATGTTGCCGAACTCCTTGAGCGCGAACAGGTTTGCCGCGTGCTCGGTGTCCTTGAAGGCGTAGGAGGTCGTCGCGTGGATCGGCAGCGCCCGCGAGCCCGTCGTGGGGTCGGGTGCCTGGCCGGCGTGGATCTGACGGGTGTCGAAGCTCCAGGTGGAGGGATCGGTCATGGTGGTGCTCCTGTGCTGTGCGCGCTTGACCGCGACGGTCGTCGCGGACCAGGTCGTCTCCCGGGGCACCCCACCGCGGAGGAGGGTTGCCGGCCAGCGAGCCGGGGCTTCGCGCTGGCGCTCAAGACCTGTCGCAAGACTAGGAGATGCTCGCGTCGCCGATCAGGCGCGTCTCACACGGTGGATCCACCACAGGCCGACGAAGGGGAGGACGAGCGGCAGGTAGCCGTAGCCGGACCCGAAGTGGGACCACACGGTCTTGTCCGGGAAGAGCTCCGGTCGCACGTAGGACAGGGTCCCGACCGTGAGCACGCCGACCGCCTCGACCGTGATCGCCGCCGTCGCCAGGCGGGCGCCGGAGGCTCCCCCCTTCGCCAGGGCCACGGTCGCGACGACGTAGATGACGGCCGCGAGCGCCGAGAGCACGTAGGCCAGCGGTGCCCGGTTGAGGTACTGGGTGATCTGCAGGACCGAGCGGCCCGTGGCCGCGAGCGCGAGGACGGCATAGACGGCGACGACGACCCGGCCGGGTCCGGTGCCCGTGCGCACCTCAGGCGGGGCCATGGGTCTGCCAGATCTGCAGGATGCGGTAGGCCATGACGCCGACGGTGAAGGCGCCGGCGAGGACGACGCCCATCGCCCAGCGGGTCTTCTCCTTCAGGGCGATGAAGACGACGATCGGCGGCAGGATCGGCAGGGTGAGCGCGTAGGCGAGCATCGTCGCGCCCTCGCCCTCCCCCGACACCTTGCCCATGGCGATCGCGCTGGCGACGACGAGGGCGACGAGGGCCAGCTCGAGGACGGCGGTCACGAGCAGCATGAGGTCGTCGACGAGCCGGTCGATGATCAGGTAGGCCAGGGCCAGGAGTCCGAGCACGCCGACCGCGACGATCACGACAGTGGTCAACGGCACAAGCACCGGGCAAGGGTACCCAGCGCCGCGGCTGGGACGATCACTGCCATGAGTGACCAGCGCCCGGGTGCCCATCAGCTCATCGCCTCCGTCGTCGACGAGGGCAGCTATGTCTCGTGGGACGAGCCCATCGACCTGACGGCCCTGTCCCCCGACTACCGCGCCGCCGTCGACGCGGCCGCCGAGCGGGCCGGCACCGACGAGTCCGTCCTCACCGGGCGGGCGAGCATCCAGGGTCACGACGTCGCCCTCGTCGTCGGCGAGTTCCGCTTCCTCGGCGGGTCCATCGGCCGGGCCGCGGCGGCCCGGATCGTCGCGGCGATCCGCCGGGCGACGACCGAGCGGCTCCCCCTCGTGGCCGCCACCTCGAGCGGCGGCACTCGGATGCAGGAGGGCACGCCGGCCTTCGTGACGATGATCGACATCTCCGCGGCGGTCGTCGCGCACAAGGCCGCCGGCCTGCCCTACCTCGTCTACCTGCGTCACCCGACGACCGGTGGCGTCTTCGCCTCGTGGGGGTCCCTCGGCCACATGACGATCGCCGAGCCGGGCGCGCTCATCGGTTTCCTCGGCCCGGTCGTCTACGAGACGGTCAACGGCGTGCCCTTCCCCGAGGGCGTGCAGGTCGCCGAAAACCTCGTCGACAAGGGCATCGTCGACGCCGTCGTCCCCGTCGAGGGCCTCGCCGAGATCGCTGCTCGCGCCCTGACCCTGCTGTCGACGACCACCGAGCGCACCGCCGACCCCGCCGACCACCCCGCGTGGCCGATCACCCCCTTCGTCTCCCGTCCGGAGCCGGACGAAGGGGAGGTTGCTCGTCTCTGGGAGGCCATCGAGACCACGCGGCGCGAGGACCGCCCGGGCGTGCGTGAGCTGCTGCGGCACGCCGCCGACGACGTCATCCCGCTCAACGGCACCGGCTACGGGGAGTCGGACAAGGGCGTCATGCTCGCGCTGGCGTCCTTCGGCGGGCGCCCGTGCGTGCTCGTCGGCCAGGACCGGCGCTACCAGGTCGCGCAGTCGATGGGCCCGGCCGCGCTGCGCGAGGCGCGGCGCGGCATGCGGATGGCAACCGAGCTCGGACTGCCGCTCGTCACGGTCATCGACACCCCGGGTGCCGACCTGTCCCCCAACGCCGAGGAGGGCGCCCTCGCCGGCGAGATCGCCCGCTCGATCTCCGACATGACCGCCCTCACGGTGCCGAGCGTGTCGGTGCTGCTCGGTGAGGGCACCGGAGGCGGGGCTCTCGCGCTGCTGCCGGCCCGGCGGATCATCGCCGCCGGCAATGCCTGGCTCTCACCGCTGCCGCCCGAGGGCGCGAGCGCGATCGTCTTCAAGGACACCGAGCACGCCGCGCTGCTCGCCGCGCGCCAGCGTGTCGGCGCCGCGCAGATGCGCGAGGACGGGACGGTCGACGTCATCGTGCCGGAGGGGCCGGCGGCCCACGAGGACCCGGAGGGCTTTGCCGCGGCCATCGGCGCCGCGATCGCCGCAGAGCTCTAGCCCGCGGCCGCCAGCCCGGTCCACCGGGGCATCTCGATGACCGCGTGCACGGTCGCCAGGTAGGTGCCGAGCAGGGGCACGTCGTGCTCCCGGCTCGCGGCGATCGCTGCCTCGTGCCAGCCGCGGGCGACGTCGTCGGGGACATAGCCCCGTGGGCGACCGACGGCGACGACGATGCCACCGAGCCGGTCGCCGAAGCCGCTCATGAAGAGGTCGAAGGGGCGGCGCCGCTCGTGGGCCGGGACGTCGTCGATGTCGTTGATCGTCAGGGGCTGCACGAGGCGGTGCTCGTGGTTGCACAGCAGGATGCCGAGGCACCCCTCCGCGCGGTCGGTCTCCCGCACGACGAGGTCCACGACGTCGGCGGTGAGGGTGGGGTCGGTGAGTGGTCGCTGTGGCCAGTCGGCCGGCAGGTCGTCGTAGGTCATGCCCTTCATCATGGCCACGTGCGAGGTCGCCTCCGCGAGCTTTTCCACAGCACCCGTCCAAGGAGCGAGACGCGGGTAGTGTGACGGGCGGCACCGCGACCCACCCCGTCGCCGGCCCCACGACGACCCCCCGGGAGACCCCTGTGGCACTCAGTGTCTTCGACCTCTTCTCGATCGGCATCGGCCCCTCGAGCTCGCACACCGTCGGCCCGATGCGCGCGGCCGTGATGTTCGTCGAGGGGCTGCGCGACGAGGGGCTGCTGCCGCAGGTGCGGCGGGTGCGGGCCGAGCTCTTCGGCTCGCTCGGCGCGACCGGGCACGGCCACGGGTCGGCCACCGCGGTCCTGCTCGGCCTCAGCGGCGAGCGTCCCGAGCTGTGCGACCCGCGCACCGTGACCGGCACCCTCGAGCAGATCCGCGCCGCCCGCCGGGTGAGCCTGCTCGGCGAGCACGAGATCGACTTCGTCGAGGACGACGACCTGATCCTCCACCGGCGCAAGTCGCTGCCCCTGCACCCCAACGGCATGACCTTCACCGCCTGGGGCGAGAGCGACGACGCCCCGGTCTCGGCGCACACCTACTACTCCGTGGGCGGCGGCTTCGTCGTCGGCGAGGACGCGTCCGGCTCGACCCGGATCGTCGCCGACACCACCCCGGTCAAGCACCCCTTCACCACCGGCGACCAGCTGCTGGCGATCTGCGCGGAGACCGGGCTGTCGATCTCGCAGGTCATGCTCGACAACGAGCTGTCCTGGCGCGCCGAGGCGGAAGTCCGCAAAGAGCTGCTGCACATCTGGTCGGTGATGCGCGAGTGCATCGACAACGGCATGCGCACCGAAGGGGTCCTGCCCGGTGGGCTCAAGGTCCGCCGTCGTGCACCCCAGCTGCACCAGCGGCTGCGCACCGAGGGCCGCAGCGACGACCCCCTTCGCGGCATGGACTGGCTGTGTCTCTACGCGCTGGCCGTCAACGAAGAAAATGCGGCGGGCGGCCGCGTCGTCACCGCCCCGACCAACGGCGCCGCGGGCATCATCCCGGCCGTGCTGCGCTACTACACCGACTTCGTGCCGGGGGCCGACGACGACGGCATCTGCCGCTTCCTGCTCACGGCCGCCGCGATCGGCGTGATCTACAAGGAAAATGCGTCGATCTCCGGCGCCGAGGTCGGCTGCCAGGGCGAGGTCGGGTCGGCGTGCTCGATGGCCGCGGGCGCGATGGCCGCGGTGCTCGGCGGCTCCCCCGCCCAGGTCGAAAATGCCGCGGAGATCGGCATGGAGCACAACCTCGGCCTGACCTGCGACCCCGTCGGTGGCCTCGTGCAGATCCCGTGCATCGAGCGCAATGCCGTCGCCTCGGTCAAGGCGATCACGGCCGCGCGCACCGCGCTGCGCGGCGACGGCTCGCACGTCGTCTCCCTCGACAAGGTCGTCAAGACGATGCGCGAGACCGGCCGCGACATGAAGGTCAAGTACAAGGAGACGGCGCGCGGCGGCCTGGCCGTCAACGTCATCGAGTGCTGACCGGCGCGCCCACGACATGACGAAGGGCGGTGCTCCCGTGAGGTGAGCACCGCCCTTCGGCGTGGTGACCGGGCCTACTTCTTGGTGAGGGTGTAGTCCCCGGCGGCCTCGACGATGAGGTACTTGGTCCCGTCCTGGACCGTCGTCGTGCCGTCGTAGTTGTCGTACTCGCTGATCAGGCGGTCCGGGTAGTCCTTGGCGCCGACGGCCTGGACACGGAAGCTGCCGATGAAGGAGTCGGCGGGCTGGGTGTACTTGGCCGACAGGTCGCTGCGCTTGCCGTCCCACTTGAAGACGTTGGGGCCGCTGCCCTTCTGCGTGGTGCCGAAGTCGGGGGCCTGGCTGATCCGGATGAACTTGACCGACCAGTCACCCTCGGAGTCCATCTCGATGCGCGAAGTGGAGGCCGAGTAGTTGGTGAGGTTGTAGGCGACGGTGCCCTTGTCCGCGTTGGACGCGGTGAGGACGTACTCGGAGCTGCGGCCGTTGCCGTCGGTGCCCTTGATCGTCAGGCTGTCGTACTTGTCGCCCTTGTGGGTGAACTCGACGAGACCGGCACCGTCACCGGCGGGGACGCCGATGAAGGCCTTGCCGCTGCCGGTGTACTTCTTGTTCCACTCGGCCGCCTTGTTGCGGTTGTCGAGGATGCTCGTGCCCGGGTCGTCTGACGTCGAGGAGGAGCTCGACGAGCTCGGGTCGGTCGTCGTGGTGTCGGTCGTCGAGGAGTCCGTCGGCGTGTCGGTCGGCGAGTCCGTCTGCGAGGTGCTGCTCGGCGAGGCGGTGTCGTCGTCATCGCCGCCGCTCAGCAGCGAGAAGCCGACGAAGCCGAGGACGACGATCAGGACGAGGCCGACGACGCCCGCGCCGATGATCCACGGGAGCTTGCTCTTGCCGCCGCCGGGCTGGCCACCCTGGCCGGCCGCCGCGTAGGCGGGCTGACCGTAGCCACCCTGCTGCTGGTCGTAACCACCCTGCTGGGCGTAGGGCGACTGCTGGCCGTAGGCGGACTGGTCCTGGCCGTAGCCGGACTGGCCGTAGGAGGAGGCGCCGTAGCCCTGCTCCTGCTGACCGTAGGACGACTGGCCGTAGCCCTGCTCCTGCTGACCGTAGGACGTCTGGCCGTAGCCCTGCTCCTGCTGACCGTATGAGGAGGCGGCACCGTAGCCGGCAGCCTCATTGGTCGAGATGGCCTCGGTCTCGGGGGCGCGGTCGGCGCTGGGGCGCACGCGGGTGGCCTCGTCAACCTCGCTGGTGTCACCCACGGTGTCCTGGCGCGTGCCCGTGCCCGACGCGTCGGGACCGGGCTGGCCGACCCCGAAGCCCTCGGGCGTCGCCTGACGGTGCTCAGTCCATCCATGACCGTCCCAATAGCGGATCTGACCCTGCTGCTCAGGATCCTGATACCAACCGGCAGCCCAGGAACTCATCGAGGCCCCCTCCATATCTCTCGAATGCAGTGATTGCTGGGGCAAGCGTACCTGCGGTTCCGCAGGTCCAGCATGGGGAGAACTCCCCACGCCCCGAAAGGTCGGTCAGTTGGCGTAGCCGTTGCGGCGGTTGAAGTCCACGGCTCCCTGGTAGGCGTGGTACATGCCCCAGCCCCAGGCGACGAGCATGAGCGGCACTCCGATGAAGCCGACGAGGATCCAGCCGAGGCAGATCACCAGCACGAGTCCGAAGAGCCAGAGCCCGAGGAACCCGATCCCGGGCCCCACGTCGCCGTTCATCATCGATCCCACACCGGGGATGAGGAAGGAGACGACGAGTGCGATGGCCGGCTCCTTGCGGGCGACGGGCACGGCACCCGGGTGGGGAGCCCCGTAGGCGGGAGGCGGCGCGTAGGGCACGACCTGCCCGGTCGTCGGCGGCGGGGGTGCAGCGGCCGGGGACGGGGCGGGTGCGGATGCGCTGTGGGTCCACTGGGTGCCGTCCCAGTAGCGCCGCTCTCCCTGGTGCTCGTACCAACCCGGTTTGTGCTCGGTCATCCTTGTCCCCCTTGGTGGTTCGCCGCGATGCTACCCGCTGCCCTCCAGGGCCCGCGCCACCTGCTCGCCGGCCCGGGCGATGACCTCGAGGTCACCCACGACGACGAGTCGGTCGGTGGCCCTCGACAGCCCGACGTAGAGGCGCTCACGGAAGCGGTCGGTGTGACCGGACTCGTTGATACAGAGCACGACGGCGCGACGTTCCATCCCCTTCGCCCCGAGGACGTGGCCGTAGAAGACGTCCTCGTTGTCCCAGAAGGTGTCCCAGTAGCCGCGCTGCCCGAGCTCGTCCTGGCGCTCGATCTGGACCGGGTGTCGCCGGCCCGTGGTGAGCAGGGCGACGTGGCCGGGGTCCCAGCCCTCGTCGAGCAGGACGTCGACCTGGTCGTCGGCGACGTCGAGGGCTGCGGTGGACGGGGACTGGACGAAGACGACGGCGGGACCGTCGCCCCCTTCGAGCCGCATCCGTAGCGGGGCCAGCGGACGGAAGACCTCGGCGATCTGCTTGGTGTTGCGCAGGTTGTGGTCCAGGACGAGGGGCACGAGCGGGACCGGGGGCCGGCCGAAGCGCTGGAAGATGCGCTGGTTCTCGTCGGAGTAGAGGAAGAGCCCGCCCTCCGTCTCGTCGGTGAGGGCGCCGACGAGCGGCTGCCACCACGACTCGGCGAAGTCCTGGGCCTCGTCGACGACGAAGGAGTCGAAGCGCTCCCCCGGCGGCAGCTCCGCGGCGCGCTCGGCCATGAGACGCGGCATGGTCTCCTCCCAGTAGGCGGGGTCCTCGCGGGAGCCCGAGGGCACGCCCCACCGGTTGCCGAGCTCCTCGAAGGTCCCGACGAAGGCCGGGCGCTGCCGGTGCGGCCAGCTCGCGACCTCGCGCTTGAACCAGGTGGCCAGACCGATGGAGTAGCAGAGCAGCGCGACGCGCTCGGACGTGCGACCACGGTGGCCGGCGGTCAGCTGCTTGGCCTGCGTCAGCGCGAGGACGGTCTTGCCACTGCCCGCTCCCCCACGGATCTCGACTCGGCGCAGCAGTCGGGTGACGTCGAGGACGAGCGACTGCTCCTGGGTGAGCCGGTCGGCCCTGGCCTCCCGCTCGTCGGCCTCGTCGGCGACGGTGGGCACGGCGGACGTGCCGCGGGCGGTGAGGATGTCGACGACGACCTCGCAGTCGTCCTCGGTCGGCACCCGGCAGTGGGTCTCGAAGCCGAGCGGGATGTCGGCCAGGCGCGCGGCCAGGTCGTCGAGGTCGTCGCGGTCGTGGATCATCCACCGCGGGCAGTCCGGCAGGTCGAAGTCCAACCCCAGACCGACGAAGGGGGTGACGACCGCGTGCGCGAAGCGCACCTTGCTGCGGGACGAGTCCGCCCACCGGCGGTCCGACTCGACGTACTGCCGGATCGCGTAGCGCGTGTCCCGGGCCTGCCCCACGGGGTCGATCGGCACCCGCTTGCCGTGGCGACGGATCGTCCACTGCCCGTCGTCGATCCGCACGCCCGTGCCCTTGACCTCGACGGCGACGACCCCGACGTCGGGCATGACGACGACGAGATCGGCCTCGTGGTCCTTGCGGGTGTCGGTGAGCCGCAGGTTGGCGATGAGCGTGTCCTGCGGGCGAAGGGAGTCGCGCAGCCGCTCCCACACCACCCGCTCCGACTCGGTCGTGAAGCGCGGGTCGTCAGGGATCAGACGTGGCATGTGGTCAAGGTAGCGACCTCGCCGGCCGCCGTGGCTCAGAAGGGGGCGGGCTGCGAGTAGTCGACCTCCGGCAGGCTCGGCCGGGTGAAGAGGTTGGCCAGCTCCTCGTCCTCGTCGAGGACGTAGGTCGGGCGGCTTGCCCCCTCCACAGGGGGCGAAGGGGGCCGCTCCCCCTCGTCGAGGGAGTGCACCCAGTGCGCCGGATGGGCGCTCGCCGCGACCCCGGTCGGGCTGGTCCACTCGGTGCGGCCGTCCTCGTGGAGGGTGTGCGACCAGCGGGGCGAGTGCTTGAGCCGGTGGTGGTGGCGGCACAGACCTGACAGGTTGCTCGGGCACGACGGGCCCTGCGGGTGGGGCACCGCGTGGTCCAGATCGGCGCCGAGACCGGCGCAACCGGCGAGAACCCGACGGTTGCAGCCCCACATTCGGCAGGTCTCGTCGCGAGCCGCGACGAACTCGCGCATCGAGTCGGTGACGACGTAGCGGGGGTTGGAGGTCTCGACGAGCACGCCGGTCCGGGCGTCGATGAGGGCTCGCGAGACCTTGGTCTCGAGGCGTGTCGTCAGGGCCGCGACGACGTCGGCCGGGATGAAGCCCACGCCAGGCACCTCGCAGCCGCTGATCCACGAGGTCTGCCCGCCCGGGCCGAGCGTCGTCGGCACCTGCGAGGTGATGGCGTCGCCGGCCCACTCCTCCGGCAGCACGTCGACGGCGTCGGGCCCCTCACCTGTGACGAACCGGCCGCTCACCGCCGTCGGCCCGTGCAGCGCCTCGGCGATCTCCTGCCGGTGGTGGAGGTGCGACGCCTCGCCATGCTGGTCGAGGTGCGACGCCTCGCCACGCTGGTCGAGGTGCGACGAAGGAGCCTCGAGACCCCCTTCGCCCCCTGTGGAGGGGG